>OY968776.1:0-3650803 GCA_963695325.1 uncultured Solirubrobacterales bacterium
ACGCCGGCCAGGCCGAGCTGACCGAGGTCGGCACCGTGCTGTCCGTCGCCGACGGCATCGCGCGCCTGCACGGCCTGGAGAACTGCATGTCCTTCGAGATGCTCGAGCTACCCCACGGCGTCACCGGCCTCGCCCTGAACCTCGAGTCCGACAACGTCGGCGCGGTGCTGTTCGGCGAGTGGGAGCACGTCTCCGAGGGCGACACCGTCAAGCGCACCGGGCGGCTCCTGGAGATTCCCGTCGGCGAGGCGCTGCTCGGGCGGATCGTCGACCCGCTCGGCCGCCCGCTTGACGGCAAGGGCGACGTCGCCACCACCGAGACCCGCCCGGCCGAGTTCAAGGCCCCCGGCGTGGTCCAGCGCCAGCCCGTCACCGAACCGATGCAGACCGGCCTGAAGGCGATCGACGCGATGATCCCGATCGGACGCGGCCAGCGCGAGCTGATCATCGGCGACCGCCAGACCGGCAAGACCGCGATCGCGATCGACACGATCATCAACAACCGCGAAAGCGGGGTCGTCTCGATCTACGTCGCCATCGGCCAGCGCATGTCCACCGTCGTCGCGCTCGCCCAGACGCTCGACGAAAACAACGCGCTGGACAACACGATCATCGTCGCCGCCTCCGCCGACGAGGCCGCGCCGATCAAGTTCATGGCGCCCTACGCGGGCTGCGCGATGGGCGAGTTCTTCCTCTACAACGGCCGCCACGCGCTGTGCGTGTACGACGATCTGACAAAGCACGCCTACGCGTACCGCCAGATGTCGCTGCTGCTGCGCCGCCCGCCCGGTCGCGAGGCATATCCCGGCGACGTCTTCTATCTGCACTCCCGCCTGCTCGAGCGCGCGGTCAAGCTCGCCGACGACCTCGCCGACCCGCGCACCGGCGAGAAGGTCCCCGGCGGTGGCTCGCTGACCGCGCTGCCGGTGATCGAGACCCAGGCCGGCGACGTCTCCGCGTACATCCCCACGAACGTCATCTCGATCACCGACGGGCAGATCTTCCTGGAGCCCAAGCTGTTCTACTCCGGTGTGCGCCCCGCGATCAACGTTGGCATCTCCGTCTCGCGCGTCGGCGGCAACGCCCAGATCTCCCCGATGAAGAAGGTCGCCGGGCGCATCAAGCTCGAGCTCTCCCAGTACCGCGACCTGGAGGCCTTCGCGCAGTTCGGCTCGGACCTCGACGCCGACACCCAGCGCACGCTCGCGCGCGGCGCGCGCCTCGTCAAGACGCTCAACCAGGGCGAGCGCGAACCGCTGCCCGTGCAGGACCAGGTCGTGCAGATCTACGCCGCCACCAACGGCTTCGTAGACCGCATCAACGTGGATCGCGTCACGGAGTTCCTGACCCAGCTCACCGAACGCATGCACTCCCAGCACGGCGACGTCCGCGAGAAGATCGCCGGCGGCGACTGGTCCGAGGACACCCAGAAGGCCGTCCACAGCGCCGTCGAGGCGTTCGCCGGGGACTTCGGCTACGACCTCGACGAGGAGGGCCAGCCGATGGACGACGACGTCGCCGTCCCGGAGGCCAAAGCCGCCTAGCCATGGCCTCCCAGCGCGACGTCAAGAACCGGATCTCCTCGGTCAAGAACATCCAGAAGATCACGCGCGCCATGGAGATGGTCGCGGCTGCCCGCCTGCGGCGCGCCGAGCAGCGCATCGCCGCGCTGCGCCCCTACGCCGAGGCGATCCGGCGCATGACCCGCCAGGCCGCGCAGGCCGCCGGCGCGGAGACCTCCTCGCTGAAGATCCTCCAGGAGCATGATTCTGAGCAGCACGTCGGTCTGCTGCTCGTCACCGGCGACCGCGGGCTCGCCGGCGGCTTCAACTCACAGGTCATCCGCGCCGGTGTGCGCGTCGGTGCCGATCTCGAGGAACAGGGAAAAGCGGCCGTCTGGTACGCCGCCGGGCGCCGCGGGGTTTCCTCGCTGACGTTCCGCGGGCGCGACGTCCAGGGTTTCGTCGGCTTCACCGACCGCCCCGCCTACGCCGACGCGCGCGACATCGCCTCCGAGCTGATCGCCGACTACATCGACGGCAAGCTCGACCGCGTCGAGATTCTCTACAACGCCTACGTCTCCCCGCTCACCCAGACGCTCTCCCGTGAGACGCTGCTGCCGCTCGCCCACGCCACGCTCACCGGCGAGGAGGAGGAGGAGGAGCTGGAGGGCGAGCGCGAAGGTCCGAGAGCGCTGGTCGACTACGAGCCCGACCCCGTCGCGATCCTCCAGCGCCTCGTGCCCGACTACGTCGAGATCTCGATCTACCGTGCACTGCTGGAGTCCTCCGCCGGCTTCTTCGGCGCGCAGATGACCGCGATGCGCAGCGCCTCCGACAACGCCGGGGAAATCATCACCGACCTGACGCTGCAGATGAACCGCGCCCGCCAGGCCGAGATCACCCAGGAGATCATGGAGGTCGTCGCGGGCGCCGAGGGCCTGTCGTGACCGCTGACCTGCGCCATACTGCGTCCTCGCTCGCTCATGTGCAGAGCACACTTCGCTCGCTGCGTCCTTGTCTGGCTTGGTCAGCGGCCACGACAGGGGGCTTCACCTATATGACAAAACTTCGATAGCACCGAGATTGGCTAAGAGACAGGAGATTCGGAGAACCATGCCAGCCACCGCCCCCGAGACGACCAGCGCGACCCAGGGCGCCGCCAACGGCTCCGCCGCGCGCAACGTCGGGCGCATCGAGGAGATCCAGGGCGTCGTGATCGAGGCCGTGTTCCCCGACAAGCTGCCCGAGATCAACCACGCCATCACGATCGCCCGCCCCGGCGCCGCCGCGGCCGAGGAGGCCGAGGACATCGCCGCCGCCAAGGAGGACGTCCTGGTCTGCGAGGTCCAGCAGCACCTCGGCGACGACCGCGTGCGCGCCGTCGCGATGGACACCACCGACGGGCTCGCCCGCGGCGTCGAGGTGCTCGACACCGGCGGCCCGATCACCGTGCCCGTCGGCGAGGTCACGCTGGGGCGCATCTTCAACGTGCTCGGCGAGCCGATCGATCTCGGCGCGGACCTGCCCGCCGACACGCCCCGCCGCCAGATCCACCAGGACGCGCCCCGCGTCGAGGACCTCACCCCGACGACCGAAATGTTCGAGACCGGGATCAAGGTCATCGACCTGCTCGCGCCCTACGCCAAGGGCGGCAAGGTCGGGCTGTTCGGCGGCGCCGGCGTCGGCAAGACCGTGCTGATCCAGGAGCTCATCCACAACCTCGCCAAGGAGCACGGCGGCCTGTCCGCGTTCTGCGGCGTCGGCGAGCGCTCGCGCGAGGGCAACGACCTGTGGCTGGAGATGAAGGAATCGGGCGTCATCGACAAGACGATGCTCGTCTTCGGCCAGATGAACGAGCCGCCAGGCGCGCGCATGCGCGTCGCGCTGTCCGGACTGACGATGGCCGAGCACTTCCGCGACCAGGGCCAGGACGTGCTGCTGTTCATCGACAACATCTTCCGCTTCGTTCAGGCCGGCTCCGAGGTCTCGGCGCTCCTGGGCCGCATGCCCTCACAGGTCGGCTACCAGCCGACCCTGGAGACCGAGATGGGGCAGTTGCAGGAGCGCATCACCTCCACGCGCACCGGCTCGGTGACCTCCGTGCAGGCGATCTACGTGCCCGCCGACGATCTCACCGACCCGGCGCCGGCTTCGGTGTTCGCGCACCTCAACGCCACCACGGTTCTTTCTCGCGCGATCTCCGAGAAAGGCATCTACCCCGCCGTCGATCCGCTGGACTCGACCTCGACGATCCTCAAGCCCGACATCCTCGGCGAGGACCACTTCCGCGTCGCCAACCGCGTCAAGGAGATCCTGCAGCGCTACAAGGAGCTCCAGGACATCATCGCGATCCTCGGCATCGACGAGCTCTCCGACGAGGACAAGCTCACGGTGCAGCGCGCCCGCAAGATCGAGCGCTTCCTCTCCCAGCCCTTCAACGTCGCCGAACAGTTCACCGGCACCCCCGGCGCGTACGTCCCGATCGCCGAGACCATCCGCGGCTTCGAGGAGATCATCGAGGGCAAGCACGACGAGGTCCCCGAGCGCGCGTTCTTCCTCAAGGGCACGATCGAGCAGGTGCTCGAGGACGCCAAGTAGGGGCAAGCATGCGACACCGCGCACAGGCGCCGTTTGGCCGGGAAACCCCCTGATGGCCCGCACCACGTTCCCAGTCGAAGTCCTCACCCCCGAGGGCGAGGTCTTCTCCGAGGAGGTCGAGATGATCTCCACGCGCACCGTCGCCGGCTCGATCGGCATCCTCGCCGGGCACGAGCCCGTGCTCGCGATGCTCGAACCCACCGAGCTGCGGTTGTACCGCACGGAGTCCGACGTCGTGCGCTTCGCGCAGGCCGAGGGCTACCTCCAGTTCGCCGAGAACCGCGCGCTGGTGCTCGTCGAGGAAGCGCTCGCGCCGGGGTCGCTCGACCGCCCGAGTCTGCAGACCAGGCTCGACGAGGCGCGCAAGGCCGCCGAGGGCGCCCAGGAGGGCAGCGAGGCGCGCGAGCGCGCGCTGCGCGACGCGCGGCGCTACGAGGCGTTCCTCGCGGTCGAGGGGTAGCTGGGGCGCGTGGACGGCGAGAGCTGACGTTCGAGGGGCAGCGCTATCTCGTCGCGCCGCGCGGCAACACGCAGTGGGCGCGCAACCTGCGCGCGTCCGGGGAGGGGCGCTGCTCGTCGGGCCGCGCAGCGAGCATTTCACCGCTGTCGAGCTCTCCGATGAGGAGAAGCCGGAGGTGCTGCGCGCTTCCCGGCGCCCTACGCGGCCAGATCTGGATGAGCGAGGACTTCGATGAGCCCGACGAGGAAATCGAGCGCCTCTTCGGCATGCGCGATTGACCTCGCTGCTCCTGGACAGCCATGCATTGCGGTGGTGGCTGGACGACAGCCCCAGGCTCACGCCGGACGCCCGACGGGCGATAGAAGGCTCCGACGCAGCGCTCTATTTCAGCGCCGCCTCGGTTTGGGAGCTGGCGATCAAGCGGGCTGCCGGCAAGCTCGATCTACCGGACGCGATGCTTGGGATTCTGGCCGAGGAAGAATTTGTCGAATTGCGAATGTCGGCGTTGCACGGATTGCGTGCTAGCGCCCTACCTGCCCATCACGAGGATCCCTTTGACCGGATGCTCGTAGCCCAAGCACAAAGTGAGCGTCTCACGGTTGTCACGTGCGACCCGGACATAGCCGCCTACGACGTGCCGGTTCCTTGGTAGGAGGGGCAAAACCTCAAGGTCAGCCTCCGTCCCCGAGCGCCAGCGGCTAGCCTTCGGCTCCACATGAGCGGTGATTCTCCACCCGAGCAGGCTGCTGCCCGCGCACGCGAGCCGATCGGAGTCATCGGCACCGGCTACGTCGGCCTGGTCACCGCCGCCGGCTTCGCCGAGCTCGGCAGCGAGGTCTGGTGCGTCGACATCGACGCCGCCAAGATCGAGCGCCTGCAGCGCGGGGAGGTGCCGATCTACGAGCCCGGGCTGGAGGAGCTGCTGCGCCGCCACGCCGGCCGCCTGCACTTCACGACCGAGCTGGCGCCGGCGCTGGAGCACGCGCGGCTCCTGTTCGTCGCCGTCGGCACCCCACCCACGTACTCCGGCGACGCCGACCTCTCAGCCGTGCACGCTGTCGTCGACTCGATCCCCGCCTCCGACCGCCACGCGCTCGTGATGAAGTCAACGGTCCCCTGCGGCACCGGCGCCTCGATCCAGCGCGTCTTCGGCGAGCAGGACAAGGGCGGCCTGCGCTACGTCTCCTGCCCAGAGTTCCTCAAGGAGGGCTCCGCGGTCGCGGACTTCCTGCAACCCGACCGCGTCGTCGTCGGGGACATCGGAGACTGGGCCGGCGACGCCGTCGTCGAGCTCTACCGGCCGCTGTTGGATCCTGAGCACGGGGGAGAGGGGTCCGGAGAGCTCGTGCGTACCGACGTCGCCAGCGCCGAGATGGTCAAGCTCGCCTCCAACGCCTTCCTCGCGACCAAGATCTCCTTCATCAACGAGATCGCCAACGTCTGCGAGGAGACCGGCGCCGACGTCGTCGAGGTCGCCCGCGGGATGGGGTTGGACGCGCGGATCGGGCCGAAGTTCCTGCAGGCGGGGATCGGCTATGGGGGCTCCTGCTTCCCGAAGGACGTCGAGGCCCTGAAACAGCTGGCCGGCAACTCCGGCTACCACTTCCAGCTCCTGACGGCGGTGATCGAGGTCAACGAGCTGCAGAAGCGGCGCGTGATCGGCAAGCTGCACAAGCACCTCGGGACGCTGGTGGGCAAGCAGATCGCGCTGCTGGGCCTGGCGTTCAAGCCCAACACGGACGACATGCGCGAGGCGTCCTCGCTGGTGCTGGCGGCGCGCCTGAACGCCGACGGGGCCCACGTCAGCGCGTACGACCCGATCGCGGAGACCGAGGCGCGCAAGCTGATCGGCGGGGGGCTGCGCTTCGCGGACGGCGCGCTGGAGGCGGTGCGCGATGCGGACGCGGCGGTGTTGGTGACCGAGTGGCCGCAGTGCACCGAGCTGGACTGGGGCGAGGTCGCGCGGGCGATGCGCGGGCGCGTGGTGATCGACGGCCGCAACGCCCTGGATCGCGACGCGGTGCGCGCGGCGGGTCTGCTGTACGAGGGGATCGGCCGCGGTTGGCCGGACCAGCCGATGGGGCGTCGGCGGGAGGATCATTCGTAGTGGTGCGCCTCGCGAACCCGAGATCGAACCCCGGATCCAAACCCGGACCCAACCGCAGGGCGGCCCGCTGATGCAGGCGGTGATCCTCGTCGGGGGCGAGGGTACGCGCCTGCGTCCATTGACCTCGACGGTCCCGAAGCCGGTTGTGCCGCTGGTCGACCGGCCGTTCATCTCGTACATGCTCGAATGGCTGCGCGGGCACGGGATCGAGGACGTGATCATGTCGTGCGGCTTCCTCGCGACGAGCGTGCGCAACGTGCTCGGCGACGGCTCCGGCCTGGGGATCCGGCTGCGCTTCGTGGAGGAGCCCGACCCGCGCGGGACGGCGGGCGCACTGAAGTTCGCGGAGTCGATGCTCGACGAGCGCTTCCTGATGCTCAACGGGGACGTGCTGACCGACATCGACCTCACCGCGCAGATCGCCCAGCACGAGCGCAGCGGGGCGCGCGCGACGCTCGCGCTGGTGCCCGTCGAGGATCCGAGCGCGTACGGCCTGGTGCACTTGGCCGAGGACCAGGCGGTGACGGACTTCGTGGAGAAGCCGAGCTCGGACTCGATCGACACGAACCTGATCAGCGCCGGCGCCTACGTCCTGGATCGCGAGGTGTTGGAGCTGGTGCCCGCCGAACGCAACGTGTCGATCGAGCGCGAGGTGTGGCCGCTGCTGATCGGAAACGGTCTTTACGGCTACGCGTCGGACAGCTACTGGTTAGACATCGGGACGCCCGAGCGCTACCTGAAGGCGACGTTCGACATCATCGAGGGAAACGTCGAGACCGCGGTCGCGGAGCGCCTTGGGGTGGGTTACCTGGCGGTCGACCCCGAGGCGCGCGTGGAGGGGCGCGTGATTCCTCCCGCCGTGGTCGAGCGCGGCGCGCACGTCGCGGCGGGGGCCCACGTGGGCAGCCTGGTGGTGCTCGGCGAAGGCGTACGGGTGGGGGCGGGCAGCACCGTGGAGCGCGCGGTGATCATGAATGGCGCGGAGATCGGTGAGGGGTGCACGCTGCGCGACTGCATCGTCGCGGCCGGCTGCAGGGTCGGCGAGGGCAGCCAGATCACCGGCGGGGCGGTGCTCGGGGAGGGCGTGACTGTGGGGGCGCACAACACGGTGACCCACGGTGCGCGTATCTTCCCTGGCGTGACACTGCCCGACGGAGCGCTCAGGTTCTGATGACCGAGGAGGCACTCGTGAGCTCGCTCTCGCGCGATGGCATCGCCCGCGTCGATCTCTCCGACCAGCTCGGAGCGATTCTCGCGCTGCCGGAGCACCTGCGCGACGCGCTGTGGCGCGTGGAGTCGGCGATCATGAACGAGTGGGACACGCCGGGGGGACTCGTCGTGGCCGGCATGGGGGGTTCCGCGATCGGCGGCTCGCTCGCTCGCGCCGCGCTCGGCGACCACGCCTCCAGGCCGATCTTCGTCACCCGCGCCTACGGGCTGCCGCCGTGGACGACGCCCGAAACGACGGTGCTGTGCGCGAGCTACTCGGGCAACACCGAGGAGACGCTCGCGTGCTACGAGTCGGCCGCTGCGCTCGGGGCGCAGCGGGTCGTCGTGACGACCGGCGGGCGCCTCGCGGAGCTCGCCCGTGCGGATCGTGTGCCGGTGATCCCGCTGCCCGGCGGGTTTCAGCCGCGGGCCGCGGTCGCCTACATGACGGTCGCCGCGCTCGAGGTGGCCGCGCTGTGCGGCGCCGGGCCGCGCCTGACGTCGGAGATCGACGTCGCGGCCTCCCACGCCGAGCAGCTCGTCGCCGAGTGGGGCCCCGGCGCGCCGGAGGACTCGCTCGCGAAGGAGATCGCGGGTACGTTGCTCGGCAGCGCACCGGTGATCGCCGGCGCCGGCCTGACGACCCCGATCGCCTACCGCTGGAAGACGCAGATCAACGAGAACGCCAAGCTGCCGTGCTTCGCGCACGAACTCCCCGAGCTCGACCACAACGAGATCGTCGGCTGGGAGGGCGCGCAGGACGTGGGGCGCTTCTCGGCGGTGTTCCTCGACGACAGCGACGCGCACCCGCGCGTGAAGGCGCGTATGGAGCTCACGCGCAAGCTGATCGCGGACAACGCGACCGCGGCGCTGCACGTGGAGACGCGCGGGCAGACGACGATCGAGCGCGTCTTCTCGCTGGTGCTGCTCGGCGATCTCGTCTCGCTGTACCTGGCGGTGCTGCGCGGCGTGGATCCCGGCCCGGTCGAGGTGATCGAGCAGTTCAAGGCTGAGCTGGCCTCTTCCTGAAAAGGTTGACACGCTCGTGCTAAGGTTGGCCCCGTGCGGGCCGCCGAGCAGGATGCGCTGACGATCAACGAGGCCGCCGCCACGACGGGCTGGTCGGCGCGGATGCTGCGCTATGTCGAGCGCAGCGGGCTCGTGCGCGCCGGTCGCTCCCACTCTGGCTACCGGCTGTACGGTCCGGCCGAGCTGCAGCGGCTGCGCACGCTGCGAGAGCTGCTGGAGCGCTTCGAGGTGGGGCTTGCCGAGATCGGCTTCGCGCTGCGTTTACGGCGCGAGCCGGCGCTGCGCGTGGCGGTCGAGGAGTGGTTGGCGGCGGAGCCAGCCCGGCCGGAGCACGTCGCGGCCGAGGACTGGCTGCGCTTCGAGCAGGAAAAGCACCAGCGGTTGCTGGCGGGGCTCCAGGACGCCGGTGCCGTGCCCCCCGCCCCCAGATCTTCCCGAACGACACGAACCAAGGAGGCCGCATGACACCGCCGACCGCCACGCCCGCCGCTCCGACATCGACCGCCGCCGTGCCCGGGGCCACCGGGGGCCGCGACTTCAGGGTCGCCGACCTCGCGCTCGCCGAGCTCGGTCGCAAGGAAATCAGGCTTGCCGAGCACGAGATGCCGGGCCTGATGGCGATCCGCGCCGAGCACGCGGCCGCTCAGCCGCTGCGGGGAGCGCGCATCACGGGCTCGCTGCACATGACCGTCCAGACGGCGGTACTGATCGAGACGCTGACCGCGCTGGGCGCGGAGGTGCGGTGGTGCAGCTGCAACATCTTCTCCACGCAGGATTCGGCGGCCGCCGCGGTGGCGGTCGGCCCGGAGGGGACGCCGGATGATCCGCGGGGGGTGCCGGTGTACGCGTGGAAGGGGGAGACGCTGGAGGAGTACTGGTGGTGCACCGAGCAGGTTCTGCGCTGGCCGGAGCCGGATGTATCGAATCCCGCCCACCCACCGGGCCCGAACATGATCCTCGACGACGGCGGCGACGCGACGCTGCTGGTGCACAAGGGCACCGAGTACGAGCGCGCGGGCGCGGTGCCCGAGGTCGACGAGGACGGGATGGACGGCGACGGGCTGATCCACTCCGAGGAGTTCCAGGTCGTCCTTGCGTTGCTGCGGCGCTCGCTCGGGGAGGACCCGCAGCGCTGGACGCGGATCGGGCAGGGCATCAAAGGCGTGACGGAGGAGACGACGACCGGCGTGCACCGCCTGTACGAGATGACCCAGGACGGCGCCCTCCTGTTCCCGGCGATCAACGTCAACGACTCGGTGACGAAGTCGAAGTTCGACAATCTCTACGGCTGCCGGCACTCGCTGGTGGACGGCATCAACCGCGCGACGGACGTGATGATCGCGGGCAAGATGGCCGTGATCTGCGGCTTCGGCGACGTGGGCAAGGGTTGTGCGGAATCGCTGCGCGGCCAGGGCGCGCGCGTGGTGGTCACCGAGATCGACCCGATCTGCGCGCTGCAGGCGGCGATGCAGGGCTACGCGGTGAAGACGCTCGACGAAGTCGTCGAGGAGGGCGACATATTCGTGACGTGCACCGGCAACAAGGACATCATCCGCGCGGAGCACATGGAGCGCATGAAGCATCAGGCGATCGTCGGCAACATCGGGCACTTCGACAACGAGATCGACATCGCGGGCCTGAGCAAGGTCGCGGGCATCGAGAAGGTCAACATCAAGCCGCAGGTCGACGAGTGGGTCTTCGCAGACGGCCACTCGATCATCATGCTCTCCGAGGGCCGCCTGTTGAACCTGGGCAACGCCACGGGCCATCCGAGCTTCGTGATGAGCAACTCGTTCACCAACCAGACGATCGCCCAGATCGAGCTGTTCACGAAGAACGAGGAGTACGAGAAGCGCGTGTACGTGCTCCCGAAGCACCTCGACGAGAAGGTCGCGCGACTGCACCTGGATGCGCTCGGCGTGCACCTCACGCAGCTCAGCCCCGACCAGGCGTCTTATATCGGGGTTCCCGTCGAGGGTCCCTACAAGCCCGACCACTACCGGTATTAGATTGGCCGAGCTGGCGGGCGGGGGCCGGGCGGCGCGCGGCGCGGGCGCTCTGTAGGTGGCCGGCGAGAGCACGCGCCGTCTGGCCGAAGCGGGCCGCGCGCGGATCGAGTGGGCGCAGACGCAGATGCCGGTGCTCGCGCAGCTGCGCGAGCGCTTCGCCGAGGAGCAGCCGCTTGCGGGCGTGCGCGTCGCGGCCTGCCTGCACGTGACGGCCGAGACCGCGAACTTCGTGCGGACGCTGACCGAGGGCGGCGCGAAGGTGGGCCTGTGCGCGGCCAACTCGCTCTCCACGCAGGACGACGTGGTGGCGGCGCTCGGCGGGTGTGGCGGTGCGCGGGTGGAGGCCGCCAGGGGGGAGAGCGCGGAGGAGAACGCCGCGCACGTCGACGCGCTCGTGCGTGAGCGGCCACAGGTCACGGTGGACGATGGCGCGGATCTGATCGCGCGCATCCACGAGCTGGCCCCGGACGCGGCGGCGGAGATGCTGGGCGGCACGGAGGAGACGACCGCGGGCCTGCTGCGAGTGCGCGCCCTGGAGGAGCGCGGCGCGCTCGCGTGTCCGGTGATGGCGGTCAACGAGTCGCGCATCGAGCGCGCCTTCAACGACCGCTTCGGCACGGGGCAGTCGACGGTGGACGGGATTCTCAGGGCCACCAATCTGCTGCTCGCCGGGAGGACCGTCGTCGTCCTGGGATATGGGTGGACGGGGAGGGGGGTCGCGCTTCGCGCGAGGGGGGTTGGCGCGTCTGTGATCGTCTGCGAGGTCGATCCGCTGCGCGCTCTGGAGGCGCGGATGGAGGGGTACGAGGTGATGCCCGCGCTGGACGCCGCGGCGCGCGGCGACGTGTTCGTGACGGTCACCGGCGGGCGCGACGTGCTGCGCGCGGAGCACTTCGAGCGGATGAAGGACGGCGCGGTGCTCGCCAACGCGGGGCACTTCGACGTGGAGATCAAGCTCGACGATCTCGACGCGGCCGCCGGCTCCAGGCGGCGGGAGGTGCTGCCGCTCGTCGAGCAGTACACGCTGAGCGACGGCCGCCGCCTGAACCTGCTGGCGCGCGGTCGCGTCGTGAACCTCGCCGCGGGCGAAGGCCACCCGGCGTCGGTGATGGACGTGTCGTTCGCGGTGCAGGCGCTCTGCGTGGAGCATCTCGTCGCGCACGCCGGGGAGCTCGAGGCGCGCGTGCTGGACGTCCCGGAGCCGATCGACGGCGAGGTGGCGCGGCTGAAGCTCGACTCGCTGGGCGTCGCGATCGACGAGCTCAGCTCCGAGCAGCGGGCCTACCGCAACGTGTGGGGCGGGCCCGCGAACGCGCCGCTCGTGTAGCGTGCCGCGCGATGAAGGCGATGGTCCTCGCGGCGGGGCTCGGAACCCGCCTGCGCCCCCTCACGTACGAGATCACCAAGCCGATGGTCCCGGTGCTGGATCGCCCGGTGATGGCGCACATCCTCGACCTGCTGCAGCGGCACGGCATCGAGGATGTGATCGCGAACCTCCACTACTTCCCGGACACGATCCGCGCGTACTTCGGCGACGGGCTCTCCTACCGCTACGAGCCCGAGCTGCTGGGCACCGCCGGCGGGGTGCGCGGTTGCGCGGAGTTCTTCGGGGAGGAGCCCTTCCTGGTGATCTCCGGCGACGCGCTCACCGACATCGACCTGAGCGCGTTCGCCGCGCGCCACCGCGAGACCGGGGGGATCGCGACGCTCGCGGTCAAGCGTGTGCAGGACACGCGCGAGTACGGCGTCGTGCTGCACGACCGCGAGGGGCGCATCACCGGGTTCCAGGAGAAGCCCGAGCCCGACGAGGCGCTCTCGAACCTCGGCAACTGCGGGATCTACATCTTCGACCCCGCGATCTTCGAGCACTTCCCCGAGCGCCCCTTCGTGGACTGGGCCCACGACGTGTTCCCGGCGTTGCTCGAGCACGACATCCCGTTCCACATCCACGAGGTGCACGAGTACTGGAACGACGTCGGCTCGCTCGCGGAGCTGCGGCAGGGGACCTTCGACGCGCTGCGCGGCGAGCTGCGCCTGGAGATCGACGGCCGCGAGGTCGCCCCCGGCATCGTGGTCGCCGGCGAGGAGCGCCCGATGCCGGACGACCTGGAGGCGGAGGGCCCGGTGTGGGTCGGCGCCGGCGTGCGGATCGGCAGCGGAGTGCGCCTCACGGGCCCGGTCGTGCTCGGCGATGGCGCGCGCGTCGGCGACGGCGCGCAGCTGCGCGAAACGATCCTCTTCCCGGGCACCGAAATCGCGGAGGGCGCGATCGCGATCGGTGCGATCGCGGGGCACACGGGGATTTTGCAGAGCATGCACCCCCGTCGCTGAGACTACGGAGCGCGGTCGGCATAAAACCGATGGACATTCGCCGCCGGCCGGCGTAGCATCGTGGGAGACAGTCTCCCAACCGACGAAGGAGGCATCATGCAGATCGAGATGAAGGGCCGTGGCATGGCGGTCCCCGACGATTTGCGCAGGCACGCCGAACGCCGCCTGCGGAAGGTTTCGCGGCAGGTTTCGCGACTGGCGCGGCTGGAGATCGAGCTGCGGCGCGAGCGCAACCCGCGCGTTGCCGACAGTGAGGTGGTCGAGGCGACGCTGTACCTCAAGGGTGTGACGCTGCGCGCCGAGGATGCGTCTCCGCAGATGCAGCACTCGTTGAACCTCGTCGTCGACGAGCTCGCGCGCCAGGTCAAGCGCCACCGCGACCGGCGTCGCCGGCGGCGCCAGACGCGCGCTGCGCTCGCGCGTCACACGCTCGAGCCGCGGCCGGCGGCGGAAGGCGGTCTGCCGGCCGCTTCCTAGAGGGTGGCGTATCTCGTACGGGGCACAGGCAGGCCGCCACCAGGCGGCCGAGCCGGGCCTCTCGCTCACCTATACAAGGTTGCCGACACGCCCCCAGGCGCTACCCTGGGGGCGTGTCCCTCCTGGATCGCGCCCTCAACCTGGGCGAGGCGAAGAAGTTCAAGCAGTACGAGAAACGCGTCGCGCTGATCTCAGCCTTCGAGCCGGAGCTCGAACACGAAAGCGACGCCGAGTTGCGCGAGCGGATGGACGTCCTGCGCGAGCGCGCCGCCGAGGGGGAGGCGCTCGACGACCTGCTGCCGGAGTGCTTCGCGCTGGTGCGCGAGACCGGCAAGCGCACGATGGGGATGCGCCACTTCGACGTGCAGCTGATCGGCGCGATGGCGCTGCACGAGGGGTGCATCGCGGAGATGAAGACCGGCGAGGGCAAGACGCTGACGGCGACGCTCGCGGTCGCGCTGAACGCGCTGGCCGTGATGGAGCCCCACGGTGGCGCGGGGCAGGACGGCGGGGAGGAGCCCGCGAGTACCAACGGCGCCAGCGCCAACGGCACGGGCTCCGGGCCGGTTCGCAAGGGCGTGCACGTGGTCACCGTCAACGACTACCTCGCGCGGCGCGACGCGGAATGGATGAAACCGATCTATGACGCGCTGGGCGTCTCGGTGGGGATCCTGCAGAACATGCAGCCCTACGACGAGAAGCACCGCGCGTACGCGTGTGACGTCGTGTACGGCACGAACTCCGAGTTCGGCTTCGACTACCTGCGCGACAACATGGCGAAGGATCTCTCCGAAAAGGTCCAGCGCGCGCACGCGTTCGCGGTGGTGGACGAGGTCGACAACATCCTGATCGACGAGGCGCGCACGCCACTGATCATCTCCGGCGCCCCCGAACAGGCGGCCGACCTGTACGTGAAGTTCGCGCGCCTGGCGCCCCGGCTGGTGGCGGGCAAGACACCCGAAGGCATGGATCCGCGCTCCAAGAAGGAATACCTGGCCGACTTCGACTACGAGTTCGACGAGAAGCACAAGACGGTGTCGGTGACCGAGCAGGGCGTCGCCAAGGCCGAGCGGTTCCTCGGCATCGACCATCTCTATCGCGCCGAGAACGGGCACCTCGTCAACCACCTGATCCAGGCGCTGCGCGCGGAGTCGCTGTACAAGGCCGACGTCGACTACGCGGTGATCGACGGCGAGGTGAAGATCGTCGACGAGTTCACCGGGCGCATCCTCGAGGGGCGGCGCTGGTCGGAAGGCCTGCACCAGGCTGTCGAGGCCAAGGAGGGGGTGCGCGTCCAGGAGGAGAACCAGACGCTCGCGACGATCACCTACCAGAATTTCTTCCGCCTCTACGACAAGCTCGCCGGGATGACGGGGACGGCGTTGACGGAGGCGACGGAGTTCATGAAGATCTACGAGCTGCCCGTCGTGCAGGTCCCCACGAACGTGCCGATGGTTCGCGACGACCGCAACGATCAGGTCTACAAGACCAAGCAGGGCAAGTGGAACGCGCTGGTCCGCGAGATCGTCGCGCGCCACGAGAACGGTCAACCGGTGTTGGTGGGGACGATCTCGGTCGAGGTTTCCGAGCTACTCGGCGAGCAGCTGAAGCGCCGCGGGATCAAGCACACGGTCCTGAACGCCAAGCCCGAGCACGCCGCACGCGAGGCCGAGACGGTCGCCGAGGCCGGCCAGCCGGGTGCGGTAACGATCGCGACCAACATGGCGGGCCGCGGCGTGGACATCAAGCTGGGGGGCAACGCCGAGCACCTCGGGCGCCTGGAGCTCGCCCGTCAGGGCGTGGAGCCCGGCAGCGAGGGCCACGAGCAGCGCTTAGCCGAGATCCTGCCCGCCCTGGAGGAACGTGTCGCGGCCGACCGCGAGCGCGTGATGGCCGCGGGCGGCCTCTACATCTGCGGCACCGAGCGCCACGAGTCGCGGCGCATCGACAACCAGCTGCGAGGGCGCGCCGGCCGTCAGGGCGACCCCGGCGAATCGCGCTTCTTCCTGTCCGCCGAGGACGACCTCGTGCGGCTGTTCGCGGGCGACCGCATCTACCGCATCCTCGACAAACTCGGCGGCGTCGACGAGGAGGGCAACGAGGAGCCGATCGAGGCCGGGATGCTCTCCAAGCAGATCGAGAAAGCGCAGAAGAAGGTCGAGGAACAGAACTTCCTGATCCGCAAACGCGTGCTCGAGTACGACGACGTGATGAACGAGCAGCGGCGTGTGATCTACGCCTACCGCGACCAGGTCCTCGAAGGGCAGGCGATGGGCGAGCAGGCGCGCGAGGAGATCGGGCGCGTGATCGAGCGCACGATCGAGGAGTACACCCAGGGCGACTACCTCGAGGACTGGGACCTCGACGGCCTGTTCACCGCGCTCTCGCAGTTCTTCCCGCTGGACCTCGGCCCGGACGACATCAACCCCGAGGCGATCGATCGCGCGAACCTCGCCGACCGTCTCCTGGAGACCGCGATCGAACGCTACGACGAGCGCGAGCGCGAGCTCGGGGAGGAGCTGATGGGGCAGCTCGAGCGCTTCCTGCTGCTGCAGATCATCGACGAACGCTGGCGCGAGCACCTCTACGACATGGACTACCTGCGCGAAGGCATCGGTCTGCGCGGGATCGCCCAGGTCGATCCGCTCGTGGCGTACAAGAACGAGGCGTACGACCTCTTCGGCGACCTCATCAACACGATCTGGGCCGACTACGCGCGCCTGATCTTCAACGTCCAGGTCGTCGTCGAGGGACCCAACGGCGGCGGCGGCGCGCCCGCGCCCGGGCTGCCGCCGTTCGCGGCTGCCGGCAACGCGACGCGCCCCGGCCGCGTGTCGTACTCCGGCGGGACCTCGACCGCGGGCGCCGGAGCGCTCGCCGCGGCTGCGGCGGCCGCCGGGCCGGCGGGCGCTGCACAATACGGGGCCGAAGACGGAGAGGCCCTGCCTGTCGTAGAGCAGCGCGTGGTCGACTCCGAACACCAGGTTGGGCGCAACGATCCGTGCTGGTGTGGCTCGGGTAAGAAGTTCAAGAAGTGCCACGGCGCCTAGCGCTGATAGCGTGGGGCGATGCCCACGAACGCTCCCCCTGAGTCAATCCCGCAGCGCCTGTCCGCGATTCGCGAGCAGTTGAAGCTCCTCGCGGACTATCTTTGACCCGGCTGGGTTGAGCGAGCGCGTCGCGGCGCTCGAAGGGGAGATGGGGGCGCCGGGGTTCTGGGACGACTCCGATCACGCGGCGTCGGTGTCCTCCGAGCACGCGCGCATCGCCAAGCGACTGGAGAGCTTCACGACGCTCGCGGCCGACGTCGAGGACCTCGACGGGCTCGCGGAGATGGCCGCCGAGGAACCCTCGCTGGAGGACGAACTCGAGCAGCAGTTCGCCTCGGTCGAGGCGCGCCTGGCGGAGCTCGAGGAGCAGCGCCTGTTCTCCGGGCCCTACGACGCCGGCGACGCGCTCGTCACTGTCAACGCGGGCGCCGGCGGGACCGACGCGCAGGACTGGGCGGAGATGGTGCTGCGGATGGAGCTGCGCTGGGCGGAGTCGCGCGGGTTCAAGGTCGAGCTGCTCGAGGCGAGCGCGGGCGAGGAAGCCGGCATCAAGTCCGCCACCTTCCGCGCCTCCGGCGAGAGCTCCTACGGGCTGTTCGGGGCCGAGCGCGGCGTGCACCGGCTCGTGCGCCTCTCGCCGTTCGACTCCGCGCACCGCCGCCACACGAGCTTCGCGGGCGTGGAGGTGGCGCCCGTCGTCGAGGACACCGGTGAGATCGAGATCAACGAGGACGACCTCCAGGTCGACACCTACCGCGCGTCGGGGGCCGGCGGGCAGCACGTCAACAAGACCGACTCCGCCGTGCGCATCACGCACCGTCCCAGCGGGATCGTCGTGCAGTGCCAGAACGAGCGCTCCCAGTCCTCCAACCGCGCGACCGCGATGGCGATGCTGCGCGCCAAGCTGCTCGAACGCCGCGAGCGCGAACGCCAGGAGGAGATCGCGCGCGAGAAGGGCGAGGCGCAGGACGTCAACTTCGGCTCCCAGATCCGCTCCTACGTCCTGCACCCCTACACGCTCGCCAAGGACCACCGCACCGGGCACGAGATGGGCGACGTGCAGCGCGCCCTCGACGGCGACCTCGACGGGTTCGTGCGCGCGTACCTCCTGAAGGCCGCGTCCTCTCAGTGATGGACGCCGCGCGGTCAGAGCTGCTCGACCTCGTGCGCCGCGCGCTCGCGGAGGACATCGGGCCCGGGGACGTCACGAGCGAGGCGACCGTAGCCACGGAGGCGCGTGCGCGAGCAACGATCACCCAGAAGGCCCCCGGCGTGATCTACGGCCTGGATGCCGCCGAAGCCGCCTTCACGCTGCTCGATCCGACCGCGCGCCGGGAGCGCCTCGTGCAGGAGGGCGTCTGGCGCGAGGACGGCGGAGGGGTGCTCGTCGTCGAGGGTCGCGCGCGCGCGCTGCTGAGCGCCGAGCGCACCGCGCTCAACTTCCTCGCCCGCCTCTCCGGTGTCGCCACGATCGCCGCACGCGCCGCGCGCGCGGTCGCGGGGACCGGCGCGACCGTGCTCGACACTCGTAAGACCACGCCGGGCCTGCGCGCGCTCGAGAAGGCAGCGGTCGCCAGCGGCGGAGCCGCCGCGGGGGGCGGCGCGCGCAACCACCGCGCGGGTCTCTACGACGCGGTGCTCGTCAAGGAGAACCACATCGCCGCCGCCGGCGGCATCGCACCGGCGATCGCGCGCGTCCGCGAAGCCGCCCCCGAGCTCGCCGCGACGCTCGAGGTCGAGGTCAGCGACCCCGAGGAGATCGAGCAGGCGCTCGCGGCGGGCGCGCCGCGCCTGCTGCTGGACAACATGGACGACGAGCAGCTCCGCGCGGCCGTCGCGCAGGTCGCCGGCCGCGCGCAGCTGGAGGCCAGCGGCGGCGTGACGCTCCAAACGCTCCGGGCGCGCGCCGAGACGGGGGTAGAATCGATCTCGATGGGCGCGCTCACGCACTCCGCGCCCGCGCTGGACCTCTCTCTCATCCTGGAGGCTCTGCCATGACCCTCTCCCTGCCACTCGCGCCCTCCCAGGCACCCGCCGCGCCACTCCTCACGCCCGAGGAGATCGTCGCGCTGAAGGCCGAGGTACGCGCGCTCGCCGCCGAGCGCCACGCCGTGATCCTCGCCCACAACTACCAGGTGCCCGAGATCCAGGACGTCGCGGACTACGTCGGCGACTCCCTCGGCCTCTCCCGCCAGGCCGCCGCGGCCGGGGGGAGACGATCGTGTTCTGCGGCGTGCACTTCATGGCCGAGACCGCCTCGATCCTGTGCCCCGAGAAGACCGTCCTGATCCCCGACCTCGACGCCGGCTGCTCGCTCGCGGCCTCCATCGACGCCGCCCAGCTGCGCGCGTGGAAGGAGCAGTACCCGAGCGGGGTCGTCGTGATGTACGTCAACACCACCGCCGAGGTCAAGGCGCTCACCGACTACTGCTGCACCTCCGCCAACGCCGAGCAGGTCGTGCGCCACATCTACGACACCCACGGCCTCGACACCGAGATCCTCTTCGGCCCCGACATGTGGCTCGGCGCGTACGTCGAGAAGCGCACCGGCAAACGCATGCACGTGTGGGACGGAGAGTGCCACGTCCACGCCGGCATCCGCCCCGCCGACATCGAGGCCACCCGCGCCGCGCATCCCGGCGCCGACTTCCTCATCCACCCCGAGTGCGGCTGCTCCACGAGCGTCATGGAGTACGTCGCCGCCGGCGACATCGCCGCCGAGGGCGTCCACATGCTCTCCACGGGCGGCATGCTCCGCTACGCCGAGCAGGCCGAGCGGCGGGGCGCACAGCAGCATGCGGTGGATGGGGAGGAGCCCCCGGCGGTCGCCGCGGGCGATTCCGGCGAACCCGAGCACCAGGTCAGCGAAGTCGGCCTCCCACCCGCCGCCGAGGACGATCCCGGTGCGGTACGCGAGGTCGTCGTCGCCACCGAGGTCGGCATGCTCTACCCGCTGCGCATGGCCGCGCCCGACGTCGACTTCATCCCCGCCAACGCCGAGGCGAGCTGCATGTACATGAAGATGATCACGCTCCCGAAGCTCCGCGACGCGCTGCGCGACATGAAGTACGAGGTGCGCGTCCCCGCGGCGGTTGCCGAGCGCGCGCGGGTGCCGATCGATCGCATGGTGGCGATCGGCTGACCATAACGTATAAGCTAAGACTTAACAGAATCCTTAGCGTAAGCGCTAAGCTTAGCGAGCTATGTTTGCCACCAACGATCACGTCGCCGGCGATCTGATCGCGCGGATTAGGCGTGTCTCAGGCTTGAGCCAAGCGGAGATCGCACGCCGCTCGGGCCTGCAGTCATCGGTGCTGAGCGCGTACGAGCACGGTCGTCGCCAGCCATCGGTCGCGGCGCTTGCGCGAATCGCGCGGGCGGCGGGGTTGGAGCTCGAGATCTCGCCACCCGCGGATGCCGAGGCGCTGGAGCGTTCCGGCCGGGTCCTGCGCGACGTGCTCGAGCTCGCGGACCGCATGCCCTCCAGGCCCCGCGGCGAGCTGACGTATCCGCCGCTGATCCGGTTGGCGCGATGACCGGTGTCGCGGATCGCATGCTCGCCCTTCACGACTCGCTGCGAGCGGCCGGCTTCCCGCACGCGATCGGCGGCGCGATCGCACTCGGCTACTGCACGCTGGAAGCGCGCGGCACGCAGGATGTGGACATCAACGTGTTCGTCGCGCCGGCCCGCACGCGCGAGGTCTTCGCGGCGTTGCCGGAGGGCGTCAGGATCACGGGCAGGGATCTCGAAGTTGCCGAACGCGACGGACAGGTGCGTCTCCTGTGGGACGGGACGCCGATCGATCTGTTCTTCAGCGTGTTGCCGTTCCACGACGAGGTCGAGCGCAACATCCGTCACGTCTCCTTCGGGGACCGCGTGATCCCGGTCCTCGACTGCACGAGCCTGGCGGTCTTCAAGGCGATGTTCGCCCGTCCGCGCGACTGGGTCGACATCGAAGCGATGGTCGAGGCGCGGTCGCTGGACCTCGGGGAGGCCGCGCAGCGGGTCCGCGAGATGGGCGGAGACGACCGGCGCGTCGAGCGACTGACCGCGCTGCGTGAGGACCGCCGCGCCCAGGGTGAGCCGCCGCCGGGCCACCACCCACTGCCGTGACCGGCGCTACTACGGTTGTTCGAAGGGACGTGCCATCGCGTCTCCCAAATCAGAACTCGTCGGCCGTGTGCGGTCCCACGCAGGCGACCGCGAGATCCTCGGTGATGCCCGCGGCGACCTCGCGGACCTCGTCGTGGGTCACGGCGTCCAGCGCGGCGATCGCCTCGTCGGGGTCGACCGCTTCGCCGAACACGATCGACTGGCTCGCCGCGTAGCGCGCCACCGCGTTGGTGTTCTCGAACGCCAGCACCAGGCGCCCCGCCGCGTATGCGCGCGCACGGCCGACCTCGTCCTCGGTGGGTCCGTCGCGGCGCAGCTCGTCGACGATCTCGCGCATGCGGGTGTACGCCTCGATGCACTTCGCCGAATCGAGGCCCGAGCCGAGCTGCAGGATCGGCACGTCCGCGAAGGAGTGGTCGATCGCGTACACCGAGTAGCACAGGCCGCGTTTCTCGCGGATCTCGTCGAACAGGCGCGAGCCCATCGACCCCCCCAGCAGCGTCGAGTAGATCGCCAACGCCGCACGCCGACGGCGATCGGCGACATCGATCCCCGGACGGTAGATCATGCGCAGGTGCGACTGGTTCGTGTCGCGCTGCTCCACCGCCCGCTGCGGCGCGAACGCCGGTGCCGGCACATACGGCTCGGGCTCCGCCAGTGCCGGGAATCGCCCGAACAGCTCCTGCAACTCGCTCTCCGGCGGGAGGTGGTCGAGGTTGCCGACCAGGAACGCCCCGCCCCGCGCGCCCGCCCAGCGGCGCTCGCGGAACGCCACGATCGCATCCCGCGTGAAGCTTCTCAGGTTCTCCTCCGGGCCCAGCACCGTGCGCCCCAGCGGGTGCTCCCCGAACGCCGCCCGGTCGATCAGGTACTCCGCGACCGTCGCCGGCTGGTCGAACGCGCGGTTGATCTCCTGGATCACCACACCCCGCTCGCGGTCGAGCTCCTCGGCGTCCAGTCGCGGGCGCCCCACGAAGTCGCTCAGCAGATCCATCGCCTGCGGCGCCGACTCCGCGCGCACCGTGATGTGGAACGCCACCAGGTCGTGGCTCGTGTAAGCGTTCAGCACGCCCCCCAGGCGCTCCGCGGTCTCGTTCACGTCGGTGTACGTCGGGTACTTCTCGCCCCCCTTGAACACCAGGTGCTCGAGGAAGTGCGCCATCCCGTTCTCCTCGCCGCGCTCCGTCCGCGCGCCCGCGTCGAACGCGACCAGCACCGTCAGCGCGCGCGTGCCCGGCACCCCGATCCGGTGCACCGTCAGACCGTTGTTCTGGACCACGCTGCTCGTCACATTCGCCATCGGCCTACCTTATTGCACCGACCGCGTACGCTGGAGGTCCCATGACCGCCCGCGCCCGCCTCGTCTCGATCGCCGCGCTGATGCTGCTCGCGCCGATCATGCTCGTCGTGGGCGTCTGGATCGGCGGGCACCCCGAAGACCTCCCCGGCTTCGCGCGCCGCGTCTTCATCGCCGGGCACAACACGCGCGTCGTCAACGAAGCGCTCCAGCGCATGACCCGGGACTACTACCGCCCGCTCACCGAATCCCAGCTCGCGAACGCCTCCATCGCCGGCGCCGTCGCCAGCCTGGACGACCGCTTCTCCCACTATCTCAGCCCCGCCGAATACCACAGCTTCGGGCAGCCCGCCTCCTTCAGCGGGATCGGCGTCGAGGTCGCCCCCGACCGGCACGGGCTGCGCCTCACGCACGTCTTCGACTCCTCGCCCGCCGCCGGCGCCGGCCTGCAAACCGAAGACCTCATCGTCGCCGTCAACGGGCGCTCCCTCGCCGGTCTCTCCGAGGCCGCCGCCGCCGCGCTCGTCAAGGGCCGCCCCGACACCAACGTCACGCTCCGCATCCGCCAGCGCCGCGACAGCCACATCGCGGTACGCACCGTCACCCTCACCCGCGCCACCATCTCCGAGCCGGTCGTCGCCTCGATTACGCGCACCGTCCACGGCGTCCCGCTCGGCGTCGTCGCGCTCGCCACCTTCAGCTCCGGCGCCCACGGCGAAGTGCTCCAGGCTGTCGAATCCGAGCTGCACGCAAACCACGCCCGCGGGATCGTCCTCGACCTGCGCGGCAACGGCGGCGGGCTCGTCGAAGAGGCCCGTCTTGTGGCCTCCGTCTTCCTCCCGCGCAACACTCTCGTCGTCTCGATGCGCGGGCGTACCCAGCCGACCCAGACCCTGCGCGCCGCCGGCCACGCGATCCCCGCCTCGATCCCCGTCGTCGTGCTCGTCGACCGCAACACCGCCTCCGCCTCGGAGATCGTCACCGCCGCGCTCCAGGACCACCACCGCGCGACCGTCGTCGGCACCCACACCTTCGGCAAGGGCGTCTTCCAGGAGGAGCAGCCCCTCTCCAACGGCGGCGCGCTGGACATCACCGTTGGCGAGTACTTCACCCCCGACGGCCGCAACCTCGGCGGCGGCGGCGTCCGCGAGGGCGCCGGCATCGCCCCCGAAGTCACCGTCCCCCGTGGCGTCAACGGTGCCGCCGGGCTCACCGCCGCACTCGACACCCTCGCCGCGAAGGTCCCGTGAAGCGCCGCGACTCGCGCGTCGTCTGGCCGCCCCAGCGCCGCCATAGCGCGCGCGACGCGATCGAGGAGCTGATGCGCGAGCGCGGGCTCGCGCGGCGCTTCGAGGGGGCCGTCGAAAACGGGGCCCGCCGCGCGTGCGCGCGGGGCTTGGACATACCCGTCGGCGGTCCCCCGCGACGCGACCTGCGCGAGCTCCCGACCTTCACCATCGACCCCGCCTCCGCCCGCGACTTCGACGACGCCATCTCCGCCGAATCGATCCACGGTGGGCGCGCCGTGCGCGTCTGGGTCCACATCGCCGACGTCTCCGCCCACGTCCGCGAGGGCTCGCCGCTCGACGTCGAGGCACGCCTGCGCGGCACCTCCGTCTACGCCCCCGGCGCCGTCGAGCCGATGCTGCCCCACGCGCTCTCCAGCGACGCCTGCTCGTTGATGCCCGCCCGCGACCGCCTCGCCGTCACCGTCGAGCTCGAGATCCCCGTCGAGGAGCGCGCCCGCGATGGCGGCGCCGGCACCGATGGGGCGGGCGCTCGGCCGCCCGTCGCGACCGTCGAGCCCGCCTTCTACCGCTCCCTGATCCGCTCCGACGCGCGCCTCGACTACGACCAGGTCGACCGCATCTTCGCTGGGACCCACGAGGCCGCGGAACCCTGGGCCGAGTCGCTCGCCGCCGCGCGCGCCGCCGCCCGCGCGCTCGGGCACGCGCGGGCGCGGCGTCCCGGGAACCTGCTCGTGGACTCCGAGGAGCCCGAGTTCGAGTTCGACGATCGCGGCGAAGTCGCCGCGATCCGCGCGCGACCGCAGACCGAGTCGCACCGCCTCATCGAGCACCTCATGATCGCCGCCAACGAGGCCGTCGCGCAGACGCTCCGCGATCGCGGCGTCCCGACTCTCTACCGCGTCCACGAACGGCCGCATGTCGAGAGCGTCGTGCGCCTCGTCGCGCAGCTCGCCACGCTCGGCGTCCCCACGCCACCCGTCCCCGACGGGCTCACCCGCGCCGGCGCCGCCGAGCTCGTCGGCGAGATCTCGCGCCGCGTCGCGGACCACGTCCGGCGCAGCGCCGCGCGCGCCCGCGCCGGCGACCGCAGCGTCTCGCCCACCGGCGGGCGCCGCGCGCTCACCGCGCTCGTCCTCCGCGCGCTCCAACAGGCCTACTACTCGCCCCGCAACCTCGGCCACGCCGGACTCGGCTCGCGCTGCTACTGCCACTTCACCTCACCCATCCGCCGCTACCCCGACCTCGTCTGCCACCGCGCCCTGCTCGCGCTGTTGGGTCACGTCGAGCACGCGCCGCGCGCCTCCCACCTCGAGGAGCTGGGCGCGTGGTGCTCCGAACGCGAGCGCGCCGCGATGGAGATCGAGCGCGACGGCCACGACATCGCGCGCTGCTTCGCGCTCGAGCGCCTCCTCTACCGCGAAGGGCACGAGCTCGCGTTCGCCGGCGAGGTCGTCGGGTTGATCTCAGCAGGCGCCTTCGTCGCATTCGGCGGCCACCCCGCGCCCCTCGACGGGCAGACGAGCGGGTACAGCTACGAAGGGCTCCTCCCCGTGCGCGTCCTCTCCGCGCTCGCCGCCGCGCGCGAAACGCAGGGCGCCGGGGGCGGCTCGTCCGCGGTCGCCGCCGTGGGCGCGGCGCGCGGCGCAGGCCGTCACGGTGGCGCCGAGGACCGCGGTGCCGAGGGCGCTCGCCGCGGTCGCGCGGCGGGGCGGCGCTCCGCGCGGGCCACGCGCGACTGGTGGGAGCTCAACGAGGAGGGCACGATCCTGTGCGGGCAGCGCAGCGGGGCCACGCTGCGGCTCGGCGACCCGATCGCGGTGCGCGTCGAGCGCGTCGACGCGCCGCGCGGCCGCGTCGACCTGCTGCCCGCCGAGCTCGCGCCCCCCGCGTCGCCAGCCGCGTCCGCGTCGCCAGCCGCGTCCGCGTCGCGCGCCTCGGTGGCACCCGCTCCGCCCGCCGGCTCCGCACGGTCGCGCTCCTCCGGTCGCCGCGGCCGTCAGGCTCGCGGCGGGCGCGGGCGTTAGCCGGCTACGCTCGGTAGATGGCCAAGAAGGGAAAGCGCAAAGTCTCCGCGGGAGATGTCGCCAGCAACCGCTACGCATCCCATCGCTATGAACTGCTCGACCGCGTCGAGTGCGGGATCGCGCTGCGCGGAACCGAGGTCAAGGCGCTCCGCGAGGGCGGCGCCCAGCTAAAGGACGGCTACGTCGCGATCCGCGACGGCGAGCTCTGGCTGCACAGCGTCCACATCCCGCCCTACGCGCCCGCCGCCCGCGAGAACCACGAGCCCGAGCGCGACCGCAAGCTGCTCGCCCACCGCGCCGAGATCGAGCGCCTCCAGGGCCGCGTCGCCGAGCGCGGGCTCACGCTCGTCCCCACCCGCATCTACTTCCGCGACGGCCACGCCAAGGTCGAGATCGCGCTTGCCCGCGGCAAGGACCTCTACGACAAGCGCCACGCGATCCGCGAGCGCGAGGTCAAGCGCGACATGGAACGCGCACTGCGCGTGCGCTGAGAGGGTGGCGAAGGCGACCGCAGGTCGCCGAGCCGGGCCCCTCGACCGTTTCGTTCTAAGGGTGGCGAAGGCGACCGCAGGTCGCCGAGCCGGGGCCCTCGATCGTTTCGTTCTAAGGGTGGCGAAGGCGACCGCAGGTCGCCGAGCCGGGCCCCTCGACCGGTCGGCTCCCTCTCACAAGCTGAAGCTGTGGCCGCCGCTCGCGAGGATGTGGGTCTCGGCCATCCCCACCGCGAGCGCCGCCGCGAGGCCGATGTACACGGCGCCCACGAGGAGACGGTGGAGGGGCGCGACGCGGTAGTACGCGGCCTGCGCCGCCGAGCCCCGGCGGCGCGCTTCCCAGCGGCGATACAGCTCGAAGCCACCCACCACCACGATGATCAGGAGGATCGGGTTGAAGGGGAACGCGAACAGCATCACCAGCAGTGCTCCGAAGCCGACGAACCACATCCATGGCGCCATCGCCGCCATCGCGCGACCCCCGTCGAGCGGAACGATCGGGAGCAGGTTGAAGAGATTGAGAAAGAAGCCAACGTACGCCAGGGCGAGCAGCATGTCGCTGTGCGTCAACGCTCCCACGATCGCCACCGCCGCCGCGCCGATGCTGCCGAGGATCGGCCCCGCCAACCCCACGCGCGCCTCCGCCAGCGCGTTGTCGCCCAGCGAGCGCGACGTGATCAGGGCACCCATGAACGGGATGAACATCGGCGCGCTCGCCCGGATCCCCTCGCGGCGCAGCGCGATCACGTGGCCCATCTCGTGCACGAACAGCAGCAGCACGAAACCCACCGCGAACTCCCAGCCCCAGAAGAGGGTGTACAGCGCCACCGAAACCAGCGCGGTGCCCGCCGTCGTCACCAGCTTCAAGTTCGGCAACGCGATCAGCAGCGCCTTCAGCGCCGTCCCGAACTTCGCCGCCACCGCCGCGATCGCCGCCAGCGCGCTTCCGATGCGCCTGCGCAGGCCGCGGCGCTCCGCGCCGAACGGGTCCGCGCCGCCCTCCCCGCTTGGTGCGGGAGACGCAGCGGGTCCCGCGGGGTCCGTCGCGGGGTGCGCGAACGCCGCCGCCGGGGTGGGGGAGAGGTCCAGCGCTGAGGGCTCCGTCGCGTGGGACGGGTAGGAGGTCGGTGCCGGGTAGACCGGGATGGTCGGGTGATCATCCATCGCACCTCCATTGTCGCAGCCGCGCTAAGCGGTCCCTAAGGGTCCCGCGCGGGGGCGGCCGCGTGTGATCCGTGCGCGGGAACGGCCGTGTGCGCCCGGGTCGGGACTTCTCCCGGGGAGCTTCTCCCCGGGAGCGGGCGGATGAAGGTCGGCGATGGCGAAGGCGCCGCTCTCCGAAGGCGCCCCTCGCACGGTCGCGGACACCCCTCGGCGTTTTTTTCGGAGGGTGCGGGGAAGAGACAAAACACGTCTTGCATTCCCCTCGGGAGAGGCGTACATTCAATCTCAGACGCGGTACCGAGCCGCCAAAGAGCGAGGCCACCGAGGCGTGAGGCCGCGCCACCCGAGCCGACGGGCCCCCGGGCCAGACGGCAAAGGTTCCTCAAAGGTGGCCCGGTGCTGCGTCGCTTTTGTTAACCCCCTTCGGTTGACACGCTTCGCTTGTTCGTGCGCGCGTGCGGGCGTCGCGCACACCACCTCGTGGCGGTCGCCGACGCGCCAACATCGCCTCCCGTTTTGGCGGTGGCCTCGGCTACAATGGACAGAGCAACATCCCCGGGGACGACAGGCTTCGACGCGGTCGGTTTCGTGGGGGTGGTCGCGAGCCGAGGTCCGGGAGGCCTCGTAAAACACCCGGAAAACCATAAGTGCGGACTCTCACGAGTACGCCCTCGCGGCCTGATTAGAAACCAGGCCTGAGGTCTCGGCCCTCGCTCGCCTGCGGCGGGGATAACTGGGATCAGATAGCAGGCTCACCCGGCGAAGTCCGCTCTCGCTGAGCCGGGAACACTCTTAGAGAGCTGGTCCCCCGCAACCCCGCCGGCGAGGCGAACGGGGGACGAGATCAGAGCGCCGGCTACGCTCGTAGACGCCGCTCATCACGCGATTGCGGACGTGGGTTCGACTCCCACCGTCTCCATTGGACCAACGATTTTCGGTCGTTTTTGGCTTGGTTGAGCCATAAGCGGCCGAGCGATCGGACCTCCGTCTAGGGATTCGGCGACTCCGGCCGGGCCACATCTGTCCCCCTGAGCCGAACGCTTCGGTACGGTGTCGTGATGGTTCCGCAGGATGTCATCGAGGTCGCTGGCCGGAAGCTGGCGGCGGCTGCCAAGAATCCGGTCAAGGTGGTCCTCTTCGGATCGCATGCACGCGGGGATGCCGGGCCGGACAGCGATCTAGACTTCCTTGTGGTTGAGCGCGATCTCGGCGATCGGCATGCCGAGATGGTGCGGCTCGGCCGAGAGCTGCGTCCGCTGGGCATTCCCGTCGATGTCGTGGTGGTGAGCGAGCGCTATGCCGAGGATTGGGAAGGCGTAGAGGGATCGATGGTGCACGCCGCGCTGACCGAGGGCCGAGTGCTGCATGCCGCAGCATGACCGACTCGATCTGGCGCTGGTGTTGCTCGCGAGGGCGATAGATGACGAGACGCTCGTCCTATGAGGATGCGCTTGAAGAACGTCTGGTTGAGCAGGCGCCGCTCCATCGGTGTGCTGGCGAGGTAGGTCGCGCGCGGCGTGCTGGTCTTTGCGAGCGCGCCCGGATGTCAACGAAGTGCTTGCGGCTCAACAGCCAGCCACGTAAACGATGTGCTTGCGGTCAAAGGTAAACGATGTGCTTGCGGCCGTCGCCTACCGTCTCCATATTCAGACAGAAGGCTGCGAATAGCCGCAAAGTGCGCGCCCACCGCTGGTCACGAAAGGCGCGTCATACGTGGTATCCTTTCCTGTATGACGATGCTTAGTTTTCGTGTGTCGGATGCTGAAGCTGCAGAGATTCAGCGCTGGGCGGAGGCGCTGGGGATGGAGCGCTCGGAGATCCTGCGCGACGCTCTTCATAGGCATCTGGTGGGCTTGAGTGGAGAACACGATGTCGAGGCTTGGCGAGAGGCGCCGCTTGCTGATTCCGAGCGCTCGCTGGAGCAGATCGCCGACTGGGGACCGGCCGAGGATTGGGGTGATTGGGGCGATGCAGCGAGGTGAGATCTGGTTCGCTGCGACGCCGGGCGGTGACCGCCCCGTGCTGGTGCTGACCCGCGATCCGGTTGCTGATCGCATAGGCTCGGTTGTGGTCGCTGCTCTAACCAGGACGCGCCGCGGTCTGGTGTCAGAGCTAGAGCTAACGCCCAGCGAAGACGGAGTCCCGACCCCGTGTGTCGTCAATTTCGACAACATCCATACCGTGCCTCGCGCGTCTTTCCGACGTTGCGTCACGTCGTTATCGAGTCCCCGTATGGCGCAGGCCTGTCGGACGTTGCGTGACGCGGCCGGTTGCTGAAGAGGACGACGCTCCACTCCCGAGCGGTCCCAGGACGTACACAGCCTCACTCCAGCGTGATCCCCTGATCGGCTTGACCAAGCCAGATCCGGCCCTGCCCTTCGCACCCTTTCGTACCCGCCGTCTCCATTTCGACAGAGACAGGGATTAGGGTCGTTGTTGATCGAACTCCAACATCGCGTCGTGCTCCATTCTCGCCCTCAACGGTCAGTAATTCCCTGATCATGGACGTCTCACACGACATTGGCAGAGAGGGGGGTTGCTCGACTGCTCATTTCTTGTCCTCCGGCCAGGCAACTGGAATCCACCCCAGTGCGCCGAGAGCGTCTCGAATGTGTGTGGAAACGGTGCCCTCATTACCGGAGCAGTAGTAGTCGAGGTAGCAGCCTCCCTTGCAGGAGAGGTGGGAGACGACGCCGCCCGCGTAGCGCCAGCTCATCGAGACGGGCTCGCTGTCGGTGTCTCCGCGGCGCCAGCGCATGTTGCAAAGCGCGCTGTAGAGCTCGTGGGCGAAGGCTTCGTCTGTGCGCACGCGGTCGGACAGCGTTCGTAGCGCCACTTCGAACGCCTCGAACTCATCCCTCGGTGCCGCGTCTGTGCTTGATTGGTTGTCGCCCTGGTTGGCCTGCATCGGAAATACAGTGTAGCGTCTTGTCTACAAGCCTGTCGCGCCCTTTTTGCCCCGCGACGGCGAATGGCGGAGCGACGGAGCCAGCTATCGCTCCCGAAAGAGCGAGCCCATCGGACTCCGTCTCGAAGCCGACCCGCTCCCGTCCTATCTGAGGGGAACAGTGACCGGACCGGGCAGGCGCTGGTAGACGGCAAAGAAGTCACGGTCGTCTGGCGCGAGGTAGCGATCGGCCGACTGGTTCGGCTGGGGCTCGACCAGTCTCGGGACGAGCCCGCGGCGGTGGGTGTAGGTGATCAGGGTGTGCCAATCGGGGTTGATGTCGAACTCCATCGCGCGCACCGCGCCGATGTGCTGGAGGATCTTTGCGATGGAGATCACCGTCTGGCCTTCGGCGGCCACGAAGAGCAGGTCGCCATGACGATCGATGCCGACGCCGGTGCGCCACACGCGCGTGACGCCGCCGAGCGTGAACCCCCATTCGGGGCTGTTGGGGTTTTCGTTCAACTCAGGGTTCAGGCGCCCGCTCCAGACGATCGGCGCGAGGCTTTGGCGCGTCCAAGCGACGTCCGGGCCCGCGTTCGGGCCGCCGTTCCACTTCACGATCGCGACGTGGCCGTCGCGATACCCGACGAGCGTGGCTTTGCCGTCCTTCAGCGGCTCGTTGACGTGGCCGTTGACGGTTGACCCGTTTTCGCCATCTTCGTAGGTGAAGCCGCCGTTGAAGGTGGCGCGCAGCCGCCAGCGTTGGCCGTAGGGGACCATCATCGGCCCGCGTACGGTCGCGTTGGGCGGCTCGTAGCGGCCAGGGTAGTAGGCGATCGCGGTGCGTGTGTGGTCGAACCAGGCCGCATAGGCGAGGAGCTCCGGGTATTCGGTTTCAGGGCGAAAGGTCGTCACGAGCACCGGTGGGCCGCCGTCGACCGGCGGCCCGGTCGGTTTCCAGACCCCTTCGCCACGTAGCGGGTGCCTGAATATCGGTTTGATCCGCGGCGGCCAGGCCGCCGTCCGTTTGCGGCGCGGCTGACTCAGCCCCACCGTCGGCAGACGCTTTGGTGCAGGGCCACCCTTCTTCGGCGCGTTCGCGGTGTAGTAGACGTGCTCGACGTCGTCGACGATCGTGTTCCCGAAGGGCACGTCGGCTCTCACCCACTCGACGCTGCGGGCGCCGAACGACATGCTCGTCGGTTTCAGCATCCACATCGCGTAGGAGATGGCGGCCCAGACGAGCAGCCCGAGCAAGGGGGTCGCGGTCAAAAGGAGCAGGCGTCGCCGCCTGCGCTTCGTCGCGGCCTCCCGCCGCTGTTCGCGCCGCGCCGCAAGCCAACTGTTCGACCCCGAGACAGGCGGGGGGGAAGGCGCATCCGGCGGATCGCTCACGCCGGCACCGAGCTAGCTCGCTGCAGAACGTCCAACGGACAGTCATGTTCGATTAAGCAAAACACGAATGCGGTCATGGTACGCCGTCCGCGGTCATGGTACGCCGTCCGTCAAGCGCTTCAGGTATGTCTCCGGCTCGCTCGCGGCGCTGCGGGCGAACCTTGGCGAAGAATCCTATTCGCACGAGCTCGGACAGAGACGCTCGGGGGTGCTTCTCACGTTACCGAAGCTTTTGTATAGGCTAGCGCGCCGTGCAGAGCGTATCTCTGACTCGACAGCCACACGGCCGAGGTACACCCGTCTGGTGGACGGCGTGCGAGGAGCGATACGTAAGCCCGTTCGCGTGCTCGTCGTGTTACAGCTCGCCGCGATCCTGGTTGTCGGCGTAGCGACCGTCGCGCGCTTTCATATCTTCGCGATCGTGGATGAGTTTCCGCATGTGGCATATGTCCAGGAAGTAGCCGAACACGGTCGCCTGCCGTGGTTGGGGCGTAGTTACGTCTCGTGGCAGGAGTTGGCCATCGAACAACACACCTATCCTCGCCACAGCTCGCTCAACCCGCGCTCACTCGGCTTTCGCGGCAGTAGTTACGAGGCATGGCAGCCGCCCCTCTACTACGTGCTGGCAAGCCCGGCCTTCCTGGTTCCTGGTGACTACCGCCACAAGATCTTCGCGGTTAGAGCCTTCGATCTGCTGCTGCTGCTGCTGCTGCTGCTGCTGCTGCTGCTGCTGCTCGTCGCCGTCGCCATCCTCGCGCGACTCGCCCAAGCGGTGTTCAGAGAGCGCTGGCTGCTCCCCTACTGCCTGGCACTCTCAACGCTCCTGTGGCCCGGGGTGATCGTGCGCGCGGTCACGGTCTCGAACGCGGCGCTGGAACTGCCGCTGGTGTCGTTGTATGTGCTGGCGCTCTGGAACGCCACCACGAAACCCCGCAGACGCTCCGTGGTGGCGGCGAGCGGCCTGGCGGGACTGTGCATGCTGACCCAACTCACGCTGGTGTGCTTGGCGCCGCTGCTGATACTCCCGCTGGTCGCGCTGTTCAGGAAGAACCGGGTGCGAGCGGAGCTTGGCACGGCGGCCTTCGCGGTCGCCCTGCCCATCGGGTTGCTGGCGCCGTGGTTGGCCTCCAACGTCAGTCGCTGAACGCTGGCCGGACTGGCCGTCTCCTCAACCGTCGTGGCCTGCGTAGCGTGGGTCTACATGGCGGGTGCCTACTATTTCACCAACGTTGGCGCGGCACTCGGCGTTCACGCCGCGCGGACAGCCCACGCGGCGACCTCCGCAGGTGGCCAAATCTGAGGATCGAGCGCTACGGACGCTGCGCAACCGACGACGGCGGCGTCAGCTGCGGCGCGCCGCCGCGCGAGAGCTCCTGCAGATATAGCTCCGTCGCCGCCACGTCGAGCGGACGCGCAAATAGGAAGCCCTGTCCGCTATCGCAGTCCTTGTCTCGCAGCAACGAGAGCTCCTGTTCCTGCTCGATCCCCTCGGCGAAGGTCTCGATCGAGAGCGCCTTGCCGAGTTGCACGAGCGTGTGGATCAGCGTCTCGCCCTCCCGGTTGTGCTTGAGGCCGGCGATGAACGAGCGGTCGATCTTGAGCGCATCGACAGGGAAGCGCTGCAGATGCGCCAGTGAGGAGTAGCCGGTGCCGAAGTCGTCGATCGCAATCCGCACGCCCAGGTCCTTGATCTGCGCCAGTCGTCGCGCGGTCTCCTCGATGTTGCGCATCAGCGTCGTCTCTGTGATCTCGATCGTCAACGCAAGTGGGTCGAGGCCACTCTCGGAGAGCGCGCCCCGCACGTCATCGACGAGCCGGTCGTTGTCGAGCTGGCGCCCCGAGACGTTGACCGCCATGCCGATCGGATAGCCCGCCGCCCGCCACGCCGCGCCCTGTCGGCACGCCTCGTTCAGCACCCAGGCACCGACCTCCGTGATCAAGCCCGTCTCCTCCAGCAGCGGGACGAAATCGGCCGGCTGTACCACGCCGCGCACTGGGTGTTCCCAGCGGATCAACGCCTCGACACCGTTGGGAGTCATGTCGCTCAGATCCAGCGTCGGCTGGTATACGAGGAAGAACTCTTCCTTGGCGAGCGCTTCGCGCAGATCCATCTCGAGTTCCATCCGGTGCTGCACCGAGTCCTGCATCCCGCTCTCGAACACCACGTACCCGTTCTTGCCGTCCCACTTCGCGCGGTACATGGCGACGTCCGCATCGCGCAGCAACTCCTCCGCGCCCGAGCGGTCGCCGGCGCCGGCCGCGATCCCGATGCTCGCGGTCACCGTAACGCGCGTCTCCTTGTCCGCGCCCAGCTTGAACGGGTGCTTCAGAGCCTCCAGCATCCGTTCCGCGATCAGCTCCGGCCCAGCGTCGATCGTGATGTCTTCGGAGATCACGATGAACTCGTCGCCGCCGAGTTGACCGAGCGCATCGGAGCTGCGGATCACTCCTCCCAGTCGCGCCGCGACCGCCTGCAGCAGTTCGTCGCCGGCGCCGTGGCCGAGAGTGTCGTTGATGCTCTTGAAGTTGTCCAGGTCGACGAATAGCGCTGCGACAGGTGTTTGGTTGCGCTGTGAACGCGCGAGCATCTGCTCGACGCGGTCCAGGATCAGCGTCCGGTTGGGCAGACCCGTCAGCGCGTCGTGCGTCGCCATGAACGCGAGCTCCTCCTCGCGCCGCGTCAGCTCTTCGTCGGCCTGCTGGCGCTCGGCCTCGAAACACTCGCACATCTGCACCAGGCTGAACTCGAGGCTCAGCTGCAGGATGTTCAGCGCCTGGCGCAGGGCCCGGTTGGAGAGACCCATCTGCGCGGTGCTTTCTCGCAGGATCCCCGCCATCGCATTTCGCCAGAACAGGCAGCGCCTCGTGACCTCATTCAGGGACGCCGCGCGATGGGCGGCCAGCTCCCCGAAGATGTGCCAGGTTTCCTGACCCGCTTCGCGCACCGCGTCCAAGCTCTCGCCGGCCATCCAGCGCGCCACGGCGATCGTGGAGCTCTTGCTGATGCGCTCGAAGTTGCCCTGCACGACAGAGTCCACAGCCTCACCCGAGCTCGTCAGCTCGAGCGTCAAGCGGAGCACGTCATCCGCGCGGTCCTTCAGCGCCTCGCCGAGGCGTACCAGATCCTCGCACGGCTCCTCCAGCGGAAACGACGGTGGTTGTGGTGTAAGCGGCGCTTCGACGTCGGTTGAGCTTTGTGTTGTCATAGCAGGCATAGCAATCGGCAGGTGTCGCAATTGCATGAGGCTTGGGCAGCTTCGGTAAACGGTCCGGCGAGCGGGCGCCTTGGAGGATCCCGGCACCCGTCTGTCGTATTTTCCGACCAGAGCCATGAGCAAGTCCGCTCCCCATGTCCCACAGGCCCATCTGGCGCGGATCGGTGCGTCGATCGCGCTGATCCTGCTCGCGAGCGCATCGCCGGCGAACGCGCGCGCTCCGCGGCCACGGCTTGCCTGGCCCGCCGCCGGCGAGGCCGCCGTCGAGGTCGAGGGAATCGGGCACCTCAGCACCCACGGCGGCTCGCAGCCGGTGCCGATCGCGAGCGTCGCGAAGGTCATGACCGCGTACCTCACGCTGCGCCGCCACCCCCTCCGGCACGACCGCGATGGCTTCACGCTCACCGTAACCCCCGCCGACGCCTCCGAAGAGCAGCAGCGGGCCGCGCTCGGCGAGTCCGTCCTGCCAGTCCGCGCCGGCGAGCACCTGAGCGAGCGCCAGGCCCTGCAGGCTCTGATGTTGCCCTCGGCCAACAACGTCGCGCAGATGCTCGCCGCACACGAGGCACCCACCGTCGAAGCGTTCGTCGCGCGCATGAACGCAACCGCGAGACACCTTGGCATGACCGCGACGACCTACACCGACCCCAGCGGCTTCAGCGCGAGCACCGTCTCGACGGCCGCCGATCAGCTCAGGCTGGCGGCGGTCGCCATGCGCCGCTCCGCCTTCGCGCGGATCGTCGACGAGGCCTCAGCCGTCCTGCCCGTCGCCGGCATCGTGTCCAACTACAACCAGCTCGTCGGCCACGACGGTTACGTCGGCATCAAGACTGGCTCCGACGGCGCCGCCGGCGGCTGCCTGGTCTTCGCCAAGCGCGTCCTGGTCGCGGGACGCCGCCTCACGATTCTTGGAGACGTCCTCGGCCAGCGAGAAAGCTCGCTCATCTCGGCGGCTTTGAATGCCGGTCAGCGACTCGGAGACTCCGCCGCCGTTGCGCTCCGCGGCGGCGTGCTCATACCCGCAGGAACTGCCGCGCTTGTCGGCAGGCGGCTCGTCCGACTACTCTAAAGGGCGTGCGTCTCGCTAACGTTGTGTCTTGTGCGCAGGCAAGCTGACACCGTCGGCTTCGGAACCCTCGACATCGCGATCGACCGTCGCGCCGAGGTGCCGATCGGAGTGCAGCTCGCGTGGGCGCTCAGAACGCGTATCCGTGACGGCCGGCTCCTACCCGGTCAGCGTCTCCCCGGGCTGCGCGAACTCGCCCAGGCGTTGAAGGTCAACGCGAACACGATCCGCGCCGTCTACCAGCGGCTCGAGCACGAGGGGATCATCGAAAGCCAGCGCGGCAGCGGCACGTTCGTCGCCGACGGCGCCGGCCCGCAGCGCTCGGCCGCCGGGGCGATCGCGGCCAACGCCGCGCGCGAGGCGATGCGCACCGGCGTCGACCCCCGCGAGGTCGCCGCCGCTCTGTACATGGAGCCTTCCGCAACGGTGCCCGCCGACGGCGAGTCCGAGCGCCGCCAACGCCTGCGCGAGCAGATCGCCGCGCTGGAGCAGGCGCTCGCCGAGATCGAAGTCGCCCACCCCGGCCTCGTGCCGGCCTCGCGCGGCGCACGCCGCGGACGCGGCCCGCGCTTGCTCGAGGCCGAGGAGCTGGAGCAGGTCCAGGCGGACCTGATTCGGCGGCTCGCGACCATCCAGATCGCGATCGACGAAGAAAGCCACGCAGAGGCGCGCGAGGCCGATCCGGCTGAGCGCAGCACGGCGCGCCAGGGCTCACCTGCGCCGTCGCGCCCCGCGCGCAGGCGCACCAAGCCCAGGCCTGCGGCTGCCGGCGCCTGAGCCGCCGCGCCCGGCGATGCGGGAGATCCATACGTAGACGGTGTTGCGCGTCTCGCCCTCTCGGAAGGAGACCGCGAAAGCGAGCGCCACCCGCTTCACCGGCGGCCGCGGGACGTCGCTGAGGTAGATCGCCTCACGGTAGGACCGCTGGTAAAGCTCGTACCACGTTCCCAGCCGCAGAGACGAGCCCGGCGCGAGAACACGCAGGCCGCGCGCGACGAGGAAATAGCGCACGGCCGGTTTGACCATCATCGTCCCACCGTCCAATGTGCCCTCGAGCAGGACGTCGCCCCGTGTCGGAACCAGGCCGCGCAGGCGCCTGTCGATCTTCCGGATCGCAGCGTAGGTGGCCGTGTGTTCGTCCGGCTTACCCTGGGCGGCCACGGTGTCACCGACGGCTATCACCGCTCCAAGCGCCGCCAGCGCCAACACGAGCGACGCAAACGAGCCGACCCGCGCAGAGAACCCCGGAGTCCCGTTCGCGAGTGCCCTCGACGGGAAGAGTGCACCCGCGAATTTCCGACCCACCCACGCGCCGCCCAGCCAAAGCCCCCACGCCACACCCAACCACACGGTCATCCCTGCCTGCGAGCCCCACCACATCGTGTACCCGAGCGTCGCCGAGAGCACCCTCGGCGCCGGGGTCGAAGCCGCGACCGCCGTAAGCGCCGGGCACAGTACGAGGCCCGTGAGGGCGAGTGCGGCGGGCTCCCGCCGTCTTCGTAGGACAGCGATGCCGAAAACGACGGCGAGCGCCGCCAGAATCGCGATGCAGGACCATTCGGCGAACGCGCTCGTCGGAGTGCGGGCTTCATGCTTGCGCTGCCAGCGGCTCGCGGGCGTCTGCAGCCACCACGGCGGAACCCCGACCGCGTGCACCACCGCGTGCCATCCCACCTCCGCGCCGAGCGTCGCCTTGTGCTTGGTCGCGCTTTCCAGGACCAGCGTGAGGTTCCCCGGGTGTTCTTTCAACTGCCCGACGAGGGTCGCGCTCCAGCACGCGCCGAGCACGAAGAGGCTCGCCAGCGTCCACGCCAGCACGCGTCGCCGCCGAGCACGCGGTGCACCGCGCCTGCGCTGCGCGATCCGGCCGATAGCGAGCCCACCGAGCCCCACCGCGAGCAGGCCGAGGGTGGGGGGGAGGTAGGTGAGGTGCGCCTGCACCACGAAGCTCGCCACCAGCAGCGCGAGCGGCACGAGGCGATAGGAGCCGCACGCCAGCGACCAGCACAGGAAGATCAGCAGCGTGAACGGGAACAGCGCGGCCGACGGGTTCCAGACGTCGTGGAAGGTCTCCGCAGCCAGCGACTGGCACATCAGCGCGATTGCGAGTGCCGTCATCCCCATCAGCGCGCGCCCGCCGCGCAGGCGCGCGAGCGCCACGCAGCCCACGATCGAAAGCGTGTTGGAGGCACCCATCGTGAGCGTCATCCCGACCGTACTGCCGCGATAGGCCGGTATCGCCAGCAGCCAGAAGAGCATCGGACCGAGGCTGTGCGTCACGTGCCCCGTCACTTCGCCCGCCAGCGTGTACTGCCCGACGAGCGGAGCGTGTGACGTGAACACGTCGTGCGCCCGCGTCGCGATGATCCCGCGGTCGGCGACCGGTACCCAGTGCGCACGGATCGCCTTGGCGGTTGCCGCGATCACCGGGATCGAAGCCGCCACGCCGGCGGCCAGCGTCAGCAGCGCCTCGAGCAGGGTCGTCCCGGTCAGCCGGCTCCTCATCCGGGAGAGCCCTGGGCGCCTCGCGTGTGCCGCTCGACCCGTCGCTCCCCCGAGCCTCAATCGACGAGGCCGCCGGCGCCCCGGTCGACGCACTGCCGCGAGCGGTCTCACTCCCGCGGCATGTGGGGCGCGAGCTCGCGACGCGCGATGCTGAGCTTGTGCACCTCGTCGGGTCCGTCGGCCAGTCGCAGCGTGCGCAGGTGCGCGTAGGCCCACGCCAGCGGGAAGTCGTCGCTGACGCCGCCTCCGCCGTGTACTTGGATCGCGCGGTCGATCACCTTCAACGCGATGCTCGGCGCGGCGACCTTGATCGCCGCGATCTCCGTGCGTGCGTGGCGGTTGCCCACCGTGTCCATCAGCCACGCCGCCTTCAGCGTCAAGAGGCGCGCCATCTCGATCTCCACGCGCGACTCCGCGATCCAGTCCTGGATGTTCGCGCGCGCCGCCAGCGGTTGCCCGAACGTCACGCGCGAGACTGCTCGCCGGCACATCGCCGCCAACGCCCGCTCGGCCGAGCCGATAGAGCGCATGCAGTGGTGGATGCGGCCCGGTCCCAGCCGGGCCTGCGCGATCATGAAGCCCTCGCCCTCGCCCGCGATCAAATTGCTCGCCGGCACGCGCACGTCCTCGAAGAGGATTTCCGCGTGACCCTCGTGATCCTGATAGCCGAACACCGGCAGGCCGCGCAGGACGTGCACGCCCGGGGTGTCCAGTGGCACCAGCACCATGCTCTGCTGCGAATGCCGCGGCCCGTCTGTCCTCGTCTTGCCCATCACGATCATGATCCGGCAGTGCGGGTGCAGCACGCCCGAGATCCACCACTTGCGCCCATTGAGGACGTAGTCCTCGCCCACACGTTCGATCCGTAGCGCCACGTTCGTCGCATCCGAGCTCGCCACGTCGGGCTCTGTCATCGCGAAGGCCGAGCGGATCTCGCCGGCCAGCAGCGGCACGAGCCAACGCTCGCGCTGCTCGGAGCTCGCGAACTGGTGTAGCACCTCCATGTTGCCCGTGTCCGGAGCCGAGCAGTTGCAGGCCTCCGACGCGATGTGGCTGCGACCCAGGATCTCCGCCAACGGCGCGTAGTCCACGTTCGAGAGCCCCGCGCCGTGTTCGGGGTCGGGCAGGAACATGTTCCACAGCCCCCGCTCGCGAGCAACCGCCTTCAAACCCTCCATGACCTGCGGCTGGTGGTGGGGATCGCCGGATTCGCGCAGTTCGCGCTCGTAAACCTGCTCGGCCGGGTATATGTGCTCGTCCATGAACGCGGTGAGGCGCTCCTGGTGCTCGAGGCTGCGCGCACTGGGCTTGAAGTCCATCGGTCTTCTCCTCGCCGTCGAGTGTTGAAGGGGGTGTGTATATCGATTCGAGCCAAGCCGATACGAACTTGGTAAACTCTAAGTCTAGACTTGAGCCTTAGGTATCCGAAAGATGGATCGCATGTTCGGAATACGCAAACACAGGGCGATGCGGAGGCCAACCGGGCGCTCAGCCCGTTGGGCAAGCGCAATACGCCCGATCCGCATGCCTCACGCTTCGAACTTGAAGCCATCGTCCGCGACATATATGGTTGAGCGTCAGTATCACCGCTGCTCTCCGAGCTGGGAGGCTCGGGAAGCTCGATGTCGCCGGGCCGGGGCACGGTTCGGAGCTACCCGGATCGATTGCGGACCTGTCCACATCAATACGTACACAGAGGAGAGATAACGCGATGATGCGCAAAGCATCCCTTTTTGCGGCTGTACTGGGCATTGGTGCCCTCAGCCTGAGCGGGCTGACCGCGGTGGCATCTGCCGCCCCCACGGTCTCCGCCCGGGCGGCGATCGTGCCGATCCCGAAGAACCCGCGCACCGGCAAGGGCGCGACCTGGCCGGGCACCGGCGACATTCTCGGAGCCGGCGCGGCGCTCGAACTCGAAGGCAAAATCAGCGGCACCGAATACGGCGGCTTCCCCTCGCCGGTCAAGCAGATCAAGGTGTCCTTCCCCAAGGGCACCAAGGTCAACGAAAGCGGCTTTGCGAAGTGCTCGGAGACGATCCTGCACGCGAAGGGTGCCTCGGGGTGCCCGCTGAAGTCCTTCGCGAGCTCTCCCGGCGAAGCCAACGGCGTCGTGAGCTTCGGCGGGGAACGCGTGAAAGAGCGCGTGACCGTCCAGGGCTTCTTCAACCAGGGCGGCGGCCTGGTCTTCTCGATCGTCGGCACCACGCCCGTCTCGCTCGAAGAATTCGCGACCGCCACCTATGCCAACACCCCGAACGGCGTAGTCGGTACCGCCCAGATCCCCCTGATCGAAACGGTTCCTGGGGCGCTCGCGGCCTCCGACGAACAGTTCAAGATCAAGCTCGGAGCGGCCTACAAGTCGAACGGCAAGCTGCATTCGTTCGGCACCGTGCCCAAGACCTGCCACGGCAAACTGACCGGGAAATACGAAGTCACGTTCTACAGCGGCGAAACCGTGCCCGGCGAAGTTTCGGTGCCGTGCCCCAAACACAAAAAGTAGGCTGATGCAAGAGATCTAGCTTACTGGCACACTATCCGTCGCTGACGGGTATTGTGTGTTCAAGCAAAAGGCGAGAAAGGGGCGGCCCAGCGGAGAGGGGGTCGCCCCTCTCGCTGGGTCGGTCCCGACCGACGGGACAAGAGGAGGAAGGTTCGCTGTGAGGACGGGTGGCCCGTCTAGGAGAGGTGCGGTAGCCGCGATTGCCGGGGCGCTCGGCGCCATTGTCGCTGTCGTGGTGATCCTGCTCGCCACCGCTGCCGGGGGCTCGGAAGGCGCCTACAGCGTCCACGCGATCTTCGACGACGCGGCCAACGTGATCTCAGGAGAGGACGTCAAGATCGACGGCGTCAAGGTCGGCACGGTTGGTTCGGTCACGCCGACGCCCGCAGGTAAGGCTGCCGTCACGCTGCACATCAACAACCCCGGATTCCGGGACTTCCGGCGCGACGCGAGTTGCACGATCAAGCCCCAGGCGCTGATCGGCGAGAAGTACGTTGACTGCCTGCCCACGCAGCCGCGGCCCGAAGGCACGCCCTTGCCGCCGCCGCTGCACAAGATCCCTGCCGGACGCGAAGGAGCCGGCGAACGGCTGCTGCCGGTTACCAACACCTCGAGCCCCGTCGGAGTCGACCAGCTCAACGACATCAACCATCTCCCCGAGAACCAGCGCTTGGCGATCATCATCAACGAACTTGGAGCCGGCCTGGCCGCGCGAGGCAGCGACCTCAACGCGGTCCTACACCGTTCGAATCCGGCCCTGCGCGAATTCGAAAAGGTGTTCGGCATCCTCGCGTCGGAGAACAGGGTGCTGGGCAACCTCGCCGAAGAATCGGCGCGCGCGCTCGCTCCGATCGCGCGCGACCGCAAGCAGTTCGCGGACTTCTTCGCCCAGGGCAACACCGTCGCGACGGCCTCCGCCCGGCATCGTCGGCAGATCGCCGAAAACCTCGCGAGCCTGCCCGCGTTCCTGCGCCAGCTCCCGCCGGCGCTCAAACGGCTCGAAGAGCTCTCCGAACAGACGCTCCCCACAGTCACGGACCTCGGTGTCGCGGCGCCCGGCATCAACAAAACGTTCGCCAGTCTTCCCGGGTTCTCCAACAGCTCCATCTCGTTCTTCAAGAGCCTTGGCCGCTCCGCGAAGGGCATCGAATCGGGGCTCACAGCCAGCCAGCCGCTGCTCAAACGCTTCGAGACGCTTGGCAAAGCCGCCAAGCCGTTCGCCTCCAACTTCGCCGGTCTGCTCACGAGCGTGCGTTCGACCGGCGGGCTCGAGCGGTTGCTCGACCTGATCTTCCTGGGAGCCAACAATGCGAACGGCTACAACCGGCTCGGACACTTCGTTCGTGCAGCCGGGGTCGGCAAGAAATGCGCTTTCTATGCCGTGACCGCCGTCCCCGAATGCAGCGCCAACTTCGTCAACGTCGGCGCGGCCGCGACGACCGCGAACGCCGCCTCGACACGGAGCGGTGAGACCGTCGCGATGGCTCGAGTGGAAGCGATCGCGCATGGCGCGACGGTTGCCCAGGCACTGGCTCGTTACCCCGGTGGGTTGACAGCGCTTGGCGCGGCCGCTCCGAGCGGCAGCCCGACCGGTTCGACCACCGCGCATCCGGTGGGTGGCGCCAGCGCCGGCACGACCTACTACACGCCGCCAGGCGAAAGCGCCGAAGCCGGCGGACTGTTGCTCAACTACCTGCTCGGCGAATGAGGGTTTCGCGACGACAGCAGATGCGTGCGATTGCGCTGGCGCTGAGCGCCGGCCTGATGGTTGCGCTCGCTGCGCTCGCCATGGGAGCGAGCGTCGTCCTGGGCGACGAAGCGGGATCGGCCGGAAGCGCAGGGGCCGTCTCCTCGACCGGCGTTACGACCGTTCCCGCCCCGACGACGCCCACGGGCGAAACGTCGCCCACCGAAGCCACGCCGCCGGCGACGACACCGACGCCCTCCGCGGAAAGCGAACCGACGACGGTGCCCGAAGTCCAGACGCAGAGCCCGCAGGCTCAGACTCAGGGTCCGCGAATCAGCTCCGAAAGCGAAGGCTCCAACGGTAAGGGACGACCCGAAGGCGCCCGCCGACATGGCCGCAAGGGTGTCTCGCAGGGCGCTCCGACGAGCGGTAAGACCAAGAACAAGGTCAAGAGCCCGTTTGCGGCGTCGCCGCTGCCCTCCGCGCTCACCCCACCGTTGCCGGGCTCTCTCGGCACCGCGGTCGGTGGGATCCCGGAGTTCTTCATCGAAAGCTTCCGCGTCCCGCCGTTCCTGCTGCCGATCTACCAGGCCGCCGGTGCCGCGTACGGCATCCCGTGGCAGGTGCTTGCCGCGATCAACGAGGTCGAGACCGACTACGGTCGCGACCTCAGCGTCTCCAGTGCCGGCGCCGAGGGCTGGATGCAGTTCCTGCCGTCGTCCTGGCTGCAGTACGGCGTGGACGCCAACGGCAACGGGTACGAGGATCCCTACAACCCCGCGGACGCGATCTTTGCCGCTGCTCGCTACCTCGCGGCGGCCGGGGGTCGGGCAAACATCCGCGCCGCGATCTACGCGTACAACCATTCGCAGGCATACGTGGACTCGGTCATGCTGCGCGCTCAACTTCTGGGCGGAACGCCGCCGGAACTGCTCAGCGCGATCACCGGACTGACCGAATCGCGCTTTCCCGTGCACGCCGCCGCTCATTTCACAGACGGCTTCCAAACGGTGTCCGGCGGTGGTTCGACGTCCGCGACGACATTGGCGGGGACGACCATCTACGCGGCCGCTGGCGCCCCGGTGATCGCAGCGCAAGACGGGAGGATCGTCGCAATGGGAGAATCTCCCACGCTCGGTCGTTACATCTCATTGCGCGACGCCTATGGGAACACGTATACCTATGCCCAGCTCGGCAGCCTCGCCCAGCTCTACCCGGTGATCGAAGCGCACGAGCACACCGCTTCGGCGGTGCGCATCGGCAGACCGGAAGCGAGCGTCGGTCCACGCCCGAACGCTCCCGCGTCGGCGGGCGTACAGCCACATTCCCCGCTGTCCCGGGCCGCCGTCGAATCGGGGCTCGCGATGGGGGCCGCCGCGACGCTCGAATCCACGCCTCCGCCGCCGAGCCAACCGGCCTCGCCGCCGATCCTGCCACCCGTGCCAAGGACCACGCCGCACGTCTTTCGTGCCGGGCCCGACCTGGTCTACCTGCACGCCCTGCGCCCCGGAGTCGAGGTGCTCGCGGGCACCGTTCTCGGGCACATCGGCAGCGCAGGGCAGAGCGCCGCCGTGAGCCCAACGACCACGCCGAGTCAGCCCGAAGCGCACATGTTCTTCCAGATCCGGCCGGCCGGAGCGGGTGCCCCGCTGATCGATCCCAAGCCGATCCTCGACGGGTGGGTGCAGCTGGAAAACACCTCGATCTTCAGGACCAAAGGGGAGAACCCGTTCCTCGCGACGTCGCCCACCGTCGGCCAGGTGCTGCTGGAGTCAAAGCGCCAGCTCCAGGGGCAGGTTCTGCGCGATCCGGGAGTGCACTTCACCACGCGCTGCGGGCGGGGGCAGGTGCAGGCCGGGCAGATCGACCGGCGCTCGCTCGCGGCACTCGAGTTTCTCTCGCTCTCCGGCCTGAAGCCGACCGTGTCCCTGGCCGGCTGTCGGACACTGGGCGTGCGCGGAGCCGCCAATTCCGCGGGAGGCGCCGCCGGCGAGGCGTTCGACATCACCGCGATCGACGGCACGCCGATCGCCGGGCACGAACAGTCGGGCTCGCTCGCCGACATCGCGGTACACAGGCTCTTGCGCCTGCAGGGCACGATGCGCCCCCGGCAGATCGGGAGCGGCTCGTTGAGCTATCCCGGCACCGCCGGCACGCTCACGCTGCCCGCCGACCGCGGACGGATCCACATCAGCTTCCAGCCGTTCGGGGGCGCCCGTGCGGCCCGCACGACCGCGGCCAGCCCGCTGACGCCTGGGCAGTGGCTCACGTTGATATCTCGCCTCGGCGAGATTCCCGACCCGGTGGTTACCGGCAAGCCGTCCAGCGCCGCGATCCCCGATCGCGGCGCCGCGGCGGATGCAGCCGTCGGTCCTCGCGCGACGCAGCCAGCGACCCCACCCGGCACAAAGGAAGGAGGTCAGTAGCGCGATGGCGACGACCACACCGCCCAGCCCACCTCCCACGCAGGGGCCCGCAACCCCCGCTCCCGGGTCACCCGCCGGACCCCGCTTGCGTTCCCCGACCGCAGCCGGTGCGCAGCGCTGGGTCGCCATCGGCGCGCTCGCGCTTGTCGTCCTGATCGTCGCCTACCTCCTGTTCGCCGGCGGCGGTGGCGCCTCCTACCAGCTTCTCTTCGACAACGCCAGCCAGATCGTCCGCGGCGACCAGGTGCGTGTTGGCGGCGTCCCCGTCGGCAGCGTCACCGAAATCGTCCTGACCAAGGACTACAAAGCGCGCGTCACGATCCACGTCGACTCCTCGCTGGTTCCGCTGCACGAAGGCACGACCGCAGAAATCCGCGTCCCTTCGCTGACGACGGTCGCCGGCCGCTACGTGTCGCTCGCGCCGGGACCGAACAACCGCCCGGCCCTCCGCGCCGGTGCGACGCTTCCCGCATCAGACGCGCGTGGCACCACCGACCTCGATCAGCTCTTCGACACCTTCAACCCGCGCACCCTCAAAGGCCTCCGGCAGTTCCTCGTCGGCAACGCTGAAACCTATGCCGGTGCCACCGAGCTGGCCGGGGTTTCAGCCGAATACTTCAGTCCCGCGCTCGCATCCGCCACGCGTGTCTTCCAAGAGCTCACGCGCGACGAACCGACGTTCACGAACTTCCTCGTGCAGACCGCCCGCGCGTTGCAGACGATCGGGGTCCACCGCCAGCAGCTCACCGAACTGATCGGCCACGGCGACGAAACATTCCAGGCGCTCGCCTCCGAGCAGGCCAACCTGCAGCGCGGCGTGCACGAGCTGCCCGCCACCCTCCGGCAGGGCAACCACGCGCTCGCCCAGCTGCCGCCCGAGCTCGCGGCGCTGCGGGCGCTCGCCCACGTCGCCGGTCCCGACACCACGAAACTGGCCTCTTTCTTCGAACGGCTCGAGCCGCTGCTGCGCGAAGCTGCGCCCGTCGTCAACAACCTCAGCTCAGCCGTCAGCCGGCCCGGGTCGAGCAACGACCTCACGGATGCGGCGCTCGCACTGCCGGCGTTCGCGCGCGCCGTCCAGACGAGCGTGCCCTCGTCAGTCAAGGCGCTGCGCGAAGCGGTGCCCGTGACCGCCCTGTTCGGGCCCTACGCCCCCGATCTCGCCGGTGCCGCGCGCGACTTTGGCACGAACGCCGGCTACTACGACGCCAACGGCCACTATGCGCGCGCGGCGTTCACGTTCGACAACTTCAAGCCCGGCCCGAACAACACGCTGGTGCCCACCACGCCCCAGGAAGGCGTGCAGGGTTTGAAGCTGCACCAGTTGCGGCGCTGCCCGGGCGCAGGCGCAACACCACCGCCCGCGGATGGCTCCGCGCCGTTCACGGACAACGGCCTGTTGGGCTGCGACCCGACGGAGGTGCCCTGATGAACCGTCGTCGCCGGGGGTCGCTGGCCGGCAGCCCGCTGTTGATCGGGGCGCTCACGGTGCTGATCGCAGTAGTCGCGGTCTACATCTCCTACAACGCCAACAACGGCCTCCCGTTCACGCCGACGTACAACATCAAGGCCGAACTGCCCGAATCCTCCGGTCTGCAGCCCGGCAACGAGGTGCGCCTCAGCGGTAGACGCATCGGAGTCGTGAGCGGGCTCACGCCTCATCAGGACCCCGCCACTGGACGTGTCACGGCGATCGCGAGCCTGCGCCTGGAAAAGAAGGCCCAGCCGCTGCCGGCCGACACGCAGACGCTCGTGGAGTCAGTTTCGACAATCGGCCTCAAGTACCTCGAACTCAAACGCGGGCACTCCCGCGCGACGATCGCGGCGGGACACACGATTCCGGTTTCCCAGAGTCGCGAACCGGTGCAGATCCAGGACTTCTTCAACATCTTCGACAAGCCCACGAGGATTGCGATCCAAAAGAACACGAACACGTTCGGCGACGCCTTTGCCTCCCGCGGATTGGGGCTAAACCAGACGATCGCCACGCTGCGTCCGCTCGTCAAGAACGCGATCCCCGTGCTCCACAACCTCGCCTCGCCCCAAACGAGTCTGCACGAGCTGTGGATCGCGCTCGACAAAGCCGCCACGCAGGTCGCGCCCGTCGCCGAACAGCAGGCCGCCTTCTTCGACGATCTCGACACGTTCTTCACGGCATGGGCCAGCGCCGCGCCGTCACTGGAAAAGACGATCGAAGGAGGCCCCGCGGCACTGCGCCAGGCGACCTACTCCCTCCCGCACTCGGCTCCCTTCGTCGAAAAGGCCACCGAGTTCATGAAACTGCTGCGTCCCAGCGCCGCCCTGCTGCGCACCGGCGCTGCCCAGCTCGGTCACGGATTCGAAGTCGGTGCCGTCAACCTGCGCGCCGCGACGGCGCTCAACAACGACCTCCCCGGCGCTCTGCAGGGCTTCCGCGAATTCTCCGAAAACCCGATCGTCACGCTCGGCCTCGAAGAATTCACGAAGACCGTGCTGCTCGGCAATCCGCTGCTGGCCGGACTGACGCCGCTGCAGACGACGTGCAACTACTTCAGTCTCGCGTTCCGCAACCTCGCCAACTTGCTCTCGGAGAACGTCGGAGTGGGCACTATGGTGCGCGCCGTGCCGGTCTTCAGCCCCTCCGGCCCAAACAACGAGGGCCTCCCGGCGTCGGCGCCCGCCAACGGTCCCTCGGTCGAACGCGAAGTGACCGCCAACCCCGCGGTCCCCGGGAAAATCATCGAAAACAACCACCTGCACTACACCCCCTACCCCAATGTCGCGGGGCCAGGTCAACCGAAGGAGTGCGAAGCGGGCAATCAGGTCTATCAGGTCGGCAAGACCGTGATCGGTCCCACCTCCACGACACTCGGGACGCTGCACGACGTCACCAAGCGCAGTGAAAATGCGCTCGGCGAAAAATATCCGAGCTCTGCGCTCAAGTACTTCCCGACCGAAGGCTCCGCCAACAATACGCAGAGCTCCGGCAAGGGCAGCAAGAACACTGGCAAGAAGGGCAAGAAATGAGCCGGGTACGCTTCTGGCGGCGTCACAGCGAGGTTCCGGTCTCCGAGCTCCAGCGCCGCTCGAACCCCGTGCGCTTCGGCGTGATTTTCGTGATCGTGCTCGCGATCGCCGTGTACTTCGGCTTCACCAAGCACATCCCGTTCAAACACGGCTACAGGCTGAACGGCATGTTCAGCAACGCCGTCACCCTCGCGCCCAAGGCGCCCGTGCGGATCGCAGGTGTGCCCGTCGGCAAGGTCACGTCGATCCGTCGCGTCGGCAACGCCGGGCTCGTATCGATGGAAATCGACGGCAAGGGCCTGCCGATCCACTCCGATGCGACGCTCAAGATCCGCCCACGCATCTTCTTGGAAGGTAACTTCTTCATCGAACTTCAGCCGGGCAGCCCGTCCGCCCGCGCGCTCTCTTCGGGTGCGACGATCCCGGTAACACAGACCTCCGATCCGGTGCAACTCGACCAGGTTCTCGACGCGCTCAACACCGACACGCGCGCCAACCTGCAGACGGTGCTCGCCGAATACGGCCGGGCGCTCACACAGAAGCCGACCGCCGCGCAGGACGCCGAACAGGCCCCCGAAGTACGGGGTCTGAACGGCGCACAGGGCCTCAACAAGGCGTTCCGCATCGGGCCCGAAGCGTTGCGCGATACCGCGATCGTCAACCAGGCGCTCGCAGGCGAGTCGCCACACGACCTCTCCAAACTGTTTGCCAACATCGAGAAGGTCACCGCGCAACTCGACGTGCACGAGCAGGCGCTCGGCGAACTGTTCGTCAACTTCAACACGTTCCTCGGCGCGTTCGCCGCGCAGTCGCCCAGCGTGCGCGCGGCGATCGCGCAACTTCCCCGCGCGCTGCACAACGCGAGCCGTGGCTTCGCCGAGCTCGCGACGTCCGCTCCTGCGATTACGACCTTCGCGCGCGACCTGATTCCTGGAGTGGAAGAACTGCCCTCCACCATCACCGCATCCTATCCGTGGATCGCACAGACTCGCGCGACGCTGGCGCCCAACGAGCTGGGTGGAGTCGCCCAGGCGTTGAACAGCGTCGCCCCCGCATTCGCGAGCCTCGTCGACGCCCAGCCGGCGTTCTTCAACCAGATCGACCTCTTCAACAAATGCCTGTCGAACGTGATCTTCCCGGCCGGCAACGCCGAATTGCAGGACGGTACGAGCACCACCGGTGCGCCGAGCTACAAGGAATTCTGGTTCGCGATGGCCGGTCTCGCGGGGTTGGGACAGAACTTCAACGCGAACGGTCCCGCCGACCGCTTCCTGGGCGGCGGCGCCGGGACGCCGATCGTCTCCCAGCCGGTCGCCTTGACGGGCAAGAAGAGCTCGGAATTCGTACCCGAACGTCTGGTCTCGCAGACGGCGCTCGCGCCGGAAGGCACACGTCCGCGCTTCCCCGGGGCGGAGCCGCCCTACCGGCCGCTCGTCTCCTGCTACACCCAGAAGCTCCCCAATTTCAACGGGCCGCTCGCATCCGGCCCGGCAGACGGGAGCGGCGGATGAGCGCCACCAACGGCCATCCCACTCCGGAAAACGGCGTGCGCGACCGTGACGACGGTGGGCTCGGGATCCGCGATCAGATCGAGCGCTACCGCACCGCCTTCATCGCCGTCGTAACGATGATCGTGATCGCCGCTGGCAGCGCCGGCTACATCCTCGCGCACGAGCGCCTCGCGGTGCCAGCTTGGGTGCCGTTCTTCGGGCACGAACATTTCACGCTCAAGGGTGAATTCGTAACGGCTCAGGCGGTCACGCCCGGTCAGGGTCAGGCGGTCACGATCGCCGGCGCCAAAATCGGTGAAATCGCGAGTGTCGACCTGCATAACGGCAAGGCGATCGTCACGATGAACCTCACCCCCAAATACGCCCGCTACATCTATCGCGACGCGACGATGCTGCTGCGTCCCAAGACGCAGCTCAAGGACGAGACCGTCCAGGTCGACCCGGGCAATCCATCATCGGGGGCCGTGCCGCGCGGTTACACGATCCCCGTCCAGCAGACCGCGCCTGACGGCAACCTCGAAGAACTGCTCGACGCGCTGGACGGCGACGCGCGCGCGTCGCTGCAAGAGCTGCTCGCCGGCGCCGGGGAAGGTCTGAACGGCAACGGCGAAAATCTCTCCGCGACCTTCAAGCGGTTCGCCCCGATCGGTCAGGAGTTCGCGAAGATCGGGCGCGAAGTCGCCAAGCGCCACACGGAGGTCGCCAGCGCGATCCACAACTTCAGCCTGCTCATGGAAGCGCTCGGCAACAAGGATTCCCAGCTCGCCGCGCTCGTGGACTCGGCCAACGCCGTCTTTGCCACCTTCGCCCAGCAGGACCGCGAGTTTCAGGAAACGCTGCACGAGCTGCCCACGGTGCTGCGCGCCACCAACAAAGGTCTCGCCAAGGCCTCCACCGCATTCCGCGTCGTCGGGCCGACTTTGAAGGCGCTCGAGCCCTTCGCTCGCGACCTTGCGCCTGCCGAGCGTGCCACGCGCCCGTTCTTCAAGCAGACCGCGCCGATCCTCCAGGCTCAGATCCAGCCGCTGCTGCGCAACATCCTGCCGGTCCTCAGGACCGTCTCGCCCTCGGTCCACGAACTAAGCGAAGCCTTCCCGAAGCTCAAGACGGGTTTCGGGGTCTTCACCGAATTCCTCAACGAGCTTGCCTACAACCCCGGTCCCAATCAGGGTGGCTTCCTGTTCTTCCTCGACTGGGCCAACCACAACCTCAACAGCGTCATCTCCCAGGGAGATGCGCATGGTTCGCTGGGGCAGGTTCTCGTTTACTACAACTGTGGGCTCGTGCCCTTCTTGAACGCGGTGGCGAAGCAGGACCCGACCGCCGGTCTGTTGATCGGCCTGATCAACCCGCCAAGCGCCGCCCTGTGCAACTCGATCAAAGCGTCGGCAACGGCAAAAACGGCGAGCCTGGGGCACGGCGTGAGCGCGCCGGCGCGCGTCGCCGATCAGGTCTTCGGCCAGGGCCCCGACGCTGCTGCCGTGACGACGGTCGGAGGGGGGCACTAGTGCAGAAGCGCGCGCCCACACTCGCCAACATCCTCGTGATCGTGCTGTTCGCGCTGAGCTGCTTCGGGCTCCTACTGTTCCTGTGGGAGTCCTTCGGCGGTCCCGTGCCGTTGAAGTCGAAGGGGTATCGCTTCACGGTCACGCTGACGCGCTCGCTCGCGCTGGCCGAACAGTCCGACGTGCGCATCAGCGGCGTCAGTGTCGGGCACGTCATCAGCCTCAGCACCCAGCCCAACGGGGGCAACGAGGTCACGGTCGAAATGAGCCACAACTACGCCCCGATTCGTAGGAGCGACCACCTGATCTTGCGCCAGAAGACGCTGCTTGGCGAGACCTACATCGAACTGCTGCCACAGGCGGGCGCCTCGCGACTGCTTCCCGATGGAGGCCGGCTTGCCGCCAGCCACGTCGAACCGACGGTGACCCTCGACGACATCCTCGCGTCGCTGGAACCACGGGAGCGCAGTGCCTTCAAAGCCTGGCAGCAGGAGGTCGCGGCGGCCTACAACGGCCGCGGCGAACAGATCAACTCGGGCTTCGCCGAACTCGAACCGTTCGTCGAACAGGCGAACAAAGTCGTCACGCTGCTCGCCTCCCAGGAAGGCGCGGTTCGTGCCGCGATCCACAACACGGGCGTCGTCTTCGACGCGCTCACCGAACGCGACAACCAGTTCCGCGGGCTGATCGAAAACGGCGAGCGCAGCTTCCACGCGCTCGCGCAGAGCAGCCAGCAGTTCGCCGACGTCTGGCGCGAACTCCCGACCTTCGAGCGCCGGGGTCAAACGACGCTGAAAGGGCTCGACAGCCTCACCAACGAAGCGAGCCCCGTGCTCGACGAGGCGCGCGGGTGGGAGCGGGCGCTAACGCCGCTGCTACGTACCGTCAACTCCTTCGCGCCTGGCTTCGACAACCTGCTCACCGGCCTCGGTCCGTTGACGAGCGCCTCCAAGAAGGGTCTGCCGACGGTGAGCCCGACGCTCCACCGGATCGTCCCGCTGCTCGAAAACGTCACTCCCGTGCTGCGAAACCTCGACCCGTTCCTGCAGTTCGCCGGGGACTACATCCCCGAGGTGCAGGCGTTCTTCGCCAACCTCACCGCTGCCACCGAGGCGCACGACAAAAACGCCGACTTCGGAGAAGCCGGGCCGATACAGCACTACCTACGAGGTCTCCTCACGGTCGGCCCCGAAGCGCTCGCCGCCTACAACCAGCGGATCGGTGTCAACCGCGCGAACCCCTACTTCCAGTCCGGCGGCCTGAACCAGATCTCGAGCAACGCGCTGCAATCCTTCAGCGCCACGAACTGTGCGAACTCGGCGCCCTCGATCGTCGAAGAAGAAGGCGGCGCGGTGTCCTCCACGACGATCAAGCAGCTGATCGAAGACCACGTCGTCAACGGCCAGCTCGAAGAAACCAAAGGACCGAAAGGCGAACCCGAAAAGAAGGTCGTCAAAGAACCCACGAACACCACCAACGAAGTTCCCGCGCCCCCCTGCATCCAGCAGTCCCCGTTCACGTGGGAAGGAACGACGACGCAGTACCCGCACGTCACCGCACCGCCCCCGCTGAAATAGCCAGCCGCTCGCCACGCGCCGCCGCGTGGATAGCGGGTGGCCCCAGCCCACGGAAGCAGAGGGTTCTACGACGGCCTCGCGTACGCTGCGACGAGCGCCCGGTGATGCCCCAGATAGGGCAATAGCGCGAAGTACGCAAGGTCGCCCAGCAGGCGCGGCAGTTCTCCGGTGCGGTCCTCCAGCGCACGCCGGTGCAGGATCGCGACGATCCCGCCGACCAGCGCCTCGGAGGTGCCCGGCGGCAGATGGTCGGGGTCTGCGCAATGAAAGCGACCCTCCTCGAGCAACGGCGGGAACAGGCGCAGCAGCGCACGATGGCGCTCGTACGCGGCGGCGCTCGCGCTGAGGCACTCCACGAGCACAACGCGCGTACCGTCGGGATCTTGGGTCAGCGCCTCCAGCAGCGCCGCGAGGCCCCGCCGGACGCGCTCCGGCCACGGAGCCTCGCGGGCGAGTTGTTCGAGCACCTTGCCCTCGATGCGTTCCAGCAGGTCGTCGAGCGCCTGCAGGAAGCAGTCCTCCTTGTCGACGAAGTGCTCGTCGAACACCGCAGCCTGGACCTCCGCGGTGCAAATCACACGCTCCAGCGTCGTGCGCTCGTACCCGCGGTAGGACACGGTCGCGATCAACGCGTCGAGAATGCGCGCCCGCGGATCCGCAGAGCGGCCTCGCGCCGCAGCGACGGAGGCGAAGGGCTCCTGCTGAATCCCGAGGCGACTGCTGTCCGACATCATGCCTCCCTCCCTGCCGGTCAAGGAGCGGGTGGAGGGGCGCGGCCCCGCGCTAGCCGTGCCTCACAAGGCCGCGTTTCCAGGCGCTGATTGCCGGACTGTGGGTTACGTCTGCCTCGAATCGTAGACCCGCGGAGCGGGGGCGTCAAGAAGCCCCCGCTGTGGGGTCAGGACGCCGCGTGCAGTTCGTCGATGCGATCGCCCTGTCCAGCGGTGGGATCGGCGGCAACGCTCACGAAATGCAGCCTGTAGCGACCGACGAGGATTTCGTCTCCGTCCTCCAAGACCCGCCACTCGACGCGCTCGCCGTTGACGAACACGCCGTTGAGGCTGCGGTCGTCGAGTACGCGCACGCCGTCCGGCTGGCGCACGAGCAGCGCGTGCCGGCGCGAAACCGTCGGATCGTCGAAACGCACGTCCGCCGCGAGGCTGCGCCCGACGCGCGTCCACTCGCGCGTCAGCGCGACGACAACGGTCTCCCCGTCCTCCTCGTAGAGCAGGTACTCGCCGGGCTCCGTCAGGCGTTCGCTGACCTCCGCCAGCCAACGCGCGTTCTGCTCGTCGGTGCCCTCGAGCTCGGGGGCACCGCTCTCGCGATCCAGGCGCCCGATGCTGAACAGCGAAGCCCGCGCGAAGCTCCTCCCCGAGCATCCCGGGCAGTCGCTCAGGGTATCGCCGGCCGCCAGAGTAAGGACATATCCGCAGCGCTGGCAGCGGAAAGATCCCGCTCCGGCCATCGTGCCCGAGATCAATGACTCCGTCATGCTCGCAGCTCCTCTTCTACGGTTGGGACCCCCTCCAGGGCGGACCCCTCTACGAGGCCTCATCGCGATCATAACGGGACCCTCCTCCTCGGGTATAAAAGACTCGTAATTTTCCTGGGAATGGACAAAGCGCTCCTCGCGTCTGAGCGCCTCGACCGGCAGGGACTGGCCGGAAAGGACAATGAGTAGCGCTCTGGTTCTACCCTCAGGAGGCGACCGCCAAACTTGCAGGAGACCTCCCCGCCGCGGCGAAATCCGCGGGCATGGGCCTACCGTCTGCCACCGACGCCGAGCGGCTCGAGCGCTCGCTGCTACGCCGCGGCGTCAGTCTGCTCGCAGCCGACCGCAGTCGCTGTGAGGACTGCGGACGCACGCCCCTCGTCGGCGAGCACGTCCACCTCTTCGGGCGCGCCGCCCACATCGTCTGCGAGCTCTGCCGCCCGCTGCGCCGCGAAGCACCCGTCGCCAGCGAGATCGTGCGACACACCGAGCGCGGGCAGACGGTGCGCCTCACCGCACGCGCCGCCTAGCCTGGCCGCCGGCTCCGCGGCATCCGACGGTCAATGAGTGAGCGAGGGGCCCGACCGAAGCGGGGTGACACGCGCCTTCGGCACGAGTCCCCGGTTCGGCCAGCCCGCCTGCGGCGGCCCGCGCCACCCTCTAAACTCCGCTCGCCGTGCACCCCCTGACCGTCTCGATCGTGATCGGTGCCCCCCGCGAGGAGGTCTTCGCTTACCTCCAGGACATCGCCAACCACTCCGAGTTCACCGACCACTACCTGCACGACTGGCACCTCACGCGCATCGATTCCGTCGGCGTCGGGGCCGGGGCGCGCTTCCGCGTCGCCGCGCCCGCCAACCGCTTCAGCTGGGGGGACGTGACGTTCGCCGAGGTCGAGCATCCGCATCGCATCGTCGAGGTCGGCCGCGGCGGCAAGGCCAACCGCGTCCGCACGCTCGGGGTCTACGAGCTCGCCCCCGGAGCCGCCGGCACGACACGCGTGCGCTTCACGTTGCAAACCCAGCCGGCCACGCTGTCGGATCGCCTGATGGAGTCCTTCGGAGCGCGCGGCTGGCTCAAACGCCAGAACAAGAAGGCGCTGCGCCGTCTGCGCTCGATCATCGAGCGCGGCGAGGGGCGCGGAGCGCGCGTCACGGTCGCCGGTGGGTAGACTGCCGCCTCGCATGATTCGCCTCCCGCGCAACGCGACAGCCGTGGCCCTCGCCGCGTGCGCCGCGCTCGCCCTCGGTGCGTGCGGCGACGCCCACACACGCGTCACGACCGGCACCTACGCGGGCGCATCGGGAAAGAACGCGCCGTACCTCAACGTCGGCCCGCTCGTCTACGAGGTCCAGGTCTCGCGCGAGCTCAACCCGTACAACGTCGAAGACGCCCAGTTCCTCAAAGGCCTCACGCCGGCCCAGCGCGCGCTCGCGCCAGGGGAAGAGTGGTTCGGGGTGTTCATGCAGGTCTACAACAACACCGAAGACCCGCACCCCATCGCCACGAGCCTCACGATCAGCGACACCGAAGGCAACACCTACCACCCGGTCGTCCCCGACTCCACCAACCCCTTCGCGTACAAGCCCGAACTGCTGCAGGCCAAATCCCAGGTGCCACCGCCCAACACGATCGCCGCCAACGGCCCCGCGCAGGGCGCGCTGCTGCTCTACAAGATCAAAGTCGTCTCGCTCGACAACCGGCCGCTGGAGCTCGAGATCGTCGATCCCACGCAGCCCACCCAGACCGCCTCGGCGGAACTGGACGTTTAGCGCCGAAGGGCGCCGCGGGAAGGCCGGGCGTCGCGGCAGAACCGGTGTCGCGGAAGGCGCCCGGCACCTCTAACGTAACCCCGCTTCGAGCACCTGTCGTGCGACCGGCGCGGCCGTCGCGCCACCGGCGCCGTCGCGGACCATCAGCACCGCGACCGCGATCCGGGGGTGCAGCGCGGGCGCGAAGCTCGTGAACCACGCGTCGGTGTTCCGCGGGTCGGCCTGTTCGGCGCTGCACTGCGACGAGGACGCTTCGCCTTCGGGCGAGCTCCCTTCGCTCTCGCTCGCTTCCCCCGCGCACGACGTCGGGCTGCCCAGTTCCGCGGTCCCCGTCTTGCCCGCGACCACGACGCCCGGGATCGCCGCGGACGTACCCGTCCCGAAGCGCACAACGTCCTCCATCAACCCCCGCACGGTGCGCGCGACCGACGTGGGGATCGCACGCACCGACGGGGTCGCGGCGAAGCCGAACGTCGGCGTCGGCCGCCGCCCGCCGTCCGCGATCGTCGCCGCGACGCGCGCCATCTCCAGGACGCTCGCCTGCACCATCCCCTGGCCGATCGCCGTCGAGCCGGTCGCCAGCTCGCCCTGGATATCCGACGCCGGCGGGATCGTGCTGCGCGCTGCGCCTTCGATCCCCGGCGAACGGTTGAACCCGAAGCGTTCCGCCGTCGCGACCAGCCGCGCCGCGCCCAGCTTCACGCCGAGCGGCGAGAACACCGAGTTGCACGACGCCGCGAACGCCTCCACCAGCGTCCCGCCGCAGGACTCTCCGTTGGCGTTGTGCAACTGCACCCCGTCGAGCGTCGCCGCGGTCTCGTAGGGGAAGGTGCTGCTCGTACTCGCGACGTGCGCCTCCAACGCGCCGCTGACCGTGATCACCTTGAACGTCGAGCCCGGCGGCTGCAGCGCTTCCAGGCCGATCCCCGCGACCGCGAGCACCTGTCCGTCGGCGGGGTCGAGCGCGACCACGCCCCCGTACTGCCCGCCGAGCGCGCGCACCGCCGCCTCCTGGATCGCCGGAAAGATCGTCGTGCGCACCGACGCCGCCGCATGCGGGGCCGCGCTCGCGAGGATCCGCGTTCCCGCACCGGTGCCCGCGCTCGCGATCGCGCCGGTCGTACCGCTCGGGACGCGTTCGGCGATCAGCTCCCCGCCGGGCGTCCCGCGCAGGCGGTCGTCATAGACGAGCTCCAGCCCGCTGACTCCGACGATCGCGTCCGCCGGCACACCCCGCGCTTCCAGCTCCGCGCGACGGCTCGACGGGATCGGGCCCACGCTGCCCACCACCGCGTCCGCCGCAGCGCCCAGCGGCGAGCTGCGCTGACCCGCCCCGCTCGCGGCGCCTTCGGCGAGGACCGACCCGTCGCGCGCCAGCAGCGGCGCTCGCGGCGGCAGGTTCGTTCGCCTGGTCAGCCGCTCGCCCACGCGCAGGCCCGGGAAGGCGAGCGAGCGCGACCACCGCACCCGCTCGCCCGCTTCGCCGGAGGCGGCGACGACGGGCAGGCGCCATTCGCTGTCGAGCCTCCCGAACAGGCGCGTCTGGACCCGTACCGGGACGACCTCCACGCCGCCGCTCGCGACATGCGCGCGGGCGGTCACGCGCAGCGTGCTCACCGTTGCCAACATCGCCGCTTCCCTGTAGACCGCGGCGAATTCGCGCGCCGAGATCGTGTGCTGGGCGCGCGGCGTTATCTCGCCGTACATCGCCGCGTAGTCGCCGCGCGCCCACGCCCCCACGAAGCTTTCCGCGAGCTTGCGCGCCGAGGAGGAGCCGGAGTGCGCGCCGACGAGCGCGCCCGCCACGAACGCCACCGCCGCCAGCGCGAGCACCGGGCGCGCGCGCCGCCAGCGGCCATGCGCGTCGGTGCGCCCGCCGCCTCCAACCGGAATCCGCCCGGCGCCCCCAGGGAAGGGCGCCGTGCTCATCGATGCCCTTCTCCACCGCCGGTACACATGTTCGGGAACGGTAGAACATGAGCTGTGACCGGACTCGACTGGCTGATCCTCGCTTTCGCCGCGCTGCTCGCCCTGTTCGGCTTTCGCCAGGGATTCATCGTCGGCGTGCTCTCCTTCGGGGGCTTCGCGCTCGGCGCGTTCGTCGGCACCCGCCTCGGCCCGCTCCTGCTGCCGCAGGGCTCCGCCTCGCCCTACGCCCCCGCGTTCGGCCTCTTCGGCGCGCTGCTCGCAGGCGCGATCCTCGCCTCCGGCCTGGAGGGGGTTGGCTGGCGGCTGCGCCGCGGCACGCTCCTGATCCCGGGCGGCACGCTGATCGACGGCGCGCTCGGCGCGTTGTTGAGCGCGGGCGTCGGTCTGGGGATCGTGTGGATCCTCGCCGCCGTCGCAGCGCAGATCCCGGGCGAGGCGCAGCTGCGCGTCAACATCCAGCGTTCCGCGATCCTGCAGACGCTCAACCAGCTGCTGCCGCCCTCCGGGCCCGTGCTCGACGCTCTCGCGCGGCTCGATCCGCTGCCGGCGATCCCCGGCCCCCTGCCGACCCTCGCGGCTCCCCCGCCGCGGATCGCGGCGAACCCGGGCGTCCGCGCCGCCTCCCGCAGCATCGTCCGCGTCCTCGGGACCGCCTGCGGGCTCGCGATCGAGGGCTCCGCGTGGGTCGCGCGGCCCGAAGAGGTCGTCACCAACGCCCACGTCGTCGCCGGCGAGGAAGACACCACCGTCCAGGTCGACGGCAATCCCATCGGGCTCCCCGCCCAGGCGATCGCCTTCGACCCCACCGACGACGTCGCCGTGTTGCGCGTACCCGGCCTGCGCCTGCCGCCGCTCACGCTCGCCGCCAACCCCGCGGCCGGCACCGCCGGGGCGATCCTCGGCTATCCGGAGAACGGACCCTTCGCGATCCGCTCCGCGCGTATCGGTCAGACCGCCAAGGTCGTCACCCAGGACGCCTACGGCCGTGGGCCCGTCACGCGAATGCTCACGCCGCTACGCGGAGTCGTGCACCCCGGAAACTCCGGCGGTCCCGTCGTCGACGCCGGCGGATCGGTGCTCGCGACCGTATTCGCCGGGACCACCGGCGCCGGACCCCCCGGGGGGTACGGGGTGGCCAACGCGACCGTCGCGTCCGTCCTCGCGCGGGCCGGGGCGTCGGTCGGGACCGGTCCCTGCGACACCGCCTAGTGGTGGTGGTGGCGGCGCGACCGCCGCGGCGCTCGGGAGTGGATCGGAGGAGGCGTCGATTGAAGGTTCTCTTTTCCTGTTTCTTTACAGCACGAAACGATTTGGTCGTGTATCGAACCTGTAATTGAAAACCCACGTCGAGCGTCCAGGTGCCGGAGAGTGGGGCATGGAGGCCCCACGGCGTCCGCGCGCCGCGGGCAGACGCGCCACGCGGACGATCCCCCACCCAGAACCGCCGCCTCCCAAGCAGCCGCTAGTCTCTGACGTCCATGTCGAAGACCCTCGTGATCGCCGAGAAGCCCTCCGTCGGGCGCGACCTCGCGCGCGTGCTCCCCGGCACATTCAAGAAGGAAGAGGGCTGGCTGGAAGCTGAGGAGTACGTGATCACGTGGGCCGTCGGGCACCTCGTGCAGCTCGCCGAACCCGACGAATACGACGCCAAATACAAGCGCTGGAAGATCGAGGATCTGCCGATCGTCCCCGACCGCTTCAAGCTCGTCGTCCGCGACGAGCGCTCGCGCAAGCAGATGTCGGTCGTCGCCAAGCAGCTCACGCGCGACGACGTCAGCGCGGTCATCAACGCCTGCGACGCCGGGCGCGAGGGCGAGCTGATCTTCGCCTACATCTACGAGAAGGCCGGCGCCGAGAAGCCCGTGCAGCGACTGTGGCTGAACTCGATGACCAACGCCGCGATGAAGGACGCGTTCGCCTCGCTGCGCCCTTCATCGGAGATGGCGCTGCTCGAGCAGGCCGCGCGCTCGCGCTCGGAGGCCGACTGGATCGTCGGCATGAACGCCACGCGCGCCGCCACCATCCGCCTGCGCACCTCCTTCGACGGCGCCGTCTCGCTGGGGCGCGTGCAGACGCCGACGCTCGCGATCGTCGCGCGCCGCGAGGAGGAGATCCGCGCGTTCAAACCGGAGCCCTACTGGCTCGTCGACGCCACGTTCGCGGGGGCGCCGCTGGAGAGCGAGGAGAGCGAGCGCGTCTATGTCGGGCGCTTCCACGCCGGCGCCAAGCCGCGGATCGCCACCGAGGACGAAGCGCTCGCGATCGTCGAGGCCTGCCAGGGCAAGCACGGCACGATCACCAAGCTCGAGAAGAAGGAACAGCGCGAGCGCGCGCCGATGCTCTACGACCTCACCTCCTTGCAGCGCGACGCCAACACGCGCTTCGGCTTCTCCGCGCGGCGCACCCTCGCGGCCGCGCAGCGGCTGTACGAGGAGCACAAGGCGCTCACCTACCCGCGCACCAACTCGCGCTACCTGACGACCGACATGATCCCCGAGATCAAGCCCACCGCGGGCGTCGTGGGCGCCAACCCGGAGTACGCGAAGGCCGCCGCCTACGTCCAGGGGCTCGACGAGCTGCCGCTCGAGCGCGTCGTCAACAACGAGAAGGTCACCGACCACCACGCGATCATCCCCACCCAGGGCGAGCACAAAGTCGAGCGCATGAGCGACGACGACCAGCGCGTCTACGACCTCGCCGTCCGCCGCTTCCTCGCGGTCTTCCACCCCGAGGCCGTGTTCGAGAACACGCGCGTCGAGACCACGATCCGCGCGGGCGAGTCCGAGCGCTCGGGGCGCTTCGTGTTCCGCACCCGCGGAAAGCTGCTGATCGTGCCGGGCTGGCGCGGGGTGTACGGGCAGACGCCCGCCGACGCCAGTGGGCAGCGCGACGAGGAAGACGAGGGGACAGACCAGCAGCTCCCGCGCCTGGAGCAGGACGAGACGGTGGACGTCAAGGAGATCAAGAGCCTCTCCAAGGAGACCAAGCCCCCGCGGCGCTACTCCGACGCCTCGCTGCTCGGCGCGATGGAGACCGCCGGCAAGCTCGTCGACGACGACGAGCTGCGCGAGGCGATGAAGGAGTCCGGGATCGGGACCCCCGCGACGCGCGCCGCGATCATCGAGCGGCTGATCGCCGTCGGCTACATCGAGCGCGACGGGCGCTCGCTCGTCGCCACCGAGAAGGGCCTCAACGTCGTGCGCCTGCTCGGCCACCACCCCCTCACCTCGCCCGAACTGACCGGCCAGTGGGAGCACCGCCTGGACCGCATCGAGCGCGGCGAGGACGCCCGCACCGCGTTCATGGGCGACATCGCCGGCTTCGCGCGCGAGACCGTGAAAATGCTCGACGAGACGCTCAAAGACGTACGGATCCCGAAAGCCACGCTCGGCCCCTGCCCCGTCTGCGGCCACGAAATCGTCGAAAACCGCAAGGGCTACTCGTGCTGGTCGCGCAACGACCCCGGCTGCGGCTTCGTCATCTGGAAGTCCAAAGCCGGCAAGCAGCTCCCCGCCGCCGTCGCGCGCGAGCTGATCAAGACCGGCTACACCCAGCGGCCCGTCACCGGCTTCAAGGGGCGCTCGGGCCGCAGCTTCCGCGCGCATCTCGCGCTCCAGCAAACCGAGGACGGCCGCTGGCGCGTGGAATTCAACGAGAAGTGGGCCAAAGAGGGCGCCAAGCCGCCCGACCACGAGACCGTCGCCGCAACCGCGGACGGCGCCGTGGCGGAGGCCGCCGAGGCCGCCGATGCCGATGGCGCCGCGCAGGAGCGCGTCGCGGCCTCCACCGCGGCCTGAGCGACCTCGCTCGACCTCGCTCGACCTCGCCTCGAGCGAGCCGGCCTGCGCACCGTCGGGTCGGTGCGCCAGGATGGACGGCGATGGGTATCGAGCTGATCACCGGTCCCGCGCACGCCGGCAAGGCGCGCGCCGTGCTCGACGTGCTGCGCGAGCACCACGCGCGCGGGCGCCGGGCGCTGCTGGTCGTCCCGACGCGCCGCGACGCCGAGCGCTTCGCCCGCGAGCTCGCCGACGCCGACCTCGAGCCCTCCACGCGCGTCGTGCGCTTCGACGGGCTCCTCGCGGAGGCGATTCGGCGAGCCGGGTCCGCGGAGCCCGCACTGGGGGCGCTCGCCCGCGAGCGGCTGCTGGTCGCGCTGGCCGCGCGCGCCAGGGGCGCCACGCGGGCAGGCGGGTCGCGGCCGGCCGGCGGGTCGGGACCCGCGTGGGCCGGCGGGAGAGGGCTCACGCGGGCGCTGGGCACGTTCGTCGGGGAACTGCGCGTCGGGCGCGTGAGCCCCGCGCGGCTGTGCGAGGCGCTCGCCGCGTGGGTCGCGGAGGAGCCCCCCGCCCGCGCGCGCGCGGAGCGCCTGGGCGCGCTTTACGCGGACTACGATCGCGCCCTGCGGGAGCTCGCACGCAGCGACCCCGAGCAGCGCGCGATCGGGGCGCTCGACGCGCTGCGCCGCACACCGGCGCGCTGGGGCGGGACGCCGGTCGCGCTGTACGGCTTCGACGACTTCACGCCGCTGCAGCTCGACGCGATCGAGACGCTCGGGGCGGTCGTCGACGCCGACGTCGCCGTCGCGTTCGCCTTCGAGCGCGGGCGGATCGCGTTCGCGGGTCGCGCGCGCACCTTCCAGACGCTGCTCGCGCTCGCCGCCGCACACCGCGAGCTGGGACCGCGCGCGGCGCACTACGCGCCACAGCCCCGCGCCGCGCTCGCGCACCTGGAGCGCAACCTGTTCGAGTCCGCACCCGCCGCGCCCGCCCCCGCGCAGGGCGCCGTGCGGCTGCTGGAGGGCGGCGGCGAACGCGCCGAGCTGGAGCTCGTCGCGGAGGAGATCGCCGCGCTGCTCGCGCGCGGTTTCGCGGCCGAGGAGATCGCGGTCGTGCACCGCGCCCCCGCGAGCATCGCGGAGCTGCTCGACGAGATCTTCGCCGCGCGCGGGATCCCCCACGCGCTGCGCCGCCGCGTCCGCTTCGCCGACACCGCGCTCGGCGGCGCGCTGCTCGGAGTGCTCCACGCCGCCTGCGAGCCCGACGCGGAGCTCGAGCACCTGCTGCGCTGGCTGCGAGTCGCCGGGGGGTGCGACGACGGGGACCCCGGCGACGCGCTCTGTGGCCCGTACGACGCCAGCGACCCCGGCGGCGCGCACGACGACGACGCCGACCCCCGCGACGCGCTCGACATGCTCGGGATCGCGGATGCGCTGGAGGCGCGCGCGCGGCGCGCGGGGGTCGCGACCGTCAAGGAGGCGCTCGCTCTGTGGGACGCGGCCTGGCCCGCCGCTCCCCTGCGCGTACTCACCGAGCTGCGCGCAGCCGCGGTGGCGAGTAGCGCCGCGCTGGTGGACCGCACCACCCGGGAGCTCGCGCGGCTCGCGTCGCAGTCGTCGCTGCCGGAGATCTCCGATCGCGAGGCGCAGGCGCTCCAGGCGGCGCGCGCGGCGCTGGGAGAGCTCGTCGAGCTCGCGCGCTCGCCGCCCACCGGTGCGGTTCCGGCGCTGGTGGCGGACGCCGCGGCGCTGATCTCCACCCTGCGCGGCCTGGAGCTCTCGCTCGAGTCGCCGGCCGCGTCGGACGGTGAGACGGTGGCGGTGCTCGATCCGCTGGAGCTGCGCGCGCGAGGAGTGCGCGCGCTGTTCGTCTGCGGCCTGCAGGAAGGCGTGTTCCCGGCGCCTCCGCGCGCCCAGCCGCTGCTCGCCGAGGAGGAGCGCCGGCAGCTGGTGGAAAGCTCGGGTCTGCTCGCGCTCGCCGACCAAACCGCCGGTACGGACCCGCTGGCGGGCGAGCGCTACCTCTTCTACGCCGCGGTCACGCGGCCACGCGAGCTGCTCGCCCTGAGCTGGCACGCCGCCGACGACGACGGTCTGCCGCGCTCGCGCTCGCTGTTCGTCGACGATGTTTGCGACCTGTTTGCCTGTGACCTCCATGGTGCGCGCCTCGAGCGAGCGCTGGGGGAGGTGGGGGAGGGGGGGGAGGGTTCGCGCAGGCCCGCACCGCTGATCTCCCCACTGCGCGACGAGCGCGTCCTCGAAGAGCTCGGGGGGAGGCGCCTGTGGTCGGCCTCGGCGCTCGAAGCGTGGGCGGGCTGTCCGGTGCGGTGGTTCGTCGAGCGCCTGTTAGGCGCGCGCGACCTCGAGCCCGAGGCCGAGCCGCTCGCGCGCGGAGCGCTCGCGCACGCCGCGCTGCGCGACGTGCTGGAGGGGTTGCGGCGCGAGACGGGCTCCGCGCGGCTGCGCCCCGCGGTGCTGCAGCGCTGCCGCGAGCTGCTGCGCGCGGCGCTCGCCGAGCACGAGCACGAGCACCCCCTGTCGGTCGCGCCCGAGCGCGTGCCGGGCGCGCGGCGGCGGTTGCAGGCCGACCTCGAGCGCTATCTCGAGCACGCCGCCGAGCGGGAAAGCACGCTGGAGCCCACCCACCTGGAGCTCTCCTTCGGGTTCGCCGAGGAGCCCGACGGCCTGCCGGCGCTTGCGCTCGACGAGGGGATCGCCGTGCGCGGGCGCATCGACCGCGTCGACGTCGACCCCGCGAGCGGGGCCGCGGTGGTCTACGACTACAAGGGGGCGCGCGCCCCTGACGGCGCGCGCTGGGCGCGCGAGCGCAGCTTTCAGGTCCCGCTCTACATGCGCGCGCTCCAGGACACCGGCACGCATGTCGTCGGCGGCTTCTACCAGCCGCTCTCCGGGCGCGACCTGCGCGCGCGCGGCGCCGTCGAGGCGGGGGGCGTCGAGGCGGGCGGCGTCGAGCTGGAGTGCGTACGCGGCGACGCATACGAGCCCGACGAGCTGCGCGTGCTCCTCCAGGAGGCACTCGAGCAGGCGCGCGCCGCCGCGGTCGAGGCGCGCGCCGGACGGTTGGAGCCGCGCGCTGCGACGTGCGGCTTCGGCGAGAGCGGCTGCATGTACCCGGAGATCTGCCGATGCGAGTCCTGACGTCCGAGCAGGAGCAGGCCGCGGCACGGCGCAGCGGGCCGCTGCTGCTGGCGGCCGCGGCCGGCAGCGGCAAGACCGCGGTACTCGTCGAGCGCTTCGTGCGCGCGGTGCGCGAGGACGGGATCGCGCCCGGGCGGATATTGGCGATCACCTTCACCGAGCGCGCCGCGGGGGAGCTCCGCGCGCGCGTGCGCGCGCGTCTGCTCGAACTCGGAGAGCGCGACGCGGCGCGCGACACCGAGGGCGCCCCGATCGGCACGTTTCACGGTTTCTGCGCGCGCCTGCTGCGCACGCACGCGCTGCGCGCGGGCCTGGACCCCGAGTTCGCGATCCTCGACGAGGCGGCCGCGGGGCGCCTCGCACAGCTCGCGTTCCGCCGCGCGCTGGCGGGATTGCTCGCCGAGGAGCGCCCCGCGGAGCAGCGCGACCGGGCGGTCGACCTGATCGCCGCGTACGGCGCCGATCGCGTGCGCGCGATGCTGCTGCGCGTCTACGACGAGCAGCGCAGCCGCGGCATCGCCGCGCCCGCGCTGCCGCGCGCGGGGTGGGACGAGGGGGCCGTCGAGCATGCCGCGGAAGATCACGCCGCGACTGCTGAGGAGGCGGCCGAGTGCGCTGCGCGGCAGCGTGACCGCGAGGCGTGGCAGGCGTGCGCGGTGCTGGACGAGCTGCTCGCGCGCTTCGGGCGCCAGTACGCCGAGCTCAAGCGCGCGCGCGGCGCCGTCGACTTCGACGACCTCGAGCTCGAGGGGCATGCGCTGTTGGCGGCCAACGAGGACATCCGCGGCTCGTGGGCCCAGCGCTTGGAGCTGCTGATGGTGGACGAGTTCCAGGACACCAACCGCCGTCAGCTCGCGCTGCTGGAGCTGCTCGACCGCGGCAACCTGTTCACGGTCGGCGACGAGCTGCAGTCGATCTACGGGTTCCGCCACGCCGACGTCTCGCTGTTCCGCGCCCGCCGCGCCGCGCTCGGCGCACGGGGCGCGGCGCTGGTGTTGGCGCACAACTTCCGCGCGCGCCCACCGCTGGTGGCGGCGGTCAACGCGGTGTTCGCGACGCGCTTCGGCGAGGGCTACACGCCGCTGCTCGCTGCGCGCGCCGAGGTCGACGGGTTCGCGGCAGGCGGTGGGGAGATGGGGGAGATGGTTGTGCGCAGAGGGCCCGCCGCGCGCGCGCGCGAAGGCATAGACCAACCCGCGCGCGTACGCGCGCGCGGCGGGGCCGATAATCGACTGCCCGCCCCCGCCCAGCCGCAACTCGACGCGGCGGCCCCGGCGCTGGAGCTGCTGTTGACCGACCGGCGCGGCTGGGAGGACTCCCGTCACGCGCGGGCGATCGCGGGCGAGCTGCCGCCGGCGCCGCTGTGGCGCAAGGCCGAAGCGCGGCTGCTGGCGCAGCGCATCGCCGAGCTCGTCGACGCCGGCGAGGCGGTGGCCGGAGATGTCGTCGTGCTGCTGCGTGCTGCGGGCGACCTGCCGGTGTACGAGCGCGCGTTGCAGGATCGGGGTCTGCGGACGCTGGCGGCGGTGGGGAGCTTCTGGGGGCACCAGCAGGTCGCGGACCTACTGGCGTATCTGCGCGCGCTGGCGAACCCGCTGGACGAGCTCGCGCTGTACGGGACGCTCGCGTCGCCGCTGGTCGGGCTCTCAAGCGATGCGCTCGCGCTGCTGGCGCTGCACGCACGCCGGCTGAAGATCGGCGTGTGGGAGGCGATCGCGAGCGCCGATCGCGAGGTCGCCGCCCGCGATCGCGGCGGGGAGGAGCAGGAGCCGTACCGCAGCCTCCCGCCGCGGGACCGCGAGCGCCTGCGGCGTTTCGCCGGTGCGTTCGGGCGCGAGCGCCGGCTGGTGGGCGCGTACGGCGTCGCGGAGCTCCTGCTGCGCGCGATCGCCGCGAGCGACTACGAACTGCACGTGCGCGCGCTGAGCTGGGGGGAGCGGCGGCTGGCGAACATCCACAAGCTGCTGCGGCTCGCGCGGAGCTTCGAAGCCGCCGAGGGCCGTAGCCTGCGCGCCTTCCTGGACCACGTGGCGCACCGCGGCGCGCTGGCGGGAGGGGAGCCGCAGGCACCGACGGACGGCGCGGAGCCCGATGCGGTGCGCCTGATGACGATCCACGCGGCGAAGGGCCTCGAGTTCGCTGTCGTGTGCCTCGCGGACCTCGGCCGCGCGACCAACGGGACGCCGCCCGACCTGCTCGTGGACGGCGAGCGCGTCGGCTTACGACTCGTCGGTCTCGACGGATCCGAGCCGCGTGCGTGCCTGCGCTACGAGGAGCTCTGCCAGGAGCGTCGTCGCGCCGAGCAGGCCGAGGAGGAGCGCATCGTTTACGTCGCGATGACCCGCGCACGCGAGCGCCTGCTGCTGAGTGGCGCCGTCGATTTCTCGCGCTGGCCGGCAGAGCGCGTGGCTGGGCGGGTGGGCGGGCGGGTGGGCGGGCGGGTGGGCGGGCCACCCATTTCATGGTTGGCCCCGGCGCTGGCACCGGAGCTCCCGGAGTGTGCGCGCAGCCTGCAGCGCCCGCTGCTGGACCTGCCGGTGGGGGAGACCTGGATGCGCTGCCGCCTGAACGCGCCGACGACCGTCGGGACGGTTCTGAATGGGAAACGCGTCCCGGGTATCGATCCGTTCTCGGATGCCGCGTCCGCGGCTATGCTCGTGGCATGAGGCCAGCTCCCCGCGCGGGGGACCCGGCGGGACGGGTGAAGGCCGAGCGATCCGCGGCCAGCCGCGAGAGCGAGGGTGCGCGCGAGGGAGTCTCGGATGCGTCGCTGTTCGCCCGCGTTCGAGAGCGCGACGACGCGCGCGCGCGGGAGCAGTTGATCGAACGCTACCTTCCCCTCGCGCGCCGGCTCGCGCGCCGCTACCAGCGCGCGGAGGAGCCGCTGGACGACCTGGTGCAGGTGGCCTGTCTCGGGCTGATCAAGGCGATCGACCGCTTCGACCCCAAGCGCGAGGTGGTGTTCTCCAGCTACGCCGTACCGACGATCCTGGGCGAGCTCAAGCGCCACTTCCGCGACCGCACGTGGTCGGTGCGCGTCCCGCGCGACCTGCAGGAGCTCGCGCTGCGCGTCGACCGCGCGGTCACGCGCCTGTCGGTCGGCAAGCGCCGCTCGCCCTCGATCGGCGAGATCGCGGGCGCGGTGGACGCGACCGAGGAGCAGGTGCTCGAGGCGCTGGAGGCAGCCGGCGCGTATCGCGCCGGGTCGCTCGACGCTCCGCGTCCGACGCAGGGAGGTTCGAGCGGCGAAAGTCTCGCCGACACGCTCGGCGAGGAGGAGGGCGGCTTCGGGCGCGCCGAGGAGCGCGCCACGCTGGAGCCGCTGCTGGCCCGCATCTCCACTCGTGAGCGCCTCGTCTTGGAGTTGCGCTTCGGGCAGGACATGACGCAGGCGGAGATCGGAGAGCGCATCGGTGTCTCCCAGATGCAGGTCTCGAGGCTGATCCGCCAGGCGCTGGTGCGCCTGCGCGCCGGGCTCGCCCAGGACGAGCCGCGGCAGCCTCCACCCAGCGCTTGACATCGCTCCCGCATCGTCCGACACTGTGGCGATGCCCCGTTCGATGTGGAAAGGGACGCTCAACTTCGGCCTGGTGAGCGTGCCCGTGAAGCTCTACAGCGCGGCGGTCCACAAGAGCGTCACGTTTCATCAGCTGCATGCCCGCGACCACGCGCGCATCGAACAGCGGCGCTACTGCTCCGCCGAGGGCGAGGAAGTCGACTACAGCGAAGTCGTCAAGGGCTATGAGCTCGCGCCCGGCCGCTACGTCGTGATCGAGGCCGAGGAGCTCGCGGCGCTGGAGCCCGCCTTCACGCGCACGATCGATATCGAGGACTTCGTACAGCTGGACGAGATCGACGCTGTCTACTTCGATCGTCCCTATTTCCTGGTGCCCAACAAGGGCGGTGCGCGCTCATACCGGCTGCTGCTGGAGGCGATGCGCGAAACGGGCAAGGTCGCGATCGGCCGCATCGTGCTGCGCTCGCGCGAGCAGCTCGTCGCGATCCGCCCGCGCGAGGACGCGCTGATGATGGTGACGATGAACTTCGGCGACGAGATCCAGCACACGTCGAGCTTCAGCGAGCTCGAAGAAACCGACATCGAGATCAGCGAGCGCGAGCTGGAGATGGCGCGCAAACTCGTGGAGTCGGTTTCGCGGCCCTTCGAAGTCAACAACTACCACGACACCTACCGCGAAGCGCTGCTGCAGCTGATCGACCGCAAGGCCAACGGCGAGCAGGTCGTCCTCGAGCCGGCCCCCAAGGACGAGCGCCTGCAGGCACCGGACCTGATGAGCGCACTGGAGGCGAGCCTCGAAGACGTTCGCGCGCGTACCGCCGGCAACGGCAAGGCGGCCGCGCCGCGCAAGCCCAAGTCCCCCGTGCGTGGCAAGGCGGCGTCCACCAAAGGGAAAGCCGCACCGGGAGATGGCGGGTCCAGCAAGGCCGCGGCCCCCAACGGCAAAGCATCCGCGCCCAAAGCGTCCGCGCCCAAAGCGTCCGCGCCCAAAGCGTCCGCGCCGAAAGCCCGGAGCAAAGCGAAGCGCTAGAAGCGCAGCTTCAGCACGAGCTCCTCCTCGTGGCGACCGTCGGCGGCAGGTATGACGCTGAGCTCGTCGGTCATCCGCTCGAGCACGTTTCCGACACCGGGCAGCACCGAGTCGCGCACGACCGCCTCGCCGGCGTGCTGCGCCAGTTCGCCGACACGCAGCTCGAAGCCGCCGTCCTCGGCGCTGAGCGCGAACGAGAGACTGCCGTCGCTGGCGTGCTCGGGCGCGTGGGCGCTGAGCGCGTCGCAGATCAGCATCGCGTCGTCGAGCCGGTCCATCGGGCAGTTCGCACGCGCGAGCACCATCGACACGACGCGGCACAGCACCGGGCCCACGAGCGGCCCTGCGGCGAGGCGCAGCGACGCGGAGTTGTTGTTGGAAAGCGAACCGCTCTCGCGGTCGGTGCGGAGGTTCTCGCTCACCGTCGTCGCGCTGCGCTCATATGGGCATCGAGGAATCTGCGGCTGGGTCGGAGTTGCCCATGTCGCCATAGGGCTCGAGCTCGTCATACAGCGAGAACGTCATGCGCACCTCGGTGCGCTCATGCTCGTCGCGCCCGAGCTGCACGTTCTCGGCGAGGGAAGCGATCAGCGGTAGCCCGAGCCCGAGGCCGGGGCTGTCGGGGCGTGGGCCGATGCCCTCGCCCTCGTCGCGTACCACGACCGTGAGCTCGTCTCCGAGCATCGTCGCGAGCACCTCCATCTGCCCCTCCTCGTCATCCGGATAGGCGTGCACGACGACGTTCGTGCACGCCTCCGTGACGGCCAGGCGGATGTCCGAGAGCGTCTGCGTGTCGAGCGCATACGCCTCGCCCAGCGCCCCGAAGGCGTGTCTGACGATCGCTATGTTCTCGGCGCGCGCTGGAAGTGCAAGCTGCATGTCCGGCCTCATGGCACTCGTGTCTCCCAGGCCTCGGCTGAACGGCGGATCCCGTCTCTGGGAGATGGTGCCCAGCGCGGGCGGTTTTCACACATCGAACGACACCTGAGCCGTGGTGGGCATTGCCGTATGGTCGACGTTTCGATCGTCTGTCGCGTGCAGCATACGCCAGAGTTCGGTCGCTCCGCGTGCGCTACGCTTTCGGCTCCGCCTCAGGTGCCCTCATCCGCCTCATGGGAGATCCCGCCTGTGCGGGAGGCACCGCCCTCCCGGGAGCACTTACATGACAGACCACACTACCCATCAGCCAAGGGCCGTCGGGCTCTACGACCCTCGCTTTGAGCACGACGCGTGCGGTGTGGGCATGGTCGCGCGCCTGGACAATCGTCCGAGCCACGAGGTGGTCGAGCAGGCGGTGCGGGCGCTGGAGAACCTCGAGCACCGCGGCGCTTCGGGGGCGGATCCCACGACGGGCGACGGCGCGGGGATCCTGATGCAGATGCCCGACGAGCTGCTGCGCGCGGTCGTCGACTTCGAGCTGCCCGCGGCCGGCCGCTACGGCGTGCTGATGTGCTTCCTGCCGCTCGACGAGGAGCATCGAGCGAGGTTGACGGCGCAGCTGGAGCGCACCGCGAGCGAGGAGGGTCAACGCGTGCTCGGCTGGCGCGAGGTGCCGGTCGACACCACGCACGTGGGGCGCACCGCGGGAGCGTGCCGCCCTTCGATCCACCAGCTGTTCGTGGGTGCCGCCGAGAACCTCGACCAGGACGCTTTCGAGCGCAAGCTCTACGTGATCCGCCGCCGCTGCGAGCTCGAGAGCGCCCCGGTCGGCGAGGACGGCGGCCTGTACGTCGCGTCGAGCTCCTCGCGCACGATCAACTACAAGGGGATGCTCGTCAGCTTCCAGCTCGCGGGCTTCTACCCCGACCTGCGCGATCCGCGCTGCAAGAGCGCGATGGCGCTCGTGCACTCGCGGTTCTCGACCAACACGTTCCCGAGCTGGGAGCTTGCCCACCCATATCGCGTGATCTGCCACAACGGCGAGATCAACACGGTGATGGGGAACATCAACTGGATGCGCGCGCGCGAGAGCGAGCTGCAGAGCGAGCTCTTCGGCGACGATCTACCGAAGATCCTGCCGGTCGCGAAGCCCGGGGATTCCGACTCGGCGACGTTCGACAAGGTGCTCGAGCTGCTGATGCTCGCCGGCCGCTCGCTGCCGCACGCCGTGATGATGATGATCCCCGAGGCCTACCGCGACCGAGGGGATCTGCCGGAGAACCTCAAGGCCTTCTACGCCTTCCACGCGTGCCTGATGGAGCCGTGGGACGGCCCGGCGTCGGTCGCGTTCACGGACGGGCGCGTCATCGGCGCGACGCTCGACCGCAACGGCCTGCGCCCGGGGCGCTGGGTGGAGACGATCGACGGTCTCGTCGTGCTGGGCTCGGAGTCGGGACTGCTGGACTTCGCCCCCGAGCGCGTGCGCCGGCTCGGCCGCCTGCAGCCGGGCAAGCTGTTCCTCGTCGATCTGGAGCGCGGCTGCATCGTGGAGGACGGCGAGGTCAAGCGCGAGGTCTCGACGCGCCGGCCCTACGGCGAGTGGATCGCGCGCAACTCGGTGCACTTCGACGATCTGCCGGACTCCGAGCAAGTGACCCTCTCCGACCAGCCGCTGCACTCGCGCCAGCGGGCCTTCGGCTACAGCCAGGAGGATCTGCGCGTGCTGCTGACGCCGATGGCGCGCGACGGCTCCGAGCCGGTCGGCTCGATGGGCAACGACGTCTCGCTGGCGGTGCTCTCCGACCAGGCGCCCCCGCTGTTCTCCTACTTCAAGCAGCTGTTCGCGCAGGTCACCAACCCGCCGATCGACCCGATCCGCGAGGAAATCGTGATGAGCCTCGCGACGACGCTCGGCTCCGAGCGCAACCTGTTCGACGAAACCCCCGAGCACGCACACAAGCTCGTGCTGCGCCAGCCGATCCTGCTCAACCGCGAGCTCGAGACGCTGCGCCACATCGCCCACGACGTGTTCGCGTCGCAGACGATCGACATGACCTGGCCCGTGGACGAGGGCACGGACGGGATGCGCCGCGCACTGGAGCGCGTGTGCGCGGAGGCGCACGACGCGATCGCCGAGGACGTCAACATCATCATCCTCTCCGACCGTCTCGTCGGTCCGCGTCGCGCACCGATCCCGTCGTTGTTGGCTGTCTCCTCGGTCCACCACCACCTCGTGCGCGAAGGTACGCGCCTGCGCGCGGGGATCGTGCTGGAGTCGGGTGAGCCGCGCGAGGTGCATCACTTCGCGACGCTGATCGGCTACGGGGCGAGCGCGATCAACCCCTATCTGATGCTCGAGACGCTCGACGAGCTCGCCTACAGGGGTTTCGTCGAGGTCGCCTCCAACGGCAACGGCGCGTCGCTCGCCGCGATCGCCTCCGGCGACGGGCATCCGGGACGCGCGGCTGTGAACCCCGAGCAGGCCGCCCAGAACGTCGTCAAGGCGATCGGCAAAGGCCTGCTGAAGACGATCTCCAAGATGGGGATCTCGACGATCCAGTCCTATCGCGGAGCGCAGATCTTCGAGGCCGTGGGCCTCGGGCGCGAGCTGGTCGACCGTCACTTCACCGGTACCGCGTCGCGAGTCGGCGGAGTGGGCCTGGACGCGCTCGCGCAGGAGGCGCTCGAGCGCCACTCGCGTGCGTGGCCGGCGCCTCACGACGACATCCTGCCGGTCGGCGGCGTCTACGCGTGGCGGCGCGACGGCGAGCACCACATCTGGAACCCCGAGACGATCGCCCTCGTGCAGCAGGCGGTGCGCGCCCCCGGCGGCGAGCAGGTGGGCGCGGCGCTGGCGGGGGACGCCGACGCGTATTCCTCCGTGCGCGACAGCACGGCATACGAGAAATACCGAGAATACGCGCGCGCGGTGAACGACGACGCCGCGCGGCGGGCGACGCTGCGCGGCCTGCTGCGGATCGGGGGCGCCGGTCGCACGCCGATCCCGCTGGAGGAGGTCGAGCCGGCGAAGGAGATCGTGCGGCGCTTCTGCACCGGCGCGATGAGCCTGGGGTCGATCTCGCGCGAGGCCCACGAGACGCTCGCGATCGCGATGAACCGCCTCGGCGGTCGTTCCAACACGGGCGAGGGCGGCGAGGATCCCGTGCGCTTCACGCCCGAGCCAAACGGCGACAGCCGTCGCTCGGCGATCAAGCAGGTCGCCTCGGGGCGCTTCGGGGTGACGATCAACTACCTCGTCAACGCCGACGAGCTGCAGATCAAGATGGCCCAGGGCGCCAAGCCCGGCGAGGGCGGCCAGCTGCCGGGTGACAAGGTCGACGAGTACATCGGCTCGATTCGCCACACGACGCCGGGCGTGGGGCTGATCTCCCCGCCGCCCCACCACGACATCTACTCGATCGAGGATCTCAAGCAGCTGATCTACGACCTGCGCTGCTCCAACCCGCAGGCGCAGGTGTCGGTGAAGCTCGTCGCCGAGGTCGGCGTCGGCACGGTCGCCGCGGGCGTGTCGAAGGCGAACGCCGACCGCGTGCTGATCGCGGGTCACGACGGCGGCACGGGAGCCTCGCCGCTGTCCTCGATCCAGGGGGCGGGCGTCCCGTGGGAGATCGGGCTCGCCGAGACCCAGCAGACGCTGCTGCTCAACGAGCTGCGCTCGCGGATCGTCGTGCAGACCGACGGGCAGCTGAAGACCGGACGCGACGTCGTGATCGCGGCGCTGCTCGGGGCCGACGAGATGGGCTTCTCCACGGGTCCGCTGATCGCGACGGGCTGCATCATGATGCGCGCGTGCCATCTCAATACGTGCCCCGTGGGGATCGCGACGCAGGATCCGGTGCTGCGCAAGCGCTTCAAGGGCACCCCCGAGCACGTCGTGAACTTCTTCTTCTTCGTCGCCGAGGAGGTGCGCGAGATCCTCGCCGAGCTGGGGTTGCGCTCATTGGACGAGGCGATCGGCCGCGTGGATCTATTGGAGGCGAACGCGGCGATCGCGCATTGGAAGGCGCGTGGGGTCGATCTGACGCACCTGCTGACGCACGTGGAGCTGCCCGACGGCGAGCCGCGGCGGCGCGTGCAGCCCCCGCCGCCGGTGCTGGAGGACGCGCTGGACTGGCAGTTGCTGGAGCGCGCGGGCCCGGCCATCGAGCGCGGCGAGCGCGTGAGCGTGCAGCTGCCGATCCGCAACGTGAACCGCTGCGTGGGCGGGATCCTCTCGAGCCACATCGCACGCGCACACGGCGCGGAGGGGCTGGCGCCGGACTCGATCCTCGTGGAGTTCGAGGGGACTGCCGGTCAGAGCTTCGGTGGGTGGCTGGCGCCGGGCGTGACGTTCACGCTGCGTGGCGACGCCAACGACTACGCCGGCAAGGGCCTCTCCGGGGGTGTCCTCGCGGTCACTCCCCGCGCGGGCATGAACGCGGAGTTCGTCGCCGAGGACAACGTAATCGTGGGCAACACGGTGCTGTACGGCGCGACGTCCGGCAGGGCGTTCTTCCGCGGCGTCGCGGGTGAGCGCTTCGCGGTGCGCAACTCCGGCGCGTGGGCGGTGGTGGAGGGCGTCGGCGACCACGGCTGCGAGTACATGACCGGTGGGCGCGTCGTGGTGCTCGGTCCGACGGGGCGCAACTTCGCGGCGGGCATGAGCGGCGGGATCGCCTACCTGCTCGACGAGCGGGGAGAGTCCGCGGCGCGCTGCAACATGGGCCTCGTGGATCTCGAAACGCCTTCCGCCGAGGATGCGATCGAGCTGCGTGCGCTCGTCGACGAGCACGCGCAGCGCACCGGCTCGCCGGTCGCGGCGGGCGTGCTCGAGCGCTGGGAGAGCCTGATCGCGCAGGGCGCGTTCGTGAAGGTGATGCCGCGCGACTACAAGCGCGTGCTGCGCGAACGCGAGCAGGCGGCGCCCGAAGAGATGGCGGCCGTCTGATGGGCAAGCTCGGGGGTTTCCTGGAGATCGAGCGCCACGGGGTGCGCTACCGCGACCCGCAGGAGCGCGCGCGCGACTACCGCGAGTTCATGGTGGAGCGTCCCGTCGGCGAGCTGCGCGGGCAGGGTGCGCGCTGCATGGACTGCGGCGTGCCGTTCTGTCACAACGGTTGCCCGCTGGGCAACCTGATCCCCGACTGGAACGACCTCGTGTATCGCGACCGCTGGCAGGAGGCGATCGCGCAGCTGCACGCGACGAACAACTTCCCCGACTTCACGGGGCGCCTGTGCCCGGCGCCGTGCGAGGCGGCGTGCGTGCTGGAGATCCGCGAGGGCGACGCGGTCACGATCAAACAGATCGAGCACGCGATCGTCGACCGCGCGTTCCGGGAGGGCTGGATCAAGCCTGAGCCGCCGCGGCGCGAGACGGGGCAGTCGGTCGCCGTCGTCGGCTCCGGTCCCGCGGGCATGGCCGCCGCGCAGCAGCTGCGCCGCGCCGGCCATGCGGTCACGCTGTTCGAGCGCGACGAGGCCGCGGGTGGGCTGGTGCGCTTCGGCGTCCCGGACTTCAAGATCGAGAAGCGCGTCGTGGAGCGCCGCGTGCGGCAGCTCGTGGAGGAGGGGGTCCAGCTGCGCTGCGGCGTGGACGTCGGCCGTGACATGACCGTGGAGGAGTTGCGTGAGGGCTTCGACGCGGTGGTACTCGCGACCGGCTCGCGCATCCCGCGCGACCTGCCGGTGCCGGGACGCGAGCTGCGAGGGGTGCACTTCGCAATGGACTACCTCTACCAGCGCAATCGCTGGGTGGCGCTCCAGACGCCGGTCGAGCTGGCGCTCGGCGCCGCGGCGCCCGCGCCTCCGCCGGTCCCGGCTGAGCCGATCAGCGCAGCGGGCAAGCACGTCGTGGTGATCGGCGGCGGCGACACCGGGGCTGACTGCGTCGGCAACGCGCTGCGCGAGGGCGCGGCCTCGATCGTGCAGCTGGAGCTCCTGCCCAAACCGCCCGCGCACCGCCCGGACGACCGCACGCCGTGGCCGCTGTGGCCGCTGAAGTACCGGCTGAGCTACGCGATGGAGGAGGCCGACAACGCGGGCATGGGGGAGCAGGACTACTCGGTCGTCACCACCGGCTTTGGCGACGACGGGCAGGGTGCGGTGAGCGCGCTGCGGATCGCGCAGGCCGCGCCGCAGCCACCGTTCGCGCCGGTCGCTGGCACCGAGCGCGAGCTGCCGGCGCAGCTCGTGTTGCTTGCGATGGGCTTCCTCGGACCCGAGCAGGGGCTGCTGGACCAGTTGGGCGTCGAGCGCGAACAGCGGGGCAACATCAGGTCGCTGTCCCCCTACGCGACGTCGGTCGAGGGCGTCTTCGCGGCGGGCGATGCGCGCCGCGGGCAGTCGCTGATCGTGTGGGCGATCAACGAGGGGCGCCAGTGCGCGCGCATCGTCGAGCGCCACCTCGCCGCGAAGCGCACCGAGCGGGTCGGGGTCGGCGCGCAGCTACCCGAGGACGGCGCGCTGCTGGGCCACGCGGATGCCGACGAGGGACCCGAGGGGCCGCCACTGCACGTGAGCCCGGGGATCGGGATCGAGTAGCGATGGCGCTGCCGAGGGCGTGCATCATCGGCGCGGGCTCCTCGGGGATCGCGGCCGCGAAGGCGCTCGCCGACCGCGGCATCCCGTTCGACTGCTTCGAGAAGTCAGACCGCGTCGGCGGGAACTGGGTGCTGGGCAACCGCAACGGGATGTCCTCGGCGTACTCGACGCTGCACATCAACACCTCGCGCGAGCGGATGGAGTACGCGGACTATCCGATGCCCAAGGACTATCCGGATTTCCCCCGCCACGATCACATCGCGACCTACTTCGACGACTACGTCGGGCATTTCGGCCTGCGCGAGCGGATCGCGTTCGAAACCGGCGTGGAGCACGTGCGCAAGCTCGACGACGGGACCTGGGAGGTGAGGCTCGACGATGGGTCTGTGCGCCGCTACGACGCGCTGCTGGTCGCCAACGGTCACCACTGGGACCCGCGCTGGCCAGAGCCGCCGTTCGAGGGGTCCTTCGACGGAGAGCTGATCCATTCCCACGAATACCGCGACCCGAGCCAGCTGGAGGGCAAGCGCGTGGTCGTCGTCGGGATGGGCAACTCCGCGATGGATGTTTCCGTGGACTCGAGCTACCACGCGCTGTCCACGACGCTGGTGGCCCGAACCGGGGTGCACGTCGTCCCGAAGTACATCCTCGGCAAACCGCTCGACGCCGGGGTGCGCCCGACGCGGCTCCCCTTCCAGTGGATGCTCGCGGGGATGCAGGTGCTGCTGCGCCTGACGGTGGGGCCGATGGAGCGCTACGGCCTGCCCAATCCGGACCACCGGCTGGGGCGCGCGCACCCGACGGTCTCCACCCGCATCCTCGACCGCCTGGCGCACGGGGCGATCGCGGTGAAGCGCGGGATCACGCGGCTGGAGGGCGAGGAGGTGCTCTACACCGACGGGACGCGCGAGCGCGCGGACATGATCGTGTGCTGCACGGGCTACAAGATCAGCTTCCCGTTCTTCGACGAGGACTTCTTCGCCGCTCCCGACAATCAGCTGGTGCTGTACAAGCGCGTGTTCGTGCCCGAGCAGCCGGGTCTGTACTTCGTCGGCTTCGTGCAGCCGTGGGGTGCGATCATGCCGATCGCCGAGTTGCAGGGACGGCTGATCGGGGATCACCTGCTGGGCGAGTACGCGTTGCCCTCCGCGGCGGAGATGCGCCGTGACGTGGATCGCATGATGCGCCGCCAGGAGCGCCGCTACCTCGCGTCCAAGCGGCACACGCTGCAGGTGGACTTCTCCAACTACGCGGTGGAGCTCGAGGACGAGCGCCGCGCGGGAGCGACGCGGGCCACGACGCTCCGATTCGCGGCGCCGATCGCGGCGCGCGCAGGGGCGGCCGAGCCGGCCGCGGTGCAGTCCTAGACTGACACCGGTGAGCAGGTTCTGTCGTCATAACCGCTTCATCGAGCGCTGCCCCATCTGTCGCGAGACGGTTCCGGGGCTCGCCCCGCCTGAGCGCGAGGGTCGGCCCTCGCGCGTCCGCCCCCAGGACAGGACGCGGCACGTGAGCGCCACCAAGCCGGCGGCGCGCCGTTCGCGGGGTGCGACGGCTTTGCGCGTACGGCAGGAGACGCGCGCGCAGGACGACGGCTATCGCTCGCCGTTGGTACCGGGGTTGCGGGCCTCGCAGGACGCCGAGCGGTTGGCTGAGGAGATCGCGTTCGCCGAGGGTCGCTTGATCGCGATCCGCGTCGCCCCGCCCGATCTGTACGGCGAGATCCGCGAGGAGGAGGACATCGAGCAGGCGACGTGGATGTGCTTCCTGACCGCGTATCTCTCGCCGCTGGAGAGTGAGGATCCGTTCGTGGGCATTCGCGAGGCGCTGCGGGTGGATTGGCGCGCGGGCGAGTTGCCGGACCTCGCCGAGATCCCGCTCGGGCCGCGCACCTGCCACGACCCCGCGCATGGCGCGGAGACGCTGCTCGCTTATCTGCACTGGTCGCACGCGTTGGACCCCGGCTCCGGCGGTCAGCAGGCGGCCTTCACCGGCGATCCCGCGTGGACTCCGCCGCGGCGCTTCGAGCGTGTCTTCGAAAGGCTGCGACTTCCGGGGATGGGACGCGCGGGTCGCTACGACCTGCTCGTGACGCTCGGCCGGATCGGCCTGTACGAGCTGAGCGCCGACTCGCTGCACCTCACGGGGGCGCGCACGGGAGAAGCGCAGGATCTGACGACGGTCGCCTCCAAGCGCCTGTTCGGGATCGGCGATCCGCTGGTTCTGGAGCGGCGGGCGCAGCAGTTGGCGAAAGAGATGCGGGTGCCGCTGGAGGTTCTCGATCTCGCGTTCGCCAATTGGGCGACGGGCGAGCGGGCGACGCTCGGAGTGCCTGCCGACGCGCTCGACGTGCACGCGCTCGGGCGCGCGCGCGCGGCACTCGACCTCTGAGCGCGCGCGGCACTAGATCTCCAGGAAAAAAGTGCCGTCCTATGCGGCTCTTACAGTCCGCGTATCCCATTCCTCACTGCGTTCCGGGAGTCGCGATGCCGCTTTGCTTCATAGAACCCAAGGATGCGATCCGCGTGATCGCCGAGTCCGTCGGCCGCGAGGCCCGCAGACAGCTCGTCGGCGAGGTCGTGCGGGCATGGGTGGACGACATTCCCGAACAGGAGCTCTCGGTGCACTACGCGAAGGCGATCTCGGGGCTCGACGACAACGATCTGCAGTTGCTCGCTGCGTGGCACGCATCGCTGGAGGTCGGCCAGCCGATCGCGAACACCGACTTCCTGCAGGGCGTCTTCCACAGCCTCGGCGACAACCGCCGCGAGGCGCTGAAGATCGCGGCGGGCTTTCGCGGCGAGGAAGCCTTCCAGGCCGGCGTCGCGGAGATCGAGGCGCTCGAGACGGTGCTGCCGGCGCTCTCGCGCGCACGCGCCAACGAGCTGGCGAGCGAGTGCATCGGGCTGTACATGTGGGACCGGTTGGGCTGCGATAACTGAGAGGGTGGCGCAGTCGGCCGAAGGCCACCGAGCCGGGCCCCTCGACCGAGCTCTAGACTGATCGCATGAGCGACACTGCCTCGACGCCGACGGTCGACGACGTGATGGACGCGCTGGCGAACGTGATCGACCCCGAGCTGGGCCTCGACTTCGTCGAGCTGGGCCTCGTCTACGGGGTGGAGGTCAACGGCGGGGACGTGCACATCACGTTCACGCTGACCACTCCCGGCTGCCCGATCGGCCCGCAGGTAACCGAACAGATGGAAGAGTTCGTGGGCGAGCTCGAAGGCGTGGACGACGTGGAGTGCGAGATGGTCTTCACGCCGCCGTGGTCGCCGGAGCGGATGAGCGAGGACGCGAAGTTCGCGCTGGGGTTCTAGCGGCGCTTCGTCAGGCGCTCTGCGCGACCCCGCCGCCGCTACGTGCCAGCTCGACCAGTTGCGCGAGCTCGGCGGCGATGCGGTCCCCGACGAGCTGAATGTCGTCGAGTGCGTCGAGATCGCCGAGTAGTCCGAAGTTCATCTGCCCGTCGTAGGACATGATCGCGATCGCCAGCGCGTGGTGCTGGGGCAGGAACGCGACGGGGTATGCCTCGAGCATCTTGCGCCCGAGCACATAGAGCGGGAACTGCGGGCCGGGGACGTTGGTGACGATCAGGTTGAACAGGCGGGTGGAGAAGTTCAGGCGCGAGGCCTGCGCGAGGATCGTGGGCGGCGCGAAGTTCTGGACGTTGGCTATCACCTCGGCGCCGAGCGCCTGCTTGGACTCCTTCAGGCCGTCCATCGCGTGCTTTACGAACGAGAGTCGCTGCGCGGGGTCCGCGAGGTAGACGGGGAGGGGGCCGCGCATCACGACGATGCGGTTGCCCATCTGGTGGTGCTCGTCCTCGGTGCGCACCGAGACTGGGACCAGCGCGCGCAGCTCGAGGCCCTCGGTGCGCACTCCGCGGGAGATCAGGAAGGTCCGCATCGCGCCCGCGACGACTGCGAGGACGACGTCGTTGACGGTACACCCGAAGGCGTTCTTGACGATCTTGAAGTCATCGAGCTGGCTCGCGACGCCGAGGAAGCGGCGGTGCGGCCCGATCTCGACGTTCAGGGGCGTCGGCGGGGCCGGGTTCAGAGCGGCCCACACGATCTCGCCGACGCCCTCGACGGCCTCGCGGGCGCTGGCCAGCGTGCGGTCGGGGTGCGCCAAAGCGTCGATCGCGCCGGTCGCGACCGCAACCCCCGCGCGCAGCGCGCCCAATGCCCCCGCGCCCACGAGCTCGAGTGTGCCCGGTTCGTTCTGTGGTTTCCAGGGTCGCCCGGAGTGCCGCAGCGGGGGCGGTTCGGGGGAGAGGTCGAACAGGACCGTCGCGAGATCGACCCCGGCGATACCGTCGATCAGCGAGTGGTGGGTCTTGGAGATCAGCGCGAAGCGGTCCTCCTGGAGGCCCTCGATCAGCCACATCTCCCACAGCGGCTTGGAGCGGTCGAGCTGCTGGGAGAAGATGCGCGCCGTGAGGTTGTCGAGCTGCTTGCGATCGCCGGGGACCGGCAGTGCGGTGTGACGCACGTGGTACTCGAGGTTGAAGCTCGGATCGTCGATCCACACCGGGCGGCCGTTGTCGAGCGCGGTGTGCGTGCTCGCGAGCTTGTGGCGGTAACGCGGCACGAGGTGCAGGCGTCGGCGGATCTGTTCGAGGAACTCCTCGAACCTCGGCGGGGGACCCTCGAGGATCGTGAGGCCGCCGACGTGCATGTGCGAGTTGGGCCCCTCCTGGTGCAGGAAGGACGCGTCCACGGCGGTCAGGCGATCGAGGTGACGCTGGGGCATGGCGAACAAGGGTAGCCGGGCCGCGCGCGCGTGCAAAGCGGGGTCGGCAAAGTTGCGCGGCGCGTGCCCCCGTCGGGGCGCGCGAGCACCGGCCCCTACAATTGCCCGTGATGCTCCGGGACCGCTCCACAGACTCCCCGAACACCGTCGAGCAGATCCTGCTGGCCGCCCCGCGCGGCTACTGCGCGGGCGTGGACCGCGCGGTGCAGACCGTCGAACGGGCGCTGGAGCTGCACGGCGCGCCGGTGTACGTGCGCAAGGAGATCGTGCACAACAAGCACGTCGTCGGCCAGCTACGCGAGCGCGGTGCGATCTTCGTGGAGCACGAGACCGAAGTGCCCGAGGGCGCCGTCACGGTGTTCTCGGCGCACGGCGTCGCACCGAGCGTGCGCGCCAATGCGCGGGCGCGCGGCCTGCAGACGATCGACGCGACCTGTCCACTGGTGACGAAGGTCCACGTCGAGGCGCGCAGGTTCGCAGAACAGGGCTACACGATCGTGCTCGTCGGTCACGCCGGGCACGAGGAGGTCGAAGGGACGACGGGGGAGGCCCCCGAGCGGATCGTGCTGGTGGAGAGCGAGCGCGACGTGCAGGAGCTCGAGGTCGAGGACCCCGAGCGCGTGGCGTACATCACCCAGACGACGCTCTCGGTGGACGAGACGGCCGGGATCGTCGCGAGCCTGCGCGACCGCTTCCCGAGCATGGTGGGACCGCGCACGGACGACATCTGTTACGCGACGACCAACCGGCAGGCGGCGGTGAAGCAGATGGCCGACCGCTGCGACCTCGTGCTCGTCGTCGGCTCGCGCAACTCGTCGAACTCGGTGCGACTCGTGGAGGTCGCGCGCGAGTGCGGCACCGATGCCCACCTCGTCGACAACCGTCACGAGGTGCGCGAGGAGTGGCTCGCGGGCAAGCGCGTCGTCGGGATCTCCTCGGGCGCGAGCGCCCCCGACGACCTCGTCCAGGACCTGCTCGACTTCTTCCGCGAGCGCGGCGTCGCCGACGAGGCGATCTCCGAATTTCATGTGGTCCGGGAGGACGTGCGGTTCATGCTCCCCAAGCCGATCCGCGAGGCCGTCGCGGCCGGCGGCGCCGCGTAGCGCGCGCGTCGCGAGCGTGGCTGGCCTTGGCGGGCGCGATCGAGAGGCTCTCCTGACGTCTTGGCCTTGCGCACTCTGATCGTCTCCGACCTGCACCTCGGGAGCGCCTCGCGCGTGGACCTCCTGCGCCGCCCCGGGCCGCGGGCGGCGCTGTTGGAGGCATTGCGCGACGTGCAGCGGCTGGTGCTGCTGGGCGACGTGCTGGAGCTGCGCCACGGGCCGCGACACGAGGCGCTGGCGGCGGCGCGTGCGTTCTTCGAAGACCTCGGCGAGGCGATGGCTGGGCGCGAGATCGTGGTGCTCGCCGGCAACCACGACCACTCGCTCGTGGAGCCCTGGCTGGAACGCCGCGGCGAGCGCGCGGCGCCCGCGCCGCTGGGCGTCGAGCAGCGGTTCTCGGCACACGAGGCCTCGCCGATGCTCGACCAGCTCGCCGCGTGGGCGGCGCCGGCGCAGGTGAGCGTTGCATATCCGGGCCTGTGGGTACGTGATGACGTGTACGCCACGCACGGTCACTATTTGGACTGCCACCTCACGGTGCCCACCATGGAGCGCCTCGGGATTGGCGCGATGGGGCGCGTCCTGCGCCGCCCGGCGCGCGAGTTCACGGGCCCCGACGACTATGAGGCGGTCACCAATCCCGTGTTCGCGTGGATCGACGCGATCGCCCGGCAGGCGCAGACCGGGGATGCGCTCAACGGGGGGCTGACGGTGCGGGCGTGGCGCGCGCTGAACGGGGTCGAAGATACGGCGGGGATGGCGGTGAATGGGGCTGTGACCGGGTCTAATGGGCTTTCCGATGGCAGGCGAGCTTTACGCAGGCGGCTCGCGGGGTTGAGCCGCTCGCTGCGAACGCGCGCGCTGACCGGTGGGTTTCCGCTCGCCGTGGCCGCTCTGAACCGAGCTGGCTTCGGGCCGTTCAACGCCGATCTCTCAGGAGGCGAGCTGCGACGCGCGGGGCTGCGCGCGATGGGCGAGGTGGCGGAGAGGCTCGGGTTGCACGACGCGTACGTCGTCTTCGGACACACCCACCGCGCGGGACCGCTGCCGGGCGATCGTGCGTCGGAGTGGCGCGGCGCGGGCGGCGCGCGACTCGTGAACTGCGGCTGTTGGACGTACGACTCCTATTTCCTCACCGACACGCCCGGCGAGAGTCCCTACTGGCCCGGTTGCGCGGTGCTCGTGGAGGACGTGGGTGCGCCGCAGGTGCTGAGACTGCTGACGGGCCGCGCTCACGAGGAACTGGCGCCCGCTGCGCGCGAACACGCCGACGCCCTGACGGTCATGCCACGCCCGGCGTGAAGCACGTAGCGTGGCACACCACGCCCGGGCCGATCTCGAGGTCGAGTATGCCCGTTGCGTGACGCTCGTGCTCGACCAGCTGGTAAGCGCCGGCGTGTGCGACGGTCAACTCCGCGGTCGTGTCGGAGCGCTCGCCGGGGTCGCCGGCGATGCCCGTGTCGCCGATGCGCACGCTGCCGCTCCCATCGAGCACGGCCCACACGCCGCCGGCCTCGTAGGGGCCGCTGTACGTGCCGGGCTGATCCTCGGTCTGCGCCATCAGCACGGCGTCGGGCGCGTCCTCGGGGCGCAGCGGCGCGAGCGGCTCGCGCTGCACGGCCAGCAGCTCCTGGATCGCGAGCTCGGTCTCCACGTAGGCGCCCTCGCCGTAGTGGTAGTCGAACAGACGCCCCTGGGCGTCGAAGAGGTAGCGCGCCGGCCAGCCGCGGTTCTCGTACTCCTGCCACATCTCGAGGTCGGGGTCGAGCAGGACCGGGTAGGAGATGCCCAGCCGCGCGACGGCGTCTTGCGCAGCGGCGCGGTCGCGCGCTGGCTCGAAGCCGGGGGAGTGGATGCCGATCACGCAGAGCCCGTCGCCGCTGTAGCGCTCGTGCCAGGCCTTGAAGTACGGCAGCGTGCGCATCGAGTTGGGACGGCAGAAGTCCCAGAACTCGACCAGAACGGGATGGCCGTACTGGCGCTCCATGCGCAGCGACTTGACGTTCACCCAGCGCAGGTGCGTGAGGAACGGCGGAGCGGCGATCGTATTGACGGGTGCGCGCAACTGGTTGGGCGCCGCGGCTCGAACGGCTAGCCGATGGAGCCGACCATCTCCAACTGGATCAGCCGGTTGAGCTCCACCGCGTACTCCATCGGCAGCTCCTTGGTGACGGGCTCGATGAAGCCGTTGACGATCATCGCGGCGGCCTCGTCCTCGGTGAAGCCGCGCGAGCCCATGTAGAAGAGCTGGTCGTCGGAGATGCGCCCCACGGTGGCCTCGTGGGCGACCGCGACGTGGGGGTTCTGGATCTGGATGTCGGGCCAGGTGTCGGAGCGCGAGATGCCGTCCATCATCAGCCCGTCGCACTGCACGCGCGCTTTGGAGCCCTGCGAGTTGGCGCCCATCTTGACGAGCCCGCGGTAGCCCATGATCCCGCCGTCCTTGGAGATCGACTTGGCGAGGATGTTGGAGGTGGTGTTGGGCGCGAGGTGGACGACCTTGGCGCCGGTGTCCTTGTGCACGCCGCCGGAGGCGACACCGACGTTGAGGTGGTCGGCGCGGGCGCCCTCGCCCATCAGGTAGGAGCCGGGGTAGAGCATGACGTACTTGGCGCCCATCGAGCCGCCGACCCACTCGACGGTGCCCTGCGCGTCGACGACGGCGCGCTTGGTGTTGAGGTTGTAGACGTCCTTGGACCAGTTCTGGACGGTCGTGTAGCGCGCCTTGGCGCCCTCGTGGACGAAGATCTCGACGACCGCGGAGTGCATCGAGTTGACCGAGTAGGTCTGCGCGGTGCAGCCCTCGATGTAGTTCACGTCGGAGCCCTCGTCGGCGACGATCAGGGTGTGCTCGAAGGTGCCCTCGCCGGCGCCCTCCATGCGGAAGTACGCCTGCAGTGGGAGGTCGACCTTGACGCCCTTGGGGACGTAGAGGAAGGAGCCGCCCGACCACACCGCGCCGTGCAGCGCGCTGAACTTGTTGTCTTGCGCGGGGACGCATTTGTTCATGAAGTACTTCTGCACCAGCTCGGGGTACTCGCTGATCGCGGTGTCCATCGAGCAGAACAGGATCCCGAGCTTGCGGTACTCCTCCTTGAGCCCCTCGTACACCGGCTCCTGGCGCCACACGCCGACGACACCGGCGAGGTGCTCGCGCTCGGCCTGCGGGATCCCCAAATCCTCATACGTCTGCTTCATCTCGGCCGGGACGTCGTCCCAGGAGTCGTAGCGGCCGGCGGTCGGGGGGGAGTAGAGCACGAGCTCGTCGAGCTTCAGGCCCGAGAGATCGACGCCCCATTCGGGCATCGGCTTGCGTTCGAAGATCTCAAGCGATTTGAGGCGCTTCTCGGCCATCCAGTCGGGCTCGCCCTTGATCTTGGAGAGCTCGCGCACCACCTCGCGCGAGATGCCCTGGGGGGCGCGCAGCTGGCCCTGCTCGTCCTCGACGATCGGGCTCGGCTTTGCGATTCTGGCGGTGTCGGTGGCGGCCATGGTGCTCCTTCTCTGGAATCCCGTGCTGTGAAGTAGGAATTCTATCGCGCGCGAGGGGGAGGCCAGCATCGAGGCCGTCGCGACCGCGGTGGTGTACGCTATACACATGGCACGCACAAACGTGGAGCTGGATGACGAGCTGGTGAGTCGCGTGATGCGCCGGTACGACCTCCCGAGCAAGCGTGCCGCGATCGATCTCGCACTGCGGCGGCTGGACGTCGAGCCACTGAGTCGGGCCGAGGCGCTGGCGATGCGGGGCTCGGGTTGGGAGGGAGACCTGGACGCGCTCCGCGCGGGCGCGCCGCGCTCGGCCGCGGCGTGATGCTGGTCAACAGCTCCGCCTGGATCGAGCTCCTGCGTGCGACGGGCAGCGACGTCGAGCGGCGCCTGTCCGCGGCGATCGAGGCCGACGAGCAGCTGCTGACCGCCGGACCGATCGTGCTGGAGATCCTCGCCGGCGCCCGTGACGAGACTCACGCCGAGCGTCTGCGCGCGCTGCTGGCGCGCTGCGGCTACATCCGTCTGCGCGAGCCCTCCGACCACGAGGCAGCCGCTGCGCTCTACCGCACGTGCCGGCGCGGTGGAAGCACGATTCGCAGACTCCCCGACTGCCTCATCGCCGCCGTCGCGATGAGGGTCAACGCCCCATTACTCCATTGCGACTCGGACTTCGAGCAGATCGCTCGCCACGCGCCGCTGCGGCTTGCGCCGTAATCGCGCCGGCAGGCTCAAGCCGGCCAGTCGCGATCCCCAGTGACCGCGCCGCGCACGACCTTGAGGTTGAGCAATGCGCACTTGCGCCGCGTCGCCGACACGGGGATCCCGAGCAGATCGATCATCCAGTCGGCGTCGAGCTTGCCGATCTCCTCCAACTCCATTCCCACGAGCTCCTCTGAGGCGATCGACGCGGCGGCCTGCGAGATCGCGCAGCCGTGCCCGTGGAAGCGGAGGTCGGCGATCTTGCCGTCGCGCACCTGGATGTGGACGCCGAGCTCGTCGCCGCACAGCGGGTTGTGCTCCTCGCCCTCCAGGTCGTGCGGATCGAGCTCGCCGAAGTTGCGCGGGCGCTTGTAGTGGTCGAGGATGTAGTCGCGGTAGAGGTCGTCCATCAGAGCCCGAACACCTCCCGTCCGGCTTGCAGTGCGTCGATCAGGGCGTCAACGTCGGCGGGCGTGGTGTAGACGCCGACGCTCGCGCGCGCGGTCGCGGCGACCCCCATAGTGCGCATCAGCGGCTGCGCGCAGTGGTGGCCGGCGCGAATACTCACGCCGCCGCGGTCGGCGAGCTCGGCGATGTCGTGCGGGTGCATGCCCTCGATCGTGAACGACGCCAGGCCGCCGCGCTGATCGGCGTTCGGGGGGCCGCCGACGCGCAGCCCTGGAACCTCGGCCAGGCGCGTCAGCATGTGTGTCGTCAGGGCGCGCTCGTGCTCGCGCACGCGCTCCATCCCGAGCGCGCTCAGGTATTCGACCGCCACCCCCAGGCCCACGGCCTCGGCGATCGGCGGGGTGCCGGCCTCGAACTTGTAGGGCAGCTCGTTCCAGGTCGCGCTGTCGAAGTCGACCGAGGCGATCATGTCGCCGCCGGTCAGGAACGGGGGCATCTCCTCCAGCAGCTCGCGCCGCCCGTGCAGCACGCCGATACCGGTGGGGCCGAGCGCCTTGTGGCCGGTCCACGCGTAGAAGTCGGCGTCCAGCGCGCCCACGTCGACCGCCATGTGCGGGACGGCCTGCGCGCCGTCCACGAGCGACACCGCGCCCGCCGCGCGCACGCGCGCGAGCATCTCCGCGACGGGGTTGATCGTGCCGAGCACGTTGGAGACGTGGGTGAAGGCTACGATCCGCACGTCGCCGCGCGCGAGCTCCTCGTCGAGCTGCGCGGAGTCGAGCAGGCCGTGCTCGTCCACGCGCAGATAGCGCAAGGCCGCGCCGCGCTCGCGGCAGAGCTGCTGCCAGGGGACGATGTTCGCGTGGTGCTCCATCTGCGTGATCAGCACCGCGTCGCCCGCGCCCACGTTCGCGCGGCCCCAGGCGTACGCGACGAGGTTGATCGCCTCGGTCACGTTCTTGGTGAAGATCGTCGCCTTGGGGTCGGCGCGGACGAACGCCGCGACGCGCTGGCGTGCGCCGTCGTACGCCGCGTCGGCCTCCTGCGCGAGCGCGTACACGCCGCGGTGGACGTTCGCGTTGTGCAGCCGCAGGTGCTCGGCGACGGCGTCGATCACGACCTGCGGCTTCTGCGAGGTGGAGGCCGAGTCGAGGTAGATCAGCGGACGCCCGTCGAAGGAGCGCTCCAGGATCGGGAAGTCGGCGCGTACCTCGAGGCCCGTGACAGTTGCGCTCATCGATCGAATACCTACCTGGGAGGTAGGGTATCAGGCTGGGGCATCTCGCCGACGTCGCTCGCGGGGTGGTGCTCGTCGTCGCCTCCCTCGCCCGCGCCCGCCCCGCCCTCGATCCGAATGACCTCGGCGGTCTGCTCCAGGGGGAGGATCTATGTCGCGCCGACCGCGGCCGTGACCCCCCATGAGTTGCGGGCGGGCGCTCAGGCGAAGATGTCCGCCGCCGTGACCGCGAGCGTGCCCGGGGGAACGCGGCTGAGTCGCTGGCGCGCGCAGACCGCGTAGCGGAGGTCCGGGGCGGGTCGTGGCAGTGCCGCGGACTTCGTTTGCAGCTCGTGCACGGTGCGCGCAGCGTCGAGCGTGCGCGACCACTTCGCCTCGCCCGCGAGGATCGCCTGCTCCTGGCGGCCGGCGAGCACGACCTCGTCGATCTCGACCGGGGGGCGCTCGGTCCAGAACGGGCCGATGCGCACGACGTCCGGGGCCAGTTCGCCAGCGACCGCCATGCGCCGCAGGTGGGCGCGGAACGCCTCCTCCCAGCGGGCGCCCATGTGGTCGTCCAGGCGCTCCAGCAGCGGGTTGACGATCGTCGCGCCGAGGCCCCGTTCGATCTCCGCGCGGTAGGGGTCGAGCAGGCCGAGCCAGAACGCCAGGTAGTTGTCGGCGATCCGATAGCTGCGCCGGCGAGTCCGGGAGCGCTCCTGGGTCACGGGGACGATCCGCTCGATCAGGCGCAGCTCGATCAGGCGCTCCAGCGTGCGCGCCGGCTCGGAGCCCACGGCGCGCTCGATCTCGTGGTGCTTGGTCGCGCCCGCCGCGATCGCTCGCAGCACGCGCTGACCGAGCTCGCCGGTGTCGCCCTCGGTCGCGAGCACCAGTCGGCCCTCCTCCAGCAATCGCCCGCCCGGCGTGCACGCCAGTCGCTGCAGGTTGGCGCGGACGCTGCGCCGCTGATCCCACCAGCTGAGGTACAGCGGCACCCCTCCGACGATGCCCCACACCAGCGCGCGCTCGGAGGGGGCGAGACCGGCGAGCAGCTTCGCCGTCTCGTGGGGTGCGAACGGGTGAACGGCGAGCGTGAGGTCGATGCGTCCGTAGAGCGGCTCGCGCTCGTGGTCGATCGCGCGCATCACCCGCACCGCCGAGCCGCACAGCAGGATCCGCAGCTGCGTGCGCGCTCGCGCGCGGTCCCAGAAGGCGCGAATCACGCCCGGCAGCTCCGGCGCGGCGCCCAGCAGCTCGGGCAACTCGTCGAGTACCAGCAGCAGCGGTCGCTCGCTGGCCGCCTGCGCCAGCGTTTCGAGCGCGTCGTCCCAATCCGCGAACGGGCGTGCGAGAAGATCGCGCATGGCTCCCTGCAGCGCAGCGGCGCTGGCTCGGCTCAGGATGCGCAGCTCGTCGTGCGCCGGTCGCCCGGCGCCGGTGTGGAAGATGGCTGTGCGGCCCTCGGCGAACGCGTTCACGAGTGCGGTCTTCCCCACCCGGCGGCGACCCCAGACGAGCGCGATGCGGCCTCCGGGCTCATCCCACCAGGCGTCCAGCGCTGCCAGCTCGTGGGTGCGGTTGACGAACACCGGTGGAATGATAACCGACCTGTGACGTCGGTTACGCTCGACGTCACTTACATATAACGTCAGTTTCATGGGAAGGCGTGGGACGCGTGTGGCGTCCCGCCGTCCTCGCCGCCGGCCGCGCGGCGCCGCTCGCGCCGCATCGTGCCGCCTGGTCTTGACATTTCGCGAAAGCAACGGGAGCGCCTTGCCCTTGACATGGCGTGCACGTCCTGTTACATATATTGGGGTCGCGGTTTCGGGCGGTGCTCGAACTCCGGCACAAGTACATAGGGTCTGGTTGGGTGCGTATCGCGTCCCGGTTGACTTCAAGCGCTCGTGGACTGTCGGTTCGGGAAGAGGGATTGGGTCGTTTTCGATGAGGGAGTCGATTTAGCGTGGTTTCGGGAGCGAGCAACGTGACGGGGGTTCGTGTCGCGCGTCGTGCGCGTGACACTAGATGCGTCAGCAACCTGACGCATCTCTCTCTCTCTCTCTCTCTCTTGTCGGTCTGCGCTAGACGCCGCTAGCCGTCGCGGCAAGAGCCGCGACGGGGCGTTCCGGCCACGTGTCCAGGATGGCGCGGGGTGGGGGGCGTGATGCGTCGCGAGAGCTCCACGAGTGTCGCGCGCGCGACACTGACCGCGGACGGGCTGCGACAAGGAAGCGTGCGGCGGCGCGAGGAGGACTCCAGCAGCCTGCAGATCGGCGAACTGCAACGCTCGCGGTTGCTTGCCGCCGCCGCCGCGGTGGTCGGCGAGCGCGGCTATGCGGATACGACGGTCGCCGACATCACCGGCCGGGCGCGGGTCTCGCGGCGGACGTTCTATGAGCAGTTCGCCGGCCGCGACGAGTGCCTTGCGGCGGTCATCGACGATGCGGTCACGGCAGTCTCGCTCGAGGTCGCACGCGCATGGCGGCCCGCGGACCCCTGGGTCGAGCGTATACGTGGCGGTCTCGCGGCGATTCTGGGTTGGCTGGACGCCGAGCCGGTGCTGGCGCGGGCGTGCGTGGTGGAGGCGATGCGCGGTGGGTCGCTGTTGCTCGAGCGCCGCGAGCGGGTCCTCGCGGGGCTCGTGGCGGCCGTCGACGAGGGCCGTGGAGAGGCTACGCGGGGGTGGAGCCCGACGGCGTTGAGCGCCGAGGGCGTCGTCGGCGCGGCGGCGGCGATCGTGCACGCGCGGCTGGCGCGTCGCGATCCCCGGCGGCTGGCGGGGCTGCTAAACGAGCTGACGGCGATGATCGTGCTGCCCTACCGCGGCGCCGCAGCGGCGCGACGCGAGCAGGGGCGGCCGCAGCCGGACGACTCGCCGGCGCTCGCGGCGCCGGCCGCGCAGGTCGAGCGGCAGCCGGCCGGGGACCCCTTGCAGGGAGTGCGAATGCGTCTCACCTACCGCACCGCGCGAGTGCTGCAGGCCATCGCGGTGCAATCCGGTGCGAGCAACCGCGCGATCGCCGAGCGCGCCGGCGTGCTCGACCCCGGGCAGATCTCCAAGCTGCTCGCGCGTCTGCAGCGCCTCGGATTGATCGCCAACAGCGGCGAGGGCCACGCCAAAGGCGAGCCCAACGCGTGGCAGCTCACGGCGCTCGGCGAGCGCATCACCGAGCAGCTCAGCCTGGACGGTACCACCGCGTCGCGGAGGGCGGCATGAGCGAGCGGCGCGCACAGCCCCTGCGTGGGCGGCTGTGCGTATGGACTTGTCAACAAATCACCATCAACGCGTGCGTAGCGCCGAGCAGCGCCTCCACGCCCGACATCGAGGAGGAGATGTAGAAGATGCTCAACGCACTACGCAGGCAACTCAATCCGGCGACGGCGATGGCCTTCATCGCGCTGGTGTTCGCCACGACCGGCGGGGCGTATGCCGTCACCAGCCACAACGGCGGCGGCGCCGGCGCGACGACCGCTAAGAAGAAGTCCAAGGCCACCGGCAGGCCCGGATCGCGCGGTCCGGCGGGCCCGAAGGGTGAAACCGGGCCAGCCGGGCCGGCTGGTCCCGGGGGCCCGGCTGGGCCGGCGGGCGCGAAAGGCGAAACGGGCGCCGCGGGCGCAAAAGGCGAAACCGGCGCGGCCGGGAACACGGGCGCGAACGGCAAAGACGGGGAAAGCGTGAGCATCTCCAAGCTCGAACCAGGTGAAGGCGGGTGCACCGAAGGTGGCACCGAGTTCACCGCCGGCGGTCGAGAAAGCGCGGCTTGCAACGGCGAAAAGGGCGAAGCCGCGGCGGGCGGCGGTTACCCCAAGACTCTGCCGGAAGGTGAAACGGAGGCCGGTACCTTCGCGGCGTCTACAGAGGACGTGAAGGAAGAAGAAAAATTCGTCTCGATCTCGTTTGCCATTCCGCTGCCCATCGCGATAGAAGAAAGTCACACTCATTACGTCACCTTTGAAGAACAGGAAAATGGCAAAGCCCCCTCTGAATGCTCGGGTAACGCTTCCGCGCCGACGGCGGCCAGGGGTTATCTCTGTGTGTACCAAGGGTTTTTCCGCTCTGAAGGATTTACTGTAACGGGTATGTTCAAAGCTTCGCTTGGCGCAGGTGGCCTCGCCGGCGCTGGGACGGCTGGGGCCCTTTTGCACATAGCGTACAAGCTGCCCGCTGGAGCGACCCCGGAAGAAGAAAAAGAAGAAGAACACCGCATCGTGGGCGCGTGGGCGGTGACGGCGTCCTAATGCTCGGATTACGGGAAGGTCATCGGGCTGGAGTCATGCGCGTGCTCGCAGTCGTCCTGGCGGGTCTGTTCGCGACGGTGTTCGCCGTCGCGGGCGCCCGCGCGGAAACGGTGCACAAGCCGCTCTTTGAACTGGGTGAAATTCCCGTGGAAGGTCCACATGGGGAAATGGTGGCCCTGCCCGGTCCGTTGCTGAACATGGAGGGGATGACAGTCAACTCCGGACATCTGTGGGTCGCCGAAGAAGTGCCTCTCGCGGGGTCGCGGGTGGACGAGTTCGACGCGTTAACCGGAGCGTTCCTGGCACAGCCTGTGGAAGTGGAAGTCAAAAGTGCAAGCGAACCGCGCAGCGGCTTTGGGCTGGGGTATGGCGTTGGTATCGCGGTTGGGCACGGCACGGGCGAACCGTCGGTGTACGTGGCGGGCGAAACGAAAGGCGTCTCGACGCTTTCGCTGTTCGACGAAGCCGGCACGCCGCAGGCGACCTGGAGGGGTCTGGCGACGCCCGGCAAATCGTTCGGCTCGGTCAGCGGTGTCGCGGCGGACAATTCGACGAGTCCCTTGGACGGTAGTCGCGGCGATGTGTTCGTGCTCGCCGGCACCGTAGTCGAACGTCTTTCACCCAGAAGCGACCGGTGAAGAACGATATGTCGGCCAAATCACAGGCCCATCGCCGGGTGAATCTTTCGAACATCCGAGAGCGCTCGCGGTGAACGAACTCAACGGCGACATCTATGTGTACGATTCGCGCCAATACACCAATGCCGTCGTGAATGTGTTGGAACCAAACGGGCTGGGCGGCTATGCGCTCGTGCGCCAGATCGAAGGCCCCGCGGGGCGTGCGTTTCACGCGCCTTACACCATGACTGTCGACAGCCGTAACGGCGAGGTGTACGTCACGGAATTCGCCCCCGAAGGCTACTACATACCGCGTGAACAGGAATATGAAAATGGCAAGTACATGATCGACGAGTTCAGCGCCATCGGCGCGTACATCGGGCATGTCGAACACATCCCGGACGCATATGCGATTGCCGTCAACCCGGAAACGCACGATCTCTACGCGCGCCAGCAGGGCTACGGCCCCGATCTCGTGCTGCCCGACGTGACGACTGAACCCGTGTCCGCCGAGACTCCGCGCAGCGTGACACTGAACGGAACGGTCAACCCGGGGGGCGGGGGAGAAGCGACCTGCCAATTCGACTGGGGCCCGACGCCCTCGCTGGGCAAAGTCGCGCCGTGCTCGGAACCGATACCCGATGGCGACGAAGCTGTTCCCGTGCACGCGGTACTGAGCGAATTCGAACGTAACACGAGCTACTACTACCGGCTGCAGGCCGGCAACGAAAACGGCACGAACCTGGGTCTGCCGGTGCAGGACCGGCAGTTCACGACCAGGGGCGCGGTGGTCGGCTTGGCGTCGGCAACCGACGTCTCGGCGGACGCCGCCACGCTGCGCGCGTCGATCGACCCGGGGAGTACCCCGACGAGCTACTACTTCCAATACGGCCTGAGTAGCGCCTACGAACACGACGCGCCGGCTCCACCGGGCCCGTCGATCGGGTCGGGCGGAGAATTCCTCGAAGTCCCCGCGTTGGGCCTCACCGGGCTCTCGGGAAGCACCGTCTACCACTACCGGGTGGTCGCGACCAGCGAACCGCAGCCTGGGGAAATCGAAACCCTGTACAGCCCCGATCGCACGTTCACGACTCAGGCCGCCAAGGGTTCGTTCTCGCTGCCGGACGGGCGGCAGTGGGAACTGGTCAGCCCCTCCAACAAGCGCGGTGCCCTGATCGCAAGCAACCGGGCCGACGGGGAATCCGTGGTGCAGGCTGCCGCGGATGGCGGCGCGCTTGCGTATCACACGAGCACGCCGACCGAACAGGATCCGGCAGGGTACGCGTTCAGCGTGACGGTCCTCTCCACCCACGGCGCGGCGGGCTGGTCGTCGCTCGACATCTCCGAGCCCAACCTGGCGGCCGTACATCAGCGGTCGAGCAAGGGCAACGAATTCCAGATCTTCTCCGAAGACCTTTCGCGTGCCGCGGTGCAGCCGGTCGAGAGCGTGTTCACGCCGCTTTCGCCGGAAGCGAGCGAAGAAACCGCGTATCTCCGCAGCGACTTCCTCGGCGGGAACGTCAACGAAGCCTGTCGTTCGGGCTGTTATCGGGCGCTGGTCACGGGCAAGGCGGGCTTCGCGAACGTCCCGCCGGGAACGGCGTTCGGAGAAGAGCCGAGCGGATCCTGTGCAACCGAACGTTGTGGCCCGAAATTCCAGGGCGCAAGCCGCGATCTCGAACACATCGTGCTGTCGTCCTCGGCACAGTTGACCGCGACGCCGGCGCCGGCGGATGGGGAAGGAATGTACGAGTGGTCGAACGGCTCCCTCCAGTTGCTCGACCAGCTGCCCAAAGGCGAAGAAGGACCGGCGTTGCTCGCGGGCAGCGGTATCGGCACTATCAGGGGTGAAAGCGGCATTTCCATGGGTGTGAGAAATTCCGTCTCCGACAATGGCCAGCGGGTCGTCCTGGAAGGTGGCGCGCGTGGTGGTCAAGGGGTGTACCTGCGTGAAACAGCGACGGCGGCGAACCCCTCCGGCGAGACGATCAGGCTCGACGTGCCCCAGGGCGTGAGTGGGACGAGCGAAGACCCTCGCTACATGGACGCCAGCAGCGATGGCTCGCGCATCTTCTTCATCGACAGCGGGCGCCTGACCGCGGATGCCTCGCCCAGCGGGGAAGACCTCTACGAATACGATTTGTACGCCCCAGTCGGCCAGCGGCTGCGGGATCTGAGCGTGCCGACCGGTACGGGAGCGTCAGCGAACGTGACGATGTTGATCGGTGCCAGCGAAGACGGCTCGTACGTGTACTTCGCGGCGGGAGGCGTGCTCGCGCCGGGTGCGGTCGAAGGCGAATGTCCCTTCTTCAGCTCGCAGGCGCGGCCTGGCTGCAATATCTACGTCAGCCACGAAGGCGCCGTGCGACTGGTTGCCGTGGTGCCCAGCGCAGATGGCTACGACTGGTCGCCAAGTCTTGCGCAAACGAGTCCTGGTCTGTTTGCGCGTGTCGCTCCCGACGGGCGCTGGCTCGCGTTTGAGTCCGATGGCGAATTGACCGGCTACGATCCGCGCGACGCGCTCAGCGGGCGGCCCGATGCCGAGGTCTACGTGTATGGCGCGGACGCGGGCGAGTTGGCGTGCGCGTCGTGTGATCCGACCGGCGCGCGTCCGATTGGCAGATTGAGGGAAAAAGAAGAAGGGCTCGATAACCATTGGGCGGCGGCGCGCGTATCGTGGTGGACGGCCGTGCCGAAAGGCTATGGCTCGCGCGCGGTGCATCAGCCGCGGTATCTGTCGGATTCGGGGCGCGTTGTCTTCGACAGCATGGGTCCGCTGGTGCCGCAGGATGTCAACGGCGTTGAAGACGTGTATGAGTGGGAGCCCGCCGGCGTCGGCGGTTGTTCGAGCACGAGCGCGACCTTCTCGGCGAGGTCGGGCGGATGTGCCGACCTGGTGTCTTCGGGCGCCTCGCCGGAACCCTCCGAATTCATCGATGCCAGCGAATCGGGTGGGGATGTGTTCTTCCGCACGCTCGCCCGACTTGTGCCGCAGGACTACGACGTCGCGTTTGACATCTATGACGCGCACGAATGCACGAGTGCCGCCCCGTGTTCCGCGGCGAGCCCGCAGCCGCCGGCCTGCGACACGGAAGCGTCATGCAAAGCGCCGCCGTTGCCGCAGCCCGCCCTGTACGGCTCGCCGGCTAGCGCGACGTTCTCCGGGACAGGCAACCAGCCGTCGCAGAGCGCCCCGGCCGTATCCGGCAAGGCCAAGGCCAAGCGGAAAAGCAAAGGCAAGGCCAAACGCAAAGGAAAGAGCAAGGGCGGCAGGCGCGAGCCGCTGCGGTGTCGCGGGCGAGCTGCGCGGCGCGGATGTGCGCGCGCTGGCAGGCAGGGGCGTGACGGAGGTGCCCGGGTTGGTCGTGTCGAGCGTGGAGGTGGACGATGAGCCCGTGCGGTGTGCGAAGCGTGACAAGACGTGCGCTGGCGGTGTCACTGGTGGCGTTGGCCTGCGCCTCGGGCGCGTCGGGCGCGGCCGCTCGGTCGCCATGGTGGGGCGTGACGGTGTTCTCGCGTCCTGCGAGTCTGCAGGCCGGGCAGGGTCGCGACGACATACAGGAAGTGCGGCTCACGAGCGCCGAAGGCGACTACATACTCGCCAAGCACGGGAACGCAGGTGGGCCGAGCTACGTGCTGCTGTCGGCGAATGCGTCAGCCGGCCAGGTGCAGAAAGCGCTCGAACACGAAGAAATGTTCGGCCCGGGTAACGTGAGAGTCAGGTCCGCACCGGGCCCGGCTGGCGGCCGGGCCTATCGGATCACGTTCGTCGGGGCGCTCGAAGACCAATCGCTGGCGGTGCTCGAAGCGAAATCGCTGATCGGCGCGGAAGTAAGTACCGAGAGCGTCGTGGAAGGTCGCCCGGACGGAGTGATCGTCGTGAACCTCGTCAACCGGGGAGACGCGAACATCGACCCGGCGGGACAGCCTGTCCTCGCCTCCGATGTGCTGCCGGCGGGCATGAAGGCGCTGGCAATCGAAGGCTACGCGATCGAAGACCTCGTGGGCGCCCAGCTCAACGGGCCTTTGGAATGCGAGGTCGCGCCGGTGAGCTGCACGTTCACGGGCAAAGCACCAGCGGGCGTATCGGCGAAAGGCTACCCTCAAGAAATTCCGCCGTATACCGGAATTCGCCTGCTGATCGGGGTGAGGCTAACCGGCGGTCAGCCGGGTGCGGTCGACGAAGTGAGCGCGACAGGCGGCGGCGCTCCTGCGATCAGCGTGCGCCGGCCGTTGAACGTGGGGTCGGCGCCGCTGTCGTTCGGGGTGAGCGACTATGAAATGAGTGCCGAAGAACCGGGAGGCACACCCGATGCGAAGGCGGGGTCCCATCCGTTTCAGCTGACGACAACGTTGATGCTCAACGACGGCTTCGAAGACAAGTCGCTGGCGCTGGCCAAGGATCTGAGCTTCAAGCTGCCGCCGGGACTGATCGGCAACCCGGAGCCCGTGGCGCGCTGCACCATGGCGCAGTTCCTCACAGTTCCGTACCCCACCTGCCCGCAGCAGAGCGTCGTCGGTGCCGCGGTCGTGTACGCAGGCTTCGAATTCGAACAAGGCGATTCGGAATCTGCCGGATCCTTGGTCGCGCCGGGGATTGGGCGGTTCCTGGAGCCGCTGGTCAACCTGGAACCGGAAACGGGCGAGCCCGCCCGTTTCGGTTTCGTCGTGAACCCGTTTGGCGAATTTGCCCCCGTGATCCTCGACACGGCGGTGCGCACCGGCGGCGACTACGGCGTGACTGTGAACGTGAACAACATCACGCAATCCGCCTCCTTCGTCGGTAGCGAAGTGACGTTCTGGGGCGTGCCAGGCGACGAAGCTCACAACGAGTCGCGCGGGGAAGGCTGTCTGGTTACTGCAGTAGCGCTTGGGCTGGGCAACCCGCCCCCGCATGGGCATGAATCTGCATGTGCACCTTTCGAATCCCACAATCCGCCGCCACTGTTGTCGATGCCGACGTCGTGCACGGGGCCGCTGCGGACGGAAATGGAAGCCGACTCGTGGCTTGAACCAGCTGTGCGCATGTCAACGCCGAGCACGCAGCCGTTGCCGGCGATGGATGGCTGCAACCGGCTGCCGTTCGCGCCGTCGATCAAAGTGACGCCGGACGCCACGCAGGCGAGCAAGCCGACGGGACTGAACGTCGATGTGCATGTGCCGCAGGAATTGACGCTGAACCCGCACGGGCTCGCGGAGTCCGAGGTGCGGAGCATCACGGTCGCGCTGCCCGAAGGCGTCGCGATCGACCCGGCCGGTGGAGATGGCTTGGAAGCGTGCGGCGAGGGATTGGTCGGCTATGGCGGGTCGGCGGAATCGCCGCTCGAGCCGGGGGTGAGCAATCCGGTGTTCAGCTCCGTGCTGCCAGGCAGCGACAAGTCGAGCGAACGGCTGCAGTCAGGGGTGAACTTCTGTCCGAATGCGTCCAAGATCGGGACGGTGACGATTCATACGCCGCTGCTGCCCGATGCACTGGAAGGCGCGGTGTATTTGGCGACGCAGGAAGCCAACCCGTTCGGGAGCCTGGTCGCGATGTACGTCGTCGCGGAAGACCCGGTTTCGGGAACGCTGGTGAAGCTGCCGGGTGTGGTGCATCTGACGCCGTCGGGGCAGATTGTCTCGACGTTCGAAGATACGCCGCAGCTGCCCTTCGAAGACGCTGAACTGCACTTCTTCGGTGGGGAACGCGCTCCGCTGACCTCGCCGTCGCGGTGTGGGGCGTATACGACCGATGCGACATACACGCCGTGGTCCGGCAACGAAAACATCGATGCCACCTCGACGTTTGAAGTCACGACGGGTCCCAACGGGTCGCCGTGTCCGGGTGCGAGTCTGCCGTTCAGCCCGTCGTTGACGGCGGGTACGACGAGCATCCAGGCGGGCGGGTTCAGCCCGTTCACGATGACCATGTCGCGTGAGGATGGCCAGCAGGCGTTGCAGGCGATCACGCTGCACATGCCCGAGGGGCTCTCCGGGCTGCTGGCCGGCGTCGAGCTCTGCGGAGAAGCCCAGGCGAACACGGGGACCTGCGGTCCCAACAGCCAGATCGGCGAAACGACCGTCGGGGTCGGTGTCGGCGGTGACCCGTTCACGGTCACCGGCGGAAAGGTGTTCATCACCGGCCCCTACAAGGGCGCCCCATTCGGCCTCTCGATCGTCAACCCCGCGAAAGCCGGCCCGTTCGACCTGGAGCACACCGCCGCGAACCATCCCGCCTGCGATTGTCTGGTGGTCCGCGCGAAGCTCGAAGTCAACCCGCATACGGCGGCGATCACGGTCACGAGCGATACCGAAGGCCCCTACAAGATCCCGACAGTCCTCGAAGGGATCCCCTTGCAGATCAAGCACGTCAACGTGACCGTCGGCCGGCCGGGGTTCATCTTCAACCCCACGAGCTGCGACAAAAACCAGATCACGGGGAGCATCGACAGCGCCGAAGGCGCCAGCCAAACCCTGGGGGTGCCGTTTCAGGCGACGAATTGCGCGACGCTCGCCTTCAAACCCAAATTCGCGGTTTCCACGGCGGGGAAGACGAGCCGGTTGAACGGGGCGAGCCTGAACGTCAAGCTGACCTACCCCAAAGCCCCGTTCGGGTCGCAGGCGAACATCGCCCGGGTAAAAGTCGAACTGCCCAAGGCGCTGCCCTCGCGGTTGACGACGCTGCAGAAGGCGTGCACCTCCGAGCAGTTCCACGCCAACCCCTCCGGGTGTCCGCAGGCGTCGATCGTGGGGCACGCCCGGGCGATCACGCCGCTGGTCCCGGTTCCGTTGGAAGGCCCCGCGTATTTCGTCTCAAACGGCAACGAATCTTTCCCGAACCTGGTCCTCGTGCTTCAGGGCTACGGGGTCACGATCGACCTGGTCGGGGACACGTTCATCAGCAAGACCGGGATCACCAGCAGCACGTTCAAGACTGTCCCCGACGCGCCGGTCGGGTCCTTCGAACTGAACCTCCCCGAGGGCCCCTACTCCGCGCTGGCGGCCAACGGCAGCCTCTGCAAGAAGAAGCTCGCCATGCCCACCGAATTCTTGGCGCAAAACGGCGCGCAGATCAAGACCACGACCAAGATCCAGGTCACCGGCTGCCCCAAGGCCAAGAAGGTAGGCCACCGCAAGAAGAAGGCCGCCCATCACAAGAAGCCCGGCGGGCGGCACCGCGGTTAGGCCGACACGGCGGGGGGAGGGGCCGCGCAACCCCTCCCCCGACCCCCAACGGGGGTCGCATTCAAAACCTCGAACGCGCCCCGGTAAAGGCGCTCAGCGGCTGGCCGCGTACTCCTCGATGTCGCTTCTCGCGCGCGCCAGCTTCGCGGCGAGCCTCGCGCGCACGACCGCTTCCAGGGGCTCGTCGCGCAGCTCCGCCAGCAGCGGCTCGAAGAACCCCTCCACGATCACCCGCACCGCGCTCGCGCGGTCCAGCCCGCGGCTCTGCATGTAGAAGATCACTTCCTCGTCGAGCTCCCCAACCGTGCCGCCGTGCGAGGCGGAGACGTCATCTGCGGAGACGAGCACGGACGGGATCGCGTCGATGCGGGCCTTGGGCGAGAGCATCATCGAGTGGATCTGCAAGTAGGTGTGGGTCTGCTGCGCGCCGGGGTCGATCTGGATCAGCCCCTCGAAGCTCGCGCGGCTCTGCCCGGTCGCGGCGCCGCGCCAGTGGACGTCGCCGCCGGAGGGCCCGGTCTCGTGGAGGTCCACCGCGAACACGTCGAGCAGCTCGTGCCCCTCGGTGAAGAACACGCCGCGGAACGCCATGTCGCCGCCGGGCTCGCTGACCGCGAGCTCGAGGTGCTGGCGCACGAGGTGCCCGCCGAGCAGCGCCGGCAGCCAGTGGCAGTAGGCGTCGCGGCCCACGCACACCAGGCGCGTGGAGGCGTCGAACACCTGGCCCGAGCTCCAGTCCTGCACCTGCGCAAGGCGGCAGCGCGCGCCGTCCTGCAGGTACATCTCGAAGGCGTTCGCGTGCAGCGCCTGCGCGGAACCACCCCCGGCGCCGTTCTCCTCGCCGGCTGTGTCGTCGCCCTCCCCGAGGTCGCCGGCGAGGTCGTACTCGTGCACGCGGAACTCCGCGGCGCGCTCGCCGACGATCAGCGTGCGCCCGTACTGCGCGCTCCCCGCCCCGTCGATCGCGTAGACGATCTCGAAGGGCTCCTCGATCGCGAGGCCCGGCGGGACGTACAGGAAGGCGCCGCCGGTCCAGAACGCCGCGTTCGCGGCCTCCAGCTTGTGGCGGTCGTACACCAGTCGCTTGGAGTACCACTGCGCGAACAGCTCGGCGTGGTCGCGCGCGGCGTCCTCCAGGGAGCACAGGATCACCCCGCGCTCGGCGAGCGCCGGATCCAGCTCGACGTGCACGACGGAGCCGTCGACCTGCACGATCCGCCCCGCGCGCGCCCGCTCGGGAAGCGTCTCGCGCACGACCGCCGGGATCGCATCCGCGCCGGGCGTATGGTGGCGGACCTCCAGTGCGTCCAGATCCAATGCCTCGAAGCTCGTGGTCCAGAACCCCGAGCGCCGCCACACGGGCAGCTCTAGCGACTCGTACACCTCCAGCGCCGCCTCGCGCAGCTGCGCCAGCGAGCGCCCGTCGCCGGCGCCGGCGCCGTGCAGCGCGTGGTAGAGGGTCGCCTCGCGGTGGCGCCCGGCCTTGACGGCGACGCCGCCGGTCCCGGGCTTGGCCGCGCGCGCGGGCTCGGCGGGCTCGGCCGACTCGGCGCCCGCCATCACTGCCCCCCCGCGGCGGCGGGCTCGGGCGTGCCGAATTCGCGGCGGATCTCGTCGTAGCCTTCGCGCTCGAGGCGCTCGACCAGCTCGACGCCGCCCTCGAGCACGATGCGCCCGTCGAGCATGATGTGGACGAACTGGGGCTTGATGTAGTGGAGGATGCGCTGGTAGTGGGTGATGATGAGCGCGCCGAGGCCCTGCTCGGTGTGCAGCTTGTCGACGCCCTCGGCGACGGTGCGCAGGGCGTCGATGTCGAGGCCGGAGTCGGTCTCGTCGAGGATCGCGACGTCGGGCGCGAGCATCGCCATCTGGAGGATCTCGGCGCGCTTCTTCTCGCCGCCGGAGAAGCCGTCGTTGAGGTGGCGCGAGGTGAAGGAGCGGTCGACGTCGAGCAGCTCGACGGCGTGCCCGAGGCGCTGGCCGAACTCCTTGATTTTGATGGGCTCCTCGCGCTGGGCGTTGATCGCCATGCGCAGGAAGTTGGCGACGGACACGCCGGGGATCGCGACGGGGTACTGGAAGGCGAGGAACAGCCCGGCCTTGGCGCGCTCGTGGGGCTCGGCCTCGGTGATGTCCTGCCCCTTGAAGATGATGGCGCCCTCGGTGACCTCGTAGGTGGGGTGCCCGAGCAGCGTGTTGGCGAGCGTGGACTTGCCGGAGCCGTTGGGCCCCATCAGCGCGTGGACCTCGCCGCGGTCGATGCTCAGATCGACGCCGCGGAGGATCTCGCGCTCCTCGATGCGGACGTGCAGGTTGCGTATCTCCAGGTCGGCCATGGTCTCCTTCGGTTTTTCAGGCGGGGGTCGACTCGACCGCCGCGGTCGGGGCGAGCGGGAGCTCGCGCGGGTCGGGGGGTTGGGCGTGGGACGCGGCACTCGCGTCGCGCTGCGTTCCGGCGAGCAGGTCGGCGAGCGTGGTGTCGAGCAGCGTACGCACTATCGAGGAGCGCACGCGCGTCCAGAGCAGCTTCGTGGGGCACACGTGCGGCGTGCCGCCGGCCTCGCGGGCGCACACGATCGAGCCGTCGGGGCCCTGCGAGATGCACTCGATCGGCGCGATCGAGCCCTCGAGCGCCTCGACGACCTCGGCCATCGTGATCTGGGCGGGCTCGCGCGCGAGCATGTAGCCGCCGCGCGACCCGCGGCGGCTGCCGATCAGCTCGGCCTTGCGCAGGCGCGCGACGAGGTGCTCGAGGTACGCCAGCGGCAGGCCCTCGCGCTCGGCGATCTCGGCGAGCGGAACGACGGGTTCCTCGCCGTCGGCGCTGTGCGCCGCGCGCTGGGCGAGGGCGACCATCACCCGCACCCCGTACTCCGCCTTGGTCGAGAACATCATTCGCTCAAATACCTACCTGCGAAGTAGGATATCAACGCGTTTGGGAGGGCAGGGGGAGGGGGGAGGTGGTGCTGAAGCACCGTGATGGGTTGGCCTGTCGCTGCCCGGCGCGCGGTCCCGATGGCGGTTGGGTGAGTCGGAAACAAGTTCGTGCAACTGCAGGGACGCGCCGAGCCCCTGGAATCGGGGCGAACGCGCGGCAATCTCCGCAGTTTGCACGGATGCGCCGCGGAAGTTGGCTCGCCAGCCGGTATCGTTCCGTTCCCCTGGCGGATTTTCTCCTTGAAGAGGTGCTTCGAGCGGTATGTACGTCTCGTGCGGCCCCGGTGTAGCTGCGCTGGCGCGGCGTGTCCTGGGTAACCTCGCGTCCCCGTCGTTCGCTCCCTCCGGTGCGTCGATCGTGACGGGCGGCTCCCCCGGCGTGCGCGCGGGCTCCGAACGCGCGGTGATCCTGCGCGGAGGGCCGATCCTGACTTCGGACGAGGACCATCCGGTCGCGGAGGCGCTCGCGATCCGCGGCTCGCGGATCCTCGCGGTCGGGTCGGCGACTGACGTAAAACGGCACTTCACGCCCTCCACGGAGATCCTCGACCTGGAGGGGCGCGCGGTGCTGCCGGGCTTCGTGGAGTCGAGCGCGAGCGTCCTCGGCAACGCGCTCGCGGACTATGGCGACGCGGACGCCGCGGGGCTGCTCGGGGAGGATCTCCCGCGTGTCGCCGCGCTGTGCGCCGCGACCCTGCGCGACTTCGCCGCGCGCGGCTGCACGACCGTCTACGACGTCGGCGTGGGCCGGCTCGGGGGCGCGCTCGAGCACGAGCTGCTGGGCGCGCTCGCGCGCGCGCTGGACGCTCCGGTCAGGCTCCGCGGGGCGCTGATCCCGGAGCTGGCCAAGGAGCTCGGGGCCGCCCCGGGCGCCGGCGACGAGCGCTACGCGGCGATCGGGATCGCGCTGTGGGCCGACGGCTCCCTGGCTCATGGCGCGGCGGCTCTCGGGGAGCCCTATCTCGATGGCTCCGGCGCCGGGTGCCTGTATCACTCCGAGAGCGAGCTGTGCGAGGCGATGCGGCGGTGGCAGCGCGGCGGTTGGCAGCTCGTCGTGCACGCCGACGGCGAGCGCGCGGGCGAGCAGGTCGTGCGCTGCTTCGAAGACGTCCTCGGCGATCCTGGGGGGGCGAGTGGGGGAGCGGGATCCTCGACACCGATGCCGCACCGCATCGAGGGCTTCGCGCTCGCGGCCGACGAGCTGATCGCGCGCGCGGCTGCGCTCGGCCTGTCGCCGAGCCACGCGATCGACGACGTGTACTTCCTGGGGGAGGCGATGCGCGACCGGCTGCTCGGCGCGGAGCGCGCGGCGGCGCTGCACTCGCTGCTGCGCGAGGTCGAGCACGAGCTCTGCAGCTCCTGTCACGGCGGGGTGCGCGTGGACCCGCTGCTGAGCATGCGCACGGCGATGACGCGCCTGATGCGCGGCAGCGACGACGTCCTCGGTCCCTTCCAGCAGCTCGACCTCCCGCAGGCGCTGGCGACGGTCACGCGCAACCCGGCGCGCCAGGCGCTGCTGGAGGGCCGTGTGGGCGTGCTGCGCGCGGGGATGCTCGCCGATCTCGTCGTGCTCGACCGCGATCCGCGGGCGGTGGCCCCCGAACGCTTACACGAGCTGTGCGTGCTGGAGACCTGGATCGGTGGCCGGCGCCAGCGCTGGGTATAGGAGCAGGTGAGAGGCGCCTCGGGGACCGGCTTTCTGGCGCTATACTTTCTGAAGTCCATAAAAGCCGACCACTGTTTCGGAGTTTTCTTCAGATGAGCGTTTCCTCGGCGGAGCTGCTCCGCCAGATCAAGAACAGAATCGACGAGGTCGACCCCTCCGAGGTCAAGGAGCTGGTCGGCGAGGGCGTCGCGATCGTCGACGTGCGCGGCACCGAAGAGTTCGCGACCGGCCACCTCCCGGGCGCGAAGAACGTCCCGCGCGGGCACCTGGAGTCGCGCATCGAGTCCGCGGTGCGGGACCGCTCGGCGGAGATCATCCTGTACTGCGCGTCGGGCTCGCGCTCGGCGTACGCCGCGCGGACGCTGATCGAGGACATGGGCTATGAGCACGTGCGCTCGATGACGGGGGGGATCACGCTGTGGAAGGACCGCGGCTACGAGGTCGAGATCCCGCGCGCGCTGAGCGCGGAGCAGCGCGACCGCTACTCGCGCCACCTGCTGATCCCCGAGATCGGCGCGGAGGGCCAGCAGAAGCTGCTCGACGCCAGGGTGCTGCTGCTGGGCGCCGGCGGGCTGGGCTCGCCGAGCGCGCTCTACCTCGCCGCGGCCGGCGTGGGAACGCTCGGGATCGTCGACGACGACGAGGTCGACCTCTCCAACCTGCAGCGCCAGGTGATCCACTCGACGCAGCGCGTCGGGATCCCGAAGGTGGACTCCGCGGAGGAGTCGATCCGCGCGCTGAACCCCGACGTGCAGGTCGTCAAGTACCCGGTGCGGCTGAACGCGGACAACATCATGGAGATCATCGAGGGCTGGGACGTGATCGTCGACGGCGTCAACAACTTCCCCACGCGCTACCTGCTCAACGACGCGACCGTGCGTCTGCGGATCCCGGTCGTGTCGGCCTCGATCCTCGGCTTCGACGGGCAGCTCTCGGTGTTCAAGCCCTACGAGGGCCCCTGCTACCGCTGCCTGTTCCGCGAGCCCCCGCCGGCGGAGCTCGCGCCGTCGTGCGGCGCGAACGGCGTGCTGGGCGTGCTGCCGGGCACGATGGGCCTGCTGCAGGCGACGGAGGTCGTCAAGCTGGTCCTCGGGATCGGCGACCCCGCGATCGGGCGTCTGCTGCTCTACGACGCCCTCGGTGCGACCCTGACGCAGGTCAAGGTGCGCCGCGACCCCGAGTGCCCGATCTGCTCGCGCGCGCCGGACGAGATCGCAGACGAGGAGATGGGCGTGTTCCCCGACTACGAGGCGTTCTGCGCCGCCGCAGGCTAGTGACTAGCCGCTAGACGGTAGAGTGCCCACCCGATGGCGACGATCAAGATCCCACCAGTGCTGCGCGCGTCGGTCGGCGGCGAGAAGGAGGTCAGCGCGTCGGGCGGCAACGTCGGCGAAGTCCTGCGCGACCTCGCTCAGAGCCACCCCGCGACGCAGAGCCAGCTGTTCTCCACCGAGGGCGAGCTCAACCGCTACGTCAACGTCTACCTCAACGACGAGGACGTGCGCGTGCTCGACGGCCTGGAGACCGCGGTGGGCGAGGGCGACACGCTGGTGATCCTGCCGGCGATGGCCGGCGGACGCTGAGCACGCGGTAACGATTCCGCCGCAGCGGTCCCTACGCTGCACGTCCAAGTTGTGTTGCAAACCTAAATCGCGTGGTGCGCGGGGACGAAGGTGGCTGTGCCCGTGAGAGCTGCCGGCCTTCCACTCCTGCTCGCGTCCGTCTTCGCGCTCGGTGCTGCGCCTGCCGCCGCGACGACGACCAAAACCCCGCACTACTCGCTTTCGATCGTCGAGGGCGAGAGCACGATGCCCGAAGAAACGCTCGCCCATGTGAGCGCCGGCGTCGAAAACGTCTCACACCCGCAGGTCGTGCTGACGATCACGCGCGGCGGGATCCCGATCGCTCGCGACCAGGGCGAATCGTCGGCGTGGCTCGGCCAGGTTCCGCAGGTCGGCGACGTCGTCACGATGGAAGTGGGCGGGCGCGTCGTCGGAGCGGCGGTCTACGACGGGCTGCCCTCGATCGATCCCACGGTGTGCGCGGGCTCGATCAACTTCTCCGGTCAGCGCTCAGGCGCGCAGGAAGTGCAGGGCGGCTACTACACGCTGTTCCTGCACACCAATCCCTACGGGGAAACGAGCATCCGCCGTGGTGCCTCTGGCCAGGCCCAGGTCACAGCGCTGGTCGGCGGCGGCTACGCCGGCAACTTCCTGGCCCCGCTGCAGCTCGGCCAGACGGCGTGGGCCGAAGAGTCCTCCAAAACGACGCTCGCGGGCGGCGAAGTGTTCACGTACTCCAGCGAGAACGACCGCCCCGTCGGAGCCTGCCCGGCGCCGCCGGCGCCGCCCCCACCGCCGCCCCCACCGGCGTTGCAGGGCTCGATCTTGAAGCTGCTGCGCACGACGATCCACAGGCTGCTGAAACTGGGCCTGAGCGATCAGGTCACGATCAACCAGCCCGGGACCGTCGTCCAGGATCTCTATCTCGCGGGCGGCTCGGTGCCGGCGTACGCCGCCTCGCACGGTGGCCGCAAGCACCGCCATCGCCGTCCCGCCGTCCTGCTCGCCCGTGGCACCGCCACCGCGAAAGGCGCGGGCACTGTGAGCGTGCTGATCCGACCCACCTCCAAGGGCCGCAACGTGCTGAGCCACCGGCGGCGCGTGCGGGCGAAGCTCGTGACGACGCTGCACGGCGCCTCGGGTGCGAAGCTGAGCCTTGGCGTTCGCACGGTCACCCTCGACCGTTAACGGTCGGCCGCGACGAGGTCGCGGTGCGGCCTTCCATCGACCGTCGATGGGTCCACGCTCGACCTTCGGCTGGGCGCGGCGAGGTCGCCGAGTTTCCTTCCTGCCTGCGCTTGCACTCGCCGTCGCGTGGGTGGTGGCCGCGCCCGCTGCCCGCGCCGCCTGGCTGCAGCCGCCTCCAGTCCTGCCGTCCCCTTCGCGCACCGGGCCCGAAGGTCCGCCACGGCCCTACGGAGCCGAGCCGCGAGTCGGCGCCGCCGCGCCGCGCACGAGCTCGCGCTTCCTGCTCGCCCAGAACCGCGCGCTCCTCTACGGCCCGTTCCCTGGCGGGGGCCTGGAACGCGGGATCTCAGACGCGACGCTGCTCATGAGCCCCGACGCGCAGGTGCGGGCGCAGGCGCTGGGCCTGATGCGCTTCGCCGGGGCGCGCGTCGTGCGGATACCGGTCGAATGGCGCTACATCGTCAGCGCGGACCCGCCGGTGGGCTTCGATGCGCGAGACCCCGCGAGCCCCGCGTATGCATTCACCACCGTCAACGCCGCGGTGCGGGACACGGTCGCGGCGGGCCTGGAACCGCTGCTCGTCGTGACGCGCGCGCCCGCGTGGGCGGAAGCGCCGAACCGCTGGCGCTACGCGTACCCCGGCAGCTGGGCGCCTGATCCCGCGGCGTTCGGCGAATTCGCGAGCGCCGTCGCGCGGCGCTACGACGGCGCGTTTCCCGACCCGCTGCGCGCGGGCCGGCCGCTGCCGCGCGTGCGGCTGCTGCAGGCGTGGAACGAGCCGAACCTCGCGCGCTACCTCGAGCCGCAGTGGATCGCCTCCGGGGGGCGCTGGCGGGCGTTCTCGCCGCCGCTCTACCGCGAGTTGCTGAACGCGTTCTACGCCTCGGTGAAGGCGGTGGCGCCGCACGACACGGTGGTCGCCGCGGGGATCGCCCCGAACGGCGACCCGCCGGGGGTGGGGAGGATGGCGCCGTTGCGGTTCCTGCGCGAGCTGCTGTGTCTGCGCGCGGCCTGCGGCGAGGAGGCGCACCTGGACGCGCTCGCCCTCCATCCCCTCTCCTTCCAAAACCCAAATCTGCCCGCTCGCTCCGCGACGGACTTCTCGATCGCGGACATCGCGAAGGTCGCGGCCCTGCTCACCCGTGCCGAACGGGCCGGGACCGCGCTGCCGCGCGCGCGCAAGCCGCTGTGGGTGACCGAGCTCAACTGGGAAAGCGCGCCGCCCGCCGCGCACGGCGTCCCGGGACGCCTGCAGGCGCCGTGGATATCGCGCGCCCTGCACCGCCTGTGGGTCGCGGGGGTCGCGGTCGCGGAGTGGCAGTTCCTGGTGGACCCCTTTCCCGGCGTCACGCTCGCGACGCCGACCGGCGCGACGGTGCGGGTGCCGCGCCCCGCCGGCCTCTACAGCCCCGGGCCGGGCGGCGGGCTGACGGGCGCGCGGCCGAAGCCGTTCCTGCGTGGCTTCGAGCTGCCGTTCGACCCGCTGCGCGTCGATCGCCGGCGGGTGCGCGTGTGGGCGCTGCTCGGGCGCGGGAGCAGCGCGGCGCTCGAACAGCGGCGCGGTACGGGCTGGACGCCGATCGCCCGCTTGCGTGGCGGCGGGGACCGGGTGCTGAACGTAGTCGTCGCGCTGCGCGGCGCCGCGGACCTGCGCCTGCGCAGCGGCAGAGCGCAGGTGAGCGCGGCTGCGTGGGTCCCCCGGCGGCGCGGTTCGCTGTGAAGCTCCGCAAATCGGCTGTCCCGCCCGAAGCGCGACGCCTCCTGTGTATACCTTCTGTCTACATGGCAGGCGCTGCTCGAACTACGACCATCAGGGTTTCGACCGTGACACGCGATCGGCTGAACACGCTCAGTGCGCGCCAGGGCGCCTCAGCCGGCGAGGTCGTCGCACGGCTTGTCGCCGCAGCCGAGGAGGAGTTGCTGCTCGCCGACAGCGCTGCCGCCTTTGCGCGGCTGGCTGCCGATCCGGAGGCGCTCGCGCGCTACCGCGCGGAGGCCAGCGAGATCGAAGCGGCCGGCTTCGACGCACCCGCTCCCGCGTGGTGAGCCGCACGCTCGAACAGGGCGACGTCTATTGCTACCGCCCGTCCGATGCGAGCGCGAGCAGGTTGCCTATCGCCGCCGGGCTTGGTGCCCGGCTTTGTGCTTTTTGGGCTTGGGGCAGCCCTTGATCGTGAGGTTCACGTTCTTCGTCACCTGCGCGCCGTTGTGCGCGGTGAGCGTCACCGGGGCGACCATGTGCTCGCCGCATTGGCTGCCGCGCGCTTTGCCGCTTGTCTTGACGCTCGTGAACTGCGAGAAGGGACCGGCGGGGAGCACCGTTTCGAACGTGCTCACGGGCACGTCCGGGACCGATGCGAACGTCGCTTTCAGCGCGCCGGCCTTCGAGACGTTGGATTGCCCGTCGAGGTCGACGGTGACGCCTTCGCTCTGCAGGACGAACACGACGTCGGGAAATTTCGCGTTGCCGTAGGAGACGAGGTATGCGGGGCCGGTCGCCGGCTGCGCGAGGATCGGGGTGTGCGCCGTCGCCGTGCCGACGATCGATGCGGCGGGACACGCGGAGGGGTTGGCTTCGAAGGTCGCGGCGAGACATGCTTTTTGCAGCGTCGCGAGGCGCACCGGGAGTTTCTTCGGGAACCCGACGACGACCTTCGCGATGTTCGACTGCCCGCCCGCGGGATAGGAGACCTTGATCCGCACCCCGGTGCCGTTTGCTTTCGTCGCCTTCGCTTCGGTGGAGACGCTGAACGACGGTTCGAATTTCAGGCCTTTGCATCCTTCCGCGGCGAAGGGGCTGGAGATCGAGGCGCTGCCGCCGGTGGTGGAGGTCACGGTGCCGGTGATGCTCGTCTTCGCGCAGCTCGTCGGGTTCAGGACGAATTCGCCGTTGGTGAGCGTCACGTTGAGGACGCGCACGCGCAGCGGGACCCCGTCGAACTTCCCGCGGCAGCGGGTCGCTGACGGTGGTCGCCTGCGCGGTGCGCCGGTCGATGAGCACCTTCGCGCGTGTGTGCACGTCGCCGAGGTTGAACGGGCCCGCGACGGCGGGCACGACGATCGAGAGCCCGAACGGCGCGCCGGCGTAGGGGCCGGTGAAGAAGACCTTCCCGGTCGCGTAGAACGGCTCCGATCCGGGGCCGACGGCGGCGGTGACCGTTCCGATCTGGCTCGCCGCGGGGCACGCGGTGAGCGAGTCCTCGGAGGCCTGCGGCTCGGGGCAGCGCGCGACCTTCGAGATGTTCGCGAGCAACCCCTCGGGGAACGTCGTCGAGAGCGTGTTGACGTCCTGTTCGCGGTCTTCGCGGCGCAGCGTCAGCGTGAAGGGGCTGGTTGAGGCCGCCAGGGGATTCGTGGTGCCCGCGGTGAACGAGGGTGCGAACGGCGCGCTGCCAGGGCATGGCTGGCCGGTGCCGTTCCAGTTGACCGCGTAGGAGTCCGAGGGGGTCGCCGCGGGCGTGAGCGGGCTCCACGACGTGACCGTCGCGTTGCTCGTGCTCGTCTCGCAGGTCTGTGCGTTCTCCAGCGGCGCGCGTGGGCCCTGCTTGGTCGTCACGGTGAGCCGTTCGACGGGGAACTGGGGGAGGTTTTCGAAGCTCGTCGTGATCCGCCCGGAGCCGCGCTGGATGCTCCCGTGGCCTTTGAGCTTGACGACGGTCCCGGAGTGTTCGCCGGTCAGTTCGAGGTCGAGCCCGATGAGCTTGCCCCCTTCGACGTCTTCGGGGGTGCAGCCCTGCGCGCCCTGGCCGCATTCGGGGGTCGCGAGGAACATCTTGCCCGTCACTTCTTCGTTGAGCAGCGGCGATGTTCCGCGGACGGTCGCGATCTGCGAGCCGGCCGAGCAATGGCCGGGCGCGGGGCGTTCCAAGCCGTCTTCGGCGATTTCTTCGGATTCCGCGCCTTGCATGTTGAAGCCGTTGGGGCCCGTCGCCGGGCAGGCTTCCAGGCCGTTCGCGGAGGAGGGGGAGATCGTCGTGCCCGTGGGGAGCGTGACGACAGTGTTCTTCATGGGGGGCGTGCCGAGGCCGGTGAAGTTGTTCGGAGCCTGTGGGACTTCCAGGCCGACTTCCACGCCGGTGGGGGCGTCGGCGCGCGCCGTCTCGGGGGTCACATTCAGAGCCGCGCCGAGGGTCAGCAGGTTGCAGCCCGTCAGCGTGGGGTAGACCATGCTCTTGGCTTCGTGGAGTTCTTCGGGGTGCTGCCAGGTGTTCATCGCCACGGAGCCTTCGCGCGCGAACTGACTCTCGCCGCAGTCGGAGGGGTTCGTCAGGACGGCGCCACGGTCGTAGGTCTGCGGTTCTTCGTGGCTTTCGAAGTTTTCTGTGATGTGGCCGTAGATGGATGCAACGACGCCCAGGAGTTGAGAGGTCGCTGGCACACCGGGTGTAGAGACGCGGATCATGTAAGTTCCATCGTGTCTCACGACGTTTGCGTAAGAAACGAACGTGAGATTGTTACTGGTAAACGCGAACTCCGCGGCGTAGCCCTTCTCGGGCTTCACGTTATAGATGCCGTGTTCTACGATGAATCCGGCGCTCACGATCAGCGGCACTATCACGCCGACCTTACTGCCCGGAGGACAACCTGTGGTTTCTGGCTGCGTTTCCACGAGAAATGAAGGGCATTGATCCGCAACAAGGAGGTCACCGAGCATGCCAAGCGGTAGGTAGAACACGAGATTCTTCACTGCCTCAGCCGGACGCGCGGGCCCGAACACGCTTTCCGCGAACTGGCCGTTGAAGAACACCGACGTATTGAAGAGATCGGGGTGGCCGGCCGCCTGAAAAACCGGTTCGCCTGTCGGGCCAGTTGCGCTCATCGAAAAGCTCTCAATCCCTCCCGGGCCAGGGCCAGTTTCGCCTTCTCTGCGTGTATGAATACGACCCTGGGTAGATGCTTCCGCGCCACCTCCACCATGTACCGTGGCAACATTGACCAGCGAAACGCCGGGCGACAGCACGCCAGTCTCTTCGAATTGGATGCGTTTGGCCACGAATTGGCCTGGCGCAATCCCTGCGGGCAAAGCGCATTCCAGTTCACGGGAGCCTTCCCCGTGGCATCCAGGGGCTTCCAGCACTGCCAACCCCGATGGAAGGGTATCGTGTAGGACTGCTCCACCTTCGCTGGCTGCACCACCAACGTTCTCAACAATAACGACAAACCGACCTTGTCGTCCGACACCGATAGGCAAGCTTGACGGCACACTGGATATCGACACCTCCCAACCAGGCGTAACCGGGGTTGCATATGACGTATTCCCCGTCAAAGGCAACAGCGTAGCCAATGCGCAGGTCAATACTCCAACGCGTGTCCATTTGCGCATCGAGTTGAGCTTCCAATGGTCGCTTTTTAAAGTAATCACAGACATTATCGACGCCGCTTCTTCGAACTGTGAGCAGACTTCTGCCGCGCTGCGCGTTCACACGACGATCTACGCGGTCGAGGTTTTCGTCTGCATGCTCGCAATGCTCGGGTAAGCACCCCATTGTTCTTCTTTGTCGGCGCGGCCTTGTTCGGGTTTGCGACGCCGAGGACAGAAGCAGTCGAACGTTTCACCGGCATTGCTAGTACTGCTCGCAACAGGCAAAGCCGGCGGAAGGCTAGACGATTCTTCGCACGACCCAGGACCGCATGGCGTACCTCTAGATGGCGAGCTGAATCCTCCGTCTACACGAGCATCGTAGACGTCGCGCTGCCCGCTATCGACATCGCCCATCGACAATGGGTCACCAGTATTGAACAGTACGTTGTCACCCAGTTCATCGATGCCAAAAAGTTCAACACCGCAGAAGATACTACGGTACGGTGTTGCATCGCTACCGTCCGATATCAAGTGCACGCTTCCTTCTACAAGTGCCCCGGGAGTGGCAAACTCATAGACACTTTGACACCCCTCCGTAGCGGACCTCGCGCGGGCGCTCAATTGGCCAACAGTCACAAAGAACACCCGTTTACCGTCCGCTGAAATATTCAACCGATTAGTTGTTGATTTGAAGTCGAGATTACCACCAAGCAGTCTATTCCCAAATGCGATTGACGCTAGTTCCGGTCCAGTCTGTATACCATTGCCGTCTGAGTTGAAATCGTTTTCACCTTTTGTGACCCTTACAAGTTCTGCTTCGGTGTTTTGTTCATTATCTCCAGGTCCTTCGGGGGCCTTGTATGCGTATAGCTGGACCACTGACGACGTATCATCGGGAGTGATCGAGGGCATTGAGCTTGCAAAGAGCACAAACCGTCCGCCTTGGCCGGCTACCTGTACAGGCCTTCCAAATTTCCTCGACCAGTCACTTTCGTCATTACCCCCAAGAGTGACGACGAAAGCCGTAGTCTCGTTTGTTGCGTCATATGCATATAGATTAGGCTGACCTTCCGACGGCTGGCTTCCGTACGGGTTTGTCCCGGCCGAGTCGATCTTTGCGCGTGAAATGTAGTACACGCGCGTACCATTCTCTGCGATACCGGCTACGCCAAGAACTTTCCCGCCGACCGACACCGCCGTCAGACGGTGGCCGAGCGGTTTGCTGAAATCATACAGGTACAGATTACAGCCACCTACATCCGGGGGTGTCGCTGCGTCTATGCCGGCACAACCTTCTCTAAAGGCATCGCCACCATCTGTACCGTCAACTGCATCATTAGTAAGCTTTTGGGTACTCGTAAAATAGACGAGATTGCCGTCTTCGGAAGCGCCCTCGAAATTCTTGCCTGATTCTTTTGCCCCACACGCTGTTGTGCACTCACTGGCTGAGATATCGACAGTCTCGGCCGGCTCGACACCAGTCATACCCCCATGCAGACGGGCGTATACTTCCGCCGTCGAGGGCCCGGGGGTACACGGATTAACGGTAAAGAAGATCGTTTCTCCGTCACTCGATAGAGAGTTGTGGTACGAGCCAAGTCCGCCGGAGCCTAGCGTTGTACCGCACAGCGCGATGAGCTGTCTGCTGCCTCTTTCGCCTTCGACGGCCACCAACGTTGGTTCCTTATTGTTGGTACCGCTGTATTCATAGAGCGAGAGCGCACGACTGCCGGTGGTGTGATCAAACGGCCATCGCTCTTGCGGCTGTTCGATCTGTGTTTCAAGAACCAGATGCCCGTAGTCATCCGTAGTGGCTCTCACAGGGTCGTATTCACCGTAGGCTAGGCCGGTAGTGTCGCTCGGTTCTGAGTCTTTTTCGATGACACCTGGAGGATTATCGGGTCCGACGAAGCTGAAGACGCCTGTGGATGATCTAACATACAGTCCTCGGTTCGTCGCGGGCTGCTCTAGGGTGTGCTGAACCCATAGAGTCTCGTCGCGATCGCCTTCGGCTGATTCCAAGTACTCTCCGGCATATTGCGACAACGGTGCATTCATTGGTGTCAGTCGCCAGCCATCGCTCGTGCGGGTATCCAAATAGACGCTACCAGTTTCTACACGTTCGCTGGAACCGGCGCTCCCGCTCAAAGTCGCAAGACCGGCGACGATTGCGCTATCGCCATTCGATGCAACGCTTTCGACGAAAAGTGGATAACCCTCCTTATAGGTCGGGGTTACCATCTCATAGGCGCGACAATCCGACAAAAGCGTCAAATTGAGCGCCGAGCGCAGGCTTTCATTTGCGCATTCTTGTGGACCGGCGATTGTCGCTCGGCCTGCTGGCGGTAGCAGGAGCTCGATCAGGCCAAGCAAAAGCATCAGCAGTGCAGCCGAAAGACAGCGGCCCATTCTCGGAAAGCCGCATGTGCCATCGTAGAACCTTCTGTCGATGATCTTACTACGGCGAACTGGCATAGCTGATCCTCATTCCTGCTGCTTTGTTTGAATAATTTCTAGGACCTGTGGGTGCTTATACGCCCATTGCTACCAAGATGGGGTGCCATTTGTCAATGACTGTCACGAGTGGACCTACTTGTTTTCGTTCTAAAGGAGCTGGCGCCTTCCTTGGAGTGTCAGTAGCTATGCGGCTTTTGGGCGTAGTACAAGGCGGCTTCAAGTAGGAAACACCTAGCGACGCGGGTCGGCGGAGGTTCCTAGCGCCGTTACAGCATCTGGACCCCGGTTTCTCGGGGATAAGCGCCTGTGCGATGGCACCCATGAGCAGGCCTTGTTAATGCAAGCAGTCTCAACTTGGGTGCGTCGGTTTCCTTAAATTGTGTTTGGCGGTTTTAAGCTTAACTTCTCCTGCCGGCTAAGCTTATGTTTTTGGGAAAGCGGGGCCATGCCCTTGGCAGTCCACGAACATGGCCCCCGACGGATGTGGATTTCAGCCTGTCTATGACAAGCTTAGCTTACCACTTATCAGTGGAAGCTCCAGTTCTCGTGCCCTAACAGCGCGAGGTCGAAGTCAAGGCCTTTTAGTTCTGCTTCGTTACCGCCAACTTTTAGGGCTTCTTTTAACGAGAATGCTAATACTAAGTGTAATAAGACTTCATGTAAGCCCCCATGCACTAAGAGGCTAACACTTCCGTTGACTGGGTTTTTGCCCGCGATGGAGCAAGTTGCGCCTTCCAATGTAAGGGTAGTGAATGTTTTTTTGGTCTCGGGTAATAGTAAGATGTAGGTGTTTAATGAGCCTGGTAAATCTAATGATGCTAATCCATCGACTGGTTCAGTTTCGATTAAGCTACCTTTTAGTGAACAGCCTCCTCCTACGAATTCACATTCATGAAAGGTGATCTTTTTGACTAATATGCCGTCGGGCCCAATGATCTTGCCTTCTTCAAGTAAGAGTTGCTCGCCTTTGCAGATTACTGACCCGGCGCCGACTACTTTGAGTTCACCGACGGATAACACTAACGCCGTGGGTAAGAGTAATAAGACCGCACCTGGGGCGAGCCCAGACCCATTAACTAACCATAACCCTCCTTCTTTGGCGAACGCTGTCGCGGGTACGCTGAGCACGAAGACCGCGAAGGCCGCTAGTACAAGCAGCTTCAACTTAGGCATACGACAATCTCCCTTCATTGGTGTCTCGACTCCGTGTTTCTACAAATCGACCCTCTCCTCTCTCGTAGGGCATCCCCGCGCTGCTCGGGACATCCCAAGCCTGAATAACGGAGTCGCTCGGATTACGGGGACAAACACCTTCTTACCGGAAGTCGGGATGGTTGTCAATGGCAATTTATCGCTGCTGTCCATAGGCGGCGCTTGAGGGCGTTCGGAGGGGGTCGGATCGCTGGGAATCCCTGGATTGATCAGGGATTGGGCGAGGCCGCCTAGTGGGAGACGTTTGATTCCGTCTGCCCTCTCTGGGCGCTCGCGAGCGGGCGTGTGGAGCGCTTACGCGCGGCTCGGCGACGGTCTATGGCGGTTCCGAGGCCGGCTTCCGCTGCCAGAAGACTGCGTTGAAAGAACGCCGCGCAGCTACGCCGCGGCGCGCGCGCCCGCGTCGGCGGGTGTCTCCGCGCCGGCGTCAGGAACGAAGCTCATCGCGTGCTCTGCGAGCGCGGTGATCGTGAGGCTTGGGTTGACCCCGACGTTCGCGGGCACCGCGGCCCCGTCGCACACGAGCAGGTTCTCGTACCCGAACACGCGCTGGCGCCCATCCACGACCCCGTGCTCGGGATCCGGCGCGATCACGGCGCCGCCGAGGATGTGCGCGGTGGTGGGGATGTTGAAGAGGGCCTCCGTGACCGAGCTCTGCGCCATCCCGCCGGTGCGCTTCGCGAACCATTCCGCCGCCTCGTTCGCGACGGGGATGAACGTCGGGTTCGGTCGCTCGGGGTCCTGTTCGGTCGTCAGCGTGAGCATCCCGAACGGTCCTTTGCGTGGCCGCAGCGCGATCGCGTTGTCGAGCGTCTGCATCACGAGCAGGATGATTGTGCGCCGCGACCAGTGCTTGGGGAACAACGCCTGCAGCAGGCGCTTGGGGTGCAGCGCGATCTGGCCGAGCAGCTTCAGCGGGCGCGTCACGCGCGTGCCGTCGCCGACGAGCAGCGTGTAGAAGCGGTGCATCGTGTCGCCCTTGTCGCCGTAGGTGACCGTCTCGATGTGCGTGGTCGGGTCCGGGTAGATCGAGGAGGTGATCGCGACGCGTTTGATCAGGTCCTCCGGGTAGTCCTCGGGCACGGTCACGGTCAGGATCGACTCGCTGTTGGTCCGCACCAACTCGCCCAGCCTGGGGGAGATGCGCCCGAGCGAGCCGCTGAGGCGGCAGCGCTGCAGCAGCTTGTTCGTCCCCAGCGGCCCCGCCGAGACGATAACGCCGCGCGCCCGCAGCACCTGACGGTCCTTGTTCACCCATGCCCCCGAGCGGACGCTCGTGATCTCATAACCCTCCGCGCCCGAGCCGTCGCCGAGCGGGCGGATGTCGAGGACGGTGCGCTCGGGCATCACGCGCGCGCCGCGGCGCTCGGCGAGGTAGAGGTAGTTCTTGACGAGCGTGTTCTTCGCGCCGTGCGGGCACCCGACCATGCAGCGTCCGCACAGCTGGCAGCCCGTGCGGTCGGGGCCCTCGCCGCCGAAGAACGGGTCCGGCACAGTCTTGCCGGGCTCCCCGAAGTAGATCCCGACGGGCGTCTTCTGGTAGGTGTCGCCCACGCCGAGGTGCTCGCCGAGCTCGCGCAGCAGCTGGTCGGCGGGGTCGTCGTGGGGGTTCTGCGTGACGCCGAGCATCCGCTGCGCTTCGGCGTAGTGCGGCGCGAGCGCGCTCTCCCAGTCCTCCATCTCCGCCCACTGCGGATCCTCGAAGAACGCCTTCGGCGGCACATACAGCGTGTTCGCGTAGCCCAGGCTCCCGCCGCCGACGCCGCAGCCGGAGACGACGGAGACGTCTTTGAAGATCGTCAGCCGGAAGATGCCCTTCATGCCCGCGAACGGCGCCCACGAGTAGCGCCGGAAGTCGCCCGTGGAGGTCGGCATGTCGTCGTCGGCGAACCGCCGCCCACACTCCAGGACCCCCACGCGGTAGCCCTTCTCGCTGAGGCGCAGCGCCGAGACGCTCCCCCCGAAGCCCGAGCCGATCACGAGCCAGTCGTAGTCGTAGCCGTGTGCCACCGCCGCAACATCCTAGCCGCCTGGCCAGTCAGGGCGCAAACGGCTTATGCGAGCCCGAGCCGAGAAGCGGTCAGCAGGTGCCCGCGGTTACGTGATGCGCGTTCGGGGGCGACATCGGTACGTCCGGCGTTTCCTGCGGCGCGACGGTAGCTGGCTCCGCCCTGTGCACCGGACTGTCGTCATGGATGACGACCGCTATGAGGTCACCGGCTCGGAAGGCGTAAGGCAGGCAACGAGCCCACAGCTCAGGGTCGTCGCGGCTGTGTAGCTGCTCTCCGGTGGAAGGGTCCACGACGGGCAAATCGCCACCGGCGACCAGCTCCTCCTCGCCATGAATCTCGAGCCGGTCACCGTATGCCTTGACGGTCGCGCGCCAGAGGCGCCGGGCGTTGCCAGCCTCCTCGTCGTATACAGGGCTCTGGATCTCAACGAGAACCATCAGCGACCTCCTTCTGCTCGGCGCCTGGGACCTTTTCGGCCAGATCCACTGATCGCCTTATAGCTAGCTTGTTCGAGTATCGCACGCCGACGACAGTAATGGAAGCGGCCATACGGCGCTAGAAGTCGCCCGGGTAGGGCAAGATCCGGGTTTGGAGCATCTTGGCGGCGCGATCTTGTAGCGCCTCAGCCCGAGGCTGAGCGATATGGGCGCGTATCCCGTGCAGCCCAGCCGAGTGCAGCAGCACCTGGAGAGCATGGACCTCATCCTGGGACAGCTTCTCCCGGCCTCCGCTGCGACGCCGGAGGCCAAAAATACCGCCATTGCAGAATCCGCCGGGGGTCGCGAACGAGAACGCATGGTCGATCAAGGCGAGCCTCCGGGTTTCGTGCTCGTACCTGTAGTTCGTGGCGTGCCGGTCCTGCTGGGCGATCAGCGCGTCCCAGAACGCGGCGGCGTCTGCCTGGGTGTGGGCATCTTCAAACACCTGCGGGTCGGGGGCGCCGCGGCGGCGGTTGATGAGCGCCCCGCCGCCCAGCGGTGGGATGTTCCTCAACACGGCTGTGGGAACGAGTTGATCCCACGGGTCTCCCATCGTCGCGGCGAGGCGCCAAGCGGCGACCTCGTGCATGACGGCGCCCACTGGTTCCTGGCCGTAATACCGGCATTGTCCGATGTTCTGGCCGATGAACGGCTTGAAGATCGCTTCCTGGCGCGAGTCGAATACCACCAAGAAGGTCGCACTCCCGCCCGGGTTGGCCGTAGTGAGCGGCGTCTGCTCTCGGATCGTTTCCCGCAGCATCAGCTGCTCGAGTTCGGTGCCTTCCGCGTTTGCCTTGAAGAGCGCATTGGCACGCGCCTGCAGCTCTGCCATCGAGCTCGCCACGGGCCGATGTTGTCTGTCATCAGTCGTCGGCCGGCGAGCGCGACCCCCCCGAGCCGATCCACCCACCGCTCGCCAGGGCCGCTATATTCCGTGAAGTAATGGCGGCGGAGGGCCTGCGCAACAAGCCATGCGGCGGTCGCTACGGCGACATCGTGCAGTCGATCGGCAACACTCCGCTGATCGAGCTCCCGCGCCTGTCGCCGAAGCCCGGGGTGCGGATCTGGGCGAAGCTCGAGTCGCGCAACCCGACGGGCTCGGTCAAGGACCGCGTCGCGCGCGCGCTGATCGAGGACGCCGAGACCCAGGGCGCGCTCGCCCCGGGGCAGACGATCCTGGAGCCGACGTCGGGCAACACGGGGATCTCGCTGGCGATGATCTGCGCGCGCAAGGGCTACCCGCTGAAGGTCGTGATGCCGGAGAACGTGACGCCCGAGCGCACGCAGCTGCTGAAGATGTACGGCGCGCAGATCGTCTATTCCGAGGGCTCGCTGGGCTCCAACGGCGCGGTCGAGAAGGCGCTGGAGTTGGCGCAGTCCGACGCCTCCTACTACATGCCCTACCAGTACGGGAACCCCGCGAACCCGAACGCGCACTACAACGGCACGGCGCTTGAGATCCTCGAGGAGCTCGACGAGGTCTCGGCATTTGTCGCGGGGCTCGGCACGGGGGGTACGCTGATGGGCAATGGGCGGCGATTGAAGGAGACGTTCGGCGACGCCTGCAAGATCGTCGCGGCGGAGCCGATGCAGGGGGAGCCCGTGCAGGGCCTGCGCTCGCTCGACGACGGCTTCATCCCGCCGATCATCGACATCTCGCTGCTGGACCGCAAGATCTTCGTGACGAACCGCGATGCAATCATCTGGACGCGCAAGCTGCTCGACGAGGAGAGCGTCTTCGCGGGCGTCTCCAGCGGCGCGATCGCGCGCGTCGCCGTGCGCATCGCGGGCGAGCTCGACGAGGGCAATGTCGTGTTCATCGTCGCCGACGACGGCTGGAAGTACCTGTCGAGCGGCATCTACACGCTTCCCGTGGAGGAGATCGAGAACCTCGACTCCACCGTGTGGTGGTGAGCGGCGGTGCACCTCCCCGCGGAGCTGCTGGAGCAGGTCGTCGCCCACGCGCGCGAGGACGCGCCGAACGAGTGCTGCGGTGTGCTGGCGGTCGAGCTCGCGGAGCCCGTGCGGGCGGTGAGGGTGTATCGCGCCACCAACACCGCGGCGAGCCCCTTGCGCTTCGAGATCGATGGGCTCGAGGTGTTGAGATTTATGGAGGAGATGGAGGGGGAGGGGTTGGAGCTGGGTGCGATCTACCACTCGCACACCCGCACCGCGCCCTACCCGTCGCAGACGGACATCAACTTCGCCGCCCACTGGCCCGGTGTGGAGTGGCTGATCGTCGGGCTCGCCGACGGCGCCGAGCCGGAGATCCGCTCCTACCTGATCGACGACGGCCAGGTCCGCGAGGTCGAGATCCTCGGCTAGCCGGGCACCGCCGTGACGGCGGCGGGTCATTCCGGCGCAGGAGCCTGCGCTGAGCGAGGCGCGCGTGCTGTGCCCGGCCTGCTCGCGCAGCTACCCCGCGAGCGAGCGCTTCTGCGCGACGTGCGAGATGCCGCTCGTGCAAGAACCCTCCGAGGAGGAGCACACGATCGAGCAGCCACTCGACGAGCTCTGGCGCCGCGCGCGGCGGATCAAGCCGCAGTACTCCGAGGGCGAGCTCGTGCGCGTCGCGGGCGCGGGCAACCAGACCGAGGCCGACTTCATTCAGGGATTGCTGTTGGAGGAGGGGATCCCCAGCCTGCAGCGCCGCGCGCGCGGCTTCGACGTGCCCGACTTCCTCGCGGCGGGACCGCGCGAGCTGCTCGTGCCCGCGTCCGGTGCGCCGGCCGCGCGCGAGGTGCTGCTGCAGAGCGAACTGCTCGGGCCGCCCCAGGCGAGCACGTGGAGCTCGACGGCGTGGCGCGTGCTCGCGTTCCTGCTCGGCGGTCTCGTGCTGCTCGCGGCGCTCGCGCTGCTGATATCCAGCCACTGACGCTGACGCTGACGCTGACGCTGACGCTGACGCTGACGCTGACGCTGACGCTGACGCTGACGCTGGGCGCTGGGTCGGCGCGGGTGGCTGGGTCGGCGCGGGCATTGGCGCAGACCCGCGCACTAACGCCGCCGCCGAGCTCGAACCGGGAGTGCCGCTCAGACCAGCGCCGGCTGCGCCGAGCCCTCGCGTGCGATCGCCTCGATTTCCTCCGAGGCGCGCTCGAACTCGTCGTCGGAGAGCACCGGTGTGCCCTCGAACGGCAGTTCCCGCTGGAGCTCCAGCCACGAGCGCCCCGCAAGGTACTCCTCGCGCACCTTCACCGTCACGGGGCGCGGGATCCTGTAGGTGCGCAGCAACAGCACGTGCAGCGGCTGGCGCGGGCGCCACGCGAGGCGCTTCTCCGCATAGTCCGGTGTCCACACGTAGAACGGCGAGAGCGCGTCCACGCAGCGCGGGTCGGAGATCGTGAAGTGGTCGGCGACTTCCGCCCACGCCCGGATCCGCACGCGGTCGGGCTGTTGCAGGCCGCCGTCCGCGGCGAGCGCCTGCAGGGTCGGCTCGCCGTCGTTCCACACGCCCTCCTCGAGCGCGCGCCGCAGCTCGGGCTGGTGGGATTCGCGCACGAGATCGTTGCGCTGGTGGTCGAATGTTGGGTACAGGAAGAAGCGTTCGTGCTCGAGCTGCAACGGCTGTTCGGCGTCGCGAACGCTGCCCCTACGGAGCGTGATGAGTTGCTCCCCTTCGGCGAGAGCGCGGACGGTGACCGCCCATTCCTTCAAAGCGATTGGCATAGCGATATAGAGGGGACGAGGCGTGGGGGCCTTGGACAGAACACACCCGTCGCTCCCGAGGGACGAGCGACGGTCGCCTAAAAGATACGAAATCCTAGCGAAAATGCCAAATCGCCTGCAAATTTGCAGGTTTTTTGACGGTGCTGAGCGATCAGTCGCGCGCGATTGTTTCCATCTGAGACGCTCGTCACAGGTATGGGGCCGGCTACAGCCGAACGCCCGCGAGCCCCTCGGCGGGCTCGATCAGCGAGCAGTAGTCGTCCTCGGCGTGGCCCCGCCCGACCGCCGCGGTCAACAGCGACCGCGCGTGACCGGCGGAGGGGAACGGCACGCCCGCCGCCTGCGCTTCCTCCAGGCACAGCCGCACGTCCTTCAGCAGGTGCGCGGTCTTGAATAGCGTCGCGTAGTCGTGCGCGCGCATCGGCCCCGCCTTCATCGTCAGCTGCGCCGAGGCGCCCGAGCCCGCGCTGCAGACCTGCTCGAACGCGTCGAGGTCCACGCCGGTCGCCTTCGCCAGCAGCAGCGCCTCCGCGAGCGCCGCCGCGTTGGCCGCGCCGAGCGCGTTGTTGATCAGCTTCAGCATCGACCCCTGGCCCGGCTCGCCGACGTGCACGATCGTCTCGCCCATGCTCTCCAGCAGCGTCCGGGCGCGCGCGAAGTCCTCCGGCGCGCCGCCGACCATGATCGTCAGCGTCCCCGCCTCCGCGCGCGGCGCGGAGCCCGTAACCGGGGCATCCAGCATGCGGACCCCGCGCTCGGCGAGCGCCGCCGCGATGCGGCGCGAGTCGGTGGGCGCGATCGTCGACATGTCCACGCACAGGGCCCCCGGCGCGGCGCCCTCGACGGCGCCCGCCTCGCCGAGCAGCACCGAGGCGACCTGCTCGCCGTCGACGACCATGCTCACCACGATCTCGCTGTTCGCCGCGACCTCCGCGGGCGTCGCGTACGCCCTCGCGTCGTGCTCGGCGGCCCACCGCTGCGCCTTGCCGGGCGTGTGCGTCCAGACGCTCAGCGCGAAGCCCGCGCGGCGCACGTTGACGGCCATCCGCGAGCCCATGATCCCGAGCCCCAGGAAGCCGATCCGTGGTCGCCCGTCATCGCTTGTCTTCGACATCGCTTCCGAATCCTCCGCCGCCTGGGGTTTCTACTCGCAGTCGCCCTCCTGATTTCAGCGTACCGCTGGCCTTGGCCGGAAGCTCCTCGCCGTCGAGGAGGTTGCGCCCGCGCGCGCCCGGCTGCCCGCCGTCGGCGCCGCGCGGGGCGTGGCGGCGACGCTCGGTGATCAGGGAGAAGGTCATCTCGCGCAGCGCCTGCAGCTCGCGCACGACCCCGTCGCCGCCGCGGTGCCGGCCGGCGCCACCCGAGCGGCGGCGCACCGCCTAATGCGTTATGCGCAGCGGGAACTCGCGCTCGAGCGCCTCGATCGGGGTGTTCAGCGTGTTGCTCATCGCGACGTGCACCCCGCTGGGCCCGTCGGCGTCCGCGCACGCGCCCTGGCCGCCGCCGAGCGTCTCGTAGAAGCTGAAGCGCCCGTCGCCGAGCGTGAGGTTGTTCATCGTGCCCTGCCCCAGCGCGCGCCCGAACGCGGCGAGCACGAGGTCGGCGACGCGCGAGGAGGTCTCGACGTTGCCCGCCGCGACCGCGGGCGCGCCCGCCGGGGTCGGGATCGCATTCAACAACGCGCCCTCCGGGACGCGCACCTCGACCGGGCGGTACGCGCCCGCCGACGGCGGCAGCTCGGGGTCGGTGAGCACGCGCACCGCGAAATAGCACGCCGAACGGGTCACCGCGAGCGGGCAGTTGAGGTTGCCCTCGTGCTGGGGCGCGCTGCCCGCGAAGTCGAGGATCAGCCGCTCGCCCGCGACGGTCGCGCGCAGCTTCAGGACGAGGTCGCCCTCGATCGCCTCCAGGACGTCCTGCGCCTCGTGCGTCCCGTCGGGCAGCGCCGCCAGGCACGCCCGCGTGCGGCGCTCGGCGTAGTCGAGCACCGCGTCGGTCGCCTCGCGCAGCCGCTCGGAGCCGACGCGCCGCGCGAGCTCGGTCAGGCGCAGCGCACCGGCGCGGTTCGCCGCGAGCTGCGCCCGCAGGTCCGCGCGGCGCTCGGAGGGCTGGCGCATGCGCGATGTGATCTGCGCGATCGCCTGCTCGGTGAGCGGGCGCGGCGCGATCACGACGCCCTCCTCGGCGAGCGTGCGGCTGTCCGCCGGCATCGACCCCGGGACGCGCCCGCCGACGTCCGCGTGGTGCGCGCGGCTCGCCGCGAAGCCGATCGGCTTGCCCGCGCGGAACACCGGCGTGATCACGGTGATGTCAGGCAGGTGGGTCCCGCCGGCGAACGGGTCGTTGAGCACCCACGAAACCTCCTCGCGGTGGCGCTCGCCGAGCACGGCCGCGACCGCGGCGGGCATCGCGCCGAGGTGCACCGGGATGTGCTCCGCCTGCATCGTCATCTGCCCGTCGGTGTCGAACAGCGCGGTCGAGGCGTCGCGGCGCTCCTTGATGTTCGCCGAGTACGCCGAGCGGATCAGCACCGCGCCCATCTCCTCGCACGCCGCCCGCAGCGCGCCGGTCAGCACCTGCAATTCGATCGGGTCGATCACGCGGCCGCCTCCTCGATGTGCAGGTGGATCGTCCCGAACGCGTCGACCTCGCCCGCCCAGCCCGGCGGCACAAGCAGCGTGGACTCCCCCAGCGCGCACAGCAGCGGGCCGCGCAGCCGCGTCCCGGGCGGGAGCTCGCCGTCGATGCGTTGCGCCGCGACCCGGGCGCCGTCGAGCACGATCGTCCACGGCACGCGCGTCGGGGCCGCCCCAGCGCGCCGCGCGGTCGGCGTGACCTCCGGCGCGGCACCCCACACCGAGGCGCGGATCGTGACGAGCTCGACCTCCGCGCGATCGTCGCGGTAGCCATAGCGCTGCTCGTGCGCTCGCGCGAAGGCCTCGCGCAGCGCATCCGGGGTCGGCGGGCGGCCGGCGTGCGCCGGGCGCGCCCCCACCAACGGCGGTGCGACCGTCGGCGTCGGAGCGTCGGCCGCCGTGGTCCCGGCAGTGTCGGGTGCGCCGCCACCGATTGCGTCGTCCTCTGCCACCGACAGCTCGAAGGACTGTCCGCGGTAGCGCAGCTCGTAGCGCACCGCCACGCGCGCGGCGGGCTCGCGCAAGTCGTTGCTCGCCCGCGCCATGAGCGCGGCTCGCTCCTGCGCCAGCCGCTGCGCGTGGAAGCTCTCACCGGCGAGCATCACCGTGCGCGCCGCGTCGCGCCGCGGGGCCGCCGCGGCGAGCCCCAGCGCGCACAGCACTCCCGAGGTGCGCGGACACAGGATCCGCCGCATGCCCATCTCGCGCGCGAGCGCCGCCGCGTGCAGCGGTCCCGCGCCGCCGAACGCCAGCAGCGCGAGATCGCGCGGGTCGACGCCGCGCTGCACGCTCACGACGCGCAGCGCCCTCAGCATCTCGGCCTCCGCGACCCGCACGATCCCCTCCGCGCAGCGCAGGACCGACAGGTCGAGCTCCGCCGCCAGGCCCGCCACGGCGCGCTCGGCCGCGTCACGGTCCAGGCGCAGCCCGCCCGCGAGCTGTCCCGCGGCGGAGTCCCGGCCGGTCGCGAAAATCTCGCCGGCCCGCGCGGGCTCACCGGTCGCGGCGTCCGCGCCCGCCGACGCGACCGGCAATCGTCCCAGCAGCAGGTTCGCGTCGGTGACCGTCGGTCGTGTCCCCCCGCGCCCGTAGCACGCCGGTCCTGGGTCGGCGCCCGCCGAGGCGGGTCCCACGCGCAACGCGCCGCCGGCGTCGCGCCAGGCGATCGAGCCGCCGCCGGCGCCGACCGTGTGGATTTCGAGCGTCGCCAGCGCGAGCGGCCGTCCCGCGAGGACGCCGCTCGCGGTCTCGGCGACCTCGCCGTCTTCGACCAAGCACACGTCGCACGAGGTTCCGCCCATGTCGAGGCACAGCAGGTCGCGCTCGCCGGCGAGCTCCGCGAGCAGCTGCGCGCCGCGCACGCCGCCCGCGGGACCGGAGAGCACCGTCAGCGCCGCGTGCGCCGCCGCGCCGGGCGCGTCGACGAGCCCTCCCGAGGACTGCATCACGTCGGGCCGCGCGAGGCCGATCGCGTCGGCCTGCTCGCACAGCCGCCGCAGGTAGCCGCCGAGCAGTGGCGAGAGCGCCGCGTCGACCTCCGTGCTCGCCGCGCGCTCGTACTCGCGAAACGTGCCGACGAGCTCGTGCGAGAGCGAGACGTGGACACCCGGGAGGCGCTCCGCGAGCACCTCGCCCAGCAGCCGCTCGTGCGCGGGGTGCGCGTAGGAGTGCAGCAGCGCCACCGCGACCGCCTCCGGCGCCGCGGCCGCGATCTCACCGACCAGCTCGTCCGCGTCCTCACGGGCCAACTCCCGCAGCGGGCCCTCGGGGGTCATGCGCTCCGGCGCGCCGAAGCGCAGCTGCGGCGGGGCGAGCGCGGGGGGCGCGGCGAGGCACAGCTCGTACAGGTGCGGGCGCGCCTGGCGTCCCAGCTCGACGATGTCGGTGAAGCCCTCGGTCGCGATCAGCGCCGTGCGCGCCGCGTGCCCCTCCAGCAGCGCGTTCGTCGCGACCGTCATCCCGTGCGCGAAGCGCTCCACCGCGCCGGGCTGCGCGCCCGCTGCGGCGAGCACGGCGCGAACACCCTCCAAAACCCCGCGCCACTGCTCGCGCGGCGTGCTTGGGACCTTCGCGGTGTACAGCGCTCCGCCGTCACCCACGAGCACCGCGTCGGTGAACGTACCGCCCACGTCGACACCCAGGAGCATCGCCTGAGCGTATCCCGCGCACCCACAGCGGGGCACGGAAGCCCCGCGCGACACGCCTCTCGTCCGCGCCTCTCACGCGCGCGGACGATCTCCAACCCAAACCACCGTCAAGCTGCCAGCGGTGCGCGGTCCTCGGTGTCCGCCAGGTGCTGGTGGGACGGGCAGTAGCCGTTGTGCGGCAGCGGTGTGCGCTGGCACGCGGCGCCCTTGCGCGTCATCGCGCGGCACTGCGGCGGCTGGTCGCTGATCGCGGCGTGCGCGGCCTGCGGGTTCTCCTTCAGGTAGCGCTGCGCGAGCCCGACGTAGTGGAACACGACCTTGTGGACGTATGCCTGTGCGTTCATCGGGAAGTACGTGCGGATGTCCGCGAACAGCGTCCGCTCGGGGTGCGCGAAGTAGTGGCGATCCGTCGCCATGCGCTCGACCGTCGCCTCGCACGCGCGCAGCACGTGTGCGTGGTTGCCGGTCTCTCCGCCCGCGCCGCCTCCGGGCTTGGGAGCGGCAATGTAGGGGGCGAGCTCCCTATAGATGGCTCGACTGAACTGGTACATGGCGACCCCCTCGCCTCCTTCTATCTCGTATCGATCAGGCTCTCTTCTTCACATTGGGGCTCTGCGCCACGCACTCCGCCAATCTCAGGGACTCCGCCCGTTCCCGAGACTTCCTTGCTCCAAACAACACATCTACCCGTTGAAAGATTCGACAACCCTCCGTCTATGGGGCCGGCGATGGGGCCGGCTCGCCTCCAAGACGAGTATTCACCCCGCATATAAAGCCCGCGCGACTTGACTGTTAAGCGCGGATTAACCGCTACTCCCACGTTTCCCAGCGCAAGCGCTCGGTCGCGTCGACCACGACGTGGCGGCCGTCCAGCGCGGGATCCGTCTCGGGGCGGTCGATCCGCCGGTGCGCCCCGCGGCTCTCCGCGCGCTCCAGCGCGCAGCCGGCGATCAGGCGCGCCAGTGGGTACGGGTCGCTGCGCAGGCGCTCCAGGCCCTCCGGAGAGCGCTCGATGCCGGCGTCGCGCCACAGCGCGGCGCGCGTCTGCGCGCTCGCCTCCGGGGGCGCCGGCAGCTGGGCGACCGCGGCCGTCTCGCCCGGGGTCGGCGCGGGCTCCGCGAGCGCGGCGGCGGCGGCGCGGCGCGCGAACACGAAGCACTCGCTCAGGGAGTTCGAAGCCAGGCGGTTCGCGCCGTGCAGACCCGTGCACGAGGACTCCCCGACCGCGTACAGGCCCGCCACCGAGGAGCGGCCGTGGAGGTCGGTGACGATGCCGCCCATCATGTAATGCGCGGCGGGCGCCACCGGCACCAGCTCCCGCGTCGGGTCCAGGCCCGCCTCGCGCAGCGCGCCCACGACGTTCGGGAACAGCGCGGGGTCGAGGCTGCGCATGTCCAGTCCCACCGACAGCGCTCCCGTCTGCGCCAGGCGCGCGGCGATCGCGCGCGAGACCTCGTCGCGCGGTGCCAGCTCGTCAACGAAGCGCTCCCCGCCGGCGTCCACGAGCGTCGCCCCCTCCCCGCGGATCGCCTCGGTCACGAGGAACCCCTCGCGGCCCTTGACGCCGACTACCGCGGTCGGGTGGAACTGCATGAACTCGAGGTCCGCCAGCTCAGCCCCCAGCGCGTGCGCCAGCAGTAAGCCCACGCCGTGCGAGCCCGGGGGGTTCGTGGTCCGCGCCCACAGCGCGGCCGCGCCGCCGCTCGCCAGCACCACCGCGCGCGCGCTCACGACGCGGCCGTCTTCGCACAGCACTCCGCGGCAGCGCGCCGCGGGAGCGCCCTGCGGGGATCGCGCCTGGGCGCCGGCGGTGTGCGGCTCGTCGCCCTGCGGCCACAGCGCCCGTGCGCGCGCGTTCTCGAACACCTCGATCCGCGGCTCCTGCGCGACGACCGCCGACAGCTGGCGCAGGATCCGCCGTCCCGTCGCGCTGCCGCCGGCGTGCACGACGCGTCTGACGGAGTGGCCGCCCTCCAAGCCCAGCGCGAGGCGTCCGAAGCGATTCGCGTCGAAGCGCACCCCCAGCGCCTGCAGGTCGCGCACGCAGTCCGGTGCCTCCTCCACGAGCACCCGCGCCGCCGAGTGCCGCACCGCGCCGCGGCCCGCGCGCTCGGTGTCCTTGAGGTGCAACTCGATGCTGTCTTCCTCCGCGAGTGCCGCCGCGAGACCGCCCTGCGCCCAGTAGCTCGCGGTCTGCGCCAACGGGGCTGCCGATATCAAGACCGCGCGCCCGCCCGCGCGCGCCACGCACAGCGACACATACAGGCCCGCCGCGCCGGCGCCCACCACTGCGACGTCGGTCTCCAGCACAGGTGGATCGCCCCCCGCCATACCCGTCTCTCGTCCGCTTACTGGCCGGCCAGCGAAACCAGCGCGGCCGTCAGTGCGCCCAGCGCGGCCACGATCGCGACCGCCAGCGCCACCAGCGGCGTCCGCCACGCCGGGATCGCCGCCAGCCGCGTCCGCGCGGCGGCGCCGCAGCGCAAGCACCACTCCTGGGTCCGGCCGAGCGGCGCGCCGCACAGCGGGCACGGCTCGGTCGGCTCCGTCGCGGTCTGCTCGGTCGCCGCCTGCTGCGCCGCGACGCTCACGCGCCGTCGCCTGTGTCGGCGTCCGCCGGGCGGATGATCTCGGTCGGCCGGTCGTCGGTCGCTTTTGTCGCGGCGGTCTGCGCCGGCGTCGGCGTCGCCGACGCCGTAGGCGCCGGCGTGGGAGGCGCCGGCGTGGGAGGCGCGGCGGGCGCGGGTTTGGCCGTGGACGACGGTGCGGGTGGGGTTGGCGGCGTCGGAGTCGGTGCGGGCGTCGGCGCCGGAGGGGGTTGGGGGGTCGCCGTCGGAGGGGGTTGGGGCGTTGGCGTCGGAGGGGGTTGGGGCGTTGGCGTCGGAGGGGGTTGGGGCGTTGGCGTCGGAGGGGGTTGGGGCGTTGGCGTCGGAGGGGGTTGGGGCGTTGGCGTCGGAGGGGATTGAGGCGTCGGCGCCGCTGGCGTGGGGGCCGTCGCGATCGGGCGATCCGCGCGGCGATCCATCGGCGTCCCGCAGGCGGGGCAGAAGCGGTCCTCGCTGCCGTGGATCGCGGCGCAGCGCGGGCAGGCCGCGATCCCGGCCTCGCGCAGCACGGTCACCGGCCGGCGGTTCGCGAGCGCCTGCTCGAGCGCGCGCAGTTCGCTGTCGATCGCGCTCAGCGTCGCGAGCTTCGCGGCGGCGAGCTCGTCGTGGCGCTCGCCCAGGCGATGCATCTCGAAGATCAGGCCACCCAGATCGCGGTAGGCGAGCTCCCGCGCCTTGCGCAGGAAGCGCAGGCGCCGGCGCATGCGGCCGCGTTCGCCGAAGCCCGGGGTGCGCGGCTCCTCGGCGGGCTCGGTGCCCGCGGGGGCATCCGGGGCCGCGCCGACCTGCGCCGTCGCCTGGGTCTCGGCGGTGGGGGCGTCAGGCGGCGAGGAGGTGGGCGCTTGTGCGGCTGTGCTCGTGGCTTGGTCGGCCATCGACGCCTCCATGCTACCCGGCGCGCCCGTCGCCAGCCGCCAGCAGCGCGCGCCAGGCGTCCGCGAGGCGCGCCGCCATGAGCTCCGCGGAGTACGGCTCGGCGCGTACGCGTCCGGCGATTCGGGGATCCGCGGCGCGCAGGTGCGGCGCCAGCGCCGCGCTCCACCGCGCGACATCGAACTCGGCGCAGAGCGTCCCGGGGAGCCCGGCGAGTGCGTCGCGGTGCACGCCGACGGGGGTCGCCAGCACGGGCACGTCGCACGCGAGCGCCTCCAGCACGGCGAGCCCGAAGCCCTCGTGCTCGGAGGGCACCAGCACGGCGTTAGCGGCGTTGATCCACAGCGGGACGCGCTCGGGCGGCACGCCGCCCAGCGTGTGCAGTTCGGGGCTGCGCGACGGCTCTCTCTGGGCGGGCTCCCCGGAGGCGAGCGCCTGCACGAGCTCCAGCGCGCGGTCATGGCGCTTGACGGGCCGCGCGGGGTCGGCCGCGAACAGGACGTGCGCGCGATCCGGTGGGAGCCCGAGCTCCGCGCGCGCCTCGCCGCGGGGGATCGGATGGAAGCGCTCGAGGTCAACGCCGCACGGCAGGATCTGCGCGCGGCGGCGTGCCGCGCGCCCGGGGAGCTCGCACAGGAGCTCCGCGGAAACCGCGCCCACCAGCGCCATCAGCGGCAGCACGGCGCGTGTGAGCTGGCGCGTGCGGGGGTCGCGGACGTCGGTGCCGTGGACCGTGAGCCCGCGCACACGCGCCGGGACCGCGAGCGCGGGCCACGCGGTCAGGCCGAAGTGGGCGTGCGCGACATCCAGATGCTCCTCGGCCCAGCGCGCGCGCAGCGCGCGCGCCGCGCGTGCGAGGTTCGGCAACCCGGGCGCGAGCTCGTGGAGCTCCACGTCGACGCCGGGCAGGCGGCGCAGCGCGGCGACCTGATCGCGGACGAAGCGGCCGCGCTCGGGGTGGCGCTCGTCGGCGAGCATGTTCGATACGACCAGCGCGCGCACGGCCGCGGACGGTAGCGCGCCCGGTCGCAAGCGGGTCGCTCGGGCCGCGGGCCATCCACTTCGGTTGCCGACGCGGCGCTCTGGAATGATGAGCGCGTGACGAGCTCGCCACCGAACGATGTCGCCCATGTCACTTCTCACCCTCGCGGGAGCGATCCCCACCCTCGCGGGAGCGATCTCAACCCCCGCGCGCGCCCGATCGGGGTGTTCGACTCGGGGGTCGGCGGCCTGACGGTGCTGCACGAGCTGCTCGTGGCGCTGCCGCGAGAGGACTTCCTCTACCTGGGGGACACCGCGCGCTTCCCCTACGGCGAGCGCTCCTCCGAGGAACTGGCGGCGTTCTCGGCCGAGATCGCCGAGGAGCTGCTGCGGCGGCGCGTGAAGCTGCTGGTCGTGGCGTGCAACTCGGCGACCGCGGCGGCGCTGCCGGCGCTGCAGCGGCGGATGATGGAGACGACGCTCGGGGTGGACGTGCTGGGGGTCGTGCGCCCCGAGGCGCTGCGGGCGGTCGCGACGACGCGAACGGGCCGGATCGGCCTGCTGGCGACGCCCACGACGGTCGCGAGCGGAGCCTACGAGCGCGCGGTGCACGCGGTCGACCCGCACGTGACGCTGCACGCGGTGCCGTGCCCGACGCTCGCGCCGCTGATCCAGGCGGGCAGGCAGTTCGACGAGCGCGCGGTGAGCATCGTGCGCGAGGCCTGCACGCCGCTGCGGAGCGCGCAGGTCGACACGGTGATCCTCGGCTGCACGCACTACCCGCTGATCAGCCCGATGCTGCAGCGGATGCTGGGGCCGAACGTGACGCTCGTGACATCCGGCGCGGCTCTGGCGCGGCAGGTCGAGCACGCGCTGAGCACGCGCGGACTGGCCGCCGCCGCCGACTCCCCCGAGGAAGGCCAATACCGCTTTCTCTGCACCGGCGACGCGGACGGCTTCCGCGAGCTGGGTACCCGTTTCCTACAGATGCCGCTCGGCGACGTGCAACACGTGGAGCTCGCGAGGACGGAGTCGCTCCCGCGAGGGTGGGAGGCGCTCGCGTGAGCCCCGAGCGCAGCTACGGGCGTGCGGCGGATCGGCTGCGCCCGGTCGTGATCGAGCCGGGCTTCGTCCGCACCGCGACGGGCTCGGCGCTGATCTCGATCGGCGAGACACGCGTGATCTGCACCGCCTCCGCGCAGGAGAACGTGCCGCGTTGGCTGGCCGGCAAGGGCCGCGGCTGGGTGACGGCGGAGTACGGGATGCTGCCGGCGTCGACCGGCGAGCGCAAGCAGCGCGACGCCACACGCGGGCGCCTGGACGGGCGCTCGGTCGAGATCCAGCGCCTGATCGGGCGCTCCCTGCGCGGCGTGATCGACTTCAAGGCGCTGGGGGAACGCACGATCTACCTCGACTGCGACGTGCTGCAGGCCGACGGCGGGACGCGCTGCGCGTCGATCACCGGCGCCTACGTCGCGCTGGCGCTCGCGTGTCGCAAACTCGGCGAGAAGGGGGCGTTCGAGGCTTCGCCGCTCACCGGCGCGGTGGCGGCGGTCTCGTGCGGGGTGGTCTCCGGTAAGGCGCTGCTCGACCTCGACTACTCCGAGGACTCCAACGCGGAGGTCGACGCCAATGTGGTGATGACCGGCGAGGGCGATCTCCTGGAGGTGCAGGCGACCGCGGAGCGCACACCGCTCTCTCGCGCGAGCCTCGACGAGCTGCTCGCGCTCGCCGCGGGCGGGATCGCCGAGCTGCGCGCCGCCCAGGAGCAGGCGATCGCGCCCGGCGAAGGCTGAGCTCGGTGAAGCTCAGCGCGGATGTCGCGAGCGGGACGCGGACGTGAGGTTGCTGCTCTCCACCCGCAACGAGCACAAGCGGCGCGAGTTCGCGCGGCTGCTGCCCGAACATGAGGTCGCCTCGCTCCCCGACGGCGTGCAGCTGCCGCCGGAGGACGGCGAGACGTTCGCCGAGAACGCGCTCGGCAAGGCGCGCGCGGCGGCGCACGCGACCGGGCAGGTCGCGATCGCCGACGACTCCGGCATCGCGGCCGCCGCGCTCGGCGGCGCTCCCGGGGTGCGCTCGGCGCGCTATGCCGGCGAGCACGCCAGCGACGAGCAGAACCTCGCCAAGCTGCTGCGCGAGGCACCCGCGGGCAGCGCGCTCGAATACGTGTGCGCGCTCGCCTACGTCGACCCCGACAAGGGCGCGGAGCGCGTCTTCGAGGGCCGCTGCGCAGGGCTCCTGGCCGAGCGCCCGCGGGGAACGGAAGGGTTCGGCTACGACCCCGCGTTCCTGCCCGACGAGGGGCCGCCGGGTCTGACGATGGCGGAGGTGAGCGCGGCCGAGAAGGACGCGCTCAGCCACCGGGGGCGCGCGACGCGCGCGCTGCAGGAGTGGCTTGTTGGGTTGGTCGAGGGGCCCGGCTCGGCGACCTGATGGGTCGCCTGCGCCACCCTCTCAGAAGAGGTTGATCGCGGCCGACGCGCCGACGGCGAGCGAGAGGCCCGCGTAGCCGACATAGCCGGCCAGCAGCAGCAGCGCCGCGGTCAGCAGCGCGACCAGCACCGTCACGATCCAAGCGATCCGCGAGAGCGGCATGCGCGAAGGATATGCTCGGACCTCGATGGACGCCCCCGTTCGCGTGAGATCGACCTTCGGCGACCTCCTCGCGGCGCGCGTCGCGGAGCGCGAGTCGCAGATCGTCCTCGGGCTCGACCCTGACCCGGCCGCGCTGTGGCCCGAAGCGCAGGGCGATTCGCCGGCGGCCGCGGTGCTCGCGCACTGCCGCGCGGCGATCGACGCCGCGGGACCGGCGTGCGTGGCGGTCAAGCCGCAGCTCGCGTGCTTCGAGCGGCTCGGCGCACCCGGGTGGGAGGCGCTCGCGGACGTGGTCTCCTACGCCCGCGAGCAGGGCCTGCTGAGCATCGCCGACGGCAAGCGCGGCGACATCGCGGTCAGCGCCGCCGCCTACGCGCAGATGCTGTTCGAGGGCCTGCGCGCGGACCTCGCGACGGTCAACCCGCTGCTCGGTCGCGACGCGGTCGAGCCGTTCGTCGCCGCCGCGCGCGCGGCGGGCGCGGGCGTGCTGCTGCTGGTACGCACCTCCAACCCCGGGGCGGCCGACGTCGAGGATCTCGAGCTGGCCGCCGGCGGCACCGTCTGGGAACGGCTCGCGCGGCTCGTCGACGATGTCGGCGCCGACGGGGTCGGGGAGGCCGGGCTCAGCGACGTCGGCGCCGTCGTCGGCGCGACCGCGCCCGACCGGCTGCTGCGCGCGCGCGAGCTGATGCCCCACGCGATCATGCTGCTGCCGGGCGTCGGTGCGCAGGGGGGCCGCGTCGGGGACCTCGCTGCCGCGTTCGCCGCGGGCCGCGCGAGCGCGCTCGTGACCGCCTCCCGCTCGATCGTCGACGCGTATCGCGCGAACGGCGCCGAGCCCGCGCGCAGCGCTCGCGCCGAGGCCGAGCGGCTGCGCGCGGCGGCCTGGGCGCTGGCCGACGCGGCCTGAGCCCGGGCGGCTGGGCGCTGGTACCCTAAGCGTGCGTACGAGAAGACCGCTCTGGGAAGCTCGGCGCCGATGCGTATGAGGCACTCGGGATGATCATCACGGTCACGCTCAACGCGGCGATCGACAAGTCGCTCGCGGTCCCCAACTTCCGCCTCGGCCGGCGCCATCGCACGGTCGAGCAGCGCACGATGGCCGGCGGCAAGGGCGTCAACATCGCGCGCACGCTGAAGGCGCTCGGGCAGCCCGTGATCGCGACCGGCATGGCCGGCGGCGCGACCGGCACGCACATCGTCGAGCAGCTCACCGAGGAGTCGATCCTCAACGACTTCGTGCGCATCCGCGAGGAGTCGCGGACGAACACCTCCGTCCTCGACCCCACCACCGGCGAGCAGACCGAGATCAACGAGCGCGGTCCCGCCGTCAGCGAGCGCGAGGTGGAGTTGTTCCGCGAGAAGCTGCTCTATCTCGCGCGCGGCGCCGCGATCGTGGTGTTCGCCGGCTCGATCCCGCGCGGCGTGGAGCCCGAGCTGTACGCCACCCTGATCCGCGAGCTGCAGCGGACGGGAGTCACGACGGTGATCGACACCGACGGCGATCCGCTGCGCCACGCGGTGCGCGCGGAGCCCGACGTGGTTTCGCCCAACGTACTCGAGGCCGAGGAGCTCGTCGGGCACGAGTTCGCCGACGAGGAGGAGCGCTCGCTGGCGGTTCGCGAGATCGTCGAGCTCGGCGCGCGCGAGGCGATCATGACGCTGCCCGACGGCTGCTTCGCGCAGGTTCTCCTCGACGGCCAGTCCACGCTGCGGCGCGCGCGCATCGAGCCACGCGAGCCGGTCGCCAAACAGGGTTCCGGCGACGCGTTCCTCGCGGGTTACGTCGCGGCCCGCTACGAAGGGCGCTCGCCGACGGAGTGCCTCAGTTTCGGCGTCGCGTGCGGCGCGGACTCCACCGGCCGTCTGGGCGCGGGCATGGTCGAGCCGCGCGAGGTGCACCGTCTGCAGCACGAGGTACAGCTCGCCTCGATCGAGCTACCCGCTGTCACCTAGCCGAACTGTTTCTGACTGCGGTGTTTCCAACCTGGCCTCGGCCGGGTGCCGGGACCCGATCGCGCACCATCACTGAAAATTCGGCGAAATCCAGATTGTGAGAGCTGTGTATTCGTCCAATCGGGCCTATCGCGATTGGCCGACGGGGTGTAGGATCGGCGCGCGGCTCCCGCCGGAAGCCCAGCGTGGTGGTGAGGAGCTCCACCAAAAGAAAGGGAGATGGGACCAAGCATGCGATCACGAAAGATGATCCTGCTGTCGGCTGTGCTCGCGGTCTTGGCGCTCAGCGCCGCGGCGAGCTCCTCCGCCAGCGCCTCGCTGTTTCCGCAGTGGCACTTCGGCGGCACACTGCTGAAAGAAGCAGGACCATTCGAAGAAGAAACCGTCGTGGGAGCGGCCTTCTCGAGCAGCCTCAAAAGTGGGGGCGCATCCACCACCTGCGAACACTTCCTCTACAACATGCAGGTCTGGAACTCGTTGGAAGAAGGCTGGGGCGAAGTCACCGAACTGCCGCTCTACAGCTGCACGACGACCGCGCCGAACTGCAGCGTCTCGGCGATCGAAGCCGAAGAACTGCCGTGGCTCTCGTTCATCGAAAACTACGGCGGCAAACCGTATCTGGTGTTGACCGGGATCAACGTCAAGATCGTCTACAGCGGCACCTCGTGCACGCTGGGCACTGTCCACGTCAAAGGCAGCGCCGGTGGGTTGATCAACAACACCAACTCGACGGCGACGTTCAGCAAAGCCAGCTTCGAAGCGACCGGCACCGAACTCAAGATCGGTACCTCGGCCGTCGAATGGACGGGCGAATTCCCGATGGAAGCGTTCAAGGGCCATCGCGAAAAAGCGGTGGAAGCCTTCTGAGCTGACGAGCGCAGGGCAAGAAAGGGTGAAGCTGCGGTCGGACGGGTCGGCGTTCTGAGACTGACCCGTCCGATCGTGGTGGAATCAAACGCACGCTCGATGCTCACCTTTTCGGGCATCGCGCTGGTGCAAGTGTTCAATCAGCGTGCGCCGGGCCGCGGCATCCGCCGTACGTCGGAGGCCCGCACGATCTCGCGCCCGGGCGGACGCGAATTCGGATACGGGACCAGTTCGGCGCGGTAGGAGCGCCTGACCTCCTCGAGGCGTTCCGCGAGCTCGACCTGGGCGTGCAGCGCCTGCAACTCGAGCTCCTCGATGCGCGCGTGCATCCGTTCGATTTCGGCCTCCAGGTCCAGGACGCGCTCGACGCCGGCGAGGTTCAGGCCCAGCTCCGCGGTCATCTCCTGGATGCGCCGCAGCCGCTCGACGTCCTCCTGGGAGTACAGACGCGTGCCCTTCGCCGAGCGCGACGGCGCGATCAGGCCGCGCGCCTCGTAGGTACGAAGCGTCTGCGGGTGCATGTCCGCGAGTTGTGCCGCCACCGAGATCATGAACACGCCGCGCTCGCGGCTCACTTCGATGCGGGTTTCGCGGCGGCGCGCCATCACGCGCCCTCCCCGCTCTCGCCGCCCGCGCTCGCCCGGCCGGAGGCAGCCTGCGCGAACAGGGCCGCGCGCGGGTCGCGGCCGTTCATCGCGCTCGCCAACGCGTCCACCGCGGCGGCCTGCTCGGAGGTCAGCTCATCGGGCACGTCCAGCAGGAAGCGGTAGTGGATGTCCCCGTTCGAGCCTTTGCCCGCGCCGAGCTTCGGCGGTCCCTCACCGCGTAGACGCTGGACCGTGCCGTGTGTCGTGCCCGGCTTGACCCGCAGCGTCTTGGTCCCGCCGAGCGTCGGCACCTTCACCTCCGCTCCGCGTAGCGCCTCGGGGATCGTCAACGGCACGTCGACCTCGACGTTGTCGCCCCTGCGTTTGAAGACCGGCGAGGCCGCCACGTGCGTGATCACGAACAGGTCGCCCGGGGGCCCCCCGCGCGGGCCCGCTTCGCCCTTGCCGGGCAGGCGAATGCGCGAGCCCTCCTTGACGCCCGCCGGGATGTTCACGCGGTAGCGCTTCATCGTGCGCACCGCGCCCGAGCCATGGCAGGTGGGGCACGGATCGTCGATCACCGTGCCCGAGCCGCCGCACTGCGAGCAGGGCTGGGAGATCGAGAACATGCCCTGCCCCTGCGTCTCGATCCCGCGGCCCTCGCAGCGCGGGCAGACCTTCGGCGTCGTGCCCGGCTTCGCGCCGGTTCCGTGACACGTCGCGCACGGCGCCTGTGTGGCCACCGACAGCGGGATCTGCGCGCCCGCGATCGCCTGCTCGAAGGAGATCGAAACCTCCGTTTCCAGGTCCCGGCCCTTTTCGGGGCGCGGCTTGGTACGCGTCCGCCGTCCACTTGCAGATCCCCCGAACAGGTTCGAGAGGATGTCGCCCATCGAGGAGGAGCCCTCGAAGTCGAAGTTACCGAAACCCCCAAAGCCGCCGCCGGCGCCCGCGTTGGCGAACGGGCCGCTGCCGCTGTCGTACTGCTTGCGCTTCTCCGGGTCGCCCAGCACGTCGTAGGCCGCCGAGATCTCCTTGAAGCGCGCCTCCGCCTGCTTGTCGTCGGGGTTGCGATCCGGGTGGTAACGGCGGGCGAGCTTGCGGTAGGCCTTCTTGATCTCCTCCGCGCTCGCCTTCTTGTCGACCCCCAGGGTCTTGTAATAGTCCTCGGTGCGGCTCGCCATCGCGCGCCTCCCTTACGCCGCCACGACGACCCGCGCCGGGCGTATGACCGTGCCGTTGCACCGGTAGCCCTGCTGGTAGACCTCCGCGACCTTGCCGCTGTCCACGCCGTCGAACGGTTGCTGCGCGACCGCCTCGTGCTGCTCGGGGTCGAACTGCTCGCCGCCGGGCGCGTACGACTCGATCCCGACGCGCCCCAACGCCGCCGTCAACTCGCTGCGCACCAGGCGCACGCCCTCCAGCAGCGGGTCGCCCGGCTCGGCGGACTCCAGCGCACGGTCGAGGCTGTCGAGCGCGGGCAGCAGCTCGCGCGCGAGCTTCGTCACGCCGCGCTCCTGCGCCGCGGCCACGTCGCGCGCCACCCGCTTGCGGTAGTTCTCGAAGTCCGCCTGCGTGCGCTGCGCCAACGCCAGGTACTCGTCGCGCTTGGCCGCCGTCGCGAGGAGCTCGTCGAGATCCTCCTCGACCTCGGCCACGTCGCTGTCGTCGCTCGCGGGGGCCTCCGTGCCGAGTGCCTCCTCGACCTCGATGGGCTCCTCCTGCTCGGACGTCGCCTGCTCGGTGTCGGCCATCTGAGATCAGGCTTTCGACTCGTCGACGACCTCGGCATCGACGACGTCCTCCTCGGAGGCCCCGCCCGCGCCGTTCTCAGACGCGCCCGCGTCCGCCGCCGCACCCTGCTGTTCCTGTGCGCGCTGGTACATCGCCTCGGACACCGCGTGGAACGCGCTCTGCAGCGCCTCCGTCTTGGCGTTGATCTGAGCCGGGTCCTCGGACTCGAGCGTCTCGCGCACCTCCTTGATCGCCTCCTCGATGCGCTGCTTGGAGTCAGCGTCCACTTGGTCGCCCAGGTCGGCGAGCTGGCGCTCGGACTGGTAGGCCGTGTTCTCCGCGTTGTTGCGCGCCTCCGCGAGCTCGCGTGCCTTGCGGTCCTCGTCGGCGTGCGACTCCGCGTCGGAGACCATCCGCTTGATCTCCTCCTCGGAGAGACCGGAGCCGGCCTTGATCTCGATCTTCTGCTCCTTGCCCGTCCCCAGATCCTTCGCGGAGACGTTCAGGATGCCGTTCGCGTCGATGTCGAAGCCGACCTCGATCTGCGGGATCCCGCGCGGCGCCGGCGGGATGCCGGTGAGCTGGAACTTGCCCAGCGACTTGTTGTAGGTCGCCATCTCGCGCTCGCCCTGCAGCACGTGGATCTCCACCGAGGGCTGGTTGTCCTCGGCGGTGGAGAACACCTCGCTCTTGCGCGTCGGGATCGTCGTGTTGCGCTCGATCAGCTTCGTCATCACGCCGCCCTTGGTCTCGATGCCCAGCGTCAATGGCGTCACGTCCAGCAGCAGCACGTCCTTCACGTCGCCCGCCAGCACGCCCGCCTGGATCGCCGCGCCGACTGCCACGACCTCATCCGGGTTGACGCCGCGGTGGGGCTCCTTGCCCGTCAGCTCCTTCACCTTCTCCTGCACCGCCGGCATGCGCGTCATGCCGCCCACGAGCACCACGTGGTCGATCTCCTTGACGCCCTTGTCTTTGGCGTCGTCCAGAGCCTGACGCACCGGCGCAACTACACGATCCAATAGCGCGCTCGTCAGTTCGGAGAGCTTCGCGCGCGTCAGGCGCGTGTCGAGGTGCTTGGGGCCCGATGCGTCGGCGGTGATGAACGGCAGGTTGATCTGCGTCTCCTGCGTCGTGGAGAGCTCGATCTTCGCCTTCTCGGCCGCCTCGTACAGGCGCTGCAGCGCCATCGGGTCGGCGGAGAGGTCGATCCCCTGGTCGCGCTTGAAGTCCGCAACCAGCCAGTCGACGATCGCCTTGTCGAAGTTGTCGCCGCCGAGGTGGTTGTCGCCGGCTGTCGACTTCACCTCGAAGACGCCGTCGCCGATCTCGAGCACCGACACGTCGAACGTGCCCCCGCCGAGGTCGAACACGAGGATCGTCTGGTCGTTTTCCTTGTCCAGGCCGTACGCCAGCGATGCCGCTGTGGGCTCGTTGATGATCCGCTTGACGTCGAGGCCCGCGATCTTGCCCGCGTCCTTCGTCGCCTGGCGCTGATCGTCGTTGAAGTACGCCGGGACCGTGATCACGGCGGAGTCGACCGACTCGCCCAAATACGCTTCCGCGTCGGCCTTCAGCTTCTGCAGGATCATCGCGCTGATCTCCGGCGGGGAGTGCTGCTCGCCGGCGGCCTCCACGCGCGCGTCGCCGTTGGGCCCCGAGACGACCTTGTAGGGGACGATCGACTCCTCCTCGCGCACTTCGCCCTCCTTGCGGCCCATGAAGCGCTTGATCGAGAAGATCGTGTTCTGCGGGTTCGTCACCGCCTGGCGCTTGGCGACCGTGCCGACCAGACGCTCGCCGGAGGCCGCGAAGGCGACCACCGAGGGCGTCGTGCGACCGCCCTCCGCGTTCTCGATTACGGTCGGCTCGCCGCCCTCGAGCACGGCCATGCATGAGTTCGTCGTGCCTAGATCGATGCCAATGGTCTTGGGCATTGCGGGGTGCTCCTTCTGGGTCGGAATGGCGTAGGGCGCCGTTGACGCCCGCGCTGCTGAAATCTGAGTCTTAGGCTAGCAGATTTTATCCGCCGGCGACGTCGCGGCGCAGGAACACCAGGTACCCCGCGAGGAGCGCCGGCACCGCGTACAGCGCGCAAACCCACGCCGCGTGCCCGATCGGCGCCCAGTCGGTCGGCGAGCGCAAGAGCCCGTGCCAGCCCGCGAACTGTTGCGTCAACAGATACGGCTGGACCCCTTCCAGGCCCGGGATGCCGCCGAGGATGTAGAGCAAGATCACGACCCCCACCGTCCCCACCACCGACGCCGTGCTGTTACGCGTCGCCGTCGACAGCAGCACGCCGATCGCGACCACCGCGACCATCGGGATCAGGTAGATCGCGTTCGACGCCGCCACCAGCAGCAGCCCTTCCGGCGCGGATACGACCGTGCCCGACAGCGTCCTCACCGGGTGAAAGCCCCACGAGGCCACGCCACCGATCGTCGCCACCGCCGCCGAGAGGAAGACCGCCAGCGTCGCGTAGAGCATCGCCGCCAGCGCCTTCGCCGCGAACACCTGCTCGCGGTTCACCGAACGCGTCAGGATCGTCTTCAGGGTCCCGTTGCCATCCTCCGCCGCGACGATGTCGCCGGCCACCAGGGAGGCGATCAACGGCAGCATGAACGCCGACAGGAACTCGAGCGTCAGCACCGGCGTCGCCAGGCCCGACTGCGTCAGCTGTTCGGAGAAGATCGAGAAGTCCCCGCCGCGGCCGTGGTGCTGATGGATGTTCTCGACGATCACGAAGATCGCCGGGAACACCATCGCCAGCACGAGGCCCAGATACGTGCGCTTCTGGGAGACCAGCTTGCGCAGCTCCCAACGCAACACCGTTGGGACCCGCGGGCGGCGGAAATCGCTCGCGGTCGCCGACGCCGGCACCGCGCTCACTGCCCGCCTCCCGCGGCCCGGCCCACGGACGCGACAGCCCGCGGAAGCTCGTCGCGCGACCCATCCCCATCCCCATCCCCAAATCCCCTCGCCTCGTCTCCCTCGGTGAGGCGGAAGAACAGGTCCTCCAGCGTCGCCAGCTCTGGCGTCAGCGACAGGATCGCCACCCCCTCCGCGCCCAGCGCCAGCGACAGCGCGCCCACATCCGACTCCTGCGCCTGAAAGCTCACGCCATGCTCGTCGGAAACCGCGCGCTCCACGCCGGGGGCTGCCGCCGCAACCCGCAAGGCACGCGCATCGTCGCTCGTGCGCAGGCGATAGCCCGCCCCGCCCTGACGGCGCAGGTCCACAAGCGCGCCCTCGTAGACCACGCGTCCCCGGTCCACGATCGCCACCCGGTCGCACAGTTCCTGCACCTCCGGCAGCTGGTGGCTGGAGAGCAGCACCGTGATCCCCTGCTCCGCCAGACGCCTGATCAGCGCGCGCATGTCCCGCATCCCCGCCGGGTCAAGGCCAGTCGCCGGCTCGTCCAGGATCAGCAGGCGCGGCCGGCGCAGCAGCGCCGCCGCGATCCCCAGGCGCTGGCGCATCCCATGCGAATAGCCGCCCACGCGATGCTTGCCGCGTGGCGTCAGCTCCACGACGTCCAACACCTCCTCGATCCGCGCCCGCGCGTCGCCGCCATCCAACGCGGCGAGCAGCTCCAGGTTCTTGCGCCCCGTCAAATATGGGTAAAAGCGCGGAGCCTCCACGAACCCAGCGACGCCCTCCAAGGCCACCGCGCCAGCATGCATCGGATCGCGTCCGAACAGCTCCACCTTCCCCTCGCTCGGCATGATCAGCCCCAGGCACATCCGCAGCGTCGTCGTCTTGCCCGCCCCGTTCGGACCCAGGAAGCCGTACACGTCGCCCGACCCCACGTTCAGGTCGATGTGGTCGACCGCCAGAACCTCCTTGTAGCGCTTCACCAGACCTCGCGCCCGGACCGGCGGCGCCTCGTCGCTCACCTCACAGGCCCTTTGCGGCTTCCTGCAGCGTCGCTGGAGTCACCGAGCCCGCCAACAGGTACTCCACGCCGCCCCGCCGGAACTGCATCAGCGTGCCCAGCGGCGTGGGGAGCTCCGTCGCGCTCGCACCCGGCAGCGTGACCTTCGGCAGGTCGCCCAGCGAGGACGGCAGCGCTTCTTCTTCGGAGTCCGCACCGCTCTTCGCCGCGCTCTCGAGCACCGCGATCCCGCCGAGGCCCTTCCCGTACGTGACCAGGGCCGCAGCGTGGCCGTTCACCTGCGCGCCCTCCACTTCCCCGCGTGTCATGCCCGCCAGCGTCGCCGGCGCGTCGAGCGTGAACGGCACCGCCGCCTGCACCGCCTGCAGACCTTGCTCATGGGTCACCTGCGGCTTGTCGGAACCCTTGCCAGCGGTGTCGTGTGCGCCACCCGGCTGCACTTCGGTGACCTTCGCGCCCGGCGGCGGTGTGAACGCGAACGCCGAGTCCGGGATCGCTTCGTAGGAGACTTCGGTGGCCGTCAGCGCCAGCACCGGGGAGGGGCTCTGCGTCGAGTACACCGCCAGCTTCAGCGGCACCCCGTGCGCCGCGTCCCACGCCAGTTCCGCGCCGCCCACCAGGCCGCCGTCATGGCTCGGGGAGATCCGCACCGCATACGCCGCCTGGCCCGCCACGTCGGTCGGGATCGCGCCCGAGAGCGACGCGTGGCGCATGATCTTCTCGATCGCTTCCTGGATCTCCCCGACGGTCGGGATCGGGTGGCTGCCGTCGCTCGACCCGCCGTCCGAGGGGGAGCTCGCGCTTGCGCCTTCTTTGTCCGATTCCTGTGGGGTGTAGCGGTAGAGCGTGTTCGAGGACCCGTCGTACATCGACACCGTGTGCCCGTCGTAGAAGATCTCCGTGTCGCCGCGTTCTGACTGCAGCTCCACGCGCACCCTGCCGTCGGCGGAGATCCACAGGCGGCCCGAGGCGCCCGTCAGCAGCGGGCTCGACGCGCTGCTGACGCCTCCCTGCGAGGCGAGGCTCGCGCCTTCGATCAGATGGTCCGTCAGCTCGATCCGCGCGCTCACACCGGCCACCGGGGTCGTGCGGCCCTGTTCGAGCGCGTCGTGCACCGCCTGCGCGAGTGGCTTCGGTGGGGGCGTCGGGCCCGTGCCGAGCGCGCTCGCCAACGCCGCCGCGAGCGCACCGATCGCCACGACTGCCGCGCACAGCACCAGCAGGCGCGAGAGTGAAAGGCGGCGCAGGAAGTTGCTCACGGTCGGCTCCTCACGGGTTTGGGACGTCCTCCACTCAGGCTAGCGCGGAAGATGAAGAGATCCTGAAGGGCGGGCGTAGAGGGTTCTCATTTTTGGGGCCCGCCGCGCGCGCGTGCGCGTGAGGGTTCGACCAACGCCCCGCGCGCGTGGCGGCATACCGTGGCGTCCCGCTGTTGCAACCGATATGGTGCCGCGCGCATGGTCATCGTCATCCTCGTCCTCTGGGTCGTGCTCGGCCTCGGCGTCGTTGTTGTCGCCATGCGCGGCGGGCCCCGCGGCGCGCGCGCCGCGCTGCACACCGAAGCCAAGGGCGGACAGCGCCTGCTGCTCGCGATCGTTGTGCTCGCGTTCGCTTTCGGGCTCGCCATCCCCGCCTGGGTGATCGCCGCCAACTCATCCCACAAGGCAAGCGTCGCCGTCGGCGGCGTGACGCTCACGGCTCAGCAGCAGAAGGGTCGCGAACTGTTCTCCCACTCCTGCAGCCTCTGTCATACGCTCGCCGCCGCCAATGCCGTCGGGCGGATCGGGCCGAACCTCGACAAGCTGATCCCCGGAGTGGCCGCATCTGGGCGCAAGGCGTTCGTGTTGAGCGCCATCCTCGAAGGCCGCGCCCGCGGCAAAGGCCAGATGCCCGCCCTGCTCTACCAGGGCAAGGAAGCCGAAGACGTCGCCAGCTTCGTCGCCGCCGTCGCCGGCCACTGAAAACCCGCAGCGAGCGGCTTCGACGGGCCCTCCGTCCGGATCGATTGTTAGCATCGCCGCCGATGTCACGACCAGCCGAGGCCCGAGCCTGGTGGGCCGAAGTGGATGACGTGAGGGAGCGCATCGAGCGCCGCCGCGCGCGCGAAGGCACGCAGGGACGGCGCGGGGTGCGCGTCGTCAGGCCCGGCTCGCACGCCACCGCTGTCCGACTCATGTCGCTGGACTCGCACGCCGCCGGGAGCGCGGCGCACGGTGCACGGCGCGTCTCCGGCCCGTCGCACGGCCGGCGCCGTCCCCGCCCGCGCCCGGCGGAGCTCGTCGGCCCCCGCCCCGACCGGATCGCCTCGTGGGCCGTCGCGCTCGGGTTCCTGCTCGTGTTAGCCGCGATCCTGAGCGCCCACTGAGTGCCGCCGACGGGGTAAGGGCCGCTGCGGCGGCGGATTCCGGACGCCGTGGGTGGGTTTCGCCGGGTGCGTCCATTCGTCTACGCCATGAAATTTCCGCCCCCTTTTCGGCATCGTGGGGTATAACGATGGCGGGCCGCAGGAGAGTCGGCCGCGCGTAGAGCAACCGTTATGAGCCCAACGCTCCCCCAACGTCCGCTGCGCGTTCAGTCCGATGTCAGGCTGCTGCTCCTCGCCCGGCGGGGCGACCCGGCCGCATTCGAAGCGCTCGTGCGGCGGTACCGCCGCCAGTTGCTCGGCTACTGCCGGCGGTTCGGCCTGGGTGACGCGCAGGCCGAGGACGCCCTTCAGCAGGGCCTGCTGCAGGCTTGGCGCGCGCTGCGCCGCGGCGATGACGTGCACGACGTCAAGAGCTGGATGTATCGCGTCGTGCACAACGCCGCGCTCGACGCCCTACGGCGCTCCGGCGGCGACAACGTCGAGCTCGACGAGCGCGTCCATGGCTCTGTCGCGTCCTGCGCCGCCGGCGAGCTCGACCGGCGCCTGACGGTACACGCCACGCTCACCGAGCTCGCCGCGCTGCCCCAGATGCAGCGCGAGGCGCTCGTGCGCACCGCCCTCCACGGCGACAGCCACGAGCAGGTCGCCTCTGCGCTGGGGGTGAGCCACGCCGCGGTACGCGGGCTCGTGCACCGGGCGCGCATCGCGATGCGCGCCGCTGCCGGCGCCCTCGTGCCCGAGAAACTGCTGCAGCTGCTCCTGCGCTGGGGCCTCGGCGCGGGCGCCGCGGGCGCCCCCGAGCTGGGCGCGAGTGGCGCGGGCGGGGGCGGAATGCTCGCCGTGCTCGCCAAGAGCGGCGCCGTGCTCGCCACGGGCGGCGTCCTCACGACAGGCCTCCTCGCCATCCAGCATGGCCACGCCCGCGACGGCCGCTCCGCGGCGCGGCGTGGCGGACGCGTCTCGACCAGGGGCCCGGCGCCCGCCGGCCGCGCGACGCTGTTCGCGTCGATCGCGGCGCCGAATCGAGAGAGCTCTGCACGTACCGGGAGCCATGGTTTGCGCCGCACGCTCTCCGACGGTCGACCCCCTTCGGGATCGCACGCAGGGCACGCGCCAACGACCGCGCGTCCGCGGAGCGGGGGTGTCGGCGGTGGAGCGTCCACGCAGCCTGCGCCCGTCAGCGTCACGCCTCGCCGCGCCCCGCGCCCCCAGGGCGGGTCAGAGGGATCGGCAACGACCCCGATCCCCATCTCATCCCAACACCAGGAAAGCGGCCAGCTCGCACATCGCGGCGCCGGCGGCTCCCAGGGAGGCGGCGTATCGGGCTCCGGAGGGGAAGGCTCGGACGCGGGCCGCTCCTCCGAGGGCGGCCAGAGTTCCGGCGGCACCCAACACGGTGGCGGCGGTCAGGACGGGGGCTCCGAAGGGCGATCTTCCGGCGCGCGCATCGCCGACACCTCCGGGGGCAATGGGAGCTCCGATGCGGAAGGGACGCAGCCGGACTCGGCCTCCGGCGGGTCCGTGAGCGACGGCGGGCAGAACGATGGCTCCATGCAGCCCGCCGGCTCCCCGCAGGGCGGGGGCCCGCCGGGCCAAGCCTCCTCGAGAGGCTCCGGCTCGGGGACCGGCTCCAGCGAAGGCACCGACGGCGCCGAAGGCGCCTCCCCGCCGGACTCCTGAGCCCGGGCGGCTCGCGGCGCCGAGCGACCCAGATGTCCCGATCGGCGCACGCCGCGTGAGTATTTGCGCACACGCACGTCTCAGCATGCGATCGCAAGCCACCGCGACGACTGCAAAAGGAGATTTACATGAGACGGATCGCACTGATTGCCGCCACCGCGCTCACGACGCTCGCCTGTGCGCTGCTACCGAGCGGAGCTCTCGCCCACGGTCGCCACGGCCATCACCATGCGCGGCGTGCGCGCCACCACGGACGGGTGCTCCACGCGGGGTTCTTCGGCGCAAACAGGGGTAGCGGCTCGCAGCAGACCGGCAGCCCCGGCAACACGGGCAGCGGCGACAACGCTGGCCCGGGATCCAGCGGGACCGAGAACGTGGGTCCCACGCCGGGCACGCCGGAGGGCAACGCGGGGAAGATCGTCTCGTTCACCGAAGGCGTCCTCACAATCGAACTCGGCGAAGGCGAAAAAGCTACGAAGATCTCGGGCAAGGTCACGGAAGAAACCGAGATCCACTGCATCCCGGCGCCAGCCGCCACGCCGCCGACGCCACCGGCGAACACCTCCGAGGACGACGGCGGACCCGGCCAGCAGTCCGACGGCGGCGAACCCGGCGCGAGCCAGGAGGACGACATGGGCGCCGGCGACGACCAGAGCGGCGATCGTGACGAGCAGGGCGGCGAACAGGCCCCGTGCACGACCGCCGACCTGACCCCGGGCACCGTCGTGCACCGGGCAGAGCTGCAGCTCACCGAATCGGGCGCGGTCTTCAGGGAGATCGAGCTGGTTCACTGAGTCGCAGGCTCCTCCAGCCGGACGGCCAGGAGGACGGTTCGCGCGGCCGGGGGCGGCTTCATCCGTCCGCCCCCGGCCGGCTGCCGCCACAGCGCACGCCGCAGGCACCACCGGCCGCGCCTTGCGCTGCGAATAGCGCCACGCGTTGGGGTCCGTCCGCGAGCGGTTTGGCCAGAAGTCGATGGCGGGCGCTGCGGCCATCGACTAAGGTCCGCGCGATGGCAGAGCAGGCAGACCGGCCGCAGACCGCTGCGGATGTGATGGCGCTCGTGCAGGAGCGCGAGATCCGCTTCATCCGCTTCTGGTTCACCGACATCCTGGGCCAGCTGAAGTCGTTCTCGATCAACGCGGCCGAGCTGCAGGACGCCTTCGAGGCCGGCATGGGCTTCGACGGGTCCTCGATCACGGGCTTCAACGCGATCGAGGAGTCAGACATGATCGCCCTGCCCGACCCCTCCACGTTCGCCGTCTTGCCGTGGCGCCCGGAGGAGCAGGGCGTGGGGCGCATGTTCTGCGACATCGTCACCCCCGAGCGCACCCCATACGAGGGCGATCCGCGCCACGTGCTGCGCCGCGCGGTGCAGCGGGCGCGGGACATGGGCTTCGACGCGTTCAACGTGGGCCCCGAGCTCGAGTACTTCCTGTTCCGCGACTCCCGCTCCACCGAGGTATTGGATCGCGGCGGTTATTTCGATTTGACTACGCTCGACGCCGGCTCCGACGTGCGCCGCGAGACGGTGCTCGCGCTGGAGCAGCTGGGGATCCACGTCGAGTACACCCACCACGAGGTCGGGCCCTCCCAGCACGAGATCGACATGCGCTACTCCGATGCGATGAAGATGGCCGACGACTGCATGACGTACCGCATCACGGTCAAGGAGTACGCGATGAAGTACAACTGGCACGCGACGTTCATGCCCAAGCCGCTGTACGGCGAGAACGGCTCGGGGATGCACACCCACCAGTCGCTCTTCAAGGACGGGCGCAACGCGTTCTTCGACGCCGACGACCAGTACTTCCTCTCCGATGTCGGCAAGGCGTTCATCGCCGGGCAGCTCAAGCACGCGCGCGAGATCAGCTCGATCTTCGCGCAGTGGGTCAACTCCTACAAGCGCCTCGTCCCCGGGTTCGAGGCGCCGGTGTACGTGGCATGGTCGCGGCGCAACCGCTCCGCGCTCGTGCGCGTCCCGCTCTATCACCCCGGCCGCGAGCAGGCGACGCGCATGGAGCTGCGCTGCCCCGATCCGGCGTGCAACCCGTATCTGACGTTCGCGGCGCTGCTGCAGGCTGGCCTGGAGGGGATCGAGAAGGGCTACGAGCTGCCCGAGCCGATGGAGCGCAACCTCTACCACCTCTCCGGCGAGGAGCACCGGAGATTGGGGATCGAGCAGCTGCCCGAGACGCTCGGCGAGGCGATCGAGATCACCGCGGAGTCCGAGCTCGTGCTGCGCACGCTCGGCGAGCACATGTTCAACCGCTACGTGGAGATCAAGCGCCAGGAGTGGGAGGACTACCGCGTGCAGGTCACGCAGTGGGAGCTCGACCGCTACCTGTCGATCCTGTAGGGCGCGGGCAGGAGCCGGCGCTCGCCGGACGAATCACCGCCCTATGGAGAACTCGGGGCGAGAGTCGCAGGGCGACGGGGTGCCGCTCTGCCACACCCACATCGACGAGCGCGCGATCGAGGAGCAGCTGCGCGAGCACCGCTTCTTCTGGCTCGACCTTCATGCGCCGAGCGAGCAGGAACTGGCGCGACTGGGCGAGATCTTCGGCTTTCACCCGCTCGCGCTGGAGGACGCCGGACACCAGGGTCAGCGCCCGAAGCTGGACGAGTACGGCGACTACGCGTTCCTGGTCTTCTACGGTGCGCACCAGGGACCCGACGGACGTCTGGGGCTCAGCGAGGTGCACATGTTCGTCTCCGGCGACTACCTCGTCACGCTGCACGAGGAGCCGATCGCGGGACTGCACGAGCTGCGCGCGCGCCTGGAGGCGCGCGACCCGCGCAGTGAGCAGTTCCTCGTGTACTCGGTACTGGACACCGTCACCGACACCTTCTTCCCGGTGCTGGCGAGCATCGACGAGGAGATCGACGCGATCGAGGACGCCGTGCTCGCGCACCCCGGCAGGACCCAGCTGCAGCGGATCTTCGCGCTGAAGCGCGACATGGTCTCGCTGCGCCGCGTGATCTCACCCCAACGCGACATCTTCGCGCGCGGGATCGACCGCATCGCCGAACTGCCCGGGTTGCAGCAGGACGCGCGGGACTACTTCCGCGACGTCTACGATCACCTGATCCGAATCTCGGACCTCGTGGACTCCTACCGCGACCTGCTGAGCGGCGTGACCGACATGTACCTCTCGACGATCGCCAACCGCCAGGGCGAGGTCGCCAAGCAGCTGACGACCATCGCCACGATTTTCCTGCCGCTCACCTTCATCACGGGCTTCTTCGGGCAGAACTTCGCGTTCCTGGTGACGGACGTGATGCGCAGCACGTTCTCGTTCTATGCGCTGGGGCTCGGCAGCCTGGTCCTCTCGTGCGTGATCTTCCTCGTGTTCTTCCGTCGGCGCGGGTGGATGTAGGGGCGCGGCTCAGACCGGCTCGAGCAGCGCGGCCAGCTCATCCGGCGTGGTGACCGGCTGCCGGCACGCGAAGCGCTCGCATACGTAGGCCGCGGGCTCTCCGCCGACCGCTGTGCGCCCGGCCAGCAGCGGGACCGCGGCGTCATCACGCTCCTCACCGGTCGCGGTGCCTCCGGCGAGCACGAGGTGCGCCCGCGGACGCGACCGCAAGACGCGCTCCAACCGCTCGCGCGGCGGACCCTCGGGCCCGACGATCGCGACCTCGCGAGTGGGGGAGACGTAGAAGTCGATCGCCTGCAGGAGATGCCCGAAAGCGGTGGGGTGGCGCGGGGCGATCTCGTGCACGAGCCGCAGCGCGCCGAGCGCGTGGCGCTCGTAATCGTGCTCGCCGGTGAGCGCGGCGAGCCGCAGCAGGCCGAGCGCGGCGGAGGAGCCGCCTGCGGGGATCGGCGAGTCCTCGAGATCCTTGCGCCGCGCGATCAACGCTTCGTGGTCGTTCGCCGTGGAGAAGAAGCCGCCGTGCTGGGGGTCGCCGAAGCGGGTTAGAAGCTCGTCGGCGAGAGCCCGCGCGTGCACGAACCAGCGCTCCTCGAAGGTCGCTTCGTAGAGCACGAGCAGCGCCTCGAGCAGGAACGCGTAGTCCTCGAGGTAGCCGTCGAGGGTGGCGCGGCCCTGGCTATAGGTGCGCTGCAGGCGCCCCGGCTGCCACAGCTCGCGCAGCACGAAGTCCGCACAGGTGCGCGCCGCCTGGAGGTAGCGCGAACCGGTCGCCCCGCCCAGGGCGGCCCCGGCGTCGGCGAGCGCGGCGATCGCCAGCGCGTTCCAGCTCGTCAAGCGCTTGTCGTCGAGCGCCGGGCGTGGGCGCTGCTCGCGCGCGGCGAGCAGCGACGAGAGAATCCGCTCGCGTTGCTCTGAGGGCGGCTCGGGGCCGTCGGCGCGGAGCACGTTCAGTCCCACGTCGCCCCCGCTCTCGCCGGCGAAGTTGCCGCGCTTGGTGGCTCCAAACCAGGCGATCGCGGCGTCGGCGTCGGCGCGGAGCAGAGCGTGGAGCTCGGCGAGCGTCCACACGTAGAAGCTGCCCTCGCCGCCGGGCGAGTCGGCGTCGAGCGCGCTGCAAAAGCCGCCCTCCGGGCCGCGCAGCTCGCGCAGGATCCAGTCGAGCGTGCGCTCGCAGGTCCGCCGCAGGAGCTCCTCTCCACTGAGCTGGTAGCCGTGGAGATAGGCGCGCGCGAGCAGCGCGTTGTCGTAGAGCATCTTCTCGAAGTGCGGCACCGTCCAGGTCGCGTCGACGGCGTAGCGGTGGAAGCCGCCGCCGACCTGGTCGTGAATGCCACCGGCGGCCATCGCGCGCAGTGCCGAGAGAGCGAGCTCGCGGCCGGTGCGCTGGGTGAGCAGGAACTCGACGACCGGGGCTTGGGGGAACTTCGGCGCCCCGCCGAAGCCGCCGTGAACGTCGTCGAAGGACTCGCGCAGGCCGGCGACGGCGTCGTCGAGGCTCTGCACGCGCAGCGGCTGCGCGGACGGGCTCAGCAACGCGCCGCCCCCGAGCCGCGCGCCGATGCGCTCGCCGCCGCTGCGGATCTCGGCGGCGCGCTCGCGCCAGGTCTCGGCGATCGCCTGCAGCACCTCGCTCCACGCGGGCATCCCCTGGCGCGGGGTCGGCGGGAAGTAGGTGCCGCCGTAGAACGGGATCTGCTCCGGGGTGAGGAACACGTTCAGCGGCCAGCCGCCGTGGCCGGTCATGCCCTGGACTGCCTCCATGTAGAGCGCGTCGACGTCGGGGCGCTCCTCGCGGTCGACCTTCACGCAGACGAACTCCTCGTTCATGAGCGCCGCGACGCGCGGGTCCTCGAACGACTCGCGCTCCATCACGTGGCACCAGTGGCAGGAGGAGTAGCCGATCGAGACCAGCAACGGCACGTCGCGTTCGCGTGCCCGCGTCAGCGCCTCGGGTCCCCACGGGAGCCAGTCGACGGGGTTGGAGGCGTGCTGGCGCAGGTACGGGGAGGTCTGGAGCGCGAGCGCGTTCGGCACGCGGTCAGCGTAGCTGGGGTGTGCGTCCACTCAGCGCAGGCGCGCGAGTACGGGCAGCGGGAAGCGCAGCCTCATCGAGCGCAGCGTGCCCAGCTCCAGGGAGGCGCTCGTGCTGGAGAGGCGGGCGTGGGCGATGCTGATGTCGAAGCGGTGGCCGCCGAGGTCTCCCGAGGCGCGTTCGTGGGCGCCGACGACAACGACCCCGTGGGCGGCGACGGAGCCGCCGATGCGCACCGAGATGCTCTGGATACGCCCCCCGGCAGCGGGCAGCGTACCGTTGAGTCTCACCCCGGGAACGAACGTGAAATCGTGGAGCTGCACCGCGGTGGGGCTCAGTCGCGCGTAGCCGCCGTGGAGCCCGCCGAAGCTGGATCCGGTGGGAAGTTGCTGCTCGGCTTGGAGCGTCGCGCCGATCACCTGGCGCTCGAGGTCGATGAGCGTGTCGAGCACGGCGGTCAGCGTGCGGCCGGGCTGACCGGCTAAGCCAGGCACTGGCTGTACGCCGGCGAGCTGGGTGGGGGTGATGGGTGTGGGGCTGAACAGGTTCGTCGACGGTGTGCACGGCTGCACGGGACTGGCGCTGAAGAACGCCTCCAGCGCGTTGTGCGCGCAGTCGCTGAAGTCGCTGCCGATCACCGAGTGCCCGGTGTTGGGTACGACGAGGAGCTCGGCGTTGGGAATGCGTGCCGCGACGGCGCGCGCGCCGGAGGTGGGTGTGCGGAGATCCTGGGAGCCGGAGAAGATCAGCGTCGGCACGTTCGGGAGCGCGCCCGGCGCGGGCGGCGCGGCGGCGAGGTTGGGCCAGTCGACGCACACTCCGATCAGGCTCTGCTGCCAGGCGGTCGCGGCGGCGAACGGGTAGAACGCGGATGGGGGCAGCGCGTGGAGCGCGGCGAGTGCTTCGGCGTTACGCGTCGCCCCGGGCGCCGCACGCGCCCAGGGGAAGGGCTTCTCTTCGCAGGACGTCGCGAGGAACAACGCGGCGTTCTCGGCTTCGCGAGCTTCGCGCTCGGCGCGGGAGCGGTGAGGCGGGAGCGGGACGTTGGGAATCAGGCCCTCGGCGAGATACTCAAGACGCAGCAGGGGGTTGGGGTCGTGGTTCAACGCGGAGCGCACCGCTGCGGGCAGCAACGCGCGCAGCGCAGGGTTGAGATCCCCGGCCTGCAGGATCCCGAGCAGGCCGGCTTCGTCGAGCGTCGCGGGGCGGCGGTGGCCGGCGCCGTCGTAGACGCTGGCGCTGAGCGGGTGGTTGCGCAGCGCGGCGTTCAGACGCGCGATGTCGGCGAGCGGGTTGGAGGTGATATGCGAGCAGGCCCCGGCAGAGCAGAGCTCGCCGAGGACCGCCGGCAGCGCCTGGAAGGTCGGCAGCGAAAACGGGTCGGGGCCTTCGGGCGGGACGACCGAGTCCAGTACGAGCGATTCGAGGTGCTGGGGGTAGCGTTCGGCGTACTCCAGCGCGACCTTCGTGCCGTAGGAGGTTCCGTACAGCACGAGCTTTTCGTATCCGAGCGCCGCGCGGATCGCCTCGATGTCCTGCACCGATTCCTGCGTGGTGAATGCCGCGCGCGCCGCGCCGAGCTGCCCAGCGCAGTGTTCGCCGAGCTTGCCGAGAGTGGCCTCGTCAGGGCTTTCGAGCGTCGTCGCGGTTTCGAGCGCGCGACAGTGCAGGGCGTGCGAGGTGCCGGTCCCGCGCTGGTCGTAGACGAGCAGATCGCGGGTCGCGAGCGCCGGCGCGATCGCCTTGGCGAGCAGCGCCGCGAGCGGGTCGGCGGTCTGGCCCGGGCCTCCGGCGAGCGCGAGCACGGCGCTCTGGCTGGGGGTGGGTCCTGCCTGCAGGCGCTCGACTTGGATCGCGATCGTGCCCGCCGCGACTCCCGTGCGGTCGAGCGGCACGGTCACGGTGGTGCAGGTGAATACCGGGTTGTCCCGGCAGGGAAACGCGTCGGCCGCGGCGGTCGCGAGCGGTGGCACGAGCGCGCATGCGGCGAGCGCGAGAGCACAACCGATCAGCAGTGTGGCCAGAGCGGCCGCGGGTTGACGCCGCTGCATCGGCTCGACGATAGCCGCAGCGCGGGCGCCGCGCGGCAGGTCGCTCTCGCCTACAGCGCGGCCGACCGGCGCAGCGCCCACAGCTGGGGCAGCGAGGAGAAGATCTCGCCGAAGCCCGCGGGCAATGCCTCCAGGCGCACCTGGAGGGTCGCGAGCGCCGACGGCAGGCGCGTCGCGACGGGTGCGTAGGTCGTGCCGGAGTTGCGCGCGGCGCCGGCGCGCGCTTCGGCGGCCGCGATGCGTACGTGGCGGCCGCCGATCACGCCGACGAGCGCGTGGTGGGGTCCGAGGCGCAGCGTGCCGTGTGCCGCCGCGGAGCCCCCGATGTGGAGGTCGGCGCTCGTGGGCTCGAGCGTCCCGCTGATCCTGACGCCGGGCACGTAGGTGTAGTCGTGGAAGCGAATCGCTCCGGTCGTGAGCTGTGCCCAGCCGCTGCGCAGGCCGCCGATCCGCAGCGAGACGCCGAGGGGGTTGGTGGATTGGAGCGTTTCGAGCAGCGCCGGGAGCAGCTGTCGGCCGAAGTCGGCGACGGTGAGCTTGACGGCCTGCAGCGTGCGACCGGGACGGCCGCTGTAGCCGTGTGCGGAGGCGACCTCCGAGAGGCGTGTGGGAGCGAGTGGTGTGGGTTTGAGGTAGGCGGGCGGAGGGGCCGGAGCGCAGGATGCGACGGGCTTCGCGGCGAACTGCGCCAGCAGCGCGCGACGCGCACAGGGGTCGCTCGTGCTGGGGAGCACGGCGTGACCGGTGTTGGGAACGACCACGACATGGGCGTCGGGTATCTGCGCGGCGACGGTGCGCGCGCCGGAGGTCGGTGTGCGGAGGTCGTCGGCGCCGCTGAAGATCAGCGTCGGAACGTCGGGGAGCGGCTGGTCGAGCACCGGCGGCGCGGGCGTGGCGAACGGCCAGTGCGAGCACGCGGAGATGTCGCTGAAGGCGAGCGCGTTGGACGAGGTGAAGGGGGCGAAGGTACTTGCGGGCAGCGCGCGGAGCGCGGCGAGCGCCTGGGCGCGTCGCGCGCTGGGGCTGGCGGTGCGGCTCCAGGGGAAGGCCTGCTCTTCGCAGCTGGTCGCGAAGTACAGGGGGACGTCGATCCCTTCCTGACCTTCGCGCCCGCCTCCCTGTGCGGCGTGCTCGATCAGGCGGCCGAGCGCGGCGTCGTCGCCATGCAGCGCGCTGTGCACCGCGCCGATGAATTCGGCGCGCAGGAGCTGGTCGAAGTCGCCCTGGACGAGGATCCCCACGAGGTCGCTGGAGGAGATGTACACGCGGTGGGCGTGCCCGCGCCCGTCGATCGCGCGGCCGGCGATGGGACCTGCGCTCATGCGCCGCACGAGCCGTGCGAGGTCGGCGACGGGGTTGCGGGTGATGTGGGCGCACCCGCGGAACGCGCAGAGCTGGCGCAGGATACGCGGGATCGCGGCGAACGTGGGGCGCCCGAGCGGATCGGGACCGCCTGGCGTGACGGTGGAATCGAGGATCAGCGCTTCGACGTGTTCGGGGTACTCCTGCGCGTACTCCAACGCGACCTTCGTGCCGTAGGAGGTCCCGTACAGGACGAGCTTTTCGTAGCCAGCGGCGCGCCGGATCGCCTCGATGTCAGCGACGCTGTCGGGCGTGGTGTAGAAGGCGCGTTCGGCGCCGATCTGGCCGGCGCATGCCGCGATCAGCCCACCGATGCTGTGATACGCGCCGGGCTGTTCGAAGCCGTGGCAGGAGAGCGGGTGCGAAAGCCCGGTGCCGCGCTGGTCGTAGACGATCAGATCGCGCGTCGCGAGGATCGGGCCGAGGACTTCTGTGAAGGGTTCCGCGAACGGGATCGCCGACTGGCCGGGGCCGCCAGCGAGCGCGACGACCGCCGATCGCGCACCACCGACGGGCGCGAGGTGACGGCGGATCGCGAGCGTGACCGTCCCTGGCGTGGCGCCGCTGGGGTCGAGCGGGACGGCGAGGTGGGCGCACGCGAAGTTGGTGGTGTGGGCGCACGGTACGAACGCGAGCTGCGCGTCGGCGGGGACCGCGCACAGGGCTGCTCCGGCGAGCGTCGCCAAGAGCGCGAGAGCTAGTTTCCCGGCTTGCGGTCGCACAATTGGAATCTATTCGATGTTCGCGGGGGATGTAGGGTTTCGGGCAATGCGGGTCCTCTCCGTACAAGGAACGCGGCGGGTGTGAGCGAGCTTCGGCGGGCGACGAACGAGCCTCGGCGGGCCGTATGGGAGGTGCAAGGGTGAGCGTGAGCGAGCGCGGCGAGAACGCGGACGCGCGGCGCGAAGCGGTCACGGCGCCGGGCGCGCCGGCGGCGATCGGCCCCTACAGCCACGCGGTGCGCGTCGGCGGACTGCTGTTCTGCTCCGGGCAGATACCGCTGGATCCCGCGACCGGCGAGGTCGTGGGGACAGGCGCGGCGGAGCAGGCGGAGCGCTGCCTGCGCAACCTGGAGGCGGTGTGCGCGGCCGCGGGAACCTCGCTGGCGCGGGCGGCGCGCATGACCATCTACATGACCGATCTGGGGCGGTTCGCGGAGGTCAACGAGGTGTACGCGGCGTTCTTCGACGACGAGCCCCCGGCGCGCGTGACCGTCGAGGTGGCGGGCCTGCCGCGCGGGGCGCAGGTCGAGATCGACGCGATCGTCGCGGCGGAGTAGCGGGCTGGTGCGCAGCCGGCGGTCGGATCGATGACCGGTAGCGGCGGAGCGGAGGGCCGCGTCTACCACCTGGAGCTGCGGCAGTTCCCGCACAACGTGTGCCGCTTCAACATCTCCGAGGCGGAGCTGCGCGAGCAGGTGCTGGTGCCGTGGGCGCAGGAGAAGTGGATCGAGTTCGGGGAACGCAAGTGGAGCCCGCACCAGGCGACGCTCACCGTGCTGCGCGGGCCGCGGATCCCATTCGGGCAGCTCACGATGGGACGGGGATGGCGGACAGCACAGCGCGATGGCGAGGAGGTCACGGAGGAGCTGCTCGCGCGGGTGCGGGGGGAGTTGGCGGGGGGTGGGGGCGAGGTTCCTGGAGGTGCTCAGGGGCCGGCCGCGGTTGCGCCGGTGGCACCCGCGGATGTGCCGGTGGCACCGGGGTCGGGAGCAGGGACCGCGGGGACGGGAGTAGCGCAGGCAGCCGCTGGCGGGCGGCGGGTCGAGGAGCCTCGCGGCGGACTCGCTCGGCCTGGAGCTGCTGGGACGGCTCGGGCGCGAGCCCACGCTGCTGCGCCGCGCTTGGGAGCTCGCGGCGGAGCGCAACCCGGCAGCGGCGGCGAGCGCGACGCTCGCACTAGCCGAAGGCGCGGTCGAGTCGCTGCTGCGCGCGCGGCTCGTCGAGCTCGTACGGGTCAGATCCGACTCCAGGGAGGGTGCGCCGCCCATGGTGGGCGACGAGGCCACGCGGCTGGTACACGCTACGGCGAGCTGGGCATGCGCGGACGAGGCAGGCGCGGTGGGGCTGCGGCGGGTTTGATCGGGACGCGCGCGGCTGCGAGCGGCCGCCCCAGTGCGCTCATCGGGCCGATGCGTCGGGTCGGGGCGCCGCTAGACTTGCTGGGTCCTGGTGGGCGTAGCTCAGCTGGTAGAGCTCCGGGTTGTGGTCCCGGCGGTCGGGGGTTCGAGTCCCCTCGCTCACCCTTGTAGAAGCCGTGTAGGCGTGCGGGTCTGCGTTTCATTGGGCGAGCCGCGGGAGCTTGATCGAGCTGGGGTGGTGACCGAAGTGGTAACCCGCCGGTGGGAAGGATCGCGACCCCTCCCGCACCGGGGATCATCACGCTGCAACGGAGCCACGCTGACCGTCGGGTGCTGGCACCTTTTGTGTGGCCAGCGGCGATTCCTCGTCGGCAGTTTTCACGCCAATATCGACTTCGACGATCCAGCACAGCAGCATCGCCTTCTGCTCGTCTATTTGGAAGCAATTGATTCGTGGGGACGAGAGCCTGATACCGGTGGCCTGACGCCGGATGCCGTTGCCATAATCCGCAGCCTTAAGCGTGACGAGGCTCCAATAGACGACGAGGGCAACTTGACCGCGACACCGGCTGCCGCGATTCTTCCTCTCGACGGCTTCAGTCGCCTATCAGAGCCCAGGGTCCTCCAGCAGCATCTTGATCGAATTGGGAGGAATCTTACGAACGATCCAGCAGCCGCTATCGGCTCCTCGAAGGAGCTTGCTGAGTCCGCCTTTAAGTTCGTTCTGGACGACTACAAAGTTGTGTACGACAAGGACGACGACATGCTGAGTCTATACAAGAAAACTGCCCAGACACTCAAGATCAACCGCGAGGCGGTCCCTGACAGCGTCAAGGGCAGCAAGGCAGCTCAGCGTATCCTTCAGAATCTTGCCACGGCGGTACAGTCGCTGGCCGAGTTGCGAAATGAGCTAGGGCTTGGCCACGGCAAGACAAGGTCTAGCCCCGCTCTGGAACGGCATGCGCGGCTGGCGTTTAACGCCAGCCGGTCCGTTGTTGAGTTCGTCCTCCAAACGTGGCATGAGCGCCAAACCCCCTCGTCAAGTTATCCGACGGCGGAGTCACGGACGTGAAGGACGGCATGGATTGTTGCGAGGTAGACGTAAAACATCCAACGGAACCATATCTCGCCATCGTATCTGCTGATTTGCTCGCGCGCATTGTGCCGGATCGAGAAGCCGTTCGCGATATGGAACATTGCGCTCTCGTCCTTTGAGAGCATCGTGTCTTCATGTCGGCCCTCAGGGCCTCAAGCACGTCCGCTAGTTCGCGGACCGCTTGCTTGCGGTCGCTAAGGCTCGATGATCGTGCGAGGAAGAGATGCTTGGCGTGTTCGACCTTCTCACCGATCAAGTCTCTGTCCACGTCATCAGAAAACTCTTCATCCATCAGGTCACGGAACTCGTCTGGAACCCGCTCGATGAGACGTCCATCCTCTCCGAACTCATACGGTGGATGGTGAAGTTGCAGGACACCGTCAATCTCTTCCCTGTATGTACGCTGGCCGGCGGATCGGTCGAAGTGGCTCGCGTGGTAACCGCAATTTGCGAACGTGTGCATCCGACCGTTGGTCGGCTTGGACACGAGATCGTGGAGAACCTCAACGACATCGAAGAGGGTGTCGGCATCCCACTTCTCGGCCCATGTCTTCCGTAGCAGCGCGGGGGTACGGGGGTCTGTATGCCAGTACGGCCAGACGTGCTCCCTTCTGATCTTGCGGAGGAAGAAAGCATCTGGGTCTGCTCCGACCTCGCCGTTCTTGTTGGTGCGTGAGGTTCTTGTAGTCGCGCAGGAAGTGCGGGAGCGCCCGGTAGGTGGGCACTAATCGCTGCGGGCGGCGCGCAGCGCGGCCTTGAAAGCGTCGGCGTCCTTGTAGACCTCGCCCGCGCTTGATCTGGCCTCGCGGTCGGCCTCTAGCTCGCCAGCGAGCCAGTCGGGGGTCCAGAACCATGCCTGGTCGGGGTCGATCCGGCCGTCGGAGAGGCTGCGCAGGAGCACGGCTGCGCCGTCGAGTGTGTTCTCGGGCAGGCCGTCCACCATCTCGTGCAGCTCGGTCTTGGTCATGCCGTCATTCTCGCACGCATCTCGGACCTCGAGAAGCGCGCTTGCTCGGCGAGTTGCCCCATCCAACGCCGGGCCGACGCCCTCGGGTAGCGTCGTGACCCGCGAGCAAGCCACCAGCCGCTGCGCCCAACTCAACCGCGCCGTCAGGCTGGTAAGCCCGCGCGACCAGTCGCCAGGTCAGGCTGCTCTATGCGCTTAGCGCCGGGCGTGAGGCCGGGTGCTGGCGGGCTTCTGCATAGAGCGGCTCGGGTGCCATGTCGAGGCCGTCGTCGGGCCAGACGATCGTGCCCGCTTCAATGGAGACCAGCGCGAAGCGTTGTGGGTCGCGCAGCGGCTCGAATACACCTGTCCAGTCCCGGTCTTTGAAGCTGACGTCACCGACGGTGCCGTCCTCGAAGGTCAGACGGAGAGCGTACGCGCCGATGACTTCGACATCGGTGACGTGAACGAGGGGGGGCAGATCGACCATGGCGCCAATGTTAGGGAAGGGGGTCGATTTCGCCAGGGGTTGGTGGTTGCGTGCGCGCTCCCAGTTGGCCAGCAGCTCGTCCTGGTGCAGAGGCGTCCAGTCTTGGATGAGACGCAACGCTCTCTGGGGAAGCGATCCCGCCAGCACGGTTCCGTCGAAGGCGATCGACGCGTAGCTGCCGGCGTACTCGGCATGGAAGTGCGCGACGGGGTGGTCGCGCTCGTCCCAATACATCCGGATGATTATCCCGTAGAAGTGGCTGATTCTCGGCACTAGATCCCTTGCCCAACCAATGAGATTGCAACATACGCCAGCGTAAGTTACGCCCGCGTATGTTCCTCTAACTCCCCTCCGCGGCCACCTCGCGCAACCGGTGCGTATCGACGTCATACACGAACCCCCGCACCGACTCGCGATGCGCCAGGAACACCGACCGCCGGACTCGCAGGATCGACTGTCGCACATCGGCGTCAACGTCGCTGAAGGACTCGATCGCGAACGCCGGAGCCACTCCCGTCGCCTCCTGGAGCTCGGCGCGAAAGCCGTCGTCGGTGAGCGTCTGCATGCCGCAGTTGGTGTGGTGGATCAGCATCACCTCGCGCGTCCCCAGCTTGCGCTGGGAGATTGCGAGCGAGCGGATCACGTCGTCGGTGATCACGCCACCGGCGTTGCGCAGCACGTGGGCCTCGCCGTCGCCGAGCCCGAGCGCGGCGAACACGTCGAGGCGCGAGTCCATGCATGTGACGATCGCCAGCCGCCGGCTGGGCCGCACGTCGAGGTGCTTGGTCGGGAGGTCCGCGGCGAAGGCCGCGTTGTTGGCGAGCAGCTCGTCGATGGTGTCCATGCGGTGCAGACTATGCGCTGACGCACCGGCGCGCGGTAGGGTCGATTGCATGAGCGCGAGCACGACGGGCGGCCTGGGCGACGCCGCGTCGGCGGCCGACCGCGACGCGACCCCGCACGGCCTCAGCGAGGCCGAGGCCATGCGCCGTCTGGAGGAGCGCGGTGGGATGCGGCGCGAGCGCACGAGCCGCTCCTACGCGAGCATCGTGCGCGCGAACGTGTTCACCGTGTTCAACGCGATCCTCGCGGGCTTCGGCACGGTGACGCTGATCTTCGCGGACTGGCGCGACGCGCTGTTCATCGGGGTCGTCGTGGTGAACTCGGCGATCGGGATCACGCAGGAGGTGCGTGCGAAGCGCGCACTGGATCGCCTGTCGCTGCTGATCGAGCCCCGCGCGCGCGTGGTCCGCGACGGCCAGCCGCGCGAGCTGCCGCTGGAGGAGGTGCTCGTCGAGGATGTCGTGCTGATGGCTCCCGGCGACCAGGTGCTCGCGGACGGGCGCCTGTTGGACGCGAGCGACCTGCGGCTGGACGAGTCGATCCTCACGGGCGAGTCCGAGCCGGCGGCGCGGCGCGCCGGGGAGGAGGTGCGCTCGGGGGCGTTCGTGGTGGAGGGCGCGGGCTCCTATGAGGTGACGGCGGTCGGGGCGGACAGCTTCGCGATGCGGCTCACCGGCGAGGCGCGCTCCTTCCGCCACCCGCGTTCGCCGCTGGAGCGCGCGGTGAACCGCCTGCTGTACGCGCTCGTGGGGCTCGTGCTCGCGCTGGGCGCGCTGCTGGGGTACTCGCTCTACCACCGCCACGTGCCGCTGCGCACGGCGGTCTCGACGGCCTCGGCGGGCGTGGTGAGCCTGATCCCGGAGGGCCTGGTGGTGCTGATGAGCCTCACGTACGCGGTCGCGGCGGTGCGGATGTCGCGCCGCGGGATCCTCTCCCAGCAGCTCAACGCGATCGAGTCGCTCGCGTCGGTGGACACGATCTGCGTGGACAAGACCGGCACGCTGACCGAGCCCTCGCTGCGGGTCGTCGAGACGCTGCCGGCGGCGGGTGTGTCGGAGGAGCGCCTGCACGCCGCGCTCGCCGCGCTGGCCGCCGCGGTGGCGACGCCGAACGCGACGCTGCGCGCGATCGGCGAGGCGTTCCCGGCGGAGCCGCGGACCCCGCGCGCGCAGGTCCCGTTCTCGAGCGCGCGCCGCTGGAGCGCGGTGGAATTGGGCGAGGGGGAGGACGGCGCGTTGTTCCTGGGCGCGCCCGGGAGGCTGCCGTTGGGCTCACTGGAGCACCGCGCGCAGGAGCTCCAGGGGGAGGGGCGCAGGGTGGTGGCGCTTGCAGCCGGCACCGAGCCGCTGCCACGAGAGGGCGACGCGGCGCCTCACTCGAAGGACGGCGCGTCGCACGGATCGGAGACGCGTCCGTACGAGCCGAACGCGCTCCCCCCGCCCGGCCTGGAGCCGCTGGGGATCGTGGTGCTCGCCGAGCGGCTGCGGGAGGGGATCGGCGAGACGATCGCGTTCCTGCGGCGCGAGGGCGTTGAGATCCGCGTGCTCTCCGGCGATGCGCCGCAGACGGTGGCGGCGATCGCGCGAGATGTTGGGATCCGAGTGACGGCGGTGGTCGACGGCGAGGCGCTTCTGGACGACGCCACCGGGGCGTCTCCGGGCGACCCGACCGAAGCGACCGTCGTGGGCCGCATCTCCCCGGAGGGCAAGCAGGCGTTCGTGCGGGCGCTCGCCGAGCGGGGCCGTTACGTGGCGATGGTCGGCGACGGCGTCAACGACGTCCCGGCGCTGAAGGCGGCGCGCCTGGCGATCGCGCAGGGCAGCGGCACGCAGATGGCGCGCAGCGTCGCGGACCTGGTGTTGATCTCGGGCGACTTCGCGAGCGTGCCACAGCTGGTCTCCGAAGGGCGGCGCGCGCTGCGCAACCTGCAGCGGGTGACGAAGCTGTACGTGACGAAGTCGGCGTTCGCGGCGTTCCTGATCCTGACGATCGGGACGAGCTCGGAGGCGTACCCGCTGCTGCCGCGCCACCTCACCCTGGTCGCGGCGCTGACGATCGGGATCCCGACGTTCTTCCTCGCGCTCGCCCCCAGCAGCGGCCCGTGGCGGCCGGAGCACTTCGTGCGCGGCGTCGCGCGCTTCGCGGTGCCGGCCGGCGTGGTCGTCGGGACGGGCGTCGTCGCGGGCTACCTGTTCGCGCTGCACGACCTCGACCTGTCGGTGGCCGACGCGCGCACGGTCGCGGTGACGACGCTGGTTGCGTGCGGGCTGTACCTGGTGATGGCGCTGGAGGGCGAAGGGTCGCGGCGGCGCTCGACGCTCGTGGGCGGCATGTGCGCGGTGCTTGCCGGCGCCTATGTGGTCGCACTGCTGCTGCCCTCCACGCGCAGCTTCTTCGCGCTGAGCGTGCCGAACGCGGGGATGCTCGCGACGTCGCTGCTGGCGGGGGCGACCTCGATCGGGGCCCTGGCGTTGTGCGGATTCACCGTATCGTGGAGCGCGCGATGACGGAGGGCACGGGCGATGCTCCGACGGTGCTGCTGGTCGAGGACGAGCGGTCGATCGCGGATCCCTTCGCGCAGGCGCTCGCGCGCAGTGGCTTCCGGCCGTTGATCGCGCGCACCGCGAGCGAGGGCCTGCGGCTGGGGCGGGAGGGCGAACCGGACGTGGTGCTGCTCGACCTGTCCCTCCCCGACGGTGACGGCCGCGACGTGTGCCGCGAGCTGCGGCGGATCTCGGACGTGCCGATCATCATGCTGACGGCGCGGGGCACGGTGACAGACCGCGTCGTGGGCCTGGAGCTGGGCGCGGACGACTACGTGGTGAAGCCGTTCGCGGTGGGCGAGGTGATCTCGCGAATCCGCGCGGTGCTGCGGCGCACGCGCGGACGCGGCGTGCCGCCGGGCGGCGCATTGCCGGGCGGCGTGGGGGCGACGGGCGCGACCGCAGCGCCGAGCGGGGCGCGGGAGGCGGCGGACGGCGCGTCCGCGTCGAGCGTGCTCACGATCCTCGACCTGCGCCTGGACCCGGGGGCGCGCCGCGCGTGGCTGCGCGGGGAGGAGATGGAGCTGACGCGCAAGGAGTTCGACCTGCTGGCGCGCCTGGCGCGCGACGCGGGCCGGGTGGTGTCGCGGGAGACGCTGATGTCGGAGGTGTGGGACGAGAACTGGTTCGGCTCGACGAAGACGCTCGATGTGCACGTCGCGGGCCTGCGGCGCAAGCTGGGGGACTCGCCCTCTGAGCCGCGCTACATCCAGACGGTGCGGGGTGTGGGCTTCCGCTTCGCGGACCCGGGGGCCGACGCGGGGGCGGACGCGGGGAGCGACGGGGAGCGGACGCCGTAAAGCGGGCGGTGCGACTCCGGACGGGCCTGCTGGCCGCGCTGGCGTACGTATTGCTGCTGGCGATCGTCGCGCTGGGCGTGCCGCTCGCGTCGAGCCTGAGCGCGCGCGTGAACGACGAGGTGCGCTCCCAGGCGCAGGCCCAGGCGGACCTCGTGGCGGCGACCGCGGCGGACCTGCTCGGGACGGCGCGCCGCAGGGAGCTCGCGACGCTGGCGCGCAGCGCCGCTGACTCGGTGCGCGGGCGGGTGCTGGTGGTCGACCGCGGCGGCGTGGTGATCGCCGACAGCGCCTCGCCGCCGCAGCTGGGCGTGAGCTACGCGAACAGGACGCGCCCGGAGATGGTGAGCGCGCTGCGCGGCCGCTCGGTGCAGACGCAGCGCGCGAGCCGGACGCTGGGGGAGGAAATCCTGGCGACGGCGGTGCCGATCATCCGCAACCGGGCGACGGTGGGCGCGGTGCGGGTCACGCAGAGCGTGGCGGCGGTGCACAGCGCGATCCGTCGCGTGGAGCTGGGGTTGGCGGTGATCGGCGCGATCGTGCTGGCGCTGGGCCTGATCGTGGGCGCGGTGCTGGCGGGCCAGATCGCGGGCCCGCTGGGGCGCCTGGAGCGGGTGGCGCGGCGCGTGGCGGGCGGCGACCTGAGCGCGCGGGCGGCGATCGAGGGCAGCCGCGAGCAGCGCTCGCTGGGGGAGTCGTTCAACGAGATGACGGCGCGCGTGCAGCGCCTGCTGGGTTCGCAGCGGGCGTTCGTCGCGGATGCCTCGCACCAGCTGCGGACCCCGTTGACGGGTCTGCGTCTGCGGATCGAGGAGGCGCGCGCGGCGCGGGGCGCCCCGGAGGCGGCGCGGGAACTGGACGCGGGTCTCGCCGAGGTGGACCGGCTGGCGCAGATCGTGGACGAGCTGCTCGTGTTGAGCCGCGCGGGCGAGCGCGAGCTGCCGGGGGAGCGCCTGGACCTGCGCGACGTGGTCCGGCGCGCGCTGGAGCGCTGGGCGCCGGCGGCGGCGGAGCGCGGGATCGTTTTGGGGGAGGGGGAGGGGGTCGCTGAGCGCGGGCCGCGGGCGGTCGTCGAGCAGGCGCGCGCACCCGGGGCACCGGCATCTGGGGTATCGGTGGACGGCGGCGCTCCCGAGGCGTGGTGCGCGGCGGCGGACGCGGATCGCGCGCTGGACGTGCTGATGGAGAATGCGCTCGCGTACTCGCCGCGCGGGACGCGCGTGACGCTGGCGTGCGCGCGCGGCGCGATCGAGGTGTGCGACGAGGGCGCGGGCCTGGCGGAGAGCGACGGGGAGGCGATCTTCGAGCGTTTCCACCGCGGCAGCGCCGGCCGCGGCGGCCCGCCGGGCAGCGGCCTGGGCCTGGCGATCGCGCGCGAGCTGGCGCGGGAGTGGGGTGGGGAGGTGACGCTGCGCAACCGCGCGGGGGGCGGCGCGGTGGCGACGCTCAGGCTGCCGGCACCCAGGCGGGGAGGGGACCTTGCCAACGCTTAACCATTCGCGGGGTAGCGTGCGCGGGGTGAATCGTCGGCGGGCGTGCGCGCAATGAGGCGTCAGGGAGCGCTGTGGCTGGTGGCGGCGTTGCTGGGCCTGGTGTTCACGGCGGCGATCACGTGGGCGACGGCGCAGCTGACGAGCCAGCACATCGGGCTCTCCTCGGAGCCGCTGTCGGCCGCGGGGGGCCTCGCGCCGCCGGCGGAGCAGCGCGCGGTCACGACGCGCGCCCCCGCGGCGCGGCACCGCACCAAGACGACGACCTCCTCGCACAGCACGACCCCCTCGCGAGGGACGGGCGCGAGCTCCTCGACGTCCAGCAACTCGACGTCGGCGACGCCCTCGACGAGCGGCACGGGAGGGTCGAGCAGCGGCGTGTACTCGACGGCGCCCGCGACGGGCGAACGGACCCCGTCCAACGAACCCGTGGTGACGCGTGGCACCCCGCGAACGTCCTCGACGGGCGCGACGCAGCCGCAACGCTGGCGGCGCTCCTCGAGCGACGACGGCGGCGACGGACGCGAATCTCAGAGCCGCGAAGCCCAGAGCGGCGGCGAACGCGGCCGCGACGACTGACGAGCGGGAGCCGGCCCGCGCGCCGGGTCTCCACGCGGATCTTTTGCCAAACCTTTACCCGCCGCTGGGGGATGCGTGGGTGGGCGCGCGGCACAGTTGCGGGACACGTCCAAGGAGAGCCGAGATGCCGCGTCGCCCCACGAACACCCGGATTGCAGCGCTCGCCACGACACTCGTCGCGGGCGCGCTGGCGGCGTTTGCGCTGAAACCGTCTCCGAGCGCCTCGGTGCGGGAGGTGCAGCCGCAGGCGGCGGAGGTGCGGACGCAGGTGATCCGCCGCACGGTGCACATCGTGCGCCACGAAAAACCGCGCCACCGGCACGGCTCGGCGGCGGCGGGCGGCGGCGCGAGTCGTGTGGCGGCCGCGGCGCCGGTGGCAGCGGGCGCCCCGCGGACGGCGACGAGCGGCGCGCACGGGACGGCCGCGATCCCGGCGAGCGCGGTGGCGGTGCCAAGGACGCGCACGAGCGGCGCGGCGAGGAGCACCTCGGCCCCGGCGGCGGCGACCCCGGTACGGACGCGCACGAGCGGCGCGGCGGGCGGCTCGAAACCGAGCAGCGGCACGAGCGCCCCGGTACGGACGCGCACGAGCGGCGCGACCGGCACGGGCACGGCCGGGGGTGGCGGCGGCGCGCTGCGAACCCGCACGAGCGGCGGCCACGGCGACGGTGGCGACGGCGGTGGGCGCGATGACTGAGCGGCTGCGCAAACCGCTCCCGGTGATCGCGGCGGCGCTGGCGAGCTTCGTGGTGGTGCTGGTGCTGCTCACGGCGCGCGTCGTGACGGGCCACGACCCGGCGCTGGGGACCCCGAGCGCGGCGGTGGTCGCGCACGGCGGTCACCAGGTGCTGCGCACGACGGCGAGCGGCCGCGCGATCGCGGTCGGTACGCAGGGAACCTCGGGCGCGGCGGGCGCCCAGCTGGCGGGCATCGTGACCCGCACGAGCGGCGCGCCGGGCAGCGGAGGGCTGGACGATGAGTGAGGCATCGAGGGAGGGGAGGGGGGAGGGGTCGCGTCGCCCGCGCGGATGGCTGCCGGCATCCGACGTCCGCACCGAGGGCCGGACAGAGTGACGGTCGGGCTGTTCTCGCTCGCGGCGTTCCTGCTCGTGCTGGCGCTGCTGGGCAGCCAGCTGCGGAGCGCGCCTTCCACGCACGCGCATCGCACGGCGGTCGTGCTGCGTCGCATCTACAAGACGACGGTCGTGGAACGCGTCGTCCCGGCGGCGAGCGCCGTGAGGGGCGGGACGTCGGTCTCGCAATCGGTGTCGGGGTCGAGCGCGGCCCCGATCGCGGCCCCGGTGACGCGCACGTCATGAGCACCCACGACGCGACATTCCACTCGATGGGCAGCGACGTGCGGTTGCTGATCGACCAGCCGCTGCTGTCCTCCGCGCCGTCGCCGGCGGCGGCCGCCTCGACCGAGCGGGCGTACGTCGAAGACTTCGCGGCGCGCCTCTCGCGCTTCTGCGCCGACAGCGAGCTGAGTGCGCTCAACCGCGACCCGCGCGCGGTCGTGCCGGCGTCGCCGCTGCTGCGTGCGGCGGTGCGCGCGGGGCTGTGGGCGGCGGAGCGCAGCGGCGGCCTGGTCGATCCGACGCTCGCGGGCGCGCTGGAGCGCGCGGGCTACGCGGACTCGCACGACGGCCGGCCGCCGGCTTCGCTGTCGCAGGCGCTCGCGCAGGCACCTCCGCGGCACCCGGCGGGGGCGCACCCGGACCGGTTGTGGCGCACGGTCGCCGTGGACGACCGCACGGGCACGGTGCGGCGCCCGCCGGGGGTGACGATCGACACGGGCGGCACCGGCAAGGGGCTGTGCGCGGATGCGGTCGCGCACCGTCTCGGCGGTTACACGCGCTTCGTGGTGGACTGCGGCGGGGATCTCGCGATCGGCGGCGTCGGCGCGCAGTTGGAGCCTTACGAGATCGAGGTCGAGCACCCGCTGAGTGGCGAGGCGATCCGCATGCTGCGCGTCGGCGCGGGCGGCGTGGCGACGTCGGGCCTGAACGTGCGCGTGTGGCGTGACGCGGAGGGCAACTACGCGCACCACCTGCTGGACCCGGCGAGCGGGCGTCCCGCGTGGACGGGCCTGATCGGCGCGACCGCGCTCGCGCCGAGCGCGCTGGAGGCCGAGACGCTCTCCAAAGCCGCGCTGCTGTCGGGCCCGGAAGGCGCGTGCGAGCTGCTGGCGCGCTATGGCGGCGTGGTCGTGCGCGACGACGGCGACGTCGAGGAGATCGGCCCGCTCGAGGAGCCCCTCGGCGCGACGCGGACGATCGGAGCGGCCGCCTGATGACACCCCGCGATCCAACCCCCTATCTGTGGTGGCTGGTGAGCCGCGCGTCGGGGATCGTGGCGCTCGGCCTGGTCACGCTGGCGGTGTTGCTGGGCCTGACGATGTCCACCAGGCTGCTGCGGCGTCCCGGCGTGGGTCGCACGCTGGTGGGCCTGCACGAGCACGTCGCGCTGGCCGGCCTCGGCGCGATCGCCGCGCATGGCCTGGCGCTGCTCGGCGACCCCTGGCTGCACCCGGGCGCGACGGGCCTGACGGTGCCGTTCGCGATGTCCTACCGCCCGCTGTTCACGGGCCTGGGGATCCTCGGCGGCTATCTCGCGGCGCTGCTCGGCCTGAGCTTCTACGCGCGGCGGCGGATCGGCGTGAAGCTGTGGCGGCGCCTACACCGCGCGACGGTGTTGGTGTGGGTGCTCGGGGTGGTCCATACGCTCGGCGCGGGCAGCGACGCGGCGACGCAGTGGCTGCGCGCGTTTGTGCTGCTGCCGGCGATCGGAATCGTGTACCTGACGGCGCTGCGGATCCTGCAGAGCCGCCGCCCGTGCGGCGGTGCGGCGCGCGCGGGCAGCGCGGCGCCGATCGCGCAGCGCGAGGCCTCGCTGCGACGTCCGTCGGAGACGGCGTCCCGCCGCCCGTCTGACATCGCCTCGCGCCGCCCGTCGGATACCGCGCCGCGGCGCCCGGCGGCCGCCGGCTCGCGGCGTCAGCTGGCGAAGGAGACGGTGTGAGACGCGCTGACGCGGACGTTGTGATCGCGGGTGGCGGCCTCGCGGCGCAGCGCTGCGCCGAGACGCTGCGCCGCGCGGGCTTCGAGGGTCGCATCGTCGTGCTCTGCGAGGAGTCGCTGCCGCCGTACGACCGCCCGCCGCTGTCAAAGGCGGTGCTCGCGGGCGAGCGCGACCCGGGCGAGCTCGCGCTGCGCGCGGCGCCGTGGTACGCGGAGCACGATGTCGAGCTGCTGCTCGGCGTCGCGGCCGCCGAGTTCGATGGGGTACGTCACACGGTGGGGCTGCGCGGCGCGGAGGACGGCGTGCTGCGCTACCGCCACCTGGTGATCGCGACCGGCAGTCGCCCCCGTCGTCTGCCGGGCCTCCAGCCCGGCGGAGCGATCCACGAGCTGCGCAGCGCCGCGGATGCGCTCGCGCTGCGCGCGCGCCTGGCCGCGCACCGCGGTCCGCTCGTGGTGCTCGGCGCGGGGCTCGTCGGGATGGAGGTCGCCTCCGTCGCGCGCGCCCGCGGGCACGAGGTGACGCTGGTGGAGGCCGCTGCGACGCCGCTCGGACGCGCACTGCCGCCGAGCTTGGGCGCGTGGCTCGCCGGCGTGCACCGCGCCCACGGCGTGGACGTGCGGCTCGCGACCGTCGTGCGGGAGATGGACGCGGGGGAGGACCGCGCGACGCTGACGCTCAGCGACGGGACCGCGATCGAGGGGGCGACGGTGCTGGTGGCGGCCGGCACGGTGCCCGCGACGGGGTGGCTCGCCGACGGTCGACCGCAGGCCGGCGGCCGGCCGGTGCGTCGCAGCGGGAGCGGGGCGGGACCGGCGCTCCCCGGCGGGCGCGAAGAGGGACCGGCGCTCCCCGGCGGGCGCGAAGAGGGACCGGCGCTCCCCAGCGGGCGCGCTGCGGGACCGATCGAGACCGACGAGGCCGGCCGCACGCGCTGGCCCGACGTGTACGCGGCGGGCGACGCGGCGTGCTTCCCGGACCCGTATCTCGGCGCGCATGTGCCGACGCAGCACTGGGAGGCCGCCGTCAGGCAGGGCACGGCGGTGGCGCGCGCGATCGTGGGGCTCGTGCCGGTCGAGGTTCCGCCGCCGATGTTCTGGAGCGACCAGCACGGGCGCCGCATCCAGCTCGTCGGGCACGCCCCGGCGGGCTGTGAGATCGAGTACGAGGGGGACCCCGGCGCCGAGCAGCCGTTCGTCGCGTGGCTCACGCGCGAGGGTGCGCCGGCGGGGGTGCTGCTCGTGGATCGCCCCGATGTCCTGCGGCGGGCGCGCCGCTGGGTTGCGCGCGCGGATGACGATGGTCTTGCCCGGGCGGCGTGAGCCGCTGCCATCCCAGACAGAGACGGAGGTGAACAGATGGCCCCCATCCCAGTGATCGACGAGTCGGCGTGCCTCGCACACGGTGACTGCGAGCGGCTGCTGCCCGACGTGTTTCGGGTGGACGACGTCGCGACCGTGATCGGCACTGCTTCGGTGGAGCAGCTGGCGCGGGTCGCGCAGGCGTGCCCCGCGAGCGCGATCAGCGTGATCGACGAGGAGAGCGGGGAGCAGCTGTATCCCTGATCGTCGTGGACGACCGACACGCGAGCAGCTCGGCGTCGCCGCGTCGGATCAGGTTCCCCGGCTGCGCGTACGTTTGACAACAGTGTCGGTGCGAGCTACGTTGATGTGACAGTGCCGGGCTGCTGCCGGCGAAGCGGTGGCCTCCCGGCTGACGCACGCGGCGGAGGAGGCTCGCGATGGTTGTTCGGTACCGCTCTCACCGACTGTGGCTCGGGCTGTTCGTGGCGCTCCTGGGCTGGGCTCTCATGGTTTCGCCGGTGCGCGCCGTCGCACGCCCGGCGCCGGCACAACCGACCTACCTCGCGCTTGGCGACTCGCTCGCGTTCGGCTACTCGCAGGCGAAGTTCAACAGCCTCTACCCCGACGAGAACCCCGCCGCCTACGACACGGGCTACGTCGACGACTTCGGCAAGGTTCTCGAGATCTTCAGCCGGCGGCTGGCGATCGTCAACGACGGCTGCCCCGGCGAGACGACCGACTCGTTCATCAGCGGTCCCTGTGCCTACCAGTTGTCGTTCCCGCTGCATCACGCGTACGTCGGCGGCCCGAGCTCCTCGCAGCTCTCCGACGCGCTCGCCTACCTCGCGGCTCATCCTGGCGAGGTCAGTCCGATCACGATCGACATCGGCGCCAACGACGCGCTCGGCCTGATCGAGGGGACCTGCAAACTCGAACCCGCGTGCATCGCGGCCGGCGCACCCGCGGAGCTCGCGCACATCGGCGCCAACCTCGGCCTGATCCTCGGCAAGCTGCGCGCCGCCGCCCCGCGTGCGCAGATCGTCGTGCTTGGTCTCTACAACCCCTTCGGCTCCAGGATCGCCGGCGGCAACGAACTGACGGCGGCGCTCAACCGGGTGATGGCCGGCGTCGCCGCGAGCGTCGGCGCGCGCTTCGCCGATCCGCTGCCCGTCTTCAATCCGCCCGGCGCGCTCGAAGGGCCGGCGATCTGCCTGCTCACGAACATGTGCACGCCACTCGTCGACATCCATCCCACCGATCTCGGCTACGCCGCGCTCGCGGGCCTCGTCCTGCGGCAGTACGTGCTCGGCCTGCCAGCCTGGCCACGCGCGCCGTTGCTGCAGCACGGTTCATAGCCGGTACCGCTCAGCGCGCGCTTGCGCCGAGTGGGCGCTCGCGATCCGCGGTACCGCTCAGCGCGCGCTTGCGCCGAGTGGGCGCTCGCGATCCGCGGCCGCCTCTTCGAGCAGTCGCAGCATCGCCGACGCCGCCGGGATCAGGCGTGTCCGCGGCCCGGGACCGCCCGGGAGCGCCGCGATCACCGTGCGTCCGGGGGGGTGCGGTGAAAGCGCTCGCACGACCACGTCCTCGCGCACGGTCGAGAGCGCGAGCTCCGGGATCAGCGCCACCCCGACGCCCGCCGCCACGAGCCCCTGCACGGTCTGGTAGTCGTCGCTCTCGAACGCCACTTCGGGCTCGAAGCCCGCCGCGTGGCAGCAGCGCACGACATACCGCGCGCACGGGCTCGACGCGGAGGTCTGCACCCACGCCTGCTCCTGCAGATCCTCGAGCCGCAGCGCGCGCCTGCGCGCCAGCGGGTGCTCGCGCGGGAGCGCGAGGTACATCGGGTCCTCCAGCAGCTCCACGCGCTTTGCCCGCGGCTCTCCGGCGGGTTCGTCCCCGGCGCCGGCCTGCGGGGTCTCGTCGGGTCCGCTGAACTCGAACAGCAGCGCCAGGTCGAACTCGCCGGCGTGCAGCCGCGGGGCGATCTCCTCGGGCTCGCCCTCCGCGAGCGTAAGGCGCACCTCCGGGTACGTCGAGCGGAAGCGCGCGATCGCGACCGGCATCAACGTCGCACCGGCCGTCGGGAAGGAGGCCATCCGCAGCTCCCCGCCGCGCAGCCCCGCGATCGCCGAGAGCTCCTCCTCGGCGGCGTGCAGTCGCGCGAGGATCCCCTCGGCGTGCTCCACCAGCGTGCGCCCGGCGCTCGTCAGCTGCACGCCCCGCGGCCGCCGCTGCAGCAGCGTCATGCCGGTCTCGGCCTCCAGTGCCGCGATCTGCTGGGAGACCGCCGACTGCGTGTAGGAGAGCGACTCCGCCGCGGCCGAGAACGAGCCGCAGCGCGCCACCTCGCTCAGCACCCTCAAACGGGCCACATTCAGCATTAGTTCATCTTATCCATTCCATTACAAGAGTTACTTGCACTGATGGCTCGGAGGTGCCAATCTGCGTCGTAACGACACATCGAGATATGCACGAAAAGGAGCCACAGCCATGTCCACCAAAGTCATCGTCTCCTACGACGGCACCAACAACGAGGACGACGCCGTGGTCCTCGGCCGCATCCTGCACCGCGTCGGTGCCGAGGTCGCGCTCGCCTACGTCCGCCACACGCAGGAGGCCGAGCCCGGCCGCGAGGTACTGGCCCAGCACGAGGCCGAAACGCTCCTGCAGCGCGGCGCCGAGCTGCTCGGCGGAGGCGACGTCGCCTGCCACGTGGTCGCCGACCGCTCCACCCCCGAAGGGCTGCGCGCGCTCGCCGAGCGCGAGGGCGCGGACCTGATCGTGTTCTGCTCGGACTCCCACACCGCGCCGGGCCACGTCACCGTCGGCAACTCCGCCCAGCGCCTGCTCGACGGGGGGCGCTTCGCGATCGCGATCGCCTCCGCGGGCCTCGCAGACGGCGAGCCCAGGGTCGCCCGCATCGCCGCCACGGAGGACCCCACCGACCCGAGCGCCCAGCAGACCGCCCACAGGCTCGCCGACGCGCTCGACGCCGATGTCGTTCCAGCCACCAAGGGTCACGGCGCCGACCTGCTCGTCGTCGGCTCGCGCCCCGAGGCCGGCCAGGGGCAGGTCGCGCTGAGCGCCGCCGCGCAGAACCTGATCGAGGACGACGCCCGCGCGGTGCTCGTCGTCCCGCGCGGCGTCGCGCTCGCCTTCGAGGCCGTCTCGGTCGGGGCGTAGCACCCTCCGGCGGCCCACCCCGCTCCCGGCGGCCGACGCCGGGGGCGGATGGGGGCCTCAGCGGGGTCGGGCGCGGCGATACCGGCGCAGGGCCACGGCGAAGTCCAACGCGCCGCCCACGAGATGGCCGATGGGGCCCGTCCACAGCCACGCCTCCGCGCGGCGCGCCATCGATTGCTGCCGAAGTGCTCGCACGGACGGCACGGTATCGTGGCGGCCCACCGATGCCGGCAACCCTCACGACGAACGTCACCGAGCTCCCCGAGTCGCGCGTGCGCGTCGCGGTACAGGTCCCGACCGCCGCGGTCGAGCAGTCGATCGAGCGCAAGGCCCGCGACCTCGGCGGCTCCCTGAAACTGCCCGGCTTTCGCCGCGGCAAGGTGCCCGCTCCGCTCGTCATCCAGCGTCTCGGGCGCGAGGCGATCATGGAGGAAGCCGTGCGCGACAGCCTCGGCAGCTGGTACGTGCAGGCGCTCGACAGCGCCGGCATCGTCCCGGTCGGCGATCCCGAGGTCAAACTCGGCGAGCTCCCCGAGCGCGGCGGCGACCTGGAGTTCTCGTTCGAGATCGGCGTTCTCCCAAAGGCGAGTCTCGGGGAGTATCGCGGCCTGGAGGTCGGTCGCGCGGAGCCCGAGGTGCCCGACGAGCAGATCGATCGCGAGATCGAGGAGGTTCGCGATCGCCTCGCGCGCCTGGAGACCGCCGAGCGGCCCGCCGAGCAGGGGGACTTCGTCGTGCTCGACTACGTCGGCTCGCTCGTCGCCGAGGACGGCACCCCAGAGCCCTTCGAGGGCGGCGAAGGACGCGACCAGCTGATCGAGCTGGGCTCCGGCCGGCTGATCGAGGGCTTCGAGCAGGGGCTCCTCGGCGCCAGTGGGGGCGAGAGTCGCACGCTCGAGCTGAAATTTCCCGACGACTACCCCCACGAACCGCTCGCCGGCCGCGCTGCGAGCTTCGAGGTGACGGTCAAGGAGGTCAAGCGCAAGGAGCTCCCCGACGCCGACGACGACCTCGCGGTGGACACCGGCTTCGACAGCCTGCAGGAGCTGCGCGACGACATCCGCGCGCGTCTGCTGGAGGTCCAGGAGAAGGAGATCGAGGAGGAGTTCCGCCAGGCCGCGCTCGACGCCGCTGTCGATCAGGCGACCGTCGATGTGCCGGCGGCGCTCGTCGAGGGTCGCGCGCGGGAGATGTGGGAGCGCATGTTGCACAGCCTCTCCCACCGCGGCATCTCCCGCGAGGCCTACCTCGGCATCTCCGGTCGCAGCGAGCAGGAGAGCCTCGAGGAGCTCGCCCCTTCCGCCGAGCGCGCCCTGCGGCGCGAGGCCGTGCTCACGGCGATCGTGCAGGCCGAGGGCATCGAGCCCAGCGAGGGTGAGCTGTTGGAGTCGCTTGCCGTCACCGCGGAGCGCGAAGGGGTCCCGGCGGAGGATCTCCTGGAGCGGCTGCGCGATGCCGGGCGCCTGGAGGAGCTGCGCGAGGATCTCGCCGCGCGTCAGGCGATGGACCTGATGGTTTCGGAGGCCAAGCCGATCCCGCTCGAGCAGGCACGCGCGCGAGAGCAGCTGTGGACGCCTGAGAAGGAGCGCGCCGAGCGCGCCCGCGAGGAGGCCCCCGACGGAGAGCCGCAGCAGAGCGGCGGACTGTGGACCCCGGATCGCTAGCCTGTACGCGTGCCCGTCCGCTCCGTGTCTGCAGTGTCGTCTCGCGTCTGCGCCCAGCTGTGGAGGAATCCGGCCCGTGAAGCGAAACTGAAGCGAGGACTATGAGCCCACTTGTTCCGATGGTCGTCGAGCAGACCTCCCGCGGGGAGCGCGCGTTCGACATCTACAGCCGCCTGCTCAACGAGCGCATCATCTTTCTGGGGACGCCCGTCGACGACCAGATCGCCAATCTCGTCGTCGCCCAGCTGCTGCACCTGGAGTCCGAGGACCCCGAAAAGGACGTCTCGCTGTACATCAACTCGCCCGGCGGCTCGGTCTATGCGGGGCTGGCGATCTACGACACGATGCAGTTCATCAAGCCCAACGTCCAGACGATCTGCGTCGGCATCGCGATGTCGATGGGCGCGCTGCTGCTCGCCGGTGGGGCCAAAGGCAAGCGCATGGCGCTGCCCAACGCGAAGATCCTGATCCACCAGGTCTCATCCAGCTTCCAGGGGCAGGCGACCGACATCGAGATCCACGCGAAAGAGATCATCGACGTCCGCCACCGCCTCGACGAGATCATCGCCAAGCACACCGGCAAAGACCTCGAGCAGGTCAGCAAGGACACCGAGCGCGATTACTTCATGAGCTCCGAAGAGGCGCGTGAGTACGGGATCATCGATCGCGTTATCTCCGAGCACTAGGGGTATGGGGTAAGCGGACCCGCGCAAGGAGGAGAGAATGGCCCGCCCGACAGATTCAAACGAGCAGCTCCTCTGCAGCTTCTGCGGCAAGTCGCAGCGCCAGGTCAAGAAGCTGATCGCAGGACCCGGCGTCTACATCTGCGACGAGTGCATCGATCTCTGCAACGAGATCATCGACGAGGAGCTCGCTCCGACGCCGATGTTCGATCTGGAGAACCTCCCCAAGCCGAGGGCGATCTATGACGTCCTCGACGAGTATGTGATCGGCCAGGAGACCTCCAAGCGCACGCTCTCGGTCGCCGTCTACAACCATTACAAGCGTGTCCAGATGATGCAGTCCGGCGATTCCGACGTCGAGCTGCAGAAGTCCAACATCCTGCTGCTCGGCCCGACCGGCTGCGGCAAGACGCTGCTCGCGCAGACGCTCGCGCGGATCCTCAACGTGCCGTTCGCGATCGCCGACGCGACCGCATTGACAGAGGCCGGCTACGTCGGCGAGGACGTCGAGAACATCCTGCTCAAGCTGATCCAGGCCGCCGACTACGACGTCAAGAAGGCCGAGACCGGGATCATCTACATCGACGAGGTCGACAAGATCGCGCGCAAGGCCGACAACCCGTCGATCACGCGCGACGTCTCCGGGGAGGGCGTCCAGCAGGCGCTCCTGAAGATCCTCGAGGGCACTCAGGCCTCCGTGCCCCCACAGGGTGGGCGCAAGCACCCCCACCAGGAGTTCCTCACAATCGACACGACCAACGTCCTGTTCATCTGCGGCGGCGCTTTCGCGAACCTCGACAAGGTGATCGAGCGGCGCATCGGCCACAAGGGCATCGGCTTCGCCTCCGCGATCGAGGCGCCCGAGGATCGCGACACGGGTGAGGTGTTCGAGCGCTGCCTCCCGGAGGACCTGATCGAATACGGCCTGATCCCCGAGTTCATCGGGCGCCTGCCGGTGATGAGCGCCGTGCACCAGCTCACGCGCGAGCACCTCGTCTCGATCCTCGTCGAGCCGCGCAACGCGCTCGTCAAGCAGTTCCAGCGCTTTTTCTCCTTCGACGGCATCGAGCTCGTGTTCTCCGAAGATTCGCTCGCCGCGATCGCCGAGCGCGCCCTGGAGCGCGACACCGGCGCGCGCGGCCTGCGCTCGATCATCGAGGAGATCCTGCTGGAGGTCCAGTTCGAGTTGCCCTCGCGGCGCGACGTCAAGAAGTGCGTCGTCACGAAAGAGACCGTCGAGCAGGGCCGCACGCCCACGCTCGTCACCGAGGCCGCCCCCGAGGAGAAGCCGGCGCGGACGCGGCGGCTGCGCGAGGAGTCCGCGTAGCGACAATGGCGGACGGGGCCGGGCAGGACGAGTTTCGCGTGCGCGCGCACACGCCCGAGGCGGGGCGGCTGTACGCGGCGATCGAGCACGGCGGCGAGGCGCACGGCCGGCTGCCGCGCGCGGCGGTCACGCACGACCGCGACGACGTGTTCCTCTACACCGACTCTCACGACAACGCTCAGAGCATCCGCGCGGCCGTGGGGGAGATCGCCGCCCGCGAGCAGCTCCACGTCGAGCTGCAGGTCGCGCGCTGGCACCCGTTGGAGGAGCACTGGGAGGATGCCGAGCGCCCGCTGCCCCACGACGAGGCGCAGCGCGCAGCCGAGCACGCGCGACTGGAGGAGGACGAGAGCGAGGAATCCGCGCAGGCCGGGTACCCCGAGTGGGAGGTCCGCATCACGCTGCCGACCCATCAGGACGCGCGCGCGTTCGCGGAGCGCCTGCGCTCCGAGGGGATCCCCGTGGGCCAGCACTGGCGCCACCTGCTGGTCGGCGCGAACGACGAGGACGACGCCGCGGCGCTGGCCGAGCGCCTGCGCGGCGAGGCGCCCGCCGGCAGCGAGATCCACACCGAGGGCAACGGGCTGCCGTACTGGCAGATGCTGCACCCGTTCGCCTATCTCGGCGGGATCGCCAACTGAGCGCCACATAAACTCTCCCTATATGGACGAGCGCGTCAGAGAGCTCGAGGATCGCACCCGTTTCGACCCGGCGGAGACCGAGCCGCGCGTGCTCGCGCGCTGGCTGGACTCCGGGCTGTTCCACCCCGAGCCCGAGGGGGACGCCGAGAGCAACTACTCGATCGCGGTCCCCCCGCCCAACATCACCGGATCGCTGCACATGGGCCACGCGCTCAACGGCTCGATCCAGGACGCGCTGATCCGCTACCACCGCATGAACGCGCGGCGCGGCCAGCGCACGAAGTGGATCCTCGGCACCGACCACGCCGGGATCGCCACGCAGGCGCAGGTCGAGAAGGCGCTGCGCGCGGAGGGAAAGGATCGTCACGAGCTCGGCCGCGAGGAGTTCACCAAGCGCGTATGGGAGTGGCGCGAGCACTACGGGCACACGATCGTCGAGCAGTTCAAGCGCCTCGGCGCCTCCTGTGACTACGACGAAGAGCGCTTCACGCTCGACGACGGCTACCACCGCGCGATCCTGAAGGTGTTCCAAGACCTCTACGAGCAGGGGTACGTCTACCGCGACCGCTACATCGTCAACTGGGACCCCGGCACGCGCTCGGCGATCTCCGATCTCGAGGTCGAGGAGCGCGAGGAGACCGACACGCTCTACTCGATCCGCTACGACCTGGAGGGTGGAGGGAGCGTCACGGTCGCGACGGTTCGCCCCGAGACGATGCTCGCCGACACGGCGGTCGCGGTCAACCCGGGCGACGAGCGCTACGCCGACCTGGTCGGGCGCACCGCGATCCTGCCGCTCGTCGGGCGCCACCTGCCGGTGATCGCCGACGAGCACGTGAAGACGGACTTCGGGACGGGTCAGCTCAAGATCACCCCCGCGCACGACCCCAACGACTTCGAGATCGGTCGCCGCCACGAACTCGACCAGGTGTCGGTGATCGGCGAGGACGGCCACATGACCGCCGAGGCCGGCGAGCGCTTCGCCGGGCTGTCCGTCGCCGACGCCCAGAAGGCGGTGGTGGCGGCGCTGCGCGAGGAAGGCCGCATCGTCGCTGAGGAGCCCTACCGCCACAGCGTCCCCTACTCGCACCGCTCCGGTCGGCGCATCGAGCCGCTGATCTCGCTGCAGTGGTTCATGCGCATGGACGAGCTCGCCGCGCCCGCGATCGAGGCCGTGCGCAGCGGTGCGGTGCGGATCGTGCCCGACAACCACCGCCGCGTGTACCTGGAATGGATGGAGAACATCCGCCCCTGGTGCCTCTCGCGCCAGCTCTGGTGGGGGCACCGTCTGCCGGTCTACTACTGCGTGGTCTGCGGCGAGACCCATGTCGCTGCCGAGCCGCTCGGGCGCTGCCACTCCTGCGGCGGGGACGTGCGCCAGGACGAGGACGTGCTCGACACGTGGTTCTCCTCCGCGCTGTGGCCGTTCGCGACGCTCGGCTGGCCCGACGAGACGCCGGAGCTGAGCGCCTTCTATCCGACGAACGTCCTATCGACCGCCCGCGACATCCTGTTCCTGTGGGTCGCCCGGATGATCATGATGGGCCTGCGCTTCACCGGCCGCGTGCCGTTCGAGGAGGTCTACATCCACTCCGTCATCCAGGCGCCCGACGGTCGGCGCATGTCCAAGTCGCTGGGCACCGGCATCGACCCCGTCGAGGAGATCGACCGCCACGGCGCCGACGCGGTGCGTTTCGGGCTGCTCGCGATGTCCTCCTCGCAGGACGTGCGCTACTCCGCGGAGAAGGTCCAGCAGGGCCAGGCGCTCGCCAACAAGCTCTTCAACGCGACCCGCTTCGCGCTGCTGCGGATCGCAGCTTTGCCTGGCGTCGAGCTGGCGAGCCTCGCGCCCGCGCCGACGGCCCGAACCGTCGAGGACCGTTGGATCCTCTCGCGGCTGGATCAGGTGATCGCCGATACAGCGGCGCGCATCGAGAACTACGACTTCTCCCACGCCGCGCTCGGACTGTACGACTTCGTCTACGGCGAGCTCTGCGATTGGTATCTGGAGATCGTGAAGCCGCGGCTCGACACGACCGCCGAGAAGCCGGACGTGGAGCTCGCGTCGACGCTTCTATATGTGCTGCGCTCCACAGTGGCGCTCGCGCACCCGATCATCCCGTTCGTCACCGAGGAGCTCTGGTCCTACCTCGACGGAGGAGAGACGCTGCTTGCCGGTGCGCACTGGCCGACGGTGGACGGTCTGGAGATGGACCAGGGTGCCGAGATCGAGATGACGCGGCTGATCGAGGCGGTCACGATCGTGCGCGGCTGGCGCGACAGCGTGGGCGCGCGTCCCGGCCTCGTCGTGCCCGCCCGCCTGCGCGCCGAGGGATACGAGTCGACGCTCGGTGCGTTCGAGCGCCTCGCGCGGCTGGAACTGCGCGATGACGAGGACGGCGAGGCACCGATCGCGTCCGTCGCGATCCCCTGCGGCACGCTCGAGGTGCTCACCGCCGACGGGCTCGATCTGGCCGCCGCCGAGCAGCGCCGCGAGGCTGCGCGCGCGAAGCTCGAGGGCGAGATCGCGCGCGTCCAGGGCAAGCTCGCCAACACCGGATTCGTCGAGAAGGCGCCCGCCGCGGTCGTCGCGGGCGAGCGCGAGAAGCTCGAGCGCCTGCGGGCCGAGCTGGGGGCACTGTGACGTCGAGCGAGGATCTACGCGCGCGGGAGGGGATGCCTCCCGAGCATGTGGGGGAGGCGACCTGGAGCGGCGAGCGCGCCGAGCGTCACCTGCGCTCGCTGGAGCTGTTCGGGATGCGCTTCGGCCTCGACCGCATGCGGCGCATGATGACCGCGCTCGACTCCCCCGAGCGTCGCTTTCGCTCGATCCACGTCGTCGGTACCAACGGCAAGTCGTCCACGACGCGTATGACCGCCGCGATCCTCGCCCGCCACGGGCTGCGCACCGGCGCCTACCTCTCGCCCCATCTCGTCTCCTACACCGAGCGCGTCCAGGTCGCCGAGCGCGACATCGAGATGCACGCGTTCGCCGCGGCCGTCGCGCGCGCCGCGTGGGCCGCCGAGCGCGTCAACCGCACGCTCGCCGAGGACGACCACGTGACCCAGTTCGAGCTGCTCACCGCCGCGGCGTTCTGGGCGCTCGCCGAGCAGGACGTCGAGGTCGCCGTCGTCGAGGCCGGGCTCGGGGGGCGCTACGACGCGACATCCGTGATCCAGGCCGACGTCGCGGTGCTCACGGGCGTCGGCCTCGAGCACACGCGCTGGCTTGGACCCACGGTGCGCGACATCGCCGCCGAGAAGCTCGCGGTCGTGCGCCCCGGCACGACGCTCACGCTTGGCCCCGACCTGCATCCCGAAGCTCTCGCGGTCGCGCACGCCGTCGCCCGCGAGCGCGACGCGCGGATCGTGACAGCGCTCGCTCCGGGCGCGGCGAGGGACGCCGCTGCGCGGGTGCGCGAGCACAGTGGCGCGGTGAGGGACGCCGCTGCGCGGGCGCGCGAGCACAGTGCCGCGGCGAGGGACGCGCGTGCGCGGGCGCCCGAGCGCGGAACCGCGGCGGCGGACACCGCCGCGTCGTTACGCGGTCCCTTCCAGCGACGCAACTTCGCGCTCGCCCGGGTCGCCGCGGAGGCGTACCTGCGCGACACGGGGATCGCGCTGGACGAGGACGCGGTGCGCGACGCCGCCGCCCAGGTGGCGGTGCCCGGGCGACTGCACGTGCTCGACGGGGAGCCGCTGACCGTGCTCGACGGGGCGCACAACCCGGATGCCGTCGCCGCGCTCGTCCAGGCGCTGCCCGAGGTGCTCGCGGCGCCCCCCCGGGCGCGCCCGCTGGCGCTCGTCATGGGCGTGCTCGAGGACAAGGACGCCGCGAGCATGCTGCGCGAGCTGCTGCCGCTATGCACGCGCGCCTGGTTCACCGCCCCGCCCAGCCCGCGCGCGCTCTCCCCCGCGGCACTGCAATCGCTCGCGCGCCAGCAGGGCTTCGAGGAGACGGCCTGCGATCCCCATCCCCGTCGCGCGCTCGCGCAGGCGCGCGCATGGGCGAGCGCGCACGCGCCCGCCGCGGTGCTCGCGACCGGCTCGGTCTATCTCGTGGGTGACCTGCTGTGAGCGAGGACGGCCCCTCGGTCCTGGCGATGGTCGGCGCGGTCGCGTTGATCGTGGCGCTCGTGATCCTCGTGTTCTTTGCCGCCGGCTACGGCTTCGGGCGGTTGTTCCTATGAGCGCCCCGGCCGCCGAAATGCAGGCATCTTCCGCCGCAGGCTCTAAACTCGGCCGCCCAATGTGCGCGCCATCGAAAACGGCCGGGACCGCGCGCCCCTTCTGACGATGCCGCCGCTCGCGTACTTCGGAATCGAAAGCAACGCGTTCAACGTGGCCGTGAGCCTGTTGATCGTGTTCGGCGTCGTCCTCTACCTCTCCCTGCTCTACTGGACCTACACCGACGCGCGCCGGCGCATCGTCGACCCGATGATCGTCGGATGCGCGACCGCCGCCTCGCTGTTCCCGTTCGTGGGGACGCTGATCTACCTGATCCTGCGGCCGCCGGAGTACCTGGAGGACGTGCACGAGCGCGAGATCGAGACGCGCGCCGCCGAAGCGCGCTTGCACGAGCTCGACCACAGCTTCTGTCCGCATTGCGACTACCCGATCGAGCGGGAGTTCGTTTGCTGCCCGAGCTGCCTGCGCAAACTCAAGGAGCGCTGCGTGAGCTGCGCCAAGCCGCTCGACAAAGCCTGGACGATCTGTCCCTACTGCGAGACCGAGGTCGCCGGAGCGCCGCCGCGGCGTCGCGCCCGCCGTCGCGCCACCGCGGCGAGCGACACCGTCACCGCGGCGAGCGACACCGTCATCGCGGCGAGCGACGCCGCCACCGCGGCGAGCGACATCGACGAGCCCATGTCGAGCGACCTGCTGACCGCCAACCCCGCCACGCGCGTCGGCGAGGGCACGGCGGCAGGTGACGACCTGCCCGCGCGTCCCGTGCGCGGAGCCCTCACCGCTCCGGAGTCCGGCGAGCCGCTGGTCGGCCGCTCGCGCCGCCCGCGGTCGAGCTCCTAGCGCCCCACCCACCCCTCAACCAAAAAAGGAACCCATGGACCGCACGCTGATCCTCGTCAAGCCCGACGCCTTCGCCCGCTCGCTGACCGGCGAGATAATCGCGCGCTTCGAGCGCAAGGGCCTGCGGTTGGTCGCGCTGCGTCAGCTCGTCCTCGACCGCGAGCTCGCCGAGCGCCACTACGCCGAGCACGCCGAGCGGCCGTTCTTCGGGGAGCTCGTCGAGTTCATCACCTCCGGCCCGCTCGTCGCGATGGTGCTCGAGGGCGAGGAGGCCGTGCGCGCGGCGCGCCAGGTGATCGGTGCGACCAACCCGCTTGAGGCCGCACCCGGCTCGATCCGCGGCGACTTCGCGACCGAGACCGGACGCAACATGGTCCACGGCTCCGACTCGCCGGAGTCCGCCGCGCGCGAGGCCGCGCTGTTCTTCGGGGATCTCGCCTGAGCACTGGCGGCGCAGCTCGCCGGCACACGCCGACTGAATCGGGTGGCCCGGCCGGCGGGGGCGTGCCCGCCGGGCCCGATCTCCGGCTGGTCCTCGCCTCGGCCTCGCCGCAGCGCAGCGCCGCGCTCGCGCGCCTGGGGGTCCCGTTCGAGATCCAGCCATCCGACGTCGCCGAGCTCGAGCACGGCGCCCCCGAGGAGGTCGCGGTCGAGAACGCCCTGCGCAAGGCGCGCGCCGTCGCCGCCGCACGCGGCGGGGGCGCCGGCGAGGCGGTGCTCGGCGTCGACACGCTCGTCACGCTCGACGGCGTCATCTACGGCAAGCCCGCCGACGCCGCGCACGCGCGCGCCACGCTGAGCGCGCTCAGCGGCACCACACATCGAGTCCTCAGCGGCGTCGCGCTGCTGCTCGACGGCGAGCAGCGCACCGCGCTCGCCGCTACCGAGGTCCGCTTTCGCGAGCTCGACGAGACGCTGCTGGAGTGGTATGTCGCGCGGGAGGAGTGGCGCGAGCGCTCCGGCGGCTACGCCATCCAGAAAGGCGGCTCGCTGCTCGTCGCCGAGGTGCGCGGCGACTACGAGAACGTCGTCGGGCTGCCGCTCGCGACGCTGCTCGACCTGTACCCAGAGTTGCTCACGAGCCTGTCCTGACGCGACATATCCCTGCAAATCGCCTCCCAACCCTTGCCGGCCGCCCGGGGCCGTCCGCTAGACTGGCCGCGGACCCGCGCCCCTCGCGTGCGCCCTCCCTGGTGGGCGACGCCGCGTCGGATGGCGCTCCGAACGCAGTGCGCTCCCCCTCGACCCAGGTCTTCCTCCCGTCGCACGACACCACATGGGCATTCTCAGCTACCTGACAGGCTTCGGCGGCCGCGATATGGCGGTGGATCTCGGTACCGCCAACACGCTCGTTTATGTGCGCGGGCGCGGGATCGTGCTGTCCGAGCCGAGCGTCGTCGCGATCGACTCGCGCACCGGCGAGGTGCACGCCGTCGGGATCGAGGCCAAGCGCATGCTCGGACGGACCCCCGGGACGATCCAGGCGATCCGACCGCTCAAGGACGGCGTGATCGCGGACTTCGACGTCACCGAGGAGATGCTGCGCCACTTCATCCAGAAGGTCCACCAGAACCGCTTCGCGCACCCGCGCGTCGTCGTCTGCGTGCCCTCCGGCGTGACCGGCGTGGAGAAGCGCGCCGTGGAGGAGGCGTGTCTGTCCGCGGGCGCCCGCACCGCCTACCTGATCGAGGAGCCCATGGCTGCCGCGATCGGCGCCGGGCTGCCCGTCGGGGAGCCCACGGGCTCGATGGTGGTCGACATCGGCGGGGGCACCTCCGAGGTCGCCGTGATCTCGCTCGGCGGGATCGTCGTCTCGCAGTCGATCCGCGTGGGCGGCGACGAGATGGACGAGGCGATCATCAGCTACGCCAAGCGTGAGTACAAGCTCCTGATCGGCCAGCAGACCGCCGAGGAGCTCAAGCTCGAGATCGGCTCCGCCTGCCCGATGGAGGAGGAGCTCCAGGCCGAGATCCGTGGCCGCGACATGGTGTCGGGGCTGCCCAAGACGGTGGTCCTCACGAGCGAGGAGATCCGTCAGGCCCTCGAAGAACCCGTCGTCCAGATCGTGGACGCCGTCAAGGAGACCCTCGACCGCACCCCGCCCGAGCTCGCCTCGGACATCATGGATCGCGGCATCATGCTCGCCGGCGGCGGCTCCCTGCTGCAGGGCCTCGACGAGCGCCTGCGCGAGGAGACCCAGATGCCCGCGCACCTCGCCGAGTCCCCGCTCACGTGCGTCGCCGTCGGATCGGGCCGCTCGCTGGAGGAGTTCGAGGCGATACACCGCTCCAACCGCAACTCTCGTTCGCGCCGTCGACGGTGAGCGAGGCCTGCCGCTGAGGCGTGGCGCGAGCGCGGTGCGTACCCTTTGCGGTGAACTCCCCGGAAGGCCATAGTCTGTGCACGACAAGACGATCAGGCGGCGGCGCGCGGTGCTCATCGGACTCGTCGCGCTGTCCCTCATCCTGCTCACCGCGTACTTCGGCGAGGCGCCCAGCGGACGCCTGCACTCCGTGCAGCGCGACTTCCTCGCCGTCGTCTCCCCGATCCAGGACGGCGCCAACAAGGCGCTCAAGCCCGTGCGCGACCTGTTCGGGTGGTTCAGCTCGACGCTGCACGCCAAAAGCCAGCGCGACGCACTGCGAAAGCAGAACGAGAGGCTGCGCGCGCAGCTGATCGGGCGCGTCAGCGAAGCGCGCGCCTACGAACGGCTGCGGCGCCTGTACCACCTCGACAACCAGCTCGGGATCGGTGCCTACAGGGCCGTCACCGCGACCGTCACAGGCAAATCGCCGACGCTGTGGAGCTCCACGATCGACATCGACAAGGGGACCGCCGACGGCGTGCGGATCAACGACCCCGTGATCGTCGGCGAAGGCGTCGTCGGCAAGGTCACGCTCGCCGCGCCCGACGGCGCGCACGTCAGCCTGATCACCGACCCGAGCGTCGCGGTGTCCGCGATCGTCAACGAAACGGGCGCGCCCGGCCTGATCGAGCCGAAGGTCGGCGACCCCAACGATCTGCTGATGCAGTACCTGCCGGCCAACACGCCCGTCAATCCGGGGGATTACGTCGTGACGTCCGGCACGATCTCCAGCCAGGATCCCTCGATCTTTCCTCGCGGCATCCCCGTCGGGCAGGTGACCTCGGTGCAGGAAGAAGGCCCGTTCAAGTCGGTCAACGTGCGCCCGCTCGCCGAACTCCACGGCCTGGAAACCGTCCAGGTGCTCACCTACGCCTCCGACTCCGCTCCCGCGCAGGCGAGCCGCCTGGCGGCAAGCATGCCCCCGGGGACGAGCGGGAAGGAAGAAGGCTTCTCCGGCGGCCAGCTCGCCTCGGTCGGAGGCGGCGGATGAACGGCGGCGCGCCCTCGGTACCGCTGGCGGTGCGCCTCGCCGTGCTCGCGGTCGTCGTCGTCTTCCTACAGATCGGTGTCGTCTCCGAGGTGCCCGTGTTCGGCGTCGTCGTCGACCTCTCCCCGCTGGTCGTCGCATTCGTCGGCCTGCTCTGCGGCTCGGTCGTGGGCGCCACCGTGGGCTTCGCGGTCGGCCTGCTCGTGGACCTGCTGCTGGTGCAGACGCTCGGGTTGACGTCGCTGATCTTCACCGTGGTCGGCTACGCCTGCGGACGTCTGCGCGAGCTACGCGACCCGCAGGCGACGCTCACGCCGCTGCTCGTCGGCGCGGCGGCCGCCGCCGCCGCGAGCGTCGGCTACTCGCTCGTCGAGTTCATGCTCGGCGTCGACGCCCCCGTCAGCTTCGAGCTGCTGCGCCAGATCGTCCTTGGGACGATCGTCGACGCACTCGTCGCCCTGCCCGTCTGGGTGCTTGTGCGCCGCATCGTCGAGCCAAGCCTCCCCGACGATCCGCGCCGGCGCCGGCGTCGCGCGTACACCACCGGCGGCCTGAGCCCCCTGTCTCGAGGATGAGCTCGATGGAACGCGCCAGAACGCCGGAGCCGCGGATCCCGCTCTCATCGCAGCTCGGCGTACGCGTCGCGGTGATCGGCGGGTTCGCGCTGATCATGTTCGGGATCATCTTCTTCCGCCTCTGGTACCTGCAGGTGCTCTCCGGCGAACAGTACGTCCAGCAGGCCGCCGCGAATACCACCCGGGAAATCCCGATCCCAGCGCCGCGCGGACAGATCCGCGGGCGGGGCGGCGAACTGCTCGTCACCAGCCGCGTCACGAACGCCGTGCAGATCGTGCCCTCCGAGCTGCCCCCCGCGGGACCGCGCCGCAGCCGTCTCTACCGGCGCCTCGGGCGGCTGCTCGGCATGACCCCGCAAGACATCCGCGAACGCCTCAAGAAGGGGCTCGGCGAACTGCGCTACGCGCCGGTGACGATCAAGACCGACGCCGGCCGCGGCGTGCTGACCGTGCTCGCCGAGCGCCAGAACGACTACCCGGGGGTCACGCAGGAGCCGGTGTCGATCCGGTATTACCCCGCCCGGGAAATGGCCGCCCAGACCTTTGGCTACGTCGGGCAGGTCGGGGAAAAGCAGCTCAAACGCCCCGGCTTCAAAGGCGTCAAGCAGGGCACCGTCGTCGGGCAGTCGGGCCTGGAGTACTACTACGACCGCTACCTGCGCGGCACCCCCGGCGAGCAGCCCGTGGAGGTCAACTCCGAAAACCAGGTCGTGCCGACGAGCAAACCGGACGTGCCGCCGCAGGCCGGCTACACGCTGCGGCTCTCGATCGACCTCGGCCTGCAGCGCGAGGCCGAAATCGGGCTGCGCAAGGGCGTGGAACTCGCCCACGGCCTCGGCCATCCCGGCAGCGGCGCGGCGATGGTCGCGATGAACCCGCTCAACGGCGAAATCTACGCGATGGCCTCCTACCCGAGCTTCGACCCCAACCGCCTCACCAAGCCGATCACCAAACACGAACTGGAAGCGATCGAACAGCCCAACGCGCCCGGTCCCGACAAACCGGTGCCGTTCCTCAACCGCGCCGCCGAAGGTAACTACCCGACGGGCTCCACGTTCAAGCCGATAACCGCGATGGCGAGCCTCGAAGCCGGTCTCCTCAGCCCAAGCGAAGGGCTCGGAGCCGGTCAGTGCATCAGGGCCGGCCTCCAGGAATTCTGCAACGCGGGGAAGAACGACTACGGCGCCGTCGGACTCGTGCAGGCACTGACGGTCTCCTCAGACACCTATTTCTTCGAAGTCGGCGAGCGTGACAACAACCACGGCGATGTGATCCAGAACATGGCCCACAAGCTCGGGATCGGCAGGCCGACGGGGATCGACCTGCCCAACGAAGCCGAAGGCGTCGTACCCGACGCGCGCTGGCGCCAGCATGTGAACCACCTCCAGGAAGTCTGCGAACGCCACCCCCCAAAAGCCGGCTGCGCCTTCGTCTCCCAAAAGCGCGCCTGGACAGTCGGCGACAACATGCACCTCGCGGTCGGCCAGGGCGACCTGCTGACCGACCCGCTGCAGATGGCGGTCGCGTACTCCGCGCTCGCCAACGCCTACATGCACGAAGGCCACGGGACCGTTGTCACCCCGCATCTGGGCGTCGCGATCGAAAGTCCAGGCGGGGGCATCGTGCAGGCGCTGAGCTTCCCGCCCAAACGCCACGTCGACTTCGACTACTCCAACCTCTCGACCGTGATGGAAGGCATCCACGACGCGACCTTCGCCGCGGGCGGCACCTCCGCGGACGTGTGGTCGGGATGGAACCAGTCGCTCCACCCCGTCTACGGCAAGACCGGCACGGCGGAACGCGCGGGTCAGATCGAACAGGCGTGGTACATGTGCTTCCTGCCCGACCCCAGGCGCCCGATCGTGATCGCGACAACCGTCGAACAGGGCGGCTTCGGCGACCAGGCCGCCGCGCCGGTCGCGCGACTGCTCGCCGAGAAGTGGTTCGGCGAGCATCTGAAGCTGGTCAGCGGATCGAGCGCCGACAAATGAGCCGATGTCCACGCTGAGCCCGATCGACACCTCGCGGCCGACCGGCCGCCGCACCCATGAGGCGCCTTCCGAGCCACGCGTCGGCCCGCGGCTGGCGCTCGACCCACTGCTGACGCTCGCGGTGATCGGGCTCGGCGTGTGCTCGGTCGTGACGCTGAGCTCGGTCACCTCGGAATTGGTGCCCGGGCAGCCGCACTACTACTCGAACCGCCAGACCTTTTACCTGGCGATCGGGCTGGTGCTGATGCTGGCGCTGACGCGGATCGACTACGCGCGTCTGCGACAGTTCAAGCGCGGGATCTACGCGGTGCTGATCTTCAGCATCTTCGCCGTGCTGGGCCTCGGGCACGGCGCGAAAGGCTCGGTGCGCGCGATCAGCTTCCCGTTCTTCTCCTTCCAGGCGTCCGAGCTCGGCAAGGTGCTGTTGATCACGGCGCTCGCCGCGCTCGTCGTGGACCGCTGGCGCACATTGCGCGACCGCGACACGACGGTGCGCGTGATGCTCGCGGCGCTCGTGCCCGCGATGCTCGTGATCGTCCAGCCCGACCTTGGCTCGGGCCTCGTGTACATCGCGATCGCCGTGACCGTGCTGTTCGTCGCGGGCGTGCCCTGGCGCCACCTCGCGGGGCTCGCGGCGCTCGGCGCGGTGGCGATCACGCTCGTGCTCGTCGTCGCCCCGGCGGTCGGCGTGCAGGTGCTGAACTCCTACCAGACAGCGCGCCTGACGTCCTTCCTCAACCCCCCCAAAAACTCAGAAGAAGAAGGCTACCAACAGCAGGAGTCCCAGATCGCGATCGGCTCGGGCCAGAAGACCGGGCGTGGGGAGAACGCGACGCAGACCAAACTGCACTTCGTCCCGGAGGACAACACCGATTTCATCTTCGCCGCGATCGGCGAGCAATACGGCTTCGTGGGAGCGGCGTTGGTGCTGTCGCTGTACGCGCTGCTGATCTGGCGCGCGCTGCGGATCCTGACGATCTCCAAGGATCTGTTCGGGTCGCTGATCTCCGCTGGGGTTGTGGCTATGCTTATGTTTCAGGTGTTCGTCAACGTGGGCATGGCCATTGGGATCATGCCCATCACCGGCGTCACGCTTCCGCTCATGAGCTATGGCGGATCGTCGGTGATCGCGACGCTGCTGGCCGTCGGGCTGCTGCAGTCGATCTACGTTCAGGCGCGCGCCGCCGAAGCTTTGAAGGGCCGCGTCCTGCGGCACTGAATACATATACACATGTACGCCATCCCTCCGGAATCCGCCATAAGAGCCCGCACGGCTCCCGCGGCCCGCACGGCTCCCGCGCTGGGAGCCGTCCACTCCAGGACGGCGCCAACCAACACCGAAAGACCGGATCAAATTGAAAAAGCAAGTACTCGTCAGCGTCGACCGCGCGGAGACGCGCGTCGCGCTCATGGAGGCCGCCGGCGTGCCCGCCGCGGCCAAAGCCCCTTCCGGGGGACGCCGGCGCAAACGCGTCAATGCGCAGCCAGACGCCGGCTATCGCATCGCCGAGCTCTACCTGGAGCGGCGCGGAGCGCGCTCGATCGTCGGCAACATCTACAAGGGCAAGGTCGATAACGTCATCCCCGGCCTGGAGGCCGCGTTCGTCAACATCGGGCTGGAGAAGAACGGCTTCCTGCACGTCAACGAGATCGTGCTGCCGGGCGTCGAGGCGCCGCGGCGCGGGCGTGGCGGCGGCCGCAAGATCACGGAGCTGCTGAAACCCGGTCAGGAGCTCGTCGTGCAGGTCATCAAGGACCCGCTCAAGACCAAGGGCGCCCGGCTCTCGATGGAGCTCACGATCGCCGGCCGCTACATGGTCTACCAGCCCACCGGTGAGGGAGTAGGCGTCTCGCGACGTCTCGAGGACCGCGAGAGAGAGAGGCTGCGGAGGCAGACCGCCAAACTCGACCTCGGCAGCGGCGGCGCGATCATCCGCACCGCCGCGCACGGCGCCAAGCGCGAGGACTTCGAGCGCGAGCTGATGTACCTGCACAAGCTGCACGAGGTGCTCGTCAAGCGCGTCGACGAGACCCAGGCGCCGGCGATGGTCTTCCAGGAGGCGGACCTTTCCGTGCGGGTCGTGCGCGACATCTTCTCCGAACACTTCGAGCGCGCGATCGTCGACGACGAGCAGCAGCACCACCGGCTGGTGTCGTTCTTCACGCGCACCGCGCCGGAGCTCGTGGAGCGCGTCGAGCTCTGGCAGGAGCCCACGCCGCTGTTCGAGGCCTACGGCGTGGAGAAGGCGATCGAGGGCGTGATGTCGCGGCGCGTGGACCTGCCGAGCGGCGGCTACCTGATGATCGACTACGCCGAGGCGCTGACCGTGATCGACGTGAACTCGGGTTCCTTCACCGGCCGCGGGCGCAGCGCGGGCCTGGAGGAGACGATCACGCGCACCAATCTCGAGGCCGCCGAGGCGGTCGTCAACCAGCTGCGCCTGCGCGACATCGGCGGAATCATCGTGATCGACTTCATCGACATGGCGCGCGCGCGCAACCGCGACGCGGTGATGAAGACGCTGCGCAAGTCGCTCGACGAGGACCGCACGAAGACCTTCACGGCGGAGATCTCCAAGCTCGGCCTGGTCGAGATGACGCGCCAGAACGTCACCGAGGGCGTGCGCGAGATCATGAGCCGCCCGTGCCCGACGTGCGAGGGCGACGGCGTGATCCGCTCGGAGGAGACGATCGCGATCGACTTCGAGCGCCACCTGCGCGAGATCGCCGCCGAACACCCCGACGACGAGGCGTTCCTGGTGCAGATCAACCCGCGCGTCACGGCGCAGTTCACCGGGCAGCACTCGCGTGTGCTGCACGCGCTGGAGCGCGAAACGGGCCGCTCGTTCCACTTCGAGGGCTCCGAAGGGCTCACGCTGGACCACTTCGCGATCACCTTCCAGGGGACGCGCGAGGAGGTCGAGGAGCGCGCGCTGCCGTTCCACGCCGGCGACGAGGTGCTGGTGGAGATCGTCGAGCCGCACATGTACGACGTCGACGACGCGGTCGCGAAGATCGACGGCTACATAATCTCGATCGCCGGCGCCTCGCCGCACGTGGGGGAGAAGCGGATGGTGCGCATCGAGCAGGTCGGGCGCACCGCGGCCTCCGCGCTGCTGCTGGACGAGAACGGCGAGGTCGTGCGTCCCGCACCGCGGCCCACGCCGCCGCCGGCCAGGCGCCGCACGCGCCGGGCGCGCCCGGCGGCGAAAAGCGCTCCGGCGGCACCGGCGAAAGCGACGGGCTCAGCCGAGTCCGACGGCGCGTCCGACCCCGAGGGCGCAGCGGAGCGCGCGGGGGAGAGCGCCGCGCCGCGATCCGAGAGCGAGCCGGCCGTCGCGGCGTCGGCGGATGGAGCCACGGACGACGCGCAGGCATCCGGCGAGGGCGACGAGGATGGCGTACAATCCAAACCTCGGCGTCGTGGCCGCAGAGGCGGGCGACGCCGTTCGGCTGCCAAGGCCCGGAGCGCCGCCGAGGAGGCGGCCTGACCATGGCCCGCGGCCTCCCATCGAGACAGCAGAGGAACGACCAGAAGACATGTACGCGATCGTGAAGACCGGCGGCAAGCAGTACCGCGTGGAGCGCGGGCAGCACCTGCTCGTGGAGCGCCTCGCGGCGGAGCAGGGCCAGGACGTGATGCTGCAGCCGCTGATGTACCGCTCGGATGAGACGGTCGTCGATGCCGAGGGCCTCGCGCAGGTGCAGGTCACCGCGCGCGTGCTCGCCCACGAGCGCGGCAAGAAGCTGCGGGTCGTCAAGTTCAAGCCCAAGCGCGGCTACAAACGCCGCACCGGCCACCGCCAGGATCTGACGCGCATCGAGATCCTCGACATCGCGCACGGCGGCAAAGCCGCCCGCAAAGCCGCGAAACCGGCTGCCGCTGCCGCGCACCCGGCTGAGCCCGAGTCCAAGCCGGCCGCCAAAGCGGCTGCGGCGAAACCGGCGGCTGCGGCGAAACCGGCTGCGGCCAAAGCGCACGAGACACCGAAGGAGGCGAGCGAGGATGGCGCATAAGAAGGGGCTCGGGTCGAGCCGCAACGGCCGCGACTCCAACTCCAAACGGCTCGGCGTGAAGACGTTCGCCGGTCAGGCCGTCACGGGCGGCGAGATCATCGTGCGCCAGCGCGGCACGCGCTTCAAGGCCGGCGAGGGCGTCGGGATGGGCAAGGACGACACGCTTTTCGCGCGCGCCGCCGGGACCGTCGTGTTCACCGCCGGCCGCCGCGGTCGCGTGGTGAGCGTGGTCGCGGCGGACTGAGCGGCTCCGCGGGCCGACCGCAGCGGGCGGCGCGCTCTACGGCCAGTCGAGCCCCTCGACGAGCTGCGTGACGGAGAGGTCGATCACGGAGCTGCGCTCGATCGCCTCAAAACTGTCGTCGCGTAGAGCGAGCCAGTCGATGGAGCGCTTCTGCGGATCGACGATCAACAGCTCCTCGACCGCGTGCGCGGCGTAGAAAGATAGCTTCGCCCAGGTCTCGTCGCCGGGCGAGACGATCTCGACGACGAGTGCGGCGCTCGGCAGGTACACGCCGTCGGGACCCGGCCGCAGCAGTGCTGCGTCGGGGACGCGGTAATCCTCGGACGTCCCGAGGTTGATCGGCCCGGTCGCGTCCAGCCCGGCAGCCCGGGCGGGTGCGTCGAGCAGCCGAGCGAGGCGGCGGTCGATCTTGCCGTGTGCGCTGTGCGGAGCGGGAACCATGTGCAGCACGCCCTCCCAAACCTCGTCGTAGAGATCTATGCCGAGCTGCCTGCGGCGCTCGATCAGCGCTTGGAGCTCGGTGGGAGGCGGCTCGAGAACCAACGTGCGCATGGCTCCGAGTGTAGTCGCGCCTTGGGATGGCGCTCGCGCTACCCCTGCTGCGCGGTGGGCCGGATCAGGATCTCGTTGACGTCAACGTGCGGGGGCTGTGACACCGCGTACATGACCCCGCGCGCGATGTCCTCGGCCTCCAGGGCCGCGCTGGGGCGGTTCTCGAAGAACGGCGTGTCGACCATGCCGGGCTCGATCAGCGTGACGCGCACCCCTGTGTCGTTCAGATCCTGACGCGCGGCCTCGCCCATCGCGGTGACGGCGTGCTTGGTGCAGGAGTAGAGCGAGCCCGGGATCACACGGCGGCCGGCGACGCTGGAGGTCAGCAGCAGATGGCCTTTGGACTCCTTCAGTGCGGGGATCGTGGCTCGGATCGTCAGCGCGGCGCCGTAGACGTTCGTGAGGATCATCGCGCGCCACTGCTCGGGGGTGTCCTTCAGAAAGCCCCGCGCGCCGCCGAAGCCGGCGTTGGCGAACGCGACGTCGAGGCGCCCGAAGGCGTCGAGCGCGGCGGCGACCATGCGCTCCTGCTGCTCCCACTCGGTCACGTCGCAGACGATCGCCAGCGCCTGCTCGGGGCCTCCGAGCTCGGCGGCCAGTTCCTCGAGAGGATCGCGCGAGCGCGCGGCGAGCACGAGGCGGTAGCCGGCAGCGGCCGCGTGGCGGGCGGTGGCGGCACCGATCCCGGTGGAGGCGCCGGTGATTAGGAAGACGGGACTGTCGGGCTCAGCCACGCTGGCGAGTCTAGCGTCGTCTAGCGCGTCTAGCACCGTCTAGCACGTCTAGCACCGTCTAGCGTGTCTAGCGTCGTCTAGCGCGCTGGCCCGACCGGCGCGCGCTGTCAGGATGGGACCGTGCTCCACGATCGCGCGCGCATTCATATTCGGGCCGGCGCCGGCGGCGACGGCTGTTCGAGCTTTCGCCGCGAAGCGCACGTGCCGCGCGGCGGACCGGATGGCGGCGACGGCGGGCGCGGAGGGGACGTGGTGCTGGAGTGCGACGACTCGCTGCGCGACCTGCAGTGGTTTACGCGCAAGGCGCACTACCGCGCCGAGCGTGGCGGGCGCGGGGAAGGGTCGCTGCGTCACGGCGCCGACGGGGAGGCGCTCGTGGTGCGCGTGCCGCCGGGCACAGTGGTCGAGGGCGTGGGGGCAGGAGAGGACGACGGCGCGACTGCCGGCCGCGGCAGGGGCGGCGATGGCGGCGACGACCTGGCGGGGCGCCGCTGGGAGCTCCTGGAGCACGGCCAGCGCGCACTCATCGCGCGCGGCGGATCGGGTGGGCGCGGGAACAAGCGCTTCACGACGCCGACGCGCCAGGCGCCACGTTTCGCCGAGCGCGGGCTGGCGGGCGAGGAGGGGTGGCTCGAGCTGCGCCTGAAGCTGCTCGCCGACGTCGGTCTCGTGGGCCTGCCGAACGCGGGCAAGTCCTCGCTGCTGGCGCGCCTCACGCGCGCGGCGCCGAAGGTCGCCTCCTATCCGTTCACGACGCTGGAGCCGGTGCTGGGGGTCCTCGAAAGCGAGGACCGCCAGCTGGTCGTCGCCGACATCCCGGGGCTGATCGAGGGCGCGAGCGCCGGCGCGGGCCTCGGGCACGAGTTTCTCGCGCACGTCGAGCGCACGCGCCTGCTGGTCCACGTGCTCGACCTCGCGCCCGAGATCTCGGGGGGCACCGAGGACGCGCTCGCCAACCACGCGACGATCGAGCGCGAGCTGGCCGCGCACGACCCGCGCCTGGCCGCGCTGCCGCGGGTCCTGGCGCTCTCTAAGGCGGACCTCGTCACGGCGGAGCGCATCGCGGAGGCCGTCGCGCAATGGTCCGAGCGACTCGGCACGCACGTGCCGGTGATCGCGACGTCGAGCGCGACCGGCGCGGGACTACATGAGCTGGCAGGCGAGTTGTTCCGCCGCGTACCGGCGCTGGCGCAGCACGAGGGGGATGGTGGGCGGGTCGCCGACGAGGAGCTCGGGAGCGTCGGCACCCCCGAGGCGGCCGGCGAGGAGCTGGCCGAGCACATGGTCTTCCGCCCCGCAGAGCGCACCGGCTTCTCCGTGGAGTGTGTCGAGCCGGGGGTCTTCGCGGTGCGCGGGCATCCCGTCGAGCGCCTGCTCGCGCGCTTCGACGTCGAGAACGAGGACGCGATGGCCTATGTGGAGGGGCGCCTGCGGCGCCTGGGGGTGCTGCGCGCGCTGGAGGCCGAGGGCTTCCAGCCGGGGGACGAGCTGAGGATCGCCGGCGTGGCGCTCGAGCTCGATCCCGCGGACCACGCGTAGCGGTGAATCGCCCTCCGGGTGGGGGGGCTTGACGGCTGCCTATAGATGTGTCTATGATGCGCAACATGCGGTAGTCATTTAGGTCACCGTATGTTTTTTCAACATAGGAGTCGGGTTTGGGTTGGTCTCCTTGGGTCGGCCCGCCGCAGCGCTTTGCAGGGGTGTCCACTGGAGAGGGGATCCGGGTCGCACGATGCTCGAGGGAGCTGTATTTCGCGTGAGTTCGGGAGGGACATACGTGCCGGGAGTCGTCGCGTCCGGTGACCGGGCCGTTGCTAGATGCGTCAGCTTCTCGCTGACACATCTCTCTCTCTCTCTCTCTCTCTTCGCCTGGGGCTCTAGCCGCTAGAGCTCTCGTTCGGCGGTCCTCCGCCGGCCGCCCAGTCGCCCCCGCGGGCGATGGGATCGGTGCGGGCCTGGGTCGCGGCGCGGGCCCGGGTCGCCGCAGTGCGGGCCCGGATCGCCGTGGCGCGGGCCTGGGTCGCAGCCGCATGGGCGCGGCGCGCGCGTTTGGCGCCGGTCGCCCTTCATCGTCTCGCGCTCGTGAGCGCGTCGTCATGCAACAGGCGGGGGGCAGTCCCCTCCGGTCTCGAGGAGGGGATTGTTCGATGAGGATTCGCAAGCTCACGTTGGCGGCGCCGGCCGCGCTGTGCGCGATGGTGGTGGGGCTGCTGCTGTGGAGCGCGCCGGCGCTGGCGGCTCGGGATCACATCTTCAGCGGGTCGTTTGGGAGCGAAGGCGCCGGCAACGGCCAGCTCTCGAGCCCGGCGGGTGTCGCTGTGAATGAAGCGACGGGGGATGTGTACGTCGTGGACGGTGGCAACAACCGCGTGCAGTACTTCACCGCCGCCGGTGCCTACGTGGGGCAGTTCGACGGGAGCGGCTCGAACGTCGCTGTCGAAGGGCAGGCGGCTCCGACTGGGAAGCTCTCTGCGCCGCAGGGGATCGCGGTGGACAACGATCCCGGCAGCCCGTCGTTTGGCGATGTGTATGTCGCAGATGTGGGCCACAAAGCTGTCGACAAGTTCAGCTCAACCGGCGAATACATCGGACAAATCACGGAAACGTCTGGTGGCTCGACGTTCGGGGAAATCATCGGGCTCGCAGTCGGCTCCGGCGGGACGCTATGGGTCAACCAGGCAACGGCCTTCGAAAATTTCATCGACAGCTTCAGTGGCGCTGTCGCCAACGAATTCCTCGCGAGTCGGGAAGCGCAATCCGGGTCCGGGGAAGTCTTCAGCGGGCATGCCTTCGCGGTTGACTCCCAGGAAAACTTCTACATCAAATCGTTCTTCTACGGCATCACCAAGCTTGACAGCTCCGGCGCGGTTCTGGTCCAAGAATTCGACAGCCTGGTAAAGAAACCCGGCGCAATCGAGTTCCCCGGCGAGGTCGCGGTCGACCTGTCGAGCAACGATGTCTACGTCGTTGACGCGGATGCCGAAAACTCGGTTGCGCGCTTCAGTGCAGGTGATTCGCTCATCGAGACGTTCGGCTCCGACCACCTGACTCGCGGGAGCGGCGTCGCCGTCGATGCCGCGACGGGCGATGTCTATGTCGCCGACGCCGCCGCGGACAAGGTGGACCGCTTCGTCCTGGAACCGGAATCGCCGCCGACGATCGAACACGAGTCGCCCACCGAAGTGACGGGAACCAGCGCCACGCTCACGGGGCAGCTGAAGCCCACCGGTCCAGACGCCACCTATTACTTCCAGTACGGCACGGTCAGCTGCGCCGCCAGTCCCGCCTCGTGCGGCGATCTGCCGGCCTCGCCCGGTATCGACATTGGCGCGGGCTTCAACTCACAGAGCGTCAGCGTGCACCTGCAGGGACTCCAGTCGGGCACCGTCTACCACTTCCGGCTGGTGGCGATCAACGAACTCGGTACCAGCGACGGCGCCGAACAGACCTTTACGACGCAGGCCGCCGGCAGCGAGCCGGCGCTGCCCGACGGGCGCTCGTGGGAAATGGTCTCCCCGCCCTACAAGCAGGGCGCTGGGATCGACGCGATCGGCAACGAACAGGGGGCCGACATCCAGGCGGCCGCGGACGGAACCGCGATCACGTACGCCGCGAACGCGCCGTTCGAAGCCAACCCCGCGGGTAGCCGCACGCTCGAAGTGACGCAGGTCTTCTCCGCCCGCGGCGCGCCCGGCAGCTGGGAAACGCGGGATATCACCACTGCCCATGACGAAGGCGCTACGGGGGTTGCGGTCGGGCATTCGGCGGAATACAAGCTGTTCTCCTCGGACCTGTCGCTCGGGCTGACCGAACCGCAGGGCAACACGCCACTTCCCCCGCTGCCGGCAGGGGCCGAAAAGACTATCTATCTCCGCGCGGCGAACGGCGAATACGTGGCGCTGGTGACTTCTGGGAACGTGCCGGCAGGGACCAAGTTCGGTGGTGACGGCAAAGGCGCGGGCGCCGTCAAGTTCATCTCCGCCACGCCCAACTTCAGCCACATCGTACTCGAATCCAGCGTGGGCTTGACCTCGACACCCGGAGACGAAGGCGGCCTTTACGAGTGGTCCGCGGGACATCTGCAGCTGGTCAGCGTGCTACCGCATGGCGAACCCACGCGAGCGTCGCTCGGCTATGGCGGTGGTAATGGCCGTGAACTCGTCCGAAATGCGATCTCCAACGACGGCTCACGCGTTGTCTTCAAAGCTAACATCGACGAACGTCTCTACATGCGCGACGTCGCAAGGGGGGAAACCATCGAGGTCGACGCCGCCCAGGGTGCCCCCGAACCTGCCAGCCCACAATCGCACTACAGGACCGCCAGCAGCGACGGCTCGCGCGTGTTCTACCTGAGCCCGGAGCGGCTGACCGCCGATTCGACGGCGTCAAACGGAGAAGACCTCTACGTGTTCGAAGTTACCAGTGGCAAAGGCGAGCCCCTGGCGGGGGCACTGAAGGATCTGGCGGTCGACGCCAATGTCGGGGAGACCGCCGACGTGCGGGGTGTGATCGGAGCGAGCGAAGACGGCTCATACGTCTACTTCGTCGCCAACGGCGTTCTCGGCGACGGCGCCGAACGTGGCGCCCGGAGGGGGGACTGCGAACAGACAACCCAAGCCGCCAAACAGACATGCAACCTCTATATGGCCCACTACGACATGGGGGCGAACGCATGGACGCCCCCGGTGTTCGTCGCGGCGCTCTCCGGCGCCGATGCGCCGAGTTGGGGCGCAGGCCAGCCGAAACTCAACAAAATGACATCACGGATCTCCCCGGACGGACGCTACCTCGCGTTCATGTCGGAAAGGAGCCTGACGGCGTACGAAAACCGCGACGCCAGCAGCGGCGTGCCCGACGAGGAGGTCTACCTCTACGACGCGAGCATCGGTCGCGTTGTGTGCGCGTCGTGTGACCCCACGGGAGCGCGGCCCACGGGGCTGCTCGAGGGAGACAGGTACAACGAAAACCTCGTGGACTACGCCAAGACCTGGGGCGGCCGCTGGTTTGCCGCGAACATCCCGGGCTGGGACTCGACCGATCTCGGCGACGCCCTGTACCAGTCGCGCTACCTGTCGGACAGCGGGCGCCTGTTCTTCAACAGCTCCGACGCGCTCGTGCCGGGGGACGTGAACGGCAAAGAGGACGTCTACGAGTACGAGCCCTCGGGGGTCGGCGGTTGCCAGGGAGCCCATCACGGGCAGAACGCCGGCGTCGTCTTCAACGAAGGCGCGGGTGGCTGTGTCGGGTTGATCTCCTCGGGAACCTCCCCGGAAGAATCGGCGTTCATGGACGCCAGCGAAACGGGTGGCGACGTGTTCTTCCTGACGCTCTCGAGGCTCTCGCCCTCGGACTACGACACGAGCATCGATCTGTACGACGCCCACGAGTGCACGGGGACCTCGCCGTGCGCACCGGCGGCGGCGCTCGCGCCGCCGCCCTGCACGACCGGCGATGCGTGCAAGGCGGCGCCCTCGCCGCAGCCCGCCGTGTTCGGCGCGCCCGCGAGCGCCACGTTCTCCGGCGCCGGCAACGTCACCCCGTCGAGCGCCCCGGCCGCCGTCACGAAGCGCTCGGCCGGCCGGGCGCAGAAGCTCGCGAAAGCGCTGAAGGCCTGCAGGGCGAAATCGGGGCGCAAGCACGCGGCGTGTGAATCGCGGGCGAGGAAACGCTACGGGGCGAGACGCTCGCGCGCCCGTAGGAGCCTGACCGCCCGAACCGGGCGTTAGGGGGAGAGACATGACCACGATCGCGATCAAAGGCGGGAGCATGAGGCGGATTCTCGGTATCGCGCTGGCGGCTGCGCTGTTGGCGCTGGCGGCCGGCTCCGCGGGAGCGTCGGCGGAAGTGAGCTGCGGCGCGTGCGCACCGTGGTGGCACATCGATTCGGGGTCGGTTCCGGCGAACCTCGCGCCCGGCGGCGAAGGCAAGATCTCGCTGCTCGCACAGGATCTCGGCGACGCGAGCGCGAACGCTCAGATCGTCGTGAGCGACAAGCTGCCGCCCGGTTTAACAGCGCAGGGCGCCGAACTCCACCTGCCGGAAGTCAATGGAGATCTTGGGTTCTTCTGTGCGGTCGCGCCCGGCGAAGTCACCTGCACGCTACCCCAGGTGCTCGCCGAACTGGTTTCCGCGTATGGCTCGATCGAAATCTACATCGACGTCAAGGTCGCCGCTGGAGCGAAAACGGGTGAAGTGAACAGCGCGAGCGTCTCCGGCGGCGGCGCCCCGAACGCGTCGGTCAGCACGCCGATCGCGGTGAGCGGCGAACCTTTCGGGTTCGGAGTGGAACGTTACGAGCTGCGCGCCGAAAACGCGGACGGGTCGCCCGACACGCAGGCCGGCTCGCACCCGTTCCAGCTGACGACCGGCATCGCGCTCAAGCAGGGGGCTGACATGGCGGTACCGCCCGAAGCCGTGAAAGATCTGCGCTTCAACCTCCCGCCGGGCCTGATCGGCAATCCCACTCCCTTCCCGCAGTGCCCGCTTGCGAAGTTCACCGCCAACGCTCAGAGCGGACAGAACTTCTGTCCGAACAACACGGTCGTCGGCGTCGCGTCGGTCACGATCGTGGCAATAGAAGGGCTGCCGTTGCAGACGAAAGACGTTCCGCTGTTCGCACTGGTCCCCTCCGTGGGCGAACCGGCGCGGTTCGGCTTCGACGTCCTGGGCGACCCCGTTTATCTGAACACGTCCGTGCGCACCGGCGGCGACTACGGCGTGACGGTGACGGTCCCCAACATCACGGAGGCCGTCAGTTTCATCTCCAGCCGGGTGACGTTCTGGGGCGTCCCGGGCGACGCGCGCCACGACGCCTCGCGGGGTTGGAACTGCATCGAGCCCGGGGTGAACGGCCTGCCGCCGTGCGCAGCGGTCGGGCAGGAATCTCCACCGCCGCTGCTGACGATGCCGACCGCGTGCGGCGGGCCGGTTCACACGAACGTCGAAACGGACTCCTGGGAGCAGGCCGGCGCCTTCCACCCGCCGTTCCAGTACACGTTCCTCGACAACCTCGGTCGGCCGTCCGGGATGGATGGCTGCAACCGGCTGCCGTTCACGCCGAGCGTCAAGGTGACGCCGGACGGGCAGGCGGGCAGCACGCCGACGGGGTTGACCGTGGACGAGCACGTGCCGCAGGAAAGCGACCTCAACCCCACAGGTCTCTCAGAGTCCGCGGTCAAGGGGCTCTCGGTGACGCTGCCCGAGGGCGTCGCGCTGAACCCGTCGGCCGCCGACGGCCTACAGGCGTGCTCGCAGGAACAGATCGGCCTGCAGGTCAACGCGCTGCCGGGGTGTCCCGAAGCGTCGAAGGTCGCGACGGTCGAGATCAAGACGCCGCTGCTGGCCAACCCGCTGGAAGGCGCCGCGTATCTCGCGGCGCAGGACGCCAATCCGTTCGGGTCGCTGGTCGCGATGTACGTCTATGCCGAAGACCCGATCTCCGGTGTCCGCGCGAAGGCCGCCGGCGAAGTGCTCGAGGATCCCGTCACGGGCCAGTTGACTGCGCACTTCGAAAAGGACCCGGTGTTCGCCGACGACCCGCGCTACGCGGGGGAGCCCGAAGCGCAGTTCCTGCCCGAGGTGCCCTTCGAAGACGTCGAACTGCACTTCTTCGGCGGCGACCGTGCGCCGCTGGCGACCCCCGCGCGCGTGCGGCTCGTACACGACGACGGGGACGTTCACGCCGTGGTCGGAAGGGGCGAGCACCGAATCTTCCTCGTCCTTCGACGTCGATCTCCGGCCCGAACGGGTCGCCCGTGCCATGACCCGTCTGCCGTTCGCGCCGTCGTTGACGGCCGGTACGACGAGCATCCAGGCGGGCGGGTTCAGCCCGTTCACGATGACGATGAGCCGCGGGGACGGTCAGCAGAACCTGAACTCGATCAAGCTGAAGATGCCCCCGGGGCTGTTGGGCACGCTCTCGCACGTCGAAGTTGTGCGGCGAACCGCAGGCCGATGCGGGGACGTGTGGCCCGGAAAGCTTGATCGGGCACACGATCGTCAGCGTCGGTGTGGGCGGGGACCCCTACACGGTGACCGGCGGCGAAGTGTTCATCACCGGCCCCTACAAGGGCGCCCCGTATGGCCTGTCGATCGTGAACCCCGCGAAGGCCGGCCCGTTCGATCTCGGGCAAAGTGGTCGTGCGGGCGAAGATCGAAATCGACCAGGAAACCGCGCAGTTGACGATCACGACCGACGAAACGGGCCCGTACAAGATCCCGACGATCATCGACGGGATCCCCTTGCAGATCCAGCACGTGAACGTCACGATCGACCGGCCCAGCTTCACGTTCAACCCGACCAACTGCAACCCGCTGGCGATCACGGGGAACCTGACCAGCAGCGAAGGCTCAAGTTCGGCGCTCTCGGTGCCGTTCCAGGCGACCAACTGCGCGGTGCTGGCGTTCAAGCCGAAGCTCGACAGCCTCGACGTCGGGGAAGACCCTCAAGGGCGAACGGGACGAGCCTGCACGTCAAGCTCAGCTACCCCGCCGGGCCGTATGACGCGAACATCGCCCGCGTCAAAGTCGAACTCCCCAAGGAGCTCCCGTCGCGGTTGACGACGCTGCAGAAGGCGTGTACCGCGGCGGTGTTCGAAGCGAACCCCGCCAACTGCCCGGCGGCGTCGATCATCGGGCACGCCACGGCGACCACGCCCGGTGCTGCCGGTCCCGTCTGACTGGCCCGGCGATCTTCGTCAGCCACGGCAACGAATCGTTCCCGAGCCTGATCATCATCCTTCAGGGCTACGGCGCGACCGTGCACCTGGTCGGCACGACGTTCATCAGCAAGACCGGGATCACGAGCAGCACGTTCAAGACCGTCCCCGACGTCCCCGTCGGCACCTTCGAACTCACCCTCCCCCAGGGGCCCTACTCCGCCCTGACAGCCAACAGCAACCTCTGCAAAGCCAAGCTCGGCATGCCCACCGAATTCGTCGGGCAAAACGGCGCGCTCATCAAGACCACCACGAAGATCACCGCCACCGGCTGCGCGAAGGCAAAGAAAGCCACCCACAGACGCAAGACCCACAAGAAGAAGCACGGCGGTCGCCACCGCGCCGGCGGGCGATCGGGCCGGTCCAAGTCGAGCGGAGGCAAGCGGAGGGGGTGAGGCGATGCCATCCGCGGCAAGCGCACGGGCGGGGACGGCGGCGCCAGCGGAGAGTCTGTCCGCAGCGCGGCGCCCGCGTCGGCGCAGCGGGCGCGACGGGCGCGCCGAGGAGTCGGCGTTCTCGCGCGAGCAGGTCGAGGAGATCCAGCGCACACGCGTCCTCGGGGCGCTCCGCGAGGTGATCGACGAGCAGGGGGTGGGAACGGTCACGGTCGCGAACGTGGTCGCGCGCGCCGGCGTGTCGCGCCGGACCTTCTACGAGCTGTTCGCCGACCGCGACGCCTGCCTGCTGGCCGCGCTCGACGAGGGTTTCGCGACCGTCGAGCGTCGCGTCGCGCCCCCGTTCCACGCTGCCGGCCGCTGGCGCGAGCGGATGCGGGCGAGCCTGCTGGCGATGCTCGCGCTGTTCGACGAGCAGCCCGACCTCGGCGCCCTGTGCGTGGTGCACGCCCTCAGTGCGGGATCCGCCGCGCTGGAGCGCCGCGAGCGCGTCCTGCGCGCGCTGACGGCGGCGGTCGAGGAGGGCCGCGCCGAAGCGCGCCGCGGGCACGAGCCGGCGCCGCTGGCCGCGGAGGGCGTCGTGGGCGCGGTGCTGGCGGTGCTCCACGCGCGTCTCGCGCGGAAGGCCGCCGAGCCGCTGAGCGCCCTGGCAGGCCCGCTGATGAGCATGATCGTGCTCCCCTACCTCGGCCGCGCGGCAGCCGAGCAGGAGCTCGCGCGGCCGGTTCCCCGCACGCCGCGGCGGCGAGAGCGGGCCGCGCCAGAGGATTCGCTGCGCGACCTCGACATGCGGCTCACCTACCGCACGGTACGCGTGCTCGTAGCGATCGCGGCGCGCCCGGGGGCGAGCAACCGCCACGTCGCGACGGCGGCCGGGATCGTCGACCAGGGCCAGACCTCCAAGCTGTTGCGCCGCCTGCAGCACCTCGGCCTGGTCGAGAACGCCTCGCCTGGCGACGGTCATCGCGGAGAGCCCAACGCCTGGAGGCTGACGCGGCGCGGGGAGCGCCTGCGCGAGACGATCGAGGATCGCGCGAGCGTTGCCGGCTGACCGCGGGCCGGCAGCCCCCGAGCTTGCCGAGCGCCCGAACAGGTTGACCAACTTGGCCAACCTGGCTGCTACGATGATCCCATGGCGCAGACCTACGGCATCGGCGAAGCCAAGACCCAGCTCTCCAAGCTCGTGCACATGGCGGAGGAGGGGGAGGAGGTCGTGCTGCGTCGCGGCCGCAAGCCGGTGGTGCGGCTGGTCGCGATCGAGCCCGAGGACGCGGTGCCGAGGCGCAAGCCGGGCCGCATGCGCGGCCGCGTGCATATGGCGGACGACTTCGACGAGTGGCCCGAGGACATCGCGCGCGCGCTGGGCATCGTCGATTGATGCGCGTGCTCGTGGACGCACACGCGCTGCTCTGGTGGTTGGCTGGCGATCGGCGTCTCTTGGCGGGTGCGCGCGGTGCGATCGAAGGTGCCGAGCAGTCGCTGATCGGCGCCGGTACGCTCGCGGAGATCGCGATAAAGCGCTCGCTGGGCAAGCTGGAGATCGACGAGAGCTGGCCCGAGCAGGCGCAGGCCGATGGCTTCGTGCTCCTGCCGATCGATTGGGCGCATGCGCGGCGCCTGCAGGAGCTGCCGATTCCACGGATCGCCGGCCGCGAGCATCGCGATCCCTTCGACCGGTTGCTCGTCGTGCAGGCGCTCGGCGAGCGCGTTCCGGTGGTGACCCGCGATCCGGCGTTCGCCGCGTACGGCGTGCCGACGATCTGGTAGCAGCTGGGCCGATGCGAACGATCGTCATCAAGCTCGGCTCCTCGATCGTCGCCCGCGAGGACGGCGAGCTGCGCGAGGAAGTGCTCGCGCGGATCTGCGACGCCGTCGCGGGCCTGCACACCGGGGGCGAGGAGTGCGTGCTGGTCTCCTCGGGCGCGATCGCGCGCGGGGTACGGACGATGGGATTGCCCGCCCGCCCCACCAGCATCCCCGAGCTTCAAGCTGCCTCGGCGGTCGGCCAGGGCAAGCTGTACGCGGCCTACGAGGCGCTGCTGGCCGAGCGCGGCCTGACGAGCGCGCAGGTGCTGCTCACCGCGGGCGATCTCGGCGCGCGCGCGCAGTACCTGAACGCGCGGCACACGCTGCGCCAGCTCCTGGACTGGCGGGTGCTGGCGGTGATCAACGAGAACGACACGACCGCGACCGACGAGATCTCCTTCGGCGACAACGACTTCCTCGCCGCGCAGGTCGCGACGCTGGTCGGCGCGGACCTGCTGGTGCTGCTGACCGACATCGACGGCCTGCACAGCGCCGACCCGCGCGTCGATCCGGGGGCGGCGCTGATCGAGGACGTGCACGACCTGGGCGAGCTGCAGCGCCTGGACATCGGCGACTCCACCTCGCCGCTCGGCTCCGGCGGGATGCGCTCGAAGGTGCTCGCCGCCGAGATCGCGGGCGCCGCGGGAATCGAGGCCGTGATCTGCAACGGCACACGCGCGGGCGCACTGGAGGCGGTGCTCGCGGGCGGCCGCGCGGGCACGCGCTTTCACCCGGGGGCGGCGCGGCACTCCTCGTTCAAGCTGTGGCTGCGTTACGCCAAGCCCGCGCAGGGGACCGTGGTCGTCGACGCGGGCGCAGCGAGGGCGTTGCGCGAGCAGGGCACGAGCCTGCTGCCGGTCGGGGTCGTGGACGTGCGTGGCGACTTCGACGCGGGCGACGCCGTTGAGATCGCGCATGTGGATGGGGAGGGGGAGGTTGGGGTTCGCGCACATGATTCCCAGGGCGCCGAGCGGGTGCTCGCGCGGGGCCTGTGCAACTACTCCGCGGCCGAGCTGCGCCGCGTGAAGGGGCGGAAGTCGCAGGAGGTGCGCGAGCTGTTGCCGCACGCGACCGAGGAGGTCGTGCACCGCGACCAGCTCGTGCTCGCGTAAGCCCTACGCCCGCGGCCGCGCAACCCATCACGGACCCGCAGGGTCCACTCCTCCCAAGAATCATCCCGTGGGCGAGCGGAACGCTCGGTTAATCTGTGTGGCCATGGCCACCGCGCCCACCACCCTCTCGATCCCCGAGCTGTGCCGCGCCGCGCGCCGCGCCGCGCGCGCGCTGGCGACGATCGACACCGCCGTCAAGGACGCCGCGCTGCTGGCGATCGCCGACGCGCTGATCGAGCGCACCCCGGAGATCCTCGCCGCGAACGAGCTCGACATGACGGCCGGCCGCGAGGGGGGGCTGAGCGACGCGCTCCTCGACCGCCTGCACCTCGACCTCGCGCGGATCGCCGCGATCGCCTCCGCCGTCGCGAAGATCGCCGCGTTGCCGGACCCCGTGGGGGAGGTGATCGAGGGCCGGCGCCTGCCCAACGGGCTCGACGTCCGCAAGGTGCGCGTCCCGCTCGGTGTGATCGCCGTCGTCTACGAGGCGCGCCCAAACGTCACGATCGACGCCGCCGCGCTGTGCCTGAAGGCGGGCAACGCGATCGTCCTGCGCGGCTCCTCGACGGCCGCGCACTCCAACGCCGTGCTCGCCGCGATCGCCTCCGACGCGGCCGTCGCCGCGGGGCTGCCGGAGGGTTGCGTGAGCCTCGTCGCCGGCGGCGGGCGCGAGGAGCTAGCCGAGCTCGCAACTCAGAACGAGACGGTCGATCTGATCATCCCCCGCGGTGGGGAGGGCCTCAAGGAAGCGCTCAAAGCCGTCGCGACGGTCCCCGTGATCTACGCGGCGTCGGGCAACTGCCACGTCTACGTCGACGCGTCCGCGGACCTCGACGCTGCCGAGCGAATCGTGATCAACGCCAAGACCCAGCGGCCCGGCGTCTGCAACGCCGCGGAGACGCTCCTCGTCCATCGCGACGCCGCGTCCGCGTTCGTCCCGCGCGTCGTCCGCGCACTCGCGCAGGCCGGGGTGCTCGTGCGCGGGGACGAGGCGACGCTCGCGCTCGCCGGCGACGGTGGAGCCGGCGAAGGCGGCGCGCTGCTGGAGCCCGCGACCGAGGAGGACTGGGCGACCGAGTACCTCGCGCTCACGCTCGCCGTGCGCGTCGTGGACGGCGTGCAGGACGCGATCGAGCACGTCGGCCGCTACGGCTCGGGGCACTCCGAGGCGATCCTCACACGCGACACCGCCGCCGCACGCGCCTTCCAGCTCGGCGTGGACGCCGCGTGCGTCTACGTCAACGCATCCACGCGCTTCACCGACGGTGGCGAGTTCGGGATGGGCGCTGAGATCGGGAACTCCACGCAGAAGCTCCACGCGCGCGGGCCGATCGGGCTGCGCGAGCTCTGCACCTTCAAGTATCTCGTCGAGGGCGACGGCCACGTCCGCGTCTGACGCCGCAGCGCCCGGCCCCGGTCGGGCCGCGGGCGGCGCCGCTTCGGAGCGCCTCGGCGTGCTGGGCGGAACGTTCGACCCACCGCACCTCGGGCACCTCGCGCTCGCGCGGCACGCGCTGCAGGAGCTCGCGCTCGACCGCGTGCTGCTGATGCCCGCGCGGCGCTCGCCCCACAAGTCCGCGCCCGCCGCCGCGGGGCGCCTGCACGCTGGCGCGCGCGAACGCGTGGAGATGTGCCGGCTGCTCGTACCCGACGAGCCGCGCATCGGTGTCGGCGATCTCGAGCTCCGCCGCGAGGGCCCGTCTTACACGGTGGATACCCTGAGAGAGCTCCATGCCGCCCATCCCGATACCTCGCTCACCTTCGTCCTCGGCGCCGACGTCGCGCGCGCGCTGCCCACGTGGCGCGAACCGCGCGAGCTGCTCGAGCTCGCTGAGCTCGCCGTTGCCGTGCGCACCGGAACCGCGGCGCGCGAGGTCCGCGCGGCGCTCGAGCCGTTGCTCGCAAAAAAGGGCCCGCCGCGCGCCCGTGCGCGCGTGCGCGCGGAGGGAGACACGTCTGGCGGGGGCCAGGAGGGAACGCTCGGGGGGGACGGCGTGCGTTTCCTGAGCATGCCCGCCGTGGATATCTCCTCCTCGCTCGTCCGCGAACGCGTCAACCGCGGCGAGTCCGTCGTGGGGCTCGTCGGCGCCCCCGTCGCGGACTACATCGAGGAGCACGACCTCTACCGCGCGCGTCTCGCAGGGGCATCCGCCCGATGACGCCCGCCGTGCCCCCCATCGAGACCGCGCCGCGCGCGCTCACCTCCGCGGAGCTCGCGAGCGAGATCGCACGGCAGGCGTCGGAGAAGAAGGCCCGCGACATCCTCGAGCTCGACATGCGCGGTCTCGTCGGCTACACGGACTTCTTCGTGATCTGTACTGGAAACACCGACCGCCAAGTGAAGGCGATCCACGACGGCATCCTCGAGGGCCTCAAGCGCGAGCACCACCGCACGCCGCGGCGCGTCGAAGGGCTCGGGCGCGCGCAGTGGGTCTTGATGGATTACCTAGACGCGGTCGTACATATCTTTACGCCCGCGACGCGCGAGTTCTACCGGCTGGAGCAGCTCTGGGGCGAGGCGCCGTCGCGGCGGATCGACCCCGACGCCGACGTGCATCCCGATAAACGTCCAGATTCAGTTGATCTGATTTCCTCGCCGGAGTAGGGTCGCCCGCGAGCGCTGCGCGGACGGCGCGCGGCGCACCCATATTCCCCAGAGGAGGAGGAACCCATGGATCGCACGCCGATCGCGCTGCTCCGGCCCGCCGTTTCGCCGGTCAAACGCGCAGTCTCACCGATGCTCGCCGTCGGGCTCGCGCTCGCCACCACCCTGGTCGCGTCGAGCGCCGTCTCGCAAGACGCCCGCGCCGAAGGCCCCGGCGAAGGCACCCCCACGGTCGTGAGCCTCGGAGACTCCTACATCTCCGGTGAGGCCGGCCGTTGGGCGGGCAACACCAACGAAAGCTCCAGCTGGGTCGACGCGCTCGGCTCGACCGCCTACAACGACAACTCCGGCCACACCGCCGAACTGATCCCCGGCTGTCACCGCTCGCAGTCCGCCGAGGTCTACATCGGCGGGGGCGTCGTCGGCGAGAACCTCGCGTGCTCGGGCGCGAAGACCTCCAGCTTCACCTCCGAAGAAGACTTCAAGCCCGGTATCGATTTTTACAACTCCGGCGGCCACGAAGGCCAGGCGCTGATGTTGGAACACTACGCCGCCAAACACAACGTCAAGCTCGTCGCGCTGTCGATCGGCGGCAACAACTACAACTTCGCCTCGATCGTGCAGACCTGCCTGGAAGATTGGCTGTTCAGCCCCGAATGGTGGCCCGACTATTGCTCCGAAGAATCCTCGGTCACCGAAAACTTCAGCTCGGGCAACGTCACCACGCAGACGGGCGCGATCAAGGGCGCGATCGAAAACATCGCCAAAGCGATGACCAACGCCGGCTACACCAGCTCGAAATACACGATCCTCGTGCAGGACTACCCCTCCCCGATCCCGAACGGCACCGGCTTTCGCTACTCCCAGAGTGGCTACACCCGCCAGGAAGTCGGCGGCTGCGGCCTGTGGAACAAAGACGCCAACTGGGCCAACGAACACGCGCTGCCCACGATCGACGAATCCGTGTTCAAAGCGGGTGAAAAAACGGGCTACACGAACATCAAGTACATGCAGCTCTCCTCCGCCTTCAACGGGCGGCGCCTATGTGAAAAAGGCGTCGGCCTGCTCGAGGAAGAGGGGCTGACGTCCTGGAAAGGAGCGGGCGCGGTCGACAAAACCGAGTGGATCAGCCAGATCCGCACGGTGAGCACGTTCTATGAAACATATGAGCTGCAGGAAGACCTGCACCCGAACTACTGGGCGCAGCTCGCGCTGCGCAACTGTCTCACGCAGGCCTATAACGCGGGCACGCCCAAGGGTGGGACCTGCACGATCTCCGGAACCGGCCTCAACGGCTCCGGGGAGCCCAACATGTCGCTCAAATAGGTCGTCCGTGTCACGCTCCGCGCGAGCCGGCGCCGGCGAGGGCCGGCTCGCGCAGGGCCTGGCGCAGCGCGACGCTCTGGGCCGCCAGCGCCACCGCCGTCGCCAGCGCGAAGCCCGCCGCGACGCTCATCGCTCCCAACGCCAGCGCGAGCGTGAAGCAGAACAGCGCGAACGCCCCGAAGCCGGTCACGAGGCCGCGCAGTAGGCGCAGCGTCTCGTCCACGCCGCGCTGCGTGTGCGTGAAGGTCGCCAGCACGCTCGCGATGATCGGGAACGGCGCCAGCAGGCCGCTGAGCTGGGGACCCAACCAGCCCGCGATCGCGGTGAGGGCGAGCACGAGCGCCAGCGCGCAGCCGCCGCGCAGCGGCAGGTCCCAGGCCGGAGGCGCCGACGCCGCGGCGAGCTGCTCGCGGGGACGCGGCAGCAGCGCGACGCCCAACGCGAACGCCGCGCACGCCAGCGCCAGGGCGAGCCCCGCCGGGATCGTCAGAGCGCTGAACAGGAGTGTTCCCAATGCGAACGCCGCCCAGCCCGCCAGCAGCGCCACGGGCCACGCCACGCGACCCGCAAGACGCGCATAGACGACCACGAAGGCCGTCAACGAGATCAGGCCCAGCAGTGTCCCCGCCGCCGCGTGCGCCGCGAACGTACGCCCGTGCGCGAGCGCATAGACAAGCAGGATCGGGCCGGCCACGACCGGCAGCGCCCCGACGAGGCCGCCCACGCGGGGGCCATGGCGGCGCGCGGTCAGGGAAGCGCCGACCACGAAGGACGGCGCCAGCAGCAGCTTTACGGCGAGCAGCGTCACGTGGAGATGATGACGGCCGCGCCGCCGCGATGCCAGCACGGTTGCGGCGTGAGCGGCGATAGAGGCGGGATCACCGAGCGAACGCGCGCAGCGGCGGTCACGGGAGTTCGGCATGCATCCAGCCAGACACTGCGTTAGCTTTCATCAGCCCGCGGGGGCGCGCGGGCCAGCCATGACAGGACAACTCGACCCAGACGCTCAGAGCCTGCTGGAAGTCATCGAGGCCATGGGTGCGCCTCCGCTGCAGACGCTGTCGGTCGAGGCCGCGCGCGAGCGGATACGTGCGACATTCGCCGATGGAGGGCAGCCGCTCGCGCTGAAGGAGGTGCGCGACTTGCCGGTGCCCACCCCCGCGGGCGCGCTGCGCTGCCGCGTCTATCGACCCCTCGAGGGCGAGCTCCCGATCGCGCTTTTCCTGCACGGCGGCGGCTGGACGGTGCACGACCTGGACACGAGCGACAGGCTGTGCCGCTTGATCGCGCAGCGCTCGGGCTGGCTGGTCGTCGCGCTCGACTACCGGCGAGCTCCGGAGCACAAGTACCCCGCTGCGCTGATCGACGCCTACGTCGCCTACAGGTGGATGCTCGACAATGCTGCCACGCTCGGAGCGGACGCCCGCAGACGCGCGGTGGTCGGCGAAAGCTCCGGCGGGAGCCTCGCAGCGGGCCTCACGCTGATGCTGCGCGACCTGGGCGCTCCGATGCCGACATTCCAAGCCCTGGTCTACCCGATGACCGACCGCTTTGACAGTCGTCCCTCGCACCGCGAGCGCGCCACGGGATACGCGCTCGATCGCGAGCTCATGCAGTGGTATCTGGGCCACTACCTGCCCGCTGGGTGCGACCTGGAGGACCCCTATCTCCATCCGCTCAACGCCACGAGCCACGCGGGATTGCCGCCGACCCTGGTGATGACCGCCGAGTTCGATCTGATGCGCGACGACGGCATCGCCTACGCCGAGCGGCTCGCAGCGAGCGGGGTGGAGGTCGAGCACGTGCACAGCGGCGATCAGATGCACGGCTTCCTGTTGATGGATCGCGCCGTGCGCAAGGCGGGCGAGCTGATCGATCGGCTGGGGCGCGCACTGGCCGCGCGCGCGTAGCGCCACTCCCTCCCCCGAGCCGGTCTCGGGGGCGAACCGCGCCGCGCGGTTCATGCTGTAGTGCAGCGTGGTGCGCCCCGATCCACCGGACCTGCCCCCGGAGCCCGAGCAGCCCGATCTATCGGCCGCGCGCATCGTCGAAGCGCGGCTCCAGGGCGTCTCGCTGGCCGAGGAGCGCCGCTTGGGTCTTTCCGTACAGGATTGCGTGCTGCGCGAGTGCGACCTCGCCAACCTCGACGCGCGCGGCGGTGCCTTGCGCCGCGTCGAGTTTCAGGCGGGACGGCTCACGGGTTGCAATCTCAGCGAAGCCACCCTCCGCGATGTGAGCTTCGCGGAGTGTCGCGCCGATCTGCTGGCGCTCGCGGGCTCCAAGCTCGAACGCGTTCGGTTCGCATCGTGCGATCTCGTCCAGCTCGATCTCCAGCAGGCCCAGCTGCGCGGAGTCGTGCTCGAGGAGTGCGATCTGCGGGGAGCGGATCTCAGCGGGGTTCGCTTCGAGGACGTGGAACTGCGCGGCTGCCAACTCGACGGTGTCCGCGGAGCGCACGCACTGAGCGGCGTGCGGATGCCGTGGGCGGACGTGTTGGAGAACGCTGCGCTGTTTGCGGGGGCCTGCGGGGTCGAGGTCGTGGAGTAGGGCGTCTTCGTCGCGATCCTGCAAACTCGCGGCCCGTCCGAGGTGGCGCTTAGATTGCGACGCATGCCCGGCGAAAGTCAGATCATCCTCGGTGACAATCTCGACGTGCTGCCGCGCCTGCGGAGTGAGACGTTCCAGCTCGTCTACATCGACCCTCCATTCAACACCGGCAAAGCGCAGACCCGCAAGACGCTGCAGACCGCGCCCGACCAAAACGGTGACCGCACGGGCTTCATGGGTCGCCGCTACAAGACGCGGCTGTTGGCCGAGTCGTCGTATCTCGACGAGTTCGACGATTACCTCGCCTTCCTGGAACCACGCATGCGCGAAGCGCACCGGCTGCTGGTGGCCAGTGGCACCCTCTATTTTCATATCGACTACCGCGAGGCGCATTACTGCAAGCTGTTGCTCGACGAGATATTCGGCCGCGAGTGCTTCCTCAACGAGATCGTCTGGGCGTACGACTACGGTGCGCGCACCAAGCGACGCTGGCCCGCCAAGCACGACACGATCTTGGTTTATGTGAAGGATCCGCGGGGCTATTACTACGACGCCGACGCCGTCGACCGTGAGCCATACATGGCTCCCGGGCTGGTCACAGCGGAGAAGGCCGCAAGGGGGAAGCTTCCGACGGACGTCTGGTGGCACACGATCGTTCCGACCAGCGGGAGCGAGAAGACCGGTTACCCCACGCAAAAGCCGGAAGGCATCGTCCGGCGGATGGTGCAGGCATCGACACGCCCGGGCGACTGGTGTCTCGACTTCTTCGCCGGGAGCGGGACGCTGGGGGCGGTGGCGGCGAAGTTACAACGCCGGTATGTGCTCGTTGACTCCAGTCCCGAGTCGCATCGCGTGATGGTGCGACGTTTGCGGGGCGCCGCTCGCGAGGAGCCGAACGTCATCCCTGGGGGGGCTGCGGCTCTCTCCACATGAGCCACAGCGGCGGGCTCGCGCCCACGCGCAGCTCTCGCGTGTGTCGGAAGCCGAGGCGCTCGTACAGCGCGGCGCTGCGCTCGCTGGAAGCCTCCAGGTAGGCGGGCAGGCGCTCGCGGTCGCAGCGTTCGAGCGTGGGTCCCAGCAGGCGGCTGCCGAGCCCCAGGCCCTGCGCATCGGGCGCCACGCCGATGTGGGCGACGTAGTAGTGCGGCTCGCGCGGATGGCGCCATTCCATCGCACCGAGCAGCCGCGCGGCGCGCGCCAGGTGTCGGCCGAACACGGGGCCCTGCGCGAGCGCGGCGCCCGGCGGCATCCGCCACGCGCCGGGAGGGGCGGTGATGGTGGCGCCGAGGAGCTCCGCACAGCTCCAGACGCGTCCGCGGGCGAACCCGACGTGACGCAGCTCGATCGCGTAGAAGCGCCGCAGCCTTGCGCGACGACGGCGCTCGTCGGGGATCAGCCAGCTGAACACGGGATCGTCGTAGAACGCATCCGCCAGCCGGCGCGCGAGCGCGTCGAGATCGGCGGACGTCGCCTTGCGCAGCGCGCCGTGGGGGAGCCGGCCCGGCACGACCGCCGGTTGCATCGCGGTCGGCAAGCCGACCGGCTGCGTCGCGGGCATGTGGGGCTGAGGTGCTCGATCCATTTATGCCTCCTCGTTCGGGTCGGTGTGGGCCGCGCCGTGCTCGCGTGCCAGCGCGCCGAACGCCTGGAAGATGACGCTGAGCAGGTCGCCGAAGAGCGCATCGGGAACGGCCTGAGGATCGATGACCTTCTCCATCGCGAGGCCGTTGCCAAGGGTCGTGCCGCGGAGAAGCGCCCCGTTGCGATGCTCAGGGACCGGGCGCCGGCTGCCGAGAAGGAGTGCGCTTGCACACGGCGCAAACCGTTGCGTCGCCACGACGAGATCGGAGCTCCAAGCGATGTACACGCGAGGCAGTGGTTTCCAGACAGCAGCAACCGGCGCGCGCAGGCGCGTTCTGAGATCGACGCTCGCACTCGTCGGGGCTCTGGGTGGGCTGTTTGCTTGGGCTCCGGGTGTGCTCGCCTCGTCAACCCCACCGGCGTACTTCGCGGGGGTCGGCGCGACGATGACGACCGCACGGCTCAACCCGGCGGTTGCGCCTCTGCCCGACGGGCGGGTGCTGCTCGTGGGGGGCCACGACGGGAGCAGTTGGCTTTCGAGCGCCGAAGTCTTCGACCCTGCCACCGACACCTTCACCGGCCTGGCCGCGCCGGCGGCGGCGGCGCGCGTCGGTGCTGTGGCCGCGCCGCTGCCCGACGGGCGGGTGCTGATCGCCGGTGGCTACAACGGGAGCAGCTGGCTCACGAGCGCGGAAATCTTCGACCCCGCCGCCGACACCTTCGCGAGCCTGCCCGAAGCGATGACCGCGGCGCGGGAGGACGCCGTCGCGGCGCCGTTGTCCGGCGGGATGGTGCTGATCGCGGGCGGCTACAACGGGGGTCCCAGGCTGTCGAGCGCGGAACTCTTCGATCCCGCGACCGGCACCTTCGCGAGCCTGCCCGAAGCGATGACGACGGCCCGGCTGGCTGCGGTCGCGGCGCCGTTGCCCGACGGGAAGGTGCTGATCGCCGGAGGCGAAGCCGGAGCGGGCTCTCTCTCAAGCGCCGAACTCTTCGATCCCGCCAACGGCACGTTTGCGAGCCTCCCTGAAGCGATGCAGACCGCACGGAGGGGTGCGGTCGCGGCGCCACTGGCCGACGGGCAGGTGCTGATCGCCTCGGGCGAAGGCGGCGAATCGAGCGCCGAACTGTTCGATCCCGTGACGGGTGCGTTCACCGGCCTTCCCGGAGCGATGAAGACGGTGCGCTTCGGCGCAGGCGCAGCGGCGCTGCCCGACGGGCAGGTGCTGGTGGCCGGGGGCTACAGCCGCGAAATCTTCAACGAAACGTCGAGCGCCGAACTGTTCTATTCCGCTCCGCACGTCGCCTGGGCCGGCGGCGAGTTCGGAGATGTGACCCAGGGAAGCAGTTCGCCGGGGCAGCCGATCTCGATCGCCAACCTGGGTGCCCAGTCGCTGAGGATCTCCGGTGCCTCGCTCGAAGGCCTCGACGCAGGCGACTTCCAGGTCGCCGCCGACGGGTGCGAAGGAGTCACGCTCGCATTCCGCCAGAGCTGCACGATCACGGTGCAGTTCCTCCCGTTGAAAGAAGGCGCGATCACAGCGACGCTCGGATTGGCGAGCAACGCCGCAGAAGCCGCGGCGATCGAACTGGATGGCACTGGCGTTCCCGCGAACAGCGGCCCCGTCGGGCCGACTGGGCCTGCGGGGGCGACTGGCGCGGCGGGGGCGACCGGGGCGACGGGTCCCGCCGGCGCAACCGGCCCGGCGGGCGTGGTCGGGCCGGCTGGTGCCACCGGGCCGATGGGTCCCGCCGGCGGGTTGGGACCCGTGGGGCCAGGCGGCCCAGCGGGCGCCACCGGCTCCGCAGGTCCCGCGGGACCGCGGGGCGCTGACGGAAAGGTCGCACTCGTGACCTGCAACACCGTGACCACGACGATCCGCGCTCGCGGTTCCACGCACTACGCCCACCCGCGCAGGTGCACGACCGTGAGCTCCTCCGAGCAGATCGCGCTGAACGGAAAGGCGGCCGCGGCGCGCGTCCGTCTCCTGCGCGGCCGTCAGGTGACCGCGCTCGGCACCGCGCTGCTGATGGGCGGCGGACGCATGAAGCTGCTGCTCGGCGATCGGCGTCCCCCTGAGCCAGGCCGGTACACCCTCGTCGTCATTCGCTACCGCGGCGGGCGCTGGGTCACGACGCGCCAGCAGATCGCGATCGGTTGACGCTTGCCGTTCGGCCCTGTCTGCAACCGCTCGGCGCGGCTGCCTGGACGAGCGGGCGGTTGGCGATGGCTCATGCGACTAGCTGCTCAAGCGTCAGCTGAAGGATTTCGGCGCGGCTGAATTCGCCATGGTCGGCGGCTATGAAGTGGCTGCCGACGAAGAGGGAGAAGGCCAGCAGGCAGCGGACCTCCACCTCCTCGGCGTTTGCGCAGAGGTCTCCGAACAGCTTGCGCATGTATGCCATGCGCCGGTTGTCCACGTGCGCGAGGCGCGCGGCCACCGCTTGATCGCGTCGCGCCCAGTCCCGGATCGCCAGCTCGATTTCCATCGGACTGGGCGCGTCCGGGTCGTTGGCGCTCCCGCGCCGGCCACTATCCGTCGCGAGCGCGAACAGCCGGCGCAGCTTGGCTCGGGCGTCGCCGGCGGGCTCGTCCTCCACGCGCTCGATCACTTCGTCGATCATCACTCGTTCCCATCGATCGAGCATCTCTTCGAGCAGGGCGGGTCTGCCGTCGAAGTGCCAGTAGAAGCCGCCCTTGCTCACTCCGAGCGCTTGCGCGAGCGACTCGATTCGCACAGCGTCGGGACCGGCCGCGGCCAGCGCGCGCAGCCCTGCGTCGATCCAGCCAATGCGGGGCGTTCGTGTGGCGACCATGTTCTCTCCGTAGTCCAGGCTTGTCGGCGCCAATTCTATACGCTACCGTATGTATACGTAACCGTATGGAAGGAAGGCATTGAGATGCAGAGGCTGCCTGACAGTGCGCACACCTCGCAACCGTGGCGCATCCACGAGCTGACCCGCGACTTTTCCCTGGAGGACGTGTGGCAGATACGGACGCCGGGACATTCCGACGATCGGGAGACCGCCGAGGAACTGCTGGTTTCGCTCGACCCGGCGCACAGCTCCTCACTCGCCGTGCGCGCATTGTTCGCGCTGCGCTGGAAGATCGGTGGCGTGCTCGGCTGGGATGAGCCCGACAGCGGCATCGGCTCCCGTGTCCCCACGCTCCTCGATCGGCTGCCTGCGGACCTCCGCGACACGGCGCCCCCGCAATTGCGGGCGCTCCCCTTCACCTCGCTGTACTTCACCGACGACGAGTTCGCCGCTGAGATCGCCAACAGCACGATGCACGGGATTCTGCACGTAGGGTTCGTCACCGACGGGGCGGGGGGCCACAGCGGCCAGATGGCCGTGCTTGTGAAGCCGAACGGCCGCTTCGGCGCCGCCTACATGGCTGCGATCAAGCCCTTCCGGTACCTGTTCGTCTATCCAGCCATGCTCCGGGAGTTCGAGCTGTCGTGGCAGGCTCGCGCCGATGATCGTGCCAGGGCTCGCGGATAGCGCACGGAACGGAAACAGGCAAGATGTAAAGGTGTCGCTGGGATCCGAGAAGCCAGAGACTTGGACGGTTCTCTACGACGCCGAATGCGGCTTCTGCGCGTGGGTCCTGTCGGGCCTCCTGACGTGGGATCGCGCCCGCCGCCGCCTGCGACCGACGGCGCTGCAATGCTCCGAGGCCAGTCGTCTGCTCGCCGATCTCCAACCCGCCGAGCGTATGGCCTCATGGCATCTGATCTCCCCTGTGGGCGCACGGCATTCGGGTGGTGCCGCGGTCGTGCAGGTGCTCCGGTTGCTCCCCGGCGGTCAGATGCCGGCCGCGACCTTCGCCCGTTTCCCGAGGCTCACCGAGGTGGCGTACGGGTGGGTCGCCGAGCATCGCACACAGCTTTCACGGCTCATACCCGCGACAGCCAAGCGCAACGCGCGCAGACACGTCCAGGAGCACGTTGACCGGGCGGACTCGAGCGCGTGATGCGGGCCCGGCAGTGGTTACGTAGCATGATTTGTGCTACGTTGGCTGGTATGAGCCGGTCTCTCCACGTCCGTTTGGACGACAGTTCTGTCGCCGCGCTGAGCGTGATCCGCAACGACGGGCTGAGTGACTCCGAGGCGGTACGGACGGCGCTGCGCGAGGCCGCCGCCAGGCGCCGTTCTCGCTCCTCGATCGCCGCTGAGGTGCGAAGGCTCGTAGACGACGAGGGCGATCGTGAGGAGATGCGGATCGTCCGCGAACAGATGGCGGAACTGGCACCAGAGCCCATCGACTGAGATGGTCCGCGGCGAGATATTTCGTTTGCCGGCTCCGCGTGCGACACGCGGCAGAGAGCAGCGAGGCGCACGCTATGCGGTGGTGGTTCAAGCCGACGAGTTTCTGGCGCTGAGCACCGTGCTTGTTTCGCCGACCTCAGCCAGCGCACGATCAGCGAGCTTTCGTCCAGCAATCACACTCGACGGTACTCGTACGTGCATTCTTGTCGAGCAGACGACCGTCGTTGATCCTGAGCGCCTAGGACGCTCAGCAGGGCGCCTCAACGCAGGCGAGTTGCAGTCCGTCGATGAAGCTCTCGCGCTCATCTTCGGCATTTAGTTTGCGAAAGCGACGAAAATGGAGCTAATCGGAGTTCTATCGAACCACGATCTACAGGGGTCGCTGGGCCGTCTGGCCGGGAAACTGGCCGCCGTGCGGGCCAGCGGAGCGCCACTGCGGGTGGTTCCAAGCCAGCGGCGTCGAACGCGACGGCCGGGCTGCGTGATTGATGCTCTTGTCCAGGTCATGGGTGGCCGGAGGGAGCCGATGCGGGCTCGGGAGGTTCATGCGGCGGTCGAAGCGATGCTGGGGGAGGCGGTGGCGTGGAGTTCCGTCAAGGGTGCTTTGGCATCCAACGTCTCGGGCTCCTGGCCTCGATTCGTGCGGGTGGCGAGGGGGCGGTACGTGCTGGCGGGCCGCTGAATCGGCCGTAGCGTCAATGCGTGTCAAGGCCGGCGGAGAATTGACCCTGTAGCGCCGGTTGAGAATTGACCCCCCTGCGGCGGCTGCTCGCGTAGCCGAGCCGTAGGCGAGGCGGAGCGGGTTGCTGCCGGCGCGGCCGCGTGGGTGGGGTCAGTCGGCGTGTTTGTTGGGCGGCGTGCCGAGGTCGTGGTTCTTGAGGCGGTAGCTGTCGCCCTTTAGCGAGAGGATCTCGGCGTGGTGGACGAGCCTGTCGATCATGGCCGCGGCGGTGGCGTCATCACCGAAGATTTCGCCCCAGGCGGAGAAGGGCTTGTTGCTGGTCACGATCAGGCTCGCGCGCTCGTAGCGGCGGGAGACGAGCATGAACATCAGGTTCGCGGCCTGCGGGTCGAACGGGATGTAGCCGACCTCGTCGCAGACCAGCAGCGGGTAGCGCTCCAAGCGCCGCAGCTCGTCCTCGAGGCTGTTATGGCGTTGTGCTTCCGCGAGGAGCGCGACCCACTCGGTGGCGGTGTGGAACAGGACGCGTTGCCCGGCGAGACATGCGCGGATCGACAGCGCGATCGCTAGGTGTGTCTTGCCGGTGCCTGGCGGTCCGAGGAGGATCACGTTCTCCTTGGCGTGCAGGAAGTCGAGCTGCCCGAGATGCTCGATCACCTGCTTTTTGACCGAGCGTTGGAAGGTGAAGTCGAACTCCTCGAGCGTCTTTCGGGCTGGGAACCGTGCGGAGCGGATGCGTGCCTCACCGCCGTGTGCCTCCCGCGCGGAGGTCTCGGTTGACAGCAGCGCCTCGGCGAAGCGCTCGTAGCTCCATTCCTCCGCGCGGGCGCGCTCGACGAGCTTCGGCAGCGCCGTGGCGGCGGCCGGCGCCTTCATCGCCCTGAACAGGTGCGCGAGCTCCGAGGTAGCACTCATGCGATCAGCTGGTCATAGACGGACAACGGGCGTTGCTGCACGAGCGGCTCAACCTCGGGCTCGATGTGCCCGCGACGCGCTTTGAGTGTCCTGGCATGCTCCAAGGCAGTGATCGTGCGGTTCTTCGTGAAGCTCCGCTCGTGACGGCAAGCGATCTCGCCCGTGTCCAACGCGACAGCGGTGATCACATGCTGGCTGGCGCGGACTTCGACACGCCGCCCGACCAGGTTGGGGTCCAGCGAGTAGTCGTTGGTGTCAAAACGTAGGTATGGGTCGGGCGCAACACGCGTCACCCAGCGCCGGTTGACGTCGGGCTCGCGGGCGGGCAGCGGACGCATCACATCGATCTCTTCGGCGAGCCTGTCGATCGGCCGGGCACGGAGCCCCCGGTGCGCCCGACCGTTCGCCTTCTCGAACCACGCATCGAGCTGCAGCTGGAAGTCGAGGTGGTTAGCGAAGCAGCGGCCGGGCTCGAAGTTCGTCTCGAGATATCCCTGCAGCCGCTCGACGACTCCCTTGGCCTGGGGGTCTTTCGCTTCGCAGAAATACCAGTTGACAGGGAGCTGCCCACAGAAGCCGGCATAGACATCGGTCGGGCGCCCGCCCCCGGCGTGCAAGCAACCCTCCCGATCCCAGACCATCAGCTTCGCCAGCGCCCCAAGCGACCACAGGCAACGCGCCATGCCCCACAGCACGTCTGGTGCTTCCTTGCTGAAGATCAGCGCGCCCGCGCCGACACGCGAGTAGCCAAGACACGCGACCACGACCCACGCGCGCCGGAGCTGGCCATGGCCGACAGGCACGCGCGCTGAGGGCTCCCACATATCCCACTGGCAGATCTCCCCCGGCAGATAGACCGTGCGCTGGTGCGTGCGCGTTGCCACGAACAGCGGGCGCACCTCACGCAGGTAGTCATCGACGATCGTCTTGCCGCCCTGGAAGCCGAGCGGCTCGATCAACTCACGAACCCGCACGCCCGGCAGCTTCGGATCCCGGCGCAGAAGCTCGTGGATCTCCTCCTTGAACGGATCGAGCATCGACGGGCGCTCCGACACACGAAACGCCGGCGGCTCATCCGAACGCAACGCTGAGCGGATCGTGTTGCGCGCCAGCCCAGTGCGCCGCATCAACTCCTTGATCGACACCCCGCGAACGAAATGCTCCCGGCGCAGCTCAGCCCAACGCTCCACGTCCAGCACGACCCTTCTCCCGGTCTCGATGACAACGATCGAACCAGGCTCCAAGCGACCCCGGACGCCTCCGCCACCGCCCACAGGGGTCAAATCTCAACCGGCGAAGGAGGGTCAGTTTCTCACCGGCGCCGACAAATGCGGGCGGGGGTTGAGACGGGCCCCGGCCCAGGCTCAAGGAGGCGGGGCGTCGAGCGATCTAACCGTGACGGCTGACAGACTTCGGCTCCCATGACGATCGAATCCGCGAGTTATCCCGCCGATCTCACGCAGTGGGACGGCAAGGGTGAGGACCCGTACTACTTCGAGGTGTTCGGCGAGACGAGCCCCATCCTCGACATCGCTTACGCCGAGGTGGTCCCGGCGGGCACCGCTGAAGCTGCCGCGCAGACAGTCCAGCCAACTCCCATATACGAGTATTGGTGGACGATCGGCCATCCTGGGCATCGCCCAGAGCACAGCGGAATGCTGGAGCACATCAAAGGACCGAACGACCTGTGGGATCGACTTCCCGATTCGGCAGCTCGTGTCTACATCTTCTTCCCGATGGGCGGCGGCTGGCGCGTCAAGGAGCTCGCGGCCACTGTCAAGTACATGAGTCCGGTTGCCCACGAGCAATCCTTTTGGGAGAAGGCGGCGCAGGATTGGCAGGTCGTCCAGCCACTTGCCGACGACGCGAGCAAGCTGGCGTCCGCAGCTGGTCCACTTGCTGGGGTCGCTGTGTCTGGGTCAGCGAAGGTGCTCAGCGCGATGGCCCAGCTGAAGCTGTCGAGTATTCCGCCGATCAAGGGGTTCGAATGGTCGGCGGGCAAGGTCGCGTTTGGCAACAAGGAGCACGGCGGCGTCGCTCAAGGCGTGATGTGGACGTTGCCGGCCTCCATGTTCCGAGAGCTCGGTGGCCGGCTGACCGGGAGTCTCGCAGTGAGCTTCATTCCCGATCGCCAGCAGGCACTCGATCAAGTGTCGGCCGTTGCTCCCCAGCCGCAGCCGCAGGATCTCCTTGCCCATGCCGTCGTGTACAGCCTTGACGGCCACCAAGATGATCACTGGGCGCCGGCTAACAACGGCTTCGTTCATTTGCGCCTTGCTCCGCGCCTCCTCGCCGGCAGCACGACGCGGGAAGCTGCGCCTCAGCGATCGGACTCCTGACCGACAGGCTGTACAGCGAGTAGCCAAGCATCGGGGGACGTGCGTAGGCTCCATGTAGACCACCGCGATGGCACGGACTCCAGACGCACTGATCAAGCCGGAACTGCTCATTTGGGCGCGCCAGTCGGCGGGCTTCAGCCTTGATGCGGCCGCCGCCAAGCTGCGGGTAAGCGAGGCTCGCCTGCGCTCCTGGGAGAAGGGCGAGGCCCGCCCGACCATCGCGCAGCTTCGCACGGCGGCCAGGGTCTACAAGCGACCGCTGGCGATCTTCTATCTGCCGGAGCCGCCACTGGACTTTCAGCCGCTCAGGGACTATCGGCGCGTGCCAGACGCGCAACTTGGACAGCTGTCCCCCGGGCTGCTGGCTGTGATCCGCCGCGCCCGCGCCGTGCGCGAAGCCGCCCTTGAGCTGCGTGAGCTTGCCGATGAACCAGTAGACCCTGCGCCCAAGCTCGACGACGGCACCACTGATCCCGAGCGGTTTGGGGCTGCTGCGCGGGCGCTTCTCGGCGTGACCCATGCGCAGCAGGCAGCGTGGCCGGACCCGCGTCGTGCGCTCAACGCATGGCTTGACGCGGTTTCCGGGCTCGATGTTCTCGTTCTGCAGGCGCAGTCGATTCCTGTCCAGGAGATGCGGGGATTCTCGATCTCGATGGATCGCCTGCCGGTCGTTGTGCTTAACGGCGGCGACTCCCCGCGCGGGCGCATCTTCACCCTGCTTCACGAGTTCGCGCACGTGCTGCTCCATACCGACGGTGTATGCGATGTCCTGCCACGGCGGCAGGCACGCAGACCAACAGATGGGATTGAGATCTTCTGCAACCAGGTTGCTGCCGCTGCGCTGATGCCGCTCGATGCCTTCCGTGCAGAGCCTGCGCTCCAGAATCCACCCGCCGACGGGCGCTGGAGCGAGGGCACTATCCGCGGCCTCTCCGAGAAATACTCCGCGAGCCAGGAAGCCGTCGTGCGCCGGCTGTACTCGATTGGCCTTACGGACTGGGACTTCCTCCAGGAGAAGGGGGCCGAGTACCGCGCGGCTTTCCAGGCGTTTCGTGAGGAGCAGAAACGAAAGCGGCTTGAGGAGAAACGCTCAGGCGGCCCGGGCCACTACCGAATGAAGGTTCGCGATCTCGGCCGGGGATTCATCGAGTCAGCGCTCGACGCCTACTACCGGCGCGCCATTACCGGGTCGGACCTCTCGGAGTATCTGGAGATCAAGCTCAACGGGCTCTCGAAGCTCGAAGAGGAGCTGGTGGCGACGGGTGGCGCCCGCGACTGATGGCATACTGCTTCGATACGAGCGTGCTTGTCGAGTGCTGGTCGCGCTCGTATCCGCCTGACGTCTTTCCCGGCCTCTGGCTCAAGCTGGACGAACTGGTCACCCGCCAGGAGGTGCTCTGTCCCGACGAGGTGCGCGTTGAGCTGGCACGACAGGAGGACGAACTCTTCAAGTGGATCGACGCGCGCCCGCATATGTTCGTACCGCTCGATGACGCCATCCAGCGCGCCACCAGCGAAGTTCTCGCGCGACACCCTCTGCTGATGAAGGCCACAAAGAATCGCAATGGAGCGGACCCGTTCGTCATCGCCACTGCCCGGGTCAAGGGTCTCACGGTCGTCACCGAGGAGAAGGGCGGGACAACGAACAAGCCCAAAATTCCCTCGGTATGCCAGGCCCTCGGCGTGCCATGCGTCAACGTGCTCAGCTTCCTACGAGACCAGGGCTGGAGCTTCGCGTAGGCGCCAGACGCGGCCCGGGTTCGAGCCCGTGGTCCGAGGTTTGGCGTACCACCACTTGGTTCGATTAGCGCCGCTTTCCTCCTCAGAAATGGAGCTAGCCGGGATCGAACCGGCGACCTCTTGCATGCCATGCAAGCGCTCTCCCAGCTGAGCTATAGCCCCAAGCCGACATATCGTAGCGTTTCGCCCGGGCCATTCTCGGGGCCGCAAGCCCCGTCGCCCACCTAATCCCGCGGCAAGAACTCCGGCACGTCGAGAGCGTCGTCGTCTTCGTCGCCGCGCCCGACCCGCGCGCGCCGAACTCCGTCGCTCCCTGACGCCCCGCCCGCTGCAGCCTGATCCAGCCGCGCCGTCATCGAACCATGCGCGAGCCGCACGTCGCGCAGCAGCCGTTCGGCGTTGTTGCGCAGCGAGGAGGACAGATCGCGCAGGTTGCGCGACACCGTCGTCCCCTCTCGCAGCACCTCCGACGAAACGGTATGAGCCTCGCCCAGGATCTCGCGCGCCTCGGCGCGCGCGCTCGCGCGGAGCTCGTTCGCGCGCTCCTGCGCCTCCAGCCGGACACGTCCCGCGTCCTCGCTGCCCGCTGTCAGCGTCCCCTGTGCCTGCGCGCGCGCATCCTCGAGGATCGCCTCGGCCTGCCGGCGTGCATCCTCGAGCATCGCGTCGACCTGCGTGCGCGCCTCGACGAGCGCGCGCTCCGCCTGAGCTTGGGCGTCTCCCAAGGCCTGTCCCGCTCGAGCTCGTGCCTGCTCCTGTGAATCGGCGAGCGCCTGCTGTGTCTCGCCCCGCACTCGCTCGGCCTCGCGGTGTGCACCCGCGAGCACCTCCGCGGCCGCGTCGCCCGCGGAGGACAGGGCGTCGTTGCGCATCGCCTCTGCCTGCGCGCGCGCGTCTCCCAGGATCTCCTGAGCCTCCTCTTCCGCCGCACGCACACGGTGCTCGCCGGCGCGATCCGCCTCGGCGATCCGCTCGCGCGCGCGCTGCTCGGCCTCCTCGCGCATCTGGGCTGCGGCGCGCTCGGCGGCGTGGATGATCTGCTCGACGCGATCGGGGGCCCGCTCGTACACGGTCACCAAGCCTATACGCGTATCGGCGGGTGGCTGTAATCGTGGGAAATTGGTCCTTGCGGACAAGGCTCGGATGGGTCACGATCGATACTCATGACGCGGAGCGCGGACACCAAGGCGCCGGTGAAGACACCCCCCGATCGGCGGTCGCGCGAGGTCGTGATCCTCGTCTACCCCGGCGTGCAGAGCCTGGACGTGACCGGCCCGCTCGAGGTCTTCGCCGGCGCGCGCCAGCTGCTCGAATGGGAGGCTCGCGCGGAGCGCGACCCCTCGCGCGCCGCCGACGTCCCGCGCGAACCCGGCTACCGCACCCACATCGTTTCCTCCGACGGCGCGCCCGTCACGACGTCGAGCGGTCTGACGTTCGTCCCCGACGCCGCGCTGCGCGACGCCCCGGCGAAGATCGACACCCTGATCGTCGCCGGCGGCCTCGGCAGCGAGCAGGCGTGTCGCGACGAGGCCCTCCTCGCGTGGGTCGCCGCGCGCACACGCGGCCCGCGCACGCGCAGGGCGCGCCGGGTCGCCTCGGTTTGCACCGGCGCGTTCATCCTCGCCGCGGCCGGGCTGCTCGACGGCCGCCGCGCGACGACGCACTGGGCGGCCGCCGTGGAGCTCGCCCGCCGCCATCCGCGCGTGAACGTGGACCCCGAGCCGATCTTCGTCCGCGACGGCTCGATCTGGACCTCGGCCGGTGTGACCGCCGGCATGGATCTCGCGCTGGCACTCGTCGAGGAGGATCTCGGCCGCGCGGCGGCCCTGACGATCGCGCGCCACCTCGTCCTGTTCCTGCGCCGCCCCGCCAACCAGGCGCAGTTCAGCGCGACGCTCGCCGCGCAGGCGCCCGAGCGCAGCGCGCTACGCGACGTGCAGCGCTTCGCCGTGGAGAACCTCGCCGCCGATCTCTCCGTCCAGGAGCTCGCCGAGCGCGCGCACATGAGCGCACGCCACTTCTCGCGCAGCTTCCGCGCCGAGACAGGGATAACTCCGGCCCGCTACGTCGAGCGGCTGCGCCTGGAGGCCGCGCGACGCGCGCTGGAGGACACCCGCGAGCCGCTCGCCGCGGTCGCCGCGCGGTGCGGCTTCGGGACCCCGGAGACGATGCGCCGCACGTTCCTGCGCGCACTCGCGGTCGGGCCGGCCGAGTATCGGCGCCGATTTCACCTCGCCGCACCGACGACCACCCCGGAGGCCGCGGCGGACGTCGCGGCCTGACCGAGCCCACCGGCGGCCGCGCCGCGGCCGCGCGAACCGAAGGAGACCACAATGGATGACCAGAGCGCGACGCGGATCGCGATCCTGCTGTACGACCGCTTCACCGCGCTCGACGCGATCGGCCCCTACGAGATCCTGAGCCGCCTGCCGGGCGCGCGCGTGACGTTCGTCGCCGAGCGGGCCGGACTCGTGCGCACCGACACGCGCCAGCTCGCGGTCAACGCCGACGCGACGCTCGCCGAGCTGCCCGAACCCGCGATCGTGCTCGTCCCCGGTGGCCCCGGCCAGAGCGCACTGATGCAGGACGGCCCCGTCCATGGGTGGCTGCGTGCCGCGCACGAGCACAGCACGTGGACGACCTCCGTGTGCACCGGCTCGCTGATCCTCGCCGCCGCCGGTCTGCTGGATGGCAGGCGCGCGACCAGCAACTGGCAGGCGCTCGAGGAGCTCCGCGAGCTCGGCGCCGACGTGATCGAGGAGCGCGTCGTCTTCGACGGCAAGCTCGCCACCTCGGCCGGAGTGACCGCGGGCATCGACATGGCGCTCGCGTTGGCCGCGCGGATTGCTGGTGACCAGGTCGCGCAGGCGATCCAGCTCGGCCTCGAGTACGACCCCGATCCGCCCTTCCAAGCCGGCTCGCCCGCGACCGCGCCGGCTCCGGTGGTGGAGGCTGTGCGGGCCTACTCCCGGTTCGCCTGACACGATCCGCGTTTACGCGCGCTTCGCCCGGCAAATTCAGATGAATCGGAGTAACCTCGGGAGCCTCCCACACAAGGAGGATGGAAATATGGCTGGAGAAGCGCTGTTCATCGGTTGGGGGCCCGTTGTAAGGGGTCGCGAGCAGACGGCTCTGCAGGTCTTCCAGGAGACCATCGCGTACGACGGCAAACTGCAGCAGGAAGGCCGGATCGAGAGCTTCGAGCCGGTGCTCCTCGCCCCTCACGGTGGCGACCTCGCGGGGTTCATATTGCTGCGCGGCGAGCGCGCCCGGCTCGACGAGATTCGGTCGAGCGAGGAGTTCGAGCGCCTGATCGTGCGCGCGGCCTCGGTCGTGGACAACGTCGGGGTGATCAACGCCTACACCGGCGAAGCACTCGGCGAGGCGATGAGCAGGTTCCAGGCCGCCTCGCAGGAGCTCGCCGGCTGAGGCCGAATCCCCTCCCAAGCCTGCGCTAACGTGGGTTTCGCCACGAACCTTCGTGGCGAGACGCCTCACGGAAACACGCGATCGGGAGAAGACCTGACATGTCGGAGAACCCGTTTGAAGCAACCGGCTCGCGCCGGCGCGAACTGAGCGTCTTCGACGCGCAAGCCACCACACGCGCGGGCGCGACGTTCCTGCTCGGCCAGGTCATGTTCCTCGTCGCGATCGCGCTCGCGTTCGCCGCCGCGGGCACATACATCGGCCGCGACCTCTCCTACGGCACCGGCATGATCCTCGAGCTGGGATCGCTGGGGATGCTGATCGTCCAGATGTTCGTCCCGGCCCTGCGCACAGGATCGGTGGGCATGGCCTGGATGTTCGGCCTCGCCCTCCTGCTCGGCCTCGGCCTGGGGCCGGTGATCGCCTACTACTCCACGTCCGATCCCAGCGCGCTCTACCAGGCCGCCGGGGGAACGGCGCTGACCGTCGGCGCGATGGGCTCGTTCGGCTTTGCAACCTCGCGCGATCTGATCCGTTGGATGCGGCCGCTGTTCTGGGCGCTGCTGGCGGTGTTCGGCATCAGCATCCTGCTGATCCTCGTCGGCTCCGGCGAACACCTCGTGCTGAATCTCGCGATCTACGTGATCGTGAGCGCCTACCTCGCGATCTACTTCCAGTTGATCCGGCGCGTGGCGACCGAGCACGACGTCGTGTGGCTCGCGACCGGCGTGTTCATCAACATCGTCAACATCTTTCTGACGCTGTTGCGGATCTTCGGCAACGCTCGCTGAGCGTCGCGCGCGCAAACCGTCCGGGGGCGCTCGCTAACCTCCCGGCGGCGACATGAGCGAGCAGCGCTACTACGAGCCGCAGGAGATCGAGCCGCGCTGGCAGGCGGTCTGGGCGGCCGAGCACACGTGGGAGGTCTCGAACGAGGCCGCCGCCGGCGCCGGCGGCGCCTCTGCTACGGCCGGTGCCCATGCGGCGCAGCCGGCGAAGTCCTATGTGCTGGAGATGCTGCCGTACCCCAGCGGCGAGCCTCATATCGGTCACCTGAAGGTGTACTCGGTGGGAGACGCGATCGCGCATTTCCACCGCCGCCTGGGGCGACGCGTCCTTCACCCGATGGGTTACGACGCGTTCGGTCTGCCGGCAGAGAACCACGCGATCAAAACCGGCGTGCACCCACGCGAGTCGACGGCCGTCTCGATCGCCTCCTTCCAGCACCAGTTCCGCAGGTGGGGAATCTCGATCGACTGGTCACGCGAGCTGGGGACCCACGAACCGAGCTACTACCGCTGGACGCAGTGGATCTTCCTGGAGCTGCTGCGCGCGGGGTTGGCGTACCGCAAGGAGGCCGCGGTCAAGTGGTGTCCCAAAGACCAGACGGTGCTCGCCAACGAGCAGGTCGTCGACGGTCACTGCGAGCGCTGCGGCGCGGAGGTCGAAATCCGCCAGCTCGAGCAATGGTTCCTGCGGATCACCGACTACGCCGAGCGCCTGCTGAGCGACCTCGACGGGATCGAGTGGCCCGAGCACGTCAAGACGATGCAGCGCAACTGGATCGGGCGCTCCGAGGGCGCGGAGGTCAGCTTCCGTTGCGACGATTTGGATCCCGCCCACCCCGTCGACTACCCCGTGTTCACGACCCGCCCGGACACTCTGTTCGGCGCGACGTTCTTCGTGATGGCCCCCGAGCACCCCGAGGTGTTGCGGCTGGTCGAGGGCACCGAGCAGGAGCGCGCGGTAAAGGAATACGTCAACCACGCGCTCACCGAGTCCAACGAGGAGCGCGGCGCAGCGGACAAGCCAAAGACCGGCGTCTCGCTGGGGCGCACCGTCACCAACCCTGTCAACGGCGAGCAGATCCCGATGTTTGTCGCGGATTACGTGTTGATGGAGTACGGCACGGGGGCGATCATGGCGGTGCCCGCGCACGACGAACGCGACTACGCCTTCGCCAAGGCCCACGGCCTCCCCATCCGCCGGGTGATCGAGGGGGCCACGAGCGATCCCCCAGCCGAGATCTCACGCGAGGAGTGGGAGCGCGGCGAGCAGAGCCTGCCTTATACCGGCGATGGCTCGCTCGTGAACTGTGACCCGCGCTTCGACGGCAGACACAACCGCGAGGCGCTCGGAGAGATCGTCAGTTGGCTCGACCATGAGGGCAAGGGCCACGCGTCGGTCAACTACCGCCTGCGCGACTGGCTGGTCTCTCGCCAGCGCTACTGGGGCTGCCCGATCCCGGTCGTCTACTGCGAGCGTTGCGGGATGGTCCCGGTGTCCGAGAGCGAGTTGCCGGTGGAGTTGCCCGACGTCGAGGACTACGCGCCGCGAGGCCGCTCGCCGCTGGCGGCGGCCGAGGAGTGGGTGATGACGACATGCCCGGAGTGCGGGGGAGAGGCGCGCCGGGAGACGGACACCATGGATACGTTCGTTGACTCCTCCTGGTACTTCCTGCGCTACTGCGACGCCAGCAACGACACCGCCGCGTGGGATCCCGCGGTGCTGCGTCAGTGGATGCCCGTGGACCAGTACATCGGCGGGGTGGAGCACGCAATCCTGCACCTGATGTACGCACGCTTCTTCTGCAAGGCGCTCGCGGACCTCGGCCACCTCGACTTCCAGGAGCCGTTCCAGGCGCTGTTCACGCAGGGGATGGTCACCAAGGACGGCGCCAAGATGAGCAAGTCGCGGGGCAACGTCGTCTCCGCGGTCTCGATCGTGGAGCGCTACGGAGCGGACACGGCACGCTGCTACATCCTGTTCATCGGCCCGCCCGAGCAGGACGCGGATTGGTCTGACGAGGGGGTCGAGGGCGTGCACCGCTTCCTCGGCCGGCTGTGGCGCCTGGCAGCGGAGACAGCCGAGCGCTCCGGCGAGGCAGGCGCACGAGCAGACGCCGAGGCCGAGGAGGAGCTGCTGCGCAAGGCGCACTGGGCGATCGACAAGGTTTCCGGCGACCTGCGCCGCTTCGCGTTCAACACGGCGATCGCTGCCGTGATGGAGCTGCTCAACGAGAGCTCGCGCCTGCGCGAGCAGGTCGGCGTGGAGGCGCAGAGCTTCGCGCTGTCCACGGCGGCCTCACTGCTGTTCCCGTTCGCTCCACACGTGAGCGCCGAGATCTACGCGCTCTTGAACGACGGCGCGCGCGTCTGGGAGCAGCCCTGGCCGCAGGCCGACCCGGCGCTGTTGGAACGCGACGTCTACGAGCTCGTGTGCCAGGTAAACGGCAAACTGCGCGACCGCGTGCAGGCGCCGACCGACGCCGGCCCGGAGATGCTCAAGGAGCTCTGCCGCTCCGCGCCCAACGTCCAGACGCACCTCGACGGCAAGGAGGTCGTCAAGGAGATCGTCGTGCCGGGCAAGCTCGTCAACCTGGTCGTCCGCTAGCAGGACGCCGAGACGGTCGGTAGGTGGACGTCGCCGTCGACGCCGCCGCTCTCCCACCGTCGGAGCAGCCGCATAGACTCGACGGGTGCCCGAGCTGAAGCCCGCGTACCTGATCCACGGCGACGACCACGGCGCGGTCGCCGAGCGCCGCGCCGGGCTGCGTGCACTCGCCGAGTCCCAGGGGGACGCCGCCAGCGTGGAGGTGCTGGTCGGGGACGCCGCCACGCCCTCCGGTGTGGCGGGTGCATTGGCGGCGATGACGTTCGCGCTCGGGCGCCGCGTGATCATCGTCGAAGGCGTCGAGCGCTGGAAGGAAGCCGACATCGAACAGCACCTGCGGCCCGCGATGCGCGAACTGCCGCCCGATACGACCGTTGCGCTGTTCGCGCGCGAGGAGGGCCGGACGAAGGCGCCCACGGCCCTGCACAAGGCGGTGAAGGCCGCCGGCGGGCAGATCGTGGCGCAGGCGACAGTCAAGCCGTGGGAGCTGCCGCGCTGGGTGCGCGAGCAGGCAGGGCGGCTCGGGATCGCGCTCGACCAGGCCGCCGCCAAAGCGCTCGTCGCCCAGGTCGGCGAGCGCCAGCAGCGCCTGCTGCGCGAGCTGGAGAAGCTCGTGCTCGAGCTCGGCGCCCAGCCGGGAAGCCCGGTCGACGTCGGCGTCGAGCTGATCGAAGTCCGTTCCGCGCGCTCCGCGGAGCGCCGCGCGTTCGCGCTGGCCGACGCGCTCGTCGCCGCAGACCGGCGCGCGGCGACGCTCGCCTACCTCGGCCTGCGCCGCCAGGGCGAGCGCATCACCGGTCTCACCTACCTGATGGCCTCGCGGCTGCGCGAGGCGCTCGCCGTGGCCGAGCGCCTGCAGGCGGGGGAGCCGGCGCGTGAGATCGCGCGCGGCCTGCGCATGCCCCCGCGCGTCGCCGAGCGCTTCCTGGCGGATGTCGCGCGCAGCGACCCCACGCGGCTGGGTCGCGCGCTCGCGGCGCTCGCGGACCTCGAGCTCGACACGCGCGGCGGCGCCCCGCTGCGCGCCGCCCGCACCGGCCGCGCGTCGCTCGACGAGGACACGCTGGCGGTGCGGGCGATCGCTCAGATCAGCAGCCCCGGTTGAACTGCGCGCCGGCGCCGGCGGTGTCGGGCCAGGGTGCGCGCTCGGTATCGACCCGCACGCGGCCCGGTTCGATCAGTTCGGCGCCCCACACGTAGCTCTGTGGGGGCGGCGCGGCGAGCGTGGCGGAGCTGCTCACACCGGCTGAGCTTTCCGTGTCTTCACGCCAGTCGACGACAGCGAGCGCGCGCTTGCGCAGCACAGGCAGCGCGTCCGCGACGCGGGCGCCCAGCAGGCCGCTGCAGTGCAGCGCTTCGCCGGGGGCGAACAGGCTCGCGGAGCTCTCGTAGGGTTCGCCGGGCTTGGCGGGGCGTCCCAGCGTTATGTTGCCGCTCCCCCTGAAGCCGCGCGGGATTTCCACTCCGATCGCGCAGCCGCCGCCGCCCGACAGGCAGTGCCCGCCCTGCAGGGGTTTGATCTGCGCGGTGGCAGGCCCGGATTCGCCGACGAACAGCACCGTTCCGACGACGCTCGGCGACACCGGGAGCAGGCTCACCGTGATCTTCAGGCCCTGAGCGGCGAACGCCGCATCGAGCTGCGACTGTGCGGCGAACGGTTCGGTTACTGTGGCCACGATCGCGCCGCTGGGGGCCGTGCCGAACGTCACAGCCTCGGCCGGCGCTGGACCGACGTCGGAGCTGGTGTCAAGCGTTACCCCGACAACCGCCGCGACGGCGCCCGCGGCGAGGGCCGAGACGAGCGCCGGGCGCCACCGGTGCGAGGATCGGCGCCTCCGTCGTCGGCGTATGTCGCCCGCAGCTGCGCGACGCCCGGGGTCCGCCAGCGGTCGCGGCGCGGCGCCGACGATCGACTGCAGCAGCGCCGCTCGCTGCTCGGACGGAAAGATCGCACCGACGCGCTCGGCATCGCCGGGTCGCAGATCTCGCAAGAGTGCCGTTGGGTCGCTGTTCATCGTGCCTCCTCGAGGACGGGTGGGATCGGTGAGTGGGACCGGCTGGTCGGGTTCGACGGGACGTGTCGCGTGCCGTGCCGCGCGTCGTGCGGCCCTCCGGCCGGCGGTTCGGGGATCGTCTGCGGGCGGGGCCCCTCTTCTTCGGTCTCCGCCCTGATGCGCGCTCGGGCGCGATGCAGACGCAGCGCGACCGCGCCCCGCGAGCACCCCAGCGCGGCTGCGGCCTCGCGCTGGCTGAGGCCGTCCCAGGCGACGAGCAGCAGGACCTCGCGCTGCGACTCCGTGAGGCTCTGCAAAGCCGCCAGCACCCGGCCGCGGGCGGCGAGCGTCTCGGCGTGGTCCTCGCCGGGTGGGCCCAGCGTGTCGGCGATCCGCTCGATCAGAGCGTCCTGGCGGCCCTGTCCGCGCCGCAGGTCGGCGAGCGCGCGCCGCGCGACGCCGAGCAGCCACGGCAGGGGCTCGCGGGGTACGTCGGAGAATCGCCGCCACGCAATCTCGAAGGTCCGCGCGAGCGCGTCCTCCGCCAGCGCGCGGTCGGCGCGCGAAAGTAGGTATGCGGCGACGCGCTCGAAGTTCTCCGCGTAGAGACGTTCGAAGCGCCGTGCGTCTGGTTCGGTCATCTTCACCCCAATTGTCGTGTCGGGGGGAAGTGGCCGGGAGGGCCGCGGATGTTACGCGGGGAGGACCGGCCCGAGCCGGAGCGCTACTTGGAGTCAGCGGCCGCGCGCATGTGCGCGGCGCGGCTCTTCTTGCGGGCGCCGGTGTTGCGGTGCAGCGCGCCGCGCTTGACGGCCTTGTCGATCGTGGAAACCAGCGTGCGGTGTTCGGTCTCGGCGGCCTGCGCGTCGCCGCCCTTGACTGCGGTCTCCAGGCGCCGGAAGTAGGTCTTGATCGCGGAGGTGTAGAGACGGTTCTCGATGCGCTCGCGCTCGGAGCGCAGAATCCGCTTCTTCTGGGAGTGAATGTTGGCCATGATCGCGTTCCGCGCGCGCCACCGGACGGCGGGGCGCGCCGCGGAGCGCCGTACTATAGCGCCCTTGTCCGCGAGCGCCGAAGCCCCCGAGTCCGCACCGGCCGGCGGGCGCATCGCGCGCAACACGGCGATCTTCTCGATCGCGACCGCCTTCTCGCGCGTGGCGGGTCTGGTGCGGGAAATCATCGCGGCGAGCTTCTTCGGTACGGGGGGGCCGATGTCGGCGTTCACGCTGGCCAATCAGGTCCCGAACTTCGTCAGCAACCTGTTCGCCCAGGCCGCGTTGTCGGCGGCGTTCGTCCCCGTCTTCACGGAACTACTCCAGCAGGGCCGCCGCCGCGAGGCGTTCAAGCTGGCCTCGACGCTGTTCTGGCTGCTGCTGATCGTGTTGGGGGCGCTGACCGGGGTCTTCATCGTCGGGGCCGGCGTGATCATGCCGCTGTTCATCGGACCCCACTTTGACTCCTACCTGGTCTCGCTGACAGTTGGCCTCTCACAGGTGCTGTTCGGAGTCGTCCTGCTGCTCGGCCTGATGGGGATGCTTGTCGGGATCCTGCAGTCCTACGAACATTTCACGATCCCCGCGATCGCGCCCGCGGTCTGGAATCTCGTGATCGTCGTCGGGCTCGTCGTCCTGCACCCGCACTTCCACGGAGGTCCCGAAAACGGCGAAGCGCTGTACGCGTACGCGATCGCGGTGCTCGTCGCGACGTTCGTCCAGTTCGGGATGGTCGCGGCCGCGCTCAGCCGCATCGACTTCCGCCTGCAACTCCACGTTCAACTGGCGGGACCCGCGCGTGCGGCAGGTCTTCATCCTGATGCTCCCCGTCACGATCGGCCTCGGGATCGTCAACCTCGACCAGCTCATCAACTCGGTCTTTGGGACGCTTGTCAACAAGGAAGCGCCGAGCGCGATCGAAAAAGCGTTTCGCATCTACATGCTCCCCCAGGGGGTGTTCAGCGTCGCCGTAGCGACCGTTCTGTTCCCGACGCTTAGCCGCATGGCCGCGCTGCGCGACGCCGGCGGGATGCGGAGGGCGCTGGGGGTCGGGATGCGTCAGATCAACCTCCTCTTGATCCCGGCCGCGGTCTTCATGATGGTCCTCCCGACGCCGATCACGCGGTTGCTCTACGAACGCGGGCAGTTCAACGCGCGCTCCACCGAATTGGCCGCGATCGCGCTGTTCTGGTTCGCGTTCAGCCTGCCGTTCGGCGGCTTGAACCTGTTGTTGACGCGCACGTTCTTCTCGTTGCAGCGTCCCTGGATCCCCACGGGCCTCGCGGCGATGAACATTGTCGTGGACATCGTCGTCTCGGTCGGTCTCTACAAGCCGCTGGGGATAGCGGGTCTCGTGATCGGCACATTCGCCGCGAACGTCGTGATGACCGCGCTGCAGTACAGGCGCCTGCAGATCGGCTTCAACGGCCGCCTGGAAGGCTCACAGACAGTGATGATCACCGCGCGCATCTTCGTCGCGTCGGTGTTGCTGGGCGGAGTCTCGTGGGTTGTGTGGTACGCGCTGGACGGGCTTTTCGGCCGCTCGCTGCCCGGCCAGATACTCAGCGTCGGAGGCGCGGCTGCCGCCGGGGTCTTGGTCTACTCGCGCGCGGTCCTCTCGATGCGCATCCCCGAGGCGCACCAGGTCAGGCGCCTTGTCCTGGGGCAGCTCGGGCGCGGCTGACACGACGCGGTGAGCGTATTCCGGCAGAGGTCAGTCGGATGTCGGCGACGCGGAGGGCCGGTGCACGACCAGCACCGAGCGCTCCGAGTGCGCGACCACGGCGCCGGCGACGCTGCCCGCAAGGCGTCCGGTGAGCCCGCTGCGGCGGTGGGAGCCGAGCACGAGGCGGCGGCGAATACCATGCGGGTGCCTCGCCGGCGAGGAAGCGTTCGATGTCCGGCGTCTGCGCCCGCGCGCCGCCCAGCGCGTAGATCAGGACGCCGATCGCGGCTCCGCCGACGGCCAGCCCGAGGCCGATCCACAGCGCGATTTCGTGCTCCTCGCGGGTCGGCGTCTCCATTACGCGACCGGACGGGCCTGAGGCCCGCCCGGTTGCGTCCGGTCAAAGATCGCCGCTGAACTACTACGTCCCAGGACTTGTGTCTTTGCCTGGGCGGCATGACACTCCCAACCACCTGGACAGGCCGTCGGCTGGGTAACCCCAACCGACGCGTTGCCACGGTTGACCCCCGAGGGGATCGCGGCCGGGTGGGCAATCTGCCGGACCTCAAAGGCTAGCGCCTCGGCGCCCAACTACCCTTCCGGTGTGGACCAACCCCAGATCCGCAACTTCTGCATCGTCGCGCACATCGACCACGGCAAGTCAACGCTCGCGGATCGCATCCTCGAGCTCACGCACACGGTGGATCCGCGCGAGATGCGCGCGCAGGTGCTCGACTCGATGGACCTCGAGCGCGAGCGCGGGATCACGATCAAGGCGCAGGCCGTGCGCGTGTTCTTCGACTCGCGCGACGGCAGCACCTACCAGCTGCACCTGATCGACACGCCCGGGCACGTCGACTTCACCTACGAGGTCTCGCGCTCGCTGGCGGCGTGCGAGGGCGCGCTGCTCGTCGTCGACGCCTCCCAGGGAGTGGAGGCGCAGACGGTCGCCAACACCTACCTCGCGGTGGAGGCCGGACTGGAGCTGATCCCGTGCCTGAACAAGCTCGACCTCCCCGGCGCGGAGCCCGAGCGCGTCGCGGGCGAAGTCGCGGAGCTGATCGGCGAGGACCCCGACTCGATCCTGCGCATCTCGGGCAAGACCGGCGAGGGCGTGATGGAGGTGCTGGAGGAGCTCGTCGCGCGGGTCCCCCCGCCGACGGGGGACCCGACGGCGCCGCCGCGCGCGCTGATCTTCGACTCGGAGTTCGACCAGTACCGCGGCGTGATCGCCTACATCCGTGTCGTCGACGGCGTCTTTCGCAAGGGTGAGGCGATCCGCGCGATGGCCTCGGGGCTGCACGCCGATATCGACGACATCGGCTGCTTCTCCCCTCAGATGATGCCCACCGACCAGCTCGCCGCCGGCGAGGTGGGCTACCTCATCACGGGCGTCAAGGACGTCAGCCAGCTGCGCGTCGGCGACACGCTCACCACGCGCCCGCGCGGCGCCGGCGCCGCGGCCGACGGGACCCGCAGCGGCGAAGCGACCGAGGCGCTGCCGGGCTACCGGGAGGTCAAGCCGATGGTCTTCTGCGGCCTGTTCCCGATCGAGTCCGACAGCTACCCGGACCTGCGCGACGCGCTGGAAAAGCTCACGCTCAACGACGCCGCGCTGGCGTGGGAGCCGGAGACCTCCGACGCGCTCGGGTTCGGCTTTCGCTGCGGCTTCCTGGGCCTGTTGCACATGGACATCGTGCGCGAGCGCCTGGAGCGCGAGTACGACCTGGAGCTGATGGCGACGATGCCCTCGGTCGAGTTCGACGTGACCCTCACCAACGGCCAGGAGCTCGAGGTGCACAACCCCTCCGACATGCCCGACCCCGGCACGATCGAGGAGATCCGCGAGCCCTACATCAAGGCCCAGGTGATCGCGCCGCGGGAGTTCGTGGGGGCGGTGATGGAGCTCTGTCAGGAGCGCCGCGGGGAGCATGCGGGCATGCACTACCTGTCCCCCGAGCGCGTCCAGATGACCTACGACCTGCCGCTCGTGGAAATCGTGCTCGACTTCTTCGATCAACTCAAGTCGCGCACCCGCGGCTACGCCTCGCTGGACTACGAGCTGCAGGGCATGCGTCCCTCCAACCTCGTCAAGCTCGACGTCCTGCTCGCCGGGGATCCCGTCGATGCGCTCTCGATGGTCGTGCACCGCGACAAGGCCTACGAGGTCGGCCGCGCGCTCGTCGAACGTCTGCGCAAACGCATCCCGCGCCAGCAGTACGACGTCCCGATCCAGGCGGCGATCGGCTCGCACATCATCGCCCGGGAGACCGTCAAGGCGTTCCGCAAGGACGTGATCTCGGGCTGCTACGGCGGCGACATCACGCGCAAGAAAAAGCTGCTCGCCAAACAGAAGGAGGGCAAGAAGCGGATGAAGCAGGTCGGCCGCGTCGAGGTGCCCCAGGAGGCATTCCTGGCGGTTTTGGAGTTGGGTGAGGAGTGAATATGTCCGTATCTGCCTCCGGCCACGGCGACTCCGTGCGGGCCTCCGGGATGGCCACTCAGCGTGTCCTGTTCGTCTGTCTGGGCAACATCTGCCGCTCGCCGACGGCGGAGGGCGTGATGCGCGCGCTGGTGCGCGAGGCGGGCCTGGAGGACCGCATCGAGGTCGACTCCGCGGGCACCGGCTCGTGGCACATCGGCGACTCGCCCGACACGCGCGCGACCGCCGCCGCGCGCGAGCGCGGGATCGCGCTGGAGGGCGCCGCGCGCCAGGTGCAGCGCGGCGACTTCGAGACGTTCGACCTGATCGTCGCGATGGACCGCCAGAACTTCGCCGACCTGCGCCACCTCGCGCCCGACGAGCGGGCGGCCGAGAAGGTGGTGCTGTTGCGGGAGCTCGACCCCGCGACCGCGGGCCGGCAGCTCGACGTGCCCGACCCCTACCACGGCGGGGCGCGCGGGTTCGAGCACGTGTTCGACCTCGTCCACGACGCGTGCGCCGCGCTGCTGGAGGAGCTGCGCGAGCGGTTCGCGGCGCCCGCGGGCGAGGGGACCGGCCCGGGCGAGCTGCAGTGAGCCTCCCCGCCGGGGCCCGCGACGCGCGCGCGGTCGGCGGCGGAGACATCAACGACGCCTATCGCGTCACGCTCGCCGACGGCCGCGAGGCGTTCGTCAAGACGCGCGCCGACGCGGCGCCGGGGGAGTACGAGGCGGAGGCGCGCGGGCTGCGCTGGTTGGCCGAGCCGGGCGCGCTGCGCACGCCCGCGGTGCTCGAGGTCGGCGCGGACTACCTCGCGCTGGAGTGGATCGAGCGCGGCCACCTCGACGCGGCGGGTGCGGAGGAGCTCGGGCGCGGCGTGGCGCGCACGCACGCGGCGGGGGCCGCGAACTTCGGCCAGCCGCGGCTGGATCCCGGCGTCCAGGCGTCGGTGGGGGCTGGCGGATCTGCGGGAGCCGCCCAAGACGACGCCGCTGGCGGCGCCTCGACGGGCTTCGGCTCGCTGCGCCTACCCAACGACCCCGCGGCGGACTGGCCGAGCTTCTACGCCGAGCGCCGCCTGCGGCCGCTCGCGCGGATCGCGCACGAGCGGGGCGCCGTGGGCGAGCGCGCGGTGCGCGCGGTGGAGGCGGTGTGCGAGCGCCTGCCCGCGCTGGCGGGCCCCGCGGAGCCCGCGGCGCGCCTGCACGGGGACCTGTGGAGCGGCAACGTGCTCGCCGACGCCGAGGGGCGGCCGTGGCTGATCGACCCCTCCGCCTACGGCGGCCACAGGGAGATGGACCTGGCGATGCTGCGCCTGTTCGGCGCGCCCTCGGAGCGGATCTTCGCGGCCTACGAGGAGGTCGCGCCGCTGGCGGCGGGCTGGGAGGAGCGGGTGGAGCTGTGGCAGCTGGCGCCGCTGCTGGTGCACGCGGCGCTGTTCGGCGGCTCCTACGGGGCGGCGGCGGAGCGCGTGGCGCGGGCCTACGCGGGCTGAGGTACGCCCTCACCTTCGGGCACGTCGAGGACGGCCTCGGTGCGCGGCAGGCGCACGCGCATCGCCGTTCCCCCTCCGGGCGCGGCGGTCGCCGCGACAGTCCCGCCGTGCTGCTCGACGACCTGGCGGACGATCGCGAGGCCGAGCCCGGAGCCGGGCCGCCCGCGGGCCTCGGCGCCGCGGTAGAAGCGGTCGAAGATGTGGGGCAGATCCTCGGGGGCGATGCCGGGCCCGTGGTCGCGCACGACGAGCGTGCCATCGGCGAGCGCGACCTCGACGGGCGCGCCGGGTGGGCTGTACTTGATGGCGTTGTCGAGGAGGTTGTTGACGGCGCGGCCGAGGCGCGCGGGGAGGCCGAGCAGCAGGGTGGGTTCGAGGATCGCCTCCAGCGGCGTGTCGGGCGAGTTGCGCTGGGCGCGGTCGAGTGCCTCGCGGACGATCGCGTCGAGGCGAACATCCTCCATCGCGGCGGCGGGCTGCTCGCCGCGGGCGAGGTCGATGAGGTCGCCGACGAGCAGCGTGAGCTCCTCGATCTGCTCGACGACGTCCGCGAACAGCTGCTCGCGCTGGGTGGGGTCGAGGTCGGCGGCCTGTTGGAGGATCTCGATGTTGGTGCGCAGGCTGGTGACGGGTGTGCGGAGCTCGTGGGAGGCGTCGGCGACGAGCTGGCGCTGAGCGTGGACGGAGGCGTCGAGCGCGCTCATCGATTGCCCGAGCGCGTCGAGCATCGCGTTGAAGCTGACCGCCAACCGGCCGATCTCGTCGGCGGCGCGCGGTTCGTCGATGCGCTGGGAGAGGTCCCGGGTGCGGGCGACGTGCTCGGCGGCGCGCGTGAGGCGGCCGACGGGCGCGACGACGGCGCGGGCGACGAGCCCGCCGAGGATCGCGGCGAGCGCGATCCCGCCGAGTGCGATCAGCACGAGGATCAGGCGCAGCCGGCCCAGCAGGCGGTCGTCTTCGGTGAGCGGCTGGGCGAACTGGACGGCGAGACCGGGGCGGACGGGCTCGGCGAGGATACGCAGGTGCAGGTCCGGGGTGCGGGCGGTCTTGAAGAAGGCGCGCCCGCCCCGGGCGGCGAGCCTGCGGGTGGCGGCGTCGACGGGGAGCGTGACCTGCGGTTTGCCGGAGCGGCCGAGAACCTTGCCGGCGGAGGTCACGAGTTGTTGATAGCCGCGCACCTCGTCCGGTCGCGGCGGCAGGCCCAGCAACCGCCGCGGGCTGGCATCCAGCAGCAGCGGCGCCGCGGTCGCCGAGTTGCCGCCGAGATGCCGGAAGATGAACGCGGCGTCGCCGGCGCGGGCGCGCAGCTGGTTGTCGACCTGCTCGCGCAGCTGGTGGGCGACGAGCAGATAGGTGAGCGCGGAGGCGAGCACGACGGCGACCGCGACGGCGACGGCGGCGAGCAGCGCGACGCGGCGGCGGAAGCTCATCGCGGGGGCCTCGCCCAGCTCGTCGCGGTGGCTTTCGCGGTGGGGCGCTGCGGGCTCATGGGCTGCGCAGGACGTAGCCGACGCCGCGCACGGTGTGCAGCAGGCGCGGCTCGCCGCCGGCCTCGGTCTTGCGGCGCAGGTAGCCGACGTAGACGCCGAGCGAGTTGGAGGTGGCGCCGAAGTCATAGCCCCAGACGTGCTCGAAGATCGCCGAGCGCGTGAGGACGTGGCGGGGGTGGCGCAGGAAGAGCTCGAGCAGCAGGAACTCGGTGCGGGTGAGCTGCAGGGGGCGCTCGCCGCGGTAGGCCTCGTGCGCGAGGCGCTCCAGGCGGAGATCCTCGAAGGCGAGCGTCTGCTCGCCGCCGTCGTCGTCGGTGCGGCGCAGCAGCGCGCGCAGGCGCGCCATCAGCTCGCGCAGCGCGAAGGGCTTGACGAGGTAGTCGTCGGCGCCGGCGTCGAGCCCGGCGACGCGGTCGTCGATCTCGCTGCGCGCGGTGAGCATCAGCACGGGGACGCGGTCGCCGGCGCCGCGCAGGCGCCGGCAGACCTCCAGGCCGTCGAGGCGCGGCATCGAGACGTCGAGGATCACGGCCTCGTAGCTGTCCTGGCCGAGGCGTTCCAGCGCCTGGTGACCGTCGGCGGCGTGCGCGACGTCGTAGCGTTCGAGCGCGAGCGCGCGGCCCAGCGCTTGCTGGACGGCGGGCTCGTCGTCGACTACGAGGATGCGCGTCGCTTCGGCCATGATGGTAGGTGGGAGACTGGTTCAGGCTAATACGACGGGGAAGAGAAAGCCGAAGAATGAGCGAAGAAGCGCCCGGCGCGGCCGCGGCGGACAGCAGCGAGGACGGGCCGCAAGACGGGGGTCTGGCGGCGCAGTCGCGCAAGCTGCGCAACAGCGTGATCAGCCTGGCGGTGTTCTTCGTGATCGTCGTGGGGCTGCTGCTGGGCGTTCCGGGCCTGCAGAAAGCGGGCGAGAAGATCACCGACGCGAACCCGGTGTGGGTCGCGGCGGGGGTCGTCCTGGAGGTGCTGTCGTGCCTGTCCTACGTGGTGCTGTTCTCGCTGGTCTTCGGGCGGCTGGGGCGGAGCCTGATCTCGAAGCTCTCGCTGGCGGAGCTGGCGGTGAACTCGGTGGTGTCGGTGAGCGGCCTCGGCGGGATCGCGCTGGGGGCGTGGGTGCTGCGCAGCAAAGGCATCTCGGTGGAGCGGATCGCGAAGCGCTCGGTGTTGATCTTCGTGCTGACGAGCGCGGTCAACGTGGGTGCGGTGGCGCTGATCGGGATCCCGATGTGGCTGGGTGTGCTGCCGGGCTCGCAGCGGGCATTGATAACGCTGGTGCCGGCGTGCGCGGCGCTGGCGACGATCGGCGGGACGCTCGTGCTGGCGGCGTGGGCGCGGCGGACCGCGGCGCGCATGAACGCGGAAGGGGGCGAGCACGAGCACAGCCGCTTCGAGGTGGCGCTGATCGCGGTCGGGGTGGGCGTGCAGGACGCGGTGGGCGTCGTGCGCGACCACGACTGGCGGGCGCTGGGCGCGGTGGGGTACTGGCTGTGGGACAACCTGTGCCTGTACGCGTGCCTGGCGGCTTACGGCAGCACGCCGTCGTTCTGGGTGGTCGCGATGGCGTACCTGGTGGGAATGCTCGCCAACTCGCTGCCGATCCCGGGCGGGTTCTTCGCGGTGGAAGGGGGCCTGCTGGGGATGCTGGTGCTGTTCGGCGTGCGTCCCGCGTCGACGGCGCTGGCGGCCGTGATCACCTACCGCGCGCTCGCGCTGTGGATCCCGGCACTGCTGGGCAGCGTGGCGTTCCTGAGCCTGCGCCGCGAAATCGGCAAGCCGCTGCGCCCGCAGCCGGGGAGCGCTGCCTAGCTAGGGTTTGCCGAACAGCGCGAGGTTGCGGCGCTGCGCGGCGGCGGCGCGCTGGCAGGCGCGGTGGGGGAGGTGCTGCATGGCTCGCTGCAGCGGCGGCGGCTGGGGGCCGGAGAGGATGGGGCAGTAGACGGGCGAAGGGAGCGGCGTGCCGGCCGATCCGGGCGCATTGATGGGGCGCAGGCGATCGACGGCGCGGAGTGCGTCGGGGAGGGAGTCGGAGAAGACGTTGATGTCGAGGCGCCCGCTGTAGAGGACGATCGAGTGGCCCTGGTCGTAGATCGCGGCGGGCACCCCGCGCAGGAGCGCGTTGGTGTGGGAGCCGAGGCTCGCGGTGGTGCCGCTGTGGTAGATCGATGTCATGACCTGCAGCGGGAGCACGCAGCCGCTTTCCCCGATCGCGCTGCTCTTGCCGGAGAGGCAGTCGCCGTAGAAGACGGAGTCGCCGAGGGCGGTGTTGTAGCTCTTGCGGCCGTCGGCGGCGGTGAGGCGGTAGGAGCGGAAGCGGGGGCCGGTCCAGTAGAGGGGGTAGTAGGGGAAGGTCTGCGCTTCGGCGAGCTCGCCCGCGGCGACCGGGCCCGGCTGCTGGGTGGCGCAACCCGTGGCGAGCAGGCACGGGGCGAGGAGCGCGAGCGCGGAGGCGAGGATCGCGGCGCGTTTGCGGCGCGGACGCGCGACCGGGACCGGCTGCGCCCGCGGGGGCGGGGCGGTTGACACGGCGGTGATTATCACAGCGACTTTCGCGGGCGGCGCCTGTTGTGAAAGGGCAAGGAACGCGGGCAAGGCGAAGATCGCCGTCGAGGGCAGGGCTGCCGTCCGCAGCGGCCGGGGTCCGGTGGGGTAGCCACGGGACCCCGGCCGATCTTCCCATAGGGTGCGCACGATGGGCGCAAGAGCCGCGACAGTCTCGCCGCGCGCGCGGGTGCGCGCGGGGGCCCACGTGGGGCTGTTGACGGCGGCGGTGGGCGTGGCGGTGTGGCTGCTGGTGGACCCGCGCACGCCGGACCTCGCGGGGCAGGTGTACCGCGCGAACCTGTTCGGCGAAGCGGGCTGGATAGTGTGGGACAGCCACTGGTATGCGGGCCACGCGATCCCGGGCTACAGCCTGCTGTTCCCGCCGCTCGGGTCGCTCCTGGGAGTGCGGGCGGTGGGGGCGCTGGCGGTGCTCGCGTCGGTGGCGCTGTTCGAGCGGATCCTCGCGGTCGTGTACGGCGAGCGGGTCGCGCGGTGGGGCGCGACGTGGTTCGCGCTGGCGGCGCTCGGCGACGTGTGGAGCGGACGGGTGACGTTCGCGCTGGGGGTGAGCTTCGCGCTGGCGGCGGCGTGGGCGGCGCTGCCGGAGTTGCGCGGGACGGGGGGCGCGGCGTGGCGCTTCGCGGTGGCCGTCGCGGCGGCGGCGGTGTGCGCGGCGTGCAGCCCGGTCGCGGGGGCGCTGCTGGCGCTCGCGGGCGTCACGCACGCGCTCGTGACGCGCTCGTGGCGCGGCGTCGTGCTGTTGGCGCTGCCCGCGTTGTCGGTGGTGGCGATCATGGTGGGACTGTTCGGGGAGGGCGGCTGGGAGCCGTACCCGCTGCGCTCGTTCGGAGCGACGGCGGCGGTACTCGTGCTGTTCGGCGTGGCGCTGCCGCGGCGGCGGGGAGTGGTGTGGACGGGTCTGTTGCTGTATGTGGCGGTGTGCGCGGCGTGCGTGGCGGTGCACACGCCGATGGGGGCGAACGTGGAGCGCTATGGGGTGCTCCTGGCGGGGCCGCTGCTGCTGTGCACGGTCCTGCGCGAGCGCGCCGATGGATGGGGAGTGGGAGGCGCAGGCGAGGCGCGCGTGGCGGCAGGGAAGCGAGTGGAGAAGGGGGAGGGGGGGGAGGGGTCGCGCGGACCGGCACCGGCGCATGGGTGCCGGCGACGTTCGCGCTGCTGGGGATCGCGGTGTGGACGGCGTGGGGTCCGGTGCGCGAGACGCTGGCGGTCGCGGGGGATCCCTCGACGCGGGCCTCCTACTACGCGCCGGTGGAGCGCTTCGTGGCGGCGCACGGCGGCAGCACGGTGCGGGTGGAGGTGCCGTTCACGCGGTCGCACTGGGAGGCGGCGTGGCTCGCGCGGCGCGTGTCGCTGGCGCGGGGCTGGGAGAAGCAGCTGGACGAGCGCTACGACGGGGTGCTGCTGAGGCACGGTTTGACCGCCGCCGGGTACCGGCGCTGGCTGCAGGAGGAGGCGGTGGCGTACGTCGCGCTGCCGGACGCGCCGCTGGACCCATCGAGCGCGCAGGAGGGACGGCTGATCGAGACTGGCCTGCCCTACCTGCGGCCGGTGGGGCGGACCGCGCACTGGCGGATCTACGCGGTGCGAGGGGCGCGACCGATCGCGAGCGGCCCGGGTGCGCTGGTGGGAATGGGCCACGACTGGCTCCAGCTGCGCGCGGCGCGTGCGGGGCGGTTCGTGGTGCGGGTGCGCTTCACGCGCTATTTCGCGGTGACGCGGGGTGCGGGACGCGTGAGCGAGACGCGGGGCGGTTGGACGGCGGTCACGGTGCGCGGTGCGGGTGCGGTGCGGCTGGCGGCGCGCTTCTCGTTGGGGCGCGCGCTGGGGTTGTAGCCGCGCAACCCACCCACCCCTCCCTCCACCCAAACCATCGCCTCGCGACTTGCCGTGTCGCGCGGAACGCCGCCGTTCGCGGCTGCCCTACCCCTGCCGCTCAGCCCGCGGGCGCGAGGTCGTACAGCCCGGTGTAGCCGGTGAGGTAGACGCGTTTGCCGTCGCTGATGACGGGGTCGAAGGAGCCGGTGTCCATTTTGAAGGCGAGGTGGCCCGTGGAGATCCCGAGGCCGTAGGTGCGATGGGTGCCGAGATCGGCGAAGTAGACGTAGCGACCGAGAATGGTGGGGGAGCCGGAGATCTTGCCGCCCGCGTCGTAGGTCCAGTCGACGTGGCCCGTGCGGGCGTCGATCGCGTAGAAGTTGCCGTCGTAGGAGCCGACGTAGACGGTGGGGCCGAGGCCGGGGGCGTCGGTGACTGCGGGGGAGGAGTAGACGTAGGCGCCTGTCTGGTAGGCCCAGTCGAGGCGCCCGCTGGAGGCGTCGTAGGCGTAGACGCGCCCGTCGGTGTTGCCGAGGTAGACGCGACCGTAGACGACGGCGGCGGTGGAGTAGAAGGTGCCGCTGCCGAACAGCGCGCCTTCGGAGCCGGCGAGCCAGATGCGGCGCCCGCTGTCCTCGCTGATCGCCTGGACGTGGCCGGAGTAATCGCCGAAGTAGAGCACGCCGTTCTCGAGCGTGGGGCTGGCCTTGACGGCACCGCCCGCGCGGTAGGTCCAGCGGAGCTGGCCGGTGTGGCGGTTGAGCGCGTACACCGTCCCGTTTTCGGAGCCGAAGAAGACGCGCCCGTCGTCGATGAGCGGCGAGGACTCGCTGCGGCTGGGTAAGTCGCGCGACCAGAGGATCCTGCCGGTGCGCGCGTCGAGTGCGACGAAGCGCCCTTCGCTGCCGCCGGTGCGCGAGAGGATCGTGGCGTAGACGGTGTCGCCTTCGACGGCGGGCGCGGCGGCGGAGAGCTTGCCGAGGCGCTGGGCCCAGAGGAGTTTTCCGGTGTACTTGCTGACGGCGCTGAGCGTGCCGTCGTCGGTGAGCTGGAAGATGCGGTTTTCGGAGAGCACGGGCGGGAACTCGCGTAGCGAGGTGCCGCCGCGCGCCCACTGTTCCTTGAAGGGCGGGTGCAGGGAGGCGGGCGCGGGGAAGTAGCGGGTGTGATTCTTGGTGTAGCCGTAGATCGGCCACGTGAAGCGGTCGGGTTCGTGCTTCTTGGGGGCGGGCAGCGTGGGGTTGGTTTCGGGGACGAAGCGCCCGCCCGAGTGGTAGACGGAGCCGGTGCGGTCGTGCGCGTAGATCAGCCCGCCGCCGACGATCGCGGCGACCACCACGAGGGCGATGAGCACGTACCAGCGGCGCTTCACGCGGCGAGCTTGGACGACGAGGCTCCGGCGGCGTCCTGGTCGCCTGCGCCGGGCGCGCCGCGTCGACCGTGTGCCGAGGAGCGCGCAGCGGCACCTCCCCGGGCCCCGCGGGCGCCTGCGCGTCCGAGTCGAGCGCCCGTTGAGCGTCGTGCGCGGCGGTGCGCGGCTGCGCTGCGCGCCTGGCCGCGTGTGGCGGCGCCTTCGCGGGCGCGCCGCGCGACGTCGCCGGTGAGGCGCGTGGCGCCGAGCACCAGCAGCCAGGCGAGCGCGATCAGGAGCGGGATCAGCGCGAGGCCGGCGACGAGCGCGACGATGTCGTGACCCGCGCTCAGCGACAGGTTCCAGAGCGCGTAGTCGACCAGCGAAAGCAACAGCACGGCGGCCAGGGGCCTACGGAGGGGCCGATGGAGCACGGGTGGAACCCTAGCGGGTGGGTGGGACGGATGGATTGCAGGGCGCTGCGCGCGCGCCTGCCGCTGATCCTCGATCAAGCGCCGTGGGCATCCCCGCCGTCATCCTCATCCAGCGCCGTGCGCATCCCCACCGCCGATCCTTGACCGGCATATGATCGCGGGCGATGAGCTCCCAGCGACAGGCGGAGGTGGGCGCGTCGGAGGTCTTCGCGCGCGGGATCCTGCGCGGGCGCGTGGCGCTCGTGACCGGCGGCGGGACGGGTCTGGGACGGGCGACCGCGCTCGAGCTCGCGCGGTGCGGGGCGACGGTCGCGATCACGGGCCGCCGGGAGGAGCCGCTGCGGGATACGGTGCGGGAGATCGAGCGCGAGCTGGGCGGGGCGGGGAGCAAATCCGCGCAGGACGCGGGGGGCGGAGAGGCGGTCGCGAAGGGTTCGCGGGACGAGCCCGCGACGGGGGCGGTGCAGTGGATCGTCGGCGACGTGCGAGAGCGCGCGCGGGCGCGGGAGATCGTGGGGAGCGTCACGGAGCGCTGGGGCCGGCTGGACGTGCTCGTGAACAACGCCGGCGGGCAGTACTTCACACCCGCGGAGGGGATCGCGACGAAGGGCTGGGGGGCGGTGTGGCGGCTGAACGTGGACGGGATGCTCAACATGGCCGAGGAGGCGCACGCGCAGGGGCTGGGGGACGGCGGGGGACGTCTGATCAACGTGACGCTCTCCCCGCACCACGGGATGCCGGGGATGGCGCACTCGGGGGCGGCGCGCGCCGCCGTCGAGGCGCTGACGCGCGAGCTCGCGACGCGGTGGGCGGGGGAGCGGATCACGGCGTGCGCGGTCGCCGCGGGGCACTTCGACACGGAGGCGATGGGCAAGTACCCGGACGTCGTGCGCGCGGGGATGGCGCGCTCGGTGCCGCTGCAGCGCCTGGGGACCGTGCAGGAGCACGCGTGGCTCGTGGCGCTCCTCGCATCGCCGCTGGGGGCCGCGCTCAATGGGTCGACGGTCACGCTGGACGGGGCGCGCGACAACTGGTTCGGGCCGTGGCCCCCGCCGGGGCTGGCCGATGGGGAGGGGGAGGTGCCGACGGAGGCGCGGCGGGGGGCGGCACGGGGCTGAGGCAACTGCACCCGTCGTGGGGTCCCCGGAGCTCGGCGAAGCGGCGGACGGGGATCGAACCCGCATCATCGCCTTGGAAGGGCGAGGCTCTACCATTGAGCTACCACCGCACGTGCGAATCCCGCCCGTCTGGCGGTTCGACGACGATGACAGTTTGCACAAACTACGTCGCACTTTGCAATCTCGTCGAGTACCGCTCCCCAGCTATGGTCGCGTAGACCTTTGGAGATGTTGAAGGTCTTGTCTCCGAGATGATCGAGCTCGAGGACGATCGGGTCGGTTTCGCCGCAGTCGATACAGGGGCGGTCACGCAAGATCTCGAGGAGTAGGGCGGCGCGTTCCAGGGCAAGCGCTTGCTTACGGCGCTGCGCCTGAGCTATGTAGCGGGCACGATGTTCGGCCTAATGCTCGTGTTTATAGGCCGCCCGGCAGGGACGGCAGTAGTTGTCGCGCCGGCTGCTCGCCTTTCGACGCCACGCGTAATCCGATGCGGGCTTGAGCTGGCCGCAGCGCCCGCATTTTCTGGGTCGATCATCTGCAAGGCCTCCCCTTGGCACGAACGTATGTTCCCATTGGGGTAGGACGTGAGGTGGAGCTTTCGCCTAGAATCGAAGGAGTCACGGGGAGTGGCGCAGTCTGGTAGCGCACCCGGCTGGGGGCCGGGCGGTCGCAGGTTCGAATCCTGTCTCCCCGATTGGAGGAAGTGGCTGGAAATGGCGTGTTTTGAATCGATTCTCGGAATGATCCGGGCGGCTGCGCGGGGAACAATTGGGGAACAAATCTGGTGCTCCCCGGTTTATGGGTGTTCGCCCGATTAGCGCTGGTTGAAGCTGCAGGCTGGAGATTTGGCTGGAATATAGGCCGGGCTTCGGCGTCGCCCATTCGGCAATGCCATAGGACCTGGATAGAGGGATGTCATAGGGGCGTTTGGCGGGCACGAACCGCCGTTTCACGGTGCAGTGAGTGTCGAAGGGGCCGTTAAGTAGTGTTAGTGTTCGCCTGCTCGATCTCCTCGAGCACCGCTTTCATGCCGGCCGGACGACGTTCCTGATCTAGCGTCATCTTGTCGAGCACTAGGTTCCTGAATGTCTCATAGCTGGCGCCAGCGACATATTTGCCCACGAAGGCTTTGAGGATCTCGCGCCCAGGAAACTCGGTTCGCCAGGCACCGGACTTGATCGCGTCTTCAAGATTCTTGCGGGCCTTAACGACGCGTTTGTCCAGCTCCGTCTTACTGAGTTTTTGCTCGCGCTGGTTTACACGCTCAACGGAGCCCTCGTTGACCTTCTCATGCTCGCACCAATCGTCGTGTCGCGCCTGGGCCTAGGAGAACATCCGATTTTGATAGCGCTGACGATCTCGCGGTTTACCTCTTTTCGGATTCGCTCAACGACAAGGGCGTCGATAAGTCCCCTTGCGCACTTCTCTAACGCGTTGAGAACCTTCTCATCGGTATTGAGTTTTGATTTCACATCAATGGATGCGAGCGCCTCACGAACTGCCAACGGATCGAGTAGGAAATTCTCAACGTGATAGACATCCCAGGCGAACACCTGGGCGCCTGACGGCACAGATAAGTCTCGTTCGGCATCGCGGTCTACGATCGCAAAAAACCGGTTCTCGATATTCATCTGATGCGCTGATGTCGCGAGCAATTCATAGAGATCGGTTACTCTCCGCCTAGCGCCGACGCTAACGAGATTAACACGCTTGGCGAACTCGGGAAACAATCGTGAAACCACAACGACGTCAAAGCCGTCGTCGATATCGCCCTCAAGGATGACTACCTTCGCCCTCGGTCTATATGCCGCCAAGTCGCCAATGAGGTCAACGATAACGCGGTCCATCTGGTCGTCAAGGATGAACCTCGCTTGCCTGGTTGCCCTCGGTTGAGTTCGCAGAGGTCATATGGTAGACGCCGTAGTTTGCGTTTCCGACCGCTTGGCGCAAGAGCGCGTCGGAATGCGTGACCATCAGAAGTTGGTTCCCTTGTGCAATCCCAAGATGACGGTGATAAAAGTCCGTAAATCCCTGTAAGAGGCTTGGGTTCAGGTGCAGCTCAGGCTCGTCAAGTAGGATCACCGACTGCCGTGGTGTCGAGTTGCGTAACCTGAGATAACCGTAAAGAATCTCCTTCTCCCCCGAGCTGAGATCGTCGATATCGTGACGCTCGCCCCCGGGCAGACGTACCGGGAATTCCAAACTGCCACGCGAGGGGCGAACCCCCTCATATACCTTGTCGGGAAAGAAGGTTCGGAACAGCTCCTTGAGGGTCTCATTGAGATCCTCCTCGTCGAGTGTTTCATTGGAGCGCTCGGCAATGATGTTGCGCATGTAGCTCGTTGCTAGCTCGGTCTTGACGTTCTGGTACTTCGCCTGCCAGTTATATCGGCGTGCTTGCCGGCGCTGGTCACGCACGGCTTTTGCGTCAAGGTTGATTCCGCCGAGCGGCTGACGCGTATAAGCGCGAGAGGCACTGTGATACTCGATGATCCCAAGAGCCTCCGGCTCATCAGCTGGAAAGGCGGCTTCCGCAGGCGGGCACGGAACGCGAAGAAGTCCGCCGTCAGGAGGGATGATTAGTCCCAGCTCATGTTGGCTGTGGCTGAGCGAGGCTCTAAGCGTGGTCGCCAACTCCGCAACCTTCGCTTCAACCGGCTGTTGCCACTGGGCCAGCTGCGGCCCAACCATCATATGACTGAAGCTCCACGTGTCGATGCGCTGCCCGGTCACCCACTGCCAGGCCAACGGCCACAGCAGCTGCTCGGCGTTGGCATTCATGTACTCGCGTTCCGATGCTGCAAACTCTATGACGGCTCGGATCTCGACTGGCCTGGTCGGGTCGCGGAACACTCGGCTGAGCTCGTCGCGGTCATGTGCGTTGATCGCGAACTCCCCAAACCACTGCATATGTTCGTCCTGGGCGCCACCGTAGACCGACTTCAATAGGCGGATCGCGTCGAAGACACACGACTTCCCGCATCCGTTCTGGCCTGCGATAACCACGAGGTCCGACATCTCGGATATCTTGAAGCTACGCACTGCTCGAAGGTTGGTGAGTCCGCGACTGTGCCAGCCGAGGCACGGCGTATAACCGATCGCCATGCCCAAGCGCGCATACGGAACGGGTCATCTCTACGAGAAGTCAGGCGCCTACTACGGTCGCTGGCGAAGCCTCGATGGGCGCCAGTTCAACCGCAAGATCGGGTCCGTGCGGCGCTCCGGCGAGGACGACGGCCTGACGCGGTCGCAGGCTGAGCGGGAGTTTCGTCGGCTACAGGACGCCGAGGAGCGGGCGCCGCGGCCGATCCGCGGGGCGGACAGGCCCACGGTGGATGAGGCGGGCGACTCGCTGCGGCAGAAGCTTCGTCTCGGCGGCGCGCGCAGGTTCTATCTGGAGGGCTGCGAGTCGATGCAGCGGGTCCACATCTCGCCGCGGCTCGGCGCACTCGCGGTTGACGACGTCACGACCGCCCACGTCGAGGCGCTCGCGAGCACGATGCTCTCGGAAGGGCTCTCATCGAAGACGGTCCGCAACGTCGTGAGCTTCCTGCACTCGATCCTGGAGCACGCGATCGATCGCGGCTGGACGCGGGAGAACCCGGCGCGGCGCGCGGTGCGACCCGGGCGCCGCCGGCAGGGGGGCGCGAACCCGGATCTCCAGTTCCTCACGCTCGATGAGCTGGAGGCGGTGCTGCGAGCGATCCCCGACGCGGTGGTCCTCCGCAAGCCGGCGCCGACGCGTCGTGGCCGCCGCGGTCCCGCGCCGCCGCCTCCACCGGACGTCCTCGGTCCGGTTCTGCGCGTGCTCGTCCTTGCCGCGGCGATGACCGGCCTGCGTCAGTCGGAGCTGCTTGGGCTGCGCTGGCGCGATGTCGATTGGGCGGCGCAGCGCATCCGCGTTCGCAATACATTCGTGCGCGGCGAGCACTCGACCGACGGCAAGTCCGACCTCTCCACGCGCCGATCGGTTCCGATGGCGGATCGGTTGGTCGGCGAGTTGGACCGGTGGTCGCAGCGCACCGAGTACCGAGGCGATGGTGACCTCGTGTTTGCTCACCCGCAGACCCGCTCGCCGCTCGATCGCTCGAAGGTCACCAAGCGCTTCAAGGCGGCCTGCCGCGAGGCCGGTGTGCGCGAGGTCAAGTTCCACGACCTGCGCCACACGTTTGCGACGCGCCTTGCGGCGTCAGGGCAGCCGCTGCGCACGATCCAGGAGTTCCTCGGGCACGCCGACAGCAAGACGACGCAGATCTACGCCCACTACGCGCCCTCGGAGCGCGAGGTCCAGATGGTCAACGAGGCGTTCACCGAGCCAGAGGCACGGCCGACATCGGTAACGTGATCTTCGATATGAGTTCTGAGCCCGTCCAACTCGACCTTCATCGCCTGCGTGCGAGGCGACAGGAGATCCTTGGGTGCGCCGCCGAGCATGGCGCTCGCAATGTGCGGGTGTTCGGGTCCACGGCACGGGGCGAAACTGCCGCGACGAGCGATGTCGATCTGTTGGTCGAGATGGAACCTGGCCGCAGCCTGCTCGATCTGGTTGGTCTATGGCAGGATCTCGAAGATCTGCTCGGCGCTCATGTCGATGTACTCAGCGAGGGCGGCGTGAGCCCGTTTCTGCGCGAGCGCATCTACGCGGACGCCATCGCCCTGTGAGGGACGAGCGCGCCTACCTGCTGCACGCGATCGCCGCGATTGAAGCGATTCAGAGCTACACGGTCGGCGGCCGTGAGGTGTTCCTCGCGGACGGCAAGACCCAGGATGCTGTCATCCGCAACATCGAGATCATCGGGCAGGCCGTCAAGGGCATCTCGGACGACACGCGCGCGCTGGTCCCCGACGTCCCGTGGCGGCAGATCGCCGGGATGCGCGACAAGCTCATCCACGAATACTTCGGTGTTGACATCGCACTCGTATGGGACGTGGTCGAGCACGAGCTGCGGACCCTGCGTCCGCAGTTGGAGGGGCTGAGTGAGCGCTTGGCGGACGAGGCGGTCGCAAACGACCGGCCGACCGCCGATGGCTCGAATGGCTGATCAGCCTCATGCTAGGATCGGCACGATCTCAGACAGAAGGCATCAGATGCATCGATCGAAGGAAAGCGCAGTGTTCGCGGAACTGCTTGTCGAGGTGTTCCCGACCGATGAGGAGCGCCGCCCACGAGCGCGCCGTCACGGAACTCGTGGGCTCTGTGGAGGCTGAAATCCGATCGCAACGCGTGGCCCCATCCTTCAATCGAGGGCGGCCCGCGTGACGCCGGCCAATCCGGGCGACTTCGAGCGGTTGATCGCCGACATCGAGCGCGAGGCGCACGACGAGGGTCCGCGGGCTGTCCGGGAGTTGGAGCAGTTGCGTGCCGAGTACCGCGCGGCCGCCGAGGAGGTCGTGGCACCGCGCGACGGCTGGGGAACGGTTTGGGGAACAAACTGAGCGAAACCCAGAAGCACTCAGCGGCAGAAACCCCCAGCAAACACCGGCCCATCACCTGAGCGACACCGCATCACCTCAGGCTGGGGGCCGGGCGGTCGCAGGTTCGAATCCTGTCTCCCCGATTAAGAAAAGACCTGCAAATCCACGGCTTTTTGACGGAAAGCCGACGAAATGATAGGCAGCCATGTTCTATTCCTGTTCTATTACGACACGGATAGTGCAGCAGACTCCCTCAGCGAGACCTGGTGAGCTCGCTTGCATCCCCGGGCCGCCTATGCGATCCTCAACTCCATATGCAGACAAGTCGCCTCACCGGCGATCCTGGGGAGCTGGGTGCGCTCGGCCAGGCGATCAGCCAGACCCGCCGCGAGCAGGCACCTCAGCACCCGGGAGCTCGCCCAGAGCGTCGGGGTCGCCCACAAGCGCCTTCAGGCGATCGAGGACGGCCTGCAGGATCCCGGCTACAGGCTGCTGCGCCGCATCGCCGACACGCTGCAGCGCACACCCCAGGCGCACCCGGGCCGGGCCGATGGTTGACGATCTGGGCGCCGGTGCGTGGCGTGGGGGGAGCTGCGGCTCGGCCGCGACGACCAGGCCACCCCCTATGAGGCTTGTGCTGAGCAGGTCAAAAGGCTGTGGGAGATGACCGCGCAGGAGCGTTGTGCGGCGATGTACCACGGCGAGCTGACAACCATCCCGCTGCTGGCGTGGGCTGCACGGTGTCCGCAGGAGGTCCCGTTGATCAACGGCGAGTTCGCGTTCATCGCCATGCACACACCGGAGGTCGCGGACCTCACTCGTTGAGATGCTCGTGTACGGCTCACATCACGGTTGTGGGTTTGAGCCGTACGAGCTCGTCGGGTATACGCGTCGGGAGCGGGTGGCCCGCATCGCGATGCAGGCCACCCGTCTGGCAGTACTGTATCTATAAGAAGTTCCAGGTTTGGCCGCTTGCGAGCCTCAGAAGGATGTCGAGCCCGACTAGATCGACTTCGGACGAGGCGAAGCGCAACTGGTCTTTTAACGCAAAGACTAAGGTTAAGTGTGGGCACCCACCACAGATGCAAAGAGGAATGCTGCGCGGGTTCTGCGCATGAGTGTCTCCTTTCGATAGCCCGACCGGAAATGGGGGCCGGGTCATCGAGAAGCTAGCTCTACAGGCGGGAAACGTCGGCGCCTCCGCAGCGCTCCAAGCGGTTCTTTCGCCCCACTGGTCACTTTACGCCGGTGTAGTAGGAGCAGCGTGTTTCTCACCCAATACAGGCAGAGCACCAGCTTCCACTGCATATCATCCGCTCGCCCCAGGCCACTTTGCCCGCCTGATGATGCTGAGATACCGGAGAATGTCTCTGACCGGTCGGTGATTGTCCGCGAGCGGAAAAACGCCTGTTGCGGGTACGAGCGCCTGTTTGGCGTGGGTCCATGAACGGCTCTGGTTGAATTGAGACGCCGTTGCTTGACGGTCGCCGTACCGCGCGGATACTCAACCCAAGGACATCATGCGCGCCAGCAGGCGGCGGGCAGCCAGCACCCGAGGGGGACAGGAGGGCTCAACGAGCCCTGCGATCTAGTGTGCGCGCGCCTTGCCGGTATCTGGGGCGCCCAAGGTATTGAAAGGACGATCCGATCATGCCCAGAACAAGAACGACCCTCGCAAGACTGGCCCTCGTCGTGTTTGCCGCCTCGGCGCTCTACATGACTACGGCAGGCTCTGCCTCGGCCGGTTGGTTCGTAGAAGGTAGCGAACTGACCGGCACCTCTTCGCTCGCCACCACCGCGGCGGTCGATGAAGCATTCAAGCTGGAAGTGCCCAGTGCCGCAACCGGTGTTAAATGTACCGGTAGCAGGCTCACCAGCACGAACCCAGAAATCGTTGCACCGAGTCGTATAGCGGTAGCCAGCATCACGTTCAGCTCATGCACAACAGAAGGGGCCGGAGGCTGCACTCTAAGTTCCGAAACGATCGGTACCGTACCGCTCTTAGCCGAACTCGCCGAACTGACCTACCCGGAAGACAAGGCATCATTCACACCCAAAACCAAAAAAACGTTCGCCACGCTCACCCTGACCGGCGAAAAATGCGCGCTACTCGGCACCCAGCCAGTCACCACCCCCACAAAATTCTTAGCCACCCTCCCGACCGGCCAAGAAGTACAAGCAACCCAGCAAATCAAAGTCAAAACCACGAAAGGGGAAATCAAGCTCGGCGGCGACGAAGCAGAACTCACCGGAGCAGCATTAATCGGGCTCGTCTCCGGAGCGGCCCTCAATTTTATCAATGATACCCCAAATTTCCACCTTACGACCGAAAAAACAGGTAAAGAAGGAAAATTTTTAATTACTAGTCAGGCTGCAAAAGTGAGAATAGACATCATCAAAGCCTTCGGGTTGACGAACCAGTTCTCTTGGAATGGTAGTGACGTGACAGCTTGTGAAAAGAAATATGAAAATAATAATGAATCGTGTGGCTGGAAAGTCAAATATACGGGTGCGATAAAACCCTCGACTATGGGATTCCTCATACATGACGCAGCCGGCGGGGATCGCGAGGAGGTCGTGACAGAACTTTAAGTGCACCCAATTGGGACGACGCACGGAGGAGCGGAATCTGAATTCTATGGGTTGAGCTCGGCTGCATGGAGCGCGGCCCGAGCTCAACTGCGGGCGTTATATGTGCCGGTGACCTTCGACTGTTCGATGGTGAGGCGAGCGGGGATTTCCCCCACAGTGCTTCCCATCGAAAAGAAGATGAGGGTTGCTCCACGGCCCGCTCGCATCCGGCGTGTAGCCTTTAGCGTGGGTGGGGCGGGTTGATGGTCGGCTAGTCACATCGGCCTCGACGCACGGACGGGCCCTAGTCTGCGAGCGTGGGGTTACCGGGTCATGGCCAGAGGCTTCTCGCCGCGAAGCCACGCTCGGCTGGGTAAATCTGGTGCCTCCATGGTCCGTTGGTCGATCGTGCCGCGCAAGGATGTTACGTCGGCGGACCTCAACAACCCGGCCCTCCGTGCGTCCCGAGGGTCGGGGGCCAGGCGATTTGTTCGATCGACTACTAGTGGTTTGGTCGTGCTCGACGCGCTGCGAATGGCGTTGCATCAAAGAGCCCCGGGTGCAGACGGCGACGTGAGCCCGACCAGCATTGCCTAACCTTTCGCGCTGATACCATCATGGTATGATCGCCGGGGACATCATCTTGATCGCGCGGCGGCGGGCGCAATTGACACAGCGGGAACTGGCCTTGCGTTTGGGCTGTCGACAGGCGACGGTTGCGCGCTGGGAGCGCGGTGATCGCCAGCCTGCCTTCCGGGACGTAGAAGATGTCGTCGGTGCGTGTGGCCTGCAACTCGATGCTCACCTCCTCGTGGAGGACCGGTCGTGGTGGCCGCAGATCACTGCACAGCTAGCGTGCACGCCAGCCCAGCGCGTCCGCAGGCTCACTGCAACGGGGGTGCAGTCACACGTTGTGCCTGTGCTCACGGCTCTCGTCGAGACGCACGTACCGGCGGTTGTGATAGGCGAGGTAGCTGGCGCGCTTCACGGCTGGCCACTCGTGCTTCGTGGGCAGGCGGTAGAAGTGTGTGCGCGGAGGAACGAGCTTGGCACGATGCTGGCGCGCTTGCCCGAGATGAATGCCGGTACCGACGAACTCCCGACGGGGGCGCAGCTTTTGATCGCTGAGGCCCCCCCGGGAACGTCGGGCTATGACGACCTCGCGCGCAGCGCCGAGTCGGTTGACATCGAGGGAGGGACGCTGCGGGTGGCCGGTCTTCTTGACCTCCTACGCATTGCCGATGCCTCGCCGGACCCCGGTGCCCGGCGTCGTGCTTTGGCTTATCAGGCTGTGCTCGATGTCCAACGCGCCCAAAGTGAGCACGTCCAGGTAGACGACATGAGCGATGAGGAGAAGATCCAAGCGTGGCTGGGCAGGCAGATTCCGGTCGAGTAGACCCGGACCGGCAGGCGCTGCTCGATGTGCTTACCCGTCATCGCGTCGCATTCGTGTTGATTGGTGGTGCGGCGATTCAGTCCTACGGCCGTAGTTACGACACGCAGGACATCGATCTCACACCGGACACAGCACCGGAAAACCTGGCCCGGTTGGCCACTGCCCTGAACGAACTGAACTGCCGTCTCATCACCGACCCGTCCGACGTGGGCAGCTGGGTGAGCCTGCCGCGAGCGTGTGGAATCTGGCGACCGAGCTCGGCCAGCTCGATCTCTGCTTCACGCCTGCGGGGTTCCCTGGCGGCTATCGCGATCTACAGCCGCGCGCCAGCGAGCGGCCGGCTGCCGGAACGACCGTCGTGGTGCCTGTCGCAGCGCTCGAGGACGTCCACGAGTCGAAGCGTCAGGCCGATCGACCAAAGGATCGCGCGTACCTCGAACACGGCAATCAGACCGACGCCTCGTAGGTCTTCGTATGGTTTCGCGCGAGTCGATGCGGCATCGCCTGTACAGCCTTGGGCTCTTAGCGTAGTTGCGTCTGGTTGCTCGGCCTCGGGCACTCGAACTGTCTGACGATCGCCCGATCGTTGGCCGGCGGGTTGGGTGGCGTCGCCCGCACGCCTAGACTCTGGGGGCGCCAGCTAGTCTCGCCACCCCTGCCCAGGAGCGCGCCCATGTCCATCTCGCCGGCCGATTTCAACGCCAAAATCATCGACGAGTTCCGATCCAACCGCGGGCGCGTGGGCGGCCCGTTCGAGGGCATGCCGATCCTGCTCGTCCACCACACGGGCGCGAGGTCCGGCGCCCGGCGCATCAACCCCGTCGCCTACCACCGCGACGGCGAGCGCTACGTGATCTTCGCCTCTAAGGGCGGCGCGCCGAGCAACCCTGGCTGGTACCACAACCTGATGGCTCACCCGGACACGACGATCGAGGTCGGCGACCAGACGCTGCCGGTGCGCGCAAGCGAGGCCACGGGGGAGGAGCGCGACCGCCTGTACGCCGCGCAGGCAGAGCGCATCCCGCAGTTCGCCGGCTACGCGCAGAAGACCTCCCGCACGATCCCCGTCGTCGTGCTCACGCCGGTCGCGGCCTGATCCGCGCAGATCTCGCGCAACCTTTTCCAGCCGACAGCGTCTCAGTGGCCATGAGCACCGAACGGGGGGATCCAATGGACGCTGTGACGCACAGCGAGAACGATGCATTCGCGCGCCTGATCGAGCCCTATTGCGCGGAGTTGGAGAGATTCGCGCTGCGGATCGCCGGCGGCGACCGCGGGCTCGCCGAGGAAGCGATGCAGGAGGCGCTCCTGAACGCGTACCGCGCGATTCGCGGCGGTACGCGCCCCGAGAACGTGCGTCCGTGGCTCTACACGATCGTGCGCAACAGCGTCCTCAATGCGCTGCGCGGGCAGCGCCCGTCGCTGCCGCTCCCCGACGAGAGCCGCGGCGGGTGCCACGACGCGGCGACCAGCGCGGTGGAGCGGCGCGAGTGGATGGAGTGGCTGATGGGGGCGATCGTCGAGCTGCCACCGCGCCAGCGCGACGCGCTCGTCTCGTACGCCTTCGAGGGCCGCAGCCACCGCGAGATCGCCGGCGCGATGGGGACCTCGGTGTCGGCGGTCAAAACGCTGCTCCACCGCGCGCGCCGCACGCTCCAGGAGGCGCAGCCCGCGTCGCTGGCGATGCTGCCCGGAGCGGTCGTGACCCTCACCCGGCGCGTGGGCGCGCATGCACGCAACCTTGCAGCAGCGAAGCTGGGGGCGAAAGGCGCTGCCGCGGTCGGCTGGCAGGCGCTGGTCGCGGCGACGGTGGCAACTAGCGTCGCGCTCCTCGCCCACGGCGGCGCCGGGCCCCTGTCGGCGAGCGCCCTGACGCCAAGCAGCGGCGCGGCGCCCCACGCCGCATCGCACGGCCGCCACGGTGGCCCGAGGCATCCGCGCAAGCCGCACGAGACGCACGCCGTCGAGGTGCGCCGCGAAGGACGCCACGCGCTGCGCGAGTGCGTCAGCGGCAGGCGTCTCTCGCGCAGCCTCAGCCGGGATGCGCTGCGCTACGCCGCGCGCCACCTGCCCGAAGAAGCGCGCGAGTACACCGACTGTGAACAGGTGTTCCGACACGCGCAGCTGAGGCGTCTGCACGGCTACCGAGCGCCGTGCCGATCACACGCGCGGCACCGTCGCGGATGAGGTCAGCCGGCACCGCCGGTTCGAGATAGCTACCCGTTCTGTCCGCCGGCGAGACCGGCGAGCGTGCTGGCTTCGAACACTTCGCTGGCGGGCGGGGGCACGACCGGGGGCACCGCGCCGTAGTGGGTGAAGTCGATCGTGACCGTGCCGCTGACGACGCCCCCGCTGCCGGTGGTGCTCGTGGGAGCGCTCCCGCCGAGCGACATCTCCATTCGCCGCACGCGGTCTTGGCCGTCGATCCACACGTCGACGGGGATCGCGCCCGCGTCGCCCAGCTTTTCGAGCGCCGCCTTCGCGGCGTCGCGGTCGCTGGAGGGCAGACGATCGAGAATGCTGCTGAGCTGCAGCGTGCCGCGATAGTGGGTCGTGGATGCACCGTCGAGCGTCTCGCTGCCGACGGTGCTCACGCCGCCCGAGCTCGCGCGCAGGTATTCGAGCATCTGCGTGGGGTCGTCCTGGTTGAGCGAGGACAGCTGGGGGAGGTCGATCCCGGCGGCCTGGGCGGCCTTGCGGAGGTCGAGCTTCATCCACGTCTTGCCCGCCGGGAGCTGGCCGGCGAGGGAGGGCATGTTCATGTAGATGACGGGGTACGCGAAGATCATCTTCACGGTGCCGGCCCCGCCACCCGGCAGGGCCGAGGCGCCCGGGATGCCCGAGAGGTCCATCGTGAGCTCGCCCGTGCGCTTGCGCTCGTCGACGTAGCCGCTCGCGGAGATCGCGAAGCCGGCGCCGGGGAGCATCGGGGAGGAGAGTCGCACGCTCATCGAGATCCGCGCGCCTTCCTGCTGGCTGCTCACCTCGGCGGCGCGCGCGATCGGGTCGAGCGTGGCGGACGTGCCGCAGCCACTCAGCGCGCCCGCGCCGGCGCCGAGCATGGCCAGTGCAGCGAGGCCCGCGAGGGTCTTCTGGACTCTGGTCGCGATGCGCATGCGTTTCATAGTTGTACTCTCCTCGGCAAGCGCCTGTCGGCGCTTGAGCTGGTATGAGGGCATCTCGACGCGGGTGCCGGTTCGATCACACGACCTCCACCGGCGTTCCCAGCGACACCCGCGGCCCGAGCCATCCGATGTCGGCGTCGTGCGTACGGATGCACCCGTGCGAAGGGTCGCCTGGGATCTTCCGCGGTTCGCCGAAGTCTCCGTGGATCCCGACCACGCCGCCGCCGGGCCCTTCCGAGAGCGTCGAGTAGTCGGAGGTGCCCAGCGCAAAGGGGCCGTAGGGGTTGTTGCGGCCGCTCAGCCTGAAGCGCTCGCGCACCCAGAAGCGGCCGGGCGGGGTGGGGGTGCTGGGCTTGCCGACGCCCACCGGGAAGACGCGGCGCAGCTGCCCGTCGTAGTACACGCTCATCCGGCGCCGCTCGCGGTCGACCACGATCCGCCAGTGCGTGCGGTGCAGCGCGCCGAGCAGTTCCCGCAGCATCCAGCCCGTGCGTCCGTTCGGGCGGCCCGGGACGCGCACGCGCACCCATTCGCGGCCCGCCGCGTCGAGGAGGCGACTCAGCAGCGGATACACCTCGGGGAAGCCGTCCTCCGTGTACAGGCGCACGCGCGCCACCGGGCGCGCGTGGGGGCTGGGGGCGACGCGGATGACGCCCTCGATTTCCGGGTGCGCCCACGTGGTCGACGTGACTTCGTCGGAGAGCGCCACGACCGCGCCCGTCGGTGCCGATTGGCCAGAGCCGGGCGGAGGTGCGGCGACCGTCGCCGCGCGGCCCGAGCCGGCGCACAGTGCGAGCAGCGCCCCCGTCGTGGCCAGCAGCGTCGATGTCGCGCGCACGACTCTCATCCCCTCCCGATACGCCGACGGGCGGCGCACTCCTCCGGGGAGCGGCCGCCCGTCTGTGCAATTCGGTTCGTACGACTCACCCTCAGCCGGTGAACCTCGGCTTGCTCACGTGGTGCGCCACGGCGCAGCGCGCGAGCGTCTTGGTGATCGTCTGGCTGCGGCGGCTGCTCGCGGAGGTGAACCTGACGTGGATCGCCAGGTGTCCCAACTGGCCCGACTTGACGGCACCCGCAGCGCATACGCCCCGTGCGAGTTCGCCTTGCCGAGCGTCTTCAGCTTGCGGCCGTCGAGCGTGAACGTCACCGACGCGATGTTCTTCCCGCTCACCGACGCCACGTAGCTGCTGGCGGCGACGCACGCCCGCGGGCTGCTCGCGAGGCGCGCCGAGCTGAACGCCAGCACGCCGCTTTTCGGTGTCGGCGTCGGGGTGGGAGTGGAGTAGGAGCCGGTGCCGGTTTCACTGCTTCCGGCGTCGGTTTCACTTCCGGTTTCGCCGGTTCGGTCCCGGTCGTTTTTCGTTGGTGCAGCTCGCGTCGTAGTTCGCGGTCCAAGTAAGCTTCACTTCGACTTCGCCGATTTCTTTGGTCTCGCCGTTGAGTGTGAACAGGAACTGTGGCAGCCCGGTGGGCGTGTTCAGCTCAAGGCCACTCAGGCTCGCAGTCCCGGTTTCGTCGAGCGTGCGTTCTTCCAGCCCGATCGGGTTGCCGTCGCCGTCGTCGAACGCGACCGACCCGCTCGTGTAGGTGTTGCAAGCCGGGCGCAGCACCTGCAGCGAGACGTACGAAGCCGGCGTGCACCGCGGCTGGGGCACGACGAACTGCGACCCCAGTACGCGGATCGTGCCCTGTCCGCACGCTTCCCCGGTGTAGGCGTCGAAGTCCTGGATCTGGGAGCCGCCGCCGTCGGAGTTCACCCAGATGCACGACGGACGCTGCGGGTCGGGGTTGACGGTGTACAGCAGCTCAAGGTTCTGCATGACCTTCGGAAAGTTCGCGCAACCTTTACCCGTCGAGTAGTCAAAGCAGTCGACCTGGTCGGTGTTGCCGTTGGGTACGTACACGCGCGGCCCCAGCACGAGCCCCGGGACCGTTCCATTCCTCGGTCGCTGGAATCGCTGTGGTCATGCCTTCGGGCGTATTCACCGATTCGCCGGCGAGGTTGAAGCACTCGGTCGGTGCCCGTCGGAAGGCACAGGCCTGCCGCTGATCGCGCGATCCGTCGTGGGCGGCGCCTGCCCTTTGCCGGTCAGTTCGGTGAACCCGCAGAACGGATCTTCCGCTTCGGAGGTCGTGTTGACGCAGACAACGCCGCCGTGTCCGAAGGTCCCTGCGAAACCCCTGCCAGTGCCTCGTTGATGATCTTTGTGAAGGTTAGCGCAGATGTGTTGACGCTAGACAAACAACGCGTCAGCCGCGTGGCTCTTTCATCAAGCTTCGGGGGCGTCGATCGTCAAGCCGTCAGGCCCTCGATTCCGTTGCGCAGCAGCGCCGCCGCGAGCAGCAGCAGGATCGCGGCGGCGATCGTGCGCGCGTGGCGCTGCAGCCATCCGCGCGCGCCGCTCAGCACGCGCCCGGTCGAAGCGGGCGCGACGAGGAGCGCGACCAGCGCTAGCCCCAGAGGCAGCAGCGCGATCACCGTGAACAGGAGCCAGTACACGCAGTACCGCGCCGCGCTCGGTCCCAGCTGGGAGATCTCCTTGAGCGCCAGCGGGATGAAGCCCCCGGGGTTCGCGAGCGTCGCGCCCGCCGCGACGATCGCGATCGCCGGCGAGGAGGCCAGGCGGCTCATGCGCTCCACCATCGCCTCCGCGCGCCGCGGGTTGCGCGGGCGGCGCAGCGCGCGGACGACGTACACAAACAACAACACGCCCGCGAGGACGTCGATCGCCGCGACCCAGGTTTTCGGCGTCGAGGTCGAGGAGTGCGCGGCGTCGCCCAGCACGAACGCCGCCAGCACGCCCACCGCGATCGTCGCCCCGAACGCGCCCAGATAGAACCACGCTCCGGTACGCAGCGGGCGATCGCCGAGCACGAGCGCGAGCACCGAGAACGAGAGCGTCGTGGGGGAGAGCATCGCCGCCAGCGCCACCAGGCCGAGCTCGACTTCGACGGACGTCACGGCCGGTTCCGCTTTTCGCCTGCGCGCCGCACGACGCCGATGATCGTCTGCGAACGGGTGAGCCGACCTCACCCGGGCTGGGTGTCCTGCGCGCGCGCAGCGCGAGGCGGGCGAACCCGCTACCGTCGGGCGCGGTGGCGCCGACGATCGACACGCTCACCCTCGCCGACGACCCCGCCGCATGGAGCGCGCTGGGGTTCGCGATCGAGGACGACCGCTGCCAGATCGGGTCGGTGGAGCTGCACTTCGCGCCGGCTCATGACCGCGAACCGGCAGTCGGCATCGTCGGCTGGTCGCTGCGCGGTATCGAGACCACCGACCTCGACGGTCTGCCGACCACGCTCTCCGCGCGCCCGCCACGGGCGATCGCACCAGCGCACTCCAACGGCGTGCGCGCGATCGACCACATCGTCGCGATCTCCCCCGACCTCGACCGCAGCGTCGCGGCGCTGCGCGCGGTCGGCCTCGACCTGCGGCGGATCCGCGAGGAGCCCACCCCGGCGGGAGCGCCGCGCCAGGCGTTCTTGCGCCTCGAGGAGGAGATCCTCGAGGTGATCCAGGAGCCCGAGGAGGTGATCGCGCGCGCCGGCGGCAGCGAGCGCGCGCTGCGTTTTTGGGGGTTGGCGCTGGTCGTAGATGACCTCGACAGGACCGCGCAGCAGCTCGCGCCGCACGTCGGCGAGGTCCGCGCGGCGGTGCAGCCGGGCCGGCGGATCGCGACGCTCCGACGCTCGGCCGGTCTGTCGGTGCCGGTCGCGTTGATGAGCGCCGTGCCGGACGGTGAGGGCGAGCACGCGCTTGTCGAGGAGTCCGCGCACGGTGGCAGTCGCGCCCAACGCGGGGCGGGGATGCGAGGGGATGCGCACATGGTGGGAACGGCGCGAGACGGCGCATGACGCAGGAGCGCTGGGACGCCGCCGACGCCTACATCCGGCGGATGCTGCTCGAGGAGGACCCTGTCCTGGATGAGATCCTGCGCGCGAGCGCCGCGGCGGGCCTGCCGCCGATCGCGCTGAGCCCGCCGCAGGCGAAGTTCCTGCACCTACTCGCGCGCGTGCACGGCGCGCGTTCGATCCTCGAGCTCGGCACGCTCGGCGGTTACAGCACGATCTGGCTCGCGCGCGCCCTGCCCGCCGACGGTCGCCTGGTGACGCTCGAGATCAACCCCGACTATGCGGCGGTCGCAGCTGCCAACACCCACCGGGCCGGCGTAGCCGGCCCCATTCAAATAAAAATTCAACCCGCACTCGATGGGCTGCGCGAGCTTATTTCACAAAACGCTGGTCCGTTCGACCTGATCTTCATCGACGCCGACAAGGAGAGCACGCCGGAGTATTTCCGGCACGCACTCGAGCTTTCCCGTCCGGGCACGGTGATCGTCACCGACAACGTCGTGCGCGGCGGCGCGCTCGCGGACCCCGACACCGAGGACCCGCGTGCGCGGGGGATGCAGCGCTTTCACGAGCTCCTCGCCGCCGAGCCGCGCGTGAGCGCGACGACGATCCAGACCGTCGGCAGCAAGGGTTACGACGGTTTCACCCTCGCGCTCGTCGAGCGCTGACAGTCACAGCTCGACGGGGTACGCAGCTTCTCGGGGAACACCGCGTGCACCTCGTCGATCGCGCCCGGCGTCACGTGCACCTCAAATGGGGCGGCCGGCCACCGCCGGGGGACGGCAGCCGGCCGCACGCGTGGCTGTAACGTGCTGGGAGAGCCATCGGCCTACTTGACATCGATCGGTGCCCGTGCTTTGATTCTGATCATCCTACTCGTAGGGACTGTTGAAATAACGATCAGCGAGGCCGACGGTGACTGAACTACGCATGCGGTTCTGGATCGAGACTGTGCTGGCTGGACTCACGGGTACGCTCGCGGCGGTCACGGTCGTGTGGCACGACTGGGTCGAGATCGTCTCCGGCGTCAACCCCGACCACGGCAGCGGCTCGCTGGAGTGGCTCTGCGTAGCGGTTCTCGCGGCTGCGGCGGTCTCGTTCGCCTTCCTTGCCAGAGCCGAGTGGCGGGCACGCGCGCATGGCTGACGAAGCCACACTCGAGCTCCTGCGCAAGGCCCCGTTCAGCTTCGTCGGCACCGTCGAGCAACTGGGCGCGGCGACGATGAGCGATCTGTCGATCGACGAGCGCACCGCCGTCGTGCAGGTCGTGCAGGTGCTGCACGGACCGCAGACGTTCGAGCACATGGCGGGCCAACGACTCACCGTCCAGCTCGCCCCCGACGTCGATCCACCCAAAGTCAGAGACACATTGGCCTTCTTCGTCGAAGGATTTGCCTTCGGCGAGACCGTGGCGGTGAGGGAGATCGGCCGGTCGCCGCTGGAGGCGATCGAGTCGCATCTGAACCTCGCGGCCCAACAGGGTGGACGGGGAGCCTTCGCGCCGGAGGTGCAGCAGCTCGCCGCAGAGCGCCTCGGCGAGCACGCGCGTGGGGCCGATGCGGTCGTGCTCGGCCGCGTCCTGAAGCTCGAGAACGTGCTCGGGATCGCGATGAAGGAGCACGACCCGGATTGGTGGAGGGCGACGCTGCAGGTCGACCACGTGGAGAGCGGGAACGTGGAGCCCGGCGAAGTCGCGGTGCTCTTCCCCAACAGTCTCGACGTCCGCTGGCACGAGGTCCCCAAGCCCAAGCCCTCGCAGGAGGGGATGTGGATCCTTCACGCCACCGAAGGCAAGCTCGGGGAGGTCGCACCGTTTCAGATCCTGCACGCCGAGGACTACCAACCCGTGCAACAGCTCGATCTCATCCGCGAATCCGGGAGCCAGGCGCAGTGAGCATCATCCACATCGTCAACATGATCCCCAGGTCGCTCAGCAACAACAGCGGCCAGGACAGCGAGCCGAACATCGCCGTCAACCCCGAGAACCCGTTGGACATCGTCGCGACGGCGTTCACCCCCGCGCCCATGGGCGGGGCATTCGCGCCGATCTACATCTCCACCGACGGCGGCAACACGTGGGCGCTGCGGCACCGTCGTCCCCGGCAACGGTTTCGCCGGCACGTCCGACATAACGGTCGCCTTCGCGACGCGCGGCGGGACGCTGTACGCCGGCACCCTGAATGGCTCGAGCATCGAGCTCAACATCCTGCGCACCCCGAACTTCACCTCGACCGCACCGATGCAGCTGCTCGTGGAACGCGCGAGCGAGGACCAGCCCTGGGTGGTCGCCGGAAGCATCGTCGTCTCGGGCGCCTCGTGCGACCGCGTGTTCGTCGGCAGCAACGACTTCAACCAGCCGGGCGGGAAAACCGCGACCGTCGACGTCTCACAGGACGCCGCCCATACTCTTCCGCCGGCCGGCTTTTCACCGATTCGGCTCGAGCAGGGGACCCCGAGCCCGCAGGACGGCCCGCCGATCCGCACCGCGCTGCACAACGACGGCACCGTGTACAGCGCGTTCCAGCGCTGGAACCCCGGCAGCTCGCTGCCGAACCTCGACGTCAACGTCGTCGTCGTGCGCGACGACGACTGGGGAGCCAGCAATCCTCCGTTTCAGGCTCTCGGAGGCCTCGGTGTGAGCGTCGCGACGGGGCGCTTCATGGTCTGGAACGCGATCATGGGCCAGGAGCGCCTGGGCTCCGATCTCGCGATCGCGGTCGATCCCACCAACTCGAGCAACGTCTGGATCGCGTGGTGCGACCGCGAGGGAGGGTCCAGCGGCACCGACTGGACGCTGCACGTATCGCGCTCGGTCGACCGCGGGGTGACCTGGTCGGCGGACATGCGCACGATCACCAACGTCAAGAACCCCAGCCTCGCGATCAACTCCGACGGGCTCCTCGGCCTCCTTTACCAGGCGTTCACGGGTTCGCAGTGGGTGACCACGCTCGAGCTCACCGCGAACGCCTGGGCGACGCCCGCCGCGACCCATGTGCTGCACCAGGCGCCGTCGAGCACTCCGGCACGCACCTTCCTGCCCTACCTCGGCGACTACGTGCGACTGCTCGCGCTCGGCAAGGACTTCTTCGGGGTCTTCTGCGCGAACAACACGCCCGACACGGCCAACTTTCCAATCGGCGTCACATACCAGCGCAACGCGAACTGGTCACACGCACCAACTGCTCTCCAACGACGGCGTGACCGTGGTGCCACCGTCGATCGACCCCTTCTTCTTTCACTACTCGCACCTCGTGCGCCCGCCCGGCCCGATCATCGCACCGCGGCCGGTCCTGCCCAGCCCAGTGCAACCCTCGCCGATCAGGCCGCGACCGATCCGTCCGGTCGCGCCCGGGCCGCTGAAGGCGGCGACCCAGGAGGCCTCGGCAGAGCCGACAGACCTGCAGCTGTGAGCGTCCCGCCGCGCCCTCGCAGCGGCGGCGAGCGCGAGCGCGAGCGGTCGCAGGAGGGTGACGATCGCGTGCTGCTCGTGAGCATGCCCTTCGGCGCGATTGAGCGCCCGGCCCTCTCTCTGGGTCTGCTGCAGGCGCACTGCGACAGGCTTGGCGTCGATCGCGATACGCGCTATCTGACGTTCGCCTACGCCGACCGCGTCGGGCTGCGCGACTACCTGTGGATGTGCTCCGAAGAGGTTCCCTACACGGCCTTCGCCGGCGAGTGGCTGTTCGCCGAGGCGCTCTACGGCTCGCGTCAGTGCGCCGACGCCGCATACGTCGACGAGGTGCTGCGCCGCGCTTGGCGGCTGCCCCGGGCGGATGGTCCGTGCGTGGATGAGCGCGCCCGCGCGCGGCGAGCTCGTGCTCATCGACGACGCGGACGGAGGACTCGAACTGCTCGACACCCGCCGCGAGCTTGCCGCGGGGCCCCGCCGCGCGAGGCTCGCGGGGTGGAAGGCCGCGGTGTATCGCGCCTGCGACCGCGCGCAGACGCTTCAGCGTCTCTCCCAGTTGCCCGATTTGCGCCTCGTGGGGGAGGACGAGCTGCGCGCGTTCCTCGATCGCTGCGTCGAGCACCGCCTGATGGTGCACAACGGTCGCAGCTGGCTCGGGGTCGCCGTGCACGTCCCGCCCCGGGAGGACCGCGGCGAGTCGAATTCACAGGAGGTCTGTTGGGCGTCCCTTTCGGGACCTCCGCGGTGACCTGACGACGATGGCGAGCTCGCTGCGGCTCACGCGGGCACGGAGGTTGGTGGACGCCAACCTCTGGCCAGCGTCGTTTGACCCACCTCGATTATGTATCCGTCGGGATCCCGGATGTAGCACCGGATCTCGGTCTCGTGCTGCTTGGGCGGCGTCAGGAAATGGGCACCCCGGGCGCTCCACTCGGCGTACACCGCCTGGATGTCCGCAACCCGGATGTTGAGGAAGCTGCTCACCCGATCTGGGTCGGGTGGCGGCTCGAGCGTAACGGTCGGCTTGTCGTCCGTCGGGCCGCCTCCGACGTTGATGATGATCCAGCTGTTGGCCAGGGCGACGTACGTCACCTCGTCACCCGCCTCACCGGAGATGACCGTCTTGCCGCCCAGTACCTCGGTGTAGAAGCGACGAGAGCGCTCGACATCGTCCGAAACGATGAAGTGGGCCAAGACCATCTGCTCGTCGGTGTCGCTCATGCTGACCTCCGTCGTCGTGGTTACCGTCCGGCGTTTTGGCCGCCGTTAACGTGCAAGACCTCTCCAGTCACGAAAGGCGCCGACTCGAGGTAGAGCACTCCGTCGACTACGTCCTCGATCTCGCCCACCCGGCCGACGGGGTGCAACGCGCCCATCCCCGCGTAGGAGCTCTCGTCGTGAATCGGCGTTTTGATCACGCCCAGAGACACGGCATTTACCCGTAGGCCACGGGAGGCATGCTCGATCGCAAGCGGGTTGACGGCGACTAGGGCGTCGAAGTCCGCGAGGGTGTAATCCGTGAAGGGCTTGCCCGATCGATCGTGCGGACGCGACCACCGCATATTCTTGCTCACGGTAAGCTCTCGTGAAACCCGCGCCGATGCCCTGCGAGGCGCCGGTGACGATCGCGACCTTATCGTTGTTGCTCACGACGATGCTGCTCATGTTCGCACCCGCAGGTCGGTTTCGGGTCCCGGCATCGATCCAGCGCCGCGCGGATCCTGACGATGCAGCGCTGGGTCGGCCTGGCCGCGATGCGCGCTTCGATCGGCGCGGTCGGCAGCTCGTGCAGCGAGGTGATCCCGCGGCTGGCTGTGCCGTCGCGCAGTGAGCTACGCTCAGCGCGATCGCGAAGCCATGAGTGAACCCCGACACTACAGCGAGCAGGCATTTGAGGAGCTCGTACGCTCGGCGCTCGACGAACTGCCGACCGAGTTCCAACGCGCGCTGGAACACGTGGCGGTCGTCGTTTCCGATCGCGGAACCGAGAACCACGCGTACGGCATGTACGTCGGCTCCAGGCTGCGCGGTAACCCCTTCTTCGGGGGCGGTGGCCTGCCAGATGAGATCCTGATTTTTCGCGACACGCTCGTGCGCGACTTCGGAGACGATCCCAAGCGCCTCCGGGCACATGTCATCCAGACGGTGCGTCATGAGGTGGGTCATCACCTCGGCTTCGACGAGGCAGGCGTCCGCAAACTCGGGCTCTGATGGCGACTCGGCCAGCCGCGTGAAGGCCGCAGTCGTCTCGCGCGCCGCGCGGCATCGGCATGCTTCGTGACTTCGCGCAACTATTGCACCCACCCAATCCTATGGGTGCTACCAATGGTGGTACCATCGGATTCGTGGCGAAGATCAGCGTGAGCCTTGAGGACGACCTCTATCGACAGGTCCGCGAGGCGGCAGGCCCCGACGGCGTATCGGGTTGGCTGGCTGCGGCGGCTGCTGCGCGTCTGCGGGTGGAGGTTTTGCGCGCAGTGGCCGACGAGATCGCCGAGACCACGGGTGGCCCTTACACCGAGCACGAGATCCGCGAGGCCCGCAGATGGCTGCCCTCGTCTTCGACACCGGCGGGCTGATTGCCCTAGACCGTGGCGAGCGCGAGGTCGGCGCGATGCTGGCGGCCGCCGCCGAGGCGGGAGTCGAAGTGCTCACCTCCGCGGCTTGCGTCGCTCAGGCTTGGCGCGACCCGTCCCGTCAGGTGAGGCTGACGCGGGCGCTGCGCGGGTTTCTCGAGGCACTCGCTGGGTCCTACCGTCGCTCGTGAGTGCGGCTTGCTGCTTGCGCAGACGAGAACGGCCGATGTCGTTGACGCCGCGCTGGTCCTCCTCGTCGGAAACGGCGACACGGTCGTGACCAGCGATCCCGGGGATCTTGGCAACCTGCTCGATGCTGCCGGCAAGCAGGCACAGCTATGCCTTGTATGAGTTCACAACCGCTTCACATGTGCGCCACAACTCGGTCACAGGTGCTCGAAAACGGCAGCGGCGAAACGTTCCCGTCCTTCGACGAGGGCGGCTCGATCTACCCGAACGGCGTGGACAAGAACCCGGGCGCGATCATGAACCTGACCGCGCATCCGCAGTCGGGCCTGAACCCGGGGAGCTTCCCGGTCGACCCGAAGCACCTGTCAGCCGATCACGCCGTGGGACTACCTGCAGGGTCAACACGATCTTCCAGGTGATCCACAACGCCGGCCTGCGCACGGCTTGGTCTGACAAGCACGCGATCTACACGTCGTTCAACGGCCCCGGTTCCGGGGGCATGAGCATCGACGACTTCTTCGGTCCCGAGATCGACTCGCAGGCGGTCGAGCCCAACGGCGTGCCCTACCCGACCGACACCGATTGGGCGCACGATGACGCCGCGACCAAGCAGTACGACGGTTACAAGGTGCAGGCGGTCATCAACGAGCTGAACGGCTACGACCACAGCGGCACCCAGAAGGTCGGCGTGCCGGCGATCCTCGGGATGAACTTCCAGACCGTGTCGGTCGCCGAGAAGGTCGACTCCCCCAGCACCCTCACCGAGAACCCGGACGGCACCTACACGGAGGGGCCGACCGAGCTCGCCGGCTACTACCCCGGACGGAACGACGCCGCGCCCGCTGCTGGCCAGCGCGTTTGACTACGTCAACGCCCAGCTCCAGCGGATGGTCGAAACGATCCAGCAGGACGGTCTCGCGTCGTCCACGGCGATCATCATCACCGCCAAGCACGGACAGTCGCCGCAGGATCCGCTGCAGCTCAAGCGGATCAAGGACGGGCCGATCATCGACGCGATCAACGCGGCCTGGACCGCGCAGACCGGCGATCAGAGCAACCTGATCGTCGCCGGCACCGACGACGACCTCTGGCAGAGCTACCTGTCGGTCAAGACGCAGGCCGCGGCCGACTTCGTCAAGAACTACCTCTGGAACCACAGCGCGACGGCGGTGCTCTACAACAACGACGGCGTGAACCGCGGCACCGAGCAGGTCGCGCACTCCGGGTCTGGCGCAGATCTACGCCGGTCATGAGGCCGCCGGCTTCTTCGGCGTGCCGTACTCCGACCCGCGCTACCCGGACGTGTTCGGTCGCGTGCAGGTCGGCACGGTGTACACCGGCGGCACCAAGATCGCCGAGCACGGTGGCGACAACCCCGGTGACCGCGACGTGCCGCTGCTCGTCTACGCGCCGGGGACGGTCCCGCACTCGACGGTCCACTCCTGGGTAGAGACGACCCAGGTCGCACCGACGATCCTCCACCTGCTCGGTCTGGATCCGAACGCGCTGCAGGCCGTCCAGGAGGAGGGCACGAGGGTTCTCCCGGGCATCGGCGGCTAGCCATTCCGCTCCTCCCGGGGTGCCACCGACGCCAGGTGCCCCCCGGTGGGGAGCCGCGTCCAACAGCTTGGCGGCCAGAAAATCGGCCCCGCAACGGGAACACTGCACTAGTGTGGGCTGTCTCGGGGATGTGCGGCGCTGTCTGAAAGGATCCCGTATGGCGATCCGTCCGTTGGATCGCTCACTACGTGGTGCAGTGACATTATTGCCCGACGAGGGCCGCGCATCGGTGCTCGCTGCGCATGCACTCTCCGTGGGGACTACTGGCGAACTCCTTCGCCACCGACCTCAGCTGGTTTCGCTACCTGGCCGATCTCGAATGTGGTGGCTGAGCCGTTAGATCTGTTGGCACATACCGGTGCCGAGCCCGTGGCGGGTCGCATTCAGGCAGCCGGCAGCCATCGCCAGGCGCAGCGGTTTGTAGTGTGCGTGCTATCTGGTTGGCGAGCCTGCCGCTAGGCGTGTCGGGGTTCGCGAGTAGGACGTCGGCGTTGTTGATCTGCTGCTCTAGTTTCCGGTGAGATTGAGGGTGATCGGTTCGTGCCCGCAGTCCCGTAGCAGTTGTTCGATGGTGGGGTCCGGGTCGGCGAGCAAGGCCCGTGCGGGCGTGACATCGGCCGCTTTGGGTCTTGGATTGGGGGTGCCCAGTCGCGAATCGCCGGGGGCGATACTCATCGCCAGTGCGCTCCGCTATCGCCGCGTTGCTTGCGTAGCCGGCGTACCTCTTCTTGGAGGCTACGGTTCTCGACGCGCAGTGCGGCTGCCTGCCGGCGTGTGTTCGCGAGCTCCTTGGCGAAGGCCGGGAGGATGCGACGCAGGTGCTGCAGTCGGTCGAGTAGATACTCGCGGTCAGCCACCGCGGCTTGGCGGCGCAACTCGTCAGGCCGCCCGTCTTTGCTCACTCGGCTATCGCCGTGCGGGCTCGTGGTGACCCCCTGCCTACGATCATCCATCTCGCTCGTTCCCGCCCTCGCTTCTGCTGCCCACGGGCTGCGCTGGACCGCGACCCCTGGACCAGCCGGATGGGCTACTCCAACAAGCTGATGGTAGCGCCCAAAAATCCGAGGTCAAGCGGGTAGCGACCGGAATGTGGAAAACCACTGAGCGTACGAATACTGATAGTCAGGCACTCTAAATCCCCGCGCTTGCAGCATAAATGGGCTATCCGGCGTTTGCATCACTGAGACTCACTATGCCGCTTGTACGTAGATCACCACATTTATTCGTAGATTTAGACGCGGCGGCGATCATATGTGTTAGTTTTGGGCGACCTCAGATCCACCGAAGGTCCCCCGGATCTTGGCTGTCTCCGATCTCACGGATGAGCGGAGTCAGGACGACAGACAAAACAGGATCATGAAGCCAGGGATGAGCGCTCCACGCCGACTCGAAGTGAGTGATGCGTGCCTGTTTACAGGGACGGCCGCGAGGACCAAACCCGTGGGGGCGGCGTATCTTGAGCGCCGCTCCCACGGACCACCACCAAGCCCTGCTGATCTCTTTATCTTTGCTAACCCGTTGGGTAACGCCTCGCAGATCCCATTCGGTACCCTCGAGCGTCTAGCAAGCAAGCCACGGGCCCTGGGGTTCGTAGGTAAGGCCGGGCCTGTGATGCAGCACAGGCCCGGCCACCGGCCCCGAGGAGTCATCTGCGGAGTCCGGCCGGCGTTTCGCCTAGTGTCGTGATCGGGTAAGCGGTCACCACGCCGATCGAGCTCTGACACGGCCCTCCTCACCAGCGTGCTTGGCTGTGAGCTTATGGCCTGGTCTCTAGTGAAGCGCTCAAACCGATACCTCCGCCGGGCGACGGAGTCACAATCTGGGTGTAGACGCCTCATCTGGTCCCACTCTCGACGTGGGAAAGCCAGTCAACGTCGCAACAGATCAACGCTGTGATCGTAGCTGCAGCGGGTGTCGGCATGGGGCAGCCTCACCGACCGCATGGGGCGTGGGCGAACGCGCCTCCGATCGCTCTTCTCAGCAGGGTTGCTCATGAGTGTTACCCAGGCGCCGGCGGGTAGCTGACGCGCGCGTACAGGGCTCGGGTGGGCTTCGTTAGGAGGTCGCGGTCGCGGCGGCGGCGAACAGCTCCGCTGGGCGCTGCTAGCCGAGCGTCTTGCGTGGCCGGTTGTTGACCTCTGCGGCGATCCGCACGACGTCCTCGGCGGTGGGACGCTCAGATCGGTGTCCTCCGGGAAGGAGTCGCGCAGCAGCCCGTTCATGTTCTCGTTGCTGCCCCGCTGCCATGGTGAGTGCGCGTCGCAGAAGAACACGTCCGTGCCAGTCGCAGCCATGATCTGCGGGTGCAGCGCAAGCTCCTTGCCTTGATCCCAGCTCGCGACACAGTCAACCGTCCACGCCGCTGCAGCCCCAGCGGCCGCCGTCTGCGGCGCCGCCGCCGCGTGGGCCTCGTCAGTTCGACTGCCGGGTCGTAGATCGCCTGGTAGTAGATCAACTCATTGCACAACCAGCGCAACGGCTGACCTACAAACAGCACTCGCAGCTCGTGCGCAACCTGCTCCGGCTCTAGCGCTTTGCCAACAGGCGTCGGCCCGGCTTTACTTGGTCCCGCCACGATGTCGTTCCCACGCCCGCGTTTCGGCTGAGGCGGTGGTGCCTGCACGAGCGCCTCACCCAGCACGGCGCGCATGCCGCCGTCACCAACCGACCATTGCTCACGCGCGATCCGCGCCGCATCGCCACCTACATCCCAGGCGCGACTCTCCTGGCCCCATAGGTTCGACATCGACGGAGGGGGCACCGTCGGCCGGCGCCACCGTCGTTGCTCGCTTGGGAGTGTTCGGCGAACGGTGGAAGTGCTTGGTCTGACCGAAGGGGATGACCATGACGGAGCTGGCGGAGTTGACCGATCTGGGCGAGACGATCGCGCTCATGAGCGTAGATTCGGTCGATCAGAAGGAGCTTGCTGAGCAGTTGTTTGGTGCAGGCGAAGGAGCAGAACATCGAGCTGGTTGGCCCTGTTGGGCCAGCTGACCAAGAACGTGTTCGAGACGGCGCTGGATGCGGAGGTGAGCGAGCACGTGGGATAGGAGAAGCACGACCCGACAGGGCGGGGCGGCGGCAACAGCCGCAACGCGACGCGTGTCAAGACGGTGCTCACAGGGATCGGCCCGGGTTGAGATCGAGGTCCCCAGGGACACCGGGTCGACGTTCCAGCCGCAGATCGTCAAGAAGCGCCAGCGCCGATTGACGGGGGTTGATGAGATCGTGCTCTTGCTGACCGCACGCGGGCTGACGACCGGGGAGATCGCGGCGCACTTCGGGGAGGTCTATGGCGCGAAAATCAGCAAGGACACGGTCAGCCGGATCACGGACAAGGTGGTCGGTGAGATGACGGAGTGGCTGCACAGGCCGTTGGAGAAGGTCTACCCGGTGATCTTCATCGACGCGATGGTCGTCAAGGTCCGGGACGGGCAGGTCGCTAACAAGCCGGTCTACGTGGTGATCGGCGTGACCGTCGAACGGCGAGCGGGACATCCTCGGGCTCTGGGCCGGTGACGGCGGTGAGGGCGCGAAGTTCTGGCTGAGCGTGTTCACGGAGATCAAGAACCGCGGTGTGCAGGACGTGTGCATCGCGGTCTGCGACGGCCTGAAGGGCCTCCCGGAGGCGATCACGACGACATGGGAGCTCGCGACCGTCCAAGCCTGTGTGATTCATCTGATCCGCAACACGTTCAGGTTCGCCTCGCGCAAGTACTGGGATGAGATGAGCCGCGACCTACGGCCGGTCTACACCGCGCCATCAGAGGCTGTCGCCAGAGAGCGCTTCAGGGAGTTCGACTCCAAGTGGGGCAAGCAGTACCCGGCGATCAGCAAGCTCTGGGGGAACGCCTGGGAGGAGTTCATCCCGTTCTTGGACTACGACGTGGAGATCCGCAGGGTGATCTGCAGCACCAACGCGATCGAGTCGATCAACGCGCGCTACCGCCGAGCTGTCAGGGCCACGGGGCACTTCCCCAACGACACAGCCGCGCTGAAGTGCCTCTACCTCGTCACCAGGGCCCTCGACCCGACAGGGCGGGGCAGGGCACGCTGGGCGATGAGATGGAAGCCCGCTCTCAACGCGTTCGCGATAGCTTTCCAAGGAAGAATCAACTAAAATCACCAAGCCAGATCCACCGTTAATCAGACACTCCCCGTCGGGGGTTGACTAGGACCGCGCGGCCGAATATGGTTCTCAGCGTGGGGCCGAGCCATAGGAGTCGCTGGCGGTCGTGGGCGCGGTCACAGCGACGGCGTGCCCTGAGCAGCCGCCGACCTCGACCGACCCGATCTTTGCGGAGGCCTAGCGCATGTGCACTCGCCTTATACGGTTAGTATCACCCGCGACAGTTGCACTGGCGTGCGTCGCTCTCTGGATTACAGCTAGCGCCTCTGCGGACGTTCACTTCTTCCCATCGCCAGAACAGCCCCAAGCGCTGGGAGCTGGCCCGGGCGGGCTATGGTTCTTCACAACGCCGGAACCCCCGACTAATGCCAACCTGGATTACATGGGTCCGACGGGCGCCATTGCTACCTACGAAGTCCCGGGCTACCTAGCGGACAACACCGGTGGAGTACCGGAAAGCGAACCAAAGGTGGGCCCTGAAGGAGCTGTCTGGTTCGTGGCGCACGACCCCATCTATGGGGCATCAATAAAACGATACAACGGCGGCGGCTGGGCCGAGGCCAACCTTGTACGCCCCTACCGAGATGTGGCAGTTAGCGCCAGCGGGGCGGTTTGGACAGTCTTTAGCGAAGATACGCGCAGCGGTGAGACGCTGAACGTCGGCAGACTGGTTATCAAGAAAGAAACGAATGGCGATTTGGAATCCGAACTGAGCGAATACCCGTCCCCCCATCTCACTGAATTTCCGGAGGATCTTGGCGAGATGACAGTCGCCAGCGACGGCAGCGTCTGGTTCAGAAGCAACCGGTTCGAGCTCGCGCATTTTGCTTCTGGGACCTACTCCTACTTTTCGGTTTCCGATGCGACGTCTATTCCTGAAGCGCAGCCGGTGGCGTTGGCTGCAGGGCCGATCGGCGAAGTCTGGTTTTGCCTTGATACGGGCACCACGCCGGGCGGCGCAATCGGCTCGCTAACTCCTACCGGTGAATTTCACTTCTTCCAACTCCCAGCCGGAGTGTCATCGAACTCTTTGACACTCGGCTCCGACGGGGATATCTGGTTCACGTATTACGATTCGCATAATGAAGGCGGGGGCATCGCAAAGATGACTCCCTCAGGAACCTTCACGTACTATCCCCCCACGCTGCTGGGGGGGCAATACGAGCCGTCGGGAGGAATCGCTGCAGAACCAAATGGCCCCGTGTCGGTCGGCGTTTTTGTATATTCCCCCGGCTCCGGCGTAGCGACCTCCGGGATCTTGCGCATCACGCCCGACACGCCTGGCCTGCCGAGCCCGGACGTAAGCCCTTCAAGTCCGGTGGCTGGCTCCTCGCCGACGGGAAGCGCTTCGAGTCCGGTGGCCGGCCCGCCACCGACGGTCATCAAGGTCAAGCCCCTCGTCATTCCTGCGCAGGTACGACGATCCGTTTCAAGCCTCAAGTCCTCCGCGCAGGCTATCGAGCCATATATGACCGCAACCGATGTCGCTGATCTCGCGTTCAGCCTTGTGCTCGTTGCCGCAGCGCCCGAGCTCGCGCCCGAGATCCTGCTCCCAGGCGCCACGATGGAGACTGGGATGCAGATAGCCGATGCTGGCATCGGGTTTTCGATCTCGACGATCGCCAGCGACCCCCCTGACCCGCACTACAAGGCGATCGCTGCTGTGCGTCCCAACACAGCCCCCACCCTACACGCCAAGCGAGGAGTCTCGATGGCGGCTGCTCGTGTCTGGAACGCCGTGGTTGCCAACAGCCTAAGCAGCTCTGCGTATATCGACGCACTGGTCACGACTAACGAGCGACTTGACGGCGCGGCGCTGGCCGGGAACTGCCTCTGGACACGACGACAGGAGCGAACCGCGCATCTCTACGCCTTGATTGCTGCACGCGACCTCGCACGGGAACAAAGGCTCGTCGGCTCCGTCGAGCATGACATAAAGGTTCGCGCTCTGCCGAACGTCGTGGTCACGGCCGCGCAACTCGAACAGGTGAAAGCGCTGGTCGCCACCGCCGGCCTCCCGAGCGATGTCCTAGCAACGCTACGCCACTCGGGAGCAACGAGTGGGGACATCTCGCAGCTGACCGCGGCCGTCCTCAACTGGCGCCCAGCTGCACTTAGCGTGGCTGAAACGCTAGCCAGCCGACTACACGCTACTGCTCCGATCGTGAAGCGGGTCCGACAATTTGCGCGCGCCCTAGCGACACCCGTCTCTTGCCCTCGTGCGGCCGCGCACACTCGCTGAGCCACTGCGAGGCTCGCGGGCACGGCGGACACGCCTCGCATAATGCATCCGTAACGACCGCGGCGCACATTGCGGCCGCCGACAAACCGGCTGACCCGACCGACGGGAGCAAGAGCCTCCAAAGCGGGATAAATCAGCTCAGGTGAGGACTTCGTCCTCACACAGAACGGCAGGGCCTGTGCTCACGTCTCGCTCTCGGGTTAGTGACGCGGATTATGCCGACCGGCGTGCCACGATCTCCGCCACCAGCAACGACTTTGGGCGCTCAGGTCGGCATAACCGGCGGGTCTGCATAACGCTCGTTATGCAGACCTCGGCATAACGAACGCCAGCTTCGGGCCGTGCTCGACAAGCTCTACCCGAACGGCACGAGCGACTCGGTGACCGAGCGGACGCGCAAGTCGCGGCAGCAGACGAATGACCGCATCGCCGAGCTGTTCATGCGCGGCGACACCCAGGGCAACGCGCCCGGATCGAAGTGGGCAGCCGTCAACGCCATCGTGGAGTACGGCGACTGGCTGCGCCCACTGCGCTCAAGCGGCCAGCGCTTCGCCCGCGCGCTCGACGACGGACCCGAGAAGACCCGCGCCCTGCAGCTCGTCGCCGCCGCCTGAAAGTGGGGGCTCAACGCGCATCCAAGCTCGCCGAGCCCCCAAGACCTCGCCGTCGAAGCTCACCCGCATCCTCGCCTACAATCAAGATCGAGGAGCCGGCCCACACGGCCGATCCTTCAAGGAGCGTTTGCAATGGCTACTCGAACCGACAACGAAATCCGCGAGCTGGGCCCCGAGGAATGGGCACAGCTTGTCGATGGTCCAGATCGGAGATCGCTGGCTGGGAAAGGTTCATCTGCCCACCGGCCATGGTCGGCCTCGAGCAAGTCGTCGCGCTCGCCATCGTCGAGCTCGGCGTCGAGCCACTCCGAGACGATTGGGAGCGGCTGATCGACGATGCTGCCGCTCGCTGACGTCTCGGCTGGAACGCAGCCCGCTCAATAGCGGCTATCGAGCGGAACGGTGCTGCCGGTGAAGCGTGCTCGTCACCGCGGCATCATGGTCGAGCCTCGCGCTGATACGGACCAGTGCGTGCGCCGCCGTGCGCGGGCCGAGCGTGAACGTCACCGAGTCGGGTCGCGCTCGTCGAGCAGGCGCAATCTCCTCAGCGGCAGCACGAACCACAGCAGCGCAAACGGGACCGCCCCCAGCGCCGCCGTCACCACACCCGCGCTCACACCAAACAACTTGGTCGTGACAAGCAGCAGACAGCCACACATCGCGAGCGCCAAGCACACCAGGCCCGCGATCACCACGCGGTTTGAGTTGAACACGATGTGACGCTTGTCGTCGTGACGGAAAAGAAAGCGATGCTCAGCAGACGGCGCGATCATGCAGACCGCTGCGAGCGCCGCCAGCACCAGCGTCACGAAATACACGGTGCGCTCGAAATCTCCGACACGCGCGAACCCGGTGTTGAACGGCACGATCAAGAGAAAGGCAAAGAGCACCTGTACGCCCGTGACGACCACGCGCAGCTCGCCGGTCATCTCCTCCAGATTGCGATCCAGACGCTCTAGGTCCGTCTCCCGGCGCCCGGAGCGACCGGCGTGACTCTCGCGATCGGCGGGGGGTGGTTGAGCGTCAGGGGTCATCATCAGTCCATACCCGCCGTCACTCGCGGCGGGGAATGCAGCTGATCTTTCCGTCGTTCTCCAGGATCGCCCACTGGATATCGCCGATCGAGGCGATCTGTGCTTGTCGGGCCTCCTCTTGGATGTCTGCGAGCGTGATGCGCTCTCGTCGCATGTTGCGCTCGACCGGACGGCCGTCCTGCACGAGCACGATCGGCTCCCCCTGGGCGATCAGCCGTGCGCGGGGAGAGCGGAATGAGATCCAGCTCACCGCTACCGAGAGGAGCGCGATCGTCGAGATCACAGTCAGCGTGCCCGTCACCGACTCATCGCTCTGTGTGATGCCCTGCTGGACGAGATCACCCAAGACCACGAGCAGAATGAAGTCGAATGGCTCGAGGTCTGAGAGCTGGCGCCGACCGACGACGCGAGTCACCAGGAAGATGAAGAAGAAGACGACGGTGGCGCGGATTACGAGGTCCATGAGCTAAGGGAAGATCGTCAGCGAACGATGGACGCTCACGAGCGGGGTTTCGCCGTCATCGAGCTGGACGTCCTCACGGCGCTTGCCGACGTTCGTGGGGTTCACCTGGAAGTAGATCCAGCTGGTCAACGATTCGCCCGGTTCGAGCTTGCCGTATGACAGGACGACTCGCCCGTCCTTGGAGCTCGATTCTGTCGGTTCGGGCTCGATTGAGTTGACGCTCATCGATTCCCACCATCCTTCGTCGAAGACGATTTCGGGCTTCTTGATCTGACGGTGGGCCATCACCCTGACCTTCACCTGGAAGATCAATCCGCTGCGCAGCCGAGTCGGTGCCGTGACGCTCAGGCTCGCGGCGCGGGTGTCAGCCGAACTCGTGCTCGGCTTCTGTCCGAACACGCCAAGCAGCGCTAGCACCGGCAAGGCGGCGATCACGCACAGCAACAGTCTGCGGTAGTAGGGATGGTGCCGCCGGCCCGCCAGGTCACGGCTGCGCTCGAGCACCACGCCCTCGGGAGCGTCGGCCATCAATGTCTATTCGAGGGGCGCCGCGATGACCCTCCTGACGCTGCGCTCATCCGTTCCCAGAAGAACTGCACGGGTCGCAGCGCTCAGACGCTGCGCAACGATTGAGTCGCGCCGCCGTGGGGTAGAAAAGCCGCGAACCCGCGATCAAGGAGACCTGAGGTGAGGATCGGCTATTTCTTGTCTAGCGAGGAGTTCGACCCCCGCGAGCTCATCGCGCAGGCGCGCATGGCCGAGGACGCCGGCTTCCAAGGGCTGTGGATCTCAGACCACTACCACCCCTGGAACGACGAGCAGGGACACAGCGGCTTCGTCTGGTCGACCATCGGCGCCCTCGCGCAGGCGACCTCCACGATGAAGGTCACAACCGCAGTGACGTGTCCGACCGTCCGCATCCACCCGGCCGTAATCGCACAGGCCGCCGCGACCTGCGCGGTGCTGCTGGAGGGACGCTTCGCGCTCGGCCTCGGCAGCGGCGAGGCGCTCAACGAGCACATCCTCGGCGACCACTGGCCCGCCGCCGACGAGCGCCTAGAGATGCTCGAGGAGGCCGTGCAGGTCATCCGCACCCTCTGGCAGGGCGGGATGCAAAGCCACCGCGGACACCACTACCAAGTAGAGAACGCCCGCATCTACGACCTGCCCGAGCAGACACCGCCGATCCTCATCTCCGGGTTCGGCCCCAAGGCCACCAGCCTCGCCGCCAGGATCGGCGACGGTTACTGCACCGTCCAGCCCGAGAAGGAAGAAGTCAAACGGTTCCGCGACGCCGGCGGAAACGGGCCTGTCGCGGGCGGCATGAAGGTCTGCTGGTCCCCTGACGAGCACCAAGCACGCACCACCGCACACCGGCTGTGGCCCAACGAGCAGCTACCCGGCGAGCTCGCGCAGATCCTGCCGACCCCCGCACACTTCGAGCAAGCAAGCGAACTCGTCAGCGAGGACATGGTGGCCGAAGCCGTCCCGTGCGGCCCCGACCTCGACCTGCACCTGCAGGCGATCCGTCGCTACCGCGACGCCGGGTTCGACGAGCTCTACATCCAGCAGATCGGCCCCGACCAAGAACGCTTCTTCCAGACCTACGCCAACGAGATCCTGCCGCACTTCAACAGCGACACCTCAACACTCATCTCAACCACAGCATGAGCACCCACGCCACATCCGCGCCAACGCCTCGCCCACCAGGCTGGCGCGGCGCACCGGCGCCACAGCTCACCAGCCTCTCCGAAGCAGCGCGCCGGCTCCTCAGAGCCCCCACGCCCGTCGCGGAGCCGATGATCTCAAGAGCCCTGCGCAGCGAGGCGCACCGGGCCCGCCTGATCATGCGCGCCGCCCTCAAAGACCAGCAGCAGAGCGGAAGTTAGACGCGGCGCACGCAATCCGGCTGCACGAGCGGCAGGGGATTACGTTCATCTCTAGCGCTCTGCCGTATCAAGCTCGATAGCTTCCCCGTCAGCGTCGAAGCCCCCGCTGCGGTTGCGGATCACGACGTGGCCACTCCAGCCCCGCAACGGATGCGCCTGCTCTCGCGCGAGCCCCGCGCACACCCGTTTCGTTGCCGCATAGGCGATGACCGGCACGACTAGGAACGCGCCACGGAAGAACCACACCGCGCCTTCATAACCAAACCCGAACTGGAAGAACAGACGGTCGGCCGAGCCCGCCGCGAACACCACCGCCACCGCCGAGAGCAGCGCAGCGGCAAGCGCGCTGCGCCGCGGATTATCGCGCGGACGCTCAAGCAGATCGTGGCGCCGGTAGTCCCTGCTGATGAAGCGCCGGTCAAGCCACGGCAGCGCATACAACAGCCCGAACACAATGCCGGGAAACAACACCCCGCCAAAAAACGGGTTCGGTACGAGCGTGTGTCCGAAGGCGTGGATCTCCAGGTTCGGCATCAGTCGCAGCGCCCCGATCAGCCACCCCAGATACCAGTCCGGCTGCGCGCCGTTCGTGCCGATATAGGGGTGATAGGGGCCCCACAGCCACACCGGGTTGATCTGGATCAGGCCGCCCATCAGCACCAGCACCGCGGCGACCGCCGCGAACAAGCCCAGCGAGCGCAGCGCATACCCAGGCCACATCGGGGTGCCCACCACGTTGTCCTCACGGCGGCCGGGGCCGGGGAACTGGCTGTGGCGCTGGCGCATGATGATCGCCAAGTGCACCGCGATCAGACCACCGATGATCGCCGGTAGCAGGAACACATGCGCGATGAACAGCCGCGACTCGAACGCCGTCGACCCAGGGAACCTGCCGCCCCACAACGCCGTCGCGAACGGGCCACCGATCAAAGGGAGCGACATCGCGACTGCCCACGCGATCGCCAACCCCATCCCCGAGAGCAGATCGTCGGGGAGCGAGTAGCCAGCGAAGCCCTCCAAGATCGCGAGCGCCAACAGGGTGACGCCGATGAAGTAGTTGATGTCGCGGGGCTTGCGAAACGCGCCGGTGAACACGATCCGCAGCAGATGGAGGGTGATCGCCGCGACGAACACCAGCGCCGCCCAATGGTGAACCTGACGGGCGAGCAGCCCGCCCGATACATCGAAGGAGATGTGCAGCGTGGAGGCGTAGGCGTCTGAGACGCTCTGGCCCTGCAATGCCTGGTGGCTGCCGTGGTAGACGGTCTGCGTCGTGTCCGGGTCGAAGAACAGCGCCAAGAACGTACCCGTCAGGACCAGCATCACGAACGAGTACAGGGCGATCTCGCCGAGCAGGAAGCTCCAGTGGTCGGGGAACACGTAATCCATCAGCCACCGCATCCCGCGCGCCGCGCCCAAGCGCTCGTCCACGAACGACACCGCGTCCACCGGCCGGTCCTTGGCGGTGTGGCTCACGAGGGGTCTCCCCACCAGGACGGGCCTACAGGCCCCGACATCGGCCCAGCAGCGCGCAGGACACCAGCGCTGTCGATCGTGAGCGGCAGCTGTGGCAGCGGCCTGCCGGCGGGGCCGAACTCGACGCTGCCGCCGTCCAGCACGTCGAACGTCGAGTAGTGGCAAGGGCACACCAGCGCCGGCCCCTTGGGCTCGGTGGACGGGCTGAGCGGGTCGCGAAACAGCGAGATCGCGCACGCCGCATGGGTGCAGATCTTCGAGTAGGCAAGGATGCCCTGCGGTGCCCAGCTCGCACGCTCGGCGGGCAGCCGCAGCGTCGCGGGTTGGGCGCGCACCACCACGACAGGAGAGCCCAGGTTCTCCTGATCGGCGCCCTGCGGGAACGCGGTCTGAAAGCTCCGTTCGATGATGTCGGCTGCGAGCATCGGCTTGCCCTGCTCGTCCACGAGCGCGCGCCCCGCCCGCCACGGTGTGCGTCGCAGCTGCTCCTCCAGACCAGGGCCGAGCGCCGCCACGGGAATCACCACCGCCGCCGTCAGCCCGACCCCCGCGACCCCGGCGGCGCCGGCGAGCAGCCGCCGACGCGTGATGCCCTCCATACCATCGGCGGCCTGCTCGATGACTTCACGAGCAGCGTCCGGGTCGGCCAGCCGGGGGCGCTGCTCGACCTTCGTCTCTTGGGGCACCAGCCAGCGGCCCGCGAGCACCAGCGCACAAGCCAGCAAAGCGAGCGCCGCGCCGAGTGCGAGGCCCAGCAGTTGCGTATTCGGGTCGAGCACGAACAAGGCGACGAACGCGAGCGCCGCGACCGGCACCAGCAGGAGCACAGCCACGACCAATAGCTCCGCCCATGCGGGTGCGCCTGTGTGCCGCTCAGACGGGTCCACCTCGGGTTGCCCCTGGCGGTGGGAGCGCAGCCCGCCGGTGCGCCACAGCACGAACATCACGATCGCCTTCCAGGCCCGGCTCACGCGCTGCTCCCTGTCTGCGGTGGACGTTCGGGCTGCTCGTTCGTGCGCTCGCCGAGCAGCCTGGCGATCAACACCAGGGCGGCGGCGGCCAGCAGCCACGCGACCATTCCCTCGGGGATTGGGCCGATTCGACCGATGCCCCAGCCGCCCAGGTTGTCTGGGTGCTGGATGCTCTGGACGTAGCGCGCGAGCGAGTTCACCTCCGTGTCGGTGAGCTCGCCTTCGCCGAAGCGAGGCATCACATACGGGCCGATCCGTACCGCCTCACCGACCTGTCTCGGTGTCGCCTGATTCAGCGCAGCGACGATCGCGCCGGTCACGATCCCGCCCTGACCCTGGATCGTGTGGCAGCCCGCGCAGTCCAGTCCGAACAGACGCTGCCCTTCCGCGAGCGATCCTCGGCTCGGCTGCACCGTTGGAATGCCAGGGCCGCCGAACGATCCGACATAGGCGACGAGCGCCTTGATCTTGCTCGGCGGAAATGCGGGACTCGTCCGCAGCGGCTGCGCCTTCGGGTTGGGTAGCGGCATTCGCCCGGTCTGCAGGTAGAAGTCCGCCGCCAGCGCGCCGACGCCATGCAGGCTCGGGGCGCGGCCACTGATGCCCTGCGCGCTCAGACCGTGGCATGACGCGCAGGAGGAGTCGAACAGCGCGTGACCCTGCGCCACCAGCCCAGAAGGAGCGGCAGTGGAAGTGGGCGAGGGGGTTGCGCTGGCGTCCCAGTGAGCGGCGAAGTCAGTCAGCGCGAGCGCGCCGCACACAAGCGCCACCATCATCGTCATCAGCCGGCGTCTCATCGGCCCGCCGGCTCCCGCACCGGCAACCCGGTGCTCCGGTCGGCGTAGCGGTCGCGGCGCTGCTGGCGTCGCTCCTCGGCGAGCATCGCGCTCATCGCGATCACGATCGCCAGCACACCCATCACCACGCCACCAACCACCAGCATCAGCACCCCAGCTGTCTGCTGGTCCGCCAGCGCCGAGACGTGCAGGGCCCGCGCCGGCGCCAAATAGAACGGGTAGCGGACGTGCTCATCGAACAGGAACACGCCGGCAGGAATCGACATCACGAGCATCGCGGCCATAAGCCACGAGAACCGCGAGATCGCACCAGGCGGGCGCGGAATCGGGTCGGCCGTGAGCAGCGCCAGCAAAAACAGCGTGCCCGTCCAGAAGTAGGCGGCGTGCTCGAGCGCATGGAGTGTCTGGTCGCGCAGCGCCGCTTCATAGACACCCGTCAAATGCGTGGCGAGCACCACAACCGTGAACAACAGGAACCCGCACGCCGGCCTCGTCAACAAGCGCACCGGGCGGCTTCGCAGAACCACTGCCAGCACACGTCGCGCAGCCGGCGTGGAGGCGCTCAGCGCCAGGCGCACCGGCGCACCCCACAACAGCAGCATCGGTGCGATGAGGATCAGCAGCAGATGCTCGATCACATGCACCGACAGCAGCTCGTCCGCGTCCTGGTCGATTTCCGACATCAACGCGAGCGCCAGGACCACCAGGCCCGCCAGAAACGAAACCGCTCGCCAGATCGGCCAGGGCGAGGAGGCACGGCACATGCCCCACACGTAAAGCCCAGCCGTCATCCCCAGCACACAGAGCAGCACGGGGTCCAAGGTCCACGTGCCCAGCAGACGGCCGAGCGTGGGCGGCTGCGCGCTCACCGCAAGCCTTCCCTGCGCAGCTCCCGCGAGCGCTCGCGCTGCTCACGCACCACGCCGCCGAGGCCGAGCGCCGTGATGCCGACGCCGATCAAGATCAGCCACAGCCCGAACCCGGCGCCGATGAGCGCCACGGCAACCCCGACGACCAGCGCGATCGTAGCGACGGAGCTGTCGGTGATCAGCCGCGGCCCGTCAACCTGCCCCTGGCGGATGTCGAGCGCCCACACCACAAGCCCGACGAGAACACAAGCTGCGCTGGCCACCGCCGGGATCGCGAACTGGATCAGTTTCGGGGCGAACACGGCCTGCACGCCGGTCAGCACCGCCAGCCACAACCCCCAGACGAGCAGCACGACAGCCGCGCGTCTCATACGCCCACCTCCTCGCGCGCCTCGCGCAGATCCAAAAGGGGCGCGTAGCTGCGTATCGGCGGCAGCTCGTGGAAGTTGTGGCGGGGTGGCGGCGAGCTCGTCGCCCACTCGAGCGTCTGCGCCCCCCAAGGATCATCTCCAGCCTCGCGCCGGTCGCGCAACGAGACCAGCATGTTCCACATGAACACCAGCACCGACAGGGCGATCACGACCGACCCGGCAGTCTCGAGAATGTTCAGCCCCTGCCACCCCGTTGAGGCGGGGTAGCGCGCGATCCGCCGCGTCATGCCCTCAGCACCCAGGATGAACATCGGGAAAAAGGTCACGTTCGTCCCGATTACCATCAGCACGAAGTGCAGCTTGCCGAGACGCTCGCGCAGCATCGCCCCGGTGATCTTTGGAAACCAGTAGTAGATGCCGGCGAACAAGCCGAAAGCGCTGCCCGCGAAGATCGTGTAGTGAAAATGCGCCACCACGAAATACGACATGTTCAGCCCGTAATCCAACGGCGGCGAGGCAAGGATCACCCCCGTCAACCCACCCACGAGGAACTGCACGAGGAAGCCGAGCGCGAACAAGAACGAGGTGGTGAAACGCAGCCTGCCTCGCCACAGCGTCGCTAGGAAATCGAAATACTCGATGCCCGCCGGGACGATCAAAGCGGTCGATGTCAGCGCGAAATACTTGTTCGAGAGCACCCCGAACGTGTACATGTGGTGCGCCCACACCGTCATCGACAAGCCAGCGAAAGCGAGCAGCGCGACCACGAACGCGGAGTAGCCGAAGAACCGCCGGGATGAGAACGTGGCCAGCACCTCGCCGACCATTCCCACGAACGGGAAGAACATCACGTACACAACTGGGTGCCCGTAGAACCAGAACAGCGCCTGGTAGTCCACCGCGCCGGCGCCGTCGACGAGCACATCCCCGAAGTGCCGTTGCGCCCACAGCAACCCGAGCGCGAGCAGCAGCGCGGGGAACCCGAACACAACCATCACGCAGGTCACGACCATCGTCCAGGTGAACACCGGCATTCGCATCAGCGTCATCCCCGGCGCACGCCGGCGAAGCGCGGTCGACAGGATGCAGCCAGCCCACAGGATCTGTCCGAGGGTCGCCAGCATCACCCCGAAGATCCACAGTTCCATGCCGCTGCCAGGGGAGTGGATCGAGTCTGAGAGCGGATCGAACCCCCACCAGGAGGCCGCTGCGGCGCCGCCGCTGGTCAGAAACCCCGACCACATGCTCACGCCGCCGCACAACAGCATCCACAGCCCGGCCAGCGCCACGCGCGGTCCTGCGATCTCGGCCGCCCCGACCTGCAAGGGGACGAAGTACAGGCCGACCGCGAGCGCGACCGGCACGATCACGAGGTAGACCATCGTCGAGCCGTGCATCGTGAAAAGTTCGTTGTAGGTCTGCTGGGAGACCACGCCGCCGTCCGCCGCGAGCTGGCTTCGCATCAACAACGCCAGCAGCCCACCCGCCAGGAAGAACACGAACGCGACCATGCAGGCCGCGCCGGCGATCCGCTTGTGGTCGCTCGAGGCGAGCGTGCGCGACGCCACACGGGCAGGCATCGCGACCGCGTTCACGACGACACTCCCTGCCGGGCGGCTTCGTGCGCGAGCCACACTGCGAAGCGCTGCGGGCTGACCGCCCGGATGGCGAAGTGCATCTCGCTGTGGCCCTCTCCACAGAGCACCGAGCACTCACCGCCGTAATAGCCGGGCGTTCCGAACAGGAGATCAAAGCGCGTCGTGTAGCCCGGCACGAACTGCCGCTGGTAGTGAAGACCGGGCACCCAGAAGCCGTGAATCACATCCTCAGAGCTACCCACGAATTCGACCTCACTGCCCGTAGGCACGTACGCCGGCGTCGGATGCCACGTGTCGACATCGGCGATGCTCACGCCGTCCGAGTAAATGAAGCGCCAGCTCCACTGCGCCGCGATCACCTTGATCCGAACCCCAGGGTGAGCGGACGTGCGGTCGATTGGCGTCTCCGCGGTGAACGTCACCCACAACAAGAAAGCCACCACGCCCGCCAGGACGCACGCATACGCCGTCTCCAGCACGAGCGCCTGCGAGCGCCGCCCCGGCGTCCTGCGTCTCGCGCCTGCGATCAGCAGCACCAGCAGCGTGCCGAGCACGAGCACGAACACGCCCACGGCGATCGGCAGGTAGATCCCCTCCACGTGCTCGTAGGCGTGCGCCGTGTTCGGCATCAGTGCTCGTAGCGCTCCGCCTCGCCCTCACGCAACGACAGCCCCATCCCAGGGACTGTCGGGTCCGGCCAGAGCCCCCCTTCGCGCAGCGGCGGGGCGCCGTCGAACAGCATCCCCTCGATGCGGGCATGGTCGTGGAAATACTCGACATGCGCAAGCGGCTCGATCGCCGCGCACACGTGCGCGTGCAGCGCCGGGCTCGTGTGCGCAGAGAGCCGCAAGCCACGCGCGGCGCACAGCGCACCCACCTGCAGCATCTGGGTGATGCCGCCGCAGCGCGTCACGTCCGCCTGCAGCACGTCAACCGCGCCGGCGTCGAGCATCCGCCGGAAGTAGAAAAGGTCATAGCCGTACTCGCCCGCGGCGACCTCCATCCCCGCCGGAGCACGGTCTCGCAGCAATCTGAGTCCATCGAGGTCATCAGACGAGACCGGCTCCTCAAACCACGACACCCGAGCCCCTCGCGCGAACGTCTCGGCGAGCGCCAGCGCCTGCTTACGCGAGTAAGCGCCGTTCGCGTCCACGAACAACTCAACCCCATCGCCGATCACGCTGCGGGCATGTCGAACCCGCTCAGGATCACGGTCAGGCTCCGAGCCCACCTTCACCTTCACCGCGCCGATTCCCTCTGCCACCCAGCCGGCGAGCTGGCGCCGCATCTGCTCCGGGGTGTAGGTGGTGAACCCGCCGCTGCCATACACCGGCACCCGCTTGCGGACCCGACCCAGCAGAGTGCTCAACGCGACCCCGAGCAACCTTGCCTTCAGGTCCCAGAGCGCGACATCTACGGCCGAGATCCCGCTCGAGGCCACCCCCGGATAGCCGATGTTGCGCACCGCACGACGCATCGCTGCCCACGCCGCCGACGGCGAAAGCGCATCCCCGCCAACAACCGCCTCGCCAAGTAGCTCTGAAACCAGCGCGGCTGCCGCACCCGCCGCGTAGCTATAGCCAACGCCGGTATGTCCAGCTGAGCGGGCTTCCACGACGACGATCGTCGTCGTATCCCAGCTAAGCGTGCCATCGGCCTCCGGCGCGTCCGTCGGCACCGTGAACGCCCTCGCCGTGAGCTGCTCGACAACGGGCTTCGCCCCGCGGGCCAGATGCTCCGCGGGGCTCTCGGCGTCTGCGCTGCTCACCGGCCCCGACCCGCGATCGTGTCTCGTTCAGCGAGTGCCGACGAAACGAGCGTTCTGCTCGTTCTCGACCTCGACGTGCTCGGGCCGCGGACCCTCATCCCGGCCGCCCTCGATCTCATCGCCCTCGGGCGCCAGCTTTTTGCCGCGCAGCCACATGCTCAACGCATACAGCCCGCCGCCGAGCACGCCAACCACGATCAGCAGCAGCACGAGAATGAAAATGCCTCCAAATTCCATGCCAGTCACATACCCAAACCGACGTCGCTCAAACCGGCCTCGCTCGCGGCTCCGCCCCCGCGAGCGCGACGACCGCGGCGACATGCGAGAGGTGCGTAAGCGTCTGCGGATAGTTGCCCAGCAGCTCACCGCTGGCGGGATCGACCTGCTCTGAGAACAAGCCGAGCGGGCTGGCGGCGCCCATCGTCCGGTCGAACACCTCCCGCGCCTCCGGCAACCTGCCCTGACGGGCGTAGCACTCAGCCAGCCAGAACGAGCAGGCAAGGAACGCGCCCTCCCGGCCGGGCAGCCCATCGACCTGGCGGTAGCGGTAGAGAAACCCATCCGCATCAAGCTCCGCGCGCACCGCGTCAGCCGTGCGGAGCATCCGCTCATCATCGAACTCCACGAACCCCACGACCGGCAGCAAAAGCAGCGCAGCGTCCAACGCCGGCTCGTCAAAGCACTGCACGAACACGCCACGCTCAGAGTCATAGCCGCGCGTCTCGATCGCCTCACGCATCTCCTTCCGCGCTTTCTCCCAGCGCCGCGTCGGCGCCGTGCGCGCGCACTCCTCAGCCAGCCGGAGGCCGCTGTCCACCGCCGCCCAACAGCACGCCTTGGAGTGAACGAAATGCCGCGGCTCACCCCGCCACTCCCAGATCCCCCGGTCGGGCTCAGACCACCGCTGCACCGCAGTGTCGACGAGCTCAGAGAAGAACCGCCATTCGTCATCGTCAGGGGAGTGCCCACGCCGATGCCACCGCCACGCCAGATTCAGGATCTCGCCGAAGGCGTCCAACTGCAGCTGACCGGCAGCTTCGTTACCGACCCGTACCGGCCGCGAGCCACGGTAGCCCTCCAGCTCCAGGCATTCCTCAGAGATGCGTCGCTCACCACCGATCCCGAACAGGATCTGCAGATCCTCGGCGTGCCCCGCGCTGGTACGCACGATGAAATGACGAAACCGCCGGGCCTCACGCTCGCAGCCAAGCTCCGCCAGCGCATGCGCCGTCAGCGTCGAGTCCCGCACCCAGCTGAAGCGGTAATCCCAGTTGCGCTCGCCGCCCAACGTCTCCGGCAGCGAGGTCGTGGGGGCAGCCACGATCGCCCCCGTCGGCGCATAGGTCAGCGCCTTCAGCGTCAACGCCGAACGCACGACCGCATCGTGATCGGGGCCGTCCTTGCTCAACCGCTCACGCCAAGCGCGCCACCACTGCACGGTCTCCTGGAGACGCTCGTCCACCTTCCCGGCATCCAACGCGCTCTGCTCTCGCTCAAGCAGATGCGGGCGCACGAACCGGATCAACAGTCGCAGCCGCTCCCCGGCATGGATCTGGCCGCCCGCGACGATCGCTTCCCGCTCGACGCGCAGCTCGCCGTCGCTCCAAACCAAGAGCCCGTCGTCGCCGCCGATCGCCGTAAACACGTCTACCGCGGCGCGACGCAGCCACGGCCGCACCGCCCCGTAGTCAAACCGGGGTGCCACCTCGAAGCGCACCTCCGCACTGCCGCGCTCGCACTCCACGATCCGCACCAGCTCACGATGCGGCTCAAGCGCCCCGTGCTCGCGCATCGCAAAGAAATCCCTCACCCGCACAGTCCCCTGCGGCCCTTCAAGGAGACTCTCGAGCACCAGCGTGTCCTCGACATAGCTCACGCCCCGCCAGCTCGCCTCGCCCTCCACGCCTACCGTGCAGAACCCTCCGCGCTCACGGTCAAGCAGCCGTCCGAAGCAGCTCCCGCTATCGAAACGCGGCAGACAGCACCAGTCGATCGAACCCTCAGCCGAAACCAGCGCGGCGCTGTGACAGTCCCCGATCAGCCCATATGAGCCGATCGTCGGCGCCTGCTCGCTCATCGCCCCCGCCGCATCGCGCCAATCCCCACAAGCCCCGCCGCGACCACAGCGCTGGCGCCGACCAGCCGCCGATGGCGCGTCAGCTCCCACTGCACGCTGCGCGGCTTGGCCTGCTTATCGAAGTCACCGTGCGCTGAGCGCTCGCCCGGAAGCGGCGCAAACAGGTTGTCCGGCCGCCCCGCCTGCACAGGCTCATCGGTCTGCTGGGCGTCAAACCCCGTCCTCGCCAGATAACGGTCGCCGACGCCGGGGGCGAGCGCATTGCCGAGCAGCGTGACAGCGGTCGACGCGCCGACCCACCACTCTCGCCGCGCCGGCTCGCTGGCGGCGCCCACGATCGCCCGCGCGGCGACCTCCGGCTGATAGATCGGCGGCACCGGCTGCGGATGCCGGGGGAGCCGTGTACGCACCGTGTCGAACTGCGGCGTGTTCATCGCCGGCAACTGCACCATCGTCACCCTCACCCCGCTGCCCTCGTGCATCAGCTCGCAACGCAGCGACTCGGTGAACCCCTGGATCGCGTGCTTGCACGCACAGTAAGGGCTCTGCAAAGGGATGCCACGATATGCCAGCGCCGAGCCGACCTGCACGATCACACCACGATCCCGCGAGCGCATCCGCGAAAGCGCACACAACGTCCCATACACCACCCCGAGATACGTGACCTCAGTCACCCGTCGGAACTCATCGGCGGTGATCTCCCACGTCGGGGCAAACACGCTCGCCATCGCGTTGTTCACCCACACCCCGATCTCGCCGTGCTCCTCCAGCGTGCCCGCTGCCTCCTCGAGCGCCTGCGGGTCAGCGACATCGCACTCCAACACCACCGGGCGCCCGCCCAGCGACTGCACCTCAGACGCCGTGGCGGCCAAGGCTTCCCGGCCGCGGGCGATCAACCCAACCGTCGCACCCTCACGCGCGAACGCCTGCGCGGTGGCGCGCCCTACACCCGAGCTCGCGCCCGTCACCGCCACCACGACAGATCCCATCATTCCTCCATCAAACGCCGGCGACTCACACCGCGCATCTACCCAACCGGCCGTCCTGCCAACCCGTAACCGCACCGCCTGTCCGGTGCGATTCACATCGGACGGCCGCGGGTATGCAGCCACCGAGATGAGCGAGCGGGCACGATGGACTTCCTGAAAGAGGCGCTGAGCGGCCGCAACCGCTTCGTGCTGCGCCTAGCCCTCGTCGCCGCCCTCGGGGGGTTCCTGTTCGGCTACGACACAGGCGTCATCTCCGGGGCGCTGCCGTTCATCGGCAAGGATCTCGGCGGCGGCGAATTCAACGAACAAGCATTCGTCGGCTCGCTGCTGATCGGCGCCGTCGTAGGGGCGATCCTCTCCGGGTTCTCCGCCGACGCGATCTCACGCCGACGTACCAAGATCATCTCCGGCTGCATCTACGTGATTGGCGCCCTCGCCTCCGCCTTCTCGCAGACCGCACCTGAGCTGATCGCCGCCCGCTTCGTGCTCGGCATCTCCGTCGGGACCGCCTCGTTCGTCTCGCCGATGTACATCTCAGAGCTCGCGCCCAAGCGCATCCGCGGCGGCGTGACCTCCTTCAACCAGCTGATGATCGTCAGCGGCATCATGGCCGCCTACCTCGTCAACTGGGCGCTCAAGGACGCAACCGACAACTGGCGCTGGATGCTCGGCCTCGGCGCGCTCCCAGGGCTCGCGCTGGCGATCGGCATGTACTTCCAACCGTTCTCACCCCGGTGGCTGGTCGAGCGAGGCCGCGAGCAGGAGGCACGCGATGTTCTGTGCCGCGCCCGCACCAGTGAGGAGGAGGCAGACGAGGAGCTCGAGGAAATCAAGGAGGCCGCCAAAGAAGCCGGAGGGTTGCGCGAGGTATGGCGCCCACAGGTACGCCCCCTGGTGGCCGTCGGGCTGGCGCTCGCGATCGCGCAGCAGTTCATCGGCGTGAACACCGTCATCTACTACGCGCCGACGATCCTCAAGTTCACCGGGCTATCCACTAACTCCGCGATCACCCAGGCGCTGTCGGTCGGGATCACCAACGTCATCTTCACGATCGTCGCGATCGTGCTGCTCGACCGCGTAGGACGACGACTACTTTTGATCGTCGGCACCGCGGGGTGCATCCTCTCGCTCGCGCTGCTCGGCGTGTTCTTCTCCTCCAGCAGCCTGCAGAACAACGACTCCTGGCTGGCGCTGGTGTGCCTGATCGCCTACATCGCCTCGTTCGCGGTCGGCCTCGGCCCGGTGTTCTGGCTGATGATCTCCGAGATATTCCCGCTGAAGGTCCGCAGCCCCGCGATGAGCCTCTCCACCGTCGGCAACTGGAGCGCCAACTTCCTCGTCTCCTCGTTCTTCCTCACGCTCGTCGGGGCGATCAGCCGCGAGGGCACCTTCTGGCTCTACGCCGGCTTCGGCGTGCTCGCCCTCATCTTCTTCCTCGCCAGAGTGCCCGAGACCAAGGGCCGCTCCCTGGAGGAGATCGCAAGCGACCTCGGAGCAAACCAACAGCAGCACGGCAACGAGACCGTGCCCGCCCACTGACATGCGAGCCTATCCCGACGTGCAGCGATGACCGTTGCGATCCTCGACGTCGACGGGACACTCGTCGACACCAACTACCAGCACGCGCTTGCCTGGTATCGCGCGTTCCGCGACCACGAGATCATCCTCCCGATCTGGCGCCTTCACCGTCACATCGGCATGGGCGGCGACCAGCTAGTCGAGAAGGTCACCGACGCTGACGTGGAGCACAGGCTCGGCGATCAGATCCGCTCACGCGAGAGCGAGCGCTACAGCGAAATGATCGGCGAAGTCGAAGCCGTCAGCCAAGCCAGCGAGCTACTCAGCGACCTACGCGACCGCGGCCACAAGGTCATCCTCGCAAGCTCCGCCAAGAAGCCCGAGATCGAGCACTACATCGACCTGCTCGGCGCGCGCCAGCTCGCCGACGGATGGACGAGCGCCAGCGACGTGCAAGCGACCAAGCCCCAGCCCGACCTCGTGAACGCCGCCCTGGAATGCGCGGACGTGCAACCGGAGCAGGCGGTGATGATCGGCGACACGCCCTGGGACGTCCAAGCAGCCCAGCGCGCCGGCGTGCAAACGCTCGCGGTGATGACCGGCGGCTTCTCAAAAGAAGAGTTGTGCGAAGCAGGCGCCATCGATGTCTACGAGTCGGTTGCTGAGCTGCGCTCCTCACTCGAGCAGACAGTCCTGCGGGGCAAGCCATCCAGATAGATCGTGAGCATCTCGCTCACTGGCGCACGCGAACGGTTCAGGCACTGTCGCTGGCATCCGCGAGCAACTCCAGTACCGTCTTCTCGACGCGAGCACGGACTCTCGCTTTGCCAAGATCCGGGCCAGCGCGACCGATTGCCTCAGCGATCGTCACCCCGGCCTGAAAACGGTCGATCACCCTCGGGTCCACATATGACGCACGACACACCGCGGGCGTATTACCCAAATACGCGGCAACCGTCTTGATCGCCTGTTTGACCTCACGCTCACGCGCGGCTTTTCCGGAAGATCACCTCACGCTCCTCGACGGTCACGTGCTCGCGCAGCATCGTCGTCAACCCGTAGGACTCGTTGCGCTCCGCGTAGTCCTCAGAGCCGATACGAAAGAACCCCAGATCAAGCAGCCGCACCGCTAACGCCAGCACCCGCCGCTCGGTCAACTGCCCAACCTCGACCTGCCGTCCGTCGCTCGGGAGCTGCAGGTCGCGAGCCACACGACGACGCAGCCGTGGTAGCGCCGCACCGAAGGCGATCCGCTCCAGCACCTCGGGGTCATCGACACGCCCACCGGCCGGGTCGAGGTACTCAAAGCCACGCACAATGCCCGGCGCAACGCAATCACTACGCCTCAAGCGTGCGATCTCACCCCTCCAAACATCATCCCGGCCATACCCGGCGCTCTAGCAATACAACCGCCCCTGAGCGCGCCGGTTGCATCCGGCCGCGATGGGGTAAGCGACTACCGAAACAGTCAGCAACCGGAGGCCGCCATGTCAGCAACAAAGAGCAGCAACGGCATTCTCGCCGAGGACGCCCGTGAGGAGCGCGAGCGGATCGTGGAGATGCTCACCAAGGCGTACTGGATGGAGATCGAGACCGTGATGAGCTACCTCGCCGGTTCGGTGAACCCCGACGGCGTGCGCGCCCAGGAGATCATCAAGTCCCTGCGCGAGGACATCCAAGAGGAGCTCGGGCACGCCACCCAGTTCGCCAACCGCATCAAGGAGCTCTACGGGATCGTCCCCGGCTCGATGGACTTCGCAGCCGAACAGTCCTACCTGCAGCCGCCCGAGCATCAAACGGACATCGTGCACGTCATCAACGGCGTGATCGAGGCAGAGACCGGCGCGATCGACTTCTACAACGAGATCATCGAGGCGACCGAGGAGACCGATCCCGTCACCAACGACATGGTGATCGCGATCCTCCACGACGAGGAGGGCCACCGCCGCCTGTTCGAGGGGTTCCTGCGCGAGTACCAAGACCAGTCGTGAGCAGCACGACTGCCACCGGCCTGGCCACCACAGATGAGAGCGCCCAGGCACAGCCACGACACGCCCTGAGCTTCACCTTCGACGATGGCCCCGACGAGACGTGGACGCCGCGCGTGCTGGAGCAGCTCCTGCAGCTCGACACCGCCGACGCCCAAGGCCAGCTCGCCGACGGCGGGGCAGTGTTGATGCACGACGCAATCGGGCCCGGAGCACTACGTGCCGGCTGCCAGAACACTATTGCGCTGCTACCAGCGCTCGCCGCTGCCGCCCGCGCCGACGGTCTCGCGCTCGCCCCGATGCAACCCCCAGCGATCAGCCCGCCAGCGATCGAGGTGCCAGCGTGAGCGTCCAACAGCTACCCCCGCGAGCCTCCACCGCACGACTCAAGGACGCGCTCGCGCGCATCGCCCAACGCGCCGCCGAGCTCGATCGCCAACCACGGTTCCCCACAGAGAACTTCGCCGACCTTCACGCCGCCGGTGCACTCACACCCCCGCCCGATGGACTGGCGGGCGAAGCGCGGCTCGTGCGGGCAGTGGCCGCCGCCGACGCCTCGACCGCGCGCATCCTAGACGGACACCTCAACGGCATCGAGCGGCTGACCCTCACCGCCCCCCAGCCGCTGCGCTCCACCGAGCTCACCCAGATACAGGAAGGCGAGCTGCTGCTCGGCGTATGGGGCGCAGACCCAGCCGCCGGCGAGGGGCCACCCGCCCGGCTCGAGCACACCAACGGACAGCCGGTGCTGCGCGGCGTCAAGACCTTCTGCTCGGGCGCCGGCGGCGTTCAGCGCGCGCTCATCCTCGCCGCAGACCACGACGGCTCCCGCCGCCTCGTCTACCTCGACACCACCAGCAGCCAGATCAGCATCGACCGCGGCTGGTATCAAGCATCCGGGCTGCGCGCCTCAGAGAGCCACCGCGTCGAGTTCCACGACACGCCCATCCTCGCGGTCCTCGGCGGCCCCGGCGAGCTATCACGCGAGCCCTACTTCTCCCGCGACGGCATCCGCACCTCCGCCACCTGGGCCGGGCTCGCCGACAGCATCATGCGCGAGACCATCGGCGCGCTCGACCCCGACCGAACCGACGCGGTACAAGCCCACGTGCTCGGCAGGATGCGCGTCGCGCAAAGCACGATCGACCGCTGGCTCGCGCACACCACTCACAGCCTCAACCAGCCAGATGATCCGCGACCCGAGCTCGACCCGGCCGTGCTCGCCCTGGAATGCCGCATCGTCCTCACAGATGCCGCCCGACTGATCTCCACCCAGGCTGCACAGGTCTGCGGGTCACGGGCACTGATCGGCGCGAGCACCCTAGACCGCGCCCGCCGCGACCTCGACCTGTTCCTCCTGCAGCATCGGCTGGACCCCAAGATCGCAAAGCTCGGCACGCACACGCTCACCACGGAGGGAGCATGAGCGCCACCGCCGACCTCGCGCGCTTCGAGCGTCTCTACCAGCAAAGCCCCGACCCCTGGGGCTACCGCACCAGCAGCTACGAGCAAGAAAAGTACGCGGCGACGCTCGCAGCGCTGCCGAAACAAACCCACGGCCTGGCCCTGGAGGTTGGCTGCTCGATCGGCGTGTTCACCGGCCAGCTCGCCGCGCGCTGCCAGCACGTCGTCGCGATTGACTTCTCCCTCAGCGCCCTGGAGCTCGCCCGCCGCAACCTGCAAAGTGTCAGCAACGTCGATCTGTTGCGCGCCAGCTTTCCCGAGGAAACCCCGCCTGGCTCATGGGATCTGATCGTCTGCTCAGAGGTCCTCTACTACCTACAGCCGCCAGCGCTCGCGGACGCGATCGGCTGGATCAAGACACAGCTCAGCTTTGGTGTGAGCGTGCTCACTGTCAGCTGGCGCGGCATTGGGCGCGACGAGCCGCTGAGTGGCGATGAGGTGCACGACCGGCTCGCTCGCGAGCTCGCCCGCTGGCACGCGCTCGACGCACGCCAAGAGCAGTACAGGCTCGACCGCTTCGACGGTCGATGAGCCCACGGCGGATCGTGATCGTCGGCGCCGGCCCCGCCGGCCTGGCAACCGCCCGCGCCTACCGCGAAGCAGGCGGCGCGGCGGAGGTCACGATGCTCGGCAAGGAGACCCTCATCCCCTACAGCCGGCCACCGCTGACCAAGGAGTTCCTGCGCGGCGAGCTCGACGCCAGCGAGCTACCCATCGAGGAGCCCAGCTGGTTTGACGAGCACGACATCCAGCTGCGCCTCGGCTACGAAGTCACAGCCATCGACCCCAGCACAGGCGCCGTTCACGCCGACGGATACGCGCTCAGAGCCGACGCGATCGTGCTCGCCACCGGCGCCGAACCATCCCGCCCCGACCTCCCCGGCCTGGACGACCCGCGGGTACAGACGATGCGCGAGCGACCCGACAGCGAACGTATCGCCTCACAAGCCAAGCCAGGCACCCATACCATCGTGCTCGGCACCGGCTTCATCGGCTGCGAGCTAGCCGCATCGCTCGCGCAGCGCGGCGCCCAGGTGACACTCGTCGGCCAAGAACCAGCGCCGCAGCAGCAGCGCCTCGGCGCCGAGGCCGCCGAGCGCATCACACGTTGGCTAGCGGACCTCGGCGTGACGCTACAGATGGGCGTGAAGGTCTCCGCCGTGCACAACGGCCGCATCGTCGCGCTCAACCACGGCGACCCAATCGAGGCCGACAACGTGGTGCTCGGCATGGGGGTTCAGCCCCGCAGCGAGCTAGCCGAGCAAGCGGGCCTTACGATCGTCAAGGGAGCGATCCTCACCGACGCGCAGATGCGCGCACACGACCGGGTGCTCGCTGTCGGCGACGTCGCCTACGCCCACAACCGCAGCGCAGGACGACGACTGCGCGTAGAACACTGGGGCGACGCGCTCGGCCAAGGCGAGATCGCCGGGCGCGTACTCGCCGGCCAGAACACGCACTGGCAAGACGTGCCCGGCTTCTGGTCGACCATCGGCCAGCACACCCTCAAGTACACAGCCTGGGGCGACGGCCACGACCAATGCAGACTCGACGAGCACCCCGACGGCGCATTCACCGTGTGGTACTCGCACCACGACAAGCTCGTCGGTGCACTAACCCACGATCGCGACAAGGACTACGAACAAGCGCAACAGCTCATCGCCGCCGGGGGAAGCCCACCATGAACGAGCACCCGCTAGACCTCCACGGGACGCCGGTGCCCCTCGAGCTCGCACCGCCGCACCCCAACCTCCACGCAGTGGTCGTCATCCCGGCCCGCGACGAGGCACCCCGGATCGCCGCCTGCCTGCACGCGCTCGCCAGCCAGCACGACATGCCCGCCAACAGCTACGAGGTAATCGCGATCCTCGATGGCTGCCGCGACCACACGCTCGGAGTCATCCAGCAGACCGCCCGGCTGCACGAGCAGCTCGCCATCCACACCGTGACCCTTCCGCATCCCCAAGGCGTCGGACGCGCCCGGCGCCTGGGCATGGACATCGCCTGCCGACGACTCATGAGCCTCAAACGACCCGATGGGCTGATCGCAAGCAGCGACGCCGACACGACCGTCGCCGGCGACTGGCTCTCAGCGCAACTTGCCCTCTCGCGGTCGGGCGCCGCTGCGATCGGAGGACTCATCGAGCTCGATCCCACAGAGCGAGACACGCTCGACCCGCACGCCCTCGCCGTGCGCGAACTGGGCGCCACCACGCGGCTCGCGCTCGCCGTCCAGCAGACCACAGGCGGCGCGCTCGTCGAGCACCCGCACTTCTCCGGCGCATCGCTCGCGCTGACCGCCGCCGCGTATGAGCGCTGCGGCGGACTGCCCGTACGCGCAGCGCTCGAGGACGAGGCGCTCGCCCACGCGCTCACCAGGCAAGGCATCGCCATCCACCGCCCCCGCCACGTCCGGGTGAGGACCTCCGCTCGCACCGACGGGCGCGCTCCACGCGGCCTCGCGCAAGACCTCACGCGCGCAGACTGGCGAGCCCGCCGCTCCTACAACGCCAGCGAGTTCCCACTCGACCGTCTGCTCGCCGTCAAGCAGAACACCATCGCTCTCCTGTTGCCAGCCCGCGAAGTCGCACCGACGATCGACCCGATCGCTCGCACCGCCGCCAGGCTCAAAGACGCCGGTCTGCTCGACGAGGTGCTCGTCATCGACGCCGCCTCCCAGGACGAGACCGTCGCGATCGCCCGCCAAGCCGGGCTCCACGTCGCCCAAGAGGATGAGCTGCTGGCCGACTACGGACCCTCACAAGGCAAGGGCGACGCGATGTGGCGAGGACTCGCCGCCACCAGCAGCGAAATCGTCGCGTTCGCCGACACAGACACGGAGGACTTCCATGAGGGATTCCTCCTCGGGCTCCTCGGCCCGCTGATCTGCGACCCCGACATACAGCTCGTCAAGGGCACCTTCCGTCGCCCGTTCCGCAACGGCGACACCGTGCTCGCCGACGGCGGCGGGCGCGTCACCGAGTTGATGGCAAGGCCGCTGCTCAACCTCCACGCCCCGCAGCTCGCCGTGTTCGACCAGCCGCTCGCGGGGGAGACCGCCGGGCGCCGGGCGCTGCTCGAACAGATCCCGTTCGCCGCCGGCTACGGGGTCGAGATAGCAATGCTGATCGACAGCTGGCGAACCTGCGGCCTGGACGCGCTCGCCCAAGTCGACCTCGGGCAAAGGCAAAACCGCCACCAGCCGCTGCGCGACCTCTCAGCGATGGCCTACGCCGTGCTCCTCGCCGCCCAAACCCGCTTCCTTGGGCCGGAGTTCGCCGACAGCAACGCCTGCAGCTCAATCATCCTGCCACCCACCGCCATTGCCCCGGAGATGATGGAGACTCGCCAAGTGACGCTTGAGGAGCGTCCACCGCTCGCCGAACACCGCGCACACGCTCAGGTTCCCGCCGCCTAGAGCCGGCTCTACCTCCAGCCGCCGATCGCGCCGTTTTGGCCCCCCACCTCAGGGGTAGGAGCGATAGAGCATGAGCGCCGAGAACGACACGACCCCGCGCTTTACCCACGCCGACCGAAAGGGAGCGCCATGAGCGAGACCGTCGCCGACCACCTGCTCAACCGGCTAGCGAACGAGTGGGGAGTGAAACGCATCTACGGCTACCCCGGCGACGGCATCAACGGCATCATGGGCGCCTTCGGCCGCGCAGATGACTGCCCAGAGTTCATTCAGGTGCGCCACGAGGAGATGGCCGCCTTCATGGCGTGCGCGCACGCCAAGTTCACAGGTGAAGCCGGCGTGTGCCTCGCCACCTCCGGTCCCGGCGCGATTCACCTGCTCAACGGTCTCTACGACGCGAAGCTCGACCACCAGCCGGTCGTCGCGATCATCGGTCAGCAGGCCAGGCTCGGCCTGGGCGGCAACTATCAGCAGGAGGTCGACCTCACTACCCTCTACAAGGACGTCGCGCACGAGTACGTCCAGATGGCCACCGAGCCCGGCCAGATCCGTCACCTGATCGACCGCGCGATGCGGATCGCGCTCTCCGAGCGCACCGTCACCTGCGTGATCGTCCCCAACGACCTGCAGATGGAACCAGCCGTGCCGACACCACCGCACGCTCACGGCACCGTTCACTCCGGCCCCGGCTACACACCCCCGAACGTCACGCCCAACGACGAGCAACTGCGGCACGCCGCCGAGGCGCTCAACGCGGGCGAGCGCGTAGCGATGCTCGTCGGCGCCGGCGCGCTACACGCCACCCAAGAGGTGATCGAGGTTGCCGACACGCTCGGCGCCGGGGTCGCCAAGGCGCTGCTCGGCAAGGCCGCCGTACCCGACGACCTGCCGTTCGTCACCGGATCAATCGGCTTGCTGGGCACACGCCCCAGCTGGGACATGATGCAGGACTGCGACACGCTGCTGATGGTCGGCTCCAGCTTCCCATACTCGGAGTTCCTGCCCGAGGAGGGCCAGGCCCGCGGCGTGCAGATCGACCTGGACGGCAGGATGCTCGGCATCCGCTACCCAATGGAGGTAAACCTCGTCGGCGACAGCGCGCTCACCCTCAAAGCGCTCCTGCCGTTGCTCGAGCGCAAGGACGACCGCGGCTGGCGGGAGAAGATCGAAAAGAACATGAGCGAGTGGTGGCAGGTCATCGAGAAGCGCGCTCACGAGCCCGCCAAGCCCGTGAACCCGCAGCTGATCTTCCACGAGCTCTCAAAGCGTCTGCCCGACGGCGCGATCCTCACCTCCGACTCCGGCTCGGCTGCCAACTGGTACGCCCGCGACGTGCGGCTACGCGCCGGCATGATGGCCACCCTCTCAGGCACCCTCGCGACGATGGGACCGGGCGTGCCATATGCGATCGCCGCGAAGTTCGCGCACCCCGACCGGCCTGTCATCGCGCTCGTCGGCGACGGGGCGATGCAGATGAACGGGCTCGCGGAGCTGATCACGATCGCCAAGTACCGGGAGCGCTGGTCAGACCAGCGGCTGATCGTGCTCGTGCTCAACAACCGCGACCTCAACCAGGTCACCTGGGAGCAGCGCGCGATGTCCGGCGACCCCAAGTTCGTCGAGTCCCAGGAACTACCCGACGTGCCCTACGCGCGGTGGGCGGAAATGATCGGGCTGAACGGCATCCGCACCGACGACCCCGAAGCGATCGGCGAGTGCTGGGACCAGGCGCTCGCCGCCGACCGGCCGACTGTGCTCGAGGTGTGCTGTGACCCCGAAGTGCCGCCGCTGCCGCCGCACATCACGATCGAGCAAGCCCGCTCGTTCGCCTCAGCGATCCTGCACGGAGACCCCGGCAGCCGGCGGATCATCGCCCAAGCGCTGCGTCAGAAGCTGCCCGAGTTCCTCCCAGGACGATGAGCGCCAAGCGCCTGCTGGGAAACCTGCGCCGCGGACGCGCGCAGCGCACCCTCGCCGCCGCGACCGCCGCAAGCGCGCTGCCGCTCGGCCTGGAGATCTACTTCGAGCACTTCCGCGGCTCCTTCGGCGATAAGTGGATGTGGACCCCCGTCGCGCTCTCACCGCTGCTCACCGCCGCCGGACTCGCAGGCGTGGGCTCCAAGCGAGCCGCGAGGACCGTGCTGCCCGCTGTGTCTGCCCTGTACTGTCTGGATGGGCTGATCGGCGTCTACACCCACGTCCAGGGTGTGCGCAAGCGGCCCGGCGGGTTCTCAGAGCCGCTCTACAACATCGTTATGGGGCCGCCGCTGCTCGCGCCCGGCTCGCTCGCTCTCGTCGGCGGCATGGGTCTCGCGGCGGCGCTCGCCGAGCGGGAGCGCTGAGGGCGATGGCGCAAGCGTCCAACTCGGCCGGGCATCTCCCCAAGCAGGGCGGCGACACCACGCCGGGGCCGCCCGCAGGGCTCCCACACCAGCGCAAGGGCACCACGCCGCAGATGCGCGGGCGCTACCCCGACTACGACGTGCTGAGCGCCGCCTCCCATTGGGACGCGAAGACGCGCGGAGTCGTGCTCGACCGGGTAGCGAACGTCCCGCCGATCCGCTTCTTCACCGAACAGGAGGCACACACGCTGGGAGCGTTCTGCGATGTCGTGACCGGCCAGGACGCAGAGCCGCGCATCCCCGTGCTCGAGATGGTCGACGCGAAGCTCCACGTCGGCCGGCTGGACGGGTTTCGCCACCACGACATGCCGCCCGACCCCGAGACCTGGCGGCAGGTCGCGGCCAACCTCGACGACAGCGCCCGCGAGCACGGCTCAGACGACGGGTTCGCCGCCGCCAGCTCAGAGACCCAGCACGAGATCGTCCAGCGGTTCTCCGAAGGCAAGCTCGACTGGGATCTGCCCGTCACGAAGGCGTGGGGAGTGGTGATGCGCGGCGTGCTCGGCGCGTTCTACTCACACCCCTGGGCGTGGAATGAGATCGGCTTCGGCGGCCCCGCCTACCCACGCGGGTACGCACGGCTCGGCGCCGGGCAACGCGAGCACTGGGAGGCCCCACCAGAGTTCGCGCTCGACCCCGTGGCCGATGTGCGTGAGCGGGGCCTCGAGTGAGAGACCGTCTACGTGTCGCTCTGAAGGGCGCAGTGCGCCCACCCGAGAACGACTCCGCGTTCTTGCTCGATCCACACCGGCGAGGTGTGCCAGGGCGCGAGCGTATGCGCCGCTACAGCCCCGACGAGGCGGTCGACATGCTGATCGTCGGTGCGGGAGCAGGCGGCGCGACGCTCGCGCAACGGCTCGCCCGCAAAGGCTGGCGGGTGCTCGTACTCGAGGCCGGGCCGTTCTGGGACCCCGACGAGGATTGGGTCTCAGACGAGGCCGGCGCGCACCCGCTGTATTGGACGGAGGAGCGCATCATCGGCGGCGATGATCCCGTGGAGCTCGGCAAGAACAACTGCGGCCGCGGCGTCGGCGGCTCGATGATCCACTACGCCGGGTTCACGCCGCGCTTTCACCCCTCAGACTTCGAGGTCTACACCCGCGACGGCGTAGCCGCCGACTGGCCCATCACCTACGAGGATCTCAAGCCCCACTACGAGCGCCTAGAGCGCGAGCTGCCCGTCGCCGGCGAATTCTGGCCCTGGGGCGACCCCCACGACTATCCCCACGGCCCGCACCCCGTGGGCGCCGGCGCGCTCAAGGCGTGGGAGGGAGCCAGGCGCCTGGGGATCGAGATGCGCGTCGGCCCAGTCGGAATCGCCAACGGCAGCTTCGGGCACCGCCCGCACTGCATCTACCGAGGCTTCTGCCTACAAGGCTGCAAGGTCGGCGCCAAGGCATCCCCGCTCGTCACCCACATCCCCGACGCGCTGGAGCACGGCGTCGAGGTGCGCGCCGACTGCATGGTCACGCAGATCGAGACCGACGAGTCAGGGCGCTGCACAGGCGTCACCTACTTCCACGACGGCGAGGAGAGCTTCCAAGCAGCAGATGCGATCGCGCTTGCCGGCTACTCGATCGAGACGCCACGGCTGCTGCTGCACTCCACCAGCAGCCGGTTCCCCAACGGTCTCGCCAACGACAACGACCTCGTGGGACGCGGGATCATGGTGCAGGGCGCACCCCAGGTCGCCGGACGCTTCCCCGAGGAGATGCGGATGTACAAGGCGCCCCCGCCGGAGATCAACTCCGAGCAGTTCTATGAGACCGACCCCGGACGCGGATTCGCCCGCGGCTTCTCGATCCAGACGGTAGGCCCTTTGCCGATCGGCTGGGCCGAGCACGTGCTCGCCGACGGACACTGGGGGCAGTCGCTCAGAGAGTACATGCGCGACTACAACCACTGGTACACAATCGGCTGCCTCTCAGAGCTCCTGCCCAGAGCGGAGAACCGCGTGACGCTCGCCGAGCAGACCGACCGTAACGGGATGCCCGTCGCGCGCTTGGACTACACGCAGTGCGAGAACGACCGAGCGAACATCGCCTACGCCAAGAACAAGCTCCACGAAATCCTCCACGCCGCCGAAGCGCAGGACATCCTCACGATCGACCGCTACGCCCACCTCGTCGGCGGCTGCCCAATGTCAGACAAACCCGAGACAGGCGTCATCGACCGAGACCACCGCGCCTGGGAAATACCCAACCTGTTCGTCTGCGACGGCAGCGTCATGCCAACCCAAGGGTCAGCTAACCCCGCGCTCACAATCATGGCCCTCGCATCTCGCCTCGCCGAGCGCCTGGGCGCAAAGCGGATCGACCCCGCCAGCACACGACCCGTCGAGAGTCGCGTATGAGCCTTGTGTGTCGAACCCCGCCGCGCCGGGTAGGTCAAGCTCATGGCCGCCGAGCAACGACAGATCGAATGGGGCACCGCCGAGATCGACGACGGCACGCTCACCGTGCAGCTGGCCGGCGCGTCCTCGAAGTCATGGAAGGCGCGTTTCGAGAACGTGCTCGCGCTGCTGGACACGCCGCACAGCGGCCGGGGAGAGGTCAGCCTCACCAAAAAGGCGATCAAGGTTTCCGGCGTCCAGCAGGGCAGCGAGGCTGAGCTGCGTCACTTCCTCGAGAGCGCGGTCCTTCAAGCCAACACGGACACCGCGCCCGACGCGCCCCCACCGCACGAGGAGGAGGACGAGGAGCCCGACGCCGACGAGCAGATGGCCCAGACCTTCCGCGGCTTCGCCGCCGAGCACCAACACCGCTAGCAGCCTCCTCCTCGCTTTTGCCGGTGCGGCGAGCGGGTAGATGCAGCGGTATCCACAAACCCGAGGAGGACCAGCGATGGCGAAAGATCACGGCCCCAGCGTCAAGAACGACAAACAGTACGAAGGACTCCGCGAAAAGGGCATGAGCAAGGAACGCGCAGCGAAGATCGCCAACAGCCCAGGCTCATCCAAACGAGGCGGCAAGAGCTCAGGCTCAGGCACAAAACGCAAAGCCAGCACCCAAGGCGGCACCAAAGCGCAGAAGGCCGCCGCAGGACGCAAGGGCGCCAAAAAGAGCAACAGCTAGACCATGCCCGAGCGTGCCACCGCCAGCCATGCCGGCAGCCCCAGCAAGACGCCACTCGCTTCGCTCTCCTCGCACTACGCTCCCGGCCAAGAGCGCCCGCTCGGCTCCTACGCCATCCTCATCGGCGCGTACACCACCGGCCTCGCCGGCGGTCTGATCGCGCTGCGCGCCCGTCGCCACCAGCTGCCCGAGCGACCCACGACAGGCGACTTGCTGCTCGTCGGCATCGCCACCCACAAGCTCAGCCGGCTGCTCGCCAAGGACAAGGTGACGAGCTTCATCCGCGCGCCCTTCACCCGATACCAAGAGTCAAGCGGGCAGGGCGAGGTAGAGGAGGAACCCTACGGTCACGGTCTGCACCTCGCCGTCGGAGAGCTCCTGGTGTGCCCCTACTGCCTCGCCCAATGGGTAGCCACGGCGCTCACGCTCGGACTCATCGGCGCCCCACGCCTCACGCGCCTCATCAGCTCCGTGTTCCTCGCACACACCATCTCGGACTTCCTGCAGGTCGCCTACCGCGCAGCCGAGGACAAGCTGTGAAAAACACCAGGCCACGGCCCTTACTGGCTCGTTTGCCACCCAGGGGACAGGGGTAGACGACCGACAAACCGAAAAGCTCGCCAACGAAACAGAGGGAGGCAGCAGCGAAATGGCACCCACCCAGCTAACCGGAAAGACAGTGGCCTTTCTCACCGCGCAAGAGGGCATCGAGGAGGTCGAGCTCACAGAGCCCTGGAAGGCCGTCAAAGACGCAGGCGCCACGCCCAGGCTGATCGCCCCCGAAAGCGGCGAGATCCAGGCGTTCAACCACCTCGACAAGAGCTCGACATACACCGTCGATCAGGCCCTCGAGGACGCCGACCCCGACGAATACGACGCGCTGGTGCTCCCCGGCGGCGTGGCCAACCCCGACCAGCTGCGCACCGACGAGCGCGCCATCCAGTTCGTGCAGCAGATCTTCGCTGCGGGCAAGCCGGTCGGAGTCATCTGCCACGGCCCCTGGACACTCGTGGAGGCAGACCTCATGCGCGGGCGCAAGCTCACCTCCTGGCCATCCTTGCAAACCGACATCCGCAACGCCGGCGGGGAATGGGTCGACGAGGAAGTCGTTGTCGACCAAGGACTCGTCTCAAGCCGCAAGCCGGACGACCTGCCAGCGTTCTGCGCGAAGATCGTCGAGGAGTTCGCAGAGGGCCGTCACCAAACAGCCCAGACTGGCGCCACCGCCCACGCGGACTAATTCCTCGCTGCATAAGGGAGAAGGATTAATAGCCAACCCCCGCGTGACACACAGCCGACTGAGCCGGGTGCTCACTGCGCGCCGGCACAGGCATCCCCCCCCTTGTTCAGCGGCCCGCCTAACTGGGTAAAGACCAATCAAAGCAACCAAAAGCAAAGGAGGAGACAATGGGCGACCGAACGCAACGAGCGCAAGGCAAAGCCAAAGAGCTCAAAGGCCGCGCCAAGCAGCAAGCCGGGCGAGCCGCCGGCAAACCGGGCACCGAGGCCCGCGGCGCCGGCGAGGAGCTCAAGGGCAAAGCCCAGGACGCCGGCGGCAAAGCACGCAGCGCCGTCAAAAAGGCAACGCGCTAAGAACCCCGCCCGCATGGCAGGCCACGGCGAGAGAACACAAGATCGCGGAGAGGACGCGCTGACAGACGTCTCGATGCTGCCCGACCGGCGCCAGCGCCCCCCGCTGGAGTCCGCATTCGTTCGCGTGATCGCCACTGGCGGCGTTATCGGGATCGGTGTCGCGCTCGGCGCAATCCTCTCCTCACAAAAAGTCGCCGGCTGGATCACCGGCCTGGTGATCGCGCTCGTCTCGGTGATCCTCAGCGCGATCCTCTGGTCCTCACGCCGGCTATGAAACCCCCGCGCGGCACACTCGCTGCTGCCCGACGTGCTGCCGCAGATACCCGGCATGCGCTTCAGCGCCAAGTACCTGCCCGCCGGCTCTGGCATCAAGATCGGCGGCGACTGGTACGACGTCTTCCAACTCCACAACGGACACCTCGCGTGATCGGCGATGTCGTCGGCCGGGGCGTGCTCGCCGCCTCCGTGATGGCCGAAATCCGCGCGAGCCTGCGCCTACATGATGCAAGGACACAAGCTCACCGAGGTTGTCACGATGCTCAACGAGCTGCTGGTCTCGGTGGGCAGCAACCGCGGCGCCACACTCTGCATCCTGGAACTCGATTCCGAAGCCGAAGAACTCGAAGCCGTCATTGCCGGGCGCCTGCCGCCACTGCTGATCGAACCAGACGGCCACGCCCGGCTACTTGAGCAGAAGCACGGTCTGCCCGTCGGCGTGCGCATCGGACACACCTACGAAGCCTTCTGTTATCCGTTCCCGACCGGCAGCCGGCCATGAGCCCACTCAACATCGAACGGATCGACGGAGTGCCCATCGCACACATCCACGAAGACATCGACGCCGCCAACGTCACTGTCACCCAACAACAACTGGCCGACGCGCTCGGCCCCGACGCCTCAAGCCTCATCATCGACCTCAGCGAGACGCGCTACCTCGACAGCGCAGGCATCGACATGCTGCTACGCCTCAGCGACCGCCTCGACCACCGCCGCGCCAAGCTCATCCTCGTGATCCCCGACACCTCACAGCTAAAGCGCCTCGCCACAATCGTTGGTCTGTCCGATGCGATCGCCATCCACCCAAGCCTCCCAGAGGCACGGCAAGAGGCCGCCAAGCGACCGCCGGGACAGGCCGCCGCGCACCCTGCAAGCGGCCGAACTACCTCCGCCTGACCACAGCTTCCGAAGCCGCCACGACCGCGGCGGACGTCGCTGGACAAGCAGTAGACTTCCCAGCAACTACTACCGCCCGTCATGGCCGAAGAACCTCCCCGACCACAAACACAGAAGAGCCTCGCCACCACCGCACCCGCTTACAATCCACAGGTGACGCGCTCGCCCCAAAAACAGAGGGTGAAGGTGAACAGTCAGCATCCCTACCTGACCATCGAGGTGACGAGTACACCGGAGGCTCACACCGTCGCCCTGAACGGCGAAGCGGACCTCTTGGGCGCCCCCAACATCGAAGCGGCCCTCGCAGACGCTGCCACAAGCGAAGCACAACGCATAGTCGTCGACCTCAGAAACCTCACGTTCATCGACTCAAGCGGCCTACGCGCACTCATGGGAGGCCACGAACAATGCATCGCACGAGGCCACGAGCTGCGGATCATCCCCGGCCCAGCGAACGTACAGCGCCTGTTCGAGCTCAGCGGGATGAACGAGATCCTTCCCTTCTGCGACCCCGAGCTCGCGGGCGACGTCCCGCCGAGCGACGATCCCCAGATCTAGCCGCCCGCGCTAGCCCTGGGCGATGCTGAGGCCCAGTCAGACGATGACCAGCGACACCAGGAAGATCGCAGCACCGCCTCGCCCAACCGCCCGCGCATCGCCTGCAGATTGTCCTTTCTACCGTCCCGATGACGCCAACGCCGCGCACCGGCTCAGACCAAAGTCGCTCCGGTGGGCGGCAAGTCGGCAACTCGCCATGCCTCCCAGCGGCCACAGAAACCATATCGGCTCCCGATATAATCGCGTTGCGTGAGCGCGACCAACCCAGCGGGACGTTTCCCAAGCGACGCTGTCGTCCCACCCGACCAAAGATCACACGGCACGGAGTGCCTGCTCGGCGACTTCACGACCACACCACGAGTGCTCACGCTGCTCGCCGGCGCCATACCGCTAGGTGCAGTGGTCGCGTTGCTCGCGCTCGCGCTGCTCGACTTGATCGCGCTCATCACGCACCTCGCCTACACCGGCACCATCTCGACCACGCTCGGCCCACCGGACACCAGCGTCCTCGGGCCGCTCAGCGTACTCGTGCCAGTTGCCGGCGGGCTCATCGTGGGATTGATGGCTCGCTACGGCTCTGAGCGCATCCGCGGCCACGGTATCCCAGAGGCGATGGAAACCATCCTCCTGCGCGGCAGCCGCATGGAGCCACGCCTCGCCGTGCTCAAGCCCATCTCAAGCGCAGTGAGCATCGGCACAGGAGGCCCGTTCGGTGCCGAGGGTCCGATCATCGTCACCGGCGGCGCCACCGGCAGCATCCTCGGCCAGCTGCTGCACCTCACCGCCGCCGAGCGACGCTGCCTACTTGTTGCGGGAGCAGCCGCCGGCATGACCGCCGTGTTCGGCACCCCCGTCGCAGCAGTGCTGCTCGCGGTCGAGCTGCTGCTGTTCGAGTGGCGACCACGCTCAATGATCCCCGTCGCGCTCGCCGCCTGCGCAGCCGCGGCAACCCGAGAAGCCCTCGCCAACGCCGGCCTCCTGCACAAGGCACCGCTGTTCGCCGTCAGCGCCCACGCCACCCTGGCGCCCTCCGTCTCAGGCGGCGCGCTGCTCATCGGCCTAGCGTGCGGCGGCCTGGCATGCGTGATGACCCGCTGCGTCTACGGCGCCGAGGATCTGTTCGGACGCCTGCCGCTGCACTGGTCCTGGTGGCCCGCGATAGGCGGCCTGGTAGTCGGCATCGGCGGGCTGATCGAACCCCGCGCGCTCGGCGTTGGCTACAACACGATCGGCGCCGAGCTCGCCGGTACGCTCGCACTCAGCACCCTCGCCATACTGCTCGTCGTCAAGCTCACGATCTGGGCAACCGCGCTCGGCTCCAACACCAGCGGCGGCATCCTCGCACCACTGCTGATGCTCGGCGCGGCCCTCGGCGGTCTACTCGGCGCCATCCTGCCGGGCGCCACCGAGGGAACGTGGGCCATGATCGGTATGGCCGCCGCAATGGCAGGCGTGATGCGCTCGCCCTTCACCAGCATCGTCTTCGCGCTCGAGCTGACCCACGACATCGGAGCGCTCCTGCCACTCCTCGCCGCCTGCACGATCGCGCACCTCATCAGCGTCCTGACACTGCGGCGCTCGATCCTGACCGAGAAGATCGCCCGCCGCGGCTACCACGTCACCCGCGAGTACGAAGTCGACCCGCTGCACGCGCTGCTCGTCCGCGACGTCATGCAAACCGACGTTCTCACGGTCGCGCCAGACTCAACCGTCGCAGAGCTCTACGAGCAGCTCCCCGAGGGCTCCGAGCTACGCCGCCAACGCCTCTACCCGGTGCTCGACAACGACGAGCGCCTGCTTGGAGTGCTCGCGCTCTCCGACATTCGCGCCACTCAGAACAGCACATCCTTCGCCGGCGCAATGGCACGCACCCCACTCGTCGCAAGGCCCGGTGAGACACTGCGCGAAACAGCGGACAGGATGGTCGCCACCGGCCACACCGTTCTCCCCGTCATCGATGACCACGAGCCGCCGCGACTCCTCGGCCTCCTCAGCCAGTTCGACCTGCTCAAGGCACACGAGCGCCTCCTGATCGAGGAGCGCCACCGCGAGCGTCCCCTGCGCCCCCTCAAGGCGACCACGAGCCTCACCAGACTCCGGGCTGTCCGCGAGCCAGCACCATGACCCCAACAGCCGCTAGCCAGTCACTGCAGGACTCCGACTACCGCCGCCTGCTCGCATTCCGCAGCGAGCTACGAGCCTTCACACGATGGAGCGAAGACGCCGCCCGAGCAACGGGCCTCACACCAGCGCTTCACCAGCTGCTGCTCGTAGTTCGCGGCCACACACGCGAAAACGGCCCGACGATCAGCGACGTCGCCCACGATCTGCACATCCGCCACCACAGCGCCGTGGAGCTCGCCCAACGCGCCGAGACCACCGGCCTGATCCAACGAACCCGAGACACAACCGACCACCGGCAGATCCACCTTCAACTCACGCCAACCGGACACGCACAACTCGAGACGCTCACGCGCCAGCACCTGCCGCGCATCCGAGCACTCGCCGACGTACTAGACGACGTGTGCGCCTCAACCGCGGCGAAACCGTAGGCGACGCCCACTCATCAGCTCCGGCCTGTAGAGGAGCAATCTCCGGCGGCTGTACTCCACGGAAAAACTCGTTGGCCGCTCAAGCATCTTGAGGGTCAGTAACCCATATGAACGGCGATGGAACGTCTGGGATCGAGCTGCTCAAGCCGTCGGAGGTAGCGACGCGGCTGCGAGTCTCGCGGACCTGACTCTATGACGCCGCCAAGCAAGGCCGCATCCCGTCGATCAGGATCGGTGGGGAGGAGGGGCCGCTGCGCTTCCACCACGACGACATAGAGCGCTGGGTCAACGACGCCAGGGCCGCATGGAGCCCAGGCCGCTCAGCGCAACCGACCGCCACGGTGCGGCCCGCTCAGCGAGTGCCCGCGCGGGCGATCGTCGCCTCGGTCGCCTTCGCGCCCTCCTTCTTCACATGGCGCTCCAGGTGCCCGTAGTAGCGCTCGGTCGTGCGAATGTCACCGTGCCCGAGCTGGTCCTGCACGTACTTCAGGGAGTTGCCGCCCGCCAGCCACGCCGCCGCCGCCGTGTGTCGCAGCGCGTGCAGCGGCATATCGCGCAGGTCCGCGTCCTGCAGCGCCGCCTTGTGCCAGTCGCGCGAGACGGTCGTGCGATCGAACGGCTTGCCATCGCCGAACAACCGGCACACGAAATGTTCGGCAAATTGTTCGGCCGTGCCATTGGCACAAACCGAACAATCGCCCCGCGCCTCCCTCAAGCCCCCCTTAACTACGAAAGCTCTGATTTGCAGGGCTTTTCGTATGCGCCCGAGTGGACTCGAACCACCACGGACCAAGCGGTCCACAAGGCCCTCAACCTTGCGCGTCTACCAATTCCGCCACAGGCGCAAAGAGCGCGAGTATAGCCCGGCGACGCCGGCCTTCGCGGCCGGCACAGCCATGCATCGCTTGCATCCGTCCGCCGACGGCGCTACTGTGCGAACACATGTTCGTTCCACCCTCTCGTCCAGCCCACCCGGGAGCCTCGCAATCATGGATCTGACCAAGCGCCAGCAGGAGATCTTCGACTTCATCCGCAGGTACTCCGCCAAGTACGGCTATCCCCCGACGGTGCGCGACATCGGCAAAGCCGTCGGGCTCGCTTCCTCCTCGACGGTGCACGCCCACCTCGCCAACCTCGAGAAGATCGGGCTGCTCCGGCGCGACCCCTCCAAGCCGCGCGCGATCGAGCTCCTGGACCGCGCCGTGGGCAGCGCTGTGGACAGCATGCGCTCGATCGTGCGCGCCGAAGGTCTGCCGCTGGTGGGCTCCGTCGCCGCCGGTCAGCCGGTGTTGGCGGAGGAGAACATCGAGGACTACATCGCTGTGCCCGAGGCCGCGGGCGGTGGGGAGGGGGAGTATCTCCTGCGCGTGCGCGGAGACTCGATGAAGAACATCGGCATCCTCGAAGGCGACTTCGTCGTCGTGCGCCCCCAGGACACCGCGCAGCAGGGCGAGATCGTCGTCGCGCTGCTGGGCGAGGAGGCGACCGTCAAGCGCTTCTTCCGCGAAACGGACCACATCCGTCTGCAGCCGGAGAACGAGACGATGGAGCCGATCCGCAGCAAGGAGGTCAAGGTGCTGGGTCGCGTCGTGGGGTTGCTCAGGAGCATGTGATGAGCCTCGCATTACTCGACCCCGCGCAGCAGTGTCTGCCGGGCCCAAACGATTGGGTTGATGACGTTCGGCGAGACGTCGCCAGTCGGCAGGACGCGCGAGGGCATCGAGGTCTGCGCCTGCGGGCTCGCGGCAGTTGCACTCTGGATCGGCTCATCACGGCTCGCTGGCAGGAGCTCGCCCGGGGCGAGAGTGTGCTTTGCCCGCTGTGTGACGGCCAGATGGTGTCTCACGACGCCGAGGTCGCGGGTGCGCTGCATGGTCGCTGCGTCGATTGCGGCACCACCTTGGCCTGATTCGTCCAGCGGCCAGGAGTTTTCCGACCTCGCTGCGCTAAGTTGTGCCCGCAGACCGAGTAGCCGCGGAGGCATCCGCCTTCGAGGAAAGTCCGGACATCACAGGGCAAGGTGGTCGAGACATCGACCCGGGGAAACCCGCGGGAAAGTGCCACAGAAACAAACCGCCGACGTCGGCCGTCCCACGTGAACGGCCGGTGGGCAAGGGTGAAATGGTGCGGTAAGAGCGCACCAGCGTCGCGGTGACGCGGCGGCTGGGCAAACCCCACCCGATGCAAGGCCAAACAGGACCGCTCGTAGGCTGCCCGCCGAGGTCCAGGTAGGCCGCTCAGATGGATGGCTGCTCACGACAGGATCCGGCTTACAGGTCTGCTAAGGGAAACCCCGCTCCGGCGGGGTTTCCTATAGGCGAGCCACGCCAAACGCGGCGATGACCAGCCGCTCGCACGTCCGCCGCACCACGACGCGCCGCGCGAATCGCTCGCCCGCCACCCCGCGCGCGTAGCGCCGCGGCGCCGCTCTCGTGGTCCCGAACGACAACACCCAGCCGCCGGGGCGCGCTCCCGCGGGCAGCAGCCGCCGACGGACCCGCGAGCGTTCCGCGCGCTCCCCTCGCGCGACCGAGGCGCGCGCTGTAGCTCAGGCGCGCGCGGCGGGAAGCATGGAGGTACCCCGGGGCCCCGCGCGGGAACCCGGCGGCGCGCACCGTCACACGGGCGCCCGCGCGCACAGGTAGCCCGAACTGCACGCTCGCACGGCGGCGCCGGTCCCGGCGGCCGAAGGCTCTGCACGCCGCGCCCGGTGCTACCGAGGGCGTGCCCGCGCCGCCAGGCGTGCCAGCGCCGGACGTGCCAGGGCCGGCGCCCTGCGGGGGGAACACTGCCGCGCGGTCCCTCGAGTGGGCCGTCGGTGGAGGCGGCGACGAGCACGCCGCTGCCGTCGGCGGGCGCCGGGCCGCTGAAGAAGCTGCTGGCGAGCGTTTGGCTCCAGACCTGTTTGCCTTCGGTGTTCACCGCGACGAGCGTGTTCAGGTGCGGCTCGAGGGCGACGATCGTTTTGGAGGCGACGACGACGCCGGGGGGGATGTTCGCGAACCAGCTGCCCGCGGTCGTCCAGGCCAACTGCAGCCGGTTGACGTTCGCGGGGCCGATGACGTTCTCGTACGGGTTCCAGCCGTTGCCGCCGGCTTCGCCGCGCAGGTCGAGCCGGTCGGTGCGCGCGGTGAAGCTCGTCTGCGCCGCGCTCAGCGAGCGCGTGCGAGCGGCCTGACGTCCGAGCGGAGCGTGCGCACACGAAATCGAATCGTGCGCTATTTGCGACATTTCCTGGCTGCGCCCCGGTTAGGCGGTCGCCTCCAGCGGGAATTCATGCGTGATCGGGCCTGGCACGCGACAGCCGCGGCGCACCGACGGAGTGCTGCTGACCGGCGCCACGGGCTTCCTCGGCATGGAGCTCCTGGCGCGTTACCTCGAGCGCACCGACCGCCGCATCTACGCACTGGTCAGAGCGCCGACCGAGCGCGAGGCGAACGCGCGCATCGAGCGCGCGCTGCGCTGCCTGTTCGGCGCCGACCATCCACATCGCGAGCGCGTGGTGGCGGTGCGTGGCGACATCACCCGCACCGGGATCGGTCTGGGGCGTCGCTGGCGCAACGCGCTGGCGGAGAGCGTCGACGAGATCGTGCACGGCGCGGCGTCGGTCTCCTTCGAGATGGAGCTGGAGGAGGCGCGCGCGATCAACGTGGGCGGCACGCGGCAGGTACTCGAGCTCGCCGAGCGGTGTCGCGCGACAGGGGGAGGCTTACGACGGCTGACCTACATCTCGACGGCGTATGTCGCCGGCGACCACGTGGGCTGCTTCAGCGAGGACGACCTCGACGTGGGCCAGGGCTTTCGCAACACCTACGAGCGCTCCAAGCTCGAGGCCGAGCAACTCGTGGGACGCTGTCGTGAGCGCATGCCGATCACGGTCGCGCGGCCGAGCATCGTGGTTGGTGAGCGCGGAAGCGGATGGACGTCCTCGTTCAACGTTCTCTACTGGCCGCTGCGCGCGTTCTCGCGCGGCGCATACGTCGCGGTTCCGGGGCGCGCGGCGGCGCCGGTTGACGTGGTCCCGGTGGACTACGTGACCGACGCGATCTTCGAGCTCAGCGGGGCGCCGGAGGCTCTCGGCGGCACCTTCCACCTCACCGCCGGGCGCCACGTGGGCAGCGTGGAGGAGGTGGTGGGGCTCGCGAGCGACTACTTCCGCAGGCCGGCGCCGGCGCTGATCGACCCGATGTTGTACGAGCGGCTGGTGCACCCGTTGCTGCTGTGGGCGATCCGCGACGAGCCCCGCCGCCGCGCGCTGCGGCGCAGCGAGGTCTTCTTCCCGTACTTCGCCGCGCAGGTCCACTACGACGACCGCCGTGCCCGCGCGATCCTGCACGGGTGCGGCATCGAAGCGTCGCCGCTGCGCGACTACTTCGAGCGGCTGCTGGAGTTCGCGATCGCGGCCGACTGGGGCCGGCGGCCGCTCCCGCGCACGGGCGCCGTGGTATCCCTGGCGGCGCGCCGCGCGCGCCGCCGCAGATCCTCGTCGCCTCCGAGGTCGGAGCCGGCGGCGGCTGGGAAACGCGCGCGACGGGTCGAGACGGAGTCCGGAGCGCCGTCGCGGACGGAGGCGGTGCGGGGATGAGGAGCGCGCGGCTCTCGGGGCTCGACGCGTCGTTCCTCGCGGTGGAGACGCCGACGGCGCACATGCACGTCGGATGGGTCGCGGTCTTCTCCCCTCCACCCGGCGAGCGCCTGCCGAGCTTCGCGGAGCTGCGCGAGCACATCGAGCGGCGCCTGGCGCGCGCGCCGCGCTACCGCCAGAAGCTCGCGGCGGTGCCGCTCGGGTTGAGCGCGCCGGAGTGGGTGGACGACGAGGCGTTCGGCATCGACCGCCACCTGTACGCGGCGCCGGGGCCGCTGGAGGGGCTCGTGGACGAGGTGATGTCGACGCCGCTGCGCCGCGACCGGCCGCTGTGGGAGATGTGGATCTGCGAGGAGCCCGAGCGGGAGCGCTTCGCGGTGATCGGCAAGGCGCATCACTGCATGGTGGACGGGCTCGCCGCGGTCGAGCTGGGGTCGATGCTGCTCGACGCGACCCCCGCCTGTGAGCCGTGCGAGCAGGAGCGCTGGAGCCCCGCGCGGGAGCCCGGCGGGGAGCGCCTGCTGCTGCACAGCGCGCGCGACGCGCTCGCCGCGCAGCTCGGGTTGTTGCGCCTGCCGCTGCGCGCCGCGGCGGCGCCCGCGGACACTGTGCGTCAGGTGGCCGGCGGCGCGATCCGCGTGGGACGCGCACTGGGCCACTCGCTGCTGACCGGTGCACCGGCGAGTGTGCTCAACCGCTCGCTCACCCCGTTGCGCCGCCTCGCGTGGGCGGAGCGGCCACTGGAGGATCTGCGGATCGTGAAGCGCGCGCATGGGACGACGGTCAACGACGTCATGCTTGCGGCTGTCGCGGGCGGCGTGCGCGCCTACCTGACCGCGCACGGCGAGCGGCCGTTGGCGCTGAAGGCGATGGTGCCGGTGAGCGTGCGCAGCGACGCGGACGAGCTCGGCAACCACATCTCGTTCGTGTTCGTCGAGCTGCCCTGCCAGGACCCCGATCCGCTCGGCCGGCTGTACCGCGTGCACGCTGCGATGAGCGACCGCAAGCGCGACCGCGAGCCCGAGGGTGCGGATCTCGCGCTGAAGGCGGCCGCGCACACCCCGGTCCCGGTGCAGCACGCGATCTCGCGGGTGATGGCGAGCCCGCGCACGTTCAACCTCGTCGTGTCCAACATCCCGGGGCCCGCGGTCCCGATGTACATGCGGGGCTGCCCGATGGAGGCGGTCTACCCGGTGGTCCCGCTCGCGGATCGCCACGCGGTGTCGGTCGGCATGACGACCGTGCGCGACCGCGCGTGCTTTGGCGTGTACGCCGACCGCGAGGCGCTGCCCGACGCGGATCGACTCGCGCGGAGCATCGACGACGCGCTCGGCGAGCTGCTCGCGCAGAGCCACCGGACGCGGGCCGTGTGACCTCGGCGCTCAGCGGCGCGTGAACTCCCGCGGTCGAGGTTGAAGTACCGCGTGGCGTCGCCGGTCAGCGCGCCGCCGGCACGAGTGGCGCCGCCAGGCCATGTGCGCGGTAGGCCCGGTCGAGCGCGGCGACCGTTCGCGCGTAGGACTGCCGCGGGGGACGTCCGTCGAACTGCACTGTGACCGAGCCCGAGTGGCCATGCAGCGTCACGCTGCGCCCGACGGGCGCGCCGTCGGTCGTGTGCGCGTGGGTGGCCCACTCCGGCAGCCTCCAGGTCAGCGTCGCACCGGTGCGCAGCGTGCCGCGCCACCCCAGCGTCTCCTCGTGCGCGCCGGAGCGCTCGGTGAACGAGATCGTTCCCTGGTCGGTGGGGGCGTGGGTGACGGCGATGTGCTGGCCCGGCCCCAGCCACGCCGGGCTGGCGCCCGCGAGCAGTTCGACGTCCCCACCCGGGCCTTCCTCGACGAGCAGGTTGCGCAGCAGTGCGACGTAGTCCGCCGCGAAGGTTCCGTGCGGCGCGAGGTTGACCGCGGAGGCGCGCGTCGCGAACGGTGCGACGTCCCACTCCCAGCCCTCGTCGGTGGAGGTCGTGTGGGCGAGCTCCGCGTACAGCCCCGCCACTGCGTCCGGGGGGTCGCCCGCGGCGAGCTCGGTCTCGAACACCCCGAAGCCGAGGTAGTCGTGCAGGCTGCGACCGGCGTCGTACGTCGCGAGTCCCTCCGCCATGTGCGCCCGGGCCCAGGCCATCGTCGCCGCCACGTCGGGTGAGGCGGCGGGGAGCACCGGCACGGGGTACGCGGCGCTGTAGTTGCCCCAGTCCTGGCCGCCTTCGGCGTCGAGCACCGGCGGGATGTGCCCGACGCGCGCCACCGCTGCGTCGAGCGCCCCGTCGAGCGTCCCCTCGAAGCGTTCGTCGGTTGTCTGCCACGCCGCCGCGAGGTCCGGGCGTCCCGCGAGCCGCGCGAGCGCGACCGCGGAGCGCAGCCCCGCCGCCGCCCAGAGATCGTCGCCGGTGATGTGGCCCACGGCGAGCTCGTTGTCTTGCGGGTTGCCGACCGGCAGCAGGCCGAGCGGGTCCGCGGCGGTGGCCGCTTCGATCCAACCGATCGCGCGGCCGATGCGGTCGAGCTGGGCGGCCGCGTAGACCGGATCGCGGGTGAGCTGCGCGTGGCGGTCGAGCGCCCACAGCGCCTGCCCGGAGCCGTCGTACTGCCCGGGGCGGCTGATGAACAGACCGTCGGCTTCCTGGAAGGTGTCCATGAACGCGAGATCCTGGGCGGCCTGGGTGTGCAGGCCGGCGAGGTCGAGCGCCTGCGCCTCCTGTGCGCCGTCGCGGATCCAGAAAGCCTGGTACTGGAGCTTGTTCGATGCCTGCACCCACCCGGCCGGCGTGCGGTAGCGCGAGGCGAGCATCTCGACGATCGCCGCGCGGTAGGCGTTGACTACGCGCGCCTCGGGGAGCGCGATGCGCATCAGGCCTGCCTCCTGTGCCCGCCACGCGCGTCGCAGTCTCGCGAGCGCCAGCCCGCGCGAGACGCGGTCCAGCGCGCGATCCGCGGCGGTGCGCGCCGCGGGCGGCTGCAGGGGGATCTGCCATGTCAGCGTCACGCGGCCCTGCGGCGCGAGGCGCACCGCGAACAGCCGCGCGTCGTGGGGGGTGGTGGGGGAGGAGATCGCGGGGGTCGCTCGCGGCGGCCCGGCCGGGGTTCCCGGCGGGAGGCTCGCGGGGGGCGTCGCGGGGGAGGCCAGGAGCCGGCTCGCCGCGGCGGGGCCGCGCGCGAGCAGCAGTCCCGAGCGCACGAGGTCGCGCCCGCGTGTGGTGTAGCGCAGCGCGGGCGAGAACGCCTGTCCGGGCTGTTCGTAGAAGCCCGCGCGCGAGGCGGTCGCGGGTCGCTCGTAGCGGTAGGCGCCCGTGGGCAGAAGATGCGCGCCGCGCAGCTGGCGCCCGCGCGTGTAGGCGAGCGCCATCGCGACCTGCGCGCGGCGCGGCCCGGCGGCGTGGTTGACCGCGCTCACCGTCTCGTACGCGACCGGACGCCCGGCGACGGCGATCGCGAACAGCGTCTGCGTGTAGCTCACCGGCCCGTCGCGCAGCGTGCTCCGCAGCAACGGCAGAGACGGATCGGGCAGCGTCCGCGTGGGCTGGTTCCACGGGGTCAGGTGCCGGCCGAAGCGCAGCTCGTACTCGGCCCAGCCGGTGTACACGTCGCCCTCGGGCGTGATCTCGGCGCCTGCGAGCAGCCCCGGCACGCCCAGCTGATCGGTGGGCTTGGAGAGGTAGCCCGTGGATACCGCGCGTGGGGCCCCGTCGGCGGTGCGCTGGGAGGCCAGGGCATTTTTTGTGGGGGAGGGGGGGAGGGGTAGCGTCGCCGCGAGCGCCAGCGCGAGCGCGATCGGCAGCGGTCCCCTCAGGCGGCGCGAGGGCATCGGCCCATCAACCCCGCGGCGCCGCGATCGTCGCGCTCGCCCAGTCGCGGCGGCGCAGCCGGTAGAGCACGTGCCGGCGCAGGCGGTCGTCGTCGGCGAGCAGCGGATGGTCGAAGTCCTCGCCTGGATCGCGCCGCATCCCGAGGCGCTCCATCACCCTGCGCGAGCGGGCGTTCTGCGCGGCGGTGTACGACACGATCTCGCGCAGGTCTCGCCGCGCGAACCCGAACGCGATCGCCTCCGCGGCGGCCTCCGTCGCAAATCCCTGTCCCCAGAACGCGCGCGCCAGGCGCCAGCCGACCTCGACGGCCGGCGCGAACGCGACCGGGACGTCCACCGGGGCGAGGCCGGCGAAGCCGATCAGCGGCGCTTCCCCCGGGAGCTCCAGCGCCCACAGCCCGTAGCCGTGGTGTTCGAAGCACGCCTCGATGCGCTCGATCAGCGCCGCGCTCTGCGCGCGCGTGAGGGGCGCGGGGAAGTGCTCCATCACCGCGGGGTCGGCGTTCATCGCCGCGAACGGCGCGCGATCCTGCGGCCGCCAGCGGCGCAGGAGCAGGCGCTGGGTTCGCAGACGCGGTTCGTTCGCCACCCGTGCGATCCTAAAGACACCACCATACGTACGAGGAGGAGAGCATGGCCACAACCGCTCCGCTCATCACCGGCACCGACTTTGTCGCCGTACCCACCCGCGACCTGCAGCGCGCCGTGGAGTTCTACGGCCAGACGCTGGGGTTGCGCCGCTCGGTGTACATGCCCGAGCGCAACTTCGCCGAGTTCGAGACCGGCAACCTGACGCTCAGCATCATCGACCCCGACAAGATGGGCATCCCCTACAACGCCCAGCACGGCCTCTCGCTGCACGTGGAGGACGTCGAGGAGGCGCGGCGGACGCTCGAAGCGCGCGGCGTGCAGTTCAACGGCGACACGTTCGACACGGGCGTCTGCCACATGGCGTTCTTCGCGGACCCCGACGGCAACAGTCTCATGCTTCACCACCGCTACAGGCCGCGCACGACCGAGGGGTGATCGACGGGCGGGCGTGAGGGCGAGGCGGCCCATGGTCACGACGGAATCCCGCGAGGAGGGGCGCAGCGGATCGATGAGCCGGCGCGGCACGATCGCGCTGCTCGGCGCGGCACAGTTCGTGATGGTGCTCGATACGACCGTCATGAACGTCTCGATCACGCAGGTCGTGCACGATCTGCACACCACGGTCGAGAGCGTGCAGGCCGCGATCACGCTGTACGCGCTCGTGATGGCGGCGCTGATGCTCAGCGGGGCCAAGCTCGGCGACATCTGGGGCCGGCGCCGCGCTTTCCGGATCGGGCTCGCGATCTACGGGCTGGGCTCGCTGACGACGGCGCTCAGCGGTGGGATCGCGGCGCTGCTCGTGGGGTGGTCGCTGATCGAGGGGTGCGGCGCGGTGCTCGTGATCCCCGCGATCGCGGCGCTCGTGGCGACCAACTTCGAGGGGCCCGAGCGCGCCGTCGCGTACGCGACGCTCGGCGGCATCACCGGGGCGGCCGTCGCCGCGGGGCCACTGATCGGGGGCTTTGTCACGACGGCGCTCACCTGGCGCGTGGTGTTCGCGGCCGAGACCGTCACGGTGCTTGCACTGCTGCCGTTCTGCCGGCGCCTGGGGGACGCGCCGCCGCAGCCCGACCTGCGCTTCGACGGGCTCGGAGCGACGCTCTCGGCGGTGGGGCTCGGGCTGATCGTGTTCGGGATCCTGCAGAGCAGCAAGTGGGGTCTCTTCACTCCGCGCGCCGCGCCGGAAATCGGCGGGCACAAGATCACACCGCTGGGCTTCTCGGTCGTGCCGTTCCTGATCGGGGCCGGCGCGATCGTCCTGGGCGCCTTCGCGCGCGTCGAGCGCCGCCTCACAGATGAAGGCGGCACGCCGCTGCTCGCCCCCGACCTGCTTCAGATACCCCGATTGCGCGCCGGCGCGTCGATGCTGGTGGCCCAGCAGCTGATCATCGCGGGCACGTTCTTCGTGCTGCCCCTGTACCTGCAGCTGGTGCTGGGCAAGGACGCTCTGGAAACCGGGGTCGCGATCCTGCCGGTTTCGATCACGATGATCGTCGCCGCGCTCGCCGGTCCGCGCCTGGCGCAGCGCAGCTCGCCGCGGCGGGTCGTGCAGGTCGGGCTCGCGCTGCTGTGCGCCGGGCTGCTCGGCCTGCAGGCCGCGATCGAACCGTCGCTGAGCGGATGGCAGTGGGGAGTGTCGATCGCCGGCTTCGGCGCCGGCATGGGGCTCGTGGTCTCCCAGCTCGGCAACGTCATCATGAGCGCCGCCGGGCCCGATCGCGTGAGCGAGTCCGGCGGCGTGCAGGGCGCGGCGCAGAATCTCGGTGCCTCGCTCGGCACCGCCCTGATCGGGGCCGTCCTGCTGGTGGGCCTGCTGAATGGCTTCCAGACACGCGTCGCGGAGAACGCCGCGCTGCCGTCCGCTGCCCAGCAGCAGGCGCTCGACGCGACCGAGGAAGGCATCGCGATGACCACGCCCGCCGCAGTCGAAAAGGCCGCGCGCGACGCTGGGCTGACACCCTCGCAGACCGCGGCGGTCACCGACAGCTACAGCAAGGCTCAGCTCGACGCGCTCAAGAACGCCCTGCTGTGCGCCTCGTTTTTCGCGCTGGTCAGCCTCTGGCTCACCCGGCGCCTGCCGGGTGAGCCGTTGGAGCGGGCCGCCGAGGAGGGCGAGGCGGAGGCTCGTGCGGGTCCGACCCCAGCGGCCGCATGAGCCGAGCACGCTGAGGACCGCGTGCGGTGAGGTCCGCGCGGGGCCCGCTCCGCGACCGGCCTGAGTGCGCTACCCGTGACTGGCTGCCGCGATGCCCGCCTCGTGCTGGAAGCCCTCCAGCACGCCGCGCATCGTTTGGAGGTCCGGTGCGACCTTCGAGGGCCAGGGCTTCGAGGGGTGCTCGTAGAGGGTCTTCAGGCCGTTGCCGGTGATCATCGCCACGACGACCTCGTCGGGGTCCAGGTGGCCCTGTTCGGCGAGCTTTTTCACGACCGCCACCGTCGTCCCGCCCGCGGGCTCGGTGAGGATGCCCTCGGTGGACGCCAGCAGGTCGATGCCGGCGAAGATCTCCTTGTCGCTCACCATCGCCGCGGTGCCCGCGCGCGTGCGCACCGCGTCGATCACGAACACCCCGTCGCCGGGCGCTCCGATCGCGAGCGAGTGCGCGAGCGTCGTCGGGCTCTCCGCCTGGATCTCAGACGCCCCCGCGAGGATCGCCTTCGCGATCGGCGAGCAGCCGTCGGGTTGGGCGATGTCGATCTTCGTCTGCGACGTCTGCGCGAGGCCGACCCGCTCGAGCTCCTCGAGGCCCTTGTGGATGCGCGAGGACAGCGTCCCGCCGGCCGCCGGGGAGACGATGTGGTCGGGCGCGCGCCAGCCGAGCTGCTCGACGATCTCGTACGCCACCGTCTTCGCGCCCTCGGCGTAGAACGGGCGCAGCGTGATGTTGGCGAACTCCAGGCCCGTCGCTTCGGCGAGCGCGCGGCACGCTTTGTTGGCTTCGTCGTAGTTGCCCTCCACCTGGCACACCCTCGCGCCCAGCGCGCGGCACGCGTGCGCCTTGGTGCTCTCCAGGCGGTTCGGGTAGAAGACGTAGGCCGGCACGCCCGCCTTCGCCGCCAGCGATGCCACCGCGGTGCCGACGTTGCCCGTCGAGACGCACCCGATCTCCCGCGCGCCCAGCTCCAACAGACGCGCGACGGCCATCGAGACGACGCGGTCCTTGTAGGAGAGGCTCGGCCGCGAGGTGCTGTCGTCCTTGACGTACAGGTTGCGCAGGCCGACCGCCGCGCCGAGGCCGTCGGCTTTGATGAGCGGCGTGAAACCCGCCCACTCGCCCACGCGCGTCGCGCCGACCGCGTCCACGATCGGCAGGAGCTCCTCCAGGTACCAGATGTTGCGCGGCCGCTCGTCCATCGGCAGCTCCCGCAGGCGGCTCGCGGCGAGCTCGTAGTCGTATTCCACGTCGAGGCTCTTGTTGCAGCGCGGGCAGTACGCCTCGCGCTCGCTCAGCGCCACCTGGTAGTCGCATTTGCGGCAGACCAGCGCCGTCGCGCACGAACGCGTCGGCGTGGAGCGCGCGGTGCGGTCCTCTGCAGTGCTCATGACGTCGTCCTGGTCCTCTCACCCTCGAGTTGGCGTGGGGCGATCGCGCGGCCCGCGGGCGAAGCGATCATGGGATTCTGCGTGCCATCCATCGTAGGGCAGTCCTCCGACGCCGTCGAGGTGACTGTGAATACTTGTTTCCTTTAATCCTCCACCGCCGCCGCCACCATCGGCCACGGAGGATCCGCCTCGCTCCACTCCCGCCCGAGCGCTCCCAGCAGCTCCTGGCCGACGTGGGGCGCGAACGGCGTCAGCATGCTCGCCAGCAGCGCCAGCGCGTCGAGCAGCGCCTCGCGGTCCTCGGCGCACAGCGCCCCGCTTCTCGCGAGCACCCGCTTCTCGAAATCCTTGACCCGGTCGAGCAGGCGGATCACGTTTCGCACCGCCTTGTGCATCTCCAGGTTCGCGAGATCCTCCGTGACCTTCTCCACCGCGGTCTCGCACCACTTCTCCAGGCGCCTGCGCAGGAACTCCGTGGAGGCCGGGTCGAGCTCCTCGCCCTCCACGCTCAGCGCCACGCGCGCGTGCGTGTAACGCCACAGGCTGTGCAGGAAACGGCTGCAGTACTGCACCGAGCTGTCGCTCCAGTTGAGCGACTTCTGCGGGCGCGCCGCCCACAGCACCGCCAGGCGCACCGTGTCCGCGCCGAACTGCTCCACCAGCTCGTCGGGATCGACCACGTTGCCCAGGTGCTTGCTCATCTTGCGCCCGTCGCGGATCACCATCTCGTGCATCAGCGCCCCCGCGAACGGCTCCCCGTCCTCCAGGAACGCCAGCGGGCCGATGTCGCGCAGCGCCTTCGTCGTGATCCGCTGGTCGAACATGAAGTTGCCGCTGTCCGAGCCCGCCACCAGGCGCTCCGAGGGCAACCACGCGCGCAGGTCCTCCAGCGCGAAGATCTCCTCCAGCGGGCGCTCGCGCTCCTCGGCCGGAACGCACGCCGGCACCCACAGCCACAGCGCGTCGAAATGGCAGTCCAGTGTGTCCGTCTCGCGCCGCGCCGACCCGCCGCACGTCGGGCAGGTCGCGCGGACGAAGTCCTCACGCTCCGCCAGCGGGTTCCCCTCGCCGGTCGGTTTGAGGTCCCGCGGGAGGATCACCGGGAGCTGGTCCATCGGCACCGGCACCGTCCCGCAGCCCTCGCAGTACACGACCGGGATCGGCGTTCCCCACGCACGCTGGCGCGAGATCGAGAAGTCGTTCGCGCGGTAGCGCACGGCGGGGCGAACGTGTGCAGCGTGTGTTCCGTCAGCGACCCCGCCGCGCGCGCGTGGGGGTTGGTCTGAGCCCGCGCCCGCGCGCGCGGCGGGGTCCTCGGCGGACATGTCCCACACACCCAGCCGCTCGCCGATAAGCGCGTCCGTGCGGTCGGCCGCCGGGACGCCCAGCACCGCCGTCACTCCGAAACGCTCGTCCACGACCGGCGAGATCGCCACCGGCAGCCGCGGGCCGCCGTCGTACAGCGCGACCGTGCGCCCCGTGTCGACTAGCGCCATCGTCTCGGCCGCCCGCGAGCTGCGCTCCCAGCCACCCAGGCGCATCTCCTCAAGCTGCTCCGGCCGCGCCCAGCGCTCCGCGTCGGGCGACTTGGGGGAGATCAGCACGAAACGCGCCTCGTCGATCGCGTCCGCGTGCGGCGTGAAAACCGTCAGCTGCTCGCGGGTATCGAGCTCCACGCCGTCCACGCGCCCGAGCACATAGCGCTGCGAGGCCACCGACGTCTCATCCCATTTCGCCAACTCCCCCGTTCGCTCATCGTTCTCCGTCAAATACGCGCTGAGCCGCAGGAACCACTGCGCGCGCTGGATCAGGCGCACCGGGTTGTGGCAGCGCCAGCACGTCCCGTTCTCCACCTGGATCGTCGCGAGCGTCGTCTGGCATGTGTCACACCAATCCACGGTCCCGGTCCCGTGGTAGATCAGGCCCGCCTCCAGCAGGGTCAGGAACAGCCACTGCGACCACCGGTACATGATCGGGTCCGAGCTCATGAACGTCCGCTCCCACCCGAACGAGAAGCCCAGCCGCTGCAGCTGGCCCGTCATGTGCTCCGCGCAGCGCGCCACCCACTCCGCGGGCGAGGTGCCGCCCGCGATTGCGCCCAGCTCCGCCGGCAGGCCGAACGCGTCGAACCCGAACGCGAACAGCACGCGCTCGCCGCGAGCCCGCTGGAAGCGCGCGTAGGCATCCCCGATCGCGTAGCTGCGGACGTGGCCGATGTGCACGTTGCCCGACGTGAACGGCGCCGACGCCTTGATGTAGATGCCCGAGTCCTCCGCGGTCATCGGCGGCGTGCGGAACGCGTCGCGCGCGCGCCAGTCGTCCTGGCGGCGCCGCTCGATCGCGCGCGCGTCGTAATCCGGCAGGGTTCGCTCGCCCACGGGTCGAGCATACCCAAGCACCCACGCGTCACAGCGTTCGTACGGGCGGCGCGTCGAAAACCCCAGCGGAGCTCGAAGAGCGGAGCTCCTCCAACCCAAAAAACCCCGTCCTTGCGGCTTTCCCGGCGGTCATCGCGACAGGGCCCGTTGCTATGCTCGAAAGCACTTGAAAGCTGTCTCCGACAGGCTCGACCCGGCACCCCGCCGACCCCTCCACGGCCCCGCCCTGCGCGGGGTCTTCTTGTCCGCGCCCCGCCCGCGGGCGTCCGTCACGACTGCAAGGATCCCGCAATGGAGATAGAGATCGGCCGCGGCAAGAAAGGCCGCCGCGCATACGGCTTCGACGACATCGCGATCGTGCCCTCCCGGCGCACCCGCGACCCCGACGACATCGACATCTCCTGGAAGCTCGGCCCCTACCAGTTCGAGCTCCCGATGCTCGCCTCCGCGATGGACGGCGTCGTCTCGCCGACGACCGCCGGCATCATCGGTCATCTCGGCGGGCTCGCCGTCCTGAACCTCGAGGGGGTCTTCACGCGCTACGAGGACGCCGACGAGCAGCTCGAGCGGATCTCGCAACTCCCCAAGGAGGAGGCGACGCGCGAGATGCAGCGCATCTACGAAGAGCCGATCAAGCCCGAGCTCATCACGCAGCGCATCCAGGAGATCAAGGAGCAGAAGGTCGTCGTCGCCGCCTCCCTCACTCCTCAGCGAGTCCTGCGCTACCACGAGCTCGCGCTCGAGGCCGGCCTCGACGTGCTCGTCATCCAGGGCACAGTCGTCTCCGGCGAACACGTCTCCACCGTCACCGAGCCCCTCAACCTCAAGGAGTTCATCCCCTCGCTCGACGTCCCCGTCGTCGTCGGCGGCTGCGCCTCCTACCACACGGGCCTGCACCTCATGCGCACCGGCGCCGCCGGCGTGCTCGTCGGCGTGGGGCCCGGCGCTGCCTGCACCACCCGCGGGGTCTTGGGCATCGGGGTGCCCCAGGCGACCGCGATCGCCGACGTCGCCCACGCCCGCTCCACCCACATGCTCGAGACCGGCGACTACGCGCTCGTCATCGCCGACGGCGGCATGAGCAACGGCGGCGACGTCTCCAAGGCGATCGCGCTCGGCGCCGACGCCGTCATGATCGGCTCTCCGCTCGCCCGCGCCTACGAAGCGCCCGGCCGCGGCTACCACTGGGGGATGGCGACCTTCCATCCCACGCTCCCCCGCGGCGCCCGCGTCGCCACGACCCAGAACGGCACGCTCGAGGAGATCCTCGTCGGGCCCGCCCACGAGAACGACGGCACCTTCAACCTCTTCGGCGGCCTGCGCACCTCGATGGCCACCTGCGGCCACAAGGATCTCGCCGAGTTCAACCGCGCCGAGGTCGTCGTCGCACCCGCCCTGCAGACCGAGGGCAAGGCGCTCCAGCGCGACCAGGGCGTCGGGATGGGCGCCGTAAATGGCAAGGCGGCAGTCCTCGTAAATGACTGAGACCCTCGCTCCCGCGTCGGCGCCGGTCGCCGAGCAGGGTGGGGGGATTCCGGCTGCGACCGAGGAGGTCGTCGTCCTGGACTACGGTGGTCAGTATTCGCAGCTGATCGCCCGCCGCGTACGCGAGTGCGGGGTCTTCTCCGAGCTCGTTCCCCACCACGTTCCGCTGGAGAGGATCGCCGCGCGCAAACCCCGCGGGATCATCCTCTCCGGCGGCCCCGCCTCCGTCTACGCGCCCGACGCGCCGCGCCTGGAGCGCGGGCTGCTCGAGCTCGGTGTACCAGTGATGGGCATCTGCTACGGCATGCAGCTCCTCGTCCACGAGCTCGGCGGGCGCGTCGAGCAGGCCGACGTCGGCGAATTCGGGCGCTCCGACCTGCAGGTGCTCCAGGCCGGCCGCCTCCTCGCCGGGCTGCCGCGCGAGCAGACCTGCTGGATGTCCCACCGCGACACCGTCTTCGAGGCTCCGCCCGGGGCGACCGCCCTGGCCTCGTCCACCGCCTCGCCCGTCGCCGCCTTCGAGGACGCGGCGCGCGGCCTCTACGGCATCCAGTTCCACCCCGAGGTCGTCCACACGCCCTACGGGCAGGAGATCCTCACCCGCTTCCTCACCGACATCTGCGGGTGCGAGGCCAACTGGTCCGCCGCCTCGATCGTCGAGGACCAGATCGCCCGCATCCGCCGCCAGGTCGGCGACGGGAAGGTCATCTGCGGGCTCTCCGGCGGCGTCGACTCCTCCGTCGCCGCGCTGCTCGTCCACCGCGCCGTCGGCGACCAGCTCACCTGCGTGTTCGTCGACCACGGCCTCATGCGTAAGGACGAGGGCGAGCAGGTCATCGCGACCTTCCGCGACACCTTCCACGTCCCGCTCGTCGCCGTCGACGCCGAGCAGCGCTTCCTGGAGAAGCTCCGCGGCGTCACCGAGCCCGAGGCCAAGCGCAAGGCGATCGGCGCCGAGTTCATCCGCGTCTTCGAGGAGGAGGCCGCCAAGCTCGCCGCGGTCGGTGTCGGCGAGGGCGCGGGCGGCGCGCGGGCGGGCGAGCTCGATGGCGGGGGAGCAGATGAGGGTGTTCAAAAAGCGACCCCGCCGCGCGCGCGCGCGGGCGCGCACGAGAGCGCGCGGTTCCTGGTTCAGGGCACCCTCTACTCCGACGTCATCGAGTCCGGCGGCGGGACCGGGGCGGCGACGATCAAGTCCCACCACAACGTCGGCGGGCTACCCGAGGATCTCAGCTTCGAACTCGTCGAGCCCCTGCGCGCGCTCTTCAAGGACGAGGTCCGCGCCGTCGGCGCCGAGCTCGGCCTGCCCGAGCGCCTCGTCTGGCGCCAGCCCTTCCCCGGGCCCGGCCTCGCGATCCGCATCGTCGGGGGCGAAGCCACCGAGGAGCGCCTCGACGTCCTGCGCGAGGCCGACCACATCCTCCAGGACGAGATCCGCAAAGCCGGGCTCTATCGCGAGCTGTGGCAGTCCTTCTGCGTGCTGCCCGACATCCGCACCGTCGGTGTCCAGGGTGACGAGCGCACCTACGGCCACGTCGTCGTCATCCGCGCCGTCACCTCCGACGACGCGATGACCGCCGACTGGGCGCGCCTGCCGTACGACCTCCTGGAGACGATCGCCTCGCGCATGATCGGCGAGCTCCGCGAGGTCAACCGCGTGGTCTTGGACATAACCTCCAAGCCCCCCGGCACCATCGAGTGGGAGTAGCTATCATGCGGTGCCCCGCCGCGCGCGAGTGCTCGCGTGCGGCCTTTTTTACGTCATGAAGACCTACGTCGCCAAGCCCACCGACCGCGAGCGCAACTGGCTGCTCGTCGATGCCGAGGGCAAGACTCTCGGGCGGTTGGCGACGCAGCTCGCCGACATGCTGCGCGGCAAGCGCAAGCCCGAGTACACGCCGCACATCGACACCGGCGACTTCGTCGTCGTGATCAACGCCGAGAAGGTCGCCGTGACCGGCAAGAAGCGCACCGACAAGCGCTACTACCGCCACTCCGGCTACCCCGGTGGCCTGCGCTCGCGCACCTTCGAGGAGATGCTCGCGCGTCGTCCCGAGGAGATCATCCGGATCGCCGTCAAGGGCATGATGCCCCGCAACCGCCTCGCCCGCAAGCAGCTCACCAAGCTCAAGATCTACGCCGGCCCAGAGCACCCGCACGCCGCGCAGAAGCCCCAGCAACTGGAGGTCGAGGCCTGATGGCCGACGAGTCGCAGACGCCCGAGGAGGAGCCGCAGGCGTCCTCCGAGCAGCCGCAGGCGCCCGAGGGGGCCGAGCGCTCCGAGCAGGAGAGCGAGGCGCTCGCCGAGCACCACGCCGTGCCCACCGCCGACGCCGCCGAGATCGCGGGCTCCGCCGAGGACGCCGCGCTAGAGGCCTACGAGGAGGCGCGCGACGAGACCTCCCACGAGCAGGCCCCCGCCGCCGACGAGGCGCACGCTCCCGAGCCCGTCGCGCAGGCCGAGGAGACTCCCGCGGCCGAGGAGACTCCCGCGGTCGGGGAGACTCCCGCGGTTGAGCAGACTCCCGCGGCTGAGGAGGTCCCTGCTTCGGAGGCGGCCACGAGTGAGGTCGAGGCCGAGGAGGAGGACGAGGAGGAAGAGGAGCCCGCCCCGCGCGTCAAGCCCGCCGTGCCCGGCGCGCACCTCGAAGTCGACATCGTCCCCGAAGGCGTCGACCCGCTCGGGCGCGACATCGTCGAGGACCCCTACGCGATCGAGGATGAGGCCCCCGAGGCGCAGGGGGAGGCCGAGGAAGAGGACCAGGCGCTCCCCGAGCCGATCTCCACAGCCGCGATCGACCTCGCCGCCGGCGCCCGCTACCGCGCGACCGGCAAGCGCAAGACCGCGATCGCGCGCGTCATCCTGCGCCCCGGCAGCGGCACCTACCAGATCAACGGACGCTCGCTCGACGCCTACTTCCCGCGCGCCACGCTGCAGCGCAACATTCGCCAGCCGCTGGAGACCGTCGGCTACGAGGAGCGCATGGACGTCGTCGCGCGCCTCCACGGCGGCGGTGTCTCCGCCCAGGCCGGTGCCCTGCGCCACGGGATCTCCCGCGCGCTGCTCGAGGCCGACCCCAACCTGCGCGGCGAGCTCAAGCGCCGCGGCTTCCTCACGCGCGACTCCCGCGCCAAGGAGCGCAAGAAGGCCGGGCTCAAGAAGGCCCGCAAGCGGCCGCAGTTCTCCAAGCGCTAGGCGCGCGCACGATCGCCCAAAACATGGACGGCGCCGGTGCATCGTTGCCGGGCCGGCAGGAGTGCGCTCGTTGTAGGCTCTGCGCTGGACGCCGCACCCGCCATGCTCGGCGCGGCTTCGTCCAGTGAGGCCCGAGGAGGTCAAGTCGCGAGTGTCGGCCGCCGAGTATCCAGCGATGCAATCGAGGAACCGTCCATGACCCGTCGCCTGTTCGGGACCGACGGCGTCCGCGGCGTGGCCGGTGAGCTGCTCACCGCCGAGCTCGCGCTCGCGCTCGGCCGTGCTGCCACCGCTCGCGTCGCTGCCTCGCGTGCCGCCGGCGGCGACCCCAGCTCCAACGGTTCCCGTCCGCACGCCGCGCGCCCGCAGGTACTGATCGTCCGCGACACCCGCCAGTCCGGCGAGATGCTCCAGACCGCGCTCGCCGCGGGCGTCAGCGCCGCCGGGGGCGACGCGCTGCTCGGCGGCGTCCTGCCGACGCCCGCCGCGCCGCTGCTGATCGCGCGCTACGGCTTCGACCTCGCCGCCGTCATCTCCGCCTCCCACAACCCCTACCAGGACAACGGCATCAAGTTCTTCGGCGCCGACGGCTTCAAGCTCTCCGACGAGACCGAGCTCGAGATCGAGCGCGCGCTCGACGAACCCGCGACCGTGGGCGCCCGTGAGATCGGGCACGTGCGGGAGCTCCGCGGCACCCACGAGGACTATCTGCGCGAGCTCCACACGCGCTTCCGCGATCTCAACCTCGACGGCCTCGACGTGCTGCTCGACTGCGCCAACGGCGCCACCCACTACGTCGCACCCGAGATCTTCCGCCGCCTCGGCGCCGATGTCACCGTCGTCGCCGACAGCCCCGATGGGCGCAACATCAACGCCGGCTGCGGCTCCACCCACGTCGAGCTCCTCGCCCAGCGCGTCCGCGAGGGGGGCCACGCCGTCGGGTTCGCGTTCGACGGCGACGGCGACCGCGTGCTCGCCGTCGACGGAGCGGGCCAGGTCGTCGACGGCGACGAGCTCATGGCGCTCGCCGCGCTCCATTTCAAGCGCGCCGGGCGCCTCACCGGCGGGGGCGTCGCGGTCACCGTCATGACCAACTACGGCTTCCACGCCGCGATGCGCGACGCCCACATCGACGTCGCCTCCACGAAGGTCGGCGACCGCTACGTCCTGGAGGCCCTCCGCGAGCGCGGCTGGGTCCTCGGCGGCGAGCAGTCCGGGCACATCATCGACATGAGCTTCAACCGCTCCGGCGACGGCATCGCCAGCGCACTGCTCGCGCTCGAGGCGCTCGACGGGCGGCCACTCACCGACCGCGACGCGATGGCCAAGTTGCCCCAACGCCTCGTTAACGTCCGCGTCCGCGACCGCGGCGCGCTGGAAGGCGCCGACGCCGTCACCGAGGCCGTACGCGCCGCCGACGACGCGCTTGCCGGGCGCGGCCGCGTGCTCGTAAGGCCCAGCGGCACCGAGCCGCTCGTGCGCGTCATGGTCGAGGCGCCCACCGAGGACGAGGCCGAGTCGGTCTGCGCGGAGCTCGTCGCGCTGGTCGAGCGGGAATTGGGGTAGGGCTCTCGGCGACGTCAGCCGTCTGACGGGAGCAGCGCGAACGGCTTCCCGTCCAGTGCCGTCACCGCGCGGAAGTGCCGCTGGTCGAAAGTCGCGAGCGTGTGGGTCAACCAGTGGGCGGCGAGCACCACCATCGAGGCATCTGCGAGACCTAATTCCAGGTCGCGATAGCGCGCGCAGAGCTGTCCCGCCGTCTTGAGCCCGCGAGCATCCAGGCTCTGAACCGTGTATGTCAGCGTGAGATCCTCGATCAGTGCCAGCTCGGCGTCGATACCGAGACGGCTCACGACCAGGTGGTCGGCCTCGGCTGCCGTGAACGCCGAGACCACGAGCTCACCGGGCCATTCCTCGAGCGCGGAGACGATCGCTGAATGGTCGGGATCGTTGGCGTCCGCCGCACCGTAGAGGGCGCCTGCGTTGACGATCAGCGCGTCGATTGCCGAAGCTCCCCGCGCACACCAAGTTCCTCGCGCACGATCTCATCCGCGTCGCGCGCGATCGGGGCGCCACTGCCGCGCCCGACTCCGGCGGAGCGCAGTCGCCGCGGGTCCGCCGCGCGCGTCGCGCGGGCGACCGCCTCGCGGACGATCTCAGCCTGTGAGCGGCCCGATTCTGCCGACATGCGCCGCAGGGCCGCCGCGTCGCGATCGTCTAGGTACACGGTCGTCTTGACCATGCCATATATGGTACCATACTCTTTAGCGCTGCCCGCACAATTGGCCAACACGTCCAATCGCCAGGAGGCTGGGAAAAGCGCTGATATCTTCGGCGGATGTGCGGAATCGTCGGCTACGTAGGTAAGCGCCCCGCCCGTCCGCTGCTGCTGGACGGCCTCAAGCGCCTGGAGTACCGCGGCTACGACAGCGCGGGGATCTCCGTCATAGCCGATGACCACATCGAGGCCGTTCGCGCCGTCGGCAACCTCGCCGCGCTCGAGGCCAAGTTGGGGAGCGCCGGTGGGGGAGAAGCTGGGTCCGAGGACGCCGGCGGGTCGGTCGCCCTGCTCACCCGCCCGCCCAGCACCGGCATCGGTCACACCCGCTGGGCCACCCATGGGCGCGTGAGCGAGGAGAACGCGCATCCCCATTACGACAACGGCGATCGCATCCACGTCGTCGTCAACGGGATCGTCGAGAACTACATGGCGCTCAAGGAGCGCCTGGTCTCCCAGGGCGGCCTATTCACCTCCGAGACCGACGCCGAGGTCATCGCGCACCTCGTCTCCCACCACTACGCCGGCGACCTCACCGCCGCCGTGCGCGCGGCATACGCCGAGATGGAGGGCCACTACGCGTTCGTCGCGATGAGCCTCGACGAGCCCGAGACGCTCGTGGCCGCGCGCAAGGAGTGCCCGCTGATCGTCGGCAGGGGTGACGGCGAGCAGTTCGTCGGCTCCGACGTGCCCGCCTTCCTCGCCGAGACACACACCGTGCAGTACGTCGAGAGCGGCGAGATCGTCACGCTGCGCCCCGACGGCGTCACGATCGTGACCGCCGACGGCGTGGAGGTCCAGCGACCCACGCACACCGTCGAGTGGGACGCCGAAACCGCCGAAAAGGGCGGCTTCGAGACCTTCATGCTCAAGGAGATCTACGAACAGGCCGACGCCGTCGCCGAGACCATCGCCGATCGCACCGCGCGCGGGGACGGCGTCGATCTCGACGACGAGGGCGCGCTCGACGAGGCGATCCTCGCGAACGTCAAGCGCATCGTGATCGTCGCCTGCGGCACCTCCTACCACGCCGGTCTCATCGGCCGCTACGCGATCGAGGAGTGGGCGCGCGTCCCCGTCGAGATGGACGTCGCCTCCGAGTACCGTTATCGCAACCCCGTCGTGGGGCCCGGGGACCTCGTGATCGGGATCTCCCAGTCCGGCGAGACCGCCGACACGCTCGCCGCGATGCGCCTCGCGCGCGAGCGCGGCGCCACCGTCTTAGCGATCACCAACGTCATGGGGTCCCAGGTGACCCGCGAGTCCGACGGCGTGCTCTTCACCCGCGCCGGTCTGGAGATCGGGGTCGCCGCGACCAAGACCTTCGTCTGTCAGGTCGCCGTTGTCTACCTGCTAGGTCTGCGTCTCGCCGAGCTGCGCGGAACGCTCTCTTCCGAGCGTTTGCGTGAGCTTGTCGGCGAAGTAAAGCGCCTGCCGAGCGCGATTGCCGAGATCACCGGCCTGCCGAGCGGGCCCGACGGAGGCGCCGCCGGCAGCGAGATTGGAGCCGGGGGAGGGGTTGTCGCGCAGGTCGCGCGCATCGCCGACGAGCACTGGCGCAAGGATTTCTTCCTCTACATCGGCCGCCACGTCGGCCTTCCCGTCGCGCTCGAGGGCGCGCTCAAGCTCAAGGAGATCTCCTACATCGCCACCGACGCCTACGCCGCCGGCGAGATGAAGCACGGGCCGATCGCGCTGCTCGACGAGTCCACCCCGGTCGTCGCCGTCGCCACCGACTCGCCGGTCCTGGAGAAGCTCGCCTCCAACATGCAGGAGGTCCGCGCCCGGGGTGCTCACGTGATCGCGCTCACCTCCGCCGGCAACGTCCAGATCGTCAAGCACGCCGACGCCGCCATCGAGGTTCCCGCGATCGACTGGATGCTGCAGCCGATCCTCGCGGTCGTCCCGTTGCAGATGCTCGCCTACGAGATCGCGCGCCGCCGCGGGCTGAACGTCGACCAGCCGCGTAATCTGGCCAAGACCGTCACCGTCGAGTAGCACCCGGGATTCGATGGGTCGAGGGGCCCGGCTCGGTCGGCTTCGCCGACCTGCGCCACCCTCTTGGTCGCCAGACCGTCACGGTGGAGTAGGCCGCACGCCGCCTCCAGGCCGGGCCGTTAGCATCGGCTCCATGGGTCTACCCGACTGGTGTACACCGCTGCCCGACGCCGCCGCGATGCGCGCCACCGACCGCTGGGCGATCGACGAGCGGCACGTCGCGTCGTTGGAGCTCATGGAGCGCGCCGGTCTCGCCGTTGCGCGCGCCGTCGAGGAGCTGACCCCCGACGGCCGCGTCGTGGTGGTCTGCGGAAAGGGAAACAACGGCGGCGATGGCCTCGTCGCCGCGCGTTTGCTGCGCGAAACGGGTCGCGAGGTGACCGTCATCTGTATCGCCTCGCCCGAGGATCTGCGTGGCGACGCCCGCGAGAACCTGCTACGCCTATCCGGCGACGCGCCCCTGCCGTTCGGCGACGGCGAGGCGTTGCGGGGGTGTGCGGCGATCGTCGACGCGCTGCTCGGGACCGGCTTCGCCGGCGAGCCGCGCGGTGCGGTCGCCGCGGCGATCGACGCGATCAACGCTGCCGGGGTGCCCGTCGTCGGCGTCGACGTGCCCAGCGGCGTCGACGCCTCCACCGGGGTCGTCGCGGCAGGTGCGGTACGCGCAGCGCTCACCGTCACCTTCCACGCCGCCAAGCCCGGCATGTGGATCCACCCCGGCAAGAGCCACGCCGGCGTGGTACGGGTCGTCGACATCGGCATTCCCCACGGCGCTCCCGCGGAGGCGACTGTCGGGCTCCTCGGCGCGGACGTGCTCGACGGGCTCCCACGCCGCGGCGCGACGTCGACGAAGTTCTCCAGCGGCCACGTCCTGGTCGTCGGCGGCTCGCGCGGCCTCACCGGCGCACCGCGAATGAGCGCGCTCGCCGCGATGCGCGCCGGAGCGGGCTACGTCACCGCGTGCGTACCCCGCTCGCAGCAGGACACCGTGGTCGCCGGCGGCCCGCTCGAGCTCATGACTCGCGGTCTTCCCGACGAGGACGGTGCGCTCAGCGCGGAGGGCGTCGAGGACGCGCTCGCAGCCGGCGAGCGCGGCGGTGCGCTGGCGCTCGGCCCCGGGCTCGGGCGCGGCGAGGGCACGTTCGAGTTCGCTCGCGAGCTCGCGCGTCGTACGCGGCTGGCGTTGGTGGTCGACGCCGACGGCCTCAACGCTCACGCCGGGCGCCTCGGCGATCTGGCCAGCCGCGCAGAGGAGAAGCTCGCGACCGTCCTCACGCCGCACGCCGGCGAGCTCGGCCGGCTGCTGGATTGCACCAGCGAGGCGATCGAGCGCGAGCGGTTGGGTCATGCTCGCGCTGCCGCCGAGCGCGCTGACGCGATCGTCGTGCTGAAGGGGGACGACACGCTGATCGCGGCTCCCGACGGGCTCGTGGCGGTGAGTCCCGGTGGCAGCCCCGCGCTCGCGACGGCCGGCACCGGTGACGTGCTCACCGGCACCATCGCCGCGCTGCTCGCTCAGAGGCTCGACCCCTTCACGGCCGCCGCCGCCGGCGTCTGGCTCCATGCCGAGGCCGGGCGCGTCGCTGCGCGAACGCTTGGAGCCGCGGAGAGCGTGATCGCCACCGACGTGATCGCCGCACTGCCGGCGGCACGAGCAGGGACGGCCAGGCGATGAGGATCGGCCGCGCGCTGGCACGCGTCGACCCGGGCGCCATAGCGCGCAACTGCACGCGGCTGCGCGGCGAGCTCGCCGAGGGGACCGCGCTGTGTGCGGTCGTCAAGGCCGACGGCTACGGTCACGGGGCATTTCAGAGCGCCGCCGGCGCGATCGCCGGCGGCGCGAGCTGGCTTGCCGTCGCGAGTCTCTCCGAGGCGTTGGGGCTCGTCGACGAGCGGCTCCCGGCGCGGGTGCTCGTGCTCGGTCCGCTGCGCCACGGCGAGGCCAGGGAGGCCGTGTTGCTGGGCGTCGATGTCGTCGCCTGGGACGAGGAGTTCCTCGCCCACCTGTCCGCGGTCGCCGAGGAGGTCGAGCGCACCGCGCGCGTGCACGTCAAGCTCGACACCGGCATGGGTCGCCTCGGTGTGCGCGAACCGCAACGCGCCACCGCGATCCTCGACGCTGCGCTGGCTGCTCCCGGCGTCGAGCTCGCTGGGATCATGACCCATTTCGCCACGGCCGACGAGCGCGACGACGCGTTCTTCGCCGAGCAGCTGCAGAGTTTCACCGAGTGGGCGCGCGCCGTCAAGGGCGCCCACCCCGACGTAGTCGTGCACGCCGCCAACTCCGCCGCCGTGCTGCGCGAGCGCGCCGCGCACTTCGACATGGTGCGCTGCGGCATCGCGATCTACGGCATGGACCCCTTCGGCGAGGATCCCGCCGCGCGGTCGCTCGAGCCCGCCCTCGAGCTCAGCTCCTACGTCGCATCCGTCAAGCGTTGCCGCGGCGGCGAGAGCACCGGCTACGGTCGGCGCTTCATCGCCGCCTCCGATACCCATCTCGGACTGCTGCCGATCGGCTACGGCGACGGCTGGCGACGCGCGCTGTCGGGGAACGCGGATGTCCTGATCGAGGGGCGCCGCCACCCGCTCGTAGGGACCGTCAGCATGGACAGCGTCGCCGTCGACCTAGGCCCCGACCCCGCCGCGCTCCAGCTCGCCGGGGCGTCCGCGACGCTGATCGGTGCGCAGGGTGAGGAGCGGATCACCGCGGAGGAGGTCGCGCGGCGCATGGACACGATCAACTACGAGGTCACCTGTGGGCTCACGGCCCGCGTCGCGCGGATCTACGGCGACGAGGACGAGGCGCTAGCGCTCGGCGAAGAGGACGAATACGACGAGGGGATGTTCCTCGTTTGAGTACCCCCGCCGGCGACCCGCTGGAGCTGGCGCGTGCCACGCTCGCCGGCCGCCGTGCATGGCTGGTGGGGGGTGCGGTGCGGGATCGCCTGCATGGGCAGGTGGCCGCGCTCGACCTCGACATCGTCGTCGACGGTGAGCCCCGCGACGCGGCGCGCGCGCTGGCGCGGGCAGCATCCGGGGAGCGCGCGACCGCGTTCGCGCTCTCCGAAGAGTGGGGCGGCTGGCGCGTCGTATCGCCGCGCGGCGGCTGGCAGATCGATGTGGAGCGTCTGCGCGGCGAGACGCTCGAGCAGGATCTCGCGCTGCGCGACTTCACAGTCAACGCGATCGCCGTGCCGCTCGAGCAGGCCGGCAACGGGCTGGTCGGGCCACGCAGCGTTGGGGCGGGATTGGACCCCCACCCACCCGGCGAGCTGATCGACCCGCTCGGGGGCCTTTCCGACCTCGAACGTGGCCGCCTGCGCGCCGCGGGCCCGCGCGCGTTCAGCGACGACCCCCTGCGCGTCCTGCGCCTCGTGAGGATCGCCGTCGAGCTCGATCTGCGGCCCACCGAGGAGACGATCCGAGACGCCACGGCTCACGCCGCGGGTCTGCGGACGGTGTCGCCCGAGCGTGTCTTCACGGAGCTGCGACGGATCGTCGCCGCGGCGCGGGCGCGGGACGGAGTCGAATTGATGAGGAGCCTTGGAGCCACAGCCGTCGTGCTCCCGGAGCTCGACGCTTTGCGCGGCGTGCGGCAGAGCCGCTTCCACCACCTCGACGTCTACGACCACACGCTCGAGGTGCTCGACCGGACGATCGCGCTGTGCGCCGACCCGCTCGCCGCCGCACCCGGAGCGGTGAGCGCCGAGTACGCCCCACAGGTCGCCGCGCTGCTCGCCGAGCCGCTCGCCGACGAGCTGACCCGCTCGGAGGCGCTGCGCTGGGGTGCGCTTCTGCACGACATCGCCAAGCCGCCCACGCGCGCGATCAGCGAGCAGCCGGACTCCAGCGGCGAACGGCGCGTGACGTTCATCGGCCACGACCAGCTCGGCGCGCAGCTCGCGCAGGAGATCCTCGGGCGCCTGCGCGCCAGCGGCCGGCTGCGCACGCACGTCGCCGCGCTCGTTCGCAACCACCTGCGGCTCGGCTTCCTCGTACACGAGCCCCAGCCGCTCGCGCGGCGCACCGTGTTCGCCTACCTGCGGACGTGCGAGCCGGTCGAGGTCGACGTCACGCTCCTCTCGGTCGCCGATCGCCTCGCGACCCGCGGCGCGCGCGCGGGCGAGGCGATCGATGCGCATCTGCGCCTCGCGCACGACGTGCTCGGCGCCGCGCTGCGCTGGCACGCCGCCGGCGGACCCCCCGAGTCGCTCCTGCGCGGCGACGAGCTGGCCGGCGAGCTCGGCATCGCGCCCGGCCCGCAGCTGGGCGAGTTGCTGGAGGAGCTCGCCCAGGCGCGCTACGCCGGCGAGATCGCGACCCGCGAGGAGGCGCTCGCGCACGCGCGCAGGAGCCTTAAGATGGGAGGCGCATGAGCGACCCCGCCTGCATCTTCTGCAAGATCGTCGCCGGTGAGCTGCCCGCACGGATCGTCGACGAGGACGAGCGCGCGGTGGCCTTCATGGACATCAACCCCGCCACGCGCGGGCACGCCCTCGTCGTCCCGCGCCGCCACGCGCGAAACCTGTTGAGCGTCGAGCACGACGATCTCGCCGCCGTCACCATTGCCGCGGCTCGGTTGGCGGGACGCATGACGGAGCGCCTCGGCGCGGCCGGCGTGAACCTGATCAACTCCTGCGGCGCCACCGCATGGCAGACCGTGTTTCACTTTCACGTCCATGTGATCCCGCGCTACGAGGGGGATGCGATGCGCCTGCCGTGGGTCCCCGCGCCGGGCGATCCGGCCGAGATCGAGGCCGCCGCGCAGGAACTCGGGCCCGCGCAGCGAACCTCCTAGACGCACACCGGGCGCCGACCGCTACCTGGCGCGTCCGCGCGTGTTCAACTGCCCATGGCCCCCAAACGCAAAGCGCTCATCTCGCTCGTGGCCGCCGCCGCTCTGACGCTGGCGCTGCCGGGCTTCTCGCTGGCCACGCTGACCGAAGTCGGTGTGATCCCAGCGACCACGCCTCCCACGACGCCGAGCTGCCCCGCCAGCCCGTGTCTGGCGCTGACGCGCACGACGGGATTCCAGGTCAAGGTCGCGACGATGCGCAGTCTCGTCACGGTGCCCCGCGAAGGCTCGATCGTGGCGTGGACCGTGTCGCTCGGCAAGCCCAACGCGTCGCAGGTCAAGTTCTTCAACTCCAACGAGGGCGGCGCCGCCTCGGCTGCGCTCGCGATCCTGCGCCCCCAGCGTAGGCCCAATCTCTCCTACAAGCTGATCGCGCAGAGCCCGACCGTGCAGTTGGAAAAGTACTTCGGCAAGACCGCCCAGTTCCCGCTCGCGAGCTCGATCGTAGCCAAGAAGGGCGACATCATCGCGCTCTCCGTGCCCACGTGGGCGCCCGTGCTCGCGCTGGGGTTCAACAACGAAACCTCCTGGCGCGCCAGCCGCCCACGCAGCTCCTGCTCCAGCACGAGCATCCAGAGCGTGCAGTCCGTGGGGGCCACCGTGCAGTACTTCTGCCTGTACCGCCAGGCGCGCCTGACCTACAGCGCGACCCTGGTCTCCACGCCCTAGGCGCCCTCTGACCGGCGCGATACGGCGTCCTCAGTCGCTCGTGTGCAAGGCACACTTCGCTTCTTGCGTCCTTGTCGCGCTTGTTCAGAGAACGCCTATGGCCCGCCGTGCCCCGTCCGCGCTAGGGTGCGCCCGCGCCGCCCGTCGGGCTGCTCGGAGATTCGCTTTTCGCGCCCGAGGATTCCGAGCCGCCGGTCGCGCCGGCGCCTCCGGTTGAGCCTTCCGAGCTGGCTTCGCCGCCGCTCGAGGAGGATTCGGAGCTTTCTTTGCTTTCGCTTTCGCTGCTCCCCGAGGACGATTCTGCGTGTTCGCCGGAGCTTTCTTTGCTTTCGCCTTCGCCGGTGGGCGTCGTCGTGGCGGCTTTGGTCGTGGATGTCGTCGCCGTCGTGCTCGTCCGCGTCGCTTCGCTTTCGGCGGTCGTGTTGCTGGGCGGCGTGATTTCCGGCGTGCTGCGGGGCACGGCGTCGGAGACCTTGCTGCTGCCGCACGCGCCGAGCGCCATGCCACAGGCCAAGACGAGCAGCAGCCCGAGCAATCCGGCGCGCGTACGCGCTCTATGCGTGGAGCGCTGGCCCGTCGCGCTCACGCGCCGAGCGGGCCCATCCGCCGGCCGCAGGTGGGGCAGTCGTTCAGATCCTTCTGTGCGAGCTGCTCGCACCACGGGCAGAAGCGCAGGCTCTCCACCGCCCACGCCAGACGCGACTCCGAGGGCGCCAGCGGCAGCAGCTTGCCGACCACTTCGAGCGTCTCGCCGGTGTCGCGGTCTTTGTAGATCTCGCCCGGCTCCGCGTGCATGACGATCTCCCGGCCGCTGGCCGGGTTGCGCAGGCGGTAACGCTGGCGGACGCTCACGACGCGCACTCTACCGGAGGCCGCGGAGGACCGGTGTATAGGCTGCCGCGGCGATGCGCGTCCTGATCTTCCACGGCTATCTCCTGGATGGCACCGGCTCGAACGTCTACAACGCGCGTCTCGCCGCTGCGCTCGCGGGCCTCGGGCACGAGGTGCATTTGCTCTGCCAGGAGCGCCACCCGGAGCGCCAGCCGTTCGTGGACGCCGCGGGCGACTGGGACTCCGGGACGCTGCGGGTGCGGTCGCTGCGCCCCGACGTGCCGCTCCCCGATCATGTGCACTGCACGGTGTACAGGCCCGACATCGGCGGGCTGCTGCCGGTATATGTCGCGGATCGCTACGAGGGGATCGAGGCGCGCACGTTCGCGCGCTGCAGCCCCGCCGAGATCGACCGCTACCTCGACGCGAACGTCGCGGCGGTGCGCGAGGTCGCGCAGCGCGTGCGGCCCGACGTCGCACTCGCCAACCACCTCGTCATGGGACCCGCGATCCTCGCGCGGGCGCTCGACGGAGTGCCCTACGCGGTGAAGGTTCACGGGAGCGCGCTGGAGTACACGGTGAAGGCCGACCCCGACCGCTTCCTGCCGTTCGCTCGCGAGGGGCTCGCGCGCACGCACGGGGTGCTCGTGGGGTCGGCGCACACCGCGCGCAGCCTGTGGAAGGCGCTCGCGGACCCTGACCTGCCTCGCCGCACGCGCCTCGGCCCGCCGGGGGTGGACGTACATCGATTCCTGCCGCTGGCCGAGGAGGAGCTCGACGGCGCGCCGCTCCGCGCCGCGGGGATGCTCGCCGGCCGTCTGCGGGCGGCAGCGGCGAGCGAGGGCGCCTCGGGCGAGGAGACCGGTGCGTTCGCCCGCGACGAGCTCGCGGCGGCGAGCGCCCTCGAGCGGTTCGCGGAGCTCGCGCGTGCCGAGCCGCTGCGTCCGGTGGCGTTCGTGGGGAAGCTGATCGTGAGCAAGGGTGTCGATCTGCTGCTCGCCGCGTGGCCGCTCGTGCTCGAACGGGTCCCGAACGCGGCGCTGTTGGTCGTGGGCTTCGGCTCCTATCGCGCCGCGCTCGAACGGCTCGTGGCGGCGCTCGCGGCGGGGCGACTGCAGGACGCGATCGCGATCGCCCGAGCCGGGCGGGCATTGGAGCAGGAGGGGGACGGCGGCGTGGGGACGGCGACGCCGCTGCGGCATCTCCTCGCCTTCCTGGAGGGGCTCGAGGGAGAGCGCCGCGAGCGTTACCTGAGCGCGGCCCGAACGCTGCCCGAGCGCGTGATCTTCAGCGGTCGCCTCGACCACGACGAGCTTACCGGGCTGCTGCCGGCGTGCGAGGCGCTCGTCGTACCGAGTACGTTCCCGGAGGCGTTCGGGATGGTCGCCGCCGAGGCCGCGGCGTGCGGCGCGCTGCCCGTGAGCGCCGCCCATTCGGGGCTGGCGGAGGTCAGCGACGTGCTCGCCCGCGCGTTGCCGCCAGCCGCAGCCCGCCTGCTGTCTTTTCCGGTGGACGATCGCGCCGTCGCGGCCCTCGCCGAGCGGGTCGCCGACTGGCTGTCGCTCGACGCCGATCTACGCGAGCGTGCGCGCGCGGGTCTCGTCGCAACCGTGCGCGAACGCTGGTCCTGGGAGGGCGTCGCGCGTGGCGTGATAGCCGCCGCGCAGGGACGACTTGGGGAGCTGCCGCTCGCGGATCACTCCGCCCGCGCCGTCGGATAGAGTGCGCGCCGTGGGGAGCCTGCGTCATCTGGGTCTGATGCTGGGGGCGAGCGGCGCCGCGCTGCTTGCCGTCAGCGGTTGCGGCACGGTCAAGCACGGCGAGAACAACGCCAACCTGATCGTCGGCAAGCAGCAGTTCGTCGCCAAGTGCGGTGCGTGCCACGCACTCGCGCACGCCGAAACCAAGGGCTCGGTGGGACCGAACCTCGACGTCGCGTTCGCCAACAGCCTCTCCGAAGGGCTCGGGCGTACCTCGATCCGCAGCGTCGTCAAATACCAGGTCGAATTCCCCAACCCCACCGGCGCGATGCCCAAGGATCTGCTCAGCGGGGCGGCGCTGAACGATGTCGCCGCCTACGTCGAAGCGGTCGCCGGCAAGTCCGGCAAGGACGCCGGCCTGCTCGCCAGCGCCGTCGAACCGACCGGCGCGGGTAAGCCAGCCGAAGAGAAGGGGGGCAAGCTCGAACTGGAAGCCGCCCCCAACGGGCAGCTCGCCTACACCGCGACCAAGGCCACCGCGAAAGCCGGCCAGGTGACGATCTCGATGAAGAACATGTCCGGGGTCGTCCACAACGTCGCGATCCAACCCGGCACCAACGGGCCGGTACTGGGCGCGAGCAAGCTCGAACCGAAGGGCACCGCCTCGTTCTCGGTCACGCTCAAGCCCGGCACCTACACCTACTTCTGCCAGGCCCCCGGGCACCGCGCCGCGGGGATGCTCGGCACACTCACCGTCAAGTAGCTCTCGCGGCCGTGGAGGCGCCGATCTCGGCGTCCTTACCGATAGAGGCGTCGAGCGAAGTTCTCTTTTGAGGCGTCGAGCGAAGTTCTCTTTTCCTGCTCCTTTACAGCACGAAACTATTTAGCCACGTACCGAGCCTGTAATCGAAAACCCCAACATCCAGCCTCTAGAAGATCGCGCGCGCGATCAGGATCGCCGCGAGCACGACCACGAAGACCGCGAGCACGTAGAGCAACAGGCGGAACGCCTCGCCCTCGGAGCGCAGCGGATTGAGCACGGCCCGCTCTCCTAGATCACGTATACGGTGAGGTACACGATGATCCACATGATGTTGACGAAGTGCCAGTAGATGCCGGGGATCTCGACGCCGCGGTGCTCCTCGGGCGAGTAGTGGCCGCGGAAGGCGCGAACCGTGACGATCAGCAGCAGGATCAGGCCGATCGTGACGTGCGCGCCGTGGAGGCCTGTCAGCGAGTAGAAGATCGTCGCCTGCGCGTGGTCCTGTGGGGCGAAGCCGATGTTGGCGTACTCGTTGATCTGGACGAACAGGAACGTGCAGCCCAGCAGGAACGTCGTGAGGATGCCGGCCTTCAATCCGAGGCGGTTGCCGCGCTTGATCGCCGTCTCGGCCCAGTGCAGCGTGAAGGAGGAGGAGACGAGGATCGCGGTATTGACGCCCGCGACCTCCACGGGCAGATTCGTGCCGGGCGCCGGCCACGGGTCGCCCTGGGCGACGCGAATGAAGAAGTAGGCGGTGAAGAACGCCCCGAAGATCATCACCTCGGAGATGATGAAAAGCAGCATGCCCAGCAGCTGCGGGTCCACGCGGGAGCTGCGATGTGCGGCGGGGGGACCGTGGTGCTCGCCCTCGTGGGCGTGGTCGCCGTGCGCGGCGGGATGCGCGATGCTCGCGGCCTCCATCGGCTCCTCCTAACTCCCGATCGCGGCGGGCGCCGCGCTGGAGGGCTCCTGGATGTCCACGACGACGTGCTCCACCGGCAGCGACGTGGCGCCGTGCAGGCGCTCGACGAGGTTCGAGCGCATCCAGCCCGAGCGCTCGTCGGGGAGCGTCGAGATCACGAGGTCGTCGACGCGGAACAGCTCCAGGGCATTCATGGCCGCGGTGTAGGGATCGGGGTCTGAGATCATGCCCGACGCGAGCAGCCCCTCCTCACGTAGGCGCTCCAGCATCCGCGCCAGGCGCGCGCGTGCCTCCAGGGCGGCGGAGCCGTGGCGGCCCTGCTGGGGGAGGACCGCGACGAACAGGTGGCGCTCGCCGTGCGCGGCCTTCTCGCGCAGGTGCTCGATCAGCTCCTCGCCGCTGGAGGTGCGGTTGGCGATCACGAGCGTCACCCGAAACGGAATGCCCTCCTGCTCGATGTCGCTCACGATGTGCTCCACCGGCAGGCCGGAGGCGTTTTCGATGCGCTCGATCAGGTCGCGCCGCAGCCAGCCAGAGTGCGTGCTGGGGTGCGTCGAGACGATCACCTCACTCGGCCGGCGCTCGGCGATCGCATCCATCGCGGCCAGGAAGGGGTCCTGATCGCCGACCGTGCCGCTGGCGGTGATGCCCTCGTCGGCGAGCAGCGAGACGGCGAGATCGATGCGCACCTGTGCGGAGTCGCGCACCGCCTCGTCGTAGATCACAAGGCCGGAGGACGGTTTTGTTTGGGGCACGACGAGGCGAAAGCTCGTCTCCTCGGCGCTTGCCAGCTCGCGCACGCGGTCGAGAAGCTTACGCCCCCCGAGCGTGCGGTTGGCGATTACCAGTACCTCTCTCATCGTTCACCTCCGCTCGGAACGGGCACGCTGCCGGCCGCTCCCGTGCGTACCTCCGCCGGCTGCGGCGCGGGCGCGAAGATGCCGTGCACGGCGCCCGGGATGCCGTACTCGTAGGGGCCGCCGACGACGGTCGGCACGCGGTCGAAGTTGAAGATCGGCGGGGGCGAGGAGACCTGCCACTCGAGCGTCAACGCGCGGTACGGGTTGGCCGCAGCGCGCGGACCGCCGCGCCAGCTGGTGACGATGTTGTAGATGAAGATCAGCGTGCTCAGGCCGAGGATCCAGCTGCAGATCGAGATGAACAGGTTGAGGTCGGAGAACTGCGAGGCATATGTGGCGACGCGTCGCGGCATGCCCTGCAGGCCGAGGACGTGCATCGGGGCGAACGTGAGGTTGAAGAAGACGAACGTGCTCCAGAAGTGCCACTTGCCGAGGCGCTCGTCGTACATGCGCCCGGTCATCTTCGGGAACCAGTAGTAGACGCCCGCGAAGATCGTCATCAGCGAGCCCCCGAACAGCACGTAGTGGATGTGGGCGACGATGAAGTAGGTCGCGGTGACGTGGATGTCGAAGGGGATCATCGCGAGCATGATCCCGCTGATCCCGCCGAGCGTGAACGTGGTGATGAAGCCGAGCGCGAACAGCATCGAGGTGTCCAGGTGCAGCACGCCGCGCCATAGCGTCGCCAGCCACGAGAAGACCTTGATGCCGGTCGGGACGGCGATGATGACGGTCGTGATCGCCATCGGGATGCGGATCCAGCTGGGCATCCCCGATGTGAACATGTGGTGTGCCCAGACCGTGAAGCCGAGCAGCACGATCGCGAGCAACGAGAACGCCATCATGCGATAGCCGAAGATCGGCTTGCGTGACTTGACGGCGATGATCTCGCTGATGATCCCGAAGCCGGGCAGGATCATGATGTAGACGGCGGGGTGCGAGTAGAACCAGAAGACGTGCTGGTACATCAGCACGTTGCCGCCCTTGTCGGAGTCGAAGAAGTTGAAGCCCAGCGCGCGCTCCAGCAGGATGAAGAACTGCGAGGCCGCGATGAACGGCGTGGCGATCACGACGAGCAGCGAGGTCGAGAAGTTCGCCCAAACCAGCAGTGGCATCCGGAAGAAGCTCATCCCCGGAGCACGCATCGTGATGATCGTCACCAGGAAGTTGAGCGCAGTGGCGACGGAGGAGGCGCCCGCGAATTGCACCCCGATCGAGAAGAAGTTCTGGCCGAGCGGCGCGTGGGTCGAGAGCGGGGTGTAGGCGGTCCAGCCGTCCGCGAACGCGCCGCCGGGCGCGAGGAAGCTCAGCAGCATGACGACGCCGCCCAGCGGCAGCATCCAGAACGACAGCGCGTTCAGGCGCGGGAACGCCATGTCGGGCGCGCCGATCATCAGCGGCAGCACGAAGTTCGCGAGCCCCGCGAACACGGGGATGATGAAGAAGAAGATCAGGATCGAGGCGTGGACGGAGAAGAGGCCGTTGAAGGTGTTGGCGTCCACGAACTTCGCGCCCGGCTGCGCGAGCTCGACGCGCATCAGCATCGCGATCAGGCCGCCCACGAGCAGGAAGAAGAACGACGTCACGACGTACTGCACGCCGATCACCTTGTGGTCGGTGTTGACGCGGAAGTAGTCCTTCCAGCTGTGCGCGCCGTGGCTGGAGTGGTCCTCGGCGCGCGTCGGGCGCCCGGCGGCCCAGTAGAACCAGTAGTCGAACGCGCCGAGGCCGACGAGGAAGAACAGCGGGCACGCGATCAGCGAAACCGTGGTGATCGCGTCGCCGCTGAGGTAGTGCGTGAACGTGGCGTGCCCCGTGGAGGCACGCACCACCCAGGTCAGCGCTGTGGCGAACGCCACGCCGAGCACGGTCGCGAGCGTGGCGCGGTAGAAGCCCGGCGCGCGGAGCCTTGTGGCCATCAGATGGTTCCCTGCGATCTCGTCATGCGGACCCTTTCGCTCACTCTACCCCGTGGCCACCGTGCTGGGAGCCTTTGCTTGGCTCTGCACCCAAGCTTCGAACTGCGCCGGCGTGACGACGTGCACGGTGGAGCGCATCAGCCCGTGGCCGGCGCCGCAGAGCAGGTTGCAGACAATCGGGTAGCTGCCCAGGCGGGTCGGGGTCACGCGGTAGTGGGTCGTGATCCCCGGCACCACATCCTCCTGCAGGCGGAAGGCCGGGATCCAGAAGGCGTGGATGACGTCCTTGGAATGCATCGTGAACTCCACGGACTCGCCCTCGGGGAGATAGAGGTCGTAGCTGCGCAGCGGCGCCCCACCGGTGATCGAGGTGGGGTACTCGTAATCCCAGAAGAACTGCTGGCCGGTGACGCCGACTTCGATTTCCTTGCCTCCAGGCCGGCGCTCGTTTTCGTGGAGCACGACGAACGAGTAGGAGACAAGCGCGATCACGAGAACAGAGGGAATCGCCGTCCAGATCACCTCCAGGCGCGTGTTTCCGTGGATGGGCGGCCCGTCCTTGAGCTCCTCGCCCTGGCGCATGCGGAACTGCCATACCGAGTACAGGATCACCGAGACGACCAGCACGAAGATCGGGATCGACGCGATCACGAGCACGTGGTAGAGGCGGTCGGTGTTCTTGGCCTGCCTGGAGGCCGCGACCGGGAACCAGTGGATGACGAAGCTGAGGACGATCCCGATCGCGGTCGCGATCGCGCCGGCGACGATCGTGACGAGCAGGGGCCGTTTAGGCACGGACTGCCCCTCGCGCATCGTGACCTGGAATCGACCCTTCCGACATCCCGGCTCGGATCCTATTGCCTTCGCCCGACGAAGGGCAAGGTGGTGCGCAGGGCCACTTGACGGATCGCTCCCCGGTCACTAGATTGAGGCAATCGTTGCAAGCCTCGAGCGGTGTTCGAGCGGTGTGGTTTCGCGAGAAAGGAGCCGGCGATGCAGGTGTACGAAGGTATGAGCCCGACGATCCTTGCGGTCGGTCCCGGACATACGCTGCGCGACGCGGCGCGGCTGATGTCCGAGCGCCACGTGGGTGCCGCGATCGTGTTCGACCCCGACGCACCCGGCACCGGGATCCTCACCGAGCGCGACATCCTCGCCTCGGTCGGCGCCGGCGAGGACCCGGATCGCGAGCTCGTCGCGGAGCACCTGACGCGCGACGTCGTGTACGCCGCGCCGGACTGGTCGCTGGAGGAGGCCGCCGCAGCGATGGTGCGCGGAAGCTTCCGCCATCTGATCGTCGTCGAGGGAGGGGAGACCGTGGGCATCCTCTCCGTTCGCGACATCGTGCGCTGCTGGACCGACGATGGGGCCATCTGTCCCGTGCCGGCAAGCGCCGCGGTGGGGTGAGAGAGGGGCACTGGCGCCCCGCCGGGGAGCGGAGCGCCATCGCCATGGGCCGCGTGCGTGGGAGGGACGCACGCGGCGCTCCACCGCGCGCGGATGTCAGTGCGGGTCGAGCGGGAGCTCGTCGATGTCGCGTCGCGTATCGCCGATCCAGCGCAGGATGCAGGCGATCGTGAGGATGCCGCCGACGATCGTGAGCTCGATGACCGTCGTGATCCCCACGAGGAACAGCGTGATGCCGACGGCGGTCAGCAGCGGCAGGATGCTGGGCCCGGGAAGGTGGACCTCTTCGCCGACCGGCGGGATCTCGGGGTCGAGCGGGCTCATGAGACGTAGAGTGCGGCTACCACGAAGCTGAGCCCGAAGATGAACATGCAGAGCGCCCCGACGAGCAGGCCGGTGCGGATGTTCTTCTGGGCGAGGCGGCGGGTCATCATGGCTGGTGGCTCCGACGTTGGTTGATGGAGCGGCAGTCTACAGGTGCGCGTCGGCGACCATCGCGCAGAACAGCAGCGCGAGATAGGCCAGCGAGAACAGGTACAGGCGCAGCGCGTTGCGGCGCGCCACCGCCGGAGGTCCGTCGCCGCTGCGGTACAGACGGACGGCTCCGCCGATGAACCCGAGCCCCAGCACGAGCGAGGCGGCCAGGTAGACCGCGCCGAAGCCGCCCGCGCAGAACGGGAGCTGGGTGACGGCGTACAGCAGGAACGTGTACAGCAGGATCTGCCGCCGCGTCTCGGCGTCACCGCGCACGACCGGCAGCATCGGGACGCCGACCTTCTCGTACTCGCCCTTCATGAGCAGCGAGAGCGCCCAGAAGTGGGGGGGAGTCCAGAAGAAGACGATGAAGAACAACAGCACCGCCGTGCCCCCGACCGAGCCGCGCACCGCGGCCCACCCGACGAGCGGCGGGACCGCGCCCGCGGCGCCTCCGATCACGATGTTCTGGGGGGTGCGGCGCTTGAGCCAGACGGTGTAGACGAACACGTAGCCGAGGAAGCCCGCGAAGGAGAGGCTCGCGGCGAGCACGTTGACGGTCAGCGAGAGCTCCGCGAACGAGAGCGCCGCCAGGGCGCAGCCGAAGGCGAGGGCCGCGCGCGGGGCGACGCGGCCCGCGGGAATGGGGCGCGTCGCGGTGCGCGTCATGCGCGCGTCGATGTCGCGGTCGAACCAGTGGTTCACGGCGCCCGCGCCGCCAGCCGACAGGTAGCCCCCGAGGCATGTCAGCGCGACGAGCGCGACCGAGGGGTCGCCGGCGACGTACATCGTCGCGATCGTCGTCAACAGCAGCAGCGACTGGACCTTCGGCTTGGTCAGCTCGAGGTAGTCGCTCAGCAGCTGGCGCGTGCGCGGCGCAAGACCGACGCGCGCGGGCGCCAGCGCTGGCGCAGCCGAAAGCGATCCCGGTGAGCCGTCCATGGGTGCGGGAGTCTAGTGGTCCGCGCCGCCGGAGCGCGGCGGCGACGCGGCCCGCCGCGTTGCGCCGCCCCCAGCTGCTCTGGTAGCTTCACGCGAGATGGGCGAGTGGCTCGAGCGGGGACTGGACCACCGAGGTCCAGCAATCGCGACGGTACGCGCGGCGGCAGGCGCGCGACGTGGCGGTGCCTACATCGAGCGATACCGAGCGGGAGGGATTGCGTTGAACCTACGAGTAAGTCAGATCGTCCGTGACGGGCGCGTTGCCGTCATCGCCTCGATTGCGGTCGGGGCGCTGTTGCTGGTGCCGGCGGGCGCCAGCGCGGCGGCCTCGCCGGTGCTGGAATTCGTCGTGCCCGGCCACGCGTTTCCGGTCGCCTTCACGGTCGAAGGCGGGTCTCTCAGCGCCGAAATGGCGGACTTCGAAAGCCTCGTGCACTGCACCGCGTCGCGCGGCGAAGGCGAGCTCACCGGTTCCCGCACGGCGGTCGCGAAATTCGTCTTCACCGGCTGCACCACCGAAAAACCCACCGCGAAGTGTCAGTCAACCGGCGCAGAAGAAGAAGAAATCACGACGGGCTCGATCGACGCGGAACTCGTCTACATCGATCAGGCAAAACGCGAAGTCGCCATGCTGCTCAACCCCGGCGGCGGTCTCTACATCTCATTCAAATGCGGCGGCGAAGATGCCGAAGGCACTGGCGCCTTCCTCGCGCCGGTCGCGCCGATCGACCAAGAAGCCACGTCCTTCCTGGCCACGCTCAGCCAGGTCGGAAGCATCGAGACGCCCCATGAATACGAAACTCTCAGCGGCGAAAAACTGAGCGCGATCCCGCACGGCAAACACGGTGCCGCCGCGCTTGTCACCACGGGAGTCGAAGCCACGTTCGTCATCCACTCGAACGTGCCCGGTCATATCAGGGCCATCAGCAGCGCCGAAGTCGAAGCCGCGCAGCGCGAAACGGAAGCGCCGCAGCGCGAAGCCGAAGCCCAGCACAAACACGAAGCCGAAGCGACCAAAGCGCACGAAGAACTACAGCGCGTCGAAGCGGCGCTCAAAAAAGTCGAAGAACGCGCCAAGCAGCTCGAAGAAGCCAACAAGAAGCACGAAGAAGAAGCGGCGGCCAAGAAGAAGCAGGAAGAAGAGCTCAAACCGCACCCCAAGCACCCGCCCCTCGGCGCGATGCGCGCCGAAGCGCTGCGCAAGTGCAAGAAACTGCCGCGCAAGCAGATCGCGCGCTGCGAAGCCAGGGTCAAGAAGAAGTACGGCGGCGGGACGAAGCCCAAGGGCAGGTAGCGCCGACCACTCTCAGGGGCGGAAGCACCGCGCTTCAGCTCGCCGCGTCTTGGGTTGCATGGGCATGTATCCAAGGTTAGCTTTTAAGCTTGGATATAGCCGGGGTTTCGCAGTCAACGGCCGAGCGATCACGAGTCGCGAACGCCGCGGTGTCGAGCGGGCTGCAAAAGCGCGGCTCAAGCCCTCGCCCGGGGTGCTCAGGAACCCAGGATCGCTCGTATCGCTTGGAGCGCCACCATCAGCGTGTCGGGAGCCAGGTGAGATGGCTCAAACCCGAACCTGCGATAGAACGAAGCGGCATCGCCCCCCAGCGCATCCACCGTGACCGCTCGTATCGCCAGCTCGTCCGAGGCGCGCAGGACGCGCTGAAGCGCGTCGAGCAGCAGACTGTGGCCGAGGCCGACGCCCTGATGGTGGGTTGCGACAGCCAGACGCGCGATGAGCGCGACAGGGATTGGGAAGTGCTTTGACAGCCCACGGCGGACCTCGGCGGTGGCCTGCTCGTGCTCGACCTGCGCCGCGACGAGCGTGTAGTAGCCGACGACGCGGCTCTCCCCATCGGTCGTCACGAACGTGCGTGCTGCGTCGCGTCGCTGGCTCTGCCCCGCGTAGGCGCGCAGCCAGCGGTCCAATGTCTCCTCGCCGCAGGAGAACTCATCGACACGGTGTGCGCGGCGGTCTAACGGAGTTGTCGCCCCGAACTGCCGCGTCACGCTGGGCGCAGGACGCTCGGCTTCGCGGTCAGCCGGCGCAACCCCTGCTCGGTGGCGCCCGGCGGCTTCTCCAGGGCTGCGAGGAACCGCTGTGCGGCCTCGTCGTCAACGAGGTACCGGGTGCGCTCGGCGAGAGTCCGCTCAGCCTCCCCGCGGGCGGCTCGGCGAACGAACTCGCTCAGGGTCTCGCCGTTGGCCGCCGCTGCGGCCTGCTCCAGGTCGCGCTCCTCCTCGGTGATCCGGATCTCGATCCTGCGGGTCTTCGTCGTAGCGGGCGTCCCCATAAGCGAAGTGTACGGCATCCGTCCGGACACCACCAAGATTCGGCGTCCTTGGCCAGCACGCGATGCGGATTTGCGAATGCTGGGTTAGTGGAGGCGACCCTGGCGACGGATCGAGCTCGGTCATTCGGTTAGATGAAACGCTTACGGGGCCGCCTGTACGTGATTAGTAGGTCTTGTGCTCGGCCCAGTGAGGCCCGGAGCGGGGTCGACGACGACCGGCCGCTCGCCGAGGCACGACTGCTAACGGGCGCCCTCACACGGCGACCCCGGCCGAGCGGCGACGACCTCGCCCCGGGCCCGAGTGCGCGCTCACTCCATCGTCGCAGTCAGCGAGAGCGCTCTGTCGGCGAGGCACGGATGCCTCGCGCAACGAGCCCCGGGTCGTGCGGCCAACTCACGCGGACGATCTCCCACCCCAACCCACGACCGCGTCGCGGCTCGGGAACAAGGACGCCGCTAAACCCCGACCTGCGTGGCGCCCGTCGGTACCGTCGGGTTGGCCGTCCCCGACCACCCCGGCGCCGTGCGCAGCTCGATCTCGCGGCGGATGTCCTTCATCGGTTCCACCGAGCGCACGCGCGGGATCGTGTCGAAGTTGTTGACCGGCGGGGGGGAGGTGGTGAACCACTCCAGCGTGTTCGCCTTCCACGGGTCCGGGCCCGCGATCGCACCGGCCTTCAGGGAGCGCATCGCGTTGACGATCGTCACCAGGATCCCCGCCGCGAGGACGAACGAGCCGATCGTGGAGATCAGGTTGTAGAGGTGCAGGTTGCCGACGTTTTCGTACTCGTATACGCGCCGCGGCATCCCATCCAGGCCGATCACGTGCTGGATCAGGAAGGTGGCCAGGAAGCCGATGAACATCAGCCAGAAGCTCACCTTGCCGAGACCCTCGCTCATCATCCTGCCGGTGATCTTCGGGAACCAGTAGTAGATCCCCGCGAAGATCGTGAACACCGCGCCTCCCATGAGCACGAAGTGGATGTGCGCGACCACGAAATATGTTTCGTTGAGCTGCCAGTCGACCGGGACCACCGCGAGCATCACCCCCGAGATCCCGCCGATCAGGAACAGCGAGATGAAGCCCGCGCAGAACAGCAGCGGGGTCTTGAATTCGATCGTCCCGCGCCACAGCGTCGCGACCCAGTTGAAGATCTTCACGCCCGTCGGGACCGCGATGAAGAACGACGCGAGCATCGCGAATATCAGCACCACCAGCGGCAGCGGCGCCGTGAACATGTGGTGCACCCACACCAGGAAGCCCAGGAAGCCGATCGAGACCGTCGAGGCCGCGATCGCCTTGTAGCCGAAGATCGGCTTGCGCGCGAACACCGGCAGGATCTCGGAGACGATCCCGAATCCGGGCAGCACCATGATGTAGACCTCGGGGTGCCCGAAGAACCAGAACAGGTTCTGCCACAAGAGCGCCGAGCCCCCCTGCGAGGGGTCGAAGAAGTGGGTCCCAAAGTGGCGGTCGGTGAGCAGCAGCGTCACCGCCGCCGCGATCACCGGCATCGCGACGATGATCAGCACCGAGTACGTCAGGAGCGCCCAGATGAACAGCGGCAGGCGCCCCCAGCTCATCCCCGGCGCGCGCATGTTCGCGGTCGTCGCGTAGAAGTTGATCGCGCCCAGGATCGAGGAGAGGCCGGTCAGGTGGATCAGGTAGATCCACGCGTCCTGGCCGCCGCCAGGTGAGAAGAAGGCATTGGATAGTGGCGTGTAGCTCGTCCAGCCCGCTTCCGGCGGGTTCCAGAAGATCGAGGCGTAGAACACGACGCCGCCCGCGAGCAGCAGCCAGAACGACAGCGCATTCAGCCGCGGGTACGCCATGTCGCGCGCCCCGATCATCAGCGGGAGGAAGTAGTTGCCCAGCCCCGCCATCATCGGCACGACGAACAGGAAGATCATCGTCGTCCCGTGCATCGTGAACAGCTGGTTGTAGGTCTGCGGGCTGATCAGCGTGTTTTCCGGCGCCCCCAGCTGCAGGCGCATCATCAGCGCCTCCGTCCCGCCGAGCAGGAAGAACACGAACGTCAGGACCATGTACATGATCCCGATCCGCTTGTGGTCGGTTGTCGTGAGCCAGCTCATGAAGCCGCGCTGCTCGCGCTCCACCTCGTGGGCGACGATCTGCGGGACCGGGGTCGTGGCTGGGGCGGCGTACGTTGCCATCGCGTGCGTGATCTCCTAGGGGTTCTCGACCTGTCCGGGGCCGGTCTGCTTGTTCAGGGTCGCGCGTTCCTGCCCCGCGTCTGTGTTCGCTTCTTCGATCGCGCGCTTGCGTTCGGCGAGCCATTTGTCGAATTCGGGCGGCGTGACGGCGCGGACGGTCGCGATCATGCGCGCGTGCCCGCGGCCGCAGATCAGCGCGCACTGCCCGTGGTAGACGCCGGGCTTGGCGATCTTGAACCACGTGTAGTTGTGGTAGCCCGGCACCGCCTGGAACTTGCCGCCCAGCGCGGGGACCCACCAGGAGTGCACGACGTCCTCGGAGACGATGTCCAGCGTCACGGTCGTTTCCGTCGGCACGACCATTTCCTCGTAGGAGTACGGCGCGCCCAGTTCGTCGGACTGGGTCGCTCCGGGGTACACGTACTGCCAGATGAACTGACGCCCGATCACCTTGATGTTCAGCGATTTTCCGTTCGGGGGCAGCTTGCGATCGGCCGTCGCGTACAGCGCGCTCGACGTTCCGTCGCCGAGCAGCGTGTCGCCCGTCGGGCCCGAGTTCGGTGGGCTCTGGATAGAGCTCAGCTTGACCACCGTCAGGATCGCCAGCGCGACCACCACCAGCGCCGCTCCCGCGGTCCAGCCGATCTCGAGGCGCGTGTTGCCGTGGATCTGCGCCGCGACGGCGCCCTTGCGCGCGCGGAACTTGTAGAGCGCGTACGCGAGCGCGCCCTCGACGCCCACGAAGATCACGAGCCCCACGTAGAGCACGATCTTGTAGAGGTCGTTGATTTCGTTCGCGTTCGGCGAGCCCCCCGATTGGGGCGTGAAGAACGCGAACGTCGTCGGGAGCAGATGGCTCAAAGCGGGCGGGATTCTATTCAGGCTCGGGCGGAACGCGCTTCAACGCCCCTCGCGATGCGCTGCGAGGCCGCTCGCAAAGCGGCCTCAGCGCCCTCGGAACTCGGGCGGGCGCTTCTGCAGGAACGCCATCGCGCCCTCCACGAAGTCGTCCGAGCTCGCCATCTCGCGCTGGATCTGCGCCTCCAGCTCCAGCTGATCGGCCATCCGGCCGTACAGCCACGCGTTGAGCTGACGCTTCGCGCCCGCGTACGCTCGCGTCGGGCCGCCCGCGAGGCGCTCCGCGAGGGCAGTCGTCTCCTGGAGAAGCTGCTCGTCCGCGACGACGCGGTTCACGAGACCCCACTGCAATGCCTGCTCCGCTGAGATCCGCTCGCCGAGCAGCGCCATCTCGCTTGCCCGCGCCATCCCCACGCGGGTCGGGACGAACAGCGACGAGCCCCCGTCCGGGACCAGCCCGATGTTGACGAACGCCAGCAGGAAGTACGCGCTCTGCGCCGCCCAGATCAGGTCGCAACAGAGAGCCAGCGACGCCCCGATTCCCACCGCCGCCCCGTTCACGCTCGCGATCACCGGCTTGGGCAGCTCGCGCACGGCGTGCATGATCGGGTGGTAACGCTCGGTCAGCGTCGTGTAGACGTCGGGGCGCCCGTCCGGTGTCAGCTCGCCGCCGCTGAAGTCCTTGAGGTCGGCTCCCGAGGAGAACGCGCGTCCCGCGCCCGAGATGACCACCGCTCGGGCGCTCTCGAGCTCGGCCGCTTCGCGCAGCGCTCCGAGCAGGTCGAGTCCGAGCTGTTGGTTCCACGCGTTCAGCGCCTCGGGGCGGTTCAGCTCGATCCACGCGACGCCCGCCGCGCTCACCTCCAGCGTGACGGTTCGCTGCTCCGCGGTGCTCTCGCCTTCGCTCATCGCTCGGGGATCCTATGGTGTGTGCGATGAACAGGCCAGTCATCGGCATCTGCGCGGCGATCGAGGACGCGCGCTGGAGCGTCTGGGACCAGGAGGCGCTGCTGACACCGCGCAGCTATGTGCTCGCCGTGCAGGACGCCGGTGGGCTCGCTCTGCTGATACCGCCCGACCCGCGGCTCGTCGAGCGACCGGAGAAGGTGCTCGAGCTGCTCGACGGCCTGCTGCTCGCGGGTGGAGCGGACATCGATCCCGCCTCCTACGGGGAGCCCGCGCACCCCGAGACCGTCGATACCGCGCCCGAGCGAGACGCCTTCGAGATCGCGCTCGCGCGCGCCGCGATCGAGCGCGAGCTGCCCGTGCTCGGCATCTGCCGCGGCATGCAGCTCATCAACGTCGCCTGCGGCGGCACCCTCGTCCAGCACCTCCCCGAGCGCTTCGGCCACCACGAGCATCGCCGCGTCGTCGGCTCCTTCGATGGCGCCGACCACGACGTCGTGTTCGCCGAGGGCACACTCGCGCGGCGCGTCGCGGGTGAGGGCCGCCACGCCACGAAGTCTCACCACCATCAGGGCGTCGAGCGGCTCGGCGAGGGCCTGCGCGTGAGCGGGACCTCGACCCTCGACGACGATCTTCCCGAGGCGATCGAGTGGGAGGGGGAGGGGGGGGATGGCCGCTTCGTCCTGGGGGTCCAGTGGCATCCGGAGGTCGACGAGTGCAGCCCCTTCGTCGGTTCGCTCGTGCGCGCCGCCGCGCGTGAGCGCACGGGGCGCTGAGCGCGCGGCCGGCGCCCAACGGCACCATCCGCACGCGACGGGACCGGAGGCCGGCATATACTGCGCGCCCTGTGCGGCGGTCGAGGGCTATGCGTGCAACCGCCTGGGGTGTCGTCGCGGCGGGTGTGCTCGCGCCGGTCGTACGCAAGCGGGTCGGGGCGCCTGCGCTCGCGATGCAGACGATCGCGTTTGCGGCTCCGCTCGGCCTGTGCGTGGCGACGCGCCGTTCGCGCACCCGCGACGTCGCGGCGTGCTGCCTGCAGATGTGGGCGTACGTAGCCGCCTACAAGGCCCCGCACGACGACGCCGACGACCAGGCCGTGCGGGTTCACGTCGACTACCCGATCGCAATCGACCGCGTCCTCGGCCTCGGGGAGATCCCCACCGAGCGCCTGCAGCGCGGACTCGCGAAGGTCGGCCCAGACGGCCCGAGCTGGCGCGCGCTCGATCGCGTGCTCGTGTGGGCGCACTGGTCGTGGTTCATGGTGCCCCACGGCGCGCTCCTCTACATCATGCTGCGCCACCCGCGCCGCTTCGACCGCGCCGCCGCGCTCACCTACGCCGTGTTCGACATCGGGGCGATGATCTACTGGGTGCTGCCCACCGCGCCCCCGTGGTACGCCGCGGCGGCCCCCGAGCGCGGTCTCCACCAGAGCGAGGGTTCCGACCCCGCCGCCGGAACTGCCTCGATCGCGGGTCCCGACCCGGCGGCTCCGCACCGCATGCTGTCCGTCAGGCGCATGATGGTCGAGTACGGCGAGGATTTCTGGGAGGACAGCTGGGGCCCGCTCTACAGTGTCCTCGGAGGCAATCCCTTGGCTGCGATGCCGTCGTTGCACTTTGCCACATCCGTGATGGCCGCCCAGCTGCTCGCCGAGACCGGCCCGGTCGCGGGAGCTCTGGGGTGGACTTACACGTCAACGCTCGGGGTGGCGCTCGTGTACCTCGGCGAGCATTACGCGGCCGACCTGATTGCGGGAGCGGCCCTCACGGCAGCGGTGCGTCGCCTGGCGCCGCGGGCCGGGCCGGCGCTCACGCGGTTTGCGCGCGCCGTGGCCGCACTGGAGGCCATGGCACACGAGGCGGGGTAACGGCGAGGACAGGTGCACGCGAGCGAGACGCAGAGCAGAGGCGACACCCGCGAGCCGCTTGGCTCGCGAGACGGGCAGCTCGAGTCGCCGGACGCGCCCGCCCCCTCGCCGCCGCCGTTTGAGGAGTCCTCGCGCGAGGAGATGCCGCGCGTGCGCATCACGCGCCGCCAGGCGACGGTCTTCGGCATCTTCGTGCTCTCCGCCGTCGGCTTTCTCTACTTCGTCCTGCCCAAGCTCACCGGCCTGGGCACGACCGTGCACCGCATCGAGCGCGGCGACAAATGGTGGCTGGCGATCGGGGTCTGCTTCGAGCTGCTCTCGTTTGGCGGTTACGTCGCGCTGTTCCGCGCGGTCTTCGTACGCCCGCCCGGCAAGATCGGGTGGCGCGAGAGCTACCAGATCACGATGGCCAGCCTCGCCGCGACCAGGCTGTTCGCGGCCGCCGGTGCCGGCGGGATCGCGTTGACGGTATGGGCGCTGCGGCGTTCGGGCATGGAGGCGCGGCTCGTCGCGTGTCGGATGGTCGCATTCATGGTGCTGCTGTATGTGATCTACGCGGGCTCGCTGCTGCTCGACGGGATCGGTCTCGGCATCGGACTGTTCCCCGGCGGCGGCTCGTTCGCGCTCACGATTGTCCCGGCGACCGTCGCGGCGCTGCTGTTCGCGCTGGCCGGCGCGATGGCGCTGCTGCCCGGCGACATCGAGCGGCGGCTCGCGCGTTGGGCCGCGGGCTCGGGGCGGCTCGCCCGAGGGGTCGCGCGGCTCGCGACCGTGCCGGCGCTCGCCGCGAGCGGCGTGCGCACAGCGATCGCTCTCGTGCGCACCCGCGACCCGTACCTGTTGGGGGCGCTCGCCTGGTGGGGCTTCGACATCTGCGTGTTGTGGGCCGCGTTCCACGCGTTCGGCTCCGCGCCGCCGTTCCCGGTGATCTGGATGGCGTATTTCGTCGGTACGCTCGGCAACCTCCTGCCGCTGCCTGGCGGACTCGGCGGTGTCGAGGGCGGGATGATCGGGGTGTTCGCGGCGTTTGGCGTCGATCTCTCGCTGGCTGTCCTGGCGGTGCTCGCGTACCGCGTGATCTCGTTCTGGCTGCCCACGATCCCGGGCGCGATCGCCTACTTCCAGCTGCTGCGCACCGTCAATCGCTGGGACGAGCGGAGTGAGGCGAGAGCCGTCGAGGCTGCGCCGGCGCGCTGAAGAAGCTCAGGCCTGCTCGCGGCGCTCGCCGATCCCGGTGAGCAGGCGCTCCGGAGTCGTCTGCAGTCCCGCGGCGAGTTTGGCGATCGTTGTCAGCTTCGGGTCGCGCTTGGCCTTCTCCAACAGCGAGATGTGCGTGCGGTGCAGGTCCGAGGCGTCCGCGAGATCTTCCTGTGTGAGGCCCTTGGCGCGACGCTCGCGTCGCAGATTATCTGCGAATCGTTCCACCATCTGCATCTCTGGAGCTTCGCGATGCGCAGACAGTCCGTCCACAGACAACCGGCGACATGCAGACAAGAAGATGCGCTGTCTGGCATACTCATGGCGGATGAGCTCATCCGCGGCGAGGGCGGGAAACCGAGTCGAGAGGGCGGTGCTGGCCCTTTTACTTGCGTCGGAGGACCCGCACGGACTCGCCCTGGAGGATCTCGTCGAGGAGATCGGAGACCGCCCGGGAACACTGCGCGCTTTGGATAGACTGGAGGTCGTCGGCTTGATAGCGCGAATCAAGAACGAGGTCAAGCCAACCCCCGCTGCGAGACGGTTCGACGAGCTCAACATCTGAAGGGAGCTTGGCGGTGTCGACCTTGCCGACCCGCGGAGCACGTCGAGCGCCTCTGGACCGGTGGGTGCTCAACCAACTGCCGGCGCTGATTCCCACATAGCGCCGGCCAGGCCGGCACCCGGGTCTACCCTTTCTGCCCGGGTGCCGGCCGCCTTTGCCGGCCGGTCGGTCGGTCAGCGAGGGGTCGCGTTTGGGGACGCGGGCCTTCCGGGAGCAGGCGGTGCGAGGCGGCGGCTAGGTATAGGGTGCCGGTGGTGCTGGAGTCGAGCGACCGCGTGCTGATCCTCTCGTGGGAGTACCCGCCCGTGATCGAGGGAGGCTTGGCGCGCCACGTGCGCAAGCTCGCCGAGGAGCTCGCGCGCCAGGGCGTCGCGGTCGATGTGCTCACGCGCGCGAGCGGCCGGGGCTCCGAGAGCGAGGCGGGCGACGAGCCGCTGGCGGTGGAGGAGCGTGGCGGGGTCACGGTCTACCGAGTACCGGAGCCCGGATGGCCGCGCGACCTGGAGCGGTTCGTGGGGTGGGTCGAACAGATGAACCGCGACATGCTCGAGGCCGGCGAGGCGCTTGCGCGGGAGCACCATTACACGCTCGTGCATGGCCACGACTGGCTTGTGGCGAACGCTTCGGCGGCGCTTGCGGAGCGCATCGGGGTGGGATATGTGACGACGGTCCACGCGACCGAGCACGGTCGCCACCAGGGTTGGGTGGGGGAGCCGCCGCAGTCGCACATCCATGCCGTCGAGCGCTGGATGGTGCACCGCGCGGACGCCGTGATCACCTGCTCGCATTACATGCGCGGTCACGTCGCGGACATCTTCGACATCGAGGAGGAGCGGATCACGGTGATCCCGAACGGGATCGACCCGCGCGACCTCCAGCCGGTCGGGGATCTGGAGGCGCTGCGCGCCGAGTTCGCGTCTCCTCAGGAGCGACTCGTCCTGCTCGTCGGGCGGCTCGTCTACGAGAAGGGGTTCCAGTTCGCGCTCGACGCCCTGCCCGGCGTGATCGAGCGTGTGGGCGGCGTGCGCTTTCTGGTCGCCGGCAGTGGGACCCACGAGCACGAGCTCAAGGAGCAGGCGCGGCGTCTGGGTCTGGATGCGCACGGGGTCTTCCTGGGCTGGATCGGAGACGACGCGCTGCACTCGCTGTACCGCATCGCGGACCTCTGTGTGGTGCCCTCGCTGTATGAGCCCTTCGGCTTCGTCGCGCTCGAGGCGATGGCGTCGGGGTGCCCCTGCATCGTCGCCGACACCGGTGGCCTGCGGGAGGTCGTGCCCGAGGGGGACCGCGTCGGGCTGCGCTTCAACGGAGGCGACGCCGTCCACCTCGGGGTGATGATCGAGCGGCTGCTGACGGACGGTCCGCTGCGCGACCGGCTCGTCGCGGAGGCCTCCGAGCACGTGCTCGGCTTCGACTGGAGCGACATCGCGTCGCGCACGCGCGAGCTCTATCGGGAGCTCACGGACACGCACGAGCGCAGCTCGCAGCGTGTGCCGCTCTCTTGATGAGAGAGCGAGGGGCCCGGCTCGGCCGCCGGTGGCAGCCTGCGCCACCCTCTTGGATGCGTATCGTCGGCGCATGAGCCGACTGCGCATCCGGGTGCTGCGGATCCTCTATCGCGTCGCGTGGCGCGGCCTGCAACTGCGCTCGCTGCTGCTGCCCGGCCGTGGGCGGGGAGTGAAATGCCTGATCACGCACGGCGGGAGCGTGCTGCTGGTGCGTCACACCTACGGCGAACGCGACACGTGGTACGTGCCGGGCGGCCGCATGCACCGTAACGAGTCGCCGCTCGCGACGGCCGAACGTGAGATGCGTGAGGAGCTCGGCGTCGAGGGCCTGCGCTGGCGCGAGCTGGCGACCTCGGACCTGCGCTTGGATCGCATCGCGGTGCGCGTCACGACGCTGCACGCGGAGCTGGAGGACCCTGCGGCGGTGCGCGTGGACCCCGTGGAGCTCCAGGAGGCGGGCTGGTTCGAACCGAGCGCGCTGCCGCGGCCGCTCGGCTGCGAGGTGCGTCCGCTGCTTGTGCTGCTCGGGGAGAGCCCGACGAGTTGACTGTGACGCGCACCGCCAACGCCGCGCGGTCTACGATGACGGGGTCCGTCGGGCGCGCCCGACGAGGCAGGCTTCAGCGGGCGCCGTACGAGATCGAGGAGGGAGAGCAGTGCTGGAAGGCTTGATGCAGGACGATTTCCCGCTGACGCTGCAGCACGTGCGGCGGCGGATGCGCGACGTGCACCCCGCCGCACAGGTCGCGACGCTCACCGACGCGGGTGTGGTGCGAGCGAGCTTCGGGGAGGTTTCGCAGCGCGTCGATCGCCTCGCGCACGCGCTGAAGCGGCTCGGTATCGAACCGGGCGATCGTGTCGGTACGTTCGCGTGGAACAACCAGCGCCATTTCGAGCTCTACATGGCGGTGCCGTGTCTCGGGGCGGTCCTGCACACGCTCAACATCCGCCTGTTCGCCGAGCAGTTGGTTTACATCGTCAACCACGCCGAGGACCGCGTGGTGTTCGTGGACGACTCGGTGGTGGGGCTGCTGGAGCAGCTCGCGCCGCAGATGCCGAAGGTCGAGCATTTCGTTTTGATGGGCGACGGAGATGAGGATCCCGCCCACCCCTCCCTCCCGAACGTCCTGCGCTACGAGGAGCTCCTGGAGGAGTCGCCCTCCACCGCCTTCGAGTACCCCGAGCTCGAGGAGCGTAGTGCGGCGGCGCTGTGTTACACGAGCGGCACGACCGGCAACCCCAAGGGCGTGCTGTACTCGCACCGCTCGGTTTGCCTGCACGCGACGTCCTCGCTGTTCGTCGACAACCTCGGCCTTTCGCGCCGCGACCGTGCGCTGGTGATCGTGCCGATGTTCCACGTCAACGCGTGGGGGATCCCCTACGCGGCCGCGCTCGCGGGCGCGGACCTGCTGCTGCCCGACCGCTTCCTGCAGGCCGAGCCGCTGGCGCGCGCGATCCAGGCCGAGCGCCCGACGGTCGCGGGCTGCGTGCCGACGATATTCGCCGACCTGCTGCGCTACGCCGACAGCCATGAGGTCGATCTCTCCTCGCTCACCCACGCCGTGTGCGGCGGCTCGGCGGTCCCGCGCCAGCTGATGAAGGACTTCCAGGAGCGCCATGGCGTGCACATCTACCAGGGCTGGGGCATGACCGAGACGAGCCCCGTCGTGACGTTCTGTGAGCCTTCCGAGGAGCGCGGCCACGACGAGCGCTACTGGGACGAACGCGCGCTGCAGGGCAAGCCGCTCCCGTGGACCGAGCTGCGGCTCGTCGACGGTGACGGCGGCGAGGTCGACTGGGACGGGGAGGCGACCGGGGAGATCCAGGTGCGTGGCCCGTGGATCGCCAGGCGCTACTTCGACGACGCCTCCGGCGACGAGAAGTTCGACGGCGAGTGGCTTCGCACGGGCGACATAGCGGCGGTCGACGAGCACGCGTTCGTGCGCATCACCGACCGCTCCAAGGACGTCATCAAGTCAGGGGGCGAGTGGATCAGCTCGGTCGAGCTCGAGAACCAGCTGATGGCTCACCCCGATGTGCTGGAGGCCGCGGTGATCGCCAAGCCGGACGAGCGCTGGGCGGAGCGGCCGCTGTGCTGCGTCGTGATGCGTCCCGGTGCCGAGCCCGACGCGCAGGCGCTGGTCGAGCATCTGCGCCCGCGCGTCGCAAAGTGGTGGCTGCCAGACGAGTTCGCGTTCATCGAAGAGGTCCCGAAGACGAGCGTGGGCAAGTTCGACAAGAAGGTTCTGCGCGCACATCTGCGCGACGGCGAGCTGCTGGGGCGAGTGGTCGTCGGTGGGCAGACGGCGGCCGGCTGAGAGGCGCGAGAGCGTTTGTGCAGTCCCACCGCCGGGCAGGAGAAACGCGTCCAGGATGGAACCGGAGGGTAGGCGATCCGCGATTGCCAATAGACTCTTGCAAGCCCAGAGGCGGGTATCGACGCGGTGGGCCCCCGAACCCGAACAGCGAACACCACCGGAGGTGCGCATGACTCCGACCGACGACATGGTCTTCAGTAGGCCGCAGACAGCTGCAACAGGCTCCCACGACGATCGCGGCGGTGTACGCCGTAGGCGTGGGCGGCGCGCACCACTCGTGGCGCTGAGCGCCGTCCTGGCGCTCGCGGTGCCGGCCCCTGCGCTTGCGCAGACCTCCAGCACCGGCACCTCCGGCTACAACCAGAAACCGCCGGCGCCGAAAACCACGCCGGAACCGAAAAGCGGTACGGCGCCCTCCAAAGAAGCGACCACGCCGAGCAAAGAAGCGCCCAAAGAAGAAACAGCGCCCAGCACGACGCCGGAACCGACCACGACGACGCCCACGAAAGCGACGGCGTCGAAACTACCGTTCACCGGCCTGGATCTACGCTGGGTGATCGGCGCGGGCGCGCTGCTGCTCGCTGGCGGCCTGTCGCTGCGCGTCCTGCAGCGCCGCTCTGCCGGCCACTGAGCGAGACGAGCGGGAAGGCATAGACTCGCGTCCGGGCACTATGGCCGGGACGCGAGCCGCCGCCTTCAGCGAGCGCACCGCGTGGGCGCGCAGTCTTGCGGCGCCGGTACGCGACTTCCTGAGCACGGAGACCGCCAGTGCGGCGTCGCTGCTGGCGGCCGCGCTCGTGGCGCTGGTCTGGGTGAACTCGCCGTGGTCTGACTCCTACGAATCGCTGTGGCATACGCGTCTGGCGATCGAGATCGGCGGCGGCGGGATCGCGGCGGATCTGCGCCACTGGGTCAACGAGGGGCTGATGGCGTGCTTCTTCCTCGTAGTCGGCCTCGAGGCGCGCCGCGAGCTCGACATGGGCGAGCTGCGCGAGCGGCGGCGCCTGACGATCCCGGTGTTCGCGGCGATCGGCGGGATGGCGGCACCGGTGGCGATCTACCTCGCGTTCAACGCCGGCGGCGCGGGGGCGCGCGGCTGGGGAGCGGCGATGTCAACCGATACCGCGTTCGCGCTGGGTGCGCTCGCGCTGTTGACGCCGCGCGCGGCGACGCGCCTGCGCGTGTTCCTGCTGACGCTCGCCGTAGTGGACGACCTCGGCGCGATGCTCGTGATCGCGTTCGCCTACACGACCCACGTCTCGGTGCCCGCGTTGATCTCAGCGCTGGTGCTGTTCGCGCTGTTGATCGCGCTGCGCCGCGCGCCGCTGTGGCGACGCCAGCTCTCGGCCGCGGCGGGCGTGGCGATGTGGGTCGCGATGTTCGAGTCCGGCGTCGATCCCGTCGTCGTGGGCCTCGCGATCGGACTGGTCACGAGCGCCCACCCGCCGGCGCGGGAAGACCTCGAGCGTGCCACCGCGCTGACGCGCGCGTTCCGCGAGCAGCCGACCCCGGAGCTCGCGCGCTCGGCGCAGCTGAGCGTGCTCGCCGCGATCTCGCCGAACGAGCGCGTGCAGTACGGGCTGCATCCGTGGACCAGCTTCGTCGTGGTGCCGCTGTTCGCGCTCGCGAACGCCGGCGTGCACTTCAGCGGGGGCCTGCTCGGCGACACGCTCACCTCGCCGGTGGCGATCGGGATCGTGCTTGGCTACGTGGCGGGTAAGCCGCTTGGCATCCTCGGCGCCTCGTGGCTGGCGTCGCGGCCGGCGTTGCGCGGTGCGCGTCCGATCCTCAGCTGGCCGGTGCTCGCTGGAGGTGCGGCGGTGGCGGGCATCCCGTTCACGGTTTCGCTGCTGATATCGAGCTTGGCGTTTCGAGGCGAGCAGCTGCGCGAGGCGAAGCTCGGGGTGCTCGCCGCGGCGCTGCTCGCGCCGCTGGTCGCGTGGGCGGTGTTCGCGCTCGTTCGGCGCATGCCGCGCCCGCTGCGCGCGCGCCAGATCCTGGGGACCGCGGAGGACATCCTCGATCTCTCCGACGACGTCGACCCCGCCCGCGACCACATCCGCGGCGCGCCGCACGCACCGGTGACGCTTGTGGAGTACGGCGACTTCGAGTGCCCGTACTGCGGGCAGGCGGAGTCCGTGATCCGTGAGCTGCTGGGCTCCTTCGGCGGGGAGTTGCGCTACGTGTGGCGTCACCTGCCGCTGAACGACGTTCACGGAAGCGCGCAGCTCGCCGCCGAAGCCGCCGAGGCCGCCGCTGCGCAGGGGGTCTTCTGGGAGTACTACGACGCGCTGCTCGGCCACCAGCGTGAGCTGGGCGCGCAAGACCTCCGTCGCCACGCCCGGGAGCTCGGCCTCGACGTCGAGCGCTTCTGGGAGGAGCTGCGCGGCCACGAGCACGCGGCGCGTGTCGCCGAGGACGTCACAAGCGCCGACGAGAGCGGCGTTTCGGGGACGCCGAGCTTCTTCATCAACGGGCGCCGCCACCGGGGGGCCTATGACGTTCAGACGCTCGCCGAGGCGGTGCGTGCCGCGCATCGCCGCGCCGGGCTGCTCGCGGCGGCGGGGTAGGCAGGTTCACGCCGCTAGGAGAGCGCGGGCCGCGGCGGCAGCTTGACGATCCCGGCGAAGAAATCGTCGATGTGGCGCAGGACGTCGCGAAAGCGCTCGAAGTTGACGGGCTTGGTGATGTAGGCGTTGGCGTGCAGGCGATAGGAGCGCAGCACGTCCTCCTCGGCTTCGGAGGTCGTGAGGACGACCACCGGGATCGTCGCCAGATGGGGGTCGCTCTTGATCTCGGCGAGCACCTCCGCGCCGCTCTTGCGCGGGAGGTTGAGGTCGAGGAGCACGAGGTCCGGGCCCTCGCGGTCGGCGTGCTCGCCTTCGCCGCGGATGAACCGCATCGCCTCCACGCCGTCCCCGACCGTCGAGAGCGCGCCCGCGACGTTGTGGTCGGCGAACGCTTCGCGGATCAGCAGCACATCGCCGGGATCGTCCTCGACGAGCAGGATCGAGACGAGCTTCGCGTTCATCGCACCGGCTCCGCGGCATCGGCTTGCATGATCGGTGCGGCAGACTCCATTGGCGGCGTGGCGTCGGTATGTGGAGTGGCGTCGGTCGATTGGGCGATCGGCAGCGTCAAGCGGAAGCACGCTCCTCTTGGGTGGTCGGTGTCCAGCCAGATGCGTCCCCCGTGATACTCCACGATCTTGCGGCACAACGCCAGCCCGATGCCGCTTCCTCCGTATGCGTCGCGGGCGTGCAGGCGTTGGAAGATCAGGAAGATCCGCTCCGCATACTCGCGCTCGATGCCGATCCCGTTGTCGGTGAAGCTGAGCTCCCACTCCTTGCCTCGGCGCTGCACGCCGACGCGTACGAGCGGTGGCTCGGCGCCGTGGAACTTGAGGGCGTTGGAGATGAGGTTCTGAAACAGGGAAATGAGCTGGGAGCGCTCACCGTGCACAGCGGGCAGCTCATCTGCGATCACCTGTCCGCGTGCCTCTTCGATGGCGCCGGCCAGGGATGTGCGGACGGCGGCGAGGACCTCGTCAAGCGGCACGAGCTCATGAGGGTGCCCGCTGCGTCCGACGCGTGAGAAGGCGAGCAGGTCGTTGATCAGCGATTGCATGCGTTTGGCGCCGTCGACGGCGAACTCGATGTACTGGTCGGCGCGCTCGTCCAGTTGCCCTCCGTATCGCAGCTGGAGCGCCTGGCAAAAGCTCGCGACCTTGCGCAGCGGCTCCTGGAGGTCGTGGGAGGCGACGTACGCGAACTGCTCGAGCTCGGCGTTCGAGCGCCGCAACTCCAGCGCCTGTTCCTCCAGCTGCACGCGTGCCGCTTCTACCGCGGCGAGCTCGGTGACGATGCGCTCGCGCATTCCGTCGATCTCCGCTGCGACCTCGGCGATCTCCCGGGGGCCGTCGGCGACCGCGAGCGGCATCGAGAACTCGCCCCCCGCCACGCGTCTCGCCTCCGAGCCCAGCCGTGCCAGCGGGCGGATGATGGTGCGGCGCAGCACTATCCCGGCACCGAGTATTCCGCCGAGGATCGAGACGGCGGCGAAGACAAGCAGCAGTCGCAGGGTGGTCGCAGCGTTTTCGAGTTCGTCCCGAACCTTCGTGTCCTTGTCGTCGAGGGTCGCCTGTAGGCGACCCAGCGAGCGGCGCACCGCGTCGAACAGGCGCTTACCCTTGACGTCTGTCGCGACCCGGACCTTGGTGCCGCGTGCGACGCGATTCAACACGGGTGCGATGAACTTGCGTCGCCACGAGCGCGAGTCGGAGCTCACGAGCCCAACTTCGGCGGTGATCTGAGGACCGACCGCCTGGCGTTGCGCGTATAGGCTCGTGTAGGCGTCCGCCTCGCTGCGCAAGCCGCTGCGGTACGGCGCGAGGAAGCTCGGCTGAGATGTGGCGATGTATCCGCGGACGCCTGTCTCCTCGTTGACCAGCGCGTTTTCGAGGTTCAGCGCTGCGCGCCGCGCCGGCCCGACATGTTCGAGGAGCAGGTTGCGATTGTGTTCGAGTTGCCTATTGGCGAGCAGCGCGAGACCGATGCCGAGGATCGCCAGGACCAGCAGCACCCCGATCGTTGCCGCCAGCAGCGTGCCGACGCGCGCCTGCCCGATCAGGCGGCCGAGGCGCGTGCGGGCGAGGTCCTTGCCGCTCACCGTCCGTCGCTGTCCGGGTGCTCGCCGAGTAGCAGCATCGCGACATCGTCGCTGAGCGCCCCTCCGTTGAGCTGCTCGGCGCCTTCCACGAGGTCGTCCAGCAGCTCTCGCGGCTGCGTGCGCCAGCCGGGGCGCCCGGCGATGCGCCGCGCGATCAGCCGATGCAGGCCCTCCTCGCCGAGGCGCTCCGGACCGGATCCCACGCGTCCCTCGACGATGCCGTCGGTGTACAGCAGGATCGCCCATCGCGGCGGCAGCGCGACGCGTTCGGCGGACCAGCCACCGTCGCCGATGCCGATCCCGGCCCCGCCGCGCGCGCCGGCGAGGCCGACGACGGTTTCCGTTGCGCCGTCGATCAGTGCCGGGCGGGGGTGGCCGGCGAGGATCATCGACCCCGACGTACGGTCGGGGTCGATTTCCAGCGTGCACAACGTCGCGAACAGCGCCGGTAGGTGGCGCTCGTGCTCGAAGACGCGTTGCAGCGTCTGCAGGACCAGCTCGGGCCGGTGGCCGGTGAGGGCCAGCGCACGCCATGCCGCGCGCAGGCTAACCCCGATCGCGGCTTCGTCGGGTCCGTGGCCACAGACATCCCCGACGACGACGTGCAGGCTTTCGTCGGAGCGCTGTACGAGGTCGAAGAAGTCGCCACCCAGCAGCGCGCGGCTGCGTCCGGCGCGGTAGCAGGACGCGACCCAGACCGAGGAGCTGTCCAGCAGCGGTCGCGGCGCCAGGCCTCGTTCCAGGCGCGCCACCTCACGCGCCTGCGCTTCGGCGAGCAGCAGCTCGCGCTCGGCCGCCTCCGCCTGCCGGCGCCCGATCGAGTAGCGGATCGAGCGCGCGAGCTGGTCACCGCCGACAGAGCCCTTGACGAGATAGTCCTGGGCGCCCGCCTGCAGTGCCGCGGCGCCGGCGGCCTCGTCGTCGAGGCCGGTGAGGACGATCAGCGGGACCGCCGGCATCTGTGAGCGCAGCCGCGCGACCGCGTCGATCCCGCTGGCGTCGGGCAGGCCGAGGTCGAGCAACACGCAGTCCACGCCCGGCCCCAAATACCCCAACGCCTGCTCGAGCGTGTGGCAGCGCGTGATGTGAGCCTGCGGAAGCGTTTCGGAGAGCTCGTCCTCGACGAGGCGCGCATCGCCGTTGTCGTCCTCGACCAGCAGCACGCCGATCCGGCCCGACATCGTCCTGTATCCAGCGCCGGTGCTCATGTGCCGATCGCCGGGTGCTCGCACAGCTCGGCACGTACTCCCATCCGGGTCATCTTATTAGCGCCCCGCCCTCCCAAGAGTGCTCTAAACGGGTTTTCGGGCGCCACAAGCGCGACTGCCGCGGATAGTTGGGCGGCCTCTGGGAGAATCGTGCCGTGGAACGTCTCGATCTGGTCATCTTCGACTGCGACGGGGTGCTCGTCGACAGCGAGACGATCTCCAACGAGGTGCTCGCTGGTGCGCTCACCGCGGTCGGTCTGCCGACGACGCTGGCGGAGTCCCGCCGCGGATACCAGGGGTGGCTGCTCGGCGACATCGTCTCCCACGCCGAAACAAAGCTGGGACGACCGCTGCCGGACGGTTGGGTTAAGCGTTACGAGCGCGAGCGCGTGGAGGTCTTCCGACGCGATCTGCGCCCGGTCGCGGGTGCGGCGGACGCAGTGAAGCGTATCTCGGCGGCCGGGATCGCGGTCTGCGTGGCCTCGCAGGGCAAGCTCTCCAAGACCCAGCTCACGCTCGGGCTCACGGGCTTGCGCGAGCTCTTCGAGGAGCGTGCACTGTTCTCCGCGCAGTCCGTTGCATACGGGAAGCCGGCTCCCGACCTCTTCCTGCATGCGGCCGCCGCGATGGGTGCGACGCCGTCGCGTTGCGTGGTCGTGGAGGACACGCCCTCTGGCGTGACCGCGGCGGTCGCGGCTGGGATGCGGGCTTTGGGCTATGTCGCCGACAGCGACGAGCGGGCGCTGCGGGCAGCCGGGGCCGAGGTGCTGGACTCGCTCGACGAGCTGCCCAAGCTACTCGGGCTGGGGTGAGCGGTCGGCCGGCGGTTCAAGTCCACGGTGGTTGGGTCAGGGCCGTGCAGTCGCGGCTATACACCACCCTGCAGGCCATATTCTCGGTATTGACCCGGCGATTCTTCCAAGTAGATCACGAGCCCTGCGCACGGTGCTTCCGGCCCTCCCTGTTGCGCAGTTCGGAGCGCCGCGAGGGACTCATCACCGAGTACACCTGCCCGCCGATCAGCGGTGGTGCGCGACGTCGAATACGACCCACCAGCCGTTCCACGGGTGCCACGATGCGACTGGGTGTAGGCGAAGGGATGCGCGAACGCTAGCGACGAGCCGGGACGCATCGACTCAGTAGTAGCGCGACACGAGGGGCTTGCCGTCTGCCGCTGAGACGTGCCACTTCTTTTCAGACCGCAGAAATCCGCCAGGCTCTGCCACGACCCAAATCGGGATGTCGATGCCGTCGACGACAACAGAGCGATCGGTGGGGGCAATGGATGATCCCTGCCTGGTCGCCGCGAACGCTCGAGCCGCTTGCTCGACCTCCCCGTACAGGGCTTCGGCTTTCTCTTTACGCTGGCGCTCGGCCTGCGCCCTGGTCTGCTGCTCCTGCATTTCGCGTCGTCCGGGGATGACGAGCCGCTCGATGTGGTCGAGCAGCATGTCGTGCAGCGCAAGACGCCCCACGATCATTGGTGCGAGCGCCTGCAAGTGAGCGTCCAGTTGGTCCACAAGCTGCCGCAGAGCGGCGACGCTCTCGTCCGGATCTGGTGATGCCAGCCCGAGGCTCTCCACCTCACCCAGCAGCGAACGGCCCCGCTCATGCTGTGCGGTGATCCTGATTCGTTGATCATCCATGGCCATGGCAAGCAGCCCACGGACCCGCTCGACCAGGTCCGCATCCTCCAGGAGGACGGGGTCATGCAATGCCATCGCGAGAAACTCCGGGGAGAGTTCCCCGGCGTCCTCGAGCGCCTCGGCGGCGATCTCCCGCTTGCCGCGAGCAGCGGCGTAAACGGCTCGGTCATAGTTGACGGCGCCCAACTCGGTGCGCTCGCGGATACTTCTATGGACCAACGCCGCATCCTCCCAAGAGACTGTCGGCCAGCGCGGGACGTCGGTTATCGCGAAGCGCTCGAGAATTGCTTGCGCAGTGCCCGCGTCCTTGGTCGCGAAAGCGACGCGTGCGGCTTGGCGCCCCAGCTCGCTCGCGCGCAACCCGTCGGCCGCCTCGGCCGCCTCGACGTAGCAGGCGCACGCCGCGTCCAGTTGCTGGAGGCCTAGATTCGCCCATGCGCACGCGAGAAACCCCTCTGGGTTGTTGGGATCGTCCTCCGCGACGTCTTCGGCGACAGACAGCGCCCTCTTCCAGCGTTGTCGCCGAAGCAACTCCCCCACATCTGTCAGGCGCTCCGCCGCGCGGGTCTTGGCGGGGGTGCGCAACACGTCGGAAAGCTCGCCCAGCAGCGCAAGCTGCCTGTCGAGCAGCCGTGTCTGAGCATCCAAGCGCAGGCCGAGGTGCAGCTCCAGAGCTGAGATGCTCGCCGCGGTCGCCTGCAAGTCGAGTCCCATCGATTCCAGTTGTCGCGCGATCCCGCGCGCGCTCAGGGCAAGCTCGGCCGTGTTGCGCTGGGCGCTCACCAGCGCCGAATGCTCGCTCCAGGACAGCGCCGGCGCCGTCTGCACGTCGCCGACGAGCGCGCCGCCGAAAGCGCTGGTGCGGAGCTCGATTTTCGCCACCGGCGAAGCCTACCCATAGGGCGAGTTCCAATGGCGCGTCGCCAGAGTCGAACAGCTCGATCGTCAGCAGGTCGAGATGGCTGTGCTCGCTGGCGTCGCCTGGCGCGTGGGAGCCGGACGAGTCGATGCGGGTGGCGCCGCTCTTGATGGCGAAACGCAGCCCCCATCTGGTTCCGAGTGGTCCTCGAAAATGCGGATGAGAGGACTCGAACCTCCACCCAGTTACCTGGACACGGACCTGAACCGTGCGCGTCTACCAATTCCGCCACATCCGCAGGCGTCGGTGCGACAGTATCGCACGGGCAGGCGATCCGGTCGGGCGGTCCCGGGTTTCGGGGCGGGGCCGCGTTTGCTAGCCTCGAAGGTCGCGTACGAGCCGCCATCGTCTAGGGGACTAGGACGCCGCCCTCTCACGGCGGTAACACGGGTTCGAATCCCGTTGGCGGTACTCACCGGAGCTTCTTGTCGTCCCGATCCGTTGGCTCGGTGGCCGTGGTCTGAGGAAGGGCGGCGAGCTCCTGATCGGGTCTGGTGTCGGGGGTGCGTTCTGCGATGCCTCGCGGTGGTTTCTCGGGTTGTGGAGAAGAACCCGGCTGTGGCCGCAACCGAAGCGACCCGCGGGCAAATATTTCAAAGAGGTGAACTCTCCCGGGAGCGTTAAGTTCACCTCCAGCTGCACCCAATGGTTCCGGGGCACCACCTTGCTGTGCGGGCGACCCTGCGCCGAGCGGCCGTGTTTGGCGGGCTCGCGCGTGCGTTGCCCTCGCCGTGAATAGGGGTCATCGGCAAAGCTGGGCCCGGTGCCGCGCGGTTTCTCCCTGTCAATAGTCTTGATACTGTCGTGGTGTTCCAAACGCCACATCCGGCCGAGGTCAGACAGCTCGAAATTCGGATAGTATGGATGAGGCTCGCCCCCAGGACCGGAGTGGGAGACGCGACTCGACATCAAGGCTCCGACCCATGAATCTTTGTGTACTGCGCAGAGGGGGAGAGGCGTCGCTGAGGCGCATCTCCACCGAGGCGTTGTGGCGCAAACCCCAGCACGCGCCGGTCCCCAATCCCAGAGCACCGAACACCAATACCCAATGACCACATCTAGCGGCATGACCCCAGTGACTAGGCGGGAGCACGATGGCGACGACCAAGGATAAGACGCGCACCAAAGCAGCCAAAACACGTCAGGCGGAGGCGAAGTCCAATACGAAGACCTCACCGCTGCGTCCGGGCCCCAACGGCATGCCACGCGGTCAGGTCACCGAGATCCAGCGCACCCGCATGCTCGCCGCGACCGTCGAGGCTGTCGAGGAGGTCGGCTATGCGCGCCTCACGGTCGCCCAGGTCATCAGTCGCGCGCGTGTCTCGCGCAAGACCTTCTATGACCTCTTCGAGGATCGCGAGGACTGCTTCCTGGCGGCCTTCGACCAAGCGATCGAACAACTCGGCGAGGTCGTCGGTGAGGCCTACGCCGCCGAGAGTCGCTGGCGGGAGGGAGTGCGCGCCGGGCTCCTCGCGCTGCTGTGCTTCATGGACGAAGAGCCGGGCCTCGCGCGCATGGTCATCGTCGAGGCCCTCGGCGCCGGGCCGCGCGTCCTGGAACGCCGCGCGCAGATCCTCGAGCAGGTCAAGCAGGTCGTCGATCGCGGTCGCACAGCGGCCCCGGCCCGCTCGGCACGAACCGCCGAGGAATCGCCCGAAGTAACCGCCGAAGGCGTCGTCGGCGCCGTCTTCGCGGTGCTCCACACCCGTCTGCTCGCGCGCGGGCGCGAACCCTTCAGCGCGCTCCTCGGGCCGCTGATGAGCATGATCGTGCTGCCCTACCTCGGCCCCCGCGCCGCCAGCTTCGAGCTCACCCGCGAACCTCCCAAGGTCGTCCGGCGCCGCCGTGCACCGCGACGCACCGCGCGCGATCCGCTCGAGGGCCTCGACATGCGTCTCACCTACCGCACCGTTCGCGTCCTCTCATTCATCGGCGAGCACCCCAGCGCCTCCAACCGCGAGATCGCCGAAGGCGCCGGGATCTCCGATCAGGGTCAGATCTCCAAGCTCCTCACCCGCCTCGAGCGATTGGAGCTCGTCAGCAACACCGGTGACGGTCAGGTGCGCGGCTCCTCCAACGCGTGGCACCTCACCGAGCGTGGCGCGCAGGTCGAGCGCGCCACGCGACCGCGCTGACGGGCGCGCGCCACCCGGACACCGCTTTTCGTGCGGGGGGCGTGTAGCACCAGTGTCCCGCCTCGTCCCCCGCCGTCGGTGGAGGGGACGAGGTGCCCGCATCCCAAACATCCCGCTCCCCGCGCCGGCTCCCGCGCGGGCGCGACCGAAATACCCACCGCGCCCGTCGTGACGCGTGCGTTCTCGGCCGCTACCTCGACGGCCACGGACGTCTCCGTGAGATCCTCGCGCGCCCCGGCCACGCCGGCTCCGTGCTGGTCCTCGACCGCGACGCGCACACCCTCGGGGACCGCCGTCTCGTCGCCCACCTCGGGGCGGACGAGCCCCCCGAGAACGCCGCGCTGGTTTGCCGCCACTACCTCCACGATCCCCGCGGACGACGCTGCCGGGCTCTGACCGCCGCGGACCTCCGCTCACCCGGCCCCGGCTCGCCTACCGACGGCGACGGCGCTCCGGACGGCGCTCCGGGCGGGGCTCCGGACGGGGCTCCGGACGGCGCTCCGGGCGGCGCTCCGGACGGCGCTCCGGGCGGGGCTCCGGGCTTTGCTCCGGGCTCTGTCGGCCGCGTGCGCGCCCGGGCGGCTGCGCATCCCGCTGCGGCCGGCCCATACGGCGGCGACCCGCCGAGCCCGGCGCACGAAACCTCGTCGGCGATCGTCGACCACGAGGGGCGCGCCTACCGGCTCGGCTGCACCAACGGGCGCCTCGCGATTCCCGAGCTCCGGTGGCTGCGAGCGCCCGACGGTTGCGCCGTCAGCATCCGCGAGGTCGTCGCCTCTCTCGAGAGCTACGAGCCCGCACGCGCCCACACGCTCGCCGCACTCGCCCGCCACGGCGGGGATCCCACCCTGTCCGTCGCCGTCCTGCGCGCCGAGCTCCGACGCCTGGACGCCAGCCGCATCGTCCTCAACCGCGGTCTCCGCGAAGCCGTCCTCGAGGCGAACCGGACACGCGGGCTCAGCATGAGCGAGATCGCGCTGCGCTGCGGACGCGTCAAGTACGACGCCCGCGGCAACCCCAGTGGCGAGACCAGCTGGCTCGCGCGCCGCGTCGGGCTATCCCCCGAGGGCGGCGAGCGGCGTCCCACGCCCTGGGTCCACAGCGACGTCCTCGCCCTCATCGCGCGCGCCGGCCTCGACCTCAGCCCCCGCGAGGTCGAGCTCGGGTGACGCCGCTCGCGTCGTGCGCGGCGGCGAGAGCGTTCCGTCCCAAGCGCGCCCTAGCCTCGATCGCGGGGTGGTGACAACACCACACAAGGAAGAGAGACAAGCAATGTCGTATTCGAGCATCAACCGCACCGTGTTGGTCGGCCGCCTCACTCGGGATCCCGAGCTCGAGGAGCTGCCCTCCGGGCACACCGTTGGCAAGCTCCGGCTCGCCTGCAACGGCAGCCGCCGCGATCCCGACGGCGCCTACCACGAGCGCCCGTCCTACTTCGACGTCAGCGTCTACGGAGCCCAGGCCGATCCCGTCGGGCGCTACCTGCGTAAGGGGAGCGCCGTCGCGGTCGACGGGCACCTCGAGTGGCGCGAGTGGGAGACCGCCGAGGGGCGCAAGCGCCAGGCCGTCAAGGTCGTCGCCGACGCCGTCCAGTTCCTCGATCGTCGCGGCGCCGGCGATCGCGTCGGCGACGACTCCCGCGACGACTCCGAGCCTCAGGAGGAGCTGTCGGCGGAGATCGACGCGCAGCGCGAGGTCGAGCTCGTCTTCTAGCGGTAAGCGCCGGCGGTGTCCGGCACCCGGCCGCGTAGGCGTCCCAAGCGTCGCGCGGCCGGGATCGGCCGCCAGCGCGTAAACTGCCGCGCCGCAGCAGTCCTGACCCAGCGCAAGGAGCCCAATCGGTGCCCGTCAACACGAAAGCCGTGGGAAAGCAGTACGAGCCCACGCTCTACGCGGTCGGCCGCGAGAAGATCAAGGAGTATGCGCGCGCCGTCGGCGAGACCAACCCGGTCCACCTCGACGTTCAGGCCGCGCGCGACGCCGGCTACGCCGACGTCGTCGCCCCGCCGATGTTCGCCGTCGTCTACTGCGCCCCGTCCGTCGGGCCGCCCATCTTCGATCCCGAGATCGAGCTCAACTTCGCGATGATGGTCCACGGCGGGCAGGAGTTCGAGTGGGGGCCGCCCGTGGTCGCCGGCGACGAGATCACGACGACCGCCAGCGTCAAGGACATCCGCGAAGAAGGCGGGCGCGGCTACTACGTGTTCGAATCCATCTCCACCAACCAGCGCGGCGAGCAGGTCTGCCGCGGCATCTGGACAGACATCGTGCGAGGAGTGTGAGCGACATGGCCGACCTCAGCGTTGGAGCACAGATCCCCGAGGTACGGGTGACACCGGACAAGTACCTCACCGCTCGCTATGCCGGAGCCTCCGGCGATTTCAATCCGATCCACATCGACGAGGAGTTCGCGAAAGCGGTCGGCCTTCCCGGCCGCATCCTGCATGGCCTGTGGACGATGGCGCAGGTCGCGCGTGCCCAGACCGACGCCGCCGGCGGCCCGGAGCACCTCAAGCGACTCTCCGTGCAGTTCCGCGGGATGGGGGTGCCCGAGCAGGAGATCCTCGTCACCGGAACCGTCCGCGTGGCAAACGACGGGCGCGTGATCGTCGACACCGTCGCCGAGCAGGGCGGGAAGCAGATCATTCGCAACGCCGAGGCCGAGCTGACGAGCTGACGCGGGCGGGCAGGTCACCGGCAGGCAGCGGGCGGCGCCTTGGGCTGCTCCTAGAATCCACCCAATGCTGAGCGCTCGCCAGGAGCTGATCCTTTGCAAGGTCGTCGACGGCTACCTGCGCACCGGGCAGCCCGTGGCGTCCAAGACGATCGCCGCAGACCCGGACCTCGACTGCGGTCCCTCCACGGTGCGCAACGAGTTGGCGCTGCTGGAGGAGTACGGCCTGCTTGCGCACCCGCACACCTCCGCGGGCCGTGTGCCGACGGACGCCGGCCAACGCCACGTCGTCGACCGCATGCTCACCTCCGGCCGGGACCTCGTACCGGCGCGCTCGCTGCAGCTCTCGCTGATTCGCCAGGAGGTCGAGGAGGCGATGCGCGCGACGACGGCGACGCTCTCGGAGGTCACCAACCTGCTCGCGGTTGCCTCCGCACCCTCGCCGAGCACGGCGACGATCCGCCATATCGAGGTGCTCGCGCTGCAGCCGCGCGTCGTCGCGGCGGTCGTGATCGCCTCCACGGGCGACGTCTCCAAGGTGCTCGCCACGTTCGAGGACCCCGTCGATCCCGGGTCTCGTGGCGTGGGGCGGGGAGTACCTCAACGAGCGCCTCGTCGGCCTCGCGCTGGGAGCCCGGATGATCCAACAACGACTCTCGCACCCCGAACTCGACGTGCGCGAGCGCGACTTCCTCGACCGTCTCGCGCCGGCCTTTGGGGAGCTCGCCGCGGATTCTCATGACGTGCTCTACGTGGACGGTGTCGCGAACCTCTTCTCCGAGAGCCGCCTGCAGGACGTCGGTCAGATCAACGAGCTGATGGCGCTGCTGGAGCGTCGCGTCGCGCTGCTCGGGACGCTGCGCGCGGCGCTCGCCGAGCCCGACGTGTTCGTGCGGATCGGGCGCGAGAACGAGATCCCCGCGATGCGCTCGCTGGCGATGGTGGCCGCGGGTTACGGCCTGGCGCAGCGCAAGCTCGGGATCGTGTCGGTCATCGGCCCCGTGCGGATGGACTACGCGACCGCGATCCCGATCGTCCGCGAGATCGCGCACGAGCTCTCGCGTTTCGTCGAGGACGCCTACGCTGAGCGGTAGCCCCGCCGGCCCCAGGCGATAATCCCTGTCGAGCGATGAGACGAGCCCGAGCATGAGCCGCGCATCCACGCCACGCGATCCCTACGAGGTGCTGGGCGTCGCGCGGGACGCGAGCGAGCAGGAGGTCAAGAAATCGTTCCGCCGGCTCGCCCGCGAGCTGCACCCCGACGTCAACGCGCACGACCCCGAGGCCGAGGAGAAGTTCAAGGAGGCCGCCGAGGCCTACGAGATTCTCTCCGACCCCGAGCGCCGCGCGACCTACGACCGCTACGGGCACGAGGGCCTGCGCTCCGGCGGTTACGCCCCCAACTTCGACGCGTTCGGCTCGATCGGCGACCTCTTCGACGCTTTCTTCGGCGGCGCGAGCCCATTCGGTGGGGGCCGCTCCGCCGGGCCCGCGCCGGGCGGGGACATCGCGGTGGCGGCCGAAATCGACCTGCTGCAGGCCGCGCAGGGCGCCTCCGTGGAGGTCGCGTTCGAGGCGATCGAGCGCTGCGAGCACTGCCGCGGCAACGGCGCCGAGCCCGGCACGCCGATCGAGACCTGCTCGCGCTGCGGCGGCGCCGGCCAGCTGCAGGCCGTGACGCGCACTCCCTTCGGTCAGATGGTGCGCACCGTCGCCTGCGACGTCTGCCACGGCGATGGGCGCGTCCCGCGCGAGCCCTGCCACGAATGCCGCGGACGCGGGCGGCGCGCGGCCAAGCGCACGATGACCATCGAGGTGCCCGCCGGGATCGCCGACGGCCAGCGCATCCGCCTCGCCGGAAAGGGTCACGCGGGGGAGGCCGGCGCGCCGCCCGGCGACCTGTACGTGCTCGTGCGCGTGCGCCCCGACGAGCGCTTCGTGCGCGAAGGCGACGACCTGATCACCGCGCTCGACGTCTCCGCCCCGCTGGCAGCGGTCGGCGCCACCCTCCAGGTGCCCGACGCTCGAGGGCCCCATCCCGATCGAGGTGCCCGCCGGGACGCAGCCCGGCGAGGTGCTGACGTTGCGCGGCAAGGGCATGCCCGCGCTGCGCCGCGGTCGGCACGGCGACCTGCGCGTCGTCGTCAACGTGATCGTTCCGCGCCGCCTCAGCGCCGAGCAGCGCCAGATGTTCGAGCAGCTGCACGACACGCTCACCGACGAGAACCTCCGCACCGAGGAGTCCGTGTTCGCCAAACTGCGCCGCGCGCTGCGCAGTCAGGCCGCGTGAGCCGTCAGCGCGCCGAGGTCGAGCGCGAGCGATCGGCGCGCGCGTGATCCGCCTCGCCGTGCGCGTCCAGCGCGAGCACGCCGAGCTCGTGCTCGCCGACCTGCTCGAGCTCGCGCCCTCTGGCGTCGAGGAGACCGAGATAGCTCCCGACATCGTCGAGTACGCCGTCTACGGGGCGCCCGGCGAGCTGCCCGAGCTGCCCGACCTGCAAGCTGCCGCCGGTGGGGCGCTCGTGGAGATCTCCACCAGCGAGCTCCCCGACGACTGGGGCGAGCGCTGGAAGCGCTTTCACCGTCCCGTGCTCGTCGAGGGGCCGGCCGACGGTGGGGGCGAGGTGCCGGCGCTGCACATCCGCCCGCCCTGGGAGGCACCCAGCGACCGCGCCGGTGTGCGCGAGATCGTGATCGATCCCGCGCAGGCCTTCGGGACGGGCGCGCACGCCACGACGCGGCTCTGTCTGGAGCTGCTGCTGGAGCTCGTAGCCGCCGCGCACGCGCGCGAGGATGGAGCGCCGCGCGGCATGCCGGGCGTGCGTCACGGCGTGGGTGCGCTCGGACCGCTCCTGGACGTCGGCACAGGCTCGGGCGTGCTCGCGATCGCGGCGGCCAAGCTCGGGTATGTGCCGGTCTTGGCATTGGACAACGAGATCGAGAGCGTTGAAGCTGCGCAAGAGAACGCGCTCGTCAACGGCGTCGAGTTGGACGTCCGTCAGTTCGACCTGCGACGCGAGCCGCTGCTGTGGGAGGGGGCGTCGAGTGGCGGGGTCGTGGTCGCCAACCTGCTGCGCCCGCTGCTGCTGGATCTCTCCGAACGGCTGCCCCACGCCCCGGGAGACCTGATCGCCAGCGGGCTGCTGGCGCATGAGGTCCAGCAGATCGTCGATGCATTCGGGGCTCGCTGGGGCTGCGCGAGCGCGCGCGGCGACACAGTGGGGAGTGGGCCGCGCTCTGGTTGACGCCTGACCCGGCATCTGGTGGAGCTGGAGCTAAGTGACCTCTGTCGCCGCGCGCGCCATCGAGCGGAACACCAGGTCGATCGCGGGGCGCACGCCCTCGGGCCCGGTGAGCAGCGCCTCCGCGGCGCCGAGCGCCGCGCCGATCACCTCGAGCGCCTCGCCGACGTCCCCGGGGTCGGGGTCGCGGCAGGCGGCGATCGCCATCTCGAGCATCGCGCGCGCCTGGTCGATCACGCCCGCGAACAGCGCCGGTCCGACGAGGCTGCCGTAGCCATAGACCCGCGCCAGGCGCCCCGAGAGCGTCACGTTCTGGCCGCGCCGCGGCGGCTTGGGGGCCGGCAGCCCGCGACCGTCGAAGAGGCCCGCGACGGTCTCCCCGAGCAGCCCCCGCGTCGCCTGCTCGTCGAGGCCCGCGTGCGCGGCGAGGCGCAGCACGAGGTACAGCCCGCTCTGCGTGCGCCCGTAGGGGGGGTCGGACGCGAACACGATCCGCTCGGCGGGGACGCGCGCGAACAGCTCCACGACGTCGAGCGCGAAGAAGCACGAGGTGTCGTACAGCACGCCCGGGTGGTCCGCGAGCATCGACGTCAGGATCCCCTGGTCGCAGATCGCGCCGTGCGCGAGGATCAGCACGACCTCGGGGTGGCGCAGCGCGAGCTCCGCCAGGCCCTCGCGCGATCGGCGGCAGACCGCGCCCGGCGTGGATCAGGATCGGCACGCGCGCCTGTTCGGCGACGTCGAAGATCCCCTCCAGCTCGTGGCCGTCGAAGGCGAACTCCTGCGCGCGCGGGTGCAGCTTGATTCCGCGCGCCCCCTTCGCCAGGCAGCGCTCGGCCTCCGCGACCGGGCTCGTCGAAGGGATCCAGGCGGCAGAAAGGGATCAGGCGCTCGCCGCTTTCGCCCGCCCACGCGAGCACGCGGTCGTTGGGGACGGGTGTAGGAGGGGTGGCGCTCGGGGTCGTGCAGCGGGAACACGCACGCGCGCCGCGCGCCCGCCTCGTCGAGCTGGGAGAGCAGTTCTTGCAGCGTCAGCGAGCGCCCGTCCTCGTCGAGCCCCAGGTGGGTGTGCGCGTCGAAGATCTCCGCGTCCGCCGGCAGCAGCCGCTGCGCTTCGGCGAGGAACGGCGCGAGTGCGTTCGCGTATAGAGCCGTGTCCACGAGGCGGGAGACTATTGGGTTGTCCAGGCACACACGGCTGCGATCTCGTGACATTGGTCTCTACCGCTGCACGCGACTAGCCTGGGGGGATGGCCTCGAACGTGGTGATCGCAGGCGGCGGCTTCGGCGGCTTCTACGCCGCGCGAACGCTGGAGCGCGTGCTGCCCCACAACAGCGCGCGCGTGACGCTCGTCTCCGACGTCAACTTCCTGCTGTTCACGCCGCTGCTGCCCGGCGCTGCCGCCGGAACGCTCGAGCCGCGCCACGTCGTGGTGCCGCTGCGCGAGCAGCTGCACACCACCGATCTCTGGCTGGGCCGCGTCGCGGGCGCGGTGCCCGACCGCGGCGAGCTGATCGTGGACTCGCTCGACGGCCGCCGCCACGAGCTGCGCTACGACCAGCTGATCGTCGCGCTCGGCTCGATCTCCCGCAGCCAGCCCGTCCCCGGGCTCTCCGAGCACGCGATCGGGTTCAAGACGCTCGCCGACGCGATCGCGCTGCGCAACCGCGTCGTCTCGATGCTGGAGATCGCCGAGACGGTTCACGATGCCGAGGCGCGCGCCGAGTACCTGACATTTGTTTTTGTGGGGGCCGGCTACGCCGGCTTGGAGGGGTTGGCGGAGCTTCAGGACTTCATGACGGATGTCCTCGATCTCTACCCTCGTTGCAAGGTGCAGGGGGTCCGCTGGGTGCTGCTGGAGGCCCGCGAGCGCGTCATGGGAGAGGTCGCGCCGAGCCTCGCGGCGTTCGCCGAACGCGAGCTGCGCGGTCGCGGCATCGAGATCCACACCGGCGTCACGACCGCGAGCGTCGGCGAGCGCGAGGTGCGCCTCAGCGACGGGCGCACGATCGCGACGCGCACCGTCGTCTGGACCGCCGGCGTGCGCCCCAACCCCGTCGTCGCGCAGCTCGGCCTACCGCTCGCGCCCGACGGGCGCCTGGAGGTGGACCGCACGATGCGCGTGGCCGGGCACTCCAATGTGTGGGCGATCGGAGACGCCGCCGCCGTCCCGGACCCCGCGCGCAAGGGGCACCCCTCGCCGCCGACCGCCCAGCACGCGATCCGCCAGGGAAGGCGGGTCGCGCGCAACATCGCCGCCGAGCTCGGCGCCGGACAGCGCGTGCGGCCGTTCACCTACCGCACCCGCGGCGTGTTCGTGGACCTTGGCCGCCACCAGGCCGTGGCCTCGACGATGGGGATCCGCTGGCGCGGCTTTCCCGCGTGGTTCCTCGCGCGGACCTACCACCTGTCGAACATGCCCGGCACCAAGCGCAAGCTGCGCCTGCTCGTCAACTGGACGGTCGCGCTGCTCTTCAGCCGGGACACCTCCGAGCTCGGCCAGCTCGGGCACCCGCCGGAGCTCGAACGGATCGGCGAAGCGCCCGCGGGCTCCTCCTCGACGCCCGAGGGCGTCGAGGAGCGGGCCGCGGCCTCCTGACGCGCCCGCCGGCCAGGGCGCTCGGCCGCGGACGCCTTCGCGGCGCTACCCTGCGCCCACGATGCGCTTCGCGGTCAAGTTCCTCGGCTGCAAGGTCTCCCACGCCGACGCCATGCTCGCGCGCCGCCGGTTGTTGGAAGCCGGCCACCAGGAGGCGCCCGAGAGCGAGGCCGAGCTGCACGTGATCAACACCTGCTGCATCACCTCCGAGGCCGAGGCCAAGTCGCGCCAGTCGGTGCGCCGCTCGCTGAAGAGCGCCCGCGAGATCTACGTGTCGGGTTGCGCCGCGAACCTCAACGCCGCGCAGTTCGCCGAGATCGATCCCGCGGTGCGTCCGTTCGTGGGGACCGCCGACGACGTCGCCGCCGCGATCCCCACGCAGCTGGGGTCCTGTGTGGACCTGGAGCACGAGCCGCTCGTCGGTCGGCACTCCGCACCACCCCCCGCGCGCCAGCGCGTCCCCCACCAAAAACCGCTCCCGGGTGCCCCTGCGCTCCAAGCTCCACCTGCGCCCGAGCGCTCCGCCGCGGCCCGCACCCGCGGCTTCGTCAAGGTCCAGGACGGCTGCGACTGCCACTGCGCCTACTGCATCATCCCCACCGTCCGCGGCTCCGCGCGCTCGCGCCCCGCGGCCGCCGTGCTCGACGAGGTGCGCCGCCGCGTCGCCGACGGCCAGCCCGAGGTCGTGATGACCGGGATCAGCGTCGGCGACTACCGCGACCCCGAAGCCGGACTGGAGCTCGGGGAGCTGATGATGGCCGCCGCCGCCGTCCCCGGCGTGCAGCGCGTACGGCTCTCTTCCGTCGAGGTCATCCACGTGCGCGACACGCTGCTGCGCGCGCTGCGCGAGGAGCCCAAGGTTTGCCCCCACCTGCACGTCCCGATGCAGTCCGGTGACGACGGCGTCCTGGAGGCGATGGGCCGCCACTACGACGCCCGCGAGTACCTCCAGTCGATCCGTGCGCTGCGCGCCGCCGTGCCGCACGTGAACGTCACGACCGACATCATCGTCGGCTTCCCAAACGAGGACGAGGCCGCGTTCGCCCGCACCCTGGAGCTGGTGCGCGAGGCCCAGATCAGCCGCGTTCACTCCTTCTCCTACTCGCCCCGTCCGGGCACCGTCGCGGAGGGGCTCGGCGACCGCGTCGCGCCGCCGGAGAAGAAACGCCGCTCGCAAGAGTTGCGCGGTCTCTCGGAGGTGCGCTCGCGCCAGCACCGCGCCGCGAAGCTCGGCGGACGCGAGCGGGTCCTCGTGGACAAGGTCGCCGACACGCAGTGCTCGGGCTACACCGCCGATTACACCCGCTGCTATCTCCCCGCCGGCGCCGCCACCGCGGGCGAGCTCGTGGACGTCGCAGTGCACGAGCTGCACGCGGACGGGCTGCGCGTCGCGCGTGTGTGAGCGAATCTCCTCGTCTGCCTGGGGCCGCGTCGCTCGCGGCTATGCTTGACGGCGAACGTGACCTTGCAAACGCAGCTCAAGAGCGACCTTGCGACCGCGATGAAGGCGGGGGAGAAGGAGCGCGTGGGTGCCCTGCGATTGGTGCTCTCCGAGCTGCAGAAGGACGCCAAGGGCGGCGGCGAAGACGAGCTCGCGGTGCTGCGCCGCGAGCGCAAGCGGCGTCTGGAGGCCGCGCAGGCCTACCGCGAGGGTGGACGCGAGGAGCTCGCCGTCGGCGAGGAGGCCGAGGCGGAGCTGATCGCCGGCTACCTGCCCGCCGAGCTCTCCGGAGAGGAGCTGCGCGAGATCGTGCAGCGCGCCGTGCGCGACAGCGGGGCGGAGTCCGTCAGAGACATGGGCCGCGCGATGGGCGTCGCGATGGCCGCCGTCAACGGCCGCGCCGACGGCAAGCGCGTCTCGGCGCTGGTCCGGGCGGCGCTGGAGGGATGAAGACGCAGATCGAGCTGACGGGCGACGTCGCTGCCGAGCTCGCCGGCAGCCAGGACGCGGTCCTGCGAGCCCTGGAGAGCCACCTCGAGTGCCGCGTCTTCCTGCGCGGCAACCTGCTGACGCTCGAGGGATCCCAGGCGGAGATCGCCGCCGGAGAGCGCGTCGTGCGCGAGCTCTCCGATCTGATCTCTCGCGGACACCAGATCGGCCCCGGCACGATCGCCGCTGTGACGGGCGCGCTCGACGCACACGAATCCCCGGCCCGCGTGTTGGAGGACGTCGTTTGGCGCCACCACTCGCTGCGCGTCGCCCCGAAGACCGTCAACCAGAAGCGCTACGTCGACTCGATCCGCCGCGGCACGATCACCTTCGGCGTCGGCCCCGCCGGCACCGGCAAGACGTTTCTCGCGGTCGCGATGGCCGCCGCCGCGCTCGCGCGCAACGAAGTCAACCGCATCATCCTCACCCGACCCGCGGTCGAGGCCGGCGAGCGCCTGGGCTTCCTGCCCGGCGATCTGATGGCGAAGGTCGACCCCTACCTGCGCCCGCTGTTCGACGCGTTGCACGACATGCTCGACCCCGAGAAGGTCTCCCAGCACATCGAGCGCGGCGTCATCGAGATCGCGCCGCTCGCATTCATGCGCGGGCGCACTCTCAATGACTCGTTCGTGATCCTCGACGAGGCGCAGAACACGACGCCCGAGCAAATGAAGATGTTCCTCACTCGCCTGGGGTTCGGCTCCAAGATGGTCGTCACGGGCGACATCACGCAGGTCGATCTACCGCGCGAGCAGCGGTCGGGCCTGGTCGTCGTCGGCGACGTGCTGGGCGCGGTGGAGGACATCGAGTTCGTGCGCTTCGGGGGCGAGGACGTCGTGCGCCACAAGCTCGTGCAGCGCATCGTCGAGGCCTACGACGTGCACGCCCAGCGCGGCGCTCCCGAGCTGCGCCCGGCCGATCGCCGCAGCGCGTAGCCGAATCGGCGCGAACGGTGCCAGAGGGATGAGCGCAGAGCGGGTCCTCGACGTCGAGATCCTCGCCGACGCTGCCCCTGGCGGCGCTCCGCTGCAGGCGAGCAAGGTCCGCCGCCTCTGCGCGCTGGCCGCTGCGAGCGCCGGCGTGCACACGGGCCACGTCGCGATCGAGCTCGTCGTGGAGCCGCGCATCCGCGAGCTCAACGCCGCCCACCGCGGCAAGGACACGGCCACAGACGTCCTCTCCTTCCCGATCGACGGAGCCACACTCGACGCCGCGGCGACCGACAGCGTCCCGCGCGAGCTGGGCGACGTCGTGATCTGTCCCGAGCACACCGCCGACCTGTACGAGGCGATCGTCCACGGCGTGCTGCATCTCGTCGGCCTCGACCACGAATGCGACGACGGAGAGATGCTCGCGCTGCAAGCGGAGATCCTGCGCTGGGAGCAGCTCGGCCGGTGACGCGCGCGGGTTTCGTGGCGCTCGCCGGGCGACCCAACGTCGGCAAGTCCACGCTCGTAAACGCCGTCGTCAAAAGCAAGGTCGCAATCGTCTCCGATCGTCCCCAGACGACGCGACGGGCGATTCGCGGGGTGCTCACCGACGGCGAGCGCCAGATCGTGCTGGTCGACCTGCCCGGAGTCCAGCGCCCGCGCGACGCGCTCACCGAGCGCATGGCTGGGCGCGTGCGCGAGGAGCTCGAGGGGGCCGACGCCGCACTGCTCGTCCTCAGCGGCGAGCAGGGTGTCGGGCCGGGCGACCGCTTCATCGCCGCCGCGCTCGCGCAGGCCGCGTTGCCGGTGACGATCGCGCTCAACAAGGTCGACCGCCTCGATCGCGCGCAGACGCTCGCCGCGCTCGAGCAGGCCGCGGCGCTCGAGCTCGAGGGCGAGATCTTCCCGATCTCCGCACGCAGCGGCGAGGGCATCGCGCCGCTGATCTCGCACCTCGGCGAGCTGGTGCCGGAAGGGCCCTTCCTGTTCGAGCCCAGCGAACGCTCCGACCAGCCTCTGCAGCTGCTGCTCGCCGAGTTGATCCGCGAGGCTGTGATCCGGCGCACCTTCCAGGAGATCCCCCACGCCGTCGAGGTCGTCCTCGAGGAGCTCGAGCGTCCACGTGACGGCCTCGCGCGCGTGCGAGCGCTGATCTGGGTCGAGAGCTCCTCGCAGAAGGGCATCGTCGTCGGCGCTCAGGGACGCATGATCAAGGCGATCGGCAGCGCCGCGCGCAGAGAGCTCGAACGCGAGCTGCGCTGCCGGGTGCACCTCGAACTTTCGGTCCGTGTGCGCCGCGACTGGCGCGGGGACGATGCGCTGCTCGATCGGCTGGGTTTCACGTAGGGGCAAGTATCCAATGCGGTCATGGATGATTTCGTGTACCGTCTGGGAAAGCCAACGAAGTGATCAATAGTCAAGCCAAGGGGAGTCGGCGGAGAGGACATGTCCGCGAAGATTGCCGTCCTGGGGCTGGTGATCGAAGAGCCCGGACCACCGCATCGTTTGACGGCCAAGCTGCGTCAACGTCTTGCCTCAGCGGAGTTCGTCGACTCCAACGTCTACTCGGCCCTCGCGCGCCTGGAGCGCGACGGCCTGGTGCGCGCCGTCGAGCCCGCCGAAGCCGATCGGACGACTGACAGGCTGGCGGCCGTGCCGGGCGGGGTAACAGGATCCCGCCCGCCACGTTCGGCGGTCAGACGATCGCCCGGAGCGCGTGCCGAGACGCGGGTGTTCGAGGCCACGCTGGCCGGCGTGCAGCACTTCGAGGAATGGCTGCTCGGCTCGTCCGCCGCACCACCGCTGCGCGACGAGCTGCACATGAAGGTCGCGCTGTGCCAGCCCCACAACCTGCCGCGCCTGATCGAGTTGGTCTACGGGCAGGAGCTCGTGTGCCTGGGCCGCGTGCAGGAGTTGCGGCGCTCCTTCCAGCGCATGCAGCCTCCGACGCCCGACAGGTGGTCGGGCATGGTGCTCGTCCACGTGCGCGACGCTGAGCTGTCCTTCTGGGATGCGCGCCTGACCTGGTTGCAGGGCGTGCGCGCGTCCCTGGAACGCATGCACGCCGCACACCTCGGCGCGCGCCGGCGGTATTCTGAAGCCTGATCATGGGCGCTCTGCTCTCGCTACGAGGGGTCGGCAAGAGCTATTGGCGTGGAGATTCCGAGGTGGGCGTCCTCACCGATGTCTCCCTCGACGTGGATGCGGGCCAGTTCGTGGCGGTCTGGGGGCCGCGGGGCTCGGGTAAGACGACGCTGCTGAAGCTCGCCGCGCGCCTGGAGCGTCCCGATCGCGGAACGGTCAGCTTCGAAGGCGACGACCTCGCGGGTCTGTCGGACTCCCAACACACGCGCCTGATGCTCGAGCGGATCGGCTGGGTGCGGCGCGCGGGCCCCAAGAGCGACCTGCGGATGCTCGACTATGTCGCGCTGCCCCTGCTGGCCGAGCACGGCCGCAGAGCTGCCTACGCGCGCGCCACCCAGGCGATGGAGCGCGTCGGCGTCGCGCCCCACGTCGACCAACGTTGGTCGAGCCTGTGTGACGGTGAGCGCACGCTCGTCGGCATCGCCCACGGCATCGCCCGCGCACCGCGCCTGCTGCTGGTGGATGACCCCACCGCGAACCTCGACGTGCTCGAGCGCGAGCGCGTGACCGAGCTGTTGCGCTCGCTGGCCGACGACGAAGCGATCGCGGTGTTGATGGCGGTGCCGGACATGCCCGCCACGATGCGCGCCCACCGGATCGCCTCGGTGGGCGCCGGGCGACTCGTTGTCGCACCCGAGCTCTCCGAGCAGCTGGAGCCCGAGTCGGCCAACGTGATTCGCCTGCGCGGTCGGCAGCAGCAGTCAGCCTGATGCTCGCGCTGCGCGAGCTCGTCAAGCGCTACGAGTGATCAAGCTGCGCAACATCTTGCGGCTCTACCGCGTGCGCCTGCGCTCCCGGATCGCGCAGGAGCTGTTTGCGGTCGCGGGGATCGCGATCGGCGTCGCACTGCTCTTCTCCTCCCAGATCGCCAGCGGCAGCCTCCAACAGGGCACGGTGCCGGAACGCCTCGGCGGATTCGTCGGCAAGATGCGTCTGCAGCTCGTCGCGCGTGGCCCCGGTGGCTTCGATCAGCGCCTGCTCGGGGCGGTCGAGCGTCTGCCGGGCGTGCGCGCGGCGATGCCCGCCCTCGAACAGCGCGTGACGGTCATCGGCCCTGGCGGGCAGGCCGCCATCGAGCTGTTCAGCACCAGCGCCGGCTTCGTGCGCTTCGGCGGCCCGTTGTTGAGGCGTTTCGCGGCGGCACAGGTCGAACGGCTGCAGACATTTGCGCTGCCCCTGCCACTGGCACGCTCCGTCGGTCTGGGTTCGCTGCAGTCCGCCGAACTTCAGGTCGGCGCTTACAGGCAGCCCGCACTCCTGGGCGCGGTGCTGCTGGAACGCGAAGTGGGCGGCCTGATCGACAGTCCTGACGGCATGGCTCCCATCCCCTACGCCCAACAGCTCGGTGGCATGCGCGGCCGGCTCACCAACATCCTCGTGCAGCCGGCCCCGGGCCGCGAACGCGAGGTGCGCGCCGCGCTGCAGCGGCTGGCCGCGGGGCGTCTGAACGTCGAGCCCGTGAGCTTCGACGCGAGCGTCTTCAACCAGGCCTCCCGTCCCGTCAAGCAGTCGGCGTTGCTGTTCGCGGCGATCAGCGCGCTGGTGGGCTTCCTGTTCGCGCTCGCCGCGATCCTCTTCACGACCCCACAGCGACGCGGGCTGGTGGAAGACCTACGTCTGGACGGTTACTCGCGGCGGCTGATCTGCGGGGTCCAGCTGTTCGACGCGCTCGTGCTCGGCGTCGTCGCCTCGGCGCTTGGGCTCGTGTTCGGAGACCTGCTCTCGCTGCTGCTGTTTCGCCCCAGCCCCGGCTACCTGTCGTTCGCGTTCTCGCTCGACACGCGGCGCGTGATCACATACGCGAGCATCGCGATCGCGGCCGGCGGAGGGATGCTGGGTGCGATCGTCGGCGTCCTGCTGCCGCTGCGAGCCGATCTGCTCGCGCCGCTGTCGCCGCGGGCCGAGCGCCATCGTCGGCGGCCGGCACTCTGGAGGGGGCACCTGGCCGAGGTCGCCGGCGCGCTCTGCCTGTCGCTCACGACGGTCGTCCTGCTGCTCGCACCGGCCGCCGCGATCCTCGGAATGGTGAGCCTCGTGCTGGCCCTCCTGCTGCTGCTGCCCGCGGCGATCCGCGTCGTGGTGCTCAGCTTCGAGCGGCTGCTGCGCATCGTCGGCGGCCCGGCCGCGCACCTGGTGGCGGTCGAGCTGCGTTCCAACGCCACCCAGGCGCGCGCGCTTGCGATTGCCGCCACCGGAGCGATCGCGGTCTTCGGCAGCGTGGCGATACAGGGCGCCCACTCCAACCTGCAACGCGGCCTGGATGAGGCCGTCCACGCGATCAACAGCTACGCCAAGGTCTGGGTGTCGCCCGCCGGGCCCGCGAACCTGCTGACCACTACGCCATTTCCCAATTCCGCCGGGCCGACGCTCGCGCGAATGCGGGGCGTGGCTTCGGTGAGCGCATACCGCGGCGGCCTGCTCGACTACGACGCGCGTCGCGTCTGGATGATCGCACCGGCGCGCTCGGCGCCGCAGATGATTCCTCCCAGCCAGCTTCTCAGCGGCAACCCCGCGCTGGCCAACGTCCGGCTGCGCCGCGGCGGATGGGTCGCGATGTCGCAGGCCCTCGCCGCCGAACATCACCTGCGGATCGGCCAGCCGTTCACGCTGCCGGCGCCCGTCCCCGTCTCGTTCCGCGTCGCCGCGCTGCTCACCAATGTCGGCTGGCCACCCGGCGCGATCATTCTCAACGCCCACGACTATGCTCGTGCCTGGGGCAGCTCGGACGTCAGCGCCTACAGCCTCACGCTGAAGCCCGGCGTCCCGCTCTCCCAGATTTCCGCCGAGATGCGCCACGCGCTTGGGCCCCAGTCGGCGCTCGTCGCCGAAACGGCCCACCGACGCGAACAACGAGGACTCGCCACCAGCCGCCAGGCGCTTGCCGGGGTGACCCAGATCGGCACGCTCGTGCTGGCCGCGGCGGTGTTCGCGATGGCTGCGGCGATGGGAGCCATGATCTGGCAGCGCCGCCGCCGCCTCGCCGACATGAAGGTCGACGGCTTCGGCAAGGGCATCCTGTGGCGGTCGCTGCTGATCGAGAGTGCCCTGCTGCTGGGCGGCGGCTGTTGCGCGGGAGCGATATTCGGCCTCTACGGGCAGTTGCTGCTCACGCGCGCGCTGGCGATCGTCACGGGTTTCCCGGTGGTGAGCTCCGTCGGGGTGCTCATGGCAGTTAGCAACGTTGGCGTCGTCACCGCCGTCGCCCTCGCGATCCTGGCCGTGCCCGGCTATATGGCGGCCTGCGTGCGCCCGGCGGTCATTCTCCAGGACTAGAAAGACCCGCGCTTATTTTCACTTGTGGGTTGTAGGGCGCGCATGCCGCGCGCGATGCTGCGCGTGATGAGCAATCAGACGACAGACCACACCGACTCCCGCGCCGCCAAGGCAGCGAAAGGATCGGGCGACGATTGGGCCGAGCAAGAGCGCAGCGGCCGCTACTCCTCCTCGCTGCGCGCCGGCTTGGCGATCCTGAACTGCTTCAGCGCGGCGCATCCGGTGCTGGGCATCGCGAACCTCGCGGACGAGCTCAGCATGAGCCGCTCCACGACGCACCGCTACGCCTCGACGCTCGTTGCGCTCGGCTACCTCGAGCAGGACCAGTCCCGCCGCTACCGCCTCGCTCCGCGCGTCGTCGACGTCGGCATGTCCGTGCTCGACTCGATGGCTCTGCGTGGCAAGGCGCGCGAACACCTGCGCGAGTTGCGCGAGCAGACCGGCCGCACGGTTTCGCTGGGGATCCTCGACGGCGGTGACGTCAGGTACATCGATCGGCTGCGCGGCTGGCGGCGCGGCCAGCACGCGGTCGACCTCAACCTCGGCGTTGGCGCCCGAGTGCCGGCGCACTGCAGCGCGATGGGCAAGGTGCTGCTCGCCAATCTTCCCGACAAGCAGCGCGAGCAGACCGTCGCCAAGCTCCAGCTTGCCCGCTGCGGACCGAACAGCATCACCAGCAAACGCGCTCTGCGCACCGAGCTCGAACGCGTCCGCGAGGACGGTCTGGCGGTCGGCGACGAAGAGCTCGCGCCGGGTGTGCGAACGCTCGCCGCGCCCGTATTCGGCCCCGACGACCAGGTCGTCGCAGCGATCGGCATGCCCGTGCCGGCCGACGCATTCACCCACGCGGAGCTCGTCGAAGTGCTCGGCCCGCCGCTACGCGCCGCCGCGAAGCGCGTATCCGCGGCGCTGCGAATCTGAGCCACTCAAAGCTCGCGATCGAGCCGGTCGACGATGCGCTGTACCGCGGCCAGGTCCAGCTCGGCCTGGAAGCTGAAGGGGATCGTGATAACCGGCATGCCGTGGCGGCGTAGGCGGGCGATCTGATTCTGCTGGGTGCGAGCGCGCTCATGGACGGCGAGCGCGGCGCGTGTCGCCGACCGCGCGACGGGCGGGGCCGACGACGCTCCGCCGTGCAGCGCGGCGATCCGACGCAGGTCCGCGCCTGCGAAGCGGCGCGGCAGCGAGCCGTTGACGATCACCGAGTGCAGCTCGCGGCCGAGCTCGCGCCGCAGACCCTCGCGCAGGTCGAGCGTCTCGGACGTCGCCATCTCGGTCGCCTGCGCGACACCGATGTATGCGCTGAGCTCGGGATCCTCCAACAGGTCGCGCACCTGGCGCGCCTGGCGCGCGATCGGCCCGACGCGCGCGATCGCGGTGAAGAGGTGCGGGGCGCGCAGCATCGCGAGTGCGTGGCCGGTGGCGGGCGCGTCCAGCACGACGAGGTCGTACCCTCGCGCGCCGCGCGGATCGCCGGTGTCGGCTTCGCCCGGCCCGCCCCGCGCGCGCGCAGCCGGGCGCCTGTCGTGCGCGAGCTCCCAAACCTTGACCATGCTGATCATCTCCCTCGCGCCGGGTGCCGCGGCGATCAGGTACTGGAAGCTTGCGCTGGAGGTCAGCACGCGCGCCGGCACGCGGCCGCCGAGCGCACGCAGCCACTCCGCCAGCACGCGGTCACGGTCGATCGAGAGTCCGTACAGATGCTCTCCGAGCTCGACCTCCTCCCCGTGCGGGGGCGGCTCGGAATGCCCAAGCAGCGCCGCCAGCCGCCCGGCGGCGCCGGCGTCGGAACCCGCGCCACTGACCTCGACGACGATCGTGCGCAGGCCGCGTCGCGCGGCGAGCAGGCCGACGGCGGCGGCCAGCGTCGTCTTGCCGACGCCCCCCTTGCCGGTCATCACGATCAGCCTGCGCTCCAGGATCGATGCCACGGCATCCCATGATGACGTCGCGCCGCGACAGTCCCGGCCCAGGCGGCACCTACAATTGCGCGGATGGGCGCGACGGCCGTGGACGCGATCGAGCAGTTGCTCGTCTTTGACGAGCGCGGCCTGCTGCCGTGCGTCGTGCAGGACTGGAGCAGCGGCGAGGTGCTGATGCTGGCCTACATGAACGAGGAGGCGCTCGCATGCACGCGCGCCACCGGTGAACTGCACCTCTGGAGCCGCTCGCGCGAAGAGCTCTGGCACAAGGGTGCCACCAGCGGCAACACGCAGGCGGTGCGAGCCCTGCGGGTGGACTGCGACGGCGACACGCTGCTGGCGCTCGTCGAGCCCGCGGGCCCCGCGTGCCATACCGGAGAGCGCACCTGCTTTCACCGCGGGCAGCTCGACCCGACCGCGCCGCACGAGGTGCTGTCCGGCTTGGAGCGCACGCTGGAGCAGCGCGCCCGCGAGCGCCCGCAGGGCTCCTACACGGTCTCGCTGCTGGAGAACCCGCCGCTGATCGGCGAGAAGGTGATGGAGGAGGCCGAGGAGGTCGCGCGCGCGGCCCGCGAGGAGTCAGAGCAGCGCGTCGACGAAGAGGCCGCGGACGTCCTCTATCACCTGCTCGTGCTGCTGCGCAGCCGCGGGCGCGCCCTGGCCGACGCCGAGCGGGTGCTCGATGCCCGTCGCCGCTGATTCGCCGGTGAGCGAGGAGCTGGTCGAGCTCGCGATCCGCCCGACGCTGGAGCAGGCGCGCGAGCTGTGCCAAGAGAGCGCACCCGGCGGCGAGCCGTACAACCTGCTCGCGGTGCGCCACAGCTTCATCGACGACTGCGAGACGCCGGTGTCGGCGTTCCTGAAGCTGCGTGCGCTCGCGCCGAGCGAGCCCGCGTTCCTGCTGGAGTCCGCCGATCACGGCCAGCGCGTGGGGCGCTGGTCGTTCATCGGCTTCCGGCCGCGCTCGGTGTTGCGCTGGTCGCTGACGGACGCCGGCGCAGGTGAGCAGGGTGGCCGGGGGGAGGGCGGGCGGGATCCATACTCCCTGGCGGCGGAGCTCGTCGGCCGCTTCCGTCAGGCGCCGATCGACTGGTCTGACTCGGATCGCCCGCCGCCGTTCACGGGCGGCGCGGTGGGCTTCTTCGGCTACGACCTCGTGCGCACCGTGGAGCCGCTGGCCCCACCCAACCCCGATCCGCTGGGCCTGCCTGACATGGCGCTGATGCTCTCCGACGCGCTCGTGATCTTCGACCACCTCAAGCACACGGTCACGATCATCGCCAACGCCGACCTCGACGCCGAGCCGGACGTGGAGCGCGCCTATCGGCAGGCGAGCGCGACGATCGCGCAGATCCGCGGGCAGCTCGCGGGGCCGGTGCCGCAACTTCAGCCGGTGGCGCGGCGCGCGATGCCGGCGTTCGAGCCCAACATGGAGCGCGAGCAGTTCGAAGCGATGGTGGAGCGGATCGTGAAGTACATCTACGCGGGCGACGCCTTTCAGGTGGTTCCCTCGCAGCGCTGGTCGGCGGCGGTCGGAGTCGAGGCGTTCTCGATCTACCGCGGGCTGCGCACGGTCAACCCGAGCCCCTACATGTACTTCCTGGACTTCGGCGATTTCCAGGTCGCGGGTGCGAGCCCCGAGCCGCTGCTGACCGTCACCGAGGGCATCGCCGGCAAGGGGCCGCGCGTCAGCACGCGACCGATCGCCGGGACGCGCCCGCGGGGTGCGGACGTCGCCGAGGACGAGCGCATCGCGCGCGAGCTGCTGGACGACCCGAAGGAGTGCGCCGAGCACGTGATGCTCGTGGATCTCGGCCGCAACGACCTGGGGCGCGTGTGCGAGGCGGGCAGCGTGGAGGTCGAGACGTTCATGGCCGTGGAGACCTACTCGCACGTGATGCACATCGTGTCCTCCGTCGCGGGGACGCTGCGCGAGGGCGTGACCCCGATGGACGCGTTGCGCTCGGTCCTGCCCGCGGGCACGCTCTCGGGTGCGCCGAAGGTCCGTGCGATGCAGATCATCGACGAGCTCGAGCCGATCAAGCGCGGCGGTTACGGCGGAGCGATCGGCTACCTCTCCTATGGCGGGGAGCTCGACACGTGCATCCACATCCGCACGGTCGTCGTCAAGGACGGCGTCGCGCACGTCCAGGCCGGCGGCGGGACCGTGGCGGACGCGAAACCCGCCTACGAGTACGAGGAGTCGCGCGCGAAGGCACGCGCGGTGCTGCGCGCGGTCGAGCTCGCCATCGCCCAGCCGGAGTGGCCATGAGGCTTTTGATGATCGACAACTACGACTCGTTCACGTACAACCTCGTGCAGTACCTGGGCGAGCTGGGCGCGGACGTGCACACGGTGCGCAACGACCGCGCGAGCGTCGAGGAGCTGCTGGCGGGAGGCTTCGAGCGCTGCGTGGTCTCGCCGGGCCCGTGCACGCCCGACGACGCGGGGATCTCGCTCGAGGTCGTGCGGCGGATGCCCGAAGCGGGGATCCCGACGCTGGGGGTGTGCCTCGGGCACCAGGCGATGGCGCAGGCGTTCGGGGGGCGCGTGACGCTGCACCCGCCGGTGCACGGCAAGGCGACGACGATCGAGCACGACGGGCGCACGATCTTCAGCGGCCTGAGCTGCCCGTTGACCGTGGGCCGCTACCACTCGCTGGTCGTGGACCCGGATTTGCCTGATTGCCTGGAGGAGTCGGCACGCGGGGGTGGCGTGCTGATGGCGTTGCGCCACCGGGAGCTGCCGGCGGAGGGCGTGCAGTTCCACCCCGAGTCGGTCCTCACCGAAGAGGGCAAGGAGCTGCTCGCGAACTTCCTGTGGCCCGGTGCGGCGAAATCGCATCTGGACGAGCGGGCGGCTGCGTGATGCCCAACGCGATCCTCACGACCGCGATCGACGCGCTCGCCTCGCGCGAAGACCTCGACGAGCAGCGCACCGCGGAGGTGCTCGCGCAGATCATGCACGGCGAGGTCTCCGAGACGCAGATCGCGGCTTTCCTGATCGCGCTGCGCACGAAGGGCGAGACCGAGCAGGAGCTCGCGGGGCTCGCGCGCACGATGCGCGAGCTCGCGGCGCACGTGCCGACGGCGCGCACGGATCTGCTCGACACGGCGGGAACGGGAGGTGGGCGGCGGACGTTCAACGTATCGACGACCGCCGCTTTGATTGCCGCGGGTGCGGGCTGCGCGGTGGCCAAGCACGGCAACCGTTCCGCGACGAGCCTCTCGGGCTCGGCGGACGTGCTGGAGGCGCTGGGCGCGCGCATCGACCTGGCCCCGGCCGAGGTGGCGCGTTGCATCGACGAGGCGGGTTTCGGCTTCATGTTCGCCCCCGCGCACCATCAGGCGACGCGCTACGTCATCCCTGTGAGGCGCGAGCTGGGGGTGCGCACGATCTTCAACTTCCTGGGTCCCCTCACGAACCCGGCGGGCGCTACGCGCCAGCTGATCGGTGTATCGGACAACGGTTTCCTGGAGACGATCGCGGGGGCGCTCGTGCGTCTGGGGACTGAGCGCGCGCTGGTGGTGTGCGGGGAGGATGGGCTCGACGAGGTCTCGATCTCGGCTCCCACGCACGTGATAGAGGTGGCCGGCGAGAGTGTACGCCGCTACACGCTGACACCCGCGGACGTGGGTCTCGCGCAGGCCGACCCACAGGATCCGGCGCTGGCGGGAGGCACGCCGCAGGAGAACGCGGCGGTCGCGCGCGCGATTCTCACGGGGGAGGCTGGGGCGGGAGCCGACCTGGCGTTGATCAACGCGGGAACGGCGATCTACGCGGCGGGGGCCACCGCGACGCCGGGCGAGGGGGTCGAGGCGGCGCGCGCCGCGGTCCTCGACGGCTCCGCGACGCAGGCGCTGGAGCGCTACGTGCAGGCGAGTCGCCGGAAGGCGCCCACGCAGGAGGCGATCTCTTGAGTATTCCGAGCGTTCTGGCTCGAATCCTGGAGAGCACGCGCGTGGAGCTGGAGCGACGCAGGGCGGAGATTCCGCTCGCACAGCTCGAACGCGAGATCGAGAGCTTCGGACGCGACGCGTTCGCCCGTGAGCGGCGTTTCCGCGGGGCGCTGGCGGGCGAGCAGATCGCGGTGATCGCGGAGTTCAAGCGCCGTTCGCCCTCCGCCGGGGAGCTGCGCGAGGAGGCCGACCTGCGCGCGATCGTGAGCGCCTACGAGCGCGGGGGCGCGCGCGCGGTGTCCGTGCTGACAGAGGGCCCGCACTTCGGGGGCTCGCTCGAGGATCTGCGCGCGGCGCGCGCGGCGTGCGACCTGCCGCTGCTGCGCAAGGACTTCGTCGTGGACTCCTACCAGCTGTACGAGGCGCTCGCGGTGGGCGCCGACGCGGTGCTGCTGATCGTCGCCGCACTCGACCAGGCGACGCTCGCGGACCTGTACGCACGGGCGCGCGCGTTGGAGCTCGACGCGCTCGTCGAGGTGCACGACTCCGAGGAGCTGCGGCGGGCGCTGGAGATCGAAGCCGACCTGATCGGGGTCAACAACCGCGACCTGCGAGATTTCACGGTCAACGTCGGACGCACGTTGGATTTGCTGGCCGAGATTCCCGCCGGCGTGACGATCGTGTCGGAGTCGGGCATTGCCGAGAGCCGGCAGCTGCGGGAGCTCCAGGAGCGTGGCGTGGACGCGGTGCTCGTCGGCGAGCGCCTCATGCGTGCTCCGGACCCGCAGACGGCGCTGATCGAGCTGCGCGGGGCCGCGGCGGCGGCCGCGAAGTTTTAGAGACATCGTGCCCAAGCTTTAGATGACCTTCATCGCCGCCGATCATCCTGTTCGCAAATGAAGCGCTCGTTTGCCATTCCCTTCATATCGGCCCTCGTCGGAGGCGGCGTCGTCGTCGCGGTGATCGCCGCGCTCGGCGGACTCGGTGCTTCGCAGAAGACGGTCACCGAGGTTCAGCAGGTTCCCCTTTCACCTGCCGCCGCCTCCGCATCTTCGTCCAAGGGCACGACGGGGCCCACGGCACACGAAATCTACGAACGCACAGCCCCGGGGGTCGTGTACATCACGTCCAACATCGTGCGCCAGACGGAATCGCCGTTCGGGTTCGGCGGCGAATCCCAGCAGCAGGGCACGGCGACGGGCTCGGGATTCGTGGTCAACTCCAACGGCACGATCCTCACCAACTGGCACGTCGTGGAGAACGCGGTGAAGGTGACCGTGAGCTTCGAACACTCCAAGACCGTCGAAGCGAAAGTGATCGGCAAGGATCCCTCCAACGACCTGGCCGTGTTGCGGGTCCCGACGGAAGGCATCACGCTGCACCCACTGACGCTCGGCAACTCCGGCTTCGCGCAGGTCGGCGACCCGGTGCTCGCGATCGGAAACCCCTTCGGCCTGAGCCGCACGCTGACGACCGGCATCATCTCCGCGCTGCAGCGCAAAATCACCGCCCCCAACGGTTTCGAAATCGCCAACGTCCTGCAGACCGACGCGCCGATCAACCCCGGCAACTCCGGCGGCCCGCTGCTCAACGCGCAGGGTCAGGTGCTCGGCATCACCTCCCAGATCGAGACCGGCGGCGGCGGCAGTAACGGCAACGTCGGGATCGGCTTCGCGGTCCCGATCAACACCGCCAAGAAGGAGCTCCCGGAACTCGAAAAGGGCGGGACGATCCGAGCGGCCTACCTGGGGGTGAGCACGCTCACCGTCGACGCCTCGCTCGCGAGTCTCAACCTGCCTGTCAAGAGCGGCGCGCTGGTGGAGAAAGTCGAAGCCGGCACGGCGGCCGCGAAGGCCGGGATCCACGCCGGCAACGTCGAAGCGAAGATCGGCGGCAACGAAGTAGCGCTCGGCGGGGACATCATCGTGGGCGTCGATGGCAAACAGGTCAAGAGCGCCAACGATCTGGCCGCCGCGGTCGCCGCGAAGAAGCCCGGCGAACAGGTCCAGATCCAGCTCCTGCGGATCTCCGGCGAAGGCCACTACAGCCCGAAGACCGTCACCGCGACGCTCGGGCAGCGGCCCAACTCGGTGCCTAACCCGAACACGCCGGAATAGAGGATGGCGTCGGCGTAGGGTCGGGGCGGCCGCGACGCAGCGGGCTCCGGAGGAAGGGCTAACGTAGGGGCCATGACGGTCCCCAACGTGAAGGTCTGCGGCGTCACGCGCCTCCAGGACGCGGAGCTCGCGGTCGAGCTCGGCGCGTGGGCGGTCGGGATGGTGCTCTATGAGCGCAGCCCGCGTCGCTGCTCGCCGGCGGAGGCGCTTCGGATCTCGAGCGCACTGCGCCGGCGCGTCGAGGTGTGCGGCGTGTTCGTCAACGCGCCGCTGGAGGAGGTCGTGGGCACCGCGCAGGAGCTTGGCTTGACGCTGCTGCAGCTGCACGGCGACGAGGGTCCCGCGTACTGCGCGGAGGCCGCGCACCGCTGCGGGGCGCGCGTGATCAAGGCCGTGCAGGTCTCCACGATCGGCGACGTGCGCGACGTGGAGCGCTTCCACGTCGACTACCACCTGCTGGACGCGCGCGCGAAGACCCCCGGCCGGGAGGGTTTGCGGGGCGGGACGGGCGAGACGTTCGACTGGTCGCTGCTGGCGGCGCGGCGCTCGAAGGTGCCGTTGATCCTCAGCGGCGGGCTCAACCCGGAGAACGTGGCGGAGGCGATCGCGCGGGCCGAGCGCCTGGGGCCGCGCGCGAGGCCGTTCGCGGTGGACACGGCGAGCGGCACGGAGGCGGCGCCGGGCCGCAAGGACCCGCAGGCGCTGCGGGCGTTCTTCGCGCAGGTGCGCGGTGGCGGCGAGGTCCAGGGTGGCGAGGCTGGGGGCGCCGAGTCTCGGGACGCGCAGGCCGGGGGCGCCGAGGTCGGCGCGGCGGCGTGAGCCGGTAGGCTCGCGTCGATGAGCACGGTCGAGCACCGCTTCGGGCGCTACGGCGGGCAGTACGTCCCGGAGACGCTGATGCCCGCGCTGGAGGAGCTCGAGCGCGCGTGGATCGAGGCGCGCGAGGATCCGGCGTACCGCGCCGAGCTCGACGGGCTGCTGCGCGACTTCGGCGGGCGCCCCACTGCGCTCTACAAGGCGCGGCGGCTGTCGGAGCGGGTCGGGCGGCCGGTGTATCTGAAGCGCGAGGATCTCAACCACACGGGCTCGCACAAGCTCAACAACGCGCTCGGGCAGGCGCTGCTGGCGCGAAGGATGGGCAAGACGCGCGTGATCGCGGAGACGGGCGCCGGCCAGCACGGGGTGGCGACGGCGACGGTGTGCGCGCTCTTGGGGCTCGAATGCGTGGTTTATATGGGGGAGGAGGACACGCGGCGGCAGCGCCCCAACGTGCAGCGCATGGAACTGCTGGGCGCGACGGTGAACGCGGTGGAGGTCGGCGCGCGGACGCTGAAGGAGGCGACCTCGGCGGCGATCCGCGACTGGGTGACGAACGTCGCGGACACGCACTATGTGATCGGCTCGGTCGTGGGCCCCGCGCCGTACCCGGCGCTCGTGCGCGACCTGCAGCGGGTGATCGGCGACGAGGCGCGCGCGCAGATGCTGGAGCGCGAGGGGCGCCTGCCGGCGCGGGTGATCGCGTGCGTCGGCGGGGGCTCCAACGCGCTGGGCATCTTCACCGCGTTCCTCGACGACGCCGGCGTCGAGCTGATCGGCGTGGAGGCCGGGGGGGAGGGGGTCGAGACCCCGCGCCACGGCGCGCCGCTGACGGTGGGCGGTCGTGCGGGGGTCCTGCACGGGGCGCTGTCGGCGGTGATGCAGGACGAGGAGGGCCAGATCGTCGAGGCGCACTCGATCTCAGCCGGGCTGGACTACCCCGGGACGGGGCCCCAGCACGCGTATCTACGCGACAGTGGTCGGGCGCGCTACGTCGCGGTGACCGATGCGCAGGCGCTCGCGGCGTTCCGCGAGGTGACGCGTCTGGAGGGCATCATCCCGGCCTTGGAGACCTCGCACGCGCTGGCGTGGACGCTCGCGCAGAGCGACGGCGAGCTCGACCTGATCTGCCTGTCGGGGCGCGGCGACAAGGATCTGGCGGAGGTGCTCGCGCTGTCATGAGCGGCGGGGAGACCGCACTTGGCGAGCGGGAGGAGGGGGAGAGGGGCTCCGCCCTGGCGGGCTCCGCTGGGGGGGTTCGCGCGGATGGGATCGAACGGCTCGCCGCCGCGTTCGCGCGAAGCGACGGACGCAGGGCGGCGCTGATGCCGTACCTGATGGGCGGCTACCCGACGCTCGCGGAGTCGCGGCGGATCGGCGAAGCGTACGTGCAGGCCGGTGCGGACATCGTGGAGCTCGGGGTGCCCTACGCGGACCCGCTCGCCGATGGGCCCGTGATCCACGAGTCCGGGACGCGGGCGCTGGCGGCGGGCGCGAACGTCGCGGGTGTGCTGGAGGTCGCGCGGGCGCTCGCGCCGAGCGTGCCGGTGGTGCTGATGTGTTACGTCAACATGGTCCTCGCGCCCGGGGTGGAGGCGTTCGTGGAGCGGCTCGCGCGAACCGGTGCGTGCGGGCTGATCGTGCCGGACCTGCCGCTCCAGGAGGCGCCGGAGGTGCTCGCGGCGTGCGACGCGCACGGGATCGCACTGGTGCCGCTGGTCGCGCCGACGACTCCGCCGCAGCGGATGGCGGCGATCGGAGCACGCGCGCGGGGCTTCATGTACACGGTCTCCGTCGTGGGCACCACCGGAGAGCGCACCGCCCTCGCGGAGCGCTTCGCGGACATCGTCGCGCAGGCGAAGGCAGCCACGGAGGTGCCCGTGGCGCTGGGATTCGGGATCAGCACACCCGCGCAGGCCCTCCAGGCCGCGGCGGCCGGGGCGGACGGAGTGATCGTCGGGACGCGGCTCGTGCGCGCGGCCGGCGAATCGGAGGATCCCGCGGCGGCCGCGGGGGCGCTCGTCGCGGAGCTCGCGGGGGCGCTGCGGACGGCGTGAACAGGCGGTCGCGCCACCGGCGGGTCAACCGCTTGCGTTGCCTGAGCCGACCGCGACTGGGCTCTCCCGCCCCGAGCGCGTCATTCGTGCGGTGCGGCAGATAGGATTGGCCCCTATGGGATTGGTTCTCGGCGTAACCGCGGGGCTGATGGTGTGGATCGTGCTGTGGGCGCTTGGCGCGAAGGGTTTCGACGCGTTCATGCTCGCGGCGCTGATCATGCTGATCGGCGCGTGCCTGCGGATCCTCTCCGGCTATCTCCCCGGCCGCCGGCGCAGCAGCAGCTGAGCGGCCGTTGCGGGTGCGCCTTGCTCGAGTAGGCACGCCGGCGGCGTCGGCGTGCGCGCTGGTCATCGCGGCGCTCGCGCTGTTCGCGTTGGAGGGCTGCGGGACGGTCGGGGTGTTCGACCGCGGGCACCGTCCCGGGCGACCAGCTCACGATCTACTCGAGCCTGCCGCTGGAAGGTCCGGGGGCGTCGGTCTCGCGCGAAATCGTGGGCGGTGAGAAGCTCGCGCTGGCGCAGGTCGGAGGACGCGTGCACCGCTTCCACGTCCACTACGCGTCGCTCGACGACGCGAACCCCAAGACGGGCCGCTGGGCGCCCGGGGAAACCGCGACGAATGCCAAGATCGCCGCGCAGGACGGCAGCACGATCGCCTATCTCGGCGACTTCGACTCCGAGGCGACCGCGATCTCGCTGCCGTTCGTCAACGAGGCCGGGATCCTGCAGGTGAGTCCCGCGAGCCCCTACGTCGGGTTGACCTCTCCGCTGCACGCCGGGCAGGACGAGCCGGAACGCTTCTACCAGACCGGCAAGCGCAGCTTCGCGCGGCTGATGCCCGCCGATCCCGTGCAGGCGGCCGCGCAGGTGCAGCTCATGAAGCGCCTCGGCGTCGCGCGGGTCTACGCGATCGAGGACCAGGACCCGTTCGATCTCCCGCTCGCGGCGATCGTCGCGGAAGCCGCCAAGGCGGCCGGGATCGAAGTCGTCGGCGAAGACACGATCGACACGACCGCCTCGACGGAATACTCCGAAGAGGCCCGCAAGGTGGCGGGGAGCGGCGCGGAAGCGGTGTTCTTCAGCGGGCAGCCCGGCGCGGGCGCGGTCGCGCTGTGGCAGCAGCTGCACGCCGCGGACCCGGCGCTGAGGCTGCTCGGATCGAGCTCGCTGACCGAAGCGCCCTTCCCGGAACAGCTCCAGGCGGCGGCCTCACACACATATCTCGCGACGCCCGTGTTGCCGGTCGCGCTGTACCCGCCCGCGGCGCGCGCGGTGCTCGCGCAGTACCGCGCGCAGTTCCACGAAGGCGGCGGGGCGTGGGCGCTGTACGGGTACGAGACGATGAGCGCCGTGTTGCTCGCCATCCGCCGCGCCGGTGCGCACGGCAACGATCGTGAGACGGTGATCGCGAAGTTCTTCGCGATCCGCGACCGCGAGTCGGTGCTGGGCCGCTACGGGATCGGAAGCGACGGCGACGCGACGCTCGTGCGCTACGGCTTCGACCGTGTCGCCCACGGCCGGCTCGTCTTCTACCGCGCGTTCGACGCGCCGCCGCCGGCGGCTCAGCCGAGCGCCGCCGAAAGCGCCTCGTCCAAATGAGGATGGCGGAACTCGTAGCCGAGCATCAACGGCTTGGCCGGCAGGACGCGCGCGCCGCTCGTCACGACCTGCGCCATCTCGCCGTATAGGGCGCGCAGGGCGAGGCCCGGCACCGGCAGGAGCGCGGGGCGCCGCAGCGCGCGCCCGAGCGCGTGGGAGAGCTCACGGTTGGTGAGGGGCTCGGGCGCGGTCGCGTTCACCGGCCCCGACCAGCGCTCGTCGCCGAGCGCGGCGCGCACGATCCCGAAGATGTCGGCCGGGTGGACCCACGAGACGAACTGGCGCCCGCCCGCGACCGGGCCGCCGAGCCCGAGGCGGAACGGCGGAAGCATCTTCTCCAGCGCGCCGCCGTCGCGGTCGAGCACGACGCCGATGCGGACCTGCACCGTGCGCATGCCCAGTTCGCCCGCCGCGCGCGCCTCGGCCTCCCACGCGGCGCACACCTGCGCGAGGAAGTCGTGGCCCGCCGGCGCCTCCTCGTCGAGCGGCTCGTCGCCGTGCGCCCCGTAGTAGCCGACGGCCGACGCGCTAACGAGCACCGGCGGTCGTCCACGCGAGCCAGCGCGCGCGGCGTCCGGGCCCTGGCGCTCGGCCTCGGAGCTCGGCGGCTCGGTGCCGGAGCGCTCGCCGCAAGCGCGCAGGCCGGCCACGAGGTTGCGCGTGCCGGTCATGCGGCTGTCGCGGATCGCGCGCTTGGCCGTCGCGCTCCAGCGCTGCGCGACGTTCTCGCCCGCGAGGTGGATCACGGCGTCGCGCCCGTCGAGCGCCTCCGCGGGGGCGGCTTCGCGCAGCGGGTCCCAGGCGACGGCGTGCAGCGCGCCGCGGCTCTCGCCGTGTGCGGCCGAAGCCTTGCCGTGTGCGGCCGAAGCCTCGCCGTGGGCGGCCGAAGCCTCGCCGTGGGCGGCCGAAGCCTCGCCGTGGGCGGCCGAAGCGTCTCCCAGTCGCGCCCCGGCGCGCCGGGGGTCGCGCGAGAGCACCGTGACCTCGACTCCGTCGTCGCGGAGCCCCGAGACGAGCTTCGCGCCGATCAGACCCGTCGCTCCGGTGACGGCCACGCGCATCATCTGTGCCGGTCAGCTTGGCACGTGCGCGCGCTGCCCGCTCGCCGCGTCGCCCGCAATGCTCGGAGGGGTGACGACGGGGTGAGTGCCGGTCGGGTTGTCCCCGTGCGCGAACCCGACCTCCTGGCCGGCGAGCGCGGTGCCGCTCGCGCGCGCCTGCTCGGCGACCGCCGCGGCGACGGCGGGCGCGACGTCGCGGTTGAAGACGGAGGGGATGATGTAGTCCTCGCGCAGCTCCTCCTCGGGGACGATCGCCGCGATCGCCTCGGCGGCGGCCATCTTCATCTCCTCGGTGATTTCGCGCGCGCGGACGTCGAGCGCGCCGCGGAAGATCCCGGGGAAGCACAGCACGTTGTTGATCTGGTTGGGGTAGTCCGAGCGGCCGGTCGCCATGATCCTCACGTACGGCGCGGCCTCCTCGGGGACGACCTCGGGGTTGGGGTTGGCCATCGCGAACACCATCGCGTTCTCGTTCATGCGCGCCAGCGCCTCCGGTGGGAGCACGCGCGCGCCGGAGAGCCCGATCACGAGGTCCATGCCGTCGATCACGTCGGCGGGGGCGCCCGCGCGGCACTCGGGGTTGGTGACCTCCGCGAACCAGCGCTTGGCGGCGCTCATCGAGCCGTCGAGGTAGTCGGCGCGCTGGACGTGCAGCGCGCCGCGCGAGTCGGCGCCGACGATGTGGCGCACGCCGGCCTCGCGCATGATCTTCGTGACCGCCATCCCGGCCGCCCCGATCCCGATGATCAGGACCCGCAGGTCGTCCATCTTGCGCGCGGTGAGCTTCACGGCGTTGATCAGCGCCGCCATCACCACGACCGCCGTGCCGTGCTGGTCGTCGTGGAAGACCGGGATGTCGAGCTCCTGCTTGAGGCGCTCCTCGATCTCGAAGCAGCGCGGCGCGGAGATGTCCTCGAGGTTGATCCCGCCGAACGCCGGCGCCATCAGCTTCACGGTCTGCACGATCTCGTCGGGGTCGCGCGTATCGAGGCAGACGGGGAACGCGTCGACGCCGGCGAACTCCTTGAACAGGCACGCCTTGCCCTCCATCACCGGCATCGCCGCGGCGGGGCCGATGTCGCCTAGGCCGAGCACCGCGGTGCCGTCGGAGACGACCGCGACGGTGTTGCGCTTGATCGTGTACTGGAAGGCCTTCGCGGGGTCGTCGCGGATCGCGATGCACACGCGCGCGACACCCGGGGTGTAGGCCATCGAGAGGTCGTCGCGCGTCTTCAGCGGGTGCTTGTTGTGCTGTTCGATCTTGCCGCCCACGTGCAGCTGGAAGGTGCGGTCGGTCTTGTCGATCACCTCGACGCCGTCGAGCGCCTCGATCGCGGCGAGGATCCGCCCCCAGTGTTCGCGGTTGGCGGCGTCGACCACGATGTCGCGCACGCTGTGCTCGGAGTGGACTTCGATCGTGTCGACCGCTCCCACCGCGCCGCCGGCCTCGCCGATCGCGCCGGTCACGGCGCCGAGCAGCGTGCCTTTGGAGTCGTCGAGCTTGACGCGGATCGTCAGGCGGTATTGGGCGCTGGGGGTTGGGTTCGCGGACAGGGTGACTCCCGGTGGTGGAGGGGCTGCCATCTTATTGTGCGCGCCCCGCCCGGTCCCCCTGTCCTAAAGTGCTCGGTCGTGGCGAGCAGCGCGACACCCCGCGGGGAGCGCTCGGGGGGACCCGAGCGGCGCCTGTTCCTGATCGACGGACCGAGCCTCGTGTACCGCGCGTTCTTCGCGCTGCCGGAGTCGATCGCGACCTCCACCGGGGAGCCCACCAACGCGATCTTCGGCTTCGCCTCGATGCTCGTGAAGATCATCACCGAGCACGGTGTCTGTCCGACCGTGGTGGCGTGGGACGCCGGCACCTCGGGCCGCACGGAGCTGTTCCCGGAGTACAAGGCCCAGCGCCGCTCGCGCCCGGACCTCCTGAAAATGCAGTGGCCGGCGATGGAACCGCTGGTCGAGGCGTTCGGCTACCGCAACGTGAAGGTCGAGGGCTACGAGGCCGATGACGTGATCGCCTCGCTCGCCGAGCGCGCGATCGCAGCCGATCCACCCGTGCCCGTGACGATCGTGACGGGCGACCGCGACGTCTTCCAGCTGATCGACGAGGACGGGCTCGTCGAGGTGATGGCGACCGCGCGCGGGATCACCGAGACGAAGGTGTACGACCATCAGGCGGTCGTCGATCGCTATGGCATCCCGCCCGCGCTGATCCCCGACTTCTACGGTCTGAAGGGCGACACCTCGGACAACATCCCCGGCGTCCCGGGGATCGGGGACAAGACTGCCTCGGATTTGATCCAGCGCTACGGGACGCTCGAGGACGTGCTCGCGCACACCGCCGACATCAGCGGCGCCAAGCGCAAACAGAACCTCCGCGAGCACGCCGACGACGCGCGCGTCTCGAAGCAGCTCGCGACGGTCAACCGCGAGGTGCCGGTTGACGTCGATCTCAGCGCCGAGGCGATGCGCGCGCCGGATCGCTCGAAGTTGCGCGAGGTCTTCCGTCGCTACGAGCTGCGCGACCCGCTGCGGCGCATGGAAGAGGCGCTCGGCGACGCCGAGGAGGCGGCGCCGGCCACCGAGGGGGAGATCAAGCTCGCCGGACGCGTGCGGGAGGGGGAGGTTGGTGGTATCCCGAAAATGCTGACCGCCGCGCGCGTGCGCGGAGGCGTAGACCAACCGCCCGCGCGCGCGGGGGGGGCCGCCGAGGCGAATGGGGCCGCCGAGGCGAATGGGGCCGCGCCCGCCGAGCTGCGCCTCGTGGTGCGTCCTGTCGAAGTCCCCGAGGGGGCGTTGTTCGCGGAGGGCGCCGGCTGGCGCTTTGCGGCGACGACCGGCGCCGGCGAGGTCCCTGAGGTTCTGGTCGGCGACTGCGAGAGCCCCGAGCAGGCGGCCGTCGCGTGTGCGGACTTGCCTGTCGTCGTCCACGATGCCAAGGTGCTTGGCGTGGTCCCCCCGGGCTTGGTGCACGACACGCTGCTGGGCGCCTACCTGCTGGAGCCCGCGCGCCGCGGCTACCCGTTCGCCGAGCTCTGCGAAGAGCGCAGCCTGGAGAGCGACGTCGAGGATCCCGCTGCGCGCGACGCGCTGCTGCTGGGAGCGCTCGCGGAGTGGCAGCGCGAGCAGATCGCCCAGCGCGGCCTGGAGGCGGTGATGGGAGAGATCGAGTTGCCGCTGGTGCACGTGCTGCGCGAGATGGAGTTGATCGGGGTGCACCTGAACGTGGCGCGGCTCGCGGAGGTCGCGACGCGCGTGCGCGACGAGATCGCCGAGCTCGAAGGAGAAATCTTCGCGCTCGCAGGCGAGGAGTTCTTGATCGCCTCCCCGCAGCAGCTGGGAGAGATCCTGTTCGAGAAGCTCGGGCTCTCGCGCAAGCGGCGCGGCAAGACGGGCTACTCGACCGACGCGCGCGTGCTGCAGGCGATCCGCGACGAGCACGCGATCGTGCCGCGCATCGAGCGCTGGCGCGAGCTCTCGACGCTGATCAAGACCTATCTGGACGTGCTGCCCGGCGAGGTGGACGAGCGCTCCCGCATCCACACGACGTTCCTGCAGGCCGTCGCCCAGACCGGGCGACTCTCGTCGACCAACCCCAACATGCAGAACGTCCCGATCCGCACGGCGCTCGGCCGCGAGATCCGCGGCTGCTTCGAGGCCGAGCAGGGGTGCATGCTGATCTCCGCCGACTACTCCCAGATCGAGTTGCGGGTCCTCGCCCAGGCCGCCGACGAGCCTGTGCTGAAGGAGATCTTCAAGCGCTCCGAAGACGTGCACACGGCGACCGCCTCTCAGGTCTTCGGCGTGGCACCCGAGGAAATCGATCCCGGGATGCGCTCGAAGTCGAAGATGATCAACTACGGGATCGTCTACGGGCTCTCCGACTTCGGCCTCGCCGACCGCCTGAACATCCCGCGCGAGGAGGCCAAGCAGTTCATCGAGGCCTACCTCGCGCGCTTCCCGCGCGTCGCGCAGTTCATGGCCGAGACGATCGAGCGCGCCAAGGAGGACGGGCACGTCACGACGCTCTGGGGCCGGCGCCGGCAGATCCCCGAGTTGCGCGCCCGCAACTACCAGGTCCGCTCGCTCGGGGAACGCCTGGCGGTGAACACCGTGATCCAGGGCACCGCAGCCGACGTGATCAAGCTCGCGATGGTCCGCTGCCACGATGCGCTGCGCGAGGCGGGACTGGGCACGCGGTTGATCCTCACGATCCACGACGAGCTGCTGTTCGAAGGTCCCCCGCAGGAGGCTCCGGCGGCGCGCGAGCTGATCGTGCGGGAGATGGTGGGTGTATGGGATCACGAACCGCCGATGGCGGTCGACATCGGCGCGGGGCAGAACTGGTTGGAGGCCAAGTGAGCGCGCACGCCGCCGCACGCAGGGAGCGGCGCGTGTCCGGTGGGCTGGCGGGCGTGGCAGGCGGGTCCCCGAGGTGAGCCGCGGGCTGGCGCTGATCCTGGCGGTCGGCGCCGGTGCGCTGGTCGGCATGCAGGCGCCGATCAACTCGCGGCTGGGGCGCTCGGTCGGGGGAGTGCAGGCGGCGACCGTCTCGTTCGTGGTCGGCACCGTCGCGCTGGTGCTGGTGCTCGGGCTCGCGCGCGGAGAAGTCGGGGGCTTCGGCGGACTCGCGCACATCGGGCGCGCGCCGTGGTGGGCGTTCGTCGGCGGGCTGCTCGGCGCGGCCTACGTGACCGTCGCGATCTTCGCCGTGCGCAAACTCGGGGCGAGCGGGCTGACGGCCGCGGTGATCGGAGGTCAGCTCGCGATCTCCGTCGTCATCGACCGCTTCGGGCTGCTCGGCATCGCGCGCCAGTCGGTCGGGTGGCAGCGCGTGCTCGGGCTCGTGCTGCTCGCAGTGGGGGTCGCGCTGGTCGTGCGTAGGTGACGCCGGCCTACCCGAGCCCGTCGCGGAACCCCTCGCGCCAGCTCGGGTAGCGGGGCTGCCGGTCGAGCTCGCGGCGCGCCCTGGAGCCGTCGGCGCCCTGGACGTGGACCATCGTCTGGATCCCGTAGCTGCCCGCGAGCGGGCGCGCGAGCAGGGTCGGGACTTTGAACGGGCGCGGCGCACCCACCGCCTGGGCGAACGCGGGCAGCCACTCCGCGACCGGCGCGGGCTGCTCGTCGACGATGTTGTAGACGGCCGGCCCGTCGCGGTCGAGCGCGGCGACGGTCGCGCGGGCGGCGTCCTCGACGTGGATGAACGACCACACACCCGTGCCGGGGCCGACGATCGGGATGCGCCGTTTGCGCAGCGCGTCCGCCATGCCGCCGTCGCGGGCGATCGAGCTGCCCGGGCCGTAGAAGTAGCCGTAGCGCAGCACGATCCCGTCCGCGCCGAGCACCGAGCGCTCGAGCTCGGCGACCGCGCCCGCGGTGCGCCGGAAGGATTTCGGCGCTTGCGCGGCGTCGATCAGCGGATCGGACTCGACGTGCAGCGCGCCGTTCGGGCCTGGCGCGTACACGAACGCGATGCTCTGCGCGACCACGCGCCCCGCGCCTGCCTCGCGTGCGCCGGCGAGCAGGTTGTGCGTGCCCTCGGTGCGCAGCCGGTCGGTGAGCACGAAGTCGCGCTCGATCCGGCGTGGGTCGATCAGCGCGGGGATCGCGGTGAGCTGGTGCACGATCGCGTCCGGTCGCGCCTGACGCACGGCCTCGATGACCGCGTCGCGGTCCAGTGCGTCTGCCACCGCGGCCTCCGCGCCGGCCGACCGCAACTCTTCGGCCCGCGCCGCGGAGCGCGTCATCCCGGTCACCTCGTGGCCGGCGGCCAGCAGCTGCGGTACGAGCTGCCGGCCGATCGCGCCGGTGGCGCCCGCGAGGAAGACCCTCATGCGGCGGTGGGGACCTTTGCCGTGGGGACCGCGGCGTCGGCAGTGGTGGCGCCGGCGGCCTCGGCGGTCGGCTGGAGCCCCGTGGCTGCCGCGTTCGCGGACCGCTCCATCGGCACGCACACCATCCCGTCGCTGAAGCCCGCCGGGGTCATGTCGAACGCGGAGTTGAAGCGCGCGCGCATGTTCTCCAGCGCGATCACGTTCGTCAGCTCCACCAGCTGGCGCTCGTCGAAGTGCGCGCGCAATGCCGCGAACAGCTCGTCGCTGACGTGTGCCGGCGTGCGACTGATCGCGGTTGCGTAGTCGAGCACGAGCTTCTCCAAGTCGTCGAACTCCTCGCTCTCGCGATAGTGCGGCATCGCGAGCAGCTGCGCCTCGGTGATGCCCTCCTGGCGAGCGATGTGGGAGGCGATGTCGACGCAGAACTCGCAGCTCACCACCGCCGCCGCCCGCGTCTCGGCGAGTACCTTCAGGCGCTCGGACACGCGGTGCTGGCGGCCCGTGGCCTGCTCGAACGCGCCGTAGCCGGCCAGCAGAGTCGGGGTGTGCGCGTACACCGAAACCGGGTCCACCATCCGCCCGAACTGACGCCGCGTGGAGCGGTAGGCGAATTTCCCGATCAACCCTGCCCGCTTGGGGGACACACCTTCGATCCGTGTCATCGCTGTACCTCCAATCGTTTCATGGACTCGCGCGCGAGCCACGCCAGGATGAGCGTCGCCGCCGTGAGCGAGACGAAGTCCGCCGGCCCGAGCCAGTGCGGGTGCGCCGCGCCGATGTCCGCGAGGTGATTGAGGCTGTGTAGCGCGAACTGCAGCGCCACGCAGCACAGCACAGGCACGCGCCAGCTCTCCCGCCAGATGGCGACGGTCAAGGCGGCGCCGAACGCGACGTTGAATGTCGCGGTGTCGCGCAGGTAGTGGTCGTTCTGCACACCGAACGGGCCGATGTCGACGAAGAAGGTGTGCGGCGCGAACACCATCAGGGCGGCCACCGCGAAGCTGTAGAGCGCGAACACCGCGAGGCCGACCTGCACCAGATCCACCGCGGCTCTGCTCCTGATGCTCGACATGGCGCTACTGTATCGACGAATGGATCCCAAAAAGTGACCACTTCATCCACTCTTTCGGGTACCAGTTTTGGTCCGGAGCTGCTGGTCGAGTTGCGCGGCTCCAAGCGCCGCGCCCAGCTCGAGGACCGCCTGCGGGAACTGATACGCGAGGGCACGCTGCCGGCCGGTACCCGCCTGCCCTCCTCGCGCGCGCTCGCCGACGACCTGGAGGTCTCGCGGCGGCTCGTCGTCGACGCCTACGCGCAGCTGCTCGCCGAGGGCTATCTCGTCTCCCGCCACGGCGCCGGCACCTACGTCTCCGCGACCGCCGCCGCCGGGGAGGACGGATCGCCGCCGCTGGACACGCCGCCGCTGCGCTTCGACTTCTTCCCCGGCGCGCCCGACCTCGCGTCGTTCCCGCGCGCGCTGTGGCTGCGCGCGATGCGCGAAGTCCTGCGCACCGCGCCCCCGCACGCGTTCGCCTATCCCGACGTGCGCGGCGTCCCCGAGCTGCGCCACGCGCTCGCCGGCTACCTGCGGCGCGTGCGCGGAGTCGCGGTCGAGCCCGACGCGATCGTCACCTGCGCCGGGGCCACCCACGGTCTCGCGCTGCTCGCGCGCGCACTCGTCAAGCTCGGCGAGAGCAGCATCGCGGTCGAGGACCCCTGTCTGCCGCCGCACCGCGTCGTGCTCTCCTATGCCGGCCTCGACGTGCGGCCGGTCGCGGTCGACGAGCACGGGCTCGACCCGGCCGCGCTCGCGCTATCGAGTGCGGCCCTGCGGCCGGGCGACCCCACCCCGCGGGCGGTCCTCACGACACCGGCGCACCAGTGCCCCACCGGCGTCGTGCTCTCACCCGCCCGCCGCGCCGCGCTGATCGCCTGGGCGCGCGACAACGACGGCCTCGTGATCGAGGACGACTACGACGCCGAGTTCCGCTACGACCGCGCCCCGCTCGGAGCGCTGCAGGGTCTCTCACCCGACCGCGTCGCCTACGTCGGCACCGCGTCCAAGACGCTCGCCCCCGGCCTGCGCCTCGGGTGGCTCGTGCTGCCGCCCGCGCTCCTCGACGCCGTCGTCGAAGCCAAGCTGCTCGACGGGCTCGGCTCGCCGGTCCTCGACCAGCTCACGCTGGCCCGCCTGATCGAGACCGCTGCCTACGACCGCCACCTCCGCGGCGCACGCCGTCGCAACCGCGCGCGCCGCGACGCGCTCCTCGCCGCGGTCGCGCGTAGCCTGCCCGGAGCGCGCGTCAGTGGGATCTCCGCGGGGCTGCACGCGCTCGTGCGCCTCCCGCGCGCCGTCGACGCGCACGCGCTGCTCGCGGCGGCTGCGCGGCGCTCCGTCGGCGTCTACCCGCTCAGCTTCCACCTGATGAGCTCCCCGCCCGACACCGACGCGGTCGTGCTCGGCTACGCCGGGCTCAGCGAGCCGGCGATCGCCGAGGGCATCGCGCGACTCGCGCAGGCGCTGCGGGGGCTTTGAACACCAGCGACCCCAGGAGGCCCGATGTCTGACACCACATCCCCACCAGCAGCAGCTTCCGCAGCGATGTCGCCGCGAGCGAGCGCGCACCCCGTACCGGGGCGCCGGCTGCCTGCGGCGCTGTTCGGTGCGCGGCTCGCCGCCCGCACCGCCCCGCGTGGCACGCGCACGATCGACAGCATCCCGCGCACGGGCTCCCCCGAGTCGATCGCGCCGTCCAAGCGCTCACTGCTCGTCACCTACCGTCGCGATGGCCGCCCCGTCGCGACGCCCGTCTGGGCTGCCCCGGGAGACGACGGCCGCTTCTACCTGCGCTCCGAGCGCACCTCAGGCAAGGTCAAGCGGTTGCGCCGCGACCCGCGCATGCTCGTCGCGCCCTGCACCGTGCGCGGCGAGCCACTCGGCGCGCCCTTCGAGGCCCGCGCACGCGTGCTCGAAGCGCATGAGGAGCAGATCGCCGAGGACGCTCTGAGACGGCGCTACGGGCTCGGGCGCGAGCTGTTTGAGCGCGCGATGGACATTCTGCGCGTGGACATGTGTTATCTCGAGATCGAGCCCGACGCGTGGAGCGAGTCGGGCGATACGGCTCGTCTTTAGCTTTGCGCGTCGGCGCGTCGGCTCTTCCACACTTGACGCCACTTGTCGATCGACTCTCGAATATCTGGGTGTCGCTGGTAGATCGTCTGCCTCATGGCGTCCAATTCAAAGCGATCGCGGCTGAGGGCGCCACCAACGGTATCGTCCCATGCCTTGGAGACAGGGTCCAGGGCGTGCCGCGAATGGTCGCGAATCCGCAACAAGCTGAGTCCCACGGTCCCGGCAGCGGAGTGCTCGAGCAGGTAGTCTCCCAGTTGACAAAGTCGGCTCGTTGCCTGCTCGTCCTGCTCATAGCGCCAACAGGCATAGTTTACCGGCGCCGGCAGGGCCTGTTCCTGGTCGTCGAAGTCTGCTGGATACTCATCATTCTCTTCATAGAGGGTTGCAGGCGTATTGCCATAGGAGAGGTCGGGTGGCCAGCTTCGCCATCCGACTGTCGACGCGGTTTGCTCAAACAGCGCAACGCCCGTGCTCATGCCGACGCTGGCGATCGTGTCGCAGTCGAGCATCTTTCCAAGGACGCGCGTCCATGCGTCGATATCAGCGAGACTGAGGCCTTCGGTCGAACGGTTCCCAGGCCCTGCGATGCAGCTTGCGAGGGGGCTTGAGCGCGACTCTCGTGGGGAATGGGAGCCAAAACAGGCTGTTGTCGATCAATGGCCTTTCCATCCCATGGTAAGAGTCCGGCGATAGCCATAGGACGCACAGGTCGGTCTTCAGATAGCGCTGAAGCAAGCCCGGCAGAAAAGGCAGCTGAGAGTCTTTGGTGAACACGCCCTTGAGACCCCAGCCTTTGCCCAAGACATGCTCGGTGGTCGCGGCGACGAGCGCGTAAGCCACGATGTCGAGGCCGATGCTGTACAACAGGCTCTCCTCGAAAGGTAACGTGCGCTCGCTCAGCTGGTACCGATTGAGCGAGATGCCGAGCAGGTGCCGGCTGTCGAATACCGCAAGGTCGGGCGTCTTGATCAACTGTTCGATCTGACGGTCGGACCATCGATAGATGGCACGGCCCCCGGCCGGGGTGGCGGGATCCTCGACGCCGATGCCGTCGTAGATGAAGTCGTGGTCGGGTTCGGCCGCTCGCCAAGACACATGATCGAAGCCAGCCGCTGAAATCGACCGCCACTCGTCGGGCGGCGGGGTGTCGGAGCTTGGGACGGGGACATCGGATAGGCCGTCCCAGGTCATCGTTTCGGCGTCGGGCCGCACGAGCTCGAAGGCAATCGTCGGATCTGGCAAACGATAGAACGAGTGGATCCGTGCAAAGAACTCTATGAGGCTCGAGCCGTCGAGCTCTGCCAGCTCGGATCCGGGGCTGAATGGCACCACGACCTCCGTGCCAAATGGCGCATCCGCCCAGTCGAGCTGAACCAGGTCGTCGTCGATGCGCGCGACGAAGGTAATGCCGCGGTCGGCTCCTATGTGCCTGGTCGTCACCCGCATTTCGGGTCCGAGCAGGAACGCGGCAAACGCGCCGATCCCAAACCGCCCAGCCTTCAGGTGCGAGATTGCGATTGCGCGATCGGAGTTGGCGTCATTTTCCAGGAGGCTGAACGTCGCGCCGGCAGTCAAGAAGTAGGCGATGGTCGCCTCGGCCGTCATGCCGATGCCACGATCGGCGACGCAGAGCGATATCCCCGTGGGCTCCTTGAGCAGCGTCACTTGGACGTCGGCGCGCTGCTCGCGAAACAGCGAGTTATCCGTAACGCTGCCAAAGTGGGACTCCCACCGACGACGCTCGCGCACCGCGTCGACGGCGTTTTGGATCAGCTCCCGTCCAGCGACCGCCGGCTGGTTGCCGTACAAGTCGCCGACCACGAGTCGAAAAAGGTCTTCGGCGCTGCGCAGCGAGGCTTTTTTGGGGACGTACGAAAGCTCGGCGTGAAAGCTCGGCTCGTCGAGGTTCGTCCTGATCCGCTGGCGAGCGAGGCGCAGCGACGACAGCGGTGGCATCGGGTACGTCTCGCTCAAGACCGCCGTCGTGGTGTCGAGCTCTTGCTGGAGATCGCCAAACAGCTCACTCAGCTGGAGATGCGTGCGCAGGCCGTGGGCGGGCACCGTCTCTATGTAGACGGCGAGCGGGTCTGTCACCGACCACGAGATCGGGCCGACCGCTCCGTGCTTGTTCCACTCCTCGATGCTCTGCGGGCTTTGCGGGTCCTTGAGGTGAAGCAACAGCGGCGGCGCGCGCTTTGCTTCGAGCTGGAAGTAGTCCGCGATGCGAATCAGGCCGATGAGGTATGGCACGAGAGCGCCGAACGGCCGTCGATTGCCGGGCTGCAGATAGTCGAGATAGTCGAGGCAGGTGCGCATTGGCTCGTTGTGGGAGCGCGCCACCAGGCCGATGGCATTTGCCAGGTCTGGCATCGCTTCGCCGAGCCGGGGGTATGTCTCGGCGGTGGCGCCCGGAAAGCCGTACATCGCGATCTCATGCGCGAGTCGCGCATGATGGCGGCGAAGGAACTCCCCGACGAGCAGACGATCGGCTTCCGTCCACGTGCTCGGATCCGGGGTGGTGTCGCCAAACGCGATCCAGGGGACACCGCCGTGCTCGGGGCCGAGGAGGCGATCGAGTTGTGACTTCGTGAAATGCCGAGCCTCCTTGCGGAAGGCATTCCACAGAGGCTGCCACGGGTTGTCTGGGCTGCGCGTGGCCTGGACAGTGTCAAACCAGTGAAGCGGCTTGAACGGAGAGGATGGAGCGATGATTTCCATGAACCCGGCCACGCGGACATGGAGCGCGAGGTCATGCAGCAGCGTGCTGCAGATCAGGACCGACGCATCTGCCGGCTGTATGAGGTCCTGCGCCCAGACGTCGTCGGGAATCAGCAGCACCGCGGCGTCGAGGACGCATTGGATGTGGTCGCACCCGTGGTCCGTGTACGCAGGGAAGAACGGCATCTGGTTGTCCTTGAGGATCGCCCACGACGCCTCGGCGAAATGGAGCGTCGCCGCCTCGAAAGCAGACCTTTCCAGGGGTCGCTTGAGCTTGTCGGGGATCGTCAGCATGGCCTGGTGATCCTTATCGGCCGGTACAACTGCCGGACATGAGGCGTACGGCGACGGCCCAATCTACTAGATCCACCCGATTCCAGTGAGCGGATCGTGCCTCGGTTCGGGCACAACCCAACCCTCCCGGACCCCGGAGGGGTCCATTCAAAACCCTCACACCGCCGCTGGTACTCCGCGCGCGTCCGGGTGCCGTCCACGTGTCGCGCCGGGGGTCAAGAATGACGGCGGCGCGATTTGTAGATAGTGGTCGAACGCCCACCCGCACAGGCCGGGCCGCTCCATCGCGCGTACGAAGGCCGTCACCGAGCGACTTGGCGTGAGACGCCCGATCGCGCGTTGCGTGCGCAGCAGCCACGCATATTTACGCGCGTGCGCGTCCGAGAACGCGCCGTAGCGCGCCAGCGCCGCCTCACGGGGCGCGCGCCCCTCGACGACCGCGCGCAGCTCGCGTCCGCACGCGATCCCGAAGTACAGCGCCGTGCGGATCCCCTCCGCCGTCAGCGGCAGGCAGTGGCCGGCGGAGTCGCCTACGAAGAACACCCCGTCCTCGACGGCACGCCGCAGCTGATGCGGGATCCAATTCCCCTGGTAGCCCTCCGGCGGCAGCCCCAGGTCGCGAGCGAGGCGCACCGTGGGCTCCTTCACGTGGTGCGCGGGCCAGAACGAGCCGATGCCGACCCGCAGCTCGTCGCGCGCGGGGAAGCTCCACCCGTAGCCCGCGCGGATATAGCGCGCGTCGATCCACAGCTCCATCTCCTCGCCCCGCCCCTCCGGGTGCACCTCCAGGCCGCGCGAGAGGCGCGCGTTCGGAGGCTGGATCGGGGCCGAGCTCGCCAGCACCCGCCGCCAGCCCAGGGCGTCCACGATCAGCGGCGCCCGCAGCTCCCCGCGGTCGGTCGTCACGGTTGTCTCCCGCCGGCCCGTCACGGTCGCGGTCTCGAACTCGGCATCGAGCCCACCCACCGCGCGCGTCTGCTCCCACAACAGCGCGCACAGCTCGCGGTAGTCGAAAGTCGAAAACGTCCACGGCAGCCTCCAGCGCGAGCTCGTCCAGGGCGTGTGCACGAGCAGCTCCCCGAACGTCTGCCGCAGCGAGGCGCCCAGGTCCATCGCGTCCAGCCACGCCGTCGGGATCCCGCACGCCGAGGTCTGGCGCTCGCCGATCTCGTAGCGATCTACCACCAGCACCCGCGCGCCCGCGCCCGCCAGCTCGCGCGCGACCGCCAGGCCCGCGAAGCTCGCTCCGCAGATCAATACGTCGCAGTCGCGCTCCAGCGGGGTTCGCAGCGCTCCGCGCTTGGTCGCTCTCGCAGGCATCCCCGCGGATGATAGGTGGCGCGGTTGGCGCCAATCTCCCCGCCCGCGGCGCTGCGCTAGGCTTGCAGCCGTGCAAGCACTCATCGACAACCCCGAGGCCCACGTGGTCGAGGGATCCAACGGACTCCTGCTCGAAGTCGGCGGTCAGATAGTCCCGAACTATGACGCCACGATGAAGCCCTTCGAGGAGGGCGAGGTCGTCACCGGCCGCGTCGTGCGCATCGACAAGGACGAGGTCCTCGTCGACATCGGCTACAAGTCCGAGGGCGTTATCCCCGCTGGGGAGCTCTCCATCCGCAAGTCCGTCGACCCCAACGAGGAGGTCGCGCTCGGCGATGAGGTCGACGCGATCGTCCTCACCAAGGAGGACCAGGACGGGCGCCTGATCATGTCCAAGAAGCGCGCCCGCTTCGAGAAAGCCTGGCGCCGCATCGAGGGGGCCGCCGAGTCCGGCGAACCCGTCGAGGGCACCGTCATCGAGGTCGTCAAGGGCGGGCTCATCATCGACCTCGGCGTCCGCGGCTTCCTGCCCGCCTCGCTCGTCGACATCCGCCGCGTCCCGAACCTCGACGAGTACCTCTCGACGAAGATCGAGACCAAGGTGATCGAGCTCAACCGCTCGCGCAACAACGTCGTCCTCTCGCGCCGCGCCGTCCTCGAGGAGGAGCGCAAGGAGGTTCGCCAGCAGATCCTCGACCGCCTGCAGCCCGGGCTCGTCGTGGAGGGCCAGATCTCCAACATCGTCGACTTCGGCGCGTTCGTCGACCTCGACGGGATCGACGGCCTGATCCACATCTCCGAGCTCTCGTGGTCGCACGTCAACCACCCCTCTGAGATCCTCAACATCGGAGACACCGTCCAGGTCAAGGTGCTCGACATCGACCGCGACCGCCAGCGGATCTCGCTCGGTCTCAAGCAGACCCAGGAAGACCCCTGGCAGCGGATCGTCGACACCTACAACATCGGCGACGAGCTCGAGGGCACCGTCACCAAGGTCGTCACGTTCGGCGCCTTCGTGGAGATCCTCGACGGGGTGGAGGGGCTCGTCCACATCTCCGAGCTCGCCGCCCACCACGTCGAAAGCCCCCGCGAGATCGTCCACCCGGGCGACGAGATTCGCGTCAAGATCCTCGAGATCGACTCCGAGCGCCGCCGGCTCTCGCTGTCGGCGAAGCGCGTCGAGGGGCAGATCCTGCCCGTCCCGCGTGCCGCTGGGGCCGCCGCCGAGGCGCCCCCGGTGGAGGACGCGGCGCCCGGAGCGGAGGTCCCGTCCGCCGAGGCCCCCGAGGCGGTCGCGATGGGCGAGGCGCCTGAGGCCGCCGCGGAGCCCGAAGCGATCCCCGAGTCCGAAGCGACCCCCGAGCCGGAGGCTGCGGCCCCGGAAGCCGTTGCGTCGGCTGCCCAGCCCGAGTCGCAGGCGGCTGTCGAGGTCGCCGAGGAGGAGGAGGCCGCCGCCGAGGAGCCTGCGGTCCAAGAGGAGCCTGCCGCCGAGGAGGAGCCTGCGGCCGAGGAGGAGCCTGCGGCCGAGGAGGAGCCTGCGGCCGAGGAGGAGCCTGCGGCCGAGGAGGAGCCTGCGGCCGAGGAGCCAGCCGCCGAGGCCCAGCCCGAGGAGCCGCAGGCGAGCGCCGTGCCCGAGGGCGAGCCGGCTGCGCCTGCAGCGCCTGAGGCAGCTGCGGCGGAGAGCGACGCGGCGGTTGGCGACGAGCAAGCCGCGACGGACCCCGCCTCCCAGGCCTGAGCCGGCGGGGGCGGTGGCGGCGGAACGCCTCGCGCCCCTCGTCGGGCTCACCGGGGGGATGGGCGCGGGGAAGTCCACGGCGCTCGCCGCGCTCGCGCGATTGGGCGCGGCGGTGTTCTCCACGGACGCCGTCGTGCACGAGCTCTACGCCGGCGATGCGCGCCTGCGCGCGGCGCTCGTCGAGCGCTGGGGCGAGGAGGTCGCGCCCGAGGGCGTGGTGGACCGCGAGGCAGTCGCGCGGCACGCCTTCGCCGAGGAGCGCGAGCGCGCGTGGCTGGAGGGGAAGCTGTGGCCGCTCGTCGGGGGGCGCGTCGGCGAGTGGATCCTGCGCGAACGCGCCCGCCGGCCGCCGCCGCGGGCGCTGGTCGTGGAGGTCCCGCTGCTGTTCGAGGCCGGGATGGAGCGGCTCTACGACGCGACGATCGCGGTGCTCGCGCGCGAGGACATCCGCTCCGAGCGCGCCGCCGCGCGCGGGCACGCGCGGGAAAAGGAGCGCGCCCAGCGGCAGCTGTCGCAGGAGGAGAAGGCGAAGCGCGCGACGTTCGCCGTCTGCAACGACGGGACCGAAGCCGAGCTGGAGGAGAGGTTGTCGGGCATCCTTGTCAAGCTAGAGGGATGAGCAGCTCGGCCACCGCGCGCGTCGGTACGCGCCTGCACGGCCCGCGACCGCGCCGCCGGCCGCTGCGCACGCTGCTCGGACTGGCCCTCGCGGTGGGGTTGATCGCGCTGATCGCCCCGCGCCTGCAGCACGCCGTGCACGAACTCGCGCTCCCGCTGCGCGACGCCAAGGTGATCCGTGCGCAGGCCGCCGAAAAGCACCTCGACCCGGCGCTCATCGCGGCGGTCATCTACGCCGAGACCAAGTTCGACCCGAGGCCCTCCTCGGCGGGTGCGCAGGGGCTGATGCAGATACTGCCCTCCACCGCCGCGTTCCTCGCGCATCTTTCCGGCGGCGTGCGCTTCCAGACCGGCGATCTCGCGACGCCTGCGATCAACATCGCCTATGGCAGCTACTACCTGCGCTACCTGCTCGACCACTACGAAGGCAACACGATGCTGGCCGTGGCCGCCTACAACGCGGGCCTGACCAATGTCGACGCGTGGGTCGCGCGCGCCCGCGAACACGGCACGCAATTAACCGTCTCGGCGATCCCGTTCGCCGAGACCCGCGAATACGTGCGCCGCGTGCTCGCCGCCGAGAGCGCCTACCGCGCGACGTACGCGCGGCAGTTGGGCCTGGGTTAGAGGTAGGGGGAGGGCCGGCTGGCGCCGGCTTGGGATGGGTCGGCGAGGCCGGCGCCGGCGCGGCTACTGTAGGAGAGCGCATGCCTCCGTTCAAGCTCGACGCCGCCTTCGCCCCGACCGCCGACCAGCCCAAGGCGATCGCGTCACTCGCGGAGGGGGTCGAGGGAGGCGAGCGCTTCCAGACGCTGCTCGGCGCGACGGGGACGGGCAAGACGATGACGATGGCGGGCGTGATCGAGGCCGTGCAGCGGCCGGCGCTGGTGATCGCGCACAACAAGACCCTCGCCGCGCAGCTCTGCAACGAGTTCCGTACGTTCTTTCCCGACAACGCCGTCGAGTACTTCGTGTCGTACTACGACTACTACCAGCCCGAGGCCTACGTCCCCAGCCGCGACCTCTACATCGAGAAGGACTCCGCGATCAACCAGGAGGTCGACCGCCTGCGCCACGCGGCGACCGCCGCGGTGTTCGCGCGGCGCGACGTCATCGTCGTGGCCTCCGTCTCCTGCATCTACGGCTTGGGCTCGCCGGAGGTGTACGAGATGAACATGCAGATCCTGCGCCGCGGCGAGGAGATCGACCGCGACGCCCTGTTGCGCAAACTCGTGTCCATCCAGTACACCCGCAACGACACCGCGCTCGCGCGCGGCACGTTTCGCGTGCGGGGGGAGACGCTGGAGGTGTTCCCCGCGTACGCCCAGACCGCGTTCCGCGCGACCTTCTTCGGGGACGAGGTCGAGCGGTTGCAGCACTTCGACCCGCTCACCGGGGAGATCCTCGAAGACGACATCGAGCACGTCGCGGTGTGGCCCGCCACGCACTACAACGTCCGCGAGGGCCAGATCGAGAGCGCCGTCGAAGCGATCGGGCGCGAGCTGAACGAGCGCTGCGCCGAGCTGGAGGCGCAGGGCAAGCTGCTGGAGTCGCACCGCCTGCGCCAGCGCACGCAGTACGACATGGAGATGCTCCGCGAGATGGGGTTCTGCTCGGGGATCGAGAACTACTCGCGCATCCTCGACGGGCGCCAGCCGGGCGAGCGGCCGTACTGCCTGATCGACTACTTCCCCAAGGACTTCGTCTGCTTCGTCGACGAGTCCCATCAGACAGTGCCCCAGATCGGGGGGATGTTCGAGGGCGACCGCTCGCGCAAGCAGACACTCGTCGAGTACGGGTTCCGGCTGCCGAGCGCGCTGGACAACCGCCCGCAGACGTTCGAGGAGTTCCTCTCCATCACTCCCCAGCTGCTGTTCGTGTCGGCGACGCCCGGGGAGTACGAGCGCACCCGCTCGGGGCGCATCGTCGAGCAGATCGTGCGCCCCACCGGGATCGTCGACCCCGAGGTCCAGGTGCGCGCGACGCGCAACCAGATCGACGACCTCATGAACGAGGTCCGCGCGCGCGTGGACCGCGAGGAGCGCGTGCTGGTGACGACGCTCACGAAGAAGATGAGCGAGGATCTCACGCAGTACCTGCTGGAGATGGGCTTCCGCGTGCGCTACCTGCACTCCGAAGTCGAGACCCTGGAGCGCATCCAGATCATCCGGGATCTGAGGCTGGGGGAGTACGACGTGCTCGTCGGCGTCAACCTCCTGCGCGAGGGGCTCGACCTGCCGGAGGTTTCGCTCGTCGCGATCCTGGACGCCGACAAGGAGGGCTTCCTGCGCGGCGAGACCTCGCTGATCCAGACGATCGGGCGTGCGGCGCGCAACGTCAACGGGAAGGTGCTGATGTACGCCGACAAGGAAACCCGCGCGATGAAGGCCGCGATCGAGGAGACCGACCGCCGCCGCGAGATCCAGCTCGCGTACAACGAGGAGCACGGGATCACCGCCGAATCGATCGTGAAGGGCGTGTCGGACATCGCGGAGTTCCTGCAGGGGGAGTCCAAGGTGCCTCGCGGGCGCCGGCGGCGGGGGGCGGCGAAGGGAAAGGCCAAGGAGATGCCGACCCACGAGCTCGAGCGGTTGGCGGTGGAGCTCGAGGAGGAGATGCTCGCGGCCGCCGACGACCTGCGCTTCGAGTACGCCGCGCAGCTGCGCGACGAGATCCGCGAGCTGCGGCGCGAGCTGAAGGCGGCGCTCCAAGCAGAAGGCGCCGAGCCCGGAGCGCGCGAGCAGGAGACCGCCGAGGCGCGCTGAACCAGCGGCGCGGCGCGCGTGGCGAAGCGCAACCGATGCCAGGGGCGCGAGCTGAGCGTCGACTCGGTCGAACCGGCGGAGTCGACATCCGCGTCGAGTAGGCTCCAATCACGGTGGACCTGGACCGCCAGAGCATCGAAAAGCGGGATTTCCCGATCGCCCGCCGCGGGTACGACCCCGTGGCGGTCGACGCTCACCTGCGCGCGCTCGCCGTCGAGGTGCAGGAGCTGCACGACCGGCCCGCGGAGCGCGCCGGCGAGGCGACGCTCGGCTCGGCCGCCGCGAGCCAGGTGCAGGGGATCCTGGAGGCCGCGGAGCGCACCGCGGCCGACATCCAGAGCAGCGCGACCGCGGACGCCGCGCGCATGCGCGCCGAGGCCGCCGCCGACGCCCAGGCCACGCGCGACGACGCCGTGCAGCGAGCACAGGCGCACGTCGCCGCCGTGGCGCAGGCGACCGCCGTGCTGCTGGCGCGTGTGGAGTCGATGGACGGCGAGGTCGGCGCGCTCGTGCAGAGCGTCCAGGCCGCCGCGGGGCGCCTCGCCGCCGACCTCGGGTCGGTGGGGGGGGAGATGGGGCAGCTCTACGACGCCGCCGCCGGGCGTGGGGAGGCTCCCGCGGGGACCGCGTCGGCGGGTGTCGTTCCCGCGGGCACGCCGACCCCGGCGCCGCAATCGGCGGAGATCGCCGCGCAGGTCGTCGCGCCGGTCGCGCCGGCTCCCGAACCCGGTGCTCCGCGCGCGCCCGTTCAAGCTGCGCAGCGGGTACCGGTGGCGTCCGCGACGCCCGCAACCTCGCCACCGGCTCCCGCGCCGGGCCAGCCCCCCGCGGTGCCAGCGGCGCCTCCGCCGGTTCCGGTGGCAGCGGAGTCCCCCGCGGCGGCCCCGGCAGCCACTGGGCCGACGGCGCCCGTTCCTCCGACGATCGCGGCCGCCGGTTCCGCGACGCCGCGACCGCCGCGAGCTTCCGAGTCGGGCACCGCCGGGGTCGTACCGAGCGCTTCCGGTGGCGATCTCGACGGCGCGCGGCTCGTCGCGCTCAACATGGCGCTCAACGGCGAATCGCGCGAGCAGGCCGACAGGTATCTACGCGAGCACTACGAGATCTCCGACCGCGCGAAGCTGCTCGACGAGGTCTACGCGGCGATCGAGGTCTGAGGAGCCACGCGCGGGGCGCGGACGTCTACAATGCGCGCTCAGCAGTTCCTGCGCCTGTAGCTCAGTGGTCAACGGCAACCTACGGGGTGCCAAAGAGCAGCGGCCTTTCAAGCCGCAGGTCGAGGGTTCGATTCCCTCCAGGCGCACTCCGCGAAACCCGCTTTGTTGAGCGGGTTTCGTGCTGGAGGGGTACTCGAGCGGTACCGGGTTTGGCGGAGAGTACCGCTTGCGAGTACCGCATCGGGCCTCGTTTCGCAGGGATCTGGCGCAGCTGCGGCTTGCAGGCCAGAGGTTGTCACGGCAGACAGGTGTGGCGGGGTTGGTGGCGGCCCGGCTCAATCATCTGGGGGCGTTTGCGCAGACGTGTGTCGAGGTGTTGCTCGGCTGACGAGCAGGAGCTGCGACGGTCGTTTACAGGAACCCGATTGATTGGCGCTGCCGTGGTGGCCTCCGGTGGTCTTCAGGTGCCCACAACGCGCCGATCGCGAGCTGCGCGAAGGAGTCGTTGCGCGTTGCGGTGCGCGCGCTTGAGATCCTCGCTTGTGACCGCACGATGGCTGTAGCCGGCGCGTGTCTTCATCCCGAGCAGTGGCCCGAGCCACTTTGCGAGCTGCTCCCCGTCGGGTCGGACCTTCCTCAGCAGCGCGAGCGCTTGGTTGTGGTCGTCGCCTTGCGCGTGGACCTTGAGCTCGATGCAGCAGATGACGTCGGCCGCGGCCACGCCAGCGTGAACACAGAGCGTCACGTAGGCATCGCCAACTTCATGCTCGTCGTCGGCGAAATCGCGGATCGTCTCGGCCGCTTCGAGGAACTGCTCGGCCTTGCGGAGGCGACCGGCCGTGGTGGCCTCGTCACAGGGTCGCGTGCGTGTGCTCACGCTCGGACCTCCGGGCGCATCAGGCGTCGCAGCGTGCGCCGCGAGCCGGACAGCTCGATGCCGTCACGCAGGGCTTCTGTGAGCAGCCGCTCGTCCGCCGCGTCGGCCAGTTCCCGCTCGCCGTACTCCAGCACCCGCGCGTCGTTACCCGTCCAGGCCGTCGCGGACTGCTCCAGGTCCAGCAGTTGCGAGCGCCAGCCGTCCGAGTCGGGGTCGCACTCGCGCTCCCGGACGATCAGCAGGTCTAGGTCACTGTCGGCACTTGCTTCGCCGCGGGCAACTGAGCCAAACAGCAGCGCGACCCTCGCGGGCTGCTCCCATCCGGCGAGCAGGGCACGCAGGCGCTCGATCAGCTGCTCGCGCAAGCCTGCCAGGCCTTCGATCCAGGGGGCCGCGAGGTGATCTCGATTGAGCCGGTAGAGGTGTGCCGCGCCCGCGGTGCGGCGTAGCAGTGCGCCCTGGCCCACCAGGCGATCGGCTGCTCGACGAACCCCCTCGGGGCTCCCGTGGCCCACGTGTCGTGCGAGCTCTCGGCCGGTGAGCTCGATCTCCGCGCGAGCGAGCGCAGCGAGCACGTCTCCATCGAGCGTTGGTGTGACCACAAGCAGTGGACGGTGATAATCCATGCGCATAGTATAGTACGCATATGCCTATTATGTTGCGCATAGCTTAAACCGATCCAACCGCGAAGCGCGGTCGAGGACTCCTTGTCTGCAAAATGATGTTTCGTAAGTTTGCCCCAGCAAGGGGTGCAGATTTTCATGCCACGAAGTCGGCGAGGGATGCAGCCTTTCAAGCCGCAGGTCGAGGGTTCGATTCCCTCCAGGCGCATCGCCCGAAACCCGCTCCGTTGAGCGGTTTCGTCGTTTTCGGGGTGCGGCGTGGGAGCCGATAGAGGCCGGGTGTAAACAGAAGTGCAAACCCCCCGCGCGCTGGCGAGTTGGAGCGCTACTCGCCGTGGCCGGCTTCGCGCAACGCGTCGAGTAAGCCGCCCGTCGTGGATAGCTCGATGCGAGCATCGGTGTGGTCCTTGTCCTGGGTCCCAATCGGGAGCTGGAGCTTGAGCGGGAGCGCGATCGTCGGCCAGTCGTCGGGGTCGCGCTCGGCGATGCGCCGCTCGGCCTCCTCGCGGTGGCTCTCGTACTCGCTCGCGGCCTTCCATTCGATCGGCATGACCTGCAGCGTGGCGAACGGGAGCGCCGGGTCGAGCTTGCGCTTGGAGCAAGGCGCGGGATGTGACGGGCGATCTCGCTCGCGACGGCCTGCGGTGCGATGCAGCGCGGCCTGAGCTCGGCGGTTGCTGATGCGCGTCAAGGGAGCCAGCAACTGTCGTCCGCGGCTAATGAAATTCGTTGGTACGCGTGGTGCCCACCTGTTCGAGGCCGTCGAAGACTCTCAGGCGAAAGTAGTAGTCGCCCGGTGCAGGCGGGACTGGAGCCCAGAAGTCGCCAGTGACTTTGGCCGGGTCGCTTCTCGGCTTGATCTGCTTGACGACTACGTTGCGCCACCACTCTCGGTGTAGCGGTCCTCCCCGCGTCGAGCACAGCGTCCACTCGAGGCAGCAGGCGCTTGCCGGAATACGCGACAAAGTCGATTGAATAGTTGACCGTAACACCGACCTGTTCGGTCTTGTTGTCAACTGATTCTCGGCGCGAATCGCGGAAGGTCTCCGCGATTGATTGCGCGGCCTCGTCGAGGTTCGATGAGTAGTCGGCGATCGCTTTGTCGGTCGTTGACGTGATTGCCAGGCATGAAGGTTTGAGGCACGCGTCCTGCACGCCTGACGCGCGAATTGCCTCGGCGACAGCTTGTTTGGGAGCGCCAGTCCCGACCGCCACGTCTGCATTGCCTTCCCGTCGAAGCGGCGGCTTCTTGACCGCGGTCGGCAGGCTTGAGGTCGGGTTCTGGTCTTCGTACTCGAGCTTCGCCACTTCCGTCGCGTGCACGCGGGCTTCTTCGGCCCGTGCCTTGACCTGCGCCTCTGACTCTTCAGGCCTCTGTTGTCCCGATTGCGCCTGTTTGTCTTCTGCTTCGGTGCTCGCGGCAGCTTGGTTGCCGGCGCGCTGCGCTTGTCGCTGAGCCTGCATCGACTGCTGCGCCGCGCGTGACGCGCCGAGTTTGCCTTCCTGCTGGGCCTGTGCCTGGGCGTGCTCCGCTTCTGTTTCGCCCTGTTCCTGGGCGTGGGTCGCTTCTGCTTGGGCTTCCGCGTTGACCTGTGACGAGGCCACGCTTCCAAGGTCGGTGGCGTTCACTGGGCCAAGCGAGGCTGTCTTTGCGGTTTCTCTCACGAATGTGGCCTCGACGCGTTTTCCGGCTTCCCGTGTGGCGGCGGGTGCCGCGCTGAGAGCAAGCCGGTCGTCCGCTCCGTGAGCCGGCGGCGCGTAGCTGACTTCGGATCCTGTCGAGTTGTTCGCTTCGAACTGCTTCAGGAGCACGTGGGGGTCTACGGCGGCTTCCAAGAACTTCGCTTCGGGGTTACGCGGAGTCCCATCGGAGAGGAGCGCGATGACGGCGCTGGCCGTGATGATCAGAGCGCCGATGCCGCTGAGTAGGACGACCACTTTGTTCGTGCGATCCAGCAGGCCCATCAAGCCGCCCCGTCTGTCATCGGCTGATTGTTTCTCTGTGGCAGTCATTCGATGACAGGGATCGTGCTGATTTTTCGGATCTTAGGTTGGCGTATGGCCGGCACACGCCTAGCGCGAAATTCTAATGGTTCCGACAAAGAACGTGGCTTACGTTCGCGGGGCGCTCTCTTGAGGTTGCACAATGCATTCAGCGGTGTTTGGCACTATCCTGCAAATCAAGATAGTTCGACTCATCGCGAATTTCGGCTACGGCACACTGCCTGGCTGGTCCAGGCACGCTGTGATCGTAGCCGGCATGGTCGCTCAGTACCTCGCGAAGGATGGTGCCCGCTCTCCGCGTCTACGCGCGTGGACCGCACGATCCTGCGCGCAGGCGGGCCGCTTCCCACACTTCTGCTGCCGGTCCTGCGAAGCGCGGCTCGCTCACCCGCCAGGGACTTGAGCACGATCGCGGGCACAGTTCGCTCGCGCCAAGGTCAATGCAAACCTCGGGCTTGGTGGGGCTCGCGGCGCCAGCCGATCACGAGGTACCGCCCACTGAACGGCGGGTCGCTCGATCGACTCGGCGTGTACTGGGTCCACGTGCCCCTGGCTGCGCGGCGCTCCGGCCGGGGCGGTCGTCGCGTAATGTCTCCGACGCTCGCCGATCTTCCGCGAGCGGAATTACGGCCGTTGCTGGGGATAGCGACGGCCAGGGTCTCGAAGCGGTTCCGCGCTGCTCGATCGGGCGGCGCGCTCTTGACGAGCGTCTGATCGCACGGATACTCGTTGCGGACACATTTTACACACGTGCGCGCCGCGGCCTGGCGAGCAGCGACGCGGCGAGATGCTTTGGGGGGGACCCGAGATCGCGGGCACCCGTTGCTCCTGCGCCGGGGCGTGCTTGGTACGAAAGGGTAGATCGAATCATGCTTGAGTCAACCACGACCATCGCGAGATGGGTCGTCGCCGTGATAGTGGCTGTGGGGGTTAGTGCAGCTGCGGCTACGTCGGCATCTGCAAACTGGTTAGTCGGGAAAAGTAAGATGGAAAGTACCGCTGCGCTGGCGACGACCGCATCGGTCGACCAGCATTTTGAACTCAAAGGAGGAGGCGTGACGATCGAATGCGTCGGCGCCTCTCTCGGCGCCACAAGCCCCCAAATTGTGGCCTCCAGTCACATAACGGCGGCGGCTCTGACGTTCAACGAATGTAAAACCGCGGCGCCGTGCTCGCTCGCGTCTGCGACAATTTTAACCGTGCCGGTTGTCGGTGAAGTGACTAGGGCGACCTCGCCGGAAGACAAGGCCGTGTTCAGCCCACAAACCAAAAGCACCTTTGCGACCATCAAATTCAACGGGGAAACGTGTGCCCTACTGGGTACTCAGTCGATCACGGGCACAGCTGGTGCGGTGCTCCCGAAAATGCAGGAAGAAAGGACGCTGCAGGAAGTCAAAGCGAGCACTACCAAAGGTGAACTGAAGCTCGGTAGCAACGAAGCCGAACTAAAAGGCTCGGCATTACTGAAACTGGCGACGGGAGCCGCGTTCGCGGATCTCGTGCCGGACATCACGGTAAACCCGCTCGAAGCTACACATACAGTAGAAGTTGGTAAAACCGCCGAACAGACGTTCGTCTTCAAAAACAACGCGGTAGAGGACTGGTTGCCCAAGGCGCGAGCTAAGGGTGGTACGGAAAATCCCGTCGGCGGTGCCGAAAGCTCGTTCAACGATGAATGTATGCTCAACACAATCAAAGAAGGCCAAACCTGCAACGTAACGATCAAAATCAAAGCCAACATGGCCGGGGAATATTCGGTGTCCTTGGGGCTTGAAAGCGCTCCCGGGATCAGGCTGATAGCCAAAGCCTAGAGCTGGTAGACCCCGGGGCTCGAGGGCTTCGGCGTTTAGCGGGTGCTGGCCGGCTCGGAGTCGGCCAGCACCCGCCCTGCGCGTAGAGCTCGCCTTGCGCTCCAACCCTGTCTCCTGGGAGCCTGCAGCGGCGGCGCGCATAGGCTGGGTGTGGCGCTGTGCCAACTGGACTTTCGCGTGCCCTCGGTCTAGACTGCGGCCATGCCGATCCAGGGGGGATCGATGGAAGCGATCGGGCGCGATTTCATCGACGCGTTCAACCGGCGTGACGCGTCGGGGCTCGTCGCGCTCGCGCATCCCACGATCGAGTTCTCCCCTACCGAACTCGTGGGGTCGCGTCGCACCTACCACGGCCATGCCGGGCTGCGGCAGTGGGTGGCGGACCTGCGGGAGGCGCCGATCCAGCATCAGGTGCGCGTACGCGAAGTGCGGAGCCTGGGTGAGGGACGTTTCCTTTTGCTCTCCGAGGTCGTGCTGGACGGCGAGTTGATCTCGCCCTCCGCGATGCTCGCGCACATCAACGAGCATGGCGCAATCGTGAAGGCCCACGCGTACCTGACAGACGAGCAGATGCTGGCGCAGCTCGGCGCGATACCGGACGAGCTTGCGAGCGCCCAGTAACGGCCGGTAGTCCGGGTGGCCGCGGCGGCGGTCGTTTGCTACCCCGGCGCGCGCAGCAGCTCCGGTCCCTCCTCCGCTGCGCCCGGCTTGTTGAGCGCCGGATTGGCGGGGTGCGCGGTGAGTCGCGAGGGCGCCAGCGGCCGGCAGAGCTCGAGCACGTCCTGCGCCCCTAGTGCGGGGTCGAGCCAGGCTTGCTGCGCGTCGCGGTCGGCGAGGATCACGGGCATGCGGTCGTGGATCGCGGCGGCGACGGGGTTGCCCTGCACGCCGCAGGTGAGCATGGTGGTGCTCGCGATCCACTCCCCGTCGATCCGCGCGGGCGTCCAGAGCGCGGCGAACGCGAACAGCTCGCCCCCGTCGACCTGGAAGTGGAAGGGCTGGCGCGGCTGGTCGCGGCGCTCGGGTTTGAGCCACTCGAAATACCCGTCCGCGATCAGCAGCGCGCGGCGGCGCGCGGTGGGCAGCAGCGCGCGATAGGCGGGGCGCGTGGTGACGCTCTCGACGCGCGCGTTGATCATCTTCGCGCCGCCGCGCAGATCCTTGGCCCAGTGCGGCACGAGCCCCCAGCGCAGCAGTCGCAGCGTGGGCTGGCCCTCGTGCAGCACGGCCGCGAGCACGGGATCGGTGGGCGCGATGTTGTAACGCCCGGTGCCCGCGGCCTCCGCGGCGTGGACGGGCAGCCCGAGGCGGTCGTTGATCTCTTCCGGCCGCTTGGTGTTGGTGTAGCGCCCGCACACGCGCCGAGCGTAGCCGTCGGGGGATCTACTCTGAGCGCACCCCACCACAGGCGACGCAGGAGGCGGCGATGATCATCAGCACCATGAACGACCTGCCGGGCTACCGCATCGAGGAGGTGCTGGGCGAGGTGTTCGGCCTGACGGTGCGCGCGCGCAACATCGGCTCGCAGATCGGGGCCTCCTTCAAGTCGCTGGTGGGGGGCGAGCTGAAGGGCATGACGAAGATGCTCGCCGAAGGCCGCGTGCACGCGCAGGAAAGGCTCGTGGAGGCCGCCGAGGAGAAGGGTGCGAACGCGATCCTCGCGTTCCGTTTCGACACGTCCGAGCTCGGGACGACGTGGACGGAGATCTGCGCGTACGGGACCGCGGTGCGCGCGGTTCGCGAATAGGGCGCTCACGCTCCCGCCCACAGGAGCGCTGTGGCGAGAAGCATCCCGGCCGCGGCGAGCGGGTGCGAGCCGGCGGACGGGGAGCGCTGGCGCGGAGCTGCCCGCGAGCTCCTGCGCGAGCAGCGTCGCGAGTGAGCCCTGGGGAGTGGCGAACGCGCCGATCGCGAGGCCGATCGAGCCCGCATAGCCGGCTGTGGCTCCGCTGAGGAGCGCGCCCGCGGAGACGCTGACGGTGAGGTTGTTCGCCAGCGCGCTCGCCGCCGCGACGGCTGCGGCGGTGGCGAGGAGGCGACGCCGCCCGATCCGAGCGCGCCCGTCATGTGGAGGCCGGTGCCCTGGACGAGGGTCAGCAGGCCCGCGACCTGCAGCGCGGTGCGCCAGGGGAGCGGCGCCCGCGGCCACTGGCCCGCACGGCGAGCATCGCCAGGACGGTCGCGGCGAACGGCCACCACGGCGCGAGCCCGAGCGCCGGGGCGGTCCAGCCGGCGAGCGTCGCGAGCGCGATTGTCCCGATCGCGTGTGCCTGCGCGGGGGTGAGGGGGGGAGGGGGGAGGGGTTTGCGCTGTCACGTCCCCCGGCGGGGCACGGTGTGCGCAGCGCGCGACGCTCGGCGAGCGCGATGAGGCTCGCGCACAGCAGCGCGGCGCCGGCGGCGGGCGCCAGCATGCGGGCGGCGAACGCCCCGGGCGAGAGACCGAGGCGTGCGATCAGCACGAGGTTCGTCGGGTTGCCCAGGGGGACCGCGAGCGAGAACGCGTTGCACACCGCGACGGCCGCCAGCAACAGTGGACCCAGTGGAGCGCGACCGCGCCGGTGCAGCGTCAGGAGTAGCGGCACGACCAGCACGATCGCCCCGTCCAGCGAGATCGCCGCGGTGAGCAGGGCGCACGTGGCGCACACCAGCCAGTACAGCCGTGCGGTGCTCCCGCGTGCCGCGGCCAGCAGCGCGTGGGCCGCGCGCTCGGTCAGCCCCGAGCGCTGGGCCAGCCCCGCCAGTGCGAGCGCCGCCCCCAGGAGGCAGATCAGCGGTGCCACGGTGCCCGGCAGCGCCGACACGGGAGGCGCCGAGAGCGACATCGAGTGCGGCCGCGCCGGCGACCGCCAGCGCGTACGCGGAGCTGCGCGGGCGGTATGCCGGGCGGCGGTCTCGCAGCTGCTCGCGGCATTGCAGACGAGCGGTCTCGTCCGGCGCGCGCCGCTGGAGCGCGACCGGCGCCACCACTCGCTCGCGCTCACCGCCGCCGGCACGCGCGCGCTGCGCTCGGCCTCGGCGCTGCTGCGCAAAGAGGTAGGTCGGCTGCTTGCCGACCTACCGCACCCGGAGGCCGACGCGCTGGCGCGCTCGCTCGCCGAGGTCGGGGCCGCGCTCGTCGGAACCCCGCCCCCGCGGCGCCCGGCCCCGCCGCGACCACCCGCTCCGCCCCCGCGTGGCTCGCCCCCGCGTGGCCCGCACCCGCGTGGCCCGCACCTGCCCGGCTCTCGGGCGCCTCACTCGTAGCGCTCGGCGAGCGTCTCCCAGTGCGCCATGTCGTGCCCCGGGACGATCAGCGCGCCGGGGTGTTCCCGATCCCACGCCTGCAGCTCGCGCACGCTGCGCTCGAACGCGCGCCCGTCCTGCGAGCGCCACGGCCGGCGGCCCTCCCGGAGCGTGGCCATCGTGTAGATCGCGTCGCCCGCGATCAGCGCTTCGCGGTCGCGCAGGCGCGCGATCACCGACATGTGGCCCGCGCTGTGGCCGGGCGTGGAGGCCAGCACGAGGGAGCCGTCGCCGAGGAGGTCGAGTGTGTTCTCGAAGGGGCCCGCCGCGCGCGCGTGCGGGGATCGATCTAACCCCGCGTGTGCGCGCGCGGCGGGGTCGGGAAAGTCGATCGTCCTGTACGTCGGCCGCGGATCGAGCTGCGCTGTGGGGTAGCCCAGCAGCGTCGAGCCGCGCGCCCGCGCTGCGCGCCACTCGGCCGCGGACACGATCACGGTGGCGTCCGGGAAGTCGCACAGCGCACTGGCGTGGTCGAAGTGCAGGTGCGTCATCACCACCAGCTCGATCGCCGCTGGGTCGATGCCGCGAGCTCGCAGCTGTTCCACCACGGTCTGCTCCGCGCGCATCCGGACGTTGCGCACCATCAGCCGCCCGATCGGCCCGAAGTGACGGTTGCGTTCTGCCGCCGTTCCCTCTGCGACGACGCGCTGGAAGCCCGTGTCGATCAGGATCGTCCCCGCGCTGGGGTGCTCCACCAGGAACGCCACGATCGGGATCCGGATCAGCTGCTCGTGCGGCACGCCCGCGCCGAACGCACGCAGTGTCCCGCGCAGGCCCGGCTCGCGCTCGAACCACGCGGGCGGCGCGAGCATCTCCGCGGACAGCAGCGGATGCAGCACGACGCTCGCTCCCTCGCGCCCCCCGGGGAGCGGAAGTTCGATCGGGGTCGCCTCGATCGCGGCACACACAACCCGAAGTCTCGCCGATCGCGGGGTCGGCCGTGTTGATAGGAGCGGCCGGGGAGTGTCTCACCGACCCTCCATCCCCTTAAACATCCACCACCACCGTGGAGGCTCGCGCGACCAAACCATCCCAAGCCGTGGGTACGGTCGTCTGCGAGAATGAGCGCATGGCTACGCACGCCGCCCACCGACCTCGAACCGACTCTCCGCTCCCGCTCTATCGGATGGACGATGGGACGTACGATCGCCTTGCGCGCGCGGGTGCGCTGGAGGGCCTGGACGTCGAGCTGCGCGACGGCCTGCTCGTCGAACGCGGGGGCGAGCGCGCCGGCGCGATCCACCTGTTCGACACCGACACCTACAACCGAATGGTCGGGACGGGTGCCCTCGAGGGCGAGCCGCTGGAGCTGCTGGAAGGGCTGTTGGTCGAGATGAGCCCGCAGGGAGCGGGCCACGCATCCGTGATCTGGCGCCTGACGCGCCATCTCGCCGCCGCTCAGGCGTGGCTCGGAGTGCAACTGCCACTGGAGCTGAAGCCGGGCTCCGAGCCGGAGCCCGACCTGACTCTCGTCGAGCGCGAGCCATCCCCGCAACGGCATCCCGACCGTGCGCTGCTGGCGGTCGAGGTCGCCGTAACCTCGCATCGCAAGGACCGCGACCGGAAGGGCGTTCTCTACGCACGCGCAGGAGTACCGACCTACTGGCTTGTCAACGTCCCCGGCCGCGCCGTCGAGGTCCGCACCGACCCTGGTCCGCGCGGTTACGAGCGCTGCGAGGTCTACGGGGTCGGCGCGCGCATGCCATCGCCCGCCGAAGGCGTCCCGGACCTCGATGTCGCGCGGCTCTTCGCCGATGTCGCTCTGTGACCGTGACCGAACATCTGTTCCCCCGCCTATGATGTCTCCAGCATGCCTCAGAGCAACGAGATCGTCGTCACCGGCGCCCGCGAGCACAACCTCAAAGACGTCTCCCTCACGCTCCCGCGCGACGCGCTGGTCGTAATCACGGGCCTCTCTGGCTCGGGCAAGTCGAGCCTCGCGTTCGACACGATCTACGCGGAGGGCCAGCGGCGCTACGTGGAGTCGCTCTCGGCCTACGCGCGCCAGTTCCTGGGGCAGATGGACAAGCCCGACGTCGACTCGATCGAGGGCCTCTCGCCGGCGATCTCGATCGACCAGAAGACGACCTCGCGCAATCCGCGCTCCACCGTGGGCACGGTGACCGAGATCTACGACTACCTGCGCCTGCTGTGGTCGCGCGTGGGCAAGCCCCACTGCCACATCTGCGGCCGCCCGATCGTGGGGCAGTCGGCGGAGCAGATCATCGACCAGGTGATGGAGCTCCCCGACGGGACGCGCTTCATGGTGATGGCGCCGATCGTGCGCGGACGCAAGGGCGAGTACGGGAAGGTCCTGGAGGAGCTGCGCACGGACGGCTACACGCGCGTGCGCATCGACGATCGCATCCGCCTGCTGGAGGAATCGATCGTGCTCGACAAGCGCTACAAGCACGACATCTCCGTCGTGATCGACCGCCTGATCATGCGCCACGACGTGCGCAAGCGGCTGGCGGACTCGATCGAGACCGCGGTCGGGCTCGCGGATGGGCTCGTCGAGGTGGAGGTCGTGGGGGGCTCCGCCCTGGCGGGCTCCGCTGGGGGGGGTCGCGAGGACGCTTCCGAGGGTGGGCCCGACGAGGGCGCGCGTCGCGCGACCGGGGCGCTGGGGACGCGCGCCGCCGCAGCCCAGATCGTCGCCGGCGAGAGGCCGGTGCCGGGCACGGTCTTCACCTTCTCCGAGCGCTTCGCCTGCCCCGAGCACGGCCCCTCGCTCGTGGAGCTCGAGCCGCGGATCTTCTCCTTCAACTCCCCCCACGGCGCCTGCGAGCGCTGTCACGGGCTGGGCGCGCAGATGGAGGTCGACCCGGAGCTGCTCGTCCCCGACCCCACGCTCTCGATCTCCGAGGGCGCGATCGCGCCGTGGAGCAACACGATGTCCAACTACTACGACCAGGTCGCCGAGGCGATCTCCGAGCGTTACGGCGTCGATCTCGACGCGCCCTGGGAGCAGCTCTCGCAGGAGGACCGCGATCTGTTCCTGGACGGGACCGACGAATCGCTCCCGATCTCCTACCGCAACCGCTTCGGCCGGCGCCGGTCCTACGCGACGAGGTTCTCGGGGATCATCGCCAACCTCGAGCGCCGCTACCGCGAGACGGAGTCCGACGGCGTGAAGGAGAAGATCGAGGAGTACATGTCGCTGCGGCCGTGCCCGGCCTGCGGGGGGGCGCGGCTGCGCCCGGAGTCGCGCGCGGTGCTCGTGGGGGGGACCCGCATCGAGGACTTCTGCGCGCTCTCGGCGCGGCGCGCGCTGGAGTGGCTGGGCGACGTCGAGCTCTCCGAGACCGACCGCCACGTAGCGCGGCTGATCCTACGCGAGATCTCCGAGCGCTTGCAGTTCCTGGAGAACGTCGGGATCGGCTATCTCTCGATGGACCGCGCCGCCAACACGCTGTCCGGCGGTGAGGCGCAGCGGATCCGCCTGGCGACCCAGATTGGGTCCTCGCTGGTCGGCGTGCTGTACATCCTCGACGAGCCCTCGATCGGCCTGCACCAGCGCGACAACTCCAAGCTGATCGACACGCTGGAGAAACTGCGCGACCTCGGCAACACGGTGATCGTGGTCGAGCACGACGAGCAGACGATGCGTGCGGCCGACCACCTCGTCGACCTCGGTCCCGGTGCCGGCGAGCACGGCGGGCGGATCGTCGCCGAGGGCACCGCCGCGCAGGTCCAGCGCGTCAAGGATTCGCTCACCGGGCAGTTCCTCGCCGGCACCCGCGCGATCGCACCGCCCGCGAAGCGGCGCGTGCCGAGCGGCTACCTGAAGATCAAGGGTGCCAGCCAGCACAACCTGCGAGACGTCGACGCGAGCTTCGCGCTCAGGACGCTCACGTGTGTGACCGGCGTGTCGGGGTCCGGCAAGTCCACCCTCGTCAACGAGATCCTCTACAAGGCGCTCGCCACCCGCCTGAACCGCGCCCGACAGCGGCCCGGCGCGCACCGCGGGATCGAGGGCCTGGATCAGCTCGACAAGATCATCGCGGTCGACCAGTCGCCGATCGGGCGTACCCCGCGCTCGAATCCCGCCACCTACACGGGCCTGTTCGACGTCATCCGCGACCTCTTCTCCAAGACCCAGGAGGCCCGCGCCCGCGGCTACAAGCCCGGCCGCTTCTCCTTCAACGTCAAGGGCGGTCGCTGCGAGGTCTGCAAGGGGGACGGGCAGATCAAGATCGAGATGCACTTCCTCCCCGACGTGTACGTCCCGTGCGAGCAGTGCCACGGCAAGCGCTACAACCGCGAGACCCTCGAGATCCGCTTCAAGGGCAGGTCGATAGCCGACGTCCTGGACATGCCGGTGGAGGAGGCGCTGAAGTTCTTCGAGCACATCCCCAAGGTGCGCCGGCGCCTTGAGACGCTCGACGCGGTGGGCCTCGGCTACGTGCGCCTCGGGCAGCCCGCGACGACGCTCTCCGGTGGGGAGGCCCAGCGCGTGAAGCTCGCGACCGAGCTCTCGAAGATCGCGACCGGACGCACGATGTACATCCTCGACGAGCCCACCACCGGGCTGCACTTCGCCGACGTGCAGCGCTTGTTGGAAGTGCTGCAGCGGCTCGTGGACGCGGGTAACAGCGTGGTCGTGATCGAGCACAACCTCGACGTGATCAAGTCCGCCGACCGCCTCATCGACATGGGGCCCGAGGGCGGCGACGAGGGTGGGCTGGTGATCGCCGCGGGCACCCCCGAGGAGGTCGCCGGCGAGCCGGCCTCGCACACGGGGCGCTTCCTCGCCGAGCTGCTCCCCGGCGCGGGCGGTTCGACCAACGGCGCCGCTGCCCGCAACGGCCGCGCGTCTGCCGGCCCCGGCGCCAAGGACGCCCGCAAAGCGCCCGCGCGGCGCCGCGCGAAGGTCGCCGCCGTTTAGGCTCGCTAGCCTGCCCCACCGATGCCGCGCCGCACCCCCCTGTACGACCGCCACGTCGCCGCCGGAGCCAAGCTCGTCGAGTTCGCCGGCTGGGAGATGCCCGTCCAGTACGGCGGTGTCCGCGCGGAGCACATGGCGGTGCGCGAGGGCTGCGGGGTGTTCGACGTCTCGCACATGGGCGAGGTCGAGACGTCCGGTTCGGGTGCGCTCGCGCTGCTGCAGCGGCTGCTCTCCAACGATGTGGACGCGATCCCCGTCGGCGGCGCCCAGTACAGCGTGCTGTGTCGCGAGGACGGCGGCGTGCTCGACGACCTCTTCACGTATCGCCTCGCCGACGAGCGCTACCTGACGGTCACCAACGCCGCCAACCACGAGCGCGACCTCGAGTGGTTCCGAACGCACGCGCCTCTCGCCGTGCCCGGGGCGAGCGTCGAGACGCGGTCGAGTCCCGGCCCCGATGCGCCCGCGGGCGGCGACGTCCGGTTGCGGGATCGCCTCGATGCCTACGCGATGCTCGCCGTCCAGGGCCCGCGCGCACGCGCGACCGTCCAGAAGCTCGCCGACGCGCCGCTGCCGCCGCGGATGACGGTCGCGGAGCTCTCCATGCGGGACTGCTCGCAGCGGGTCCTCGTCTGCGGCACTGGCTACACCGGCGAGGACGGCGTGGAGCTGCTGCTCGACCGCGCGGACGCCCCCGCGGTGTGGGACGCGCTGCTCGCTGCCGGCGCAGTGCCCGCGGGACTCGCGGCGCGCGACACGCTGCGCCTGGAGGCCTGCTTTCACCTGTACGGCAACGACCTCATGCCCGAGCGCGGCCCTATCGAAGCCGGGCTCGGCTGGTGCTGCAAGGAGGACACCGGGTTCATCGGCGCGGACGCGGTGCGCGCCGTGCGCGAGCGCGGCCCCGCGGAGCGGCTCGTGGCGTTCGCGCTGGACGGCCCCGGGATCGCCAGACAGGGCAATATGGTGGTTGGCGGCGGCGTCGTCACGAGCGGCACGCTCTCGCCGTGCCTCGGCGTCGGGATCGGCCTCGCTTACGTGCCGGCCGAGCGCGCGACGGTGGGCACGCGCCTGGAGATCGACGTGCGCGGCCGCGTGCGGCGCGCGGTCGTACACTCCAAGCCGTTCGTCGCCAAGCACAACTGAGCGGCTCCAGGGGAAGATCGGGAAGATCTCACGCGGGACCGATGTCCCGCGGGTGGATCCCGTAAAGTCAGCGTCTGACCGCGATGGCCGACGCGAGCTACCCCGACGACCTGCTGTACCACGCCGAGCACGACTGGGCGCGCCTGGAAGACGGCGAGGCCACGCTCGGCATCACCTGGTACGCCCAGGACTCGCTGGGCGAGGTGGTCTTCTTCGAGCCCCCCGCCGTCGGGACGGTCCTGACCAAGGACGAGCCCTACGCCGAGGTCGAGTCCGTGAAGGCTGTTTCCGACGTCGTCGCGCCGCTGTCGGGCGAGATCGTGGCTGTCAACGAGGCGCTCGCGGAGGACCCGACGCCGATCAACGAGGACCCCTACGGAACGGGCTGGCTCGTGAGGATTCGGCTGGGAGACCCCGCCGAGAGCGCCGGTTTGATGGATGCCGAGGCGTACACCGCGACGCTGCGGGGGTAGGGGAGGAGTAGCCGGCTGCGCCGGCGGGGATGGGTTGCGCTGCTGGGCGCCCGCGGCGTTATCTATTTTTTCGACCCCGCCGCGCGCGTGCGCGCGGGGGCTTTGACAAACCCCCACGCGCGCGCGGCGGCCTCGGTTTCGGATACCCCGACACTCGTCTCGTCCGGATTTGCGTGGCGCGAGAGCGAGGGGTCGGGAGCGACGGCTAGGCTGAAGACCATGAGCCGCTACACCGCCGCAACCGACGCCGACCGCGAGGCGATGCTGGCCGCGATCGGCGTGGGCTCGCTGCAGGAGCTCTTCGACCGCCAGATCCCCGAGCCCGTGCGCCTGCGCCGCGCGCTGGACCTGCCCGCCGGGATGGGCGAGCAGGACGTGTACGCCCACCTGCGGGAGCTCGCCGCGCGCAACGTGAGCACGGAAGAGGAGCTCAGCTTCCTGGGGGCCGGTATGTACGACCACTACGTGCCGGCGATCGTCGACATGCTGATGGAGCGCTCCGAGTTCCTGACCCCCTACACCCCCTACCAGCCGGAGATCTCGCAGGGCGGGCTGCAGGTGATGTTTGAGTACCAGACAGCGATCTGCGAGCTCACCGGCCTGCCGGTCGCCAACGCGTCGGTGTACGAGGGCGCCTCCGCGGTCGCCTCCGCCGCATACCTCGCCAAGCTCCACAACGGCCGCGGCGGGATCGTGGCGAGCGCCGGCCTGCACCCGCACTCGCTGCAGACGCTGCGCACCTACGCGCACGGCTTCGGCTGCGAGGTCGTCGAGGTGCCCCTACGCGACGGTCGCACCGACCCGGCGGCGTGGGAGGGGGCGATCGACGGGGACACGTCCGCGGCGATCTTCGCGCAGCCCAACTTCTATGGCGCCGTCGAGGACGCGCGTGCGCTCACCGCTGCCGCGCACGGCGATCGCGAGGAGACCCGGCCGGTGACGATCGCGCAGGTCGACCCGATCGTGCTCGGCGTGCTGGCCGCGCCCGGCGAATGCGGCGTGGACGTGGCGGTGGGGGAGGGGCAGCCGCTGGGCAACCGCCTGGACTACGGCGGCCCGTCGTTCGGATTCTTCGCGGCCCGCGAGGAGTACCTGCGCCGCATGCCCGGTCGCATCGCCGGCGAGACGCGCGACCTGGAGGGGCGCCGCGGCTTCGTGCTCACGCTGCAGACCCGCGAGCAGCACATCCGTCGCGAGAAAGCGACCTCGAACATCTGTACTGCGCAGGCGCTGAACGCGCTCGGCGGCGTGGTCTATCTCTCCTGGCTCGGGCGGCGCGGGATCGTGGAGCTCGGCGAGCTGCTGCTCGCGCGCACCGACTATGCGCGCAAGGCGCTGACGGGGATGGAGGGCGTCGAGGCGCTCCACTCCCAGCCGGCGATCCGCGAGTTCGCGCTGCGCCTCGACGGCGACGTCGCAGCAATCAGGCGCCGCTGCATCCAGCGCGGCGTCAACCCGGGCGTCGACCTGCAAGCACTCACCGGCCGCGAGCAGGACCGTGGAGGGCTGCTGGTGGCGTTGACCGAGCGCCGCACGCGCGCCGACATCGACCGGCTCGCGGATGTCCTCGCCGCGGCGCTCGCCGCGGAGCGGGGAAGCGCGCCTTCGGGCCGGCACGCTGGCGAGGCGGTGGCGGTGTGAGCGCGGTTCGGGAGGAGCCGGTGCTGACGGTCTTCGAGAAGGGCGCCGCGGGCCGCCGCGCGTTCCAGTGCCCCGAGCTGGACGTCCCGGCGGTGGATCCCGGGGAGCTGCTTGGAGCCGAGCTGCGCCGCGCCGCCCCGCCGCGCCTGCCCGAGCTCTCGGAGCCCGAGATCGTGCGCCACTACGTGCGGCTCTCCAAGCGCAACTTCGACCTGGACTCGGGCTTCTACCCGCTGGGGTCGTGCACGATGAAGCACAACCCGCGCCTGCACGAGCGCGTCGCGGCGCTGCCGGGCCACGCGCGCCTGCACCCGCTGCAGGACCCCGAGCACGCGCAGGGCGCGCTGGAGCTGATGTGGAACCTCCAGGAGGCGCTCGCGGAGATCGCGGGCCTGCCGCACGTCTGCCTGCAGCCGTCGGCGGGCTCCCACGGCGAGCTCGCGGGGGTGCTGCTCACGCGCGCCTACCACGAGGATCGCGGCGAGCGGCGCCACAGGGTGCTCGCTCCCGACACCTCCCATGGCACGAACCCCGCGACGGTCACGATGGCGGGCCTCGAGGTCGTGAAGCTCGCGACGAACGCGGCCGGCGGGATCGACATCGACGACCTGCGCGCGAAGGCTGACCGCGACGTGGCGTGCCTGATGCTCACGAACCCCAACACGCTCGGCGTCTTCGACCCCAACATCGAGGAGATCGCGCGCATCGTGCACGACGTGGGGGCGACGCTCTACTACGACGGCGCCAACCTCAACGCCGTGATGGGCATCTCGCGGCCCGGCGACATGGGCTTCGACATCGTGCACTTCAACCTCCACAAGTCCTTCACCCAGCCCCACGGCGGCGGCGGACCCGGGTCGGGGCCGATCGCGGTTTCCGAGCGCATCGCGCCCTACCTGCCGGTGCCCGCCGTCGTGCGGCGCGAGCCGCCGCGCGCCGCCCGGGACGGCGGGGGGGCCAGCGACGGACCCGCGTTCGACCTCGACTACGGCAGCGGCCGGGTGGGCTCCAAGACGATCGGACGGCTGCGCTCCTTCCAGGGCAACTACGGGTGCTTCGTGCGCTCCTACGCGTACATCCGCTCGCTCGGCGCGGAGGGGCTGCGCGACGCCTCCGAGAACGCGGTGCTGAACGCCAACTATCTCCTCGCCGCGCTGCGCAAACGCGGCGCGCTCGACCAGCTCCCGCTCGCGTATGGCGAGCTCTGCATGCACGAGTTCGTGCTCTCGGGCGGCCCGATGAAGCGGGAGCTGCAGATCAAGACGCTCGACCTCGCCAAGCGCCTGCTCGACTTCGGCTACCACCCGCCGACCGTGTACTTCCCGCTGCTCGTCGAGGAGGCGCTGATGGTGGAGCCGACCGAGACCGAGACGCGTGAGACGCTCGACGCGTTCGCTGACGCGATCGCGGAGATCCTGCGCGAGGCGCGCGAGGACCCCGAGATCGCACGCGGGGCGCCCCACGGCGCGCCGGTCAGGCGCCTGGACGAGGTCGGCGCGGCGAAGCGGCCGGTGATTCGTCAAGAGCTCCCTGTCGGTTAGCCTCCGCGCCCGTGCGCATCTTCTCAGGCATCCAGCCCACGGGCACCAAGCACCTCGGCAACTACATCGGGGCGATCCTGCAGCTCGTCGCCGGTCAGGATCGCGGCGAGGCGCTCTACTGCATCGTCGACCTGCACGCCACGACCGTCGCCTACGACCCCGTCGAGCTGCGCCGCAGCCTGTATGACCTCGCTGCGCTGATGCTGGCCGCCGGCCTCGACCCCGAGCGCTGCGTCCTATTCCGCCAGAGCGACGTCCCCGAGCACACCGAGCTCTGCTGGCTGCTCTCCAGCGTCACCGAGCTCGGGCGCCTGCAGCGCATGCACCAGTTCCGCGACAAGTCCGTCGCGCAACGCGAACTGGTCTCCGCCGGCCTGCTCGTCTACCCCGTCCTGATGGCCGCCGACGTACTCGCCTACCGCGCCCACGAGGTCCCCGTCGGGGAGGACCAGCGCGAGCACGTCGAGCTGATGCGCGACGTCGCCCGGCGCTTCAACGCCCGCTTCGCCGGCGGCGAGGAGGTGCTCGTCGTGCCCGAGGACCGCATCCCCGCCGTCGGCGCCCGCATCATGGACCTCCAGGACCCCACCCGCAAGATGTCCACCACGGGCGGCTCCGAGGAGGGGACCGTCTACGTCCTCGACGAGCCGGCCGCGATCGAGAAGAAGGTCCGCCGCGCCGTCACCGACTCCGGCAGCGAGATCCGCCGTGACCCCGACAAGCCCGGCGTCTCGAACCTCATCGAGATCCTCGCCGCCGCCCGCGCCATCGCGCCAGAGGACGTCGAAGCCGAGCTCGCCGAAGCCCGCGGCTACGGCGACCTGAAGGCGGCCGTCGCCGAGGCGCTCGTCGAGCTCCTCACGCCCGTGCGCGAGCGCTACCAGACCCTGCGCGCCGACGAGCCCGCGCTCGAGGAGATCCTCGCCGCGGGCGCCGGCAGGGCTCGCGCGATCGCCGCGCCCGTGCTCGCCGACGTCCGCGAGTGCATGGGCGTCGGCGCCCCCCGCGCCGCCGCGGGCGCGCACCGTCGGCCGTGATCGGTACCGTGAACGCGTGAGCATCGCCTCCCTGGAGCTCGACCTCGACCTCTTCAGCGGGCCCTTCGACCTGCTGTTGACGCTGATCCTGCGCGAGGAGATCGACCTCCTGGAGCTCGAGCTCGCCGACGTCGTGCTCGCCTACCTCGACCATCTCGAGGCGCGCGGCGAGCTCGACCTGGAGACGGCGACCGAATTCATCGTGCTCGTCGCCGCGCTGCTGGAGCTCAAGTCGCGCCTGATGATCGCCGGCGAGGACGAGGAGGAGCTGCTCGACATCGAACCCGGCGAGGCGGCGGAGGAGCTGCTCGCGCGCATGCTCGACGCCAGTCGCTACCGCTCCGCCGCGGCCTACTTACACGAGCTCCTGGACCGCGAGCACGGCGTGCGCTTCCGTCGCGCCGCGCCCCCGCCAGAGCTGCTGCGCGCCCAGCCCGCGCCGATGACCGACACGCTCCAGCCCGCCGTGCTGGGCGCCGCGATCGGCCGCCTGCTCGTGATGCCACCGCCGGTCAACCTGCACCACATCACGATCAACCGCGTCAGCCTCCCCGAGCGGCTCGGACACCTGCGCACGCTGCTGCGCCGTGGGCGCTTCAACTTCGAGGACGCTGTCGTCGGCGCCGACCGCATGACGGTCGCTGTCACGCTGTTCGCGCTGCTCGAGCTCTACAAACGCGGCGAAGCCGTCTGGGAGCAGGCGGACAACTTCGGCGAGATCCAGGTCCACGCGATCGCCGGGGAGGTGGGTGCTCTCCCCGACGCGCCCGTCGCCGCCGGAGCCGCCGGGTGAGCGAGCCCGCGCAGGACGCGGAGGACTCCGCGACGGACCTCGCCGAGCACACGCCGGGCGCCACCGAGGCCGCACCGCTCGCGCAGGCTGCACCATTCCCTGAGGCGGCGTCAACTGCAGAGGCGGCACCATCCGCTGAGGCCGCGCCACCCGTCGAGCTGGCGCGTGTGATCGAGGCGCTCCTGTTTCTCAGCAGCGACCCGCTGGGCCCGCGCGAGCTGCAGGAGGCGACGCTCGCCGAGGAGACCGCACTGCGAGGCGCGCTGGCGCTGCTGGCAGAGCAATACGCCCCCGGGCTCCGCGGCCTGCAGCTGCGTGAGCTGGCCGGCGGCTACACGTTCGCGAGCGACCCCGTCGCGGAGGAGGCCGCGCGACGCCTCTTCAGCCGTCCGCGCGCGGCCTCGCTGACGCCTGCCCAGGCCGAGACGCTTGCGATCGTGGCCTACCTGCAGCCGATCTCTCGCCCGGAGATCACCCGCATCCGTGGGGTCAGCGCCGACTCGGCGACCGCGACGCTGCTCGAGCGCGGGCTGATCGAGGACGCCGGACGCTCGCAGTTCGGCGCCATTCTCTACCGCACGGGGATGCAGTTCTTGAAGCTCTTCGGCCTGCGCTCGCTCGACGAGCTTCCCGATGTCGCGCAGTGGGATCCCAGCCCGGAGGAGCAGAGCGAGCTGCGCGAACGCCTGCTGCGAGCCGGCGAAGCGCGCGCTGAGGGCGAGCCGACGCCGGGGTAGGGGCTACGAGGGTGGCGCAGGCGACCGGAGGTCGCCGAGCCGGGCCCCTCGACCGATCGACTACGCTCCGCTCGCCGCGAGTTGCCCGCACGCCGCGTCGATGTCGCGGCCGCGCGTGAGGCGCACCGTGGCCTCGATGCCCCGCTCGTGCAGCGCGGCGCGGAACGCGGCGATCGCCTCGCGGCCCGATCCGAGGTAGACGGATTCGGTCGGGTTGTACGGGATCAGGTTCACCTTGAACATCTGCGGCTCCCCGGCCGCCCGCGCCAGCAGCCGCGCGAGCGCGACGGCCTGCTCGTAGCGGTCGTTGACCCCGGCGAGCATCACGTACTCCACGAAGATCCGCCGCCGCTTGCGCGCATAGAACGCGCGGCACGCCTCCAGCACGTCGTGCAGCGGGTAGCGCTCGTTGACCGGCATCAGCTCCGAGCGCAGCGCTTCCTCGGGCGCGTGCAGCGAGAGCGCCAGACGCAACGGCAGCTCGCACTCCGCGAGCCGTTCGATTCCTGGGATCCAGCCGACGGTGGAGATCGCCGTCCGTCGATGCGAGATGCCGAGGTCGGGCAGCTTCTCGCATGCGCCGAGCACCGCGTCGAGGTTCAGCAGCGGCTCGCCCATCCCCATGAACACGCAGTGATCGAGCGGCTCGATCCGGCGGAAGTGCAGCGCCTGGTCGAGGATCTCTGAGGTGGTCAGGTTGCGTCCGAAGCGCATCGCGCCGGTCGCGCAGAAGGTACACGTGAGCGGGCACCCCGACTGCGAGGACAGGCAGATCGAGCGGCGACCGTCTCGATATCTCATCAGCACCGCCTCCAGGGGGCGTCCGTCGGCGGTCGCGAACAGCGCCTTGACGGTCCCGTCGCGCGACCGCGCCTCGCGCTGCAGCTCCAGGCTCGAAAACGGGGCGTCCCGTTCCAGCGACGCGCGTAGCGCCACCGGCAGATTCGTCATCGCTCCATACCCCGCCGCGCCGCGCGCGGTCCACTCCCACACCTGGCGCGTGCGGAAGGCCGGCTGGCCGAGGGTCGCCAGGGTTGTCTGTAGACGGTCCAGGTCCATCGCGATGACTCTAGAGCGCCGCGGCGTCCAAGCGGAAGACGCGCCCTGCGGCCGCCTATCGTTGCAGCCGATGCGCCTCGCCAAGTACCTCGCCCACGCCGGTGTCGGCTCGCGCCGCGCCGCCGAGCTGCTCGTGCGCGCCGGCCGGGTGCGGGTCGACGGCGAGGTCGTCCTGGACCCGGCGTGCGACGTCGGCGAGCGCAGTCGCGTCGAGTACGACGGACGCTCGCTCGCTGGGCCCGAGCCGACCGTCGTCTACGCCCTGCACAAGCCTCTCGGGGTCCTCAGCACCGCGCGCGACGCCCGCGGACGCCCCACGGTGGTGCAGCTGATCCCAGAGGAGCGCCGCATGTACCCCGTCGGGCGCCTCGACGCCGACAGCAGCGGCCTGATCCTCATCACCAACGACGGCGCGCTCGCGAACCACCTCACGCATCCCCGCTACGAGGTTCCCAAGACCTACCGTGTGCGCCTCGGCGGCGCCCCGGTCTCCGAGCGAGCGATCGCCGCTCTGCGGGCCGGGGTCACGCTCGAAGACGGCCCGACCGCACCGGCGCAGGTGCGGCGGGTCGGACAGGGCGGGAATCGGCTCGAGCTCACGATCCGCGAAGGGCGCAATCGGCAGGTGCGCCGCATGTGCGAGGCCGTCGGGCACCCCGTGCTCGAACTGCGGCGCGTCGCGCTCGGCCCTCTGCGCCTCGGCGCGCTTGCGCCCGGCGAGCACCGCCGGCTCTCCGCGTGGGAGGTGCGGGAGCTCCGTGCGGCCTGAAAGAATCAGCCTCATGCGGTTATACGCCCTGCGCGGGGCCACCACCGTCGAGCACAACGACGCTACGGAAATCCTCAGCGCGACGACCGAGCTGATGCAGACGATCATGCAGCGCAACGCGCTCGCGCCGGCGGACGTCGTCAGCTGCATCTTCACCGCCACCGAGCGACCTCGACGCCGAGTTCCCCGCCGTCGCCGCGCGCGCGCTGGGCTTCGACCGCGTCCCGCTGCTGTGCGCCCGCGAGATCCCCGTGCCCGACGCGCTGCCGCGCGTGATCCGCGTCCTGATCCACTACTACGCGCCCGAGGGCCACGAGAGCCAGCACGTCTACCTCGGGGACGCGCGCGCGCTGCGCGCCGACCTACAGGCCGCGCAGTAGCCTGGGCCCGTGGCGATCGAGTTCTCAGAGCGCATCCGGCGGCTGCCGAGCTACCCTGCCGCCGGCGGCTACGCCGACGCGGCCCCGCCCGTGCGGCTCGCCAGCAACGAGTCGCCGTGGCCGCCGCTGCCCGCCGTGCGCGAAGCGATCGACCGCGCGCTTGGCGCCCTCAACCGCTACCCGGACCCGACCAACTGGGCGCTCCGCACACGCCTCTCCGAGCGCTACGGTGTCCCGCCGGCGCGCATCGCGATCGGCAACGGCTCGTGCGACATCCTGCTCGCCGCCGGCGAGGCGCTGCTGGAGCCCGGCGCCGAGCTCGTCTACGCATGGCCGTCGTTCTCCGTGTACCCCCACCTCAGCGCCGCGTCGGGGGCGCGCGAGATCCGCGTGGACCTGGACGACGAGGACCGCCACGACCTCCCCGCGATGGCGCGCGAGATCACGGTCGCGACACGGCTCGCGATCGTCTGCAACCCCAACAACCCGACCTCCACCGCGCTACCGCTCGCCGAGATCTCGCGGTTCCTCGAGCGGGTCCCGCCGCACGTGTGCGTGATCCTGGACGAGGCCTACTGCGAGTTCAACCTGCTCGAGGACCCCGACGCCTCGATTGGGCTGCTCTCCGAGCACCCCAATCTCGTGCTGCTGCGCACGTTCTCCAAGGTCCACGGGCTCTGCGGCCTGCGCGTCGGCTTCGCGCTGTGCGGCTCGGAGGCGTTCGTGCGCGCCGTCGACCAGGTCCGTCAGCCGTTCTTCTGCAACGCCATCGCCCAAGCCGCGGCCGCGGAGGCGCTGAACCACCAGGATGCGGTGATGGACCGCGTCACGCGGACCATCGCGGAGCGCATCTCTGTCGACGAGCGCCTGCGCGCGCTCGGCCTGCAGCCCGCCGATTCCCAGACCAACTTCTGCTGGTTCGAGCTCGGCGGAGACAGAGACGAGAAAGAGGTCATGGATGGGCTGCTCTCGCGGGGGATCCTCGTGCGTGGCGGTGGCGCGCTCGGCCGCGCCGGCGCATTGCGCGTCACATACGGGACGTCAGAGGAGAACGGCAAGTTCCTCGACGCGCTCGGCGAAATCCTCTGAGGCGATGTGAAGCTCGCGTGACGCCGCTCGACGGCGCCGCGCGTCTCTGCTACAACCCAAAGTGGACATGATCGCGCTCCCGACAGCATCCGCTTCGCGCTCCACCGGGCTCTCCCGGAACGCCGCGGCGACCTGCGCGTGGTCCCATCTGTACGCCTGGCGATTTAGCTAGGCGCTTCGGCCTGCACCCGTCCGCGAGCGGGTCGCGTCAAGGCCGCTCGGGGCTCCTCGACGAGCCGGGCGCCGTCTCCACCGGGCAACCCAAGCCCCTCGCCCCTCGCGGAAGGAGCCCCAGCAGCGACCACGTAAGCTTTCCGGGATTTTGAAAGGCAGACCAGATGATGATCGTCATGAAGGAGACCGCCACCGAGGAGGAGATCGCGGCGGTCATCGAAAAGATCGAGCAGGCGGGCGCGATCGCTCACCCGATCAAGGGCGCGCGCCTCACCGTGATCGGCGCGATCGGCGACGTCGAGCAGGACGCTTCGATCGAGAGCCTGGGCTTGGAGGGCCAGCACGGCGTGGATCGTGTGATGCCGATCCTCAAGCCCTACAAGCTCGCCTCCGCCCAGATCCGCCACGGCGAGCGCACGACGTTGGAAATCGACGGCGCCAAGGTCGGCGGCGGGCACTTCGCGCTGATCGCGGGCCCCTGCACGGTGGAGACGCGCGAGCAGACGCTCGAGACCGCGCGCGTCGTGCGCGACGCCGGCGCTGCGATGCTGCGCGGCGGCGCCTACAAGCCCCGCACCTCCCCCTACGCCTTCCAGGGGCTCGGCCTGGAGGGGCTGCGGCTGCTGGCCGAGGCCAAGGCGGAGACGGGTCTGCCGATCGTGACCGAGCTGATGGACATGCGCGACCTCGACGCCGTCCTGGAGGTCGCCGACGTGATCCAGATCGGCGCGCGCAACATGCAGAACTACCCGCTGCTGGCGGAGATCGGCCGCTCCGGGCGCCCCGCGCTGCTCAAGCGTGGTCTCTCCTCGACGCTCGACGAGCTGCTGATGGCCGCCGAGTACATCCTCAAGGAGGGCAACCCCAACGTGATGCTCTGCGAGCGCGGGATCCGCACGTTCGAGACGGCCTACCGCTTCACGCTCGACCTGATGGCCGTGCCGGTGCTGAAGGAGCTGAGCCATCTGCCGGTGGTCGTCGACCCCAGCCACGCGGCCGGCCGCCGCGACCTCGTGCTGCCGCTGTCGCTCGCGGCGGCCGCCGCCGGTGCGGACGGCATCATCGTGGAGGTGCACCCCAACCCCGACGAGGCTATCTGCGACGGTCCTCAGGCGCTCGCGACCGAGAGCTTCCCCGAGTACGCCCGCGCCGTCGAGCAGGCTGCTGCGCTCGCCGGAAGCGCGCTCAGCGCCGCGTGATGGCCCGTTGAAGGTTGCGATTCTCGGAGTCGGTTTGATCGGGGGCTCGATCGGACTCGCGGCCCGCGAGCGCGGCGACGCGGTCGTGTGCGGTTACGACCCCGATCCAGCGGTTCGCGCGCGGGCGCTGGAGCTGGGTGCGATCGATACCCAGGCCGAGGGCGTACCGGACGCTGTGCACGACGCCGACGTCGTGTTTGCCGCGGCACCGGTCGGGGCGTTGCCGGCGATCGTCCGCGAGGCGCTCCTCCACGCGGGTCCCGAATGCGTCGTCAGCGACGTCGGCTCGACCAAGCGCGCGCTCGCGGAGCTCGCCGCCGACGAGCGCTTCGTCGGCGGGCACCCGCTCGCTGGTGCCGAGACAGCCGGGGTCGCGCACGCCCGCTCCGACCTGTTCGCGGGTGCCACCTGGTACCTCACGCCGACCCAGGGCACCTCGGGGGTGCTCTACGAGCGCCTGCACCGCCTGCTCGTCAGCCTCGGTGCGCAGCCGACCGCGATCGACGCCGAGCTGCACGACCGCCAGATGGCGTGCTTCTCGCACCTCCCGCACGTGCTCGCCAACCTGCTCGTCGCGCAGGCCTCCGCGCTCCTCGCCGGCGTGCTCGACGCCGGCGAGCGCCTGCCCCCCGCCGGCCCGAGCTTCCGCGACGCGACCCGCGTGGCCGGCGCCAACACGGCGATCTGGCGTGACATCTACATCTCCAACAGCGAGGCCCTGATCGACGAGATCGACGGGGCGATTGCCGGCCTGAAAGAGTTTCGCGAGCTGCTCGCCGCGGGCGACGCCGACGCTGTCGCGACCTGGAACGAGCGCGCGCGCGAACGGCGCGAGGCGCTGCTCGGCGCGGGCATCGCCGGTGGGCCCGTGCACGAGCTGCGCGTGTACGTGCCCAACCGTCCGGGCGTGATCGCCGAGATCGCGCTCGCGCTCGGGCGTGCGGGCGTGAACATCGTCGACCTCGCGCTCTCCCCGTCGGCCGACAACAATCAGGGGATTGTCGCGCTGTGGGTGCGGGGGCCCGCTCACACACAGCGCGCCAGCGACCTGATCGGAGAGCTCGGATTCCCGGTGGCACCCGCTCCATGAACATGCGCTTCGAGCCATCTCGCGCCCTGCTGGGCGAGCTGATCGCGCCTGCCGACAAGTCGATCTCCCATCGCGCGGCCCTGCTCGGCGCGATGGCGCCCTATCCCCTGCGGATCTCCAACTACCTGGACGCCGCCGACACCATCTCCACGCTGAACGCCGTGCGCGAGCTCGGGGCGCTCGTCGAGGTCCGCGACGGCGAGGTCGTCGTGCGTGGCTGTGGCCTGCGCGAGGCGCGCGTGCCGGCGGGGCCGATCGACGTCGGCAACGCCGGCACGTTGCTGCGCCTGCTGCCGGGCTGGCTCGCCGCACAGGAGGGGCGCAGCTTCACGCTCGACGGCGACGAGTCGATCCGTCGGCGCCCCGTCGACCGCATCGCCGAGCCGCTCGCGCTGATGGGCGCCGAGATGGACGTCACGAGCGGCCGCTATCCGCCGTTCACGGTGCACGGCGCGCGTCTGCACTCGATCTCCTACGAGCTGCCCGTCGCGAGCGCCCAGATAAAGTCGTGCGTGTTGCTGGCGGCGCTCGCCGCCGACGGCGCCACGACCGTCGGCGAGCCCGAGCGCAGCCGCGATCACACGGAGCGCATGCTGCTGCGTGCCGGCGCTTCGATTCACCGCAACGGCCGCCACGTGACCGTCACCAACACGGACGAGCTCGAGCTCGACCATGTGCACGTCCCCAGCGATCCCAGCTCCGCCGCGTTCATGATCGCCGCCGGCGTGCTCGTGGGAGGATCGCGGCTGCTGCTCCGCGACGTCGGCGTCAACTGGACGCGCACCGGCTTCCTGCGAATCGTGCGCCGCATGCGTGGGATCGTGCTCGGCGACCTCGAGGAGGAGTCGGGAGAGCTGTCCGCGGAGGAGCCCGTGAGCGACATCGACGTCGCCGCCGGCGCGCTGGAGGGCACGTTCGTCGGCCCCGAGGAGGTCCCGCTCGCGATCGACGAGCTCCCGCTCGTCGCGCTGCTCGGCTGCTTCGCCGAGGGGGAGACCGTCGTGCGCGGGGCCCACGAGCTGCGTCTGAAGGAGTCCGACCGCATCGCCACCGTCGTCGACGGACTCCGCGGCCTGGGCGGCGACATCGAGGCCACCGAGGACGGCTTCGCCGTCCGGGGCACCGGCGGACTGCGCGGCGGGACGATCGACTCGCACGGCGACCATCGTCTCGCGATGCTCGGCGCCGTAGCCGGTCTCGCCTCCCGCGAGGGTGTCGAGGTCCGCGGGGTCGAGGCCGCCGCGGTCTCCTATCCGAGCTTCGTCGACGACCTCGCCACGCTCGCCGGATGAGCGACAGGCCCCAACATGAGACCGCGTTGACGCTTGCCGCCGCGAGGGGCGGCAGGGTACGGGTCGATGCGGTGAACCACTGATGGTCGTCGCGATCGACGGGCCCGCGGGTGCAGGCAAGTCAACGGTCGCGCGCGCACTCGCCCGCGAGCTCGGGTTCGCCTACCTCGACAGCGGCGCGCTGTACCGATGCGTGGCGCTGCTCGCGCTCGAGCAGCCGCAGGCCGAGCCCGCGAGGCTCGCGCGGGAGGCCGCGGTCGAGCTGGAGGCGGACACCGTGAGCCCGGCCGACACGATCGGCCGGGGAGGCACGGCGGGCGCCGCGGGCGGCTGGGGCGGCACGGTGCTGCTCGACGGCCGCGACGTCACCGCCGCGATCCGCACTCCGCAGGTGTCGGAGATGGCCTCGCGCGTCGCCGCCGACCCCGGCGTGCGCACCGCGCTCGTCGACAAGCAGCGCGCGCTGCTGGCTCGCGGTGACTGGGTCGCGGAGGGTCGCGACATCGGCACCGTCGTCGCGCCCGCCGCGGAGCTCAAGGTCTTCCTCACCGCCGACCCCGCCGAGCGCGCGCAGCGGCGGGCGCGGCAGAGCGGGGGGGACCCGCAGGCGATATTGGCCGAGCAGCACGCGCGCGACGAGCGCGACTCCAGGCGCGCCCACAGCCCGCTGCAGGCCGCGGCGGACGCGCTCCAGCTCGACACGACTGGCTTGGGCGTCGAGGATGTCGTCGGGCGTCTCGCCGCGCACATCCGCGAGTCGGAGGCCGGCGTGTGACGCCGCGACCGGTGCTCGAGCGGCCGCGACGCCATACTGGCGCTCTGTGATGAAGGTCGCGATCCTCGGATACCCCAACGTCGGCAAGTCCTCGCTCGTCAATCGCCTCAGCGGCACCCGCGATGCGGTCGTCCACGAGCGTGCCGGGGTTACGCGCGACCGCAACGAGATCGAGTGCGAGTGGAGCGGGCGCACGTTCGTGCTCGTCGATACCGGGGGAGTCGACTTCCAGGACGAGGATCCGCTCGCGGGTTCGATCCGCGACCAGGCTCGCGCGGGGCTCGCCGACGCGCAGGTCGCCGTGCTGGTCGTCGACGCGCGCGCCGGCGTGCGCCCCGGCGACGAGGAGCTCGCCGACCTGCTTCGCCGCGCTCCGCAGCCGTCGATCGTCGTGGCGAACAAGTGCGACGGAGTCGGAGACATCCCGCTCGCCGCGGATTTCCACCGCCTGGGTCTGGGCGAGCCGCTGCCGGTGTCCGCGACCCAGGGGCTCGGGACCGGCGACCTGTTGGACCGAGTCGTCGAGCTGCTGCCCGTCGAGGAGCCGCCGGAGGCCGAGGACGAGCTGCGGCTCGCGCTGATCGGGAGGCCCAACGTCGGCAAGTCCTCGCTCGTCAACCGCTTCCTGGGGGAGCAGCGCGTGATCGTCTCCGAGCATGCCGGCACGACGCGCGACGCGATCGACACTCCGCTGCGCATCGACGGTCGCAGGGTGGTGCTGATCGACACGGCCGGCATGCGCCGGCAGTCGAAGGTTTCGGACTCCGTCGAGTACTACACCGCGCTGCGCTCGCAGCGTGCTGCGGAGCGCGCCGACGTCGCGCTGGTCGTGTGCGACGCGCGCGACGGCGTCACCACGCAGGATATGCGGATCGCCGAGCTCGCGATGAAGGCTGGCTGTGCGACGGCGCTCGTCCTGAACAAGTGGGATCTACGCAAGTCTGAGCCCGATGGCGAAGCCGCACCGGACCTCGCCAGCGGTGCGAACGACCTCGATCATGAACGTGCGCGGGTCGCCGGGAAGCTCCGTCTACGTCCCCGCGTGTTGACTGCCAGTGCGCTCACCGGTCGTCATGTGCAGCGACTGCTCGTCGAGGTGCTCGCGCTCGGCGACCGCATGCTCGTGCGGATCCCGACGCCTGAGCTCAACCGCTTCCTGGCCGAAGCGGTCCAGGCGCGCCAGCCGCCGATTGGAACCCGCCGCGGATCGAGCCAGCATCGCCTGAAGCCGATCTACATGACCCAGATCGACACGCGCCCCCCGCGCTTCGCCATCCAGGTCAACTCGCGCGCGCGAGTCACCCGCGACTACGCGTACTTCCTGGAGAACCGTCTGCGTGCCCGCTACGGGATGGAGGGGGTGCCGCTGATAATCGACTTCGTCGAGCGCGGGCAGCGCGGGCGGCCGGCCAAGCGCGACCGCGCCGAGGGTAGCGGCCGACGCGAGCAGCGCGGTCTACGCGAGCAGCGCGGGGACGCGCGGGCCGCGTAGACTGTCCCGCCCCAAGAGCAACACCGAGCAGCCAGCAGACCACTCAGAAGCATCCCCACCACCCGGAGCGCCTCCAGGCTCTGGAGCACCCCCGACGACCCGGAGCACCGCCAACACATGAGCCAGCTTGCCGACAACGAATTCCTGTTCACCTCCGAGTCCGTGACCGAGGGTCACCCCGACAAGATCGCCGACCAGATCTCCGACGGCGTGCTCGACGCGGTCCTGCGCGACGATCCCTACGGTCGCGTCGCATGCGAGACGCTCGTGAACACAGGGCTGATCGTGGTCTCGGGTGAGATCTCCACAAACACATACGTCGATATCCAGGAGATCGCGCGCGAGACGGTGCGCCGGATCGGCTACGACGACGCCTCGTTCGGCTTCGACTGCGACACGTGCGCGGTGATCAACGCGATCGACAAGCAATCCCCCGACATCGCGCAGGGAGTCGACGCGGCGTACGAGACACGCCACGACCCGGCTGACGACGACAAGCTCGACATCGCAGGGGCGGGCGACCAGGGGATGATGTTCGGCTACGCCACGCGCGAGACGGAGGAGCTGATGCCGCTGCCGATCGCAGTCGCGCACAAGCTCGCCAAGCGCCTCGCCGAGGTGCGCAAGGGTGAGGTGCTGCCCTATCTGCGACCCGACGGCAAGACCCAGGTCACGGTTCGCTATCAGGACGGGGTGCCGGTCGAGATCGAGAAGATCCTGATCTCCACCCAGCACGCCGACGGCATCGACGCCGAGGCGCTAATCAAGCCCGACCTGCTCGAGCACGTGCTGCGCCCCGTGCTTCCCTCAGACCTCTACGACGAGAAGAAGCTCTACAAGAACTTCCTCGTCAACCCCACCGGCCGCTTCGTGATCGGCGGTCCGATGGGCGACTGCGGCCTGACCGGCCGCAAGATCATCGTCGATACCTACGGTGGGATGGCCCGCCACGGCGGCGGCGCGTTCTCCGGCAAGGACCCCTCGAAGGTCGACCGCTCCGCCGCCTACGCCGCGCGCTGGGTCGCCAAGAACATCGTCGCCGCCGGGCTCGCGGATCGCGCCGAGGTGCAGGTCGCCTATGCGATCGGCGTCGCGCACCCGGTGTCCGTGATGGTCGAGACGTTCGGCACCGAGAAGATCGGACGCGCCAAGATCGCGGCGCTCGTGAAGGAGCACTTCGACCTGCGCCCCGGCGCATTCCGCGAGGAGCTCAAACTGCACCGGCCGATCTACCAGAAGACCGCCGCGTACGGGCACTTCGGGCGCGAAGATCACGACTTCACGTGGGAGCGCACCGACCGCGCGCAGGAGTTGCGCGCCGCAGCCGGTCTCTAAGAGGGTGGCGCAGGCGACCGGAGGTCGCCGAGCCGGGCCCCTCGACTCATCAATTAGGGGTGGCGCAGGCGACCGGAGGTCGCCGAGCCGGGCCCCTCGACTCATCAATTAGGGGTGGCGCAGGCGACCGGAGGTCGCCGAGCCGGGCCCCTCGACTCATCAATTAGGGGTGGCGCAGGCGACCGGAGGTCGCCGAGCCGGGCCCCTCGACTCATCAATTAGGGGTGGCGCAGGCGACCGGAGGTCGCCGAGCCGGGCCCCTCGACCATCACCAGATCTCGGGGATCCGACCCTCCGTCTAGGGTGACGGGGTGTCCGGTGCGATCGCCCAAGTCGAGCCGCTGACGAGCGCCCGTGCGCTGCGCGGGCCGTTCGACTACCGCCTGCCCGAGGAGCTGCGCGCCGACGTGGCCGTCGGTTCGATGCTGGTCGTCCCGTTCGGGCGCCGCGAGGTGCTGGGCGTCGTGGTCGGCCTGCGCGAGCACAGCGAGATCGCCGAGGAGAAGCTGCTGGAGCCGCTGCACGCACTCGAGCTCGGCGTCCCGATCGAGCTTGTCGCGCTCGCGGAGTGGATCGCCGCGGAGTACTGCTCGACGTTCGCGCGCGCGCTGAAGCTCGTGCTGCCGCCCGGTGCCAACACCGGCAAGGCGGCTCGCCTCGGTGCGCGGCGGCGACGCCGTACCGTCGCGCGCCCCCAGCACGTGCCGGTCGGCGCGCTCCCGGCTGAGCCACCGCCGCTGACCCAAGATCAACAGGTCGCCCTGCGGGAGCTCTACGCGCTGCTGCGCGACGGCGGTGAGGAGGGGCCCGCGCGGCGCCTGCTGCACGGGATCACCGGCTCGGGCAAGACCGAGGTCTACCTGCGCGCGGCGGCGTGCGCGCTGGAGCAGGGGCGCGGCGCGATCGTGCTGGTCCCCGAGATCGCGCTCACGCCGCAAATAGTCGGGCGTTTCGTGGCGCGCTTCGGCGACACCGTGGCGGTGCTGCACTCCCGTCTGACGCCCGCGCAGCGCCGCGAAGAGTGGCGCCGGCTGCGCGGTGGCGAGGCGCGCGTGTGTGTGGGCCCGCGCTCGGCCGTGTTCGCGCCGATCGAGCGGCTCGGCCTGATCGTGGTGGACGAGGAGCACGACTCCTCCTACAAGCACGAGGGCGATCCGCGTTACGACGCGCGCGAGGTTGCGGCGTGGCGAACCGAGCAGCAGGGCGCGGTGCTGCTGATGGGCACTGCCACGCCGCGCCCGGAGAGCCGGCGGGGTCTCCCACGTCTGCACCTGCCGCGACGTGTGGACGGCGGGCCGCTCCCCGCGGTGCGGGTGCTCGATATGTGCGAGCAGCCCGACAGCCTGCACCCCGAGACCGTGCAGGCGCTCGCCGAGGTGCGCCACGCGGGCGACAAGGCGATCGTGCTGCTCAACCGCCGCGGCTGGTCGAACTTCCTCTCGTGCCGTTCCTGCGGGGAGGTCTGGGGTTGCCCGCTGTGCGACGTGGCGCTAGTGCTGCACCGGGGTGCCGGACTAGTAGCCTGCCACCACTGCGGCCATCGCGAGCGGATCCCCGACCGCTGCCGCTGCGGCTCGACCGCGCTTGCGCGACACGGCTCAGGGACCGAGCGCCTCCAGCACGACCTGCGGGCGGCGCTGGGCGACGGGGAGCGCTTCCCGATCTTCCGCCTCGACGCCGACACGCTCGCCGCGACCGGATCCGCCCGGGCGGACCAGGAGGGGCGCTGCGATCGCGGCGCCTTCCGGCGCGTGCGTCCCGGCCGCCGAGCGCGAGCAAGGCGCGGGCGCGGATGGTGTCGGCGCACTGTTGCGTAGCTTCCAGGAGGCGCCCGCGGGCGTCCTGATTGGGACGCAGATGGTCGCCAAGGGCCACGACTTCCCGGATGTGCGACTCGGGGTGGTGTTGGACGCCGACGCCACGCTGCGCTTCCCGGATTTCCGTGCGGAGGAGCGCACGTTCGCGCTGATCGCCCAGCTCGCCGGGCGCGTGGGGCGTGGCGGCGAGGGCCGGGTGCTCGTCCAGACGATCGCACCGCACGCGCGCGCGATCGTGCACGCCGCGCGCCACGACAGCGATGGCTTCCTCGAGGGCGAGTTGCAGCGCCGCGAAGCGCTCGGCTACCCGCCGTTCGCGCACCTGATCCGGATCGTCTGCTCGGCTGTCAACGCGAGCCGCGCGCTTGCCGCCGCGACGATGATCCGCGACGCGTTGGGTGACGTCCAAGCGTCCTCTCAGACCGATGTCCTCGGCCCCGCGTCGCTTTTCCGGCTGCGCGGGCGCGAGCGGCGGATGCTGCTCGTCAAGACCCACGACCGGCGCGCAGCGGTGGCGCACGTGGGTGCCGCGGTACAGCGTGCCGCGCGCGCGCGGGGGCACTCCGGCGTCAGCTTCAGCGTGGACGTCAACCCTCAATAGAATCACCGGTGTGAGCATCGACACCGAGAACGCAGCCGTGCCCCACGCTGCTGCCGACGAGCGCGCTCCCGAGGACGCCGAGCGCGGGGATGCCGAGCGCGCGGGCGAGCCCGAGCAGCTCGACCCCGAGACCCGTGCGCGCCGCGACGCCGCGCTGCGCCACGTGCGCAAGCTGGGCGATCCGGTGCTGCGCGCGAAGGCGGTGCCGGTGGAGCGCTTCGACGAGGAGCTGCGTGTGGAGGCGCAGCGCATGGACGAGCTGATGCAGGCCGCGCTCGGGGTCGGGCTTGCGGCGACGCAGGTCGGGATCCTGCACCGCCTGCTCGTCTACCGCGCGTATGCGGATGATCCGACGACGGTGCTCGTGAACCCGGTGTTGGATTGGGTCAGCGAGGAGCGGGAGAGCGCGGAGGAGGGCTGCCTGAGCCTGCCGGAGGTGCACGTCGAGGTGGAGCGGCACGCGCGCGTGCGAGTGCGCGGGCGCGATGTCGCGGGCAGGGAGCTCGAGATCGAGGCGGAGGGCCTCGAGGCGCGAGTGATCCAACACGAGATCGACCATCTCGACGGGATCCTGATCCTCGATCGGATCTCGCGCGAGGCGCGACGCGACGCGATGCGCGCGCTGCGCGAAGCACGCGAAGGGGGCGCCGCCGGCGAGCGTCCTGCTGCACGGGACGCCGCCGCAGCGTAGCCTCGGGCGGCTGTGCGAACCGCTTTTCTCGGAACCTCCGAGTTCGCGGCGACGATCCTGGAGCGCCTCGCCGGCGGCCCGCACCGTCCTGCGCTCGTGATCACGCGTCCCGATCGCCCCAGCGGTCGCGGGCGTCGCCTGGCTGCTCCGCCGGTCGCGGGTGCTGCGCGACGGCTCGATCTCGAGCTCGCCCAGCCGGTGAGCGTCAACGAGTCCGACACGCTGGCCGCGATCGAGCAGAGCACCGTCCGGGGTGGGGGGGCCGAACGTGGCGCTCCCATCGCGGCGAGCGGGGTCGCGCCGGCGGAGAGCGAGGTTGTGGTCGTCGTGTGTGCCTTCGGGGCGCTCATCAAGGAGCCGTTGCTTTCGGCGTACACGATGCTGAACGTCCATCCGTCGCTGCTGCCGCGCTGGCGTGGGGCGGCGCCGATCGAGCGCGCGATCATGGCGGGCGACGAGCGGACGGGGGTCTCGATCATGCGGCTCACCGCCGGGCTCGACAGCGGGCCGGTCTGCCGGACGGCATCGGAGCGGCTCGCGGTGCACGACACCTACGGGTCGCTCGCGCCGCGACTGGCGGCGCTCGGCGGGCAGCTGCTGGTGGACGTCCTCGACGAGTGGGAAGGCGGCGCACCGCCCGCGTTCGCCGCGCAGGACGAGACGTGCGCGACGTACGCCGAGAAGATCGAAGCGAAGGATCGCGCGCTCGACCCGGCGCGCCCGGCGCGCGAGCTGGAGCGCGTCGTGCGCGCCCTGCACCCTCACCTCGGTGCGCGCATCGCGCTCGACGACGGGACGACGCTCGGGGTGCAGCGCGCGCGGGCGCTGTCCGCGGACACGAACGGGGCGGATCTGGGCGCTGTCGCAGCCGGTGCGCTGGAGGCCTCCGACGGGAGGCTGCTGTTCGGCACGGCGGGGGGGCCGCTGGAGCTGCTGGAAGTGCGGCCGGCCGGCAAGCGGCCCATGGACGCCGCCTCATATCTACGCGGCCACGCGTTGCGGGGCGCGTGAGCGCGATCGCGCCGGCACGGGCCTGCGCCTACCGGGTGGTGCGCCGTGTGTTCGAAGAAGGCGCCTACGCGGACCTTGCGCTGCGCAGCGAGGCGCGTGAGCTAGACGCGCGCGACCGCGCGCTCGCGATGCGGCTCGCCTACGGTGCGGTCCAGCGGCGCGGCACGCTCGATCATCTCGTCGCGCAGCTCGCAGAACGGCCGGTGGCGCGGCTCGACGCGCCGCTGCTGGCGGCGCTGAGGCTGGGTCTCTACGAGCTGTTGTACCTGGAGGGCGCCCCCGACCACGCGGTGGTCGCCGACGCCGTCGAGCTCGCCAAGGGCGGTGGGGGCTCACGCCGGGGCGCTGCGCGCGCGTCGGGGCACCATGCGCCGCCTGCGCGCCGTGGCGGGCACGGGCTCGTCAACGCGGTCCTGCGCCGCGGCACGCGCGAGGGGCGGGCGCTGCTGGAGGCACTCGACGACGAGACGCCCGAGCACGCGGCGATCAAGCACTCCCACCCCGAGTGGATCGCGCGGATGTGGTGGGAGGAGCTCGGGCCGTCGCAGGCGCGGGCTCTGCTCGCGTTCGACAACGTGCCCGCCGAGCTGGCGCTGCGCGCGAACTCGCTCGTGAGCAATGCCGCGAAGCTCGCCGGGGAACTGCAGGGGGGGAGGGCGGCGGGACCGGGGACCGAGCGCCCGCGGGCAGCTGGATCGGGGCCGGCGAGCCCGCAGGGGAACGCAGCGGACTCCCCGCGGACGCGCTTCCTGCGCGACCCGGTCATACCCGAGGCGCTGGTGGTGGAGGGCCCGTTTGACGTGTATGGCTCACCGCAATGGCGCGCGGGTGCGTTGATCGCGCAGTCGCGGGCGGCGATGCTGCCCGCGCGCATCCTGGGGCCGCGGGCGGGAGAGCGCGTGCTCGACCTTTGCGCGGCGCCCGGCGGCAAGACGACGCATCTGGCGGCCCTGATGGAGGACCGCGGCGAGGTGGTCGCTGTCGAGCGAGACCCGCGCCGCGCGGGGGAGCTGCAGCGCACCGTGCAGCGAATGCGCGCGGGATGCACGCGCGTGGTCCTCGCCGACGCCAGCCGGCCGCTCGCGGGCGAGGGCGGTTTCGACCGCGTGCTCGTCGACCCGCCGTGCTCGGGTCTCGGCACCCTGCAGGCGCGGGCGGACCTGCGCTGGCGTGCGACGCCGGAGCGAACGCGGGAGCTGATCGGCGTGCAGCGCGCGATCCTGGCGAACGGAGCTGCGGCTGTCCGTCCGGGCGGCGTGCTGGTCTACTCTACGTGCACGATCTCCCCGGCAGAGAACGAGCGTCAGATTCTCGATTTCCTGGAATCCAACCCGCGGTTTGTCCTCGATGACCTCCGCGACGAGCCGGCGCTCGGTGCGTCCCCTACCGCACACCGCATGGATGCCGGGACGAGCGCCGGGATGGCCGCTGGAACGAACGCCGGGATGGGCGCCCGGATGGGCACGCCGACGATGGACGGCCGCGCCGTGACGACGCTCCCTCACCGCGATCTGACCGCGGGCTTCTTCGTCGCGCGGCTGCGGCGCGCGGAGGGGTGACGATGGACGACAGGCGTTCCACACCCGCTTCGCGTGCGGACCTCGGCCCGGTCTGCCCGAACTGCTCGGAGCCTTGGCTGCGGCCCACGAATCTCCCCGGGCGCTACCGCTGCGTGTACTGCCTGCATCGCTTCGAGCTCGCCTCGGTGTGCCCGAACTGCGGGGAGCACTCGACGATCGTGCGGATGTCCTCGACGGCGATCCTCAAGTGCAACAACTGCGGCGACTCGATGCTGATGGCGATATGAACGCGTCGGAGCTGCTGCGCGAGGTGCATGTCGCCCCGTCGATCCTGTCCGCCGACTTCGGCCGGCTGCGCGAGCAGGTCCGCGAGGTGCTTCAGGCGGGCGCGCGGGTGATCCACGTGGACGTGATGGACGGGCACTTCGTGCCGTCGATCACGCTCGGCCCGGTCGTGGTGTCCGCATTGCGCGAGGCGGTGGAGGAGGCGGGGGGGATGCTCGACGTGCATCTCATGATCGAGCGGCCGGAGCGCCAGATCGCGGAGTTCGTACGCGCGGGAGCGCACTCGGTCACGTTGCACTTCGAGGCGACGCCGCACGCGGAGTACGCGGCGAATCTGCTGCGCGAGCTGGGAGCGTGCGTGGGCGTCGCGATCAACCCCGGGACTCCAGTGGAGGTGCTCGCGGAGCTCGCCGGATCGATCGATCTTGCGCTCTGCATGACGGTCAGCCCTGGCTGGGGCGGGCAGCCGTTCATCGCGCGCTCGCCCGCGAAGATCGCACGTCTGCGGGCGCTGCTCGACGACGGCGCGGGGCGTGACACGGACGGCGAGGCGCGGGGCGCCATCGCGCTGGAGGTCGACGGTGGGGTCGATCCGGGTACGGCGCCGCGCTGCCGCGACGCGGGCGCGACGGTGTTCGTCGCGGGCTCGGCGATCTTCGGGGCGACGGACCCCGCCGCTGCGTACCGCGCGATCGCGGACGCTGTCGCCGCGGTCAGTTGAGCTACCAAAGAGGCTCGATGTGGGTTTTCAATTACGGGTTCTGTACAGCGCTAAATAGTTTCGTGTTGTAAAGAAAGGGGAAAAGAGAACTACAATCGCGCGCTCGAGCTGCGGTACAGCACCGCCAGCAGCCCCGCGAGCAGGCTCGCGGCGCCGAAGTACCCGAGCTCGGCGCGCAGGACCTGTTCGGAGACGAGCGGCAGGAACATCCACGCGACGAACACGATCGCGGCGATCAGCCAGCACGTCGCGGCGGCTCGCGCGCGGTCGCGGGCGAGCGCGGCCTGGTTGAGCGCACCGGAGATCAGGTGCATTCCCATCCCGAGGCCGATCAACGCGAGTCCGAGGCGGCCGTAGCTGTAGTGCTGCCCGAACAGCACGTGTCCCATCACGAATGGGCCGAGCAGCAGCAGGCCGAGCGCGACGGCGGCAGCGAATGCGGCGATCGCGAGGACGGTGATGCGGATCGCGCGGGCGAACGCCGCGTGGCCCTCGCTTGCCTCCAGGCCCGTCAGGTGGGGCAGCAGCGAGGTCTGGATCGCCTGGAACAGCTGCAGGGGGGCGCGTGCGATCAGCATCACGTTGAACACGATCCCCGCCAGCGCCGCCTTCGTGGAGGTCGCGTCTACGGTCAGCACCGCCGCGTTCAATAGCGTCTGCTCGGCGAGCATGATCCCCGATACCCACAGCGCGAAGTGGCCGCCGCGGCGTAGCGAAAGCGAACCGTGAGCGGCGGTCTCCTGCACGCCCTCGGTCCCCGGTCCGGCGAGCGCGGCGTCGGCCTCGTCGGCGGTGAAGTCCGCGGGATGGATCTCGGCGGGCGGCGCGTCCCCCCGTGGCGCGTCGGCCGGCAGTAGGCCGGCGGGTGGCGCGACGGCGGGCGGCTGGTCGGCGGGTGGCGCGACGGCGGGCGGCTGGTCGGCGGGCGGCGCGTCGGCCGGCGGCACGCGCTCGCGGCGCTGGCGCGCGAACGCGGAGGGCACGACGAGGAGCGAGAGCAGCGGTGCCGCTGCGATCCCGAGCGCGACCGCGGTCTGGCCGCTCGCGATCCCCAGCGCGACGGCGACCGCGAAGCAGACGCGCGAGGTGGACTCCATCAGGACTAGACCGCCATAGAGTCCGAAGTACTCGTGGCCCGCGAGCCAGCCGCGCGCGAAGTAGCTGCCGGCGTACGCGAGCGTGCCGACGACCAGGACGTCGTAGAGCGCGGCATAGTGGTCGAAGACGTGGTTCACGAGATCTTCGTGCAACGCGAGCGCGACCACGAGGAACGCGAGCGCGAAGCTCGCCTGGATCGCCATCGGGACGCGCAGGGGGTGCTCGGCGTGTCCGTGGGCGCGGCGCTCGGCGATCGTGCGCGAGAGCAGCTGTTCGATCGGGCGGTAGATGACGGATATCACGACGAACATCACTGCCCACAACAGGTCGATGCGCTTCGCCGAGACTTCGCCGAGCACGTGACTGGCGATCGAGAAGTACGCGAACGTCAGCAGCCCGGTGGCGGCGATCCCGACGGAGAGGATGCGGGCGCCGGAGCCGTAGGAGCGCTTGGCGGCGGGGGGGCCGGCGGTGGTCGGGTCGCCAGATGTCGGCTGCTCGCGCGCCGCCGGCCTGGACGCGCTAGACGCGGACAAGCAGCATCGTCCACGGGAACGGCGCGCGGACCTCGACGACCGTCCCGTAGCGGGAGAGCAGCTTCACGAAGGACCGCTGCGACCAGTGGTTCAAGTGCCCCGGCGTGTTGCCCAGCGCGCCCCAGTATGCCCCCCGAGCCATGTTGATCATCCGCCACAGCGGCTCGCGGGGCACCGAGACGAGCAGGTGGCGCTCGGCGCAGCGTGCCATCTCGGAGAGCGTGTGCTCGGGGTCGGGGACGTGCTCGAGCACCTCGATCGCGCAGGCGAGGTCGAACTCGTCGTCGGCGAACGGGAGGTTCTCGGCGCGCATCACGATGTACTGGAGGTTGGGCGCGGGGTGCGCCGCCCAGCCGGCCTGGATCGACTCCTCTTGGAGGTCGATCCCGACGACGCGCCGCGGGTCGATCTGCTGCGCGAGGCGCTGCGCGAGCACGCCCTCGCCGCAACCGACGTCGAGCAGCGATTGCGGGTCGGCCTGTCTGAAGAGCTCCTGCAGTGCGCCCTCGAAGCCCGCCATCATGCGCCGCACGAGCGGGTTGGAGGAGCCGTACTTGTCGTAGGTGTTGCCCGTGACGATCCCGTCGCGGGAGAGCGTGACGGCGTCGCCGCTCACAGCGCGCGCACCGCCTCGCGCTCGGCGGTGTCGCCGGTGGGTGCCCCGTCGGCGCCTTCGCCGGCGGGAGCCTCGGCGTCGGCCGGCGAGGGCTGTGCGACAGGCGCTCCGCCGGGCTCGTAGTGGGAGGGCGCGACGCCGAGCTGCAGCTCCACGCGGCGGACGCGCTCGAACGTGCGCTGGCTGAGGACGCGCTGCGCGGCGAGGAGGTCGCCGATCACCCCGAGCGCCCACAGGACGATCGCGGCGATGAACAGCACGGCGCCGAGGATCAGCGATTGGACGTGCCCCCTGCCGCTGCCTTCGGCGTAGGCGACGACGAAGCGGATCCACACGCCGAGCGCCGCGACGCCGATGATCGCGGCGAGGCTCCAGAAGATGCGCAGGGGCTCGTACTGGGCGTAGATGCGGAAGATCGAAACCGCGTTGCGGCGCACGTAGGCGCCCATCGAGGGGAACAGGCGCGACTCGCGCGTCTTGGGGTTGGTGCGGATCGGGACGTGCTCGACGGCGACGAGGAGCTTGCCGGCCTGGATGATGGTCTCCAGGGTGTAGGTGAATTTCGAGACGACCTGCACCTGCAGCGCGGCCTCGCGGTTGTAGGCGCGAAAACCGGAGGTGGTGTCGGGGATCTGGGTGGAGGACGCCTGGCGCACTACCCACGAACCGAGGCGCTGAAGGGCCTTCTTGAGCGGCGAGAAGTGCTCGATCTGGGTGACCTCGCGGTCGCCGACGACCATGTCGGCGCGGCCCTCGAGGATCGGGCGCACGAGCCGCGCGACGTCGGGCCCGTGGTACTGGTTGTCGGCGTCGGTGTTCACGATCACGTCGGCACCCAGCTTGAGGCATGTGTCGAGCCCCGCCTGGAAGGCGCTCGCGAGCCCCTTGTGGTTGGTGAGCGCGACGACGTGGTCGACGCCGTGGCGGCGTGCGACGGCGATCGTGTCGTCGGTCGAACCGTCGTCGATGACGAGCCACTCGACGGTGTCGAAGCCTTCGACGGCGTGGGGGAGCTCGGCGAGCGTGATGGGGAGCGTCTGGGCCTCGTTCCAGCAGGGGATCTGGATGATGAGCTTCACCGCCACAAGCCTATCCCGTCGTGGGTACGCCAGCGGCACGGATAGGCTCTGTGGCGATGGAAAGCGCGACGCTCTCCCCGTCGCCGGCACCCCCGGCGAGATCGACGCGCGCTCCTGCGACGAGCCGCTCGACGTGGACCACTCCGACGTGGCCGAAGATCGGGCTGGCAGCGCTGTGCGTGGCGGCGCTCGTGGGGTACTTCGCCTTCCCGACCTATCCCACGTACGACTCCTTCTATGCGCTGCTGTGGGGGCGCGATCTACTGCACGGCCATCTCCCGGACCTGGGTGTCTACAGGGCGCCGACGGAGCACCCGCTGGCGGTGGCGTTCGGGATGGTGTGCGCGCTGTTCGGCCAGGGTGGGGCGCGCCTGATGGTGCTGGGCTCGATCGCGTCGTTCGTGGCGCTGACGGCTGGGGTCTACCGGCTGACGCGGTTGTGCTTCGGGGAGCTGGTGGCGGTGCTGGCGGCGCTGCTGATGGTGACGCGCCTGTTCGACGCGAACCTTGCGGCGCAGGGGTATCTGGACCTCACCTACGTGGCGCTGATCGTGTGGGCGGCGGCGCTGGAGGTGGAGCGCGCGCGTAGGGGTACGCCGGTGTTCGCGCTGCTGCTGCTGGCGGGGCTGCTGCGCCCGGATGCGTGGGTGCTGATCGGGGTGTACTGGCTGTGGTGTGCGTGGCCGGCGCTGGCGCTCGTCGTCTCGGGCCGACGCGCCGAGGCGACGGGTGAGGCGCACGACGCGACAGGCGCCCCGGCGGGGGTGCCGTCGCCGCGCAGGCTGTTCGGGTACCTGGTCCTGGTGGGCACGGCGCCGGTCCTGTGGGCGCTGTTCGACGCGATCGTGACGGGCGACCCGTTGTACTCGGTGCACTCGACGGCGGTGCTGGCGGCGGAACTGGAACGGACGCAGGGGTTCTCGGCGGTGCTGTCGGCGACGTGGCGCTATGCGGTGCGGATCGACAAGCTGCCGATCGTGGTGGGCGGGCTGGCGGGCGCGGCGCTGGCGATCTGGTTGACGCCGCGCCGTGCGCGGGTGCCGCTGGCGGTATTGGTGTTGTTGCTGGGCGTTTACGTCGCGCAGGGCGCGGCGGGGGCGTCGGTGATCGACCGGTACATGCTGGGGGCGTCGGCGTTGCTGCTGCCATTCTGTGCGCTGGCGATCGGCGGGTGGTCGCTGCTGGAGCGCGGCGGATGGTTGCGGCGCGGCTGGATGGCGGCGGGGGCGGCGCTGGCGGTGTACGGCGCGCTGGCGGCGGCGTCGGTGACGAGCCTGGACAACGCGCGCACGACGCTGGCCTACCACGACGATTTCCACGAAGGCCTGGCGGCGGCGCTGCATGCGCCGGCGGTGCGCGCGGAACTGGCGCGCTGCGCGCTGGTGTCGCTGCCGGACAACAAGCTGATCCCGGACGCGCGCTGGATCCTGGACACGACGGGGCAGCGGGACATCGTGGCGCGCAGCGAGGCGCGGGCGGACGCGGAAAAGGGCGTGGACGCGCTGCAGCGGCGGATCGCGCGGGGGAGCGTCGCGGTGTACCCGCTGGGGGCGGCGGTGTTCCAGAAGGCGATCGTGGACGTGGGCGACGACCCGCTGGATCAGGTGCCGCTGCCGGGCTTCCGGCGGATCTACACGAGCCGCTACTACGCGGTGTATGGCAACTGCTGAGGCCCCCACGCAGCGCGACCCGGCGAGCGCCGAGCGCGGCCGACGCGGTGGGGATGGGTTTTGGGGGGGAGGGAGAGGGGTCGCGTGGCTCGCACTGGGGTTGGTGCTCGCGGCTGCGCTGGGCCTGCGCGTGTGGGGGATTCGCCAGGGTTTGCCGTACGCGTACAACTCGGACGAGAACGCGCATTTCGTGCCGCACGCGATCGGGATCTTCGCGCTGGGTTGGAACCCGCACTACTTCGCGAACCCCCCGGCGTTCACGTACCTGCTGCACGTGTTGTTCGCGGTGTGGTTCGGCGGGGAGAGCGGGGTGTCGCGGACGTTCGCGCGCGACCCGACGGCGGTGTTCACGCTGGCGCGGGCGAGCGCGGCGGTGCTGGGGACGCTGGCGGTGTGGCTGCTGTACGCGGCGGGCGCGCGGTTGTTGGGGCGTGGAGTGGCGCTGCTGGCGGCGGCGCTGGAGGCGGTGGCGTTCCTGCCGGTGTTCTATGCGCATCTGGCGCTCAACGACGTGCCGACGCTGGCGCCTTTGACGCTGTCGCTGCTGGGTACGGCGGGTGTGCTGCGCTGCGGGCGCCTGCGCTGGTACGCGGTCGCGGGGCTGGGTTTGGGTTTGGGGTGCGCGACGAAGTACACGGCGGGGATCGTGCTGCTGCCGCTGCTGGCCGGGGCGGCGGCGCGGTATCTGGGCGAGCCGCGTCGAGGCGCTCGTGTGCTGGGCGGCCTGGTGCTGGCGGGAGCGATGGCGCTGGTGGCGTTCGCGGTTGCGAACCCGTATGCGGTGCTCGACTTCCACGCCTTCAGGCAGGGCATCGCCCACCAGTCGTCGGTGTCCGCGGAAGCCGAAGGCAAGCTGGGGGCGCCGCACGAGAGTGGGCTGGCGTACTACCTGTGGACGTTCACGTGGGGTCTCGGTTGGGTTCCGGCGGTGGCGGCGCTGGGCGGTGCGATCGCGGTGTGGTGGCGCGAGCGGGCGCTCGGCTGGATGCTGGTGCCCGCGCCGATCCTGTACCTCGCGTTCATGGGCACCCAGGGCCGGTACTTCGGCCGCTGGATGCTGCCGGTGTTCCCGATCGTGTGCCTGTTGGCGGCGCTGTTCGCCGTGCAGGCGGCGGGCGCGGCGGCACGGCTCCTCGGCGGGGGCCGCCGGACGCGGCTGGCGTTCGGGGCGCTGGCAGCGATCGCGCTGTGTGCGCAGGGCGTCGTCTACAGCGTGCACTCCGGGCTGGTGCTCTCGCGTGCGGACACGCGCAACCTGACGCGGGCGTGGATGCAGGCGCACATCCCGGTCGGTGCGCGGGTGGTGGTCGAGCCGCTGGTGCCCGACGAGTGGGCGCAGGACGTGGGTCACCCGACTCCGAGCACGCCCAACGGCGACCGCTGGCTGAAGTGGCCGTCGCTGGTGTCGCTGATCGACGGCTCTGGCGTGGTGCACCCGGCGCAGCACAGGGTGGTGTCGATCGAGGACTACGAGCGCACGCTGAGCCCGGCGTTGATCGGGTGGTACGAGCAGCAGGGGTACTGCTGGGTGGTGAGCGGCTATGCGGAGTCGGGACGCGCGTTCGCGGATCCCTCGCAGGTACCGAATGCGGTCGCCTACTACCGAGCGCTCGCGCGGGAGGGCGAAGCCGTGTACAGGATCTCTCCCTACGTCCGCGGTGCGCGGCCGGTGGGCTTCAACTTCGACTGGACGTTCGACTACTACCCGCTCGCGTACGAGCATCCGGGGCCGGAAATGGTCGTGTATCGGCTGCACGGAGGAGGCTGTCGGCGCGCGTGAGCCGCTGGCTGCCGTATCGGATCCTTGTCGATGTGTCGAGCTGTCAGCAGGGGCGGCCGGATATCCTGAACGTGCGGGGATGACTCAAACGACTGACACGGACAAGCTGCACCTGGCGCGCGCGATCGAGCTCGCGGGCCGCGGGATGGGTGCTGTGCGCCCCAACCCTGTGGTCGGCGCGGTGATCGCGCGCGATGGCGAGGTGCTGGGGGAGGGCTGGCACGAGTGCTTCGGCGCGGCGCATGCGGAGGTCAACGCGATCGAGGCCTGCGGGATGGCGGATCTGGGCGGGGCGACGCTGTACGTGTCGCTTGAGCCGTGCTGTCACGAGGGCAAGACGCCGCCGTGCACGGAGGCGATTGTGCAGGCCGGGATCGGACGCGTGGTGGTGGGCTCCGACGACCCGACCGAGAAGGCCTCGGGCCGCGGTCTGGGGATCCTGCGCGACGAGGGGATCGAGGTCGTGATGGCCGGCGGGGAGCTCGCGACGCGCGCGCGGCTGCTAAACCAGGCCTTCCGCAAGCAGGCGCGTGTGGGCCGGCCGTGGGTGCTGTTCAAGTCGGCGATGACGCTCGACGGCAAGGTGGCGACGCGCGCGGGCGACTCGCAGTGGATCAGCGGCGATGCGTCGCGCTCGCTCGCGCACCGCTGGCGTGCGTCGGTGGACGCGGTGGTGGTGGGGATCGGAACGGCGCTGGCGGACGACCCGCAGCTGACGGCGCGTCCGGAAGGCACACCGGCGGACCCTTCGGACCAGCCGCGGCGCGTCGTGTTCGACTCGCTCGCGCGCCTGCCCCCCCACTCGCAGCTGTTGTCGGCCGTCCCCGAGATTCCGTTGACGGTGATCGTCTCGCGCGCGGCGGCGCGCGCGGACACGGACGCGCTGGAGGCGGCCGGGGCGCAGGTGCTGGTGGCGACGGGCGAGAACGAGCCGGCGCGGGTGCGTTCGGCGCTCGACCAGCTCGGCCAGGATGGCGTCGCGTCGCTGCTGCTGGAGGGTGGCCCGCATCTCGCGGGCGCGTTCCTGGACGCGGGCGAGATCGACGAAATCCGCCTGTTCCTCGCGCCGCTGCTGCTCGGCGGGCGCACCGCGCGCGACCCGCTGGAGGGCGAGGGCGTGGAGCGGATCTCCGAGGCGTTACGCGCGTTGACGTTCGACTGCGAGCGCGTGGGCGAGGATCTGCTGGTGTCCGCGCGGCTGCGCGAGTGGTGAGCGCGGCGTGTTCACGGGCCTGATCGCCGACCTCGGCCGCGTCGAGGCAATCGAGCGCGACGGGGATGGAACGACGCTGCGGATCTCCACCGCGCTCGCGGGCGAACTGGGGGAGGGCGACTCGATCGCCGTCAACGGCGTATGCCTCACGGCGGTCGCGATCGACGAAGGCGGTTTCCAGGCGCAGGCGATGCACGAGACCCTCCAGCGCTCGACGCTCGGCGAGTTGCACCCCGGTGACCCCGCGAATCTGGAGCTAGCGCTGCGCGCCGACGGACGGCTGGGCGGCCACATCGTGCAGGGCCATGTGGACGGCGTGGCGCGCGTGGTGGAGATCCGTGAGGAGGGATTCTCGCGGGTACTCGCGCTCGCGCTCGCCGGCGACTTGCTGCCCTACGTGGTCGAGAAGGGATCGATCGCATTGAACGGCGTGAGCCTGACCGTCAGCGCGCTGCGCGACGACGGCATCGAGGTTTCGCTGATTCCCGAGACGCTGCAGCGCACAACGCTCGGGAGCACTGTGGTCGGCGAGCGTGTGAACCTCGAGGTCGAACATCCTCGCGAAGCACGTGCAGCGGCTGCTGGCCAGCCGCTGAAACGCCGGCGGCAGGGGTCTCTGCCAGCTTTCTTCGGCAGGGGGGTTGACGCAATGAGTTATCTGTGTCTATTATACGCCCTGGTCCGAACGGTCAAGGGTCCGCGGGCCACGTAATCGACATAGCCTGACATTGAGTCTCTGCGCACGTATCTGCGGAGTCGCGTCGGGTCACCTTCGTGTGTGGAGAGGGAGGACTGGGTCGGCATGCTTCAACGCATTGGGTTTCGTGATGCCTTGATCGGCGACGGCAGGGAGAACGTACAACGCATCACCACTCGCCGGTCGTCGTTGCTTGTTCTCGTCCTGCTTGCTGCGCTGATCGGCTTGCTGGTGCCGGCCTCCTCGCAGGGGGCGCTGATACACGAATACGTCTCGCGCATCACTGAAATTCCCACAAAAGGGCCGCCGCCAGCCGAAGAAACGGTGGGAGCGCCTGGGCCGTTGACCACGGTTTACGGCATTGCCGCCGACGGGGGCTCCCTGTATCTCGCCGACCGCTTCAGCGAATCGCGACTCGACCAGTTCGATGCTTCGTCGGGTGCCTTCATCTCGCAATTCGCCAACGATCCCTCCGCATTTGACCTGCGTCAGAGCGTGGCCGTCGGACACAGCACCGGTGAAACCGAGATCTACGTCACCGGTGACGAAACGATCGAAGGCACGACCACGGGAATCGTGGCCGCGTTCAGCGGCAGCGGCGCTCTGCAGCGCTCGTGGAGCGGGACTCCCGAAGGTCACTTCGCTTGTTTTGAATGCAACGGTCAGGCGTTTGTCGCCGTCGACAACTCGGCCAATCCGCTGTCGAGCGGCGACATCTACGTCTCCGACCCCGAGCACGGCGCGATCGACGTCTTCGAAGCGAAAGCCGGGGGGGAAGAGCAGTACCTCGCAAAGCTGACCGGTCCTGAAGCCGGTGTCTCGTTTGCGAGCATCACGGGCGTCGCGGCCAGCTCGTTCAACGGCGACCTGATCGTCGCCGAACACGAAGCGCTCGACATTCTCGAACCTGGCCCGCTGCACCAGTACACGCTGATCACGCGGCTGACGGGCACTCCGGCCGGTCCCTTCCAGCAGCTGAGCGCCGTCGCCGTGGACGGCGGCAACGGCGAAGTGTTTGTCGTCAACAACGGCCGCAGCCGCGTCAACCAGTTCAGCGCGGCGGGCGCCTACCGTGGAGATCTCCTCGGGACCGGGACGCCCGCCGGCGCATTCGGCGGACTGGGCGGGGTCGCGGTGGACGCGGCTTCGCACAACGTCTATGTCGGCGACAGCGATCGCGAAAACTCGTTCCTGGATATCTTCGGGCCGAACGTCACCGTGCCCGACACGGTGACGGAACCGGTTTCGAACCTCGAGGCGCACAGCGCGACCCTCGACGGAACGGTCAACCCGGACGAAGCCGGCGAAGCCACCTGCCGCTTCGCGTGGGGCACGACCGCATCGCTCGGCAACAGCGCGCCTTGCGAACCGGAAGCGGTTCCAAACGGGAACGCGCCGGTGCACGTGCACGCGGTGCTCCAGGGTTTGGAGCCCGACACCATCTATTACTACCGACTCCAGGCAACGAACGAGGCGGACGGCGCGACTAACCCCGGCGAGGATTTCGAAACCCGGCACTTCACCACCCCTGGCTCGGGCATACACTTCGAGTCGGCATCGGGGGTGACCTCGAGCTCAGCGACGCTCAACGCAAGGATCGACCCGAACGGCACTCCGACCAGCTACTACTTCCAGTACGGCACGAGTGCCTCCTACGAAGCGTCGGTGCCCACAGCGCCCGGCGTCGAAGTCGGCTCCGCCAGCGGCGATCAGGGCGTGAGCGTCCACCTTCAGCAGCTCGCTCCTGCCACCACTTATCACTTCCGGGTCGTAAGCGTGTCACACCCGCCAGGCGAAACGGTCGTGACCGAAGGCGACGATCGGACGTTCACGACGCAGGGCACGGGCGGCGCTGTCGCGCTACCGGACGGTCGCGCTTGGGAAATGGTCACCCCCGCCGAGAAGCACGGCGCCGACCTGGTTGCCGTGGGCTCCGAACAGGGCGGCGATATCCAGGCGGCCGTGCAGGGCGGAGCCATCACCTACATCGCGACGTCCTCCACCGAAGCCAATCCGGCGGGCAGCCGCCCGCCGGAACCGGCACAGATCATTTCGCGCCGCGAACGACCGGGAGTGTGGTCGACATCCGACATAACGACGCCCCATACCGAAGGCGCAACCGAGCTTTCGATCGGTTTCGGCCCCGAATACAAGCAGTTCTCTGCGAATTTGTCGGCGGGCCTCGTCGAACCTGAGGGCGACACGCCGCTTCCTCCATTGCCGGCCGGTTCGGAAAAGACGATGTACCTGCGCTTGCAAAATGGGGAATATCGAGCGATCGTGACGACGGCCAACGTGCGCCCGGGAGTCGCGTTCGGCGGAGACAAGGAACTCCATGGCGGTGTGAAATTCGTGGACGGGTCTTCGGACCTGAGTCACCTCATCCTGCTATCGAAAATCCAGCTCACAGCCGAACCTTATGCGCCGGAAGCGTTCAACCTTTATGAGTGGAGCGGTGGGAGTCTGCAAGTGGTGAGCGTCCTACCGAACGGGCAGTCGGTAGGCGCGAGGCTCGGGTATCTAGGAGACGAAACCAACGGCATCGCCAAGAATGCCCTCTCGAGCGATGGTTCGCGCGTCGTTTTCGAAGCGGCCGGACATGAGTACTTGCGCGATGTCACGGCGAAAACGACAGCTCAAATCGATGCGGCACAGGGCGCTCCGGAACCGAGCGCCGACGTTTCGAGATACCGGGCGGCCAGCGAAAGCGATTCGCGGGTCTTCTTTACGAACAACGAGCCGCTGACCGCAGCTTCGCGGTCGATCGAAGGCGAAGACCTGTACGTGTTCGAATCGCCGTTAGGCGCAGGCGAAGGCCCGAACGGACACCTCATCGACTTGACGGTCGCCACAGGTGCGAAAGTAAGCGCGGAGGTACGCGGCGTCATTGGTGCGAGCGCGGACGGCTCCTATGTCTATTTCGTCGCCAACGGTCTACTCGGTGACGCGGCAGTGCGCGGAGCGCAGACCGGCGACTGCGCCGAAAATGGAGCGTCGCCGGGACAGGCATGCAATCTATATGTCAACCATTACGACGCAGCGTCGAAAAGCTGGCAAGCTCCGACCTTCATCGCCACGCTCTCCGGTGCCGACGAACCCAGTTGGGGAGGGTTCGAACAGCTTCAGGGGGAGGTCAACAAAATGACCTCGCGGGTGTCGCCCAACGGGCGCTACCTCGCGTTCATGTCCGAGCGGAACCTGACCGGATACGACACCCGTGACGCCAACAGCGGTGCTCCGGACGAGGAGGTCTACATCTACGACTCGTCGGAGGGGCGCACCTCGTGCGCGTCGTGCAATCCCACGGGCGCCCAGCCGACCGGCCTGCACGAGGGAGAGGAATACGAGGAACGGCTGGTCAACTATGCAAGAAGCTGGGGAGATCGATGGATCGCGGGGAATCTGCCCAGCTGGACGAGCAAAGACTTGGCGAACGCAATCTACCAGTCCAACTACCTGGAGAATGACGGACGGCTCTTCTTCGACAGCGCCGATGCGCTTGTGCCAGCTGACGTGAACGGCAAAGAGGACGTGTACGAGTACGAGCCGCCCGGCGTCGGCGGCTGCCTTGAAGCGGGTATGACGCCAAGCGCGAGTATGGTGTTCGACGCGCGCGCCGGCGGATGCGTAGCGTTGATCTCAGCCGGGACGTCCAGTGAAGAATCGGCGTTCATGGACGCAAGCGAAACGGGTTCCGACGTCTTCTTCATAACGACGTCCCACCTGTCCTCGCAGGACTTCGACACGAGCCTCGACATGTACGACGCACACGAATGCACGGCCGCGGCGCCCTGTGCCGAAACGAGCGGGCTTGCACCTCCGCCCTGCACGACCGGAGACGCTTGCAAGCCGGCGCCGACCCTGCAACCAGCGATCTTCGGTACGCCTTCGAGCGAGACCTTCTCGGGGGCAGGCAATGTCGAGCCGGCCACGCCGGGTGAGGCGGCCAAGCGGAGCGTGAAGACGGCCAGAGCTCAGTTGAGCGAAGCGCTACGGAAATGCCACAGGCAATCCGGAAGACACAAGGCCAGGTGTGAACGACGAGCCAGGCAGCGGTACAGGGCAAAGCAGGCCAACGCGCGCGGGCGCTAGCGAAAGGGAGCGAGGAGAGAATATGTTCAATCGCAGCCACAAGGGTCTCGCGTGGTCGATCGGCTTGGTGCTGGCCCTCATGAGCGTCGTCGGTGGGAGCTTGGTCGCAAGCGCCGGTGCAAACGAACTGCCGTGCGAAGCATGCAGCAGCTGGTGGCGCCCCAGCGCTATCACGCTGCCCCGCAACTTGCCACCGGGCGGGCACGCGAAAATAGCGGTGTTGGCCGAAGACGCCGGCGATCTGGGTGTCAACGCGGAAGTGACTGTCACCGACAAGCTGCCGCCGAGCATCACAGCGGAAAGCGTCGGAGTGAAGTTCGGTATTGGAACGATCGTCAACCCGAGCGAATTTGCGTTTCTCTGCAATCTCCAGGCGCATGAAGTCAGCTGTACGTTGCCGCAAGAAGCGGCTGCGTTCTTCCTGCGAGAGCCGTACAGCCACATCCAGATGGAACTCGAAGTATCGGTTGCGCCTGGCGCAAAAAGCGGCGAAGAGAACCGTGTCAGCGTCTCGGGCGGTGCTCCGACGGCAACATCCATCGCGCCGATCGAGGTGAGCTCCTCGCCGGCGCCATTTGGGGTCGAAGGATATGAACTCACGCCGGAAAACGCCGACGGCTCGCTGGATACGCAAGCGGGCTCCCACCCGTTTCAGCTGACCAGTGTGATCTCGTTCAACCAGGCTGCGGAAGAGAAAAAGCCGCCGGCCGCGCTGAAGGACCTGCACTTCGATCTGCCTCCGGGGCTGATCGGCAACCCGACGCCGTTTCCGCAGTGCCCGCTCGCGAAGTTCTTGGACAACGTGGGCGAAGGCGAGAACGCCTGCCCTGACGACACCGTGGTTGGAATCGCGTCGGTGAGCTTCTCCTTCCCGGTTGACGCTGGTCCAGCTGTATTCGCCGTTCCGCTGTTTGCGCTCGTGCCGTCGGTGGGCGAACCGGCGCGCTTCGGCTTCGACATCGAAGGCGTCCCCACGTACCTCGACACCTCGATTCGCACCGGCGGCGACTACGGGGTCACCGTGACCGTGCCGAACATCCCAGAGTCGATCGGCTTCATGTCCAGCCGCGTGACGTTCTGGGGTGTGCCGGGCGACAGGCGCCACGACTCCTCCAGGGGCTGGAACTGCGTCAAGCCGTTCGGCGAAGCTCCGCCGTGCACGTCCACGCAGACGCGCTTCCCGCCGCCGCTGCTCACGCTGCCGACCGCCTGCTCGGGGCCGGTGCAGACCTCCGTGGTAGCCGACTCGTGGGAGAACGCGGGCGTTTTCACGGAACCCTTCACGTACGCATTCAAGAACGCGCTGGGCGAACAGGTGAGCATGGACGGGTGCAACCAACTCCCGTTCTCGCCGAGCGTGCGCGTCACCCCCGACGGTCAAGCCGGCTCCACCCCGACCGGCCTCACGGTGGACGAGCACGTGCCCCAGGAAACGGGCCTCAACGCGACCGGCCTGGCTGAGTCCGACGTGAAGGGCCTGTCGGTGACGCTGCCCGCAGGGGTCGCGTTGAACCCGGCCGCCGCGGACGGCCTGCAGGCGTGCTCGCTGGAAGCGATCGGCCTGCAGAGCGCCGCTGCGCCGACGTGCCCCGACGCGGCAAAGGTCGCCACCGTGAAGATCAAGACGCCGCTGCTGGCGAACCCGCTGGAAGGCGCGGCGTATCTCGCCACACAGGACGCCAACCCGTTCGGCTCGCTCGTGGCGATGTACATCTACGCCTCCGATCCGATCTCGGGCGTCAGCGCAAAGGCCGCCGGCGAAGTCGTCGAGAACCCGGTGACGGGCCAGTTGACGGCGCATTTCGAAGGTGACCCGGTGTTCGAGAACGACCCGCGCTACGCGAACGAGATCGGCGCGCAGTTCCTGCCCGAGACGCCATTCGAAGACGTCGAACTGCACTTCTTCGGCGGCGACCGCGCTCCGCTCGTGACGCCGTCGCAATGCGGGTCCTATACGACGACCGCGAGCTTCACGCCGTGGTCGGAAGCCGGCACGGTGCAGTCGAGCTCGACGTTCGACATCACGTCGGGGCCGGGCGGCAGCCCCTGCGCCGATCCGCTGCCGTTCGCGCCCACGCTGGCAGCCGGAACCACGAGCATCCAGGCCGGCGGGTTCACGCCGTTTGAGATGACGATGAGCCGCCAGGACGGCGAACAGGCGCTGCAGGGCATCCAACTGCGCATGCCGCCGGGCATGTCGGGCACGCTCGCGAGCGTCAAGCTCTGCGGCGAAGTCCAGGCGAACGCCGGCACCTGTGGGCCCGAAAGCGAAATCGGCGAAACCGTGGTCAGCGTCGGGGTCGGCGGTGACCCCTACACGGTGACCGGTGGCAAGGTCTACATCACGGGGCCGTACAGGGGGGCGCCGTTCGGGCTCTCGATCGTGAACCCCGCGAAGGCGGGCCCGTTCGACCTGGGCAAAGTGATCGTGCGAGCCAAGGTCGAAGTCAACCCGGAAACCGCGGTGCTGACGATCACGACCGACAACGAAGGCCCGTACAAGATCCCGACGATCCTCGATGGCATTCCCCTGCAGATCCGCCACGTCAACGTGAACATCAACCGCCCCGGGTTCACGTTCAACGCGACCAACTGCAGTCCGCTGCGGATCGGCGGCGACCTGGTGAGCACCCAAGGTGCAAGCAGCGCGCTGTCGGTGCCATACCAGGTGACCAACTGTGCGGTGCTCGCGTTCAAGCCCAAGCTCACAGTCACCACCAGCGGGAAGACCTCCCGCGCCAACGGCGCCAGCCTCGACGTCAAGCTCGCCTATCCCGCGGGACCCTACGACGCGAACATCAGCCGCGTCAAAGTCGAACTGCCAAAGGCGCTGCCGTCCCGGCTGACGACGCTGCAGAAGGCCTGCACCGCCGCGGTCTTCGATGCCAACCCCGCCGACTGCCCGGCGGCATCGGTGATCGGACACGCGACGGCGAGCACCCCCGTGCTGCCCGTCCCGCTGACCGGTCCCGCGATCTTCGTCTCGCACGGCAACGAATCGTTCCCGAGCCTCAACATTGTGCTGCAGGGCTACGGCGTCACGGTACATCTGGTGGGCACCACCTTCATCAGCGCGAAGGGGATCACCAGCAGCACGTTCAAGACGGTCCCGGACGTGCCTGTCGGCACATTCGAACTGACCCTTCCGCAGGGCCCCTACTCGGCACTGACCGCCAACACCAACCTCTGCAAGGCGAAGCTCGCGATGCCGACCGAATTCGTCGGGCAGAACGGCGCGCTGATCAAGACCATCACCCAAATACACGCGGCGGGCTGCCAAAAGGCCAAGCGGCACAAGCAGAAGCAGCACCGCAGGCGACCCCGCCGGCGCAGCGCTACGGGGCGGCACGGCGCAGGCCAGCCCAAGAGAACGGGCTAGGAGCGTGGCGTGGACCCCGACGGTCGAGCGGCCCGTCGCCCCCGAACGCCAAAGGCGGATCCACGCCCCGAGGTCGCTGACGTGCAGCGCGCACGGATCCTCGCGGCGGCCACCGACGCGGCGACCGAGATTGGGTATGCCGGCCTAACGGTCTCGGAGATCGTGGCCCGCGCACGCGTCTCCAGGCGGACCTTCTACGAGCTGTATCCCACGCGTGAGGCGTGCTTCCTGGCCGCCTGCGAGCAAGCCCTGGCGAGGATCTCCGAGCCGGTCCTGATCGCCTACGCGGGGCACGAGCGATGGCGCGAGCGCATCGCGGCGGGTCTGCTCGAGTTGCTGGCGCAGCTCGACACACACCCGGCGCTCGCGCGACTCCTGCTCGTCGAGTCGCTCGCCGCCGGTGCGCCCTCGCTGGAGCGCCGCGCGGTCACGCTCGCAGCGGTCACACGCGCGATCGACGAAGGTCGTCGTGAGGCTCACGGCCGTGAGCCGGGTCCGCTGGCGGCTGAGGCAGTCGTCGGTGCCGTGCTCTCGGTGCTCCACGCACGCCTGCTCGCCGCGAGCGGCGATTCGCTGCAAATGCTGCACGAGCCGCTGATGAACGCCGTCGTGCTGCCGTATTTCGGCCCCGCCGCCGCGGCGCGCGAGCTGCGCCGCGTGACACCCGTTGCAAGTGTCGCGCACGCTTTCAACGTCGCGGGCGAACACTCCGATCCGCTGCGGGGGCTCGACATACGACTCACCTACCGCACGCTGCGCGTGCTCTCGGCGGTGGAGGAGCTCGGCAGCGAAGAGGCGCAACCCTCCAATCGCGCCATCGCGGCGGCCGCCGGGATCGCCGACCAAGGTCAGACGTCGAAGCTGCTCGCGCGACTGCAGCGGCTCGGGTTGATCGAGAACCGGCAACCGAGCCGCGTCAGCGGTGCACCCTTCAAAGGGGAGCCCAACCGCTGGACGCTCACTGCGCGCGGGGCCGCCGTGGTCGGGACGATCCGCGACCGGCCCGGCCCACCTGCAAATGATTCCTCTGCCGAGCGCCCCGCAAGGCGGAGGGGCGGCTCGAGGAGGGTCGCGGCGGCCCCCGCGGCGCCAGCCGCAACCCTTGATATCAGGGATATACGGTAGCTCAACGTCGGAGCACGTCAGGGTGTCGAGCCAAATGACGCGAGACGGGCATGAGCTATTGATGGTCGACTCGCTGGGCCTCAATCCGCTTTGTGGATCGGCTATCCACGGCCGCGGCGAGCGCGAGCGCATTCCATGACGCCGCTACCGCGATGACGGATCGACATTTTAGGGCTTGACTTTTAGCTGACGATGTGGTTAGAGTTGAAAGAAGCGGTGGCTGCGGTCACCATGAACATAGTGGTCCGGTTGAGGGTCGAACCTCGTCCGTGGTTGACATAAGCGCTCGCGGTGAGTGCTCGGGAGAGGGATCGGGTTCAGAGTTGAGAGGGAGCGTTTGTAGCGTGGTTTCTTTTACGGGATACATGCCGGGAGTGCCTGGCTATCGTCAGGCCGCCGATACTAGATGCGTCAGCAGCCTGACGCATCTCTCTCTCTCTCTCTCTCTCTCTTCGACTGACGGTCTAGCCGGCAAGCGGAGCGCAGCGCCGGCATCGACCCGGTATCCGCTCCGCCCTGGGCGGCCTGCGCGGAGTAGGCCGTGAGCTCGATACCCGCAGGCCAGTTCGCAGCGCCCTTCGCCGAAGCGTCGCATGGCGACGGCGGCGCGGGCCGTGCGGCGAGTGAGCGAGTGCTTGTCGCGCAGACGTCCGATTCCTACCATGTGCAGGTCGCCGACATTCAGCGCTCGCGGGTGTTGGCGGCAGCCGTGAGCGTCATCGATTCCGTCGGCTACTCAGGTGCCACGGTCTCGCAAATCACCGGCTGCGCGCGAGTGTCGCGCCGCACCTTCTACGAGCTGTTCTCCGACCGCGACGAGTGCTTAATCGCCGTCTTCGACGAGAACGCGTCCCGGGCTGAAGCGGAGTTGGTGGCGGCGACGCGCGACGCGAGATCGTGGTGTGAGCGCGTTCGCGTCGGGCTCTGGACGATTCTGTCGTTCCTCGAGCGCGAGTCGATTACCGCGAGGGCCTGCGTTGTCGAGATGTCCCGCGGCGGACCGGAGCTACTGGGGCGCCGCGAGCGGCTGCTCGTGCGACTGGCCGCGGCTGTCGACGCAGGGAGTCAGGAGAGCCGATCCGCGGCGGACGGTGGATCCCTCAACGCCGAGGGAGTGGTGGGCGCGGCGTTCATGATCATTCAGACGCGCCTCGCCCGTCGCGATCCGGCGCCGCTCACGGGCCTGCTCGGCGAGCTGTGTGCCTTGATCGTCCTGCCCTATCTCGGCCCGGCCGCCGCGCGCCGCGAGCAGAGCCGGGTCGCCGCACTCACACCGCCGCTCGCGACGCGTGCTGCAACCGGGATTGAGCGCGGCCCTCGCGATCCGCTCGCGGGCGTCTCGATGCGGATGACCTATCGCACCGCACGCGTGCTCCAGGGAGTAGCCGCGCACCCCGGCGCCAGCAACCGTGAGATCGCGATGCGTTCCGGGATTCACGACGCCGGCCAGATCTCCAAGCTGCTGGCGCGCCTGGAGGGTCTCGGGTTACTCGCCAATCGCGGAGGGGGCCACGCGAGGGGCGAGCCTAATGCGTGGGCGCTGACCGCGAAGGGAGCACAGTTGGCGCAGAGCTTGCAACTAGATCGCACCCAAAGGGGCGAGGCCGCATGAGCCATCTCTGGCACACGTGCCGGCCCGGCTCACCAGCACTGACAACGAGCACTCCGAGAAAGGCGTCAACGTGAGTCACACAGAGCGAAGCGAATCCGTCCTCGCCGCCGCGAGCCGACTGCGCGGCGTCCCCGCCGGCCGGAACGGGGCCCGGCTCATCGCCGCGGTCGCGTGTCTCGTCTCGACGCTTACGCTCGCGGCTCATGCCGCCTCCGCCCGGGCGGCCGGCCCGGAAACGCCGGAAACTCAGCCGGTGAACACCACGTACGCGACTTCAGCCGAGCTCACCGGGATGCTGGACCCCCACATCGCAGCGCCCGTCGAACCCGGCACCTACCAGTTTCTCTATAAGGCGACGAAAACTCCGACCAAGGCCGAATGCGAAAGCGCGGGCGCTAGCAAGGCCCCGGTCTCGCTTGGCCTCTACCTAGGCATGGAACCCGAATTCGTAAATGAATTCGTGACCGGTCTGACACCGAAGACCGAATACGTGGTCTGCCTCTCCGCCACCGACGAAGGCGGAACGACCGTCGGCGCTCCGGTCGCTTTCACCACGCGCACTCCCCCGCAGACGCCGACCGGCGAGGAAGCCCACGCCGGCGGCTATACGGCAACCCTGCGAGGAGTACTCAACCCGACCGAAGCCGGCGAACCCGGCGCCTGGGAATTCCTGTACAACCGGTCAGCAACAGAATGCCAAGGCGGGAGCAGAGCGCCGCAGCCCGAAGGCGTCTCCGACGGCAGTTCGCCCGAGTCGGTCTCCGCGGAAGTCACGGGACTGCTGCCAACCACCACCTACACCTTCTGCCTGCGATCCGTAAACGGGGCCGGCGAAGAAGCACTCGGCGCGCCCGCATCCTTCACCACGACAACCGCGCAGCCCGCCGTCGCCGAAGAGGCGTTCTCCAGCGTCGGCCCTGTCTCCGCCACCGCCGAAGGGCGAGTCAACCCCGGCGGTCAGCCGACCAGCTACTGGGCCGAATACGGCACCACGAGCGGATATGGCAGCAGCACAGCCCAGGTCAGCGTCGCTGCGAGCGGCGAACCGGCAAGGGTGCAGATCGAACTGGGCGGGCTTCTGCCCGAAACCACCTATCACTTCAGGGTCCGCGCTCGCAACGCCAGTGGGATCGTGTCAGGCCCCGACGTCACGCTGACGACGTATCCCGAAGGGCTGCTCGGCCTGCCCGATGGCCGCGGCTACGAACTGGTGACTCCGGCGCACAACGAAAACGCGGAGGTGTACGCGCCACGAGCCGACAACCCGACCGAAGAAGTCGCCGAGACGGCCCGGCCGGTTCCGCGCCGCGGCGAACGGCGACGCCGTCGCCTATGCCGGGGATCCCACCTCCGGAGGGAACGGCAGTCAGGGTGCTGGCGGTGGCAACGAGTACCTGGCGCGCCGCGATGCCAACGGCGGATGGACCCAGACCGACCTGCAGCCGGACGGTCTCGCCTCGCCGACCTATGTTTTCTTCTCGAGCGACCTCTCGGTCGGCGTCCTCAGCTCCAACGAAGCGCTTTCCCCCGGCGCCCCGGCGAACAGCGAAGATCTCTACACGCGAACCACGGATGGCACCTTCCATCCGTTCTTCGCCGGGCAGCTCGCCGAAGAAGTGTTCGTCGCCACGATCGAAGGCTATTCGCGCAATCTGAGCGAATTCTACGGCGGAGCGTCGTCGGGTTTCACGCATACGCTCTTCCAGGCCGCCGATGCGCTGACGCCGAACGCTGTCAGCGGCCTCGCCGAACGCGCCGACAACCTGTACGACTCTGTGAACGGGCAGCCGCAGCTCGTAAACGTGCTCCCCGATGGCACGACCGAGCCGGGGGCGTTCTTCGGTGCGCCTCCGGAGACGCCGGAAGACCCGCCAGGGCTCGAACACGCGATCTCGTCCGACGGCTCGTTGATCTACTGGACCGATACCAACACCGCGGTCACCCCCGAAGACCCGGCGGGTGCGACGAGGCTGCTCGTACGCGAGGGCGGCTCGCACACCGCGCAGGTTGACGCCGCGCAGGCGCCGCGCGGCGAAGGCTCCAAAGAACGCGAAGAACGGTTGGCTCGGAGCGGCGGCGGGCTATTCTGGGCGGCCACCAGCGACGGCTCCAAGGTCTTCTTCACCGATTGCCGCCCGCTCACCGAAAGCTCGACCGCGGTCTCGAGCCACGGCTGCGGCCAGCGGCCCGGGCTGACGGGCAACGACCTCTACGAGTACGAACCCTCGACGGGTGAGCTGGTCGACCTCACGATCGACCACAACGCCGGGGATCCGCTCGGCGCAGACGTGCAGGGAGTCGTCGCTGAGAGCGAAAACGGCTCATACCTCTACTTCGTCGCCAACGGAGACCTCGCCGCGGGAGCCATCTCCGGTCAGCCGAATCTCTACCTGCTTCACGAAGGCATGACGACCTTCATCGCCACGCTCTCGCCGGAAGACGGAAGCCTGCGCGCGTACGTCAGCTTCGGCTCCATAGGCGACTGGGATCCGACGGTCGGCCATCGCACGGCCCAGGCGACCCCCGACGGTCAGAGCCTCGTCTTTCTTTCAAGCCGCAGCCTTACCGGCTATGAAAACCGGTCGATGGAGGAGGTCTACGTCTACGACGCCGACGCAGGCACGCTCTCCTGCGCGTCCTGCGATCCGAGCGGCGCACCGCCCGCGGGTGAAAGCACGATGGCGGCGGAATTGCCACCGGGCCAGCGCGAAGATGGGACCTATCAGTTGCGCCTGATCTCTGAAGACGGCAGCCGCGTGTTCTTCCAAAGCGCCGAGCCGCTGGTCCCACAGGACACCAACCAGCGGACTGATGTCTATGAGTGGGAGCGCGACGGCGCCGGAAGCTGCGCGCGCTCCTCCGGCTGCCTCTACCTGATCTCAGGCGGCATGAACGCTAGCAGCTCCTACCTGCTCGACGCGAGCGCCAACGGCGACGACGTCTTCATTGTCACCCGCGCCCAACTCGCACCAGCGGACCAGAACGAAAACTACGATCTCTACGACGTCCGCGTCGGTGCCGTCGCTCCGCCGCCGGCGCCACAGTGCACAGGCACGGGGTGCCAGGGTTCGCCGCCTGCCGCGCCGATCTTCGCCACGCCCGCAAGCGTCACCTTCAACGGGGCGGGGAATCTCTCGCCAACGCCTTCCCAGCGCGTCGTCAAGCCGAAGGCCGCCCGGCCATCGCGGCACAAGCGCGGGCTCACGCAGGCGCTCAGGAGATGCAGGCACGGTGCCGCTCGAAGGCGGAGCGCATGCGAAAAGACAGCGCGGCGCCGCAATCACACTACGACCAGGCGATCGACGCAGAGGAGGGGCAAGTGAGGATCCATCGAAAGTGTGCCGCGCCGCTGATCGCGCTGTGTCTCATGATCGCGGTCGCCGCGCCGGCGCTCGCCGAAACGCCGGGTCCCGGCTGGGAGGTCAATCAGGGCACCTACCCCTCGAGCCTGGCGCCCGGCGGGAGTGGCCAAGTAGTTCTCGCGGTATACAACGTCGGCAGCGAGGCCAGCAGTGGCCCGGTGACCGTGACCGACAGGCTGCCGGCCGGCGTGACGGCTACCGAAGCCGGCTACTACGGACGCTCACACGCCCGGGAACACGAAGAAGAAGGCCCGTTGTGGAAATGCAGCACAGGCACGGTCGTCACCTGCACCAACGACCCCGCCGATATGCCCTCGCTCCCTCCGGGTGAAATCGAGTGGCTGGAGATGAAAGTGCACGTCCCGGCGCATCCTTCGGGAGCGACGCTCAACGAAGTCGTCGTCGCCGGCGGCGGTGCCAGCCAGCCGGCCGCGGTGTCGAGCCCGCTCACACTCAGCACAACGCATTCGAGTTTCGGCTTTCAACGCCTCGACGGCTGGTTCTCCGGTCTCGCGGGGACGCTCAACACGCAGGCGGGCTCGCACCCCTACGCATTGACACTCTCGTTCTTCCTGAACAACACAGGCATCAAACCGACCCACCAGGCCAGGAACATCACCGTCAACCTTCCCCCCGGCCTGGTCGGCAACCCGACCGCCGTGCCGCGCTGCACGCGGCCCGAGCTCGATCTCGCTGCCTGCCCGGCGGACACCCAGGTGGGGGTTGACGAGCCTGTGCTTGACGGGCCCGGCGAGGGTGGGGAAGCTGGTCCGATCGAAGAAGGCCAGGCCATACTATTCGCCTTGCGGTTCCCTGTCTACAACGTTGTCCCGCCGCCTGGCGTGGCCGCGCAGTTCGCGTTCACGATCTTCGGCATCACGACGTTTCTAGACGCAACCGTGCGCACAGGAGGCGACTATGGCATAACAGTCCACACGAACAACATCACTCAGAAAGAAATCACCTTCAACAGCACCACCATTTGGGGCGTTCCAGGTGAATCGAGCCACGACTTCCAGCGTTGTCAGCCAGTCAACGGACTCATAACCTGCGGGCTCCCAGCTCGCATCGGACACGCACCATTCCTTACACTGCCCACATCGTGCTCGGGCCCGCAAACGTTCTCGGCGACGACCGAACCCTGGGAAGCGCTCACCGGCTCCGAGTCCATGCCGGGCCCCTCGAGCTTCCTCTCGCACGACCAATCCGGTGAACCGGCGGGAATCACCGGCTGCGACAAGCTCGGGTTCGCGCCCGCGCTCACCGCCGTGCCGGACACCGTCAAAAGCGACACGCCAGCTGGGCTCAGTGTCGAAGTTCGTCCGCCGCTCGGCGCGCTGCAGGAATTCGAAAGCCGCGGCACGGCCGAAGGCGCCGCCGGCCTGGGTACGTCGGACATCCAGAACACCACCGTCACGCTGCCCCAGGGACTCGTCATCAATCCCGGACAGGCCGCCGGGCTGCAGGCATGCACGCGCTCGCAGGCCGCTCTGGAAGATCTCCCCGGAGGAGGGGAGAACGACGGGCCGCCATCCTGCCCCAACGCCTCGAAAGTCGGGACCGTCACGATCGCCTCGCCGCTGGTCGAAGGCGCCACCGAAAAGCAGTTCGAAGGCAGCGTATACCTCCTGCAGTCCGACCCGCCCGAGCTGAAGTTGCTCGTCGCCGCCTCAGCCGACGGTGTAAATCTCAAGCTCGTCGGGACAGTGCACCTCGACGAACGCACCGGGCAGTTGACTACGAAGTTCGAAGGCACCCCAGAGCTGCCGTTCACCCTCTTCAAGCTGTCCTTCAGCGGTGGCGCGCAGGCGGCCCTGGACACACCGACACAGTGCGGCAGTTACCAGACCGACGCCGACTTCACCCCATGGAGCAGTCCGTTCGTGCCGGACTTCTTCACCAGCGCCTCCTTCGGGCTCTCCCAAAGCCCCGACGGCGGCGCCTGCCCATCGGGTCCGCTTCCATTCTCACCCTCGCTGATCGCGGGCGCCACCACCGACCAAGCCGGCGGGTTCACCGACTTCTCGCTGCTGCTGCAACGCGGTGACGGCCAGCAGCGGATCTCGGGGCTGCAGTTCAAAGCACCAGCGGGTCTAACCGGGTTCCTCGCCAAAGTCCCGCTCTGCACCAACGCCCAAGCCGAAGCCGACGCCTGCCCCCAAGCCTCGAAGATCGGGCACACCGTCGTCGAGTCAGGTCCCGGTCCGTACCCGCTGGTCGTGCCCGAACCCGGCCAGCCAGCGGCGCCGATCTATCTCACCGAATCCTACGCCGGCGCACCCTTCGGGCTCTCGATCGTCGTACCCCTGCACGTCGGTCCCTTCACGCTGCCCACCCAGCGCGTGCGCGCCCGCATCGAGATCGACCCCGCAACCGCCGCGCTGACCGTGACAACGGACCCGCTGCCGCAGGTCGTCGCAGGCGTCCCCACCGACCTGCGCGAGGTCAACGCCGTCATCGAACGCCCTGAATTCATGGTCAACCCGACCAGCTGCGAACCGCAGCAGTTTGCGGGCACGGCGTACGGAACGCCGCCCGCCGGGGCTGGCGGTCCCGGCGCCCAGGCGGCGATCTCCAGTCGCTTCCAGGTCGGCGACTGCGCCGCCTTGAAGTTCCAGCCGAAATTCACAGTGTCAACCTCTGGAAGGACCAGCAGGGTGAACGGAGCCAGCCTCACGGCGAAGGTCACCTACCCCGCCACACCGCAGGGCACAGAGGCGAACATCGGCTCGGTCAAGGTCGAACTGCCCAAGCGGCTGCCCTCGCGGCTGAGCACGCTGCAGAAGGCGTGCACCAGTGCGCAGTTCCAGGCAAACCCCGCCAGTTGTCCCGCGGCCTCCTTCGTCGGCCGTGCGGTCGTCCACACCCCGCTGCTGCCAGTGCCGCTCACCGGACCCGCGATCTTCGTCTCCCACGGCGGCGAAGCGTTCCCGAGCCTCACGATCGTGCTGCAGGGAGATGGCGTCACGATCGACCTCCTCGGCACGACCTTCATCAGCAAGGCCGGGATCACGAGCACGACGTTCAAGACCGTCCCCGACGAGCCCTTCAGCAGCTTTGAACTGACGCTGCCCGAGGGTCCCTACTCAGCGCTCGCGGCGCCCACGAGCCTGTGTACCGGCAAGCTCGCGATGCCCACCACCCTCACCGCCCAAAACGGCGCCACCCTCAAACAGGCCACCCACATCCAGGTCACCGGCTGCACCAAGCACGTCAAGAAGATCAGGAGGGCCAAGCGCCGCAAGTCCGCACACACACGGCGCTGACCCTCAGCCGTTCGATATCGCGCGTCGCCTCCTCGATCGGCAGCGGCGGCAGCTCAAGCGGTCTCACCTGACCGTAGAACGGCCGCTCGTGATTGGAGAACAGCGCGCGCATCAACGGCGGCTGGCTGCCCGCGAAAACGTAGGCGGCGGCGCGGCCGCGATGCTGGATGACCGAGCGCGGCAATCCGTCGAGCGCGTCATCGGCGATCAGCAGGTCCTGGAACTCGTCGGTGCACACCACCGTCAGGCTGCGGTTGCCCTCGTGCAGGCCGGCCGGGACGTCCAGCAACTCCAACAGTGCCGCGCGCGACTCGTGGGCGGCCACGCGGCGAGCCGGCGCGAGTTGCACCTGCAGCCCGGGCGGCCCCGCCGCCAACCCCAGCCGTGCCATCGTTGTACGGCAAAGCCGGACAATGTGTGCGGGTTTTACATACAACCTAGATTCTCGACGTCGCGTGGACGCTCGTCCGTGCCGTTGGCAGCAGATATCCTGGGAACCACGATGAGCCCGCCCAGGACAACCGCCAAATCCTCAAATCCGACAGAGCCACGCCGCACAGAGCGCGGTCCCGGAAGTCCCTTCGCCACGATCGAGGAGGCCCTGGAGGAGATCCGCGCTGGCCGCATGGTCGTCGTCTGCGACGACGAGAACCGCGAGAACGAGGGCGACCTGACCCTCGCCGCGCAGTTCGCGACGCCCGAGGCGATCAACTTCATGGCGCGCGAGGGGCGCGGGCTGATCTGCCTCGCGCTTACCCCCGAGCGCTGCGACGAGCTCGGGCTGGAGCTGATGGCCGCCAAGAACGAATCCTCCTTCGAGACCCCCTTCACCGTCTCGATCGAGGCGCGCGAGGGCGTCACCACCGGGATCTCCGCGCATGATCGCGCGCGCACCATCCAGGTCGCCGTCGACCCAGGTTCAAAGCCCCAGGATCTGGTCCAGCCGGGCCATATCTTCCCGCTGAAGGCTCGCTCCGGCGGGGTCCTCGAGCGCACCGGGCAGACCGAGGCCGCCGTCGACCTCGCCCGGCTCGCCGGCCTCAACCCCGCCGGGGTCATCTGCGAGGTCATGAACGACGACGGCACCATGGCCCGCGTCGACGACCTCGCCGACTACTGCACCCGCCACGGCCTGAAGATGATCACCGTCGCCGACCTCATCGCCTACCGCCGCCGCCACGATCGCCTCGTCGAACGCGTCGCCGCCGCTCGCCTCCCGACCGCGTTCGGCGAGTTCGAGGTCGTCGGCTACCGCTCGCTCGTCGACGAGAAGCACCACGTCGCGCTCGTAAAGGGAGACATTGACGGGAAGGAGGACGTGCTGGTCCGCGTCCACTCCGAGTGCCTCACCGGCGACGTCTTCCACTCCCTGCGCTGCGACTGCGGCGAGCAGCTCGAGTCCGCGCTCTCGATGATCGAGGCCGAGGGGCAGGGAGTGCTGCTGTACCTCGCCCAGGAGGGCCGCGGGATCGGGCTGCTGAACAAGCTCAAGGCCTACCGCCTGCAGGAGGACGGCCTCGACACCGTCGAGGCCAACCTCCAGCTCGGGCTGCCCGCAGATCTGAGGGATTATGGAATCGGGGCCCAAATTCTCGTCGACCTCGGGCTCAGCTCGATCCGGATCCTCACCAACAACCCCAAGAAGATCCGCGGCCTGGAGGGGTACGGTTTGTCCGTGACCGCGCAGATCCCAATCGAGCACGCCCCCAACCCGCACAACGAGGAGTACATGCGCACCAAGGCCCGCCGCATGGGCCACACCCTGCACCACCAAGGGCTCAACCTCGACGCCGAGATGCTCCACACCGAGGCCGAGCAGGACCGCGCCGGCGAGCGCGAGCGGGACGCGCGATGAGGACCGCGAGGGCAGGGCGGTGAGCGAGCAGCGCTACGCGATCGCAGTCGGGCGCTTCTACGAGGAGCTCGCCGAGCGCCTCGTCCAGGGCGCCCAGGCCGCGTTCACCGAGGCCGGAGAGCTGGAGGTCGACGTGTTCGACGTTCCAGGCGCCTTCGAGCTGCCGCTCGCCGCCTCCTACGCCGCGCGCTCCGGCCGCTACCTCGGCGTCGCCTGCCTCGGCGCCGTCATCCGCGGCGAGACCGACCACTACGACTTCGTCTGCGCCGAGACCGCGCGCGGGATCCAGCAGGTCCAGCTCCACACCGGCATCCCCTGCGCGTTCGGCGTGCTCACCTGCGAGAACATGGACCAGGCGCTCGCCCGCACCGGCGGCGGCAAGCGCGACCAGGGTCGCCACGCCGCCGAGGCCGTGCTGCGCATGGCCGCGCTGCGCGAGGAGCTGCTCGCCGGCGAAGACGCCTGGGCGATCTGACCGCGCGCTTCGCGCCGACACGGGCACACCGACCCATCCCCGGATCCCCGGAGGGGATCCATTCCCAAAAACCTCTACACTCCCTGCTCGCCATGGCCAAGGTATGTCACAGCTGCGGAAAGGCCCCCGCGTTCGGGCAGAGCCGCAGCCACTCGATGGTCGCCACCAAGCGCCGCTTCGAGCCCAACCTCCAGCGGGTTCGGATCCTCGTCGGCAAGGCGCCCCGGCGCGTCTACGTTTGCACGCGCTGCCTCAAAGCCGGCAAGGTCCAGAAGGCGCTCTGAGCGTCCACCGGTTAGAAGCGTCCGGGTGGCGTCCACCCGATCGCGTAACCTTGGGCTGCGCGCAGCGTAAGCACTCCGAGCGTCGCCGCGGCTGATCCCATCGCCGCGCCGCCCGCCGGGCTGATGAGGATGATGCAGACCGCCGTGACCGACACAAACCTGCTGCGCTTCCGCGCCGCCGTCGCAGGAGCGCTCGCCCACCTCGAGTCCCGCCGCCAGGAGGTCAACGACCTCAACGTCTTCCCCGTCGCCGACGGCGACACCGGCGACAACATGGTCCTCACCCTGCGCGCCGTCCTCGCCGAGCTCGACCGTCTGCAGGGCAACGACGCGCGCCGCACCGTCGACGAGATCGGGCGCGAGGAGATCGTCCAGTCCGTCGCCCGCGCCGCCCTGCTCGGCGCCCGCGGCAACTCCGGGGTGATCCTCTCCCAGCTGATCCGCGGCGCCGCCGAGGAGCTCGCCCGCCGCCCCGGCGAGCTCGTCGACGCCAGCGTCATCGCCGCCGCCCTCGCCAACGCCGCCGAGCGCGCCTACGACTCCGTCCGCAGCCCCGCCGAGGGCACCATCCTCACCGTCGCCCGCGAGATGGCCCAACGGATCGCCGCCGACGTCGAGCGCGACCCCGAAACCGCGCTGCTCGCGCCCGACACCGCGCCCGAGACCCAGGACCGCGCGATCGCAACCGCGCTCGCCCGCGCCGTCGACGCCGGGCAGGAGTCCGTCAAGCGCGGCCCCGAGCTGCTCGCCGCCCTGCGCGACGCCGGTGTCGTCGACGCCGGCGGATACGGGCTCACGATCCTGTTCGCCGGCGTCGTCGCCGCGTTGCGCGGCGACGAGCCCCCACCGCTCGACCATTACCAGCCCGCGCGCATCCACCACCCCGAGCACACCTCCTCCACCTACCGCTACTGCACCAACTTCGCGGTCACCGGCGAACAGCTCGACCCCGACCGCTTCGTGGCGCCGCTGGAAGCGCTCGGCGACTCCGTCCTCGTGGTGGGCGACGAAGCCACACTGAAGGTCCATATTCACACCGACACGCCCGAGCTCGCCACCGACGTCTTCGACGGCGCCGGCGAGGTGTCCCATCTGGACGTCGCCGACATGCGCGCCCAGGTCGCCGAGCGCCAGGGCCGCCTCGGCGGGACCCTCGGCGCCGAGCAGGGCGCTGCCCCCGATGACGACCTCAGCGCGTCACCGCGCGCACTCTCCACGGATGGCGCCCATTCCGCCGGCCGACCCGTCGCGGTCGCACGCTGCGGCGCCGTCGCCGTCGTCAGCGGCGACGGGATCGCCGAGCTCCTCGCCGAGCTCGGCGTCCACACGCTCGACGGCGGCCCCACGCTCAACCCCTCCACCTACGAGCTCCTCGCCGCGATCCACGACGTTCCCGCCGAGGAGGTCATCGTGCTGCCCGCCAGTCCCAACGTCGTGATGGCCGCCGAGCGCGCCGCCGAGCTCTCCGACAAGCAGGTCCTCGTCGTCCCCGCCACGAGCCAGCAGGCCGCGCTCGCCGCCGCGCTCGCCCTCGCACCCGACCAGCCGCTGGAGCGCAACGCCGCCGCCGTCCGCGAAGCGCTCGCCGGGCTGCGCACCGGTGCCGTCGCACCCGCCGCCCGCCCCGACCCCAACGGACGCTTCGCACCCGGGGACGCCGTCGGGTTCCTCGGCGAGGACGTGATCGCCTGGGGCGACCCCGCCGACACCCTGCGCACCGTCCTCGATGCGCTCGGCGACGGCGCCGAGCTACTCAGCGTCCTGACCGGCGCCGACGCGCCGCTCCCCGACGAAGCCGTCGCGGCGATCGTTCGACGGAAGCGTCGAGCTCGAACTGCGCCACGGCGGCCAGGCCGCCTACTGGTGGCTGCTCGCAGCCGAGTAGGGCCAGCCGGCTGCGATCGGCCGCTGCACCGGCTTCGACTGGCCGACGCTTCATCATGAAGGCCCAGTGCCCCCGCCTGCTCTCGCCGCCACCGCGTCCGCGGCCCGCCGCCGCGCCGAGGACGGTTCGACCCCGGTCTTCGCCGGCGCCACCGACCCGCCGAGCCACGCCGCACTGCTCCGCGCGCCGCTCCGTTGGCCACAGCCCTCGCGGCTACAACGCCAGCTGACCGCTCCCGGCGGCGCGCGCCTCACCGGCAAGCTCGCCGACGGGCTCGCCACGCTCGGCATCGACACAGTCGGGCAGCTCCTCGAGCATCTTCCCCGCGAGCGCCGCCCCGCGCGCGCGATCGCCGAGCTGTTCCCCGGCGAGCAGGCCACGATCGCCGTCGAGGTCCGCTCTATCGCCCGCCGCCCCGTCCGCCGCCGCGGGATGCGACCGCTCGTGCAGGCCGTCGTCTTCGACGCCACCGGCACGCTGCGCGCGACGTTCTTCAACCAGCCCTGGCTCCAGGATCGCTATCCCCCCGGCACCCGCCTGCTTCTATACGGCAAGGCCGGCCGCGGGGGCGCCTTCAACGTCGCCCACCACGCCCCCGGCGACGAGCTCGGACAGGCCGGCGGGCCCGCCGGCGTCGCCCACTACCCCGCCTCCGAGGGCGTCAGCTCCACTCAGATCCTCACGCTCGTCCGCGAACACCGCGCCGCGCTCGCCGACGTCGCCGAGCCGCTGCCCGCCGCGCTGCGCGCCGCCGAACGACTGCCCCCGCGCGCCGCCGCGCTCGACGCCATGCACTTCCCCAGGCGCACCGCCGACGCCGAGAACGCCCGCCGCCGGCTCGCCTTCGAAGAGCTCCTGCTCACCCAGCTCGCCGTGCTGCGCCGACGCGCCCTGCGCGGCTCCGGGGCCGCCACACCGCTCGTCGCTCAGGGCGCGCGCGCCGCGCACGACGAGCTGGCCGCTCGCTGGCTGCACTCGCTGCCGTTCGAGCCCACCGGCGAGCAGCGCGACGCGATGGCCGCCGTCGACGAGGACCTCGCCCAACCCCATCCGATGCAGCGCCTGCTGATGGGCGAGGTCGGCTCCGGCAAGACCGTCGTCGCGCTCCACGCGCTGCTCCGCGCCGTCGAACACGGCATGCAGGGCGCGCTGATGGCGCCCACCGAGACGCTCGCCGAACAGCACTTCTCCACGCTCCAGACGCTCGTCCCCGACGCGCTCCTCTCCAGCGCGCTCCTCACCGGCTCCACGCCCGCCCGCCGCCGCGCCGACACCCTCGGCAAGCTCGCCTCCGGCGAGCTCGGGATCGTCGTCGGCACCCACGCCCTGATCGAGCCCGACGTCGCCTTCGCCCGCCTCGCCGTCGCCGTCGTCGACGAGCAGCACCGCTTCGGCGTGCGCCAGCGCGCCGCGCTCGACCGCAAGGGGCCCCTCGCGCCCGGCGGAGAGCGGATCGCCCCGCACGTGCTGCATATGACCGCCACGCCGATACCCCGCACCCTCGCGCTCACCGAATACGGCGACCTAGACGTCACCTCCCTGCGCGAGCTCCCGCGCGGGAGGCGGCCGATCGACACCCACGTCGTCGCGAGCCCCGTCGCGCGCGCCCGGGCGTACGAGCGCGTGCGCGAAGAGCTCCGCGCCGGCCGCCAGGCGTACGTCGTCTGCCCCCTCGTCCAGGAGTCCGAGCAGCTCCAGGCGCGCGCCGCCACCGCCGAGTTCGAGCGCCTCCGCGACAGCGAGCTCCGCGGCTTTCAGGTCGAGCTCCTCCACGGCCAGCTCTCCCCGCGCGAGAAGCAGCGCGCGATGGCCCGCTTCGCCTCCGGCGAGGCCCACGCGCTCGTCGCCACCACCGTCGTCGAGGTCGGCGTCGACGTCCCCAACGCCACGCTCATGCTCGTCGAGGACGCCGAGCGCTACGGCATCTCACAGCTCCACCAGCTGCGCGGGCGCATCGGCCGCAGCCAGCACCCCTCGCTGTGCCTGCTGATGAGCTCCGACGGCGGCGGGCAGTCGGCGCGGCTGCGCGCCCTGGCGGAGCACCGCGACGGCTTCCGCCTCGCCGAGATCGACCTCGAGCTGCGCGGCAAGGGGGAGATCGTCGGAGTCCGCCAGCACGGGCAGGACGAGCCGAGCATCGCGAACCTCCCCGACGACACCGCCCTGCTCGAGCGCGCGCGCGTCTGGGCGCAGCGCATCCTCGACGCCGACCCCCAGCTCGAGGCCCCCGAGCACACGCTGCTCGCCGATGCCCTCGAGCGCGCGTTCGGGGAGGACGCTCACGCGCCGATCCACGCATGAGGGTGATCGCGGGCACCTTCGGCGGCCGCCGCCTGCGCGCGCCGCGCGGGCGCGCGACCCGCCCGACCTCCGAGCGCGTCCGCGAGGCCCTCTTCTCCGCGCTCGGAGAGCTGCATGACGGGATCGTCCTCGACCTGTTTTCCGGCACCGGCGCGCTCGCCATCGAGGCGCTCTCGCGCGGCGCCGCCGGCGCCGTGCTCGTCGAGCGCGACCCCCGCGCGCTCGAGGCGCTGCGCGCCAACCTCGCCGAGCTCGGCATCGACTCCGAGCTGGCGCGCGTGCGCCGCGAAGATGCCCTACGCGCGCTCCGCACCGCACGCGAGCGCGCCGAGACATACGATCTGATCTTCGTCGATCCGCCCTACAGCGACACGAGTGCCCTCGAGCACGAGCTCGCGACGGCCCTGCCGCCGCTGCTCGCCCCGGGAGCACGCGTGGTCGTCGAGAGCGATCGTCGCACCCAACCGCTCGAGCTCGGCCTCCCAGTCGAGCTGCAGCGGCGCTACGGGGACACAGTGATCACAATCCACCGCCACCCATGAGCACCGAAAAGTCCATCGCGGTCTGCCCCGGCAGCTACGACCCGATCACCAACGGCCACCTCGACGTCATCCGCCGCACCGCCAACCTCTACGACGAGGTCGTCGTCGCGGTCGTCAACCGCTCCGTGCGCAAGAACGCCTCGCTGTTCTCGATCGACGAGCGCGTCGGGTTCATCGAGCACGCCACCGCCGACATCGAGGGCATCACCGTCGCGCCGTTCAGCAACCTCGTCGTCGAGTTCGCCCGCAGCGTCGGCGCCAAGGCGATCGTCAAGGGCCTGCGCGCGATCTCCGACTTCGAGTACGAGCTGGAGATGCACCAGCTCAACCGCCGCCAGGACCCCGAGATCGAGTCGGTTTACCTGATGGCCAGCCCGCAGTACAGTTTCCTCTCATCCAGCGGCGTCAAGGAGCTCGCGACGTTCGGGGGCAAGATCGACGATCTCGTGCCTGCCGATGTGGCCCGACGATTGCAGGAAGAGCTCACGCGCTGACGAACTTGGAGGGGCTATGGATGTCCTTGTACTCATAGACAAGCTCGACGACCTGGTGCACAACGCCAAGCCCGTGCCGCTCACGGATCAGGTGCGCGTCGACAAGGAGGAGATCTACGACATCCTCGACCAGATGCGCGCCACGATTCCCGAGGAGATCAAGCAGGCCCGCTGGATCGTCAAGGAGCGCCAGGAGATGCTCGCCGAGGCCAAGCGCGAGGCCGAGCGCATCGTCAAGGAGGCCCGCGAGCGCCAGGAGCGCCTGCTCGGTGAGGAGGAGGTCACCAAGCAGGCCGAGCGCGCCGCCGAGGACATCATCGAGGACGCCCGCGCCCGCGAGCGGGAGATAAGGCTCGGCGCCGAGGACTACGCCGACGAGATCCTCGGCACGCTCGAAGGCAATCTCTCGAAGATCATCGCCGCCGTCGGACGCGGCCGCGAACGCTTGGCCGGCAAGGACGAACCGGCAGAGGTTTCCTGAGAACGCTGCTTGTGCCGCCCGCGTCCGGGGTAGCGCACGAGGCAGATGATGGACGGCGTGGGATAATTTGCGGCCGATGAGCTCGCCGGCCAAGTATCGCCTGGAAGTCGCCCGCACGCTGCTCGCGACGGGCATGTTCAAACCCGAACGTCCCGACCGCTCGCTGCGCTCGCTCGGAACGCTGCGACGCTGGGGCTCCAACGCGGCCGCCGCGTACACGATCTCCGCGATCCGTTGCCCCGACCGCATCGCGCTCGTCGACGAGCGCGGCACGCTCACGTTCGCGGAGGTCGAGCGCCGTACCAACGCGCTCGCGCACGAGCTTGCCCGCGCCGGCGTGCGCCCGCAGGACGCCGTCGCGATCATGTGCCGCAACCACCGCGGCTTCGTCGAGGCCACCGTCGCCTGCGCGAAGCTCGGCGCGAGCCAGCTGTACCTCAACACCGCCTTCGCCGGCCCCCAGATCGCCGATGTCCTGCACCGCGAGGGCCCCACCGCGTTGATCTACGACGAGGAGTTCGCCGATCTCGTCAGCGGTGGCGCCGACGGGATGCGCCGCTTCGTCTCCTGGTGCGAGTCCTCAGAGTCCTCAGCTACCACCGACAGCGGCGAGCAGCACACCAACGGCAAGCCCGAGGACGCCCACACCGCTCGGTTCACGCCGGCCGACGACCCGCGGATCGAGGATCTGATCGAGCGCGGCGACCCCTCCCAGCTGGAGCCGCCCGCCGAGCACGGGCGCGTCGTGATCCTCACCTCCGGCACCACCGGCACTCCCAAGGGCGCCAAACGCAAACAGCCCGACTCGATGGAGCCGCTCGCCGCGATGCTCTCCAAGATCCCGCTGCGCGCCCGCGAGACGACGGTGATCGCCGCGCCCATGTTCCACTCCTGGGGCTACGGGCACTTCACGCTCGCGATGCCGCTCGCCTCGACGATCGTGCTGCCGCGCCGCTTCGACCCCGAGGGCACGCTGCGCGCGATCTCCCAGCACCGCGCGAGCGCGCTCGCGGTCGTGCCCGTGATGCTCCAGCGCATGCTCGAGCTGCCCGCCGAGACGATCGAACGCTACGACCTCAGCTCGCTGCGGATCATCGCCGCGTCGGGCTCCGCGCTCCCCGGCGAGCTCGCGACGCGCGCGATGGACGCGTTCGGAGATGTCCTCTACAACCTCTACGGCTCCACCGAGGTCGCGTGGGCGACGATCGCCACCCCCCAAGACCTGCGCGCCGCCCCCGGCACCGCCGGGCGTCCCCCGCTCGGAACCGTCGTCAAGCTGCTCGACGCCGACGGCCGCGAGGTCCCGATGGGACAGCGCGGACGCATCTTCGCGGCGAACGAGATGGTCTTCGACGGCTACACCGGCGGGGGCGGCAAGGAGATCGTCCGCGGGTTGATGAGCACCGGCGACATGGGCCACTTCGACGCCGCCGGGCGCCTGTTCGTCGACGGCCGCGACGACGAGATGATCGTCTCCGGTGGGGAGAACGTCTTCCCGCGCGAGGTCGAGGATCTGCTCGCCAACCACGAGCAGATCGAGGAGGCCGCTGTCATCGGGGTCGACGACGCCGAGTTTGGACAGCGTTTGAAGGCGTTCGTGGTCGCGCGCGAGGACGCCGATCTCAGCGAGGAAGACGTCAAGGAATACGTCAAGGCCAACCTCGCCCGCTTCAAGGTGCCGCGCGAGGTCGTCTTCGTCGCGGAGCTCCCGCGCAACGCCACCGGCAAGGTGCTCAAGCGCGAGCTGAGCGCGACCGCCTGAGCGTTCCGCCGCGCGCCGCGATGCGCCAAACCGCCGCTAGCCTGGACGGCGTGGCTGCTCTCACCGATCGCCTCGACCTCGCGAGCCTGCGCCTCAGCGCCGGCGACGGGCGCCGGCTGGACCTGGAGGTCGACATCGACCCGATCGTGCTCGGAGGCGAGGATTACGCATGCGAGCCCCACCGCATACCGGTGCGCCTGGAAGTTTCGCGCATGGTCGGGCACGGGTACGCGCTTCGCCTCCACTTCGGAGCCGCGCTCACTGGGCCGTGCATGCGCTGCCTCGAGCGCGCCGCCCCGATGGTCGAGGTGGATGCCCGCGAGGTCGACCGGCCAGGCGGGGGAGAGGAGCTGTCGAGCCCCTACGTCGAGGACGAGACGCTCGACCTCTCCACCTGGGCCCACGACGCGTTCGCGTTGAGCGTCCCGACCCAGGTGGTGTGCCGCGCCGACTGCGCCGGGCTCTGCCCGATATGTGCCGCGAACCTCAACGAGGACGGCGCCGATCATCATCACGAGCCCGCGCCCGACCCCCGCTGGGCCAAGCTTCGCGAGCTGCGGCTGGAGTGAGGCCGGCTGGAGTGAGGCCGGTCCAGCGGGTGCTGATACCCTTCCCGGCTCGATGGCCGTTCCCAAGAAAAAGCAATCGCACAGCCGCACCGCCAAGCGTCGCGCGCAGCACAAGATCTCGACGCCCGCGCTGCGGCAATGCCCGCGCTGCCACTCTCCGCGCATCCCGCACCGTGTGTGCCCGGTCTGTGGGACCTACGCGGGCCGTGAAATCCTGAGTGCGGAGTCCCGCGAGGAGCACACCGACGCCTAGCGGCGCGGTCGTCGTCGCGGTTGACGCGAACGGCGCCGATCTCGGGCCCGCTGAGGTTGCAGCCGGTGCGGCGCTCGCCGCGCGGCAGGGCGTGCGCGTGCTGCTGTTCGGGCCCGCCGAGGAGGTGAGGTTGGGGTTGTCCGTTGCGGACCCCGCCGCGCGCGCGGGCGCCCGCGCACGCGGGGAGGCATCTAACATCGCGCGCACGCGCGTGGCGGAGCGGCCCGCGGACATCGAGGTGGTCGACGCCCCGATCTCGATCGCCAAGAGCGCCGATCCCGCGAGCGCCGCTCGCGCGACACCGGCGGCCTCGATCGTGCAGGCCGCGCGCGCCGTCGCCGACGGTCGCGCGCACGCGCTCGTCTGCGCGGGGGGCACCGGTGCGGCCCTCGCCGCCGGACTGTTCAACGTCAAGCGCGCCCGCGGGATCTTCCGCCCGGCGCTCGCGCTGCCGCTGCCGATCCCCGAGCGCGCCGGAGCGGGCGGTGGGAAAGCCCAGACGGTCACGCTGCTCGACGTCGGCGCCAACACCCAGGCGCGCCCCGACCACCTCGTGCAGTTCGCGTTCATGGGCGCCGCGCTCGCGCACACCGTGCTCGGAGTCGCGCGCCCACGCGTCGCACTGCTATCGAACGGCGAGGAGCGGGAGCGCGGGGCGCCCCTTGTTCTCGAGGCGGCCGCGCAGCTGCGCGCGCGCCTCGCCGGCGACGCCGCCAGCGAGGCGCTCCCCTTCGAGTTCCTCGGCAACGTCGAGGGCGGCGACGTCACGAACGGCGCCGTGGACGTCGTCGTCACGGACGGCTTCACCGGCAACATCGCGCTGAAGTTGATCGAGGGCGTCTCGCAGACGATGCTCACGTCGATCCGCGCCGCCGCGGAATCGACGCGACGCGCGCAGCTCGGGGGTCTGCTCCTGCGCCCCGCGCTGCGGGCGTTCCGTGACGAGATCGACCCCGAAGCGCAGGGCGGTGCCTACCTGCTGGGGCTGCGCCGCCTGGGCGTCGTCCCGCACGGACGCTTCACGCGGCACGGGTTCGCCCAGGCGATCCTGCGGGCGGCGCAGGGCGCGCACGAGGACGTCGTCGGTCGGACGCACGCCGCGCTGCAGCAGGCGGGCGCGCTGCGACGCGCCCCCGCACAGCTGGCGCCGGCGTCCGGCGAGCGATCGCCATCCGCAGGGGACGCTAGCCTGCTCGCAGATGACTCCTGAGCAGGTGTACGAGCTGATCCGTGCCCATCTCGCCGACGAGCTGGACGTCGACCCGGCACAGATCGACCTGGAGACGCGCTTCAAAGAGGATCTGGCGGCTGACTCGCTCGACCTTTACACGCTGGTGCAAGAGCTCGAGGACAGCTACGGGGTCCGGATCGCCGACGAGCAGGCCTCTGAGATCCTGACGGTGGGGCAGGCCGTTGACTTCGTGGTCGCGCACGCCGGCGGAGCGTGATGGGCGCAGATGAAGTTGCTGCACGAGCTGTTGGAGGAGCTCCCGGAGGAGCTGGCGCGCCAGGTCTTCACGCACGCGTCTTGGAGCGAGCGTCGCAGCGACTCCTACGCGCGCCTGGCGTTCCTGGGGGACAGCGTGCTGGCGCTCGCTGTCACCACGCACCTGTATCCGCGCCTGGAGGCGGAGCGTTTCGGTGCTGGACGCCTGACGAAGATCCGCGCCCAGGCGGTCTCCGGACCGTCGTGCCGCGCGGTCGCCGAACGCCTGGAAGTACCGGAGCGACTACACGCGGCTGCGCCGCAGGACGTGCGCGAGAGCGCGCTCGCGCTCGGAGAGACCGAGCGTGTGCTGGCATCGGTGATCGAGGCCGTGATCGGCGCGTGCTACCTGCACTGCGGCTACGAGCGCACCGCGGAGGCTGTGGTCGAGGCATTCGTGCCGGAGATCGAGCACGCGCTGGAGAACCCGGTGGATTTCAAGTCCACGCTGCAGGAGATCCTCGCGCAGCGCGGCGCGACCGTCACCTACAAAGTGACCGCCGAGCACGGGCCGCCGCACGAGCGGACGTTCGAGGTGAGCGCGAACGTCGACGGCCGCCAGCTCGGGAGCGGCACGGGGCGCAGCAAGAAGCACGCCGAGCAACAGGCGGCGCGCGAAGCCGTGGAGCGACTGCAAGCGGCATGAGGGGCGCCGAGCCGTGCATTTGAAGTCGCTGACGCTGAAGGGCTTCAAGTCCTTCCCCGACCGCACCCGCCTGGATTTCGGTTCGGGCGTGAGCGTCGTGGTGGGCCCGAACGGCTCGGGCAAGTCGAACGTGACCGATGCCGTGCTGTGGGCGATGGGCGAGCAGTCCCCGCTGGCGGTGCGCGGCCAGTCGATGCAGGACGTGATCTTCGGCGGCGGGCGCGGCGTGCAGGCGCGCAGCTCCGCCGAGGTCGAGATCGTGCTCGACAACTCCGACGGGACCGTCGCGCTACCGATGTCGGAGATCTCGATCGTGCGCCGCCTGGATCGCTCCGGCGATGGGGAATACCGCCTCAACGGAGCGCGCTGCCGGCTGGCGGACGTGATCGAGGTGCTCTCCGACACGGGTCTCGGCAAGGAGAACCATTCGGTCATCTCCCAGGGCCGGGTCGAGTCGATCGTGACATCCAAGCCGCGCGACCGGCGCCTGCTGATCGAGGAGGCGGCGGGCCTCGGCAAGCACCGCAAGCGCCGTCGGCGGGCGCAGTTGAAGCTGGAGCGCACGCAGGAGAACCTCGACCGGGCGCTCGACGTGGAGCGCGAGGCCCGCAGTCGGCTGCGTCCGCTCAAGCGTCAGGCCGAGGCGGCGGAGTTGCACGAGCGCCTCGAGCGCCAGCTGCTGGAAGCGCGCCTGACGCTGGCGCGTGAGACGGTGCGTCTGCGGCGAACCGAGCTCCAGGATGCCGAGGGTGCGGTGCAGGCGGCGCGCGCCGCGCGCGAGGAGGTCGAAGGCGAGCTCACCAAGGTCGTGGAGCGCCGCGGGCAGGCGGAGCGTGCGCTGGCGGAGCGCTCCGAGCGCCACGACGAGCTCGCGGGGCGCGCGTTCAAAGCGCGCGCCGCGCACGAGCGTCTGCAGATGCGCGGCGAGCACGCGGTGGCGGCCGCGGAAAGCCTGGAGGACCGGGCGGTGCGGGTGGGCCGCGAGATCGACGGACTGCGCGAGCTGCTGGCGGCCAGCGAGCGGGAGGGGTCGCCGGTACAGGGCGCCGGCGCGCGCATCCACGAGCTCGAAGAGCAACTGGAGAAGCTCGACCGCGAGCGCGAGCGCGAGCTCGACTGCGAGCTGGCCGAGCTGGCGTCGGCGCACGAGCGCGCCACGTCTGAGCTCGCCGAGCACGAGCAGGCCGTGAGAGCGGCCGGCGAAACCCGCGAACAGGCCGAGGCGCGCGCGGAGGAGGCCCGCGCGACGCTGCGCGACGCCGAGCGCGAGGTCAACGCCGCGCGACGCGACGCGGCGCGGGTGGGTGCGGAGCTTGCGGCCGTGAACCAGTTTCTGCGCAGTCACAGCGGTCGTTCGTTCGCACCGTCTGGAGCGGGCGCTCAGGCGGGTGAGGAGAACGCGCCGCGCGCGCTCAGCGAGCTGTTGAAGGTGGAGATGGGCTACGAGCTCGCGCTTGCCGCGGTGCTCGGTGGCCGCCTCGACGCCGCATTGGTCTCGGATATCGGGGGCGCGGCGGCGCTGCTTGACCGTGCCGGTCCCGACGGGGCGAGCGCGCTGCTCGCAGGTGCCGCGGCACAAACGGCGGGGAACGCGCCCGCGAAGTCCGGAAAGGCGACGAGGGGCGAGTGTCCCGTACCGGGAGCCCGGCCGCTGATCGAGCTCGTACGGGGCGCGGATCCGATATTGGAGTTGGCGGAGCGCCTACTTGCAGATACGTGGGTCGTCGAGCGGTTGGAGGATCTCCCCGATGATTTCGCCGGGATCGCGGTCACCGCGTCGGGGCGCGTGTGGTTCGCGGCGACGGGCGAGGTGCGGCAGGTGACGGCAGGCGGTGCGGAGCGGGTGCTCGCGCGCCGCAACGAGCGCGATCAGTTGTTGGCCGCGACCGAGCAGGTGGCGGCGGCGGAGCACGCCGCGCGCGCCGGCGCCGAAAGTGCACTGGAGGCGGCACGGGCGGCCGAGGACGCGCGCGAGCGGGCCGAGGGTGTGCTGCGCGAAGCGACGCGCGCCCAGGCGAGCGCCGCCGAGCGCCACCGGCAGGCGGGGTGGTTGATCGAGCAGCGCCGCGCGGCGCCGGAGCAGGGTGCGGCCGCGGTCGCTCGCGCCGAGCTCCACGGCGAGCTCGCGGCAGAGCGACGCCAGGCGCAGCGCCTGGAGCGCGAGCGCGCCGAGCGCCACCAGCGTTTGGAGCAGTTGGTCGCCCAGCAGCAGGCGGATGCGCTGCTGCGGCCGCTTGCGGCGCGACTCGCCGAGGCACTGCAGGGCGCGGCGGCGGCGGTGGCGGAGCGCGTCGCGGAGCTCGACGCCGATCTCGCGCGTCATAGCGCGGCGGGGGAGGAGATGGCGGGCGAGCTGCGGGCGTGCGCGGCGGCCGAGGCCGAGCTGCAGGGGCGCCTGCGCGCCGAAGGCGAGGCGGTGACCGTCGCCGAGGTCGCGGCGCAACGTCTGCGCGACCAGGCCGAGGAGGCAACGCTCGAGTTGCGCACCGTGGCGGAGCGCTTGGAGATAGGCGAGGAGGCTCTCGCGCAGGAGCTCCAGCCGCTGGCGGATGACGAGCGCCAGGCGTTGTTGACACGCGTGGAGCGCCTGCAACGACGTCGCGAGCAGCTGGGACCCGTGAACCCGCTCGCGCAGGAGGAGTACGCCGAGGCGCTGGCGCACGTGGAGGAATTGGAGACGCGGCGCGAGGATCTAGAGACCGCACTGCGGGAGCTGCGGACGTTGATCCGCGACACCGACCGGCAGATCCATGAGACGTTCAACGCGACGTTCGAGGCGGCGGCGCGCAACTTCGAGGAGCTCGCACGCGACGTGTTCCCCGGCGGCAGCGGACGTCTGCGGCTGGTCAAAGACGAGCAGGTGCAGCGGCAGGTGCTGGGCGGTCAGGCGCTTCCCGCCGCGGGCGAGAACGGTGCGGGCGGCGTGTCAGAGGCCGAGGCGGAGGCCGCCGCGGAGGCGGAGGCCGAGGCGGAGGAGCAGGGCCTCCAAGAGGAAGAGCTGCTGGGTGTCGAGATCGAGATCACGCCGGAGGGGAAGTCGGCGAAGCGTCTCTCGCTGCTGTCGGGCGGGGAGAAGTCGATGACGGCGCTTGCGTTCCTGTTCGCCGTGTTCCTCGCGCGTCCGTGCCCCTTCTACATCATGGACGAGGTCGAGGCCGCCCTCGACGATCTCAACCTCGACCGTTTCCTGGCGCTGCTGCGCCGCTACGCCGATCGCGCGCAGTTCATCGTGATCACCCACCAGAAGCGCACGATGGAGGCCGCCGACTGGCTGTACGGTGTGTCGATGGCCGGCAACGGGGTGTCGAAGGTGATCTCCAGGAAACTGCCGCCCGCCGAGCGTGACATCGCGGCTCCGCGAGACGCGGCTCCTGAGATCGTGGGCCCGCAAGCCGCACCGCAGATGCCGGACGCGCACGACGAGGCCGACGCGCCGGACGACGCGCGCGAGATGGCGGAGGTCGCTTAGTGTCGCCGACGCGCCCCTGAACCGGTGCCACGGGACTGGACCGACCTGTTCGTCACCGACGGCGAGCGGCGCGAGCCTGACGTCGAGCGTCGCGAGCCGCGCCGCGGCCTGTTCCGGCGGCTGCGGGAGAGCCTGTCGAAGACCCGGCAGGCGCTGAGCGGCGAGATCCAGGCGACGCTGTTTGCGACTCTCGACGAGGAAACATGGGAACGGCTCGAGGAGGCGCTGATCATGGCGGACGTCGGTGCCGCGACGACCGCGTCGGTCGTGCAGACCCTTGAGGCGGAAGCGACCGCGGGCAAGCTGAGCGGCGGGGAGGCCCTCTCGGAGCGCCTGATCGAGCTGCTCGCCGAGACCGCGCGCGTGGGGGAGCAGCGGATCGACATCCGGGCACACCCGACCGTGATCCTCGCGGTGGGCGTCAACGGGACCGGCAAGACGACGACGGTGGGCAAGCTCGCGTGGCACCTGCGGCGGGAGATGGGGCGTAGCGTGTTGTTGGCCGCTGCGGACACCTTCCGCGCGGCCGCGACCGAGCAGCTCGAAGACTGGGCGCAGCGCGCGGAGTGCGAGATCGTGACCGGCCCGGAGGGATCCGATCCTGGGGCCGTCGCGTTCGACGCGATCGCGCGCGCGCGCAGCGAGAACGTCGACGTCGTGCTGATCGACACCGCCGGGCGCCTGCACACCCAGGACGACCTGATGGCCGAGCTCACCAAGGTCCGCCGCGTGATCGCGCGCCAGCTGGACGGTGCGCCGCACGAGACGCTGCTGACGGTCAACTCCACCACCGGGCAGAACGGGCTGCGTCAGGCGCGCATGTTCGCCGAGGCGGTGCAGGTCAGCGGGATCGTGATGACCAAGCTCGACGGCACCGCGCGTGGTGGGATCGCGCTGGCGATCGCCAAGGAGCTCGAGTTGCCGGTGAAGCTGATCGGGGTGGGCGAGTCGCTGGAGGATCTGCGGCCGTTCGACGCCGAGGAGTTCGCGCGGGCGCTGCTGCAGGCGTAGGGGCGTGGGCGAAGGCGCTGACGGCTCGCCGGCCGGTCGGCCGCGCAGGCTCGGAACTACGACCGCCCGGAACGTTCCGATTGCTCGCCCTTGTAGCCCGCGGGAGGTCCTTCCTGCGCGCCGACCACCGGCTCAAAGGCGGCGACGTACACCTGGAAGCGTGGCTGCCACGCACTCTGCGACGGCTGAGCGCCGGCGAGACGATCGAGGCAGAGCTCCCAGCCTGCTGCGTTGCGCGCCGCCGCGCTGGGTGCGAGCTCGTTGACCAGTACCAAACGCGTGCCTCCGTCGAGCGGCGAAAGCTCGAAACGCAGCATCTCCTCCCCCCACGTGAACGCGAGGAGCCGCGGCCTCTCCACCGCCAGCACCTCTCCGACCAGTGTCATGTCGATCACCTCGGGCGGAAACCGAAAGGCGATGCTCGCACCCACCCTCCACTCGTTGCCCTCGACGGTCACATCGGACGGAAACCAGGCCTGAAGCTGGTCGCGCTCCGTCAGCGCGCGCCATACCGTCGCCGGTGGGTCAGGTAGATGACGCTCGAGTCGCACTGCGGGTCGCGGCCCGTCGGCGATGAGCTTGGCGTCAGTCATGGGCTCCTCCGTCGATCGAGGTTGACTTCGGGATGTCCAGACGATACGCGCTGCGATAATCGTGCATATGGACGTTTGGATCGTGTGGGTCGTTGCCGGCTGCGCGCTCGGTGTCGGCGAGATGCACACCGGTGGGTTCTTCCTTGCCCCGTTCGCCCTCGGGGCATTCTTCGCCGCCATCGTCAGCCTCGCCGGCGTCGGCACGGGGCTCGCGGTCCTCGTCTTCGCGCTCGTCTCGCTGCTCGTCCTGCTCACGCTGCGACCCATCGCGCGCCGCCATCGCCGGCTCCCGCCGCCGATCCGCACGGGGGCCGCCGCGCTCGTCGGGCGCGACGCGACCGTGCTCGAGCGCATCGCCAACCGCGAGGGCGTCGGCTGCGTGCGCATCGACGGCGAGGTCTGGACCGCGCGCAGCTACGACGAGGACGAGGTCATCGACGCAGGCGAGCGCGTGCAGGTCGTCGAAATACGCGGCGCCACCGCGCTCGTCATGCACTGAGGCGGCCCGATTATGTGCGAGATTAGGCTGTAATCGAGAAAGGAACCCATGGTCGCGCTCATAGTCATCGCAGTCGTCGTCCTCTTCGCGCTGATCCTCGCCGCGCGCACCATCCGCGTGATCCCACAGGCCCGCGCGGGGGTCGTCGAGCGGCTCGGCCGCTACAGCCGCACGCTCGAGCCCGGGCTGACGATCGTCACGCCGTTCATCGATCGCGTCCGCCCGCTCGTCGATCTGCGCGAGCAGGTCGTCAACTTCAACCCGCAGTCCGTCATCACCGAAGACAACGTCGTCGTCGCGATCGAGACCGTCCTCTACTTCACCATCACCGACCCCCGCTCCGCGACCTATGAAGTCGCCAATCCCCTCCAGGCGATCGAGCAGCTCACAGTCACAACGCTGCGCAACGTCATCGGCGGACTCACGCTGGAGGCGACGCTCACCGCGCGCGAGAACGTCAACGCCGAGCTGCGCACCGTCCTCGACGAGGCCACCGGCAAGTGGGGGATCCGCATCAACCGCGTCGAGATCAAGTCCGTCGACCCCCCCGCCGACATCCGCTCCGCGATGGAGAAGCAGATGCGCGCCGAGCGCGACCGCCGCGCCGCGATCCTCACCGCCGAAGGTGAGAAGCAGGCCCAGATCCTCACCGCCGAGGGTGCGCAGCAGGCCGCGGTGCTGACCGCCGAGGGCGAGCGCCAGGCCGCGATCCTGCGCGCCGAGGGCGAAGCGAAGGCGATCGACACCGTCTTCAAAGCGATCCACGAGGGCCACCCCACGCGGGAGCTGCTGAGCTACGAATACCTGCAGATGCTCCCCCAGCTCGCCGAAGGCGACTCCAACAAGGTCTTCGTCGTCCCCTCCGAGTTCGCCGAGGCCTTCGGCGGGATCGGCTCCGCGCTCGCCGAGCGCGCCCTCGGGGGACGCGGCGCCAACGAGCACCCGGTAGAGGAGGCTCCGAAGCGCCCCGCGATCGACAAGCCCTCCGACGGCGAGGCCTGACGGGCACCGCCGCATGTTCGACTCGCTCGCCGAGAAGCTCCAGGCGACGCTCGCCGACGTCCGCCAGCGCGGCACGCTGACCGAGCAGGACATCGACGCCGCCATGCGCGAGATCCGTCTCGCGCTGCTCGAGGCCGACGTCAACTTCAAGGTCGTCCGCAAATTCACCTCCGAGGTCAAGGAGCGCTGCCTCGGCGCTGAGATCGTCGGGCGGCTCAACCCCGGACAGCAGGTCGTGGGGATCGTCGCCGAAGCGCTCACCGAGCTCATGGGCGGCGAGACCCACGAGCTCCAGTTCGCCGCCAGCCCACCCACCGTCATCCTGCTCGCCGGTCTCCAGGGCTCCGGCAAGACGACCGCCGCCGCCAAGCTCGCGCGCCACCTCCACGAGCAGCACGATTCCACCGTCGCCATTGCCGCCTGCGACACCTACCGTCCCGCCGCCGTCGACCAGGTCGTCAAGATGGGCGCCCGCGCCGGCGCCACCGTCTACGAGCAGGGGACCGAGCCCGACCCCGTCGACATCGCCGCCTGGGCGCTGCAGCGTGCGCGAGAGGACGGCAAGGACGTCCTGATCGTCGATACCTCCGGCCGGCTGCACGTCGACCAGGAGCTGATGGCCGAGCTCGTCCGCATCCACGCCGCCGTCCAGCCACAGGACACCCTGCTCGTCGTCGACGCCATGACCGGCCAGGACGCCGTCAACGTCGCCGAGCAGTTCGCCGAGGCCGTCCAGTTCGACGGGGTCATCATGAGCAAGCTCGACGGCGACGCCCGCGGCGGCGCCGCGCTCTCGGTCAAAGCCGTCACCGGGCGCCCGATTCTCTACGCCTCCACCGGCGAGCACCTCGAGCAGTTCGAGCGCTTCCACCCCGACCGCATGGCGCAGCGGATTCTCGGCATGGGGGACGTGCTGAGCCTGATCGAGCACGCCGAGCGCGAGTTCGACGAGCGCGACGCGCTGGAGCTCCAGCGCAAGCTCCGCCGCAACGAGTTCGGCCTCGACGACTTCCTCGACCAGCTCCGCACGATCCGCAAAATGGGACCCCTCACCAACCTCCTCGGGATGATCCCCGGGCTCGGGGGCGCACAGCTGAGCAACATGAAGATCGACGAACGCGAGTTCGACCGCCTGCAGGCGATCATCCTCTCCATGACTCCCGAGGAGCGCCGCCGCCCCGAGCTGATCAAGGGCTCCCGCCGCCTGCGCATCGCGCGCGGCTCCGGCACCAACGTCCAACAGGTCTCCCAGCTCGTCAAGCAGTTCGGCCAGATGCGCAAGGTCATGCGCCAGGTCGGGCGCGGCAAGATGCCCGACATCGGCGCCCTCATGCGCCAGGCCCGCTGAACCGGCGCAGACCGGCTAAGCTCTCCCGGTCGATTTTCAGGACTCCACGAGAGGAAAGACGTGTCGGTAAGACTCAGGCTCACCCGGGTGGGCGGCAAGAAGGATCCCATCTGGCGCATCGTCGTCGCCGACCAGCGCGCCCCCCGCGACGGGCGCGTGATCGAGACCATCGGTCGATACAACGCCCAGACCAACCCCTCCACGATCGCGATCGACGAGGAGCGCGCCCGCAACTGGCTCGCTCGCGGCGCCCAGCCTTCCGACACCGTCCGCAAGCTGCTGCGCATCCAGGGGATTCAGGCCTAGCCTGCACACCCCGGCCGGCGCGCGAGCGGCGCGGGACGGCACCGCAGACAACCGGCGCGGGTGCCAGACTACGGCACCTATGGAAGTACAGAGAGCGCGGGATCTGCTCATCTACCTCGTCGAGGGCCTCGTCGACGATCCCGACGAGGTAACCGTCGAGCAGTTCGAGGAGGACGACGGCACGATCGTCCTCGAGCTCGCCGTTGCCGCCGACGACTATGGCAAGGTCATCGGGCGCGGCGGCCGCACCGCCCAGGCGCTCCGCACCGTCGTCCGCGCCTGCGCCGCCGGCTCCAAACGCCGCGTTGTGCTCGACATCGTCGACTGACTCCCATGGTCAACCGCCGCACCCCTGAGGCGCTCTCCGCCGGACGCGTCGGACGCCCCCACGGCCTCGACGGCGGCTTCTACGTCACCCGCCCCCGCGCCCGACTGTTGGAGCCAGGCATGCGGGTCACGATCGGCGCAGAGACCCACGAGATCGCACACCGCGGTGGTGTCGAGCAGCGGCCCATCGTCAACCTCAGCGGAGTCCACGATCGCAGCGCCGCCGAAGCGCTTCGCGGGCTCGAGCTGCGCGTGCCGCTCGCCGACGCGCCCGCCCTCCAACCCGGTGAATGGTGGGCCCAAGAGCTCCAAGGCTGCGAGGTCCACAGCACGCGCCACCAGCCGGTCGGCACCGTCGCCGCGTTGTTGGAGCTGCCCTCCTGCGAGATCCTCGAGGTCGCCCTCCCCGGCGGCGGCGAGCTGCTCGTGCCGATGGTCAAAGACGCCATCCGCAACGTCGACGTCGCCGCGCGGCGCATCGAGATCGACCTCGAGTTCCTCGGCGAGTCCGGCGCGGGGGAGTCCGGCGCAGGGAAGCCCGGCACGGAGGAGTCCTGAGCACGATGGAGATCGACATCTTCACACTGTTCCCCGCCTGGTTCGAGTGGTTCACCACGCAGCGACATGTCCGCAACGCGATCGCCGCCGGGAGCCGCCTCCAGTTCCTCGACATTCGCGCCCACACGCCCCTCAGCGGCGGCCAGGTCGACGACACGCCCTTCGGCGGCGGCGCCGGGATGGTGCTGCGCGTCGATGTCATGGAGGCCGCACTCCGTGCCCGCTATCGAGTCGACCCCGTCGAGCTCGGTCGCCAGCGGCGCGTGATCGCGCTCGCCCCCGGCGGGCGCCTGCTCGACGAGAGCTACGCCGCCGAGCTCGCCGCCGAGCCCCGCCTGACACTGCTCTGCGGACGCTACGAGGGACTCGACCAGCGCATCGTCGAGCACTTCGCCACCGACACCCTCTCGATCGGGCGCTACGTCCTCAGCGGCGGCGAGCTCGCCGCGATGGTCGTCAGTGACGCCGTCCTGCGCAAGCTCCCCGGCGCGCTCGGACATGCCGACTCCGCCGTCGAGGAGTCCTTCAGCGACGCCCTCGGCGGCCACCCCGAGTACCCCCACTACACGCGCCCCGCCGAGTACCGCGGGTGGCGCGTACCGCAGATCCTCCTCTCCGGGCACCACGAGCACATCCGCCGCTGGCGCCTGGAGCGCAGCCGCGAGCTCGGGGCCCGCTCAAACAACCGCAGCCGGTGACTGCGCGCGTCCGCTACCATGCTGCTCTCGCGCCGCGCGCTGCGCACAGACGCGCGCGAGTCCACCTTCTTCTTCCGAATCCCATGAGCAGCGTCATCGACAGCCTCGAACGCGCACAACTGCGCCGCGTCCCCAGCTTCGCGCCGGGCGACCGCGTCAAGGTCCACTTCCAGGTCATCGAGGGCACGCGCCGCCGGATCCAGGTCTTCGAGGGCGTCGTCATCAAGCGCCAGGGCCACGGCGCACGCGAGACGTTCACCGTCCGCAAGCAGTCCTTCGGGGTCGGCGTCGAGCGTATGTTCCCCGTCCACTCCCCCAAGATCGAGCGCATCGAGCTCGCCGCGCGCGGCGACGTCCGCCGCGCCAAGCTCTACTACCTGCGCGACCGCGTCGGCAAGCGCGCCCGCGTCCGCGAGCGCCGCTACACCGGACCTGAGGAGATCGTCGAGCCCGGCCTCCTGCACGCGGAGGAGGAGGCGACCGTGGAGGCCGCGGCCCCCGAGGTCGCCGAGCAGGATTCGAGTGTCGAGGCCTCGGCGGTCCATGAGGCCGAGCAGGACACGAACACCGAGGCCACCAGTGAGGTCGCGGGCGCAGAGGAGACCGCCGTCCCCGAGGGCGACGGCGACAGCAGGTCGGCGGACGCAGCCGCCGGGGGGGACGCGACGACCGAGGCCGAGCAGCAACCGCAAAGCGGGGGCGAGACGGCCGACACCCATACGGGTGCGGTCGAAGCGGCCACCTCCACCGACGCCGGCGGCGACGCCGGCGACACCCCGGCGTAGATTGCCTGCCATGGCGGCCCCGCAGCGAGGTCGACCGTGGGGGTGAGGTCCGCGAAAGGCTCCCGCGACGACGGGCAGCCAGGTGCGCCGCCGAGCCCGACCGATAGCCCCGGCGCGAACCCCACCGCAGCCGACGCGCTTGCCGCGAAACCACCCAACGCGTCCGGTGGGCGCAAATGGGACAAGGCCGCCGGCAAGCCGTCCGCGGGCGGCGCCAAGCCGAAGAAGTCGACCGCCAGTTCGCTCGTTGAGCTCTTGATCATCATCGCGATCGCGGTCCTGCTCGCGTTTGGGATCCAGGCGTTCATCGTCAAGCCCTACCGCATCCCCAGCGGCTCGATGGAACCCACGCTCAAGATCGGCCAGCGCGTGCTGGTCAATCGCGTCGGGATGGACTTCGGCAAGCCCCACGTCGGCGAGATCGCTGTCTTCCACCCTCCGCAGGGCGCCGAACACGAGCAGTGCGGCCCTGTCGCCGGCGCACCCATCTCATACGGTGGTGCCGCCTGCGACCGCACCAACCCGCAGGAGGACACCTCCGTGAACTTCATCAAGCGCGTCATCGCTGGGCCTGGGGACACGATCTACATCAAGGAAGGCCACGTCTACCGCAACGGTAAACGCGAGCAGGACTCCTACATCGCTCCCTGCGGCGGGGTCCCCGAGTGCAACTTCCCGACCCCCATCAAGGTTCCCGCCGGCCATTGGTTCATGATGGGGGACAACCGTGGCGAGTCCGACGACAGCAGGTTCTGGGGACCGGTCCCAACGAGCTGGGTCATCGGCGACGCCTTTGCCACCTACTGGCCCCCAGATCGCATCGGCCTCCTCTAGGCCAGCTGGAAACACCCGCGCGCGACGTCGCGCGCGGCGCGCTCACCGCGGCCGGCGCCTGTTCGCGTTCGACCGCGCCCTCCACACATCGCTCGTCGCCGGTGCCGACGAGGCAGGACGCGGCTGTCTCGCCGGGCCGCTCGTCGCGGCCGCCGTGCTGTTCGACTACGACGCGCTCGGCCCCCGCCAGACACGTGCGCTGGCGGCGCTCAACGACTCCAAGCAGCACACCAGCGAAGCCCGCGAGGAGCTCTACCCGCTGATCCTCCGCACCGCCGCTCGCGTAACCGTCGTCTCGCGCTGCGTCCGCGGGATCGACACGCGGGGCCTGCACAAGACGAACCTCGCCGCGCTGCGTGACGCGCTCATCGGCGCCACCGAGGGGATCCACGGCGACATCGCCTGCCTCGTCGACGGTTTCGGCGTGCCCGCGTTCGGGCGCGAACAGCGCGCGATCATCGACGGCGACGCCACCAGCGCCGCGATCGCCGCCGCGTCGATCGTCGCCAAGGTCACCCGCGACCGCTACATGCGCCACGCCGACATCATGCACCCCGGGTGGGAGTTCGCCGAGCACGTCGGCTACTCCACTCCCGCGCACCGCGAGGCGATCGAACGAAAGGGCGTGTCGCCGTTGCACCGCCTCTCCTTCCAGTCGCTCGCCTACCAGCAGCTCGCGCCGTAGCCGCCGTCCCGCGAGGGAGAACCATCGCCATGCGGGCCTATGGTGCTCGACATGTGCACCGAGCTCGACTCGCCCGCAGCGGACGCCTGGCCAGCGGACCCTCGTCGCGCTCTCGGCCAGCTCGGCGAGGGGTTGGCGGCCGTGCACCTGGAACGCCTCGGCTTCGCGATCATCGAGCGCAACGCGCGCACTCGCCACGGCGAGATCGATCTGATCGCATTTGACGGCCGCACGTTGGCTGTCGTCGAGGTCAAGACGCGCAGGGTGGGCGCCCGCGCGCGGCGCATCCGTCCAGACCAGCAGCCCCTCGCGTGGTTGCGGCCCCGCCAGCGGGCGCGACTGCGTCGGTTGGCCGTCGCCTGGCTGGCGGGCGAGGATCGCCCGGCCGCCCGCACGATCCGTTTCGATGCGATCGGCGTGGTCGTGGATGGCGAAAACCGACTCTTGAGCCTCGAACACCTCGAGGGTGCGTGGTGAGCTGGATCGAGCAGCGAGCCGGTCCTGTGGCGGGCTGGAGCCAGCCGGGTGCGCTGGCTTTCAAGTAGCCGTCCGTATCTGCCGACCATAGAGGGATAACCTCGATGAATGATTTGTGACAATGCGCACTTTCTTGCTATCGCCTCGGCTGCCGCTCGCACTTCGTCCCCCTCGTCGCTCGCCGCGGTGGGCATCGGAGGCGGGGATGACATTGGTCGAGTTGTTGATCGCCAGCTCCGCCGGGATCGTTGTGCTCGGCGCGACGCTCGCGCTGTTGGAGTCTGGCCAGCGCATCCAGCAGCGCGACGCCGAATGGGCGACCACCATGCAACAGGACCGCGCGGGCCTCGGGCGCATGGTCCGCGAGATCCGCCAGGCGTCCAAAGTCGAAGAAGCGAAAGCCAACGCGATCGTCTTCCGCGCGACGATCGGCGGCAAAGCGTGGAGGATCGAGTACGAATGCTCATCCAAACAGTCCGGTACCACGTACACCCAGTGCGTGCGCCTGGCCACCGAAGGCGAAACGCTGCCCGCCACCGGCCCCACGATCGCGACCGACCTGCTCGACGGCAGCGAAGTCTTCTCCTACTCGCCGAGCACCAGCTCTCCCACGATGGCGACCGTCAAGCTCGAACTGCCGGCGAAGGGCACGCTCAAACAGGCACGCAGCAGCGGCTACCAGCACAAGGTGGTCCTCGAAGACGCGGCCTTCATGCGCAACCTCTACCTCCAGGGCTGAGATGAGCGTTCTGAAGCTTCTAGGTCAACGAGCGCCGATGCGCGGCGAGCAGGGCCTCACCCTGGTCGAAGTTCTGATCGCCTCGCTCGTGCTCACGGTGGGGATCGTCGCGCTGATCGGCGCGTTCGCGAACGGGCGCAAGCTGACGCTGCTCTCCGAACGGCGCACCGTGATGGCTCATCGCGCGCAGCTCGAGCTCGAACGGTTGCAGACCTACCCGTACAGGGAGCTGGCGATGATCGCATCACCCTCTCACTCCAGCGAAACGTCCAACCCGGATTACTACGTCACGGCGGGAAGCCCGGCGACGTACCAGTACGGCGAAGGCAAAACAGAATCCGAGTCGGTGGTGGTCGCGGCCAAGGCCGGTACAGAAGAAGAAAAAGCGTGCAAAAGCACGAGCGAAGCCGAAATCAAAAGCGAATGCGGCATCGTCTGGGCTGCGCCGACCGGCAAATCGTGCGCGACCTATGTCGGCGCCTGCGAATGGTCGAGCGGCGCCGTCAGCGGCAAGATCTACGACTTCGTCACCGCGCACGAAGACGTCGGCTGCACCAAATGCGTCAGCAAAACGTACGAGCGCCTGACCGTCGTCGTCACCGTAAAAGTTCCCAGCGGGACCCGCGAACCGGCACCGGTACGGATCTCGACGTTGATTGCCGAACCGAGCAATGTCTCATGACAGGGCGCCGATCGTTGACAGCCTGCACTCCGAAAACCGCGGAGAACACCACGCGACGCCATCCGTCTTCGCATCGCCTGGCCTCTGAGCGGGGGTTCGCGTTGCCGGTCGCGATCGCGGTGCTGCTGATGCTTGGCCTGCTCGTGGGGGCGGCGATCACGGTTTCGGCGCAGACCTCGTCGTCCACCACGCGCGACACCAGCACGAAGTCCGCTCTAGAGGCGGCCGAAGCGGGATTGCAGGTCGCCGCGTTCAGGCTGACGCAGCTCACACCGGGAACGACCGAATGCGTCGCCGGCGGCGCCGTCGAAGTTCCGGCGAAACCGGAAAGCGGAACCTACTGCAAAGAATCCTCCGCGGAACCTCTCGGCAACGGCGCGAGCTTCAGGTATTGGACATCGCTGCCGCTTGCGACCGGCGGCACTTGCGCCGGCCAGACGGTGGAAGTGAAAAGCGGTAAAACGGTGCGGTGCGTGACTGCGGAAGGCACGGTGCGGGGCGTCTCCCAACGGCTCTCGACCCGTGTCGAAGCGGCGACGGGGACATCGCTGTTCTCGGTCGAAGGCATCCTCGGCCTGTCGGAAATCAAAATCAGCGGGAGCGTAAAAATCCCGGGAGTCGTCGCGAGCAACGAAAAGATCATCGGCGAAGGCAGCGCGGCGTTCGAACGAGGTTACGAACTCTGTCCGCCCAAAGGCTCGTTTGTACCTGCGGCGGGCAAAGAACGCAACAAATCTGGGGTGACTGTCGGCGGTGTCGGAGGCATGCTGTCGAACCCGACTCTGGAAAAGACTCGCAGCGCCTCGGAATGCCAGATCACAGCAGAAGTCCCTATCAGCCATGCGACGGCCGAAAACAACGAAGACGCTCGGATCGGGGTGCAGGACTCGTTCTACACCGAAGGCAAATCGGCCAACAAATTCACCGGCTCACCCAACTACGAGCTCTACATCTCCAGCAATGGCATCCTCACGTTGAGCGGCTCGAAATACTATCTCTGCAAGTTCGAAGCCACGAACAACTCGACGCTCAGGATCGCGGCGACCGCGAAAGTGGAAATCTACATCGACTCCCCAGGGGCCGAAGGCAGCAAATGCCCAGAAAAAACGGGCCAGTTCCAAGCCGGCGGGTCATTCGTCGTCGAAAACCTCGGCCACAACTCCGCCAATCTGCTGATCGTGATGGCCGGCGCGGGCCCCTTCAAATTCGAAAACGGCAACGGAAAATGCTCGCCCAACGCTTGCTTTGAAGCGAGCGTCTTCGCACCCAAGGCCGAAGTCCTGATGAACGGCGGCACGTCGTTCAAGGGCGGGATCGTCGGCAACAAGGTGCACCTCGAAAACGGAGCGGGCATCTTCGAATGGAGCTCGGGGGAGAAAGAACTGACCAACGGCGGCTTCACCGGGTATGCGCGCAAGTCCTGGGAGCAATGCACGCCGGGCTCCGGAAGCACCGAAGGCTGCTGAGCATCGCGAGCACCGGGCGCGCTACGATCGGCGCATGTGCCGAAACATCAAGACGCTGTACAACTTCGAGCCCCCCGCGACCGAGCCGGAGGTGAGGGCGGCGGCGCTGCAGTACGTGCGCAAGATCAGCGGCTTCACGCAGCCCTCGCAGGCAAACGCCGACGCGTTCGAGCACGCGGTGGACGCCGTCGCGGCGGTTTCCGCGGAGCTGCTCGAGGCGCTCGTGACGCAGGCGCCTCCGAAAGACCGCGAGGTCGAGGCCGCGAGGGCCCGCGCCCGCGCCGCGCAGCGCTTTGCCGCCTGAGCGGGCGCGCACGCCGCGCGTGCTCTCGATCGCGGGCTCGGACTCGGGCGGCGGTGCGGGGATCCAGGCGGATTTGAAGGCGTTCGCGCGCTGTGGCGTGCACGGGATGAGCGCGATCACGGCGATCACCGCGCAGAACACGGTCGGGGTGCGCGCGATCCACGCGATCCCGCCGGAGATCGTGCTCGCGCAGGTGCGCGCCGTCGTGGAGGACATCGGCGTCGACGCCGTCAAGGTCGGGATGCTCGGGACCGCGCCGGTGACGCGCGCGGTCGCGGCCGTTTTGCGCGAGCTCCCGGTGGGCACGCCGGTCGTGGTGGATCCCGTGATGGTCGCCGAGTCCGGCGCGCGGCTGTTGGAGCCCGACGCGCAGAGCGCGCTCGTGGAGGAGGTGCTGCCGTTGGCGACGGTCGCTACGCCCAACGTGCCCGAGGCGCGCGTGCTGGCGGGCGCTGCGGGGCCCGACGCGAAGGATCCCGACGCAGAGCACCCCGACGCAGAGGACTGCGACGTCGAGCCCGACGCGGAGCTGCTCGCGCGCGCGGTGCTCGCACTCGGGCCGCGCTGCGTGGTGCTCACCGGAGGCCACCGCGAGCGGGCTGCGGACCTCTTCCTGGACTCCGCGCCGCGCGCGGCGGCCGTGGAGATCCCGGGTGAGCGCCACGCGGACGGCGCCGCACACGGCTCGGGCTGCACGCACTCGAGCGTGCTCGCCGCGCAGCTCGCGCTCGGGCGCTCGCCGTTGGATGCCGCGCGCGCCGCGCGGCGTCTCGCCGGGGAGGCCGTCGCGGGCGGCCTGCGCGACGTCGGTGCGGGCGCTGGGCCGGTCGACATCTTCGGCCTGGAGCGCCTGCGGGGTGACATAATCGGAGGGCGATGAGATTGCTGCGACTCAAGCCGGGTCATGGCGAGGTGCTGCTCGCGGAGGGCGACGTCGAGGTGCCTGAGCAGGAGGCGCAGCTGATCGAGGCGTTCCGCCGGGAGCTCGACGCGGGGATGTGGGCGGCGGTGCCGACCGAGCGCCGCGATGGGCGTCGCGAGGCGGAGCTGGTGCGGAGCTTCGGCGAGGTGCCGCGCGACGCGGATCGCGTGATCTTCTTCCCGCGCGCCGCCGGCGGGGCGCAGCGGTAGATAGCCGTGCTGCTCGGCCTCGCCGCGACCGCGATCGTCGCCGTGGTGCTGCTCTGGGACCTCGGCCGGCGGCGGGTGCGCGCGTCGGCGCCGTCGCTGCTCGTAGCCGGGCGGCGCGCGTTGGGGAAGCTGTCGTCGCGCTCGGAGGGCGCGTCGCAGGCGCGATACGACCCGGGCCGTGAGCTGCGCGCCGAGCAGCGCGCGCGCGAGCTGCTGCGCTCGTGCGTGAACGCCGAGGAGTGGGCGATGTACCGCGACCTGGGCTTCGTCCGAGTATGGGGTGCAATGGGGGAGGGAGAGGGAGCTGGGGCGCGCTACGCCTATCTCGTCTACCCGCACCGGCCGATCGTCGCCTACGTCCCCGCGACGGGGGCGCTGCTGAGCGAGTACTGCGTGGCGTTCCCCGACCACACGCGGCCGTATGGCAGCACGCGGCTACCGGACGCGGACGACGTGCTCGCGAAGTGGATGGCGCTGACCGCGGACGAGCGCAAACTGATCTCCGACGCCAACATGCACCTCCCGGGGCGTCAGCTCGACCCGGAGCAGGTGCGCGATGACCTCGCGCGGCTGGCGCGTTGGGAGCGCGAGCGGCCTCCTACGCGCGCGTACGTGCGCGCGACGGGCTTTGCAGGAGAACATCCAAAGCGTGCGCACCCCGGCACGGGTAGTGTTCGCGCCCTGTGAGCGGATTCGACGTAAAGCACCGCAGCCGTGCGCTGACGGAGGGACCGGAGAGGGCGGCCGCGCGGGCGTACCTGCACGGCATCGGCTACACCGCGGAGGATCTCGCGAAGCCGATCGTGGGCGTCGCGCACTCGTGGATAGAGACGATGCCGTGCAACTTCAACAACCGCGTGCTGGCGGCGAAGGTCAAGGAGGGGATCCGCGCGGCGGGCGGGACGCCGATGGAGCTCAACACGATCGCGATCTCCGACGGCATCACGATGGGCACCGCGGGGATGCGCGCCTCGCTGGTCTCGCGCGAGCTCGTGGCGGACTCGATCGAGCTGGTCGCCAGCGCGCACGCGTTCGACGCGCTCGTGACGATCTCAGGCTGCGACAAGACGATCCCGGGAGCGGTGATGGCGCTCGCGCGCCTCGATATCCCCGGGCTGATGCTCTACGGCGGCTCGATCCGGCCGGGCCACTGGCACGGGCACCAGGTCACGATCCAGCAGGTGTTCGAGGCCGTCGGTGCGTACGCCGCGGGCCGGATGACCGAGGAGGAACTGCACGAGCTGGAGGAGGCCGCCTCACCAGGTGCGGGGGCGTGCGGGGGGCAGTTCACGGCGAACACGATGGCGATGGCGTTCGAGGTTCTCGGGATCTCCCCGGCGGGCTCGGCGATGGTGCCAGCCGAGGACGGGAAGAAGTTGGATGTCGCGCTGCGCGCGGGGGAGTTGGCGATGGACGTGCTGCGTCGCGGCGTCAAACCCAGTGACGTGATCACCAAGCAGGCGCTGGAAAACGCGATCGCGGCGGTGGCGACGAGCGGAGGCTCGACCAACGGCGTGCTGCACCTGTTGGCGGTGGCGCGGGAAATGGGTGTCCCGTTGGACATCGACGAGTTCGACGCGATCTCCGAGCGCACGCCGCTGCTGTGCGACCTGCAGCCGGGCGGCCAGTACGTGGCAACCGACCTGTACGAGGCAGGCGGCGTGCCGCTCGTGCTCGAGCGGATGCGGGAAGCGGGCGTGCTGCGGGAGGGCGCGGTGACAGTCACGGGCCGCACGATCGGCGAGGAGGCCGCGGCGGCGAAGGAGACGGAGGGGCAGCGCGTCGTGCGCCCGCTCGCGGATCCGCTGAAGCCGACCGGGGGCTTCGCGATCCTGCGCGGCAACGTCGCGCCGGACGGGTGCGTGGTAAAGCTCGCCGGCCACGAGCGCCGCCGGCACGTGGGGCCGGCGCGCGTGTTCGACGGCGAGGAGGCCGCGATGGCGGCGGTGCTCGCGAAGGAGATCCGCGAGGGTGACGTCGTGGCGATCCGCGGCGAGGGGCCCGCGGGCGGACCGGGGATGCGGGAGATGCTCGCGGTGACCGCGGCGATCGTCGGCGAGGGGCTGGGGGAGAGCGTGGCGCTGATCACCGATGGGCGCTTCTCGGGCGCCACGCACGGGTTCATGGCGGCACACATAGCTCCGGAGGCGGTGCGCGGCGGTCCGATCGGCGCGCTGCGCGACGGCGACGAGCTCACGATCGATGTCGACGCGCGCCGCATCGACGTCGCGCTCTCCGACGAGGAGATCGCGGAGCGGCTACGTGGGTACACGCCGCCGGCGCGCGACGGGCACGTCGAGATCGCTATTCAGAAGTACGCGAAGCTGGTGGGAAGCGCCGCCCAGGGCGCAATCGCCCGCTGAGCTTGCCTATTCGTCGAGAAAGTCCCGCAACAGCGCGTTGAACGTCGCGGGGCGCTCGAGCATCGCCATGTGACCGGTGTCCTCGAAGATGACCTTGCGCGAGCCGGGGATCAGCTCCGCGTAGACATCGGCGTCGCGCGGGGTGATCACGCGGTCGCGGTCGCCCCACACGATCAGCGTGGGGCAGACGATCTCGCCGAGGCGATGGCGGAAGTCGTAGTTGAGATTCGCCTGCAGCGCTTCCAGGAAACCGGGCTTGCCGGCGCCGCGCACCTGCTCGGCGGCGACCGGTCCCGGCAGACGACTGGGGTGGGCGGTCACGAGGCCCAGCGTCGCATTGCGCAGGCCGGGTCGACGCGCGACCGTGTCGGCGTGCGCGGCGATCCAACCCGCGTAGGCCACGATCGCGCGCTCGGCACGGCGCAGACCGGGAAGCGCGCGAGTGCCACCGCGGTGGTTGTAGGTGGAGAGGCCCGCAGGGGAGACGAGTACGAGACGCTCGACGCGCTGCGGGAAGTTGATCGCGAGCTCCGCCGAGACGAAGCCGCCCATCGAGTTGCCGACGACCGCCGCGGCATCGACGTCGAGCGTGTCGAGGAGCGCATCGATGGTGCGCGCGTAGCCGGAGATGGAGATCGGTTCGCTGGGCATCGGCGAATGGCCGAATCCGGGGAGATCGACGGCGATCACGCGGCGCGTCGATGCGAACAGGGGCAGCTGCTCCAGCCAGTTGGGCCACGAGCCCGAGAGTCCGTGCAAGAACAACAGCGGCGGCCCCTCGCCCAGTTCGATCACGTTGATAGCGGAATCGTTTATAATTGTCCAGCGCTGATGTTGACGCCAGTCGACGTCCAGCCAGGGAGAGCGCCCCGGCGGCCCGTAGGGGCTGGCCACATCAGGCTCGGCAGGAGATGACACGGGAGTCATTCGTGGATAATGTATCGAGCTGGGGTAAGGCAATGCGGATCGCGGTCGACATCGACTCAACGCTGCACGATTACTGGGGCGTGCTCTCGGAGATATCCGTGCGCAGGTTCGGCGTGAAGCTGCCGTATGAGGAGCAGCTCACGTGGGGGCTGACGCGCTTGCGGCCGGAGCAGCTCGCGCTGTGCGTAAAGGAGAGCCACAGCGACGAGCGGATCCTTGCCGGGGTCCCCTACCCGGAGGCCGTGGAGAGCGTTCGCGCGTGGCGCGAGCACGGGCACACCGTCTACATCGCGAGCAGCCGCCACGCCGACTGCCACCAGGCGACGCTCACGTGGTTGCAGAAGATCGGGCTTCCGTTCGACGACCTGTTGTGCTCGGCGCAGAAGCTCGAGCGCTGCCTGGAACTCGGGGTGGAGCTGCTCGTGGACGACTCGCCGATGAGCATCCTGGGAGCGCTCGACCACGGCATCCGTGCGGCGACGATCGTGCACCCCTGGAACGAGGAGGTGTGCGAGGAGGAGGACGTGGTCTGCGCCCCCGACTGGCCCGGACTCGCACGGCGTCTTGCGCCGCTGCTGGCCGCGCCTGCGGCCGGGCTGACGTCTGCGAGGGCATAGCGGGCGCGCCCGTGCGTGCAGGGCTGCGCGTGGGGAACGGCGAAGTAGGTGGCCGGGATGACGGCGGAAACGCAGGAGAGCGTCGACACCGAGCTCGCGAGCGTTCGTGGCGAGTGGGCGGCCGCGACCGAGCTGCTCGACGAGGATCTGCGTCGCCGCGACGCGGCTCCGCGGACTCGCCGTGCGTACGCCGCCGATCTGGCGCAGTTCGGCGAGTGGGCCGGCGCGCAGCGTCTCGCGCCAGCGGAGGTCGGACCCAGGGAGCTGCGCCGCTACGTCGCCCACCTCTCCCGGGCGGGGATGGCCCCGACGAGCACCGCTCGCAAGCTCGCCAGCGTGAGGGCGCTGTTCGCGAGCCAGCGCGAGCACGGGCGGATCGAGCACAGCCCGGCCGATCTGGTCGCGACACCGAAGCGCTCGCTGAGGCTGCCGCGTGTGCTCCGTGCGTCGGAGGTCGCGGAGTTGCTCGACAGTATTCCCGCCACCCATGCGAGCACGGGCGACGGCGCGGCGGGCGCGGGATTGAGTGGCTCGCCCACCCCGCTCGCGATGCGCGACCGCGCGATGTTCGAGCTTGCATATGCGTGTGGGCTACGGGCGGAGGAGATCGTGACACTGCAGCTCACCGACCTCGACCACGACGGCGAGCAGCTGCGGGTCGAGGGCAAGGGGCGCAAGACGCGCTACATCCCGGTTGGCGAGGTCGCGCTGGGCGTGCTGCGTCGCTACCTGGAGTGGGCGCGTCCCGCGCTCGCCGGTGCGACTTCGCAGACGTCCTCGGAGCGCGCACTGTTCCTGAGCAAGTCCGGGCGCCCGCTGGGCACGAGCGATGTGCGCAGGCGCCTGCGCAAGTGGACGGCGCGTGCCGGTGTCGCCCAGGACGCCTCGCCGCACGCGCTGCGGCACAGCTTCGCGACGCACCTTTTGAACGGCGGCGCCGATCTGCGCTCGATCCAGGAGCTGTTGGGCCACTCCAGCGTCTCGACCACGCAGGTTTACACTCGGGTAGAGTCCGCGAGGCTACGTAGCGCATATTCGCGCAGTCATCCCCGAGCCTGAGCAGCGGAGACGAGACCCTGGAGACGAACGTCAAGACTGTCGAGCTGCGCGATCTCTGGAAGCGCTACAAGGCCGACGGCGATCGCCGCGCGCGCGAGCGGTTGGTGGTCGCGTACTCGCCGCTGGTGAAGTACGTCGCGGGGCGCACCGCCGCGGGGCTGCCGCCGCATGTCGAGGAGGCCGACCTGATCTCCTACGGGCTCGTCGGCCTGATCTCGGCGATCGAGCGGTTCGATCCCTCCCGGGAGATCAAGTTCGAGACCTACGCGATCACGCGCATCAAGGGCTCGATCATCGACGAGCTGCGCTCGATGGACTGGGTGCCGCGCTCCGTGCGCGCTCGCGCGCGTGAAATCGAGCGCGCGAACTCCAAGCTCGAGCACCATCTGCAGCGCGCGGCCACCGACGCCGAGCTCGCCGAGGAGCTCGGGATCACGCCCGACGAACTGCAGGACTCGCTGCTCGCGATCTCGCACTCCTCGATCGCCGCGCTGGACGAGCTGTGGAACGTGTCGGACTCCAGCGGCGATCAGGTGTCGCTGATGGACACGCTCGAGGACCCGGGGGCGCCCGACCCAGCGCGGGCGCTCGACGTGGGCGACATGAAGGACCGCATCGCGGACGCGATCGCGCGTCTGCCCGAGCGTGAGAAGCTGGTGATCGCGCTGTACTACTACGAGAACCTCACGCTTCGCGAGATCGGCGAGGTGCTCGGCGTCACCGAGTCGCGCATCTCGCAGCTTCACACGAAGGCTGTCCTGCGCCTGCGCTCGCGCATGCAGGGCGACTCCTTCGACTGAGTGCACTCTCCCGAAACGCCCGACGCGGGGCACTGGCGCGGGGCCCTGTCGCGCTGTATGGTGAAACGCGTCCCCACATAGGCAGGTAGGAGAGGAGCGCCCGTAATGCACGCAGCTGCGGATCGGATTCGCAACGTCGCCCTCGTCGGCCATCGTGGCGCGGGTAAGACCTCGCTGTTCGAGGCGCTCCTGTTCGAGGCCGGCGTGATCTCGCGCCTGGGGAACGTGGGTGACGGGAACACGGTTTCCGACGTCGACCCCGACGAGCAGGCGCGCGGCATGTCGATCACCGCGGCGCTCAGCTCGCTGCGGTGGTCGGAGCGCAAGGTCAACCTGCTCGACACGCCCGGGGAGTCGTCGTTCGTCGCCGACGCGCTCGGTGCGCTGCGCGTGTGCGAGTCCGCGATCTTCGTAGTCAACGCCGTGATGGGCGTCGAGGTGTCCACCGCTCGCCTCTGGGCGCAGGCCGAGGAGCTCGACATAGCGCGGCTGTTGTTCGTCAACATGCTCGACCGCGAGCGCGCCGACTTCTTCCGCACGCTCGAACAGCTCAAGGAATCCTTCGGCCCGCACGTCGTTGCGACCGAGATCCCGATCGGCGTCGAGCACGAGCTGTCGGGCGTGATCGACCTGGTGGACATGAAGGCCTTTCACCAGGACTCCGCGCAGAAAGGCGGATGGACCGAGATCCCGATCCCCGCCGAGCACGCCGAGCGTGCCGACGAATACCGCGAGAAACTGATGGACGAGGTCGCCGAGGTCTCAGACGCGCTGATGGAGCGCTACCTCGAGGGCGAGGAGATCTCCCACGAGGAGATCGTCGGCGCGCTCAAGGAGGGCACCAACCACGGGCGCATCTTTCCCGTTGTCTGTGGCGTCGCGACGCGCAATCTCGGGACGACCCGCCTGCTGGATGCGATCGTCGAGGATCTCCCTTCACCTGTCAAGCACGGCGGCCTCCTCGCCGGGGACGTCGAGTTGCAGGCTGTCGAGGATCGCGAGCTGTTCGCCTATGTCTTCAAGACCCGCGCCGACCCGTTCGCGGGACGCGTCAACCTCTTGCGCGTCTACCAGGGCACGATGACCCACGACACGCACCTCCTCAACAACCGCGCGCACGTGAAGGAGCGCATCGGCCAGTTGCTGATGTTCGAGGGCAAGGAGGTCCGTCACGTCGACGAGTTCGGCCCCGGTGACATCGGCGCGGTCGCGAAGCTCAAGGAGACGCGCTCCGGGGACTGGCTCGTCGCGCGCGAGACGCCTGTCGAGATGCCCGGTTTGCATCTGCCGGCGCCCGTGATGGCGTTCGCGATCGAAGCGGAGAGCCGCGGCGAGGAGGACAAGGTCTTTACTTCCCTGCGCCGCCTGCAGGAGGAGGACCCCACGATCGATCTACATCGCGATCCGCAGACCGGCGAGCAGATCGTCGCGGGCCTCTCGCAGGTGCACGTCGAAGTGATCGTGGACCGCCTCCGCCAGCGCTTTGGTGTGGAGGTTGCGCTGAAGCCCCCGCGCGTCCCCTACCAGGAGACGATTCGCGGTAGCGCAAAGGCGCACGGGCGTCACAAGAAGCAGTCCGGCGGGCGCGGCCAGTTCGGCGACTGCCACATCGAGATCGAGCCGCTCCTCGACGGCGGCGAATCCGACGGCTTCGAGTTCGTCGACCGCATCAAGGGTGGGGTGATCCCGAATTCCTTCATTCCCGCTGTCGAGAAGGGCGTGCGCGAGGCGATGGAGACCGGTGTGCTCGCCGGCTATCCCGTCAAGGGGGTTCGTGTGACGCTGTTCGACGGCTCCTACCACTCCGTCGACTCCTCCGAGATCGCTTTCAAGCTCGCCGGGATCGCCGCGATGAAGGACGCGCTCGAGCATGCCAACCCCGTGTTGCTTGAGCCGATCATGCTCGTCAGCGTCTCGGTGCCCGACGACAGCGTCGGGGACGTCATCGGTGACCTCAACAGCCGTCGCGGCCGCCCCCAGGGGATGGGGCCCGCCGCCGGCATGACCGAGATCAAGGCCGAGGTCCCGATGGCCGAGATGCTCAGCTATGCCCCCGACCTGCGCTCCATAACCGGCGGCCAGGGCGACTACACGCTCGAGTTCCTCCGCTACGAAGAGGTCCCGGCGCACCTCGCGCAGAAGCTCGTCGAGCAGGCCGGCGAGGAGCGCGCGGCGGCGCCCGCGTAGGGCTCCGGTCCCGCGTCAAGTCGGACGCCGCGCGCGATCGGAGATCACGAGCAGCAGCGCGAGCAGCACGAAGTTCATCGCGACCGAGGAGCCGCCGTAGGCGACGAACGGCAGCGTGACGCCGGTCAGCGGGATCACGCGGGTCACGCCGCCGACGATCACGAACACCTGCATCGCGACGGTGAAGGAGAGGCCAACGGCGAGCAGCTTGCTGAAGGAGTCGCGCCCGAGCATCGCGACCTTGAGCCCCCGCGCCACGAACAGGAGATAGGTGGCCAGCAATGCCGCCGCGCCGGCGAGGCCGAGCTCGTTTGTGATGACCGCGTAGATCATGTCGCTTTCGGGGATCGGGAGCAGCTTCAGCAGGGACTGGTCGAAGCCCGTTCCCAGCAGGCCGCCGTCGGCCTGCGCGAACAGCGACTGCGCGAGCTGGTAGCTCCCGCCGACCTTCTGTTCGTAGAGCGCGGGATCGAACGGGTGCTCCCACGCGAGCACGCGCGCGTGGACGTGGCTGACGTGCACCGCGAGGAACCAGGCCCCGAGCGCGAACAGGAGCAGGCCGATCAGCGGGAACGACAGGCGCCCCGTCGCGACATACAACAGCGCGAGGAAAGCCCCGTAGAACATCAGCGAGGTCCCGAGCTCGCGCGTTAGCAGCAGTGTCCCCATCGCCGCGCCCCACACGACGAGCATGGGGCCGAACTGCTTCATGGGGGGGAACGTCACCCCGAGCACCCGCCGGCCCGCGGTCACGAGGATCTGGCGGTTGTCGCGCAGGTAGCTCGCGAGGAAGATCACGACCGCGATCTTCGCGAGCTCGGCCGGCTGGAAGGAGACCGAGCCGACGTGCACGTTGAGGTAGGCGCCGTTGACTTCCCCGCCGATCCCTGGCAGGCGCGGCAGCACGGTGATGCCGATCCCGACGGCGGCGATCGTGTAGCGGTAGCGCTCCAGGACCGCCACGCCGCGGTGGCGCAGCAGCAGGATCGTCGCCGCGAACAGCGCGAGCCCGACGACCATCCACTGCGCCTGCTGGCGCGCCAGGGTCGGGTTGATGCGGTAGACCATCACGATCCCCACGCTCGCGAGGACCGCCCCCAGCGGGAACAGGTACGGGTCGGCGTCGGGGAGCGCGTAGCGGATCACGAGGTGCCCCACGATGCACAGCGCCAGGAACGCCGCGCCGTACGTCAGCGATGTGCTGGAGGCGTGGTTGAGCGTCACGTTCGTCGACGCGCCCGGGGAGGTCCGCTCGGCCTGGATGAAGATCGCTGCGAAGCCCGCCGTGACCAGCAGCGCCGCCGGCAGCAGGCCCAACAGCTCGCGGTTGCGCGGGCTCAGCACCCGCTGAGCCTAGCCGGACGGGCGGCGCGGGCGCGCCGGCCGCCCGGATAACCTTGACCTGGATGGGCGAGGAGCACCCGCCGCGGCTGTGGCTCAGTATGTGGAAGCGCTTTGCGATCGGCAGCGTCTGCATCGTGCTGCTCAGCGGTGCCGCGACCGCCGTGTTGCTGCTGCGCACAGCCAGTCAGATAGCCGCCGAGGTCTTTCCCAAGCTCAACCAGATCCACACCCCCAAGGGCCTGATCTCGTCGATCTACAGCGGCGGGCCCAAGACCTTCCTCGTGCTCGGCTCCGACAAACGCTACCGCTCCAAGAACGCCGAAGAACGGGGGGCCGCGGCGCACAGCGACACGATGCTGCTCGTGCGCTTCGACCCCGAACAGGAACAGACCTCGGTCCTCTCGGTCCCGCGCGACCTGCTCGTCTCGATCAAAGCGCCCAGCGGCCAGATCTACTATCCGGAGAAGATCAACTTCGCGTACAGCCTCGGCAGCACCCTGCCCGGGCACGACGAGGGCGCCACGCTGGCCGCCGAGACGGTCAAACACGTGCTCCCGGGGCTCGAGCTCGATGGGATCATCGACGTGACGTTCGCGGGCTTCATCCGCGTCGTCGACTCGCTCGGCTGCGTCTACGTCAACGTCGACCACCGCTATTTCAACGAAAACATCGGGACTCCGGAAACCGACTATTCGAACATCAACATCCAGGCCGGCTACCAGAAGCTCTGCAACGAAAACGCGCTCTCATACGTCCGCTACCGTCACACCGACTCCGACTTCGTGCGCGTCGCCCGCCAGCAGGACTTCCTGCGCGATCTGCGCGAGCAGGTTTCGCCCGAAACCGGCCAGATCGAGACGATCGCCAAAGCCGTCGGGCATGCCATCTCCACGAACTTCTCGCCCTCCGCCTCGATCCTGCTCGAGCTCGCCAAGCTGATCGGCTTCTCCCAGGGCAAGCCGCTGCGACAGGTCAAATTCCAGACGAACAACGTCAACGCGGACATCGGCGGGGGCTCGTACGTCACGACGACCCCCGAACTCGCTGCGGCCACGCTCAAGGATTTCCTCTACGGGCACGAAAAGCTGGCTCACGCCGCCAGTCACGCGAGCTCCTCCGCCGGCGCTCACGCCCACCACAGCCACCATTCGGCTGGTGGGCCCAGCGCCGCGTCGCTCGATCTCTACGCGACGCCCGCCAGCGACGAGGAGCAGGCCGTCGCCGCCGCCGTGCAGGTGCCGTTCCCCGTGCTCTACCCCCGACTGCAGACCGGTCCCGCCGTGCAGGAACACGTGCGGCCATACGCGCTGCGCGACCCCCACGGGCACCTGCACCATGCCTACGTCGCCGTCTTCCAGCAGAACGGCCTCGGCGGCTACTACGACATCGAGGGAACCGACTGGCTGGAACCCCCGATCGTCGCCCATCCCGACGAAGTCCAGCACCGTCACGGCCGCAGCTACATGATCTTCGCCGACGGCTCCCACATCCACATGGTTGCCTGGCGGCAGGGCAAGGTCCTCTACTGGGTCAGCAACACGCTGCTCGAGGATCTCACCAACCAGCAGATGATGACGATCGCCGACTCGGTGCAGCCGCTGCGCTGAAGACGGGCGCGCCATGCTTCGCTACGAAGCTCTCGGCGAGCTCTAGTGCGGCGCTCAGCTGCGCCGGCTCGGGTGCCGCTCCGATCGTCGCATCGACGGCTGCCGCGAGACCGGACTGGTCTATCTCGATCAGCTGAGCCTGGAGCTCAGCGCGTGAGAGCGGGAAAACGCCCCGGGAGATCAGGACCCATCGCCCGACTGTCGTGAGTGCTGCTCTGCACTGCTCGCAGGTCCCGTTGACGTCGCCGCTTTCCAGCACTAGACGCGCAAGGTGCAAGCCGCGCTTGACCTGTAGGAACTTACGCGCTGCAGACGGTGTGATGTGAGTCCGCTCAACGTGGTGCATTGCGGCGCACACGACACCTCTGTCGTGGAGGATCCAGCCGAAGCGCATTGTCCACAGGACGTAATCGTCGCCTGCGTTGAGCCGGGTCCAGAAGGTATCCGCGTCCATCGCGCACATATCGACGTCCTCGCGCACGGTCCCAAGCCGAGGCCGCGCACCCACGATCATGAAATCGAGATCGCTCGTGGATGTTCGGCGTAAGCGGACGGTCGATCCGGTCAAGATCACCGCTTCTGCCTCGTTCGCGACCGCGCGATCGAGGACGGCTTCCCACAGGCGGCGTCTGCCCGCGGGCAGCGACTCTGCCCGTCGGCGGTCTTGTTCGGTTCGGTGCTGCCATGCACGGTACCTGTCAGCCGGCAGCTTCAGGTCGGTCGTTGCGGTCATCGGCTCCTCTAGACGTGGCCGTCACCTTGTTTGGCCTCAGCCACCGTGGCGGCATCGCGTTCGGCCGCATCGATGGCTTGCTCGATCAATGCTACGAGCTGGTCGAGAGCCCATTCTCCGAGGTCGGGGTCCAGTCCCTCGTAGCCGGCATCCTTGCGGGCCTGATTGAGAAGCTCCAGCATAGGCACCAAGTCGGCGGGCAGGAAGCCTTGCTGGTGCAGTTCCTGCGCGGCCTCCGCCTTACGCCAACGCTGTCGCTCCGTCGGTATGCCGTGGAGATTGCCGAGCGCAACGATTGCTGCCTCGGCAGCCAGATGGAGGAAGGTGACACCTACGACGCGATCTCCACCGGCGATTGCATCCGTTGCGCGCGTGAGATGATCGCGCGCCAACTGTGCCTTGAAGCGTCCTGAATCATCGCTTCGGTCAACTGAAAGGCGTTCTGGGAGCGGAACGTGTGACCGAGCGAGGGAGTCCGAAGCGAGGCCCATCTTCCCATCCAGCGCTGCATTGACCAATGCGTCCGCGTGCGCGTTGCGCGCCCGCGGCACGGTGCGGATCGACCAGCGCTCGAAGCCGCCCAGCGCGGCCATCGCCTCGCGGTGGAGCGGGCGCATCGCCTCGTGCTTGACCTTGTAGAGCCCCTGCACCTGCTTGGCGATCAGCTCCGAGTCGCCCACGACCTCGACCTCGGTCGCGCCCAGTGCGCGCGCGCGCTGCAGTCCCAGTAGCAGCGCCTGGTACTCCGCGACATTGTTCGTGACACGTCCGAGCAGCTTCGCGCGCTCCTCCAGCACGATCCCGTCGGGGTCGGAGACGACGCACGCGGCAGCCGCCGGCCCCGGATTGCCGCGCGCGCCGCCATCGACATGGAGGATCACCTTCACGCGGCGAAGTATCGCGACGGCATGGGACGGCGCACGCGCGCCAGCCGCGGGCAGGCGTTCGAGCGCTCAGAACCGGTCTGGCTCAGGGAGTTGCGAGCGGGAGCAGGTCGCCTGCGACGCGCGCACGGCGGCGGTCGCGGATCACGCGGCGCTGGAGCTGCTCCGGATCGACCGGGCCGCCGCGCCGCGCGCGCCGGTCGGCGGTGCGGCGCTCGACGATCACCGTCACGTTCTCGTCGTCGGCATAGTGCTCCACCATCTGCGGATACAGCTCCTGCTCGAGCTCTCTGGGAACCACGCAGTAGATCATCGACACCAATCCTAGCTCACGGCGCAAGCAGCGAAAGCGTGCCGTGCTCGTCGGCAACCGCGTTTGCAACACGCAGCTCGGCGGGCAGTTCCTCCAACTCGGTTCCCTCCGCCGCGACGTGCACCTCGCCTGCCGTGTCTTCTACGTCGAGCTCATATCTGTACCAGCACAGCTCCCAGGCGACGAGGATCGCGACGACGCTCTCGCGCTGTGCGTCGCGGGCGACATGCACGCAGGCCTCGCCCAGAGCCCTCGTGACGCTCGCGATGCGGCGCGGGGTGGCACCGCCGTTGAAGATTTCCAGTGCCCGCAGCACGTCGCCGTCGGCGCTGGTGGCGAGGATCTGCGCTTCGTGCGCGCCCGCGGCGCCCTCCACGGGGGTCGGTGCGTTGGCGAGCAGCGCTTCGGAGTCCTGCGGGCCGCCGTTCATCGGGCCGCCGTTCATCGCGACGCCCACCGCGGCGGCGTCTGCCGGATGCGCGGCGGGAGCCGGCTGTACGCTGCCGTCCCACTCCTCGTCGAGCGCGGTCCACTCCGGTTCGATCTTGGCGTGCTGCGTGGCATGTGTGTGTGCGCGCGCGCGGCGGGGCCCGTGGCCGGTGACGGCGTGTGCGCTATCCGGATGCCCCTCGTCGATGGCGCCCGCGGTGGGACCGGCCGCACCGCTTGCGGGCTCGCGGAGCTGGCGCAGGCGCCCGAGCAGCGAGCGGCCGCGCTGCGGGCGCTGCGCCCGCGGGGCCGCGTTCTGCCCCTCGACCTCGCGCCGCCACCCCTCATGCGCGGCGCGCGGGGTGCAGAGCTCGCAGACCATGTGCCGCTGCCCGCTCCCCAGGAAGACGTCGGGGCGCTCGCCCCGCAGCAGGCGCCGCCCGCACATGTCGCACTCGACATCGGGGTGCAGTGTCACGATCGTTCTCGCCGCCATCGAAGTTCCCCAGGGTAGAGCACGGACTGCACGGGCGCATACACGTCAAGGAACCTCGCGCCCCAGCGTCGAACATGGCGCCTACATGGCAACGACGACGACGACGGCGGGGGTGGTGGCGACCCCGCGTTTCGTGCTGCGCGCCCAGGGTCGCCTGTCCTCCAACGCCGGGCTCCATCCGCGTCCCTGGCTCGCGCGGCTGAGCCGCGCGTTGCGCGTCGGCGCGTTCGCGGTGCACTACCAGCCGATCCTCGCGTTGCGCGACGGGACGGTCGCTCACCACGAGGCGCTCGTGCGGCTGGCGGACGAGCCCGACGGGCGGCTGGTGGCACCCGCGGAGTTCCTCCCTGCGGCGGAGCGCTACGGCCTGGTGCGCGCGATCGACCGCCTCGTGGTCAGCCGCGTCGTCGCGTTGCTGGGGCGGACGTCAGACGTCGAGGGCGTGCCTCGCAGCGTCGCCGTCAACATGTCCGCGCTGTCGGTCACCGACCGCGGGATGCTCGGCTACATCGAGGGGGAGCTGCTGCGCCACGGCGTCGATCCGGCGCGCCTGGTGGTCGAGATCACCGAGACCGCCGCGATCTCCGACATGCGCCGCGCGCAGACGTTCTGCGAGCGTGTCCTGGGGCTGGGCTGCGCGGTCGCGCTCGACGATTTCGGCGTGGGCTTCGGCTCGCTCTACTACGCCAAGCGCCTGCCGTTCACCTACCTGAAGATCGACGGCGACTTCGTCCGCGAGCTGCCGGCCTCACGCAACGACCGGCTGCTGGTGAGCGCGATCGTCGACGTGGCGCGCGGGATGGGCCGCGAGACGATCGCGGAGTTCGTCGGCGACGAGGCCACCGTCGAGTTGCTGCGGGAGCTCGGCGTCGACTACGCGCAGGGGTTCCACATCGGGCGACCGGCGCCGGTCGCAGCGACGTAGCTGGTCGCGCCCGATCGCCAGACGCTCAGCGTGGCTGCGGGAACTGCAGGCGCATCGCGGCATCCCACGCGCGGTCGGGCATCAGCCGGCGCTGCAGCACCGTGAGGCGCGCGGAGGGCGTCACGAGCACCCGCGAGGGCGCCCGGCGCCGCTTGATCGCGCGTTCGATCGCGCGCGCCACGACCTCGGGACCGCCGCCGAGGTGGCGGGTGGGGCCGTCGTAGACACCCGTCGTCAGCGCCGCGACCTTCACGTTGAACTGCTCGTAGACCCCGTCTGTGCGGTCGGCATCCGCACCGTCCTCGCCGTCGCTCTGCCCCAGGTTGGCTGTGGTCGCGACCGCGGCCTGCGCGAAGTCGGTGACGATCAGCCCTGGCTCGATCAGGATCGCGTCGACGCCGAAGCCGCGCACCTCGAAGCGCAGCGCGTCGCTGATCGCCTCCAGCGAGTACTTCGTCGCGTGGTACAGGCCGCCGCCGGGGAACGTGAGGCGGCCGCCCATCGAGCCGACGTTGACGATCTTGCCCCAACGCTGGCGGCGCATCGCCGGCAGCACGAGCTGTGCGAGGCGGATCGCGCCGAACACGTTGGTCTCGAACTGGCGGCGCACGGCGTCCATCGGGACCTGCTCGATCGGGCCGCCCTGGCTGTAGCCGGCGTTGTTGACGAGCACGCCGACGGCGCCCTCGGCGTCCTCGACCGCGCGCACCGCCGCCTGCATGGAGTCCTCGTCGGTGACGTCGAGCGCGAGCGTGCGGCAGCCGGCGCGCTCGAGGTCGGCGATCGACTCCGGGCGGCGCGCGGTCGCGTACACCGTCCAGCCGTGGGTCGCGAAGCGCTCAGCCGTTGCGCGGCCGATGCCGGTGGAGCAGCCGGTGATCAGGACGGCCTTGGACGGAGGTGCGCTCACTGTTGACAATCCTATGCCTTATAGGCGCGATCTCCTATGTGGTCAGGTGGTCAGCACGAAGTCTGCGCCCAGTGCCCGATAGGTACGCTCCGCGCGGCCGTCTCGCGAGACCAGCCGCAGATCGTGCTCGATGGCGGTCAGGGCGATCAAGCCGTCATATGTCGCTCCGCCGCTCACGCCCGCGCTTGCCAGACGTTCGAAGGCGGCCGCGTGCTTGCGGGGGTCCAGCGTTGCGAATGTCGAGGGGATCCGCCGCTTCAGCAGCGTGACCGCGGTGGCCGCGTCCGCGCGGTGCGGGGCTGGTAAGCGGGTCAGGACGCTGTATGTCTCTGTCGCGACGTGCGCGATCGTCGCGTCGCAGGCTGCAAGCGCAGCGGCGGCTGATTCGTGGGCCGGATGGTCCTGCAGCAACGCGGCGATCACGATGCTGCTGTCCGCGGCGGTTCTCACCGGCCCTCGCGAACGGCCTCCAGCACACGCCGCACATCGGCGTCGGCGATCGGGGTTCCAGTAGCCGCCAGTGACGGGCCGTGCGGACCCTCGACGAGCTGTGCCGGCTCGTACGGCGTGGAGAGCTCCAGGCGGCCGTCGATGATCTCCGCGTCCAGCGGCGCGCCGGGGGAGAACCCCAGCTCGTCGCGGAGCGGCTTGGGGATGACGACGCGTCCGGCCCGGTCGATCGAAACCTGCATGGCAGCAGCATACCATTTCAATGGCATCGAGATGCCAGGTCCGGGTGGGGTTTGCGCCGCGCGGCGACTGGGGCCGAGGAGGTTGTGTGGCGTTGCGGACATTGCGCTGCGTGTCCCGTTGGGCTAGCCTGAGTCGGATATGGCTGTAGGTGCGACTCGAACGACAGCCGAGGAACTGTTGCGGATGCCCAGCGGCCGCTGGCGTTACGAGCTGGTGCGCGGGGAGCTGCGGGTGATGGAGCCTGCGGGTATCGAGCACGGGCGCGTGGCCTCCCTCGCGGGGGCGCTGCTGTTCGAGCATGTCCGAAAGACCGGCAGTGGGATCGTGCTGGCCGCAGAGACCGGATACTTCTTGGAGAGCGATCCCGACACTGTGCGGGCGCCCGACGCGTCGTTCATCTCCCAGGAGCGCTACGACCGGCTCGGCCCGACCACGAAATACTGGCCCGGAGCGCCGGACTTCGCGATCGAGGTGCTCTCGCCGGAAGACCGGCCGGGCAAAGTCCGGGAGAAGCTGCGTGAATGGCTCGCGGCGGGCACGATCGCGGTGGTCGTACTCGACCCCGCCGATCGCACCGCGACCGTGCACCGTCGCGGTGGAGAGGCAAGCGTCCACGGGCTTCGGGAGACCCTCGACCTGAGCGACGCGGTTCCCGACTTCAGACCCACGGTCGCCCAGCTGTTCGGCTGCGGGACGCCTCTCCCCGCCGCGCGATAGGGTCGCGTCCATGCGCGCCGTCACCTTCCAGGCCCCCGGCGAGGTCCGCGTCTCGGAGGTCCCCGAGCCCGAGCTCGCCGCCCCGACCGACGCGATCGTGCAGATCGAGGCGACGGGCGTGTGCGGCTCGGACCTGCACATCTACCACGGCCGCGTGCAGATCGAGCCGGGCTTCACGATCGGGCACGAGTACGTCGGGACGGTGCTGGAGGTGGGGGAGAGGGTGCGCGACGTCGCGGTCGGCGACCGCGTGCTCGGCTGCTTTCAGAGCGCGTGCGGGGAATGCTGGTTCTGCCGCCGCGGGCTGTTTCACAAGTGCGACTCCTCGCGCACGTTCGGTCACGGCGCCGCGCTCGGCTCGCTGCAGGGCACCCAGGCCGAGCGCGCGCTGGTCCCGAGCGCCGACCTGGTGCTGCGGCGGGTTCCGGAGGGGATGAGCGACGACGTCGCGCTGTTCGCGGGCGACGTGATGGGGACAGGGTTTCACGCCGTGGTCGACAGCGGGCTGCAGCCGGGCGACGTGGCGGCGGTGCTCGGGCTGGGGCCGGTGGGGCTGTGCGCGGTGCAGGCCGCGCGGGCGGCCGGCGCGGCGCATGTGATCGCGGTGGACTCGGTGCCTGAGCGGCTCGCGGTCGCGGAGTCCTTCGGCGCGCAGGCGGTGCATCTGGAGGAGGGCGATCCGCGCGGCGCGGTTCGCGAGGCGACCGCGGGGCGTGGGGTGGACGTGTGCATCGACGCGGTGGGGCACCCCAAGGCGCTCGACCTCGCGCTGCGGCTGACGCGCAAGTGCGGAACCGTGCAGGCCGTCGGCGTGTATGCCGAGCGCGCCGAGGTGCATATGGGGCTTCTCTGGATCAAGGCGCTGCGCATGTGCGCGGGGCACGCGAACGTGATCGGGCACGTCGACCGCGTGCTCGCGCTGATGGCCGCCGGGGTGCTCGACCCCGGCCCGCTCGTCACGCATCACATGAGCCTCGATGAGGCTCCCGAGGCCTACGCCCTGTACGACAAGCGCGAGGCCCTGAAGATCGTGCTCGCGCCGTAACGCCCCTTCGTCCGAAGCTCTCACTTGCAGTGGGCACATGATTGACGCAGGGCCCGTCCGCGCCTGGCCGCGAGTTGCCGACGGGTATTGACAGATCGTTCAGTCGGTGATTATGATGGGGATTGTCATGGCAGCCGGTTGGTGGTGCCGGACAGACATAGGGTCTGGTTGGGTCTGCCCCGGTGGTCGACCTTCCTGAGTGCTTGTCAGGGTATTGGGAGTGGGGCCGGGTCGTGTTTTTCGATGAGGGAGCTTGTTGACGTGGTTTCTGGAGGGAGATACGTGTCGGGGATCTGCGCGGCTCGGCGAGGGCCCGTAACTAGATGCCTCAGCAGCTTGCTGATGCATCTCTCTCTCTCTCTCTCTCTCTTGCGGTTCTCGGCTAGCAGCTAGTCGGCGCCGCCAGGCGCCTCCGCGTCCTGCCTGGCCTCCATACGCGGGGGGCGGGATGTCAACGCGCATCGCCGGCCTGCATCTGGAGACGGCGTAGATGCGGCGCGCGTGTCCGTCTGCTGGATCAAGCGCACGATCGAGTGCGTCTGCGTCGCGTCGGCCAGCGGGCGTCCAAGCGCCATCCGAGCGAATCGCCGCCATACAGCGGTCTCGACTCATGGTAGGCGCGGTCGGCGCGATCGAGGAGTTCGGCTACCAAAATGCCACAGTCGCGCAGATAACCGCGCGCGCTCGCGTCTCGCGGCGCACGTTCTATGAGCTGTTCGGTAACCGCGAGGAGTGTCTCGCTGCGCTGATGGAGCACGTCGTCATGTTGATCGAAGGGGAGCTCGCTGCGGCGGGCCTCGACGATCTTCCCTGGCACGAGCAAGTCAGAGGTGGCCTGCTGGCGATCCTCGCCTTTTTCGATCGCGAGCCGGCCCTGGCACGGGTATGTGTGGTGGAGACGATGCGCGGCGGTTCGCGGGTGCTCGAACGGCGCGAGCAGGTTCTCGCTCGTCTCGCGTCTGTTCTGGACGCGGGTCGGAAGCAGAGCGCTCGTGCGACCGATTGCACGGCTTTGACGGCAGAGGCCCTGGTCGGCGCGGCCTTCGGGGTCGTTCACGCACGACTGCTGCGAGGACCGCGCGAGCCGCTGGCAGGACTGCTGGGTGAGCTGATGGGCATCATCGTCTTGCCCTACCTCGGCCCTGGGGCGGCGCGGCGAGAGCACACGCGAGTGGCGGTCGCGCCCATCGGCGCGGCCCCGACGGCGAGCGGATCTCGCGGCGATCGCGATCCGCTTCGCGATGTGCCGATGCGCCTGACCTACAGAACCACGCGCGTGTTGGAATGCATCGCGGCGCAGCCGGGAGTGAGTAATCGAGTGGTCGCCAAGCAGGCCGGCGTTGCCGACCAAGGCCAGATTTCGAAGTTGCTTGCCCGCCTCGAGCGACTGGGCCTTATTGCGAATATCGGGTACGGACACGCCAAGGGCGAGCCCAACGCCTGGCAACTCACTCGCTTGGGCGAGGGTGTGGCACAGCGGCTGACCGTCGGTGCGCACGGCCGAGAGGCGGTCGCCTGATGCGCCGGCCGGCCTTGCCAACGGGCGCGCTCGGGCGCCATCCAAGTCTTCATCCGTTGCGCCGCCGTCCGACCGGTCACGGCAACTCTGTCATGCCCGCGGTCCCGCGGGTCTCGTGTGGATCGCTCTCTAGGAGGGAATGGGTTTCATGAATGCACGCAGGCTAATCCCGGCGGCCGTCGCGTCGCTGTCAATGCTCGTCGCGGGTGCGACGCTCGCGGCACCGGCGGCGCTCGCCGAAGAAACATGCCCCAATGCAGCCTCGCGCCAGGGGCCGTCTCTAAGCCTGCCCGACTGCCGCGTCTACGAGCAGGTCACACCGATCAGCAAGGGCGATTCTCAGGATCTCTTTCCGAGTATCGGTCTCGGCGGTTTGGGCAACGCCATTGAAGATGTCGGTGTGCCCGCCGAAGACGGCAATGCCTTCCTGCTGGAGGGACCCATCTCGTTCGCGGGAGGGGACGCGTTCAAGAGCACTTACGTCTTCGAGCGCGGACCGCAGGGGTGGACGACGAATGCGATCTCGCCGGGACCGGGGGTGCACGAGGTTCTGGCCAGGGTCTTCAGCTCCGACCTCTCCAAGGTCGGCGTCACCGACTTGCAGTTCAACCATCTCCCGGGCCAGCCGGAAGACCGCGAGGTGGCCAACCTGGTCGGGCCCGTCGGAGGTCCCTACACGACCCTTTCCACGGTCCCGACCGTCACCGGGTTGACGAGTCTCACCGCGGGCGCCTCAGCGGATCTCAGCCACGTCGTCGTGGAAAGCGAAAACCATGAACTGGCGCCTGGCGACACCAGCCAGGACGAAGGAAGCCAGGCGCTCTATCAATGGTCCGGCGGCGGCCTGCGGCTCGTCAATGTCAAGACCGATGGCTCGCTGCTCAGCCCCTGTGGCGCGATCCTAGGCCTGGGCGGCACGCTGTATGCCGGAGCCACCCACAATGCTGTCTCGGGCGACGGATCGAGGATCATCTTCACGGCGCCGGATCCGAATGGGACGGGCGTTGGGTGTTGGAACCCCAACGCGACCCCACAGGAAAATCCACCCGAGCTCTACGTGCGCGTGAACGGCGCGAGTACCGTCGAGGTGTCTGCGCCGGATGCCGGGGTGAGCGATCCCGCGGGCGCGCAGCCGGCCGCCTACGTCGGCGCCTCGACGGACGGCTCGAAGGTCTTCTTCATCACAAAAACCGAGCTGACTCCCGACGACAGCACCCACGCCTATGAGCTTTACGAGTACGACAGCGAAGCGCCCGAAGGGCAGCGGTTGACCCGTGTGTCGAGTGGTGAATCGGGCAACGCCGAAGGGGCGGTCAACGCCGCCGGCGGAGCCGTCGCCGCGATCTCCAGCGATGGTTCGACCGTCTACTTCTTCGCGTTCGGCAAGCTCGCTCAGGGCGCGTCGGCGCTCGACTCCAATGGAAGCCAAGGCGTCAACCTCTACCGTTACGACACCTCGACCAGGCGGACAACGTTCGTCACGAAGTTTGAAAATCCGAACGCCTACTATCCGACGACCGTAAGCGGAAACGGGTTCTGGACCGGGTACTTCGGGGGCGGGGGCCAGGGGCAGCTCGCACTGCTGGCCAATGCAGAGTGGTACACGACCGCTGATGGACGGTATCTGTTGTTCGGCAGCAATCAGCCGCTGACCGGCTTCGACAGCAAACCGGCGCCGGGTGCCGCGTGTGAAGAAATACCGCTCTACAGCGGAGGGAAAGCAAGCTGTGGCGAGCTTTTCCGCTACGACGCCACGACGAGCACCATCGAGTGCGTGTCCTGCGTCGCGGGTAGGTCGCCCGTCGGCAACGCGGAGTTCGCCCGCGATGCGTTCGAAGGCCCCGAGTCCCTGCCGACTCGCGGAATCTCCGAAGATGGCAATTACGTTTTCTTCGATACGACCAGCGCGCTTGTTCCCCAGACCAGCGGCGGCGTGCTGCACGTGTACGAGTGGCATGAAGGACAGATCTCGCTGATCAGCTCCGCCGGCGACGACGGCAACTCGTACTTCCTGGGTTCGAGCGCAGACGGTCGTGACGTGTTCTTCGGTACGCACGCGCAACTCGCCGCGCAGGACACCGACTTCGCCGGAGACCTCTACGACGCTCGCGCCGGCGGCGGCTTCGTGGGGATCGCCCCGTCGGCGTGCACTGGCACGGGCTGCCAGGGGGTGCCTGGCGCGCCGCCAATTTTCGCGACGCCCGCCAGCGTGACCTTCGAAGGTGTCGGCAACTTCCCGCCGGGTCTGGGCAAACCGGTCGAATCGAAACGGCGAGCGAAGCCGCTGACCAAGGCGCAGAAGCTCGCCAATGCGCTCAAGATCTGCCGGCGCGAGCGCGGCCAGCGCAAGCGTGCCCGCTGCAAGGCGAGCGCCATGGCGCGCTACGGCGCGCGCAAATCGACCAAGTTGACCCGGAGGGGTAAGTGATGATCTCGCTCGAGAGCACGATCGGCCGCATCGCGGGAACGGGCGGGGCTCGCCTGAGAGTGGCCAGTGCGGCGGCGCTGGCGGTCCTGGCGCTGTTTGCAAGCGCGGTGTTCGTCGCGGGTCCCGCTCTGGCGCTCACACCAACTCCGAAGTGGACCGTGACGGCCTTCTCGGAACCGACGAACCTGCCTCCGGGCGGCACCGGGAAGTACGTGATCGAAGTCAGGAACACCGGCGAAGCGCCGAGCGACGGCAGCGAAATCGTTGTCGAGGACACTCTGCCAAACGGGCTTGTGGCAGCCAGCGGCGTGTCCGGCGAAGACTTCGTCTCGGGGAAAGCCATGAGCTGCACCGCTCTCACCTGCACGTACGCAGCGGCGGTCGGCGTCGACGACTCACTGTCGATCACGGTGCCGGTGGAAGCCGTCGGCGGGTCCTCGACCGTCACCAACCTCGTAACGGTCACGGGTGGCGGCGCGCCCGCAGCGACCCGTGAAACGCCGACCACGATCAGCTCGACCTCGGCGCCGTTCGGCATCGCCCGGGGCTCGGGGGCAACCACGCTATCGAACACACAGGCCGGCGCGCATACCGACCTCACGACGAGCCTTTCGCTCAACAGCGACTCCCAGGGGGAGCTCTCGGGTGACGCGCAGGAAACCGGTCTCGACCTTCCCCCGGGATTCGTCATCGACCTGGCGGACACGCCCAAGTGTCCGGTAGCAGAATTCTCCATGGAGGAAGAGTACTTCGGCAACGCGCGCTGCGGCCTGGGCACGCAGGTTGGAACCGTGAGTTTGAGGCTGAATCTGCTGGGCTTTGTCGGCTTTCCGCTCGGCTATACCGTGGTGGCCCCGGTCTACAATCTCACGCCGAATCCCGGGGAAGTCGCGCGGCTCGGTTTCTACGCTCTGATCTATGGCGTTCAGGGCAGCATCTCGATCCGGCCAGGCGACTACGGCGGGCGTACTACGTTCCAGGGTATCCGCCTCAACGTTCTGAGCGGCGTGTCGCTGACGGTGTGGGGCGTGCCGGCCGCGCCTGTGCACGACCCCATGCGTGGTTTGTCCTGCTTTGGCGCGGGCACCTGCTGGCATCAACAGGCCGGCTCCGACGAACACCTCGAAGTGAGCGGGCTGCAGTCCACGAGTCCTCCCACTCCATATTTCACGAACATGACTCAGTGCAGCGGCGAACCGCTGCCTGGCACCCTGTTCGCCGCCTCCTGGCAGGAACCGGGTAAGCAAGAACGCGTGCCGACGAGCTTTGGGACGATGACCGGCTGCAACCTCCTGGAATTCGGCCCGTACATCACCGCGGCTCCGGACACGACCCACGCCGATTCGCCGGCGGGCTTCTCATTCGATGTCAAGGAGCCTCAGGAAGGGCTCGTGAGTCCCACGGGTCTCTCGAGCGCTGACATCGAGAACACGACTGCGACGCTGCCCGAAGGGGTTGCGATCAATCCCGGCCAGGCCGCGGGGCTGGGGTCATGTCAACTCGACCAGGCTGGTGTCGGAGTCGACGGGCCACCATCGTGTCCGTCGAACGCGAAGGTCGGCGAAGTCGAAGTAGAAACGCCGTTGATCACGCGTCCCCTAAAAGGCCCGGTGTACCTGCTGGCGTCCAACCCGCCAGATGTTAAGCTGCTGGTCGCGCCCGAAGATCCGGTCGACGGCATCTACGTCAAGTTCGTCGGAGACGTGCATCTCGATGAAGCGACCGGCCGGCTCGTCACGACATTCGAAAAGACGCCCGAGCTGCCGTTCAGCAACCTCAAGCTCTCCTTCAGCGGCGGCGCGCAAGCCGCGCTGGTGACGCCGACCGGCTGCGGGACCTACAAGGTCACGGGTGCCTTCACCCCGTGGAGCGGGGAGGACGAAGCGTTGACGAACAGCAGCTTCGCGATCGAATCTGGGCCGGGAGGCAGCGCGTGTGCTGCGCCACTGCCCTTTGGGCCGACGCTGATAGCTGGCGCGACGACCGACCAGGCGGGCGGGTTCACGTCGTTCTCGCTGCTCCTGCAACGTCCCGATGACCAGCAGCGGATCTCAACCCTGCAGTTCAAGGTTCCCGAGGGTCTGCTGGGGATGATCAGCAAGGTACCGCTGTGCGGCGAACCGCAGGCCGCCAAAGGTGAATGCCAGGCTGCGTCGCAGATCGGGCACACGGTCGTGGAGGCCGGTCCGGGTCCCTACCCGCTGGTGGTGCCACAGCCTGGCTCGCCGCCGGCGCCGATCTACCTGACCGGTGGCTACAAGGGGGCGCCGTACGGCCTTTCGATCGTCGTGCCGCTGGTCGTCGGACCCTTCACATTGCAGACGCAGGTGGTGCGAGCCAGGATCGAAGTCGATCCGCACACCGCGCAGCTGACGGTGACCACCGATCCTTTCCCGACGATCATCGATGGTGTGCCCGCTGACCTGCGTTCGATCGACGCCGTGATCGACAGGCCGGGTTTCATGTTCAACCCCACCAGCTGCGCGCCGATGGCCTTCGGAGGGACCGCGACGAGCACGGAAGGGACGGCCGCGGCGATCGCCAGTCACTTCCAGGTCGGCTCCTGCCAGGCGCTGAAGTTCGCACCTAACTTCAAAGTCTCCACGCAGGGCAAGACCTCGCGTGCGAATGGGGCGAGCCTGACCGCGAAGATCGTCTACCCGACGGGTGCGCTGGGAGACAACCAGGCCAGCTCGCAGTCGAACATCGCGCGGGTCAAAGTCGAACTGCCCAAGCAGCTGCCCTCGCGGCTGACGACGCTGCAGAAGGCCTGTACGGCGGCGCAGTTCGAATCCAACCCGGCGGGCTGTCCGGCGGCGTCGATGGTCGGGCACGCGACCGCGCTGACACCGGTGCTGCCCGTCCCGCTGACGGGCCCGGCGTACTTCGTCTCCCACGGCGGCGAAGCGTTCCCGTCGCTGGTCGTGGTGCTGCAGGGCTACGGCACCACGGTCGACCTCGTCGGTTCCACGTTCATCAGCAAAGCCGGGATCACGAGCAGCACCTTCAAGCAGGTTCCCGACGTGCCGATCTCGAGCTTCGAACTGACGTTGCCGGAGGGTCCGTACTCGGCGCTGGCCGCCAACGGGAACCTCTGCAAGGCCAAGAGCCTCGCGATTCCCACGGAATTCGTCGCCCAGAACGGCGCCGAAATCCACCAGCAGACCAAGATCGCGGTCACGGGCTGCTCGAAGGCCAAGAAGGCCGCCAAGAAGACGGGCAAGGGCAGGAGGCCCAGGAAGTCGAAGCGGGGCACGAGGAGGTAGCGCTCGCGCGTGGTCCGGCGCCCGTGCCACCCACTGTGGTGACCGGCGCCGGCCACGCTGTTCCACGACACGCGCGAACGCGTCTCCCAAAATCGAACGCCATCCCAAGATCGATGTAGCCTGTCGGTCATGCCCACCGACACCGCCGCCCCCACACTCCCCGACGCCCTCGGCGACGCCGCGCGCGCCTTCATCGCCGGCCCCCACCGTCTCGTGATCGGCGCCGAGCGCCCCGAGGCCGCGGACGGCCGCACGTTCGTGACGCTCGACCCCGCTACGGGCCGCGAGATCGCCCAGGTCCCGCACGCCGGCCCCGCCGACGTCGCCGGCGCGCTGGCCGCCGCGCGCGCGGCGTTCACCGACGGCCCCTGGGCCTCGATGCCGGCCTCCGGGCGCGAGCTGCTGATGCTGGCCCTGGCCCAGAAGATCGAAGACCACGCCGACGAGCTCGCGCAGATCGAGTCGCTGGACAACGGCAAGCCCGTCAACCTCGCGCGCTACGTGGACGTCGCGGGCACGATCGCGCACCTGCGCTACTTCGCGGGCTGGCCGACGAAGATCGAGGGCGCGGTCCTCCCGGTCACCGCCCCGAACCTTCACTGCTACACGCGCCGCGAGCCGGTCGGCGTGTGCGCGCAGATCGTGCCGTGGAACTTCCCGCTGATGATGGCCGCCTGGAAGATCGCGCCGGCGCTCGCGGCGGGCTGCACGATCGTGCTGAAGCCCGCGGAGCAGACTCCGCTCTCCGCCCTGCGCCTGGGCGAGCTCGCACTGGAGGCGGGCCTGCTGCCGGGCGTCGTGAACGTCCTCACCGGCGACGGCTCCACGGGCGCCGCACTGGTCGAGCACCCCGAGGTGGACAAGATCGCGTTCACGGGCTCCACCGCGGTCGGTCGCGAGATCGGCTCCAAGGCGGGCCGTGCGCTCAAGCGCGTCACGCTGGAGCTGGGCGGCAAGTCGCCGAACATCATCCTCCCCGACGCCGACGTCGACACGGCCGCGAAGGCCGCCTACCAGGCGGTCTACTTCAACTCCGGCCAGGCTTGCAACGCGGCCTCGCGCCTGTTCGTCCCAAAGGACCGCTACGACGAGGTCGTCGGCGCGCTGGCGGAGCGCGCGAACGACACGCGCCTGGGACCGGGCCTGGACGAGGGCACGCAGCTCGGCCCGCTGGTCTCCGCGGAGCAGCAGGAGCGCGTGATGGGCTACATCGCCTCCGGCCGCGAGCAGGGCGCGGAGCTCCTCGCCGGAGGAGAGGCGGCGCTCGCGGACAGCGGCGGCTACTTCGTCGCGCCGACGCTGTTCTCCGTCACCGACGACGACCTGAAGATCGCGCGCGAGGAGATCTTCGGCCCCGTGCTCGTGGCCTCCCCGTACGACACGCTGGAGGAGGTGGCGGCGCGCGCGAACGACAACGAGTACGGCCTCGCCGCGGGGATCTGGACGCGCGACGTCGGCAACGCGCACCGCCTCGCGGCACTGCTGCGGGCGGGCTCGGTGTACGTGAACACGTGGGGCAACGTCGAGCCGAACGTCCCGTTCGGCGGCTTCAAGTCCTCGGGCGTGGGTCGCGAGCACGGACACGACGGCCTGGAGGCCTACCTGGAGACCAAGAGCGTGTGGACCGCCCTTTAGACGCGTACGACGGCCGACGGGCCTCGGCAGTCGCATGCACGCACGCTTCGCCGCGATCGGCGGGGCTGAGCTTGCGATCCCGCCGACGCGCGAGTTGCCCCGGGCTGCCGTCTGGGAGGGCCCGGATTTGGCGGGAGGACGCCTGCACCATGACAACACCGCCCCCGCTTGCATTAGAGTCACGCACATGAGTGCGCCTGCGCCCACGCCCGGCACCCTCGTGATCACGAGCGCGATCGAGGACGGCGCGGTCAGCATCGCGCTGTCCGGCGAACTCGACCTGGCGGGCGCGCGGCAGTTGGAAATGCGCCTGGACGAGGCCGAGCGCGAGTCGCCGCAGCGCCTGGTGATCGACCTGTGCGACCTGTCGTTCATCGACTCCACGGGGCTGCGGCTGCTGCTGCAGGCCGACGCGCGCGCCCGCGAGCGCGGCTGCGAGCTGGTGCTGCGGCGCGGCGAGGCGACGGTGCAGCGCGTGTTCGAGGTGACCGGCGCGCTCGACGTGCTGCGCTTCGAGGATTGAGCTCGGCGGCCGCAGCCGGACTCGGCGCGCCCGACACCTCGCTCGTCGGTGACAGCGGCGCGGCGAGCACGCGCCGTCGCTGGGTGCTGGCGCTGGCGGGCTTCTGCGTGCTGGTGCTGGTGGCGGCGACGCTGGAGATCGTGCTGGACGCGTCGCTGGGCCACGCGCCGCTGATCCCGCGCTCGCCGCAGATCGCGGGCTGGCTGGGAGGGATCGGGGAGCGCCTGGGCTACCGGGTCTTCCTGATCGCGCTGCTGGCGTTCACGGCGGCGTACGCGGTGCTGCTCGCGCTGGGGCGCCGGCTGGCGGGCGGCCTCGGCGAGCGCCGCGCGACGCTGTGGGCGGTGGGGCTCGTGGCGGTGCTGCACGCGATCGTGTTCGCGGGCCCGATCCTGTTCTCGACGGACGTGTTCAGCTACATCGCGTACGCGCGGATGGGCGTCGTGCACGGCATCAACCCGTACCTGCACGGGCCGCACGCGATCAACACCGACGCGGTCTACACGTACGTGGGCTCGGACTGGCGGCGGACGGCGACGGCGTACGGCCCGCTGTACACGCTGCTGAGCTACCCGGCGGGACTATTGGGTTTGAAGGGTGCGTTGTGGTTGATGAAGCTGCAGGCGCTGGCGGGGAGCGCGGCGACGCTCGCGCTGACGTGGCACTGCGCGCGGCGGCGCGGGCTGAACCCGGCGCTGGCGCTGGTGGCGGTGGGGGTCAACCCGCTGTACGTGATCTACGGGGTGGGCGGCGCGCACAACGACCTGGTGATGACGGCGTTCATGATGGCGGCGGTCGCGCTGACGCTCGCGGGCCGCGACGCGCCGGCGGCGGCGTCGGTGGTGGTGGGCGCGCTGATGAAGACGGTGGCGGCGGCGATGCTCCCGTTCATGGTGCTCGCGCGGCGCAGCTGGGCGAGCATCGCGGGCGTGGGGGCGGCGCTGGCGGTGGCGGCGGTCGTGACGGTCCCGGTGTTCGGCGTTCGCGGGCTGAACGTGGTCGCGGCGCTGAATCGCGACGCGGCGCTGGTTTCGGCGGACAGCTTCGCGACGGAGATCGCGCACCTGTTCGGCAAGCCGGGGGTGTTCCCGATCGACCACGATTTGTTGAAGGTCGCTCTGGTGGTAGTCATCCTGCATCTGCTGTGGCGGACGTGGCGCGGCTATGACTGGGTCGCGGCGTCGGGCTGGACGCTGCTGGCGATCTCGGTGACCTCGACGTGGCTGCTGGCGTGGTACACGCTGTGGTCGCTGCCGCTGGCGGCGGTGACGCGCGACCGGCGCCTGCTGGTCGCGACGCTCGCGGTGCAGGTGCTGTTCGTCGCGCACCAGACCGCCCCGCTGTTCTCCCCGGTGTCCTCGGGATGAGCGCGATCCCGACAGCCGGAGATGACCGCCCGCCCACCCGTCCGCCGCGGGGGGGCTTCTGGGAGGGCCTCCCCGAGCCGCTGTGCCCGCGCGAGCAGGGTCGGGAGCGGCGCGGCCGCGGGGATCTGCGCCGCGTGGAGAGCACGCTGCTGGCGCTGGCGTTCGTGCTGCTGGCGGTGGCGGTCGTCAACGACGTGAGGCTCTCCACGCACACCGCGCGGCGGATCACCGCGGACCTGCGCACGTGGCGCGCGCTGACGCGCCGCGACTACCACAACATCTCCGTCCAGCAGGATCTCCAGACGCACACGACGCGCGACATCCTGTGCGGCAACGAAGCGCCGGGCCCGCCGGGGGAGCTGCCGCAGATCTGCCTGGTGATCACCGGGCCGACGGTGCACGGCGTGCGCGAATCGCACGGCGGCTTCTACCTCCCGCCGAACACCGCCGACAAGCGCGCCTACCGCTACGCGTGCTTCGGCTCGGCGCGGCGCGACCGTCTTTGCGGTGCGGCGACGCCGCCGGGTGCCACGCACGCCCCGATTGCGGGAGCCGATGGCTGATCCCACCGCGCAGGCCGAAAGGGTTTCGAATGGGGGACCCCAGGGGGGGTCCCCGGTGGGTGGCGAAGCGCAGTCGCGCGCGAGGGCGGGACGCCTGTCGAGCTGGTGGCCGCTGGCGGCGCTGACGTTGCTCGCCGCGGTGCTGCGGCTGGCGACGCTCGACGTGCAGAGCTTCTGGTACGACGAGGCGTTCACCCCGGTGCACGTGCTGCACGCGAGCCTCGCGGCGACGTGGCGCGCGTTCGTGCACACCGAGAACACGCCGCCGCTGTGGTACCTCGTCGTGTGGGCGTGGTCGCGGGTGGCGGGCACGGGGGAGGTCGCGCTGCGGCTGCCGTCGGCGCTCGCGGGAATCGCGACGGTGGGAGTCGCGTGGGGCATCGCGCGCGAGCTGAGCGGGCGCCGCGCGGCGATCCTCGCGGCGGCGCTCGTGGCGTGCAACCCGCTGCTGGTGTGGTACTCGCAGGAGGCGCGCGCGTACGCGTTCTTCGTGCTGTTCGCGGCCCTGGCGATGTGGTGCTGCGTTCGCGCTGCGCGGGAGCCGACCCCGCGGCGGCTGGCGCTGTTCGCGCTGAGCGGCGCGGCGGCGCTGCTGAGCCACTATTTCGCGGTGTTCCTGCTCGCGCCGATGGCGCTGTGGCTGCTGTGGCGCTGCGGCTTCGCGGGCCGGCTGCGCAGCGCGCGAGACCCGCGTGCGTCGGGCGGCGCAAGCGAGGCAGGGAGGCTGCGCGGAGCGCTGCTCGCGGTCGCTGCGATCGTCGCCGTGGGCGCGGCGCTCGTGCCACTGGCGGTCGCGCAGGGCGGCCACGGGACGCAGTGGATCGGGCGCTGGGCGCTGTCGGCGCGCGTGGAAGCGATCCCGCAGTACTACCTCACCGGCTATTCCGCGGCGCCGCTCGGGCACGCCGTGGAGCTCGGGGTCGCGCTGTTGATCGGAGCGGGCCTCGCGGTGGGCCTGTGGCGCGTGCTGACGCCGCAGGAGAGCGACGGCGCGCTGTTCGCGCTGGCGGTTGCGGCGGGCGGGATCCTGCTGCCGCTCGCCCTGGCCGCGCTCGGCGCGGACTACCTCGCGCCGCGCAACCTCGTCGCGGCGATGGTGCCGGTGAGCGTCGCGATTGCGGTGATTGCAGGGGCGCGCCGCACGGGGGCTGCGGGGATGGCGCTGGGTGGGCTGATCGCGGCGGCGTTCCTGGCGCTGAGCGTCGACGTCTATCTCAGCCCGCGCCTGCAGCGCGGCGACTGGCGGGGTGTGGCCGACATTCTGCGCGCGCCGGTGGGCACTTCCGAAAAGGGCCCCGCCGCGCGCGCGCGTACGCGCGGTGGTTTGTCTACGTCCCGCGGGCGCGCGGCGGCCTCTGCAAACGAACACGCGATGACCGAACGCGCGATCACGACCGTCGAGCTGGGCGCGGCGCCGCTGGAGTACTACCTCCCCCCGCTGCGCAACGCGCCGCGCGACAGCTACCTGCGGCTGCGCGAGATCGACGAGACCGGCTACCTCCCGCTGCGCGCCGGCGCCGGCGGGCCGCCCGTGGCCGGCTTCCGCCTCGCCGCGCGCTCCGACGTGCACGGCCTGGTCGTGTACCGCTTCGTCTCGGCGATCCCGCGCGCGGTCCCCGAGGTGGCGCTGCGGACAGCTGTGATCACGCCGAACGCGCACCCCGAGGTGCTCGTACCGGGCGCCGGCGGGGCGAGCGCGGGGGCGCCCTGAGGGCCGTCCCGTGCGGCGCGGGGCCGGGCAAAGTGATATCACCGCGTCGCGAGAGCGCCATGTCTTCGTCAACCGTCGAGCAGAGCACCGATGCCCGCGTCGCGCTGGAGCGCGCCCGCGACCATCTGCTCTCGCTGCAGCACGAGGCGGGCTGGTGGAAGGGGGAGCTGCAGACGAACGTCACGATGGACGCCGAGGACATGCTCCTGCGCGAGTTCCTCGGGATCCGGCGTGCCGATGAGACCGAGCGTTCCGCCGCGTGGATTCGTTCGCAGCAGCGCGACGACGGGACGTGGACGAACTTCCACGGCGGCGACGGCGACCTGTCCACGACGATCGAGGCCTACTGGGCACTGCGGCTCGCGGGCGACACGCCCGAGCAGCCCCACATGCGCGCCGCCGCCGAGTTCGTCCGCGCGCACGGCGGGATCGAGCGCGCGCGGGTCTTCACGCACGTTTGGCTTGCGCTGTTCGGGCTGTGGCCGTGGGAGCGCGTCCCGGCGCTGCCGCCCGAGATCGTGCTGCTGCCGTCGTGGGTGCCGCTGAACGTCTACGACTTCGCGTGCTGGGCGCGCCAGACGATCGTCGCGCTGACGCTCGTCAAAGCGCACCGCCCGCGGCACGAGCTGGGGTTCGACCTGCAGGAGCTGCACGGCCCGCCGCTGGGATCGCACCGCCCGCGGGGCCTCTCCAAGGGCGCGTGGCTGGGGCGCCTGGACAGCGCGCTGCGGCTCTACGAGCGGCGGCCGCTGGGTCCATTGAGGCGGCTGGCGATGGGACGCGCGGAGCGCTGGATCGTGCGCCGCCAGGAGGCCGACGGCTCGTGGGGCGGGATCCAGCCCCCGTGGGTGTACTCGCTGATGGCGCTGCACCTGCGCGGCTACCCGCTCGACCACCCCGCGATGCGGCGCGGCCTACGGGGAATCGACGGCTTCATGGTCGAGGACCGCGACGACTCCGCCGGCGTCGGCGCGCCGCGCGGCCCCAGCCGGCGCCTGGAGGCGTGCCAGTCGCCGGTGTGGGACACCGCGCTGGCATTGATCGCGCTGTCGGATGCGGGCGTGCCGGGCGAGCACCCGGCATTCGCGCGCGCCGTCGCGTGGTTGCTGGCGGAGGAGGTCCGCGTGCGCGGCGACTGGGCGGTCGCGCGGCCGCGGCTCGCGGCGGGCGGCTGGGCGTTCGAGTTCGCCAACGACAACTACCCCGACACCGACGACACCGCGGAGGTCGCGCTCGCACTGCTGCGCGCGCCGGGAGCGATCCGCGAACGCGCGGCCGGTGCGCTCGCGCGCGCGACCAGTTGGCTGGAGGGGATGCAGAGCGCCGGCGGCGGCTGGGGCGCGTTCGACGCCGACAACACGCGCGCGCTCGTGCGCGAGCTTCCGTTCCTGGACTTCGGCGAGGTGATCGACGAGCCCAGCGCCGACGTCAGCGCGCACGTCCTGGAGGTGCCTGGCGGCGCTCGGGCGCGCCGACACCCCGGTCGCGCGCGCCGGCCTGCGCTGGCTGCTCGACCAGCAGGAGCCCGACGGCTCGTGGTTCGGGCGCTGGGGGATCAACTACGTGTACGGGACCGGCGCCGCGTTGCCGGCGCTCGTCGCGATGGGGGTCGCGCCGGGCGACCCCTGCGTCCGGCGCGCCGTGCGCTGGTTGGAGGAGCACCAGAACGAGGACGGCGGCTGGGGCGAGGACGCGCGCTCCTACGACGACCCCGCCTGGGTCGGGCGCGGCGCGTCGACCGCATCGCAGACGGCGTGGGCGCTGTTAGCGCTGCACGCCGCGGGCGAGGCGCGCGAGCCCTCGCCGGCGGTCGCGCGCGGGATCGCATGGCTCACCGGCACGCAGCGCGCGGACGGGACGTGGGACGAGCCGCAGTACACCGGCACCGGCTTCCCCTCCGACTACTACATCAACTACCACCTCTACCGTCTCAGCTTCCCGGTGATGGCACTCGGACGGTGCCTGAGCGCGCTCCGAGAGGCCGACGGCGCGACGTGATGGCCCTGCTCGCCGACGCCCCGCCACCGGCCGCCGAGGCCGTGATGGCGCGCGCGGGCGGCGAGAACTTCCCCGTCGCCAGCCGCGTCCTGGGGCGCGCGCCGCGCGAACGACTGCTGGCGCTGTACGGGTTCGCGCGGCTCGCCGACGAGCTGGGCGACGCCGACGGCAGATCTCCCGCCGAGCGGCTGGCCACGCTGGACTGGCTGGAGGACGAGCTCGACCGCGCGTACGAGGGTCGCGCGTCGCATCCGCTTCTGGTCGCGCTGACGCCGGTGCTGAGCGAGTGCGCGCTGCCGCGCGCCCCGTTCGGAGCCCTGATCGAGGCCAACCGCACCGACCAGCGGGTCGCGCGGTACGAGACCTGGGAGCAGCTGCTGGGTTACTGCGAGCTCTCGGCGAACCCCGTCGGCGAGCTCGTGCTGCGCGTGTTCGGCAAGGCCACCCCGGAGCGCCTGCGGATGTCGGGGCGGATCTGCACCGCGCTGCAGCTCGCCGAGCACTGGCAGGATCTCGCCGAGGACTACGCGCGCGGGCGCGTGTACCTGCCGGCGCAGGATCTCGACCGGTTCGGCTGCCGCGAGCAGGAGCTCGGGGGGCCGGGCCCGGCCCCGTGGCAGCTGCGGGGGCTGCTCGCGTTCGAGGTCGCGCGCACCCGCGAGCTGCTCGCCGAAGGGCTCGGCCTGATCGACACGCTGCGCGGAGGAGAGCGGCTGGCGGTCGCGGCGTTCGCCGGCGGCGCGGTCGCGGCGCTCGACGCGGTCGCGCACGCGCGCTACGACGTCCTCCGCGGTGCGCCGAGCGCGTCCAGGGTGCGCCGGCTCGCGGCGACCCTGCGCCTGCTGGCGGGGCGGCGCGGGTGAGCGCGGGCACGCGCGACGCGGACTGCGCCGGGGGTGCGAGCGACGCGACGTCGATGCGCGCGACGCTGGCCTACCGCGAGTGCGAGTCGCTGACGCGCTCGGCGGCGGGGAACTTCTACTACGGCATCCGCCTGCTGCCCGCGGCGAAGCGGCGCGCGATGTGCGCGGTGTACGCGTACGCGCGCCGCGTCGACGACATCGGCGACGGGCGGTTGGAGCCCGCGGAGAAGCTGCGCCGGCTCGCCGCGATCGAGCGTGCGCTGCGTGAGCTCTCGGTGCACGACACGGACCCGGTGATGGCGGCGCTCGCGGACGCGCGCGAGCGCTTCGACCTGCCGCGCGACGCCCTGGAGGATCTGATCGCGGGCGTGCGCATGGACGTCGAGGGAACCGCCTACGAGAGCTTCGCCGAGCTGGAGCTCTACTGCCGCCGCGTGGCGGGCTCGATCGGGCGGCTGTGCCTGGCGATCTTCGGGACCCGCGCGCACCCGGACCCCGCGCGGCTCGCTGCGGTGCGGGAGACCATCATGGGCGAGGGCGAGCCCCCGCTCACGCCGCAGCAGATGGCGGACGCGCTGGGCGTTGCGATGCAGATCGTGAACATCGTGCGCGACCTGCGCGAGGACGCCGCGCACGGCCGCGTGTACATCCCGGCGCGCGACCTCGTGCGCTACCACCTGCACGACGACGGTGCGCTCGACGCCGCGCAGCTCGCGACGCTCGCGCGCGAGGCGACGGCCGCCGACGAGAAGGTCGTGGCGGGCTTCGGCGGGGAGGACGTCGGCCAGCTGTTCGCGCTGATGCGCTTCCAGCTGCTGCGCGCGCGCAACTGGTTTCACCGTGGCCTGCAGTTGTTGGGGTATCTGGATCGGCGCAGCGCGGCGTGTGTGCTGGCGATGGCGGGGATCTACCTGCGCGTTCTGCGGCGCGTCGAGGATCGCCCCGACCGCGCGCTCGCGCAGCGCGCGTCGCTGCGCGCGCACGAGAAGGCGTGGGTCGCGGGGCGCGCGCTGCTGGGCCGGGGGGTGCCCGAGCCGCACCCGGCGGAACGGTTGCGCCCCGAGGACGAAGAATGAGGGGCGCCGCGATGAGTTGCCCGCACGCACCGCGCCGGTCGCGGCACTCGCCGCGCCGCGCCTCGGGGTCGGCGCGCTCGGCGGCCGATCGGTGAGCGCGCGCGTCGCGGTGATTGGGGGCGGCCTCGCGGGGATCGCCGCCGCGCTCGACTGCGCCGCGGCGGGCGCGAGCGTGACGCTGCTGGAGGTGCGCCCGCGGCTCGGCGGCGCGGTGTACTCGTTCGAGCGCGAGGGCCTGCGGATGGACAACGGCCAGCACGTGTTCCTGCGCTGCTACACCGCCTACCGCGCGCTGCTGCAGCGGATCGGCGGGCATGACGGCGTGTACGTGCAGCCGCGCCTGGAGATCCCGGTACTGGCACCCGGCGGGCGGGGGGCGCTGCTGCGGCGCTCGAACCTGCCCGTCCCGCTGCACCTCGCGCGCGCGCTGCTCGGCTACCGCCACATCTCCCCGCGCGAACGCGTGCGGGCGGCGCTCGCGGCGCGCGCGCTCGGCCATGTCGACCCCAGCTCGCCCGCGGCCGAAGCGCAGACCCTGGGGGAGTGGCTGGCCGCGCACGGCCAGAGCGCGCGGGCGGTGGCGGCGCTGTGGGACGTGATCGCGCTGCCCGCGCTGAACCTGCCGGCCGCCGAGGCGTCGCTCGCGCTGGGGGCGTTCGTGTTCGGAAAGGGCCTGCTGGAGGCGGCCGACGCGGGCGACATGGGCTTCCACCGGCGTCCGCTGAGCGAGATCGTGGGAGACCCGGCGGAGCGGGCTCTACGGGAGGCGGGCGTCGAGCTGCGGCTCGGGTGGCGCGCCGAGCGCGTGCGGCGTGCCGGGACGGGGTTCGAGGTATTGGGCGGCGGTCGTGCGGATCCCGACCGCGGCGGGGGGGAGGGCGACGCCGAGGCCGACGAGACGGGCGCTGAGGGCATGGGGGAGAGCGAAGCGGGCGCCGCAGGCGGAATCGACGCGGACGCGGTGATCGTGGCGCTCCCCCACGCGCGTGCGGCGACGCTGCTGGAACGCTCCGATGTGGGTGTGCCGGCCGATGTCGCGCACCGCGCGCGTGCGCTGGGGGAGGCCCCGATCGTGAACCTGCACGTCGTCTACGATCGGGTCGTGTGCGATCTCCCATTCGCCGCCGCGGTCGGGACCCCGGTGCAGGACGTGTTCGACCGCAGCGAGGCGGGCGGGCTCTCGGACGGGGGCGGGCTGGGGGACCCTCAATATCTCGCGGTCTCGCTGTCGGGCGCGCGTGCCGAGATGGCGATGAGCGTCGACGCGCTGCGCGAGCGCTACGTGCCCGCGATCGCCGAGCTCTTTCCCCGCACCCGCGGGGCGAAGCTCGAGCTGTTCGTCGCGACGCGCGAACACGCCGCGACGTTCCGCGCGGTGCCCGGCTGCGGAGCGCTGCGCGCATCCGCCGACGTCGGGGTGCCCGGTCTGGCGCTGGCGGGCGCGTGGACCGCGACGGGCTGGCCGGCGACGCTCGAGGGCGCCGTGCGCAGCGGTCACGCGGCGGCGCGCTGCGTGCTGGGGGCGGTGTGAGACGTCCTGCCGCCGATCTTGGCGTCACGTCTGGGGGCGCTGTGAGTGACCTGCTGATCGCGGCTCCGCTGCGCCTGGAGGCGACGATGATCCGCGCGGGCCTGCGGCGCGCGTCGCGCGCGGCGCCATCCGGCGGGCCGCGGGCGCGAGTGCTGCAGACCGGTATGGGGCCGCGCCGCTCGCGCGAGTCGGCCGCGAAGCTGTCGGGCGATCCGGCGCGACGCCTGCTGGTGATGGGCTTCGCCGGCGGTCTGGACGAGCTCGGCGAGGTCGGCGACGCGGTGGTGGCCGACGCGGTGATCGGGCCCGGCGGCGAGCGCGTGGAGTGCGACGGCTGCGAGCAGCTCGCGGCGGCGCTGCTGCATGCAGGGATGACTGTGCGGCGTGGGGTCGTGGCCTCGGTCGAGCGCATCGCGATGGGCGACGCGCGCACGCGCTTGCGGCAACGCGGCGCGGCCGCGGTCGACATGGAGTCGGTCTGGCTCGCCCCGGCCGCCGCGGAGCGCCCGTTCGCGGTGGTGCGCGTGATCTCCGACACGCCCGGCCGCGAGCTGACGCGCCCGCTGGCGACGGTCGCGGGGGTCGCGCTCGCGTCGGCGGGGCTGCGGCGCGCCGCAGCGTGCCTGCCGGCGTGGGCGCAGGGCGCCTGAACGACCAGAGCGCGTCCCCCATCGTCTAGGCTGGTGCAGCAGATGGCGGCGCGGATCAAACAGAGCACGCGCATGGGCTGGTACCTGATGCGCCAGCGGCTCGCGCGCCGGGACAAGTTCCCTTTGATCGTCGAGCTCGAGCCGCTGTTCCAGTGCAACCTCGAGTGCGCGGGCTGCGGCAAGATCCAGCACCCCGATCACACGCTGAAACGGCGCATGCCGGTAGAGCAGGCGATCGGGGCGATCGAGGAGAGCGGTGCGCCGATGGTTTCGATCGCGGGCGGCGAGCCGCTGATCCATCCCGAGATCCACACGATCGCGGACGAGCTCGTGAAACGCAAGAAGTTCGTCTACCTGTGCACGAATGCGCTGCTGCTGGAGCGCAAGCTCGACAACTTCAAGCCGAGCCCGTATTTCGCGTGGGCGATCCACATGGACGGGCTGCGCGAGCGCCACGACGCCTCGGTGGAACGCGAGGGCGTGTTCGACAAGGCCGTCGCGGCGATCAAGGCGGCGAAGGCGCGCGGATTCCGGGTGACGACCAACACGACGTTCTTCACGCAGGACTCGGCGAAGACGGTGCGCGAGGTGCTGGACTTCCTCAACGACGATCTCGGTGTCGACGAGATGATGATCTCGCCGGCGTACGCTTACGAGAAAGCCCCCGACCAGGAGCACTTCCTGGGCGTGCGCCAGACGCGCGAGCTGTTCCGCGAGGCGTTCGCCGACGGTCGCCGGCGGCGCTGGCGGCTGAACCACAGCCCGCTGTTCCTGGACTTCCTGGAAGGCAAGGCCGAATTCGAGTGCACGGCGTGGGGGATACCGAGCTACTCGCTGTTCGGCTGGCAGCGCCCGTGCTACCTGATGGCCGACGGCTACGCCAAGACCTACAAGGAGCTCCTGGAGACGACCGACTGGAGCAAGTACGGCCGCGGCAGGGATCCGCGCTGCGAGAACTGCATGGCGCACTGCGGGTACGAGCCGACCGCGGTGCTGCAGACGACGCGGTCGCTGCGCCAGTCGCTGCGGGCGCTGGCGGGGTGATCTACTCGCCGCTCACCGCGCCGCTTTCGAACGCGGCACGCGAACGGATGTCGCGCCAGGTCATGCCCTCCCCGAGCAGCGCGGGCAGACCCAGCGCGAGCGCCGTGATGACCTCTACGGCCTGCAGGATGATTCCGTAGGCGAGCGCCGGGCCGGCGCCCACGCCGTAGGCGGCGAGTACGACCAGGCAGGCGGCCTGGAAGACGCCGACGTTGGAGGGCGTCGCCGGAAGAGCTGCGCTGACGTTGACCGCGAGCAGCACCGCGGCGGCGGCCGCGAGCCCGCCATGGGACTGCAGGCCGAGCGCGAGCAGGACGGCGTAGCAGGCGAGCCATTGCAACGTCCAGGCGAACAGCTGCGCGAGCACCGCGGGCACGCCGTGGCGCGGGGTGGCGAACGCGGCGAGCCCCTGGCGAGCGAGCCGCAGCATCCGCGCGAGGGACAGTGCGGCGAGCGAGATCCGGGGCGAGCACGCGCGCTGGGCGAGGCGCAGCAGCCGTGGACCGGCGACCACGAGCAGGCAGATCGCGAGCGGCACGATCAGCACGCCGAGCAGCCCGGAGAGGCCGGTGTGGGCGAACAGCTGGACGCTCGTGAGCGTGATCGTCGCGAGGATCGCGAGCGCGAGCAGGTTGATCAGCGTCTGCGAGAAGACCGTGCCGGCGAGCACGGCGGCCAGGCGTCGCGTGGAGCCCTCCAGGCGGCGGCTGAGGACGAACACGCGCGTGGGCTCGCCGATGCGTCCGGGGAACACGGCGGAGCCCATCACGCCGATCATCGTGGCGCGCACCACCGGCGCCCAGGGGATCGCGATGCGCGGCAGCGCGGCGCGCAGCACCTCGTGCCAGGAGACCGCACGGGAGAGCAGCGAGAGCGACATCAGCGCGAGCGCCAGCAGCACCCATCCCGGGGTCGCGGACGCGAGCGCGTGGCCCACGCGATGCAGCCCCAGGCGCGAGAGCGCGAACGCGAGGATCCCGGCGAGCAGGAGCGCGGCAACGATGAGGCCGGCGCGCCGTCGCAGGCGCCGAGGCGTTCGCATCGGGGTGCTCATCACCTCCGGTGTATCAAAGCGCCAGGCGCTACCGTGCGCTCACACATGGAGCTGCATCCTCTCGCCCAGCGGTTCGCGGAGGTCGCCGAGGTATACGAGCGCGGCAGGCCGGAGTACGCGCCTGCTGTCGCCGGTGCGATCGCGGCGGAGCTGCGTCTCGCCGCCGGCGCGCCGGTGCTCGACCTGGCGGCCGGCACAGGCAAGCTGACCCGTGCGCTGCACGCCTTCGGGCTCGACGTCATCGCTGTGGAGCCCCAGGCGGAGCTGCGGGAGATGCTTGCCTCGCAGCTCCCGGACGTGCACGTGGCCGAGGGGGTCGCGGAGGCGATCCCGCTGCCCGACGAGTCCGTCGCGGCGGTGACGGTCGCCGAAGCGTTTCACTGGTTCGATCACGCCGCGGCGCTTGCCGAGATGCGTCGCGTTCTGCGCCCTCGCGGTGGGCTCGCGGTGCTCAAAATGCTGCCCGATTGGGGTGGCACGTCGTGGGCGCACGACGTGGGCACGCTGATCGCCGAGGCACGCCCGGAGCATCCGCAGTTCGATGGACCGTCATGGCAGGACTCCGTCCGCGCCGCGGGCGAGTGGAGCGAGCCGCGGGAACTGCGAATCACCTTCACTCGGCCGACGCTCCCCGAGGAGTGCGTGGCCTACATCGCGTCGATCAGCTGGATCGCGGCGCTGCCGCCCGAGCAGCGCCTGCAGACGCTTACGCGCGTCGCCGAGATCGTCGAAGCCGGCGAGACACCCGCGGAGATGCCGGTACACGTGCGGGTCGGCCTGACGACCCTGCGCGGTTGAGACTCGCCGAGCGTCCGCTCAACCGTCAACCGGCTGGCTCGGGGCGCCCCCGATCGCGTTCATCATCGAGCGCCGCCGCGCACGGATGCGTGCGAAGCGAGCTGTGGCCCGGGCCATCCTGTGTCCGTCTGGCGGATAGCGCCGGCGCGCCCACGGCGAGGAGGGCGCGGCGAGGCGCACCGTTCCGGCGATCGACGCGAGCGGGATGAACACTCCGACCAGGCCGAGCAGCGGCTTGCCCTTCAGGATCGCGAGCGCGGCGAACGTCAGATCGACGACGATCGCGACCACGAGCGAGCTCATCGAGGAGGCGTGGTTGGGGATGTCGAACGGCGCGACGCCGAGCACGATCAGGCCGCCGAGCAGCGTGGCGACGACGACCGCGTCGATCGAGGCACGGCCCTCCTGCGACCAGTAGACGTCTTCGAGGTGGATCCAAAGCGCGAACTCGTCGAGCGTCAAGCCGGCGCCGATCCCGAACAGCGCGGCGAGGACCTCGAGCCAGGGGCTGGCGGGCTGCAGCACGAAGTTGAGGAACCCGGTGAGGAGGATCAGCACGATGCCCCACACCAGATGGTGCAGGTGTAGGCCGCCCTTGGTTTGAACGCTTCCGGGCCACCACGTGATGCGCGGGCTGCGGATCAGGCGGGCGCTCGTGCGGATGAACAGGAACGAGAGCAGGAAGGCGCCGAACAGGACGAATCCGGCGCGCTGGCCACGATCGTCGAGGAAGTGCTGTGAGATCGCGAAGTTCAGTTCGGGCATGAGTCACGAGCCTCTCGGGTCCGTGAGTCACGGTACCCCACGTCGAGCGAGCTGGCCGTGCCGTCTCAGCCTGGGCTGACGTACCCGGTCGCTTCGGTCGGGCTGCGCACGTTCAGCGCGACCTTGTTTTCGTAGTTGCCCTCGATCGTCTGGATCTGTCCGTTCGGGAGGACGCCTTTGACGATCCCGACGTGCTCGCCGCCAAACACGATCAGGTCGCCCGGCTGGGGCACGACGCCGGGGCCGTTGGCGATCGCGCGCCCGGTGCTCTGCGCCCACGACCAGATCTCCGATACCGCGCCGAGTCCTTCGCCCTGAGGGCCGAGTGGTACGCCGGCCTGACGCGCGGCCCACGAGGCGAAGTAGGCGCACCAGGGCGCGCCCGGGATCGCGCCCGCCGTTGCCGCGCGGTACTGGGCGATCGCCGGCGATTCGTTGGATCCTGGCGGCTGCTCGGCCTGGCCGACCTGGGTTTCGGCGACCGCGACGATGCGTTCGCCCGCGCCGGTGCCGGATGCACCCACGGGCGACGCGGTCGAGGGTGCTCCAATCGGGGACACGGTCAACGTCGGGCCGTACGGCGATGCCGCGACGCCCGGCGTGAGCGCGGCATTCGTCGAAGGCGCGAGCGTCGCGCTCGTCGTGGGGGGAGCGGCGTAGGCGGCGTTGGCGCTCTGAAGTGCATCGGCGAACGACGAACCGCTGTTCACACCGGCCGGTTCGGGAGCGGTTTCGGACAGGCCGGAGGGCGCCGCCGTGCCTCCCGTACGCGCCGCCGCAAGCAGCGACGCGGGGTTCGAGAGGGCCTGTTCGAGCACGGCCACGCGCTGCAGGACCGATTCGACCGACATCGTCCGGTTGATCGGCAGGGGAGAGGGGATATTGAGCCTTAACGACGAGGTGGGCGGCCGGAGCCGCCCACCTCACCACCGTTTCCCTCGATGAATCGGCGGTATATAGCTTCTGTCGGCCTTCCCTGACCGCGGAAGCGTTGTTGTACCGTTCCCTGGCGCGGGCGCCCTGGAAAGGCTTCGCTGCAGTGGCGGCGCTCTGAGAACGCCGCCACTGAGGAAGATCTGTTTACTAGCCGAGCAGCTTCAGCACGGCCTGGGGCAGCGAGTTGGCCTGCGCGAGAATCGACACGCCGGCCTGCTGCAGCACCTGGTCCTTGGTGAAGTTGGTCATTTCGGCCGCCATGTTGGCGTCCTGGAGCGAGCTCTGCGCGGCGGACAGGTTCTCGCCGTAGATCGAGAGGTTGCTCTGCGTGTACTGCAGGCGGTCCTGCACCGAACCGAAGTTGGCCGCGGCCTTCGAGACTTCGTTGATCGCGGTGTCGATCGATTCGATTTTTTCCACGCTGATGCCTTTGACCGCTTCCGACAGCTTGGTCGTGCCGACTTCGATCGTTTCTTTTTCGTTGGCACCGACCTGGAAGGCGATTTTCTTTTCTTCGGCGAGCAGCGCGACGCCGTTGAACTTCGTCGTTTCGCCGACGCGCGTGATCTCGGATTCGAGTTCTTTGGCCTCGCCTTTGATCGCTTCCTTGTCGGTTTCGGTGTTGGTGCCGTTGGCGAACTGGACAGAGAGCTCGCGCATACGCTGGAGCATCTGCTGCACGTCGTTCAGCGCGCCCTGCGCCGTCTGAACCATCGAGACGGCGTCCTGGCTGTTCTGCGTTGCCTGCACGACGCCGTTGACCTGGCCCTGCAGGCGCTGGTCGATCGCGTAGCCGGCGACGTCGTCGGCGGCCGAGTTGATGCGTAGACCCGAGGAGAGGTGCGCCATGGTGCTCGACAGCATGTTCTCCGTGTTCTGGAGGTTGCGCTGCGCGCCCATCGCCTCGATGTTGGTGTTGATCGTCAGGGACATTCGTTCATCTCCTTGATGACGGTTGATTGTTCAGTCCCGGGCCAACTCCATGTCGGCCCTTTCTCACGCCGGTTTATCGTCAGCTTCAGCCGGTACTTGAGGACGCCTCGGCCGAATTGGACGCCAGCTTCGCGATCTCCGCGGAAACTGCCTCCTGGCGGGCGTGGCTGAGCTCTGCGACGACCAGGCGTCGCCACACGAAAACGGCGATCGCCCAGGTCGCGACATAGCAGACGACGCCGGCCGCCAGCGCGCGCGCGCCGGCGTCTGCGAGCGTGTGGGTGGAGAGGGACAGATAGCCGCCCAGCACGAATCCGGCCAGGCCGCCCCACGCCTTGGCACGAGCCACGCTATTGGTTGCGCGCGGGTGCTCCGCAAGTGACAGGCCGCCACCGGCGCCCTCTGCCCCACCGCCGGGCTTGCCCTTCTTCTTACCTGCCGTGTCCTTGCCGGCGCGCTTCTTTGCGCCCTTGCTCTTGTCAGCCATGGCGACGGCCTTCCTCCAGGCCGCGACGGCGCTCGGCGCGCTGGCACTCGAAGATGAAGCGCACCAGCCGCCGGTGGTCGCCCTCGCTGATCTCGTCGAAATACACCGCGCGGCGGCCCTGGCTATCGGTGCGCACGACCGTGGCGACCCCCGACACGGGCGGATTGCCCTGGGCGGTCGTCAGGCGAAACTGGATCTGCTCGCCGACCCGCAGCGTGGAGGGGCCCGCCAGCAGCATGCCGCCGCCGCTGAGATCGACCGAGAATGTCTGCATGGTCGATTGGCTGCCACCGCCGATCACGGCGACGGGTCGCGTGGCGCGCACCCGCACGAACTCGCGCTGCTGGATCAGCTCGACCGAGCTCACGTCGCGGAAGCGCACCAGCTCGCGGTCGACCAACGTCACTTCGCCCTGCAGACGCACACGGCCCGCGGAATTGGTGAACTCGAGCAGCAGCCCGTCGGTATCGCCGGCGCCGAGCGGCCGTTCGGGACGGAACATCAGCGCGACCGACAGCTCGGTCCCACTGCACTCGGCCACGCGCGCCTGCACGCGCTCTCCGCTGGAGCGCACGAGCGTCACCGCCTCCGAGCGCTCGGGCAGCGCGATCTCCTCGCGGGCCGAGGATGCCTTTGCGCGCCGCAGTTTCATCGTCCTGGAAGCAGCCTCTCGGCGAGCTCGGCCGGCTGCACCTGTAGGAGCCCCGCTCCGCGGCCGCTTTCGAGCGTGTACACCGGGGCCAGGCCGGAGGCGCACGACGCGTCGAGCGCCACGCCGAGCTGGTCGGTCTCGTCGGCGTGCGTGATCGCGATCGCGTCCGCGTTCAGCGGACGCAATGCCTCCAGCAGCTGCGCGGCGGCCTTCCTGCCGAGCGTCGCCGGCAGCGTCAGCACGACTCGGTCGGCGCGCAGCTCCGCCAGCAACGACGCCAGCGCGCGCACCGCTGAGGGGTCGGCGGGCGAGACCGCGGGCGTATCGATCAGCACCAGGCCGTCCTCGCGCGCGGAGCGCAGGGCGTCCTGTGCCTGCGGGTGGCCGACCGGTGTCGGTTGGGAGATGTTCGGGCTCAGCAGCAACTCGAGCGCGCCGCGCTGGTCCCCTTCGCTCACCGTCGCGCAGACCGCCGACAGCGAGCTGCGCTTGCCATAAGCGCCCAGCAACGCCGCGCATACGCTCGTCTTGCCGCTGCCGCCCGCGCCGACGAGGGCGATCGTGGCGTTGCCCGCCGGCAGCGCCCGCGGCGCGGGGATCCGCTGTCGCAGGGCCTCGTGAACCGCGCGCGCGAGGCTTGTGCGCGCTGGCATGAACGGCATCACGTGGCCCGTCGCGGCCTCAAGCAGCTCGCGCACGAGCTCCTCGCCGACGCCCACGTCGAGCAGCCTGCGTTCGATCGCATCGCGCGCCCGGCTACGCGACACCGAGGGCTGCGGAGCCTTCGTCCCCCGATCGTCTGATGTTCGTGGAGGCGCGGAAGGCTGTGTCGGCTGCTGCGGCCCGGCCGCCGCCTCGGCGGCGGCGAGCGCCGCGGCGAATGGAGCCGGGAGCGCCGGAGGCGGCACCTCGGGCGTCGCGGTGACGGGCTCGGCGCCGAGGCTCGCCGCGGTGAGCTCGCGAAACTCCTCGTCGAGCGCGCTCGGTCGCGGCGGAGCAGCGTCGAGCTCCTCGTCGAGGACGCCCATCAGCTCGGCGCCGAGGTCCCCCGGCAGCGCCGGCGCGGCGTCGTCCTCGTCGTAGCGGTCTATCCTGGGGCTGCCGCGGCGCGCCTCGATCTCGACGTAGGGTCGCTGGAAGAAGCCCGCGAAGCCGCCCGTCAGTCCGCTCTGGCGGCGGATCACGATCGCGTCGCGACCCAGCTCGGCCTGGATCTTGGGGATCAGCTCGTTCGACGGTTCGCCCGCGGTACGTGCGGGTCTCCGCGGCGGTGGGAGCGGGCACGAGCGGATCGTGCGTGGTGCCCGGGGCGGGGGCGGCGTCCTGCCTATCCGCCGTGGGGGTCTCGTGAATGGCGGTGCTCATGCGTGGATGACTCCAATCGTCTCGACGTTGACGCCGGGCGCGATCTCGTTGTACGAACAGACCGGCAGATGGGGTTGAGCCTGGGCGATCAGCCTGCGCAGATGGCGGCGCACGCGCGCCGAGCACAGCAACACCGGCCCGCGGCCCCCGTTCGAGCTGGCGCGGGCGGAGGCGCCCTCGACCTCGCTGCGCAGCGCACCGACGATCGCCTGCGCTCGCGGCGGGTCCATGGCGAGGTACTCCCCGTCTGTGGTCTGGGTGATTGAGGTCGCGACCTCCTGCTCGATCGCGGGATCCAGGGTGATCGCCCGCAGGCAGAGACGATCGTCCAGGTGCGGGGCGGTGATCGCCCGACCCAGCGCCTGGCGCGCGTACTCGGTCAGCAGGCCGGTGTCCCGTGTTATTCGCGCCTTGTCCCCGATCGCCTCCAAGATCGTGCCCAGGTCGCGGACGGCGACGCCTTCGGAGAGCAGCGCGCGCAGCACGCGCTGGATCTCCCCGAGCGTGAGCACCTCCGGGACGATCTCCTCGACGACGGCCGCGTTGGTCTCCTTGAGCTGGTCGAGCAGCGTGCGCACGTCCTGGCGGCTGAGCAGCTCCGCGGAGTGACCGCGGATCGTCTCGGTCAGATGCGTGACGATCATCGACTCGGCGTCCACGACCGTGTAGCCGAGCGCCTCGGCCTCGGCGCGCGCGGAGGCGTGCACCCAGAACGCGGGCAGCCCGTACGTGGGCTCGGTCGTCGGGATCCCCCGCAGGCCCTGCTCGGCGTCGCCGGGGTCCATCGCAAGCAGGTGCCCGGGCATGATGCGCGCGCGTGCGACCTCCGCGCCGCGCACCTTGACGACGTACTCGTGGGAGTCCAGGCCGAGCTCGTCGTGGATCCGCACGGGCGGGATCACGATCCCGAGCTCGCCGGCGATCTGGCGGCGGATCATCGAGACGCGCCGCAGCAGCGTGCCGCCTGAGGCGCCGCCCTCCACGAGCGGCACCAGGCCGAAGCCGACCGCGAGCTCCAGGGCGTCCACGTTCAAGCGCTCGACGGCCTCCTCGTTGCCCGAGCCCGCCGGCAGCGCCGTCGGCTCGGTCTGCGGCTTGTCGTCCGCGTCGCTGGGCAGCCCGTTGCGCACGCTCCAGCCGATCGCCCCGAACACCGCCGCGATCATCAGGAACGGCAGCTTGGGCAGGCCGGGGACGAGCGCGAACAGCCCGATCACGGAGGCGGCGACCATCGGCGCCTTGCGCTGACGCAGGATCTGCATGGCGATGTCGCTGCCAAGATCCTTGCCGGTGGAGGCGCGCGTGACGATGATGCCGGTCGCCACCGAGATCAACAGCGCCGGGATCTGCGCCGCGAGTCCGTCGCCGACGGTGAGCAGCGAGAAGTGTTGCGTGGCTTCGGCGAACGACAGGTGGTGCTGCACGACGCCCACGACAATCCCGCCGACGAGGTTGATCGCGGTGATGATCACCGCGGCCGTCGCGTCGCCCTTGACGAACTTCGACGCACCGTCCATCGCGCCGTAGAAGTCGGCTTCGTCGGCGATCTCCGCGCGTCGCGAGCGGGCTTGGTCTTCGGTGATCAGCCCCGCATTCAGGTCCGCGTCGATCGCCATCTGCTTGCCGGGCATCGCGTCCAGCGTGAAGCGCGCGCCGACCTCCGCGACGCGTCCCGCGCCGTTGGTGACGACGACGAACTGGATCACGATGAGGATCAGGAAGATCACGAGGCCCACGACGACGTTGCCGCCTACCACGAACTGCCCGAACGCCTTCACCACGCTGCCGGCGTCGCCGGTCGTGAGGATCAACCGCGTGACCGACACGTTGATCGCCAGGCGGAACATCGTCGTCAGCAGCAGCAGGCTCGGGAACGCCGCGAACTCCAGCGGCTTGCCGAGGTACATCGTCGCGACGACCACCGTCAGCGCCGCGGAGATGTTGAGTGTGATCAGCAGGTCCAGCAGCGCCGAGGGCAGCGGGACGACGAGCATCGTCACGACCATCACGACCGCCACCGCCGCCAGCAGGTCGGTGTGACGCAACACGACCTTCACGCGATCGAGGCTCATACCGCGTACCTCCTACGCCGCGCCGCGCGGTACACGAACGCGAGCACGCGCGCCACCGCGGCATAGAACTCCTCGGGGATGACCTGGCCGATCTCGACGCTCGCGTGCAAGGCGCGGGCTAGCGGGGGATCGTGGACTACCTCTACTTCGTGCTCTTCGGCGACGCGGCGGATCTGCAGCGCGATCAGGTCCCTGCCCTTGGCGACGACCTCCGGTGCGCTGTGCGATCCGTCGTAGCGCAGCGCGACCGCGTAGTGCGTCGGGTTGGCGACAACCACGTCGGCCTGGGGGACCGCGGCCATCATGCGGTTGCGCGCCGCCTGCATCTGGCGGCGGCGCTGCGCGGCCTTGACCTCCGCCGGCAGCCCGTGCTGGCGCATCTCGTCCTTGACCTGCTGCTTGGTCATCTTCAGCTGGCGCTCGTGGCGGCGACGCTGCCAGATGTAGTCGATCGCGGCGATCGCCAGATACGCGAACGCGGCGCGCTGCGCGACTTCCATGCCGCGGCGCCCAAGCACGATGCCGAGCGCACCCGGCGGCAGCCCCACTTCGGAGGCCAGCGTGGTCATCCCAGGCAGCAGCGCGAGCGCAGCCACGCCACCCACCACCCCAACCTTGACTATTGCCTTCAACGCCTCGAAGAGCGCATTCGGCCCAAATATGTTGCGCGCCCCCGAGATCGGGTTGATCCGTTTGAAGTCCAGCTTCAGCGCCTGTGGCACCGGGCGGAAACCGAGCTGCGCACCTCCCGCCAACAGGCCCGCACCGAGGCAGATCGCCGCGATCGGCCCCACCGAGAGACCGATCGTGGAGAGCGCGGTGCTCAGCAATGTGTGCAGGCCGCCCGCGCTGGTCGCGTGCGTGGGGTGAGCGATCGCCGCGAAGATGGTGAAGAACGCACCCTTGGCCGATTCCACGATGCGCGGCCCGAGCAGCGTGATGGCGAACAGTCCGCTGGCCATCACCAGCGAGCCACCGACGTCCGCGGAGCGCGCGACCTGCCCCTGTTTGCGCGCGCGCTGCCGGTGTTTGGGGGTCGCCTTCTCGGTGCGGTCGTCGTGCGCCACCGTTCACCCCACGTGCAGCGCGCCGAGCGCCGCGCCGACCGACGTCGACATCTGGTTGGAGATCCATCCCGCCACGAACGGCAGGCTTGCGCCTACGACCAGCATCGAGACCACGACCTTCGCGGGGAAGCCGATCGCGAACACGTTCAGTTGCGGGACGACGCGCGACACGACGCCGAACGCGACGTCGGTGATCAGCAGGGCGATCATCACCGGCGCGGCGATCTCCAGGGCGGAGGCGAAGACGGTGGAGAACACCTGCTCGGTGCCGGACCACAGGCTCGAGATTCGCGGCGCCGACGTCAGCGGCACGAGCGTGAAGGTGCGGGTGAGACCGCGCAGCACCCACGCTTCGCCGCCGATGATCAGGAAGATCGCGATCCCGACGAGCGAGTACACGTGCGCGAGCGCGCCGCCCTCGTTGCCGTTGACCGGGTCGATCAGCCCGCCGTAGGAGAAGCCCGCGCCGAGGTCGACCAGCGAGCCCGCCGATTCGATCGCGGCAAACAGGATCGCGAACGAGAACGCGAACCCGAGTCCCACCAGGAGGCCGGCTAGCACCAGCATCGCGAGTTGCACTGGGTCGCTCGGCACGTGCTGGCCGTGCAGCGCGATCGGCGCCAGCCCGATCGAGATGCCCACGGCGATGATCCCGCGCACGCGCGGCGGCACCATCGGCGAGGAGAACGGCGGTGCCAGCACGAACAGCGGCGTGACCCGCGCGAGCACGAGGATGAAACCGGCGAGCTCGTTGCCGGCGAGCATCTTCAGAACGTGGTTCACGTGCCCACCAGGCTCGGGATCGAGGAGTACAGGTTCGTGGTGTAGCCGATCAGCTGACCCAGCATCCACGGGCCCAACAGCACCGCGATCACCGCGATCACCGCGATCTTGGGGATCAGTGTGAGGCTCTGCTCCTGGATCTGGGTGACGGCCTGGAAGATCGAGACGACGAGGCCCACGACCATCGCCGCGAGCAGCATCGGGCCGGCGACCTTGAAGGCGAGGCTCATCGCCTGCGAGGCGAGGTTGACGACGGTGTCCTGGTTCATGGTGAAAGAAGAAGGGTCGGGATCGAATCAGTGAAAACTCTGCACGAGCGCCTTGATCACGAGATCCCAGCCGTCGACGAGCACGAACAGCAGGATCTTGAAAGGCAGCGAGATGAAGGTCGGGGGCAGCATGATCATCCCCATGCTCATCAGCGTCGAGGAGACGATCAGGTCGATGATCAGGAACGGCAAAAAGATCAAAAAGCCGATTTGAAACGCGCTCTTGAGCTCGGAGACGATGAACGCCGGGATCAGTACCTCCGTGGGGACCTCCGCGCGCGTGTGCGGCCGTTTCGCGTGGGCGAGCTGTATGAACAGCGCGATGTCCTGCACGCGGGTCTGGCGGAACATGAATTCGCGCAGCGGCTGCTCGGCGCGTTCGATCGCGGTCGTCGTGCTGATGTGGTGAGCCTCCAGCGGTTGCACCGCGTCGCGCTTGATCGCACTCACCGTGGGTGCCATCACGAAGATCGTCAGGAACAGCGCGATCCCCACCAGCACCTGGTTGGGCGGCGCGTTGTTGGTGCCAACCGCCGTGCGGATGAAGCCCAGCACGATCAGGATGCGCGAGAAGCCCGTGACGGTGAAGAGCGCGGCCGGGATCAGCGCGAGCCCACCGACGAGCAGCAGGATCTGGACGGCGTTGGAGGAGCTGACGTTCACCGCCGCACCGTCCACTGGCGCACCCGGTCCAGGAGGCTCGCGAGCTCGCCGGAGGCGATCGGGGGACGGTCAGGGCCGGAGGCGATCGGTGGCCGCCCTTCGCCGTCCTGGCGCTCGACGAGATCGAGCAAGCCGATCTCGCGCGCCTGCTGCTCGGTATACCGATGGATTGGGGCCACGCCGTGCTCGGCGCTGCCCACCAGCAGGTAGTCGCTGCCGGCACGCACGAGGTGCATCGAGCGGCCCGAGCCCAGCGGCAGCGTCGCGAGGCTGCTGAGCCCGCCGCCGCTCGCGCCGCGCTCGCGACCGGACTTGACCTGCTTGAGGATCCACGTCAGGCCCCAGATCACCGCGATCACGATCAACAGGCCGACGATCGTGCGCGTGATGCTCGCGCCGCCGGAGCTCGTATGTGTCGCGCCACTCGTGGGGGAGAGGTTGAGCGGAGTCGCTTCGCCGCCCTCGTGGGAGGTCGGTTTGAAGGCTTGCGCAGAGCCGGCGCGCGCGAGGGCGTCGACGAGCAGGACCACGACAAGCGTGGCCGACCCGAGCAAGGGTGTGCCGTGCGCGGGGAAGGCAGCCCGACGGGCTGCGCGCGTAAGCGTCATGAACCTGGTCATCGAGGGATGACTCCGAGGAGAGTCGCCCCCGGTTATCGGCGCGGTTCGGGCGCGCTTTAGCGGTGAAGCGTCACGGCGCGCTGAGACCCTCGACCTGCACCGCCCACTCGCCCTCGCCGCTGACCTGCAGCGTGCCGTGGGCGAAGGGCATCCCGTTGGCGAACAGCTCGATCGGGGTCTCCGCGCTCTGGTCGAGCTCGACGACCACGCCCGGCGAGAGCTCCAGGGCGCTGCCCAGCGGGATCGTGGTGCGGCCGAGCTCGGCCCACACGCGCACCGAGATTCCCAGCATGCGCTGCAGGCGCCGCGACATGGGATCTCCGGTGAGACCGGGGCCGGCGTCGCTGCTGTCCTGCGGCCCTCCATCGGGGTTCGCGTCCTCGGCGGCGGCGCTCTCGGGAGTGTCACCCGGCGCGCTTTCCTCGCCGCGCTGGCCCGGCGCGCTTCCCCCGCTGCCCTGCTCCTCGGGGTGCAGGATCTTCGGGACCGGCGGAGTCGCGCTCGGCCCGACCTCCTTGATGAGTGTCGCGGCGCCGGGATCGAGGGTTTCGACGAGCTTGATCGCGCGCCGCGTGCCGCGCAGCCCGGGGCGGGCGCGGCCGAGCGGGACTCCCTCGGCGAACAGCTGCACGCCGTTGTCGGCGGCCTCGCCGAGCTCTAGCAACGCGCCCGGCGCGATCGCGAGCATCTCCGCGACCGGCATCCGCACCGCGCCGATCTCCGCGCGCAGGCAGACGCGGGCGCCCGCCAGCCCGCGGCTGACGGCGGCGGCCTCGAGCGGGTCGCCGTCCTCGGGCGAGCGCTCGCCGCCGAGGATCGCTCCCGCGATCGGCTCGATCGCCGACCATGGGATCAGCAGCGACATCGAGGAGGCCAGGCCGTCGATGCGGCTCTCGATGTCGAGCGCGAACGTCGGTTCGCCGAGCGGCGCGGTGACGCCCGCATCGCCCTCGATGTCGACCTCCCCGAGCTCCAATTCGACGCCACCGAGGTCGCGCCAGGTGGGGTTGAGGTGGGCGACCATCGACTGCAGCAGGCGCCGCGTCAGCGCCCAATCGATCTCGCTGAGCTTGCGCTCGGCGTCGGCCTGCGCGGCGGTTCCGCCCAGCAGGCACTCCAGTGCCTGTGCGATCAGCGGCGGCTCGACGCCGAGCAGCAGCTGGCGCTCGATCGGGCGCACCTCGAGCGCTACCGCGATCGCATCGGCGGAGAGCTGGGCCTTGGCGGCCGACCACGTGAGCTGGCTGGACTCGCCGACGGCGAGCTCCACCGGCGCGCGCAGCTCGGTGGAGAGCCGCAACGCGTACGCTTCGCAGAACGGTGCCAGCGCGCGCACGATGCGGCGGCGCAGCTCGGCGGTGAACTTAGTGGGCTGCGAGAAGTCGACGGTGCGGATCTCCGGGCGGCGCCGCCGCGCGACGATCTCACCGGGCCCGTCGGGCGGCGTCTCGGCCTGCTCGTCATGTTGAGCTGTCTGGCTCAACGAGCGCTCCCGATCATCCCTGCTCGACGGGCTCGCCGACAACCGCGGGCTCCCCGGCGAGCGCGGCCTTGGCGGGCTCGCCTTCGAGGATCTCGCTGACGCGCAGCCCGAACTGCTCGTCGACGACGACGACCTCCCCGCGCGCGATCGGGGTTCCATTCACCAATAGATCGACGGGCTCGCCGGCGAGGCGCTCGAGCGTGACGACCGAGCCGGCACGCAGCTGGAGGGTTTCGCCGACGGTCATGTGGGCGCGGCCGATCTCGACGCTGAGCTCCATCGGGACGTCTGAGAGGCGGCGCAGGTCGGTGTCGGAGTAGGCGTTCGCACCCGCCGCGTCCGGGTCCGCGTGGGCGGCCTGGTCGAGCTGCTCGTAGACGACTGCTTCGCTCATCGTGTCGGCTCCTTGGAGACGGGTTCTGCGGCTGGCTTCGGCGCTCGCGCCGGGGCGGGTTCGCTCACTGGGCTGGGTTCGCGCACGGCGCTCGGCTTCCTCTACTGGACGGTCAGTTCGGGGAACAGGACTGATTCGACCTTGACGTCGGTCTGGTGGCGGATCGCGTCGAGGATGTGGCGCTTGAGGGAGCTGCGGCTCTGGGAGTTGACGAGCGCGCTGCCGCTCTGGCCGGTGACGGTGTTGGTGACGATTTCGCGCACGAGGGCTTCCTCGGGGAGCGTGCCCGTGGATTCCGAGCCACCGGAGGAGCCGCCCTCGGCGGAGGCGCCGTCGCTCTGCCCGGGGGCGAGGTCGAGGGCGACGGAGAGCTTGGCGTAGTGGCCTTCGTCGAGGTTCAGGAGGAACGACTGCGGCATCACGTAGATCGTGCCCTGGACCTTCATCTTCACGACCTTCTTGGGCTTGGTCATCGTGTAGCCGACGCCAGCGACGAGCAGCAGGACGACGGGGATCAGGAGCTTCTTCTTGTCCATGGGCTCATCGTTCTCCGAGGTCAGTAGATGCGTTGCAGGACGATCTCCACGCGGCGGTTGCGCGCGCGGCCGGCGTTGGTTTCGTTGGAGGCGATCGGGTGCAGGTCGGCGTAGCCGGTGGCGCTGAGCCGCTGGGGGTCGACGCCGTGGGAGATCAGGAAGCGCACGACGGTCGAGGCGCGCGCGGTCGAGAGCTCCCAGTTGCTGGGGAACTGCGCGCTCTGGACGGGTACGTTGTCGGTGTTGCCCTCGACCGCGATCGGGTGGACCTGATCGACGTTGACCAGGTTCGCGACCTCGCTGAGTAGCGGATCGGCCTGACTCTCCAGGGTGGCGCTGCCGGACGCGAACAGCAGCGAATCGGTGAGTACGCGTATGACGAGCCCGCGCTTTTCGATGCTCGTGGAGACGCGCTGGGCGAACCCGTGGCGCGCGGCGTATGAGTCGAGCTCGTGCTTGAGCGCTTCGAAGTTGCTCTGCTCGCGCTGGGCGGCGGCGGTTTGTACGGGCGGGGCGGAGTTTTGGAGATTGGCGAAGCTCTGCGCGACGCTCTGCGCAGAGGAGGATTGCGATTGGCTTGCCGAGCCGGTGGCGGCGCTCTGGAGGTTGGAGGAGCTGTGCACGGTGAGCGGCACGATCGTCTGCAGGTCGGCGCTGGAGGGCGCGTGACTGGAGTTGGCGGTCGAGCCGGGCTGGGCGATCGCCTTGCCGCCGGGGAGAATGTTCCCGGAGAACGCCGCGTGCAGCGCCTGCTGCAGCGTGCGGAACTTGGAGATGTTGACCGAGGAGATCGAGAACAGCACCATGAAGAGCGCCATCAGCAGCGTGATCATGTCGGCGTAGGTGAGCAGCCAGCGCTCGTCGCTGGCCTCCTCGTGGCCGTGCCCGCCACCTCCGCGGCGCCTGCGTCTGCCGTGTGAGCGGGCCATCGCTATGCGGCCTCCGCCGCGAGCGCGCCGCTGGGCGCCGCCGCGGAGCTCGGTTCGGCTTCGCCCTCGCGTTCGGCGGGCGGCAGGTAGGAGGAGAGCTTTTCGGCGACGAGGCGCGGGTTGTCGCCGGCCTGGATCGAGAGGATGCCCTCGAGCGTCATCATGCGCAGCTCGACCTCTTCGGCGGAGATCGCCTTGAGGCGGTTGGCGATCGGTAGGAAGATGACGTTGGCCGCGCCGACGCCCATCAGCGTTGCGAGGAACGCGGTGGAGATCGACGGGCCGAGCGTGGAGGGCGCGGACAGGTTCTGGAGCACGTGCACGAGCCCCATGACGGTCCCGATGATTCCCATCGTCGGGGCGAAGCCGCCGGCCTTCTCGAACGGCGCGGCGGCGGTGGAGTGGCGGGCGGCCATCCCGTCGACGTCGGCCTCCATGATCGCGTGGACCATCTCGGGGTCGGTGCCGTCGACGACGAGCTGCAGGGCGTTGCGGGTGAAGACGTCATCGATCTCGGCGAGCTGCGCGTCGAGCGCGAGCAGCCCGTCGCGGCGCGCCTGGTCGGCGAGCGAGACGAGCATGTCCAGGCGCTCGCGCATCGCGGGGGGTTCGGCGGAGAAGGCGAGCTTGTAGAGGCTCGGGATGCGCTTCATCGCGGGCATCCCGACGCTCGCGAGCGTGACGCCGCCGGTGCCGCCCATGATGATCAACAGCGCCTCCATGTTGAGGAACGCCGTGGGCATGGTGCCGTCCATCATCGCGCTCATTCCGAGCGCGGCGATCGCGACCCCGATTCCGATTGCTGTGGCGGCCTTCATCGCCCTCGTTCATCGGCCGCGGGGCGCAATCCTTCAACCCTCGCTGGACGCCCGCCGCCGCCGGGCTCGGGGCGGCGGTTGCGCATGGCGTCGGAGAGGACATCCACGCGCCATGCGCGCACCGCGTCGGCGACCTCGTCGGGACTCTCGGCGACGACGATCTTGGCGGTCGTCGCGAGCGTCACCACCGTGTCCGGGGTGGACTCGACGGTGACGATCAGGTCGGGGTTGAGCTGGAATGGCTCGGTGACCTGTCCGAGCCGGTGGAGAACGATCATGGGAATGCCTCTCTGGTGCCTGTTTAGGGAACGGCCGTCCGCCAGGCCGATGGCGGCGCGCGCGGACGGCCGGCGGGGCTACTGGACCATCGACACCACGGTTTGCAGCATTTCGTTAGAGGTGGTGATGACGCGCGAGTTGGCCTGGTAGCCGCGCTCGGCGGTGATCATCTGGGTCATCTCGGTGGCGAGGTCGACGTTTGACATCTCGAGCTCCCCGCCGATCGTCTGGCCGAAGCCGCCGGTGTTGGGGGTGCCGACCAGCGGCGCGCCGGAGTTGGCGGTCTGCGCCCACAGCGAGCCGCCGAGGCGCTGCAGACCGGACTCGTTGGGGAACTGGGCCAGCGTTAGGTAGCCAGCGGTGACCTGCTGCTGGTAGGTGGCCGATTCGGGGTTCTCGTCGGTGTAGCTGACCGCGCCGTCCTGGCCGATCGAGACGTTGGCCGAGCCGGGGGGGATGACGATGTAGCTTTCGTTTTTGCCCGGCGCGTAGGTGGTCCCAGCTTCGCCTTTGGTCGCGACGGCTTCCATGCCGACGACGTACAGCCCGCCCTGAGTGGTGAGAAAACCCTTGGTGTTGGTGGAGAGGTTGCCCGCGCGCGTGTAGTCGACGCTATTCGGCAGGTTTTCGGTGTAGGGCGGTTTGGCGGGCGGCGAGCCGGTGCCGACGCGCAGGAAACCTTCGCCCTGGATGGCGACGTCGAGCGGGTTGTTGGTGGACTGGAAGGAGCCCTCGGACATCTCGTTTTCGGTCGCGGAGACCTGGACGCCGAGGCCGACCTGCATGGGGTTGGTGCCGCCGTTGGTGGCGGTCGTGCCGGACGCGCCGCGCAGAACCTGCGTGAGCGAGTCGGCGAACGTGACGCGCGAGGACTTGTAGCCGACGGTGTTCACATTGGCGAGATCGTTGGCGGTCTCGTTGAGCATCGTCTGGTTTGCGTCGAGGCCGCTGATCGCGGCGTACATGCCACCCATCATGGGGGATCACTTTCCTTTCACGGCCTCCTCGGGAGGTCCGGCCGTAGTGGTTGTGTGTCGGTATTGCTTTCGGTGCTGCGTACTGCGATTTCCTCGTACTGCGGTTCCCTCGAATGTGTAGATGTGACTGTGAGAGACCTCCTTCCTCAGGCGATGACGGCGCTGTCGATGTTGGTGAAGACGTGGTCGCGCATGTGCGCGGAGCCGACCGCGGTGATCACGGTGCGGCTGGGTACGGAGACGACGAACGCGGTGCCGTCGACGAGCACGATCGAGTCGCGCGATCCCTTGCCGGCGGCGCGCCCGACACCGTCGGCAAGCCGCGCGAGCGTGGGCGGGCTGACGTCGATCCCGCGCCGCTCGACGCGCTGTAGCGCGTGCTTCGAGAAGTGCAGACCCGCGGTGCGCGCGGCGGAGGCACGCGCTTCGCTGCTCGCCTCGGCGCGGTTGGCGCCGTCGAGGACCGTCGCGAAGGAAGGACCCGTCGTGCCGGCCTGGTCCGCCGGTCGCGCACTCGGCGCTCCGGTCGTGGGCGCACTGACGGGGCCGACTTCGCCGGAGCGGGCGGGGCTCGTGGGCTCGCCCCCGCCGACGGCGCCGGGCGGGAGCAGCGCTGGGTTGAGCGCGACGCTCATGAGACCTCCGTGACCTCACCCGGTTCGATGCCGCCGGTCCCGCCGATCGTGAGCGTGGCGCCGGAGGATGTGATCTCGACGCTCTGCACGGGCCCTTCGACGGTGGCGCCGGTGGTGTGGTCGACGTAGGAGACGGTATGGCCGATCAGCCCGAGCGCCTGCGCGACCTGTTGGGAGGAGGCGGACTGGGCGCTGCTCTGGGCGATGTTGGAGGTCTGCTCGAGCTGAGAGAACTGGGCGAGCTCGGAGATGTATTCGGTGCCGTTGCTCGGTTCGAGCGGGTTCTGCGCCTGGAGCTGCGCGACCATCAGCTTGAGGAAGTCGTTCTTGCCGAGTTCGCCGCCGGGGTTGACGGGTGTCGTCGGGGACCCTGTGGTCGCTGGGGTGGCGGACGGTGTCGTGGTGGCGGCGATCGCGGTCATGGGTTGGCCTCTCGGTGGTGGTGGGAGCGATCAGACGAGCACGTCGAGCGCGCGGCCCGAGTGCGTGGGGGTCGTGACTTCGGCGGGAGCGCCGGCTTCGGCATTGCCGGCCGCGGCGGTCGCGCTCACCCGTCGGGAGCCGGCGAGCGAACGGGGAAGCCCGAGCTCGCCCCCGCGCGCCGCAGCGCGGCGACCCGCTTCGTGGCTTTCGGCGCCGGCGCCACCTTCGCCCTGGGCGGTGGGGCCGCCGTGGGCGATGTGGAGACGCACGGATCCCAGCCCGAGTCCTACGAGCGATCGCTGCAACTCGGCGTGGCCGGTCGCGAGCGCCTGTGCGGCGGCGGGCGAGTCGGCGGTGACACGGGCGAGCAGGCCGTCGGCGGTCTGGGAGAGATGGATGCGGATCGCGCCGAGCTCGGCGGGGTGCAGTGCGATGCGCGCCTGCGAGATGCCCTGACGCGCGGCGAGCTCGATCGTCGCGTTCAGCGTCTCGACCGCCTGCGCCAGACCGCCGCCGAGATCGAGCGAACCGAGATCTGAGAGCGAGCCGAGGTCGCTCGCGAGCGCGGGATCCGCTGCGGAGGCGTATGCGGCGCCGGACATCCCCGTGGAAGCGCCGGTCGTGCCGGACGCGCTTGTTTCGGTGGGGGTTTGCAGGGTGGAATCGGGGACCCAGAGGGCGTCGTGGACGTTGCCGCTCTCGCTCGACGAAGCGGCGGCGTCGGTGGGGGCGGTGTGCGCGGCGCTGTGGCGCTCGCCGTGCGCCGGGCCGTCGCCGGTGGGGCTGTGCAGGCTGACCGTCCCGAGCGGCGCGGGCATGGGGGAGCCGCCGGAGCCCGTGGCGTGAGCGGCGGGACTCGGGCTCGCTTCGGCGGCGTTCCCCACGGCCCTGGGCAGCGATTGTGCGGAGGTCGGGGTGGGGGGGAGGGGGAGGGGTTTGGCGTGTCTTCCCCGCCGGGCGTCGGCTGGGTGCCCGTGGGGGCGGACGACGGCGTGGAGGTGGTCGGCCGTTCGTGCGGGCCCGCCGGTGCGGGCACGCCTTCTGGGGCGGCGGAGCCCGCTGCCGGCGCGCTCTGCGGTGAGCGCGCGCCGTCTGAGACCTCGCCTGGGCTGTGCGTGGCGTCGGCGCTGCCCGGTACACCCGCGCCCGCGGAACCTGTCGCGGGCGGACTCGGAGGAGCTGTTACGGGCGCACCCGCGGGATCCGTCACGGGCGCACCCGCGGAATCTGGCGTTGCGCTCGCAGGTACGGCGTCCGCGGGCGGTGCGGCTGCGGACGCGTCGGCGGCTGGAACCGTTGCGCTGGACGCGGAGGAGGCGGTCAACTGCACGCCGGTCGAGTCGCGCTGTGCGCCGAGCGCGCTGTTCGGGGCGCCCGCGAGGATCTGTGCGTCGGCGTTCGCGGTGCTGGGCGCGGCCGGCCCGGACTGCTGCGGGCCGAGCGCGCCACCGGGATTGCCGGCGCTCGTCGCGGCGGCGTCGCCGGTGGCCGGCCTGCTCTCGGCTGTGGTCGCCGGCTCGGGGTGGCCCGCGCTCGACTTCGCGTGGTGTGGGCGAGCCGGCGGACGCGGGAGATGCGCGGCGTGCGTGTCGCTCGTCGCGTGGTGCGTCGCGGCGAGCTCGCCGCGATTGCCTGCTTCGCTGTCCACGTGTTCGCGCGGCGGCGCTTCGGTGCCGGCGCCGGTCGAGTTGTCGTGGTGGCCTTCCGCGGAGGCGGTTCGGGCCCATTCCGATTCGAGCGCGCTGTGGAACGGCGGCCCGTCGGGCGGGACGCCCGGTGGGCCGCCCGAGGGACTCCCGCAGGCCGCGGACGTGCCGGGCAGTTCCATGAGGCGGGTGGGGGCGGGGGAGCCGGTCATGCGATCGCCGCCTGCGGTGACGCCACGGCTTCGGGGTGCGAGCTGCGGTATTCGGCGGCGTAGCCGAGGACTTTGGTGACGTACTGCTGGGTTTCGGCGTACGGCGGCACGCCACCGTATTGCTGCACGGCACCAGGGCCGGCGTTGTACGCCGCCAGTGCGTCTTCGGTGTTGCCGCCGAACCGGCGCAGCATCTCGCCGAGGTAGCGCGCGCCGCCTTCGATCGACTGCGCGGGGTCGAGTGGATTGGTGACCCCGAGCGAGGCGGCGGTGCCGGGCATCAACTGGGTCAGCCCGAGCGCGCCGGCGCTGCTGGTGGAGCTGGGATCGAAGCCCGACTCCTGTTGGATCAGGCCGTGCAGGACCGCTGGGTCGATGCCGTTGCGCTTGGCGGCCTGTTCGATCAGCGCGTCGTATGCCGAGCTCGTTTCGCCGTCGGCGGAGGTGGGGAGCGCCTGCGTCGGGGCGGCTTGGGTCATTGCGGTCTGCGGCGCCGCCGTCTGCGTGGCGGCGAGCTGTGTCGAGCCCGTTTGCCCCACGCTCGCCTGGGCGGCGTGCAGGGTGGCCGCGAAGCCGGCGGGGCCGGCCTGTACCTTCGCGATCAGATCCTGAAGCTGCTGGATGCGCTGGGCCGCCGCGGCCGGCCCGACGGGGCCTTCGAGCCGTCCGTTTTCGAGGGTGGGGCCGGCGATCGGCACGATGCTCATGCGGCGCTCCGGCGGAAGCCGTCGATCGCGATCTCGTCGAGCACGATGCTCTCCTGGCGACGTGTCTCGCGATCGTGCTCGGCGTGTTGGCGCTCCTTGAGGCGCTCGAGCATGCGGTGCTCACGCGCGGCGAGCCCCAGCTCGCCGTCGCGCTCGGCGACGTCGGCCTCGCGCTGGGCGAGCTCGTGGGTGCCGCCGGCGCGTTGCGCCTCGACCTGCTCGACGATCGCCTGGCGGGCGCGCAACTCCTGGATGTCGACCGCGCTCGCCGGGCGCGACGCGAGGCGCTGCTCGGCGTGCACGCGCTCGAGGTGCTCCTCGACGGCCTGCAGGCGCTCGCGGCTACCGGCGAGGCGCGTCACGGCCTTGGCGAGCTCCTGGCGTGCGAGATCCTCGCGGCGCTCGCGCAGGGCGCGCACGCGCTCGAGGCGGAAGCGGAACGTGGTGCTCACGGCCTGCGTAATCGGAAGGTGCGCGACGTTCTTGAGGGGGCGCGGTGCGCGCCCGGCCGAGCCGCTAAGAAGACTCTTACTTGCGATCTTCCCGCAAAGTCCGAATTAATGGAGCGAGCAGGGCGTTATCTTTTCACTACGAATTGTGATCTGAACGGCCCAACTATTCGTAAAAAGAGCATTGGGCCTCCGTGCGGCCGCCGTCAATGGCTCCTGAAAACGGCACGTCGGCGCAGGTCCGCACAGTAATTCAAGGCAATCTTACCCTGGGGATGAAGACCATATGAGCAAGAAGAAAAAAGACGAGATCTCGATCGTCCTCTCGCCACTGCAGGTCGAGCAGGTTCTTCGCGAGGCCGGCCAGCAACGTAACGGGACGGTTTCCAACCTGTTGTTGGCGGCGCTCGACAACGCGTACCAGCCGACCAATGGGAATCGCAACGCCAACCTGCAGAAGGCGACACGGAGGGCCCTGGAGGACGCGCTCAATGACCCGCAGCTCTCGCAGTCATTGCTGCGGGGTCTGGCGATCCTCGCCTCATACGGACCCGATCGGCCGTGGCGAGCGATCATCGATCTCGCGCAGCAGCTCGGTATGTCGCCTTCGACGACCCATCGCTATGTGAAGACGCTGCGCGCGGTGGGCCTGCTCGAGCAGAACCCCTCCACGCGCGAGTACCGCCCGGTGGAGGTCTGAAGCATCGTGGGTGCGCGTATCCGATCACGCCGGCGTCCGGGGACGGAGTGCATCCCTGGCGGCTATCCGCAGCTGCGGCGCGGATGTCGCATTGCCTCCCTCGCCAGCGGAGGTGCGAGGCGCCGGTTGGAGGCGCGACTCATAGGTTCAACCCGAGCGCGGGGATTGCGGACGGCCCCGGCTCGGGACGGGCGCTCGCGGGCGCCTCGTCGGTGACCTCCTCCGCGTCGAGCACCTCGCCGCGCTGAGCGGCACGCTCCAAGGACGCCGCCAGCCGGAGCAGTTGCGCATCGGTGCTCTCGGGATCGCTGGCGTCGTGCACGGACTGGCGCAGGAAGCCCTCGATCTGCAGACGGTGCTCCAGCGCGGCGTCCAGCAGCGGGTCGGAGCCGGAGTTGTAGGCCCCGATCGAGATCAGATCCTGCTTGTCTTGCAGCACCGCGAGCGCGCCACGCAGTTGCTGGCCGGCGGCGGCGACCTCGGGTGTGACGATCTCCCCGACCAGTCGCGAGACGCTCTGCAGGACGTCGACCGCGGGATAGTGGCCGGCGTGGGCGAGCGAGCGCGTCAGGACGACGTGTCCGTCGAGGATCGAGCGCACGGCGTCGGCGATCGGCTCGTTCATGTCGTCGCCGTCGACGAGCACGGTGTAGAGGGCGGTGATCGAACCTGCCGGGCTCGTCCCGGCGCGCTCGAGCAGGCGCGGCAACATGGCGAACACGCTGGGCGTGTAGCCGCGCGTGGCGGGCGGCTCGCCGATCGCGAGGCCGACCTCGCGCTGGGCCATCGCGAAGCGCGTGACGGAGTCCATCATCAGCATCACGTCGTGGCCCTGGTCGCGGAAGTGCTCGGCGATCGTGGTCGCGGTGAAGGCGGCCTTGATGCGCACGAGCGCCGGCTGGTCTGAGGTCGCGACGACCACGACGGAGCGCTCCAGGGCATCGCCGAGGTCGCGTTCGACGAACTCCCTCACCTCTCTGCCGCGCTCGCCGACGAGCGCGATCACGTTCACCGACGCGCTCGTCGAGCGCGCGATCATCCCGAGCAGCGAGGACTTGCCGACGCCGGAGCCCGCGAAGATCCCGAGGCGCTGGCCGCGGCCGCACGGCACGAGCCCGTCGAGTGCGCGCACGCCGAGCCCGACGCGCTCGGAGATGCGGGGCCGTTCCAGCGCGGTCGGGGGGGAGGCCATCGTCGAGCGTGCGGCGCCGATCGCAGCGGGGCGCCCGTCGAGCGGGGTGCCGAGCCCTGAGATCACGCGCCCCAGCAGGGAGGAGCCGACGGGCACGCGAAACGGCGCACCCGTCGGAAGCACCTTCGTACCGGGCCCAATTCCGTGCAGCTCGCCGAGCGGCATCAGCAGCGTGCGCCCTTCGCGGAAGCCGACGACCTCGGCGGGAACCGCGTCGGGCGCGGCGCGCGAGGTGCCGTTGACGAGGCACACCTCGCCGATCTCGGCCTGCACGCCGGTGGCTTCGATGATCAGCCCGATGAGGTTGTTCACGCGCCCGTGCGTACGCGCGAGATCGGCGCCGCGCAGCGCCTCGCCGGCGCGCGCGAGGAGCTGCGCGTCGAGGGCTTCTGCTGTGGCGTGCTCGGCTTGCGCGTCCGCGCAGTCCGCCGCGACGGTCACCGGCCTCCCTCCCGACCGCCGAGCTCCGCGGCGACGACCTCGCGCGCGCGTTCGAGCTGGGTCTGGACGCTCGCGTCGATCTCGCTCTCGAGCGTGCGCACGATCGCGCCGCCGCGCCCGACGCGGCGGTCGGCCTGGATCTCGCACAGCTCGATGCCGCCCGCCTGGGCCTGCACCGCCTCCGCCCACGACCCGCTAACGCAATCCAAATCCTCGGGGTCGACCAGCACGACGATGCGCCGCCGGTCGGCAAGGCGGCGCAGCGCGCCGGCGACGACGTCGAGCACGCGCTCGGGCTCCACCTCGAGCGTGCCGGCGAGGATCTTCGCGGCGAGCGCGAGCGCGAGCTGCACGGCGTCGCGCTCCACGTTCTGCGCGAGCTCGCGCTCCTGGCGGCGCAGCTCGGCGAGCGCCTCGCCCAGCGCGAGCGCCGCGGCGTGCGTCTGGGCGACCCCTTCTGCGCGGCCCTGTGCGAGACCCTGCGCGTGCCCCTCGGTGCGCGCGTGCTCGCGGATCAGGTCCGCTTCGGTGTGCGCGTCGGCGAGGATCCGCGCGGGGGTATGGGGTGGCGGAGGCGCGGTTTGCTGGAGTTGCTCCAGAGGGTAGGCGGCGGCCGGCACTAGACGACCGCTTCCTCTTCGCTCTCGCCGTCGTCGCCGCCGATGACGATCGTGCCCGCCTCCTCCAGTCGGCGGATGACCGCGACGATGCGGCCCTGGGCGGCGTCGACGTCGCGCTTGCGCTGGGGCTGCTGGACCTCCATCTCCTCCTGCAGCATCGCGGCACCGCGCTCGGACATGTTCGTGAGCAGCTTCTCCTTGACGCCATCCGGCACGCCGCGCAGCGCGAGCACGAGATCCTTCTGGTTGGCCTCGCGCAGCACCTGCTGGATCGCGCGGTCGTCGAGCTTGACGATGTCCTCGAACACGAACAGCATGCGGCGAACCTCCTCGGCGAGCTCCCCGTCGGTCTCCTCCAAATAACCGAGCACCGCGCGCTCCGTGGAGCGATCCGCGTGGTTGAGGATGTCCGCGAGCGCCTTCGAGCCGCCCGCAGCGGAATACTCCTGTTCGACGACCGTCGTGAGCTTCTGGCGCACGACCTCCTCGACCTGCTGGATCACGCTGGGGCTCGTCTCGCCCATGCGCGCGATCCGCAGCGCGACGTCGGGCTGCATGCGCTCGGGCAGCCGCGCGAGCACCTGCGCGGCGAGCACCGTGTGCAGGTTGGCGACGACCAGCGCGATCGTCTGCGGCGACTCGGCGCGCAGGAACGCCACGATCTGCTCGGGGGGCGTGCGACGCAGGAACTCGAACGGCCGCATCTCGATCACGGTCGAGAGGCGGCCCAGCAGCTCCTCGGCGCGCTCGGCGCCGAGCGCGCGCTCGAGCACGTCCCGCGCGAAGTCGATCCCGCCAGCGACGTCGCCCATCCCGTCGGGTCCGGCGGCGGTCGCGAGCTCGTCGAGGATCGCCTCCGTCGTCTGCTCCTCGATCGCGCCGAGCTTCGCCATTTCCAGCGAGAGGCTCTCGATCTCTTCCTCGTGCAGGTGCTGCATCACGTCGGCCGCGCGCTCGGAGCCGAGCGCGGCCATCAGCACCGCGGCCTTGCGCCGGCCGGCGAGCCGCGCGACGGTGCGCAGCGGCAGCGAGGCGATCGGATCGTTCGACGCCGCGGGCAGCTCGATTGCCATCAGGCTTGCCCTCCGGGCGCGCCGGCGGTCTTGCCGCGACGATCTCCGATCTGCTCGTCAGCCGGCGCGAGCGCCTTGACCTGCATCAGTCCTCCTGCATCCAGTTGCGGACCTGCTGCGCGACGCGGTCGGGGCTGCTCTCGGCGAGCTGCTCGACCTGGCGGCGCACGGGTACCGTCCCACCGTTTGCGCCTGTCGCGGCGAGTGCGGGCTGCGGAGTCTCCGACGGCCGCTGCGGCACTTCGCGCTCGAGCTCGGAGAGGCGGATCGGCAGCTCCAGCTCGCGCAGCCAGACGGGCTGCTCGTCGACGCTCTGGAGCTCGCGACGGCGCAGGGCGCGAGTTGTGAAGAACAGGAAGGCCGCGGAGGCGATGCCGATCAACGCGTACTTCGCGTATCCCAACATTCCGCCCGCGGGTCCCGCGGCGGTCGCGGCGACGGGCTTGGCGAACGTCATCTGGCCGATCGAGATGGTGTCGCCGCGCTTGCTCTGTATGCCCGCCGCGTTGCTGACTGCTTCCTTGATCGCGGGGATCGAGGTGGCCGGGACGGACTTGTCGAGCAGCACCGACACGTGCTGGTCTTCGACGGCGCCGGGTGCGACGGTGGAGTGCTTGACGACCTTGTCGACACCCATCGTGGAAGCGGTGACTTCGTGTTTGTAGTTGGACTTGCCGCCGCCACCGGTCTGGGCGTAGGCGGGGATGTTCGCGGTCCCCGCCGCGCCACCGCCGCTGCCGTTGCCGGCGAGCGTTTCGAGGTTCTTGCTCTGCTGCAGCGGCACGCCCTTCTTGCCATATGTCAGCGATTCTTCGGTGGTCTGGTTGGTGTTGAGGTTCGCGTACACCTGCACCTCGGCCTTGCCCGCGCCGAGCGTCTGCGCGAGCATCGCGTCGAGGGTCGCCTGCTCTGAGTCGTCGTAGCGTTCCTGCGCGCCCTGCTTGTTCGTGCCGCCCGCGCCCGATTCGCCGTCCTGATTGGGCCACAACAGCTGGCCGGTGCCGTCGGTGATCGTGACCTTGTTCAACCGCAGGCCCGGCACCGAGGAGCTCACGAGCTGCGCGATGCCGCGCACCGAGGAGGGGTCGAGCTGGCTGGTCCCGCTGAGCAGCACCGCCGCGGAGGACGCGCTCTGGTTTTCGCCGAAGAGCTGGTTCTGCTGGGAGGGCAGCACGAGCTCGACCTGCGCGCCGGTGACGCCCTGGATGTTGTCGATCGTCTGCTCCAGCTGGCCCTGGAGCGCGCGCTGGTAGGTCACCTGCTGCTGGAAGTTGCTTTCGCCGAGGCTGGTTTTTTCAAACAGCTGAAAGCCCTGCTGGGATCCATTGCCCAGCAGCCCGGCGCTGGAGAGCGCGACGCGCGCCTGGGCGGTCTCGTTTGACTGCACGGCGAGCGCGGTCCCGTTGTTCTGCAGTTCGTAGCTGATCCCGTGCTGGTCGAGCGTGCTCGTCATCTTGCCCGTCTGCGCCGGTTCCAGACCCGTGGCGACCGTCGAGTAGGAGGGCTTGGAAACCATGTGCAGGAACAGGTAGATGAACAGGATGCCCCCGATCGTGGCGGCCCCCAGCGCGATCCAGCCGCGGGGAGTGAAACGGGATGTGAGTGCGCGTACGGGCATTGTTTACACCTGTGTCTGGAAGATTTGCTGGAGCGCTTCGGTGCCCTTCGTGCGCAGCTGCGAGGCGAGCTGCATCGCCAGCTGCGCGTCGGCGACCGTGACGACGGCGGCCTCGGGGTCGCCGGTGTTGCCGGTCGCGAGCGCCCGCGCAGCGGCGCCGGCGCTCTGCTGGGAGCCTTCGAGCTGGGAGATAGCGCTCGTCAGCGCTTCGCCGAAGCCGCCGATCCCTGCGCCTGCGGCGCCCGCGCCCGCTTCGCCGGCTTCGACGCCCGCGGGTGCGCTCAGCGAACCGACGCCGCTGGCGCCTTCGACGCCGAGCGCGGTGGGTCCGGCGGGACCCGCGATGGCGGCGCTCCCGGCGGGACCGCCCGCTTCGATCGCGCCGAGCGAGGCTTCGCCGGTTGCCAGCGCGCGTGAGCCCGCCGCGCCCGCCGAAGGACCGCCGACCGCGTTCAGGACGCCCTGGACGGCGCCGATCGGCAGCGTCATTTGAGTATCCCGAGGGTGGCACCGAACATCGACTTGGCGGTCTGCATCGCGGTCACGTCGGCCTGGTAGGAGTGCGACTCGGAGATCAGGTCGACCATTTCGGTGACGGTGTTGACGTTGGGCATACGCACGTAGCCCTGAGCGTTGGCTTCCGGGTTGCCGGGGTCGTAGACGAGCTGGTCGGGCGTCTTGTCCGCGACGATGCCCGCGACCTGCACGCCGCCGGCGGGGCCGCGCGCGGCGAGCGCCGCCGGGTTGCCCATCTGGCCGGCGAGCGTCGCTTCGAAGTTCTGGGCGGACGAGCCGCTCTGCTGCAGCTCGACCTCCTGGCGCTGGTAGGGCTGACCGTTGGCGGCTTTCGTGGTCTGCGCGTTGGCAAGGTTCTCCGAGGTCACGTCCATGCGCACGCGTTCGGCGCTGAGGCCGCTGCCGGCGATTTCGATCGCGTCGAAGAGGCCCATCAGGAGAGCCCCATCGCGGAGCGCATGATCGAGGCGCGCGTGCTCATGACCTGCGTCAGCGCCTCGTATTCCAGACCGTTCTCCGCGAGCAGCGACGATTCGCGGTCCATGTCAACGCCGTTGCCTTCCGGCCCGGTGACGGCGCTGCTGACTTCCGGCGAGAAGGAGACTTCGGTGGGCGACTGGCCCGACACGAGCGCGGCGCGCAGCGCGCCCTGGAAGTTGAGATCCTCGCGATGGTAGCCCGGCGTGTTGGCATTCGCCATGTTGTTCGCCAGCAGCGTCTGACGCTCCCACGAGCCGCGCATTGCGGTTTCGAGGGCGAGCTGAGTGGTGTCGATCAGGGACATCCGGTGGGAAGCGAGCTGGCGTGAAGGGTTGTCGTTCGCCCTCCGTGGGCCCTGCCCGGCTCCCGTCCGTGTGAGCCGTGCCCCGGGGTCTGGCTCCGAGGTCGCCCCGGTCATCGGCAGCGGCGCGCGGACCTTTAGCTTCGCCGGGCCGCGTGTGGCGGCTACGCGCGTGCGCGGGGCACGGATGCCCCGCGGCGGCAAGCGTCGGACGTGGCCGACTCGCGCGGACGATCTCTAATGGGTGGGTCGAGGGGCCCGGCTCGGTCGCCTTGCGGCGACCTGCGCCACCCTCTAAGCACTTTCGTCGAATCGCCGCGCACGGCGCCGATTCTGGCCGGCGTAGCCATGTGCGGCGCGGCTCGCGCGGGCCGCGGTGCGCAGGTCGCACAGCATCGCGTCGCGCAGGCTCATCAAGGTCGCGCTCGTGCGCTCGTGCAGCGCCGCCGCGCATTCCAGCGCGCCGCGCGCGCTCGCCGGCGGCTGCGGTGGAAGACCCGAGGTCAGGAGATCCCATTCGGGGGCCATCGAGCGCAGATCCTCGATGCGCCCGCCGCGTGCCAGCGCCAGCTCGCGTTCCGCGAACGCGACGATCGCCGCGTAGGGGTCGAGCGGCGAGTCGAGGACGGGCTCCTCAGGCGGGGGCGCCGCTTTCAGCGGGAGCGGCGCAGCGATCTCGCGTGCGGCCTGGCGGGCTGTGGCGGGAGGCGTCATTGTTCACCTGTTCGCGATCTGGACCCACGACTCGCGCAGCTCCCCGAGCATGTCGGAGACCTCGGCGAGCTTCTGCGGATCCTGCTCCATGCGCGCGCGGTTCAGGTGCGCCAGCGAGAAGCGGTAGATCGAGTGCAGCTGCTGCGCGAGCTGGCCGCCCTGCTCGTCATCGAGCACGCCGTCGAGATGCGCGATGACCTGTTCGGCGCGGCGCAGCGCGTTGTGTGCGTTCTCCACTTCGCGCGCGCGCATCGCGTTCGCGCCCTGGCGCAGGAAGCGGCGCGCGCCGTCGTAGAGCATCACCACGAGCTGCTCGGGCGTCGCGGAGAGCACGGTGTTCTCGCGGTACGCCTGCGGTGCTGCGGTTACCGGGGTCATCGCGCCTGGTGATCGGACGCAACCCGCGAGAGTTGAGCGGCGGGTGTGATCAGCCGCCGGAGGATCTCGAGGAGGAACCCGAGCTCGCCTGGCTGGAGAGCATCGAGGCCATCTGCGAGCTCAGCCACGACGCCTGCGCCTGGTTGTGCTGCACGACCTGTTCCATCGCCGTGAATTCGGACTGCAATGCTTTCTGGCGCACGGCGAGCATTTCGTTCATCGTCGTGATCCGCCGCGACATCTCCGTCGCCTGCGTGGTGTCGCCTTCGATGCGCGCTTCCAGCGCGCCGCCCGGGCCGGCGTCGACTTCGACGATCGCCTGGAAGCCTTTGGCCCAGCTCTGCAGCATCTTCTCCACTTCCGCCGGATGCGCCGCCAGCGCGCTTTCCAGCTGGGACGCGTTGAGCGTCAACTGGCCGTCGACCGCCGACTGCGAGGGGGTCGAGCTGCCGGAGGCCGCGCCCGTGCTGATCCCGATGTCCGCCAGGCTCGACATTTCCGCCGGCAGTTCTTTGACCGGTTCATACACCGCCTGGCGCATGCGGTTGACGAGCGTCGTGAGGTCGAGATCGCCGAACAGGGTGCCCGTCTGCAGTTCGGAGACGGTCCCGGGTGACGTCGGGGGCTTGGTCGTGAGCTGCGAGTGCAGCCGGCCGATGACCGCGTTGTACTGCTTGATGAACGACTGCACCTGTTCTGCGATCGCGCTCGTGTTGGGCGCGGGCGGCTGCACGGAAACCGTCACCGGGCCGGTCGTCGTCGTGAGCGCTTTCAACGTGAGCGTCACCCCGGGGATCGCTTCGGCGAGCGTGTTCGACTTCGAGGTGCCCGCGACACCGTCGATCTTGTATTCCGCGTCGTGGCCTTCTTTCGCGAGTTCCGGCTTTTCGGTGAGCGTTTCCCCGGCGCCGGCGACCGTGAGGAACCCGGCTTCACTCGCGCCGGTTTCGCGCGTGGAGAGAATGATCGTTTCGCCGTTCGGCGACGCTGCGTACGCGGTCGCGCCGGAGTCGGAGTTGATCTTATTGACGAGATCCTGTGCGGTGGTCCCCGCCGCGAGTTCGACTTCGTGCCCGTCGATCGTAAATGTCTGCGCCGCGGCGGGGCTTTTGAAGGCGAACGTGCGCTGGCCGGAGTTGGCGAGCTTGGTCACTTCGACCTCGTAGCCGCCGACCGCGGCGCCCGTCGTGACGCTCGCCGCGACGCGCCCCGGTTCGCTGGATTCGGCGCTCTGGGCGCTCTTGAACAGCAGCGGCGAGCTGAGATCCTGGGCGGAGAACGTCAGCTGGTTCAGTTCGCCCTGCAGCGAGCGCAGCAGCGACTGCTGGCCTTCGAGCGTCGTGCGCTCGTTGGAGAGCTGTGTGATCGGCGCGCGTTCCACGCCCAGCAGCGCGGAGATGATTTCGCTCGTGTTGAGCCCCGATGCGAGCCCGTTGAAGCTGATCGTGCCGCCCGTCCCCGAGCCAATGGAGGTGACCGTCATCGCCCGCCGCGCTCCTCGCTAGTCCAGCGGGCCACCGGCGGCGACGTCGAGTGCCTGCGCGGGGGTGAGGGTCTTGACCAGGTGCCCCGCGCGGTCGCGCACCTCGATCCGCGTGCGCCCGCTTTCGGAGTCCCGCGCGAAGCGCAGCTCGCGGCCTTCTGAGGTCAGCTCGTCATAACGCTGGGCGGCGCCCGCCATCTGCTCGAGCACCTCCGGCGGGGGTGAGGAGGGCAATGTCTGGAGCGACACCGACGACTGCGCCGCCATGCTGCGCTGTGCGCCTTGCGAAGCGGTGGGCGATCCCGCGGCACGGATGTCCACGGCCGCGCGCGCGGCCGTCGATCCCTCGGATGCGGCGATGGGCGAGCTCATGCGTGATTCCTCCTGAAAGCACTGTTCGCGGTCCCGTCCCTGGGCCGCTTCGCTCTTGGGTCTGTACATCGTGATCGGCTGCTCCCGAAAAAACTTGAGGTCGTCGGTTTGCGGTCATCGTTGCTGCTCCACCGGCGCGCCGGTTGGACCGGTCATCGGCCGCGCCCGGGGATCCGTGAGCGGGCCGGCCGTAGCGTAAACGCCGTGCCGGGCACCAGTCCAACAGGTGTCCAACGGGTGCGCACAAAGCGAACCGCCATCCCGCAATGCGCGTGCTTGTAGGCCAAACCTGACCCGCATACCCGGATTCCGGTAAATCCATGCGCCGCATTTGCTGAGAACCCGCATCCCGCGCTCAAGTCGTGCGCGCCGGGCACCGATGACGGCGACGTCTTCACGGATGGAACAGGGCTTGGGGGGCCTGCCAGGCAGGGGTCTCGAGGTTCGCCGCGGAGGACAGCCAGTTTCCCTCGAGAGTCGGAGCAGCGGATGAAAACCATGGAGCAGCGCACCGCCAGGACGTCGGCAGCTGACGTGCTTTTGACCTGGCAGGAGTACCGCCGTACGGGCGACCGCAGGCTGCGGGACCGCCTGATCTTCACCTTCACCCCGATGGTTCGCTACATCGTGTACCGCAAGGTCCGCGAGATCCCCGCGCAGTGCGACGTGGAGGATTTTCTCTCCTGTGGCCTGGAGGCGCTGATCCGTTCGATCGATCGCTACGACCCCGAGAAGGGCGCGACCCTGGAGCAGTTCGCGTGGACCCGCATCCACGGCGCCGTACTCGACGAGTTGCGCCGCCACGACTGGGCGCCGCGTTCGCTGCGTCGCGCGGAGCGCACGATCAACGGCGCGCGCGAGAGCTTCCTCGCAGAGCACGAACGCCACCCCAGCCGCGACGAGCTCGCCGCGAGCGCCGGGATGAGCCCCGCCGAGCTGGGCACCCGCCTCGACGAGCTCGCGCTCGCGGAGGTCGGCTCTTTGAACAAGACGATCCGCGCCGAAGACAACACCACGATCGAGCGGATCGACACGCTGCACAGCGACGACGACACCGCCGACCCCTCGCTCAGCGCCGAGCGCGGCGCCGCCAAGGAACGCTTCCGCGAGGCCTTCGCCGAGCTTCCCGCGCGCGAGCGCCAGGTTGCCGTGTTGTTGTACGTGGAGGGCCGCACACTGCGCGACATCGGCAAGCGCCTGGGGGTCTCAGAGAGTCGTGTTTCACAGATTCACACCGAGATGCGTCGTCGTCTGCGTGAGCGCCTCGTCGACGACCAAGCGCTGTTCCTGGCGGTCTGAGCACTACGTCCGGCAGGCTCGCCGCCGCGCCTAAAGAATCGGCCGCGGGTGGCGATCACCCGCATTGAGATGGACCTCGGCCTCTACATCGCCGCGTCGGGAATGGTCGCTGAGCAGACCCGCCAGGCCCAGCTCTCCAACGACCTCGCCAACGCGTCCACGCCGGGATACAAGCCCGACGAGTCCCCGCAGCACAGCTTCGGCGAACTGCTGCTCTCCAACACGACCACCGGCCAGGCGGTCGGCTCGATGAGCACGGGCGTCCAGATCGGCAAGACCGTCACGAGCATGGCGCCCGCGGGAATGCAGGACACGGGGCAGCCGCTCGACTTCGGGATCGTCGGCGTGGGCTTCTTCGCGGTGCGCACCCCGCAGGGCGTGCGCTACACGCGCGACGGGCAGTTCACGACCTCCTCGCAGGGGCTGCTCGTGGACGGCTCAGGCGACCCGGTCCTGGGCCAGGGGGGCACGACGATCCAGGTCGGCTCCGACGGCACGATCCCGGCAAGCGCACTGGGCGTCTTCGAAGTCCCGGGTGCGGTCAAGCAGGGAGAAAACATGTTCACCGGCAACGCGACGGGACGCGGTCCGGGCACGGCCCGCCAGGGGGTGCTGGAGGAATCGGGCGTGAACGCGTCGCGCACGATGGTCGCGATGATCGGCTCGCTGCGCACCTTCCAGTCCGGCCAGCAGGCGATCCAGGCGATCGACCAGACACTCGAGGCGGCCGCCACACAGGTCGGCTCGCTGAGCGGGACACCGTAGGGGGATCGGGATGCTCGAAGGGATGTATGCAGCGGCGTCCGGGATGGCAGCCCAGCAGCAGCAGCTCGACTCGATCGGCAACGATCTCGCGAACGTCTCCACAACGGGCTACAAGTCGGAGCGCACCGGCTTTCACGACCTGCTCTACAACCAGGTCACGATCGCTGGCACCACGACCTCGATCGGCGCGGGCGCCGCGACCGAAGAAGTCGGCCGCGACCAACGCGAGGGCTCGGTCCAGAGCACCGGCGACCCACTGGACCTCGCGATCGAAGGGTCCGGTTACTTCACGGTGAAGCGCGCCGGCGGAACGGTCGCGTTGACGCGCGACGGCTCGTTTCGGCTCGACGCACAGGGGCGCCTGTGCAACTCCGAAGGCGACCTGCTGGATCCGCCGATCGAACTGCCCAAGGGCACGAACCCCGAGCAGGTCGCGATCGGGCCGGACGGCACGGTGCGCGCGGGGACGCGCACAGTCGGCAGGATCGCGCTCGTCGAAGTCGCCGCACCCGACCGCATGCTCGCGGCCGGAAACAATTTGTTCACGCCGACCGCCGCGAGCGGTGCCCCGCGGCCGCAGACGACCTCGACGATCCACCAGGGTGCGCTGGAGGGCTCGAACGTCGACGTCGCCGGCGAGATGGTCCACATGATGAGCGCCCAGCGCGCCTACCAGCTCGAGAGCTCTGCGATCCAAACCGAAAACCAAATGCTGTCGATCGCCAACCAACTGCGCGCGTGACCCCCTTGGCCTCCCCGATCGACCCCACCGCGTCGCTTCCCGCGAGCGCCGTCGCGGATACGCGCGTGCCGGCCGCGGTGCGCGAGAACACGCGCGGCGCGCGGCAGGCGTACGCGAGCGCACAGAGCTTCGAAGAGCTGCTTCTGAATCAGCTCTCGCAGTCGTTGATCCAGAGCTCCGGTCTCAGCGGCGAAGGCGAAGGCGAAGACGGTGAAAACGGCCAGGTGGCGTCGCTGCTCCCCCAGACGCTGACCGAAGGCGTGATGCACGCTGGTGGCCTGGGGTTGGCGGCGCAGCTCATGAACGCGGTCGATCCGCAGCTTGCGACGGCGAGCGGTGATCCGTTGAACGCCTCCCGCGGCGCCTGCATCCACTGGGGGTGGCTCGGCGTACCCCCCGGCCGACTCGCTCGCCGCCACGGGAGGTGTCTCGGCGTGAGCCAGCTCGCGACAGCCCAGGAGTCGCACGCTGCCCAGACGGTCGCCCTCACGACCGCGGTGGCGCCGCTCGACGCGGAGGTGCTCTCGCACCTGGACACGCAGATCGAGTCGGTGCAGAGACTGCTGGAGATCGTGCTCGAGCAGGGCGCTGCGATCCGCGCGCGCGAGGTGCACGAGGTGGTGCGCCTGGCGGGGCTCCTGCACGGTGAGCTCTCGCGCCGCCAGCAGATCGAGCTCGTGCGCGCGGAGCTGCTCGCGCGTGCCGGCACGCAGCTCGGGATTCCCGCGGGTGCGGTCACGCTGAGCCGTCTTAGCACCCTGATGAGCCCGGCGGCGGCGGGCATCGCGGGGGAGCGCTCGGCGCAGTTGCGCGGCCTGCTCGCGGAGTTGCGCCGCGAGCACTCGTGTAACCGCGCGCTGATGCAGATCGAGCTCTCATTCCTGGATCATTTGATGAAGTCGCTGGCGCTCGACGGCGCCGTCCACTCCTACGACGCCGCCGGGTCCACCGCGACCGGCGCGCGCGCGGCTCGCCATGGGGCGCTGCGCGTCCTCGACCTACAGGCCTGAAGCGATGCCGATCCCAACCCTCCAAGGCCTGCAGACCGCGCTTTCGGGGTTGCTCGCCGATCAGCAGGCGATCGACGTCACTGGTCACAACATCACGAACGCCAACACCGAAGGGTATTCGCGCCAGGTCGCGGTGTTGCAAACGAACGAACCGCTGCGCATCGCGGCGCTCTCGCCGACCGACGGCGAGGGGGGTCAGCTCGGGACGGGCGTCTCGGTCGCGACATACACGCGCATCCGCAACACCTACCTCGACGCCCAGTATCGCGATCAGAACTCCGCGCTGGGCGCCGCCTCCACGCAGGCCGAAGAGCTCCAGCAGGCCCAGGGCGCCTTCGACGAGCCCTCCTCGGCGGGGCTCTCCAGCCAGCTCTCGGCGCTCTGGAGCGCATGGGGGCAGCTCGCCGACTCGCCCTCCAGCGAAGCGGCGAAGGTCAGCGTCGTGTCGGTCGCGACGCAGCTCACCGACACGCTGCACCAGCTCCAGGGTCAGCTGCAGACGATCGAAGGTCAGGCCTCGGCGCAGTACGCGGCGGTCACCGGACCCTCCGGGGAAGTGCAGAGCGACGCCAAGCAGGTCGCGCAACTCAACGAACAGATCAAGCTGTCGCTGCTCGCCCACCAGCAGCCCAACGATCTCGAAGACCGCCGCGACCAACTGCTCGACAAGCTCTCCTCGCTCGCCAATGTGAGCGTCACCAGGGAAGCCGACGGCACCGACACGGTAACCTTCGGCGGCGCCGCGCTGCCGCTCGTGGAAGGGTCGAAAGTGAACTGGCCCCAGGAACTGAGCACCGCCTCCGGCGGCCAACTGGGCGCGCTGCTCGAACTGTCCGGCCCGGCGGGCGCGATCGCCCAATACCGCACGGCGCTTGACGAAGTCGCTTCGACGCTCGCGTCGTCGGTGAACAAACTGCACACCGCGAAACCATTCTTCACCGGCACGACCGCCGCCACGATCGAAGTGGCGGTGAAACCGAGCGAAGTGCAGACCTCGTCCACCGGCGCCGCTGGCGGCAACGACGTCGCGCTCGCGATCGCGGGTCTGCGCGGTCAGTCCGCCGACCAGCGCTACGCGGCGCTCGTCGAGCAGGTCGGCTCGGGCGTGCAGACCGCGAAGGCCAACCAGGCCAACTCGCAGGCCGTCGTGACAACGGTCTCCGATCAGCGCCAGAGCGTCTCGGGTGTGTCGCTGGACGAAGAAATGACGAACCTCATCACCTTCCAGCGCGGCTACCAGGCTTCGGCGCGCGCGCTCACGACGATGGACGAAATGCTCAACATCCTGATCAGCCACACCGGGATCGCGGGTCTATGAGCACGCGCATCACAACGGGCATGATGATCGGCTCGACGCTCGCCGACATCAACGCCGCGCAGCTCGCGATGACGCGCGCCCAGGGCGAGCTCTCATCGGGAAAGTCGATCCTGGAACCGTCCGACAACCCGTACGGCGCCAGTCAGGCGATCACGCTGCAGAGCTCGCTCGACGGCCTCGGGGCATACGAAAAGAGCGCCCAGGACGGCGCGTCCTGGCTGAACACATCCTCCAGCGCGCTCAGCGCGATCGACTCGCAGATCCAGCGTGTCCGCGAACTCGTCCTGCAGGCGGGCAACTCGATCGACAGCCCCACCGACCTCGCCAACATCGCCGCCGAGGTCGAACAGCTCACCGAAGGCGTCAAGCAGGACGCCAATACGCAGTACGCCGGCCAGTACGTCTTCTCCGGCACGCTCACCGGCACGCGCCCCTACGAACCCGGCGCCAACGACGCCTACCAGGGAAACGCCGAAGCCGTCTCCCGCGTGATCGGCCCGGGCGCGCCGGTGAACCTTGCCGTGAACCTCGCCTCCGTGCTCGGCAACGGCCCGGAAGCCGGCGACGGCAAGCTGCTGGACACGCTGCGCACGATCGTCACGAACCTGAAGGAAGCGACCCCGGGCGCCGTCGAAGCACTGCGGACGACGGATCTCAAAAATCTCGACACCAACCTCGACGCGCTCACCGGCGTGCAGGCCGAAGCGGGCGCGGTCACCGACCAGCTCAACCTCGCACTCAGCCGCATCCAGTCGCTGCAGGTGACGACTGCGGGGCAGCTCTCCAACGTTCAGGACGCCAACATCGCGAAGGTCTCGATCGAATTCTCCAGCGAGCAGGCCGCGTTCGACGCGGCGCTGCGCGCCGGGGCGTCGATCGTCCAGCAGTCGCTGCTCGAATTTCTTCGTTAGAGGGTGGCGCAGGCCGCCGTAGGCGGCCGAGCCGGGCCCCTCGCTCAGTCATCTAGCCGGCCTTCCCTACCAACCACTCCCAAACACATATGACCACCACACTCCAGAGCACCCGCTTCGGCGAGATCGAGGTTTCCGCCGATGACATCATCGAGTTCCCCATCGGCCTCATCGGGCTCGGCGGGTCGCGCTACGCGCGGCTCGACACGAATCCCGGCAGCAACTTCTTCTGGCTGCACTCGCTCGAGGATCCCGGGCTGGCGCTGCCGATCGTCGACCCGCGCCTGTATTTCCACAGCTTCGCGCTGGACGTCGGAGCCGAGGACCGCGAGCGGATCGGGGAGGATCTCGCGGAGGCGCAGGTTTATGTCACGGTGCGCGCCGCCCCGGACCCCGCGGATGTCGTCGTCAACCTGCGTGCGCCGCTCGTGGTGCTCGAAGGCCGCGGGTATCAGGTGCTCAACACGGCGCCGGGCGCGGAGCTTCGCGTACCGCTGTTCGCGCCCACCGATTCCGCTCCCCGGCATGGCTCGCCGAGCGCTGGGGGCGGGGCGCCGGTTGCGGATGCGGCATAATCCCGACCCATGCTGATCCTGACGCGGCGGCCGGGAGAGCGCGTCGTCATCGGCGAGGACGTCCTCGTCACCGTGATGGAGGTCAGCGGCCAGACCGTGCGCCTCGGAATAAGCGCTCCGCAGGGCCTGCCGATCTACCGCGAGGAGATCTGGCTCGCGGTCAAGGAGGAGAACCGCGCCGCCGCCGAGGCTGCCGCGGATGCGTTGCCGGACGGGGCCGCGAAGCCCGCCGAGGCGGCGACGTCGGGGGCGCAGCCCGACGAGGGCGTTCAGCGACCCTCGTAGGTGGCGTGGCCTGGGCCGCGCTCCAGGAACGAGCGCACAGCGCCCTTGAGGTCGTCGGTGTCGAAGAGCGCTCCCGCGAGCTCCGGGACGCGGCGGTCGGCGCCGTGCGCGCCGCCTTCGTCGAGGGTCGCGCGCACGATCGCCTTCGTCGCCGCATGTGCGCGCGTCGGGCCCTCGGCGAGCCTGCGCGCGAACTCGCGCGCCGCCGCGTCGAAGCCGTCGTCGGGGATCACGCGGTTGACGACGTTCCAACGCTCGAGCGTCTGCGCGTCGTAGAGCTCGCCCGTCATCACGAGCTCGCGGGCGCGCGCGGGGCCGGCGCGCTCGGCCAGGCGCTGGGTGCCGCCCATCGCAGGGGTCAAACCGACGACCGTCTCGACCAGGCCGAAGCGCGCAGAGCTCGCCGCGAGCAGCACGTCGCACGCCAGCGAGAGCTCGAACGCGGCGGTAAGACACAGGCTGTGGGCCGCGAATACCGTCGGCGCGGGCAGCTCCTCGAGCGTGTGCACCATCGCCAGCAGCCGCTCCCAGAGCTCCCCGGCGTCCTTCGAGCTGAGGCCGTCGAACACGTGCACGTCGACGCCGCCACTCACGACGCGCCCCTCGGCGCGGATCAGCACACCCCGCGGCCGGTCGCTGGCGAGCTGCGCGATCGCGTCGCCCAGTGCTTGGATCATTCGCTCGTCGAAAAGGTTCAACGGGGGACTGTCGATCGTGAGCACCGTCAGCGCGCCGTCGCGCTCGGTACGGATCGGGCTTTGCTCGCCGCCGGCCATCGCCCGCGCAGCCTACTGCCTCGCGGCGCGCGGGGATGAGCGGGCCACCCGTAGCGCGGGCCGTCTCTGGGTGCCTATGTCACCCAGACGATGTCCCCGATGGCGAGCATCGGGTAGACCTGCGCGGCTGTCGAGATCGGCAGCTCCACGCAGCCGTTGGACTGCGGCGTACCGTAGGAGCCGCGCGGGAAGCCGTGCACGGCGTCGCCGCCGTTGAAGTAGTTCACCCACGGCACGCCCGGGTCGCTGTAGTGGCTGCCGTCGGGGTTCGTGCCGGTCATCGTCGTCGAGGTGAAACGCGAGAAGATCGGGAAGATTCCCTGCGCGGTTTCCGCGCCGGCGACGCCTGTGTTCGCGGGGCTCGTGAGCGCGACGTGATGGCCGACGTGGACCTCCAGCGTCTCTGGGATCGACTCCGTTACCGAAACCCACGTGTAGGGGTGCGGGTTGCGGTGGTAGAGCGCGCTGACGATCAGCAGCAGCCGCCAGGTCGCCGCGTTCGGTTCGCCTGTGGGTTCCAGGCCGTGATCCTCCTGGAAGACCTCCAGGCCGCCTTTGGTCGTCTCGTCCAGCGTGCCCATTTCCACGGGCGGCGCGTCCGAGGGGTCCGGTGCGAGGTGTCCGTGGAACGGCTTGTAGGCCTGGATCGCGGCTTCGCGGCGCGACTCCGGGCCGTGCGGCGGCAACGTCACGTGGAACTTGGGGTGCAATGCCGCACCCAGGTAGCCGAGGCGCGCGAGCATTTGCTGCATACCTGTGAGCGGCGGGCACGCGACGTGCAGCGTGCGGATGTGTTTGACGCCCACCCGCGAGTGGCCCTTCGCGGTCGTGTTCGCCCACACCGTCAGCGTGTATGTCGAGCACGGTTCGAGCGTGGAGGCCGGCGTGAACAGCTCGCTGTTTCCCGAGGTGCTCCATGTGCCCGCGACCGCGGGGTGCAGCGTGGGGCGCGGCGAACCGGCCGTGGGTTGCCCGGACAGCGTGACGGCGAGCGTGTCGGTTGCGTTGGCGATCGCGCTCGGGGGGAGGTGCAGGACGCGGGTGGGGGGGAGCGGCGGCGGTGGCGGCGCCGGTGCGCCCGAGCCTGCGGAGAGCAGTTTGGAGATGCCTCCGTGTCCCGCCAGAGCGCCGCCCGCGACGACCCCCGCGACGGCCAGTGCGGCAATCGCGACGCTCATCGCGACGATCCGCGCGCCGCGGGATGAGGCAGAGGGCGAGGAGGGGGAGGCGAAAGGTTGGTTCCGACCAAGCGGGCTGCCGCCGCCCCAAACTCGTCCGCGTTCAGGACGCGCCTTCATGCATCCAAAGGCTAACGCATCGTCCCGTCGGCACCGTCGTTTTGGCCGCAAATTGCGCGGTCGTGGGCGGTGGATTGCGAGGCGCCACCGAACGGTCGGCAAACGACTTGTGTGAAATATGCTACGAGCGGCGCAGTCGCGGGCGGCCGGCCTTTAAGCTCCTCTATGTGACCGGCGTGCTTTCGGGAGGGCTCCATGTCGTCGTCGCGCGTTCACGCTCGTCGATCGCACTCGGTGCGGTGCTGGTGTCGCTCACGCCGGCCTCCGCCGCTCGAGCGCACCCGACACATGCACGAGACGTCGCGGCGACGCGCGCCTATATCGCGGCCGATTACCGACTCGCCCGCGTCGGGCGCGCCGAGCTATCGGCCAGCCTCGCCGCGATCGAGGCGCTCGTGCACCGAACCGTAGGCGAATGCCCGCTCGCCGGCGAAGGGGCCTACGTCAACCACGCCGCGAATCAGGTCAGCGAAGAGATCCTGGGCGTGGTCGAGGTTGCGGCCTACCGGCCCGAGCTCGGCGCGATTCGAGTCGCGGCGCGCGCGGTGAAGCACCTGCGCTGGAGCAACGGCGAGCTCACGCGGCGCGTCGAAGCGTTCGCGGCGAAGCTCGAGAAACTGACGGTCCTCGTGCCGGCCGACATCTGTGCCGACGTCAAGGCATACGCTGCGACCGCCTTCACCGCTGCCCCGGAAACCACCGTCCGCTTCCTCCAGCTCTTTCACGCCGCGGAACTCGAATCCGAAGAAGTTCCGTGGCGGCTGCTTGCTCCATACGAGGGCCCGCGGCAGGCCAAGCAGGTGCATGCCATCAAACGACTCGAATCGATCGTCGCCGAAGCCGAAGCGCACGCGGTGGCGCAGTGGATGGCGATCATGCGCGGCCTCGACCTGAGCGTGTAGGGCGTGGCGGGGAACGCTGTCGACGTGGCTTCCCCGAGCCTGCTGGCAGCGGGTGCGGCGGGGCGGTGTGGACCGCGCGGCGGCTAAACTGCTCGTCCCCGCCGGAGTAGCTCAGTCGGTTAGAGCAGCGGAATCATAATCCGCGTGTCGGGGGTTCGAGTCCCTCCTCCGGCATCGCAGAATACCCTATAACTGGGCGAAACGTGTGGACCCCACAGCAATCGAAATAGTCCGTGGGGCAACACTTGGGGCAACATCGATCTGCGAGACTGCTCAAATGCCAGCGCCGATGTCTGCCGATTGCCGTGGGGCTGGCCCGGGCTCAACCGACAGGCCGGACAGCCGACGGGTGTTCGTGGGGCGTGGGTCACTGGATCGCGGCCGGCTTGGTGTGTCGCCGCATTCGGGAGATCGACTGGCGTTCGCGTTGCGGGCAGGGCACGACGGTATGGGCTTCGGTGTTGGTGCCGTCGTTGAAGGCGAATTGGCCGGCGAACTGGAAGGCGTCGTGAGGGCAGTGGTGGGGGAGCAGGATGCCTCGTGGGTGGTAGGGGATTGTGTGGCCCTTGGCGTATTCGTCGTAGATGACCCCGCTTGGGCCGATCGTGGTGCTGAGTTGGAGGATCGCGACGTTGGGTGCGTCGGGGATGCTTGGGATGAGCGGTAGGCGGGTTGAGAGATCCCCGCCGAATGGTGCTGAGGCTGGGAGCACGAGAGCGGGGAAGACCAGTTCTGCGGCGACTGGGGATTCTCCGTTGGCGTAGAAGAGGACCGCCAGGTGGCCGTCTTGGAGGGGCGCCATGAACGTCGTTGCGCGTACCCGCTCGTACAGGATCTCCGAGCCGAACGGAACCTCGACAAGTGCCGAGCCGTAGCCCATGACGGAGTTGCGTGGGCAGCCGGGCGGACCATCTGCTTCGAGTACCGCGACGCGGCAGTTCGATACCCCGAGGCCGCTCGTCGCGAGCCCCAAGTTCGCCGGGTAGCGAAGATGGAGTTCCCTGAGTGCAACTGGCGGCTGCCCGGCTGGGAAGCTGATCGAGAAGCCGAACTTCATTGTTGTCCCGTGCCCCAATCGCTCCGGCGTCAGGGCCGCGTGCAATGCGACTGTCGGCGCGACGGCCGATGCTGTCGGGCATGGCCAGAGCGCGAGCGCGGCGAGTGCGAGCGCTATCTGTGTCGGCTTGGGCAGCCGCATGGGCCGCGATCCCTAATAGGTGAGTCGGCCGGTTGTTTGGATCACGAGTGCGTCGTTGTGGCGGTTGATGGTCCCGTAGAAGCCGCCGTGCCCTCGCGCGTGTGCGTAGCGTCCCGTGCCGTGGTTGATGTACATCGATCCGCCGAAGCTCGAATAGGTGCTGGTCGAGTGCAGCCGTGCTGATCCGTGTCCGCTGATCGACCCGCCGCCGCGCGGGTAGATCGTAAACGATCCCGACACGCTCGCGCCGACGGTGAAGCGGACCTTGACGGTGCCGGGCATCGCGCCTGATGCGGGGCCTTCCTCAAGGAGCACTTCGCCTTGGGTGCCGGTCAGGTGCAGGTGGGCCTCATCGGTCACGTTCAGCGTGCGTGCAGTCCGCGCCGCCGGCTGCGCCGAGGCGCTCGCGAAACAGGCCCAAGCAACAGCGAGCAGCGCAAGCGCGGACCCGATGCCGGAGCGCGGCCCGAGGTGGCGTCGTGTGGCCGAGCTGACGGTTGGCTTGTCGGCAGGTGTCCACATTCCCGAACAGCGTACCCGGCGCTTGCACAGCTTGTCTCGGTCTGTCTCTCACGATCTCCGTGACCGGATGCACCGGGGGCCATGCCGAGCTGAGCAGCGTGCATGACCGGAGAGGGGGACTCTTCGAGAATTGGAAACACGAGGAGCCATTGGGTTGCGGGGCCGGTAGGCTTCCGTCGCGTCTCCGGACGGTCGTCAAGGTCCAAGGATCGAATCTCGTGGCATCCGAGAAGAAGAAGAAACCGACGTTGGTCTCTGACCGCTCGCCGCTCAGAGCCGCGGTCGTGGCGGTGCTGCTGGAAGGCCCTGGCCACGGCTACGATGTCGCAAGGCGGCTCAAGAGGTGGGTTGGGCCAAGCTGGCGAATCTACGCTAAACACCTCTACACGGTGCTCAAATCGCTTGAAAGGGATGGGCTGGTGTGGTCCGAGGAGCTGCCAGGGGACGGTCCCAAGCGTGATCGCAAGGTCTACCATCCGACGCCCGAGGCAGTTCAAGCGCGGGCAGAGTGGATGCAGGCGCCAGTCTCATTGACGCTCGTGCGCGCGGATATCGAGGCGCGGCTGATCTTCTCGCAGCCAGAGGAAGCACCCTCGTTGTTGGAGATGCTCGATCGCTACGAAGAGGACGTCATTGCTGATCTGGAGGCGATCAGGGCGGTCGATGCGGCGCCGGTTGCGTGGCGTGGAAGGTTGCTGAGTCGGGTGCGGCAGACCGTGGGGATGCGTCTTGACGCTGAAATGGCCGGTATCCAGGAAACGCGTCGCGACATCGAAGAGTACATCGCGGAATCCTCATAGAGGCAGCGGGAATGTCGTTGCTTTCCTTCAAGAACGTCTCCAAGACCTTTCGCGACGGGACGCAGGACATCGCAGTGTTGGCCGATGTGTCCTTCGATGTTGATCCCGGCGACTATGTTGGGCTTTGGGGTAGGCGCCGGTCGGGCAAGTCAACGACGTTTCGCCTCGCGGCCGGCATCGAACGGCCGGACTCGGGCGCGATCATCTTTGACGGCAAAGACCTTGCGAGGCTGTCCGATGATGACCGGGCGCTGCAGCGTCGTCGTGGAGGGATCGCGCTCGCCTCGCTGGACTGGACTCCGAAGGGGAGTCGGCCCGTCATCCAGCATGTTGCGCTCGCGATTACCTGCGACCGGCATGTGAGCTTCGGCGAAGCCGAAGATGCCGCCCGGCGTGCGCTCAAGCGAGTTGGTGCAGCCGACGTCGAGTATGAGAAGACGGACAGGCTGAAGCTGAGCGAGCGGGTCCGTGTCGAGCTGGCTCGTGCGCTTGTGTGCGAGCCGCGGTTGTTGCTGGTTGATGAACCCGCGATGCTGGCGAGTCCGAGCGCATCGCGCGAGCTGTACGAGCTGCTGCGGACCCTCGGGCGTGACAAGTCGCTCGCGGTCGTCATCGCTTCTCAGGAGGCTCACGCGATCGAAGGCGCTCCGCGGGTGTTCTCGATCAGCGATGGGCGTGTGCGGACGACTGATTCGCGGAGGAAGGTGCTGCAGTTTCCGCGCGCTAGCGCCGAGAATCGCGGCGCATGAGTGCCCTGGAGCTGCGCGAGGTTGTCAAGTACTACCGCGTCGGGGTCGAGACAGTTCGTGCAGTTGACGGCGTGTCGCTGACCGTCGAGTCTGGAGAATTCGTTGCGCTGTACGGGCCAAGCGGGTCTGGCAAGACGACCCTGCTGCTTCTCGCTGGCGGACTGATGAAGCCCGAGGCTGGCTCGGTTTGGTTCGCCGGCAAGGACATCTCTGGTCTCTCTGAGGGCGAGCGCGCGTTGTATCGCCGCCGCGAGATCGGTTTCGTCTTCCAGTCCTTTCATTTGATGCCGGGCGGCAGCGCCTTGGACAACGCGGCGCTCAAGCTCCTCTCGGACAAGCGGAGCATGAACGAAGCCCACCGCGCTGCGCGCCCCTGGCTTGACCGCGTCGGCCTGGGTGAGCGACTGAACAGCAGACCGGCAGAGCTCTCGATGGGCGAGCGCCAGCGGGTGGCTATTGCGCGCGCGCTCGTCAACGAGCCTGGCCTGCTGCTCATGGACGAGCCGACCGGCAACCTTGACTTCAAGCGCAGCCGCGAAACGCTTGCCCTGCTGCGCGACATCTGCCATGAGCGCAAGATCCCTGGCGTCTTGGTCACGCACGACCCGCAGGCAACAGGGTTTGTTGATCGCCTCTACACGCTCCGCGACGGCCATCTAGTTGACGGGCTAGACGCCGACCTCGGCGTGCTTGCGCCATGAGACGCCCGCGAGCCTTTCGCCCTCACATCGCGGGGCTGCGCATAAGCACCCTGTTTCGCCTGTACCGCATCAGGCTTCGCGATCATCCGATACAAGAGTTGCTCGCCGGTAGCGGCATCGCGGTAGGCGTCGCACTCGTGTTCGGGGTCTTGGTCGCTAACTCAAGCATCACAGCGTCGGCCGGCGAAGCGGTCCACTCCGTCATCGGCTCGGCGCAGCTCCAGCTCGCGGCACGCTCGACCAACGGCTTCGGCGAACACCTCGCCAACCAGGCCAGCACACTCAATGGCGTCAAAGACTCCGCCTATCTCCTGCGAGTAAACGCGACGGTCGTCGGGCCATCCGGACGCCAGTCGATCCAGCTCGTTGGGGTAACGGCTGGCATCGTCGGGTTTGGCGGCTCCGCCACACAAGACCTCGGTGCGGGGGAGTCACTGCTCACGGGAGGCATCGGGCTTCCATCCTCAATCGGCAGCGCGATCGGGGCTAAACCAGGCGCTAACGTGACAGTGCTCGCCGCCGGCCAAGCCCACCGTGTCGCCGTTCGTGGCGTCCTGAACAGCGGTGTAATCGGCGCGCTCGCGAATAGCCACGTCGCGGTAACGCTGCTGCCGACCGCTCAAACGCTCGTCGGGGAGCCGCAACGGGTCACCCAAGTTCTGATTCGCACCGACCCTGGTGCCGAGCAGCAAGTCGCGCGGGAGCTCCGCAAGCTGGCCGTCGGTCGCGCGGACGTCGAGCCGGCGGACAAGGAACTACAACTGCTAAACGCCACCGCAAAGCCGACTAATCAGTCCACAACACTGTTCGCCGGCATCAGCATTATGGTCGGGTGTCTGCTGGCGTTCAATGCCATGCTGCTGACGGTACCGGAGCGCCGCCGACTGATCGCCGAGCTTGGCACCGAGGGCTACACCTCAAGGCAGCTACGAACGATGCTCGCCTTCGAGGCGTCGGTTCTCGGGCTACTGGCTTCTCTAGTCGGCGTCGCTGTGGGGGATGTGTTCGCGCATACTTTGTTGCATCAGGTGCCGATCTATCTCGCTGTTGCTTTTCCCGTCGGCACGAATCAAGTCATTCACCTTGCCACCGTTCTGGTAGCAATCGGCTTCGGTGTTCTGGCTACGCTTCTTGCCTGCCTGGCGCCCGTGATCGACCTGCGCTCAGACGGTCCGGCCGACGCTGTGCTGCATAAGCCGGGCGAACCCGGCCAAAGCATCAGCAAGAAGACAACGGTAAAGCTAGGCGCCCTGGGAGCCGGCATCGTTGTCGTGGTAACGATCGCTGTGCTTCTCGATACAGCCCTGACCGTCGTCGGCGGAATCCTACTCGCGCTCGCCGCAATATGTTTGATTCCCCTGATTTTCAATGCCGTCACAGCCGGCCTCAGGCCGATCAGCAAGCGTATTCGTGGAAGTATGTTGTCAGTCGCGGTAATCGAACTCGACGCGACGACAACTCGCTCTGTGGCGCTTGCAGCGGTCGCTGCTCTTGCCATCTACGGTAGCGTCGCAATTGGGGGGGCGAGGAGCGATCTCACACGGGGACTAAATACTACGTTCGCTGAATACCTCGGCACGACAAGCATTTGGGTCACAACGGCCGGCAACGACCTCACCACCAACAGCTTTAGCCCAGAACAAACAGTAACTAAGATCGCCCGCGAGCCGGGGGTCGCCTCCGTACGTGGCTATCAAGGCGGGCTGCTAGACATCGGCCTGCGTCGAATGTGGGTCATCGCACGCTCTCCGGCAGACCGCGCGATCATCCCCGGCGGTCAGCTAACAGAAGGCAACGCTCGCCACGCTTCCGCTTTGCTCCAACGAAGCGGCTGGATCGCCGTCTCAAGCGTATTTGCAGCCGAACATCATCTCCACGTAGGTCAGTCATTCGACCTCCCCACACCATCCGGCCAAGTCTCTCTCCGAGTGGCCGCAGTCACAACCAACATCGGCTGGCCACCGGGAGTCATTATTCTCAACACAAACGACTACCGGCACTATTGGCAGACAACCGACCTCGCTGCGATCGAAGTCAATCTCAAGCCAGGTGTGACGCCGAAAGTCGGCAAGCACGAGGTGGAGCAGGCGATCGAGCCACGGCAAGGGCTCCGCGTGCAGACTACGCGCGAGCGCGAGACTCAGTTCGATAATAATGCGCGCGAGGGCCTACAGAGCCTCGCGGATATTGCGACCCTCCTGGTAATAGCCGCCGCTCTTGCGCTCGCGCTCGCGCTCAGCACGTCTATCTGGCAGCGGCGGACACGGCTTGCCTCATTGAAAGCTCAAGGTTATGATCGCTGGCAGCTCTGGCGCTCCCTGCTTATCGAGAGCGCGATTGTGCTGAGCATCGGGTGTGCTGACGGCGCAATCCTTGGCGTGTACGGACACGCACTCGCAAATCGCTGGCTGAAGCTCACGACGGGCTTTCCAGCGCCATTCTCGCTTGGAGGTCTCAACGTACTGCTCACGCTTGGCCTTGTCGCCGGCATCGCGCTCGCAGTCATCGCTCTGCCAGGCTACTCCGCCGCAACCGTGCCCGCCCAAGCAAGTTTTCAAGAATGACGTCGCGCAACGGCCAGCTCGCGCAATGCTACGAGCACGATGACCGGCTTACGCAACCGTGCGGCAATGGCCGTCGCATTCTGCTCGGCGGCGGCGCGCTATTGGCTCAGCGTGTATCCCGAAGTACGCCGAGAGGCCAACCATTGGCGCCGCGCCGCTCAGGAAATACCTGATCCCATTCTTCGCCGACTGGCGCTCCAGAACCTCGATGCGGAGCGCAGCGACCTTGACGGCGCAGCCGCGTTTGCTGCGTTTGCCCCCCACGAATATCGAACCGCCGTCGTCCGGGCTACCGTTGCATTTCAAGCCATCTATGACTACGTCGATTCGATTTCCGAGCAATCATCCCCGCACGTCACAAAGAACGCGCGTCATCTTCACTTCGCTCTCCTAGTCGCACTAACTCCCGGCTTACTACACGGCGACTACTACGCGCATTCTCCACGACAGCAGGATAACGGCTACCTTGCGGGGCTAGTCGAGCGCTGCCAGAAGGCCGTCGCAACACTGCCCGCCTATCCCGTGGTGGCGACGTTGGCGCGGCTCAATGCTCGCCGCATCGTTGAGTACCAAGCGCTTATTAACTACGAGCCTCACGCAAATTATCACACGTTCGCGCAATGGGCCACGAGCGAAAACGTCTCCTCGGCAGACCTGAGATGGTGGGAGCTCGGCGCGGCCTGTGGTTCGTCGTTGGGCGTGTTCGCTCTCATCGCGGGCGCCGCCCAGCCTCAATTCCAGAGATGCGATGCGCTGAACGTTGAGAATGCCTATTTCCCTTGGATCGGCTCGCTGCACACGCTGCTTGACAGCCTCATCGACTATGACGTCGACATCGAAGCCGGGCAGCACAGCCTCATTGGCCACTATCACTCACGTACCGAGACGGCCGATAGAATGAAGTTCATCGCCGTCGAGGCTGCCCGGCACGCTCAAACCCTTCCCGATGGGCCGAGCCATAGGCTTCTCCTTGTCGCGATGGTGAGCCTCTACCTCTTCTCGCGCGAGGCTTCTTTTCCTCCTGCGCAACCAAGCCGAGAAGCAATCATTCCCGTGCTGGGGAGGATGGCCACGCCGACGATGCTTGTGCTCGGCCTTCATCGCGCCGCGCGTCAAGTACATGTCAAGCGAGGTGACCGGAGAATCGCCCTTCGCGGCTAAGGACCTAGTAGCGAGTTCTCGCTGGCGGCTTTTTTTGCCAATCGTCCAGATTGGGACTATGCCTATTCCAGACTTCCCAACGAACCCAAGAGGCGTCAGGATCGTCTCGCGATGGTTTCGTTGCGCGCCTCATACGAGTCGTTCCAGCGAACGACTGACTGGCAGATCCTTTCGATCCTGGCAGAACGGGTCGCTCTTTGCACCCTGGGCGAAGGGAGCCATGATCGTGCAACGTGCCCATCGCTGCTCAACAGGCAAGGGGTTTGGTGGCGGGTCGGACGTCGCTCCGAATACGTTCCGACTCGCCACCAGCCTCCCGGCTGCCGCACGTCACTTCGCGTCGCACGACCGCGCCAACGAGGCAACTCCCAGTGCTGATCTCCGGAATCGGATTGGAGGCGCCGACACGCGCTGCGTGGAAAGCCGCCGGGATAGCAAACGCCGACCAACTGCGGCGACCGGCGAATGAGCTCATCGCTCTGCCTTGCGTGACGGGCAGCATGGTGTTCGAGACGGTCTGCAGACTGGTCGAACGCGATATCTGGTGCCCAGGAAAGGAGGGCGCTTCGCGCGCGACCGCGCCGGATGATCGCGATCTTGTGATGCTAAGGCTACGTATCCTCGACGGGGCCTCCCTCGGGGAAATCGGGACAATCTGCGGACTTTCACGAGAGGGTGTCAGACAGCGCTTACATCTTCAGTTCGGGCTAACCGGCGAACCACCGGCGGCAATGGAGCGCCGACGTATCCGTCTCACTATGCGCCCGGAACTAGAGAGAATGATCGCACTGCGCCTGCACAACTGCCAACCGGGTATGTCGATCACGCATCTACTGGACGGGCTTAGCGATGGCCCATGGTGCATGGAAGCGCGAGCGGCCGTCAGTCGTATGGCGCTCAAGGGTTTCCTCACAGTTGAGGGTGAGCACGTCGCGCCAACGGCAGCGCTGCGACGGATGACGCATGAGAGGGCTTCGAGCGGGACTTTATGGAAGCGTCGGGGCGCGGGGCCGGAGCGGACGAGGTGGTAGCACTTCGTCCGCTCCGAGCCTGTCTGTCTCTGCAGCGACCCAGTCGGCAACGACTAGCAGAGGAGTGAAAATGGATCGCGCAACTCTGGGGTGGGAAGCGGCAGAGAACGGCGCGCGGCCCGAGCAAGCCGATGAGCTGACCGAGGGCGAACGTCCGAAGCTGAGCCAAGTCACAGCACTAGGTTGGTTGCTAGGATTCCACACCCAGCGAGGCGAACGGTAGCGGAGTAGATCGGGAAGCCTCGATGAGGACTGAGAATGGTGCCCGGGCGGCGATGTGTGAGAGCATCCGCACGGTGGTTGATGGTCTCCGTGCGCGTCATGCTGAGATTGCGCGGGCTATTTATGACCGTATTCGAGTAGCGGTGCCTGGCTCGGTTGACGATCGCGATCCGGCCTATCAGGCTGGGCTCCTAGCGGCCGTCAACGCGATCCTCAGCTATAGCCTAGACGTGATAGAGCATGGGCCGCACTCGTCTGGATCGATTCCGGCTGAGACGGTCGCCCAAGCGCACCGGGCGGCCAGGGCGGGCATAAGCCTCGGGACCGTTCTACGCCGCTACATCGCTGGCCACGGTCTTCTCGACGAGGTCATCGTGGAGGAGACGGCACATTTGGGTCTCGCGTACAACGCCCCCGCCTTGGCCCAAATACGGCGCACCCAGAAGGCATTGCTTGAGGAACTTACTGCTGCCATCGAAGACGAGTACAACCACGAGCGCGAGAGAATTGCGCGCTCGCCTGAGCAGCGCCGTCTTGAGTTTGTGCGTAGGCTGCTCAACCGCGAGCCCGTTGGCGACTCAGAGCTGGCGGACCTGCGCTACAACTTCGACGCTTGGCATATCGGCATCGTCGCCACCGGGCGCAGCGCGGGGAAGGCGCTAGAAAGCCTCACGGAAGGCCTAGAGTGCTTGCGGGTACTTGCGGGTGAGGAAGTCGTGTGGGGGTGGTCTGGCGGCCGGCAAGAACTCAGCCACGCCGACCTTGAGCGTCGCTGCGCTCTCAGCAAGTCCGATGTGCTCATTGCCTTTGGCGAGCCGGCGAGAGGCATCGAAGGATGGCGAGAGACCCACGAGCAAGCCCGACATGCCCTACGGGTTGCTGTCCTCACAGAACAGAGTCCTATCCGCTATGTCGACATGGCGCTGCTCGTGCCTTGGCTAGAAGACCCTGAGCGAGGACGGGCATTGGTGGATCTCTACCTCTCCCCGCTGGACAGGCAAAGAGATCGTGGGGCCATGTCGTTGCAGACGCTGCATGCCTACCACGAGGCGGGCTGGAATGTAGGGTCGGCTGCGCGCGAACTCGGAATAGAGCGACGTAGCGTCGCGTATCGTCTTGAGAAGATCGAGGAGTGTCTGGGCTACAAGCTCGATATTCGCAAGGCCGAGCTCGCGGTTGTCCTGCGTCTACATAGGCTGCAAAAACGCTAATGCCCAAATCTGGAAAAATTTTATGCCTTAGATTTCCCAGATTGGAGTAGCGCCCACTTCCCCCAACTGTTACGAATAGCTGGCGTGCATAATCGCGCTACTCGGTGCAGACCGAGCGGGCGGTGGCGCGTGTCTTTCCTGAAACCGACCGAGAGAGGATTGGACGTGAAACGATCTAGGATGTCGGGTCGAGGATGGCTGGCGAGAGCCGGGTTGTTGCTGGCGCTTGCAGCGCTTTTCGGCGCGACGGCCGCGCAGGCGGCACTCGCATTTCCCCCTGAAGTTACGAAAGTGTCGCCCGTTGAAGGCCCGGCTACGGGTGGCACCGAAGTCACGATCACGGGCTTTGGTTTCGAAGGAGCTACCGCTGTGCGCTTCGGCACAACGGCGGCGATCAAATTCACGGTCACGTCGGGTTCAAAAATCAAAGCGGAGGCACCGACCCACGCCGACGGTACGGTCAACATCACCGTGGAAACGCATGAAGGAGAAAGCGAAGAAACGTCAGCCGACCACTATACGTTTACCGGCGCACTGCCAAAAGCACCTGAAAACGTGACGTTGCCTGTGATCTCGCCCGAAAAACCCACGGAGAATGCAGTGGAGTCTGCGACCACAGGCACTTGGACAAACCTTCCAAGTACATATAAATACCAATGGAAGCACTGCAAAGCAAAAACCTGTGAAGCGATATCGGGAGCTACTCAATCCACCTACGCGGCGCCGTATAAGTATGTTGGCGAAACGTTGGAGGTTTCAGTCATTGCAGTAAACGCGGGCGGCGAAAGTAAACCGGCTATTTCAGCCGAAACAAAAGCCGTTGTGTCAAACGGTGTGGTTGAATATCACACCGGCTTCAGCGGCCTGGAGGGTATCGCACCGGGCCCTGAAGAACATATGTGGTTCACTGCTACCACAGCGTTTGTGAGTGGGCTTGGGCAGTTGACCACAGCCGGCTCGATTCTCAAAGAATATACGCTGTCGGAAGCGTTCCCTGAAGCGATCGCTGAAGGGTCGGATCACAACATGTGGTTCACCGAGTGGAACAAAGGCAAGATCGGGAAGATCACGCCTTCGGGTACGATCACCGAATACGCGCTGCCCGCAGGAAGAGAGCCGTATGACATCGTGAAGGGCTCGGATGGCAACATGTGGTTCACTGAGCAGGGCCAGGGCACAAGCTGGGGTAAGATCGGGAAGATCACGACATCGGGTGTAATCACCGAATACTCGGTGCCAGAACTCGCCAGTGACCCGATCCCGGTTGGCATCACCGCAGGGCCGGAAGGAGATCTGTGGTTCACCGTGCGGTACGAGAAAACCACCGATACGTCGAAAATCGACAAGATCACGACGTCCGGCACGATCACCCAATTCACGCCGCCGAAATGCGGTGAATTCGGTGGAGAATTGGAGGGGATCACCGAAGGTTCTGACCACAACCTGTGGTATGTGCAGGTAACCTGCGACAAGATCGTCAAGATGACCCCCGCAGGTGTCTTTACCGAATACAAAGCGGGACCGGAATATCCGCGCGATATCACATCGTCGAGCACGGACGGCGACCTTTGGTACACATCGTGGTGGAGTGGCAACAGCCACGTCACCAAGATGACGACCTCAGGCGTGATCAGCGCGGAATACGCATTGCAGTCCAGCGCCGATCCGGCGGGCATCGCGAGCGGTCCCGACAAAAAACTCTGGGTCGCCGCCGGTCCAGAAGTCGCGACGATCGAACCCTAGTCGGCAGTAGATCGACTGACCCTGGGGAAGGACGCCCTTCCCTCCTCCCGCGCGGCAGTCGGCCGCGCGGGAGGAAGGGCAGGGTCGGCATTGGAGCGCAGGCCGGACGAGTGCTTGACAGAACCCGTGAGACCAATCAAGATCGTTCGGTGCGCCGGAATGGTGTGGAGAGGGTTGGCGGTGTACGGCGAGCGCTGCGCCAGGGAGCTTTCTGCTCACTGGTCGTCGTTCTAGTCCTGTCGGCGGTGCTGGTCTTCGCAACCGCGCCGTCGGAGTCCGCCATGCCAGCGAATCGCGAAGTCGGTTCCAGGGTGTCGCAAGCACCCGCGGTGGACGTCGGGGTATCCGAGGCGGCGACCTCGGACGGGCCGGTGAGTGAGCGCAGTCGCGTATTCGTCCGCTTCACCGGAGATGCGTCCGGAACCGCACGCGCGCGGTTCCGCAGATCGATCGGAGCGAAGGTTCTACACGCATACCGACTGGTGCCAGGGCTCCAGTTGCTCGAAGTAGCGACGAACAACGCTGCAGCAAGGGTGCGCTCGTCGGCGCGGGCGCAGCGCTCCACCGTCCGCTACGCCGTACCGGATTTCGCGTACCGCGTTCAGGCACTACCAGACGACCCCCTCTACAGCGAACAGTGGGGGATGGCGAGCATCGACGCGCCGCAAGCCTGGGAGCACTCGACCGGCAGCAAGAAGGTCGTGGTCGCCGTGCTGGACACCGGCATCGATCTCGAACACCCCGACCTGAACGCGAACATCTGGACCAACCCCAACCCCGGCCGGTACGGCTATACCGGCGACGCGCACGGCTGGAACTTCATCGAAAATAACAACGACCCCAACGACGACTACGGGCACGGCACCCACGTCGCCGGGATCATAGGCGCCGTCGGCGACAACGCCACCGGCGTGACAGGCGTGAACTGGTCGGTCAGCCTGATGCCATTGAAGATCTGCAACAAAGAAGGACTCTGCGAAGCGAGCGCCGAGATCGCCGCGCTGGAATACGCCGTCGAGCACGGCGCAAAGATCGCGAACGCCAGTTTCGGCGCACCTGGCGGTGGCTACCAACCCGAGGAAGAAGCAATCAGAAACGCGGGCAAAGCCGGCCTGCTGTATGTCGCAGGCGCCGGCAATCAAGCCAGCAACAACGACGGCGAACCGTTCTACCCCGCCAGCTACCCTCTCGAAAACATCATCTCGGTCACCGCGAGCACCCCCTCGGAAACACTCGCCGAATTCGCCAACTTCGGCGCCGACAGCGTCGCTTTGGCAGCCCCCGGCGAAAACATCCTCTCAACACTGCCGCTCAGCGGCGGCCGCTTCAACTCTCCGACCGGTTACGGGCTCCTCAGCGGCACGTCGATGGCCGCACCCCAGGTCGCAGGCGCCGCCGCGCTGCTGTGGAGCCAGCACCCGTCGTGGACGATGCAGCAAATCCGCGCACGGATCCTACGCAGCACACGCATCGTTCCGGCACTGTTCGGCAAGGTCTCAAGCTGTGGCGAGCTCGACGTCGGCGCAGCCACCAATCTTGAAGTCACGGAACTGGCCCCGCTGTGTGTGACGCGAAGCGGCTCGGGTTCCGGGTCGGTCAGCTCCTCACCGGCCGGCCTACAATGCGGTACAAACTGTGCCGAGAAGGTGCAGCCTGGAGCCGAACAGACGCTCACCGCCACGCCAGCCGCAGGCTCAACGTTTGCAGGTTGGTCGGGCGCATGCACCGGCACCGCGCCATGCGTTGTCGCTCCCTCGCTTGGCGCCACGGTGACCGCAAGATTCGACGCGCGTGGCGCGCCGGCCGGCTGGCAAGAGCGAACGCTCGCGACACCAAGCGAACGCGAAGCCTTCCTCCCCGGATCAGTGGTAGGCGTGACGTTCTACAACGTTTCGCTCTCTGCCGACGGAGCTGTGCGCGCGAAGACCATCTTCGACGAGCACGAAAATGACTGCCAGACCGACAGCGATACGGGCGGGGTCTTCATCGAACACGACACCCCTTCGGGCTGGATATCCGACGGCCGCCTCACCGCTCCCGCGCTGGGCAGCAGCGGGGCGGCACACTGGGCCAACTGCTCATACTACGGCGCACTCACCACACTCGCAGGAAACGGATCCACGCTTCTCGTGGCATCAGAAATGAAGGAAATTGACAACGACAACTATCGCTGTGCAGCGTTCGTCTACCGTCACGAAGGCGGTCACTGGAAGCTCGACGGCACGCTGTTTCCCCCAGGAGTCGGCGTTGAAGGCTCTCCTAGCTTGAAAGCCTGCGACTACTTCGGTTTCGCGGGCGCGATCTCTGACAACGGCGACACCGTCGCGATACGCGCGACTTCGAGCATCGCCATCTTCACCCGCACACCGGATGCAGGCTGGACGCTGGCACAGGACATCGCGTTGCCCGAAGGGTCAGGCTGTCAGGAATCGCGTGGCCCGCGCCAGCTCGCCATGTCAGGTCAAGGTACGAGCATACTCGTGGGGGATCCCAGCTGCTCTCCAGGGATACAGCAAGTCGGCCGGGTCTACGCTTACTTGCGAAGGCCGAATGGAGATTGGGCGCAGACCCAGATCATCGATGCGCCCGAACAGCAACTCCACTACGAGTTCGGCAGCTCAGTCGCGATTTCCGATGACGGCCATGCCGCAACGGTGCGTGTGCGTGCAAATGCGATCGGCGCGAACGGCGAAAACGACGCGGCCTGGGTGTTGGCACGGGTCGGCGAACGCTGGCAGGCAGAGCAGCGTCTGACCGATCCCTTGGCCGAAGCTGGAACGGGGCTGGAATGCCCGGCGATTATCGACGATGGTCTGCGCATAATCTGCGCCGCAAGCGACGCGGTTGGCCTCGATGCTGAACAAGGCATCTTGTATATCTTCGAACGTCCGCCTGCCGGATGGAGCGCGCCTGTGAGTGCGCCAATGAGTATGTTCGCCAGCGAAGGTGCCGCTGGCGACCGCCTCGGCAACGCCGGCTACGAAGGCTGGTCGAGCCTCACGGTCGCTGCTGACGGCAGCCTGATCGATGCGACGATCTCCCCCATGAATCTCGCAAACCACCTCTACACCGATAGTCGCATCGGATATGAGTTCGCCGCGCCGATGCCGCCGGCCCCTACGATCTCCGGCCTTTCGGTCACGGCGGGCACCGTCTCCAGCGAGGTGACGGTCACAGGCGCGAACTTGCAGGGCACCACGCGGGTCGACTTCGGCGGCGCGGAAGCCAGTGACTACCGGATCGACTCCTCCACGCAGATCACCGCGACGGTGCCCGAAAACGCCAAATCTGGTTTGGTTTCGGTGACGACGCGTGCCGGGACGGCGACCAGCAGCGAACCGTTCACCGTCCTGGCATCGATCTCCACCACGGCGTCGCCCACCGTCGCCCAGGGAGAAGCGATCTGGGACACTGCAGTGCTGCTCGGTGGCTCCTCGCCAACCGGCACGATCGGCTTCCAACTCTACGCAGCCGCGGACACGGAATGCCACCGGCCATTGCTCGCAGAACCGTTGACAGTGAGTGTCACCGGCGACGGCCACTACACCACACCGTCATCGCCGTGGACCACTCCCGGCCGCTACCAGTGGCTTGCGAGCTACTCGGGCGACGCGAACAATCCCTCCGCCACCGACGCGTGCGGGGAACCGGGCGAGCAGGTCACCGTACAGGCGAGACCGTCGCTGGTCGTAAATGCCAGCTCCCCGGTGCCGTACGGCGAACCCGGGTGGGCCAGCGGGTCGCTCTCGGGCGGCTCCGCGCCGACGGGCACGATCGGCTTCCAGCTCTACGCGGCTGCGGATACCGAATGTCGCCAGCCCTTGTTGGGCGAATCGCTGCGGGCAACCGTCACGGAAGGCAACGGCACCTACAGCACCCCAGCCCCGACACACGTCAACCCAGGCGCCTACCGGTGGGTGGCGAGCTACTCGGGCGACACCCTCAACACACCGGCCACCAGCGCTTGCGACCAGCCGGGCGCGCAGTTCACGGTTCAGGAACAGCGACCCAGGCCGGCGGTCCTTTCGGAGTCCGTCCTCCAACAGGCTCCGACCGACGCCGTGCTCTCGGGAACGATCGATCCCGCCGGCCAGCCCGCTGGCTACCACTTCGAATACGGAACGAGCGAAAGCTACGGCATCAGTACACCCGACGCACGAATCGCTGCGGGGCAAAGCGAAGTTGCCGCCGGCCCTGTGCCGATCGGAGAACTACAACCCGAAGTAACCTATCATTACCGGCTGGTCGCGGAGAACACCACGGGCGTCACCTATGGAGCAGATCAGACCTTTACGACGCCAGGTAGGGCCCCGGCACCGGTCATCCAGGGCGTCGGGGTGCCTTTTCTGCTACCTACGTCGATCGTCGGCGAAACAGCAGCCTTCAGCGGCCTCTCGCTCCACCTGGCCCGCAATCGCCGGGCGCTTGTCCTCGAGATCGCAATCAACGCCTCGGGCTCCAAGCTCACGCTCAAGGCCACCGCACCGCTCGCCTCGCGCAAGCACTCAAAGCGTGCCGCCAGGCTGGCGCTGGTCGCGAGTCTGAGCCGCGCAAGCATCCCAGCTGGGCCGCTCGTGTTCAGCTTGCCACTTAGTTCGAAAGCGAGGCGGACGCTTCGTCACAGAAGTCTCGAAGTCAAGGTGAAGATTGTCGTGTCACCACCGGCTGGCAGGCCGGGGACCGTGATTGACGCGCTTACTCTCTGAGATTTTTGGGACCCGTGCTGGCGGCTAGCTCGGCGAGCTGGTCGGCTTGGGGGTCGGGTAGGACTATCTGGATCTTGCGGCTCATCGTGTTCGCTCGTGGGTGCGCTCGGGTGCTTGGACGAGGCGGTGTAGGGCTCGCGCGAGGCCGGGGATCGCCCGCTGGCGGCTTGGCGCGATCATGGGCCGGTAGCCCGGCCCGTATTCCATGTCGGGTAGCTCGGGGTGCGCGAGCGAAGGCGTCTGCGCGTGACTGCGCCGCATTTGCTCGGCGAGACGGCCGATACGGTCGGTGTCGTGGCCTTCGGTGCCGAGGTCTTCGCGGGAGACGAACCATGTCGTGCCCTTGCGAGCGCGGGATGCCTCGACGTAGGCCGGCTCCTTGCTGGTCTGCCATCCCCCGGTCACTACAAGCGTCCTGGTGACGGTTGCGCCCTGCGCGCGATGGATGTGCTGGGCATACCCGAGTCGCAGGCGGGCGAGGTCGTCTCCGGCCAGTGTCCGCTTGCGCCCGGTGACGTCGAACTCGATGAGCACACCGCCCTCCGGGCTGATGTCGAGGACCTGTCCGCGGCTGCCGTTCTCGATGCGTTCCTGGCCGGGCTCGTGGTGTTGGTCGATGAGCGCTACGCGGTCTCCCTGGCGGACGCCGTAGTGAACGCCGGGCACCTGGACCTCCTGGTCGCCTAGTTCGCCGCGCTGTGCGCGGAAGTGCTGCGCGCGGGCGTTCAGACGGTGGATCTCCTGGTTAGAAGCGTCACTGATGAGCGCGATCTTGCTGGGGTCGTGCGTCTGGGTGAGCTTCGCCCACGCCTGCGCGGCTTGCTCGACTGCCTCGTCCCTTGTGTTGCTCATGTGGAGCTGTCCGCGAGCATGGTAGTGCGCCATCGCCCTGTCGGAGCGTCCCGTGCGGAGGTCGGCCCATGCGCGCTGTTCATCAGGGTCCAGGGTGCGGCGAATGTTCGATAGCTCCGCTGAAGGGGCGAGACGGGTCAGCCGCTCGAACATGCCGCCGGCGCCGATCGAGGGGAGTTGCGCAGCGTCGCCGATCGCGACGAGCTTCGCCCCCGTCCGCTCGACGGTCTCCGTCAAGCGATCCAGGCGGTCGGTGTCCGCCATCCCGGCCTCATCGAAATAGATCGTCGTCGCACGGTCGACGTCGAGCTGGCCGCGCTCGACACGGGACACGAGCGCGTCCAACGTGAGGGTCTGCCCGGCAAGCGCGGGACTGTCGTAGCCGAGCCTTTGGGCGGTGGACCCTGACACTGCGATCCCCAGGGTTTGGTGTCCGGTGTGCTGCTCGGCGCGGGCGGCGGCGTCAATTACGACACCCTTGCCGGTGCCGGCCGGGCCGACGAGGATCGCGCCCTGCTCACTCCCAGTGATGACGTCAAGGGCGTGGGCCTGCTCGTCTGTAAGGCGTCCGCCGATGCGCTCGGCCAGCTCGTCGCTTGCGATCGTGCGGGCGCTCTCCCCGACATCCCGGCCGGCGTCCTCGGCGAGCCCGATGAACCTGCGCTCGATCGCCTCCTCGCGCGCCCTGACGGCGAGGGTGGTCATCAGTCCGCCCTCCAACGGCAGGACGCGGCGCTCGGCGATCATCGTCTTGGAGAAGGCGAGCGCTTCGCGTGGGGAGAGATCCCCGGGGGACTGCTCCAAGAGGGCCGCCCGCAACTCGCCTGGCTGGAAGGTCGCGGCGCGTTCGCTCAAGCGCTCCTCGACACGATCCTCAAGCGGCCGGCGATCCAGGACGCGCTCAGCCTCGCTCTGGTCGCGCTCGCTCAGGGCCTCGAAGCGCGCGGCGGTCTCGTTCCAGGAGCGCTGCAGGTCGGCCTTCGTGACGAGCACCTTCGCCTTGCGGTTCTCCAACTTCAGCGCACGCAACTCCCCTCGCTCGGGTGCGCGACCCCACTTCGCGCGGAACCGCTCCGCTGCCCTGGCGACCTCCCGACTGCGCTGGGAGAAGGCGTCCAACATGCTCCGTGGGACTCCCTCGATCTCGAAGTACCGGCCATACCTTCCGGTGCCCCGTTCGATGCGATAGCCGCGCTGGGTGAGCTCGTGCGCGAGCGCTGAGCGGTAGTACGCGCCGAGCTCCCGCGCGGAGCGAAAGATCGGCCGGGAGGCGACGGCGACGAGCCGGCCGTCCTCGCGGATCGCGCTCGTGATCACGACATGGCTATGCAGTTGAGGGTCCGGGGCGTCGCCCTCCATCACCCCCCTCGCGGTCGTGTGGCGATACTCCGCCGCGACAAGGTCGACGCCGCGCTCCTCGACGACCTGGCCGCTATAGCGGCGACGCACCGTCGGAACCGTCTCGCGTAGATGCTCCATCACCTGCTCGACCGCTGCGGCGTGCGCGGCCTCGATGTCGCGGCGCCCGGTCTCGTCGCCGAGCGCCCACGTCACGGACACGGACTTGGGTGCGCTGAAGGTCACGTCGATCCCGCCGCCACGGCCGCCGCCGGCACCCTCCGGCCTGAGCCACCTGCCCGTCCTGGGGTGACGTCCCTCCATCAGCGCGATGAAATCCTTGCCCTCAACCGTGGTGCCCTCGATCCCCAAACGGGCGAGCGTGTCGGGGGTCGCGAGCCACCGGCCCGGCGCCTGTGTCGGCTCGCCCTCCGGTGAGAGGTAGTAGTCGCCGCGCAGGTCCGGGGTGGTCTTGTCCTCCAGGTAGCGCGCGTATCCGCCGCCTTTGCCGGCGGCGATGCTTGCCGTGCTCATCACATGGGTTATTGACCGCAACTTCGCCCAGGCGGCCAACGAGTTGCGCACACAGTCGTCACACAGTGCTCGCACAGCCGTGCATCTATGTCTGTTCGGGCTTTGTGCTGTGCGCCGTGCGTGGAGCCGCGGGCCGCCGTTAGGCGGCTGGTGCGGCGTAGCGCGTGAGGCCGTAGGGATGCGTCGGCCGGTCGCGAAGCGGCCGGCCGTGCGGTCTGCGCAGCAGTCGCGAGCGACCGTAGGCCGAACCGAAGGCGCTACAGCACGAGGGGTCGATTCGAGTGCCAGCCGGCAGGCTGGCGCGTTCACAGCGGGCGAAGCCCGCGCACGGTCGCTGACCGTTCGATCGCGAGGCTCGGACGCGCGAGCTGTGGAGACCGCCGGAGCGGGTGTTCGCCGAGTCCGGCTTCGGGCCGGTGGGGTTCAGGCCGATTCTGGTTCGCGGAAGGGTCGGCTTTTGACGCGCCGTACCTGCGGTGCGAGCGTCCCGCCTGAGTGGGTTTGGATGGCTTTTGCGATCTCTTGGGGTCGCGGCGAGAGCAGGTCGAGCGGGAGGGCGAGGCGACCGTCCTGGGGGCGCGGTACCCAGGGTCGCCGCGGAGCGCTTGCCCACAGCGCGTCGAGGTGCGCTGGATGAACCGTTCGGATGCAGAGCCGATGCGCGAGGCCGAAGGCTCGCTGCCACTCTTGAAGCTCAACAGCGGCGATCTCCGTCCACGGCAGGTGCATGTGGGCCTGGCAGAAGGTCAGGCCCGTGTCGTCGAGGATGAGCGTTGTCGGCGCCGGTGAGAAACTGACCCTCCTTCGCCGGTTGAGATTTGACCCCTGTGGGCGGTGGCGGAGGCGTCCGGGGTCGCTTGGAGCCTGGTTCGATCGTTGTCATCGAGACCGGGAGAAGGGTCGTGCTGGACGTGGAGCGTTGGGCTGAGCTGCGCCGGGAGCATTTCGTTCGCGGGGTGTCGATCAAGGAGTTGATGCGGCGCACTGGGCTGGCGCGCAACACGATCCGCTCAGCGTTGCGTTCGGATGAGCCGCCGGCGTTTCGTGTGTCGGAGCGCCCGTCGATGCTCGATCCGTTCAAGGAGGAGATCCACGAGCTTCTGCGCCGGGATCCGAAGCTGCCGGGCGTGCGGGTTCGTGAGTTGATCGAGCCGCTCGGCTTCCAGGGCGGCAAGACGATCGTCGATGACTACCTGCGTGAGGTGCGCCCGCTGTTCGTGGCAACGCGCACGCACCAGCGCACGGTCTATCTGCCGGGGGAGATCTGCCAGTGGGATATGTGGGAGCCCTCAGCGCGCGTGCCTGTCGGCCATGGCCAGCTCCGGCGCGCGTGGGTCGTGGTCGCGTGTCTTGGCTACTCGCGTGTCGGCGCGGGCGCGCTGATCTTCAGCAAGGAAGCACCAGACGTGCTGTGGGGCATGGCGCGTTGCCTGTGGTCGCTTGGGGCGCTGGCGAAGCTGATGGTCTGGGATCGGGAGGGTTGCTTGCACGCCGGGGGCGGGCGCCCGACCGATGTCTATGCCGGCTTCTGTGGGCAGCTCCCTGTCAACTGGTATTTCTGCGAAGCGAAAGACCCCCAGGCCAAGGGAGTCGTCGAGCGGCTGCAGGGATATCTCGAGACGAACTTCGAGCCCGGCCGCTGCTTCGCTAACCACCTCGACTTCCAGCTGCAGCTCGATGCGTGGTTCGAGAAGGCGAACGGTCGGGCGCACCGGGGGCTCCGTGCCCGGCCGATCGACAGGCTCGCCGAAGAGATCGATGTGATGCGTCCGCTGCCCGCCCGCGAGCCCGACGTCGACCGGCGCTGGGTGACGCGTGTTGCGCCCGACCCATACCTACGTTTTGACACCAACGACTACTCGCTGGACCCCAACCTGGTCGGGCGGCGTGTCGAAGTCCGCGCCAGCCAGCATGTGATCACCGCTGTCGCGTTGGACACGGGCGAGATCGCTTGCCGTCACGAGCGGAGCTTCACGAAGAACCGCACGATCACTGCCTTGGAGCATGCCAGGACACTCAAAGCGCGTCGCGGGCACATCGAGCCCGAGGTTGAGCCGCTCGTGCAGCAACGCCCGTTGTCCGTCTATGACCAGCTGATCGCATGAGTGCTACCTCGGAGCTCGCGCACCTGTTCAGGGCGATGAAGGCGCCGGCCGCCGCCACGGCGCTGCCGAAGCTCGTCGAGCGCGCCCGCGCGGAGGAATGGAGCTACGAGCGCTTCGCCGAGGCGCTGCTGTTGACCGAGACCTCCGCGCGGGAGGCACACGGCGGTGAGGCACGCATCCGCTCCGCACGGTTCCCAGCCCGAAAGACGCTCGAGGAGTTCGACTTCACCTTCCAACGCTCGGTCAAAAAGCAGGTGATCGAGCATCTCGGGCAGCTCGACTTCCTGCACGCCAAGGAGAACGTGATCCTCCTCGGACCGCCAGGCACCGGCAAGACACACCTAGCGATCGCGCTGTCGATCCGCGCATGTCTCGCCGGGCAACGCGTCCTGTTCCACACCGCCACCGAGTGGGTCGCGCTCCTCGCGGAAGCACAACGCCATAACAGCCTCGAGGACGAGCTGCGGCGCTTGGAGCGCTACCCGCTGCTGGTCTGCGACGAGGTCGGCTACATCCCGTTCGACCCGCAGGCCGCGAACCTGATGTTCATGCTCGTCTCCCGCCGCTACGAGCGCGCGAGCCTGATCGTGACCAGCAACAAGCCCTTCTCCGCCTGGGGCGAAATCTTCGGTGATGACGCCACCGCCGCGGCCATGATCGACAGGCTCGTCCACCACGCCGAGATCCTCTCGCTAAAGGGCGACAGCTACCGCCTCAAGAACCACGACCTCGGCACGCCGCCCAACAAACACGCCGACTGACCCCACCCACGCGGCCGCGCCGGCAGCAACCCGCTCCGCCTCGCCTACGGCTCGGCTACGCGAGCAGCCGCCGCAGGGGGTCAATTCTCAACCGGCGCTACAGGGTCAATTCTCCGCCGGCCTTGACAGAGCGTCGCCCTTGCGCGTATGCCACTCCAGAAAGACCAGCAGCCGATCGGCAGCAGGGCGAGCAAGATCACGGCGGTTTCGATCTTCCCGTCCGCAACTGCGCGCACCGCGCCGGGTGCGAAGATCGCGATGAACAGCACGCCGAAGCCGAGCCCGCGCTTGCGATCAAAACGAACGACAAGCCGCCCGGCCGGGTTCGTGCTGGCTGTCATGCCTCTCCTATCGGCCGTCCGCCCGCACTACGCAAGACCGCCGGACCAGCCGTAATGCGCTTGCCCTGTGCGCGAGATCGCCGTCCTTGCGTTTGTGCGCGGCGAGGTCGCCGCCGAGGCCCACGGACGCAGTGGCGTTGGCGTAGGCTCCATGTGGCTGAGGTCTTCGAGTGCGTGTGCCTGATCGCAGAGCCAATGGGAGTGACCCGTTCGCGCAGAGCGCCGAGCCGCGTTGGCGTGGGCTTCTCGCCAGCCGCCGACGGAAATACGCACCCAAGCGCTACGCCAAGGTCGCTGGGCTGGTCGGTCCCGTTGTCGGGTTCATGGTGCCCGCGCATCACCGTCTCGTCGTGATCGTCGGCGCGTTGTTCTTCGTGCCCTCGATGCTTCTTGAGGCATGGTTCCGCCAACGGGAGCGACGCCGCAGCGAACGGATCCTCCCCTGAGCAACGCCGGCCGAGCTTCAGAGCGCTCGCCTATCGGCGACGAAACGACCCGCGTAGGCGGCTGCTCGGTCCCGAGACCGCTGCTCGCGCGGCTCCGCACGATCGGTTCGCAGACGATCCCCACGGTGGGCGCAATGTTGTTTGTCGGAGCGGTGTTTGGCGATTAGCGGCGGGGTTACCGAACGGGTCAGATCGAACGATCGGCCTAGCGCGTTTACCCCGCCGCGAATACCGTTTTCCCCGCCGCGAATCCGACGCTGAAATTGGCCGTTTATGGCTTGGATACTGGGGTTCTGGGTATTCGCGGCGGGGTAGCGCCTCGGGGTCGAAACTCCGCCGCGAATCACCCGTGCCAAGCACCCGGTTGTCTGAGCGGATTGGCTTGTTTGAGCGGGATTGAGCCTACGGGTACCCCGCCGCGATACGGTGACTAGATAGGGGAATCCCGGCCTATCTGCCGATCCGATGAGCTCCCCTGTCATCCCCATGTTCGCCTGCTCGCGCACCGGCAGACAGGACCCCACGCGTGCCCGCCTGCCGTCCTCCCGCCCGTTCCTTCGGCGTGCCCCGCGTCCTGGGCTGCTGGCCTCACTGACCCGGCTTGAGCAATCCACGTAGGGGAGAACGACCCTGCAGCTCGACGTCGTTATGTGACCTCGCTCAGATTCTTCCCAGGGTTGGCTTTCTCAGATGCCCATTCGCTGCACGTCGGCCCGGTTGGCTGTCGGCTACCCGGTGCAGTTATCACGCATCATCGTGAATCGTCTTGTCTGCAAGCACGAAATTCGTTGGCCGTTCGGGGGGAGTTAGGGTCATTAACACCTGGAGTCATGCGTGCCAGCCCGCCTAAACCGAGTGCTTTGCTCGACGCTACCCGCCGAGCGGGCGTGTCGCTTGGCGGTTGGCGGCACGATCACTGCTCGACCGGGCTGCTGGGGGAGGGGGGCCGGCGAGCGTGAGCGCGCAGATCGATCTCTCCGACGAGCTCGTCAGGCAGCTCGCGCTACAAGTCGCTGAGGTGCTTGAACAGTCGAGGCCCGCGAGGGATGGCTGGTTGCGCGGCGCGGCGCGTATCGCCGAGTACCTGGACTGTCCGCGATCGAGGGTGTATGGGCTCGTGTCGGCCGGACGCATCCCGGTAGAGCATGACGGGTCCAACCTGATCGCCCGCCAAAGCGACCTCGACCGATGGATACGCAAAGGAGGCGCAACGCGCCCCTGACTCCTCCGCCGCGGCTGCGAACATCACGAAGCACACCGCAATGATCGCTCCGTCCTACGCCAACGCTACAGTGCTGCCTATGGCTATAACTGCATCAGAGGCACAGGGCGGCGGTGTGACGAAGCTGATCCGCGTGACACTCACCGAGGACCAGTGGCGCCGGCTCCGCGTCAAAGCCGCCGAAGAGGACGTGAGCATGACGCGCCTGCTTGGCGCGATCCTCGCGGGCGAGGCCGACAAGCGAGGCAGGGGCGATGGCTGACGCTCGCAAACTCGAACGCACATCCGAGCCCGGGATCTACCGCCGCCACACGGGCACATGCAGCCAGCTCCGCCGCTGTAAATGCCCCTACGTCCACGTCTGGCGTGATCGAGGACGCCAGCACAAGCAGGTCTTCGCGACCTTCGACCTCGCACGCGAGCACAAGGGCAAGATGACATCGGGGGCGGTCAGGCGCCGTCCGCTGGCATCCGCGACGGTCGGCGGCTACTACGAGACGTGGCTGCCGAACTACCGTGGGCGCACCGCGCGCGGCCTTGAGGAATCCACGCGGCAGGAGTACGAGACGAGCTTTCGTCTTCACATCCTTCCCTATTCGATCGCGCGACTTCGGATGCGAGAAGCTGGGGCGCCTGATGTCCGCGATTGGCTCGGCGAACTGGAGCGCAGCGGCGCATCCCCGACCGTGATACGCAAGGCTAAAGCAGCCTTGTCTGTGATGTTCGCTTGCGCGGTTGAAGACGGCGATCTTGCCTCCAACCCTGCTGCCGGGGTGCGCTATGTGCCGACGGAGGAGGCCAAGCGACGCCACCCGAAGCGCAAACGCCGGGCACTTGCTGCCTCTGACGTTGTGGCGATCCTCAATGCGATGCCCGAGGAATGGCGAGCGTGCTTCACACTGCTTGCGCAAAGCGGGCTGCGCATTGGTGAGCTACTTGGGCTTACCTGGGAGGCGGTTCACTTGGGCGATGATCCGCACATCATGGTGGCTGAGCAGGTTTACGCGGGGCGTCGCAAAGCGCTCAAGACGGAAGCGAGCAAAGCGCGCGTTCCGCTCTCGCCGAGCATGGCCTCGTGGCTCACCGAGCTCCGACAAGATGCCTCTGATGCAGCTCCGGTGTTTGCGTCGAACGACCGGCACGCCACTGAATTACCACAACGTCTATAGCCGCGTGTTGCGACCGGCGCTGGAGCGCTCCGGCATCGCGACGCTGGTCGATCGCGAGAAGATCGTCAAGCCCGACGGCACCGAGGAATGGCGCGAGGTCTGGGACTACCACGGCATTGCGTTCCATGCCTTCCGCAAGGCGTGCGGGTCATTGCTCCTACATCACGGCAAGACGCTCAAGCAAGTACAAGGCTGGCTCCGCCACGCCCAACTCTCAACGACTATGAACGTCTACATCCAGCAGGTAGACGACGGGCTGGGCGGCGCTGACGCATGGGACGAGATCCTGCCGGCCCGGGGCAACAGTGGGGCAACATCACCCCCGGAGACAGCCGCAAACGACCCGCGCAAGCGCATCCAGGAAACCGTGTCGTAGGGCCAAAAGGGCTAGCAGCCGCAACCAGCCGACAACCCTCAATCTCAATCATAATCCGCGTGTCGGGGGTTCGAGTCCCTCCTCCGGCATAGCGATCTGCTGTTCACCGACAGCCAGCAGTCGGATACAGCGTGAGGTTATGCGGCGCTGCTGTAGGTGATCGTCTCGTGGATCTGCACGCGGAGCGCGTCGGCGATGCTCTGTAGCCGGTCGAGCCCCACGCCGCTGTAGTCGTTGGCCTCCCAGCGCTGGACCTGCTGTTCGGCGACGCCGATGCGTTCGGCGAGTTGGCGCTGAGTTAGCCTGGCTGCGATGCGGGCTTCGATAAGTGCGATCGGCAACTCGTGCAGGGACGTGATCTCGCGACTGGTGATATATCCGTCGCGCAGCCTCTCGTAGTGGTCGATCTCGTGACGGAACGTCTCGATCTGGCTGGCGATAGCCTCGCGCATCAGTTGCTTCATGCCCGGATCGACGTTCGAGGGGAACTCCCGCTCGTCGTTGGCGATCAGGCCGCCCTCGAAGCCGGCTAGGTGGGCCTTGGTGATGCGGTATTCGCGCTCGTTCTTGATCACGGTAGTCCTGCCAGGTCGAGGGCGATGATGCCCTTCTGCTGTTTCAAGCGATCGCGTTGGAAGAAGTCGAGGTAAGTCGTACTGTCTGCAGCCGCGGGCCACTCGGCGGGGTAGAGCTCGCCTCCATAGCGGGCCTTCTGTGCCGCGCGACCATCGCTGAAGGTCAGAAGCTCGGGGTCGAGACGGTTGAGAATGACGCCGGTCAACTTCCAGCAGGCGTCGAAGTCGCCTGGGCGATCCTTGCTCGTGACGAGGCTACCGTCGAGATAGGCCGTGGCGCACCCGGCGCCCTTCAATGATCGCAGCGCATCCAAAGCCCGTCGAGAAGCTCTCGACGTCGAACGCTGGTTGCGTAGCGAGTCACGATCTCGGTCCAGGTGGCGTTGTGGATGCCCGGCGGTAGGTTCCCGCGCTCATCGAACTCCGGTATCATAACACAACGATACCGTTGGGTTGAGATGGAATCCGCGCTAGCTCGGGGCGTTGTACCAGCGACAGCCGAGGCGGCGGTCGAAGCCGGTCGGCGCGTTGGCGCACCTCTCCTGGCCCTGGCCGAATACGCGGGTGCAGTGCGCGTTGAACCGACACGAACGCGCGGACCTGTCAGTCCACGCGCCCGAGAAAACGCGGATCGCTCGTCAATGACGTTAGGATCTGCGCATCCTGCGAAGAAGTACAAGCACCGCACCTCAGGACGTAGTGCCGCATGCGCAGGAGCGAAAGCTCCGAACGTCGCGCCGCGGTCGATCCACGCCGAAACGACTCGCCACGATTCTGCTGGCGATCGCCCTGCTCGCATGCCTTCTCCCCGGCCTGGTGAGCGCCGACGCCCGCTTCCACGGCGGCCGCGTGTACGTCGCGTGGCGCGCCTGTACAGGCCAGCGGTACCGCCCCAGCTCGATCGTTTTCGCATGCGGCGACGGGGGCCTTTGGGCGACGAACATCCGCTACACGCGCTACGGAGGCAGGACGGCATTCGCGCGCGTCGAGCTGCACGCGCATTCATGCATCCCCAATTGCGCCGAATCCGCCTTCCATACGTTCCCGGGAACCGTCGAACTTCACGCCGTCGCGCGCTGCGAAGGCACCCTGTTCTACACCCGCGCGAGATACCGTTTCCTGAACGGCTCGCCATACGGCGGTTCGGCCAGCGCACAGGCCGACATCGAGCCATTCGGAAAAGACTTCAAACCGATCTGCGGACCCGTGCTCGGCTGACCGCGCCGTGCGCGGCGCACGTGCCGGCCCCGAAGCCCGGCTTCGCCTGAGCAGGCCCGAGGCTCAGCCGCCCACTCGACGCCTCCGCCGCGCGCGCGTCCACAACAGCCCCGCGAGGGCGACCACCGCGGCCGCCCCAACCGCCGTGAGCGCTCCTTCGGTCTCGTCCGGGCCTTCCGGCGCTCGCGGTTCAGAGCTCGTGGTGTGAGCCGCCAACGTCGCTTCGTGCGGTGCCGGCACCCGTCGAGGCGAATGCGTGGCCGTGGCGGCTGTCGCCCGTGACCGCGCGGTCCTCCCATGCGCTCCCGCGTCGTGCGGCCGCGTGCTTTTCGGCGTGGCGCGACGGTCGGTGACAGGCCGTCGCGTGCGGTGTGCGGCTCGAGTTGGAGGCGCGAGAGTCCTCGGCGTTCCCGGTTCGGTGTTCGCGGTTTCCTCCGATTCGAGCTTCGGCGTTGGCGTGACCGCGGTCGAGGTCGCATAGGGGAGCGCTCCCGCGATCAGCGCCGCGAACCCTTCGATCCCCGCGGGGCCCCCGAGATGGACCCCGTCCGGCGCCAGCCAGTCGCTGTGTTCCCCCGCGAGGCGATCCCAATCGAGCAGGATGATCCGCCTCGGATTCGCGGCCGCCGCCGTCCGCATCGCTGCGGGTGCGGACGGCGACACGCCACCGTGAGGAGTCACCAACGCCAACACGCGCGTCGGTCCGAGCAGCGCGAGCGCTTCGTCTATTTCGCCCGACGTCACCGGCCCGTTGGCTCCGAGCGCCAGCACGACGAGGTGGGGGAGAGCGGTGCCGCGTTCGCGCAGGATCGAAATTCCCTGGCTCATCTGACGGCACACCATCCCGTCGGCTTCGAACCCGTAGCGAACGAGCGTCGGAACCGCGTCAGCGAGCACCGAGTCCCCGATCGCCAGCGGCGGCCCCCCCGCGACGGTGGTCCGCGCTGGAGCGCTCCGGTACTCCTGCCCACAGCCGGCGTTCGCGGCGGCGGCCAACGCCAACCCGGCGGCCACGGTCACGAGGGACGACACGAGCAGCTTCAGCATGGTCCGTGTGACATTCGCCATCGACTTCCGGATCCTTGCACAGTCCCGGCAGTAGCCAAACCGCACGACGGCCGGCGCCGCGGCACGCCCTAGACTCCGTGCGCCCGAAGGCCGGGCCCATCCAAAAAAGCCGGAGAGGAGCTGGCGGTGATCTTCCCTTCAATCGAGTTCGGGATCTTCTTCACCATCGTCCTCCCGCTGTCGTGGCTGTTGATGCGCCGCCAGCGGATCTGGAAGCCGTTCATTCTCCTTGCCAGCTACGTCTTCTACGCCGCCGCGAGCTGGCGATTCTGCTTTCTGCTCGCCGGCCTGACGACCGGAAACCAGATCGCGGCGCTGCTCATCGACAGGACCCCCTCGCCGGCCCGCAAGCGGACGATCGTCGCGGCAGCCGTCGCGCTCGACCTCGGCGTGCTCGGCGTGTTCAAGTATTACGGCTTCTTCTCCCAGCAGCTGTCCGATCTGCTGAACGGCGCCGGCCTCGGCATGCCGCTCCCGCTCGTGCAGATCGCGCTGCCCGTCGGCGTCAGCTTCTTCACATTCCAAGCGATCTCCTATGTCGTCAACGTCAAGCGCGGCCTCGTGGCACCCGGCAGATGGATCGACGTCGCGGTCTACCTGAGCTTCTTCCCGCACCTCGTCGCAGGGCCGATCGTCCGCGCACGTGAGTTCCTCCCGCAACTCGCCCAGCCGCGCGACTCCGAGCGCGTCGCGGTCGGTGCCGCGGTAACGCTGATCGCGATGGGGCTCGTCAAGAAGGTCGTGATCGCCGACTACCTCGCCCGCGCCGTCGTGGACCCCGTCTTCGCCGTACCGCAAGCATACGGCGGGCCCGACGTGCTGCTCGCGGCTTACGCCTACGCGGCTCAGATCTACTGCGACTTCTCCGGTTACACCGACATGGCGATCGGGCTGGCGCTGATACTCGGGTTCGAGTTCCCGCAGAACTTCCGCAGCCCATACCGGGCCACCGGCCTACGCGACTTCTGGCGACGCTGGCACATGACCCTGTCGCGCTTCCTCCGAGACTTCCTGTACATCCCGCTCGGCGGCAACCGCGGGGGGAGGCTGCTCACGTACCGCAACCTGTTCCTCACGATGCTCCTCGGAGGCCTCTGGCACGGGGCTGCGTGGACGTTCGTGCTCTGGGGCGCACTCCACGGCGCTGGCCTCGTCTGCGAGCACGCGCTCGGCGGCAAACTCAAGCTACCCGGTTGGCTGCGATGGGCGCTGACGTTCAACTTCGTCGTGCTCGGCTGGGTGCTGTTCCGCTCTCAGAGCATTGCCGACTTCGCGACGGTCATCGGACGGTTTACAGTACCCGGTTCGGCGACGCTCCTGACCACGCCCGTGATCCTCGCGCTGGTCGTCGTCCTCGGGCTGCAGCTGCTCCCGCCGCGGCCCGTCCAGTCATTGCAATCGTGGGTCGCCGCCGCGCGGCCCGCCACACTCGGGGCCGGACTCGCCGCCGTGATCCTGCTCGCCGGAGCGACCGTCTCCAGCCAGGGAGTTCCACCCTTCATCTACTTCAGGTTCTGATGCGATGCCCCCGCCACCTGACGACAGCCTGATCGACCGCTTCGAGAGCGCCAGACGCTACCGCGCGACCGACGCCGTGACCGTCGTGCTGCTCACGGCGATCCTGCTCGCACTGTTCGCGGGCGGCTCGGTGCTTCGCTCGGGCGAACAGGCGACGGGCGTTCAGGGTCAACTGATCCGCGGCGTCGGGCGACCGCTCGCGCGCGTCTCAGACGAATTGGGGCTCGGCAACCTTCGCGCCGAAGCAACCAGCTTCCTCTCGCCCAACCAGAACCTCAGCTCCGCTCGCGGCACCTTCACCGGCAGTACCAGCACGGCCGCCACGGAGATCCCGTCCGTCACCGCAGAAGCGTTCCCGCCCGAAGTGCTCGGTGCGCGCCCGTCCACTCGTCCGCGTCTCCGCAGCCTGCTGGTCACGGGCGACTCGATGGTGATGCCGCTCGACGCCGACCTCGCGAGAGACGAGGTCGCCCACGGTGTCAAAGTCACTCAGGACCCCCATATCGGCACCGGGATCTCCAACAGCCAGATCGTCAACTGGGGCAAGCTCGCCGCCGAGCAGGTCCGCAGCGACCACCCGCAGGCCGTCGTCCTGTTCATCGGCGCCAACGAGGGCTGGCCGATGGCCGGCCCGGAAGGTCACGAAGTCGAATGCTGCAGCGCGCAGTGGGCCGCGATCTACGCACAGCGGGTCCGCATCATGACCCACATATACCTCCAGGGTGGTCGCGCCCGGGTGTACTGGATCACGATTCCAACGCCGCGCGAACACGACCGGCAGAGCATCGCTCGCGCGGTCAACGCCGCGATCGCCGTCGGCGTTCAGCCGTGGGCCGCCGACGCCAGGGTGATCGACACCGTCCCGATCTTCACGCCTCACGGCTACCGCGACGCCATGCCGATAGAAGGAACCCAGACGATAGTTCGCGAACCTGATGGCGTGCACCTCAACGCGGCAGGATCCCTACTCCTCGGACGATACGTACTATCCGATCTAACCACCGACTACGGTCGCTGACCGCAACCCATGGGCCCGAGGCTCCCTCGACACACTCCCGCGCGAAGCGCCGCGCTCGCTTTGCTCGCAGTGCTTACGGCAGTCCTCACGGCCGTTTCGCTGCCCGCGCTCGCCCGCAGTGCCGCCGCGCACCCCGGCCCCCGCTGCCCGGCCTCGACGACATTCGCCCCGGCCGACGCGGCTCAGCCGGGCGAAATGACGATCTCTGCCGTCAACAGCCGCCTTGGTTGTATCGCGCTTCGCGTCGCTGGCGCCCAGGCCGAAACCGTGACGTTGGACGAACCGATCCAGGGACAGAGCGAACCGGCGGCCCTTGGTATCCAGGCCGTCCACGGCGGCGTCGCGGTTTATGGAAACCTGCCGTGGTCGTGCAACCGGCTTGCCCGGACCTTCCAGGCAACCGAGACGCTCTCCGACGGCACCGCGCGCACGGCGCAGACGACGATCGCGACTCCGTCCTGCGCCAGTCGTCTCTCCGCCCACCTGGAGACCACGCGCGTCCACAGCGGTTACCCGCTGACCGTACGCATCGCCGATCGCTGGGGCCTCGGAGGCCTGCGAGCCCGCGTCTGCATCCACGCCGGCGGGACCACGAGCTGCACCAGTGCAGTGCTCGCCGCGGGCGAGCGAAGCACACTGGCGACGCCGCGCGCGCACGGCCACGGCGACGCGAGGATCACGATCACGGACGCCTACCAGTCGGAGAGCCTCGGTGCGCAGGTGCTGAGCTCTCATCCTGCGCTGCTCGCGACCGGCGACTCCGAGATGCAGATCCTCGACGAACTGCTCGGCAACGATCTCGCGGGAGATGGCGTACACGTGATCGGCGACGCGCGCCAGAGCACCGCGATCTCCTCACCGTTTTTCTTCGACTGGCCCGCCCACGCCTTTGCGCAGGTGACAGACCAGCACCCCGACGTGATCGCGATGTTCCTCGGGGGAAACGAGGGCTTCAGGCTCGGAGCCGCCGAATGCTGTGGCGCCGCTTGGTCGCGGCAATACGCGCAGCGCGTCGAGGCGATGATGCGCACGTACCGTCAGGGTGGTGCCGCGGTCGTCTACTGGTTCTTGATCCCGACACCGAGCTCCGAACCATTCGTCCGCGTCGTGCGGGCCGTCAACCGAGGGATCGTCGAAGCCGCCGTCCGAGCCGGCGAAGGCATCCACATCTTCGACCTGCGTCCCGTCTTCTCGCCGGGCGGCCGCTATATCGACACGCTGACCCGCGACGGCCAAACGATCACCGTACACGAGTCCGATGGATTTCACCTATCCGCGGCGGCGGATCGCATCGTCGCGAAGATGTTCGTCGCGCGGCTGCACGAGGACGGCGTCCTCTGAGCGCTGGGCACCGATCGTGTTTCCGCCGCGGAGTCTGAGATAGTACGAATATGCGCACAATGACCATCCGCACGACGATCCCCATCGTCACCATTCTGGCCATCCTGTTCGCGTTCGCGCTGGCGCCCGCCGGTGGTTATGCCGGCCCGATCGCGCGGATGGCCAGTGGCTGCTCGATCCCGCACAAGGGCGAGCACCTGGGGCCGACCTACCTGACTTCGCTGAGCGTGACCGGTACGAGTTGCTCGACTGGCCTGATAGTGGTACGCGAATACCACAACTGCCAACTGAAGCACGGCGGCGTCAAGGCAAAGTGCACAGCGAAGGTCAACGGGTTCTCCTGCCAGGAGAAGCGCGGGCCCTCGATCCCAACCGAGTTCTACAGCACCGTGTCCTGCCAGAGCGGGACAAGGCGCGTGAACTACAAGTACAGCCAGTTCACCTGAGCGTTGAAGCCGCGAGGCTGGCTCATAGCCCTGGTCTGCGGGCTGAGCGTCTGCCTGGCGGCGCCGTCCCCGGGCAACTCGCACACGGCGCTCGTCGCCGATTGCGGTGGCGTGCAGACAGCGACCGCCGAGCATCCCGGCGGAGCGCTGCCGCCGCTGGCGATCGGCGACTCGACGATGCTGCTCGCCCTGCCGATGCTCGCGCGAGAGGGCTTCGACGTCAATGCCCGCGGCTGCCGGCAGTATCCGGAGGCGCTCGCGTTGCTCGCCACCCTTGCGCGCGAGAAGCGCCTCCCACAGCTCGTCGCGATCGCACTCGGAGCCAACGGGCAGATCGAACCCGCCGAGATCGCCGCCGCGCTGCGTCTGCTCGGTCCGGATCGCGTGCTCGTTCTGCTCACACCCCGAGAGCTCGGCGGCGGATCGGGTGGGGACGCCCAGCTCGTGCGCGCCGAGGCTCGGCGGCACGGAACCAATCTCGTCGCACTCGACTGGGTCGCCTACAGCGAGCGACACCCCTCGTGGTTCGAACCCGATGGGTTGCACGTGAACCCGACGGGTGCCGCCGCGATGAGCCGCCTGCTCGCAACGGTCCTGCCGCTGGCCGAGCCGGCGCATCGGGTGAGCGTTCCTCGCTGCTCCCCGCCGGCTGCAAACCCGATCGTCGTCGGTGGCAACGCCGAGGCCCAACAGACGGGGGACCCGGGCGAACTGCTCCGTGACGTCGCGGTTCACCCACATGGCCCCGGGCTGCTGCTCGACCCACACGGCAAGCACCTGCAGATCCCAGTGGTCAACACCAGCGCTCACCAGATCACGGGGACCGCCGAGGTCGCAGTGCAGGGGCCACGCTCGCCGATCGTCGCCGCCGCGTGCTTCAGCATCCCGCAAAGCGCCCGCGCGCAACTGCAGGTGCCCGTGAGTGGCGAGCTCGTCGCGGACGCGGAGCTGCTCGCGCGGTTCCAGGTTCAGGTCACACTCACGATCTCATCGGCGGATGGGGCTGGCGGTCGCCTCCACGGAAGTTATGTGTTGCGTGCTGGCAGCCACTGACCCCACCCGCTCTGCAGGCCGCAGACCACATTTGCAAGCATGCCTTCCACCAGATTAGGGAGCGCCGCGATGACAAGGCGTGCCGCCGCGCCGCTCACGACCAAACGCGCGGCAGCCCTAATCGGAGCAACGATCTTCGCGGTTCTGCTGCTAGCGGGCGCGACGCTCGCCGCGACCAACCGCCACAATTCCGGTTCGAGCTCCAGGCCGTCGCAGACCACCGTCAAGCGCGCACGGCCGATCACGCTCGAGTGGGTCGGCGACATCGCGCTGAGTACCGCACAGGGGCTCCCACCCGGGGGTCTCACCGGCGCGGTTGCGCCCGTCGAGGGGATGCTCCGCGACGCCGACATCACGGTCGGGAACCTCGAGGGGACGCTTTCCCGCGGCGGAGCCTCGAAGTGCGGAGCGGCAGGCGCAGGCACATGCTTTGCCTTCCAAGCTCCCACCTACATCGCGTCTCAGTTACACACCGCAGGGTTCGATCTCGTCAACCAGGCCAACAACCACGCGATGGACTACGGTGCGTCCGGGCGCGAACAGACCCTCGCCGCGCTGCGTCGCGCGCACGTGCTCTACACCGGCCTGCCCGGCGAGATAACCTACGCCGCGGTCCACGGTAGGCGCATCGCCTTCCTCGGCTTCGCACCGTACACATACGACGGGAATCTCCTGGACGTCGCCGGTGCACGGACGCTCATCCGACAGGCGGCGCGCCGCGCCGCGCTGGTGGTCGTGATCATTCACGCTGGTGCCGAGGGCGCGGACCAAACCCATACCCCGTACGGGCCCCAATACTACCTCGGCGAGGATCGCGGGGACGCCAGAGCGTTCGCGCACGCCGCGATCGACGCCGGTGCCTCGATCGTGCTCGGGTCAGGCCCGCACGTGATACGCGGGATCGAGCGTTACCACCGCCGACTGATCGCCTATTCACTCGGGAACTTCGTCGGCTACCACACGCTCGGGGTCGGCGGGGTTCTCTCCGAGAGCGGGATCCTGCGCGTCACGCTGAACGGCACCGGAGAAGTGAGCGCCGGGCGCTGGATCTCGATCGCGCTGCCCGACGGCCTGCCACTCCGTGATCGGTCAAACGCCAGCGCGCACCTCCTCGCGGCACTCTCCAAGCAAGACTTCCCCTCCGACCACTTCACAATTGGACCAAGCGGTCTGTTTCACATCGCTCACCGACGCTGAGGCACCGGGCGAAGGCGAAGCCCGTCATCCATCATGCACCCGCGTTGGGCGTTTGAGAACCTGCGTCAACAGTCCGGCGGCCAGTCTCCGCGAGCCCGTCCGCACCGTTGAGCACGTTCACATTCGCCTGCGCGAGGCCCGCGCTGGCCTCGCGCACGATTAGCGGGAGCTGTTCGATCAGCATCCGGTCGAGTGCCACGCGATCGTTGGAGGCGGCCGCCGCGGCCTGCACGGTCGTTGCGTCGGCGTCCGCGTGGGCGAGCACGCGGCGCTTCTCCGCTTCGGCTTCAGCGGGCTTGACGACCTCCGCCACGAGTTGCTGCTGGCGCAGCTTGGCCTGGTGTTGAGCGCGCTCGGCCTGCGCTGAGATCACCGCGCGCTCGGCCTGCGCTTGCGCGAGCGGTCGCCGCCCGGCCGGCCTCCGCCTGTGCCTTGTCGACTTCGGCCTTGTAGGGTCGCTTCGGTGATCGAGTGGCTGTCGGCCTTGGCCCGTGGCTTTGACTATCTGCGACGAGGCTAAATCCGCGACAGCCGCGGCGAATCAGCGCTCGTACGCGGACTGGCCAGGGAGTTGGCCGCGCACGCCGTGCGCGAAACCCGCAGCCACGGTGGGACTCCACCGCGGTGCACCGTGCGTCCCCGGGCGCGAGCCCGCCGCGCTGGCCGTCGGACGATCGGATTTCGGCGCGCTTTAGGTGGCGCGCGTAAATTGCTTCCGATGCGAGGGGTGGTCTGCTGCAAACGCCGCACGCACCGGTTACCCGGCACGGCGAGGGTCGCTGCTGTGCTGATCTTTGCCGTGCCGGTGGCGCCGCTGGCCGGCTGCGGGGAAGGCGGCGCTCCCGTGTCGTCGTCCTCCGGCGCCGGGTCGGCCGCGAGCGCCGCGTCCGCTGTGGGGCGGTCGGGATCCGGCTCGACCGCCGGTTCGGGCTCCGCGATCGCATGGGTCTCGGGCACGCCGATCGCGAAGAAGAGCTACGAGCACTGGCTCGCCATCGAGCAGGAGCTCGGGGCCGGTACAGCGGCGAGTCACCGCACCGTCGGGTTCCTGCTCAGCAGCATCTGGCTGCAGCGCGAAGCCGCCGCGCGCGGCATCTCTATCTCCACCTCCGAGGCCCACGCACGCCTCCACCAGCTCGAGCGCCAGAGCTTCCCGCAGCCGGGCTCGCTGAAGCGCTACCTCCAGAAGGCGCACGAGACCGAAGCGGACCTATTGAAGCGCGTCGAGGCCGAACAGCTACAGGACGCCGTCGCCGCCCAGGTCGGCGGCAGCCGCCGGGGTGGGTTGCGCGCCGCTGCCCTCGCGAGCTTTCAGCGTGCCTTCCAGGGGCGCTGGAAGAGTCGCACGACCTGCGCTGCGGGGTATGTGATGGAAGACTGCTCGGAGTACCACGGCCGACCCGAACACCTCGCCACGTCCGGCGGGTCGAGCTCCACGGGAGGGGCGGGCACCAACGGCGCATCCGCGGAAAGGAGTGCCGCCCGGAGCTCCCCGCGCGTGAGCTCCTCATCCAACGTCAGCGGTGAGGTCTACTCCGCCCCAGGTGGGATCTCGATTTCGAGTCCCGCGTTCGAACGCAACGGCGCGATCCCCGCCCAGTACACGTGCGACGGCGCTGACATCAGCCCCCCGCTGCAGTGGCAGAACGTGCCCTCCGGTGCCGCCGCGCTCGTGCTGTTCGCGATCGACGACAGCTCGACGGGCCCCGCGAGCGGGATTCGCTGGGTCGTGGGCGACATCGACCCCACCACCCAAGGCGTCGAAGCGGGAAAGACGCCGACGGGCGGGATCGTCGGCGCCGACACCCAGGGACACGCTGGCTATGGCGGACTCTGCCCGCCGCACGGCAAGACCGACACGGTCCAGTTCGTGCTGTATGCGCTGCGCAAGAAGATTCCGCTCTCTACGGGGTTCACGCCGGCCCTCGCCGAGAGCGAGTACGGCGCCGGGAAGGACCTGCTGGGCTCCGCGGCCGTCACCTACGCCGCCTACCACCGTCCGTAGCGCGTCCGTAGCGCTTAGCCGCGCGCGGGCGGGGTAAGACAACCCCAGAGCCGGGACCTGTGAGCGAGCGTTGGATCTGCGGACAGGGCCCGGCCTCGAGAGGGTCGCGCCCGGCCGCAGCAGAAGTCGGCGCGGAGCCCTCGACCAACGGCAGCAGAGAGGAGCATGGGAGATGAGACTCATGAGACGCCGCGCCGCGGCCCCCGAAGAAGCGACCCACGCCGAACCGGCTCGGAGGACCGGCACGGAGGAAGCCCGCGGGGAACCGGCACGAACGGGCCCCGAACGTCGGGCCGAAACCGCGCGTCCCGCTGGCGGATTCGGTGCCCGCACTCGCGGAGCCGGCGCGGCCGCGGTCGGGACGATCGGCTCCGGCGTCCTGATGCTCGCGCGGCTGGTCATGACCGTCGCGGCGCTCGTCGCTCTGCTGATCGCGCTCGCGATCGTGCTGCGCGACGTCGGCGCCAACCAGACCAACACGATCGTCGAAGGCATCCACGAAGGCGCCAACTTCTTCGCGGGCTCCTTCACCGGTTTGATCTCCTTCGGCGGCCATCCGAAGCGTGCGATCACGGTCAACTGGGGGATCGCGCTCGTGGTCTACCTGATCGTGGGAGCCGTGATCGCGAGCATGATCGCTCGAATCGGGCGACGTGGAGTGGGCTTCGAACGTCGCCACCGCGCGCTGCCGACGGCATAGGGCGGGGAGCCCCACCCGCGCCGCGACGCCGGTCGAGCGCAAAGCTGGCAATGTGTGCATCGTGCGGATCGGCGCCGCCACGCGCCGACGCCGCGCGGTGCCGGGTATCGAGATGAGCGAGCGACGGGAAGCGGCGATGGGCGCAGCGTGGACAGCCGAGGGCAAGCCGAACCGCAAAGCCCAAGCGCGCGAGCTGTTCGCGCCGCTGCCGCGCCACTACGAGCTCGTCGCGAGCGCGCTCAGCTTCGGTCAGGATCCGCGCTGGCGTCGCGCGATGGTCGCCGCCGTCGACGCCGCGCCTGGTGAGCGCGTGCTCGACGTCGCCACCGGCACCGGACTTGTCGCGCGTGCGCTGGTGCGCCGCTACCGGTGCACGGTGGTGGGAGTCGACCAGAGCCGCGAGATGCTCTCCCAGGCGCAGCATGGCCTTGCGCGCGAACCGGACCTGGCTGCGCGCATCACCCTGCGGGAGGGCGAAGCCGAGCGCCTCCCATTCGACGACGGCTCCTTCGACCACCTCACATTCACCTACCTCCTGCGCTACGTCGAGGACCCCGCGGCGACGCTGCGCGAGCTCGCGCGCGTCGTGCGGCCCGGGGGACGCATCGCGTCGCTGGAGTTCGCCGTCCCCCCGAACCCGCTGTGGCGCGCGGCGTGGCGCCTCTACACGCAGCTCGGCCTGCCGCTGTTGGGGCGCGCGGTGTCGCGCGAGTGGGCGCACACGGGGCGCTTCCTCGCGCACAGCATTCCCGACTTCTACGCCCGCCACCCGCTGGAGCGCGTGCTCGAGATGTGGCGCGCGGCCGGCATCGACGCGGTGCAGGCACGGCGCATGAGCCTCGGCGGCGGCGTGGTGATTTGGGGTACGCGCCGCGGGGAGCACTGAGCGGTGGCCGCGTCCACCGAGAGCACGGGCCGGGTTTCGGGGCAGCTGGAGCGCCCCGCCTTCTACGCGCTGCGCCCAGGCGGCTGGCGCGACCTGATAACGCTGCTGCACCCGCCGTACACCGCGTGGAACCTCGCCAACGTCGCGATCGGGGCGGCGCTGGCGCCGCACTTCGACGGCGGCCGCCTGCTGGCGACGCTCGCCGCGTTCCTGCTCGGCGTCGGCGTCTGCGCGCATGTGCTCGACGAGCTGCACGGGCGCCCGCTCGGCACGCGCCTGTCGACGGGCACGCTCGTGGGCCTCGCCGGGGCGTCCCTCGCGGGAGCGGTGGCGATCGGGGTCTACGGCGCCGTGACGGTTTCGCTGACGCTGCTCCCGTTCATCGCGGCGGGCGCGTTCATCGTGGTGGCCTACAACCTCGAGTGGTTCTCCGGCCGCTTTCACACGACCTTCTGGCTGGCGGCCTCCTGGGGAGCGTTCCCCGCGCTCACCGGCTACTGGGCGTGCTCGCAGACGCTTCGCGTTCCCGCGCTGCTCGCGGCGGCGGGGTGCTTCATGCTGACGGTCCTGCAGCGCCGCCTGAGCACCCCCGCGCGCGAGCTGCGCCGCCGCACTGCTTCGCTCACCGGGGAGCAGCGCCTGCGCGATGGCTCCACCGTCGCCCTCGACGCCGCGCGGATCGCCGCGCCGCTGGAGGGCGCGCTGCGCGCCTGCGCCGCCGGCGTCGTGCTGCTCGCCGCCGCGCTCGTCGCCGCGAGGCTGTGAGCGCCGGCACCCCCCTGCTGGCGGTCCCCAACGTCTCCGAGGGGCGCGACGCGGAGAGCATCGCCGCGATCGCAGCCGCGTTCGCCGGTGACGGCGCGGCGCGCGTCCTCGACGTGCACAGCGACCGCGACCACCACCGCGCCGTGCTCAGTCTCGCCGGCCGTCCCGGGACGCTCGCCGAAGCGCTCGCGGCGGGTGCCGCGGAGGCGGTCGCCCAGATCGACGTGAGAGGTCGGCGCGGCGGCCAGCATCCCCATGTCGGCGCCGTCGACGTCGTGCCCGTCGTCTACCTCCACGAGGCTCAGCGCGGCGCGGCCTGCGCGGAGGCGCTCGTGGTGGCGCACCTCATCGGCGGCGAGGTCGGCGTGCCGGTCCTCGTGTATGGGGAGCTCGCCCAGGGGCGCACGCGCGCCGAGCTGCGTCGCGGCGGGGTCGCCGGGCTCGCGCGGCGGCTGGCGAGCGGCGAGCTGCGGCCCGACTTCGGCCCCGGTGGCGCCCACGCGAGCGCCGGTGTCACGCTCGTCGCGGCGCGCCGTCCGCTCGTCGCGTTCAACCTCGAGCTCGCCCGGCCCGCCGATCTCGCGCGGGCGTGCGCGATCGCTGCGGCGATCCGGGAGGGGGGCGCGGAGGGCCTGCCGGGGCTGCGCGCGATCGGGGTCGAGCTGCGCGGGGAGCCTCAAACGACGGTCGCGCAGGTGTCGATGAACGTCGAGCGCCCCGATGAGCTGCCGCTTGCCGGTGTCGTCGCGGCGGTGCGCCGCCACGCCGCGGTGGAGCGCGCGGAGATCGTAGGGCTCGTGCCGCGCGCCGCGCTGCGCGATTTCCCGCCGGAGCTCTCTATCCGGGGCTTCGACCCCGCGCGCCAGGTGATCGAGAACGCGATCGGTGAATGAATTGGGGACCCGCCCGCCCGGCTCGGTCGCCTGCGGCGACCTGCGCCACCCTCTAGGCTTGTAGACCCATGGCCCAGACCAAGCGCAAGCGCCAGACCAAGCACCGCGGCAACGCCGCCGGCGTCGTGGAGGCGCGCGGGCGCACCGGCCGGCGCCCGACGGCCGCCGAGAAGAGTGCCGAGGGGCGCGAGAAGGCGCAGAAGCGCGCGCAGCGCGAGCAGCGCTACGACCGTCCGCCGACGTGGCGCGGGGCGTTCTACCGCGCGCTCGTCGCGGCGATCCTGATGGTGGTGGTCAGCATGTTCCTCGTGAAGAACACGCTGCAGGCGGTGCTGATCTTCCCGCTGGTGCTCGCGATGTACGTGCCGATCAGCTACTACACCGACCTCTGGATGTACCGCCGTCGGCTGCGCAAGAAGGAAGCGCAGGGGTTGCGATGAGCCGTCTCGACGTGCGCTCCTTCACGGTCGGCCCGGTGCAGGAGAACTGCTACGTCGTGCGCGCCGACTCCACCAGCGAGCGCGCCCTGCTGGTCGACCCGGGCGAGGAGCCCGAGCGGCTCCTGGAAGCGATCGCCGGCCTCGGCGTGACGATCGAGGCGATCCTGATCACGCACTGCCACTTCGACCACATCGGCGCCGTCGCGCCGCTCGCGCGCGCGACCGCCGCACCCGTGTACTGCCCGCGCATCGAGGCGCCGCTGCTGCAGGACATAATGGTCTGGACGCCGCCCGGGTTCGGCCCGTTCGAGAACTGGAACCCCGAGCACACGCTCGCCGGCGGCGAGCGGCTGAGCCTCGCGGGCCTCGACGTCGAGGTGCTCTTCACGCCCGGGCACAGCCCGGGGCACGTGACGTTTGCGCTGCCCGGCGCGCTGCTTTCCGGCGACGTACTCTTCCAGGGCTCGATCGGGCGCACCGACCTGCCGGGCGGCGACCCGAACGTGCTGGAACGCTCGATCGAGGCACTCGTGCGGCGCTTCCCGGCGGAGACCGTCGTCTACCCGGGGCACATGGGCGTCACGACGCTCGGGCGCGAGCTGCAGACGAACCCGTTCCTCGCAGAGATCCGAGCCGGCGATCCAGAGCCCGCCGACCCCGCGCAGGCCGTGGGCGGGCGGGCACCGCAGGCGGACCCGCTCGGCCGTTGAGCGCGCCGAAGCTGAAGGCACCGCGCGGCACCCACGACGTGCTGCCCGAGCAGGCCGCCGCGCGTGCACGCGTGGAGAGCGTGGCGCGCGCGATCCTCGAGGGGGCGGGGTACGCGCGCATCGAGACGCCGACGTTCGAGGCGACCGAGCTGTTCGCGCGCGGTGTGGGGGCCTCGACGGACATCGTGCAAAAGGAGATGTACACGTTCGACGACGGCGGCGGCCGCTCGCTGACGCTGCGCCCCGAGGGGACCGCACCGGTGTGCCGCTCCTACGTGGAGCACGGAATGCATAAGCTGCGCCAGCCGGTGAAGCTGTGGTACCTGTCGAGCTTCTTCCGCTACGAGCGCGCCCAGGCCGGGCGCCAGCGCCAGTTCTGGCAGGTCGGCGCGGAGGCGCTGGGGTCGCACGAGCCGGCGGTGGACGCGGAGTCGATCGTGCTGCTCGTCGAGCTCCTCGCGGAGCTCGGCGTCGGCGAGCTGCGTCTGCGGCTGTCGAGCCTCGGCGGCGCCGACGCGCGCGCGGAGTACCGCGAGCGCCTGCAGGGCCACCTGCGCGCCAACGAGGCGAGCCTCGCGCCCGAGGTGCGAGAGCGCATCGACCTCAACCCGCTGCGCGCCTTCGACTCCGAGCACGAGGGCACGCGCGCCGTGATGGCCGACGCGCCGCGCCTGCTCGACCATTTGGATGCGCAGGATGCCGCGCACTTCGCCGAGGTGCGCGCGCTGCTCGACGCGGCGGGCGTCGCGTACGAGGTCGACCCGACGCTCGTGCGCGGCCTGGACTACTACACGCGCACCGTCTTCGAGCTCACCTCCGACGCGCTCGGCGCGCAGAGCGGCGTCGGCGGCGGCGGGCGCTATGACGGCCTCGTCGAGATGATTAAGTGCCCTCCCGCCCCCGGCCCACCCGCCCCCGGCCCCGCGACCCCCGGGATGGGGTGGGCGGCGGGCATCGAGCGGATCCTGCTCGCCGGTGGCGGCGCACCGGCCACGACGCCCGCGCTCGACCTGTTCGTGGCGTTCGAGGTTGGGGGGGAGGGGGGCCCCTCCGGGGCCCGGGATGGGGTTGCGCCGACCAACTCCCGCGCGGCGTTCTCGGTCTTGCGCGGCGCCCGCAGCGCCGGCCTGAGCGCGCAGATGGAGCTCGCGGGACGCTCACTGAAGAACCAGCTCGGGCATGCCGCGCGCCTCGGGGCGCGCTACGTGGCGATCGTCGAAGGCGAGCAGACCACGCTCAGGGATACCCAGGGCGGGGGCGAGGAGCGGATCGGCACGGACAGCGTCGTGCACGCCGTCCTGCGCGGCCTGCACGAGCTGTAGCGGATCTGCTGCGCCGTCCAGGCGTCTGTGCGGCGCTCAACTCGCGCGGGCGAAATGCCGATTGGGTCTGCGATGGTTCAGTTGTCGCGACCCTTCCAGGCCGTTCTCGCCGCGGTGGCGCTGTTCGCGCTCGTGTGGTTCGTCGCGCTGCACCGTCCGGGCAGCGCTGCGACCAGCTCCGGATCCTCCTCGAGCCTCTCCGGCGCACAGTCCGGCGACTCCTCGAAGCCGTCGCACGTCGCGAGTGCCTCCCGTGCGAAGGCCGCGGCGCCGCGAGCCACGGCACACACCCGGACTGCTGCCCACCGCCGGCCTGCGTCGGCCACCACGCACAGAGCTCCCGCGACCGCCACCGCGCACAAGACGGTCCCGACCCCGCACAGGGCGGCCGCGACCGCGCACAGGGCTCCCGCGACGGCGCATAGGGCTCCCGCGACGGCGCATAGGGCTCCCGCGACGGCGCACAAGGTGCCCTCGACCGGGCACGCGGGCAGCGCGAGCGAGGCGGCGAGCGTCGCCGCCGACCTCGAGCACGGCAGGACGGTGATGCTGCTCTTCTGGAACCCGCACGCCAGCAACGACGTCACCGTGCACCAGCAGCTGGGGGTAGTCGCGCACAAGCTGGGACGTACCGTCGCCGCGTTCTCCGCTCGCGCCAGCCAGGTCGGCCAGTTCGGCTCGATCACGCGCGACGTGCAGGTCTACCAGACGCCGACGCTGCTGATCGTCAATCCCAAGCGGCAGGTCACGACCGTGACCGGGCTCACCGACGCTTACGCGCTCGAACAGACGATCCGCGAAGCGCGCGGCTGAGCTCCCCTACACTCGGCGACGGTGCTTGCCGAGACCCAGTTCGCCCATCACCTCGGGCAGCCGCTCGCGCGCGGACACACGCCGGCCGATGCTTTTACGGGCGCCGCTGGCGGCGCGGCCTGCGGCGATCTCGTGCGCATCTCGCTCGCGCTCGCGCCCGAGGACCGCGAGGGGCGGATCGCGGACGCCGGGTTCGACGCCTCCGGCTGCGGTGCCGCGATCGCCGCGGGTAGCGCCGCGGTCGCGCTCGTGCGCGGCGCGCCGCTGCTGGACGCGGCACGAGTGGGGGCGGCTGAGATCGCCGCGGAGCTCGGCGGGCTGCACCCGGCCAAGCTCCACGCGGCGGAGCTCGCGGCGGACGCGCTGCACCGGGCGCTCGGCGCGGGGGCGCGCGAGCGCGCGGTCCTGGATCCGCTAGGCGACGGTCGCGGACGAGCGCTGGTCGCGATGAGCGGCGGCGTCGACAGTGCGGTCGCGGCGCTCCTGACGGCGCGCGGCGGCGAGCAGGTCGTGGGAGTCACGCTCGAGCTGTGGTCCGACGCGGAGAACGACGGCGAGCGTAGCTGCTGCTCGGCGCACGCCGTCCGCGGCGCGCGGGCGCTCGCGCACGGCCAGGGCCTGCCGCATCTGTCGATCGACCTGCGCGCCGAGTTCCGCGCGGGCGTCGTCGATCCTTGGCTGGTGGGGCACGCCGAGGGGCAGACGCCGAACCCGTGCGTGCGCTGCAACGGCGGCGTGCGCCTGGACGCGATGCTCGACCTCGCCGAGCGGCTCGGCGCGGCGCGGCTCGTGACAGGGCACTACGCGCGCGTGCACCGCGACGACGCCGCGGCGCACCGCCCGCCGGCCATCCCCGGCGGCGTGCAGGGGAGCGACGGCGCCCGAACCGCCGCCGATGCCGGCCCCCTCCTGCGCATGGCGCGCGACCCGATCAAGGACCAGAGCTACGTGCTCGCCGGCCTCGACCCGGCGTCGCTGGCGCGACTGGGCTTCCCTTTGGGAGAGATGACCAAGGAGGAGGTGCGCGAGATCGCGCTCCGCGAGGGGCTGGCGGTGGCGCGCAAGCCCGACTCGCAGGATCTGTGCTTCCTCGCCGGCACGCGCCTGCCGCGCTTCCTGGAGCGTCACGGGGCGCGGCGGGTCCGCGAGGGAGACATCCTGGACGGCGAGGGCGAGCGGCTTGGGCGCCACCGCGGGGCGCACTCCTACACCGTCGGCCAGCGCCACGGCCTCGGGCTGGGAGGGCGCGCGCCGCTGTACGTGCTCGGTACCGACCCGGAGGCCAACACCGTAACGGTGGGCTCGCGCGAGGATCTGCTCACGAGCACGCTCACCGTCCGGGACGTCACCTTGCACCGGCCTGGCGCGCGGGTTGACGCCGTCAAGATCCGTTCGCGCGGACGACGCCATCCTTGCCGGTTGCGCACGAGGCCGGGTGGCGAGATCGGCTGCGGACGGCACCCGGCAGTCGAACTGGCGCTGTCGGAGCCGATCGAGCGCACCGCGCCCGGACAGATGGCGTGCCTGTATGCCGGCGAGGTGATCCTCGGGTACGGCACCCTCGCCGGTTAGCCGCGTGCCCGGGTGCGCGCGCCACGTTTTGCGGCCTCGCTGCGCAGCCGCGCCTTGAGCTTGCGCGTCCGGGCGCCCTTCTTGGCGGCGGCACTGCGCTTCTGCGATCCGTCGCGCAGCCGGTCGTGGATCTCGTTGACGACCGACGCCAAATCGGCCATCGCGCGTCGCGCCACCTTGGTGTTGGAGCTGGTGCCGGTTGCGCGCGCCACCTTTTTCGCGACCTTCTTGCGCACACCCCGAGCGCGCAGGCTCTTGCTCAATTGCTTGTCGTGTTTGCTCATCTCAACCTCCTGGGCCGTATCGCCTGGGCCCATCGAATCGACGTGTCCTGGCTCTACCCACGCGGGAGCGCTCGAAACCGGCGGTCGTGCCCATACCTAGCTAGGTCCCCGCGCCGAAACCGGTCAGTTTCGTCAGCTCGCGCAGCAACCCGTCCATTCCGGCGATCTCGTACGCCCCGCGCTGACTGCCGGCGCCGCCGCCGCGCGCCAGCAACGCCGGGAGCCGATCGAGCTCGCCGGCGCACTTCAGCTCCGCGGCGTGGCCGCGTACGCGGCCGAGCGCTTCGTGGAGCAGCTCGGCGACCGGGCGCAGCCGCCCCTGCGCGTCGGGCAGGCGAGCCGCCACACCGAAGCGGGCCGCGCGAAACGATGCCTCCTCGACGCGTTGGTCTGGCGACCCGTGACGGGTCCACGAGAAACAGCTCCTCCTCGACCCCGAGCGAGAAGGGCTCGCCGGAGCCGAATACGTGCTCGAGCTCGCCGGAGTGCTCGATCTGGTCTTGTGCGGTCACTGACCGTGAGTACCCTCGCATCGCGGGGCCGACCCCTAAGATCATCCGACGATGACCTCTGACGAGATCCGCGAGCGCTACCTGGCGTTCTTCGCAGAGCGCGAGCACCTGCGCCTGCCCTCGGCCTCGCTCGTGCCGCCCGCGGGCGACCGCTCGGTGCTGCTGACGACCGCGGGCATGCAGCCGCTGAAGCCCTATTTCATGGGCCGCGAGCAGCCACCCGCACCGAAGCTCACGAGCTGCCAGCGCTGCTTTCGCACGCCCGACATCGAGAAGGTCGGCGCGACGCTGCGCCACCTCACGTTCTTCGAGATGCTCGGCAACTTCTCGATCGGCGCGTACTTCAAGCAGGGCGCGATCGAGCTCGCCTGGCAGCTTTCGCGCGAGGTGTTCGGCTTTCGCGGGGAGGACATCTGGGTGACGGTGTTCAAGGGCGACGACGCGCTCGGACTGGGACCCGACGACGAGGCGATCGAGCTCTGGGAAGCGGTCGGCGTCCCGCGCGAGCGGATCGTCGGCTGCCCGCGCTCGGAGAACTTCTGGGAAGCCGGCCCGGTCGGGCCGAGCGGGCCGTGCTCGGAGCTCTACGTCGACCGCGGCCTGCGCTTCGGGAAGCTCGACGATCTTCCCGGCGGCGAGAACGAGCGCTTCCTGGAGTTCTGGAACCTCGTGTTCATGCAGTACAACCAGGATCGGGCGGGCGGGGACTCCATCTCCACGCTGCAGCCGCTGCCGTCCAACAACATCGACACCGGCCTCGGCCTCAACCGGATGGCCGCGATCCTGCAGGGCAAGGATTCGGTGTTCGAAACCGACCAGTTCCAGCCGCTGATCGACCTCGGTGGCGAGCTCTCGGGGCGACCCTACGGCGAGGACGCCGCGGTCGATCGCGCGCTACGGATCCTCGCCGACCACGCGCGCGGCATGTCCTTCCTCGTCGCCGACGGCGTCGTCCCCTCAAACGAGGAACGCGGCTACGTGCTGCGGCGCGTGATGCGCCGCGCGATCCTCCAGGGGCGCACGCTGGGAATGGACAGCGGCTTCCTCGTCCGCTACGCCGCGCTCGTGCGCGAGCTGATGGGGGACGCCTACCCCGAACTGCACGAGCAGCGCGCCGCGATCGAGACGTGGCTGGCCTCCGAGGAGGAGAGCTTCGGGCGCACGCTGCAGCAGGGCACGCAGATGCTCGACGAGCTGATCGCGCGCGCCAAGGATTCCGACGCCGAGGGGATCGCGGCGCGCGACGCCTTCACGCTGCACGACACGTACGGCTTCCCGTTCGACCTCACCCGCGAACTGGTCGCCGAGCACGATCTCGGCGTCGAGGAGGAGGGCTTCGAGGAGCTGATGGAGGAGCAGCGCGCAAGGGCGCGGGCTGCTGCGGGTGCAAACGCCGGGGTTTCCGCTGAAGGCCCCGCCTCGCGCGCGGGCGGGCGCGAGGCGCTGCACGAGAGCGCCCGCGAGCTCGCCGCAGGGGCGGGCGAGACGCGCTTCACCGGTTACGAGACCGAGCGTCAGCGGACCACGGTCGCCGCGCTGGAGCCGATCGAGGACAACGGCGCGAGTCCGCCGGACGGCGCCGCCGTGGCGGCCGCGGGTGAGGCTGCCGGCGCCCGTCGCTACCTCGTCAAGCTCGCCGAGTCGCCCTTCTACGCTCCCGGCGGGGGCCAGGTTTCAGATACGGGCACGATCGAGTGTGAGCACGGCGACTGCAGCGCGCGTGTGGAGTCGGTCGTGCGGCTCGGCGACGATCAGGCGCTGGTTGTCGCGCTGGAGCGCGGGGAGCTCGACCCCTCCGAGCCCGTGGTCGCCCGCGTCGACCACGCGGCGCGCCGCGCGACGGAGTCAAACCACACCGCCACCCACCTGCTGCACGCGGCGCTGCGGGGCCGCCTGGGCACGCACGTGCGCCAGGCGGGCTCCTACGTGGGGCCGGACAAGCTGCGCTTCGACTTCAGCCACTCCGCGGCGCTCAGCGCCGAGGAGCTGCGCGACGTGGAGGACCGCGTCAACGAGTGGATCCTCGCCAACGATCCCGTGCGTCCGATCACGACGACGCTCGAGGAGGCCAAGCGCCTCGGGGCGATGGCGCTGTTCGGGGAGAAGTACGGCGATGTGGTGCGCATGGTGCAGATCGGCGAGGGTGAGTACTCGCGCGAGCTGTGCGGCGGCACCCATGTGCGCTGGACCGCGGAGATCGGGCTTTTCCACATCCAGAGCGAGACCTCCAGCGCTGCGAACGTGCGCCGCATCGAAGCGCTCACGGGCCCCGCGGCGGTGCAGCTGTTGCGCGAGCGCGACCGCGAGCTGGCCGCGGTCGCCACGACGCTGCGCACGCGCCCGGAGGGTGCTGCGGAGGCGGTGCGCGAACGCGAGCTCGAGCGCCGCCGTCTGGAGAAGGAGCTCGACCAGCTGCGCCGCGGCGGTGGCGCCGGCAACGGCGGCCTGGATCTCGACGCGCTCGCGGCACAGGCGAAAGAGCTCGCCGGTGGTGCGCGACTGCTGAGCGCGACGGTCGAGATACCCGACCCCAAGGCGCTCCCCGAGCTCGTGGATCGCCTCAAGGGCAAGCTGCCCGAAGCGGCGATCGTGCTCGGCGGCGAGCGCGACGGACGCGTGCACCTGATCGTCGGCGTCGCCCCGGAGCTCGTGGCGCGCGGCGTCAAGGCGGGCGCGGTCGTGAAGGCCGCCGCCGCGCCCGTCGGCGGCGGCGGCGGCGGTCGCGACACGCTCGCGCAGGCCGGCGGGCGCGACCCGAGCAAGCTGCCCGACGCGCTTGCCGCGGCGGGCGCCGCGATCGAGGCTGCGCTGGCGGCCGGCGGCGCCGCGCCGGCCGAGTGACGGGCCCCACCCGCCCGATGCGCGTCCTGGGCCTCGACTACGGCAGCGCGCGCTGCGGCTGCGCGGTGAGCGACCCGACCGGCACCCTCGTCACCCCGCTGCACACGATCGAGCTGCCCGGCAGCCGCCGCGGCCTGGATGCGCTGGTCGCGCTCGCCGGCGAGCGGGGGGTGGGACGCGTCGTCGTCGGCCTGCCGCTCACGCTGGCGGGAGCCGACAGCGACCAGACCCGCGAGGCGCGCCGCTTCGCGCAGCGTCTCGGGCGGCGGCTCGGCGAGGAGATCCCGATCGAGTTGCACGACGAGCGCCTCACGACGCGCATGGCGCAGAGCACCGCGCGCGCCGCTGGCGGCTCCAGCGCACCGGAGGACTCGCGCGCCGCGGCGCACATGCTCGAAGGCTGGCTCGCCGCGCACGGTGTGCAACACGCCGACGGGCCCAACCCTTAGGCTGCGCGCAGCGATGCCGTCTGGCAACTCACCCCAGCGCACCGCCGAGGACCGCGCGCGGGCACGCGCGGAGCGCGAACGGCGCAGGCAGGCAAACGGGAAGCAGCCGCAAGGGCCGGCAGCCCCGAGCGAGACGGGGCTGCCCGAAGACGCCGGTGTGCCGGCAGTCCCGGGAGACGCGCCGGAGCCGGTCCTCTCGAAGGAGCCGACCCTCGCGACGGGCACGGCCGAGATCGAGATCCCCGCGCAGGTGCCCCGGCGGTTGGCGATTCCCGAGCCGGCACCTCTGCCTCCACGGATTCCGCCGCCGCGGGCCCCTGGGCGCGCTGCCCTCAGCCCCCCGCGGCGCTGGCCCGCGCGTCTGGGCGTAGGCATAGGCCTCGTGCTGGTGCTCGCCGCGCTCGGGGCGGCGGTGGCCGTCGTGCTGCACAACCGCTCGCACAAAGCGCGGACGACGCCGCCGGTCACAATCGTGCGAGTCACGATCCCAGAGGGCGAGACGCGCGCGCAGATCGCGCAGATCGCCGCGGCGAAGGGCCTGCGGGGCAGCTACCTGAAGGCGTCGCGTCACTCAGGGCTGCTGAACCCGGCGCACTACGGCGCGTCGCGCGATGCGCACAGCTTGGAAGGCTTCCTGTTCCCGGCCACCTACGAACTGTTCGCCGGCGCATCCGCGGGTCATCTGGTCGAACTGCAGCTCGCGGCATTCCGGGAAAACTTCACCTCCGCGCAGGTGCGGCGGGCGCGCGCGCTCCACGTCACGCCCTACGAGCTGCTGATCGTCGCGTCGATGGTCGAACGCGAGGCGCTGTTGGCACGCGACAGGCCGCGCGTGGCGGCAGTCGTCTACAACCGCCTGCGTCTGGGCATGGCGCTCGGGATCGACTCGACGATCCGCTATGCGCTGCACGACTACACCAAGCCGTTGACCGCCGAGCAGCTGCAGCTCGACTCCCCCTACAACACCCGCACCCACAAGGGGCTGCCGCCGACGCCGATCAGCAACCCCGGCCTGGCCGCGATCGACGCCGCTGCGCACCCGGCGCACGTGCCCTACCTGTACTACGTCAACGGCGCCGACGGCTGCGGGGAGCTCGCGTTCTCCACGAGCAACGCCCAGTTCGAACGCGACGCCGCCGCCTACCGCGAAGCGATCGCGCACAACGGCGCGCGCGTCCCGGCGTGTCGCAAGCACCAGCGATGAAGCGCCTCGGCGTGTTGGGCTGGCCGGTGGCGCACAGCCGCTCGCCCGCGATGCACACCGCCGCGGTGGCCGCACTGGGGCTTTCGAACGAGTGGAGCTACCAGCGGCTGCCGGTGCCGCCGGAGCTGTTCGAAGAGACCACGCGCGCGCTCGGCGGCGCGGGGTTCGTGGGCGCGAACGTGACGATCCCCCACAAGCACGCGGCGCTCGCGCTCGCCGACGCCGCGAGCTCCGCGGCGCGCGAGATCGGGGCTGCGAACACGCTCAGCTTCGCTGCGGATGGCGCGATCGCCGCGGAGAACACCGACGCACCCGGCCTGATCGAAGCAATGAGCCGCGATGCCGCGGGGTGCTCGCCGGAGGGCCGCACCGCGCTCGTGCTCGGCGCCGGCGGCAGCGCGCGCGCGGCCGTGTGGGCGTTGCGCGGAGCCGGGGCACGCGAGATATCGGTGTGGAATCGCACGGCGGAGCGCGCGCAGGAGCTCGCACGTGCGCTCGACGTACGGTCGGTGGCGACCCCGGAGGGGGCGGACATCCTCGTCAACTGCACCGCTGTCGGGCTCGTCGCGAGCACACCCGTCGCGACCGCCGCCGGCGCGTCGGATCGGCCGGCAACGAGCGGCCAGGACCCGCTCGCGGCGCTCAACCAACTCGGCCTCACACTCGATCTGGTCGGTAGGTACTCGTATGTCGTCGATCTGGTCTACCGAGCCGATGGTCCCACCCCGCTGCTGCACGCCGCCCGCGCGCGGGGCGTGCCGGCACTCGACGGGCTGGAGATCCTCGTCGCGCAGGGCGCGCTCAGCCTCGAGCTATGGACGGGGCGCACGGCTCCGATCGACGTCATGCGTCAGGCGGCGCGCGCGGTGGACTAGCGGCGATCCCGGTTGGTCTCCAGCAGCCGCGGGTAGGGGGCGCGGATGAGCGCTCACCCCGGAGGTGGTCCTGACCTGCACGAGATCTTCGGCATGGACGCTGCGCAGAAGGAGCCGGCGGTGGCGGTTGGAGGCTCTGAGGCGCCCACGGTCGGGCCCGAGCGCCGCCCCCCGCAGGTCAGCGTCCAAAGCGCGCCCACGGGGCTGCGCGAGAGCGTGCTCGACGCATCGCACGCGATGGGGTCCGCCGAGTTGCCTGGCGGCGCACCCGTCGAGGCTCGGGAGGAGGAGCCGTCTGGCGGCCACGGCCTGACATCGCCCAGCCGCCGTGGTTCCTCGGCGCGCTTCCTCACCGACGTGATCGTCGACATGGGTCTCGTCGCGCGTGCGCGCGTCGACGAAGCGATCGCGAGCTCGCGCAGCTCCGGTACGACCCCCGAGCGCCTGCTCGTCGAAGAACGCGTGCTGAGCGCCGACGGGCTCGCGCGGGCGCTGGCCGAGCGCTATGGGCTCGACCACCTCGACCTCGGCGTCTTCTCGGTCGACATGGGCGCCGCGAACCTCGTCACGACGACCGCCGCCAAGCGCTACCAGGCGGTGCCGGTGGCGTTCGTGGACAAGCGCACGCTGCTGGTCGCGATGAGCGACCCCTCCAACGTGCTCGCGGTCGACGACATCGCGATCATGACCGGCTACGAGGTGCGCGTCGCGGTCGCCGCACCCGACGACATCCTCGCGTTGATCTCGCGCCTGGATCGCCTCGAGGACGTCGTCGGCGAGGCCGGCGTCGGGGACGCCGAGGCCGAACAGGCCGAGGTCGTCGACCTGCACGAGACAGCCGACGACGGGCCGGTCATCAAACTCGTCAACCAGGTCGTCGCGCAGGCCGTCGAGCTGCACGCCTCCGACGTGCACCTGGCCCCGGACGGCAAAGAGGTGCGCGTGCGCTTCCGCGTCGATGGCGTGCTGCAGGAGATCACGACGGTCCCGCGGCGCATGGCAGCCGGAGTGATCTCGCGCATCAAGATCATGGCCGAGCTGGACATCTCCGAGAAGCGCCTGCCGCAGGATGGCCGCGTCGGCCTGACGGTCGACGGTCGCCACGTCGACCTGCGCGTCGTCACGCTCCCCAGCGTCCACGGCGAGTCGATCGTGATGCGCATCCTCGACAAGGACTCTGTCGTCATGAAGCTCGAGAAGCTCGGTCTCGAGGACGCTGACGGAGACCGCTTCGACGAGGCGATCCACCAGGCGCATGGCGCGGTGCTCGTCACGGGTCCCACGGGGTCGGGAAAGTCGACGACGCTGTATGCCGCGCTGCAGGCGTTGAACACGCCTGAGAAGAACATCATCACCGTCGAGGATCCCGTCGAGTATCAGGTCGAGGGGATCACCCAGGTGCAGGTCTCCGCGAAGGCGGGGCTCACGTTCGCGACCGGTTTGCGCGCGATGGTGCGCGCCGACCCCGACGTGATCATGGTCGGGGAGATCCGCGACCGCGAGACCGCTCAGATCGCGATCGAGTCTGCGCTCACCGGCCACCTGGTGCTCTCCACGCTGCACACCAACGACGCGCCGTCGGCGATCACGCGGCTCGTCGAGATGGGGATCGAGCCGTTCCTCGTCGCCTCCGCGCTCGACTGCGTGCTGGCACAGCGGCTCGTGCGCACCCTGTGCTCGCACTGCAAGCAGCGCACGATCATCCCCGCGGAGGTGATGCGCAAGAGCGGCTACAAGGCGCTCGTGGACCTCGAGGCCTACGAGCCGGTCGGCTGCCGCCGCTGTGGCGGCTCGGGTTACCGCGGACGCGCGGGGATCTACGAGGTGATGTCCGTCAGCTCCGAGATCCGCCGATTGGCGCTCGAACGGCGTCCAGCGGATGACGTTCGCGATATGGCGGTCAGGGAGGGGATGCGGCGTCTACGCGACGACGGGCTGGAGAAGGTCCGTCGCGGAACCACCTCGATCGCCGAGGTCGCGCGCGTGCTTGGCACGAACTAGCGTCGAAGCTGCAAGTTCTCGCCCGCCACGCGGTGCCACTCGAATTTTCGTCCAGTACCCCTGGACGGCGCGCCGGAAAGGTGCCTGCGGGGTCGATGGGGCCGGCGATGAGCATCGACTTCGCAGAGCTCCTGATGGAGGTCGTCTCGCGGCGCGCCTCTGATTTGCATCTCAGCGCGGGAGCGCACCCGACGGTGCGCGTGCGCGGCCACCTCACGCCGCTGGAGAGCTATCCCGTGCTCTCGGGCACCGACACGCGCGAGATCGTGTACTCGATCCTCAACGGCGATCAGCGCCAGCGCCTGGAGACGGACTGGCAGATCGACTTCGCCTACTCGATCCCCGGCCACGCGCGCTTTCGCGTCAACGCGTACTACCAGCGCGGTGCGATCGGCGCGGCGTTCCGCCTGATCCCGTTCGGCTTGACCTCGATCGACGATCTCGGCCTGCCCGCGACCGTACACGAGTTCACGCGCAAGCCGCGCGGCTTCGTGCTCGTCACCGGTCCCACCGGCTCGGGCAAGTCCACCTCGCTGGCGGCGATGATCGACGAGATCAACACCACGCGCGACGAGCACATCATGACGATCGAGGACCCGATCGAGTTCCTGCACCCGCACAAGCGTTGCCTGGTCAACCAGCGCGAGCTGGGGTCCGACGCGCAGAGCTTCGGCGACGCGCTGAAGGCCGCGCTACGCCAGGACCCCGACGTGATCCTCGTCGGCGAGATGCGCGACCTGGAGACGATCTCCACCGCCCTGACCGCCGCGGAGACCGGCCATCTGGTGTTCGCGACGCTGCACACGCAGGACACGGCGCAGACGATCGACCGCGTGATCGACGTGTTCCCGCCCCACCAGCAGGGTCAGGTGCGCGTCCAGTTGTCCGTCGCGCTGCAGGGGATCGTCACCCAGCAGCTGCTCCCGACCGCCGACGGCTCCGGGCGTGTCGCCGCCTGCGAGGTGCTCGTCCCGACGCCCGCCGTGCGCAACCTGATCCGCGAGGGCAAGACCCACCAGATCTACTCCACGCTGCAGACCGGCTCCGCGATGGGGATGCAGACGATGGACGCCTCCCTGGCCGTGCTCGTGCGCGCCGGCAGGATCTCCCAGAAGATGGCCGAATCGCGCTCCTCGACCCCAGAAGAGCTCAGGCGCCTGCTCGGCGCGGGCTCGCTCGCGGCGGCATGAGCACATACGTCTTCAAGGCGATGGACCTCACCGGCGGCAAGGCCAAGGGTGAGGTCGAGGCCGACTCCAGGCAGGCCGTCTCCGACCAGCTCAAGGCGCGCGGGCTGATCGTCCTGGACATAGCCGACAAGCACTCCTCGCGCGAGATCGAGATCAATCTCTTCCAGAGCGTCAGCGCCCAGGAACTCGCGGTCTTCTCGCGGCAGCTCGCGACGATGATCACCTCCGGGATGTCGATCCTGCGCGCGCTGTACGTGCTGGAGGACCAGACCGAGAGCAAATTCCTCAAAGAGACGATCGTCCAGGTGCGCAAGGACGTCGAGGCCGGTCTTTCGCTCAGCGACGCGATGGAGCGCCACCCGAAGGTCTTCAGCTCGCTGTTCGTCGCGATGACGCGCGCGGGGGAGACCGGCGGCATGCTCGAGGGCGCGCTGCTGCGCGTCGCCGACCAGCTCGAGAAAGACGCCTCGCTGCGCCGCCAGATCCGCTCGGCGATGATCTACCCGACGCTCGTGCTCGTGTTCGCCGTCGGCGTGATGCTCGCGCTCGTCGCGTTCCTGGTCCCGGTGTTCGTGAATGTGTTCAAGGAATTCGGGGGCGAACTGCCGGCAATCACGAAGTTCTCGGTGAAACTGTCGAACCTGGTCACCCACCAGTGGTGGCTGATGTTCGGCGTCACGGCAGCCGTCGTCGTCGCCTTCCTGAAGTGGAAGGCGAGCTCATGGGGCCGGCCTCAGTGGGACCGCTTCCGCCTGCGCGTCCCGATGAAGATCGGCACGATCGTCCAGGAGGTCGCAGTCGCGCGCTGGTCGCGCACGCTCGCCTCGCTGACCAGCGCCGGCGTCCCGCTGTTGCAGGCGCTGGAGATCACCGGCAAGACCGGTGGCAACATCGTTGTCGAGGAGGCCATGGAGGAGGTGATCGCCTCCGTCAAGCGCGGCGGCTCGATCTCCGCGCCGTTGGCCAAGCTGCCCGTGTTCCCGACGATGGTCACGCACATGGTCGGCGTCGGCGAGGAGACCGGCGCGCTGGACTCCATGCTCGACAAGATCGCCGACTTCTACGAGGACCGCGTCGACGCGTCCGTGAAGGCGCTCACCTCGATCATGGAGCCGATAATGATCATCGTCATCGGTGGAATCGTCGGGTTCATCGTGATCTCGATGTACATGCCGCTGTTCACCGTCTACAACCACATCGAATAAGCACACCACGCTCCTTGCGTCCTTGCCATGCTTGGCTCTACGAGCCGAGAGCCGGTTGGCCCAGGTTTCAGCCGATCTTCAGTTTCCCGCGGTTGACCGACAGGGAGACGCGCCCGTCCAGCAGCTCCAGCAGCTCCGCACCGACGAGCTCGCGACGCCAGCCTTTGAGCGTGCGCACGTCCGGCTCGGACGCATCGTCGCGAGCTGCGCTGACGATCGCCTGCAGGTCGGCGCGGGAGGCGACGAGCTCGTAGGCGAGGTCGGCCTCGCGGGTGCGGGCGCGCACGAGCGCTTCGGCGAGCGCGACCAGCGGCGCGTCGGTCGCATCGGGCGGGGCTCCGCGCGTCTGCGGCTCCAGTGGGCGGTGGGGGCGTTCGCTGCCGTCGCTCACGGCCTGTAGGACCTCCGTGGCGCGCCTGCGGGTGCTGCTCTGCGCGACGCCGCGGATCTGCTCGAGTGCGCCCGTGTTCGCCGGTCGGCGCTTGGCGATCTCCACCAGCACGGCGTCCGAGAGCACACTCTGAACGGGTCTATCGGCGGCCGCGGCGGTGCGCTCGCGCCACTCCACGAGCTCGCGCGCGACCCCCTGGGAGACCGCGCTCAGACCGCGGATCCGAGGCAGACGGGCGAACACCACGTCGAGGTCGCGCGCGTCGCTTGAGCTCTCCAGGGCGGCGCACTCTTGACGGGCCCACTCCAGGCGTCCGAGCGCCGCCAGCCTGCGTTGCAGCTCGGCGGAGAGCTCGAGCAGATGCACGACGTCCTCGCGCGCGTAGGCGAGCTGCTCGCGCGAGAGCGGCCGGGCGTCCCAGCGCGTGAAGCTCGCGCTCTTGGAAACCCGTACCCCCAGCAGTTGGGAAAGCAGCGCCTCGTAGGAGGACTGCGCAGCCATCCCCGCGAACCCGGCGGCGACCTGCGTGTCGAACACGCCCAGCACCTCGGTCCCGAAGCGGCGGCGCACAAGTGCGACATCCTGGCGGCCGGCGTGTACGACGAGCTCGATCGCGGGGTCCGCGAGCGCCTCGGCAAGGGGGGCGCCGTCGAGATCGTCGCGCAGCGGGTCGACCAGCTCGATCCGCAGGCCCGTGGTGTTGTCGGCGATCGCGAGCTGCACGAGGCACAACAGCGTGCGGTAGCGGCCCTCGCCCATGAACTCCGTGTCGAGCGCCAGGCGCCCGCTGCTACGCGCCTGTGCCGCCAGTGAGGCCAGCGCGCCGGGCGCTTCGATCGCACCGGCCGTCGCGCTTGCGCTCAGGCGGCCGCCCGGGTCCCCCTGCCGGCGGTTCATGCGTGCGCGCGCTCCTCCACCGCGGCGGTGGCCGACACCGGCAATCTCAACACGAACGTCGCGCCGGGGATCGTCGTGGCGGCGAGCTGCAGCTCGCCGCCCATGCGCGTGGCGAGCTCTCGCCCGATCGCCAGACCCAGTCCGAAGCCGCTGCGACCGCCTGTTGCGCTGCCGCGCTGGAAGCGTTCGAAGATCAGCTCGCGCTCCTGTGGCGGCACGCCGGGTCCGGAATCGCTGACGGCGATCTCGGTCCAGGGGCCTTGTGTGTTCTGACGGACTGTCACGTTGGAGTTTGCCGGAGCTATCCGAAGAGCGTTGTCTAGCAGGATTCGCACGATCCGTGCCACGGCGCCCGGGTCGCCCTGGGCCCAGCACGGCTGCGCGGGTCGCTCCAGCGCGATCGTGATCTCGCGCGCCGCTGCCGTCAGCTCGAACTCGGCGGCGACCGCGCGGCACAACTCGCCCAGCTCCAATGGCTCGCTGCGCAGTCGCACCTGCGCATCCAGGCGGCTCAGGTCGAGCAGATCCGAGGCCAGTTGTGAGAGGCGCCGCGACTGCTCGCGGGCGCGCGCCGTGCGCTCGCGAGCGTCCTCGACGTCGATCTGTCCCTCGGTGAGGTCGTCCTGTAGCAGCTCCAGCGTGCCCTCCAGCGAAGCCAGCGGTGTGCGCAGCTCGTGCGAAGCGGTTGCTACGAACGAGCGCCGTGCCTCCTCCTGTCCGCGCAGCCGCGACTGCATCCGTGCGAATGCGCGCGCGAGCTCTCCGATCTCGTCGTGGCGGCCGTCGAGCGGTAGCTCCTTGGCATCCGCGCCGCGACGCTCCAACTCGCGTGTCGCGTCACGCAGACGCTCCAGGCGTCGCAGCAATGTCGTCGTCAAACCGAGGCCCAGCAGCAGCGCGATCAGCAGGCCCGCGGCGGCGGCCTTGACGAACGCGGTCCGCACGACGTTGAACGCCGAAGCCACATAGTCGAGTCTCCGGGTCAGCACGAGCACGTACTGGCGGGCGGCGATTTTGAGCGGATAGGCGACGATCAGGCTGTCACCCGTCAGCGTCTGCACTCGCTTGTGTCGAGCCAGCGCCCTCCTGACCTGGCCGTAGTAGTCGGGCACGTTGAGTGTCGTGTTGGGGCCTGAGTAGACCACGCCGAGTTGTGCGTCGAGCAGCGTCACGCTCGCCTGCGAACGGCGTCGCAATGCCGCGACGGCGGCCTCGACTTCGCTTGCGTCGAGGCGACTCGTTGCCGGGTCGACGGTGATCTCGCTGAACTCGGTGTGCGAGGAGTTCAGCGCCGTCACGACACTCGCTTCGCCGTCATGGCGCAGCCGTTCCTCCAGCGGCGAGAGCAGCGCCAGCGCCGCAACCGCGAGCGTCACGGCGCTCGACAGGAGCAACGCTCCGAGCAGGCGCGGGCGCAGGCCCATGGGCGCTTACGGCTCCTGCTGGAAGCGGTAGCCGGCCCCGCGCACCGTCAGGATCAGCTGCGGCTCCTCCGGGCGCTCCTCGAGCTTCTCGCGCAGATGCCTGATGTGGACGTCGATCGCGCGCGGGTCGCGGTAGGCCGAGTCGCCCCAGATCGCGCGCAGCAGCTCCTGGCGGTTCAGCAGCCGTCCCGGCTCGGACATCAGGCGCGCCAGCAGCTCGAACTCGGAGAACGTCAGGCGCACCGGCCGCCCGTCTACCGTCACCTCGCGCCGGCCGCGGTCGAGTGTGACACCGCTCGCCGACAGCAGCTCGCGGCTGGACGGACGCAGGCCCGAGCGGCGCAGCACCGCGCGCACGCGGCTGCGCAGCTCGGCGAGGCCGAACGGCTTGGTCACGTAGTCGTCGGCGCCCGCCTCCAGGCCCTGCACCGCGTCGGCCTCGGTGTCCAGCGCGGTCAGCATGATGATCGGCACCACGTTGCGCCGCTCGCGCAACGCGCGGCAGACCTCGTAGCCGTTGGGCCCCGCGCCGAGCGCGACGTCGAGCAGCACGACGTCGAACGCTTCCGCGGTGGCCCGCGCGATCGCCTCCTCGCCGGAGGCCACCGCCTCCACCGTGTGGCCCTCGCGCGTGAACGAGCGCGTCAGCGTCTCGCGCAGCGACGCCTCGTCGTCGACGACGAGGATCTTCAGCGAAACGGGCGCCTCGACGGTGCTCATGCGCCGCTTACGCTACACCCCGGAACGAGAGAGCGAGGGGCTCGGCTCGGCCGCCTTTGGCGGCCTGCCTGTGCCCCGCATGGGGTGCACCGCCTCAACGAGAGAGTCGCCACAGCATTCCGCCGCGCGGCAGTCCCGGCGGCGCGCGAGACGTCGACGCCGTGCGCGACGACCCAGCGCGCCGGTGCTGAGCAGTCCGCGTTGGTCGGAGGCGAGTGGGGGCCACAGACGCTGCCGAGGAAGGCGTAGCGCACCCGGCCCGCGGCCGCCAGCGCGCGCAGGCGCGCGATCGGCGTGAAGACGCGGCCATTTAGCGTCGTGAGCACCAGGATCGGGCGCGCGTCCTGGACGACCAGTTCGCCCATCTTGGTTCCTGAGTCGAACGCCGCCTCGTAGTACGCCGAGCCCTGGTGCGCGCGCAGGTAGGCGCTGAGCGGCTGCAGCTCGCCGGCGTGCAGCACCCCAAGGCGGTTCGTGTCGGAGACGTTGTCGCGCACGCCGCGCAGCGCACCGGAGAGCGGAACCGCCAGCAGGCACACAAGCGAGCACGCCAGCGTCGCCGCCGGCCGTGCGCGAGCCGGCACGACCGTTATGGACACCAGCGCGCCCACGGCACCCGCGAGCGCGATCCACCACACAGCCGGCATCCCGAACAGCAGTGAGCGGGTGTAGAGGACGACCGCGAACAGCGTCACGCCCAGCGCCAGCAGCCGTGCGCGCGTGCGTCGCTCGGTCGCCCATGCGACGCCGACCCCGAGCGTCCCCGCGACCGCCGGGACCACCGCCTCGGTGTAGCGGGGGTGCAGGCGCGCCATGTCGCTGAACAGCCCGATCCCGATCACCAGCCACAGGATCAGGCTCGAGGCGAGCGCGAGTCGCAGCCGCTCGCTTTCGGTGCGCGGCGACGCGGCGCGGTCTTCGCGGGGGCGCATCGCTAGTCGTTCGCGTAGCAGTGCGAGCAGCGCCGCCCCCCCCAGCAGCAGCCCCGCGAGCGCCTCCAACCCGAGGCGCTCGCCCGAGAGCGGGCCGATGCGCGCCAGCAGGCGCGTCGCCGAGGGCGGCACGATCGGGATCGCTTCGCGCTGTGCCTGCGTGTGTTCGGGATAGCGGTGTCCCGGGACGAATCCCTGCTGGGGGCCTTCGACGGCCTTGCCCTCGAGGCGGTCGAGACCGTTGAACACGAACGCCGCGTTCCACGCACTGCCGTTGGTCGACCCGTACGCATACGGTCGGTCGTGAGCGGGGTAGAGCAACGTGCCGACGAGCCACGCGAGCGAGACGACGACATACACCGCCGTAGCCGCCGCCAGCTGCGCGGCGCGCCGGCGGCGCCGGCCGGGCAGGCCGAGCAGCGCGAGCAACGCCAGCGGCGGTACAGCGGGCAGCGACTCCAGCAGCTTGATGTTGAACGCGAGGCCGAGCGCCGCGGCCGCACCCAGCAGCCACGCGGTCCCTCCTGTCTGCACGGCGCGCACCGCGAGCAGCAGCGCGAGCGTCAGCAGCGCCATCATCACCGCGTCCATGGTGTCGCTGCGCGCCGTGATCACCTCGATCGGAAGCACCGCCAGCGCGAGCGCGCCCGCGAGGCCCGCGCGTACGCCGAACACGCGTCGCAGCGCGGCAAACAAGAACACGACGGCGATTGTGCCCGCGAGGGCCTGGGGGAGCTTGAGCGTCGCCGAGCTCCAGCCGAGCAGTTCGACGCTCGCGACCTGCAGCCACAGGTCCACGGGGGGCTTGTCGATCGCGACCGCCCCCGAGGGCTCGACGGCGCCGAAGTAGAAGTTGTGCCACGAGAGCGTCATGCTGCGCACCGCACTGTCGTAGAACGGGTTGCTCACGACCTGTCCGAGATGCGCCAGGCGCAGCACGCCGGCGCCGAGCGTCACGAGCGCCGCTGCGAACCAGCCGCTGCGCCATCCCCGGCTCAGCGCGGAGGCAGCTCGCCTCGACGTCGCGCCGCGAGGGCCGCTAACCTCGCCGGCGATGGTAAAAGCGGCCGAAGCGTGCATGCCCTGTCGGGGGACGGGGCGCGTGATCTCGAATCTGGGCGACAAGCCGCAGGAGGTTACCTGCCCGTGGTGCGCCGGCGAGGGGGTTCGCGTGCAGGGGATCGACGCCCAGGCCGGCTGGCTGGAGAAGGGCGCCGCCCACGGCGGCACGCGCCACGGCGCCTCGTCGAGCACGTAGCGATTTCGCGGGCGTGGGGATTGCGCGGCTGGCCTCGCGCGCGGTAGCCGCTCGCAATCCGTCCAACCGTCGCTTGCATCATTCAAGCGTCCGCCGATGCGGTCGATCTTGACGGCAACAGAGCCAGCGCCGAGGTGCCAGGGCAGAGCGTTCCTCAGGGACGCGTAGCAAAGCCGGCGACTCTCGCGCACGACCGACGGTCGATCTCGGGGGACGCATCGCCGCATGAGGCGATGGAGCTGACGGCTGGCGCCAAAAACACCGGATCCTAGGAGGATTCAATGTTGTATCGACTGCGCCAGCGCGCTCAGGACGAGGGCGGCTTTACCCTCATCGAATTGCTGGTCGTGATCCTGATCATCGGCATCCTTGCCGCGATCGCGATTCCGGCGTTCCTCAGCCAGAAGAGCAAGGCCGTGGACGCCGGGGCCAAGACCCTCGCCAGCACCGCCGAGACCACCGCGGAAACGTACGGTACCGACCACGGCGGCAGCTACGAAGGCATGAGCAAAGAAGCGCTGCAGGAATATGAAAAATCGATCAACCTCACGAACAGCAGCGAAGCGAAGCTGATCACGGCGACGGGCACCGCGACCGAATACGAAGTCGTCGCGGAAGCTCCCAACAAAGCGACGTTCACGATCAAGCGCAAGTCCACTGGAGAATTGGAACGTAAATGCAACAAAGTCGCCGAAGAAACGCACGGCGGCTGCGTAAGCGGCACCTGGTCTTCGTAGACATCTGCTGACGCAATTTGCCTTGCCCTTATCAGGGGTCGAGGAACAGTAGACGATCAAAGGGGGGCGGCCGCAGAGAGCGGTCGCCCCTCTGCCATGAACGGAGCCAAAATGTCCACGAATCCATGCGAGCCGCACCCGGCAGCCGAGGGTGGTTTCACCCTCATCGAATTGCTGGTCGTGATCTTGATCATCGGCATCCTTGCCGCGATCGCGATTCCGGCGTTCCTCAGCCAGAAGAGCAAGGCCGTGGACGCCGGGGCCAAGACCCTCGTCAGCACCGCCGAGACCACCGCGGAAACGTACGGTACCGACCACGGCGGCAGCTACGAAGGCATGAGCAAGGAAAAACTCCAGGAATACGAAAAATCCATCAATCTCTCGAATGCGAGCGAAGTGAAGCTGATCACGGCGACGGGCACCGCCAGCGAATACGAAGTCGTCGCGGAAGCTCCCAACAAAGCGACGTTCACGATCAAGCGCAAGTCCACTGGAGAATTGGAACGTAAATGCAACAAAGTCGCCGAAGAAACGCACGGCGGCTGCGTAAGCGGCACCTGGTCTTCTTGAGCAGCCTGCAGCGCGGAGAGCGCGGCGGGCGACGACAAGGGGCGGCCTTCGTGGCCGCCCTTCTGCTTGCCTGAGCCGGGTATCTCAAGCCGATTGCCCGAGCCGCCGATCACTGCTCCATGGAGGCCACCTTCGCCGGCCTGTTCGGCGCCCTCGTCGGGTCGTTCCTGAACGTCGTCGCGTTCCGGCTGCCGCGCCGCGAGTCGGTCGTCAAGCCGCGCTCGCGCTGCCCCTCGTGCGGGGTGCCGGTGCGGCCCTACGACAACATCCCGATCGTCTCCTGGCTGTTGCTGCGCGGGCGCTGCCGCAGTTGCTCGGAGCCGATCTCCCCGCGTTACCCGCTCGTGGAGGGAGCCACCGCGCTGCTGTGCGCCGGCGCGGTCCTCGTGCATGAGTCCCCCGCGGCGATCGCGCTGTCGGTCGCGCTCATGCTGATACTGGTGCCGTCCGCGCTGATTGATCTTGAGCATCGCATCATCCCCAACAAGCTCACCGCCGCGGGCGCGCTGCTGGCGCTCGCGCTCGGGACCGCGCTCGACCCGAGCGGCGAGCCGGGGCGCCTGATCGCGGGAGCCGCCGCCGGTGGGTTCCTGCTCGCCGCGGCGCTCGCCTATCCGGGCGGGATGGGGATGGGCGACGTGAAGCTCGCCGGCGTCATGGGCCTGTTCCTCGGGGCGGCCGTCGCACCCGCGCTGCTGATCGCGATGCTCGCCGGTGTGGTCGGCGGAGCGGCGCTCGCCGCGCGCGGTCGTGCTCGTGCAATGGGCGCGGGCGCCGGCAAGCGGAACGCGCAGCGCATCGGCAAGACCGCGGTGCCGTTCGGGCCGTTCCTCGCGCTCGGCGGAATCGCCGCGGCGTTCCTCGGGCAGCCGATCGTGCATTGGTACCTGACCCATTTCGTGCACTGACATGTGCGCTGGACGAATTGGCAATGCGGTCTTGCACGTCTACAGGCGAGGCGCCGCGCCGTCGATGAGGGCATGTGTCAACGACCGCCGCGACGCGCCGCTGAACGCAACCGCGTCCCCGCCGGCGCTCGCCGGCACCTGAGAGCCGATGCCCACGATCTCCCTAAAACCCAACCTCAACATCCCGCGCGGCGGCCGTGCGCGCCATAACAACGGGATCGTCGGCCTGGACATCCAGCCGGGCTACATCGCGGCCGTGCAGGCGCACGTCAACGGAGCCATCTCGGTGCAGCGCGCCGTCGGCGCGCCCCTGCCTCCCGACGCGCTGCGCGAGGGCGAGGTGCTCGACGAGCGCACGCTCAGCGACGCGCTGCGCGACCTGTTCGCGCAGGGCGGTCTCGGCAAGCGGGTGCGCGTCGGGCTCGCCAACCAGCGCACCGTGCTGCGCGTGCTCGAGCTGCCGCCGATCTCCGATCGCAAGGAGCTCGCGGCGGCGGTGCGCTTCCAGGCTGAGGATCAGGTCCCGATGCCGCTCGCGCAGGCCGCCCTGGACTTCCACTCGCTGGGGATCGTCGATACGCCCGGCGAGCCGCGCCAGCGCGTGGTCGTCGTGGCCGCGCAGCGCGAGATGGTCGAGCGTCTGCTGCGCGCCGTGCGCCAGGCCGGGCTGCGGCCCGAGGGCGTCGATCTCTCGGCGTTCGCACTGATCCGCTCGCTGTACCGCTCTCCGGCCGGTGGACAGGACGGGAGCGGCGAGCGCGTGCTGTACCTCAACGTGGGCGGTCTCACGAACATGGCGATCGCGGAGGGGCGGATCTGCCGTTTCACGCGCGTCGTCGGCGGTGGCCTGGAGGCGATGGCGACCGAGATCGCCGAGCGCCGCGGCATCCCGCTCGTCGAGGCCCGTGCGGTGCTCGCGGGCTACGACCTTGCGCGACCCGCGTACGTCGAGCCGCCCGTCGTCGAGCCACCGGTGGTCGTGGAGGTGCCTGTCGCGGCCGAGCCGCCAGCGGTTGGGATCGACGCCGAAGATGCGGAGCCCGCGATCGAATTCCACGGCGCGTTCACCGCGGATGCGGACGCCGACGAGGACCGTCCCGAGGAGGACCGCGCGGTCCAGGAGCATGCCTCTGAGCCGCCGGAGCCGCAGGCGCTGGAAACCTGGGCGCTCGCTCAGGATCCGAACGCGACGCCGCCGCCCGCCGAGGAGCCGACCGTGCAGCAGCACGAGCCGGTCGTACAACCCGTGCCGGCCGCGCCCACACCCGTGCCCGCCCAGCGCTCGGCCGCCGATGCGGATGTGCGCATGGTGCTCGAGAACGGGATCCGCGAAATCGTCGGCGAGGTGCGCAACTCGCTGGACTTCCACCGTTCTCAGGACGGCGGGGGAGAGGTGTCGAGCGTCGTCCTCAGCGGACGGTCCTCGAGATGGCGGGCTTCGCGGACGCACTGGAGGCCGATCTCGGTCTCACGGTGCACCGCCAGTCGGTTGGAGCGGCGGACCCGGGCGCGTTCGCATCGGTCTCCGAGCATCGCCTCGCGATCGCCACGGGACTGGCCGCGGAGGAGGCGCCGCAATGAGAGCCGTCAACCTGATTCCTCAGGAGCAGCGCGGGGGTGGCGCGATCGGCGCGCGCTCCGGTGGCGCGGCGTTCCTCGTGCTCGGGCTGCTGGCGGGCATCGCCGTGCTGGCCGTGCTCTACGGGCTCGCGCAACACAACTACGAAAGCCGCCGCACCGAAGCCGCGCACCTCACCGCGCAGGCGCAGCAGGTGCAGGCGCAGGTCTCCCAGCTCGCCCCGTACACGAGCTTCATGGCGATGCGCGAACAGCGGGTGCAGGCCGTCGCGCAGTTGGTCGCCTCGCGCTTCGACTGGTCCAGCGCGATGGGCGAACTGAGCCGCGTCCTGCCGAGCGACGTGGCACTGACGTCGATCCAGGGAGCGATCGGCTCCGCGACCAGCACGGGCGGCGGCGACAAACCGCTCGCTTCGGCCGCGGCGACCAGCGGAACCGTCGCCTCGGCGACTCCTCCCGGTACGACGCCGACGATCACGCTCAGCGGCTGCGCCACCAGCCAGTCCGTGGTCGCGCAGATGCTCGTCCGCCTGCGTCTCGTCGGCGGGGTCGGCGCGGTCGCGCTGCAGAGCTCGACGAAGGCCTCGGGCGGCGGCAACGGCGGGTGCTCCAACAGCGATCCGGTGTTCAACGTCGTGGTGACCTTCAACCCGCTGCCCTCGGTGGGCGCGGCGAGCGCCGCGGGAGGTGCCACGCGATGACCGGTCGCGACCGCATGGTGTTGTTGACGATCGCCGTCCTCGCAGTGCTCGTCGGCGGCTGGATACTGGTCGTGGCACCCGAGCGCAGCAAGGTCTCCCAGCAGGAAACGCAGGTAGCGAGCGCACGCTCGCAGCTGCAAAGCGCTCAGGCGCAGGTCGCGAGCGCGCGCACGGCCGAGTCGCGCTACGAGGGCGCCTATGCGTCGGTCGTGAACCTCGGCAAAGCCGTTCCGCCGCAGCAGGAAGTGCCTTCGCTGGTGTACGAACTCGACCAGGCCTCCAACCGGCGCGACGTCGACTTCAACTCGATCGCCAGCGGCTCGAGCTCCTCTTCTTCTTCCTCTTCCTCTTCCTCGAGCTCGGGCCCCCTGGGCGCGAGCAGCGCGTCGGCGGCGACGCCGGCGGCGTTCACCCAGATGCCCTTCACGTTCGTCTTCAAGGGCAGCTTCTTCGGGCTGGCACACCTGCTCGGCCAGATCGACGGCTTCGCGCAGAGCGCCGGAGCCAGCGAGCGCGCGACGGTTGCGGACACGGGCGGGGTGCGGGTCAGCGGCCGGCTGCTGACGGTCCAGGGCGTCAACATCACAGTCGAAAGCGGTGGCGCTGCCAGCACAGGCGGCGCGCACTCCGAAGGTGAACTCACGGCGACGATCACCGCGTCCGCATACGTGCTGCCCGCCAGCCAGGGTCTCACCGACGGCGCGACCGCCGCAGGGCCCGCAGGTTCGGCAACGGCCGCCGGTGCGGGTGGCTCCTCCGCCTCGCCGACGAGCGCGGCCGTGATCGAGGGGGCACGATGACCGAGTTTCTCAGCTCCCTGAAGGCCGACCTGCTGGACCGCCGGATGCTGCCGCTGCTGGCGCTGCTCGGCGTGGCGGCCGCCGCTGCCATCGCCTACGTAGCGCTCGGAGGTGGCGGTGGTGGTTCGAGTCCGAGGCCCTCCGCGTCGGTGGCGCCTGTGAGCCCGAGCCCATCCGGTCCGTCGCTGCCGGTGACCCAGGCGTCCGCCAACCCGAACGCGGCCGTCGCGGAGACGACCGAAGGCAAGCGCTACCAGCACCACAGCGGCGCCCACAACCCCTTCACCCCGCTCAAGGGAGCGAAAACTGCGAGCTCGAGTGGCACCACCGGCTCCTCCGGCGGCTCCTCCTCGAGCGGCAACTCCGCCGCGTCGAGCTCCTCTCCCAGCGCGGGCTCGTCGAGCGGATCGGGCTCCTCCGGCGCGGGCGCCGGCGGCACGACGCCCGAAAAGCCGGCCGAGCCGACGCCGTCCAAGCCGCAGCCGCACAAGCCCAAGACGGTGTACACCGTGGACGTCCTCTACGGCGTCGCACCGACGCTGCCCGGACAGGTTTCTCAGCTGACCCCGTTCACGGGCCTGGGGCGCATGCAGCCGCTGCCCTCCGCGCAGGATCCCCGCGTCGTGTACGCGGGCGTGAACTCCAGGGAAGACGCCCTCTTCACGCTCGCGGGCGAAGCGATCCTAAAGGGCCAGGGCACCTGCGTGCCGCGCCCGACGCAGTGCGAAGCGATCGCGCTCGCGCAGGGGCAGAGCGAGGAATTTGGCTACCTCGAAGAAAGCGGCCAGACGGTGGTGTACGAGTTGAAGGTCGTCTCGATCGCCAAGCACCAGGCATCCGCCGCGAAGGCCGCGCGTGCCGCGCGCGTGAACCGCGCGGGCCGTCGCCTGATGCGGCGCCTCTCGCCGGCCTTCCTGCATCATCTGCGCTTCTCCTCGGCGCGCGGCGTGCTGCTCTACGTCGCCCACCGCCACCGCTGAGTCAGGCCCCACGGCCTGCCGGTCGCGCCGCGGGTGCGGGCAGGCCGAACCCTCCCAGGCCGGCTCTTGCCGGCCCAATCAATAAATTGCCTGTCGTGATCCTGCGCCTGACAACCGCCGGCGAGTCCCACGGGCCCGGTCTGACCGCGATCGTCGAGGGCCTGCCCGCCGGCCTGGAGCTGCGCCCGGAGGACATCGACGCCGACCTCGCGCGCCGCCAGCTCGGGCACGGCCGTGGGGGGCGCATGAAGATCGAGAGCGACGCAGCCGAGGTCACCGCCGGCATCCGCCACGGCCGCACGCTCGGTGGCCCCGTCGCGCTGCAGGTCGCCAACCGCGACTACGCCAACTGGGAGGAGCGCATGAACCCGTGGCCGGTCGAGGAGCAGATCGCAGAGGTGCACCTGCCGCGGCCCGGCCACGCGGACCTCGTGGGGACGTGGAAGTACAAGCAGAGCGACGTGCGCAACATCCTCGAGCGCGCCTCCGCCCGCGAGACCGCGGCGCGCGTCGCGGGCGGTGCGCTCGCCAAGGCGTTCCTGCGCGCGCTCGGCGTGGAGGTCTACTCGCACGTCCTCCAGATCGCCTCTGCGCACGCACCGGTGCCGGGCGCGCCGCTGACGCCGACGGACTTCGTGGACGTCGACGAGTCGCCCGTGCGCTGCCTGGACGCGGAGGCCTCGCGCGCGATGGTCGCCGAGATCAACAAGCTGCGCAAGGAAAACGAGTCGCTCGGAGGGGTCTTCGAGGTGCAGGCGTTCGGGCTCACGCCGGGGCTGGGCTCGCACATCTCCTGGGAGGAACGCCTCGACGGGCGCCTCGCGATGGCGATCCTCTCGATCCAGGCGATGAAGGGCGTGTCGATCGGCGACGGCTTCGGGGTCGCGGGTCTGCCGGGCTCGCAGGCGCACGACGAGATCTTCTACTCCGAGCAGGGCGGCTACTTCCGCGAAACCAACCGCGCGGGGGGCCTCGAGGGCGGGATGACCAACGGCGAGCCGCTGATCGTGCGCGGCGCGATGAAGCCGCTCCCGACCCTCACCAAGCCGCTGCGCTCCGTGGACATCGCCACGCACGCCCCCGCGGAAGCGCTGCGCGAGCGCACCGACTCGTGCACCGTCCCCGCCGCCGGCGTCGTCGGCGAGGCGATGGTCGCGCTCGTGCTTGCCGACGCCTACCGCCGCAAGTTCGGCGGCGACCACATCGATGACGTCCGCGAGGCCCTGCGCGCCTACGAGGAGCGCATCCGGTGGCATCGCCCCTGAAACGCGCACTCGTCTTCATCGGCTTCATGGGGGCCGGCAAGTCGACCGCCGCCGCCGAGGTCGCCGACGCGCTTGGGGTGCGCGCACTCGACTCCGACGCGCTCCTGGAAGATCGGATGGGCCGCTCGATCTCCGAGGCGTTCGAGGAGGGGGAGGCTCGCTTTCGCGAGCAGGAGGGGTCGCTGGTACGCGAGCTGCTGGAGCGTTCGGCCGACGCGCGCGAACCGGCCGCGATCGCGCTGGGTGGCGGGGCGGTGCTGTCCGAGGGGGTACGCGCGGCGCTGCGCGAGCACGTCGTCGTGCTGCTCGAGGTCGGCGCGGCGCTGGCGTGGGAGCGCGTCGGCGGGGGAAACGACGGCAGCGAGCGGCCGCTGGCGCGCGACCCCGCGGCGTTCGCCGCGCTGCACGCCGAGCGCCATTCGCTGTACGAGTCGCTTGCCGACGCGATCCTCCCGGCGCAGGTGCCCAGGGTGGCCGTACGCGCGCTGCCCGCGCTGCTCGCGCTCGCCGCGACGAGGGAATGGGAGAGAGGCCGTGCGGTCGACGATCGCAGCGTGGGCCCCCCGGACGGCAGCGGCGGCGCCCGCGGCACGAGCCGCCTGCTGTGGGCCGCGGCGGCCTCCGGCGAATATCCCGTGTTGGTCGCGCGCGGCCTGCTCGGAGCGGACGCCCCGGACGCCGTGTGGCGGCTGGGGGCATCCTCGGAGGGCGCGCGCGCGTTCTGCGTGACCGACGAGACCGTCGCCGGGCTGTACATGCCGCCGCTGCGCTCGCCGCACTCCCCGATCGCGATCCCCGCGGGCGAGGAGCACAAGACGCTCGCGAGCGCCGAACGCGTATGGCGGGAGCTGGCCGCCGCGCACGTGACCCGTGCCGATCGCCTCGTCGCGCTCGGCGGCGGCGTCGTCGGGGATCTTGCGGGCTTCTGCGCCGCGACCTACCAGCGCGGCGTGCCCGTCGTGCAGGTCCCCACGACGCTCGTCGCGCAGGTCGACTCGGCTTACGGCGGCAAGACCGGCGTGGACCTCCCCGAGGCCAAGAACTACGTCGGCGCCTACCACCAGCCCGCCGCGGTGATCGCGGACCCCGACGCGCTGCACACGCTGCCCGCGGCCGAGCTGAACGCAGGCTGGGTCGAGGTGCTCAAGACCGCGCTGATCGCCGGCGGGGAGCTCTGGGAGCGCGTCGCCGCCGAGGACGCCGTGGACGAGCGCACGATCCTCGCCTGCGCGCGCCTCAAGCTCGGCGTCGTCGCCGAGGACGAGCGCGACGGGGGCTGGCGCCAGGTGCTCAACCTGGGGCACACCGTGGGGCACGCGATCGAGACCGCGACCGGTTACTCGCGTTATCGCCACGGGGAAGCCGTCGCGCTGGGCCTGCTCGCCGCCCTGCGCCTCTCGGGGCGGCCGGAGTTGCGTACGGAGGTCCGCGAGCTGCTGCTCGCCCGCGAGCAGCCCGTCGCGCTGGACCTTGCACCGGAGGGCCCCGCCGTGGAGACGATCCTCGACGCCCTCGCGCGCGACAAGAAGCGCGTCGGAGCGCGCGTCCCGTTCGTGCTGCTCGACGCCCCCGGACAGGCACGCGTGGGCTGCGAGGTCGATCCCGGGGAGCTGCGCGCCGCGGTCGCCGAGCTCGCCCACGCGCCGCGACCCGGCTAGCGCACTCGCCCGGGCGGCGCCACCCTCGACACCGTCGCTCGCCGCCGCTCCCGCAACCCGGGCCGGCTAGGCTCCCGGACACGATGGGCGACGCCTCCTACCGCATCGAGGTTCTGCACGGGGTCAACCTCGACATGCTCGGCAGCCGCGACCCCGCGGTCTACGGGAAGCTCACGCTGCCCACGCTGCAGGTCCGCATCGAAGAGTTCGCCGCCGAGCTCGGGTTGCGCGTGGTGTTCTTCCAGACCAATCACGAGGGCGAGTTCGTCGAGCGCCTGCACCGGGTGCGCGAGGAAGCCGAGGGGATCGTGCTGAACCCCGGCGCCTGGACGCACTACGCATGGGCGATCCGCGACGCGCTGGAGATCGCCGCGAAGCCGGCCGTCGAGGTCCACCTCTCAGACGTCAAGGCCCGCGAGCCCTGGCGGCAGCTGTCGGTGATCGAGGATCTCTGCGTCGCCAGCGTCAGCGGCCAGGGGCCCGAGGGGTACCGGATCGCGCTCGCGAAGCTGCGCGCGACGCTCGACGCCGCACAGGGGTCGTGAGCGCGGGCTCCGAGGAGTCGCCGGCAACCGCGCCCGTCGCGCGAATGGCTGCGCCGGAGTCGGATGCACCCGGCGAGGCGCGTCGCACACGGCGCCTCGCGCAGCTCGCGGGCGAACGCGAGCTCGACCTGCTGCTGGTCGGCGAGCCCGTCAACCTGCGCTACATCACCGGGTTCACCGGGTCCAACGGGCTGGCGCTGCTCGGCGCCGCGACGGGTGACGGCGCGCCGTTCGCGCCCCACGTGTTCTTCACCGACTTCCGCTACGCGACGCAGTCCGCCGAGCAGGTGCCCGCCGTCTACGAGTGCCGCATCGTGCAGCTCGACCTGCTCGAGGCCGCGGCACGTGAGCTCGCGGGCGAGGAGGGCGAGGAGGGCGAGGAGGGCGACGCGGGGGGAACGCCTCCCGGTCGCGGCATCGAGGCTTACGTCCTCGAGGCCGACCTGTGCGTGCGCCTGGGCTTCGACGAGGCCGCGCTGACGGTCAAGCAGCACGCGCGCCTGCGCGAGCTGCTGCCCGACTCCTACGAGCTCGTCCCCGCCGCGGGGCTCGTGGAGGGGTTGCGTGAGCTCAAGGACGCGGGCGAGCTGCGGCGCATCCGCGCCGCCGCCGAGCTCGCCGACGCGGCGCTGCTGGAGGTGCTCGAAGGGGGCCTCGCGGGGCGCACCGAGCGCGATGTCGCGATCGAGCTGGAGCTGCGCATGCGCCGGCTCGGTGCGAGTGGTCCCAGTTTCCCGTCGATCGTCGCGGCCGGCGCACACGCCGCTTTGCCGCACGCCGAGGCGCGCGATGTCGAGATCCCGCGCGACACGCTCGTCACGATCGACTGGGGCGCGGAACTGGAGGGCTACTGCTCGGACTGCACCCGCACGTACGCCACCGGCGAGGGCGTTCCCGCTGAGGACCGCGAGATCTACGAGCTCGTGCTGCGCGCACAGCTCGCCGGCCTGGCCGCGGTGCGCCCCGGCCCGACGGGACGCGAGGTCGACGCGGTCGCGCGCGAGGTGATCGAGCAGGCCGGGCACGGCGAGCACTTCGGGCACGGGCTCGGCCACGGGGTGGGGATGGAGGTCCACGAGGGCCCGCGCCTGTCGCGCACCGCTCCGGAGGAGCCGCTGCGCGCGAGCCAAGTGGTGACGGTCGAGCCCGGCGTCTACGTCCCGGGGCGCGTGGGGGTGCGGATCGAGGATCTCGTCGCGGTCACCGAGGACGGCCACGCCGTCATCAACGGGCTGCCCAAGGAGTGGACGGTCGTCGGGTGAGTGCCAGCCGCGCGGGCGCTGCCGCGACCCAGGCCCGCTCGTAGGCGGCGTTACCCCCGCGCTGGCGCGCCGAAGGCTGATCTTGCGGTATGCGTGCTGAGGAGACGGCCGAGCGCGCGGCCCGCGTCGGGTGCATACAGCGCCACCCCCAGCGCGACCGTCAGCGGAAGCGTCCACGCGAGGAAGAGCGCGGCCTGCGCGTCGGGGCTGGCGTGTATGCGCAGCCATTCGAAGTCGACCCACGCCAGCGCGGTTGCGGTGAGCGCCAGCACCGGCAGGCCTCGCGGGCCGAGCGACTCCCAGGCGGTGAGCGCGAGCAGGAACGGCAGGGCGTAGTAGGCGGTGTCCCAGGTGTCCAGCGTGCAGCGTACGAGCAGCAGCAGCGCGAGCAGCAGCAGCGCGTCGCGTTCGGTGATGGGGTGGGTGGAGTGGGTGTTCGAAAAAAGGGCCCGCCGCGCCCGCGCGCGCGGGGTTTGATCTATGCCTCCGCGCGCGCGCGCGGCGGGGTCGAAAACGAAAGACCTCCTCCGGAACTCCTCCGCGTCCGTATCCGCGCGCGAACGTCCATACCTTCGGCGGCGCCACCACAGCGGCGCTGCGAGCGGCCCCATCGCGGCGAGGACGAGCGGGTGGCTGATCGCGCCGGTCCACTGCGGACCGATGCGATAGCCGGGTTTGACGCGGCCGAACGTGCCGATCACCCTCGCGCCGTGGTGCCCGAGGAACCACCACACCTGCCACGGCTGGAAGATCGAGCTGGACGTCGCGCTTGTGGCGCGGGTCTCGGCGAGGAAGTTGCCCGCGTGCACGAGCACCAATGGCGACAGGATCGCGCCCGCCACGGCTGCGGCGCAAGCCACGCACCGTACGCGCCGCTCGGGCAGCGCCAGCAGCACGGGCGCGAGCGCCAGCAGCGCCCACTCCTTGTTGGCGATCGCCGCGCCGAGCAGGACGCCCGCCCAAAGCGCGCGGCCGCGCGCTGCGACCAGCACGGCGGCGACGCACAGCGCGCCGCCCAGCAGATCCTCGGCGTGACCCACTTCGAGCGCGGCCAGCGTGAGCGGGTTGGCGACGCACAGCGCGAGCGTCAGCGTGCGTGCCAGCGCGGGCCGCTCGAGCCTGCGCATCTCCCTCACCAGCCACACGCCGAGAGCGGCCGCCGCCAGCAGGCAGGGCAACGCCACGAGCCGGTAGACCGCCAGTTCGCCGCCACCCCACAAGTCGGCGAGCAGCGCGAATGGGGCGCGCAGTACCAGCGACCCGCCATAGACCGGTGCGAGCCGAAGGAACTCGGTGAGGTGGCCGTGTACGAGCGCTCCCAGCGGCGCGCGCGCCTCGACTTCGTAGTCGGTCCACGCGAAGCCGTAGAGCCCCAGCCAGGCCATTGCGGCCGTGCCGGCTGCGGCCGCAAGCGCGCAGGGGGTGTTCTCGCGCAGCGCTCTGGGGCCCATGGCTCTGCATCGGCGTCCGGCGGTGGGCGCTTGAGGCGCAGTACGACCGCTGCGCTTCAGCTGGGACGCTGCGCCGCGGATGACTGCGAGGCACGAGCACGGTCGCCGAGGTCGGCGAGCGTGAGCCTCATCGCGGGGGGATCGGAGAGCGCGATTCGCGATCTCAGCTGCAGGTGCGCGGTGACGTGGACGAGCTCGCCCGACGCGAGCGCGCGCCAGTTCGGATCGCCGTCGAGCGGCTCGCTCGCGATCACGAGGAGCGGCAGCTGCACGCCGCGCTCGGAGCGCACGCGCGTGCCGTGGCTGCTGGAATGCTCCAGTGGCGTTCCGGGCTCACGCTGCAGCACGTGGAGCTCGTGCGTGTCGGGAGTCCGGTCCCGTCAGGCTCGCGGTGGCTCTGGGCGCGCAGGCTGTCGGGGGCCTGCAGGAGCCAGAAGGTCGCATGGGCGCGCTCGCGGCCGGCGCTCATGGCGAAGAGGCGGCACATCTCCAGAGAGCCTACCGCCGAATACCCTCCGCATCGTCGAGCTTGCAGTCGGCTATCGTGAGCGCTTCGCTGGACCGCGAGGCCTGCGATCCCGTCGAAATCCCGCTCCAGAAGGACTGATTCGCCCTGATAAGCACCAACCAGTTCAAAAACGGCAACCACATCGAGGTGGAGGGCACGATCTTCAAGATCGTCGAGTTCCAGCACGTGAAGCCGGGCAAGGGCGGGGCGTTCGTGCGCACGAAACTGCGGCGCGCGTCGGACGGCGCGGTGATCGACCGGACGTTCCGGGCGGGCGAGAAGTTCCGGCCGGTGCGGACGGAGGCGCGCAAGATGCAGTTCCTGTACGCGGACGGGACGGACGCGCACTTCATGGACAGCGAGTCGTTCGAGCAGATCGCGGTGCCCGAGAGCGCGGTGAGCCAGATGCTGCGCTGGACGAAGCCGTCGAGCGAGGTGGACGTGCTGTTCATCGACGACCAGCCGTCGGACATCCAGCTGCCGAGCACGGTTGACCTGGAGGTGACGGAGACCGAGCCGGGCCTGCGCGGCGACACGGCCTCGGGCGGGGGGACGAAGCCGGCGACGCTGGAGACGGGCGCGGGCATTCAGGTGCCCCTGTTCGTGGGGGTGGGCGAGCGGGTGCGGGTGGACACGCGCTCGGGCGAATATGTGTCGCGCGCCTGAGGGCTGTCGTATATCCGCGCAGACGCACTCCCACGCGCGCGGCGGGGAGCGTTAGCGGTGCGCCGCTCCGACCAGCGGCGGGCGGCGGTGTTCGCGCTCTACCAGCACGACTTGACGGGGCGGGAGCTGGGCGAGACGCTGAGCCGTTCGGCGTCGCTGTTCTCGCGTGCCCTGGCGCACGCGGCGGCGGATCGGGCGGAGGAGTTGGACGCGATCGTCGATCGGCACGCGCACGGGTGGTCGGTGCAGCGGATCCAGCCGCTGGAGCGGAGCATCATGCGGGTGGCTTTGATCGAGATGCTGCACCCGGATGCGGTGCCGGCCGACCGGGAGATTCCGCCTGAGGGCGCGATCGAGGAAGCCGTGGAGAGCGCGAAGGTGTTCTGCGGGGCGGAGGCGCCGGCGTTCGTGAACGGAGTGCTGGCGGCGGTTTTGCGCGAGGTGCGCGAGAATTCGCGGATCTCATGAGCGAACTGGATCAAACGAGCGAGCCGGAGGTGGCCGTGGAGCCCGACGAGACCTCGGAGCGCCCGGACGCGGCGCAGCGCAGCGCAGCGGCGGTGGACGCTCTGGAGGAGCTGATCGGCCGCTTGGAAGTGGCGGCGGAGCAGCTGCGCTCGGGCGATCTCTCGACGGATGCGGCGGCGACGCTTGTGGAGGAGTGCGCGGTGCTGGCGAACCGCGCGGGGACGGAGCTGGAGCGGCGCATGCACGAGCCGGTGCGCGGGCAGGGCACGCTGCTGTAGTGGGTGTGGCGGAGGCGGTGAGCGGCGCGGTCTACCCGGAGCACCTGCGGGTGGAGGTTGAGCGCTACCTCGAGCGGATGCGGTTCTCCGAGGAGGAGCTGACGTTCGGACTGGACGAGGCGATGCGCTACTCGCTGCTGGCGGGCGGGAAGCGGATCCGTCCGGTGCTCGCATTGGCGACGGCGGGAGCGGTGGGGCTGGAGCCGCGTGAGGTGCTGCCGTTGGCGGGGGCGATCGAGTTGATTCACACGTACTCGCTGATCCACGACGACCTGCCGGCGATGGACGACGACTCGCTGCGGCGGGGGCAGCCGACGTGCCACGTGGCGTTCGGGGAGGACGTGGCGATCCTCGCAGGGGACGGGTTGTACGCGGAGGCGTTCCGCCATCTGCTGACCTTCCAGCGCTCGCCGGCGGAGCGGGTCCTGGCGGCGGCGGCGGAGCTTGCTGCGGCGACGGGGCCGGCGGGCATGGTGGGAGGGCAGTACGCGGACGTGCGCGCGACGGCGCCGCGCGACGCGGCGGGGCTGCGGCGGCTGCACGAGCTCAAGACGGGGCGTTTGATCGCGGCGTCGGTGCGGTGCGTGCTCGCACTGGGTGGGGCGGACGAACCTGCGACAATGGCGTTCGGCCGTTTCGCGGCCGAGCTGGGCGTGCTGTTCCAGATCGTCGACGACATACTGGACGTGACGGGCACGGAGGACGCGCTGGGCAAGCCGCGGGGAAGCGACGAGCGACACGGCAAGCGGACCTACGTGAGCGAGTTCGGAATCGACCAAGCCAAGAGCCTCGCGGGTGATTCGCACCAGTTGGCGCTGCAGGCGCTGCACGAGGCGGCGGGTGCGGGGGAGGGCGCGCCGCACGACACGGGGGAGTTGGAGCGGATCGCCGACTTCATCTACACGCGGACGTCGTGAGCTTGATCGAGAACATCGAAGGTCCGCGGGACCTGCGGGACCTCTCCGAGGAGGATCTTCAGCGCGTGGCGCAGGAGGTGCGGGAGCACATCATCGACACGGTCGGGGAGATCGGGGGACACTTCGGCGCGAACCTGGGGACGTGTGAGCTGGCGGTCGCGCTGCACTCGCTGCTGGAGTCCCCGAAGGACAAGATCCTGTGGGACGTCGGCCACCAGGCGTACCCGCACAAGATCCTGACGGGTCGGCGGGACCGGCTGCACACGATCCGCCAGTACGGCGGGCTGGCGCCGTTCTGCTCGCGGGAAGAGTCAGAGCACGACATCATCGGGGCGGGGCACGCGTCGACGTCGGTGGGCTACGCGGTGGGGCTCGCGGAGGGCATGCGGGTGCTGGGCGTCGAGGACAGGGGTCGGGTCGTGGCCGTCATCGGGGATGGAGCGATGACTGGTGGGGTGGCGTTCGAGGCGATCGGGCAGGCGGGTGGCCTGGGGACGCCGATCGTCGTGGTGCTGAACGACAACGGGATGTCGATCGCGCCGAACGTGGGGGCGCTCTCGCGGTATTTCAACCGGGTGCGGCTGAACCCGAAGCTGTGGCACGTGCGGGAGGGCGTAGAGGGCGGCCTGGCGCGCCTGCCGGGCGGGATCGGCTCGGCGTTCGAGCGCCTGGGGCCGCAGCTGAAGGAGTCGATCAAGGCATTCTGGGCGCCGGGGCTGTGGTGGGAGGAGCTCGACTGGGCGTACATGGGCGTCATCGACGGCCACGACGTGCGCGCGCTGCGGGTCGCGCTGCGGGAGGCGCTGGCGGCGCAGCGCCCCGTGGTGGTGCACATCGCGACGGTGAAGGGCAAGGGCTTCGCACCGGCCGAGGAGGGCGGGCTGGAGGGGATGGAGCAGTGGCATGCGGCCAAGCCGAAGTCGATCGTGAACGGCTCTCCGGCCGGCCCGGCGCCCGCCGCGAAGACGGACGTGGCGGGCAGGGTGGCGCGGCCCCCGGCGCCGCAGTACACGCAGGTGTTCGGTGAGGCGCTGGTGCGCGAATGCGAACGCGACGCGCGGATCGTGGGGATCACGGCGGCGATGAACTCGGGGACGGGCCTGAACATCCTGCAGCGGGCCTTACCGGAGCGCTACTTCGACGTGGGGATCGCCGAGCAGCAGGCGATCCTGTTCGCGTCGGGGCTCGCGCTGGAGGGTTGCAAGCCGGTGGCGGCGATCTACTCGACGTTCCTGCAGCGGGCGTACGACCAGATCGTGCACGACGTGTGCCTGCAGAAGCTGAACGTGGTGTTCGCGATGGACCGCGCGGGCCTGGTGGGCGACGACGGTCCGACGCACCACGGCGCGTTCGACATCGCGTACATGCGATGCCTGCCGAACATGGTGCTGATGGCGCCGCGCGACGAGGCGATGCTGGTGCACATGTTGCGAACCGCGATGACCCACGACGGGGGGCCGATCGCGCTGCGCTACCCCCGCGGGGAGGGCGTGGGGATCGAGCTGCCGAGCGAGCCGCGGGCGCTGGCGATCGGGACCGGCGAGATCTTGCGCGAGGGCCGCACCGGCGGTACGTCGGCGGGGCGGCGAGTGGCGCTGATCGGCTACGGGACAGGTGTGCGCAAGGCGCTCGAGGCGGCGGACCTGCTGGCCGAGCACGAGCTCTCGGTGACGGTCGCGGACGCGCGCTTCGCGAAGCCGATCGACGCGGGTCTGATGGCGCAGCTGGCGGCCGAGCACGACCTGCTGGTGACCGTCGAGGAGGGCGTGCTGGCTGGCGGCTTCGGCTCGGCGGTGTGGGAGACGTTGAGCGAGGCGGGCGTGACGCCGCCACGGATCATGCGCGTGGGCCTACCGGATCGCTACATAACGCACGGCAAGCCGGCATTACTGCACGAGGAGGTCGGCTTCACGGGCAAGCGGATCGCCGAGCGCGTGGCCGCGGCGATCCTCGACCGCGACTCCGCGACGGTCGGGGCTTGAGACGATCTTGCCCCAAAGAATCGATAAGTGTGCGGACACTCACACATGGAAAGCCACTGTATAAGCGGGCTTTGGGCTTGTCGTCCCAAACTACGGGTCTTTGGTGTCTGGGAGTGCCCCTGCCCCGGCGAAGGGGTCGAGTAGAAGCGGAGCCCGCGTGGTCGCGTAACCGTCACGTTGACGTTTCGTCGGGGTTACGCTCGCTTTCCTAGTGTGCATCGGGCTTCTGGGCGTTCCGTTTGGCGCGCGCGCGCGTTTTTCCGTCCGACGGGTCGCTACTATGACGAACAGTTGGACAGCGGCGGATAGCAATGGACCAGGTCGGACACGGACCATGCAGGACATAGTCGTAGCGAGCGCGAAAGCCGCCAAACGCGGCGTACGTCTGGATCGGGGAGCGGTCCAAGCTCGCCCGAATAGGCATCACATGACTGCGATCTTCCCTCAAGAAACGGGAGTTACCCCGACCCCTGCGCGTGCTAGGCGTTTGGTAAAGGGCCGAGGTAACTCCGTTACGGCCGAGTGGCCGGTGAAGGATGCCAGCGGCCTCGGACGTGAGTCCGAGGCCGCTGGATCAACAGCTAGGCCGCTTGGGCGATCTCGTCGGATACTTGGACGAGCACATACCAGAGTGGCCCTTCGGCGGCAGCCGCAATGAGCGGCAGTCGGGCGCCCTTGGCGCACGAGACGGCAAAGCCGGTGGGTTCTCCCCATTCGTGCACGAGGGCGTATGTAGCGTCCCGGGGAGCTTGATCCCCAGGCTCAAAGCGAACGATAGGCACTTGTCCTGCCTTTCGTAGCTGGTCCGCTCCCTGCCCGTCGTTCGCGGCGGGCAGGGAGCCCTATCACCCGCTGAAGCGGGATGCCAGCATCATGCGCTCCGGGTCGGACAGCTTCGTTTACCCGCGTCACTACCGCCTACCGCGCTAACCTCGCGTCAATGTCTGAGAACAAGCACAATGGAGAGCCTACCCAGACGATCCCAGCAAAGGACGGCGACTTGGAGGTTCCGATCCCCTCGCGCGACCACTTTCTCAGCTTGGTCGAGAAGGTCGCTCGCCCAGGGCTTCATAAACGGCCTGACGAGACAGACGAGCCTCTTGAGCAATCCGCGTCGGACTAAGCCCTGCCGCGTGGGCCTCCCGGACTCGCTTGCGGAGGTCGGCCGCGGCGGCGTGGCGCTCTTGGTCGGCGACCTCGCGGCGCTCGGCTGCCCGGCGTAGCCGTTCGAGGATTTTCTTTTCGCTCACGGCTTTACCTTCGGCTGCTCGACGGCTCGCGCTACCAGCTCCGCGAACATCGACGGTTCGCGCTGCCAGCGCAGGTTGTAGCGCCACGTGAACTCGTTCAAGTAGCCCTGTAGCCAGCGGTGCGAGACGCGCCGGTAGGTGCCGCGAATCGCGGGCTTGACGTGCCCGAAGAAGCCCTCGATGGTGTTCGTATGCGTATCCCCGACGACGTAGACGCCCGTAGAGTGGCTGATCCGACTATGCGAGATGAAGTGCTGGTCCAGGCCGTTGTACGCGGGCCACTCGTCGGTGATTAGGATCGACTCGGGCTCGACCCACTCAATCAGCGTTTCCTTGAGCTTCGGTCCACGGCGGGAGGGTAGGACGGTCGCCTTGACGCGCCCGCCGCGTTCGACGGCCGCGAAGACGGTTGCTCTACTACGTTCGCGGAGTTTCATGGCTTCCGAGCGCCGGTTCGGTCCTGTCGAGAGCTGTTTGTGACGGCCGTGCGGCTTGCGCGGCTTGCCGTCCACCGATGCCTCGTCCGCCTCGACGTCGCCGCGAAGCTGCACGCCGTCATCGACCATCAGCTCGTTGCGAATCTTGTTGAGCATCCGCCATGCGGTCGGGTACGAGACGCCGATAGCGCGCTCTAGCTGCTTGGCGGCGATCCCGCAACGAGTGCTCGCCACCAGGTACATCGCGTAGAACCAGAGATGCAGCGACGTCGAGGACTTGTGGAAGATCGTCCCTGCGGTCGGGTGGACATGATGCCCGCAGCCGGTACAGGTCCACGACTGGCGGCCCTGCTTGGTCTTGTAGCGACGAAAGACGCGCTCCTGGTCGCACTTCGGGCAATGGGCGTGTTCGCCATCCGGCGAGTAGCGAGCGCGCCATAGGTGCTCAAGGCAGGCCGCGTCGTCGGGGAACTCGCGCATAAACTCCATGAGCGAGTACGTGGACTCAGATGAGGCCGTTCTACGCGGGTTGTGGCGGTTCGCCGCGGACATGCCGTAAGGCTACCTTACGCGACGGCGCGTGTCAAGTAGCCTTACGTCCTAGTTATCGATTGACATTCGCTGAAGTGGCAGGTTCAACGGTTTCGGCGAGCTGGGATTCGCGACTCACCGCACGTGCGCCGTCTCTTACGACCTCATAGATGGCTTTGGCCGAAACGAGCACAAGCGCCAAGCCGGCGAGCGGAATAAACACGCGGTCGTCAGACGAGAAAGGACCAAGATTGTTGGCGGAAATCGCTACTACGCCCAGTCGAACACCCGCGGTGACTGCGGTTGTCGGCGCAACGATCGCGACGATATGGCCAACGTCAGGCCATTCTCGCCGCTGGATCACCCTCAGCGTTGTGTATCCGGCCACCAATAGACCTGCAAGTATCAGTCCGCCAACTACATAGGGGCCCGCCGGCGTATGCTCAGTCGGGACGGCCGTGGGTGTTGTCGTGCCGCTCTGAGCGGAAGTTCTGGATGGCCACAAGAAGACCGATGATGCCCCCAACCAGAGCACCCACCGCGGCACCCTCCGGCCCGACAACAAGGCCGATGATCGCAGCGCTACCAGCAGCCGTCGCAACGGCCTGACCAGCAGAACTCCAAGTCTCTTGACTAATCCCATGAAGGCGGGGTGGCGGACGATGCTCCATCGTGCGAGGTGGGCACTCTTGCACTGGGGTCATAACGCTCAGCATACCCCTTTGTCGTGTCCCTGCAACGTAGAAGGAAAGATATCGCTTGTGGCGGATGTACTAATCGCCGGAACATTGAGTCCGGCAAGTGGAATCTACAGGGCTGGTCCGGCGCATGGTTTCTGACTCAGAACTGAGCGCCACGCCCGAGCTGCGACGTGGCGCCGTTGCCGAGCCGTCAGGCGACCTTGCCGACGATCTGCACCATCCGATAGGCCGCGCGGGTCGCGAACACGAAGCCGTCCGAGGTCTGGTTGACGAGCCCAGCCGTGCGGAGGCCATACACGGCGTCTTCCACGGACGGCGGGTCGTCCAGTTCCCGGCCGAGATCCGCGATGCTCCAGACGGGCTGGCCGTTCGTTAGCAGGTAGAGGACTTGCAGTTCGAGCGCGTCGTAGCGCTCACCCGGCGCGCGGGTATCGTCCTGGTCAGGCATGGAGCTACCACCTCCGTGTCTAGGTCCCGGCGCTGGGTTACCGCCTGGCGTCGGGGCCGCTGGCTATTGGATGCTAGCGACAGTAATCCCGCTCCAGGACACGAAAAACGGCCCAAAGGCCGCTTATACAGCGGCTTTCCATGTGTGCGGACACTCACACACAAGTCCCTCGAGATGCCTCACTATGTCTGTCGACCCGAAGTACAGCAGCATCCCTCCTCCCTCGAAACGGCCCGCTTCCCCAGCGGGCCGTTTCTTTTTGGCTGAGGAGGTCGCGGGGTCGCGCGGAGCGGGTACGGTTCGCTCGGCAGATCGATGCGCAAGCAGCGTCTAGACACTCTCCTGGCCGAGCGCGGTCTGTTCCCCTCGCGTAGCCGTGCCGCGGCGTCGGTGATGGCGGGGGAGGTGTGCGTGGGGCCCGACCGTCGGCGAGCGCAGAAGCCCGGGGAGATGGTGGCGGTGGATGCGGTGATCAGCGTTGCGGAGCGCCCGCGGTTCGTCTCGCGCGGGGGGATCAAGCTCGAGAACGCGCTGCGCGGGACGGGCGTGCGCGTAGACGGTCGCCGCGCGCTCGACGTGGGCGCCTCGACGGGCGGTTTCACGGACTGCCTGCTCCAGCATGGCGCCGCGGAGGTTCTGGCTGTGGACGTCGGTTACGGGGAGCTCGCGTACTCGCTGCGCGTCGACCCACGGGTGCGCGTGCTGGAGCGCACGAACGCCCGCAACCTCACCCCGGAGAACGTGCGCGAGGCGCTCGGCGATCCGCTGCCGGACCTCGCGGCGATCGACGTGTCGTTCATCTCGCTGCGCAAGGTCCTGCCGGCGGCGCTGGGCTGCCTGCAAGACTCCTGCGAGGTGCTGGCGCTCGTCAAGCCACAGTTCGAGGTCGGACGCGGGCGCGTCGGGAGCGGGGGCGTGGTGCGCGACCCCGACGACCGTCGCGCGGCGCTGGTCGCGGTGGGGCTCGCGGCGATCGAGCACGGGGTGCGTGTGCGGGGGTTCTGCTCCTCCGGCCTACCCGGCCCGAAGGGCAACCGCGAGACATTCGTCTGGCTCGCGCGCGGCCCGGATGAGCTCTCAGTTGCGGGTGAAACCCAGAGCATCGAGGACGTGGAGCGCATGGCGCGCGAGGTCGAGCCGTGAAACCGGTCAACACGATCTCGGTGCTGACGCACGCCCGCGCCGACGAGACCACGCCCGCGCTCGCGCGGTTGATCGAGGCCGCGCGCGCGGCCGGTGTGACGCTGCGCTTCGACGAGGAGGAGACCGCCAAGCATGGTCTGCGCGCCGGGCCCGGGATCGACGTACAGCCGCGGCTCGACGAGCGCGCGGACGGCGGGGCGCCGATCGAGGAGCAGCTGTGCGTGGTGCTCGGCGGCGACGGCACGATCCTGCGCGCGCTGCGTCGCTACGCCGGCACTCCGGTCCCGGTGTTCGCGGTGAACTTCGGCGAGATCGGCTTTCTCGCGACGGTCGAGCCCGAGGAGCTCGAGGACGGCATTCGCCGCGCGTTGAGCGGCGACTTCGAGCTGCTGCGCCTCCCCGCGATCGTGCTCGAAGCGCCCCATGGCGAGGAGACCGCGATCAACGACGTCGCGATCCACCGCCGCGTCGGGGAGCGCGTGGCCGAGCTCGCGTACGAGCTCGACGGCGAGGAGGTCGGCAGCGTGCGCTGCGACGGCCTCGTGATCGCCACACCGGCGGGCTCCACCGGCTACAACCTCGCCAACGGCGGGCCCGTGATGGCGTGGGGGGTGGAGGGGTTCGCGGTCTCCTTCATCGCGCCCCACTCGATCACGGCGCGCGCGCTCGTGGCGGCGCCGACGGACAGGATCACGATCCACAACCGCTCGCGCGAGGCGCTCGACGTCTCCGTCGACGGGCGCCCCGTATGCGAGCTCGCCGCGGGGAAGGCGATCGGCGCGCGCTTCCTCGACGGTGTCGGCACGATCGCCCAGATGCCGGGCTCGTCGTTCTACCACCGCCTGCGCGAGAAGTTCGGGCGACTCGCCCGCTAGCGCTGTCCGGCTAGGACCGCCCGCGGCGTCGATCGCCGCTCAAGCAGCGTGGGTCTGCTTGTGCGCGCCGAGATCGCTGCTGCGCGGCAGCGAGTCGACGAAGCTGTCGAGCTGCTCGCGCGAGAAACGCCGCTGAGCGCCTGGAGTGCGGTAGCAGCCGAGATGGCCCGCGTCCGCCCAGCGGCGGATCGTCGCGAGCGACACACCCAGGTAGCGCGCGGCCTGAGAGCTCGTGAACACGAGCTGGCGGTCGTTGGAGGCGAGCATGGATTGGAAGGGCATCGTCGTGTCTCCTCTCGAAATGTGGGGCGCGGTGACACGGCGGACGGCCGGGGAGCGCACCTGCTGCGGTTATGCATCGGGTTTCGGCTCGATGGCCGCAAAAGTTGAGGGGGGTCCACCTTTGTGGACGTTTGACCCACGCCCGCCCGCCCATCCAGCGCTGGAGATTGCGGGTTTCCCGCAGTCCGTGACGTGGGCTTTAGGCCAAATAGGCGCGTAGAAAGGCGCTTACTTGCACGGAAAGTTGCAGAACCTTGTTCAAAGTGGACAATTCCTCGTCGAGATGTACTATCCTTCTCCAAACCTACTCATACATGCGGTTTCCTGGGGAGGATTGGATCCAGGGGTCCGTGTCACATCTCCCACGACCGGTGGGCCCGATCCAAGGAGACACCGATGCATTGGCAGAAATAATCCAAAGACTTTCAAGGCAAGCCCAGGCTTGTCCGTCGGTGCCCGGGTAGGGGCCGGCTGCGAAGCGTCGCTGGTATCAGCGGCGCTTCTCGCATTTCGGGGCGTGGTTCAGCCCGTCGGCTGCGCGATTGCGCGCGCGCGGCGCTCGAACGCGAGCTCCGCCTCGAAGTCGGCGTCGTCGCCGCCGGATGCCGTCACCGGCCCGTCGCGTTCCAGGAGCGCGACGAAACGCTCGACGAGCTCGCTGTCGAACTGGCGCCCGGCATTGCGCCGCAACTCGGACATCGCGTCCTGGGGGGTCTTCGGCGAGCGGTAGGAGTCGCGCGAGGTCATCGTGTCGTAGGCGCTGCAGATCGCCAGGATCCGTGAGATCAGCGGGATCTCGTTGCCGATCAGGCCCGCGGGATAGCCGCTGCCGTCGACGCGCTCGTGGTGGTAGAGGATCGCGTCCGCGATCGGTCCGTAGCCGTCGAGGCGACCCACGAGCGTCGCCCCGTCCTGGGGGTGGCGGCGGATCAACGCCCAATCCTCGTCCGAGAGGACTTCCGCCTTCAGGATCCGGTCGGGCAGCGCGAACTTGCCGATGTCGTGCAGCAGCCCCGCGGTGTGCGCGATGTCCTGTTCGGCCTCGTCGCAGCCCGCCTCGCGGGCGAGCGCCCGCGCGTAGCGCGCGACCGCCGCGGCGTGACGCGCGGTCATGCGGTCGCGCAGCGCGAGCGTCTCGACGAGCGTCACCAGCACGCCCAGCTGCAGGGAGGCGAGATGCATCGAGCGCGCCTCCAGCTGGTCCGCGCGGTCCTCCGAGCGCAGCAGCGCGACCGCCAGCGACTGGAAGATCAACAGCACGATCACGGTCCCCAGGAGCGCGGGGAAGCCGAGGTTGGTGTACGCGACCGCGAGGATCGCCGCGAGCGCGCCGGTCGCGATCTGCCCGGGCAGCAGCGGCACGAACAGGTCGCGCACCTGCCCGATCAGGCCACGGCCGTAGATCACGCGGTTGTCGAAGGCGACCATCGAGAAGTTCAGCGCGTTGGTCACCATGAACACCCCGAACACCACCAGCGCGAACGTGATGCTCCTGATTTCTTCGAGGTTGCTCGGGTCGTGCACGTTGCCGACGATCGCGCGCACCAGCAGGCCGCCCACGACCGGGAACACCGCGACGGTTGAGAGATTGTTCAGCCACGACGTGAGCGGCAGGCGCCGTGGGGCGGAGGTGATAGCGGTGATCGCGATCCCGAACACCATCGCGGGCGCCGGGCCGAGCAGGCTCATCGCCAGCACCCATGCGACGAACGCCGCGGTCAGCCGCTGTCCACGGATCTCGACGGTCAGGCGCTGCCCGATCAGCGCGAGGCCGAGCAGCAGCGCGACCAGCGTCAGCGGGGTCCAGTCTTCCGCGCGCCAGGTGATGGCGGCCACGGCGACCGCGCCCGCGAACGCCAACGCCTCGGCGAGCATGAAGAGTCGTCTGATCAGTGTCGGCGCAGGCATCCTCGATGCACCTCTGTCGTCCTTAACGGCCGATGTCGCGTCGCACTTAAAGGCCGCTTCGCGAGCCGCTGCTCGCCGGGGCCGCGGCCGCGCCCTCTCCGCGCGCCGATGCGGCCCGCCAGCCCAGCCACAGGCGCAGGAAGCCCGCGGTCGCTCCGGCCGCGGCGAGGCCGAAGATCAGGAAGGCGATGCGCGGCGATCCGAGCGTCAGCACGAGCCCGCTCAACGGCAGGCCGATCAGCGGGCACAGCGCCCCGATCGATTCGACGGTGCCCATCAGGCGTCCGTGCAGATGCGCGGGGGTCAGCCGCTGGACGGTGCCGATCAGCGACGCCCACTGCACCCCGTTGCCGAGCCCGCCGAGGATCGCCGCCCCCGCGGCAAGTGCCAGCGATGGCGCCGCCGCGAAGCCCACATAGGCCATTCCGACCGCGAGGGTCCCCGTCGTCAGCATCGCACCCAGCGAGCGCCTGGATGCGCGCGCGAACAGCAGGCTGCCCGCGACCATCCCCACGCCCCACGCGCTCAGCAGCGTGCCGTAACCGAGGTCTCCCGCGCCTAGCGTCCCCTTCGCGTAGATCACCTCCGCGGGCGCGCCCGTCTCGAAGAACACCAGCGCCGCCGCCTCCGTCAGCAGGACCGCGCGCAGCGCCGGCGTTTCGCGCAGGTACAGCCACGCCGCGCTCAGACGCGCTCGCACGGAAGTCCCCGAGCGCTCTTCCACGTAGGGGTGCAGGTCGATGAGCAGCGCCCCACAGACCAGGAACGAAACCGCGTCGATCAACAGCGCAAGCGGCACGCCCAAGCCCTTCACGGTGACCGCGGCGAGCGACGGTCCGACGACGACGCACACCGACAACGCCAGGTTCAGGCTGGCGTTCGCGCTGTGCGCTTCGCTCGCGTCGTCCGAGTGCTCCGGGGGCGCCGCCGCCTGCGCCACCGGGGCCTCGGGCAGCGTTGTCTCGTGCGGGCGCGGCGCATCCTCGGGGTCGTACGCCTCGGTTGGCTCCGGACGGGCGGCCTCCGCGCGCAGCAACGCCGAGGCCGCCAGCGCACCCATGCCGTCCAGCGCGACCAGCGCGAGGATCCCGGGCAGCCAGAACTGCCAAACGACGCCCGCCAGCGCCGCGGCGCTCAGGCCCTCCAGCGCATAGATCGCGCTCAGGCGCCCCCGGCGCGGCGAGGCCTCCACGCGGGCGACCAGCGCGGGCACAGCGAGCGCCGGAACGAAGCGCGCGACGAACAGGGCGGTTACCGCGGCCGCGCTGCGCGTGTTGTCGTAGACGGCGACCGACAGCGCGACCGTGCCGAACCAGGTGCCGAGCAGGTTGACGGTGTACGCAGCGAGGATCCGTCGCAGGCGGGGCGATCTCGGCAGCGCTGACACGCCGCCACGCTAGCGTCTGCTGGGGATGTGCGTCGCTCGCACGCTCCCAAAATGGACGCATGGCGCCCTTCGTACTGGGCCTCAGCCGACGGCGGACGCCACGCGCGGGGCGCGCTCCGCGCTCGAGGGGCCGCTGCCTGCGACCACGCCGAGAGCCACCACCGGGAGGCTCGGATGGCGGTGCCCGAGCACATGCATCAACGACTCCGCCGTCACTTCCGCGAGGTCGCCCGCGAGCATCACCACGCCACTCGAGGGGGCCTGCTCGAGCACCTCCCAGGCGGCTCGCGCCTCGCCGAATTGCGTGTCGCTCGGGAGCGCCTCGCTGAGCTCGCGCAGCACCGCCGCACGCTGCTCGGGGTCGGCGCCCGCGACGAGGATGCGTGAGCGTGCGTTCGCGGCGGCGCGCCTCGCGGCGATGTTCTGCTGGCGCTCACCGACGACGGCGGTGGGGTCGGTGTCGCGCGCCGTGCGTCCGCCGCGCAACATCCGCAGATGGGGGCGACGGCCCGCGCCGCCGCGCTGCTCGGTTACGGCGCCGAGGAAGTTCATGTCGCGCGGCTCCCCAGGTCGTTCGAGTTGCGCGCCTCTGGGGCGAAGCGCTCGCGCAGCAGCTCCAGCGTGCGGTGCTCCTCGTGGTGCTCGCTCACGAGCACCCGCAGTTCGGCGGCGCCGACGATCCCGAGCTGCGCGTCAACGTCGCCGCGCGCGGCGAGCCGCCCGAGCCCGGAGATCGCGAGGAACGCAACCGCTGCAATTGCCAGCCAGCATCCGATGACCACGCCCGCGAAGGTCATCCGCGCTGGCTCCTCGTGGCTGGTGCGCTGCCGGTCTGTAGGCTTTGCATTTCGGTCGGTCCTTGCCCTTGTACTGCTGACCGGCCTTCCGCGCCGCCGACTTGCTGCTGATGGTTCTGCCCGGAGCGGGGGCCGATGATCGTCGTTTCCTGCACACGACATGATGCGCCCTCGCGGGCCGTTTGTCTGTCGTCCGGGGGGTGCTGATCGTGTCGTCCCAAAGGTGCCGATTCGTGTCGTCCCGATGGTGCGAGAGAGGCGTTCACGGACGGCTTGCGAGCGCTCCGAGAGCGGACTTTCGCGACGTAAGAGGCGCTCCTCGGCCGACCCGGGTCGGCTTAGACGTTCCGTCTAAACGGGCTGTACGCCCTGCGCCGCGAGGGATAAACCGGTCTATACGAGCGGTCTGGGGCGCAGACCCTGCCGCTTGCGGGCTCGCTACGGTGTTCGCCATGCAAGCCGAAGAGCAGGCCGGGACGCCCGGCGTGGATCGACCGATCGACGTCATCATCGCCGACGACCACGCCGTCGTGCGCGACGGCATCCGCACGGTGCTCGAGCGCGAAGCCGACGAGTTCCGCGTGGTCGCGGAGGCCGCCGATGTGCCGACCACGATCCGCGAAGTCCGCACCCACAAGCCCGACCTGCTCACGCTCGATCTCTCGATGCCCGGCGGCTCCAGCCTCGCCGCGCTGCCGCAGTGCTTCGTCGCGCACCCCTCGCTCGCGGTTGCGATCCTGACGATGCGCGAGGATCCGGAGTACGCGCGCCAGGCGCTGCGCGCCGGCGCCCGCAGCTACGTCCTGAAGGAGGCCGAGCCAGCCGAGCTCCTGCAGGCGTTTCGCCTCGCGGTCGCGGGCGGCAACTACCTGCACCCGCGCCTCGGCGCGCTGATGGTCGCCGGCGGCGAGGCGAACCAGGACGGCGTCGCCTTATCCGAGCGCGAGCGCGAGGTCGTGCGTCTGATCGCCCTCGGCCACACCAACCCCCAGATCGCCGAACAGCTCCACGTCGCCGAGCGCACCGTCAAGACCTACCGCGCGCGCGCGATCGAGAAGCTCGGCTTCTCCTCTCGCGCCGAGATCACCGCGTACGCGCGGCGGCTCGGCCTGGTCGACTGACGTCAGCCGGCCTTCTCAAACCGCCGCCGGCCGGCCCGCCACGGGGATCGTGAGGCGCACCGTCGTTCCTTTTTCCGGGGCGGGCATCAATTCGAGCTCTCCGCCCACGAGCTCCGCGCGCTCGCGCATCCCCGACAGGCCGAAGCCGCCCTTCAACCCGTCGCCGCGTGGACCCGGCGGCGCGCCCGCCGGCAGGCCGCGACCGTCGTCGGTCACTGCCACGCGTATCGCCGAGCCCTCGCGGGTGGTGGAGATGCTCACCACCGCCCGCGTCGCCTCCGCGTGACGGCTCACATTGGTCAGCGCCTCCTGCACGACGCGGTAGATCGTGCTCTCGAGCTCGGCGTCCATCCGCTCGTGTGCGGAGTCGAGCTCGATCTCGGTCTTGACGTCCAGCCCGTCGATCGCCTGCGCCCGCCGTGCGAGTGCCTCCAATGCCGGCACCAGGCCGAGGTCGTCGAGGGCCGCGGGGCGCAGCTCGGTGATCAGGTGGCGCAGCCCGTCGATCTCCGTTCCGAGGCCCTCGAGGACGTCGTCGACGGCTCCGTTGAGGCCCTCCGCGTCGGCCTGTTCGCGGGCATTGGCGAGTTTCAGGCGCAGCGCACCCAGCCCCTGCACGGTCTCGTCGTGGATCTCCCGCGCCCAGCGCGTGCGCTCGCGCTCCTGGGCCTCCATCCCGAAGCGCAGCCGCTCGATCTCGACGGAGCGCTCCGCCTGTAAGCGCTGCGCGACGCTCGCCGCGAACGCCTGCAGCGCGCGCCTGTCGGCGTCGCGGAACCCGCCGTCGCTGCGCAGCGCGATCACGAGGCCACCGCCGTGGCCCTCCATGTTCAGCGGCTCCACGAGCGCTGCCCGCGCTTCGATGCCGAGTTCGTGCAGCCATGCCGCGTCGCGCCCTCGCGGACGGTCGACCGCGACGGGCTGCCCCGCTTCAAAGAGAGCGCCGAGCGCGCTGCCCTCCACCGGCAGCACCCGCAGGCGCACGGTGGCGGTGCCGCTCGACGCGGCGACGCGCAGCTCGCGGCGCTCCTCGATCACCATCAACAGGGCGCTTGCGTCCAGCAGCGCCAGGCCGCGGTCGGCCATCAGGCGCAGCAGCCACAACTCAGAGCCGGAGAGCATCCCCGAAAACTAGCCGCTCGCGGCCCGCGGCAGCGCGCGCGTGCTCCAGCAGGGTCTCGGCGTTCATTCCCTCGCGCCACGTCGCCACCCCGACGGCCATGCGCAGCGCGCGGCGCTCGCCGTCGCGCTCCTGGAGCTTGATCGCCCGCAGCCGCGTGAGCAGACGCCGCGCGACGATCTCCCCGCGCGGGCCATCGGCGCCCGGCAGCACGGCGAGCAGCTCGCGCTCGGCGGCGCGCCCGATGCGGTCGAAGTCGCGCAGTTCGTGGCGCAGTGCGAGGCTGGCATAGGCGACGGTGTGCTCAGCCAGGGCCGGGCCGTGCAGGCGCGCGATCTCGCCGAGCTCCTCGATGTCCAGGTGGACGCAGCTCAGAGCGGTGCGGTGGCGGCTCGCGCGGTTGATCTCCTCGCGGACGCGCTCCGCCAGCGCGCACGGCAGCAGGAACTCGACTGAGTCCCGCGGCGGTTCGTGTGAGTTGTCGTCGCTGGCGGCCATGCCGTGTGGTTCGCGGGAGGGTGCGCGCTCGCTTTGCTCCTGGAGCTCATCCGATTAACGAAAGTCTATGCCTCACTTTCGCGGCGAGGGATCCGTCGGGGCGCGCTGATAGACCTGCTTTGTGCTGCACGAGCTGCGTGTCGAGAACCTGCTGCTGATCGAGCGCGCCGAGCTCGAGCTCGCGCCGGGCTTGAACGTCCTCACGGGCGAGACCGGCGCCGGCAAGACAGTGCTGGCGCACGCGCTGGACCTGCTGCTGGGCGGGCGCGCGCGCACCGGGATCGTGCGCCCGGGCGCCGCCGAGGCGTATGTGGAGGGGCGCTTCGAGCTGCCCGCCGAGCTCGAGGGCGAGCGCGGGGAGCTGGTGGCGGCGGACGCCGAGGAGATCGTGCTGGCGCGCCGCGTCGGCGTCGACGGGCGCACGCGCGCCTATGTCAACGGCCGCTCCGCCGCGGTCGCCGATCTGCGTCGCCTCGGCGAGGCTCTGCTGGCTTTCTACGGCCAGCACGAGCACCGCAAGCTCACGCTCGCCGCCGCGCAGCTGGAGATCCTCGACCGCTTCTGTGGTCCTGGGCAGGTCGAGCGTCGCCGTGTGTGCGGCGCCGTCCACGAGGAGCTGCGCGGACTGCGCGAGGAGCTGGCCGCGTTGCAGGAGCTCGCCGGTGCGCGCGAGCGCGAGCTGGACCTGCTCGAGCACGAGCTCGGAGAGATCGAGGGGGCCGACCCCGGCGAGGGCGAGTTGGAGTACCTGCAGGCCGAGCGTGAGCGGCTGCGGCGCCTGGACGCGTTGCGCTCCGCCGCTGCGCTCGCCGCGCAGGCACTGGCCCCGGACGCCCCCGAAGCGCTCGGTGCGGGCGCGCTGCTCGCTGCCGCGGCGGCCCAGGTGGACGCGGTTGCGGGTGTCGATCGGCGTCTGGACGAGCTCGGCGCGCGCTGCCGGGCGCTGCAGATCGAGGCTGAGGACGTCGCGGGTGAGCTGGCGCGCCACGGCGAGGAGCTCGACGCGCAGGAGGGGGCGCTGGAGGGCGTGGAGGAGCGCCTCGCGTTGCTGGAGCACCTGCTGCGCAAGTACGGGCCGACGATCGCCGACGTCCACGAGCACGCCCGCGACGCGCGCGAGCGCTACCAGCAGTTGGAGGGCGCCGGTGTGGCGCTGGAGCAGGTCACTGCGCGTCTCGCCGACGCGCAGCGGCGCCAGGAGCAGCAGGTGCAGGCGCTGTGCGCTGCCCGCGGCGAAGCGGCGCCGCGGCTCGCCGAGGAGGTGCGGCGTCAGCTCGCCGCGCTGGCGATGGCCGATGCGCGCTTCGAGGTGCAGCTCTCCGAGCGCGAGCCGGGCCCAGGGGGAGGCGACGCGGTCGAGTTCCTGATCGCACCCAACCCCGGCGTCGAGCTTGGCCCGCTGCGGGAGATCGCCTCCGGGGGCGAGCTCTCGCGCGTGATGCTCGCGCTCACGACCGTCGCGAACACCGACGAGAATGGGAGAAAGGCAAAGGGGAAGGGGAAGGGGGAGGGGGATGGGTTGCGCGGGTCGCAGGCGACGCTGGTCTTCGACGAGGTCGACGCCGGCATCGGCGGGCACACGGCGCGCGCCGTGGGGGAGCGGCTGCGCCAGCTCGCCAGTGCGCGCCAGGTCGTGTGCATCACCCACCTGCCGCAGATCGCCTCGCTCGCCGATCGTCATTTCTCGGTCGTCAAGGACACCTCGGCGAAAACCACCCGTACCGAGGTTCTGCGGCTCGGCCAGCGCGAGGTCGTCGCGGAGATCGTGCGCATGCTCGGCGCGGAGGACGGCGACGCGACCGCGCGGCGGCACGCGCGCGAGCTGCTGAAGGCCGCATAGAGCGTGAAGATCCTCGCGCGCCCAGGCGATTGGCGTCGATTCCCGTCGATTCCGTCGCCCCGCCCTCTAGACTCTCGGAGCAGGACTTCATGAATCCGCACCTTCCTGACCGCCCGGCTGACGCACCGGCAAAGACCCGGTTCATCTTCGTCACCGGCGGCGTGGTGTCCTCGCTGGGCAAGGGCATCGCGGCGGCCTCGCTCGGGCGGCTGCTCGTCGCGCGCGGCCTGACGGTGGGCCTGCAGAAGTTCGACCCCTACATCAACGTCGACCCGGGCACGATGTCCCCCTATCAGCACGGGGAGGTGTTCGTGACCGAGGACGGCGCGGAGACCGACCTCGACCTCGGGCACTACGAGCGCTTCACCGATTCCAACACGGGCCGCGCGTCCAACGTGACCGCGGGCGGGATATACGACACGGTAATCCGGCGGGAGCGACGCGGGGACTACCTGGGCGGAACGGTGCAGGTGGTGCCGCACATCACCGACGAGATCAAGCAGCGGATCGCCCTGATCGCGCAGTTCAGCGACGTCGACTTCGTGATCACCGAGATCGGGGGCACGGTCGGCGACATCGAGTCGCTGCCGTTCCTGGAGGCGATCCGCCAGTTCCCCGTCGACGTGGGGCGGCGGCGGTGCATGTTCATCCATCTCACGCTCGTCCCCTACATCGGGCACGCCGGAGAGCTCAAGACCAAGCCGACGCAGCATTCGGTGAACGAGCTGCGCCGCATCGGGATCGCGCCGGACATGCTGATGTGCCGCTCGGAGAGCCCTCTCTCGCCGGAGATCCGCAAGAAGATCGCGCTGTTCGCGAGCCTGCCGCCGAGCGCGATCGTGTCGGCGTGCGATGTGGACAACATCTACAAGGTCCCGCTCACGTTCCGCGAGCAGGGGGTCGACGACTTCATCCTCGACCACTTCGGGCTCGAGGCGCCGCCGCCGGACCTCGACCGCTGGAAGGAGCCGATCGAACGCGCCGAGCGCGCACAGCGCACGGTGCGGATCGCGCTGGTCGGCAAGTACGTGCAGCTCGAGGACGCCTATCTGTCGGTCTCCGAAGCCCTGCGCCACGCGGCTGCGCTGCAGGACGCGCGCGTGCAGATCGAATGGGTCGACTCCGAAAAGCTCGAGGGGGACGGCGCCGCGTTGCAATCCCTCGCGCAGGCCGACGGGATCCTGATCCCCGGCGGTTTCGGGGGCCGCGGGATCGAGGGCAAGATCCTCGCCGCGCAACTCGCTCGCGAGCAGCGGATCCCGTACCTGGGGATCTGCCTGGGGATGCAGATCGCGGTCGCGGAGTTCGCGCGCCACGTGGCGGGGATGGAGGGCGCGAACTCCACGGAGTTCGACCTCGAGACGCCGTACCCCGTGATCGACCTGCTGCCCGAGCAGAAGGAGGTCGCGGACCTCGGCGGCACGATGCGACTCGGCGCCGACCCGATCAAGCTTCACGAGGGCTCCCACGCGCGGGAGATCTACGGCGAGGCGGTCGTCTACGAGCGCCACCGCCACCGCTACGAGGTCAATAACCTGCTGCGCAAGCAGCTCGAACGCGCCGGTCTGCGCGTCTGCGGCACCTCGCCCGACGAGCGCCTCGTGGAGGCGGTCGAGCTCGACGACCACCCGTTCTTCGTAGCCTCCCAGTTCCATCCCGAGTTCAAGTCGCGACCGGAGCGGCCCGCGCCGCTGTTCGGTGCGTTCGTCGCCGCGGCGCTGCGGCGCGGCGAGGAGCATGGTTCCTCGTCGGGCGCCGGCGAGGCGGCGGTCCACGCGTGAGCTCCGTCGGCGTGGCCGACGAGCTCGCGCGGCGCTACCTCAACGACATCTTCGGCGAGCTGTGCGCGATCGCGAGCCCGTCGGGCAGCGAGCGTGCCTGCGCGGAGCGCGTCGCGGGTGAGCTGCGCGCGCTTGGGCTGGAGGTGCACGAGGACGATGTCGGATCGCGCGCGGGCTCCGACAGCGGCAACCTGCTCGCGCGGATCCCCGCGCGCGGCGAGGCCCCGTGCATCCTGCTGTGCGCGCATCTCGACACGGTCCCCCTGCAGGCCCCGCTGGAACCGGTCGTCGAGGAGGGGTTCTGGGAAAACGCGGGCGAGGGGATCCTGGGCGCAGACAACAAGGCGGCGGTCGCGGTGCTGCTGGCGCTCGCGCGCCACCTGCGGCGTGCGGGCTCGCCGGTGGGGATCGAGCTGCTGTTCACGGTCGGCGAGGAGAACGCGCTTGCGGGGGCGCGCGCGCTCGACATCGGGTCGCTGCGAAGCCGCCTGGGCTACGTCTTCGACCACGCCTCACCGATCGGGGAGCTGGTGCTGAGCTCGCCCAGCCACTTTCGTCTGGAGGCGACCTTCAGGGGGCGGGCCGCGCACGCCGGCGTGCGTCCCGAGGAGGGCCGCAGCGCGATCCTGGCGGGGGCGCGCGCGATTGCCGACATGCCGCTGGGACGCATCGACGACCACTCGACGGCGAACGTCGGGACGATCGCGGGGGGCAGCGCGATGAACGTCGTCCCGGATCGCTGCACGCTCGTCGCCGAGGTCCGCAGCCACGAGGACGCGCGCGGCGAGCAGCTCGTGGGGGAGCTGATCGACTGCGTGCACGAGGCGGCGAACCTGCCGGAGTGCGAATGCGACGTGGACGTCGCCGTGCAGCGAACCTTCGAGGCGTTTCGCATCGCCGCCGGCACCCCCGCGGTACGCGCCGCCGAGCAGGCGCTGCGGTCGTGCGGGCACGAGCCGGTGCGGATCCGCAGCGGCGGCGCCTCCGACGCGGGCGCGCTCGGTGTGCGCGGCCTGCCGATGGTGAACCTCGCGAACGGCACGGAGTACAACCACGAGCCTCGCGAGCGTGTGGCGGTGGCGGCGCTCCAGGAGATGCTTGACGTCGCGCTCGCGCTGCCCGATGCGGCAGCCGCTGTGCTAACCCCCTCTGGGGCCGCTCCGCCGGACGGCGCTCCATCAGACGGCATCCCGTCTGACGGGGGACAACTCGAAGCGACCGCCGACGTCTCGGCCCGCCTCACGCTGTAGCGTCCCGCGCCGATGCAGACGCGCGCGTTGAAGCTCCAGCGCACCAGCCTGGAGCACCCCGTCGAACCGGTCGAGGATTCGCTCGGCTGGCAGCTGACGCTGCCGTTCGGGGGCGTGGTGGCGGTGCTCGCCCAGCACGACCAGCTTCCGGTGCTGGCGTGGGCGTTCGCGCAGGCGGCGCCCGACGCGCGCCTGGGGTACGTGCAGACCGTCGGCGGCGCGCTGTCGGGTGCGGACTGTGCGACGGTGCTCGCGCTGCGCGAACGCGAGCTGCTCGCCACGCACCTGACAGCCGGCGAGGCGTTCGGCGGCGAGGGGGAGGCGCTGACGAGCGCCGGCGCGCTCCACCACGGCCTGCGCGCGCTGGGTTGGGACGCGGCGGTGGTGGGACCGGGGCCCGCGCCGCGCGATCAACCCGAGCACGCGAGCCTGGCCGCGCTGGACTCCGCGCACACGGCGCTCGCGCTGGGCTGCGCGACGCTGCTCGTGCCGATGATCTCCTCCGTGCCCTCCGCGGGCGGCCGCCGCGGCATCTCGCAGGACACGCTCGCGGTGCTCGACCTGCTGTTGCAGCCGGTGACGGTCGCGTTGCCCGCCGGCCTGCGCTCGCCCGTCGGCGCGGACCTGCGCGCCGGCCTGGGAGCGGTCTTCGGGGCGCCGCGCAGCGCGCCAGCGCAGCTCGAGCTCGACGTCGCGCGGCCCGCGCGGATCGCGCGCCACGACTGGCGGCGCGCGCCGGTGGACCTCCCGGCGTTCGCGGGGGCGGGGCTGCCGGTCGAACCCGGGTGCGGCGGCCCGACCGGCGATCCGCTCTTCTACGGTGCGGCGCTCGCGGCGGGGGCGACCCTGGCGGACCTCGTCGGCGAGTTCCGCGGCCGGCCGGCGGGCGCACGCGGCGAGCAGCGCGAAGCCGGCGAGGATCCCGAGCGCGACGAGCACCGCGAGAGCGCCGCCGCCTGAAAACACGCTTGCACCCGCAGGTCGCGACGGTCCCGCGCGCGAAGAGAGGGCGGTGGCCTCGATCTCGGACGACACCGCGGCGGGCGCCGTCGGCGACACCCGCCTCACGCTCGACTTCCTCGCCTACCTGGAGCTGGAGCGCGGACTCTCGCGCAACACGCTCGACGCGTACCGCGCCGACCTCAGCCAACTGCGGGGCTTCCTGACCGAGCGCGGTCTCGGCGTGCTCGACGCGGGCCACGGCGACCTCGCGGCGTTCCTCAGCGCGCTGGCGGCCGGCGACGAGCAGCGCCCGCCGGTCGCGCCGGCGACGCTGCAGCGCAAGATCGCGTGCCTGCGCTCCTTCTACCGGCATCTGCGCCGCGAAGAGCTCCTGCGGGCGGACCCGACGGCGGACCTGCGCGGCCCGCGCCGCACGCAGCGCCTACCGGAGATCCTCAGCCGCGAGGACGTGGCGCTGCTGCTTGCGCAGCCCAGCGGCGGCGACCCGCTCTCGCAGCGCGACAGGGCGCTGCTGGAGGTGATGTATGCGTGCGGGCTGCGCGCGTCGGAGGCGGTGGCGCTCCAGATGCACGACGTCGACCTCGAGGACGGGTTCCTGCGCGCGCGCGGCAAGGGCTCCAAGGAACGACTGATCCCGATCGGGCGGCACGCCCTCGTCGCCGTGCGCGCCTGGATCGGAGACGGGCGCCCGACCCTGCTTGCCGCTCGCGCCGCGTCGGCGGGCGCGTCGGGAGCGGCGGTGCAGACGGCGCTGTTGCTCAACCGCCGCGCGCAGCCCCTGACGCGCCAGGGGCTCTACAAGATCGTGCAGGGCCACGCGCGCCGCGCGGGCCTGGAGGAGCGCATGAGCCCGCACACGCTGCGGCATACGTTCGCCACGCATCTGCTGGCAGGCGGCTGCGACCTGCGGTCCCTGCAGGAGATGCTCGGCCACGCGGACCTCTCCACAACCCAAATCTACACGCACCTTTCCGCGGAGAACCTGAAGGACGTGTACTTCAGCGCCCATCCGCGGGCGACGCGTTAACCTCCCCCGCGCGGGCGCATAAGCTGGGCTCTATGCCCGAGCTTCCGGAGGTCGAGACGATCCGCGGCCAGCTGGCCCCGCTGGTGGAGGGCCGGCGGATCCTGCGCGTTGAGATCCTCGACCCGCGCTGGTCGCGACCGCTGCACCCGGACGAGCTCGCCGACGCGCTGCGCGGACGGCGCGTGGAGCGCCTGGCGCGGCGCGGCAAGTACCTCGTGTGGCACCTCCAGGACGAGGTCCACCTGATGCAGCATCTGCGCATGACGGGTGCGGTGCTCGCCGCCCCCGACCCCGAGCCCGACCACGTGCGCGTGCGGATCGAGCTGGGGCCGGGCGCGGGGGCGCGGCGCCACCAGCGGCTCGTGGTGGTCGACCCGCGGCGCTTCGGCACGGGCGAGCTCGCGCTCGGGTCGGCGGCGTTGGATGAGTTCTTCGCGGCGCGGCTCGGGGTGGAGCCGCTGCAGGAGGGCTTCACGGCGGAGCATCTGCGCGCGCTCGCGCGCGGGCGGAGCGCTCCGATCAAGGCGTTCCTGCTCGACCAGCGGCGGATCGCGGGGGTCGGCAACATCTACGCCGACGAGGCGCTGTTCCGCGCGCGGGTCCATCCGCTGCGTCCCGCCGGCCGGCTGACGCTCGCCGACTGGGAGCGTCTGCGGGAGGGGGTCGTCGCGGCGCTGCTGGAAGGGATCGACGCGCGGGGCGCCACGATCGACGACTTCCGCCACGTGGACGGCGTGCGGGGCTCTTTCCAGGATCGCTTTCTCGTGCACCGCCGCGCCGGGGAGGCGTGCACGGAGTGCGGCGCGGAGATCGTCAAGCTCGTCGCCGCGGGCCGCGGGACGTACGTGTGCACGAGTTGTCAGCCGCCGCCCCGCCGCGCGCGAGCGGGCCTGCGTGCGAGCCGGCGCTGAGCGGGGCGGCAAACCACGGAGACACGCATGACGTTGTCGAAAAAAGGGGCCGCCGCGCGTGCGCGCGCACGCGCGATCCGGTCAGGGCATGCCTGGGCGCGTCGCGGCGAGCAGATCCTGCAGCGCGCCGCTTTCCAGCGCCGAGAGCGTTTCGGCGAACCCGCCCACGACGCGGTCGCCGACGAGGACCTGCGGGAAGGTCATCATCCCGGTCTTGCGCGCCAGCTCGGCGCGACCGACGGGATCGCGGGCGAGATTGACCTCCTCGTAGGCCAGGCCGCGCGTGCCGAGCAGGCCCTTGACGCGCGCGCAGAACGAGCACGGATCGGTCGTGTAAACGGTGATCTTGCTCATTACTTCAGAAAATATAGCATTGGTTTCCGTGACCCGCGAGGGATCTAACCGCACGCAATCCTAGACTCGAACCGATGCCGGGACCGGTGAAGACGGAGGCGGTCGTGCTGCGCTCGATGCGCTACGGGGAGGCGGATCGGATCCTGCACGTCTACACCCCCAACCGGGGCCGGCTGAGCGCGATCGCGAAGGGCGTGCGGCGCACGCGCAGCCGCTTCGGGGGGCGGCTGGAGCCGTTCTTCTGGATTCGCCTGGAGCTGCACGAGGGGCGAGGTGAGATCCTGACGGTGACGGGGGCGCAGACGATCGAGAGCTTCCCGCGCCTGCGCGGCGACGCGCGCGCGATCGATGCGGCGGCGCGGGCGTGCGACGCGGTGGGGCGCCTGTTCGAGACGCCGGAGCCGCACCCGGCGGTGTTCAACCTGTTGTGCCGGCGTCTCGGGCTGCTCGACGCGGCCGGGGGGGGAGTGGGCGAGGGGGCGAGTGGCGCGAGCGCGACCGCCGCGCAGGAGACGACCACCGAGCGCGCCACGGGCCGCGCGGCGGCGCTGCAGTTCCGCATGAAGCTGCTGCATGCGGCAGGCCTCGCGCCGCACCTGGGCGCGTGCGCGTCGTGCGGCGAGCGCGAGCACCTCGTGGGCTTCTCGGGCGCGGCGGGCGGCGTGGTGTGCGCGGCGTGCGAGGCCGGCTCGTTCGCGATCTCGCAGGCGGCGCACGGGTTCATGACGCAGGCGCTGGCGCGTCCGCTCGCGGAGACGCCGTCGGGCGCGGAGCAGGTGCTGGGGCAGGTCGAGCGGGCACTGGCGGAGACCCTGGAGCACCACGCGCACGTGCGCTTGATGCCGGCGGCCGCGCGCGGCACCTGACGGTCCCCACCGTCCGGCGCGGCGAGCCCACGCGCGAGCGCCGCGACGGCGCCGTCGAGCGCCGCAACCGGTGCCACAATCGGTGAGATGCCAACGACCGACGCCATCGAGCCCGTCGAGTCCGTCGCCGAGACCTTCGCGGGCGAGCGCGCGGAGCTCGAGGAGCGGCTTCTCGCGCCCGGCGCCGCGCGCTCCTACCCTGCGCTGCGCGCGCGCGAGGAGCGCGACTGCTCGCTGCGCACGCCCTTCCAGCGCGACCGCGACCGGATCGTGCACTGCAAGGCGTTCCGGCGGCTGAAGCACAAGACGCAGGTGTTCGTGGCGCCCGCGGGCGACCATTACCGGACGCGTCTGACGCACACGATCGAGGTGACCGCGATCTCGCGGACTGTGGCGCGGGCGCTGCGCCTCAACGAGGATCTGGTGGAGGCGATCGGGATGGGCCACGACCTCGGGCACCCCCCGTTCGGGCATATCGGGGAGGAGGTTCTAGACACGTGTCTGCGCGAGCGCTTCGGGGGCGGCTTTCGCCACTACGAGCACTCGCTGCGGATCGTCGAGCGCCTGGAGCGCGAGGGGGAGGGGCTGAACCTGACGGAGCAGGTGCGCGACGGGATCGTGCGGCACTCCAGCCGCGCCTCGCATCCACGCACGCTCGAGGGTCGCATCGTGCGCGTGATGGACCGCGTGGCGTACATCAACCACGACATCGACGACGCGCTGCGCGCGGGCCTGCTGGGAGAGCGCGACCTGCCGGCGGAGCCGATCGCGGTGCTGGGCCAGAGCGGCTCGCAGCGGATTGACGCGCTGGTGCACGACATGGTTGAGCATTCGGCGCGCGCCGGGGAGATCGTCCAGGGGGAGCGCGCGGCGCGGGCGATGGGGCAGCTGCGGGAGTTCATGTTCGAACGCGTCTACCTGGGGTCGGCGGTGCGCGCCGAGCGGGAGCGGATCGTGGGCGTGCTGCGGGCGCTGTTCGAGCACTACGTCGCGCACCCCGAGTTGCTGCCCGGCGCCCCGTCGCGGGACGCGCGCGGTTCGCGGGACGCGCGCGTCCCGCGGGACGCGGACGTCGCGCAGCGCGTGACGGACTACCTGGCGGGGATGACCGACCGGTACTGCATCCGTGAGTACACCGAGCTGCGGGTCCCGCGGGCGTTCGCGCCGTGAGCTGCGAGGAGTAGGTTAGGCGGCGGATGGCGCTCTACACGGCAGACTCCAAGGACCGCGTGCGCGACGCGGTGGACATGGTGGAGCTGGTTTCCACGCGCACGGAGCTGCGGCGGGCGGGCCCGACGAGCTACGAGGGGCTGTGCCCGTTCCACGACGAGCGCACGCCGTCGTTCAGCGTGGAGCCGATGAAGAAGGTCTACTACTGCTTCGGCTGCGAAGCGTCGGGGGACGCGTTCACGTTCGTGCAGGAGACCGAGGGCGTGGACTTCAAAGGCGCGCTGGAGCTGCTCGCGGATCGCTACGGGGTGGAGCTGGAGCTCGAGCGCGAGGATCCGCGCGAGGCCGAGCGGCGGCAGCGTCGGGAGAGGCTGCTGAAGCTGCTGGCGCGCACGGCGGCGTACTACGAGCGCGTCCTGTGGGAGTCCGGCGAGGCGCGCCACGCGCGCGAGTATCTGCAGGGGCGCGGCCTGGGCGAGGAGGTGCTGCGGGAGTTCCACGTGGGCTACGCGCCGAGCGCGTGGGACAGCGTGCTGCTGGCGGCGCGGCGGGGCGGGTTCTCGGAGGAGGATCTCTACGCGACGGGTCTCGCGCAGCGCTCGCAGGAGCGGGGGCGCTCCGCGTACGACCGCTTCCGCTCGCGGATCATGTTCCCGCTGTGCGACATCCGCGGGCGGGTGCTGGGTTTTGGTGCGCGCTCGCTGCGCGGGACGCAGGGCGAGGCGGCGAGCGACCGCGAGCGCGCGGGGCCGCGGACGCCGAAGTACCTGAACACGGCGGACAACAGCATCTATCACAAGGGCATGCACCTCTACGGCGCGCACCTCGCGCGACCGGCGGCGGCGCGCGCGGGCGAGGCGATCCTGTGCGAGGGCTACACCGACGTGATCGCGTTGCGCCAGGCGGGGCTGGCGAACGCGGTGGGCCTGATGGGGACGGCGCTCACCGGGGAGCAGGTGGCGGAGCTGGCGCGGATGGCGCACACGGTGCTGCTGGCGCTCGACGCGGACAGCGCGGGCCAGGAGGCGATGCTGCGCGCGTCGCGACTGGCGGCGCGGCAGCGTCTGGAGCTGCGAGTCGTGGGTCTGCCCGGGGGGATGGACCCCGCGGAGCTGGTTCAGAGCGGGGGAGCGGAGGCTGTGCGCGAGGCGGTGGCGGCGTCGGTGCCGTTCGTGCGCTTCCGCGTGGCGCGGGTTCTGGATGGGGGCGAGGACGCCTCTCCGGAGGGTCGCGACCGGATGCTCGACGAGCTGCGGCCGATCTTCGCGACGCTTGCGCCGAGCGCGATGCGGATGGAGCTGACGCAGCTCGTGGCGGGGCGGCTGGACCTGCCGGAGAGCCTCGCGGAGTCGCTGCTCGCCGAGGCGCCGCGCGCGCGGGGGGGTGGCGGCGGCGAAGGCGCGGCGCCGGTTGCGGCTGGTGATGGAAGGGGAGGGGAGGGAGGGGTCGCGTCGACGGGCCCGCCGCGCGCGCGCGAGGGACGCGCGGCGTCGGGCCCGGCGCGGGTGGGCGCGACGCGTCTGGCGCGCCGCCAGGAGACCGAGCGGACGTTCCTGGCGCTGTGCATCGCCTCACCCGAGGACGGGGCGCGGGCGCTTTCCGCGCTGGACCCCGAGGAGCACTTCACGAGCGAGCGCCTGCGGCGCGCGGCGGCGCACCTGCGCGAGGGTCGCCTGGCGGAACCGATGGCGGGGATCGACGAACAGGACGCCGAGCTGACTGCGGTGTTGGCGGAGCTGGTGGTGCAGGCGGGCCGCGAATTCCCGGTGCCGGCGATGCTCGAGGTGCAGCGCATGCAGCTGGAGCTCGCGCGCCTTGACCGCCGGATCCGCGGCGCGACCGGTACGCAGGGGGAGGTCACAGAGGAGGGCGTCGTGAGCGAGCTCGCGACGAGGCGTGCGGAGGTGCGCCGCGACTTCGAGCGCGCGTACGAGCGGGTGCTGGAGCAGACCGGGGGGTAGGAGCAGGGGCGAACGGGTGTTCGGTTTCCGTCCGGTCTGCCGTAGACAATACGGTGCATGGATCGGGGTTCGCTGGAGCAGTTGTTGGAGCGGGGCTTGTCGCTGGAGAAGATCGCCAGAAGGTTTGGCGTGCACGAATCGACGGTCGCCAGCTGGGTCGAGAAACACGGGTTGGAGCCTGCTCACGCTCGCAAGCACCAGGCGCGAGGCGCGCTGGACAGGGAGAATCTCGAGCGTCTGGTCGCAGATGGCGCGACTATCGCCGAGATCGCGGAGGCGGTGGATCGGAGCAAGACGACGGTACGCCATTGGCTGCGACGGTTCGGCCTGAAGACCCAGAACAGCCGTGGCCGGCGCGATGGCGAGTTCACACGGGCAGGCAAGGAGGCTGGATTGGCTGTAGTGCGCATGCGGTGTGCTCGGCACGGCGAGACGGAGTTCTGGTTGGCGGGTCGCGGCTACTACCGCTGTAAGCGCTGCCGCTCGGACGCGGTAGCGCGCAGACGGCGCAAGGTGAAGGCGATCCTCGTGGAGGAGGCCGGCGGTCAGTGTTGTATCTGCGGGTATGCACGCAACATGCGCGCGCTGCAGTTTCATCACCTCGACCCCTCGCAGAAGCGCATCGAAATCAATGCGAAGGGGGTTGCGGTGGCGCTGGAGACGCTTCGAGCGGAGGCGCGCAAGTGCGTGCTTCTATGCTCTAATTGGCACGCCGAGGTCGAGGACGGGATGACATCGATTCCGGCCGACTTGCTGAGCGCGAGCGCTGCGCATAGCATGTCCGATTCACGGTCTGGGGTAACTCAATTGGCAGAGTGCTCGGCTGTTAACCGAGATGTTGTGGGTTCGAGTCCCACCCCCAGAGCTCATCAAACCGCACAGCTGAGCGGGGCGAATCAGCTTGCGACATAAGCTGTGGAGCGCTGGTGAGCGCTTCCAGCCAGCTCCTCGACGTGTTGAGCTGCGCGTTCAGCTGCGTTATGCGTGGCGGCCCAACCTGAGAGCTCGCGTGCCCGCGCCCGGATCGCGGTGTCGTCGAGTGCGTGCTCGACGGCGAGCCGCAGCGGCCGCGGCGCGATGAAGCGGCGCGGCAGCCGCACCCCGGCGCCGGCCCATGCGACGCGGGCGGCGTTCTCGTTCATGTCGCCGGCGACGGGGCAGGCGACGACGGCGCAGCCGCTGGAGAGCGCGCGGACGAGCGTGCCGTGGCCGGCGTGGCAGACGACGAGGTCGCAGTGGGGCATGGTGCGCGCGTAGGAAACCCACTCCACGAGGCGAGTATTCGCGGGAACGGGCAGCGGCTGCGAGGGGAGGCGGCGGTTCCATGTGGCGAGCACCCGCACGGGCGCGTCGGCGAGCCCGCGCAGCGCGGCGCGCAGGAGGCGATGGTCGGGGTCCTGGGAGGTGGAGGGCGCGACAAGCACGAGTGGCGCCTCACCGGGGGGCAGCTCGACGTCCTCGGCGGGTGGCTCCCACATGAGCGGCCCCACGACGCGCATGTGGGCGTCGGGCTCCAGACGCGGGTATTCGAGCTGGGGGAAGGTGGCGACGAGCGCGAGCTGGCGGCTGGTGCCGTTGTGGACGTGCGGCAGCGGTGGCAGCCCGAGCTGGGCGCGGACGTCGTTGAGGTCGCGCCGGCCGCGCTCCAACCCGTCGCGGACGGGCTTGGAGGCGCGCCGCCAAAAGGCGCGTCCGAGCGCGGTACGAGGCAGACGGGCGCCGATCGAGTAGATCGGCGCGTGGCTCTCGTTGTGCGGGTTGACATGGGGGATGAGGGTCGCGTAGGGGATGTCGTCGATCTCGGCGCAGAGCGCGGGTGCGAGCGTGAGGATGTCCGCGACGACGACATCGGGCTGCAGTTCGCGCAGGAGCGGCAGCGTGTCGCGCGTGGCGTGCACGATCGCCTCGTAGAAGTCCAGCGGCCGCGGCCGCCCGTCCTCGTCGAGCGGCGCGATCGGGAAGACGTCGTACTCGGGCGCGGTCGCGAACCCGAGGCCCTCGGCTTCGATCGGGGCGCGCCAGCGCTCCCAGGTCTGCACGGTGACGTCGTGCCCGCGTGCGGCGAGGCCGCGGGCGAGCGCGATCATCGGGAACGCGTGGCCGGGATCCCCGAACGCTCCCAGCAGGATGCGGCGCGCGGCCATCGCGCGGCGCCTCAGGCGCCGGCGATCTCGGCGAGCATCCGCAGCTGCGCGAGGCGGCCCTCGACGTCGAACGCCAGCGGGGTGACTCCGAGCGTGCCGACGCCGGCCTCGCGGAAGACCTGCAGGCGTTCGCGCACGAAGTCCTTTGGGCCGCACAGCGAGACCATGTCGATCAGCTTCTCCGGGATCGCCGCCATCGCCTCCTCGCGCTTGCCTTCCAGGTAGAGGTCCTGGATCGTTTTGGCCTCCGCCTCGAAGCCGTAGCGCTGGACGAGGTTGTTGTAGAAATTCTGCTTGCGCGAGCCCATGCCGCCGACATACAGCGCGATGAACGGCCGCGTGGCGTTGCGCGCGGCGTCGAGATCGTCGGTAATGAAGACGTTGACGGTCGGCGCGATGTCGAAGCCCTCCAACGATTTGCCCGAGCGCGCGGCGCCTTCCTCGAGCAGCGGACGCAGCTGCGAGACGTGCTCGGGGGAGAACAGCGTCGGGATCCAGCCGTCGGCGATCTCACCGGCGAGCGCGGTGTTCTTCGGGCCGATCGCGGCGAGATAGATCGGGATGCGCTCCTGCACGGGGGCGATCGTGAGCTTCAGCGCCTTGCCGGGGCCGTCCGGAAGCGGCAGATCGAGGGTTTCGCCGTGGAACTCGACGCGTTCGCGCGCGAGCGCCATCCGCACGACAGCGACGTACTCGCGGGTGCGCTGCAGCTGCTTGGCGAAGCGCTGCCCGTGCCAACCCTCCGCAACCTGGGGTCCGGAGGACCCGATCCCCAAAATCATCCGCCCATCGGAGAGCTGGTCGATCGTGGCGGCAGTCATCGCGGTCATCGCCGCCGAGCGCCCCGGCATCTGGAAGATCCCGGCGCCGAGGCGGATCTTCGAGGTCTGCCCCGCGAGCCACGCGAGCACTGTGGCGGTGTCCGACCCGTAGGCCTCGGCGGCCCACACCGAGTCGTACCCGAGCCGCTCGGCCTCTCCGACGATGCCGAGCTGATCCTGTGAGCTGAGGCCGAGACCCCAGTAGCCGATGTGGACTCCTAGCTTCATGGCGTATGCAACTTACCTTTCATGGGAAGGAAATTTGTTGCCGGGCACGAGGACGTCCCCTAGGCTTGACGGCTACCGGTCTGCGATCGGCTCCGGCGGTGGCACGGAGGCTGCCGCCGGGGGTCGCGCGCCGGAGGCACAGCTTATGCGACTGCTCCGACCACATGCACCCCCCACTCGCTCCCGCGCACGTTTGCTCGCGGAGCTGCGGCGCGCGATCGACTGCCTGCCGGCGGAGACGCGCGAGGCGATGCTGGCGGGTGTGCGCGACCCGCAGCGCCCGATCCTCGTGGGCGCGTACACAGACGGCGAGGGCGGCGCGTGCCCGATGCTGGCCGCTCACCGCCGCGGCGGGCGCACGGACTTTCTCGCGTTCGCGTGCGCGTGGGACCGCTTCGCGGGTGTCAGCCGCCGCCCGCGGCGCGCCACGCGACGCGAGTTGGGGGTCCTCGTCGCGCACCTCGAGGCGAGCCTGCTGGAGGACGCGGCGCCGGACCTGACGCGTGCGATCGCCGAGCACCGCAAGTCGGTCGAGCTGCGCCGTTGGCGGGAGCGTCGCTCCGCGCGGCAGGAGCGGCGCGATCGGTCGAGCGCAGAGCCGCGCGACCACGGGAGTCGTCGCTCCGCCTTCGAGGTTCTGGATCCGCGCGGGACAATCAGAGCGCGGCGCCTGCTTACGCGCCGGGCGCGCTCTCTGGCCTAGCGCCCTACAGCGCGTCGCCCGGTCGCGTGAACATGATCTCCGGGACTACGCACGCGGGCGAGGTCTTCAGCAGATAGCGCACCGACTCGGCGATGTCCTCGGGGCGGATCATCTCCTCGGCCTTGACCTGCCCCTTGACGAAGTCCGTCATGGGGGTGTCGACGAACGCGGGGCAGAGCGCGGTGGACTTGATGCCCTGAGTGCCGAGCTCCTTGTTCATCGCTTCGGTCCAGCCGACGACGGCGTGCTTGGTGGCGGAGTACACCGACAGCCACGCCTCGGCGCGCTTGCCCGAGATCGAGGAGGTGTTGACGACGAGCGCGTTGCGGTGCTCGGAACCGGCGGCGTGCAGCATCTCCAGGCACTCGCGGTAGAAGATCACGATCGAGCGCAGGTTGACGTCGATCTGCATGTCGAGGTGCTTGGTGAGAATGTCTCCCGCGGGCGCCCCGATCCCGACGCCGGCGTTGTTGACGAGCACGTCCAGGCGCCCGTAGCGCTCGCGGTGCGCCGCGACGACCTTCTGGATCTCGGCCTCGTCGGAGACGTTCGCGGGTACGCCGTGCACGTCGAAGCCGGCCTCCTGGAGCTCGCCGACCGCGGCCCGCAGCTTCTCTGGTCGCCGCGCGGCCATCGTGATGCCGTAGCCCTCCTCGCCGAGGACGCGCGCGACGGCGAGCCCGATCCCGCTCGAAGCTCCGGTGACGATCGCTGCACGCTCAGGCATCTGGGTCTCCCTCTCGTTGGGTTGGCGCAGGAATCAAACCACGCCGCCACTGCTAGCGTCTGCGGGACCGCGCCCGGCGCGGGGAGGGCCCGTAGCTCAGTTGGTTAGAGCTGCCGACTCATAATCGGTAGGTCGCTGGTTCGAGTCCAGCCGGGCCCATCCGACCGCTCGACCCCTGGCCAGGCGTTCGACATGACCGCGTGACCGCCGTACCAGTGCGCGAGTGGCATGGTCAGCGGAGCGTGTTTCGCGTCGAAGCCGGTCGCTGCGGCAGGCTGCCAAGGCCGCGGTGGTTTCCGAGAGTTTGGCAGCTTCTCTCAAATGGGACAAATTTGCTCCGCGGTTTTGCTGCGGTGCCGGTAGGCGAGATTTTGGACACCGTCGAAGCTGTTGACGGTTACGTAGAAATCTGGTAAAAATTAGTTCGCTCCCGTTATTTGGACCGGATTGTCCAAGTTGCGACGGGGGTGATTATGGGCGGGAGTGGGGCTGCTGTGCATCGCCATCCATCGAAAGGAATGACGTATGCCCAGAGCCAGATTACTCCTCATAGCCTGCTTCGGTGTGTTCGCGATCGGCGCAGTCGCGTCGACCGTGGCGTCGGCGGCGTGGGATGTCGGCGGCACCTTACTCGTTGGAAGCGCGGCGCTTGCGAGCCCCGCCCTAGTGTTAACTCATGGCAAGCTGAGCGTGGAAAGCGCCGGCACGATTGACGTCGAATGTACCTCTACCGAGCTGGGACTGGTCGAAGCGGTGATTGTGCATCCCGACGAACTGCGGATGCAATCTGTGACATTCAAAGAATGCGGCGCAACGGCACCATGCGCGATAGGCAACAGCAAAACGATCTCGACGTTAGCTCTACACGGGTTAGCGGAATTAGACGGTGCCTTAAACACGTTGATCAAGCTCTTATCGTTACCGAGTAAAACATTTGCCGTGGTCAAATTCGAAGGCGAAAGCTGTGCGCTGCTCGGAACCCAGCCTGTTACAGAGACCGGAGCCAATGCCGACCTCTTAATAGACGGAGGGTCCGATAACGGGGTATCGCACCTAGCGTTAGCGTTATCCTTAACTGGTCTGAAGGTAGGCTCGAGCCGAGCTGTGCTGGAAGGCCTCTCCTTCGACCTCAAACTAACCAGTGGCAAAGAATGGCGTTTCTTATAGACTGACTATCGTTGATTGGCGGAGGGTCATCGTCGGTTGCGCGACGGTGGCCCATCCCGCCGGTGCGCGTTGGCTTGTGATGGCATACCTCATCTGCCTACCTGTGCAACCAATGCCTCCAAAAGCGGTACCTGCGCTCGCACCAATTTCTCCCGCGCGCTCCCCAGATCGAACCACCCGCCCGATCGACCTCGGGAAACTGCTGCGTCTTCCCCGACCCGCGCGGCCATTCGAGGTCGAACGTGTTGCTCGTGATCTCGCTCACATCGACGTCGGCTTCGAGTGCCCACGCGCGCACGACCTTCCCGCCGGCCTGACGCACCTCGCCGAGCTCGACCGGCTCGCCCGGCGGGACGGTGAGCCCGGTCTCCTCGGTGAACTCCCGTCGCGCGGCCGCGAGCGGGTCCTCCGACTGCAGGTATTCGCCCTTGGGAATCGACCACGCGCCAGCGTCGCGGTGTTGCCAGAAGGGGCCACCCATGTGGACGAGCATCACCTCAGGTCCACCGGCCGCGATCCGGAAGAGCAGGAGCCCGGCGCTCGACTTGCCCATGAGCGAGAGAGTGACCGGCTCAGATCTGTGCCGAGCCGGTCGCGCCCTCGACGGCGTATCGCGCCACCGTGAACCCGATCAGCACCGGCACGTGCACCGCGAACACCACCAGCGAGAGCGTCAGAACGGCGAGCGGCCCCCCGCTGAGATGGTCGCGCAGGAACGCGTACTCGATCATCCCGCGATCACCAGGTACCCGAGCAGCGCCCAGCGCGCGATCTCGAAGAAGCGCTCCCACGGGAACGCCTGCACCCGAGCGAGCGCCGCGAGATTCCCAGCGAGCAGCAGCGCGGAGGCCGCGAGCAGGACCACGGCGGGTGCGAGCGAGACGTGGTTGGGCAGGTGCGCGGCGAGATAGATCCCGCCGGCCACGATCAGCGCTAGCGAGAGCATCCCGATCTGCGTCACCGGCGGCAGGCCCGGAATCTCGCAGGCGCTCACCGGCGGCACCGCCGGGTGCGCCGCGGCACCGTTGCCGCCGTCACGCTCGACCGGGCCCGCGGGCGGTGTGCTTCCCGTCGCAGCGGTGCCGCCAGGCGCCCCGGTCGTGCTCATCCGGCGGCCAGCTTGGTCATGATCACGAGCGTCGCCACCTGCATCAAGCCGGTCAAGCCGGCGGTGAAGATGAAGCGCTTCATCAGCCGCTCGATGATCACCATCTTCGGCATCAGCCGCGTCGTCAGCTCGATCCGTGCCGGGATCGACAGTTTCCCCATGATGGGGCCGATCACGAAGCCCAGGAACAGGTCGATCACGGGTCCACGCGGCGCCGCCGACGACATGCAGGAACTGCAGCGGCCAGGGTTCGTCGACGGCGATCCCCGCGATCAGCAGCGCCAGCACCACTCCCACCAGCGGGAGGCCTGCGCGGGGGACTATCTGGAAGTCAGGCCGCTCAGGCGCGGCGGCGGGTGGCGCGAGGGTCGGCTCTGCGCCCGCCCCCCGAGCGACTGCCTGTGCCATACGTCACAAATCATAACCGCTGGGGGTCTGGCGATCAACGCACAGGGTAGGGGGGAGGGGGGCTTTCCAGGATCCCCGCCCGCAAGCCGCCGGCGGCCATGTGCGCGGCGTAGATGGCGATCAGCAGCGCGAACGCCACCAGCGCAGGCGCGCGCCAGCGCGGGTGGCGGCCCAGCACGAACGCGCTCGCCGGATAGAAGACCGGCGCGGCGAGAAAGATCATCCGCCCCCAGTCAAGGGCGAACGTCATCGCCACCAGCGCCGCCGCGACGAGCGCCAGCCCGCGCCGCGCGAAGTGCATCGTGCCGAGCGCCAGCGGTGCCGCGACCCACAGCGGGCCGTACACGGACAGCAGCCGCCGAGCCTCCATGAGTCCGTCGCGCAGGCCGGTACCGAGGAGCGCCAGCCGCGCGCTCAGCAAAGGCCCGCCGTAGCCGGGGACCTCTGCGCCCCCGACCGTCGGGATCGTCAGGCGCAGCACCAAGAACGCCCCCAAAGCCGGTGCTCCCACGGCGAGCGCGCGCCGCGCGGCCCGTCCGTCCCACAGGCGCTCCGCCCACAGCGCATAGGCGAGTGGAATCAGGAACAACTCGGCTTCCCTCACCAGCACTCCCAGCGCAAGCGTCGCCGCGAGCGCGCGGGTGCGGCGTTCGACGACGAACAGCGTGCCCGCCATCAGGAAGAGCACCGTCGCCGCGTCCACGTTGCGGCCCCCGCGCAGCCCCATGACGAGCATCGGCGGCGACACCGCGAGCAGCAGCGCCAGTGCGCCTGCGAGGTTCTGCACGGCGCCGAGTCGGCGCATCAGCAGATACGCGAAGCCCGCCGCGCCGCCCGCCGCGGCCCATCCGAGCACCGCGAAGGTGATCGCGTGGGAGAACGGCAGCACGTGCACCAGCCACGGAACCCCGATGCGGTACGCGAACGGAAACGTGTGCGCTGCGAATGGGTCGGCCGCCATCCGCTCGTAGATCTCCTCGTCCCCTCGCGGTGCCCCCTCATGTCCGATCGCCAGCGTCAGCACCGTCAGCGCTCCCGCGCCCAGAACCGCGATTGCGCCCGCCGCGAGCCGCTCGTTCCCAAGCAGTCGGGAGGTCCACGGGACGCGCGGCGCCCCGACGCCGAGGTTGCCGGGAGCGCGCACACGCGGGGCGCGCACGACCGGGGCGCGCCCCGGGGCCGCCGGCCGTCCAAGCGGCGTCGCGGTCGCGCTCTTGACCCTGGTCTCGATGAGGGTCTCGGGGGTCGCCATCGACGAGCGCACATCGTATTCGCGACCCCGGCCCGCGTTTGCAGTTATGCATCCAACAGTGGACAATTCGCCACAACAGCCGATATTCGTTGCCGTAACGGCGGTCGTGTTTGACAGTTGAAGGACACGGGTACCCTGAGCGAGAGCCTTGGGGGATTCCGGACACCCGAAGAGATGTCTTCGCGGCTGCACGGTGCAGGGTTTCGACCGAGCGGAGATGAAAGTGCCAAGAGCCGCAGTGCAATCCGATGGCCGATCGAGCGCCCTCGCGGGAGGGAAACGGCCGCCGGATGCTGCGGGCCGGAACCTCCGCGACGGGTGCAGCGGATCGGCGGCCTCCCGACCGCAGGACTCTCCCGCCGCTCGCGCCAGCGCGCGTGGCGCGCGCTCGATCGTGGGGAGGTCGATTCCGAGCGCACCGGGTGCGCTCGCGAACCCCCAGGCGCCCAAGAGCCCTTATGCCCCTGCACCCCAGAGCCCACATGCCCCTCAATCCAAGGAGGGCATCGTCGCGCGGCTGTTCGAGGCATTCAGCCGTCGGGACCTCGAGACGACCCTGACGCTCGTGCACCCCGAGATCGTGTTCCAGCCGCTCACTGCCGAAGTGACGCGCGCAGGCGAGCCCTACTGCGGACACGAGGGCCTGCGCCGCTATCTCGAGGACGTCGAAGCCCACTGGGACGAGCTCACGGTCCACCCCGCGCAGATCCGCGCCGCGGGCCGCGCGGTCGTCGCGCTCGGCCTCGTCAGCGGCAGTGGGCCGGCGGGATCCTTCGAGAACGCTCCCACGACGTGGGTCGTGAAGTTCAAGGGCGACCTTGTCGTTCACGCGCAGATCTTCTCCGACCCGCGCCACGTCGTCGAGGCGCTCGGCGGCGAGGACTAGAGCCACACCGTCCCAGCCGCTTCGGCCCCGACGGAGCCGGCGCCTGGAGCTGCTTTTCGAGTCGGCTGGATCCCAAGCCGAGGTGTGCCGTGAGCGGTGTCTGGGAACCCTCCGCCGCGGGCAATACGCTGGAAGTCATGGAGGCAGACGGGAACCAGCGCCTCGCGGTCATCGACCTCGGCTCGAACTCCTTCAGGCTCGTGGTCTTCTCGGCGGCCCGCAGCTCCTCGACGGCTGACGCCGCCGCCGCCGGCCGGTGGCAGCGCACCGACGAGATCTACGAGCCGGTGCGCATCGGCGAAGGCATGGGTGCGACTGGACGCCTCGGGGAGAAGCCAATGCGGCGCGCGTTGGCGACCCTGGACGTGTTCGAGCACTTCTGCCAGGCCGCGGCGCTCGGCGGGGACGCGGTTGACGCGGTCGCGACGAGCGCGATCCGCGACGCGGAGAACTCCGAGGAGTTCCTCGCACAGGCGCGCGCACGCACAAGCCTGCCGATCCGCGTGCTCAGCCGCGAGCAGGAGGCGCGCTACGCGTATCTCGCGGCGGTCAACTCGACGACGCTGAGCGATGGTTGCGTACTTGACCTCGGCGGGGGGTCGTTGCAGCTGGTGCGCGTCAGCGACCGACTCGAGCGCGAGAGCGGATCGTGGCGGTTGGGGGCGGTGCGCATGACCGAGCGCTTCCTGCCCGGCTCCGGCCCCGCCAAGCGCCGCCAGCTGGAGGAGCTCGGCGAGCACGTCGAACGCGAGCTCGCCGACGCCGACTGGCTCGGACATGGTGGCGGGCGGATCGTGGGCATCGGAGGCACCGTGCGCAACCTCGCGGTCGCCGCGCAGCGCACGCTCGGGAGGCCGACCAACGGAGTGCAGGGCACCGTGATCGAGCGCGCCGTACTCGACGAGCTCGTGCAGCGCCTCGCCGCCCTCCCCGTCGCCGAGCGCAGCGGCATCCCAGGGATCAAGCCCGCCCGCGCAGACCTCGTCCTCGCGGGCGCCGTCGTCCTGCGTGGCGCGCTCGACGCGGGCGGGTTCCAAGCGCTCGAGGTCACCGAGGCGGGTCTACGGGAGGGCGTCTTCTTCGAGCGCCACCTCGCACCGCGCGCGACTGTCGGCCACGCCGGGGCGCGCGGCGAGGAGGGGGTGCGCGGCGAGGAAGCGGTGCGCGGCGAGGAGGGCCGCCCTACCGACCAACCGCTGTTCGAGGACGTGCGGCGCGCGTCGGTGCTGAACCTCGCGGCGCGCTACCACATGGATGTCGCGCACACGCGCCACGTCGCCGCGCTCGCGCTCGGGATGTTCGACCAGCTCGCCCGCCTGGGCCTGCACGCGGGTGACCCGGTCGAGCGCGAGCTGCTGTGGGCCGCGTGCGTCCTGCACGACATCGGGATGTCGGTGGACTACGACGACCACCACAAGCACTCGCGCTACCTGATCCTCAACGGCGGCCTCCCCGGGTTCTCGCCGACTGAGGTCGCGATCGTCGCGCAGGCCGCGCGCTACCACCGCAAGGGCATGCCCGAGCCGGGGCCGCTGGGTCCGCTGTTCGAGCACGGCGACCGCGAGCGCCTCGACCGCTGCGCGGTCCTGCTGCGCCTCGCCGAGGATCTCGAGCGCTCGCGCGACCAGCTCGTGCGAGACACGCGCCTGAGCGCGCGCAACGGCGAGGTGCGACTCCAGCTGCTCGCCAGTGGCGAGTCCGCGCTGCCGCGCTGGGCGGCGAGCCGCGAGGGCGAGCTGTTCGCGCGCGCCTTCCACCGCGACCTCGCGGTCTTCGTGTAGGAGACGCTCTCGCGGCTGCGGCGGGTGAGCCAGCGGCGCGCGAGGGCGCAGCAGGCGTGGGCGCGGCGGAGGCTCAGGCCTGCGCGGCGAGCTCGCGCTCGCGTCCCGCGCAGTCGTAGAGCACGAGGCTGTAGACCGAGTAGCGGCGGAAGTGCAGCCATGCTTCGTTGGGGATCTCGCGGCACGCCTTGATCACGGCGCGCGTCGCGGCGTTGCCGCCGCGGCTGGCGTAGGCGCCGCCGAGGACGACATAGCGCGCTTCGCGATTGGCGACCATGCGCGCGAGCCCCGGCCCGGTGACCGCGGGGTCGGTGCCGCTGTAGCCGCCGAGCGCCGCTGCCCGGTAGCCAAGCAGGATCGGCGTCGCCGACGTGTTCGAGGACACCGTCAGCAGTTCCCAGCGCCTCGTTGGACCGTGCGCGTCGATGTAGCGCATCAGGTCGCGGTCGACTTTGATGTCGTGAGCCGTCACCCCGTACGTGCCGAGCGCCCCCGCGACTTTCGGGCCGGCCGCCGGGAACGTGCCCTCGACGGGGACCGACCAGGTCGTTGAGGAGTACACCAGCGGCGCGAGGACGAGCGCGGCGAGCGTGACGACCATCGCGGGCCACGCCGCACGCCGCACGATCAGAGCCGCCAGCAGCGCGATGACCCCGGCGGCGGCCGCGATCCCGAGCGGTTCGTACCACCAGTGCATGTAGTGCGCGCGGTGCAGCAGCACGATCTGGCCTGCCACGGTCGCCGCGACGGCGAGCGGCGCGAGCAGCACGAGCGGGTTGCGCCGGTGCGCGAACCCGACGATCGCGGCGGCCCCCCCGCCGACCATCGCGGCCGTCCCCGGGCCGAGCGCGGAGACGTAGTAGGGGTGGACGATCCCCTTCGAGAAGCTCAGGATCATGGCCTCCGCCAGACACCAGCCGCCGAGTACGAGCAGGCCCGCGGTGCGCGGGTCGCGCCTCAGGCGATGCCACCAGCTCGGGGAGCCCTCGGCGGCGCTCTCGCCGGGAGCGGGCGGTTGGGCCGCGCGCGCCGCGGCTCGAGGTTGCGCGGGCGTCCCCGAGGTGTCATCGGCGGCCGTCGGCTCGTTCCCCTTCGGCGCGGGCCAGCGCAGTTCGACGAGGACCGCGAGCGCGATCGCGAGCATCCCGAATAGCGCGAACGGGAGCATCCAGCCGCCCTGGTCGCCCAGGCCGGCCTCCCACAGGCGCAGGGGGCCGGGGGGGACGCCGAACGGCGTCGGGTTGGCGTAGTGGCCGTTGGGGAGGATCGGGTTGGGGGTGACGACAGCCGCTTTCGGGGCGCGGGTGCGTTTCGTGGTCAGGTGCATCGTCGTGGGCGTGCGCCGAAATCGCGCGGGGTTGAACGGGGCGACCCCGCCGAGGCGGATGAAGATTTCACCGGGTCCGCCGACCTCGCCTTGGACGCGCCCGAAGCCGTTGTAGTCGAACGTCAGGCCGGTCTCGGTGTTGTTCGTCGAGCCCCCCACGTAAGGGCGCTGCGAGGCCGGCGTGGCTTCGACATAGGCGATCCACGAGAACGAGACCGCGGCCATCGCGACGCCGGCGGCGAGCAGCTTGAGCAGCCGCCTCGGGAAGCGGTCGCGGGCACACACGATGTAACCGAGCGCGAGCGCCGGGACGACGACGTAGGCGGCGAGCGTCTTCGTGTTGAACGCGAGTCCCACGAACACGGCGCAGGCGAGCAGACTCGGCCAGCCACCTGTGCGGATCGCGCGGAGCATCGCTCCGCACGCGAGCAGCATCAGCAGGATCAGGACGATGTCGAGGTTGTTGTCGCGCGCCGACGCGACATATGAGGGGAACACCGCCAGCGTCAGCGCCGCGAGGAGCGCCGCGAGCTGGCCGAAGGGGCGGCGGACGACGAGATACAGGACCCCGACGCCGACGACCGCGAGGATCGCCTCGGGCAGCAGCAGCGAGAGGGGGGAGAAGCCGAAGACCTTCGCGCTCAGCGCCTGGACCCACAGGCCGAACGGGGGCTTGTCGACCGTCACGAGCCCACCGGGGTCGAACGAGGCGAAGAAGAAGTTGTGAAACGACTCCAGCATCGACTTCACGCCGGCCGAGTAGAAGACGTTGGCGTAGTGGTTCTGGGAGAGCTTGTTCGTGTTCAGCACCGCCGCGAGCGCAAGGATCGGGGCGAGCGCTGCATAGCCGAGCAGCGTCTGCGGCGTCGGGCGCGGAAAGCTCCACGCGGTGCGCGTCAAGCCGGCTGGGCCGGCGCCATTGGCCGCGGCCGCATCCTGCTTTGCGGTCTCAGGTGCCAACGCGCTTGGAGCGGCGGGCTGCGGCGCGGCTGGTGTCGCCCCGCGGCCGTCGGCGGGATCGTCGTCGGCGCCGACGGTCGGTGTCTTGGGTGGGGAGGTGCTCATGGCGTGTTCAAAGAGCGAGGGCGCGGCGCGGCGGACGTCGAAGATCGTCGCGCGCGGCGCGCGTCGCCGAGGAAAGCAAAGCGGAAACCGTGCTAAGAGGGCATTAAGACGCGTCCAGCGCGTCGAGCAGGCGCGCGAGATCGTGCTCGTCGTTCCACGCGCCCACCGATGCGCGCAGCCACGGCCGGTCGGGGATGTCGCGCAACACGACGCCACGCTCGGCGAGCCGTTCGCGCTCGCTGACGGGGTCGGCGCTCGAGAACGAGATCAACGTCGCGCCGGCGCGCTGCTCGGCCGATTGCACCGCCAGCGCGCGCCCGCGCTCGACGAGCTGCTCCGCGAGGCTGTCCGCTAGGCGCGCGGCGCGCTCGTGCACGGCGGGCCAGCCCGCGTCGGCCAGGATCTCGAAGGAGGCCAGCGCGCACGCGACGGCCTCGGCGCTCAGCGAGAGCGTGTCCAGGCGGCGCGCGTCGTCGTGCAAGAGCGCTTGCAGCCCCGCGCTGGGGTCGGCGAGATTGGGGTAGCCGCGGCGCGTCACCGCGAGCCGCTCGCGCAGCTCGGGCGAGACGTAGAGCATCCCCGTGCCGTCCGGTCCGCACAGCCACTTCTGGCCGGCGCCCGCATAGGCGGCGCAGCCGAGTGCGCGCACGTCGGTCGCGACCGCGCCGACGCCCTGCGCGCCGTCGAGCAGCAGGGGCACGTCGAGCTCGGCGAGCGCCGCGGGGGCGTGGCGTCCGGTCATCCAGCTCACGTGCGAGCACGCCACGAGCGCGGTGCGCGGGCCAACGGCCTCTGCAAGCTCCATCCAGGGCGCTTCACGGACGCGCACGCCGTGTACGTGGGCGGCGGCGGAGAGAGCGCCGAGCAGGCCCGGGTGCTCCTCGTCGCTGGTGAGGATCTCCGCGTCGGGTCCCAGGCGCAGACCCTCGATCACGAGTGAGAGACCCTCGCTTGTGCAGGTCGTCAGGGCGATATCCTCGACCCCGCACGCGAGGATCGAGGCGTAGGCGGCGCGCAGTGAGCTGTTCAACTCCCCACGACGCTCGAAGTGGCGATGGGCGCGCCCGTCGTCGGCCTCGCGCTCGAGCTCGGCTGCCGCTGCGCGCACTGCGACGGCGGGCAACGGGCCGTCGGTGCCGGCATTCAAATATGCGATGTGTCCGAGAACGGGGAAGCGCGCGCGCAGCGCCGCTGCATCGAGTTGGGTGGAAATCGACACGGCTGCTGAGAATAGCCGGGTGTTCGGTCTTGATCGCGATTGGCGCCGTGAATTATGGTAGTACTGACATTTTCGTAATATCCGAATATTGGGATATCAATGAGGAGGGGTGGCCAGGATGACGAGCGGCGCTGAGCAGGGGGCGCTGTGGGAGCCGACACCGCAGGACCGCGAACGCGCGAACATGGCGCGCTTCATGCGCTGGGTCGGGGAGCGCGAGGGACAGGAGTTCGAGGAGTACGAGCAGCTGTGGCGCTGGTCGGTGACCGAGATCGAGCGCTTCTGGGCGGCGATCTGGGAGTTCTGTGGCGTGCGTGCCTCGCGGCCCTACGAGCGCGTGCTGCGTGACCGGACAATGCCGGGCGCACGGTGGTTCGAGGGCGCGGAGCTGAACTACGCCGAGAACATGCTGCTGCGCGAACGCGACGCGGACGCGGTGGCGGTGCTGCACTGCTCGGAGCTACGTCCACTCGCACAGATCACGTGGAGCGAGCTCGCGCGGGAGGTCGCGCAGGTGGCGGCGGGCCTGCGTGCACTGGGCGTGGAGCGCGGGGACCGCGTGGTCGCGTACATGCCCAACCTGCCCGAGACGCTCGTCGCTTTCCTCGCGACGGCGAGCATCGGCGCGATCTTCTCGAGCGCCGCGCCGGAGTTCGGTGCGCGCAGCGTGATCGACCGCTTCGCGCAGATCGAGCCCAGGGTGCTGCTGGCCGTCGACGGCTATCGCCACGGGGGCAAGGACTTCGACCGCCGCGCCGCGCTGGGGGAGATCCTCGCGGAGCTGCCCACGGTGCGCCACACGGTGCTGCTTCCGTACCTGTTCGCCGGCGAGGGAGAGGACGCGAACGCCGGCGAAACCCAGCTGCCGCGCGAGTGGCCGGGCGCCCTGACGTGGGCGCGGCTGCGCGCGCATGGCGAGGGAGCGCCGCTGTCCTTCGAGCAGGTCCCCTTCGATCACCCCCTGTGGGTGCTCTACTCCTCGGGCACCACGGGATTGCCGAAGGCGATCGTGCACGGACACGGCGGGATGCTCCTGGAGCAGCTCAAGAAGAGCCACCTGCACCTGGACCTGCACCACGGGGATCGCATGTTCTGGTTCACGACGACGGGCTGGATGATGTGGAACTTCCTGGTCGGATGCCTGTTCACGGATGCCGCGATCGTGCTCTACGACGGCAGTCCCTCCCATCCCGACCTGGCCGCGCTGTGGTCGCTGGCGGAGCGCACCGAGATGACGTGCATGGGGCTCAGCGCGGGTCTGCTCGCGGCGTGCGAGAAGGATGGGGTGGAGCCGGCCCGTGACTACGACCTGAGGGCGCTGCGCGCGATCGGCTCGACCGGCTCGCCGCTGGCGCCGGAGAGCTTCGATTGGGTCTACGGGCACGTGGGGCGCGCGATGTGGCTGTTCTCGACCAGCGGCGGGACGGACGTGTGTACGGCATTCGTCGGCGGCTGCGTGCTGCTGCCGGTTTACAGCGGTGAGCTCCAATGTCGTGTGCTGGGCTGTGCGGTCGAGGCGTGGGACAGCGAGGGTCGCAGCGTGGTGGACGAGGTCGGGGAGCTCGTGCTGACGCAGCCGATGCCGTCGATGCCGCTGTACCTGTGGGGCGACGGCGATGGAGGTCGCTGCCGCGGGGTGGGGGAGCGCTATCGGGAGAGCTACTTCTCGACATATCCCGGCGTGTGGCGTCACGGCGACTGGATCCGGATCACCCCGCGCGGGGGCGCGGTGATCTATGGGCGCTCGGACGCGACGATCAACCGGCAGGGCGTGCGGATGGGGACGAGCGAGATCTATCGCGCGGCGGGCGCCGTGAAGGACGTCGTCGATGCGCTCGTCGTCGACATCCCGAGTGCGGAGAACGGTGGTGAGTTGCGGATGATGCTGTTCGTCGTGTTGCGTCCGGGAGTGACGCTCGACGAGCGGCTGGAGGGGGAGATCAGGCGGCGCATCCGAGAGGATTGCTCGCCGCGGCACGTCCCCAACGAGGTGCGCCAGATCGCCGAGGTCCCGCGGACGCTCTCGGGCAAGGCGCTGGAGGTGCCCGTGAAGCGGATCCTCATGGGTGCCCCGCCGCGAGACGCGGCGAGCGTGGAGTCGCTTGCGAACCCGCACGCGCTCGACTACTTCGTGGATCTCGCTCGCAGCATGCACTGACGATCGACATCTGTCAGCGGCCCCGGGAGGAGTACGCGGACGCGGCGTCGAACAACGGGGCCGTGAAACGATCCGCCTCTTCCACCGTCGACTCCCCGCCGCTCCCCACCGCATCCGCGGGCGCCGAGCGCCAGAGTCTCTCCGCATACATCCAGGCCCGCTTCGAGGAGTGCTCGCGCTCGCAGAAGGACGTGGCGCAGTACATCGTGGACCACCTCGACGAGGCCGCCTTCCAGACCGCCGAGGAGCTGGCCCGGCGCGCGAACACGTCGAGCTCGACCGTCGTCCGCTTCTCGCAGGCGCTCGGCTTCGAGGGCTTCCCCGAGTTGCAGGCGGCGGCACGCGAGGAGTACCGCCGCGTCCACGCCAATGGCCCAGGGACCGCAGGAGCGCTCGCCGGAGGCAGCTCCTCGCCGCTGTTCTCGCTGGACCAGAACGAGTTCGAGGGCGCACTCGCCGCGGACCACCTGAACGTGGAGGAGACCGCGAGGAAGGTCTCGCGCAGCGCCGTGGACGCCCTGATCGACGCGATCGTGAGCTCCGAGAAGGTGCTCGTCGCCGGCACCGACCAGATGGCGTTCTTCGCGAGCTACATGCGCCACCTGCTGATGCTGCTGGACCTGCGCGTCGACGTCGTCGCGAGCCCCTCCCAGGAGTCCCTGAGCCGGCTGGGACGCATCGACGAGGGGACGCTCGTCGTCGGCCTCTCCGCCGGGCGCCCGCATCCGCTGGTGGTGCGCGCGATGAAGCTCGCCCGCCACCGCAAGGCGCGCACCGCGGCGATCACCGACGCCACGCTCTCGGAGGTCGCGAAGCTCGCGCAGATCAAGCTGTACTACTCCTCCAACAGCCCCGCCTACGTGCGCTCGCACACGGCGCTGCTGAGCCTCATACAGGCGCTCGCCTACGGGGTTTACTCGCGCGATAGCGCGCAGTACGAGGACCGCATCAAGGCTTTCCGCCTGAAGTAGCGCCAGCTGCGGCGTACCGTTCGCGTTCTGGGCCGCCAGCTATCCTCCCGTCCATGCGCGACGAAGCGACATTCCGCGTCAAGGCCGGTCTGGCCGAGATGCTCAAGGGCGGGGTCATCATGGACGTCGTCACGCCCGAGCAGGCGAAGATCGCCGAGGACGCCGGCGCCGCCGCGGTGATGGCGCTGGAGCGCGTCCCCGCCGATATCCGCCGCGACGGCGGCGTCGCGCGGATGTCCGACCCGGAGATGATCGCCGGCATCCAGGAGGGCGTCACGATCCCGGTGATGGCGAAGGCGCGCATCGGGCACTTCGTGGAGGCCCAGGTGCTGGAGGCGCTCGAGGTGGATTATGTGGACGAGTCCGAGGTGCTCACGCCCGCGGACGAGGTCAACCACATCGACAAGTGGGCCTTCAAGGTGCCTTTCGTCTGCGGTGCCACGAACCTCGGGGAGGCGCTGCGCCGGATCGGCGAGGGCGCCGCGATGATCCGCTCCAAGGGCGAGGCCGGCACGGGCGACATCGTCGAGGCGGTGCGCCACATGCGCAAGATCGGCAGCGAGATTCGCCGTCTGACGATGCTCGGCCAGGAGGAGCTCGCGAGCGCCGCCAAGGAGCTCCAGGCGCCGCTCGACCTCGTCCAGGGCGTCGCGCGCGACGGGAAACTCCCGGTCGTGCTGTTCTGCGCGGGCGGCATCGCCACGCCGGCCGACGCGGCGCTGATGATGGCGCTCGGCGCCGAAGGCGTGTTCGTGGGCTCGGGGATCTTCAAGTCCGAAGAGCCCGCGGTGCGTGCGCGCGCGATCGTCGAGGCCACGACCCACTGGCAGGATCCCGCCCGCGTCGCGCAGGCATCGCGCGGCCTCGGCACCGCGATGGCGAGCCTCGAGAGCTCCAAGCTCGAGGACGAGCAGTTGCTCGCCCAGCGCGGGTGGTAGACGCCGACGGCGCCCGCGCGCTCTCGGTTGACGGCGCGGCGAAGAGAGCGCCTGAGGGGGTCGTTCCGCTGATCGGCGTCCTCGCGCTGCAGGGCGGCTTCGAGGCGCACGCGCGCATGCTCCGCGCGCTGGGCGCAGAGGTGCGCGAGGTGCGCGTCCCCACGGACCTCGACGGGCTCGACGGTCTCGTGATCCCGGGCGGGGAGTCCACGACGATGACGCTCGGCATCGCGCGCGAGGGGCTCGCCGAGCCGCTGCGCGCACTCGCCGCAGCTCCGTCAGAGGAGCACGGTGGGGGAGGGATCCCCGTTCTCGGCTCCTGCGCGGGGCTGATCATGCTTGACCGCGACCACCTCGGCCTGATGGACATGCGCGCTCAGCGCAACGCCTTCGGGCGCCAGATCCGTAGCTTCGAGGCCGACATCCAGATGCGCGGGATCGAGGATCCCGAGCGTCCGCTGCGCGGCATATTCATCCGCGCGCCCTGGATCGCCGAGCGCGACCCCGACGTCGAGGTGCTCGCCGAGCTCGACGGTCATCCAATCGCGGTGCGCGAGGGCAACCTGCTCGCGGTCGCCTTCCATGCGGAGCTCACCGATGACGACCGCGTGCACCGGCTGCTGCTCGACGCAGTGGCGTCGCGCGGCGCGGCGCTGTCAACGTGAGCTTGCTCGGCAGCTCCCGCACCTCCGCCGCGCGTACCGGCGGCGGCAGGGGGGGCTCCTGCAGAACCTCGAGCACGCGCTCGATCGCCGCGCGGATCTCGCCCGCGAGCAAACCCTCGTCGTCGAGGCGAGTGGCCTCCTCGAAGGACCACGTCCGCGAGACGTGCAGGCTTGGGCGCAGGTGCGCGTGGCGGCGCCCGAGCGTGTTCAGGAACCGCTCCAGCCTCGCGCGGTCGCCGCGCGAGGCGTAGCGGCGGCGCAGCAGCCACGGCCACAGCTCCTCCAGCACGCCCTCCGGCTGGTGCGCTCCGACCTTCTCCCAGTCATCGCCCTGCCAGCGCCGCGCGTAGGTCGCCGCGTCCAGTCGGCACGTGAGGTAGACGCGCGTGCGCGCCGGTGCGTTGCGGAACCCGAGCTGGGGCTGGGGCTCCACGCTCCACCCCGGTTCGGAGTCCAGCGGCAACGCGCACAGGCGCGCGGCGTGGTCGTCGCCGTACAGGTGCTCGGCCTGGCGCTTGAGCTCCCCGGGCCACATGTGCAGCACGAGCTGCTCGCCTTCGAGGTCCAGCGCGGCGCGCTGCAGCGAGGCCGTCCCGATCGTCGTGTCGAGGCGCACGTGCGCGAGGCCGATCCGCTCCGGCGCCATGCCGGTCGCTTCGCGCAGCAGCGAGCGCAGCCGCCACTTGCGCCGCACCGGGTCCACGCCGACACGCCGCAGCGACCCGAACGGCAGCAGGTGCGCGAAGTCGTGGTGCGCGTAGCTCAGCAGATCCTGTACCAGCGCGCGCTCCGCGGGGGAGAGCAGACCGAGCTCGACCAGCCGCCACCACGCCTCGAGCAGGTCGTGCCAGCGCAGCACGCACGTGCGCCGCTGCGCGAAACGCGCGCTGCCGAGGTTGAGCTCTGCGACGCGATGCCCGTTGCGCCGCGCCCAGCGTGGGCAGACCTTGCTCTCGACCAGCACGACCAGCTCGGGGTCGAAGCGCAGCACCCCGTCGAAGCGCTGCCCGCGGCTCGTGTCGGTGACCTCCTCGGCCTGCTCCTCCGGTTCGGTGTCGGGCGTCAGGAAGACGCTCACGAGCCGCTCCCGCGCGACCTTCCCGCCCGTGGCGCTCTCCTCGGAGGCCTCCACGATGTATGTCGCCTGCATGTCGACCACGCAGTCCGGCAGTTCGCACTGCGAGCGCTCCCCGATCGCGCGCAGCAGCGTCTCGCGCGCGAGCGGCACCAGTCGCAGCACGATCATCGCCGCGCGCGTGAGCTGGTCCTCGTGTGTGCGCCCCAGCTCGCGGTAGGGCTCGAAGACGTTCAGGTGCGGGTTGGCCGTCGCGCTGTCCACGCCGCCCTCCGACTCATGCCGCCGGTCCTCCCCTGCATCGCATCGCCGACCCTTCCCCGCATCAATGGCATTGGTCTAACTGTCATAGACCTTATCGCACGGCGACGTTTATGACCAGGCGCGATACTGCGCGCATGCGAATCGCGGTCTCGGCCGACGAAGTCACCGGTGTTGCCGGGGTGCTCGTCGACGAGCTCCGGCGCCGCGGCCACGACGTCACTCCGCACGGTGCGCTCGCCGCGGACCGCGAGGACTGGGCGTGGTGCTCGGAGGCCGCCGCTCGCGACGTCGCCGAGGGGCGCGCAGAGCAGGCCGTCGTGTGCTGCTGGACCGGTACCGGCGCCTCGATCGCAGCCAACAAGGTCCGTGGGATCAGAGCGGCGCTGTGCGGCGACGCCGCCACCGCTGCCGGTGCGCGCCGCTGGAACGACGCGAACGTCCTCGCGCTCAGCCTGCTCGCCACCTCCGAGGCCGAGCTGGGGGAGATCCTCGACGCGTGGTTCGCCGGCGAGATCGGCGTCGAGGCGAGCGATCGCGAGAACGTCGCGCACCTGGCCGAGATCGAGCGCTCCGAGAGCGGCGCGCGTTAGCGCAGCCGTACCGAAGCGGACGCTACTCCGCCGCCGCGAAGCGCACTATCCCGTCGCTCTCCTGCTCCACGACGCTGCCCCTCGTCGAGCAGCAGATCGACATGGCCGAGAACCTCGGAGATCGTCAGGTACGCCTGCGTGACCGCGACATTGCCCCACATCTCATGTGCCATTTCGTACGCGGTGCGCGGGCGCTCGGCGATCAGCTTGCGGATGCGCGTCGGCGCGGCGCTCGTGCAGGTGCTCGCGCTCGGAGATCAGCTTGGCGTGCTCGCGCACCGGCTCGCCGTGGCCCGGAAGCACGAGCTCCAGATCCATCGCCTGCGTGCGCCGCAGCGACTCCAGGTACATCACGAGCGCCTGCGGCCGCGGGCCCTCGTAGTCGCCCTCCGCCTCCAATGGCCGCGCGAGCAGCGGGTTGGAGGAGATGTGCCCGAGCAGGTGGTCGCCGGCGAGCAGCAGCTTGCGCCGCTCGTCCCAGAAGACGGTGTCCGAAGGGCTGTGCCCCGGGCGGTGCAGCACGCGCAGCGTCCGATCGCGCAGGACGAGCTCCTCGTCGTCCTCCAGCACGCGCGTCACCTCCACCGTGCACCCCCACGCGCGGAAGCTCGCCGAGACCGCGCGCAGCGCCGTCACGACATCCGTCGGAACCCCGTGGCGCAGCATGATCCGTCCCGCGAAGCGGTCGTCGAGCTCGGCTTCCTCGCGGAAGTTCGCCAGCCGGCGGTCCAGGCCCGCGAGCGCCGCGACCTCCGCGCCCTGAGCGCCGCGCGAGGATCGCGGCGAGGCCGAAGTGGTCGATGTGCTGGTGGGTGATCACGAGCAGCTGCAGATCCTCGATCGCGTGACCGCGCGCCGCGAGCGCCTGTTCGAGCTCGTCGAGCGCCTTCGCCGAGTTCGGGCCCGAGTCGATCAGCGTCAGGGGGTCGTCCTCGATCAGGTACGCGTTCACGCGCCCCACCGCGAACGGGGTCGGGATCGCCAGACAGTGGATGCCCTCCGCCACCTCCACCGGAGTTGTCGCGGCCGCTGCGGCGGACTCGGCGTCCTGCGTGCGCCCCTCCGCCGTCATGCGCGAATCAGCGCCAGCACCTCGTCGCGGCGGCGCTCCATGTCCTCACGCGACACCAGCGACTCCAGGCACAGGCGCAGCAGCGGCTCGGTGTTCGACGGGCGCACGTTGAAGTGCCAGTCCTCGTAGTCGATCGAGATCCCGTCGAGGCGCTCCTGCTCGGCGTCGGCGTAGCGCGCCGCGATCTCCTCCATCTTGGCCTGCTGGTCTGAGACCTCGGAGTTGATCTCACCGGAGATGAAGTAGCGCGAGCGGTAGGGCGCCAGCAGCTCGGACAGGCGCGCGCCCGTCGTCGCGAGCAGCTCCAGAATCAACAGCGCGGGGAGGGTTCCCGAATCCGCGCAATAGAAGTCGCGGAAGTAGTAGTGCCCGGAGACCTCGCCGCCGAACAGCGAGCCCTCCTTGCGCATGCGCGTCTTGAAGAACGCGTGGCCGACGCGGTTCACGTACGGCGTCCCGCCTGCGCGGCGCACCGTGTCCGCCACCGCGCGCGAGGCGCGCACGTCGTACAGAATCGCCTCGCGGCGGGCCGGAATCGCCTCGCCGGGGTTTTTGCGCAGCAGCGACTCCGCGAGCAGCGCCGTGAGGAAGTCGCCGTCCACGAAGGCCCCGGTGTCGTCGATGAAGAAGCACCGGTCCGCGTCGCCGTCCCACGCGATGCCGAGATCCGCACCGGTCTCGCGGACCTTCGCGACGATGAACTCTCGGTTCTCCGGCAGCAGCGGGTTGGGCTCGTGGTCGGGGAAGTTGCCGTCCGGTGTCCAGTACGTCTCGATCGGATCCAGCCCGATGTCCCGCAGGAGCGGGCCGACCATCGGCCCGGCCATCCCGTTGCCGCCGTCCACCACGACCTTCAGCGGTTGGGAGGCGATCGCCGCGCGCACCGCTTCGGCGTCGATGAACTTCAGCGCCGCCTCTTTGAACTCGCCGGAGATGTCCACCTTCTGCACATTGCCCCGCGGCGCGTCGCTCTCGTCGAGCCCCGCCTCGATCAGGCGCCGGATGTCCTGGATGCCGCTGTCGCCCGACAGCGCCAGCGCGCCCTCGCGCACGAGCTTCGCGCCGGTGTACGCCTTGGGGTTGTGCGACGCGGTGCACATCAGCCCACCGTCGAGCTCGCGCGAGCCGACGAGGTAATAGAGCATCTCCGTACCGACCTGCCCGACGTCGAACACGTCGGCGCCCTCGCGCAGCAGCCCCTCGCGGTAGCGCGCCGCGAGCTCGGGTGCGGTCAGGCGCATGTCGTGGCCCAGCCCCACCCGCAGACCGCTCGCGGGCTTGCCCGTGAGGCTCCCGAGCACGCGCGCGAACGCCCGCCCGATCAGCTCCGCGAGATCGGCGTCGATCTGCTCGCCATACAGGCCGCGCACGTCATAGGCCTTGAAGATCCCCGCATCCACGGTCTTGGTCATCGCGGCGCATCCTACGTGTTCGCCGCCGTCATCGACCGCGCGAACCCCACGGCGCAGCGAAGCGGAGCCATTCAAAACACTATCTTTAGAGCCATGTCCGGTCATTCCAAGTGGTCCTCCATCAAGCACAAGAAGGCCGTCGTCGACTCCCGCCGCGGCGCGCAGTTCACGAAGCTCGCCCGTGCGATCACGGTCGCGGCGCGCGACGGCGGGGGCGATCCCGACTCCAACGCGGCTCTGGAGAACGCGATCCGCAAGGCCAAAGCGGCCTCGATGCCCAAGGACAACATCGAACGCGCGATCGCGAAGGGCACCGGCGAGGGCGGCGAGGCCGACGCGCTGGAGTCGATCGTCTACGAGGGCTACGGGCCCGCGGGCGTCGCGCTGCTCGTGGAGACCGTCACCGACAACCGCAACCGCACGGGTCCCGACGTGCGCAATCTCTTCACGAAATTCGGCGGCTCGCTCGGTGAGCCCGGTTCGGTGGCCTACCTGTTCGACAAGAAGGGCGTGATCGTCGTCGACGGGGCGCGTTACGACGAGGACGACCTGATGCCCGCCGTCGAGGCCGGCGCGGAGGACATCTCCGAGGACGAGGGCGTCCACGAGGTCGTCACCGCCCTGGGCGACTTCACCGCCGTGCGCGAGGCGCTCCAGGAGGCCGGGGTCGAGCTCGAGAGCGCCGAGCTCACCTACCGCCCCTCCAGCCTCGTCCCGGTCGAGCACGAGGGCCAGGTCGTGAAGCTCATGAAGCTCATCGACGCGCTCGAAGACAACGACGACGTCGCCGCGGTCCACGCAAACTTCGACGCGCCCGCCGACGTCCTCGAGCGGGCGGCGACGGCCGGGTGAGCGACGGCACCACGCGGCCGCCCGTGGCGATCCTCTGCGGCGGGCGCGGCACGCGCCTGCGTGAGCGCACCGCGGAGATCCCCAAGCCGCTCGTCGAGATCGGCGGGCGACCGATCCTGTGGCACGTGATCGAGCTCTATGCGGCGCAGGGCTTCGAGCGCTTCCTGCTCGCCACCGGCTACAAGGGCGAGCTGATCGGAGAGTTCGCCGCCGCCGAGCGCTGGCCCGAGGGTGTGGAGGTCGAGTGCGTCGACACCGGCCTGGACACGCCCACCGGCGGGCGCATCAAGCTGCTCGAGCCGCTGCTACGCCGCGGTGTGTCCGCGGACGAAGGGGAGAAAGGATTGGGGGGGCGCCGCTTCGCGGCGCGGGGGAGGGGTTGCGCGACTCCCACTTCTGCGCGACCTACGCCGACGGCCTTGCCGACATCGACCTCGCCCGGCTCCTGCATTTCCACGAGGATCACGGCGCGCTCGCCACGATGACCGTCGTGCGGCCCGAATTACAGTTCGGCGTCGCCGAGCTCGACGGGGAGGACGGGCGCGTGCTCGGTTTCCGCGAGAAGCCCCGCTCCGAGCACTGGGTCAACGGTGGGTTCTTCTGCTTCGACCTCGGCGCTCTCGCTTATCTCGCGGCCGACAGCGTGCTCGAGCGCGAGCCGCTACGACGGCTCGCTGCCGACGGCCAGCTCCATGCCTACCGACACAGGGGCTTCTGGGAGTGCATGGACACCTACAAGGACGCCGTCGCGCTCAACGACCTGTGGGCGTCGGGGGATGCGCCGTGGAGGGTGCCAGCCTGCAACTCGCCCGCCCCGTCGGCGTCCGGAGTCGGCTGATCGGCTGGCGTCGCGGGCCCGACGGATCGCCGTAGGCGGCAGGCGTCCGGCCCGCCGCGCAGAATCCCTTCCCGTGATCGTGCTCGGCATCGACCCCGGACTCGCCAACGCCGGCTACGGCGTCGTCGAGCGGCGCCGCCGCCGGCTGGTCGCGCTCGACGGGGGGGTCATCGACACGCCGCCCGAGCTCGCGCTCGAGGCGCGGCTCGCCAGCGTGCACGCGCGCGTCCTGGCGCTGATCGACGAGCACCAACCTGACGCGATGGCGCTCGAGCAGCTCTACTTCGGGCAGAACGTCCAGACCGCCTTCGCCGTCGGGCACGCCCGCGGCGTCACGATGCTCGCCGCAGGCCAACGCGGGCTGCCCTGCTCCTCCTACACGCCGCAGCGCATCAAGTCCGCCGTCTGCGGCAATGGGCGCGCGCCCAAGGACCAGGTCGCGCGCATGGTGCAGGCGTTGCTCGAGCTGTCCGAGCCGCCGCGTCCCGATCATGCTTCCGACGCGCTCGCCGCGGCGATCTGCCATCACAACGCCGCACCGCTCGCCGGAGCCGTGTCCGCGGCGGGCGGTCCCGTCGCAGCGGTTGTTGGAGCAACCCGGTGATCGGGCTCCTGCGAGGCGAGGTCGCGGTGCGCCGCCCCGACCACGTGCTGCTGCTGTGCGGCGGTGTCGGCTATCGCGCCGCGGTCTCCTCCGAGACGCTGCGCCACATCCCCGCCGCCGGCGGGGAGGCCACGCTGCACACGCATCTGATCGTCCGCGACGACGCCCTCACGCTCTACGGCTTTCACTCGGAGCACGAGCGCGACCTGTTCCTGATGCTGCTCTCCGTGCAGGCCGTCGGGCCCAAGGTCGCGCTGGCCGTGCTCTCCGGCGGCCCGCCCCGCGAGCTCGTCGCCGCGCTCGCCGCGGGCGACGCCGCGCGTCTGCAGGCGGTGCCAGGCATCGGCAAGCGCACCGCCGAGCGCATCATCGTCGAGCTGCGCGAGAAGGTCGGGGTGATCGCAGACGTGGCCGACGTGCTCGGCGTCGAGGAGGGTGCGATCGCCGCCAGTCGCTCGCACAGTCCGCGCAGCGTCGCGCGCGCCGGGCTGATCGAGCTCGGCTACGAGCCCGCCGAAGCCGAGGAGCTGCTCGCGGACACCACCGGCGAGAGCCCCGAGGAGCTGATCGCGGGCGCGCTGCGTACGGCGCGCGCGCGGTGAGCTGAGCGATGGGCACGAGCGAGGCATCCACGTGAGCCGCATCCAGACCCCCTATCTGGATCGCGACGACGAGCTCGAGGAGGAGCTCGAGCGCTCGCTGCGCCCCCGCCGCCTGCAGGAGTTCGTCGGGCAACGCGCCCTGCGCGCCCAACTGTCGGTCGCGATCGAGGCCGCCGGCGCGCGCGGCGAGGCGCTCGACCACCTGCTGCTCGCCGGTCCCCCCGGGCTCGGCAAGACCTCGCTCGCGCAGATCGTCGCGAGCGAGCTCGACGTGCCGTTCGTGCAGACCGCGGGCCCCGCGCTGGAGCGAAAGGGAGACATCGCGGCGTTCCTCACGGCGCTGGAGCCGCGCAGCGTGTTCTTCGTCGACGAGATCCACCGTCTCCCGCGTGCGCTGGAGGAGACCTTCTACCCGGCGATGGAGGACCACCGCCTGCCGATCACCGTCGGCCTGGGCGCCGGCGCGCGCGTCGTCACGCTCGATCTGCCGCCCTTTACGCTGATCGGCGCCACCACCCGCAGCGGTCTGCTGACGACGCCGCTGCGCGACCGCTTCGGCATCCAGGCGCGCCTGGAGCACTACGAGGTGCAGGAGCTCGCCGCGATCGTCAAGCGCTCCGCCGGGATCCTCGAAATCGAGATCGACGACGCCGGCGCGCACGCGCTCGCCGCCCGCAGCCGCGGGACCCCGCGCGTCGCCAACCGCCTGCTCAAGCGCGCGCGCGACTACGCCGAGGTGCGCATGGACGGTGTCCTCAGCGCGGCCGCCGCCGACGCGGCGCTCGACCTGCTGGAGGTCGACGCGCTCGGCCTGGAACGCCTCGACCGTGAGATCCTGCGCGCGATCTGTCAGAAGTTCGACGGCGGGCCCGTCGGTCTCTCGACGCTCGCCGTCGCCGTCGGCGAGGAGCAGGACACGATCGAGGACGTCTACGAGCCCCATCTGCTGCGCCTCGGGCTGATCAAGCGCACCCCACGCGGTCGCACCGCCACGAACGCCGCCTTCGAGCACCTCGGGGTGGAGCCCCCAGGGCCGCGCGCGGACCCGCAGGCCGCTGCCGACGAAGCGCTGTTCTAGCCAGATCTCCGCTCTGCGCCAGCGCTCCGCGGCGCCCCGCTCTGGCGGGGGCTTCGGCCGCGCGGCTTCCCTACTCTGTGGGGGCCATGTCCCATCCCTTCATCTGCCCCAACTGCGGCCACCGCTCCAGCGAGATCGACCGCAACCTCGGCTTCACGCGACAGCCGAAGGGATGCGCCAAGTGCGGCTTCGCGTTTCTCTTCGAACTGCTCGACGACTACTACCCCGCGCCGGACGCCGCGTTCTTCGTGTGCGACAAGGAGGGCCGCGTGATCGGCTGCGGCCGCAACGCGTTCGCCCTCACCGGCCTGGAGGAGGAAGCCGTCATCGGGCGCCGCGTCGAGCAGGCACTCGGTCTGGAGTTCTCCAACGGCGACGACCCCGTCGGCACGGTTCTGGAGTGGGGCGTGCGCGCGATGGGCAAGCCCGTGCGGGTCAGCGGCGAGCGCGACCTGCCCGCGCAGGCGCGCGCCGACATGTTCCCGGCGTACGACGACGAGGGTGGGCTGTTGCTTGTGCTCACCCCCGAGAAGTAGGCTGTAGATCGTGATCGGAAATCTGAAACTCCATGGGTAGCCGCGGACGCAACGCGCTGATCCTGCTGATCGTCGCAGGCCTGCTCGCCGGCGCGCTCGCGGTGATCGCGCTGCAATCGACGCGCCTGGGGCTGGAATTGAAGGGCGGCGTCTCGCTCGTCTACAAGGCGCGCCCGACCCCGCAGGCGAAGGTCGACACCGAATCGCTGAACCATTCGATCGACATCATGCGCAAGCGCGTCGACCAGCTCGGCGTCGCCGAACCGGAAATCCTGCGCGTCGGCAGCAACGAAATCTCGGTCAACCTCCCCGATGTCTCCAACGCCAAACGCGCCCAGGAACAGGTCGGCAAGACCGCGCAGCTGCACTTCTACGACTGGGAGACCAACGTCATCGGGCCGGAAGGCACCCCCGCGCCGACGAACGCCGCCGCGACCGGCGGGCCCGAACCGGCCTCCGCCAAACGCGGACTCCTGGAGTATCAGGCGGTGTTGCGCGCGGCGAAAAGGCCGGTGATCCTGCGCCACAACGACACCACGCTCGACCCCGGCTGCACCGCCAAGCAGATCGGCGGCTGCGTGTTCGGCGCCTGGTACCTCGTGGACAGCAAGCACGAAAAGATGCTCTGTGCCGGCGGCGCCTCGGTCTGCCAGCCGCAGGACACCGAAGCCGAGCTCTACGCCGACGGCTACAAGCCGCCGCCGGGCTCCAAGCCCAAGGCGATTCACGTCAACCCCGGCACGATCCTCGTCCAGGCCCAGCCGGTGACGAGCGAAAAGGAACCCGGCAAGGTCGTCAACGGCTCGCCCAACAGCTTCTACGTCCTCAACGACGAACCCGCGATGAGCGGCTCGGAGATCCGCAACCCCCAGCAGGGCTTCCAGGAAGGCGGCTCGGGGCTCCCGGACGTCAACTTCGAATTCACCTCCAGCGGGCGCAAGATCTTCGAACAGGTCACCCGCAAGATCTCCGAACGCGGAAGCAACGCGCAGCTGCCCGGCGTGACCAAGCAGCTCGCGCTGCAGCACTTCGCGATCGTGCTCGACGAACAGGTCATCACGGCGCCCTCGATCGACTTCACCGTGTACCCCGAAGGGATCGACGCGACCAACGGCTCGCAGATCACCGGGGGCTTCACGATCACCTCCGCGCAGAACCTCGCCAGCGAGCTCCAGTCCGGCGCGCTGCCGCTGCACCTGGAACTGATCTCGCAGTCGCAGGTTTCCGCGACGCTCGGCAAACAGGCGCTCAAGGAGGGTCTCGTCGCGGGTCTCATCGGCCTGCTCGTCGTGTGCGTGTTCCTGATCGTCTTCTACCGCGTGCTCGGCCTCATCGCGATCGGCGGCCTGATTCTCTGCGGCGTCTATCTCTTCGCTCTGATCAAGGCGATCCCGGTCACGATGACGCTCCCCGGCATCGCCGGCCTGGTGCTCACGATCGGCGTCGCCGCGGACGCCAACATCGTGATCTTCGAGCGCGTGAAGGAGGAAATCCGCGGCGGGCGTTCGGTCACCGCCGGCATCGCCAACGGCTACAAACGGGGCTTCGCCGCGATCGTCGACGCCAATGTCGTGACGTTCATGACCGCGTTCATCCTGTTCGCGCTCGCCACCGCGCAGGTGCAGGGCTTCGCGTTCATGCTCGGGCTCGGCACGCTCGTCTCGCTGTTCACCGCCGTGCTCGCCACGCAGGCCGCGCTCGGCGCGATGGGGCAGTCGCGTGCCGTCAGCCATCCCGCGCTGCTCGGCGCGGCCAAACGCGCGCGGGGCTGGAAGTTCGACTTCATGGGGGCCTCCAAGTGGTTCTTCTCGCTGTCCGGCACGATCCTGCTCGTCGGCGCGCTGGCGATCGGCGGCAGGGGGCTGAACCTGGGCATCGACTTCACCTCCGGCACGCAGATCCAGACGGCGTTCGTGAAGCCCGCCAGCGAGAGCCAGATCCGTTCGGTGCTCGACGCCAACGGCTTCCACGACGCCCAGATCCAGAGGCTCACCAACGACAAGAACATCGGTGGCAGCGGCTACAAAATCTCGCTCAAGCACCTCAAACAGACCGAAGTCGTCAAGATCGAGTCGGCCCTGAACGCCGCCTACGGGCTGCGCAACACGTCCGACACCTCGATCGGGCCCGAGCTTCGGGAAGACGGTCGCCAACAGCGCCGTGATCGCAATTATCGCCTCGCTGATCGTGATCTCCGCGTACATCGCGCTGCGCTTCGAGTGGAAGTACGCGGTGCCGGTCCTGATCGCCCTGATGCACGACCTGTTGATCACGGCCGGCGTCTACTCGCTCACGGGGCGGGAAGTCACGACCTCGACCGTCGCAGCGCTGTTGACCATCCTCGGGTACTCGTTGTACGACACGATCATCGTGTTCGACCGCGTCCGCGAGAACGTTCCACGGATGCCGCGCGCGGCGTTCTCGCAGATCGTCAACCGCTCGATGTCCGAGGTTCTCACGCGCTCGCTCGCGACGAGCTTCTGCACGCTGCTGCCGGTCCTCGCGCTGCTGCTGTTCGGCGGGGAAACGCTGAAGGACTTCGCGTTCGCGTTGATGGTCGGGATCGCCTCCGGCGCGTACTCCTCGATCTTCATCGCCTCGCCCGTGCTCACGCACTGGAAGGAGCGCGAAGGCACCTACCGCAACCGCCGCGCGCGGATCGTCGCGGAACTCGGCCAGGTCCCGGCGTACGCGACCGCCGTCGGGGACGCCCCCGTCGACGTGGAACCCAAGCCCAGCACACGCAGGCGCACGCGCCGCGGAAGTCTGATCGCACCCGAGGAGGCCGGGCAGAACCTGTCCAAGGAGGAGTTCGACGAGCTCGTCCGCGACCTCGACATCGAGGAGACCGAGGGCGGAGCGCCCGCCTCCACAGCGGGATCTGGGCGGCGCGGCAACGGTCGCCGCGGCGGCTCGGCCGCCGGGATCCTGCCCGCGAGGGACCGCCAGCGCGCACCCGCTGCGCCGCCGGCCACGCCGAGCGAGCCAATCGCCGGGCAACCCGCGGCCCCGCCCGATGCGCAGCGCGACCCCGCCGCCGACCTCACCCCCGAGGATCTCGTGCTCAAGGACGAATCCAAGTCGCAGAGCAAAAAACGCGGTGGGCGGGCGGGATCTCCAAAACGCCGGCACGGGAGGGCACGCTGATGGCGATGCTCGGCTGGGTGATGATGGGCCTGGCGATCTGGCACTTCACGATCTTCCTCCCCGACCGCTTCTGGGGCGGGATCGTCGGCGCGTTCGTCGGCTGCCTGTTCGGCGCGATCGTGATCGCGACGGCGATCTACTCGATCAAAGCCTCCGGGCTGCACGTCCCCGGTAAAAAGGCGACCGATATCGCGGTCGTGCTCTACGCGGTGCCCGGCGCGCTCCTCGGGATCGCCGCGGTCTACGCCGAGGGCATCCGCCGCGAACGGCTCGCCGCCGCCGACTGAGGGCCGATATGCGTCCGAGCCGGCCCGTACGGTTGGTCGGTGGACGAGATGCGCCGCTTTCGGATCGCGCCCTGCCCTGAGTCGCAGGTGCAACTCCTGCAGCGCGAGCTGGGAGTCAGTGGTGCGCTCGCACAGGTTCTCGTTCGCCGCGGGCTCGACGAGCCGCAGCGGGCGCGCGCGTTCCTGAGAGCCGACGAGCAGCATCCGCCCACAGCTTTCCGTGGGATCGATATCGCCATCGAGACGATCCTCGCGCACGTGCGCCGCGGTACTCGCGTCACCGTGCACGGCGACTACGACGTCGACGGCGTCGCCTCGACCGCCGTGCTGGTGAGGCTGCTGAGAGCGCTGGGAGCCGTCGTCGACTGGTACCTGCCCGACCGCGCCCTCGACGGCTACGGCCTGAACCCCGCGACCGTGCAGCGCCTACACGCGCGCGGCACGCAGTTGCTCGTGACCGTCGATTGCGCGATCACCGCGGTCGCCGAGGTCGAGCTCGCGCGCAGCCTGGGCATGGACGTCGTCGTCACCGACCACCACGCGCCGCGCGCGGACGGCGCGCTGCCGGACGCTCCGCTCGTGCACCCGGCGGTCTGCGGCTACCCGTGCCCGGAGTTGTGCGCGACGGCGGTGGCGTACAAGCTCGCACAGGCGGTGTGGGAAGCGGCCGGCACGCCCTCGACGGGCGGGACCGGGGCGGGCGGGAATTCCTACCGCCCCGAGGACGACCTCGACATCGTTGCGCTCGCGACGATCGCCGACGTGGTGCCGCTGCTCGGCGAGAACCGCGCGCTGGTGAGCAGCGGCCTGCGCGCGCTCGCCGGGACGGCGCGGCCGGGCCTGCGCGCGCTGATGACGGTGGCGCGCATCACGGATCCCGCGAAGATGAATGAGCGCGCTGTCGCCTTTGGGCTGGCGCCGCGCCTGAACGCGGCAGGACGCCTGTACCGCGCGGACGCCGGCCTGGAGCTGCTGCTCACCGGGGACGCCGCGCGCGGCCACCAGATCGCGGCCGAGCTCGACCGGGCCAACCACGAGCGGCGACAGACAGAGCTGCGCATCCTCTCCGACGCCGAACGCCAGCTCGCGACGCTGCGCGCGGCGGCGGGCGGGGAGCGCGCCGCGTACGTGCTCGCGGGCGATGACTGGCACCCCGGCGTGATCGGGATCGTCGCGTCGCGCCTCGTCGAGCGCCACCACCGGCCGTTCGTGCTGATCTCACTCGAGGGAGACACCGGCCGCGGCTCGGGACGCTCGATCGCGCAGTTCGACCTGCTCGGCGGACTGCAGGCATGCGCCGGACACCTGGCGCGCCACGGGGGGCACCGCGCGGCCGCGGGCCTGGAGATCGAACGCGAGCGGCTGGAGGACTTCGGGGAGGCGTTCGCGGCGCACGCGGCCGCGGTGCTCGACGTCGGCGCGCTGACGCCCAGCGAGCGCGTCGACGCGGTCGTTCGTGGTGAGGAGCTTGGCATGGAGCTCGCGGAGGAGCTGCGCGCGCTGGCGCCCTTCGGCGCCGCCAACCCGCCGGTGTCGCTGCTCGTGCGCGGCGCGAGGTTCGAGGACCGGCGTGCGATGGGGGAGGGCCGCCATGTGCGTTTCACGCTCAACGCCGGCGGCGCGCGCGCGCGTGCGGTCGCGTTCGGCTCCGGAACGCGGCTGCCCGTCGACGATGGCGTCCCCGCCGACGCGACCGTCGCGCTGGAGGTCAACGAGTGGCGCGGTGTGAGCGAGCCGCGGCTCGTACTGCGCCATGCGCAGCCCGCCGAGGTGCAGGTCGTCGCATCGGCCTCCTCGACACCGGAGCCCGCTGCAACCAAGCAGGAGGAGCTGGCGTTGTTCGCCTAAGAGGGTGGCCCAGGCCGCCCCCAGTCGGCTGGCCGAAACGGGGACTCGGGCCGAAGGCACGTGTCTCCCGGCTTCGGTCGGGCCCCTCGCTCACCCACATTCCTCTTCACGGCGCCGATGCCGTCCCCTACCCTGTAGCTATGGCGATCCCCCAAGATCCCGAGAGTCCCGTCAAGGCCCAGAGCCCCGCCGAGCGGCGCGACGCCGAACGTCCCCTGTCGGCGCCGACATCGCAGGCGCCCGGGCACGCGCCCGCTCCCCGCCTGAACGAGCTCGAGCGCCGCTTGCTCGGGGACCTGTTCGCGATCGTCTCCGAGCACGCCGCGGACACCGCGGCGAGGATCGACCGCGGGCGCGTGGAGGAGGCGTTCGTGTTCGCGTGCGAGCATCACGCCGCACAGCGGCGCAAGACCGGCGAGGACTTCATCGTGCACCCCGTCGGCGTCGCGCGTATCTGCGCGGGGATGCGGCTGGACACCGAGACGCTGTGCGCGGCGCTCCTGCACGACACGGTGGAGGACACGTCGGCCTCGATCGAGGAGGTTCGCGAGCGCTTCGGCGAGGAGATCGCGGCGATCGTGGACGGCGTGACGAAGCTCACGGGGATCACGTTCCGCTCGCGCGACGAGCAGCAGGCGGAGAACTACCGCAAGATGATGGTCGCGATGGCCACCGACGTGCGGGTCATCTTGATCAAGCTCGCCGACCGCCTGCACAACATGCGCACGATCGAGGCGATGCCCAAGCAGAAGCAGATCGACAAGGCGAAGGAGACCCTGGAGATCTACGCCCCGATCGCGCACCGCCTGGGCATCCACGCGATCAAGTGGGAGCTCGAGGATCTCGCGTTCGCGACGCTGCACCCACGCAAGTACCAGGAGATCAAGGGGCTCGTCGCCCAGCAGCGCGACGATCGCGAGCGCTATGTCAGCGAGGCGGGGGAGTACCTGTCGGAGGAGCTGGGGAAGCTCGGCATCGAAGCGCAGATCGCGGGCCGCGCGAAGCACTTCTACTCGATCTACTCCAAGATGACCAAGAAGGGCCGCGAGTTCAACGAGATCTACGACCTCACCGCGATGCGCGTGATCGTGGATTCCGTCAAGGACTGCTATGGCGCGGTCGGCGTCATCCACTCGCTGTGGAAGCCCCTGCCGGGTCGCTTCAAGGACTTCATCGCGATGCCGAAGTTCAACATGTACCAGTCGCTGCACACGACAGTGATCGGGCCTGAGGGTCGGCCGCTGGAGATCCAGATCCGCACGCACGAGATGCAGGAGATGGCCGAGTTCGGGGTCGCGGCGCACTGGATGTACAAGCAGAATCCCGCCGCTGGCGAGGTGCAGGGCGCGGCGCGGCGCGGCGCGGCCAGCTGGCCGGAGGACGCCAAGCTGAAGTGGCTGCGCTCGATGCTTGACTGGCAACAGGAGCTCTCCGACCCGCAGGAGTTCATGGAGAGCCTGAAGATCGACCTGTTCGAGGACGAGGTCTATGTGTTCACGCCCAAGGGCGAGGTCAAGTCGCTCGCCGCCGGCGCGACGCCGCTGGATTTCGCCTACGAGGTGCACACCGAGATCGGCCACCGCTGCGTCGGGGCGCGCGTGAACGGCAAGATCGTGCCGCTGCACTACGAGCTGCGCAGCGGCGACATCGTCGAGATCATGACCGCCAAGCGCGAGCGCGGCCCTTCGCGCGACTGGCTGGCGATGGTCAAGACGACGCGCGCGCGCAACAAGATCCGCGCGTGGTTCAAAGCGGAGTCGCGCCAGGACACCGAGCACTCCGGCCGCGACCTGCTGCAGGAACACCTCAAGAAACAGGGCCTGCCGGCGCAGAAGATCACCGGCTCGGCGCTGCTCGCGGACGTGATCCGCGAAATGGGCTACCGCAAGGCCGACGACTTCTACATCGCGCTCGGCGGCGCGAAGATCTCGCCGAAGGTCGTGCTCAACAAGATCATGCAGCGCCTCAAGCAGGGCGAGGCCGCCGACGGCGACGCGACCGCGGCGAGCGACCTGCTGAAGGTGGGCGGCTCGCGCCGGCGCCCGACGCGCTCCTCCGGGCAGTACGGGATCAAGGTGGAGGGCGTCGAGGACGTGATGCTGCGCCTGGCGAAGTGCTGCCGCCCAGTGCCGGGCGACCCGATCGTCGGCTACATCTCGCTGGGGCGCGGTATCACGATCCACCGCGAGGACTGCCCGAACACGGCGACGCTGCGCAAGAACCCGGAGCGCTTCACGCACGTGTATTGGGAAGGGGATCAAGCCACCGCGTTTATTGTGGAAATCCAGATCGATGCGTGGGACCGCCACCGTTTGCTGGAGGATCTCGCGCGGGTCTTCTCGGAGTCGGGCGCCAACATCCTCGAAGCGCGCTGCCTGTCGAACCCGCCGATGGTCAAGAACCGCTTCGTGATCGAGATCCCCGACACGCACTCGCTCAAGGGCGCGGTCAACCGCCTGCGCAACACGGAGTCGGTGTTCGACGCCTATCGCGTCACGCCTGGCGCCGCGGGCTGAGCCGCGCGCGGGGGCGCTCAGGCGATGACGTTGAGCGCCTGCGGCAGGATTGACAAGAGGGTGGCGCAGCCGACGAAGTCGGCGAGCCGGGCCCCTCGACCAATCGATCAGGCGATGACGTTCAGCGCCTGCGGCATGATCGAATACCGCGCCTCCTCGACCTCGCCGAGGTAATCGCCGTCGACCTGCAGCGGCAGCGGCTTGCCGTTGGCGGTGCGCACGACGAGCTCGCCGGCGCCGCGGAAGCTCGAGATCTGCCGGTGGCGGGAGACGCGCGCGCGGCGCGAGAACGCGCGCCACGCGATCGAGGGCATGTCGAGTGGCCGCGCGCGGTGCAGGACGCAGCCCGACAGCGTCCCGGACTGCAGCTCGGCGTCGTCGGCGATCTCGATCGGGCGATTCTTGAAGTACGTGAAGGGCGAGCCGTTCTGGACGATTGCGGTGACGCCCGCGAGCTCGATCGGGCTCGGGTACAGGTCCGCGAGCTCGGCGTGATCTGAGGTCGCACCGCGTCTGCGTGCGACGCGCGGCCGGCGCCTCCAGATGCGTCGCCGCGTCTCGCCGGTGGAGGCGCCCACGCCCAGCTCGGTCTGCAGTCGCGGGGGGCGGACGAGGTAGCGGCGCACGAACGTCCCGACGGCGACCCACGTGAAGTACCACGGTCCGAAGCGCGCCTTGAGGTGCGGGTTGGAGTCGACGCGCTGCACGACGCTGGCGTCGAGGCCGAGGCCGGAGGCGAACGTGAAGCAGCGGCCGTTGACGACGCCGAGGTCGACGGTGCGCGGGCGCCAGTCGTCGGCGAGTCCCAGCAGGTGCTCGGTCGCGTCGACCAGCTCGCCGGGGATCCCGAGCATCTTGCCGAACACGTTCGCCGAGCCGCCCGGCAGGCAGCACAGCGGGGTTGGGGAGCCGAGCAACCCATTGGCGGCCTCGTTGACCGTCCCGTCGCCGCCGAACGCGACGACGACGTCGTAGCCCTCGTGCGCGGCCTCGCGGCAGATCTCGGTCGCGTGGCCGCGCGCCTCGGTGTCGACGGCGTCGACGTCGAAGCGCCCCTGCAGCGCGTGCACGACGAGGTGGCGCAGGTTGTCCGACACCGTCGAGGCGTAGGGGTTGACGATGATCAGCATGCGCTTCTTGGGTGCGCTGGCGGCGAGCTCGAAGTCGTCGGGAGCGGGCTCGGTACGCGCGGGCGCCTCGCCCGCGTGTGCGCCGGGGGGAGCGGTCATCGAGAATGGCTACACCGCGACCGCGGCCCCGTTACCGGTCGACGGCGACATAAACCGCTGGACGAACGCGCTATTTGCGCTAACACTTTCCGCCGCGCGTCCGATATACTCGCCAAAGCAGAACACATCCAGAGGGGTGGAGGGACTGGCCCTACGAAGCCCCGGCAACCACCGCGTACGTCACAGCGGGAAGGTGCCAATTCCAGACAGATGTGTGGCGGGCTTCGGTTCTTCGCCACACCGTGACATCGGCGAAGACCATAGACCCAAGGAGCCCGAGATGGCTGCAACCAACCTCAAGTGCAGGGAGTGTGGAGAGCGTTATCCGTTGGAGGCGCTGTACGTTTGCGAGCGCTGCTTCGGCCCGCTGGAGGTCGCCTACGACGAGCAGCGCGAGCGGATCGACCTCGGCGAGCTGCGCCGCCGCATCCAGGGCGGCCCGCAAAACATCTGGCGCTACGCCGATTTCCTGCCGCTGGCCGGCGGGCCGCCAGGGCCCTCGGGGCGCCTGGCCTCGCGCGTGGGCCTGCCCGCGGGCTGCACGCCGCTGATCCGCGCCGACCGCCTAGCCGAGCGGCTGGGCCTGGGGGAGGTGTGGGTCAAGAACGATGCGGCGAACCCCACGCACTCCTTCAAGGACCGCGTCGTCTCGGTCGCGGCGTCGCGCGCGCGAGAGCTGGGCTTCAAGACGATCGCGTGTGCTTCGACTGGCAACCTCGCGAACTCTGTGGCTGCGCACGGCGCGGCGCTGGGCCTGGAGTCCTACGTGTTCATCCCGGCCGACCTGGAGGAGCAGAAGATCCTCGCGACGGGTGTCTACGGGACGAAGCTCGTCGGGGTGAATGGCTCCTACGACGACGTCAACCGGCTCTGCACGGAGCTGTGCGCGGAGCGGGAGTGGGCGTTCGTGAACATCAACCTGCGCCCGTACTACGCGGAGGGCTCGAAGACACTCGCGTTCGAGATCGCCGAGCAGCTCGGCTGGGAGCTTCCCGACCGCTGTGTGGTGCCGATCGCGTCGGGGTCGCTGTACACGAAGATCGCGAAGGGCTTCCAGGAGTGGCGCGATCTGGGACTGATCTCAGGTGAGCTGCCGCGCATGAACGGCGCGCAGGCCGAAGGCTGCTCGCCGGTAGCGAGCGCTTACGCCGCGGGACACGAGGTGTGCCGCCCGGTGAAGCCGAAGACGATTGCCAAGTCGCTGGCGATCGGGAACCCCGCCGATGGGCCCTACGCGCTCGATCTCGCACGGCGCAGCGGTGGCGCGATCGACGCGGTCAGCGACGAGGAGATCCGCGCCGGCATCAAACTGCTGGCGGAGACGACTGGCATCTTCACGGAGACCGCTGGCGGCGTGACGACGGCGGTGCTCGCCAAGCTCGCCGCGCGCGGCGAGATCGACCCCGGAGAGCGGGTGGTGCTGGTGATCACCGGTGAGGGTCTGAAGACGCTCGACGCGGTGCGCGGGACGTTCCAGACGCACACGATCGAGCCGACCGTGGAGTCCTTCGAGACGGGCGTCGAGCAGGCTGCGGACGTGCAGGCGCCGGCGCGCGCGCTCACGGGTGCCGGCGTCGCGCAGGGGTAGCGCCGATGTCAGTCATGGTGAAGATCCCCACGCAGCTGCGCGCGGCGGCGGAAGGAGCGACGGAGGCCGAGCTGGACGGCGCGACGGTGGAGGAGGTGCTGGGCAACCTGTTCGAGCGCTACGGCGAGCTGCGCCAGCGGATCGCCGACGACGACGGCTCGCTGCGGCGCTTCGTGAACGTGTATCTGAGCGGCGAAGACATCCGCTTCCTGGAGGGGTTGCAGACGCCGGTGGCGGACGGGGCGGAGTTGACGATCCTGCCGGCCGTAGCGGGCGGCTAGCCGTTAGACCGGCTCAGCGGTCTCGAGGCGGCTCTCGAGTCTTCTGCGCAGCTCCGCGCCGCGCCCCGCGGCGATCGCGCGGGCGGCGCGCTTCTCGCTGAGCGCGACGCCGTGGCTGTGGGCGAAGTCGAGCAGGGCTTGGCGTTCCTCGCTTTCGCGGGCGGTGCGCAGGAACAACCAGCAGAACAGGCCGATCGTGAGCAGGCTCTCCTCGGTCATCATGATCGCGCCGGCGATGTTCTGGTCGGCGAGCGGAGAGATGTGGTTGAGCGCGTCGCTCTGCAGGTAGAAGGGGTAGAAGACGGTGCCCGACCAGAGGAAGATGTTGCCGAGCACGGCTCCCGTGAGGCGCACCGCGACGATGTAGGAGAGCTTGCCGAGATTCCCGAACCAGGACGGCATCGGGAGCGGCCCGAACAGGCACATCCACATGTTGACGCCGAAGCCGAGGAACATCGCGTGCTCCAGAGCGTGGACCCCTGAGTGTTCGAGCGCGGCCTGGTAGAGGGCGGGCAGGTGCCACACATAGAGGTCGATCGCCCACAGCGGGAAGGCGATCAGCGGGTTGGCGAGGATCCGCAGGCGGCCGATGACGGGGAGGCGCAGGATCGGCGCGATCAGCGGGGCGGTGAGGCCGAGGACGATCAACAGCGCCGCGATGTCGCCGAGGAGGAGGTGCTCGATCATGTGCGCGAACAGCAGTTCCTGGCTGAGCACGCCAAGCGAGCTGAGCGCGAGCGCGATCGTCGCGAGGCCCGCGTAGAAACACGCCTGGCGCCAGCGCGGCACGCGGCGACCGGCGCGGCCGAGTATGCGGGTGCGCGTGGTGTAGAGCGCGAACAGCAGCGCGAGCGGGACGACCTGCGTCGCGATCAGCGAGCCGTCGGCGTCGGCGAGCGGTGGGGCGGGCAACACGATTGCTCAAGCCTACGCCACGGGGGCGTCGTGTTAGGTGCCTTGACGGCTAGCTCGTATGCGGCGCGCCGGGGGCCGCGTCGGCGGAGCCGGCGGCGCCCGAGCGTGCGGCGCTGGCCAGCTTCCAGGCGTAGAGAAGCGCCGCGACGGACGTCGCGAGGTTGAGGCTGGAGACGCCGGGACGCATGGGCAGGCTGACCCGCGCGTCGGCGCGCGCGAGGAGCTCGTGGGAGAGGCCGACGCGCTCGCCGCCGAAGGCGAGGATGGCGCGCGGGGGGAGCTCGGCGGGGGGGAGCTGGTCGCCGTCGGGGTCGACCGCGATCAGCGGGCGGTCGTGGGTGCGGTGCGGGGGTGGGTCGCTGAGCGCCTGCAGCGCGTCCTCGTCGAGGTGGTCGACGGGGAGCGCGAAGTGCAGGCCCGCGCTGCCGCGCAGCGCAGAGGGGTCCCAGGGGTCGTGGGTGCCCGTGGTGAGGACGCCCGCGATGTCGGCGGCGGCGGCGACGCGGACGACGGCGCCCATGTTCCCGAGGTCGCGGGGTCGCTCCAGGAGCACGATCGGCGCGGGGCGCGGGTCGCGCAGGAGGGCCGAGACGTCGCGTGGGGGCCGGCTGGCGATTGAGATCACGCCGGTTGCGGGGGGTTGGGGGGCGAGGGTCCGGAAGTCCTCCGGCGAGAGGGTCTGCGCGGTGGCGAGCAGGTGGTCGAGGACGTCGGGGGCCAACGCTTCGGCGAGCGGGCGTAGGCGGTCGGGGTCGGTGATCGCGATCGACTGGAGCTGCGCGCCGAAGCGCAGGGCGTGCTTGAGGGCGTGCAGGCCCTCTAGGACGGCGAGGCTGGAGTCGCGGCGGGCGTCGCGGTAGACGCGGCGGAGGGTCGCGGAGGAGAGGCTGGTGCTAGCGGATCCGGCTTCTGAGGATCGAGCATCGGCCGGAGCGGCGACATCTGTATGAGAGCGGCGCGCCATGAATGGATCTTCGCAGGGGCGACGGCGTGCTGCTGAGCGTTCGCCAAGTTCGCATGTGTCCGGGGAACTCCGGCTCCCCAAAGGACCGGAGCGTGTCTAAGGAGCTGTCTCTGATTGAGGCGTGTGAGTTCGTTTCCGACCTCAAGGAAGGAACTGTGCCTCATTTTATGGGGATTTGCAGGGCCTTTTCCGAACCATGTCGACCGCGAAGGGGACTTCTTGATAGCGATCCTAAGCTTGCCATTGACACCTGAAAGGTAGTCAGCTAGAAAGGATATTGATACCGCTTCTAGGGCGGTCCCATTATTCAGGCTGAGGTTTGTGAGCTCTCCATGGCATCTCGAGAGCGGGGAAAGCTCCTGGCCGGAAGGTGGGTTATCCAATACAAAAAGGAGATGTTTTATGTCTAGAGCAAAGCTGGTCTTTGCTGCTTGCTTTGCCGTGTTTGCATTTAGTGGGCTGGTGGCAGCCCAGGCGTTTGCTGGTGGTGAATGGGATGTCAATGGGGAACCGTTGCACGGGACCGCGGCGCTTGCGAACGCTGCGTTAGTTTTAAAACCCGGCGTGCTCAAGATCGATAACGCGAGCCCTGTGGAAATTGAATGTCTAGCGCATGAAATTTTAATCAATGAAGGTGTCTTGATATCACCTGATGGTATTTTAGCGAAAAGTATTACGTTCCATGAATGCTCTGTAATTTTGGGCAACCCTACGTGTATCCTTGGTTCCAGCTTAATAACGACGGTGCCAATACACGGGTTAGCGCACTTAGATGAAGGTGGGCGATTAAATACTTTGATTTTAATATTACCAGAGACCAAAACCACGTTCGCTACAATTAAGTTTGAAGGTGAAAACTGCGCGCTTCTCGGCGTTCAGCCCGTAACGGGAGGAGTACATCTCTTAATAGATGAGGGGTATTTACCCAAAGAATTACACTTAGTGTTAGCGGTCACATTAAAAGGTGGGCTCAAGGTCGGTTCGAGTGAAGCCTTACTGACAGGCTTGGACGCCGACATCAGGCTGCAGAGCGGCGCCCTTTGGAGGTTCTTATAGCTAGCTAGATAACTCACTGGGTAGTCCGCCTTTCATGGTGCAATGGAAGGCGGTCTACCCAATTTATGCCGATCTTCAAAGAGCCGCCTATAGCGATGGCGGTGTGGAGCACGCGCCAGATAAGGACTCTGTACGCATCTGAGATGCACGAGATCGGTACTGATAGGAAATCAAAGGAAGGTAAGCATGTTTAGAGCGAAGTTCGCATTCGCAGCCTGCTTTGCCGTGTTTATGCTTAGTGGGCTAGTGGCGGCTCAGGCGTTCGCTGGTGGTGAATGGGATGTCAATGGGGAACCCTTGCACGGAACAGCAGCCCTTGCGAGCTCTGTATTAGTCTTAAAAATTGGTTCACTCAAAATCGATACCGCGAGTCCTGTGGAAATCGAATGCATAGCTCATGAAATCTTAATCAATGGGGGCATTTTGATATCGCCTGATGGTGTTTTAGCGAAAAGTATTACATTCCATGGATGCTCTGTAAGTCTTGGAAGTCCGACTTGTACTCTCGGATCTAGCTTACTAACAACAGTGCCGGTCCACGGGTTAGCACATTAGATGAAGGTCTAAGATTAAATACTCTGATCTTAATATTACCCGAGACCAAAAGCACATTCGTCACGTTTAAATTTGAAGGTGAAAACTGCGCACTTCTCGGTACGCAACCTATTAGTGGAGGCGTGCATCTCTTAATAGATGAGGGGTACTTACCCAAAGAATTACACTTAGTGTTAGCGGTCACATTAAAAGGTGGGCTCAAGGTCGGTTCGAGTGAAGCGTTACTCAAAGGTTTGGATGCTGACATAAGACTGGCGAGCGGCGCGCTCTGGAACTTCTTATAGATAGCCCACTATGCCGGTCTTCGAAAGAGCTATAGCATCTCCGGTACGGCGCTGGCGAGTGCCCTGTCTTGGGATTCCTTATGGATTCGAGAAAGCGGTGGGGCCTTTCTTCTGGTCTGATACTGGCTCCACCAGCTAGCTGTTAACTGGCGATGTGTGCGAACTTTGGGTTTTGGGATCGGCGGTGTCTATTGAAGCTCAACTGACCCATACCAGGTCTCCAAAAGCGTGCAGATGTTTCCTACTAGATCGCGAAGCAAGCCTGGGTCATGCCGCTTGCTTGCAAGGGTTTCGACGCGGTGATCGGCGTCGGAGAGAAGCCTGAGTTGACTTCGGGCCCGCTTCGATTGACGAGCAGGTCAGGATGCGATAGTCATTGACTATAGCCTTAAACATGAGCCCAATCACCTCGATTTGGGCCGACAATGATTGACGCGCGAGGGAGAGGGCATGAGAGATCAGGAGGGGAAGACCCATGCGATGGCGGCGCGATGCCACGGGACCCGCCGTTTGAAGAGAAGCCACCGGCACGTCCGTGCGCTGGCGCTTCGCGCAGTTGTGCTCCTATTGCTCTCCTGCGTGTCCGCGAGTACAGCTCTTGCTGCTAGTGGTCAGAGCGAATGTGCTGACGAAAACTTGCGTGCGGCGCTGGGCTCAAGCGTCTTGCCGGACTGTCGGGCGTACGAGATGGTGACCCCCGTCTACAAGGAGGGTTATCCATTCGTCGTCAAGAGCCTCGCGTCGAATGGGGAAAGTATGATCGGCGGCACGATCGGAACATTGGCGGGCAACCTGGGCTCTGGCGAACTGCCCACTGAAGGTGCCCTCTATCTCGACGAGCGTACCGCCAACGGCTGGCGGCTCGAGCCGTTGAACGCGCCTTCGTCGCAGTTTGTCGGTGAGTTTCCGCTCGCGGCCGAAGCCAATGATGATCAGACGTTGTGGGAGCAGCATACACCTGCGGAACCGGCGGCCGAACGCGGCTTGTACATCCGATCGTCTGCAGGTGTGTTCAGCTTTGTTGGACCTCTTAGCCCCAATCGTGGCGCAGGCGAAGAACCCAGTACCCTCATTGACCCAAATCAGGGCGACGTCAACGTCGTCAAAGCCACGACGAGTGATTACGGGCACATTGTGATGGAAGCAAAATCCGGCGAAGCACGATGGCCATTTGATGAAACCCCTGAAACCAGCCACTCGATTTATGAATATGGCGGTCTTGAGAACAAAGAACCGATCCTGGTAGACGTAACGGGCGGAAAAGGTAGTAGACAACTGATTTCACTGTGTGGTGCGGTCCTTGGCTCCGGTACGTTTGGCTCGTCTTTCAACACGCTATCCAATGACGGTGAAGTTGTGTTCTTTACCGTGAACCCCTGTAATCCCGGGCCACCGATGGCGGAGGTGTATGCCCGTCTGCATGGCGCCCTCACGACCGCGAAGGCCGCCGAAACCGTCGATGTTTCGAGCAGCGAGTGCACTGTGGCATGCGGGGAAAGTCCATCGGGCAAGCAGTTCGAGGGGGCGTCCGAAGACGGCAGGGAGGTGTTCTTTACGAGCACTCAGAAGCTGACCAATGACGCCGTCGACGGTACCGCAAGCGGTAACGCGGCAGGGCGCGGAGGCTGTCCCGGGACTAGCCCCGGCGAAGGCGGCTGTAATCTGTATTTGTATGACTTTGACGCCCCGGCCGGGGCGCGTTTGAAGGCCATGTCTGTAGGTGGCGAAGTGCTTGGAGTGGCTGGCATGGCTCAGAATGGATCACACGTCTATTATGTTTCTCGTGTGGCTATAGGCGCAGCGGGCGAAAACCCGTATGGGAAACTGCCCGTCGAAGGCCAGCCGAACCTATATGCGTATGATGTGCCGAGTGGCAAGACGACATTTGTGGCCACGCTCGGGAGTGGTGATGGATCTGATTGGAACAAGCAGTTTATTCGAACCGTCCAGGTATCGGGTAGTGGCCGCGATCTATTGTTTGAGAGTGTCACCCCGGGTGTGACGCCGGACGATCGGTCAGAACAGACACAGCTGTTCGAGTCTAGATCCGGTGTAGAAGGCGAACCGGCCGAACTCGTGAGGATAACAAAAGGCGAAGATGGATTCAACGAAGATGGCAACGCGGTCGCCGGCGCCGTTGTGAAGACGTCCATTATGACGGTGGCTGTAGAAGCAGACTTTAAATCAAGCACTAACGGCTCGACGAGCATGTCTGCGGATGGTCAAACCGTTTTCTTTCTTACACTTGGCCAGCTGAGTCCACGCGCGACAGCATTGTTGCCGGGAAATCAGTGCAGGAGCCTTTACGAATTCCATACAAGCGGCTCGCTTGTGAACGGGAGCGTTCATCTGGTTTCCGACGGACGCGACACCCAACTATTCAAAGGGGCCATCTGCGGGCCACAACTCCTCGGGGTAGATGAAGCGGGCGCGAACGTGCTATTTGCTACTGCTGACCCGTTGCTCTCAAGCGATGTGGATGGAGTGCAGCGCGATATCTACGACGCGCGTGTGAACGGGGGTTTCGCGCCATTGCCAACTGCTGGCGCGTGCGGGACCTGTGAAGGATCTGCCGGCGGGCCGGCTGTCCCGCCAATGAGCGGAAGCTCAGGTGAAGCCGGCGAAGCGCCGGTGGCGCCGGCGGCCCCAGCAGGGTCACCACTAGCCGCAGGGCCGGCAGGTACTGATGGATCAGTTGTACGCCGCCTGAAAAGTGCCGGTGGCGGTGCCCTATCGCGGGCTTTGCGAGCGTGCCGGGGGAAGCCTCGGAGGCGAAGGACGGCGTGCAAAGCTGATGCACGGCGACGACTCGGCGCGCAAGCCGGTGCATCCCATTCAAGGAGGAGCGGCTGATGTCTGTGCGGTCGATGAGGCGTCGTCTTGAGAAGGAGGAGTGTTTCGTGCGCATGACTCTTGTGCGGGGTGTCGCGTGCTGTGGAGTGCTGCTCTGCATGTGGCTTGTACTGTTGATGCAGGGCGGAGCGGTGTCGGCTGCGGTGTCGCCCCTACCCGCCTGGGGAGTAACGGCGGCCGGCATCCCGTCCGTATTGCCCTCGGGCGCAGGGCACCATGGAAGGTTCACCTCGATTGTGGAGAACACCGGCGGCGCGCCAAGCGAAGGGGGAGCGGTCGTACGCGACGTTTTGCCTGCGGGTTTGACGGCGGTCGGCGCTGGTGGGGGCGAATGCAGCAGTATCGGCCCGAGCGAAGTTGACTGCACGCTGCCCGAACCGGTTGCGTCTGGTGGGTTTGTGGCCATCGTGATCGAATTCGAAGAGACGGGTGCGCTTGCCGCCGGCTCGTCGTTGTCCAATCGTGTCACCGTCAGTGGAGGAGGCGCTGCAGTTGAAGCTGCCGGCGAAGCTCGCATCCGTGTACGCGCGAAAGGCGAAACTGGCGCAGGGCCGGCCGGTATCGCGCTTTTCTCTGCCACTGCCACCGATCCCGCCGGCGAACCCGCCTTGCAGGCTGGCGCGCACCCGACCCTCTTCACGACGTCCCTGTTGTTCAACAGCCAGTATCTCCAGAGCGTGACTGACCCGGCGCAGCCGGTCGAGGCCGCCAAGGATCTCGTGTTCTATCTGCCCCTGGGAATGTTGGGCGACTCCGTCGTGGCAGATCAGTGTCCAGCTTCGCTGGTGGAAACACATCCGGAATTGACCGGTTGTCCACCGGGTAGCCGGATCGGCACCATCCTGCCGTTGGTCGTGAGCGCCTTTTTCGGGGTTCAGCACGGCATCTACAACATCACGCCAGAGAAGGGCTATGCGGCGGAGTTTGCGTTCACCAGCAACAGCTTTACTTTCGTCTCATACGCGAGCCTCGTGCGACATGACGGGACTTACATGGTCCGTGTGGCAACGCCCGGTGTTCCCGCGGGAGCTGACCTGGTCGGATTCTCGGCATCGTTCTACGGCGATCTCCAGGAACAGTTCGGCGAAGAAAACTCCTTCGATCGCGGCGCGTTCTTGACCAATCCGAGCGACTGTAACGAGGGCGCCGCGGCGCGCGAGGCATCGGTCGCGATGGATACATGGGAGCACCCCGACTTCTCGCTGTCGATGGGCGCATCGAGTACGGTATTCCCGTCGCTCACGGGCTGCAAAGCGCTGCAGTTCTCCACCGGCCTGGACCTCACCCCCGATACCACCCAGGCCGACGAGCCCTCGGGACTAGAAGTCGGTCTAGAAGTCCCCCAGGCACCGAACGACGCTTCCGGCCTTGGCACGCCGCCGGTAAAGAGCACCACGGTAAGCCTGCCAATCGGCGCCACGATCTCGCCGTCCTCGGCCAACGGTCTCGAAGCCTGCGCGGAAACGGGCCCCGAAGGCATCGACATCGAAGGCCCCGAATCCGAAGAAGTCGCGGCGGACGGCCTCGAGCGCCCCGCGCACGGCCACTGCCCGTTCGCGTCGCAGGTCGCGACGGTCACGGGGAGCACTCCGCTGCTGCGCGAAGAACTCAAGGGCCACATGTACCTCGCCGAACCGCAGTGCGGCGGCGAAGGTCAAGCGGCATGCACCCCAAAAGACGCCGAAGACGGCAAACTGGTCGGCCTGTACCTGGAAATGGAAGGCCCGAACTCCGGGGCCGTGGTGAAGCTGGAGGGTCATGCGTCGGTCAAGCCCGGCTCGGGCCAGATCACGGTGAGCTTCGATGAAATCCCGCAGTTCCCGATCGGCAAGCTCACGGTCACGACCAAGCACGGCCCACGCGCCCCGCTCGCGAACCCGCAGACCTGCGGCGCGGCGACGATGAGCGCGCTCGTCACGCCGTGGAGCCCGGAAACGCCCGCGCAGGACCCATCGGCGACCTACAACGTCGACTGGGACGGTCACGGCGAACCGTGCCCGGCGAGCGCGCCGTTCGCGCCATCGTTCTCGGTCAACGCGACCTCGCCGGTCGCCGCGGCCTACACCCCGCTGACCGTGAGGCTCGAGCGCCGCGACCGCGAACAGAACATCGGCTCGCTCTCGACGACGCTCCCGCAGGGCCTGACGGCAAACCTCTCGCAGATCACGCGCTGCGGCGAACCGCAGGCGTCGGACGGGACGTGCGCGAGCGGCCAGATCGGCACCGTCACGGCCGCGGTCGGCGCGGGCAAAGAACCGTATTACGAGACAGGCGAGGTCTTCCTCACCGAAGGCTACAAGGGCAAGCCGTTTGGCCTCTCGATCGTCGTACCCGCCGTGGCGGGTCCGTTCAACCTGGGCGACATCGTCGTGCGCGCTGCCTTGGCGGTGGACCCGGCGACGCTGAGGGTGACCGCCGAAACCGACCCGCTGCCGCAGGAAATCGACGGGGTGCCGCTGCGACTGCGGCTCGCCGAACTGCACATCGACGCGCACGAATTCATGCTGAACCCAACAACGTGCTCGAACCTCGCGACGACCGGCGCGATCGTATCGACCGCAGGCTCCGTCGAGAACGTGTCGAGCCCATTCGCGACCAACAGCTGTAAATACCTCGACTTCCGGCCGAAACTGACCGGCACGACCGAACAGACCGCGACCAAAGCGGAAGGGACCGGCGTGAACCTCAAGGTGACGTTCCCGGTCGGGCACGAAGCGAACATCGCCTCGTTCTCGATGGCGTTCCCAAAGGAACTGCCGGTGCGCCTGGAAACGCTGCAGAAGGCCTGCCCGGCGGCGACGTTCGAAGCGAACCCCGCCAGCTGCCCGCCGCCGTCGGTCGTCGGTACGGCAACCGTGCATACGCCGCTGCTGCGCGCGCCGCTCGTCGGCCCGATCTATCTGGTCTCCTACGGCAACGCGAAATTCCCGAACGCGGTGCTCGTGCTGCAGGGCGAAGGGATCACGGTCAAGCTCACCGGCGAATCGAGCGTGTCCAGCGCAAGCGTCCTCACGCTGACGGTGCCTTCGATTCCCGACCAGCCGTTCAGCACGTTCGAAGCGACGCTGCCGAAGGGTCCTTTCTCGGAGTTCACGAGCTCCAGGCACCTCCGGGCGTGCCTCCGGGAGCCAGTGCGGCGCGAACCTCACGGTCGCGGTCCAAATGACCGCACAGAATGGCGCGCAGGTCAACGAAGCTCCCAAGCTCGAAGTCCCGGGCTGCGCGCCCCCCAAACCCTCGGTCAAGCTCCTGGGAGCCCACGCGACCCCTCGCGGCCTCGTGGTGACCGTCAAGACCTCCATGCGAGGGCGGCTGAGGATCAGCGGGCACGGGCTCCGGACGCTCGTCAAGCGCGGCCTCGCCGCGGGCAAGCACACGCTGACGGTCGCGTTCACGCGCTCCGGCAAGACGGCGGCGCACAAGCACGAGAAGGTGGCGGTCACGGTCGGCCTGGTAGCCGGGCAGCAGAAGGCGAGCGCGCGCAGGAGGCTCGCGTTGTGAATGGTCTTTGTGTGTTTCTCATTGAGCTGGGTGGCCCAGGCCCGAAGGAATCCGCATGTATGCAGGAGTTTCGGCAAGTCGAATGCCCCTGGTATCCGGCCGCGTGTGTTGATCCGTCCAACGGCCAATTGACGTACAGCCCACGATCCGCTAGTCATTGCCGCGAAGGGCGGACGAGGGCATCGAGGATCCCAGGGTCGATCGACGCAGCTTTACGACAACAAGACGAGGGAGCAGCGTGACGGGTCACCGCAGGGTCATCAGCGCCAGAACCGCTTCGCAGAAGTCTCATTGACCATCGAAAGAAAGGGCAACGTTTCGATGCCAAAGCACCTGAGAGCAATTAGGCACGGGTACCGAGTGGTGCTCGGAGCGGCGCTTGCCGCGCTCTGCCTCCCGGCTGCCGCTTCGGCGCACACGGGGGATTTCGCCAAATTCAACCAGTGCCCGTCGCATACGACGGGTGTAGTGCATTGTCTGTATTCGGTCACGAACAGTGGGGAAATCGTCCTCGGCAGCAAGACGACGAAAATCGAACACCCCGTGACCTTGCAGGGTGGTTACTCCGAAGAAAACGCGGAAGGGTTCTCGACGTTCTATGCGGCATCGAACGGGGAAACCTTGACGAAGGCAGCGCAGAACGTGCCGGGCGGTCTGCTTGGGATCGTGCCGCCTGAATCCTCGCCACCGCTGGTGAAACTGCTTTCGAAATTCTTCTTCGAAAACGGGCTTACGGGCGTCAGCGCGACACTTGAACTCGCGAAGCCAGCGAGCGAAATCAAACTGAGCAACTTCAACCTGCTCGTCGAAGAAGGCACCGCGCTGTACCTGCCGGTCAAGGTGCACCTCGAAAACCCGTTCCTCGGCAGCGGTTGCTATGTGGGCTCGAGCAGTTCGCCGATCATCTGGCCGCTGACGACCGGTCCCACGAACCCGTTGTCGCCGAACAAATCGATCACTGGGAAACCTGGGTTCGTCGAACTCAAAGACAGCTTTGAAATCGCCGAGCTCACAGAAAACACCCTTGTAGAAAATGCCTGGTCCGCTCCTTCAGCGACCGGTTGCGGTGGGATCCTCTCGTTCCTGGTTAACCCAATCATCAACTCGATGATCGGGCTGCCCTCGACCGATGGTCACAACACCGCGATCCTGAACAACACCATCGACACGGCCACCGTCGGCTCGGTCAACGCGCACTGAGTCCGATCGGAGATGGCAACGAGTTCAAATCGCTTCCATAGGAGAGACACATGAGAACGAGAAGAATCGCGGTTGCGGCCGTTCTGGCCGTGATGGCGTTGGCCAGCGCGAGCCTGGCAGTCACGGCCAATGCGGCGCCGGTGTGGAAGTTCAACGGCACCGAACTAGGGGCCGGCAAAACGGAAACGATCGTGGGTGCGGCAATCGCCAGCAAGCTCACGGTCCCCGGTGCAACGACGGAATGTGAACACTTCCTCTACAACTCGAAAGTCAAAAACGAAGCTGGCGGGAAAGGCGAAATCACCGAACTCCCGCTGTACGAATGCAAAGCAAGCGGATCGTGTACGGTGGAAAGCATCGCGGCGGAAAAACTGCCGTGGCCGCTGCACCTCGCGAACTTCGGCGCCAAGGACTATGTGATCATCGAAGGCGTCAAAGTCGGGATCAAATACGCGGGAGCGCTGTGCGCGCTGTCGGGCACGCTGACGATCGTCAAAGGCACCGCCGGTGGCGAAATCAACAACGAAGCCCAGACCGTGACGTTCAGCAAATCCACATTCGAAGCGACCGGGACCTCCCTGAAAGTGGGCTCCTCGTCGATCGAATGGACGGGCGTCTTCACGGCCGAACCGTTCGAAACCCTCCGGGAAGAGAAAATCGAAGCCTAACCAGGCGCAACATCGGCAGGGACGACACGACCCGGCGCGGGGAACCGCGCCGGGTCGTTCGTATTCGAGGGCTGCAACCCCAACGCGCCCGGCACGATTCGAACGTGCGACCTCTCGCTCCGGAGGCGAGCGCTCTATCCACTGAGCTACGGGCGCAAAGGCGGCCGCCTCCGTCCGAACGGCGGCCGTCTGGACAACAGCCTATCGCCGCGAGCGTCGCATCCCCGCGCGCCGCTACCGTTGCCGCATGGACTTCTCGCTGTTCTTCGCCGGGACGGGCGGCTCGGTGCCGAGTGCGCGCCGCGGGCTGCCCGCGATCCTGCTGCGCCGCGGCGGCGACCGGCTGCTGTTCGACTGCGGCGAGGGCACGCAGCGCCAGCTGCTGCGCTCGGTGGGGCTCGCGGACCTGGACACGGTGTTCGTCACGCACTTCCACGCGGACCACTGGCTGGGCCTGCCGGGGATGCTGAAGTCGTTTGCGCTGCGCGACCGCGACCGGCCCCTGCGGATCTACGGGCCGCCCGGGCTGAACGACCTGATGGCGGCGACGCGCTTCATCTACGGGCGGCGGCTGCCGTACGAGCTCTCCTACGCCGAGCTCGCGCCGGCGGAGGCGGTGGAGTACGAGGGCTATCGCGTCGCGGGGATCCCGGTCAAGCATCGCGGCGGCGCGGCGTACGGGTACGCGATCGTCGAGGACTCTCGCCCCGGGCACCTCGACCCGGAGCTCGCTGAGAGCCTCGGCGTGAAGCCGGGCCCCGACTTCGGGCGACTCGTGCGCGGCGAGACGGTGAACGGCGTGCGCCCGGAGCAGGTCATGGGTCCGACGCGCGAGGGACGCAAGGTGGTGATCTCGGGCGACACCGCGCCGTGCGAGGCGCTCGCGATCGCGGCGCACGAGGCGGACGTGCTGGTGCACGAGGCGACGTTCGTCGAGGAGGAGGCCGAGCGCGCGCGCCTGACCGACCACAGCACGGTGCGCCAGGCGGCGGAGCTCGCGCGCCGCGCGGAGGTGCGGCTGCTGGTCCTCACGCATCTCTCCACGCGCTACGCCGGCGGGGAGGTCGCGCGCGAGGCGCGCGAGGCGTTCGCGAACACGGAGGTGCCGCGCGACTTCGACACGATCGAGGTGCCGTTCCCGGAGCGCGGAGGGGCCACGCTCGTGCGCTGGTCTGAGCGGCTGGCGGCTGCGCGCGAGCAGGCGCGTGTAGAGGGGGGGGAGGGGGAGGGGGTCGGTAAGCCCGAGCCCGCGGCCGACGAGGTCTTCGAAGCGGGCGGAACCCCATCGGAGGACACCAGATGCGCCTCGTCCCCGATAATCCAATGAGCTTGCCCGCACGCCGCGAATTGAGATCCGACCGGGAGGGCGCTCGATGAGCGCTCCCGGACTTGTTTTTTCTCGCGCGCGGCCCGCGGACGTGCTGCTGCGCGACGTCTGCGTGCTCGACCCGCGTGAGCGGTTGGATGCCCGTCAGGACGTGCTGGTGCGCGGCGGGAAGATCGCCGAGCTCGCCGCGCCGGGCACGCTCGTACCGGGTGGCGACGTCGAGTTCGTGGACGGCAGGGGCCGCGTGAGCGCGCTGCCGGCGTTCTTCGACCCGCACGTGCATCTGCGCACACCCGGGCAGGAGCACAAGGAGGACATCGCGACAGGGACCGCGGCCGCCGCCGCGGGCGGCTTCGGCGCGGTGATCGCGATGCCCAACACGGACCCCGCGCTCGACACGCCCGAGCGGCTGCGCGCGGTGCGCGAGACCGCGCGGCGCGACGCCCACGTGCCGGTGGGGTTCCTGGCGGCGATCACGCGCGATCTGCGCGGCGAGCGGCTGACGGACATGGCGGCGCTGCGCGACCAGGGGGCGCTGGGGTTCACCGACGACGGTCAGCCGGTCGCGTCGGCGGGGATGCTGCGAGCCGCTCTGGCCGAGACCGATGCCGTGCTCGCCCTGCACGAGGAGGACCGCACGCTGTCCGCGGGCGGTGCGATGCGCGAGGGGCACGTGAGCGCCGAGCTCGGCCTGCCGGGGGTGCCGGCGTCGAGCGAGGTGACGATGGTCGCGCGCGACGCGGCGCTCGCCGCGTGTGAGGGTGGCCGCGTGCACTTCCAGCACCTCAGCTGCCGCGCCTCGGCACGGGCGCTCGCCGCGGCGAAGGCGTGCGGCGCTCGGGTCTCCGCGGAGGCCACTCCGCACCACCTGCTGCTCACCGAGGAGGACGTGCGCGGCTTGGACACGAGCATGAAGATGAACCCGCCGCTCGCCACCGAGGACGATCGCCGCTCGCTGATCGAAGCACTGCGCGACGGCACGATCGACTGCGTAGCGACCGATCACGCGCCGCACGCGCCGGAGGAGAAGGCGGTCGGGTTCGCCGACGCGCCGATGGGGACGACGGGGCTGGAGACGGCGTTCGCGGCGCTCTACACCGAACTGGTGCTGACCGGGGTGCTCGGGTTGGACGTGCTCGTGGAGCGCATGACCGCGGGCGCGGCGCTGTTCGACCTTCCGGTCCCCTTGATCGCGGTGGGCGAGGACGCGAACATCGCGCTGATCGACCTTGACGCCGAGTGGGTCGCTGGCGAGAGCGGCTGGCACAGCCGCTCTGAGAACTGCTGCTTCGCCGGGGAGCGCCTGCGGGGTCGAGTGCTGCTGACGCTCGCGGCCGGCACCGTCGCGTTTCGCGCCGAGGAGCTCGCAGCCACCGCTCGCGACGGTGGGGCGGTGCGCGCATGAGCCTGCTCGACCGCTCCCGCGCCGCGCTCGTCGTGGTGGACGTCCAGGAGGGGTTTCGCTCCTACTCCTCCTTCGAGGGCGTGGCGCTCGCGTGCGCGAAGCTGCTGCAGGGGGCACGCCTGCTGGGGTTGCCGGCGCTCGTCAGCGAGCAGTACCCGAAAGGCCTCGGCCACACCGTGCACGAGTTGGGTCTCGAAGACGAGCGGCGGATCGAGAAGACCGTGTTCTCGGCGGCGCGCGCGGAGGGCTTCGATCTCGACGGACGCACCCAGGCGATCGTGTGCGGGATCGAGACGCACGTGTGCGTGTCGCAGACCGTGCACGACCTCCTGGGGCGCGGCGTGGAGGTGCACGTGCCCGCTGACGGCGTGGGGTCGCGCCACACGCTCGACTACGAGCGAGGCCTGCAGCGCCTCGAGCGCGCGGGCGCGGTCGTCAGCACCGTCGAGTCCGCGCTGTTCGAGCTGCTCGGCGACTCGCGTGCCCCGGAGTTCAAGGAAGTGCAGAGGTTGATCCTGTGACCAGTCACGAGCGGCCCAGCTCCGCGGCCTCGAGCGGCGGCCTGCGCAACCCTCGAGGTGGCGCCTACGTCCTGCTGGAGGACGGCGCGCGCTTCGACGGCGAGAGCTGCGCCGCCGAGGGGCACGCGGTCGGCGAGGTGGTGTTCACGACCGGCATGTCGGGCTACCAGGAGTCGGTCACCGACCCCTCGTTCGCCGGCCAGCTGATCACGTTCACCTACCCCCACATCGGCAACTACGGAGTGTCGGCCGAGGCGATGGAGTCACAGCGCGCGTGGGCGCGCGCGGTGATCATGCGCGAGGCTTGCGACCGCGAGGACGCCCCGGGTGCGGAGGGCGGCTGGCTGCGGTGGCTGGCCGATTGCGGCGTGCCGGCGATCACCGGGGTGGACACGCGCGCGCTCGTACGCCACATCCGCGAGGCGGGTGCGATGCGCGGCGGGATCTTCCCCGAGAGCGTCACGCCCGAGGAGGCGGCCAAGCTGGTCGCGGCGGAGCCGGCGATGGACGGCCAGGACCTCGCGGCGGTGGTGACGCCGAGCGAAGCGACCCACCTCGGACAGGATGGGGATGGGCCGCGGATCGCGGTGCTCGACACAGGCATCAAGGGTTCGATCGTGCGCCACCTGCTCGCGCGCGGCGTGCGGCTGTCCCTGTATCCGTGCACGACCCCGGCCTCCGAGCTGCTGGGTGGCGACGCCGACGCGATCCTGCTCGCCAACGGGCCCGGCGACCCCGCCGCATTGGGGTATGTCGTCGACACCGTCCGCGAGCTGATCGGCCGGCGGCCGGTGTGGGGGATCTGCCTCGGCCACCAGCTGCTGTGCCGCGCGCTGGGGCTGCAGACGTTCAAGCTCCCGTTCGGGCACCGCGGCGCGAACCACCCCGTCAAGGATCTCCAGACGGGGCGCGTGGAGATCACCTCCCAGAACCATGGCTTCGCCGTGCTCGGCCCCGCCGGGGCGCGCACTATCGACGGCTCCAAACCCGTGCGCTGGCACACCGACTTCGGTGCGGCGCAGCTCTCGCACGTGAATCTCTACGACCGCACCGTCGAGGGGATCGAGCTGCTCGACGTGCCCGGCGGTGCGGTCCAGTACCACCCAGAGGCGGGCCCCGGCCCGCACGACTCGGTGTATCTGTTCGACCGCTTCCTGGAGCGGATCCGCGAGGCGACGGCCGGAGCGAGCGCGTAGATGCCGCGGCGGGGCGACATCCACAAGATCCTGATCCTCGGCTCCGGGCCGATCGTGATCGGGCAGGCCGCCGAGTTCGACTACTCCGGCGTGCAGGCCTGCAAGGTGCTGCGCGAGGAGGGCTACGAGGTGGTGCTCGTCAACTCGAACCCCGCGACGATCATGACCGACCCGGAGTTCGCCGACGCCACCTATATCGAGCCCCTGCTACCGGGCCCCGTATCCCAGGTCATCGAACGCGAGCGCCCCGACGCGCTGCTGCCCACGCTCGGCGGGCAGACGGCGCTCAACCTCGCCAAGGCGCTGCACGACGAAGGCGTCCTGGAGCGCCTCGGAGTGGAGCTGATCGGCGCCAACTACGAGGCGATCAACTGCGCCGAGGACCGCGAGCTGTTCGCGGCGGCGATGCGCGACACGGGCCTGAAGATGCCCGCGTCCGCGATCGCGTCCGGCTGGGTCGAGGACTCTCCGACCAACGGTGCGCGGGGCGGCGGCCACGTCGACGTGAAGCTCGGCCTGCGGCGCGCCCTGGACGCGCTGCCCGAGCTCGGCCTGCCGTGCATCGTGCGCCCCGCGTTCACACTCGGCGGCCGCGGTGGCGGCATCGCGCGCACACCGGAGGAGTTCCGCACCGTCGTATCGCGGGGCCTGGAAGCCTCGCCGATCGGGCAGGTGCTGCTCGACCAGTCCGTGCTCGGGTGGGGCGAGTTCGAGCTGGAGGTCATGCGCGACCGCGCGGACAACGTCGTGATCGTCTGCTCGATCGAGAACGTCGACCCGATGGGAGTGCACACCGGGGACTCCGTCACGGTCGCCCCCCAGCAGACGCTCACCGACCGCCTCTACCAGCAGCTGCGCGACCAGGCGATCGCGGTGATCCGCGCGGTCGGCGTGGAGACCGGAGGCTCCAACGTGCAGTTCGCGGTGAATCCCGCGACCGAGGAGATCCTCGTTATCGAGATGAACCCGCGCGTCTCGCGCTCCTCGGCGCTCGCCTCCAAGGCGACGGGGTTCCCGATCGCGAAGATCGCCGCGCGCCTCGCCGTCGGATACCTGCTGGAGGAGATCGACAACGACATCACAGGCGTCACCCCTGCGAGCTTCGAGCCGACGATCGACTATGTCGTGGTCAAGTGGCCGCGCTTCGCGTTCGAGAAGTTCCCCGGCGTGGACTCCACGCTCTCCACCCACATGAAGTCGGTCGGGGAGGCGATGGCGATCGGTCGCACCTTCGGGCAGGCGTTCGCGAAGGCGCTGCGCTCGCGCGAGCTCGACAAGCCCCCCCAACTTGCGGCAGCCACCGAGGAGGATCTGCTCGACGGCCTGCACTCGCCCGCGCCGGACCGCTTCGAGGTGATCCTCGAGCTGCTGCGGCGCGGCGTGGGGATCGAGGCGATCCACGAGCGCACCGCGATCGACCCGTGGTTCCTGCGCGAGCTCGCCGCATTGGCAGAGGATCCCGACGCGCCCTTCCAAGGGGAGCGCACGTTCAAGTCGGTGGACACGTGCGCGGCAGAGTTTCCCGCGCAGACGCCCTACTACTACTCCGGCTGGGAGCGCCGCGCCGACCACGAGGTGCGCCGCGGCGAGCGGCCATCGGTCGTGATCCTCGGCGCCGGGCCCAACCGCATCGGCCAGGGCATCGAGTTCGACTACTGCTGTGTGCACGCCGCGATGACCGTGCGCGAGTCCGGGCGCGACGCGGTGATGGTCAACTGCAACCCCGAGACGGTGTCGACCGACTACGACACCTCCGACCGCCTCTACTTCGAGCCGCTGACCTTGGACGACGTGCTCGGGGTGATCGAGGTCGAGGCCGCCGGGTCCGGAGGACTGGACGGCGTGATCGTGCAGTTCGGCGGCCAGACCCCCTTGAAGCTCGCCGCGGGCCTCGCCGCCGCCGGCGTGCCACTACTCGGCACCAGCGTCGAGGCGATCGACCTCGCCGAGGATCGCGCGCGCTTCGGCGAGCTGCTCGGAAGGCTCGGCTATAAGGTGCCGCCGTATGCGACCGCGCACACCGTGCAGGAGGCCCTGGAGTGTGGAGAGCGGGTCGGCTACCCGTTGCTCGTGCGCCCCTCCTACGTCCTCGGGGGGCGCGCGATGGAGATCGTCTACTCGCGCGACGGTCTCGCGGACTACCTGCGCCGCGAGGTGCAGGCGGACCCCTCCCAATCGATCTTCCTCGACCGCTTCCTGGAGAACGCGATTGAGGTCGACGTCGACGCGCTGTGCGACGGCCGGGATGTCTGGATTGGCGGGATCATGCAACACGTCGAGGAGGCCGGCGTGCACTCCGGCGACAGCGCCTGCGTGCTGCCGCCGCACTCGCTCGGGGGCGAGATGCTCGAGCAGATCCGCGCCGCGACCCGCGAGCTCGCGCTGGCGATCGGCGTTGTCGGGTTGCTCAACGTGCAGTACGCGGTCGCCGGCGGGCAGCTGTACGTGATCGAGGCCAACCCGCGCGCCTCGCGCACGGTGCCGTTCGTGTCCAAGGCCGTCGGCTTCGCGCTGGCCAAGCTCGCCTGCCGGATCATGCTGGGCGAGCCGATCTCCGCACTGGGCCTCCCATCCGAGCACCAGGGGATCGGCTTCGGCGATCACATCTCCGTGAAGGAGGCCGTACTTCCGTTCGACCGCTTCGAGGGCTCCGACGCGGTGCTCGGGCCCGAGATGCGCTCGACCGGCGAGGTGATGGGGATCGCGCGGGACTTCCCCACGGCGTTCGCGAAGGCGCAGGCCGCCGCCGGGACGCCGCTGCCGTCCAGTGGCACGGCGTTCATCTCGGTCACCGACTCCGACAAGGACGGCGCGTTCGCGATCGCGCAGATCCTGCACGACAACGGCTTTCGGATTCTCGCGACCCGCGGCACCGCCGCCGCGATCGCCCGCATGGGTGTGCCCGCGGAGCCGATCAACAAGGTCGGCGAGGGCTCCCCGCACATCGTCGATTCGATCGAGCGCGGCGAGGTGGATCTCGTCGTCAACACGCCCACCGGATCGGGGGCGCGCACCGACGGCTGGGAAATCCGTCGCGCCGCCGTCACCCGTGGGATTCCCTGTCTGACGACGCTCGCCGCCGGCGTCTCCGCGGCGCGCGCGATCTCCAGTGCCCGCCAGGGCGGGGCGCCGGATGTGCTGTGCCTGCAGGAGCTCCACCGCGGGCGCGACGCCGCGCGCGTCGCCGGCTGATGTCGGCCACGAACGGCGAGCGTCCGCTCGCGTCCCCCGGCCGGCGGCTGCTGGAGGTGGTGGCCACCGAGACGCTCGGCGCCTACACACTGCTGCACGTCGCCGACCCCGACGGGCAGCTGCCCGCGGCCGGCCAGTTCGCGATGCTCGCCGCCGCAGAGCGCTGGGGCGGGGGGGAGGACGACCGGCCGCACCTGCCCCGCGCGCTGTCCTACGCCCGGGCGGACGCCCGCGCGCGCGAGCTGCACTTCCTGCTGGAGGACGTCGGGCCCGGCACGCGCCGCCTCTGCGAGCTGACCCCGGGCGAGCGCCTCTGGGCGCTCGGGCCGCTCGGCAACGGCTTCGGCGCTCCCGCCGACGGTCGCCGTGCGATCCTGCTCGGCGGCGGCGTCGGGATCGCGCCGCTCGCGATCTGGCAGGACGAGCTGCTGAGCAGTGGCGAGCACCCACCGGTGGTGCTGCTCGGCTTCCGCGACGCGGCCCGCGCCGCCGGCGGCGCTCTGCTGAAGGATGCGCTGCTCGCGACCGACGACGGCTCGGTCGGCCATCGCGGCCTCGTCACCGAATTGCTCGAGGACGAGCTCGACCGCGACCCTCACGCGGTCGTGTACGCCTGTGGGCCCACGCCGATGCTCGAGGTCGCCCGCGCGCTCTGCGCCGCGCGCGGGGTCCCCGCGCAGCTCGCGCTCGAGGCGCCGATGGCGTGCGGGTTCGGCGCCTGCCACGGCTGCGCTGTCCCGCGACACGACGGCGGCTACCTGCGCGTCTGCGTCGACGGGCCCGTGATCGACGCGGAGCTGCTCGCCCGCGTGGAGGAGCACGCGGGAGCGCCCGCATGAGCGTGCGCTTCTGCGGCCTCGAGCTCGCGCACCCCGTGGTCAATGCCTCCGGGACGTTCGACCTGCTTGCCGCGCGCGGCGCGTTTGGCGAGGACGCGCTCGCCGCCGGATTCCCGTTCGCGGCCTTCGTCTCGAAGACCGTCACGCTCCAGCCCCGCGCCGGCAACCCCGCGCCGCGGCTCTGGGAGGCCCCCGCCGGACTGGTCAACTCGATCGGGCTGCCCAACAAGGGCATCGACGGCTACCTGAGCGAGGAGCTCCCCGCGATCGCCGCGCTGCTCGGGCGCTGCGGCGTCCCGCTGATCACCAACGTCATGGGTTCGACGGCCGCCGAGATCGTCGAGCTGCTCGCACGCTGCCAGGAGCGCGCCGAGATAGCGGCCGTCGAGCTCAACGTCTCCTGCCCCAACGTCAAGACCGGACTCGATATCGGAGCCGACCCGACGGTCTTGAAAGCCGTGCTGAGCGAGGTGCGGCCGGCGACGAGCAAGCCGCTGATCGTCAAGCTCACCCCCAACACCGCAGACGTCGCCGCCTGCGCGCGGGCCGCCCAGGAGGGGGGAGCGGATGCGGTGTCGTTGATCAACACGCTCCGTGCCGCGGCGCTCGCGCCGCGTGCTCGAAAGATGGCGTCGTCGTCCGGAGGGGCGCTCTGGCTGGGCGGTGGCACGGGCGGCCTCTCCGGGCCCGCGATCCGTCCTGTCGCCCTCGCCCAGGTCGCGGCCGTAGCAGCCAATGTCTCGATCCCGATCGTCGGCATGGGGGGCGTGCAGAACGCGCGCCACGCACGCGACCTGCTCGACGCCGGAGCGACGCTTGTGGCGGTCGGCACGGAGAGCTTTCGCGACCCCCTTGCCGGTGCCCGCATCGTGCATGAGCTCGTGTGAGCATCCCAGGAAGCTGGATCGCTTGTTTGGCTGAACAGCCAAGAGTGCCCGATCGGAAAACCCCTGCAAACGCGCCCTGCGACCATCCACCAGCCTCTATATGGCTCAACCTCAACTCGAGCGTTAGATGAATTCGTGACCCGCGCCTTGATCGGGCGTGCCGGATGTGTAGACTCGCCGCCCATGGCGACCGCGACGGGCACGACCCACCCAAAGCACTCCGCGGCGCCAGAGCGATCCCTCAACCAGCGCATGGACGCGCTCGCTCGCGCGAACCACATCCGCACCCAGCGCGCCCAGCTCAAGCGCGATCTGAAGGCCGGCCGCCTGGCGATCCACACGCTGCTGCAGAACCCGCCCGAGTACGTCGAGACCGCGAAGGTCTTCGACATGATGCTCGCCGTCCCCAAGTACGGGCGGGTGAAGGTCAACAAGATCCTTGCCCACTGCCGGATCGCCCCCAGCAAGACGATCGGTGGACTCTCCGAGCGTCAGCGCAGCGAGCTCGTGTCGCTCCTTCGCCGTTAGTGTCGCACTAGGCGTGGCGCGCGTGTTCGTCATCACCGGCCCCTCGGGCGTCGGCAAGGGCACGCTGATCCGCGGGCTGATGGAGCGCCTGCCGCAGCTCGAGCTCTCCGTCTCGGCGACCACCCGTGCGCCGCGCGCTGGCGAGCGCGACGGCGTCGAGTACCACTTCCTCAGCCCCGACGAGTTCGCCGCGCGCGTGGAGCGGGGCGATTTCGTCGAGCACGCGGACTATGCGGGGCGTCGCTACGGGACTCTGCGCAGCGAGCTCGAAGGGCGCGTCGGAGTCGGCGTGCCGGTGGTGCTGGAGATCGAGGTCCAGGGTGCCCGCCAGGTGCGCGAGGCGATGCCCGAGGCGCTGCAGGTCTTCATCGCCCCGCCCTCCCTGCAGGCGCTGCGCACGCGGCTGGTCGGACGCGGCACCGACGATGCCCCGGAGGTCGAGCGTCGCCTGCGCGTCGCCGAGCACGAGCTCGAGGCGCAGCCCGAGTTCGCCCACGTGATCGTCAACGACCGCCTCGAAGACGCGCTCGATCGCCTCACCGCGGTCGTCGCGGGCGCTCTGGGATAAGCGACTACAATCTGGTTCGCCAACCAAGAAAGGCCAAAGCGCAAGTGATTTCCCCCCGCATCGACAAGCTCCTCGAGAACGTCGACTCCAACTACGCCAGCGTGATCGTCGCCGCCAAGCGCGCGCGCCAGATCAACAGCTACTACCACAACCTCGGCGAGGGCACCTTCGACGAGTTCCCCCCGCCGATGGTCGACACCGCCTCCAAGAACTACCTCACGATCGCCCTCGAAGAGGTGGCCCGAGGAAAGATCAAGTACCACTACCGCTAGCTAGGACGCCCGCTGAGCGGCGCGCTGCGGCGTCCTCAGTCGCTCGTGTGCGAAGCACACTTCGCTCCCTGCGTCCTTGCATCGCTTGCTCATCGAACGCCCTAGCGGGTTTTGCTGGCGCAAGTGCGGGGCCAGAGCTTGCGGGAGGGTGGCCCGACCTCTAAAACCCCGAAAATGCCCAGAATCCTGCTCGGCGTCAGCGGTGGGATCGCCGCGTACAAGGCGCTCGAGTTCGTGCGTCTTGCGACCGCGGCCGGTCATTCGGTGCGCGTCGTGCAGACGCCGACGAGCCGCCGCTTTGTCGGCTCGGCCTCGTTCGCCGCGCTGACCGGCGCGCCGGTGCTCGTGCAGGAGTTCGAGCGCGACCCCGCGCGTGGGGCGTTCCCCGACCAGCGCCCGCCCGAGCACGACCCGATCGGGCACCTCGAGCTGGTTGGCAACGCGGACCTCTACCTGGTCGCGCCGGCCTCCGCCAACACGATCGCCAAGCTCGCCGGCGGCCACGCCGACAACCTGCTCACGAGCGCCGCGCTCGCCGCGAAATGTCCGATCGTCGTGGCGCCCGCGATGAACAACAACATGTACGAGCATCCCGCGACGCAGGCCAACCTCGCGACGTTGCGCGATCGCGGGGTGATCGTGATCGACCCCGACAGCGGTCGCCTTGCCTCGAAGGGGGAGGAGGGCGTCGGGACGCCTGCCCGAGCCCGCGCGGCTGCTCGAGGTGTGTGAGGGCCTGCTCGCGTCCGGCCGTGGCCGCGCCGGCGACGGGCCGCAGCCCGAGCCAGCCGGGGCAGTACTACCAGCGGAGTCGGCCAACGGCTCCTGGAGTGGCCTGCGGGTGCTCGTGACGGCTGGCGGCACGCGCGAGCCGATCGACAGCGTGCGCTTCGTGGGCAACAGCTCCTCGGGGCGCATGGGGCTCGCGCTCGCCAGGGCCGCCCGTGGGCGCGGCGCCGAGGTCACCGTGATCGCCTCCAACGTGGCTCTGTCCCGCCCTGACGGGGTGCGCTGGCTGGAGGCTCCCAGCGCGGCCGACGTGCAGGCGCTCTGCGAGCGCGAGTTGCCCGCGTGCGACGTGCTGTTGATGGCCGCCGCCGTCGCCGACTTCCGACCGGCCGCGCCCGCCGACGGCAAGCTCAAGAAGGCCGGCCGCGAGCGGCTGGAGCTCGAGCTCGAGCCCACCCCCGACGTGCTCAGCGGGCTCGCCGCGCAGCGCCGCGCAGGCCAGACGCTCGTCGGGTTCGCCGCCGAGCACGGCGCCGGGGCGGTGGAGTACGGGCGCGGCAAGCTGCGCGACAAGCGCCTCGACGCGGTCGTCGTCAACGACGTCGCGCGCGCCGACATCGGCTTCGAGTCCGAGCGCAACGAGGTCACGATCGTGACCGCCAAGGACGAGCGGCATGTCGCGATCGCCGCCAAGGAGCACGTCGCCGAGGAGATCCTCGACGCCGTGCAGCGCCTGCGCGAGGGCTGAGTACAGTGGATCAACGATGGACGGCGTCTACGAGCTCTACCGGCGCGGCTGCGAGCTGCTGGTGCACGCCGACTACCAGGCCGCGATCGTCCCGCTCACCCGTGCGCGCGACCTCGAGCCAGACAAGGCCTCGATCCGGGAGGCGCTCGGCCGCGCGCTGTTCCACGCGCACCGCTACGAGGGCGCCGCGGAGGAGTTCGGCGCGCTCGCAGCGCAGTCCCCGACCGACGACTACGCGCTCTTCTGCCTCGGGCGCGCGATGCAGCAGCTCGGCCGCCACCGCGAGGCGTGCCAGCCGCTCGCGCTGGCCTGCTCGCTGAGACCTGAGCGCCGCGACTACCGCGTCTATCGGGACCGCGCACGGCGCGCCGCCCATAGCTCGTGAGCGATCTCGAATGCTATGCTCGACCGACAGCTTTCGAGCCGGTGAAGCAAGCCGGCTGCCGTACCCGAAAGTGGGCGCCCGCCCGCTTTTTTTATTGAAGGAGGGCCCATGACGCCACTACAGAGAGAGATCGAAGAGCGGCTCGCGCAGAGCGAGCCCGACGTGGAGGTGCTGCTCGCCGAGACCGCCGGCGGCGACACTCTGCGCGTATTCGTCGATCACCCCGACGGTGTCACGCTCGCGGTGTGCGAGCGGGTCACGGCGGCACTTTCGGAGTTGCGTGAGCGCTACACCCTGGAGGTGTCCTCGCCGGGCCTGCAGCGGCCGCTGACCAAGCCCGCCCACTTCCACCGCTTCGTCGGGCGCCGCGCGCGCGTGCGTATGGATTGCCCGCCCGCCCATTGCCCGCCCGCCCATTGCCCGCCCGCCCATTGCCCGCCCGCCCAGGTGCCGAGCGACGTGCGCCACGCCGCCGCGCCCACGCGCCGCAGCTACACAGGCGAGCTCGTCGGGGCATCCGAAACCGAGATCACGCTCGCCGCGGACGACGGCGTGGTGACGATCCCCTACTCGCAGATCCGCCGTTCGAGTCTGATCGAGGAGTAAGCGCTCATGTCAAGAGAGATCCTGGAGGCAATGCACGCGCTCGCGCGCGAGAAGGGCATCGAGCCGGAGAAGCTGATGATCGCGCTCGAGGATGCCCTGCTATCTGCCTACAAGAAGCAGCCCGGCTCCGCCAAGTACGCGCGTGTGGAAATGGACCGCGACACCGCCGACTTTCGCGTGATCGAACTGATCATCCCCGAACGGCTCGAGGCGCACCTGATCGTGGAGACGATCGACGAGGGCACCGTCGTGGATCCCGAGACCGGCGAGCTGCGCGAACCCGAGGAACCGGAAATCGACCCCAAGAAGTTCGAGGAATACCGCGACCAGATCGACGAACGCGACGTCACGCCCGACGACTTCGGGCGGATCGCCGCGCAGACCGCCAAGCAGGTCATCCTGCAGCGCATCCGCGAGGCCGAGCGCGACATGATGTTCGAGGAGTACCGCGACCGCGTCGGCGAGCTGATCACCGGCATCGTGCAGCAGTCCGATTCGCGCTACACGCTCGTGCAGCTGCGCGAGCGCGTCGAGGCGCTGCTGCCGAAGTCAGAGCAGGTCGACGGCGAGCGCTACGACCACTCGCAGCGCATCAAGGCGGTCATCAAGGAGGTTTCGGCCTCGACCAAGGGCCCATCGATCATCGTCTCGCGCCGCGACCCGGAGCTGATCAAGAAGCTGTTCGAGCTCGAGGTCCCCGAGATCGCCGACGGCCTCGTCGAAATCGCCAACGTCGCGCGCGAGCCCGGCTACCGCTCGAAGATCGCGGTCGTCTCGCACGCCGACGGGGTGGACCCCGTGGGTGCCTGCGTGGGCCCGCGCGGCTCGCGCGTGCGGATGGTCGTCTCCGAGCTGCGCGGCGAGAAGATCGACATCATCCCCTTCAACGAAGAGCCCGCGCGGTTCGTCGCCAAGGCGCTCTCACCGGCGCGCGTGCGCGAGGTGCTCGTCGACGACGACGCCAAGCAGGCGACGGTGATCGTCCCCGACGACCAGCTCTCGCTGGCGATCGGACGCGAGGGGCAGAACGCGCGGCTCGCGGCACGCCTGACGGGCTGGCGCGTGGACATCCGCTCGGAGACCGAGTTCGCAGCCGAGGAGGCCGAGCACGGCTACGAGGAGGAGGAGGTCTCCGGCCGCTGCGCCGCGATCCTCTCAAACGGCCGCCGCTGCCCCAACGCGTCGCTGCCCGGCTCGCGCTACTGCGGACTGGAGACTCATCAGGCGCTGGCGAACATCGCCTCCGACAAGGTCGGCGATCTCTCCCAGAACGGTGGAGGTGGTGTGGCGGTCGAGGACGAAGCGGCTGCGACCGAGCCCGAGGCGGAGATCGCGTTGACCGAAGCCCAGGCGGATGCGGTCGCCGAAGAGGCTCAGGCGCAAGCTTTCGCGGGTGAGACCTCGGCGGAGAGCGCGGGAGGGCAGGCGCCATAGCGGGCCACGTGCCCCGGCGCCGCTGCGTAGGCTGCGGGCGCATCGCCCCGAAGGCCGAGCTCGTGCGGATCGCCCTCGCCGATCGCCGTGCCCGGCACGAGCGTGGCCGACCGTCGCGCGCGGTGATCGACGCTGCGGGCACGCTTCCGGGTCGCGGTGCCTACCTCTGTCGCGGGGCCGAGCGCGCGCAGCCCGACGGCAACTGCTTGGCACTCGCGCTGCGCCGCGGCGGCATCGCGCGCACGTTGCGCCGGCCTGTCGCACTCGACATCCCCGGACGCTCGACAGAGCCCCTAATTCGTAGAATCGACATCCCACCTTTACCACCATGAGCAAGAAGCGCGTCCACGAAATCGCCAAGGAGCAGGGTCTGCAGAGCAAAGAGCTGCTGGAGCGTCTGCGCGCGGCCGGCGTCGATGTCAAGACGAGCTCCTCCTCGATCGAGGAGTCCGTCGCGCTGGGTGCGCTGGGATCCGACGGTTCGGCTTCCACGAACGGGCCGACGGCAGATGCTTCGCAGGCTGCGGCTCCGGCTGCGCCCACCGCGGCGGCTGTGGCGAGCCCCCCCAAACCCGCACCCCCGCAGGCGCCGCCCACGGGCGGGTCTCCCGCGGCGTCCCAGCCCGCCGAACCGGCTTCCCCGAGCCCGTCCGCGGCGGGGGCGTCCACGGCGCAGTCGCAGGCCGCCGGCGAGCGCGTGCGGCCGACACGCGACTCGCGCACAGGCGAGCGCGCCCCCGGCGGCGGTGCCCCGGGCGGACGGCGGCGCGTGGTGATCGACTCGCAGGCTTCGCGCCGCCAGCAGGCCGGTCCCGCCAACCAACCTCAGCGCCGTCCCCGCCGCGGGCGGCGGCGTCGGGGGACCTACGACGAGACGATCGCCCCGATCGACAACAGCGCGGTCGCCGGCGACGGTCAGGTCACGCGCATCAACTCGGGTTCGACCGTCAAGGACGTCGCGGAGTACCTCGGCGTGCCCGTGCCGGAGATCATCAAGAAGCTGATGTCGTTGGGGGAGATGGCGACGCTCACGCAGACGCTCTCCGACGACGCGATCGGAGTGCTCGCGGGGGAGTTCGACAAGGAGGTCGAGATCGTCCACGCCGCGGACGATGTGGAGGCCGAGCCGGTCTTCGAGGACGCCGAGGAGGATCTCGTCGAGCGCCCGCCGGTCGTGACCGTGATGGGCCACGTCGACCACGGCAAGACCTCGCTGCTGGACGCGATCCGCGAGACCGAGGTCGCCGCGGGCGAGGCGGGAGGCATCACGCAGCACATCGGCGCCTACCAGGCGCACCACGCGGGCAAGGTGATCACGTTCCTCGACACGCCCGGCCACGAGGCGTTCACCGCGATGCGTGCCCGCGGCGCGCGCGTTACCGATCTCGCCGTGATCGTCGTCGCCGCCGACGACGGCGTCAAGCCACAGACCCAGGAGGCGATCGACCACGCGAAAGCCGCCGACGTGCCGATCGTGGTCGCGGTCAACAAGATCGACAAGGAGGGCGCGCAGCCCGAGCGTGTGCGCACCGAACTGACACAGCAGGGACTGCAGCCCTCCGAGTGGGGTGGTGAAACCGAGTTCGTCGACGTCTCCGCCAAGACGCGCCAGGGGCTCGACAGCCTGCTCGACACGATCCAGGTCGTCGCCGACCTGGAGGAGCTGCGCGCGAACCGTGACGCCGAGGCCTCGGGCGCCGTGATCGAGTCGAAGCTCGACCCCGGCCGCGGTCCGGTCGTCTCGATCCTGATCCAGCGCGGCACGATGCACGTCGGCGATGCGCTCGTCGCAGGCGCCCACTTCGGGCGGGTGCGCGCGATGCAGGACTTCACCGGTGCGCGCATCAAACGTGCCCGGCCGGGCGAGCCGGTCGAGGTGCTCGGTTTCGACGGGGTCCCCGAGGCCGGCGAGCACGTGCGGGTGGTCGAGAACGAGCGCCGCGCGCGCCAGCTCGCGGGCGAACGCGCCAACCGCCTGAAGACCGAGGCGCTTGCGAGGAGATCGGGGCGCAAGATCTCGCTCGAGGACGTCTTCAAGCTCGCCCGCGAGGGCGCTGTCAAGGAGCTCAACCTGGTCGTCAAGGCCGACGTAGCCGGGTCGCTGGAGGCGATCGAGGACGAGATCGCGAAGCTCCCGCAGGATGAGGTCAAGGTCAACATCATCCACCGCGGCGTCGGCGGGATCAACGAGTCAGACGTGATGCTCGCCGCTGCCTCGGAAGGCGTGATCCTCGCATTCAACGTGCGCCCCGTCGGCGACGCGCGCCAGATCGCCGAGCGCGAGGGCGTGGAGATCCGCTCCTATTCGGTGATCTACCGTGCGATCGAGGAGCTGCGCGCGGCGATGCAGGGACTGCTGGAGCCCGAGGAGGTCGAGACCCCGCTCGGCCAGGCCGAGGTGCGCCAGCTGTTCCGCGCGTCACGGATCGGCGTGATCGCGGGCTCGTTCGTCACCGAGGGCAAGGTCACGCGTGGGGCGCGCGTGCGCGTCGTGCGCGAGGGGACCGTGATCTACGACACCACGATCGGGAGCCTGCGGCGCTTCAACGAGGACGCCCGCGAGGTGACGTCCGGCTACGAGTGCGGGATCGTGCTCGCCAACTTCCAGGATCTGCGCGAGGGCGACGTTCTCGAGACCTATGAGACGCGCCAGGTAGAGCGAGAGTTGTGACCGGGGCGCCCGCTGTGGCGCTCGGATTGCAATTTCCCCGACCGGGAAGGGTAGGATGAGCACGGGTCGCATGCGCCGCGTCGATGAGGCGATCAGGCAGGTGATCGGCGAAGCGGTGGCAGGCGAGCTAAAGGATCCGCGTGTGGGCTTTGTGACCGTTACTGATGTGAGGACCAGTGCAGACCTGAGCCACGCTCGCGTCTACGTGAGCGTGCTCGGGGACGAGCCGCGGCGTGAGGCGACGCTGGAGGGACTGCGCAGCGCACACGGATATCTGCAGGGTCGGGTCGCCTCGGAGCTGCATCTCAAGCGCACGCCGACGCTGGCCTTCGCCTACGACGACACCGCGGATCGCGCCGAGCGCATCGACGCGCTGCTCGAGGAAGACGAGCGATGAGCTCGAACGCGAACGGCGTGGACGCTCGGGAGCTCGTGCTGAGGCGCATCCGCGAGGACACACACTTCGTGCTGGCGACGCACGAGAGCGTCGACGGCGACGCGCTGGGCTCGCTCGTCGGCATGCAGGGTCTGCTGAGCGCGCTTGGCAAGGATTCGTTGATGTTCATGGCATCCAGCGAGCTGCCGCTCCCCGAGGAGTACCGGTGGTTCGAGCTGGAGAAGCTCATCCAGGTGCCGCCGGCGGACATCGCGGAGCGCACGGTCGTGTTCCTGGATTGCGGCAACATCGACCGCAACTCCGCGGAGGTGCTGCGCGACGGGGCGCACCTGTTGAACGTCGACCACCACCACGACAACACGCGCTTCGGCACGCTCGACTACGTCGTCCCGAGTGCGTCGTGCACGGCGGAGATCATCTGGGACCTGATGCACGGGCTCGGCGTGACGCCGACGGCGGCGGCCGCCGAGGCGCTGTACGTCGGGCTGGTGACGGACACGGGGCGCTTCATGTACGAGAACACCGGCCCCCGCGCTCATCAGATGGCGGCCGAGCTGATCGCGGCCGGTGTCGACGTCCAGGGGATCTACCGGCGACTGTACGAGGGTCTGCCGTTCGCGAAGATCGAGCTGCTCGGCCGTGCCCTGGAGCAGGCGCGCCGCTACGACGCGGGCGAGCTGACGCTGGCGGCGCTGAGCGCGGAGGACTTCATCGCGAGCAAAGCCGAGGACAGCTACTCGGAGGGCATCATCGATCACCTGCGCGCGGTCAACGGCACGAAGGTCGCGGCGCTCGTGCGCGAGCTCACGGCGCCGGGGCGCCGCGGCGAACACAAAGTCTCGCTGCGAGCGACCGACGACGACGTGGACGTCTCCGCGATCGCGCGTGCCCAGGGGGGAGGCGGCCACCGACGCGCCGCGGGATTCACGACGACGCTCGAGCTCGACGAGCTGACCGAGTTCCTGCGCAACGAAGTCGCCGCCCAGCTGCGCCCGACGCGCGACGGGCAGGTCGCGCCGGCGCCCGCGTGAACGGGGTCCTCCCGATCGACAAGCCCGTCGGGATGACCTCCCACGACGTCGTCGCCGCGGTGCGGCGCGAGCTGGGGGGTGTGAAGACCGGGCACGCCGGCACGCTGGACCCGTTCGCGAGCGGCCTGCTGCTCGTGCTCGTCGGGCGCGCCACCCGCATCCAGAGGCAGATGATGGAACTGCGAAAGCGCTACGAGGCCGTGGCGCGGCTGGGGGCGCTTTCCAGCACCGGCGACACGGAGGGCGAGGTCACCATCACGGGCCGTGTGCCGCCGGACGACCTGGTGCTACCGACCGGTGAGCTGCGTCAGCGCCCACCGATCTACTCGGCGGTGAAGGTCGGCGGCGAGCGCGCCTACAAGCGCGCGCGTCGCGGAGAGCGGTTCGAGATGCCGCCGCGTCAGGTCACCGTCTACCGCTTCGAGCGGCTCTGGCGCGAGGAGCGTCCCATCCAGACGAGTGTCCGGCTGGACGACCCGGCCGGCGCCGGGCTCGACGACCTGCCGCGCGCGGGCTACCTGATCGAGTGCTCCGCGGGCACCTACGTGCGCTCGCTGATCGGAGACCTCGGCGACGCCTACTGCGTGGAGCTGCGCCGCACCGCGATCGGCCCATTCGAGGTCGAGAACGCGATCGCGCCGCCGCGACGGGGCGAGCCGTGGGAGCTCCCGGCGGGCCTGCCGATCCTCCTCGAGCGTGCGCTCGACGCCGCCGGAGTGCCTTCCCACTAGGCTGTGCGGCCGTGCAGATCACTCGCCTACCCGACGTCGAGCGGCGGGACGGTCGCAGCGTGGCGGTCGGCACGTTCGACGGCGTGCACCTCGGCCACCGCGAGGTGATCCGCGGCTCGGACAGCGTGCTGACGTTCGAACCGCATCCGGTCTCGATCGTGGCGCCCCAGCACGCGCCGAAGCTGCTGACGAGCCTCGACGTGAAGGCGGAGCTGATCGCCTCCCTGGGCGTGGCGGAGCTGATCGTTATCCCGTTCGACGCGGCGTTCGCGGCGCGCGGGGCGCAGGAGTTCGTCGACGACGTGCTCGTCGGCGCGCTCGGCGCGAGCTGCGTGTCGGTGGGCGAGAACTTCCGTTTCGGCAACCGCGCGAAGGGCGACCCCGAGATGCTGGCCGCCGACGGACGCTTCCGCGCGGTCGTGCACCCGCTGCTGGAAATCGACGGAGAGATCGTGTCCTCCAGCCACATCCGCGGACTGGTGTTGGCGGGGGAGGTCGAGCAGGCCGCGCACTTTCTCGGCGCGCCGTTCCAGCTGCGCGGCGAGGTCGTGGATGGCGATCGACGGGGCCGCGAGCTGGGGTTTCCGACCGCGAACCTGATCCCCGACGATGCGCTCGTGTGCCCCGGTCACGGTATCTATGCGTGCCTCGCCAACGGACACCCGGCGGCGGTTTCGATCGGCGTGCGTCCGACGTTCGTGACGGGCCGCGGGGAGCTGATCGAGGCGTACCTGCTGGACTTCGAGGGCGATCTCTACGGCGAGGAGCTGCGCCTGGACTTCCTGGAGCGTCTGCGCGGCGAGCGGCGTTTCGAGAGCTCCGAGGCGCTCGTCGAGCAGATGCACCGCGACGTGGCGCGCACGCGCGAGGTCGTCGAGCGGTACCGGAGCCAGGTCTGAGCGCACGACCGTGCGCGCAGGCGTCTCGGCGGCTTCCCCGGCGTGGTCTGCTACGGTGTCGCCGCCCATGACGTTGACGACTGAGAGAAAGCGCGAGCTCGCCGCCAAGTTCGGTGCCTCCGAGCAGGACACCGGTTCCACGAAGGTGCAGGTGGCGCTGCTGACGGAGCGCATCAACCACCTCACCGAGCACCTGCGGGCGCAGAAGAAAGACCACCACTCACGCCGCGGCCTGCTGATGCTCGTGGGACGCCGGCGGCGCTTCCTGGACTACCTGCAGCGCACGGACCTCGAGGGCTACCGGGCCCTCATCAAAGAGCTCGGCCTGAGGAAGTAGACAGGCGTCCGGATGAGCGTCGTTGCCCCCGGCACGCCCGCGCCGACGTTCACACTGCAGCGCGAAGACGGGGAGCGCTTCACCGAGCAGGATCTGCAGGGCTCCACGACGGTGCTGGTGTTCTACCCGTTCGCGTTCAGCCCGGTGTGCACAGACCAGCTGCAGCTGTATGAGCGCGAGCTCGACCAGATCAAGGCCGGCGGCGCCGAGATCTACGGCGTCTCGTGCGACAGCTCCTACGCGCAGAAGGCGTTTCGCGAAAAACTGGGCGTGAGCATCCCGCAGCTCTCGGACTTCGAGCCCAAGGGCGAGGGGTGCCGCGCGTTCGGTGTGCTGCACCCCGGCGGCTTCCCGCAGCGCGCGCTCGTGATCACAGGCGAGGACGGCGTGGTGCGCTGGAGCTACGAGGCTCCCTCGCCCGCCGATCTCCCCGGCGTCCACATGATTCTCGGCGGCCTCAAGAAGGCATAGCTCGTGTCGGCATCCAGCCGACCCTTCCGAGACGAATGGAGCCATCCGGGCTCCGTGACCGGGGGCCCTGTGGGCCCCCTCTTCGCTAAGCTCCGTCCGTTCGGAACCGAGAATAAATAAGAGACAGCGTGCCGCCGACCGACGGGCGGTGCAGGGAAGGTAGAGGCATCTATGAGCAGTGACTCCGTGACACGGGTCTCCGTGGAGATCGCGGGTAGCGAGATCTCGTTCGAGACGGGCAGGATGGCCAAGCAGGCATCGGGCGCGGTGGTGGTGCGCCAGGGCGACACGATGGTGCTGGCGACGGCGACCGCGGGCAACCCGCGCGACGTTGACTTCCTGCCGCTTACGGTGGACGTCGAGGAGCGCATGTACTCGGCCGGGAAAATCCCGGGCTCGTTCTTCAAGCGCGAGGGTCGCTCGGGTGAGAAGGCGACGCTGACGGCGCGCATGATCGACCGTCCGCTGCGCCCGCTGTTCCCGAAGGGCTGGAACCGCGAGACGCAGCTGATCGCGATCCCGCTTTCGGTCGACCACGAGCACCCGTACGACATCCTGGCGATGAACGGCGCGTCGACGGCACTGATGATCTCCAACATCCCGTTCGCCGGCCCGGTCGGCGCGGTGCGGATCGGCAAGGTCGAGGGCAATTTCGTGGTGAACCCCGACGAGAAAGACCTGCTGGAGGGCTCGGATCTCGACCTCGTGGTGGCGGGCTCCGAGGATGCGATCCTGATGGTGGAGGCCGGCGCGAACGAGGTTTCCGAGGCGGAGATCCTCGACGCCCTGGACATCGCGCACTCGGAGATCAAGAAGATCTGCCAGCTCCAGCGCGACCTCGCCGCGAAAGTCGGCAAGGAGAAGACGCCCGTCGAGATCCCCGTCGTGGACGAGCAGATCCTGGCGGCGATCCGCGCTTCGCATGGCCGCGCGCTGGACGAAGCGACGCAGGTAGAGGACAAGCTCGAGCGCCAGGACGCGACGAAGGCGGTCGAGGAGGCGGTGCTCTCCCAACACGCGCCGTCCGCGCCGGAGGGTGGGAGCGAGGAGCAGTTCGAAGCGGCCAAGGCGCGGCGCGCGGCGGTGCAACTGGCGTTCGACAAACTCGAGAAGGCGATCGTCCGGGAGCGGATCGCGGTGCACAAGAAGCGCCCGGACGGCCGCGCGGAGAACGAGATCCGCGACATCGCGATCGAAGTGGGGGTCGCGCCGCGCACGCACGGCTCGGCGCTGTTCACGCGCGGGCAGACGCAGGCGCTGAGCGTCGCCGCGCTGGGGACGCTCAAGGAGGAGATGCGCGTTGACACGCTGGGCCTGCAGACGAAAAAGTACTACTTCCACCACTACAACTTCCCGCCGTTCTCGGTGGGCGAGGCGGGGCGCCTGGGCACCAAACGCCGCGACGTCGGCCACGGCGCGCTGGCGGAGCGGGCGCTCCTGCCGGTGGTGCCGTCGATCGAGGAGTTCCCGTACACGATCCGCGTGGTGTCGGACATCTTCGAGTCCAACGGGTCGTCCTCGATGGCGTCGGTGTGCGGCTCGGCGCTATCGCTGATGGACGCGGGCGTGCCGATCAAGCGCCCGGTGGCGGGCATCGCGATGGGGCTGATCAAGGAGGGCGACGACTACATCGTCCTGACCGACATCGCCGGCGTCGAGGACCACCTCGGGGACATGGATTTCAAGGTCGCCGGTACCGATCGTGGGATCACGGCGCTGCAGATGGACATCAAGATCTCGGGCGTCACGTTCGAGATCCTCAAAGACGCGCTCACGCAGGCCCACACGGCCCGGACGTTCATCCTGGGCAAGATGGCCGACGTGATCGAAGGGCCGCGTGAGGCGCTGAGCCAGTTCGCTCCGCGGATCCAGACGATTCAGATCGACCCGTCGCAGATCGGCCTGCTGATCGGCAAGGGCGGCGAAACGATCCGGGGCCTCTCTGAGGAGTTCGAGTCGCAGATCGACGTCAACGACGACGGCCAGGTGCTGATCTACTCGGCCAACGGCGAGCTCGGAGACGAGCTGGTGGAGCGGATCCGGATGATGATGAAGGAGGTCGAGGTCGGTGACGAATACGCGGGGAAGGTCGTCAAGACGACGACGTTCGGCGCGTTCGTCGAGCTGGCGAAGGGCACGGACGGCCTGCTGCACATCTCCAACGTCTCGCCGGGCGAGCGCGTGGACAGCGTGGAGGACGTGCTGAACAAAGGCGACGAGGTCAACGTGCGCGTGGTCGAGGTCGATCGCGAGCGTGGCCGCATCGGCCTGCGCCTCGCCGACGACCCGGAGATCGCGGGCAAGTCGGCGGAGGATCTCGCGCTGGTCGGCACCGGCGGCGCGGGCGGCGGCGGCGGGGGTGGCCGCGGCGGCTCGCGCAACGGCCGTGACGGCGAGCGGCGCTCGGGCGGCGCTCGCGGCTCCGGTCGACCCCGTCATGGCGCGGATCGCGACCGTCACTAGCAGCTGCCGGCGACCGGGCCGCGCGATGTTGGAGCGCGGCCCGGGCCCGACGGCGCGACGCTGAGACCGATGGACGGAGCTGCGCACCGCATCACGACGCTGGACTCAGGCGTGCGCGTCGTGAGCGAACCGATGCCGGGCGTGCGTTCGGTGGCGCTGGGCTTCTGGGTCGCGACGGGCTCGGCGTCGGAGCGGCTCGAGCAGGCGGGGATCTCGCACCTGCTCGAGCACATGCTGTTCCGCGGCTCGGAGCGTTACGGGTCGGCGGAGATCGACGAGCTCTTCGACGCGATGGGCGCCGAGCTGAACGCGGGGACGGACAAGGAGGGGACCTCGATCTACACGCGCGTGCTCGACCACCATTTGGAGCGCGCGTTCGACGTGATCGCGGACATGGTGTGGCGCCCGGGCCTGCAGGAGCTGGAGGCCGAGCGCGAGGTGGTGCTGGAAGAGATCGCGATGTACGAAGACGACCCGCAGGACCGCGTGTTCGATGTCCTGGGAGAGGCGGTCTTTGGCGCCCACGCGCTGGGACGGCCGGTGATCGGGCGCGCGGAGGTGGTGGGCGCGGTGACGCGCGAGCAGCTGGGCGCGTTCCACGCCGAGCGCTACTCGCCGGATGAGCTCGTGATCGCGGCGGCGGGCTCGCTGGAGCACGACGCGCTGGTCGAGCTGGCGCGTGGGACCGAGGAGCGGATCGCGGCGGTGGAGGGGCGAGCGAGTCGTGTGTCGCTGGGAGAGCCGGAGTTCGCGCCGCGGGTGCGGTTCCTGCAGAAGGACACCGAGCAGTACCACGTGTGCCTGGGCGGACCGGGGATCTCGCGTCACGACGAGCGGCGCTTCGCGTTGCGCGTGCTGGACACGGTGTTGGGTGGGGGGGCGTCTTCGCGCTTGTTCCAGGAGGTGCGCGAGCGCCGGGGACTCGCGTATTCGGTGTTCTCGTTCTCGAGCCTGTATGCGGCGACGGGCGAGGTCGGGCTGTATGTGGGGACGCGTCCGGAGAATTTGGAGCAGACGCTGGCGGTGATCTCCCAGGAGCTCGAGCGCTTCGCGGCGGAGCCGCCGAAGGAGGACGAGCTGGTGCGTTCGCGGGAGAACGCGAAGGGGCGCCTGGCGCTGTCGTTGGAGTCGACCGCGTCGCGGATGAATCGCCTGGGGGGCTCGGTATTGGCGGAGCTGCCGATCCTGACGGTGGAGGAGATCATCGCGCGGATCGACGCGGTCAGCGCGGAGGACGTGCATGCGTTGGCGCGCGATCTCTTCAACCCCGCCGCGCTGTCGGTTGCGGCGATCGGACCCGACGAGGATGCGTTGCGGGCGGCGATCGCCCCGCTGCAGGGGGTGGCGGCGTGATCGCGGTCGCGGTGGCGGGCGCGGCGGGCCGCATGGGTCGGGCGGTGTGCGCTGCGGTCGAGGGCGCCGAGGACACCGAGCTGTGTGCGCGTGCGGACCCGGAGCTCGGGACGACGCTCGAGGAGGTGCTGACGGGGGATCGCGCACCGGACGTGGTCGTGGACTTCACGCGCCCGGAGGTGGCGCTCGAGAACACGCTGGCGTGCGCGCGAGCGGGCGTGCATGCGGTGGTGGGCACGACTGGGTTCGACCTGGAGCGGTTGCGGGACGAGCTCGACGCGATCGCGCTGCGGACGGCGGGCACGAAGCGCGCGAACGTGCTGGTGGCGCCGAACTTCGCGGTGGGCGCGGTGCTGATGATGCGGTTCGCGGCGGAGGCGGCGCGGCACATGGCGAAGGCGGAGATCGTGGAGCTCCACCACGACCGCAAGCTGGACGCTCCGAGCGGGACGGCGGCGCGGACGGCGGCGCTGATGTCCAAAGCGAGCGGTGGGCGTACGCCGCCGATCCACTCGGTGCGGCTACCGGGGCTGGTGGCGCATCAGGAGGTGATCCTCGGCGACCTGGGTCAGACGCTGACGATTCGCCACGACTCGATCGACCGGGAGTCGTTCATGCCGGGGGTGCTGCTGGCGGTGCGGCGCATCGACGGGCTGGGCGAGCCGTTGACGGTGGGTCTGGAGCAGTTGCTCTTCTCCAGCGGGGACGGCGTGTGATAATGGGCGCGATGATGAACCTGGGGTCGATCTTGACGGCAATCGTGACGCCGTTCGACGCGGAGCTGCGTGTGGACGAGGAGTCGTTCGTGGCGCTGATGGGCCATCTGGCGGCGCACGGTTCCGACGGCTACGTCGTCGCGGGCTCCACGGGCGAGGCGTCGACGCTGACAGACGAGGAGCAGCTCGGCCTGGTCGAGCTCGCCGTGCGCGAGCGCCCGCACGGCATGACGGTGGTGGCGGGCACGGGCGCCAACGACACGCGTCACGCGGTCTTCCTGACCGAACGCGCGACGGAGCTCGGCGCGGATGCGCATCTGAGCGTGACGCCCTACTACAACAAGCCCAACGAGCGCGGGATCGTGCGTCACTACGAAGCGATCGCGGCGGCGACGGACAAACCGATCCTGCTCTACAACATCCCGGGCCGGTGTGTCACGAACATCTCGCCGGAGCTGCTGGCGCGCCTGGCGCAGATCGAGAACATCGCGGGCGTGAAGCAGGCCAACGAGGACGAGCTGCAGCCAATCGACGGCCTGGAGCTGTACGCGGGCGACGACACGCTGTTCGCGCGCACGCTGGAGGAGGGCGGCGCGGGCGGGATCACGGTCGCGAGCCACATAGTGGGAGACGAGATGCGCCGCATGGTGGACGAGCCGGAGAGCCGCGCGGAGACCGACCGCTCGCTGCGGGACGTGTACGCGACGCTGTTCCTGACGTCGAGCCCGACGTGCACGAAGGCGGCGCTGAACATGCTGGGCCATCGCGTGGGCGGTCTGCGACTGCCGCTCGTGGAGGCCAGTGAGGAGGAGGAGGCGGCGGTGCGCGCGATGCTCGAACGCCATGGCCTGCTAGACGAGACCTCGGCGCACGCGGCGCCGGCGCCGCACGCGTGAGCGCCAAGGTGCGAGTCCTCCCACTGGGGGGGCTGGGGGAGATCGGCAAGAACATGACCGTCGTGGAGCACGACGGGCGGGTGTTGGTGGTGGACGTGGGTCTGCGCTTCCCGACACCGGAGATGGTCGGCATCGACCTGGTGCTGCCCGACTTCTCCTACCTGCGCGAACGCGCGGGGGAGATCGACGGGATCGTGATCACACACGGCCACGAGGACCACCTGGGTGCGCTGCCGTGGGTGCTGAGGGAGCTGGAGAAGTCGGGTGCGGGTCTGCCGCCGGTGTATGGGGGGGCGCTGACGATCGCGATGGCGCGCTCGAAGCTCGAAGAGCACCGGCTGCGCGACGTGGAGCTCAGCGAGGTTGCGCCCGGGGAGGCGCTGGAGCTGGGGCCGTTCGAGCTGGAGATGGTGCACATGACGCACTCGATCCCGGACTCGTGCGCGGTGGCGATCGGGACGGAGCTGGGGACGGTGCTGATCACGGGCGACTACAAGTTCGACCAGACCCCCGTGGATGGTCCGCCGGCGGATGTGTCGCGCTTGGCTGAGCTGGGCCGGGAGGGCGTGCTGCTGCTGTGCGGGGACTCGACGAACGTGGACCGCGAGGGGTTCTCGCCGTCGGAGTCGGTCGTGGGGCGCCATTTGCTGGAGGTGTTCGCGCGCTGTGAGGGGCGGATCGTGGTGACGAGCTTCGCGTCGAACATCCACCGCGTGCAGCAGGTCGTGGACGCGGCGCACGAGCTGGGGCGCAAGGTGGCGCTGGTGGGGCGCTCGATGCGCAAGAACGTGGGGATCGGGCGCTCGCTGGACCACATCGACGTGCCCGAGGGGATGCTGGTGGGGGCGCGCGAGATCGACGACTTCCCGGACGAGCGCATCGTGATCATCTCGACGGGCTCCCAGGGCGAGCCGCTCTCGGCGCTGCGTCGGATGGCCTACCGCGACCATCCACAGGTGCAGTTGCGGCGCGGCGACACGGTCGTGTTCTCCGCGACCCCGGTGCCGGGCAACGAGCGCGCGGTGAACGAGACGATCGACCGGCTCTACCACATCGGCTGCAACGTGATCACGCCACGCGACGCTCCCGTGCACGCCTCCGGGCACGGGTACGCGGAGGAGGTGAAGCTGATGCTGAACCTCGTGCAACCGAAGTACGTGATGCCGTTCCACGGCGACTTCAAGCGGCTGCACCTGCACGCTCAGCTCGCCGAAGCGGTCGGGATCGACCCTGACGACATCTTCCAGGGCGACAACGGCCTGCCGCTGGACCTCGACGAGCGCGGGGCGCGCTTCGGCGATCGCGAGCAGGCGGGGATGGTGTTCGTCGACGGCGTGGAGATCGGTGACATGGCCGACGTGGCGCTGCGCGACCGGCGGATGCTCTCCGCGGATGGGATCTTCATCGTGGTCGCGACGATCGCCGAGCAGGACGGCCGCTCGGTCGCCGACCCCGAGGTGATCTTCCGCGGCGTGCCCTTCCTGGACGAGGCGGGCGAGCTGGTCGAGGAGATCCGCGCGACCGTCGAGGAGTCGCTGCGCCGCGCCGCCGAGGAGGAGCTGCGCGAGGTGGACCTGATCCAGCAGACGCTGCACGACGACCTGGCGCGGCTCGTATACGACCGGCTGCGGCGGCGGCCGATGGTGCTGCCGGTCGTCGTGGAGGTATAACGCCCGCGCGGCTCGGGTGGCTGCGGGAAGTCCGCAATTCCGGAACGGTCTTTCACCGAAGAAGACGGCGCTATGTCAGGTTGAATGGATATCGTGCGCGAGGTGAAGTACGTGGAGCTGGTCAAGCGCGACAAGCGAGCGAAACGTCAAAGAATGCGCGGCAAGAAGTGCACTTGCGGCGGTCGCCGTGGCGGGATGCTCGGCAGCTACGTGATGGGCGTCGCGACCGGCGCGGGAGCCGCGGGCGCACTTGCGATCGGAAGCGTCGCGATCGGGCGAGGCGCGATCGGGAAGCTCGCGGTGCGCGAGCTGAGGGTGCGCGAGCTTACCGTCGAGCGGCTCACAATTCTCTCTCGCAACGAGCACGACCACAAGCCGGCTGGGGCCGCCGGCTCTCCTGACGCCGTGTAGTCTTGGATCATGGCCTTGGCGGACGCGATACAGCACCAGGCGTTGCGCCTGCATCAGTTGCTCTATGAGCGCAGTGGCGGTGCGGTGGGTCATCGGATGATCGGTGTCCCGACGCTGCTGCTGCGCAGCACCGGGCGGCGCAGCGGGAAGGAGCGGTGCAATGCGCTCGTGTACGCGCAGGATGGAGCGGACTTTGTGCTTGTCGCATCCAACGGGGGTTCCGATCGGGCGCCTGGGTGGTTTTTCAACGTTCAGAGCAAACCGGACGTCGAAGTCCAGGTCGCGCGCACCAAGCAACCCGGAACTGCGCGCGTCGTGGAGCAGGGAGACCAGGAGTACGTGCGTCTCTGGAAGCTCGTCAACGACAACAACCGCGGGCGCTACGATGCGTACCAGAAGCAGACAGCACGAGCTATTCCGCTCGTCGTTGTGAGCCCTGCATAGTTCATTAGGCCGCCAACGGTTTGAAGCAGAAGCGCAACAGTTTCGAGTTGTTCTCAGTGCCGGAGGGCGCATCTGGAACCCCGCAGCGACTCCACCCCGCGAGCTTCTCGGGAGTCGGCGCGCTGGAGCTTCAAGACATAGAGCGCTGGATCCGCGAGCGGCCCCTGGTTCTGGGGGAGGATCTGAAGATCATCACCCACCAGTTCGCGGGCTTCGACCGTGCCAAGGATCGCCTCGATGTGCTGGCGATCGATCGTACCGGGCGTCTGGTCGTGATCGAGGTGAAGCGGGACACCTCGGGCGCTTACCAGGATCTGCAAGCGCTGCGCTACGCCGCATTCGTCTCGACCTTCCGAGCCGATCAGCTCGCCGAAGCGCACAGCGACTATTTGAGGAGCAGCGATGGTCGTGACGTAGATGCAGAGGGTGCGCGCCGGGAGCTCGAGGCGTTCATCGAAGGCGGGGACCTCGACGTCGTGGACGAGGATGTGCAGCCGCGGATCATGCTGGTCGCCGGAGGCTTTCAGCCCGCCGTCACGTCGACCGTGATCTGGCTGACGCGCTCCTTTGGCCTGGACATTACGTGCGTCCAATTGGTCCTATACGAGGTGGGCGGCCAGCTGCTGCTGGGCTCGTCGATTCTGCTGCCGCTGCCGGAGGCAGGTGACTACGAAGTCAAGGTTGCCGAGAAGATGCGCGCCGCGAGCGCCAGGAACGCCGCCGCTGCGCCGCTCGATCGGGAACAGGCGCTTGCGTTCATCGCCTCCGTCCCTGAAGGGAAATGGACTGCTTACGGGGAGGTTGCGCGCGCCGGCGGCTCACCACAAGGTGCGATGGGCGTCGGCTCCTGGCTAGCAAGCACAGGGGACGGCGTGCCGAACGTGTATCGCGTGCTGAAACAGGAGGGCTACATGGGCGACGGATGGAAGACGAGCAATCCAGCCTTTCCGGCAGATGCCGACGGCGTCCGCCGGCGCCTGGAAGACGAGGGTGTGCACTTCGACGCAGACGGTCGGGCAGGTCGCGAGCATCTTTGGGGAGTCAAGGACTGGCGCCCGGACACAACGGAATGACGCCGATCCGCTCTCCCGAGACCTGCTGTAGGCTCTGCGCTGCATGCTGGTAAGGCTTAGGGTAAGCACGCTGCTGGGGCTCGTGTTGTGCGTGATCTCGGTTGCCTCGGCACGGGCCGGGATCACTGTCGCTAACCAAAACGACAGCGGCTCGGGATCGCTGCGCCAGGCGATCAGCAGTGCGTTGGCGGGCGAAAGCATCGTTGTGCCGGCCGGCGAATACGTGCTCACCAGCGGGGAGCTCGCGGTCTCGAAGACGCTGACGATCACCGGCGCGGGTGCGACTCACACGATCGTCCGAGCCAGCGGGGCTTTTCGCGTTTTCCACACGAGTGGGACGTCGAGCGACATCACCATCAGCGGTCTGGCGATCCGTGGCGGAAGGCCCCCTGTGGTTTCGGGTGTCGTGGAAGGTGGCGGCGTTCTCAACGAAGCCGCGAGCCTCACCCTGGACGATGACATCATCGCCGAAAACCAGGCCGTTGCCGACGGGCTGGGGCCGTCTGAATCGGGCGGGATCGCCGAGGGAGGGGGAGTCGCTGTCAGCAAAGGAGCGCTGACCCTGCTGGACAGCAGCTTGACCGGCGACAGCGCGAGCACGGTCGGGGGCAGCGGTCACGGTGGTGGGATCGCCGAGGGCGGCGGCCTCTACAGCGCCGGCCGGCTCGTGCTCGAAGGCGATGAATTTGTAGGGAACGTCGCCGACGCGCGTGGCGGACAGGGTCCTTCCAGCGCCGGACAATCGGGGGGTATCGCCGAGGGTGGCGGCGCCGCCTTCTTCGCCGTCGGCCCGATTGACGCATCTACGAGCACGTTTGCCGCAAACAGGGTAGATGCCTCTGCAGGTCCCGGTGGAAGCGGCGGCATCGGCGAGGGCGGCGGAGTGTTCGCGCTCTCCAACGAACCACTCGTCTCCCTCAGCGATCTCACAATTGCGGAGAACATCGTGCGGGCGCTGCCCAACGGAATCGCCAGCGGTGGGGGAGCGAATATCGGCGCCAACTCCCCCGGTGTGATGACGCTTACCAACGCCACGATCAGCGCCAACACCGCCGAAGGCGAACCCGGCGCGAGCGGTGGCGGCGATGCCTACCTCGGAGGCGCGAACACCAAGGTGGAGAACACGCTCGTGAGCGGTGGCGTCTCTTCGGCGGGGAAGGAAAATTGCACGGGGGAACCGGCCTCGCTGGGTCACAACCTCGACAGCCTGGACCAGTGCAACTTCCACGCCGCCGGGGACCTCACCAAAACCGACCCGCGTTTGGGGCCGCTGCAAGACAATGGCGGACCCATCCGGACGCTCGCGCTGTCGGCGGGCTCCCCTGCGATCGATGCCGGTGGCAACGAAGGCTGTCCGCCTACCGACCAGCGCGGCGTGCGGCGCCCGCAGGGCTCGGCGTGCGACATCGGAGCGTTCGAGGTGGCACCGGCATCGGCGAGCACCGCTCCCGCGACCAGCGTCGGCCTCACGTCCGCGAGCCTGCAGGGGACGGTCTTCAACCCCGACGTCGTTGGTGGCGCCTTTTTCTTCCAATGGGGGACGAGCGCGGCATACGGGTCGCAAACGCCGGCGCAGCCGCTCGAACCGGGAATATTTGGGCAGCAGGCCGCAGCGACGCTGTCGAATCTTGCGCCGGGCACCGCTTACCACTTCCGCATGGTGGCGGTCAATTCGGAAGGAACCGCGTTCGGCGCCGACCAGACATTTACGACCCTCCACGCTCCTACACCGACGGGAGGCTCGCCACCGACGATCGCTCTCGCGAGCCTGACCAACAAGCGCTTCAAAGTGTCCAGGCAGAACACGGCGGTCTCGGCCAGGGCTGCACCGCGAGGGACGAGCTTTCGCTTCACCCTGTCAACGCCGGCGAAGGTCGAAATCGCGATCGCGCGTATGCAGCCGGGTCTGCGGCGCGGTCACGCGTGCGTCGCACCCACGGCCAAGCTCAGGCGGGGGCGTGCGAGGCTCTGCAAGCGCTCGCTCGCGATCGGGACGCTCACGCGCTCCAGCGAGCCCGGGGGCGCCGACAGCATCCCGTTCAGCGGACGCATCGGCCATCGCCCGCTTCAGCCGGGCACCTACAGCGCCCGGCTCGGTGCGAGCAACGCGGACGGGCGCTCCGCGCCGGTCACGCTGAGCTTCATTGTCGTGCGCTGACCGCCGCGCCGCGCCCGGGGTGCTCCTGCTTGCCGACCGCGCCTGCGGGTTGTCGAGCTGCTTCTTGCTGTTCCGGTGCGAGGGGTAGCCGCACCACGAACCGCGCCCCGCCCTCGACGCCTTCGCGCCGCGTCTGCTCCAGCGTGACCGACCCCCCGTGCGACTGTGCGACGGCGCGCACGATCGCGAGTCCCAGTCCGAAGGATCCGCCAGACCCCCCGCGATCCCTGGCCCCGCGCACGAACCGCTCGAACAGGGTGGGCGCGAGGTCCGGCGGCACGCCCGGCCCGTCGTCCTCGACGACCAGCACCGCGTCGCCGCCCTGGACGCCTGTGGAGACCCAGATCGAGCTGCCGGGCGGGGTGTAGCGCATCGCGTTCTCGACGAGGTTCAGCGCGACGCGCACCAATTCGTCGTGGTCGCCCTCCACGACCGCGGCGTGCGCGTCGATCGCGAGCTCGTGGTCCTCGCTGCCGATCGGGCCGAGCTCGGCGGCGGCGTCGAGCACGATCTGCGCGAGGTCGACGGGCTCGTGCGCGACCTCGCGGCCGACGTCGCTGCGCGCGAGCAGCAGCAGGTCGGCGACCAGGCGCCGCATGCGCCGCGAGGAGCGCAGCGCGGAGCGCGCCGCCTCGGCCTCTTCGCCGTGCAGCGACTCGGCCAGCAGCTCGAGGTTGGCGAGCACGCTCGTCAGCGGGGTGCGCAGCTCGTGCGAGGCGTCCGCGACGAAGCGCCGCTGGCGCGCGAGCATCGCCTCGGTCTCGGCGTGCGCATCGTCGAGGGAGCGCAGCATGCCCTGTAGTGTGCGCGCGAGTTCGGAGACCTCGTCATCGGCGTCCGGGACCGGCACGGTCGCGCCCGCGTCGCGCGTGCGCGCGATCTCCGCCGCCGTGCTCGTGAGCTGTGCGATCGGCTGCATCGCGCGCCGCGCGATCATGGCGCCCGCGCCCAGCGCGAGACCGGTGCCGGCGAGCACGCCGAGCACGAGCAGGAGCTCGACGCGCGCGACGGTCGGCTCCACGCTGCTCAGCGGGCGGCCGTACTGGACGAGGATGAACCCCCCGGTCGGGGCGCCGAGCGGCACGACGCTCGTATGCACGCGGTAGCCGCGGATGTCCGCTTCGGAGGCCAGGCCGAAGTTGGGCGCGCCGCGCGTCGCCTGCAGGACGTTGCCCGCGGGGTACAGGATGCGGATCACCGCGTGGCCGGGCGCCGCGTACTGCTCGAGGTTGGGCTGCACGCGCAGCGTGTCGGAAGCGGTCACTTCGATGCGCAGGAGCACCGAGAGGTTCGCCGCGTAAACCGCCACTTCGCGGTTGAAGTCCGAGCGGATGCGGCGCACGGTCAGCGAGCCCACGACCAGCGCGAAGCCGCACAGGATCACGAACGTCAAGAGCGCCGAGACGACCGCGAGGCGCGCGCGGATCGGCAGCCGCTCGAACACCGCCGAGAGGTTGTGCCCAAGCGCGTTCCACGCGCGCCTCAGGTCACGCACGAAGGACGTAGCCGGCTCCCCGGATCGTGTGCAGCAGGCGCGGCTCGCCCTCGGCCTCCAGCTTGCGGCGCAGGTTCGAGACGAACACCTCGATCGTGTTCGTCGTGGAGAACGGGTCGTAGCCCCACACCTCGTCGAGCAGGCGCTGACGCGAGATCACGATCCGCTCGTTGCGCATCAGGTACTCGAGCAGTTCGAACTCTCTCTGCGTGAGCTCGATGGTGCGCTCCCCGCGCGCGACCTCGTGCGTGTCGACGTTCAGCGAGAGATCGCCGACGCGCAGCGGCGCCGAGCCGCGCGGGGGGCGCCGCCGCAGCAGCGCGCGCAGGCGCGCCAGCAGCTCCTGGCGCTCGAACGGCTTGACGAGGTAGTCGTCGGCGCCCGCGTCGAGGCCCTCCACGCGCGACTCCAGCGCGTCGCGCGCCGTGAGGATCAGGATCGGGAGGTCGTCGCGCCCGCGCAGCGTCCGCGCGACGTCGATCCCGTCGACCTTCGGCAGACCGAGGTCGAGGATCACGAGATCCGGCGCGAACGCGCCCGACTGTTCCAGGCCCTCCGCGCCGTCTGCCGCGGTGCGCACCTCGTAGCCCTCCATGCGCAGCGAGCGCTGCAGCGCCTGCGCGATGTCCTCGTCGTCCTCGATCACGAGGATCCGCGGCGCTCGGGAATAGTCGTGCACGTTCATCATTAGCTGTGTAGCAATCGGCGCTAAACCGATGGTAAGGGGCGCGGCGCGCCGCCGCGGGTGCGGACGTGCCGGTGCAGGGTCCGCGCGCTCGGCGTCGAAGTCGAGCGGAGATGCCAAGCACCCCCAAACGCGCCAAGCGCGCTCCATCGGGTTCGCGCGCCCGCAGCGGTGCGCGCGCCGGCTCGCGCTCGGGTGCGCGGCGAGGCGCGGCGGGCGGGCGCGGAGCCCGAGGGCGCTCCCGCAAGGGCACCGGCCTGAGCTGGCCTCCCGCGAACTGGCCGCGGCTGCCGGAGCTCGACCAACGCCAGCGCGACGTGCTCGCGCTCGCCCTGATCGCGCTGGGCATTTTTCTGGGCTTCGTGTTGTACGGCGGCTGGAACGGCGGCGGCCTCGGCCATGGCCTGGAGGTCGCGCTCGGCTGGAGCGTGGGTCGCGCGAAGAGCCTCGCTCCGGTCGCGCTCGTAGCGGGCGGCCTGGTACTGCTGATGCGCCCCGTGCTGCCCGCGCTGCGCCCGCTGCGCACGGGCTCGATCTGCCTGGCGAGCGCGATCGTGCTCGCGCTCGCCGCGGGCACGCTCGGCGTCAGCCCCGGCCAGAGCGACGGCGGCTCGGGGGTCGCGCGCTCGCACTGGTCGACCGGCTTCCTGCAGGCGCGCGGGGGCGGCAGCGGGCAGGTGCTCTACGAGCTCGCGCACGGCCTCGTGCAGCAGGTCGGCACTGACATCCTCGTCGTGTTCCTGTTCCTCGTCGGCCTCGTGCTGCTGACGGGCGCCTCGCTGGCGACCGTGCTGCGCGCGACCGGCAACGGGGTGATCGACAGCACGCGGATCCTGCGCACACAGGTCGGGGCTTTGAAAAACGACTCCGCCGCGCCCGCGCCCCCACGTGCGCGCGCGGCGGCGGGAGGGGACACGCTGCTCCCGCCCGAGCCCGCCGACGATCAGCTCGTGGTGCGCGCGACCCATGTCGAGGCCCCGCCGCTCGACGGTGCCCAGCGCGACGACACGCGCGATCTCTGGGAGGGGGGGACGGCGGAGCCCGAGCAGCAGGCGAGCCTCGAGGAGGATGCGCAGGCGCCCGCCGACGGTGGAGATGAGGGGGAGGGGGAGGGTGGGGAGCGCGAGGATCTCCCCGGTGTCGCCGCCGCCAATCCCGGCGCGCTCACCCCGCAGGGGCGCCTGCGCGACGTCGTCACCGACGACCCCGACTTCGTCTGGCGCCTTCCGGAGCCCCAGCGCGTGCTCTCGCGCTCGACCGCCGAGCAGTCCCGCCCGGACACCGCCGGCCAGGAGCGCATCGCTGCGAGCCTGATCGAGGCGCTCAGCCACTTCGGCGTGAAGGCGCAGGTGATCGGCACCGTCGCCGGGCCCCACATCACGCGCTACGAGCTGCGCCTGGCGCCGGGGACCAAGGTCGCCAAGGTCGCCCAGCTCAAAGACGACCTCGCGTACGCGCTCGCCGCGACCGACATCCGCATCCTCGCGCCGATCCCCGGCAAGCAGGCCGTCGGCGTCGAGGTCCCCAACGCGCGCCGCCGCATCGTGCGCCTCGGCGACGTCTACCAGGAGCCCCCCGCCGACTGGTCGCCGCTGACGGTCTGGCTCGGCAAGGACGTCGCCGGCAAGGCGATCGGAGCCGATCTCGCGAAGATGCCCCACCTGCTCGTCGCCGGCACCACCGGCGCGGGCAAGTCCGGCGCGATCAACGCGATGCTCGCCAGCGTCCTGCTGCGCGCCAGCCCGCACGAACTGCGCCTCGTGCTGGTCGACCCCAAGCAGGTCGAGCTCAACCACTACGAGTCGATCCCGCACCTCCTCACGCCCGTCATCACGAGCCCGCGGATGGCCGCCAACGCGCTGCAGAACCTCGTCAGGGAGATGGAGCAGCGCTACGGGATCATGTCGCTCGCGCGCACCCGCAGCCTGCCCGAGCTCAACCGCCACCGGGAAGGCCGCGGCGAACCGCCGCTCCCGTACATCCTGTGCGTGATCGACGAGCTCGCGGACCTCATGATGGTCGCGCCCGCCGACGTCGAGGACTCGATCATCCGGCTCGCGCAGAAGGCGCGCGCGGTCGGGATGCACCTCGTGCTCGCCACGCAGAGCCCCCGCGTGGACGTCATCACCGGGATGATCAAGGCCAACGTCCCCTCGCGCATCGCGTTCGCCGTCTCCTCACAGACCGACTCCCGCGTGATCCTCGACCAGAACGGCGCCGAGTCGCTGCTGGGGCAGGGCGACATGCTGTTCAGCCCCGTCGGCTCCTCGCGCCTGCAGCGCATCCAGGGCGCCTACATCGACGAGCCCCAGATCGCCAAGCTCACCGAGCTCTGGCGCCGCCAGGGCGAACCCGAGCTGCGCGAGGAGCTGCTGGAGGAGGTCGAGCCGAGCGCCGGGGAGGGCTCGGGGCAGGACGAGTTCGACCCCGACGAGGACCCGCTGCTGAAGGACGCGATCGTCCTCGTCGCCGAAATGCAGACCGCCTCCACCTCGATGCTGCAACGCCGCTTGCGTCTGGGCTACACCCGCGCGGGCCGTCTGATCGACATGCTCGAGCGCCGCGGCGTCATCTCCGGATACGAGGGATCCAAGCCACGCCAGGTGTTGATCGGAGAGGGCGACCTGCCGCGCGTCCTCGCGGGATTGGAAGGATCGGGGTCCCACCCGCCCGAGGCGGAGCCCGCGCCGGAGCCCGCGGCGTTGGAGCATTGAGTGAGCGAGGGGCCCGGCCCTGCGCCACCCTCTAGCCTTCAGGGGCCATGCCCGAGATAGGAGCCACGCTGCGCGAGGCGCGGATGCGCGAGCGGATCGACGTCTCGGAGATCGAGGCCAAGACGAAGATCCGCGCGAAGTACCTGCGGGCGTTGGAGAACGAGGAGTGGGACCTGCTGCCCGGCCCCACGTTCGTCAAGAGCTTCCTGCGCACCTACGCCGAGGCGCTCGGCCTCGACTCCAAGGCGCTGCTGGAGGAATACAAGCTCCACTACGAGCACCCCGGCGAGGTGCCAGAGCTCTCCCAGCAGCCCTCCAACGCCTCCGCGGCCCGCCGCGCCCGTGCGCGCGCACGGAGCGGGAACCCCACCCGCCCCCAGCCAAGGCGCCCGGTTCCCCCCGGTGGACCGTCGCGCGGCTACCTCATCGCGGTCGCCGTCGTCGGGCTGGTGATCGTGCTGCTCGTCGTCGGCCTGCTCACCGGCGGCGGAAGCCCCAGCAACACCACCTCGACGCAGAGCTCCTCCCTGCACCACGCACGGCGCCCCGGAGCGCACCGCGGCCACGCCACGACCACCGCGCTCCCGCAGCTGGCGTCCCTGCACCTGGAACCCTCCGCGGCTGTCTACGTGTGCCTGATCGGCGACGGGCGCAAGCGGATCGCGGGCACGATCCTGCAGCCCGGCGAACACGAGCCCACCTACCACGCGCACCGCTTCGAGCTGACGCTCGGCAACAACGCGGTCACGCTGCTCGTCAACGGCACGCCGCACACGGTGCCCGCCTCGAGCGCCGCGATCGGCTATGCCATCACCGCCACCGGGATGCGCTCGCTCACAGCCGGCGAACAGCCGACGTGCAAGTGAACGCGGACGCGCCAGGCGAACGGGGCGTGCGTGCCGGGATCGTCGTCACCGGCACCGAGGTGCTCACCGGCCGCGTCGCCGACCGCAACGGCCCGTGGCTCGCCGACCGCCTGGAGGGGCTCGGCGTCGACCTCGCGCACATCGCGATCGTCGGCGACCGCCGCGCGGACATGCTCGCCGCGCTGCGCTTCATGGCCCACGAGGGCCTCGACCTCGTCGGTCACCAGCGGCGGCCTCGGCCCCACCGCCGACGACCTCACCGCCGAGGTCGTCGCCGAGTTCCAGGGCCGCGAGATGGTGCTCGACCAGGCGCTCGAGGCCCGCATCGCGGAGATCCTGCGCCCGCTCGCCAAACGCTGGCCCAACCTCGACATGGAGGCGCTGCGCGCCGGCAACCGCAAGCAGGCGATGGTGCCCGACGGCGCCACCGTCCTCGAGCCGGTGGGCACCGCGCCCGGGCTCGTCGTGCCGCCGCGCCAACGGCCCCGACCGGCCCGACCATCGTCGTGCTGCCCGGCCCGCCGCGCGAGCTGCAGCCGATGTGGACGGCCGCGACCGAGACGCGAGGCGTTGCGCGCGATCGCTCGCACGCGCGACCCAGTACCGCCGGCGGATGCTGCGCCTGTTCGGGATCCCCGAGTCCGAGATCGCCGAGACGCTGCGCGCCGCCGAACGCGAGGGCGTCGAGCTCGACGCGGCTGGAGATCACGACCTGCCTGCGGCGCGGCGAGGTCGAGATCGTCACGCGCTACGAGCCCGCCGACGAGCCCGTCTACGAGGCGTTCGCCGACGTCGTGCGCGCGCGCCACGCCGACACGCTCTTCTCCGACGACGGCGGCACCGTCGACGAGCTCAGGTCGCGGGGCTGCTGCGCGAGCGAGCGCTGACGATCGCCACCGCCGAGTCCTGCACCGGCGGGCTGCTCGCCGCACGCCTCACCGAGCTCGCCGGCTCCTCCGACCACGTCGCCGGCGGGATCGTCGCCTACTCCAACGAGGTCAAGACCGCCGCCGCCGGTGTCCCGGCGGAGCTGATCGAGCGCCACGGCGCGGTCTCGCCAGGAGGTCGCCGAGGCGCTCGCCGACGGCGCGCAGCAGCGCGCTCGGCGCCGACGTCGGCGTCGGCGTCACCGGGGTCGCCGGCCCCGGCGGCGGCAGCGAGGAGAAGCCCGTCGGGCTCGTCTGGCTCAGCGTCGCCGGCCCCGACGGCGACCGAGCTGACGCGCTCCGTCAACCTGCCCGGCGGACGCGCCGACGTCCGCGACCGCGCCACCACCGTCGCGCTGCACCTCGTGCGGCGCCTGCTCGAAGGGATGGGGGCAGCAGGCCACTAACCTCGCGCCATGACGCGCGGTGCCTCAGCCAGGCTGTTCGTGGCGGTCGACCTGCCCGCACGCCGCGCGCGCCGAGCTGGCGCGATGGGCTCGCGCCGCCGCCGCGAGTGCCCGCGCCGGCGGGGGACACGTGCGGCTGCTCGCGCCCGAGTCGCTGCACGTGACGCTCTGCTTCCTCGGATCCACGCCGGTGGGGGAGATCGACGCGGTCGCCGACCTCATCGCCGGCACCGCCGGGGCGGTCGGGGAGCTCTCGCTCGGTGCTCCCGTGTGGCTGCCCAGGCGCAACCCCCGCGCGCTCGCCGTCGAGCTGCACGACGACGCACAGGGCGCGCTGGGAGCGCTGCGCGACGATCTCTCTCGCGCGCTCGCCGCGATCGGCGTTCTGGAGTCCGAGCACCGCCGCTTTCGCCCGCACGTCACCGTCGCGCGGCTGCGCTCGCGCGAGGCGCCCCACGAGCGCTCGCTGCCCGCGACCCCGGCGCTCGCGTTCGTCCCGCGAGCGGTCGTTCTCTACCGCTCGTGGCTCGGTCCCACCGAGGCGAGCTACGAGGCGTTGGCCGAATCCCTCCTCGCCGTGTGAGAGAGCTCGGGCGGGTGGCTCGCCGACGGCTCGCCGGAGGGGTGGGAAGAGGGGGTGTCGTGGGTGTTCGCCGAAAGGCCCCGCCGCGCGTGCGCGCGCACGTGAGGAGGAAGTGGTGGGGAGGAAGAACGACCCTCGGAGGCGAACAGGTGTTCCGTCCGAGGGGGGCTCTACCGTGTGTCCTCCAATCTTCGATCCGGAGGAATCTGCCATGTCCGTCACCGACCAGGAGAAGGCCGCGAAGGCCCGCGACGCAGCGCTCAAGGGCGCGCTCGGCCAGATCGAGCGCGAGTTCGGCAAGGGCACGGTCATGCGCATGGGCGACGAGGGCGCGCAGGTGCGCGTGCGAGGCCATTCCCACGGGTGCGCTCGCGCTCGATCTCGCGCTCGGCATCGGCGGCGTGCCGCGCGGGCGGATCGTGGAGGTCTTCGGCCCGGAGTCCTCCGGCAAGACGACGCTGATCTACCACGTGCTCGCCGAGGCACAGAAGCTGGGCGGCGTGTGCGCATTCATCGACGCCGAGCACGCGATGGACCCGCTGTACGCGAAGGAGATCGGCGTCGACATCGACGAGCTGCTGGTCTCCCAGCCCGACTACGGCGAGCAGGCGCTGGAGATCGCCGACATGCTCGTGCGCTCCGGCGCGGTCGACGTCGTCGCGATCGACTCCGTCGCCGCGCTCACCCCGCGCGTGGAGCTCGAGGGCCAGATGGGCGACCAGACGGTCGGCTCGCAGGCGCGCATGATGTCGCAGGCGATGCGCAAGCTCGCGGGCAACCTGAACCGCACGAGCACGCTCTGCATCCTCACCAACCAGATCCGCGAAAAGGTCGGCGTCATGTTCGGCTCGCCCGAGACCCAGCCGGGCGGGCGCGCGCTGAAGTTCTACGCCTCCCAGCGCCTCGACATCCGGCGCATCGAGACGCTCAAGGACGGGACCGAGGCGGTCGGAAACCGCGTGCGCGTGAAGGTCGTCAAGAACAAGCTCGCCGCACCCTTCCGCCAGGCGGAGTTCGACATCGAGTTCGGCAAGGGCATCTCCACCGCGGGCTGTCTGGTCGACCTCGGCATCGAGGACAACATCGTCACGAAGTCCGGGCTCGTTCTTCTCCTACGGCAACGAACGCCTCGGCCAGGGTCGCGGCAACGCGAAGGCATACCTGGACGAGCACCCCGCGATCGCGACCGAGATCCGCGAGAAGATCTTCAAGGCGCGCGGGCTCTCGCCGCAGGGGGCCAAGATGCCGGCGGTGGAGGAGCCGGCCGCGGAAGGCGACGTGACGGTGTCCGACGGACGCTCTCGTGGGGAGAGCACGCCGGCCGCGGCGAACGGCAAGGCCGATCTCGCGGTAGTCGCTTAAGACAACATTTGATCGCCGGCTGGCAGCCGGACGTCTACCCTGTGCTGGCGATGCCCAGCTACCACGTGACGACGTTCGGCTGCCAGATGAACGAGCACGACTCCGAGCGCATGAAGGGGATGCTCGAGTCGATCGGCTACACGCAGGCGCCCGAGCGCGAGGACGCGGACCTGATCCTGTTCAACACGTGCTCGATCCGCGAGACCGCCGACAGCCGCTTCATCGCGCACCTCGGGCAGGCGAAGCGCCTGAAGCGCGAACGGCCCGAGCGGATCGTCGGGGTGGGGGGCTGCTGGGCGCAGTCGGTCAAGGAGGAGGTGTTCGAGCGCTTCCCGTTCGTCGACGTCGCGTTCGGGCCCGGGCAGGTGCACAAGCTCGCGGAGTTCCTCACGAGCGACTCGATCACCGCGCAGGGGTTCTTCGAGTTCGAGGGCTTCACCGGGCGGCTGCCCGCGCACCGCGAGCGGCCCTTCCAGGGGTGGGTGCAGATCAGCGTCGGCTGCAACTGCCGCTGCTCGTACTGCATCGTGCCCTCCACGCGCGGGCGCGAGGTGAGCCGGCCGCTGGACGAGCTGATCGCCGAGGTCGGAGACATGGCACGCGAAGGCGTGCGCGAGGTGACGCTGCTGGGGCAGAACGTCAACTCCTATGGGCGCGACCTGCGAGCGGCGGACGGAGGGCGCGCGAGCTTCGCCAGCTGCTGGGAGAGCTCGACGCGATCGAGGGGGTCGAGCGGATCCGCTACACGAGCCCCCACCCGAAGGACATGCGCGAGGACGTGATCCGCGCGCACGCCGAGCTCGCGAGCGTCTGCGAGCACATCCACCTGCCGCTGCAGTCCGGCTCCAGCAGGATCCTGAAGGCGATGCGCCGCACCTACGACCGCGAGCGCTATCTGGACCGCGTCGCGCTGATCCGTGAGCACGTGCCCGACGTGGCACTCACGACCGACATCATCGTCGGCTTCCCCGGCGAGACCGAGGAGGACTTCGAGCAGACCCTGCAGGTCGTCGAGCAGGTCGGCTACGACGGCGCGTTCACCTTCGTCTTCTCGCCGCGCCGCGGCACCGAGGCGGCGGAGATCGCCGATGGCGTCGTGCCGCACGCGGAGAAGGTCGCGCGCATGGAGCGGCTCGTGGAGGCTGTCCAGCGCCACGCCGCCGCGCGCGCGCAGCGGTTCGTGGGGCGCACCCTGGAGGTGCTCGTCGAGGGCCCCTCGCGTAACGACCCCGAACGACTGCGCGGGCGCACGCGGCACAACAAAGTCGTCAACTTCACCGGCCTCGCGCAGGCGGGCGAGCTCGCGCAGGTGCGCGTCGACTCCGCCACGAGCCAGACGCTCGCCGGCGAAGAGCTGCTGCTGGCGCGCGCCGGCTGACCGGGGTCGAAACCGCCGGGCGGTCGGCCCACGAGTCGTCAGCGGGGAGAATTTTCGGTTCGATGTGACCGACTGTCTGATGCGGCGGCGAGCGCCGTATGCGAACATATGTTCGATGCGCTGGTCCAACCTCGCCCTCACCGCCGACGAGCAGCGCAGCCTGCCCGGCTACCGCGACGAGGCGGTCGTCCGGCGCTTCGACGCGCCGGAGGCACTCGACATCCGCTTCTACGAGGTGCGCGCACGCTCGGCGCTCAACCGCGTGCCTGGCGCCTCGCGGATGCCGTTCCGCTGGACGATCAACCCCTACCGCGGGTGCACGCACGCGTGCGCCTACTGCCTATGGGGTGGCACCCGCATCCTGCGCGCCGACGGGCGCAGCAGGCAGCTCGCGCACCTCGAGCTCGGCGAGGAGATCTACGGCAGCGTGCAGGCCGGGGAGCGGCGGCTGCTGACACCGACGCGCGTGCTCGCGAAGTGGTCCACCTTAAAGCCCGCCCACCGCATCGTCCTGCAGGGTGGCGGCGAGCTGCTGGCCAGTGGTGACCACCGTTTCCTCACGACCAGGGGATGGCGTTACGTCAGCGCCGGCGAGCAGGGTGAGCCGCCGCGCGCGCACCTCACTCCCGGCGACATGCTCGTCGGGGTCGGCGAAACCCCCGAGGCCGAAGCGCCACCGGGGGCCGGCGGGGGCCAGGCTCGACGCGCTCCTCTCGAGGGGGCACCGCTGACCGATCGCCCCGGAACGGTGGTGCGGGCGGTCGAGCCGCTGCGAATGGCGATCCGCATGTACGACATCACGACCGGCACCGGCGACTTCATCGCGGGTGGCGTCGTCAGCCACAACTGCTTCGCGCGCCCCACCCACCGTTATCTCGACTTCGACGTCGGCCGCGACTTCGAGCGTGAGATCGTCGTGAAGGTCAACGCGCCCGAGCTGCTGCGCGCCGAGCTCGCGCGCCCTTCGTGGAAGCGCGAGCACGTCGCGCTCGGCACCAACACCGACCCCTACCAGTGGGTCGAGGCTCGCTACAGGCTGATGACTGCGATCTGGGAAGCCATGCGCGACGCGCACGGCGGAGCGGGGAATCCCTGCTCGGTGCTGACCAAGTCGCCGCTGCTGCTGCGCGACCTGCCGCTGATGCGCCAACTCGCCGCGCGCACCCAGTTCAGCGCGTGCCTGTCGATCCCCACGCTCGACGAGCGCGCGTGGCGCGCGACCGAGCCCCACACGCCCAACCCACGCGCGCGCCTGGAGGCGGTCGCCGAGCTGAACCGCGCCGGCATCCCGACGGGGGTGCTGATCGCACCGCTGATGCCCGGCATCAACGACGACCCGCGCCAGCTCGAGCCACTCGTGCAGGGCGCGTTGGACGCCGGGGCGACCTCGGTGGGCAGCGGCGCGCTGCACCTGCGCGGGGAGTTGCGGCGGCACTTTATGGAGTGGCTCGGCGACGAGCAGCCAGAGCTCGTGCAGCGCTACGCCGAGCTGTACGCGAGCGGGGCCTATGCGCCGCACGAAGAGCGCGAGCGGCTTGCTGGGCTCGTGCGGGACGCGCGGCGCGGGCGGCTTTCCGACGGCCCTCGCGAGGGCATCGCACGAACGTCATCCGGGGCGCTGCGCTTCAGGCCACGCTCGCCGCGCGCGCCCAGGGCGAAGGCGGCGCCCGATCGGCCAGCTGTTCGTCAGGGAAAGCTGTTTTGATAGCATGCTCGGTGCACCCTCATGGCATGCTATTCTCATGCCATGAGCGCGATCCAGGTGAAGAACTTTCCGGAGGATCTACACGCCAAGTTGCGCGAGCGCGCCGCCAGGCAGGGGCGCAGCGTGAGCGGATACGTCACAGATGTCCTCAGGCGCGACCTCGCACGGCCCACCACGCGGGAATGGTTGGACAGCCTCGCCCAAGACCCCCCAACCGATCTCACATCGGCGGAGATCCAGCGTGCGCTCCACGAGGGGCGCAGAGAACGCGACGAGCAGATCCTCCGTGCGATCACAGATCGTCATTGACGCCTCAGCATTCGTAGAGCTGCTGACGCGCACACCACTTGCTTGGAGGATCGATCGGGCGATAGGCGATGCCGAGCTGATCGGTCCAGATGTTCTCAACCCGGAGATCCTGCAGAGCCTTCGCGGATTAGAGCGAGGAGGGATGCTTTCCAGCGATCGCGCGTCCATGGCTGTCGTGCAACTGGCCGAAAGTCGCCTTCAACTCGTTCCCACCACCGGGCTGGTGCGGGAGGCCTGGTCGATGCGCAACAACCTCTCCGTGTATGACGCCTGCTATGTAGCGCTCGCCCGGCTGTTCGACTGTCCGCTTCTCACCGTCGATGGCCCCTTAACGCGTGCTCCCCGCTTGGATGTGACAGTTATCTCAATTCAGAGAACCGACAACGGCTCCTCGCCACAGGGCGACGACTGAGCGGTCGCGTGTGTCAGCGCTTGTGCTCGCCGTGCCCCGCCGCGAGCTCGGTGGCGATCTTGTCGCTGCCGGTGCGGCGGGTGAAGTTCGCGGAGAGCTCGGGGGCGACGTTCGCGAAGGTCGCGCCCACGCGTAGCGATAGGGGGGCCACGTCCACCTCGCCCCGATTGCGCTCGATCGCACTCGCCACGGCGCGCGCGACGTCCTCGGGGCTGCGCGTCCCGATGCCGCGCGGAAGTTTCACGCCGGCCTCCGCGAACATGCCCGCCTCGCGGATGAAGCCCGGGCACACGACCGAGACGCCGACGCCCTTATCGCGCAGCTCCGCGCGCAGCGCCAGCGCGAAGCCGCGCAGGCCGAACTTGGTCGCGTTGTACAGCGTCGATTCGGCGGTGGCGGCCTTGCCCGACAGCGAAGAGACGAACAGCAGGTGGCCGCCGCCGCGCGCCGCCATCTTCGGTGCGAGCGCATGCGCCATCACGATCGGGACGCGCAGGTTCACGTCCAGCGCGCGGTCGATCTGCTCGACGCTGTAGGTGTCGAGTGCGCCCGCGCCCGGCAGCGCGGCGTTCGCGACGAGGATGTCCACATCGCCGGCCTCGCTCAGCAGGCGCTCGACGTCGACGGCGTCGCTCAGGTCCACCGCGAGCGCCCGTGCGCCCAGCTCGCTCGCCAGCGGCTCCAGCACATCGGTGCGCCGGCCCGTCAGGATCAGCTTCGCGCCACGGCCGCTCAGGTCGCGCGCGATCGCCTGACCGATACCACCCGTCGCGCCCGTCAACAGGACCGTCGTGCCCGCGATTTGCATAGCTGCAAGCCTACGCCAATGCAGATCCTCGCGCTGTTCGGCCCGACGGGCATCGGCAAGACCGCCCTCGCGATCGCGGTCGCCGAGCGCCTACGCGCACACGGCGAAGATCCCGTCGCGGTCTCCGCCGACGCGCTCCAGGTCTACGCGGGCCTGGAGATCCTCACCGGCGTGGCCACCGCCTCCGAGCGCGCGCGCCTGGAGCACCGCCTGATCTCCTTCCTGCCGCTCGACGCCTCCTTCAGCGCCGGCCAGTACGCAGAGCTCGCGCACGCCGAGATCGACTCGCTGCTTGACGCCGGGCGCCGCCCGATCGTCGTGGGCGGCACCGGCCTGTACCTGCGTGCGGCGCTCACCGAGCTCGACCTGCGCCCGCCCCCGCCGGAGGGGCTGCGCGAGCGCCTCGTCGCGCAGCTCGAACGCGAGGGCGCTCCCGCACTACACGCGCGCCTGGCCGAGCGCGCGCCGTGGGCCGCCGAGAACCTCGAGCCCACCGACCGCCAGCGCATCGTGCGCGCGCTGGAGCTGCTGGAAGCGGGCGAGCTCGAACCACCCACGGGCCCCTCGCAGCTGTGGAGCTCGGAGGTGCGGCGGCCCACGCTGCTCGTGGGGCTCGTGATGGACCGCGAGCAGCTCTACGCCCGCATCGACGCGCGCGTCGATGCGATGCTCGCCGCGGGCGTCCGCGACGAGCTGCTGCGCGCGCACGCCGCCGGCGCGTCCGCGACGGCGCGCAAGGCACTCGGCTTCGACGAGCTGCTGGTGGGTGACATCGAGGGCATGAAGCGCCGCACGCGCAACTACGCGCGCCGCCAGCTCTCCTGGATGCGCAAGCTCGCCGACGTCCGCGTGCTCGACGTCACCGGCCGCGACACCGCCGAGCTCGCCGCGGAGATCGTCTCCGAGCTCGCGCCCGCCTGACCCAGGAGCGCGCGCCGCTCGGCCTCAGAGATCGCGCCCGCCTAGACTCCCCGCGCGATGAACTTCGAGAAGTGGCAGGCGCTGGGCAACGACTATCTGATCCTCGAGCGCGAAGCGCTCCCGTTCCCGCTCTCACGAGCGCGCGTGCGCAAGCTCTGCGACCCGCACTTCGGGATCGGCGCCGACGGCGTGCTGGAGCTCTCCCGCAGCGAGGATCCCGAGCTCGTCGCGGACCTGCGCATCTACAACCCCGACGGCTCCGAAGCCGAGCTCTCCGGAAACGGCGCCCGCGAGGCGATCCTCTACCTGCGCCACCGCGGCTGGACCGACAGCGACGAGTTCGCGATCCAGACCGTCGCCGGTCCAGCCCGACCCCAGATCACCGGCCCCGACACCTGCCGCGTGGACATGGGGGCGGCGAGCCTCACCTCCAAGGACTACCCCGGTGGACCCTCCCATGGGCGCGGGGAGCTGTGGAGCACGTGGTCCTTCCAGCACGTCTCGATCGGCAACCCCCAGTGCGCGATCCACGTCGCCGACGTCGCGACGCTGCGGGGCCTCGACCTGCCCGCCATCGGCCCCGCGATCGAAGCGAACGAGCTGTTCCCCAACCGCACCAACGTCTCGTGGTTCACCGAGGTCGAATCAGCCGCGGGCGATCCGCCGGGCTCGGAGCGCATCCAGGCGCGCATCTTCGAGCGTGGCGTCGGGGAGACGCTGTCGTCGGGCACGGGCGCCACCGGCGCCGCTGTCGCCCACGTGATGGAAAGCGGTGGACCGCCGAACAGCGGCACACCAGCTCGGACGGTAATCGTCACGCTCGACGGCGGCGAGCTGCAGGTCGAGGTGGGGGAGGGTCTGCAGGTGCATCTGACAGGCTGGGCGCGACCCGTGTTCGCGGGCAGCATCAGCGAAGAGCTATCGAAGGAGCTGCATGAGACCGAGTGAGCGCCTGAGCCGCATCCCGCCGTACCTGTTCGCCGAACTGGAGCGCAAGATCGCGGCCAAGCGCGCCGCGGGAGCCGACGTCATCAGCCTCGGCATCGGCGACCCCGACCGGCCCACGCCCGCGCTGATCGTGGAGGCGATGCAGGAGGCCGTGACGGAGCCCGAGACCCACCAGTACCCCTCCAACCGCGGGCGCGCCGACTTCCGCCAGGCGGTTTCCGACTTCTATGCGCGGCGCTTCGACGTGACGCTCGTTCCCGATACCGAGATCATCCCCGCGATCGGCGCCAAGGAGGCGATCTTCAACCTGAACCTCGCCTTCCTCGATCCCGGCGACGCGGCGCTCGCGTCGGACCCCGGCTACCCGGTGTACACCGGCGGCCCGCTGCTCGCCGGCGCCGAGGCGGTCGTGATGCCGCTCGTGCCCGACCTCGGCTTCACCCCCGACCTCGACGCGATCGCCCCCGCGGATCGCGTGCGCGCGAAGCTGATGTACCTCAACTACCCCAACAACCCCACCGGCGCGATCGTCCCGCCGGGCTTCTTCGAGCGTGTCGTGGAGTTCGCACGCGAGCACGAGATCCTCGTCGTCCACGACAACTCCTACTCGGAGATCGCCTACGACGGCTACCGCGCGCCGTCGTTCTTGGAGACCCCGGGCGCGAAGGACGTCGGGATCGAGGTCTTCTCGCTCTCCAAGGGCTACAACATGACCGGCTGGCGCTGCGCGGTGGTCGTCGGAAACGCCGCGGCGGTCGAGACCTACTGGCGGTTGAAGACCAACATCGACTCCGGTCTCTTCGACGCCGTCCAGCTCGCCGGCGTCGCGGCGCTCTCACCCGACGCCGACGCCGAGGTCGCCTCGATGAACGAGCTCTACCGCCGCCGCCGCGATCTCGTCTGCGACGCGCTGCGCGAGGCCGGCGTGCACGTCAAGCCGCCGCACGGCACGATCTACGTGTGGGCGCCGGTGCCCGACGGGTTCGAGAGCTCCGCGGCTTACTGCGAGCACGTGCTCGAGCGCACCGACGTCGTGATCTCTCCCGGCGGCGCCTACGGGCCCAGCGGCGAGGGCTGGTTCAGGATCTCGCTCACCACCCCGGACGATCGGCTCGCGGAGGCCGTGCGGCGGCTGGCATCTTTGTCAAACTGATCTGAGTGAACCGAACCGAGCCCCGCGCACGCCAGCGCGCTCTGTGCATCGCCGCGTTACCCGACGGCGACGAGAGCAGCCTGCGCGAGCTCGGTGAGCTGCTGCACACCGCCGGCGTCGCGACGGTCGGCGAGCTCGTCCAGCGCCGCGACCTGCCCCACCCGAACAGCTACCTCGGTCCCGGCAAGGTCACCGAGGCCAAGCGCCTGGCGCAGCAGCTCGATGCCAACGTGGTCGCCTGCGACGACGAGCTCAGCGCGCGCCAGGAGCGCAATCTCGAGCAGGAGCTCGGGCTGCCCGTCGTGGACCGCACGACGATCATCCTCGACATCTTCGCTGCGCACGCCGCGAGCGCCGAGGGCAAGCTCCAGGTCGAGCTGGCACAGCTGGAGTACAACATGGCGCGCATGCGCGGCCTGTGGAGCCACCTCGAGCGTCTCGGCGGCGGGATCGGCACGCGCGGACCGGGGGAGACCCAGATCGAGACCGACCGGCGCCTGGCGCGCAACCGCATCGCCGCGTTGCGCCGCCGCCTGGAGCACGTGCGCTCGACCCGTTCGGTCATGCGCGCCGAGCGCGAGCGAGCCGCGCTGCCGACGGTCGCGCTTGCCGGCTACACGAACGCCGGCAAGTCCACGCTGCTCAACGCCCTCACGGCCGCCTACGGCGCCGGCGAGGGGGCCGAGGTCGGGGTCCGCGACCGCCTGTTCCACACGCTCGACCCGACCACGCGGACGCTGCGCCTGAGCGGCCGCCCGCATCTCTTCACCGACACCGTCGGCTTCATCCGCAAGCTCCCCCACCAGCTCGTCGACGCGTTCGGCGCCACCTTGGAGGAGACGCGCCACGCGGACCTGCTGCTGCACGTGCTCGACGCGTCCGCGCCGCCGGAGGAGATGGAGGAGATGCACTGCGCCGTGTGCGCCGTCCTGGAGGAGATCGGCGCCGGCGAGGGTCCGCGCGTGCTCGTCCTCAACAAGGTCGACCTCGTCGACGAACAAACCGTGCACGAGTTGCGTTTGCGCCACCCCGAGGCCGTCCCGATCAGCGCCGCTCGCGGGGTCGGCCTCGACGCGCTCGCGGAGCGCGTCGAGCGGGAGCTGCGCCACCTGCTGCAGCCTGTCGAGCTGCTCGTGCCCTACGCCAACGGGGGCTCGCTCGCCGAGCTGCACGAGGTCGCCGGCGAGATCGCCCGCCGCGACACTCCCGAGGGCGTGCGCGTGCGCGCCCTCGTGCCCGCCAGGGTCGCGGCGCGCTTCGCGCGATTCGCCGTGGCGTAGAGCTCTCGGCTCGAACCGGTTTTGCCGTCCTCGGCTCGAACCGGTTTTGCCGTCCGGCCGCAGGTCGCAGCCGAGTACGCAAACTTCCATTGAACCGAAGAAATCCTGATAGTCGGAGACAATCGGTTTACATTTCTTGACTCTTCCTTATGTGCGTTGCTATGCCCACCTCGCACATATTCAGGCGCACGCGCAGAGCGGCCACGACGGATCAGGCGTAGCTCGGCCGCGACGGTGGCGCGCGGACCAAACGGGCAGCGAGACCTCGCTGATCCGCAGATAGGGGGATGTACATGAAACGCATCACGATCGCCGCGGCGTGTGCGCTCGCGACGCTAGCAATGGGCGCGGTGTCTGCCGCGCAGTCCTATGCAGATGGCTCCAACTGGGGAGGAGGAAGCCTGCTGATGGCTTCCTCCTTCGGGTCGCAGTCCCGTAACGCCACAACCGCTGTGCCCACCTCGGTGAGCCCGCTCGTCGCGGGGGAGCTTGCCGTGCTCACCAATCAAGGGATCTCGCCGGGCGAGTCCATACAGGCGCTCGACGTTCAGGCGAAAGTCGCGAATGCGAGCCTACCCGGCAAGTTGCAGGCGGCGATGGGCGCCAACTACGCCGGGGTCTGGTTCGACAACGCGGTCGCACAACTCGACGTCGGAGTGACCTCGCTTGCGGGTCGTCGCGCGGCTGAAGCGGTCGTCGCGCAGGCGGGGCTCGCCGGGGTGGTGACGATGGTTGCGGTGCGCTCCACGATGGCGCAGTTGATCGAGGCGCAAAATACGTGGAACGCCAGCCTCGCCGACCTGTTCGCTCGAGCAGCGGTCTCCACGGGTATCGAACCACAGCACAATGCGGTCTCCGTCAGGTTGAGCTCGACGGTGTCGGCGTCACGGCGCGCGGCGCTGAAGCGCGAAGCCAACGCGGCTGGCGTGAACGTATCCGTGGCAGGGGTCTCGAGCTCGAGGCTTGCCATCAGGGACGAGGCCGGCGAGTGCAACATTTTCGTGAAAGGCATCGCCAACTGCAACCCGTCGATCACGGCCGGAGTAGGCATCGGCCCAAAGGAAACCACCGGCTCGGGTACCGGCAAATCGCACAAAAACACGACCCTGGATGGTTTTGCGGCGGCGACCCTGACCAACGTCAAGTTGGAAGACGAAGTTGACGGGCCTGGGATATTAATTGGCACGATCGTGACCTCCAAAACCAGTACCACGAGCGTCGCGCTCAGCCAGGCCGCGGACAGTGCGGAAGAAGCTACGTTTACCTTCTTAAAAACGACACAATGCACTGCTGGCCCGGCGGCGGTTCCCCTGGCAAACAGGAATGAACGGGTTCTGCTGACGGCAGGGCATTGCATCGAAAAATTCGGTGGCGTAGGAAAAGAATGGATCGCGTACAAGCGCAACTTAGAAAAACCCTTGATCGGCAAAGCACTCGCCTTTAGCAACGGCAGCACGGCTGGTGACTTATTAGGAGACTTCGGCGACATCGCGATAGAAGCCGGAGGTGGGTGGCAGACCGGCACCGCCAACGCCCCCGTCGCAGCGGTAACCGCTGAGTGGTTATTAACGGGAGAAACAAGATATAAAGTCAAGGGAGAACGCACGCCTGTGGTAAACGCCACGAACTGCCACGAGGGTCTTTTATCGGGGCAGTCCTGCGGTACGATCACGCGGTTGAATGCCTCGACGAAGCCCAGCGGCACCAATCTAGCCGAGGGGCTCGTCGAAGATTCGGCGACATCCGCGGGCGGAGACAGTGGCGGTCCGTGGCTCTTCGCGGAGCCGGAAGCTTCCGGCTTCGAAGCCTTAATGGAAGGCACGCACGTGGGGAAAAGCGAAGAAGCCACTCCGTTAGCGGTCTATGAGCCGCTGAGGCAGGTCGCCAGCCTCGGTACCGGGGCCGCGCGGGGATCTCTGGAAGTCCTGAACCTGGAACTGCTGACGACGGCCAACGAAGTCCTGCCAACTGGGCAGTGGGATGTCAACAAAACCAAACTCGTCGGCTACGCCCCGCTCGCGAGCACGGCGACGGTCTTATCGCATGGTGAACTCGCCGCCGGCGGCGTTGGCGTCATCTGCTCGGGTTCGACCGTCGGCATCACGTTCGGGGAACTGGTGGCTGATGAAATCCGAGCGCAGGATTTGACGTTCAACGAATGCAAAGCCACCGAACCGTGCAAACTGGGCAGCGCCGCGATATTAACGTTAGCGCTGCGCGGATTAGCGCAATTAGACGGCGCTGCGAATACGCTTGTGACGATCTTACCGTTAACGAGCAAAACGCTGGCCGTCATCAAATTCGAAGGCGAAACATGTGCGCTCTCGGGCGTACAGCCGCTCACCGGCGCGCTCGATCTGTTAATAGACGGCGGCCAGGAAGCTGCTCTATCGCACGTGATCTTAGGGTTCTCCTTAAAAGGTGCCCTGAAACTGGGTTCCAGCGAAGCCACGTTTGCGGCTTTCACCGGTGACCTGAAGCTCTCAAAAGAACAGACCTGGAACTTCTTATAGGTCTATAGCTCGCCGGGCGGGCCGTCCATACGGGCGGCCCGCCTCGGCGGTTCGGCGGCTCACACGCCGGCCGCGCGCCGCGCCTGGCGGTGTGCGGCGATCTCGAGCTCGTCGTCGAGCTCGACCAGCCCGGACACCTCGAGGCCGAGAGCGACAGCGACCAACCAATCCGCGAACCACGCGTTCTTGGGCAGCAGCGGCCCGTGCAGATAGGTCCCGATCACGCTGCCGCTGCGCGCGCCCTCCAGGCCGCTGCGCCCGTCGTTGCCATGGCCCTTCAGGACGCGCCCGAGCGGTTCCTGCGTCGCGCCGAGGTACGTGTGTCCGCCATGGTTCTCGAAACCCGCGAGCACCCGCCCGTCGGCATGAACGCCTCCCAGCGCGACCTCGATCGCGACATTCCCGATCAACCGCGGCCCCTCCTCGCGCACGGTGCGCACGTCGAGCAGCTCTACACCGGGTAACTCCTCTCCAGGCCCCAGCTCGTAGGAGCGCCCCAGCAGCTGGTAGCCGCCGCACACCCCCAGCACGACCGCGCCGCGCGCGGCGGCGGCGTGCAGGCCTGCGCGCTTGAGGCGCACGAGATCCTCGGCGCACAGCCGCTGGTCGCGATCCTGCCCGCCCCCGAGGTAGTAGAGGTCGTACGGCGCGTCGGGGTCGAGCGTCTCGCCCAGCCCGCACGCGCTCACCTCGAACCCGATCCCCCGCCACGCGCAGCGGCGCTCGAGCACGAGCAGGTTGCCGCGGTCGGCGTAGATGTTCATCAGGTCCGGGTACAGTGCGCACACGCGCAGCGTCCTCATCGCAGCGCGCTCCGCGGGCGGCTCTGCAGCTCGTCCCTGGAGGAACGCGCGTCGCGTCCGGGCTGGGTGCGAGCAAGCAGCTCGCGCAGGGAGAGCATCGCGGTGTAGGTCGGCAGCGCGTACAGCGGGGGCGGCGAGTACGTGCGCGCGTGGGGCTCCGTGCCGGCCCGCCGCGCGCCGGCGACGCCGTTGGCGCCGAGGCCCGGCGGCCGGTCCTCGTTTGCCGCGGCGAGCGCGGTCGCGAGGTCGCTCTCGAGATGGATCCGCGCGGGATCGAGCCCCGCGTACTTCAACCGCACCGCGAGCTCCGCGGCGCGCGTCCCGGAGCACGTAACCCGCCGGATGCGCCCCGCGAGCAGCTCGAAGTCGGCGTCCCAGATCCACGACACGTCGCGCCCGTCGGCGATGTTGTCGTTGAGGACTCCCAGCACGTCGTGCTCGCCGGGCTCCAGCGCGAGCGTCCGCAGGACCTCGTTGGCGCCGGCGGGGTTCTTGACGAGCAGGATCCGCAGCTCGCGTGGAGCGCCGCCGGGACCGGCGGCGTCGAGCATCACGCTCTCGGCGCGTCCGAACGCGGCCCGCGTTCCCTGCAGGCCGGCGACGATCGCGTCGAGCTCGACGTCGAGCGCGGTCGCCAGGGCGGCGGCGGCGAGCGCGTTGTAGACGTTGTAGAGACCCGGCAGCGCGAGCGCGACCTCGGCGCTACCGGTCGGTGTGTGCAGAGTGAAGCGCGCGCGCCGCACGCCCTCCAGGCGCACATCGGCGGCGCGCACGGCGAGCTCCGTGCCGCTGGGGCGCGCACGGCCGCACGACGCGCAGTGGTAGCGACCGAGGTGACCGAGGTAAACGGCGTCGAATATGTACGGTGCGCCGCAGTTGCGACAGTGCTTGGCGTCGGCGGCGTGCGCGAGGCCGGGCAGCGCGAGCGAGTCGTCCTCGACGCCGAAATACAGCACGCGCGCGGCGGCACCCCGCGCTGCATCGGGATCGGTCTCGCCGAGCCCGCGCCCGATGTCGGCGAGCACCGGGTCATCGGCATTCAGTACCAGCCGCGCATGCGCGCCCGGCCCGGAGGTGACCGCGGCGCGCCAGCGTTCGGCGATCGCGTCCATCTCGCCGTAGCGGTCGAGCTGGTCGCGGAAGAGGTTGCCCAGCAGGATCGCTCGCGGTCGCAGCTGCTCGACGAGTGGGTCGAGCCAGAACTCGTCGACCTCGAACAGGCCGAGCTCGCCCGCGATCGACCCGCGCGATCCGGCTGCTTGCAGCAGCGTCGAGGCGATCCCGCCGGCCATGTTGGCGCCAGCGCTGTTGTGCACGAGCTCGATGCCCGCCCCGCGCAGGATCGCGGCGGCCATGGTCGCCGTGGTGGTCTTGCCGTTGGTCGCGGAGATCAGCACGCTGCCACGCCGCAGGCGCGCGCCGAGCTGCGCGATCGCGTCGGGCTGCAGACGCAGCAGCGCCTTGCCGGGCGCGCTCGTGGCGCCGCCCCCGCGCAGCCGCGAGAGCGCGCCGACGGCGCGCGCCAGCGCGAGCTTGGCGGTGAGGGCCGACGTCATCGCGCCGCGCCAGGGCCGCTTGCGTCGGGGCTCTCCGGCAACGGGTTGTCGGGGTGCGCGACTGGAGCGGTGTCCGCGGCGAGCGGGCTCCCCTGCGGCACGAGCACGCGCAGCGCGCGCGGCAGCGCGCGGATCCGCGCGGGGAGCTCGGCGATCGGGTCGCCGTCGGCATACAGCGTGAAGGGCCGCTCGGCGGAGATCGTGACCTCGGCTGCGCGCAGCACGCGGACCTGGGGGAGCTCGACGTGGGTCCCCCTGAAGACCTTCGGGAGGTTCGCGAGGAAGCGCGCGCGGCTGACGGCTTCGATCAGCACGATGTCGAGCTGGCCGTCGTCGAGGCTCGCGGCGGGCGCGATCTGCATGCCGCCACCGTAGTCGCGGGAGTTGGCCGCGGCGACGGTGTAGCCGGTGAACTCGACGCGCTCGCCGCTCGGGTGCAGCTCGATCTCGAAGTGCGCCGGGCGCCAGGAGGCGAGTGCGCGCAGCGCGCCGTACGCATACACCAGGTTCCCGAGCCGCGAGGGCGCTTCGTTTGCGATCCGGTTGGCTTCGCTGTCGAAGCCCGCGCTGGCGATCCCGACGAACGCCGTCCCGTCCACCTCGCCGAGGTCCATCGGCCGCGTCTCGCCGCGCGCGACCACCGCGCACGCGGCGACGGGGTCAAGCGGGATCTCCAACACCCGCGCGAGGTCGTTGCCGCGCCCGCCCGGCAGGATCCCTAGCACGGCTCCCGGTACGTGCCTCAACGCGTCCGCGACGGCCCCCGCGAGGCCGTCGCCGCCGAGCGTTACGACACGTTCGCTCGCGCGCGCCGCCGCGGTTGCGAGCTCGCGCGCATGGTCGAGGCTGCGCGTGTGCTCGCTGCGCAACCGCAGGCCACGGGCGGCAAGCGCGCGCTCGACTTCGGCAGCCGCCCGTCCCGCACGGCCGCCGCCGGCGGCGGGATTCACGACCAGGCAGACCGCAGCGCACGTTGCCGCGGTTGGGTCGCTCGCGGGCGGCGCGTCGGGTGTGTCGGGGTCGAGCACGGGGCAAGCCTATAGAGGGTGGCGCAGGCCGCCGCAGCGAGCCCGGATTCGTTTTCGAGGGAGATCTGCTTAAGAATGCGCAAAGACTTCGTGGGCGCGGCGGCTGCCACAACTATGCTGCGCGGGTGATCGGAGATCGGCGCAGCTTCGCGATGCCGTTGTTGGGATTCGTGGCGCTCGCCCTCACGTCTTGCGGCGCGAGCGCGGGCGCCGGAACCGGCAAATCGACTCCACGCGCCGCGGAGGCTGGCGGTAGCAGTCAAAGCGCCGGCAAGGCCGGCGTCTGCGAGAACGTGAGCGCACCTGCCCGGCGGCGCCCGCAGCGCGTGCCGCGCCCACATACGCGGCTGGACCCGAGCAAGCGCTACGTCGTGACGCTCGCGACGAACTGCGGCGGGATCACGATCGCGCTCGACGTCAAGGACGCGCCGCGCACGTCGGCTTCGTTCGCATATCTCGTCCGCCGCGGCTTCTACGACGATCTCACCTTCCATCGCGTCGCGGCGAACTTCGTGATCCAGGGCGGCGACCCCGACGGCGACGGCTCGGGTGGGCCGGGCTACACGATCGTCGAGCGTCCGCCGGCGAACCTCCGCTACACGCAGGGCGTGGTCGCGATGGCCAAGACCAGCTCCGACCCTCCGGGAGCGTCGGGGAGCCAGTTCTTCATCGTCACCGCGCCCGACGCGCCGCTGCCGGCGCAGTACGCGCTCGTCGGCCGCGTCGTCGGGAGCTTCGCGGGCGTGAGCGCGATCGCGGCTCTCCCGACGAACCCGCCGCAGGATGGCGCGCCGAAGCAGCCGGTCGTGATCAGCCGCGCGACGCTTTCGGTCAGCTAGGCGGAGCGGTTGCGCGCTGCTGCCTGCGCGCGGTCACGCTTGCGGCGGCCGATGACCGCGACGATCGCGAGCGCGGCGATCACGACGAACAGGCCCAGCAGGATGCCCGGCGCGAGTCCGACGCCGCCGAACGGCAGTGAGATCAACTCGACGATGCCGAGGCCGATCGCGAGCAGCACGAGGATCAGGGCGACTATCAGCAGGATTCCGCGCACGCGCGCGAGGATGCCCGCGCTCGCGGGCGGCAGCAGCAGGCCCATGGCGCGCAGCGCGAACATCTGCCGGCCGGTCGGCGGTGTCTGGCCGAGGCGCTCGACGGCCTCTTTGAGATCGGAGGGGCGGCGCTCGGCGAGCGCGAGCGAGGCGTCGGCCATGCGGCGGATCTGCATCCGCTCCTGCGGGCGCGCCGCGGCGATCGCGCGCTGGAAATAGGCGCGCGCCTGCTCGGCGTCGAAGCGCTCCGCGGCGCGCGCGCCGAGGATCGAGAGCGCGGCGGACTTGTACTTGGTCTCGGTCTCGAGCTCCTCGTCGCTGCGCTGCTCCAGGGCCTGGATTGCCTCGAAGGCTCCGCGTTGCTCGATCTTGATCTGGCGTTGCTTGGGCGGCATCGGATCGGGATTGTAGAGGTCAGCGGGTCGGCGCTATGCTCGCCCCATCACACGCTCGCTGCGCAACACCCTGCTGATCCTGGCCGCGGTGCTCTCGGTGGCCGGCGCGTGCCTGCCGGCGATCGCGCAGGCCGAACTCTCCTCGGGGAGCCTCACCGAACTCGCGACCAAAGCGCAGCAGGAAGAAGAAACCAAGGCCGCCACCACCGCGAAGCTCCCCGCGAATGAAAAACGCGAAGCGGAATCTCCACTGCCCGGTCCACTGGTGCTGCTCGGTGTCGGCGCGGCGCTGGCGCTGTTGTTGGGGATCGCGTTCGTGATCGTGCGCGACGCGCGCTCGGCGGCGCCGGTCCCCGACGGTGGGATCTCCTCCGGCGGTGGCGGCGCTCGCAACGCCGAAGCGCAGCTGCGCAGGCGCCGCGCGAAAGCCAAGGCCGCGCGCCAGCAGCGTAAGCGGAATAGATAAGCGGGACATCCGCGCCCGGGCTGACCGGATAAGCGGGACATCCGTGCCCCGGGCTGAGCGAGCAGGGTTTCAGGCGCCGATGCGCGCGACGCGCCGCCGGCGTCCCGCGCGGCGCGAGCGCGCGGGGGAGGGAGGAGCGGGTTCCCCGTGTGGACTGCGACGTGGGCCGCGGGGGCCGCGCAGACGCGGGCGCGGATGCGGGCCGGGCCGGTGCGGCGCTCCGGGCAGCGTCTTGGTGCCGCCCTCATCCTCGCCCGACGAGTCGTCCTCGGACGGGCCGCGCGAGACGAGCGCCTCGTCGTTGCGGAACGGCAGCCACAGCATCAGCAGCGCGATCGGCAGTTTCACCAACCCGAAGCCGAGGATCAGCAGCCACGCCCACGTACTCATCGCACTCCTCAGGCTACTACCCGGCCGAACCGCGCAGCGATCTGTCAACCTGATCCTTACGTCATCGTAAGGTTGCTAGCGTGGACGCGATGGCAACGATCGCCGCACCCCTCCCCGCGCGCCAGCGCGACTCCTACAAGTGGATCGCGCTCTCCAACACCACGCTCGGGGTCCTGCTGGCGACGCTCGACGCCTCGATCGTCCTGATCGCGATGCCCGACATCTTCCGCGGCGTCGGCCTCGATCCGCTGCAGCCCGGCAACAGCTTCTACCTGCTGTGGATGATCCTCGGCTTCCTCGTCGTCTCGAGCGTCCTGATCGTGAGCCTGGGGCGACTGGGGGACATGTATGGGCGCGTGCGCATCTACAACCTGGGCTTCCTGATCTACACCGTCGCCTCGCTGATCCTCGCCGTCGACTGGCTCAGCGGGCGCGCCGGGGCGATGTTCCTGATCGTGTTCCGCATCGTGCAGGGCGTCGGCGCGGCGTGCCTGCTGGCGAACGCCGCGGCGATCGTCACCGACGCATTCCCCGCCAACCAGCGCGGGATGGCGCTCGGGATCAACAACATCGTCGGCGTCAGCGGGATGTTCGTCGGGCTCGTCCTCGGCGGGCTGCTCGCGCCGATCGACTGGCGGCTCGTGTTCCTGATCTCCGTCCCCGTCGGCCTGTTCGGAACCGTGTGGGCGTATCTGAAGCTCGAGGAGCGCAGCGTCCCGCGCCGCGCGCCGATCGACTGGGCTGGCAACGTCAGCTTCGCGCTGGGGCTGATCCTGATCATGGTTTCCGTCACCTACGGCATTCGCCCCTGGGGCGGTCACTCCACGGGCTGGGGGCGGCCGCTGACGCTCGCGCTGCTCGCCGCTGGTGCGGTGTCGCTGGCGGCGTTCGTCGCGGTGGAGCGGCGCGTGGAGAACCCGATGTTCAAGCTGCCGCTGTTCTCGATCCGCGCGTTCACGTTCGGCACGCTCTCCACCTTCCTCTCCGCGGTCGCGCGCGGCGGGCTGATGTTCATGCTGATCATCTGGCTGCAGGGCATCTGGCTGCCCCAGCACGGCTACGACTTCGCCGACACCCCGCTGTGGGCCGGGATCTACATGCTGCCGCTCACCGTCGGGATGCTGCTCGCGGGGCCAACCTCGGGCTATCTCTCCGACCGCTTCGGCGCGCGCCCGTTCGCGACCGGCGGAATGCTCGGCGCGGCGCTGAGCTTCCTGCTGCTGATGGCGCTCCCGATCGACTTCCGCTACCCGCTGTTCGCTGTCGCGCTGCTGCTCACCGGGATCTCGATGGGGCTGTTCGCCTCGCCGAACCGCGCCGCCGTCATGAACAGCCTGCCCCCGGAGGACCGCGGCGCGGGCGGCGGCATGAACCAGACCTTCCAGAACTCCGCCCAGGTCCTGTCGGTGGGGATCTTCTTCACGCTGATGATCCTCGGCCTCGCCGCCAACCTCCCGCACACGCTCAGCGCCGGCCTGCGCGCCCACGGCCTCGGCGCGGCCGCCGCCGGGCGCATCGCGCACCTGCCGCCGGTGTCGATCCTGTTCGCGGCGTTCCTCGGCTACAACCCGCTCGGCCACCTCGCCGGCCCGCACGTGCTCGCGCAGCTCACGCCCGCCCAACGCGCCACCGTCACCGGCCGCTCGTTCTTTCCCCACCTGATCTCCGGGCCGTTCCGGAGCGGCCTGCACGAGGCGTTCGCGTTCGCGATCGCCGCCTGCCTCGTCGCCGCCGCGGCATCGCTGCTGCGGGGCGGCAAATACCATCATCAGGAGGTCGCCTCGACCTCCGACGACCAGGAGGAACGCGATGCGCGTGCAGTGGTACGGCCAGTCGGCCTTTCAGCTGAGCGGCCCTGAGCAGACCGTCTTCGTCGACCCGTTCGCCGACATGAGCGGCCTCGGCGCGCGCGGGATCCAGTTCGAGTATCCGCCGATCGCGGGGGTCAGCGCCGATCTTCTGCTGGTCACGCACGAGCACGGCGATCACAACGGCGTCGAGGCGATCGAAGGGGAGCCCACGATCCTGCGCTCCACCGCCGGGCGCCTGCAGTCTCCCGTCGGCGAGATCCTGGCGGTGGCTTCAGAGCACGACGAGCAGGCCGGCACGACGCGCGGGCCCAACACGATCTTCGCGCTGGAGCTCGACGGGGTCCGTGTATGCCATTTCGGCGACTTCGGCCAGCGCGAGCTGCGCGACGAGCAGGCCGAGGCGATCGGCGGCTGCGACATGTTGATCCTGCCCGTCGGCGGGGGACCCACGATCGGCGCTCAGGGTGCCCACGCGATCGTCGAGCGGCTGCGTCCCAGCTGGGTCGTGCCGATGCACTACCGCACACCGCGCGTCGGGTTCCTCCAGACCGCCGAGGAGTTCCTGGAGGGCTGTGCCGCGGTGCACCGCCTCTCGGAGACCGCGTTCGACACAGCCGAGCTGCCGGTCAGCGACGGCACGCTGACCGTCGTGCCCGCCGCGCCGTAGGCGGCGCGTGACGCGTGCGGCACCGTTACGCTGGTAGCGCACACCGCCGTCGCGTACTCCAAGGAGGCAGGGCCGATGAGAATCGTGGTAGTCGCTGTCGCAATCGCCGCCGTCGGCCTGCTCGCGGCTGGAGCTCTCGGTATCGCGGGCGGCGCCGAAACGCCCACCCCCGCTCCAACCGCGCCACAGCGGTCCGTGAGCGTGGAGGGCGTCGCCGGCGTCCCGGTCGCCTCCGAAGCGAGCGCCGAAGCAGCGAACGCGGGTTACCGTCAGGCGATGGCCGCCGCGATCGCCGACGGCCAGGGCAAGGCGCAGTTCCTCGCCGAAAAGAGCGGCGCGACGCTCGGCGCGGTGCAGAGCGTCGGCGAAGGCGGCGGCTACATCCAGTGCCCCGGCGAACTCGAATACCAGGGCGCCCAACCCGACTTCGGGCAGGGCGCGCCGGTCATCTCAGCCGGCAGCGTCGCCGCGGCTGCGCCGCGCGCGGTGCAGCGTCCTCGCCACGCGAGCACCAAACGCCGCAAGCGCCACGGGGCGCGCAAGGCGACAGTCCAGACCTGCACGCTCTCCACGCAGGTCGCGCTCGTGTATGCGCTGAGCTGAGCCACACGGTCGTGTGAGCAAAATTCGGCCAGCCAGCCAGGATCGGCTCTCGCTCGCTTAGAATCCCCGGACTCAAACGACGACCGGGAGCCAGCAGATGAGCCACAAGACATACGTGATCGGCGTGGGCATGACGAAGTTCGACAAGCCCGGGACCAAGGAGGGCGACTACCCGGACTGGGCGCGCGAGGCCGGGCAGAAGGCGCTCGCGGACGCGGGCATCGCCTACGCGGAGGTCGAGCAGGCGTTCGCGGGCTACTGCTACGGCGACTCGACCTACGGGCAGCGCGCGGTCTACAACCTCGGCCTGACGGGGATCCCGGTGGTCAACGTCAACAACAACTGCTCGACGGGCTCCAGCGCGCTGTGGCTGGCGCGCCAGGCGGTGAAGGGCGGCCTCGTGAACTGCGCGCTGGCGGTGGGCTTCGAGAAGATGGAGAAGGGTTCGCTCGGGATGAAGTACACCGACCGCACGCCTGCGCTGGACAAGCACATGATGCGCATGTTCGACCTGCGCGCCGCGGAGGAGTCGCCTTTCGCGCCGCAGATGTTCGGCAACGCGGGGCGCGACCACATGCAGAAATACGGCTCCACCCCCGACCACTACGCGTGGATCGGCTACAAGAACCACAAGCACTCCGTCAACAACCCCTACGCGCAATTTCAAGACGAGTACACGCTGGACGACATCAAGAGCGCGCGCATGATCCACGACCCGCTCACCAAGCTGCAGTGCTCGCCGACCTCCGACGGCGCCGCCGCCGCGCTGGTCGCCTCGGAGCGCTTCGTGGAGGAGCACGGCCTGTGGAATCAGGCGATCGAGATCGCGGGCCAGTCGATGGTCACCGATCTCTCCTCGACGTTCGACGAGACCGCGGACTGCATCAAGATCGTCGGCTCGGACATGACCGCGAAAGCGGCGCGCGAGGCGTTCGAGGAAGCGGAAATGGGTCCCGAAGACGTTCAGGTGATCGAGCTGCACGACTGCTTCAGCGCGAACGAGCTGATCACCTACGAGGCGCTCGGCCTGTGCGGCGAGGGCGAGGGCCACGAGCTCGTCGAGGACGAGGCGACGACGTACGGCGGCAAATGGGTCGTGAACCCCTCCGGCGGTCTGATCTCCAAGGGCCACCCGCTCGGCGCGACGGGCCTGGCGCAGTGCTCTGAGCTCACGTGGCAGCTGCGCGGCAAGTCCGAGAAGCGACAGGTGGATGGCGCCACGGGCGCGCTGCAGCACAACATCGGGCTGGGCGGCGCGGCGGTCGTGACGGTGTACCGCCCGCCGGCTTCGTGAAGCGGACGATATTCGGCGAGGAGCACCGCGCGTACCGGGAGACGGTACGCGCGTTCCTCGCCAAGGAGGTCGTCCCGCACCACGAGCGGTGGGAGCACGAGGGGATCGTGCCGCGGGAGCTGTTCGCGAAGGCCGCACGGCAGGGCCTGCTGGCGATGGCGGTCCCCGAGCGCCACGGCGGGGCGGGGGTCGAGGACTTCCGCTTCAACCAGATCGTCGTCGAGGAGGTCGCCTATGCCGGGGTTGCCGGCAGCGGCCTGGGAGTCACGCTGCACAACGACATCTGCCTGCCGTACTTCCTGGCCTACTGCGACGAGTCCCAGCGCGCGCGCTGGTTGGCAGGGATCGCGGACGGCTCGCTGATCACGGCGATCGCGATGACAGAGCCCGGGATCGGCTCGGACCTCGCGTCGATGGGCGCGACCGCGATCCGCGACGGCGATCACTACGTGGTGAACGGCGCGAAGACGTTCATCACGAACGGCATCAACGCGGACCTCGTGATCACAGCTCTGAAGACCGATCCGACCGAGCGCCACAGGGGGATCTCACTGTTGGTGATCGAGCGTGGGATGGAGGGCTTTCAGCGCGGCCGCAACCTCGCGAAGGTGGGGATGCACGCCCAGGACACCGCGGAGCTGTTTTTCGAGGACGTGCATGTCCCGGCGGGAAATCTTTTGGGGGAGGAGGGGAGGGGTTTTCGCTACCTCGTATCCAATCTCGCCCAGGAGCGACTGTCGATCGCCCTCGCCGGCGTCGCGGCCGCGCAGGCTGCGCTGGACTGGACGCTGGCCTATGTGAAGGAGCGCACAGCGTTCAACCAGCCGATCGGCTCGTTCCAGAGCGCGCGCTTCGCGCTGGCGGAGATGAAGACCGAGGTGGAGCTCGCCACGCACTACACCGACCAGGCGGTGCTGGCGCTGAACCGCGGCGAGCTCTCCGCGGAGGACGCCGCGATGGCCAAGTGGTGGTGCACGGAGCTGCAGGGCCGCGTGGTGGATCGTTGCGTGCAGTTGCACGGCGGCTACGGCTACATGCTGGAGTACCCGATCGCCCGCGCCTACGCCGATGCGCGCGTGACGCGCATCTACGGTGGCGCGAACGAGATCATGAAGGAGATCGTCGGGCGATCGCTGGGGGTGTGAGCCCGGTCGAGGCACGGCGCGGCGGCCGTGCCTCGACTCGAAGGAGAGCTATTCGCTTTCGATCACCGATTTGGCGGAGGCGTACTCGACGGTCCCGTCCACGATCACCGTGTTCGTTCCCACTGGCGCGGGCAGACCGATGTGTTCGTCGACGATCGGGTCGATCACCGACGAGTAGGTGCCTCCGCCGCAGCCGCTCGCCGCGGGAGCTTTGAAGTTGTTTTCGACCAACGACGCTCCCACCGCCTTTTCGATCTTGCCCCCTTCGAGGAGTTCGAGTTCGCCCGCGGTGCCTTTGATGGGTTTGTTGGGTAGGGATGGTTTGGTGGTCCCCGTCGTGAGGGGCCACACCACGGGGCTGAGGCTGGAGCCGACGTAGCATTCGGAGCCAAGGAACGGGTTTTCGAGCCTGAGCTTCACGGGCAGTTGCAGCGCGACGCCTGCTTCTTTGAAGAAGTTCACCTTGCTGATCCCGATTTCGCTCGCCGGCTTGGCCAGTTCCGCGATCACGCTCACTCCGGTCAGCCCGTTTTCGAACGCTTCTTCACACGCGCGTCTCTCGGACGAGTTGCCGATTTCGCTGCACGAGAGCAGGCTGAGCAGGCCCCCGGGGAGCGACTGTGCGGTTTTCGACAGGGTTTCGCCGTTGAGGGCCCCGATGAACGTTTCGGCACCCGTTTCCGAGTTGCGTTTGATCCCGCCCTGGACGACTATGGTTTTCGTGAGCGAGATCGTCTTTTTGTGAAGGATCAGTTCGCCGCCGGTGCTCGACAGGTAGAAGCACGTCGTGGCCGTTTCCGTCGGACATTGCGAGAACACTTCGAAGGGTCCTTTCGGTTTCGCGAGCGCAGAGGGCGCCAGCAGCATCGACAAGGCCAATGCGCCGAGCGCCGCCAGGCACAAATGTGCCGCGCGCCGCGAGGCCGAATCGAGAAAAGCAAGCGCGTTGCGCGCGAGGTGCATGCCGGAGGGCATATGGAACTCCCTTTCTTTGCGAGGGCGCAACCGGACGAATCGCGCACAGCGCACGACGTCGCAGCTGCGACGACAGCTTCGGCGGCGATCATCGCAGGGGCGGCGATAGTCGGGAGAAGCTGTTTCTCACTCGTGTGGCGAGGCCGCGAGGACGCGGGGCTGGTCGCGGTGCGGCGGTGCGGTCGCCGGGTCTGCCGACATAGAATCGCGGCACCTGTCAACGCTTCGCCGCCCGAGGAGACCGACGATGCCCGATCGCAACCGCCGTCTTGTACTAGCCGAACGCCCGGCCGGCATGGTGGACGAGCGCACCGTGCGCCTCGAGGAGGCCGAGTTGCCCGCCTTGAGCGACGGCGAGGCGCTCGCCAGGGTCCGTTACATCTCGATCGACCCCACGATCCGCACCTGGATGGACGACGCTCCGGGCTACCTGCCGCCGATCGGGATCGGCGAGGTGGTTCGCAGCGGCGGCGTGGTCGAGATCGTCGAGAGCAACAGCGAGCGTTACAAGCCGGGGGATCTGGCGTTCGGGTTGACCGGTTGGCAGGAGTACGTGATCGCCGACGAGCGCGAGCGCGCGCTGCAGATCCTGCCGGCGGGCGTCTCGCCGACCGCGGCGTTGGGCGTGCTGGGCCTCAACGGCGTGACCGCCTACTACGGCCTGCTCGACGTCGGGAAGCTGAAGGAGGGCGATGTCGTGGTCGTCTCGGGCGCCGCCGGCGCGACCGGCTCGGCCGCGGGCCAGATCGCGAAGATCAAGGGCGCCGGGAAGGTCGTGGGGATCGCTGGCGGGCCGCAGAAGTGCAGGTGGATCGTCGACGAGCTGGGCTTCGACGCGGCGATCGACTACAAGGGCGACGATGTCGCCGCACGCCTGCGCGAGCTGTGCCCGGATGGAATCGACGTGTACTTCGACAACGTCGGCGGCGAGATCCTCGACGCGTGCGTCGCGCAGATCGCGATGCGCGGGCGAGTGGTGCTGTGCGGCGCGATCTCCTCCTACAACGAAACCGGCAACGCGCAGGGCATCTCCAACTACGGGGCGCTGATCATCCGCCGCGGGCGCATGGAGGGCTTCATCGTGCTCGACTACTTCGACCGCCTCGTCGAGGCGCAGGCGGAGCTCGCGACGTGGCTGGGGGAGGGGAAGCTGAAGTCCGCCGAGCACGTCGTGGAGGGCCTCGAGCACGCGCCCGACGCGCTCAACCTGTTGTTCACGGGCGGAAACACGGGGAAGGTCGTCGTTCGCGTGTGAGCCATCCCGGCGTCACCGACCGGCGATGCCGAGGATGCGTGTGAGCGAGAGGACGGCGATCATCACGGGCGCCAACGCCGGTCTCGGCCTGGCGTGTGTGCGGGCGCTGCTCGACCGCGACCCGGCCTGGCGTGTCGTGCTCGCCGTGCGGGACGTTGGCCGTGGCCGCAAGGCGCTGGCGCAACTGCCCGCACCGGAGCGCTGCACGATGATCGAGCTCGACCTCGCCTCGCTGGCCTCGGTGCGAGCCTTTCTCGAGCACCTCGACCGCGCCGAGGTACCGCCGCTGCGGGCCCTGGTCTGCAATGCGGGCGTCCAGATGATGAGCCCCGCGCACCGCAGCGCCGATGGGTTCGAGCTGACGTTCGCGGTCAACCATCTCGGTCACTTTGCGCTCGTGGATGGATTGCGCGCCCGGTTCGCGCCACCAGCGCGGATCGTGGTGGTGAGCAGCGACACGCACGACCCACGCAGGAGAACCGGCATGCCGAAGCCGCGCTATACGAGCGCCGCCGCGCTGGCGCGCCCCGACGATGAGCAGATCGCGTCGCAGACTCCCGCGAGGCTGGGCCGAGAGCGCTACACGACCTCCAAGCTCTGCAACATCCTGTTCGCCTACGAGCTCGACCGCCGTCTGGGCGAGGGTGCACGGGGAATCACGGTCAACGCGTTCAACCCCGGCCTGATGCCCGGCTCCGGCCTGGCGCGCGACTATGGCGCACTGCAGCGAGCTGCGTGGCGCTTCCTGATGCCCGTCCTGCGCGCGCTGCCGCAGGTACGCGGGGTCGAGCAGTCCGGCCACGATCTCGCGACGCTCGTGGTCAACCCAGCCTACGAGGGGGTCACCGGCCGATACTTCGACGGGGCCCGCGCGATACGCTCCTCTGACGATTCCTACGACCGCGAGACGGCGCGCGATCTGTGGGAGACGAGCGAGCGGCTCATCGTGTGAGGATGCCAAGCCATCCCCGCGTCTCGGGGTGCGCGAGATCCGGCGGGGGGGGAGGCGGAGGGGGTGGAGGCTGCGTCGGGCGTTTGCTCATCGTCTCAAGAGAGGCTATCGGCTAGAGCCGACGACCAAAAGACCAGCTGCAGCATCAGTGCTACCGCCGCTGCGAAGTAGTAGCGGTCCAGATGGTCGATTTTCGCTTGATTGGCCTTCCAGTATTCCTCGAGCCAGTAGACGATTCGACGATGCAGCTCCTCGGGATCGTTGGCGACATCGAACAGCAGCTCGTACATTGTCGATGCGTTCACGCTGAAGACGAAGCCCCGCTTCGGTAGCAAGACATAGATGCACAGCACGATTGAACACACCAACGAGACCAGCGCAAAGGCGCCGAGTGTGCCCAAGCCGCTGCCGTGCTGAATCGCCTGTGCACCCAGGAAGGAGGCAGTCAGCGATGACGCCGCGAGCAGTGTTCCGGCGCGCGCACGAAGTTGTTCGACGCCGCGCTCCTGGATATCCAGCGCACGCACGGCCGCGTCATAGCTGAGCTCCCCAAGACTGCTTGCAGACACATGTCTATTTTGAGCCGGTGTTGGGACGGAACGACACTCGCTACGGTGCCCGCTCCGCCGCCCACAGCCCGGTGAGCGTCCAGATCGCGAACAGCGCGATCAGTCCCAGCGCGCAGCCGTAGGCGAGCAGCGTGTGGTCCTGCGCGCCTGCGATCAGCCCGCGTCCGGCGTCGAGGAAGGCGGTCGCGGGGTTGACGCTCGCGACAGCATGGATCCAGCCTTTCAGTAGCGCCAGCGGAACGAAGACGGGCGCGAGGAACAGGATCAGGAAGACCGGCGTCTGCATCAGCGGGCCGGCCTGGATCGAGCGAAAGCGGAACGCGACGCCGGCGGCCCAGCCGAAGCCGACGAGCACCAGCAGCGCCGCGAGGCCGTAGAGCGCCACGATTTCACCGCCGTCGCCTTCGATCCGCAGCCCGGCGATCAGTGCGACGGCCGTGACGATGGTGATCGTGATCGCGGCGCGGGTGAGCGCGACCAACGCATAGCCGAGCGCGATCCCACGGCGGTTGCCGGCGGCGAGCATCAGGCGCCGCGCGAAGCCGCTTTCGAAGTCGAAGGCGAGCGTGAAGCCGGTGAACAGGCCCGAGAACATTGCTGCCTGCGACAGCACGAACACGAACTGGAACGCGGTGTAGCCCGCGGGGAACGGGAAGACCGCGCCGAGCGCGGAGAGCCCGCCGGCGAAGCTCGCGAGGAAGATCAGCGGGAAGATGATCGAGGGGATCGCGAGGTCGGGGCGGCGCACGTAGGTGTGGATGCCGCGCCACGCGATCGCGCGCGCCACGCCCCAGACGGTGCTGTGGTCGGAGCTGCTCACGTGCGCTGCATCCTCGTGCGCATCGCGCCCTGCACGGCGAGCAGCCCGATCGCCAGCAGCGCGAGCGCGACGCCGAAGCCTCGCAGCAGGGCGGTCTGATCCCAGCCGAAGATGTAGAGGCTGCGAAAGCCCTCGATCAGGTAGGAGATCGGGTTCCACGTCGCGACCGTGTGAAACCAACCGGTCTTCAGCAGCTGGCGCGGGAGATTGCTGGAGGAGAGGAAGATGAAGACGAAGAACAGCGGGAACAGACCCTGGACTGCTTCCCCGGAGCCGGTGCGCAGCGCCGCGACGCAGCCGAACGTCGCGAACGCCAGCGCGGTCAGCGAGCCGAGCACGATCACGACGAGCGCGCCGCCCAAGCCGGCCGCCAGGTGGGCGCCGACGATCAGGCCGAGCAGGATGTAGATCAACGACTGCAGCGCCCCGAGCGCCGCCACGCCCACAAGCAGTCCTGAGATCAGCGAGACGCGCCGCAGCGGCGTGAGCGCCAGGCGGTTGAAGAACCCGCTCTCGATGTCCTCGGCGAGGTTCGTGCCGGTGTTGATCAGCGAGAACATCGCGCCCTGGATGAACGCGACGGCGATCGCGAACGTGACGTAGGAGTGAGTCGGGAACCCCGGCAGGCGTGTCGCGGCGCGCAGCCCGCTCGAGTTGACCGCGAGCAGGATCGCCGGGAAGAACACGATCGGGAACATCTGAAACGGCTGGCGCAGGGTCTTCACGACCGAGCGCCGCGCCAGCGCGGCGACCTGGGTGAGCAGCACGGAGCTCACGCGGAGATCTGCTCGGCGTCCCGCCGCTCGTCGGCGCCCTCGCGCAAAGCGCCCCCGGAGCCCTCCCCGTCGTCCTCGGCGGCGCCCTCCAGCGAGCGCCCCGTCTTGGCGAGGAACACGTCGTCGAGCGTGGGGGAGTGCAGGCGCAGGTCCGCGACGCTCAGCCCCTCCGCATCCAGCGCCCGCACGACCTCCGCGAGGTCACCCGCACCCTCCGGGAGCCGCACCGCGACGGCGTTGCTCGAAGCCGCCGCCTCCTCGCCGAAGCGGCTCAACACCGCCGCCAGGCGCTCGCGCTCGCCGGGGTCCTGCGGCACTGCTTCCACGCTCGGGCGCCCGATCGCCGCCTTCAGCTCGCCCGGCGTGCCCTCCGCGACGATGCGCCCGTGGTCGATGATCCCGACGCGGTCGGCCAGCACGTCGGCCTCCTCGAGGTACTGCGTCGTGAGGAACACCGTCACGCCGTCGCCCGCCAGGCGCCGCACCTCGTCCCACAGCGCCGCGCGGCTCTGCGGGTCCAGGCCCGTGGTGGGCTCGTCCAGGAACAGCAGCCGCGGGCGGTGCACCAGCGCGAGCGCCAGGTCCAGGCGGCGCTTCATCCCGCCCGAGTAGCCCCCGACCTTGCGCTCGGCCGCTTCGGAGAGCCCGACGCGCGCCAGCAGCTCCGCGCCGCGCGCCTCGCGCTCGGCCTTGCCGAGCCCGTGCAGCGCGCTCTGCAGGCGCATGTGCTCGCTGCCCGTCAGGAACGGGTCCAGCGCCGACTCCTGCAGCGACGCGCCGATCGCGCGGCGCACCGCAGCGCCCTCGCGCACCACGTCCAGGCCGGCAACGCGCGCCGTCCCCGCGGTCGGGGGCAGCAGCGTCGTGAGGACCAGCACCGTCGTCGACTTGCCCGCGCCGTTGGGGCCCAGGAAGCCGTAGATCTCGCCCGGCGCGACCCGCAGGTCGATCCCGTCGACCGCGCGCACGCCGCCCTTGAAGTCCCGTACCAGGCCCTCGACCTCGATGCCGTTGTCGCGCCCGCTCATCGCCTCTGACCTTATCGAGCACGCGGGCGGCGGCCCTATGGATGGCGGGGCACGGAAGCCCCGCCGCGTCACGCCCCGGTCAGGCGGGCAGACTCACGCGGATGATCCCTCAGCCTCTCAGCTGCTTCAAGCGGCTGCTCACGAGCTTCGGCCATGTGCGCGGCCGGCGGGCGACGCTCCCCATCAGCGGCAGCGGGTCGAAGTAGGTCGCGCGCTCCGTCGCCAGGCCCGCGTCGTTCAGCGTGAAGCGGTCCACTGCGTCCCACGAGACCGGCGCGCCCGCGACCGTGCCGCGCACGGTGAACTCGATCATCACGCCGTCGAAGGTCGCGCCCCAGCGGTGCACCTCGGCGGTCATGTTCTCGATCAGCTCGAACAGTTCCGCGAACGTGCGCTGGCCTGCCTCCAGGCCATAGGTGGTCGGGACCATCGGCGCCGAGAGCTTCGCGTCGGCTGCGATCACCGTGCCGAGGCGCTCCACGGCAGGCGCGCGCCAGAAGGTCGAGAAGCGATCGACGAAGTCCGCAGCGGCTGGGTGCGCCATGGGGACACCCTACCGGCGCCGCGCCGCCGCCGACCCCTACCCGGCGAGGTCCAGCGCACCGCGCACCGGCCCTGCACCGTCGCGCAACGCCGGGACGAGCTCGCTGGTCACGAGGCCGTGCTCCGCGGTCAGCTCGTCGACGACCGCGAACGCCCGCGCGATCCGCTCCGGCGCGTCGATCGCGATCGTCAGCGCCGGGACCTGCCGGCGGAGCTGCAGCAGGCGGTCGCCGTGAGGGGCGTGCGCGCCGTGGAAGCCCCAGATGCCGTGCAGGCTCGTGGCGCCCGCCGTGCCCGCCTCGCGCAGGCCCCGGACGATCTGCCAGCTCAGCGGGCGCCCGTCGTGCAGCGCGCTCTGGGAGGTGTAGACCATCAGCTTCTGCCACATCGGGCGCCCGCCCGCGTCCGACGGGGTCGGCTCGTGGGGAGGTGCGAACAGGCGGCCGTCGCGCTTGCACACGCGCACGCGCTCCAGCGTCACCAGCGGGTCCGCCAGCAGCGTCGCCAGCTCGCCCAGCGCCGCCTCGATCCGCTCGTGCGCGCCGACCGCCACGACCATCACCGGCACCTGCGTGTTGCGCGCGAAGAAACGCGCCCGCACGCGCTCGCCGCAGCGCGTCCCGTCGACGCCCAGCAGTGCGCTCGCCCCGTCCAGGCCCCGGCGGTGCAGCAGGTCGCAGACCGCGACAAACGCCGGGACGTCCGCCACGCGCTCGCGGCGGCCGAGATAGAGGGTCAGCTTGCTCTCCTGCGGTGGCGCGTTCCCGAGGTCCGGCCGCGGCTTTTCGGTGCGCGATTCTCCGGTCGCGCCTACCGTGCCGCTCTTCCCGTCAGCGGCGCGATCGCCCGCTCTATCGCCGAGCAGTCGCACGCGCTCGAGCGTCACCAGGCCGCTGCGCTGCAGTCCCAGCACCGGCTCCACGAGCTCCTCGATGCGCTCGCGCCGGTCGACAGCGACCGACACCAGCGGGAGGTCTTCGGAGAGCGTCAGCAGCCGCTCGGTACGCAGGCGGTGGTGGCCGCCGAAGCCCTCCGCGCCGCGCAACAGCAGGCTTGTCCGGATCTCATGACGTGCGTAGAGACGCAGCAGCTCATCGCTCACCAGGCCCGCCGACGTCCGTTCGCGCTCGCCGAAGTAGGTCGTCAGCTTCAAGCCGTCGCTGCTCACAGCGCGCGTCCGGGTCGGCCTCGCCTGCGAGCTCGCGCGGCTGTCGATCGAGCTTGGCGCCCGCCGCTCACAGTTGCGCTCCCAGCAGCCGCCCCAGCGCCGCCGCGCCCACGCCCGCCGCGAGGCTGAGCGCGACGTTGAGCGCCGCCAGCCGCAACTCGGAGCCCTCCGCCAGCCGGTGCGACTCGAGCATCCAGGTCGAGAACGTCGTGTAGGAGCCCAGCGTCGCCGTGCCCGCCAGCAGCAGCGCGTCTCCTTCCAGCGCCAGCCCCGCGAGCAGCCCCAGCGCGAACGCGCCGCTCAGGTTCACCGCCAGCGTCCCCAGCGGGAACGCGCCGCGCGCGCGCTCGCCGACCCAACCGTCCAGCAGGAAGCGCCCGATCGCACCGCAGCCGCCGAGCAGCGCCACGCAAACCCACAGCGGCGCGCTCATGGGGGGACGCTCACGCGATCACCCGCACGCGCCGCACGCCCGCGGTGGCCAGCCAGATCGCGGCGAACCCCGCCGCGACGCTCGTCGCGCCGTAGCCGACCGCGAGCGCGTAGTGCGCGCGGTCGAGCATCTCCAGCAGCTCGACCTGGACGGTCGAGAACGTCGTGTACGCGCCGCAGAAGCCCGTCGCCAGCAGCGGGCGACGGTAGGTCGAGGGCGGGAGGCGCTCCTGCAGGCGCGTCGCGAGGTAGCCCAGCGCGAAGCAGCCGCTCACGTTGACCGCGAACACGACCCACGGCCACGCGTTCGCCGCGCCCGCGAATTCCAGGCCCAGCCACACGCGCAGCAGCGCGCCCAGCGCACCGCCCGCGAAGATCGCGGCGAGCTCGCGTACCTCGATGGGGGGGATGCGCGCGCGGCGCGCGGCGCGGTCGGTTTCGGTCGGCATGCGTGGCTCCTCTCGCGTCGGGTGTGGATTTCGCGAAAGGAGCCATCAGCCCTGCGGCGGGCGGTTCGGAGGGTCGCGCGCGAGCCTCGCGTCAGAGCTCCATCTGACGCGGCAGAAGATAGAGCATCGCCGACTCGCGGATCGCTCCCCGCTGCCCACCAACTTGCACGCTATATCGCGGCGCGATATATTGCGGGACGTATGAACTCGGACCTGGATGACATCGGCCGCTTCACGGAGCCCGCCGTGCTGGTGCTCTCCAGTCTCGCCGAGGGGCCCAAGCACGGCTACGCGATCACGCAGGACGTGAGCGCGATGTGCGGTGTGGATCTCGGGCCGGGGACGCTCTACGCGGCACTCGCGCGCCTGGAGCGGCGCGGCCTGATCGAGGGGCTCCCCAGCGAGGACCGCCGGCGCCCCTACCGACTGACCGCAGCGGGCGAAGCCAGCCTGCGGGCGCGGCTGGCCGCGCTGGAGAAGGTCGCTCGCACCGGACTGCGGCGGCTGGCGGAGGCGCACGCGTGAGTGACGACCGCGCGACACGACGGCTCCCGTGGTCGGCCTCGTGAGCGGCTCCCGCGCGATGACGCACCTCGCGACGGCGACGCTCGCGCTGTACCCGCAGGCGTGGCGCGCGCGCTACGAGCAGGAGATGCGGGCACTGCTGGCCGAGCGGGGAACAGGGCCGCGTGCGGTACTCGACCTGCTGCGCGGAGCGGCCGACGCGCACCTGCACCCCCAGAACAACCCGCCGCCGGCTTCGACCGACCAGATGCGTGGGACGGCGGGCGCGGCGGTTGCTGCGTGGGTGGCGTTTGTGGTGTGCGGTGCCGCGTTCGCGAAGCTCACCGAGGACGAGCCGTTCCGGGCTGCCGGCGCGGTGCACCCGCTGATGGGCGGGGCGCGGATCGCGCTCACCGTGCTCGCGCTGCTCTCGGCGGCGGTCGTGCCGCTCGGCGGCGCGCGGCTGATCTTCGCGGTGCTGCGCCGCGCGCACGCGCGCCGTGAGCCCCGCCTGCTGGGTGCGATCGGCATGATGCCGGTCGCGATCGCCGCGTTCGCGGCCGCGACGGCGGTGCTGGCGTGGATGGTCAACGCGGGACACGTGCGCGCGCACTCCGCGCTTAGCTGGGGCGTGTTCCTGGCGTGGGTCGCGATCGGACTGAGCTCCGCCGCGGCGTGCGCCGCGACGCCGCGGACAGCCCTGCGCCTGGTCGAGCCTCCGGCCGACGCGCTGCGGTGGGGGGTGCACGGCGCGCTCGCGCTGAGCGCGGTGCTCGCGCTGATGACGCTCGCGACGGTGCTCTACGCGGTGGCGATCGAGCTCTACGCGCCCTCCCTGGCGAGCGCGCCCAACGGGCCGCTGGGCATTCTCTCGACGACCGCCTCGCTCGCGATCTTGGTGGTCACGATGGCGGCGCTCGCGGCCTTGAGCGCAACCACGAGCGTGCGGGGGCTGCGCGCGCTGCGGGCAGCCGGCTGAACTGAGGCGCTATCTGCGCCGCGCGGTTCGCTCCAGCGCCGGGTTCGTCCAGCCGGCGTCCGTCGGGTTGATCGTGGTCCCCGGCGCGACGATCTCGTCGATGCGGTCCAGCAGCGCGTCGTCGAGCTGGATGTCGCTCGGCGCCGAGCTGGGACTCGAGCTGCTCCATCGTGCGCGGCCCGATGATCGCCGCAGTCACCGCCGGGTGGCGGATCACGAAGGCGAGCGCCAGTGGATCAGCGAGAGACCGGCCTCCTCGGCGAGCAGCGCGAGCGCGTCGGCGGCCTCGAGCTTGGCCTGGTTGGCGGGGATCGAAAGGTCATAGCGCTGCGGGGATCATCGCCGAGCGCCGCGAGGTCAGGTCCGTCGGCGCCCTTGCGCCAGCGTCCCGACAGCCAGCCGCCGGCGAGCGGGCTCCACGGGATCACGCCCATCCCGTATTCGCTGCACGTGGGGAGCACGTCGGCCTCGATGCCGCGCACCAGCATCGAGTAGGGCGGCTGCTCGCAGACGAAGCGCCGGTGTCCGCGATCGCGCGCGATCCACTGAGCCTTGACGATCTGCGCCGCGGGATAGGTGGAGGAACCGATGTAGCGCACCTTGCCCTGCGCGACCAGGTCGCTCAGCGCGCCCAGCGTCTCGTCGTGGTCGGTCCACGGGTCCCAGCGGTGGACCTGGTAGAGGTCGATCCAGTCCGTCTTCAGCCGCCGCAGCGAGCTCTCGACCTCGCGCGACGATCCAGCGCCGCGAGTTGCCCGCCTGGTTGACGTCGTCGCCCATCGTGCCGTGGAACTTGGTCGCGAGTACCACGTGCTCGCGACGGCCGCCCGCGAGCGCCTTGCCGACGATCTCCTCGGACTCCCCGCGCGAGTAGACGTCGGCGGTGTCGATGAAGTTGATCCCCGCATCGAGCGCGCGGTGGATGATGCGGATCGCCTCGTCGTGGTCGGTCTCGCCCCACGCGCCGAACATCATCGCGCCGAGGCACAGCGGGCTGACGTGGACGCCGGTACGCCCGAGCGTGCGGTGAGTCATGAGTCGTCGTCCTCCTCGTCGTGCATCGTCGCCGCCTGCACCTTGAGCACGTCCTGCGCCATGCTCAGCAGGCCGACAGCCTCCAGCGGCGACATGTCCATGTTGCGGATCCGCAGCCCGGCGTCGCCGTCGGGACGCTTGACCATCACGATCGTGAGAACCTTGAGGATCTCGAAGTCGTCGCCGAAGTCCGCTTCGATCGCGTCCATCTGCTCGGCGACTTCCTCCATCAGCTTCGTCCGCGGGCCGCTCGCGCCGTGGTGGTCGTCGGGATCCTCGTAGGTCACGGCTCGATTATCGCGTCTTCTCGCTCTTCGCCGGCAGCGAGCGCGCGTAGCTCACCCCGATCGACACCCACCGCTCCAACTGGCGCTTCGTACGCAAGCCCTCTACGTCCACGCGCAACCAGCCATCCATCACGCGGCCGCGCATCTCGAAGGGGCCCGCATGGGGCTTCTGGAGCAGCGCTTCGGTTTCAGCGGGAGCGCAGCGCAGCAACAGGCCACCCTGGCCGCTCACACTCACCGACATGTTGCCGCCGACCAGGAACGCCAGCCCACCGAACATGCGCTTCTCTACCACGCCGTCATCGCCACCGAGCAGCTCGCGGATGCGGTTTGCCAAGTCTTCGTCGTAGGCCACTGCGCCCCATTATCGCCCCGCTGTGGTTTCGAGCGCGGCCGGGACTTGACAGGTGACGCAAACGTCACATATCATGAGGGCGTGGACGACGAGGTGTTCAAGGCCCTGGCGGACCCGACGCGCCGCGCGTTGCTCGACGAGCTGTTCCATGCAGATGGGCAGACGCTGAGTGCGCTGGAGCAGCGGTTGCCGATGACGCGCTTCGGCGTGATGAAACATCTGCGGGTACTGGAGGACACCCGACTCGTCCTCACCAAACGACGCGGCCGCGAGAAGCTGCACTTCTTGAACCCCGTTCCGATCAGGCTCGTCCACGACCGGTGGGTGAGCAAGTACGCCGAGCCCTGGGCGGCCGGCTTGACAGACATCAAGCGCCAATTGGAGGACAGAGCGATGGAGAAGGTTTTCGAGATCTACATCAAAACGACACCCGAGCGACTGTGGGAGGCGATCACCGACAGTGACACGCGCCGCAAGTACAACTTCGGCGTCGGCGTCGACACGGACTGGTCGCCCGGCTCGCACTACAGCGGCGTTCACCCAAATGCTGGCGGCGCGCTGCTGGAGGGCGAGAACCTCGAGGTCGAGCCGCCAAGTCGGCTCGTGCAGAGCTTCACGGCGCTGTGGGGCGAGGACGTCAAGAGCGAAGGGAGCTCGCGGGTGACGTGGGAGATCGAGCAGGTCGAGGACTCCTGCCGGTTGACCGTCACGCACGACGATCTGCGGGAGGGTGCAAATCCGGAACTGTACGGCGGATGGCCGATGATCCTCTCGGGGCTCAAGACGCTGCTCGAGACGGGGGAGACGCTCACCACACCGGGCTCGCTGCGATACGCACGCGCGTAGCGAGAGATGCGCAGCACGCGTCAGTAGAGCACCACGAGTACCTCTGCACGTGACTCCCGATGCCGTCGCGAGGCCCGCGCGGGAGCATTGAAGCATGACCAAGGTACTCGTCACATATGCCAGCAAGCACGGTTCGACCGCTGAGATCGCCGAGGTGATCGCAGAGGTACTCAACGAGTCTGGCCTGGACGTGGACTGCACTGACATGGCCCACGTGGTCAGCTTGGATCCCTACGACGCAGTGGTGCTGGGCAGCGCGATATACATGCGCCGCTGGCGCCCATACGCGCGGCACTTCCTACGCAAGTACGCCGAGAAGCTCCGGGAGAACCCCTTCTGGGTCTTCAGCTCCGGGCCCTGCGGCCAACCCCGCAAGGCCGACGGCGAATGGGGCGAGCCGCACCGCACGATCGCCAAAGCCCAACTCCTCGGCATGCGCGGCCACATCGTCTTCGGCGGGCAGCTGTCGATGCAGTCGCATGGGCTGGCGCGCGCGATGGCCGAAAGATGCCCGCCGCGCTACCGCGACCGCCGCGATTGGCGGCAGATCCGCGGCTGGGCGGAAAGCATCGCCGGACAGCTGCACGGCGTGCCGGACGGTGCGTCGGATGGCGAGACGCACGCGTCGCGAGCGGTGTAGGCAACAGCTCGGTAGCGGATGCTGCGGTTTCCGCTACCGACCTATGATCCCCTGACGTCCAGACTACGCTCCACAAGGAGGAAGCGATGAGAAGCTTGCGCACTCGCGGTTCGCTCTTGACCGTGGTGGCCTTCGCGCTGCTCGCGTTCGCTGCGGTCGCCGTGGCGACCAAGGCGCCAAAGCCCGTCAAGGGCGCGACCTATTCCGGTACGACCAGCGAGCAGATCCCTGTCACGTTCAAGATCTCCAAGAGCGGCCACCAGATCAAGGCGTTCGCGACGCGGCTCGGCTACAACGGTCATTGCGGCCAGGGCGGCGGTCCCAGCTACGAAGTCGCGGTGCGCACCATGGGCATCGGCGCCGGCGGGAAGTTCTCGGCGACCACCAAAGCGGCCCTGAAAGGCGTCTCGGCCGTGAAGCCGGTGAACGTCAAGGTCAGCGGTCGCATCTCCGGGCGTGTCGCCAGCGGCAGTGTCGTGGAGCCCGGCAACCGCTGCTCCGCGCCGCACGCGGGTGTCCTGCCGTACAGCGAGACGTTCACCGCGCAGGCGGGCTGACGAGGACGCGGGCGACGCAGGCAACGCGTGAAGATCTCGTGATTCCCTTCCAGCGGAGGCGCGAGCGGCTGATAGAAGGCGCACGTCAACCTCGAGGACGGAGGCTGACGTGCGCCGCTTCACCGCTCTGCTGTTCACCGCCTGCCTGCTTTCAGCAGGCTCGATTTCGCTGTCGCTGACGGTCGCCGATGCAACGGCGACTACGACCTACGCGCCGGGCTCATCGAGCGTCAACAGCGTAGGCGGCGGGCCCTGGAACACGTTGCAGGGAGACGCCTCCGCCGGCGGCGCCTACGCGAGCTCCGCAATCTTCCCCGAATGCAGCGGCGGAACCGGGTCGGTAGCGGAAGGCAACTGGATCGGAGGGCCACACGCCGCGATCGCCCCCTACTCGGCGCTCAGCCAGATCGGCGAGGGCACGAACAGCAAAAGCAAGGGTCCGCAGAAGCTGTTCGGCAACAACGAGGACCTGACGATCCTGCGCGCCGCCTACACGACCGACGGCGTGAACTTCACCGATCTCGGGCCGATCAGCGGCACCACCTCCGGGACAGGCAACGACGAAGGCGCCTACGACGACGTCTCCAACCCCGGCCAGACCCAGAGCCCGTCGGCCAGTAGCCCCAGCAGCCTCACAGCGGGCAGCACGGACACGATCGAGCTGCGCTATGTCGGCTCGCGCGGCACGATCGTCACCAACCCGGACGGCAGCTACGGCATGTTCCTCTCGGGCTCCTGGGCGACCGACGGCGACAGCGACGCGTTCAACCAGATCTTCTACACCAGCTCCACCGACGGGGTGCACTGGAGTGTGCCACAGGTGGTGCTGAGCACCGACTACACGTTCTCCGCGTCCCCCGAACAGGACGAAGCGCTGGCCGGGGGCATCGACGCGCCGCTCGGCATCAGTGCTTACCACTCCGGGCGCGCGTACGATCCGGCGATCGTGCAGAACCCGGACGGGTCGCTCACGATGGTCTATTCCGGCTACCGCATCCCCAAGCCGGCCGTCAGCGCCGGAACACAGCTTGGTACCAATCCGGCTGCGCTGTACGCGGTCGGCGCCAAGGACCCCGCCCTGTACCGCAGCATCATCACGACGCACCTCTCTTCCAGCACCTCGCCGGGGGTGCCGACAACCACGACGCTCGGCTCTTCCGACGAAAACTCAGGCATCGTCGGGGCGTCGGTCCCGTGGGAGGTGGCGCGACGCTCAAGCTCACCGACTCCACGATCGCCGGCGCCGGGGCGAATCCGATCAACGGCTGCCAGGGCGGCGTCGCGGTACAGATCGGCATGGCCTGGACAGAACCTGTCGAGGTCGGCAAGGCGACGCTCACGGGAGACACGATCAGCGGCTATCAGAAGAACGGCGTCACCGTCGATGGCACGGGCTCCAAGGCGACGATTCTCGCCACCACCGTCACTGGCGCGGGTCCCACCGCAGCGACCGCACAGAACGGCATCCAGGTCAGCAACGGCGCGCTCGCCTCGATCACGACGTCCACGATCACCGGCAACGAATGTGAAAACGCTACGTGCGGGCCCGATCTACTGCACGATTACCAGGCCACCGGCGTGCTCTTCTACGGTGCCGCCGCCGGCTCAAAAGTGACCTCGAGCACGATCAGCGACAACGATACCGGCGTGTACACGATCGATACCGCCTCCACCGCGCCGAGCACTCCACAGATTGCGATCTCCAAAGACACGCTCGTCGACGATCGTTACGAGGCGGTCGCGCTCGATCAGGGGTCAACGTCGGGATCCAGCTGCTGCAGGACGGCGCCGGCCTCGAACCCGAACCGCACGCAGGCCAGAGCTACGGGCCCGTCGGCACGCCCACGAACGACACCATCACCGGCATGAGCAAATGGGCGATCGAGGGCGACTCCGACGAAAACGCCGGCGAAGACATGCCGGGGTCGCTCACGATCAGCCACAGCAAGATCAGCGGCAATCCCGGGGCGACCGCCGCGAGCTCCGTGCACAGCAACTCGGCGAACCTGACGATCGCGTTCGGGAAGGGCGTCAGCTGAGGGCCGGATAGACCCTCGGCCTTCCCAGTAAGTTACATAACATACATTATCGAGCGTCCCGGGGAGATGGCCGCGATCGACGGCTTGGACACCGGCCGCCGCGGCGGCCCCGAGCCCGACGCAATCACCCTGGAGGCGTTTGGCCGCGAGATCCCAGAGGTCTGAGCGAGGCGAGTGTTGGTCCAAGGTGGACTGATGTCGCCGAGCGCCACTGCAGCGGCAGCGATGCGACGTCCTCAGCCATACAATCGCGGCCGTGCCGTTCACCCTCACGAACCTAGGCAGGGACCCGGTCGATGTCGGGTCAAACTTCGACGGCGCACCGGCCCTGGAGTTCCGCCTGGTCGGTGCCGCGCTCCAGCTCGAGCAGTCCGGCCTGAGCTATCAGCGCATCCCGCCCGACTACCGGTTCCCGTATGGCCACACGCACGAGGAGCAGGAGGAGGTGTTCGTGGTCGTGGGCGGGAGCGGCCGGATGAAGCTCGACGACGAGATCGTCGAGGTCGAGAAGTGGGACGCCGTGCGCGTTCCACCCGGTACATGGCGGGGATACGAGGCCGGGCCGGAGGGCCTCGAGCTCCTCGTCTTCGGTGCGCCCCACCTCGGCGAGAACCCGAGGGAAGACGTGGAGGGTCAGCGAGACTGGTGGGTCGACTGATACGGCTTCGCGTCTCGGCTGCGCCGTCGAGCTCGGTCGGTCTCACCTCCATGAGACGCCGCGATCTCAGATCGGCGGGCGCCGCACGCAGCTATCCCCCAGGCTGTACGCGGTAGTGGAGGTGAACGACGCCGTTTCGGAACCGGCGCTCATCGAGAAGTTCGAGTTGCGCGCGGACGCGGTCTGGCAGGGCGCGCTTGCCGCCTCCCACCACGATCGGGCACAAGAACAGATGGCACTCGTCGACCAGCCCCGCGCCGATTGCGTGGCCAGCGAGCTCGGCACCTCCGACCGTGATGTCGGCCCCCGAGGACTGCTTGAGCCGCCGGACGGCGTCTCGATCGAACTCGCGCTCGATCCGCGTCCTCGCGCTGGACACCGTCTGAAGCGTCCGTGAGTACACGATCTTCTCAGCTGCCCGCCAGATCCCGGCATAGTCCCAGAACACGGCCGACTCATCGGCCTCGATGCTCACGGTCTCCCAGAACACCATCGTCTCGTACATCCGGCGCCCGTATAGGTAGGTGCCGATCGGCCGCTCGAGATCGTTGACGAACGCATGCACCTCCTCATCCGGCGCCGCCCAGTCGAACCTGCCCTCCTCGTCCTCGACGTACCCGTCAAGCGAGGCGATCGCCGCATAGATCAGCTTGGCCATCTCCACTCCAATCGGTCGTTTACGGTGCAGCCACTGCGTAGCCCCGCTCCGCCCCCGGCCACTCCGAAGCCCGCGTCCCGGTCAGCTACGCGGCCAGGTCGTTGACTATTCCCGCCGCCGGGCGGATGTCCGATATGCGGGTCACGTTTGCACCCGCATAGAGCGGCCCCGAGTCCAGCAGGCTCGGAGGTCCATCATCCAAAGCCATCGGTGGGCTGAGAAAGGGCAATGATGGTCGCTGGATCGCAAGCCCGCGATCCTGGAGCCCTTCGGGGACGCGCAGCACGAGTGGCGCGGTAAGCCGGTTGACGAGCCTGATCCAGCCAGGTCCGCGCGGGTCGGCGCCGATCCAGCGGCGGGTGGCAGCGTTCGGTATCACCCGATGCGGCGCCTCGGCCCACCCGAGCCCGAACAGCTCGGTCAGCACCGTGGCATCCGCCTCCAGGCAGCGCCGCTTGTAATCAGGATGCGCGCGGCTCTCATCGCTGAGCAGAAAGCGGGTGCCCAAGACGGCAGCGACAGCGCCGGCATCGAGCGCCTGGCCCACGCCCTCGCGGTCAACGATCCCTCCGGCCGCCAGCACCGGGACCTTGACGGCAGCCCGAACGCGCTCGACCAACTCGAGCACCGGCGTCGTGCCGCGAACGTGCCCGCCTGCCTCGACGCCCTGTGCGATCACCGCGTCGACCCCAGCTGCTTCAGCGGCTCTTGCCTCCTCGACTGAGCCGCACTGGTGCACCCACGTGCCCCCGGCAAGCCTGCGTGGCTTGCCCCAGAAGGTGACGATCACGTCGGCGGCGGCCGCCGCCTGCACATCGCCTGGCCGAAGAAGCGGCAGCACGAGGTTGACCGCGATTGGACGACCGGTGAGCCTCCGAGCCGCAGCGAGCTCCTCGGCGATCCGTGCGCGGGCGCCCCCGATCGTCCCGAGGCCGCCGGCCTCCGATACAGCCGCTGCAAGCTCATGACGAGCCACAGCGCCCATCCCCGCCTGAACGATCGGCGCCGGCAAGTCACGCAAATCGATCACCGCGGTCACCCCGCGACCAGCTTACCGACAGCGGGGACGTGGGTACTCAGGAGGTTTGGCGGTGGACGCTAAAGGTGAAGCTGGTCGAGCCTACGACGCCGGCCTGATGTTCTGGTTGACCCGGAAGAAGTTCTCCGGGTCGTAGCCCGTCTTCGCGCGCGCCAGCCGGTCGTAGTTGTCGCCGTAGGTCGCCCGCACGCGAGCGTCGCCCTCATCCATCATGAAGTTGACATATGCGCCACCGGCGGAGTACGGATGCAGAGCCTCCCAGTAGCCGACGGTCCAGTCGCGGAGCGCCGGTGCGCTGGCCGGCTCGGTGTCGACGCCGATGATCACCTGCGCGTAGCGAGTATCGCGGTATGCCCAGGGCGTCTCCCGGGCGCCGACCTGATGAGCGACGCCGTCGATCGGGTAGATGTGCGAGCCGGACTTCCAGGTCGGCATGTTCGTAGCCCACTCCGCGTTTCGGGTAACTGCCTCGTCGGGGATCTCGTTCACGAAGTCCGCCCTCCAATACCACTGATCGCCTGGCGCATACACCGGGTCGAAAGCGCTGTTGAGTGCGGGCAACGGCACGCGGCCGGCACCGTGCATCAGCGGCTCGCCGACGTCGAGCATCGGCGCCATCAGCTTCTCCGCTTCCTCATCGGAGCCCACGATGCACCACACGATCCCGCACACCTTGCGCAGGTGGATCTCCTCCGGGAACGGCGGGCCCGGCGGTACGTGGTGGAAGCAGAAGAAGCCGGTCGCGTTGTTCGGGAGCGTCGGCAGGAACTCGCGATAGGCCGACAGCACCTGCTCGGTCTGCTCGATCGGCCAGAACGTCGGGCCGCCGACGACGTCGGACACGGGATGCGCGCGGAACGTGAACTCCGTCACGACGCCGAAGTTGCCGCCGCCGCCGCGGAGCGCCCAGAACAGCTCGGGCTCCGAATCCGCGCTTGCCCTCACGCGCTGGCCGTCGGCGAGCACGATCTCGGCGGCGAGCAGGTTGTCGATCGTCAGCCCGTACCCGCGCGTCAGATGACCCATACCGCCGCCGAGCGTGAGCCCACCGACGCCGGTCGTGGAGATCACTCCGCAGGGCACAGCCAGTCCATGCGGGTTGGTCGCCGCATCGACCTCCGCCCACGTGCAACCGCCGCCCACTCGCACCGTTCGCGCGTAGGGGTCGACTGCGATCGACCGCAGGCCTGACAGGTCCGCGACGACGCCGTCATCGACGCTGCCGAGGCCGCCGCCGTTGTGTCCGCCACCGCGGATCGCCAGCGGCAGGTCGCGAGTGCGCGCGAACTCGATCACGTGCGCGACATCGTCCGAGCTCGTGCACTGCGCGATCAGCGCCGGCCTGCGGTCGATCATCGCGTTGAACAGCTTGCGCGCCTCGTCGTAGCCGCCGTCCCCGGGGGCCGTCACGTGACCGCCGAAGCCGGCGCCGAGCTCGCGGCGTGCATTCTCTGAGGAAGTTGCGTCGGTGCTCATCTGTTCTCCTATCGTCTTGCGGGACGAGGCCCGCCCCGGCGACAAGCAACGTAAAGCCGATCCTCGCCGGTGTCATCAGCAGGCCTGACCTTCTTGGTTCGCGGGACCTTGGAGTCCTGGATCGTCAGAATTGACTACTCGCCGCGAAATCGCCTCCCTGGATCGCTCCGCCACTCCCCCACCTTCGCGTTCGTCGGGCGGGCGCGGGGCGTGCCTCCAGTCGAAGGGCTCAACAGGGCGAGCTCGCCGGCTTGACGGCTTCCGCCGCGGCCTGTTCCTCCCAGAAGTCGATCGTCTCGCGCTCGTGGCGGATCCCCAGCTCCAGCGCGAGCCGCGGGCCAGGAGGACCCTGCGCAGTGAGCATCTGTTCGTGCAGCGTCTCGTATTCGGCGAGCCTCTGCCGGTGGGTATCCAGCTGGACCTCCGCGAGCTCCCGGGGGTTCGCCCCGAAGAACAGCTTCAGCAGTGCGAGGTCGCGCAGCATGTAGAGCTCCGGTTCCAGCGTTCCCAGCCAGTCCCTCAGCGCTTCGCGGCCTCGGTCTGTGAGGGAGTACAGCTTGCGCCGCCTGCCCTCCTCCTCGCGGCGCTCGATCAGGTAGCCCGCCCGCGCGAGGCGCGCGGGCTCGGCGTAGAGCTGGGAGTGGGGAAGGGACCAGAAATTCCCCACCGTCGCCGCGACCATCTGCTTGAGGTCATACGGCGTCGCCTCCCCCGCAAATGACAGCAGGCCCAGAACGATGTGCGAGGTCGGGGTCAGGTCTATCTCGTCGCCCACGTCAGCCAGCCCCCTTGACAATCATCTATTTCGGATGGTATGTTTTGGATCGTTATAAACGGATGGCGGAGCGAGCTTAGATGACCGAGACGCGAGGCACCGAGCGGGACATGAACGGCGACGCGCGGCCGCGCGGACGTCGCGGACTTTGCGAGAGCAGGCGGCGACATCGCATCGGACGGACGCTGCTGGGCGTTCTGGCCCTCGCACCCGCCACGCTCGCCGTTCCCGCCACCGGCTCGGCCGCTCCGACCGCGACGCTCCAGGTGGCCCCACTGCCGATCCCCGACTTCCCCGGCACCGGCGACATCCTGGGTGCCGGTACCGCAGTACAGGTACGGGTCACGATCTCCGGGACCGAATACGGCGGGTTTCCATCGCCGCTCACGCAGATGGCGCTTTACGCACCCACCGGGTTCAAGGTCAACCCCGACGGGTTCGCGGTCTGTGCGCCCGCCGTGCTCCGAGCCGAGGGGGCGCCCGGATGCCCGAGGCGCTCGCGGGCTGGGCCGGTCGGTAAAGGGCTCGGCGTCGTCAGCTTCGGCGGCGAACGCGTTAACGAGGAGGTCTCGATTCAGGGCTTCTTCGCTCCGGGTGGTGGGTTGACGTTCAACGCCGAAGGCCGCACCCCAGCCTCATTCCAGGTTCTCGAAGACGCGCGCTGGACGACAGCCGGTGCTCCCTACGAACCGGAGATGATCGTCGATATCCCGCTCGTCGAAACGGTGCCCGGAGCTGACGACGCCTCGATCCTCTCCTTCACCGTCACCGTCGGCGCCGCATACCGAAAGAGCGGTCGAACCATCTCCTACCTCACGCTGCCTCACGGTTGCCCCCGCGGTGGGGCCCCGATCCGAGCTGATCTCAAATTCCTCAGCGGCGAAACCGTGACCGTCGCCTACAACCAGCATTGCCCGCGGCACGCGCGACGGGGTGAGCGCTCTGGCGGGGCGCATGCCTGACATTTCTGGTTCGCTGGACCTTGGAGCCCGCGATCATCAGAATCGACTACGTGCCGCGAAATCGACTCCCTGGATCGCTCCGCCACTCCCCCACCTTCGCGTTCGTCGGGCGGGCGCGTGAGCTCGACCTGCTCCGAACGCTGCTCCCCAGGGTCGATGGCGAGGCAGGCCGCGCCGTCCTGATCTCCGGCGAGCCGGGAGCTGGCAAGACCCGCCTCGCGCGCGAGCTGGCCGCCGGACTGGCCGACGACGGCGTCTCGGTGCTCTACGGCGCGTGCGACACCACGGTACGCGTGCCCTATCGCCCGTTCCTCGACGCGCTCGAGGAGCTCGTCAAGCGGACGCCTCCCGAGCAACTTCAGCAGGGATCGGCCGCCGAGCTCGCCCGCCTGATCCCGAGCGCCGGCCCGTCCGTCGGCCGGAGCGACGGCTCCTCCTCCAGCGACCCCGATACCGAGCGACACCGACTGCACGTCGCGGTAGCCGACCTGCTGTCGGCGGCCGCCCGCGAATCGCCGCTGCTGCTGGTCCTGGAGGACATCCACTGGGCCGATGTCCCGACGCTGCTGCTGCTGCGGCACCTCACGCGGACGTCGGGCGACGCGCGCGTCCTCGTGGTCGCGACCTATCGCGACGTCGGCGAGACCACCGCTTCGGATCTCACCGAGACTTTGACGGAGGTGCGCCGCAGCGACGCCACGACGCTCGTGCACCTCGCGGCGCTGGGAGTCGAGGAGGTCGCGGAGTTCGTCCGCCGCAACACCGGCGTCGAGCCGGCCGACGAGCTGACGAGCGCGATCGTCGATCTGACCGGTGGCAACGCGTTCCTCGTAACCGAGCTGTGGCGCGAGCTCGTTCAACACGGAGTCGCTGAGCGACGAAGGGGGCGTGCTGGCGCTGGCGCGCCCGCTCGGGTCGTTGTCGACCCCGGAATCGGTGCGCGCGGTCGTCAGTCACCGCCTCGAGCGGCTCTCGCCAATCGCCACGAAGCTGCTCGAGACGGCGGCAGTAGCGGGATCGGAGTTCGCGCTCGCGACGCTCAGGGGCGCCGCCGAGCTGGCCGAGCCGGACCTGCTCGACGCGGTCGACGAAGCGGAGTCCAACGGGCTGATCGGCGAGATCCCCTCACGCGGGCTCGCCTACCGGTTCAGCCACGAGCTCGTTCGCCTGGCGGTGATCGATCGCCTCTCGGCTGCGCGCCGCGCCGCAACCCATCTCCGCGTCGCCGACGCGCTGGTCGCGGGCGGTTCGACCATCAACGAGGGCAGCCGCCTGGCCGCGCTCGCCCACCACTACGCCGCGGCGGTGCCTGTCGGCGGCGCCGAGCCGGCCATCACATACAGCCTGCTGGCGGCCCGTGCCGCGACGGCGGCGCTTGCCTACGACGAGGCGGCGGAGCTCCTGCGCACCGCACTGGCGCTCGGGATAGGAGACCCGGCGCAGGCGGCGGCCGCGTACCTCGACCTCGGCAACGTCAGCCACCGGGCCGGAAGGGCCCTAGACGCACTCGGGGCGTTCCGCCAGACGGCCGAGTTGGCGCGCGAGCTCGAGGATGCCGAGCTGCTGGCGCGCGCGGCGATCGGCTTCGAGGAGAGCTGCTGGCCACCAGGGATCCACGACGGCGCCTCGGTGACGCTGCTCCAGGAGGCCTCCCTCGCGCTCGGCAGTGGCGACTCCGAGCTTCAGACCCGAGTGCTCGGCGGGCTCGGACGGGCCCTCGGGCTGCTCGGCGAGGCCGAGGCGGCGGCGGAGGCGAGCGACGAGTCGATCGCGATGGCACGCCGGCGCGGCGACGCGCGCGGCCTGGCCAAGACGCTTGCCGGGGCGTGGGCGCGTTCGAGCAGCACGCGCGAGGACGTCAGGGCGATGCTGACCGAGGGGCTCGTGATCTCAGAGGAGCTCGGAGATCACGACCTGCGAACCGAACTGCTGGGATGGCTCGTCCCGACCTACGCGGCGCTCCGCGATCATCGGATGGCACATCGCTGCCTGGAGCTTCTGTTCGACGCCGCGCGGGCGCAGCGCCAGCCGTTTCACCTGCACGTCGCCGAGCACTACGCCGCCGCGCTGGCCATCTGCGACGGAGACCTCGAGCGGGCGGAGACCGCCGCCAACCGCTCCTACGAGTGGAGCCGAATGCTGATCGGACGCGATGCTTGGGGGGGCCACGGAATCCAGATGTACAACATTCGCCGCGAGCAGGGACGTCTCGCAGAGCTCGCGCCGGTCGTTCGGGTGGTCGCCGGCCGCGGCGACGGCGCCTGGCGTCCCGGTCTGACCGTGGTGCTGGCCGAGCTCGGGATGGCCGACGAGGCCAAGCGCGAGCTCGACCGCGTGCTGGAGGAGCCACGATGCCGAGCGTCGCTCCCTGTGGACGGCGTCGCTCGTCTACCTCGCCGATACCGCCGCCCTGCTCGACGATAGGGACGCCGCGCGGGTGCTGTACGGCGAGCTCGCGAACTACAGTGGCGCGAACATCGTCGTCGGACATCTCGTCTCCTGCTTCGGCGCGGCCGATCGTCAACTCGGGATGCTCGCGACGGTCCTCGGCGAGTGGGAGCTCGCCGATCGGCACTTCGCGGACGCCGCCGCGTTGAACCGGGAGCTCGGTGCGACCACGTGGCTCGCGCATACGCTGTGCGAGCACGGCCGGATGCTGCTTCGCCGCGGTGGCCTCCCGGAACGCGACGAAGCCGCCGCGTACCTGGACGAAGCTCTCGGGATCGCGCAACGGCACGGCCTCGTCAGGGTCGCCGCGCGCGTGCGAGCCGCGGGCCGCCCGAGCGGCTCGCCTCCGCAGCAGTCGGGCGACGGGCTGTCGGCGCGCGAGCGCGACGTCCTGCGACTGGTCGCCCGGGGGATGTCCAACCGCGAGATCGGATCGGCGCTGTTCATCAGCGAGCACACGACGGCGAGCCACGTCCGCAACATCCTTCGCAAGACCGACTGTGCCAACCGCACCGAGGCAACCGCTTACGCGCACCGCCGTGGTTTGGCCGATTGACCGTCCGGGAGTACGATCTCCCGATGGCGCTCTATCTGATCGAGCGGAGCTTTGCGGAGCAGCTCGACCTCTCCAGCGACGACGTCCGCCTGATCGAGGAGGTCAACGCCGACGTCGGAGTGAACTGGCTGTTCTCGTTCCTCTCGGCCGACAAGCACCGAAGCTACTGCTTGTACGAGGCACCGTCGCCCGAGGCGATCATTGAAGCCGGCAAGCGGGCGAACACGCCGATCGACAGCATCATCGAGGTCTCTCGGGTCGTTCCCGAGGAGCTGCGAGTCTGAGGCTCCCCCTCGAGGTACGCCGACCCACCGCTGCCTGATTGCTCATTTGGATCGGCGAGACGTGGCACCCAGGCTCTTGTCGCCGAGCATGACGCCGAGCGCGCGGCGCGCACCGCCCACCCTGTGCCCGGCCTCCATCTCGATCAAGGCCGCCTCTGAGGTGAGAGCAACGACGAGGCGCGCCGTGATCGCGGCCGGGGTCAGGCCGATCGCGCGCATACTCGGCTCGGCCAGGCGCGCGAACAGGTTCTCCCTCGCGTCGATCGTCGTCGTCAGACCCGGCTGTGCGCGCGTCTCGAACACGAGCGCCTTGACCGCGCGATTGGCGAGGCATACGTCGAGATACGCGCGGATCGCCGCCAGCAGTAGCTCCCGACCGGGCGCCAGCCCGGCGACCGCCTCGGCGACCGCGGCGTTGACATTGGTGTAGAACGCTTCGTGCAGAGCGTCGATCAACTCGTCGCGATCGGAGAAGTACACGTAGAAGCTGCCCTTCGCCAGGCCCGCCTCGCGCGCGACCGCAGCGACCGTCAAACCCGAAAGTCCATCGCGTTCGGCCACCACGGCGCCCGCGGCGAGCAACCTCTCACGCGAGCGGCGCCCCTTCGGTGTCGTCGGCAGATCCGTGTCCGTAGATGCGGGCACGCCGAGATCTTAGATGACCACGACGTCAGAAAAAACTGACTGCTGGGTCATTATTTTTGTTAGCCTTGTCCGCGTTGACGAGCGAATCGGAGGCGAGATGACGAGCGACACCATCAGTCCCAGTCCCCCCTCATACCACTGGCGATCGGAGGCGCTGGGGCGCCAAGAGCAGATCGCGCTTGCGCACGGATCGATCGACTACTTCCGTCGCGGCGAGGGGCCGCCGATCGTCTTCGCCCACGGATGGCTCGCAAACGCCAACCTCTGGAGAGACGTCGTCGCGCGGCTCGCCGGGCAGTTCACGTGCATCGCCCTCGATCTACCGCTCGGCGCGCACCGCGTCGCTATGCGCAGCGACGCCGACCTCACGCCGGCTGGCTGCGGAGACTTGATCGCCGGAGCGCTGGAGGCGCTTGGCCTCGTGGACGTGACGTTGGTCGGCAACGACTCGGGTGGCGCGTATAGCCAGATCGCCGTCGCCAAAGACCCACGGCGCGTGGCGCGACTCGTTCTCAACTCCTGCGAGACGCCCTACGGCCCCTTCCCCCCTCCCCCTTTCGACGCGCTGCCCGAGGTCGCGCACGATCCCGCGGCGCTCCAGGGACTGCTCTCCGCGCTGAAGGACCGCGCGGTGCGCGCAACACCACCCGCCTTCGGACTGCTGATCAAGCACCCGATCGACGACCTCGTCTCGGACTCCTACGCACTGCCCGCGATCGGCGATCCCGACATCTTGCGCGACACAGCAAAGGTCATGTCCAGTGCCTGCTCCGCGCCGGTGCAGGAGGCGGGACGTAATCTCATCGCGACCTTCGAGCGTCCGGTGCTGCTGGCTTGGAGCCCCGAGGATCGGGTGTTCTCGGTCGAGGAGGCCGAGCGCTACGCCGACGCGCTCGCCGACGGAAAGCTGGTATTGATCGAAGACGCCTACAGCTTCACCCCCGAGGATCAGCCCGCACGGCTGGCCGAGGCGATTGCCCGATTCGCTATCGGCTGAGCGGCCCATAACTCGTCGGCTGGCTCAGGCGCGCAGGTCGACGACGGCGCGATAGTGCGTCGCGCGGTGGACCGCCATGACGCGCAGACCGCCGCCGGCAGCGAGTCGCTCGAGCTCGGCGAGCGTGCGCTCGCGGCCACCGGTGTAGGCGAGCATGCGCAGGTTCATCTCGGTGCGCAGTCCCGACCGGGTGCCGTCTTCGAGCAGGCCCTCCTCGACCACGAGCACCCGCCCGGCAGCGCCAGCCGCCTCGGCGCAGCGGCGCAGGATCCGAAGAGCGTGCTCGTCGTCCCAGTCGTGCAGAATACCCGAGAGCACATACGCATCGGCGCTCGCCGGTAGCGGCTCGAAGAAGCTGCCGGTCACGGTTCGGCAGCGCTCGGACACGCCGGCCTTGGCGAGTGTGACACTGGCGTTCTCGGCGGTACCCGCCAGCTCCACGAGCGTGCCGTGCAGGTCGGGGTTGGCTGTGAGGATCGCCGCCAGCAGCGTGCCGTTGCCGCCCCCGACGTCGACCACATGCCCCAGCGACCCCCAGTCGTAGCCCGCCACGATCCCGTCCACCTCCGCGCGAAGCCGCGAGGCCATGAGCGCGTCGAAGGACTCCGCCAGCGCCGGCCGCGCGGCGAGATCCTCCCAGAATCCGCGCCCGTGCAGCATCGGGAAGGCAGGTAGTCCGGTGCGAACCGCGTCCAGCAGGCGCAGCGCCGAGAGCTCGGCGCGACCGACGGCGCCGTCGATGTCCAGCCAGGCCCGCCCACTGCCGGGATGCCCCTCCCGCAGCTGCTCTCCGAGGTCTGTGAGCGACAGCGCCTCGGTGCCGCGACGCCGCAGCACCCCGACACCGATCAGGTGATCCACGAGCCGACCCAGCGCGTTGGGGTCGCTGTCGGTGCGCTCGGCAAGCGCGGGCAGCGTGTCGGCGCCGTCGGCGATGTGATCGGCGAGGCGCAGCGTCGCCGCCACTCGCACGGCCATCGGCGTGAACAGGTCCGCCATCGCCCACAGTTGTGCTGGAAAGCCCTCGTCTGCCACCAGCGACGCACCATAGCCAGGACTGCTCCGTCCGCCGAAGGTGAAGCGCTCAGGGCCCCGAGCGCAGCCGCGGGTTCCAGATGATCTCCCACAGATGCCCGTCGGGATCGCGGAAGTAGCCGGAGTAGATGCCCCACGGTCGATCGTGTGCCGCGTCTGTGATGGTTGCGCCGGCGGCCGCGGCCTGCGACATGAGAGCATCGACCTCGGCGCGACTGGAGACGAGTTGGCCGATGCTGAACTCGCCCGACTTCGAGGGTTCCAACGCGACGTTCGCGTCCTTGGCGAGCTCCGTCCGCGGATAGAGCGCGAGGATCGAGCCGCCGTCGAGCTCGAACGTTGCGATCGCGCCCGCTGGCGTGACATCGTCGCCGGCGAACTCGGTGCCGATCACGCCTCGCGACTGGATCCCGAGCCCGTCGCGGTAGAAGGCGAGCGCGCGATCGAGGTCGGCAACGGCAAGCGTGATCAAGTCGATGCGGGCATCCATCTTTTTTCGTACCTCCGTGACGTTACGCGCGATTGCGCAGCAGAGGCCGTGCGAAGCCTACTTGGGTGGATACCCGCGTCCCAGGAGTCTCTACCGTCATGAAGTCGTAGGTGGCCCGCTCAGGACGGCACCCCCTCCGAGCGGCTCGGCGGGTTGACGGGCAACAGCAGCGCCGTCCCCAGCCCGACCAGCCCGAACACCGCCACTGACCCGAGCGCGTACGCGTAGGAGTGATTGCCGGCGGCGGCGGAGGCGACGAGGATCGTGCCCGCGATCGCGGTGCCGAGCGAGGAGCCGAGGTTGGAAACCGAACGCGAGAGCCCCGATATCTCGCCCTGCTGGGCCTCGGGGAAGCTCGACTGCACGACGTTCACGGACGGCGTGAGCATCGTGCCCACGCCGAGCCCCATCAGCAGCAGCCCGGGGATGAAGGTCGCGATGTTCGACGTCGATCTGACGAGGCCGATCAGCAGCCCGAGGCCGATCAGAGTGAGGATGAAGCCGGCGCGGATCAGCGTGCTCTGCGCGCGGCGCTTGGCGAGCCGTTCGGCGGCGAGCGAGGAGACGAGCACGCCGGCGGTGGCGGACGTGAAGACGAGGCCGGTGTCGATCGCGCTGTATTTGCGCACGACCTGGAGGTAGACGGTGACGACGAACGCGCAGCCCATCAGGATCAGCCACTGCACGTTCTGGGTCACCAAAGCCAGATTCGTGACGCGGTTGCGAAACAAGCTCGTCGACAACAGCGGCTCGACCCCGCGCCGTTCGAGCGAGCGGATGTGCGCGAAGAACCACAGCAGGAACGCGGCGCCGAGCACGAGGAAGACGACGACGAGCGCCCCGTTGGTGCCGATCTGGAGGATCCCGACGACGACGAAGAACATGCCCACCGCCGACAGCACCGCGCCGGCCGTGTCGAACCGGCGGCTCCTATCGGGTGGCAACGGGTCGACGATCCGCGCGCTCAACAGCACGACGAGCGCGACGATCGCGGCCTGCAGCAGGAAGGTGACGCGCCAGCTGATCGTCGTCGTGACGAGGCCCCCGATCAGCGGTCCCGCGGCGGCCCCGACGCCGGCCATCCCGCTGATCGCACCGAACGCTCGCGCGCGCGACTGGACGTCGTCGTAGGACAGTGTCGCGAGGATGTAGATCGGCGGGATCATCAGCGCGGAGCCGACGCCCTCGAATGCGGAGTAGCCGACGATCAGGACACCCAGCGCAGGCGCGAGCGCGGCGATCACGGCACCGGTTCCGTACACGGCGAGACCCAAGGTCAGGCAGCGCTTGCGCCCGAACAGGTCGGTGAGCTTGCTGCCGGGGATCATCAGCGCGGCCATGCACAGCAGGAACAGCGTGATCGCGGTCTGCACACCGTGGACGGTGGTCCCGAGGTCCTTGCTGATCGAGCTGATCGAGACGTTCATCGCCGAGCCCGCGAAGCTCGCGACGAACTGCGTGAGCGCGAGCGGCAGGAGCGTCCCACCCATTTTCGCCGCCGTCAACGGGCGGGCGGACGCCGCGGGGGCAGCCGAGTCGCTCACACCGCGATTGATGCGCGCCCCCGGGTGAGCGGGCACCACCTGACCGGGGTGATCCGACGAGGCGCGGTAGAAGCGATTTCACCCGGGCCGGATGAGGCGAGCCCACCCGACGCGGTGAGAGCAATCACGTAGATGGCGGCGACCGAACAACGCAAAGCTTCGCCGGACGCCGCGGTCACCGCGAACGGCGCGCCGCAGAGCGCGGCCGCCCCCTCCCCGTTCCCGCCGATCGCCGACTACGCGTTCCTGTCGGATTGCCACACGGGCGCACTGGTCGCACCCGACGGCACGGTCAACTGGCTGTGCGTGCCGCGCTTCGATGCTCCCTCGGTGTTCGGGACGCTGCTCGACCGCCAGGCCGGCGCGTTCCGGTTCGGGCCATTCGGGATCAACGTGCCGACCGCGCGCATCTACGAGCCGGGCACCAACACGCTCGCGACGACGTGGACGACGCCGACGGGCTGGGCGCTGGTGCGCGACGCGCTGACCCTCGGTCCGCGTCGCGGCGAGGACACGATCACGCCCCATACGCGCCCGCCGACCGACGAAGACGCCGACCACACGCTGGTGCGGGCCGCGATGTGCATCGAGGGCGAGGTCAACCTGGAGATCACCTGCGAACCGCTGTTCGACTACGGGCGCGTGCCGGCGCAGTGGTCGCTCAGCGAAGAGGGCCACTGTGCGCAGGCGAGCGGCGCCGGTGTGACGATCCGCCTGCAGACCGACATGGCGCTCGGCGTCGAGGGCGACCGCGTCAGGGCGCGGCACTCGCTGAGAAAGGGCGAGCAGGTCTACTGCGCGCTGTCGTGGGCCGAGGAGCTCGCCGCGCCGATGGACGTCGACGAGGCCAACGCGCGGCTCGCGGCCACCTGCCATTTCTGGCGCGCATGGCTCGACCGCGCGCGGCTGCCCGACCACCGCTGGCGCGGCCCGATCCAGCGCTCGGCGCTGGCGATCAAGGGCCTCACCTACATGCCCACCGGTGCGACGGTCGCGGCGCTGACGACCTCGCTGCCCGAGACGCCGGGCGGGGCGCGCAACTGGGACTACCGCTACACGTGGCTGCGCGACTCGACGTTCACCCTCCAGGCTCTGCATTTCCTGAACCTCGACTGGGAGGCGGGAGAGTTCATGCAGTTCGTCGCCGATCTGGAGTTGGGCGAGGATGGGGCGCTGCAGATCATGTACGGGATCGACGGCCGCCGCGACCTCACGGAGACCACGCGCGACGATCTCTCCGGCTATGCCGGCGCGCGCCCCGTACGGGTCGGCAACGGCGCCTTCGACCAGCGTCAGAACGACGTGTTCGGGGCGGCGCTCGACGCGGTCCTGCTGCACACCCGTCGCTCCGAACGCCTGCCGCGCCGGCTGTGGCCGATCGTGGAGAGCCAGGCGCGGTGCGCGAGCGCCGTCTGGGAGGAACCCGACCAGGGCATCTGGGAGGCGCGCGGCGCCCCACGCCACTACGTGTCCTCGAAGCTGATGTGCTGGGTGGCGATGGACCGCGCGGCCAAGCTCGCGTCGATGCGCGGCGACGCGGCGCTGCAGGAGGAATGGGGCGCCATCGCGGAGACGATCAGAGCGGACATCCTCGCCCGCGGCCTCAGCGGCGGCGGCATCCTGCGCCAGCACTACGAGACCGACGCGCTGGACGCCTCGACGCTGCTGGCGGCGATCTTCGGCTTCCTGCCTCCGGGCGACGAGCGCCTGCGCGCGAGCGTGATGGCGGTCGCCGAGGATCTGACGGAAGACGGGTTCGTATTGCGCTACCGCACGGAGGAGACCGACGACGGCATGGCGGGCAGGGAGGGCAGCTTCCTGATCTGCTCCTTCTGGCTGGTTTCGGCGCTGGCGATCGTCGGCGAGCATCAGCGCGCGCGGGACCTGATGGAGAAGCTGCTCAGCGTGTCCTCCCCGCTCGGGCTGTACGCCGAGGAGTTCGACTCCTCCACCGGTCGGCACCTGGGCAATTTCCCGCAGGCGTTCTCGCATCTGGCCCTGATCGAGGCGGCGGCGCGCATCATCCTCGCGGAGCGCATCGCCGAGATCAGCTGAGCGGCACGCGCCGGGAGCTGCCGCGGGGCGCAGTCGGGCCGCTAGGGTCCGCGGCGCATGTCGCGCAACCGACAAGGAGGGACGCATGGGCGAGCGTGTGGTCGTACTGGGCGCCGGGTTCGGCGGCCTGGAGCTGGGCACGGTGCTCTCGGAGGCTGTCGGAGAGCAGCTGGAGGTGACGCTGATCGACAGGAGCGACGCGTTCGTGTTCGGCTTCTCCAAGCTGGACGTGATGTTCGGGCGCACGGCCCCCGAGGCGGTGCGACTTCCCTACAGCAGGGTCGCCAAGCCGGGGGTGCGGGTGCTGCGGGAGACAATCGTCTCGATCGACCCCGGGACGCGGCGGGTGACGACCGACGCGGGCGTGCACGAGGCTGACGTCCTGGTGATCGCGCTGGGCGCGGACTACGACATGGACGCGACGCCGGGCCTGGCGGAGGGCGGCAACGAGTTCTACTCGGTCGCGGGCGCGCAGCGCCTGGCGGGCATGATCCCGTCCTTCTCCCGGGGGCACGCGGTGATCGGCGTGTGCGACGCGCCGTACAAGTGCCCGCCGGCGCCGAGCGAGTGCGCGCTGCTGCTGCACGACGAGCTGACCTCGCGTGGGGTGCGCGACGCGTGCGAGATCTCGTTCGTGCTGCCGCTTCCCACGCCGGTCCCTCCATCGCCGGAGACCTCGGCGGCGTTGAGCGAGGCGTTCGAGCAGCGCGGGATCGCGTTGATGGCGGGCCGGCGGATCAGCGAGATCGACCCCGCGCGCAACGTCGCGCTGCTCGACGACGGCAGCGAGTTGGCGTTCGACCTGTTCCTCGGCGTGCCCAAGCACCGCGCCCCGGACGTGGTGGTCGCGAGCGGGATGACCGAGGACGGCTACATCCCGGTGGACGCGGCGACTTTGAAGACGCGTTTCGAGGGCGTGTACGCGGTGGGCGACGTGGCGACGGCGGGCGTGCCGAAGGCGGGCGTGTTCGCGGAGGGCGCGGCGAGGGTGGTGGCGCAGGAGATCCTGGCGGACCTGTGCGGCGGCGAGCCCGCCGAGCGCCATCTGGGGCAGGGCACCTGTTACATCGAGTTCGGCGAGGGCCGGATCGGCAGCGTGGACATCGATTTCCTGTCGGGTCCCACGAAAACGGGCACGTTCAATGCTCCCTCGGCGGCGCAGATGGCCGAGAAGCAACGATTCGGCTCCTCCCGCCGCGCGCGCTGGTTCGGCCTCTGATCCGAGCAATCCCGCGGGTGGGTGCGCACCAATAGTCGGAGACACGCCTGGATTGACGCGATCGATCAGGTTAGGGTGGCCCGAATGTCGGCATGGAGGCTACTGTCGAGAGCGCGCTGGCTGGCACCGATCGCCGTTGCCGCGCTGAGCGCGACCGCGAGCATGGGACCTGCGCCAGCGCAGGCCGAAACGCCGGTCTTCACGCCGATCACGCTGCCGACGATCTCGGGCAACGCGGTGGAAGAAGAAGTGCTGACCGAGACACGCGCGCGGTGGAGCGCGCAGCCCGTTAGCTACATCCTGCAGTGGCAGCGATGCGACGCGAAAGGCAAAAACTGCCAGTCGATCGACAAAGCGAGCGGGCCGACATACCGTCTGACGTCCACCGACGTCGGCTCGACGATCCGGGTCAGCGAAAACGCCCGCAACGCGGCGGGAGCGGTCACGCCGGTCGTGTCCGAACCGACCGCGGTCGTACAGGGGCACGAATCCGGCAATAGCGGCGGCGGCAAACAGGGCGGTGGTGGCGGCGGCCAGCCGGGCCCCAGCCACCCGAGCGCGGCCGAATTGGAGCACCTGCTCGCGCGCCAGCTCGTGCCGTCGGGCAGGGCGGCGTCGCTGGCGGCACTGCGCCGACGCGGCGGCCTGAGACTGCGCTTTGCGCTCCCGGCGGCGGGCACGCTGACGGTGAAGTGGTACCTCGCCTCGCCCGGAGCGAAGCGAGGCAAGGCGAAGCACAAGCCGACGCTGCTCGCCGAGGGGCACGCGACGCTCGCGGCGTCGAAGACGACGACGCTGAGCCTGCATTTGACGCCGCAGGGCCGCAGACTGCTGCGGCACGCCCGCAAGCTGCACGTGCAGGCGAAGGCGACGTTGGCGGTGGGATCCGGAGCGGCGATCGTCGCGGCCGGAGCGTTCACACTACACGCCTGATCGGCCCTTTCGGACAGAAGCAGCGCGGAAGAGGCCACGCCGACCGACCGTGGCCGGCGCTGGCGAAAGGGAGCGTCCAGCGCCGGCCGGTCGGTGCCCCAGGGACCGGGGACCTACTCCGCCCCACGGCGGCAGAGACTAGCAGTCGATTAGGACTAGTGGAACTAGATCTGTTGATCTGTGTATGGACTTGGCGGCTAGTCGCATGGGATGTTTGCGTGATGTCACCCTTGGAGGGCCCGAGCCGGGCACTGGCGAGCGCGATCCGTGAGCTGCGCGAGGACCGCGGGATCACGCAGGAAGACCTGGCGCACGAGGCGGGGATCACGACGGGCACGCTGTCGAAGATCGAACGCTGCCTGGCGAACCCGTCGTGGACGACGGTCGAACGCATCGCGGGGGCGTTGGGGACGAACGTGGCGCGTCTGGCGACGGCGGCTGAGCGTCTCAACAAGTCCTGACACCGGTTCGAGTTGGTCAGCCCCCCACGCGCGGTGGGCTCGAAAACGGCGACGCCGCAACCCGCCGGCCTTGCCCGTTCGCGCTCAGGCCGGCGCGCTGGCGCCGCTGAGCCCGGCGACGGTGAGCTCGCTGTCGATGGCGGCGCGCACGGCCTTCAGGGCGTCGCGGCGCACGCGCAGCTTGGTGGCGGCGTAAGCGGTCGCACCCAGCTCACCGAGGCGGGCGGCCTCCTGGAGACTCGCCTCGCGGAGCTCGTCGGTGGTGACGACGCGGTCGAGGAAGCCGGCGGCGAGGGCCTGCTGCGGCGCGTACACCTCGGCGCCGGCGACGGCGCGAAACAGGTGCGGCGGCTGCAGCCGCTGGCGGGCGAGCTCGATCACGAACCACGGTACGGTCAACCCGATCTGGACCTCGTTGAGGCCGATGCGAAACGGCCCGTCGATCCCGATGCGCAGGTCGGCGGCGAGCAGCAGGAAGGCGCCGGCGGCGACGGTGTGACCGGTGGAGGCGATCACGACGGGGGTCGGGAAGGCGAGGATGCGCTCGGCGAGAGTGGCGCCGAGGCGCAGCATCTCGAGCACCTGGTCCTGGTCGCCGCTGCCGAAGACCTTGAGGTCGAAGCCGGCGGAGAAGCAACCCTCGCGCCCGCGGAGCACGACGACGGCCTGGTCGCGCTCGGCGCGGTCGAGCGCGTCGTGCAGGGCGCGGAGCATCGCGATCGAGAAGGCGTTGACCTTGCCGTCGTCGATCGAGATCTGCGCGACGCGCCCGTCGAGCTCGTACGTGGCCAGTTCGGTCATGCTCGTCTCCTGTTCGCTCGTCATGGTCGAGCCTATACTGTAACGATGTTTCGAAACATTGTTTTTTATGATGGGGATGGGGATGGGGGTCGCTGTGCCCAGGCCTAAGCAGCGGACGCCACAGCTGCGCGAGCAGATGGTGACGGCCGCCGTGGAGCTGCTCGCGCGCGAGGGCGTCGGCGCGTTCACGGCGCGCAGCGTGGCGCGAGCAGCCGAGACCTCGCCCCCGGCGCTGTATGAGTTGTTCGGCGACCGGGCAGGACTACTGCGCGAGGTGTTCTTCGAGGGCTTTCGGATGCTGGCGCGCGAGCTCGGGGAGCTGCCGGAGAGCGAGGATCCACGCGCCGATCTGGTGGCGATGGCAGACGCCTACCGGAGCTTCATCCGTGCGCAGCCGGTGCTGGCGCAGCTGATGTTCTCGCGCCCGTTCGCGGACTTCGACCCGAGCGCAGCGGAGCTCGGCGCCGGCGCGGCGGTGCGGGAGCTGATCGTGGCGCGCGTGCGCCGCGCGATCGCAGCGGGTGTCATCGGCGGTGAGGAAACCGATGTTGCCCACGTGCTGGTCGCCCTCGTTCAGGGTCTCACGCTGGCCGAGCAGAGCGAGCGGCTGGGCAGCACGCGCGCGGCGGTCGATCGCCGCTGGCGACTTGCCGTGGGCGCAATGCTGGATGGCCTGGGCCGCGGGTGAGCGTCACACGGAGGCGCTTCGTGCGACTTTAGGGACATGAATGGATCGCGCGGCCCGCGACGGGCCCCCCGGTGAGTCTTGGCGGGGAGGACATCATCGCGCTCTACGACCGCCACGCGCGCGAGCTGATGGGTTTCTTCGCGCGGCGCACAGGCGACCCGCAGCTTGCGCTGGATCTGCTCGGCGAGACGTTCCTGGCAGCGTTCGCCGCACGCGCGCGCTGCGTGGCGAGCAGCAGCGAGCAGCGCGCGGCTTGGTTGTACAGGATCGCCGCGCACAAGCTCACCGACCACTATCGGCGCGCCGCGGGCGAGCGACGCACGCTGTTGCGGATCGGCGAGGGCCTGCGGGGGCTCAGCGACGCCGAGTACGAGCGCATCGAGGAGCTCGCGGCGAACGACGAGCTGCACGACCGCGTCGGGGCGGCGCTGAAGGAGCTCAGCGAGGAGCAGGGCGCCGCGGTGCGCGCGCGCGTGCTCGGCGAACGCTCCTACGCGGAGATCGCCGGCGAGCTCGGCGTCAGCGAACAGGCCGCGCGTGCCCGCGTCAGCCGTGGTCTACGGGCACTGCGGCGGGCGCTCGCACCGACGGAGAGGAGCGGCACATGAACCCGGGTGCGCAACGCGACTCCTTCGAGGACGTGCGGATCCTGGGCGAGCTGCGCGAGCAGTTGCGCCAGCGCTTCGCGCTCGCCGAAACGCTCCCCGATGGCCTGCTGCGGTCCCCCGTCTCGTCCCCCACGTCGCGCTTCGCGTCGCGTTGACCGCCACGCCTGGTGGCGGCGTTGGTCGCGGCGCTCGCGGTCGCTGGCACCGCGGCAGCGGCTGTCATCAAGCTCGGCGGCTCGCGCTCGGCGCCGCTGTCGGGTCGCGTGCCCGGACGCCCCCCGGCGCGGCCGCACGCGTTCGCGTTCACGCAGGCCGGCAGGCGCTACCGGATCGTGTTCGCTCCGCAGCTCTCCGGTGGGGCGGCAGGATGGCGCACGTTCCTCAGCTTCGGTTCGGGCGGCGGTGGCGAAGGCGGCGAAGCGGGCTACCCGACCCGCACCATGCCGCTCACGGGTGGCGCCGGCGTCGGTTTCACTTCCAGTCCGCTCCCCGCGGGCGATGCGGTGGACTACGTGCTGACATCACGGCGGGTCGCCGAGGTGCGACTTGGAGATCGCACCATCCAGACGCGCGCCGACCCCGCCCTGCCCGGCGGGGACCGCGTGGCGGTGTTCTTCGTCCCAGCGGGCTCTCCGCCGATCGCGATCCCGTCCCCCCACGCGCACCTGCCGCTCTACATCCGCGTCCCGGCCGAACCGTTGGCGCTTCCCCCCGGCTGGCCTCGGCGCAAGACTCCAGGACACTTCCTCCGCGACCGCCGCCGCAGCGCGTCCTCGGCCCCGACGCGCACCGTCCGCATCCGCGCCACGCCGCTGGTCGCACTCGACTCCGGGGGTCGCGCGATCCCCTACACCCCTCCCCACCCCAACCCGCTCGCGAACGTCCGGACATGGCAGCGGCCCCGGCCGGGCGCGGCGGATCCGAGCCACGCCGCAACCCATCCGCTGCCGGGGCCCTGTGAGATCTCCTGGCACGGCCTGTCCGCGCTGGAGCCCCAGTGGGGTCACGTCCTGGAGCGGATCGCGCCGGTCGCGGAAGCGGAAGGCGAGCTGTTCCTGTCGTGTGTGGACACCGAGTTCTTCCTGCACGGCTGGCCGCTGCAGAGCGCGATCCTGCTCGACGCGCACCGTCCGGGCGCGACGCTCGACGCGCTGCCCGGCGCCGTCGCGGTACCGGATCGTCCTGGCGTGGTCGAAGTGCCGCTGGGACAGTTTCCCGGTGATATCGCCGCGAAGCGCGTCGGCAACGCGTGGCTCGTCGTGGAGGGGGGGCAGAGCGGCGCGCAGCGCCTACGGGTGCTGGCGGCCCTGCGCATCGCGCGGTTGGCGCTCCCCGGTCGACCGGCGCTCGTGCACCCAGTAGTTTAACCTCCTTGGAGTGATCGGCCGCTCCCACCGGCCTCGCCCCCAGGGCGCGCTGCGCCACTACAGCCACCTGCTGACGCCCGATGGCGCGGCGGGCCTGCGCGTGGCGACCGAGCGCGACGCGGGCGCGCGCGGCATGCGGCTGCTCGATGCCGGACGCGACCGCGTCCGCGAGCGCCTGCGCCCGAGCCGCCCGAGGATGCGCGCGCTCAGCGCCGCGCCGGGCGGACGCCTGTACTGGAGCAGCGCGCCCTCACCGCGCCACCCGGGCGCGCACGGCGCGATCGTGCACCCGATCGCGGCGGCCACGTGCGACCTCGACTGCGCGCTCGTGCTCGGCGCGACGCAGTTCCCGCTGCCGCTGCACCTCGGCCACGAATGTGTGGCGGAGGTGCTCGCAGTCGGCGAGCAGGTCGCGACGGTGCGCGTCGGCGACCGCGTGATCGTGCCCTTCCAGATCAACTGCGGCACCTGCAAGCCCTGTTTGGAGGGCCGCACCGGCAACTGCGCGAGCGTCCCCCCGGCGTCGATGTACGGGTTCGGGCTCACCGGCGGGCACTGGGGCGGGGCGTTCTCCGACGAGCTCGCCGTGCCCTACGCCGACGCGATGCTCGTGCCGCTCCCCGACGGTGTCGAGCCCGCCGTCGCGGCAAGCGTCGCGGACAACATCTGCGACGCCTACCGTCACGTCGCCCCCCACCTGCCGGGATTGTTGCAGCGAGATCCCGGTACGGAAGTCCTGATTCTGGGCGCACTCGACCCGCGAACGCCTTTCAGCTCGAGCGTGCCAATGTACGCCGCGCTCGTCGCGCAGGCACTCGGTGCGCGCAACGTGGTCCTCGTTGACGGTCGCCCCCAAGCGCGCACCCACGCGGAGCGACTGGGGCTCGACGTATTGCACCCGCGGGTCCTGCGTCGCCGCCCCCCGGCGCCGCTGGTGGTGGACATCAGCGTCAACAGCCTCGGCGTGGCGCTCGCCTGCACCGCGCCCGACGGGATCTGCTCCAGCGCGGGCTGTCTGCACCGAAGCACGCGCATCCCGGTGCTGTCGATGTACGCACGCAACGCCACGCTCCACCTCGGCCGCACGCACGCACGCGCGCTGATGCCAGCGGTGCTCGAGCTGATCGCCAGCGGCAGCCTGCACCCGGAGACCGTGACCACCTGCATCGCGCCGCTGGACGACGCCCCGCGGGCGCTGCGCGAGCACGTCCTCGGCGGCGGCGTCAAGACCGTGCTCACGGCGACTTAACGCCGCTCGTCGTCGCGCCGGTAGCCAAGCCGTGCGGCGATCCTGTCGGCGATCGACACCAGATGCGGTCCGAGCTGGTCGACGAGGCTGTCGATCGAGAGCACCGATCGGTGTGCCGTCATCCCGACCGCGGCGATGACTTCCCGCGACTCGGCACGTACGGGCGCGGCGATTTCCACCACGCCCTCCGCGAGCTCCTCGTCGGCTGTCGCGACGGTCTCTTCAGGAATCGCCTCGAGCTCGGCGCGCAGCGCGCGCTTGCTCACGATCGTCCGCGGCCCACATCTCCGCAGCTGCAGTTCGCCGAGCAGCGCGCGCTGCTCGGCCGCCGGGAGGTGGGCAAGCAGCAGCTTGCCCGGTGCCGTGCAGTAGATCGGCACGCGCGTCCCCGTGTCGGCCCGCAGCGCACCGAGCCGCCGACCGCGGCGGCCGTGGGCGCTGTCGACGCACAGCAGCTCCGGACCGTCGAGGATCCAGATGCTCACCGCGTGACCGGAGCGCCGGCTGAGCTCCTCCACGAACGGGCGCGCGTGCTCGCGCAGGCCGGTCGCGTTCATCGTGGACAGGCCGAGGTCGGTGACGCGCAACGTCAGCCGGTACTTGCGGCGCTCGCCCTGGCTCAGATAGCCGAGCGCGAGGAGCGTGCTCACGTAGCGGTGCGTCGTGCTGCGGCTCAAGCCGAGTATCTCGGCTACCTCGGCGATCCCCAGCAACGGCCGCTCGGGCGTGAAGCACAGCAGGATCGCGAGCCCGCGGTCGAGCGACTGCGAGTAGCGCGCTTCCCCGGCAAGCGTCAGCGCCTCGTCGAGCTCGAAGCCCGTCTCGATACCGCGATCGCCGTTGGCTGACGGTGCGAGTGGCGCCGCGCGAGCCTCGATTTTGTTGTCGCTTGTACTCATCGAGAGCGTTAAATAGCAGACGATCGTCTGCAGCGCCAGCTCGTTTACGATCTGCCATCCCGTGCCGCAACCGCCGCGCCCCCACCGTGTTGCATCTCAGGTGGCCCGCCTCCCAGCGAAGCTCCTCGCGCTGCTCTGCGCGGCGCTGTGCGCGCTCGCCGCCTTCGGCGCCCAGGCCGGCGCGACACCTGCGCTGAGCTGGTCGACGCCCGCGGAAGTCGACAGTGGGCACGCGCTGCGCGCGGTCTCGTGCCCCTCGCTGGGGTTCTGCGCGGCGGTCGACGACGCGGGACACGTCGTGCTCAGCAGGCATCCGCAGAGCACCGCGCCCGGATCCTGGTCGGCACTCGCGATCGACGGCTCGCGGTCGCTGAGCTCGATCTCGTGCCCGTCGACCGCGCTGTGCGTCGCGGTGGACGCGGAAGGCCGCGCCGTCGTCAGCACCAACCCGACCGCCGGGCCCGGCGCGTGGACCGCGGTGGCGATCGACGGTACCACCCCGCTGACATCGGTCTCCTGCCCCTCGACCGCGCTGTGCCTCGCCTCGGACGGCGAAGGGCGGGTGCTCTTCAACACCAGCCCAACGACCGCGCCCGGCGCGTGGTCCTCCCCGCTCGCGCTCGCGCACACCCTGGTGTCGATCTCGTGCGCCTCGACGACGCTGTGCGCGGCAGTTGACGACGGAGGTCGCGTGCTCCTCAGCACCGCCCCCGCCGGCGGCGGCTGGGTCGTGCGAACGATCGATCCGAGCGCGAGTTTGACCGCGGTTTCCTGCTACGGGGCGGCGTGCGTGGCGGTCGATGGCGGGGGGAGCGCATTCGCCAGCGCCGACCCCGCGGCAACCTTGGGATCGGGCACCGCACCGGGCTCCGGGGCGACGTGGAGCGCGACCGCGTTCGACGCGTTCGGCGCGCCGCATGCGCTCGGCTGCTCAGCGATCGGCCTGTGCGTGACCGGTGACGGCACGGGCTACGTCTTTGCGAGCGACACCGCCACGATCGCGCCTCCCGCGTGGGCTGCGGCTGCCGTCGATGCCCAGCCGCCGCGGGCGCTGGAAGGAGTGGCGTGTGCCGCCGAAGGTCTGTGTGCGACGGTCGACTCGAGCGGTCGCGTGATGACCGCGGTCGTGCCCGCTCCGGCAGCGGCGAGCGGCCGGGCCGGCGAAGTCAGCCACACGACCGCGCTCCTCACCGGCACCGTGAACCCCAACGATGCGGCGCTCACGAGCTGCCGCTTCGAATACGGCGTCGGCACCGAATACGGCTCGAGCGTGCCCTGCGCGAGCCTTCCAATCGGGAGCGGCGCGGCACCAGTGGTCGCGGTGCTCGCGGGCCTCGCCCCGAACACCACCTACCACTACCGGCTGCTCGCCGCGAGCGCGACCGGTTCGAGCGTGGGTGCCGACGAGACGTTCGAGACGCTCGCGCCCGGCGTCGTCGAACCGCACCCCTCGATCGGCGGCACGCCAGCTCCCGGACAGCGCTTGATCTGCAAGTCGGGTGTCACAGCGGGCACCCTCGAACCCACGCTCTCCTATGCCTGGCTACGCGACACGAGAACGATCGGGGGCGCGGAAGCAGCGGCCTACACGGTGACCGGCGCCGACGTCTCCCATCACCTGCAGTGCCGCGTCACCGCGACCACCGCCGAAGGCAGCCGCGGCGCGACGAGTGCGTTCGTGACGGTACCCGCAGGCGGGATCGGGACGATCTCCGAGACGACGGTCGGCGCGGTGCGCGTCGGACGCGGCAGCGTCTCGGTGCCGGTGCACTGCTCGCCGCAGGCCGCGGGCGCGTGCACGATCAAGCTCGGACTCACCGTCAACGAGACCCTGCAGGGCAGACACGTCGTGGCCGTCTCCGCCGCGCACACGCGCAGCGTGACCGCGATCGTCGGTGCGCGCACATCGAGGTTGAACCCTGCGCAGCAGGCGACGCTGACGGTCGCGCTGAACACGGCCGGCCGCCGCCTCATCGCCCGCCGACGTCGCATGCCGGTCAGGCTGTCCGTACGGGGCACCGTCGTCGGCGCGCTCGACGCCGCGTTGAAGAGTGCGACCGTCACGCTCTCCGCGTCCGGTCGCGCTGCCGCCCGTCGCGCGGTTGCCAAGCGGCCGGGGCGCCCCAGCACCCCATCGCGCGCGCGGCATGCGACGGCCGGCGTGCGTGCCCGCGCCGCCAGCCTGCTTGCCGCGAAGCCCTACATGGGCTGGGACAGCTATTTCACGTTCGGCGTGCACTTCGACGAGCCCTCCGTGCTCGAGCAGGCAAGCCAGCTGCTCACGCGCGGGCTCGCGCGGCGCGGCTACCGCTACGTGTGGCTCGACGTCGGCTGGTGGCAGGGCGCCCGCAACGCGTCCGGGGCGATCGAAGTCAGCGCCAGGCAGTGGCCTCACGGAATCGCCTGGCTCGCGAGCACGTTGCACGCCGCGGGGTTGAAGCTCGGCCTGTACACCGATGCCGGCGGCGACGGCTGCGGGGGACCCCGCCAGGGCAGCTACGGCCACTACCAACAGGACGTCGACACGCTCGCGGGCTGGGGCGTCGACGCGGTCAAGGTCGACTTCTGCGGCGGCATCCGCCAGGGACTGCAGCCCGCGGCCGCCTATGCGGCGTTCCACGAAGCGATCGCGCACAACCCCCGCCATCGCCCGATGCTGCTGGCGATCTGCGACTTCCTGCAGCCCGGGCAGTTCTCCAGCGAAGTGCCCGGGCTCGAAAACTCGGCCTTCACCTCCTACACGTTCGGCCCCGGCATCGGCAACAGCTGGCGCACCGACACCGACATCGGCGTACCCGGCGACGTGAAGTTCGGCTCGGTCCTGCGCAACCTCGACGCCGACGCCGCCCAGCCACAGGCCGCCGCGCCGGGCCACTGGAACGACCCCGACTATCTCGGCCCCGACCAGGGGATGTCGGCGGCGCAGTTCCGCACGCAGCTCAGCATGTGGGCGATGCTCGCCGCGCCGCTGATGGTCAGCGCAGATCTGGTCTCGCTCTCCAAGACGTCCCTGACGACGCTCGCCAACCGCGAAGCCGTCGCGATCGACCAGGATCCCGCCGGGCTGCAGGCGCGTCTGCTGAGCGCCGAAGGCAACGCCCAGGTGTGGGTCAAGCCGCTCAGCGACGGCTCGCGCGCGGTCGCGCTGCTCAACCGTGGCTCGAGCGCCATCCACATCTCGACCACGACCTCTGCCATCGGCATGGCCCCCGCCGGCTCCTACACGCTGCGCGACGTCTGGAGCGGAGCGGTCTCGCGGCTCGGCGCCGGTGGAGCGGTCGCGGCGAGCGTGCCCGCCGACTCGACCGTCTTGGTGCGCGTCGCGGGGCGGTAGATGATCGGGCGAGGGGCCCGGCTCGGCCGCCTGCGGCGGCCTGCCTGTGCCCCGTACGGGGTGCGCCACCCTCGTGGCGTTAGGTCACCTGCGTTTCGGTCACCTGTGTTTCCGGAGCCGGTTCCGCCGGCGGCGGATTCGCGTTCTGGCGCTTGGCGTAGACCTTGAGGTTCTCGAATTCCTCCACGCCGGCGTAGTTGGCCAGGCCACGGCGTTGGGCTGCGCGCAGACGGGGGGGCAGCGGCTCGCGCAGCTCCTGCGACAGAGCCCTGGTTTCGAGCAGCGTCCACAGCTCCTCTTCGAGTCGATCGCCCTGGCCGGCGCGGTTGACGAGCTCGGCGCGACCGGCGGGTTCGCTGTAGTCGTAGAGCTCGTATTCCTCGCCCGCCGGTTCGATCTCGATGCTTTCCGGGCGCCAGTTGTAGTAGATCGCGAGCTTCCCGCGGGCGCTGCGCAGCGCGACCACGTGGCGCGGCGCTTCGGCGGCGTACGGTTCGCTGGCGAACTCCGTGACGTCCTCGTCGGTTGCGTGCAAAACCCATTCGCGGCCGGACACCCCGGGGTGCGCGAGGATCGCGGCGAGGTCGTGGCGCGAGGCGAGGTGCGCGTAGTGACGGTCGCGCCGCCACGCGTTCGAGCCCGTCGCGAGCGTGAGCAGCAGGGCGATCACGTCGACCGAGGAGGTCAGCTGGTTGCGAGGGGCCGCCGTCGCGGCGGTCGCGTTCAGCGCGCGCGGACGATAGTCGCGCACCGACAGCGGCACACGGATCGCCTCCTCGTACGCCGAGGCGCCCTTGCCGCGCATCCCGTGCGAGCCGCCGTACTCGCCGTGATCGGAGGTGAACACCACGACCGTGTTCTCCTGGACCGCCGGCTGCGAGGCAAGCGTGTCGAGCACCCCTCGTATCTGCGCGTCGACGTAGCTCTGCAGCAGCAGGTAGGTGTTCATCAGGCCGCTCCACTGCTCCACCGCTTCCGGGCCCTCGAACTCGACTTTGCCAAACGAATGTTCGGCGGTCTGTTGCAGCGAGCGCTGCAACCGTGGCTTGCGCTGTGCTTCGTGCGCTTCTGGGCTCTCGAAGTTCGGCGGCAGCGCGCCGACCCACGCCGGCGGCGCGCTCTCCTGCGGGATCCTGCTCGTGAAGCGGTACCACCACGCGATGTCGTGGGGGTTGACGAACGACACCGTCGAGCACCACGGCTCCCCGCCGCCCTCCTGCGCGAACCACTCCGCGAACTGCGCCGCGACCGCGCCGTCAACCGCGGTGCCCTGGCCGGGGGCACCGTTGGGCGAGGGGTAGGTGCCGCCCGCGAAGCCGTACTGCTGCAGCGACGCGTCGGGGTCCGGGTTCAGGTGCCACTTGCCCCACCAGTTGGTGTGGTAGCCACGCTCGCGCAGCAGCGTGCCCCACGTCGGGAAGCCCGGGTCCAGCAGGCTGTTGCCCGTGATCAGGCAGCCCGTCTGGTGGGAGTAGAGGCCGGTCAGGAGCGTGCCACGCGCGGGCGAGCAGTCGTTGGACGCCGTGTAGTGGCGTTCGAAGTTGACCGCCCCTCTGCGCAGCGCGGCCAGCGCGGGCATGATCTGGGCGTGCGTCACGCCCGCCGGCAGCCATACCGGCGTGCGCAGCTGGTCGACGAGCACCACGAGGATGTTCGGGGGCCGGTGACGGAGGGATCGCCGGTGTCGCTGCGGGGTCCGCTTGGGCGCGTGCCTGGCCTGTGTGCCGCCCGCGCCCACCCCCAGGAGCACGGCCCCACCGGCGACGAGGCCCTGCTTGATGAACGCACGCCGGTTCGTGGGCGCGCCGACGCGGCGCCGCTCCTCGGCGAGGGAGACGTCGGGCGGCTCTCTGTCAGCAGGCGTGTGCGGCATGCCTCGGGTAGGGACAACAATGGTCGCGGTTCGATGATGCGCTGTCGAGGCCGCTAAACGCGATCTTAACCCTCGCGGAGCGCATCACAGCAGCTGGGCGGCGACGAACCCCACGTACAGCACTATCAACGCCGCGCCCGCCGCGCGCCCCGCCCCGCGTGCCCGCGCCAGGAACAGCACTGTCAGCCCAGTCATGCCGAGCAGCCACACCAGATTCATGTGACCCCGCGAGGAGCTGCTCGTCACGCTCACGAACAGAGCGGGCACCATCACCCCGGCGGCGAGGTTGATCGTGTTGCTGTTCAGGCTCTCGCTCACGAGCGCCGCGCCGCGCCGTGCCAGGCCGAGGCGCACTCCGGTGAACGCGTTTGGCAGGCTCGTCAGGGGTCCCAGCACGAGCACGCCGATCAGGGTGCCCGACACGCCCAGGCGGTCTCCCAGCGACACCGCGGCCTCCACCATCCCGAAGCTGCCCGCGACGATCAGCGCGACGTCGGAGAGGATCCACAGCGCGTGGTGCGCGCGCACCGGGTCCTCCTCGACCGGCCCCTCGGACATCGCATGCCGTGGTTCCTCGGCCCCGCGGAGCAGCTCGACCAGGTAGGGCACGCCGACGCACGCCAGCAGGACCACACCGACCGCCGGCGCAAGCCAGCCCACAAGCACCGCGCTCGCCAGCAGGGCCGCGGCCAGACCCATCGCGCCCTCCACCGCGAGCGCCGCGCGCGGCAGCGCTACGACACCGGCCAGCACCGCGCTGAGCCCGATCATCGCGGCGAGGTTGAACACGTTGGAGCCCACCACGACGCCCACCCCCACCCCATGCTCGCCCTTGGCCAGCGCGATCAGCGCCGAGGAGACCTCCGGCCCGTCGGCCGCGAGCGCCGTCAACAGCCCCACGAGCGCCTCGGGTAACCCGAACGCGACGCCCAGCCGGTCCAGACGCTGGGCGAACATGCGCGCCGCGGCCAGCGTCACGGCGAGCGAGAGCAGCAGCAGTGCTGCCGCGAGCGGGGCCGCCATCAACCGGCGCCCTGCGCGCCGCTCGGCACGCGCGCCGGGCTCGACGACCGCGCGGCGTCGCCGCGCGGGGCCGGCGTGAAGCCGGGCAGCTCCAGCTCGAGGCGCGCGCCGCCCGTCGCCGCGGCGCGCGCGCGAACCGTGCCGCCGTGGGCCTCGGCGATCGCGCGCACGATCGCCAAGCCCAGGCCCGTCCCGCCCGAGGCGCGGTCGCGCGCGGTGTCGGTGCGGTGGAAGCGGTCGAACACGCGCTCGCGCTGGTCGACTCCGATTCCCGGACCGTCGTCCTCGACGACGAACCGCAGGCGCCCCGCCCCTGCGGGCTCGAGCTGCAGCCGCACGAGCCCGCTCTCGGGCGCGGTGTGCGCGACCGCGTTGCCCACCAGGTTGCGCAGCGCCTGCGCCAGCCGATCCGGATCGGCGCGCAGCGTCCCCGGCGGCACCTCCCCCAGCTCGAAGCGACGCTGCGCTCCTAACAGCGCGATCCCCTCCCACAGGTCGCGCACGAATGGCGCCAGCTCCACGGGCTCCGGGCGCAGGAACTGCGGCTGCTCGCTCTTGGCCAGCAGCAGCAGGTCGTCGACCAGGCGCGTGATGCGCGCGACCTCGGCCTGCACGAGGCGCTCCACGCGCCGCACCTCCTGCTCGCGCGGGTGCGCCTGCGCCGCGAGCACTTCGAGCTGCCCGCGGATCACCGTAAGCGGCGTGCGCAGCTCGTGCGAGGCGTCCGCCACGAACGCTCGCTGCCCGGCGAACGCGTCGCCGAGGCGGTCGAGCATGTGGTTGAAGGCGTCCGCCAGCACCCGCACCTCCTCGCCCTCGCGCTCGACGTCGTGGATCCGCGGGTGGAGGTCGCCCGCGTCGACCTGTGCCGCGACCGCCGCCATCCGGCGCAGCGGGCGGGAGAAGCGCGTTCCGATCCACAGTGCCGCCAGCAACGCCCCGGCGAGCGTGAGCGCGCCGGCGAGGATGAACGCGCGCGCCACGCCGCGCTGCGCGTGCGCGACGCTCGCCAACGGCTCCCCCACGCCAATCGTCACCTGCAGGGTGCCGCGTCCGCCGTGTGCGGCGCGCGGAATCGGAATCGCCTGCTTGCTCAGGCGCAGATCGCCAAGGTCGGGCATGTCCAGCGTCGAGTAGCCCAGCCTTGACGTCAGCAGGCGCCGCGAGAGCGCGTTCTCGCGCGACTGCTCAGCTGCTGTCTCGCCGTTGTCGGGCCGCTCGCCACCGAACAGCTCCGGCCGGTTGGTGCTCGTACGCGCCCCCGGTACGTGGGCGAACAGCAGCGTCGAGCTCGCGCTGAAGGGTTGCCCGTGGATGTAGCGGTCTGCCGCGGCCGCCACCTCCGCCGGCGAACGCGCGCCCGCGGTGCGGAGCGCGTGGCCGAGCTCCTGGCTGTCGCCTGCGATCTCGCGGTCGATCTGGTGGCGCAGCTCTGTGCCGGTGCCGCGGTAGACGACGACGAAGGTGATCGCCGAGAACGCCACGACGACCAGCGCGATCCACGCCGCCAGCCGCCAGCGCAGCCCCGTCGGCCAGCGCCCGCGAGCCGGCGCCCGTTCAGCCCCCATGGCCGAGGCGGTACCCCACGGCGCGCACCGTCTGGATCGGCGCGGGGCTCTCCGGCCGGGCGAGCTTGCGGCGCAGATACCCGACGTAGACGTCGACGATGTTCGTCGCCGGGTCGTGCTCGTAGCCCCACACCGCGCTGAGGATCTGCTCGCGCGAGAGCACCTGCCCGCGGTGGCGCAGCAGGTACACCAGCAACTCGAACTCCGTCGTCGAAAGCGCCACCGGCACCCCCGCTCGCAGCACCCTGCGCGTCAGCAGGTCGACCTCGATGTCCTCGCCGCGCAGCGTCGTCGTCGCGTTCTGCGTCGCCGCTCGCAGCTGTGCCCGCACGCGCGCCATCAGCTCCGCGAGCGAGAATGGCTTGACCAGGTAGTCGACGGCACCCGCGTCCAGACCGGCCACGCGATCCTCGAGCTCGCCCTTGGCTGTCAGGACGATCACCGGCAGACTCGGCTTGGCGGCACGCAGCGAAGCCAGCACCTCCAGGCCGTCGCGACCGGGCAGCATCAGGTCGAGCACCACCGCGTCGAACCCCTCCCGCAGCGCGCGCCGTTCGCCCTCCGCACCGTCGAGCGCGGCCTGCACGTCAAAGCCCTCGGCTTCCATTCCGCGACGCACGAAATCGACGATCCCCGGCTCGTCCTCGATCAGGAGGACCGCGGGCGGCATCGGCTGCTCACGGGCCGCCTGGAGCGCGAGCTGCTGCATCGCATCAGCATAGGGCCAAGTGCACCCGCGCAAACCAAAAGAGCCCTCTCATGCAGCTGTTAGTTGTCTCTTAGGGTCCGCGCCGACACTCGCTGCGGATGAGCGACGTCTCCTCCCCCGCTCGCGTGCCCGCTCCCGGCCCGCTCGCCGGCGGCACCGACGGCAACGAGCGACTCACCGTGCAGAGCGGTGCCGTCCTGATCGTGCTGTTGGCGGTGCTCGGTGTGACGATCCTGCGCATCGGCCAGCTGCTCTGGATTCACCTGTTCGTCGGTCTCCTCCTGGTCGGGCCGCTCGCGCTGAAGCTGGCCAGCACCGGCTACCGCTTCATGCGCTACTACACCCACGAGCCGCGTTACCGCCGCAAGGGTCCGCCCGCGCCGGTCCTGCGGCTGATGGCGCCGATATTGGTATTCAGCACGCTGATCGTGTTCGCGAGCGGCGTCGCGCTGCTGCTGCTAGGGCCGTCCTCGCGCGGTTCGCTGCTGCTCATACACAAGGCCAGCTTCATAGTCTGGATCGGGCTGTTTGCGTTGCACGTCCTCGGCCACCTGCCCGAGCTGCAGCGCGTCTTTCTGCCCAACCGCGAGCTGCGCAGCGAGGTGTTCGCGAGCATCGTCGGCGCGCACTCCCAACCCCCGGGCCCCCCGCCCGCGGGCGGGTCGGGGCGGGGTGTGTCGTTGTCCGCCGCGTTCGCCGCCGGTCTGGCGCTCGCGCTCGTGCTGATCCCGCAGTACGGGCCCTGGGTGAACTACCGGCACTTCCACCATTGAGATCACGTGCGAATCCAGGCAGGACGCCGGAGGCGCATGGAAAACTTCTATGGAACTTCTCACAGGCGCTTTAGTCAGAGCTTCAGGTCGCTTCGCACACTGATAGCGAGCCGATTCGATAGGGCCGCCGTCGATGGACAAGCCAAACCCCCCATCCATCCCCATCCAAAACCCGCACACCACGCGCACTCGTGACGCTGCTCTGCGCCGTCTGCGCAGCCTGAACCGGTGGCTGATAGCGGGCAGCGCGGTGCTCACGGGGGCGTTCACGGCGGCCGCCGCCAGCGCGTTCTCGGGACGCGGCGTCAAAGCGAGTGCCGCAACCGGCACCCGGCACAAAGCTTCGGCTCCCAGCACACAGTCAACCACACCCCTCAAACCGCCTGCCCAGGCTCCGCGGTCGAGCGAAACCCAGACGACGCCCAGCCCGGAAGCGCCCGCGCAGGAATCCTCGGCGCCCGCCGAAGAAACGGCTCCCGCTCAGCAAGCAGCGCCGCAGGAATCGTCGGCGCCGGCGCAGGAATCCGTCCCCTCGCAGGAATCCTCGGCGCCGGCGCAGGAATCGGCACCCGTCGAAGAAACCGCGCCCGCCCAGGAAACGCCAGCACCACAGGTCGAATCGGGTCCCGTCGTCTCGGGTGGGTCCTAGGGGCGATGGAGCAAGCGCACCCCCAGCCACTCGGCCTTGCGGGCGCCCGCTGGGAGGCGCTCGGCACGAGCGTCGTACTGCGCGTCACCGACAGCGCACGTCTCCCGCAGGCGCGCGCGATCGTCGCGAGCGAGCTACAGCGGATCGACCTCGCCTGCAGCCGCTTTCGCGGGGATTCCGACCTCGCGCGCGTCAACGCGCTCGCTGGCGGGCGCCCCGTGCGTGTCGCGCCGCTGCTGATCTCCGCCCTGCAGGTCGCGCTGCGCGCCGCCGAGCTCACCGATGGCGACGTCGATCCGACCGTTGGCGCCGCACTGATGCTCGCCGGCTACGACCGCGACTGGAGCCTGCTAGAACCGGCCCCGCCGCAGGATCGACCCGCGCTCCGTACGGCGCCCGTCGTCCACGCGCGCCTGCGCAGTGGCTGGCGCACGGTGCAGCTCGACTCCGCCCGCCACACCGTCCAAATCCCGCGCGGGATCGCGCTCGACCTCGGCGCCACCGCCAAAGCCTGGGCCGCCGACCGCGCCGCCGCCGCCGTGCAGTGCGACTGCGACTGCGGCGCGCTCGTCGCGATCGGCGGCGACATCGCCACGGCCGGCCCCGCACCCGACGAGGGCTGGCGCATCCACGTCATCGACGACCACCGCGCCCAGCCCGACGACCACCACGGCCAGACCGTCTCGATCCAGTCCGGCGGGCTCGCCACGTCGAGCACCGCGACCCGGCGCTGGTGCCACGGCTCCTCGACGATGCACCACATCATCGACCCCGCCACCGGCGCACCCGCCGTCGGACTGTGGCGCACGGTGAGCGTCGCCGCGGGCAGTTGCACCGACGCCAACATCGCCTCCACCGCCGCGCTCGTCCGCGGCGACGCCACCGCGGCCGGCTGGCTCGACCGCCGCGGTCTGCCCGCACGGCTCGTCGACCACCGCGACGGCGTGCTCTACGTCGGCGACTGGCCGACCGCGGAAACCGGCGCGGAGCGCGCGGACACCGAGCGCGTAGGTGGACACGCCGCGCGGGCACCCCGCGACAGCGGGCTGGGAGCGGCCGCGTGAGCACGCTGACACCGCTGCTCGCCGCGGCGGGTAGCTCCACGAAGGCGTACTGGTACCTCACGCGCTCCACCGGCGCCGTCGCCCTGCTGCTGCTCACCGGCGCCCTCGCGCTCGGAATCGCGGACTTCCAGCGCCTCGGCACGCCGCGCTGGCCACGGTTCGTCGTGGACTCGGTGCACCGCTCGCTGTCGCTGCTCGCGCTCGTGTTCCTTGCGCTGCACATCCTCACAGCGGTCCTCGACAGCTTCGCGCCGATCTCGCTCACCGCCGCCTTCATCCCCTTCGTCAGCTCCTACCGCCCCGTCTGGCTCGGCCTCGGGGCGGTCGCCTGCGACCTGCTGATCGCGCTGATCCTCACGAGTCTCCTGCGCCAGCGCATCGGACACGCGCGCTGGCGCGCCGTGCACTGGCTCGCCTACGCCTGCTGGCCGGTCGCGCTGCTGCATTCGCTCGGCACCGGCAGCGACGTCAAGAGCACCTGGATGCTCGTCCTCTCGGTCGCCTGCCTCGCGCTGGTCGTCGCCGCGGTCCTCGCGCGCGTGCTCTCCGCGTGGCCGGGCACGAGCGTCCGCGGACGCGGTGCCGCACTCGGCGGTCTCGCGGCGTTTGCGCTCGGGCTGCTCGTCTGGATGCCGAGCGGACCATTGGGCTCCGAATGGGCGCGGCGCTCGGGTACGCCCGCCTCGCTGCTGGGACACAGGAGCACCACGCAGAGCGGGAGCGGACGATGAGCTCCGCCCTGCCGCGGCTGCTCGCCGGCATCTCCTCCAGCGGCCCGCTCGACCTCGCCGAGCACCGCTCGCTGCACGGCGAGTTGTCCACCTTCGACGATCGCCACGACGGCCCCGCCCTGATCGAGCTGATCGAAGCCTCCGGTCTGCGCGGCCGCGGCGGCGGCGGCTTCCCCACCGGCGCCAAGCTGCACGCGGTCGCCGGCGCCCGCAAGCGCCGGCTCGCGCGTCCAGTCGTGCTCGTCAACGGCGCCGAGGGCGAGCCCGCGAGCCTCAAGGACCGCACGCTCATGCAGGCCCTCCCCCACCTCGTGCTCGACGGCGCCGAGATCGCCGCCCGCGCGATCGGCGCACAGGAGATCGTGCTCGCCGTCTGCGACAACGCCACGGACGCGCTCGCCGGGATGCGCGGCGCGCTCGACGAACGCGCCCGCCAAGCCTCGCGCACCCCGCTGCGCGCACGGCTCGTCACGGTACCCAACCGCTACGTCGCTGGGCAGGAGTCCGCGCTGGTCCAGCTCGTGAACGGCGGTCCCCCGCTGCCGACCTTCACGCCTGCCCTCCCGTTCGAGCGCGGCATCGGCGGACAACCCACGTTCGTCAGCAACGCCGAGACGTTCGCCCACCTCGCGCTGATCGCCCGCCGCGGCTCCGACTGGTTTCGCGAGCTCGGCCTCGCCTCCCAGCCCGGCTCCGCGCTGGTTACGCTCTCTGGCACCCAACTCTCCTACCCCGGCGTCTACGAGATCGAGATCGGCTCTCCCCTCTCCGCGCTGCTCGACGCCGCCGGCGGCCTGCCGGACGCGCCGCGCGCGTTGCTGTTCGGCGGCTACTGCGGCGGCTGGGTCGACGGATCGCTGCTGCGCGGCGTCGCGCTCTCCGACGAGCACCTCGCGCCCTACGGCGCCGCGCTCGGCGCCGGCGTGATCGTGCTGCTCTCCCCCGACGCCTGCCCCGTCGCCGAGCTCGCCCGCCTCACCCGCTGGCTCGCGGCGCAGAGCGCCCGCCAGTGCGGCCCCTGCCTGTTCGGGCTCGACGCGATCGCGAACACCGTCGAGCAGGTCATGCTCGGCAAGGCGCCCCGCGACGCTTGGCATCGGCTCGCGGGGCTCGGCTCCGTGGTACGCGGCCGCGGGGCCTGCACCCACCCCGACGGGGCCGTGCGCATGCTCTCGAGCGCTCTGGAGGTCTTCGCCGAGGAGCTCTCCGACCACGCCCGCCACGGACCCTGCGCCGCATGCGAGCGGCCCTCCGAGCTACCGCGGCCGCGATCCGCCGCCGCAAGCGATCCGCGGCCGTCGCCTGCCGGCCACGACGATGCCCGCTCCGGCACGCGCGAGCTGGCGGGGGCACGGTGAGCGCCCACGCCCACGGCGGCAGGCGCGCTCCCGCGACAGGCGGGGCATCCGGCTATCACCTGCGCGTCAACCCGATCGCCTGCGAGGCCCACGGCATGTGCGCCGAGCTGCTCCCCGAGCGCATCGCACTGGACGAGTGGGGTTACCCGGTCGTCGATGGACAGCCGCTCTCCGGCGAGGTGCTCGCGCACGCGCGCCGCGCCGCGCAGGCGTGTCCCACGTTTGCCCTGCTGCTGCAGCGGCGCGGGGGCTGAGCCCGCTCCACGCCGAGAGAGTGGCCGGCCGATCCCTGGCCGACCCTCCCTCCGCACCCAACGCCCATCGGCGCCACGGGCGGATCAGTGCACGACGATCTTGCCCTTCATGCCTTCTTCGACGTGGATCGTGCAGTGGTAGTTGAACGTGCCACTGCGATTGAAGCGCACCGTGAACGAGCCCGTCCCCTGCGTACGTGAATGGAAGCTGCTCGCGGTGACGTTGTGCCGCACTTCGTCACGCCACAGCCATGTCACGCTGTCGCCACGATGGATCGACAGTGTCGCCGGGTGAAAGCGGGTGTTCTTGAGTATCACCGTGTGATTCTGCGCGAGATGCGCGGGCGGGGTCACCGAACCCCCGACGCTCGCAAGCGCGACGGTCGGCAACACGATCGCCGCAACCGCCCCCAGCACGATCGCCGCATGCGTTCTCTTGAAGCTCATCGGTCGGTTTCTCCTCTCGTTGGGGAAGGGTTCAGGAGTTGTCGATCTTCTTGCCCTGCGGGCTCATCACGTACCACGCCGCCCCGAAGCTCTTGACGCCTTGGCCGGTGGTTTCGCCACCGCTGCTGTCACTCACGTAGTAATAGAGCGGATGCCCATGGTAGGTGACCTGCCTGGTGCCATCGGAGCGCTCCGTCGTGCCGAGATCGGCAGCCTGCGCCGCGCCTTCGGCCTTCGGTGCACCGCTCGTCGTCACCGGTGGCCATGCCTGTGCGCACGCGGCCGAGCAGTTCGACGTCGTCCCCCTGTCAGCCTCGAACAGGTACACCGTCAGATGCTTCGGGCCGGCGACGAGCACGGTGCCCAAATTGGTATGGGTCGTGCCCACGACGGTTCCCGTCGCCGCGGGGGTCGTTGCCGACGCTGAGGAGGCCGACGTATTCGAGACGGCCGGCGCGGTGGACGCCGCGGCGTTGCTCGAAGACGAGCCGCCGCCGCTGCTTCCACACCCGACGCCGAGCAGGCCGGCGCCCGCCAGGACGGTGATCGCAAGAGCTGAGGGATGTCGCAAGCTGACCTCCTAAGGTCCAGTCGTGGTTGCCTTCACCACCCCAGGACGCCGTGCTCGGGGAGAACCTTCCGGACATTCGATGGCGCTAGAGTCGGAGGCCCGATGCCACGGCTCGACCCACAGTCGCTGCCACAGCACGTCGACCGCCTCTACCGGGCCGCGTGGGCTTTGTGCGGCTCCCCCCACGACGCCGAGGATCTCGTCCAGGAGACCTTCGCGCGCGTGCTCGCCCGCCCCCGCGTGCTGCGCGGCCAGGACGAGCTCGCGTATCTGATGCAGGTTCTCAGAAACACATTCCTCACCCAACGCCGCACCGCCGCCCGCCGTCCCCGCACCGGGACCACGACGCTCGACGACATCGACGCCCCCGATCCCCGCACCTCGGGGCGTCCCGAGGACGCGCTCGCCGCCCGCGAGGTGCTGGACACGATCGCCGGACTCTCCGAGAACCACCGCCTCGCGCTCGTAGCAGTCGACATCCTCGGGCTCTCCTACCGCGAAGCCGGCGAGGTGCTCGGCTCACGCGAGGCGACGATCGCCACGCGGGTCTTCCGTGCGCGCGAGCACGTCGCGGCCGAGCTCGGGCATGGGCGGAGCGAGTCCAAGGACGGCGCCGCCGAGGTCTCGGCGCGCCCCCCAGAGGTACGCCCGGCGCCGCTTCGCGGGAAGGTCGCGAGCCACGGCGGAGTCATACCCAATGAGATATCCGTCAGCCCAAGCAGCCAGAGCCCAAAGACATGAGCCACGATCGATCCGACGACGCGCAGAATCCGCAGCAGAGCGAGCTCTCCCGAGTCGCGCTCGAGCAAATGCGCGTGCTGGAGTCCGTACGCGCGCCCGACTCGCTGCGCCGCGCGGTCGAGCAAATGGTCGGCGATGCCGCCGCGCGCCCGCGCAGGCGCTTTGCGTTCCCGCGCGCCGGATCGCCTTCGAGCTCGCGCAGCCCAAGCTCGCTGCGCCCACGGCTCGCCGCGGGTGGTGCACTCGTTGCCGCGGCCGCCGCGGTGGTCGCGATCGTGGTCGGCTCCAGCGGGGGCTCGGCGCCGACGGTGCTTCAGGCATCGCGTGTCGCGCTCGCGCCGGCGACCCTCCCCGCCCCCGCCGAGAACCCAGCCGACCAGGACAAGCTCGACGCCTCTGTCGAAGGGCTCGCATACCCCTATTGGGGCGGGCGGCGCGGTTGGCCAGCGGCCGGCGCACGGCGAGACCAGCTCGGCGGGAGGTCGGTCACGACCGTCTTCTACGCCGCATCCAGCGGCGCGCGCATCGGCTACGCGATCGTCGCCGGGCCTCCGCTCGCCGAACCGTCGGCCGGCGCCGTGCTCGTGAGGGGCGGCGTGCGCTTCCGCGTCCTGCATTCAGGCAAAGCGACCGTCGTGACGTGGCGCGAGGCCAACCACACGTGCATCCTCGCCGCGCGTGGCATTCCGGCCCACGCGATGGTGCGGCTGGTGCTCAGCTGAACCCGACGCTCACTTAGGGTACCCTAAGCTCGACAGACAACCCGCTTTGGAGGTACCCCGCCTTGTCCTTTGGCGAGACAGTGCTGCTCGGCGCGATCGCCGGGTCCACGATTTACATCGGTCTGCCGCTCGGGCGCATGGATCGCGTGAGCTCACGCGTGCGACTGGCGCTGGCGATGTTCTCGGTGGGCATCCTCGCGTTCATCTTCATGGACGTCACCTCGCATGGTGCTCGGATCATCGAAGAAGCGCTCGATACCTACAAGCGCACCGGCTCGCATCTGGGGCACACCATCGCGTTGTTCGCGCTGCTCGCGGTTTGCTTCACGGCAGGGACCGCGGGGATCGGCACCGTCGAACGCCGCCTGCGCAACGCGCGCGCGGCGGTGCGACCGCCGATCGCCGGCGGCGAGCAGACGGCCACGATCCCCGTCGAGGAGTTGCGTGCCTACGAGCGAGAGGCGAACGAGGCGCGCGCGGCGGCGCTACGCACGGGCATGACGATCGCACTGGCGATCGGGCTGCACAACTTCGCCGAGGGCCTCGCGATCGGGGTGTCCGCCAAGAGCGGCGCGATCGGGCTGGCCACGGTGTTGGTCATCGGCTTCGCGCTCCACAATGCCACGGAGGGCTTCGGGATCGTGGGGCCGCTCGGCGGCGTCAGGCCCTCCTGGCGCTGGCTCGCGCTCGCCGGGCTCGTCGGCGGTGGGCCGACGTTCGTGGGCACGATCGTCGGTTACCAGGTCGACAGCTCCTCGCTGCAGCTCGCGTTCTATGGGCTCGCCGGCGGCGCGATCCTCTACGTGGTCGGCGAGATCTGGACCGGTGTGCGCCGGCTCGGGCACCGTGAGCTCGGCCTGTACATGCTCGCCTTCGGCTTTCTGCTCGGCGTCGCCACCGACCTCGTCGTCAGCTACGGTGGGGCATGAGCATCGGCGCGGAGGACGAGCAGGGCCACTTTCCGCGCGGCCGCTCGCTGCTGCGCCAGGTCCACGAGGAGCGCGCGGTCGGCCTGATGTATGGGCAACGAGCGCTGTGCGTCGGCGCGGTCAAGCCGCTCAACTACGTTGGCACGAGCGCACACACCCGCGCGAAGGCCACGCCGTTCCGGCGCATCACGCACACCGCCGCGATGTTCGAGCGTGTCTTCTTCGGCACGCGCACCGAGGCCGACAGGACGCTGGCGGCGGTGCACGCGATGCACCGCCGCGTTGTCGGCGTGCTGCCACAGGACGCGGGTGTTCACTACCCGGCCGGCACCCCCTACTCGGCGCTGGATCCCGAGTTGATGCTGTGGACGGTCGCGGTGATCGCCGACTCCGCGATCTGGTTCTACGAGCATCTCGTGCGCCCGTTGCGGGCCGAGGAGCTCGATGCGCTGTGGCTCGACTACATGGGTTTCGCGGAGCTGTTCGGCGCACCGCACGAGACGCTGCCACAGTCCTACGCGGCGTTTCGCGCATGGTACGAGCGCCAGCTCGCCGGCTCCGACCTGTTCCTCACCGAGGAGGCGCGTTACATGGGCTACGCGTCCGCTTTCGAGATCCCCATGTCCGGCGGCCGAGAGCGGGCGAAGCGCGTGCACGACCTCGTGATGCTCAGCTCGCTGCCGCCGCGCGTACGCGAGCTCTATGGACTGTCCTACAGCCCCGCCCAGGCAGCCGTCTGCCGTTCGCTGCTCGCGCTCGCACGCGCCTCGCGGCCACTTGTGCCCGCCGCCCGCAAGCGCGGCTCGTGCATGACCGAGTTCCAGGCCGTCGCCGCGGTCGAGCGGCGACGCATCGAGCGCGGCGAACCCACACCCCAGATCGTCTAACGGCCGCGTTTTCCGCTCAAGCGCGGCGGAAGCGAGGCCGATGCGGTCGCGATGCCCGAGCTTTCTGTCAAGCCTGCTCCGACGCGACGCCCGGGCGTGCGCGAGCGCGAGCGGCGCGCCGAGGCGCTGCGCCGCCACCGCGCCGACGAGCGCGTGCAGACCCTCGCGAGCGCCGGTGAGCTCGGCTACCTGCGCGCCCAGTTGCGCGTCGCGGCCAACCTCACGGCCCGCCTTGCCGCTACGCAAGCGATCGACGAGATGGTGCGCCTCGTGGTCGAGGAGCTGCACGGTACCTTCGCGTTCTACCTCGCCGCGATCCAACGCCTGGACGGTGACGGGATGCTGCGTCTCCTCGCCGGTGGCGGCGCGCTGGCGGAGGTGATGACCGAGTTCCTGCTGCTCGAGCAGTCGGTCCACGAAGGCGTCAACGGTCGTGTCGCGCGCTCGGGGTGCACCGCGCTCGTGCAGGACACGCGCGACGACGTCGACTACATCGCGCGCGACCCCCAGACCGATCCGCGCTCGGAGCTGAGCGCGCCAATCTTCGTCGACGGCGACGTCTGGGGGGTCCTCAATCTGGAGGCCGTCGAGCCCGGCGCCTTCGACGAGGCCGACGCAGTGCTGGTCGAGACGATCGCGGCCAGCCTCGGCGCCGCGGTCCACCGCGCGGAGCTGCTCGCCGAGATGGAGCGCACCTTCACCACCACGCTCTCGGTGCTCACCAGCACGGTGGAGGCCAAGGACGACTACACCGCCGCGCACGGCGACGATGTCGCCGACCTCGCCGAACGCGTCGCGCTGCGCATGGGCCTCCCGCGCACGCAGGCGCGTGACGTGCGCTACGCGGCAATGCTCCACGACGTCGGCAAGGTCGCAATCCCCAGCGAGATCCTGCTGAAGCCCGGCCCGTTGACCGCGGATGAGTGGGTGGTGATGCGCGGCCACGCCGCCGTCGGCGGCGATCTCGTCGCGCGCATCGAGGCATTCGCTCATCTCGCGCCCGCCGTGCGCGCCAGCCACGAGCGCTGGGACGGCGGCGGTTACCCCGACGGCCTCGCCGGCGAGCAGATCCCGCTCGCCGCGCGCATCATCGCCACCTGCGATACCTACGACGCGATCGTCACCGACCGCCCCTACCGGCCCGCGCGCACCCACGCGCAGGCTGCGCGGGAGCTGCGCCGCGTCGCCGGCGCACAGCTCGACCCCGCTGCCGTGCAGGCGCTGCTCGCCGAGCTCGCCTGCGCGGATGTCGAGCCGCCGGCCTGAGAATTCCGACCGGCGGCCATACAGGCGCAGGCCGCGCTGCGCGATGCTCGCCGTGGTCGATCCCCGGAGGAGCCCGATGCACGCACCAACCCCTCAGATCGTCGCCCTCGGCGGAGGAGGCTTCTCGATGGAGCGCGAGAACGGGCTGCTCGACGACTACGTGCTCTCGCTGACCGAGCGCCCGCGACCGCACGTGTGCTTCCTGCCGACCGCCTCCGGCGACGCCGACCACTACGTCGTGCGCTTCTACCGCCGCTTCTCGGCCAGCTGCGAGGCGAGCCACGTCTCGCTGTTTCGCCGCGACCAGGGCACCGGTGGAGTCGAGGAGAACCTAGCCGCGCACCTGCTCGCGCAGGACGTGATCTATGTCGGCGGCGGCAACGTCGTGAGCATGCTCGGCGCCTGGCGCGCCCATGGCCTGGACACCGTGCTCGCGCGCGCGTGGCGCGCTGGGATCGTGCTGTGCGGGCCCTCCGCCGGATCTCTGTGCTGGTTTCGCGAGGCGGTGAGCGCGTTCCACGGCGCCTCGCAGCGCGTGCGCGGCCTGGGGCTGCTGCCGTACTCCAACTGCGTCCACTACGACGCCGAGCCCCAGCGCCGCGCCGAATACCACCGTCTGGTCGGCGAGGGCATGCGCCCCGGCTTCGCCGCCGAGGATGGCGTCGGGCTGCACTTCCGCGGCACGCGCCTGGAGCGAGTCGTGAGCTCGCGGCGCGACGGACACGCCTACCGCGTCGAGCCGGCCGAGACGGGGGTCACCGAGATCCCCCTGAAAGCGGCCTACCTCGGCGAGGAGACCCGCGACGTGGCGAACGCCGAGCACGAGACCCAGTGTGCGGCCGCGTGATGACGCTCGCCAGCGCGCTCACCGACGACGGCAGAGGCGTTGCGCGCGCCTCCGCGAGGACATCGTGAGCGCACGAGGCGAGGTCGCGCTGGGGCGGCGCAAGATCTTCGCGATGGGCGGCGGGGGCTTCACGATGGAGCCGACCAACCCGCTGCTGGACGACTTCGTGCTCTCGCTCGCCGCCGCGCGCCGCCCGCGGATCCTGTTCCTGCCGACCGCCGCCGGCGACACGACGGGCCCGATCAACGCCTTCTACGCGCGCTTCGAGGGCCGCGGATGCGTGTCCGAGCACCTCCCCCTGTTCCGCCTTGCCAAGCTCGAGCGACCGCTGCGCGAGATCGTGCTCGAACAGGACATCGTGTATGCCGGCGGCGGCTCGATGCGCAACCTTCTCGCGCTGTGGCGCGCCCACGAGCTCGACGTGCTGCTGGTCCAGGCGTGGCGGCGCGGCACCGTGCTGGCGGGACTCAGCGCCGGCGCGATGTGCTGGTTCGGGGGAGGTGTGACGCGCTCCAGCGGCCCGCCCGCGCCGCTCGCCGGGCTCGGCCTGCTGCCGGGGTCACTGACCGTCCACGCCGACGGCGAGCCCGAGCGCCTGCCGGTGTGGCTGGAGAGCGTGCGCAGCGGCGCGCTACCCGGCGGCTGGGCGCTCGACGACGGCGTCGGGCTGCTGTTCGCGGGCACCCACCTGGAGCGCGCCGTGAGCTCACGGCCCGGTGCCGGCGCGCAGCGCGTGGACGCGATCGCCGGCGAGCTCGTGCGCAAACGCCTCGAACCCGAGCTGCTCGGGGCCGCCGAGGGGAGCGTACCGGCAGATCTCGACGAGGACGTGCAGGAGCTACGCCGCGTCAATCGCGCGCGAGCGCGCCTCGGGCGCGAGCGCCGCTTCTGAGCGCGACCACGGGCTCGCCCGAGCGCAAGAGTCAGAAACATTCGACTTGACGGTAGGGATGTGGTGTACTGTCACATAGGGGTGACACGTACCGTATGGATCTGCCGCGCGAGCCTTGCCGCGACGCTGCTGGCAGCGATCTGTGCGCTCGGGGCCCAGCCGATCGCGGCCGACGCCGACCAGACGGTCAGCCTGACCGCCGCCCTCACACCCGAGCGGCTGGGGTCGGGCACGACGATCCACTTCGGCTTCACCGTCATCGTGACGCCCGGCCAGACGCCGGTTCCGATTCAGCAGATCGATCTGCTCTACCCAGAAGGACTCGGCATCGCGACGAGCGGGCTCGGCATCGCGACCTGTAGAGCCCCCGTGCTCGAAGCGCAGGGGCCACCGGGGTGCTCTCCCAACTCGGTGATCGGATACGGGTCGGGGATCGTGGAGGTTCCCTTTGGTCCCCAGCTGCTGCAGGAGACGGCGCGCACGCTGACGTTCATGGCCCCGGTTCGCAACGGCCGCCTCGGCCTGCTTTTCTACGCCAACGGCGAAACTCCGGTTGCGGCCCAGCTCGTCTTCCCCGGTCTCGTGCTGCCCGCGGCGGTCCCCTTCGGCGGCGACCTCAACGCGCTGCTCCCGCTCGTCCCCACGCTCCCCGAAGCGCCGGACGCGGCGCTCGTGAAACTCACGACGACGCTCGGCCCGAGCCGCCTCACCTACTTCGAATTCAAAAAGGGGCAGAGGGTGGCCTACCATCCCCAGGGGATCCTGCTGCCGCCCAGGTGTCCACACGGCGGGTTCCGCTTCGCGGCGCACTTCATGTTCGCCGACGGGACCCACACCAGCGCGTCTGCGACGGTAGCGTGCCCGCGACCGCAGCGCTCGCGGCGAGCTCGGCGCCGCCACTGAGCTGTGTAGATTCACGACCCATCGGTCGCGACAGCTGGCATCCAAACTGGGAGTTGCTTGTCTGCGGCGTGCGCGGACATGTGCTCGTGGGTACAGATGCCGCTGAGCTGCGCCCCCAGGACGCACTGCTGGCGCGCGGTGACGAGAGCAGCACACGCTGGCATCGCTGCCTGCGCTGCGACTCGTGGGTAACGCGCTCCGGGCCCGAGCACCCGGCGAGAGCCGCCCCACCGGAGCGCGAGGAGATCGAGTTGCCGCTGCGGGGCAGGCCGCTGCGCGACAAGCTCGTGCTGCGCCTGATCGCGGTCGACCGCGCCTTTCACTTCTTCGTGCTCGCCGTGCTCGGGATCCTCGTGCTGGTCTTCTCCACCGACCGCCACACGCTGCAGGCGACCTTCTACAAGGTCGTCGCGGATCTGCAGGGCGGCGTCACATACGAGCAGAGCCACGCGCGCAGCGGGCTGCTGCACGAGATCGACAACGCCTTCGCGACGTCCTCCGCACACCTTCACCTGCTGGGCGCGGTGCTGTTGGCCTACGCCGCGGTCGAGGGAATCGAGGCGGTCGGGCTCTGGTATCAGCGGCGCTGGGCGGAGTACTTGACGTTCCTCGTCACGACCTCGCTGCTGCCGCTCGAGCTCTACGAGATCGCAAACCACGCGACGCCCTTCAAGGTGCTGGCGTTCGTCGTGAACGTCGCGGTGGTCGTCTATCTGCTGCTCGCCAAGCGACTGTTCGGCCTGCGCGGAGGAGCGGCAGCCGACGCCGCCGAGCGCGTCCAGGATCTCGGTTGGGGCGCGCTCGAACGAACCGCGCCCGCCGATGCCGCTCCGCCGCGCGTCGTAGACGGGACCTGACCGACGCTACGCAGACCGTGATTGGAACGACAAGCCCTAGGGCGCGTTCACGTCGTTAGCGTTTGAGCCACAACTCAGACTCCGCCCGCATATCCGAACGTTCGTCCATCGCCGTGCGCCGGGACAACCCCGCGGGTCTTACGCACAGAACAACAAGTCGGTGGCCCCTCGCGTAGACGCGAGGCCTGCTGCCCGCGGTGAGAGGAGCGAGATGCTGTTCGCAACTTACCTCCAGAACCGGCTGACGGAGATCGAGGTGTCGAGAGTAGTCGGAGCAAACGGCGAGCTGTTGCGGTGCGTATGGAGCAACCATCCAGATCACACACAGGACTGCCGTGCGTGCATCCCCAACGAGGTCGTCGAGCGCGCCTGGCGACGCGAGGTGCGCGAGTACGGAACACCTGAGGGCTTCTTCTACTTCTCCTGGAACGAAGGCGTGTGGCTTGCGTACGGCTTCCGCGACGGGCGCGTGCGCGGGGTGTACTGCCCGACGCACTGCGCGGAACGCACCGCGAACCTGCTGCGGCCGGCGCAGGCCCAGGGGCAGGTGCTGCTGTGAAGATGTGGGCGCCTGGCGGACATCCCAGACGGTGCCGTGGCGACCTCTGCCTGCCCGAGCGTGTTGAATGTGCGCTCGACCCACACGGGCCCCCGGCCCGCGGGGAGCCGAGCCCAGCATGCGAGCCATCCAGATCGTCGACCTCAGCGGACCCGCGAGCGCGCTCGCGCTCGTCGACGCGCCCCAACCGATGGAGCCGCCGTCGGACATGCTGACGCCCGGCGAGGGCGTGATCATCGATGTCCACGCCGCCGGCGTCTCGTTCCCTGAGGTTCTCCAGACTCGCGGCGAGTACCAGCTCAAACCGCCGTTGCCGTTCATTCCGGGCAGCGAGGTCGCGGGGATCGTACGCAGCGCCTCGCCCGGCGCCGGCGTGCAGGCCGGCGACCGCGTCGCGGCTTTCTGCGCGCTCGGCGCGTTCGCCGAGCAGGCCGTCGCGCCACCCTTTCTCACCTTCCCCCTCCCCGCGGCGTTGGACTTCGCGCAGGGTGCGAGCCTGATCCTCAACTACCACACCGCGTACTTCGCGCTGCACCGCCGCGGGCGTCTGCGCGCCGGTGACACCGTGCTCGTGCACGGCGCCGCCGGCGGGGTCGGCACCGCGGCGCTGCAGGTCGCGCGCGGGCTCGGCGCGCGCACGATCGCGGTCGTCTCCGACGACGCCAAGGAGCAGGTCGCGCGCGAGGCCGGCGCGGAGGAGGTGCTGCGCGTCGGCGGGCACTGGAAGGACGAGGCGAAGGAGCTCAGCGGCGGTGGCGTCGACGTGGTGCTCGACCCGGTGGGAGGCGATCGCTTCACCGACAGCCTGCGCTCGCTGCGCGAGGATGGGCGCCTCGTGGTTGTCGGATTCACGGGTGGCTCGATCCCGGAGGTCAAAGTCAACCGGCTGTTGCTGGGCAACGTCGAGGTCGTCGGTGCCGGCTGGGGCGCCTACGCGCTCGCCAGGCCCGAGCTGTGCCGCGAGATCGGCGCGGCGCTCGCGGGGATGATCGACCAGGGCGTCGTGCGGCCGCTCGTCGGCGCGCGCTTCCCGCTGGAGCAGGCTTCGCTCGCGCTGCGCGAGATCGACGAGCGCCGCGCGACGGGCAAGGTCGTGCTGGACGTGCGCGACGGCGACTGACCCGCCAGGTCGGTCTGCGTGAGCCTGGGTAGAGTTCGGCGGCAGGCGCCATGGACTTCGAGCACACACCCCGCGCGCGCGAGCTGATCGAGCGCCTGCAGTCGTTCATCGCCGGGGAGATCGCTCCGCGCGAGGAGCCCTACCACCGCGAGCTGCTCGGTCGCGAGGATCCATGGGTGGTTCTGCCGGTCGTCGAGGAGCTCAAGGCCAGGTCGCGCGAGGCCGGGCTGTGGAACCTGTTCCTGCCCGGCAACCCCGAGGTCTGCGGCGAGCCGCAGGGCGCCGGCCTCTCCAACGTCGAGTACGCGCCGCTCGCCGAGCGCATGGGCCGCTCGCTGCTCGCCAGCGAGGTCTGCAACTGCAACGCACCGGACACCGGCAACATGGAGATCCTGCTGCACTTCGGGACCGCCGAGCAGCACGAGCGCTGGCTGAAGCCGCTGCTGGACGGGGAGATCCGCTCGGCGTTCTGCATGACCGAGCCCGATGTCGCCTCCTCCGACGCCTCCAACATGCAGGCCACCGCGACGCTCGACGGCGACGAAGTGGTCCTCGACGGGCGCAAGTGGTGGTCGACGGGAGTCGGGCACCCCAACTGCCGCGTCGCGATCTTCATGGGACTCACCGACCCCGACGCCGACCGCTACCACCGCCATTCGATGGTCGTCGTGCCGATGGACGCCCCCGGGGTGAGGGTCGAGCGGATGCTTGCGACGATGGGCTTCGACGACGCTCCCGGCGGCCACGGCGAGGTTTCCTTCACCGACGTCCGCCTCCCCGCCGACGCGATCCTCGGCGGGCCCGGCCAGGCGTTCGCGATCGCTCAAGCGCGCCTCGGACCGGGCCGCGTGCACCACTGCATGCGCCTGATCGGGCTCGCGGAGCTCGCGCTGGAACTGGCCTGCCGCCGGGCGACCGAGCGCGTCGCGTTCGGCAAGCCGCTCGCGAACCTCGGCGGCAACCGCGAGCGGATCGCGGACGCGCGGATCGCGATCGACCAGGCGCGGCTGCACGTACTGCACGCCGCCTGGCTGATCGACCGCGGCGCGCCCGAGATGATCGGGGCGGTATCCCAGATCAAGGTCGCGGTGCCCAACATGGCCCAGCGCGTGGTGGACATGGCGATCCAGCTCCACGGCGGCGGCGGCCTCAGCGACGACCTTCCGCTCGGCGCCGCCTGGACCGTCGCGCGGGCGCTGCGACTCGCCGACGGACCCGATGAGGTGCACCGCGGCGTGGTCGCGCGGCTGGAGCTCGCGCGCTACGGGCAAGGCAAGTGGGGTGGGTCGACCGCGCGCACCCACACCGCCTCGTAGAGCGCGGTACGGCAACGCTTTCCGATAGTTGAAGGTCGGGCCGATCGTGGCACGGCCCGACAGGCACTACGATCAGGCCCGTGTCTCCCAGCCCGCCCAGACAGCTCGACTTCGTACGCGACCAGCGCATCAGGGACGTCACGCCATTGGCGCCTCCGGAGCTGCTCCTGCGCGACCAGGCCCTCACGGAGGTCTCGGCGGAGGTCGTCTTACGAGGTCGCTCGATCGTCGCGGACATCCTGGGCCGCGGCGACGATCGTCTGCTCGTGGTCGTCGGCCCCTGCAGCGTCCACGATCCCGAGGCGGCGTTGAGCTACGCGCGCCAGCTCAGCGAAGCCTCCGCGGACCTGCAGGACGACATCTTCGTGGTGATGCGCGTCTACTTCGAGAAGCCGCGCACCACCACCGGCTGGAAGGGCCTGATCAACGACCCGCATCTCGACGGTTCCGGGGACGTCAACGAGGGACTGAGGATGGCGCGAGAGCTGTTGCTGGCGGTGTTGGAGCTCGGCCTGCCGGTCGGGTGCGAGTTCCTCGACCCGATCACTCCCCAGTACATCGCCGACGCCGTCAGCTGGGGCGCGATCGGCGCCCGGACGACCGAGAGCCAGATTCACCGCCAGCTCGCCTCGGGCCTGTCGATGCCGGTCGGCTTCAAGAACGCGACGGACGGTAACGTCCAGGTCGCCGTCGACGCGGTGCGTGCCGCGGCTGTGCCCCATACGTTCGCCGGCATCGATGTGCTCGGGACTCCGGCGCTCCTGCATACCCGCGGCAACCCCGACTGCCACATCATCCTGCGCGGCGGGCGAGGCGCGCCGAACTACTCGGCTGAGGCCGTGGGCGACGCCATCTCCAGGCTCCACGCTGCCGGTCTGCCGGAGCGTGTCGTCGTGGACGCCTCGCACGACAACAGCGGAAAGGATCACGAGCGCCAGCCGGCCGTTGTCCGAGACATCGCCGCGCAGGTCGCAGGCGGTGACGAGGCCCTCGTGGGAGTGATGCTCGAGTCGTTCATCGTCGGCGGCCGGCAGGATCTCGATAGCGAGCGGACACCGGTCTACGGCCAGTCGATCACCGACGCCTGCATGTCATGGGAGACGACCGTCGACGCGCTCGACATACTCGCGGCGGCCGTGCGCGAGCGGCGCGGCGCGCGCTGAAGCTCGCCCGCGGCGGGCGGGAACCGGGCGATCAGCCAACGCGCTACCGCACTGGACGAGCGCGGTGTTGCGGCAACACACGAGAACGCCTCGGCCTGGGACACGGCACGGTGTGGCGCACCTTCAAGCGCGACCCGTCTTCGAAGGTCAGCTGCGCGGCAAACTCGAAACCCCTGGCGGGACAGCGGTTCGGCAGAAGAACCCCTCGCGGGTGAAAGGAAACACGACGGCCATGCACGCGTTCGTGGTAGAGAACGTGCCGAGGACCGATTTCCGCACCGAACCTGACGACAGCGACGCCGGGTCCCCCCGGCAGACCCGGGATGGCCGGCAGCGTGGCCTGGATCTGCCCGCCGAACGGCGCCGCGGCGGGCGCCAATCGACCGGGGAAGGTCATTTCGGCAATCGCCGGGCTGCTACCGACGACGTGGACGAGGAGCTCGATGACGCCGTTTTCGGTGGGACCGTGGAAGATCGCCACGCGCATGCGCTCCGGTAGCAGTGCTGAGCCGTAGGGGATCTCCGCGATCGCCGTGCCGTAGCCCATGATCGACTCGTTTGGGCACGCCGCCGGCCCGCGCGTCTGCAACAGCTGTAGCGTGCAGCTCATCAGGCCGAGGCCGCTTAGCCCGATACCCAGTTCCTCTGGATAGCTGATGCCAAACGACGTCAGCCTCTGTGGCAGCCCCTGGTGCGTGGCCGTTTGGATTTCAAAGCCGACGGTCGTGCCATGTCCCAGGTGCAAAGGGTCGAGCGTCACGTGCAGCGCGGCGGACGTCGCGGCTGCTGCAGCAGAGCTGGGGCACAGCGGGACGGCGCCTGCGACGATGCACAACAACAGCCGCCATAAGGCCTGTGTGCGCCGCCCGCCTAAAACAGCAGCCGCCCGGTGGTCTGCACAGTCAGGGCGTAGGTGCGGCGGTTGAAGAGCCCGTAGAGGCCCGCACGCCCGCGCGCGTGTGCGTAGCGCCCGGTGCCGCCTTCCGCGACGAGCGTACCGGCAAAGCTTTCGTACGTCCCCGAGCCGTGAAGCTTGGCGGTCCCGCGCCCACGAATCGTCCCGTAGCGGTTGTAGATCGTGAAGCTGCCGCTGGTGGTCGGCCCGACGCGTACGCTGGCTCGCATCGTGCCCGGCAGCGTCCCGGCTGCCGAGCCTTCCTCGATCAGCAGCGAGCCGGAGCTGTGGATGTAGTGCAGGTGAGCGGTATCGGTCGCTTGCAACGTGTGCGCCGCGCGGGCAGACGGAGGCGAACCTGCATGGCCACTCGCGAGCCCCGCCAGGGCGCCGCACAGCAGCACCGCGATACCCATCCCGACCCACGACCTGATCACCATTCGACGCCCCGCTCCCTCTTACGTTGAATCGTTTGGCCTGCTCGTACTCTCCTGAAGAGTAATCGATTGTTCGCTTGATGCGTGCGGCGGCGACTCGCGTCCTCCCCAGCGTCGCTGACGTGTGGAGTACTCGGCGAGACACTGCTCGAACGCGGCGCGCGTGAAGTCCGGCCACATCTCTTCGCGAAAGATGAGCTCCGAATAGGCCGCCTGCCAGAGCAGGTAGTTGGAGAGCCGACGCTCGCCGCCGGTACGAATGATCAGGTCGGGATCGTGCATCTCCGGCGCATACAGCAGCCGTCGAAACGCACCCTCTCCCCCGCCCCGGTAGCGCGCGGCCGCGTCGAGGATCTCCGCACGCGCGCCGTAGTCGAGCGCGATGAACAGAGTGATGGCGGTGTTGTTCTCGGTCAGGGACTCGGCGTGACGCATTCTCTCCAATAGACGGCCTGGAATGCGCTCGCGGCGTCCGACAAATCGCATCCGCACTCCCTGCGCATGCAGGTGCGGACCGTCCTGGGCGATGCGGCGCGAGATCATGTCGATCAGTGCCCGCACCTCTTCCGTCGGACGAGACCAGTTCTCGGTCGAGAACGAGTAGACCATCAGCTCGCGTATGCCCAGCTCGATCGCATCTCCGATGCGGGCTCTGAGAGTGTCCGTGCCCGCCTCGTGCCCCTCGCTGCCGGACAGGTTGCGGGCTCGCGCCCAACGACGGTTGCCGTCAGCGATGATCGCGACGTGACGCACCTGTCCAACGGGCCGGCCGAGCGTCGAGGGGAATGAGCTCATGTCGGCCGTCCTTCGCAAACAGCCGCCAGCTGCGCACGCAGCTTTCGGGCCAATCGCCAGCCGCGCATGACCGTGAGCGTCGGGGCGCTCAGCAGACCCAGCTCCTGCTCCAGACGCGCGAAGACCACGCGGCCAGGTTCTTCGTCGGCCGCCGGCGCAGAGCCGTAGTAGGCGACGACCCCAGCAGCCGTCATCAAATGATGCGCGGCATGGACGGTCTCTGATGCGCGCACCGAGACGTGCCGTACCACCGCGGCGAGGCTCTCGGCCAGCACACGGGGCTCGTCGTAGAGATTTATGTATCCCCACACACTTGCGCCGGCGTCCTGCTGACGGTCGACGACGCTGTCGAGCATCGTGCTCAGCACCCCGATCGCGTGGTAGAGCCCGTCGATTGCGTCCGCCTGTGTCTCCGTGGCTTGCTCATCGGAGGCGAGGGCCAACAGAGCGTGCACGGCCAGCACCGAAGAGGCCGCTCCCGCGAGGAACTCCCGCCAATCGAGGTCGCCGAGCTCTGATTCCTGCTTGGCCCACTCCTCCAGCTGGGCAACGCCGCGGCTCGTGACCGCGTGAGCGCGCACCTGCGCCTCACAGCAGCGCACCGCGGCTCGTTCCATCGTTGGCGTCACGGCGACCCGGGAGGGCAGTCGCAAGAGAACGTCCCTGACGGCGCCGGCGAGCTCTTGCAGGTAGCCGTCGTCGTCGCGATGGGAATGGAAGCGGTAGTAGTCGGGGTCTTTCACGACGGTCGCGGTGAGCGCGTCCGTGAACGCCCGATGCAGTTGACGACCGTCGCGAAGCGGATCCTGCGACGCTGCCTCGCCGAGACCGTCGAGGTAGTCGTAGAGAACCTCCAAGGCCACGATCGCCTTGGTCAAGCGGGCGCGCTGCCTCAGTGGCGCGAGCGTCGCGAGCGTGGCGGCGACCTCGGCGTTGAACCCCTCCTCGCGAAGCTTCTCCAGCGCCAGCTCACGCAAGCTAGGGTCGCGTATCCGCTCTGCGCGACGTTCCCAGTGGCGCAGAGCGCGGCGAGCGGTCGGCGCGACGGTCGACCAGTAACGGAGGTTGGCGCGGACGAGCGCGATCCCCGCCCACCTGACCAGTCGATCCTCGCGGAGCGCTGCCACTATGACGCCCGAGCGTAACGCCCTGCGCCTACTCCTCCAATGCCAATGCGGGAGGGGCCGAGGCGGCCAGTGCGCCGGGCACGGCGACAATCGCGGTCACGGCGAGCATCACAAGCGCAAGGATCTCGAATGCGCGCCAGCCCGTCGCTATCGATGCGACCGGGAATCCCGTCACATACCTCAGGTACCCATCGATGATCGCCTGGCCATAGAGGCCAGCCAACGCGCCGGTCACGCAACCGGTGCCGAGAATCAGCGCGACTTCCACGAGCAGGATCCTGCGCAGGCGCCGGGGCTTGACGCCCGCCAGCCGCAAGCCGGCGAGAGCGACCCGGCGCTGCCAGATGGTGGAGGTCAGCGCGGACGCCATCGCGAGGATCGCCGCGAGGAGCATCAGCGTCGATATCTCCCCGAGACGGCTGAGCCCTTCGCTGGTCAACGAGTTGATCCTGCCTTCCAGTGCCCGCGCAGTCGAGACTTCCAGCCCGGTGTTCGGGCCCAATCGACGTTCGATCGCGCGGCGCACCTGCGCGACGTTGCTCCCCGGCGCGAGTCGCACGCCCAGAGCGGTTGGCGCGCGAGCTCCCCAGTCGCGCCTGTAATCGGCGGTATCGAGAAAGATCACGCCGGGAATCCACGCGAGGTTGCTCGTCAGTGCAGCGACCCGCAGATGAGCCATGCCCGCAGGTGTCTCCAACCCCATCTCCCTCCCGATACTCCAGCCGTGTTCTTCGGCGATCTGCTTGGAGACCACAGCCCAGCCGCCCGCCCCGAGACGGGCGTCGGCGAGTTCGGCATCGCCGCCAGTGACCTGGCCGGCAAGTACAGAGCGAGCCCCTCCGGGTGGGCGGGCGATGAGCCACACGCGGCGGTCGCCGAGTTGCATGAAGCCGCCCTGGAATGTGCGCACGGCCGTCACCCCTGGCAGTCGGGCGATGCTACGCGAAAGGCTTCCGGGCCGGAAACTGACGACCGCCTGGTTGTCGTGCGGGTTGGTGACCCAGAGGGAGGCATCGCCGGAATAGCCGTGCGCGAACTCCGCGATGCCGCGAAGCAGATCCTTGCGCGCCCCGCCGAGTGCAACGCCGCCGAACAGCGCGACGGCGCCGGTCGCCGCCAGCGCCAGCGAACGCAGCGTGGTCGCCTTCAACGAGGTCAGCGCGACGGGAAGGATCGTGAGCTTTGACATCCGCGCACAGAGCCTTCGTGCGGCCGCCAGGACGCCCGCGAACACCAGCGGAACCGCCAACACCGTCGCGAGCGCCAGGATCGCGCTCGCGACCAGTGCAAGCGAGGGCTCTAGCAGGAAGATTGCGCTCGCGAGCGCTAGCAGGCCGACGGAAGCCGGCACCAGGCGAGCGCGCCAGCGACCGCTGAGCGCGTTGCCGGGCTCCCCGTCGTCGAAGTAGACCGCGTCGAGCGCTCCACCACGACGAAGATCGAGCAACGGTACCGCCGAGGCGAGGCATGTCGCCAAGATCCCGCCGAGCAGCGCGAGCACGAGGGCGTGCAACCCGACGACGCTGCCCGTGCCCAGCGTGAACGCCTCGGTGAGGTAGCCAGAGGATTGGTGAAACGCGACCCGCGAGAGCAGGTAGCCGCCGCCCAATCCCACGACCGAGGCGGCGATGCCCAGGCACACCGCCTGAAAGATCACCATCTGGATGATCGCGCTGCGGCGCGTCCCGATCAGCTGCAGGTCGGCGATCGATCGCCTTCGCTCGGGCACCGTGAGCAGCATCGCGTTGAAAGCGAACAGGAAGCCAAGGAGTGCGCTGATGGCGGCGAAGAAGCCGCTGGCCTGGTCGCTGGGGCGCAGCGCCTGGTGCAGCATCGTCACGTCCTGGTTGGCGGGGGCCACGGCGAGCCTACCGGCGACGAGCCGCGCCAACTCCGATCTGACCCGCGCAACCCGGCCGTGTTGCGCTTGGACGAGGATGCGAGTTACTCGACCCTGCAGGCCGGCCATCTGCTGGAGGCGTTCGAGCGGCATCACGGCGACGTGCGCCTGTGCAAGCGCCCCGAATGCTTCGGGTCCGAGCACCGCCGCGACATGCAGCGAGAAGGCCCGTCCGCGCAGTTGGAGCGTCACGGCTTCCCGTCCCGCCGAGTTCACGCCCAAGCTCGCGGCGCTCGTCGTACTGAGCCCGATGCCACCGGGCGAGAGCGCGGCGATCGGCAGGGTGTGCGCGAGCCCGTCCAGCGTCAACAGGCTCACGTCGGCCCCGGCGACGTTGACGGTCTCGAGCGTGCCGCCGGGACCGCGCAGCGTGGCGGTCTGTTCCAGCAGCGGGGCCGCCTGCTCGACGCCGCGGAGGTGTTCGACTCGCGCGAGCAGGCGCTGATCGAACCCTTCACCTGCCCGCGCCCGCAACTGCAGGTTGGCGGGGCCCGCGACCGCATGCACGACTTCGCCCGCGGACGCCACGACGCTGTCGTTGGCGACCGTGGCGGCGAACATCAGCGCAACCGCGATCGCGACTCCGAGGCCACCGAGCAACTCCTGGATCGCGTGCACGCGCAGACGCCGACGATAGATGTACTGCAGTGCGTACGGCCGCATCAGCGCGCGTGCCTTGAGGGTTTGACCGGCACTCACCCCGGTTCACCCGACCTCGGTCGACCTGGATTGATGGGCGGCGGGTGGAGCGCTCGCGATCTCTCCGCGGCCGTGCTCGGCCAGGCGCCCGTCGCGCAATGTGCAACGGCGGTCGGCGACCGCGGCGACCTCGGCGTCGTGGGTGACGAGCAGCACGGCGGCCTCACGCTCGTGGGCGATCGAATGCAGCAACCTCACGATCCCGCGGCTGCGGGCGCTGTCGAGATTGCCGGTGGGCTCGTCGGCGAGGATCAACCGCGGCTCGCCCGCGAGCGCGCGGGCGATCGCCACTCGCTGACGCTCGCCACCGGAGAGCTCGCCGGTCGTGCTCTTCAGCCGATCCCCGAGACCGACGCGCTCCAACCAGCGGGCGGCCTGCGCGTGGGCGTCGCGCGCGCCGACTCCGCCGAGCATCAGCTTCAGCGCAGCGTTCTCGAGCGCCGAGACGCGGGGCATCAGGCGAAAGCTCTGGTAGACGAAACCGACGTCTCGCATCAGGTAGTCGCAGGCTTCGTTCTCGGAGAGATTCGACAGGTCGCGGCCCGCGAAGCGAACGGCGCCGCGGTCGGGTTGCAGCAACCCGGCGATCAACAACAGCAGCGTCGTCTTGCCCGAGCCGCTCGGGCCCTGCAGGGCGACCATCTCACCAGCTTCCAGGCGCAGATCGACACCGTCAACCGCACGGACCTCCTCGACAGCGCCCCGATAGCGCTTGACGACTCCCTCGAGCTCGAGCATGGTCACGCCGACTCCCAGGCGGAGACCGCCCTCGGTTGCGCTTCGATCACGCGCTGGCCCGGTGCGCGGCTGCGGTGTGGAGTGGGAAGACCGAGGCCAGCTGAGGCGTGAGCTGGCCTCGCACCCTGCCGTTGCTCAGCGAGAGCGCGCGATCGCTGCCGGCAAAGCCTGTCGTCTCGCCGGTGCTCGCGAGCACCGCCATGCCCTCGTCGGCGAGCGAGCGCAGCAGTTGGAGGATGCCATCGCGCTCGGGCAGATCGACCCCGAGCGTCGGCTCGTCGATCACGATCAGGCGCGGCCCGTGGACCAATGCGCGCGCGATCGCCGCGCGCACCGTCTCGGCCGTGTCGAGCGCCCCGGCGCTCAGCGTGGCGCACGGCTGGATGCCCGCGCGCTCCAGGGCGCCATGTGCCCTCGCGCTCGCCGGTGCCTGCGGCACGCCGCGGGCGAGTTGGCCAACGATCAATTGGTCAAGCATCGAGCCGCCTTCGGTCGGCCGAAACGCGCGCTGGCAGTAGCCGATCTCCCCACCCAGTGGCTCGCGACGGTTGCCGCCCAGATCACTCCCGGCGAAGCTCACGGTCCCAGCGTCCGGCGCCTGGACTCCGGCGGCGACGCGCATCAGCGTCGAGCGTCCCGAACGGCGCCGACCCCAGATCGTTACGAGTTCGCCCTGGTCGAGCGCCAGCGACACGTCTCTCAGGACGTCCTGGGCCAGCTCGCCGTGCTGCTTGCTGACGCCGGTGAGCTCCAGCAGGTGGCTCATCGCCCCGCGCCGAGCAGGGCTTCGAATCTTGCGCGCGCGTACTCGATCCAGGGCAGCCGCGCTTCCAGCGCGAGCCGCTTCTCCTCGGCGAGTAGATCGGCGAACAGGTGCGACGCTCCCCCTGCAGGAGCGCTGCCGTTCACCGACGGAGAGGAGCGAGCCACGGCCTGCTCCAGGCATGCCTGCTCCAAGCTGTCGAGCACCTCCAGCGCCACCCGTGGTTCGTGCGCGAGCACCGCGAGCTGGCGCACGAACAGCTGCGATTGGCGGGATCCTGCGTGGAGCTGTTTCAGCAGCCAGCCGCGGTAGCTGATCACACCCTCCTCGGTCGCATGGTAGGCCGGCCGCGGTTGGCGACTGCCGTCTGTCGGCATCGCGTCAGGCGCGACCTCCTCGATCAGTCCGCGGCGCTCTAGCTCGTTCAGCGCCGTGTAGATATGCGAGTCGCTGTGGATCGGGAGCACCTCACCGTACGCATGCTCGTAGCGGGTCTTCAGCTTATAGCCGTAGCCGGGATGCTCGATCACAAGCCCCAGAAGCGCCCAGTAGACCGGCGATCGCATCCCCGTCGCGGTCTTGGGGCGACCCGATACAGCCCCGTTCGTCCTCATGGACCATACAGACTAGTGGAAAGACGATGGCCGCGAAGACTGTATTTCTCACTCGACTCAACGCCTCAAAATTTAAATCTTCAAAATTTGACTAGAAAATGGCCTCGCCTTCGTGCATGATCGGACAGTGTCCGCTCCTTTGATCGGTGTCCCATCTCCGATCGACTCCCGTCGGCGGGTGGGCAGCGCGGCCCACGGTGCGGACACCCGCGCGCTACGAAGTAGGACCCACCCGCCGATGAAGGAAGGAGCGCGGATTGGATCTTGAGCGAGACCTCCGCCTCCGTTTGCGCGCGGCGATGAGCCATGTCGCCGCCGAAGTCGATCCCGTCTACGAGGCAAGCGTGCAGGCTGCACTCGGCGTACTGACCGATTACCTGACGGAGCAAGAGGATCGGGCCCTCTCTCCGGAGCAGCGCAGTGCGAAGGTCGTGCAGAGACTGCTCGCACGCAAGGCAGTCGCGCCCGCTCAGCTCGACATACTGCATTACGAGATCCACACCTCAATGCACCTAGGCGTGGTGGCGCAAGGACCGGGCGCCAGTGAAGTACTTCGACGACTCAAGAGAGTCTTTGGCTGCGGCCTCCTCGGGCTGGCACCAGGAGGGACGAAGACGTGGGCCTGGATAGGAGGGAGACGGAGCACCGCCCTCGCGGATATCAAGGCAGTGTGCAACGACGTCGAGCTCGATGTCTGCGTCGCGGTGGGAGAGCCAGTTCGGGGACTGGAAGGTTGGCTGCTCACCCACCACCAGGCTCACGCCGCTCTCGAGGTCGCGCTGCGACGGTCAGCAAGATTCGCGTCATACGCCGACGATCGGCTACTCGCCGCGGTACTGCAAAACGAAACCCTCGCAAGGTCGCTCGAGCAACGATATCTGATGGTGTTCGGCGGTCAACGCGACGGAGGTGACAAGCTCTGCCGCACCTTGCGCGCCTATATCGAGGCCGAATGCAACGCAACCTCGGCAGCACAAGCGCTGAGGGTAAACCGACGAGCAGTCAACCGGCGCGTACGTACCGTTGAGGGGTTGATCGGACGCCCTTTGCGCAGCTGTCTGGCCGAGATCGACGTCGCGTTGCGTCTACATGACTTGAGGCGCAACGGCGCCTCAACGACGACCGCCACCCTGCCACTCGCTGACCCGGCTCGTATCACAGTTGTTGGGTGAAATCCCTATCTAGCCCTAGCTCGGAAGATGCGGCGCTCGCCATGCCGAGCCAGCTTGACACGCTACCGAGACCGTAGTCGGCGGCTTGCGGTAGTTGAGCCGTCCTCCTTGGCCCGGCATGCCTTGCCTTGACCGGCTGACGACAGCCCACAACGACGATCCGCTCCGTACGCCCGATCACGGCACCGCCTTGGTCGGTCAATTCGTAGGGGAGTGCAGGCCCCCGTTGAACAGGGCGTCGTGATCGCTCCCAAAAGGGAATGCGGTCCCCTGAACAACTCGATTCGCATCGAGCTGATCAGTACCGGCGGCAGATCCCTGAATGCTGCCTTTATCACGCCATTATGGAAAATGTGGACTTCGGCTTCGAGATGAGTCGCGATACCGTCACCGTCCAACATCAGCATCAGGGAGAGCCGCTCGGTCCCCCCATGCGCCACAAGATACACGGCGCCTGCCAGGGGCGAGGGCAGCGCCCGAGTATCAACGGTAGCCTGGCCGACGATCGACCCTACAGGGCAGGAGGCGGTCGCTAGCAAAGTTGAGGCGAGACAAGCGCCCTGGATCGTCGTAAGGCGTGGCCGCAATTGCCTGGGCAACTGAATGACCGCCGACCGCAGCGCTCCGTCTGAGCCTGCTGGCTCAACGATCTCGATGTCGAGCCCGGCGCCGTCGCCGGTTCGACCGGCCCTCGCTGGCATCATCGCCGTCAGCTGTGGCGTGAATCGCAAGCCATTACAACCGGCGAGCTGGAAATGCTCGGAAACGTCCGCGCTCGTTCCCTCAGTCGAGCTCACCCTCGCCGTAATCGTGCGCGGTTCGCAGTTCGACGGATTGACCATGAACCCCGGCCGGTCGAGCGTGACATCAATCATGCGAAGGCGCAGCGGCAAACCACCGACGACCTGTGGCAGTGAGCTCGTATCAACCGTGAAAGCAAGGTCGGACGGGTTAACCGTGATGCGCGACCTCACAACCACCGTCCCCAAATCGAATGGTCCGACCTTCGCATCGACTACCGCGGCCAGCCCAAAAGGCGCGCTGTCGTAGGAGCCTGTCAGGTAAACCGGCCCCGAGATGTACAGTGGCTGCGCCCCTGCCCCTGCCGCGATCGTCACCGTTCCCACCTGCGACGCCGACGAGCACGAACCGCTCGCAGCCTGCTCTTCCGCACACGGCGCCACCGAACCGATCATCCCGACCAGTCCCGGCGGCAGCGTCGCGCTGAACCCCGAGATCTGCGGCTGCCCATCGCTACGAGTGATCCTCAGCACGAACGGGCTCGAGCTGCCCGCCACGGGCGACAGCGTGCCGGCGGTGAAGCCCGGCGAGAACGCCGCGCCCGGCGGGCAGCCGCCGTCTTCACCGCTGTCCCGGACGGTGAAGGTCGACGATGAGGTGGCCGTCTGGCCTGCGTACGACGCGAACTGCGCGGCGCTGTTCGCCGGACCACAGTCCGCGGGGTTCGCCAAAGCCGCGTTGGCTCCCCCGAAGAGGTCGAGCTTCAGCTCGCTGAACGACAGCTGCGGCATGTTTTCGAAGCGCACCGTCAACCGCCCAGTGGCAGCATCGGGCTGGGCGCTGCCAACGATGTGTATATCAAGTGCGGCCGTACCCGCACCCACGAAGAGGCGGTATTTTTCGGTCGCCGTTGGGGAACCGATGTAGACAGCGCCGATCACGGGTTCTGAGAGCAGCGGTGTCCGTACTTCGACCGCCCCCACCTTCGATGCGTCCGGGCAGGCATCCTGCGCAAATAGTGCATCGCTGCACGCCTGCAGTCCAACCCCTACTGCAGGGGACAGCGAGGTGCCTTCCGGCAGCGTGACAGTGACATCGCGCAGTGGCGGCGTCCCCAGCTCGGAGGCTTCGGATTCCTGTGGAGCTGTCACATCGATTTCGTAGCCCGAAGGCGTGTCGCGCTGCACGGTTTCTGGCTGAACCGAGAGCGCAGGGGCGATCTTCAGCTTTTCGCAACCGGTCGGCGAGGGCAGCGGGGCCGCGTCCGAGGCGCTTTCGCCGACCCAAGATTCGATTCTCGCCTGAGCTTCCAGCGCGCCCCCATCGCAAGTGGTGGGGTACGTGGTGAAGGGCCGCGGCGCGGCACGCGAAGGACCGCATTTTTCCGCGGGGAATTGGTCGCAGCGCTGTGTGTCATGGCTCGGATCGGCTGGCACACCCCACAGCGTCAGCTTGGCCGCCTGCACCGTGATCAGCCTGGAGATATTGGTGAGCGTGATCTGGAGCTGGCCGTCGCCCTCGACGTCGGCCTGCACGAAGATCGGGATGAACAGCAGCGATGCTCCAAAGCTCGCGGCGTGTCCCGGCATCGGCTGGAGGTTGAACAGCGAGATCGGCACCGTGGTCGATTCCGCGACGTGCACGACCGTTTCCCCCGCAGCGTGCGAGTGCAGCAAGGGCGTACTTAGCACCAGTTGCGTCGCACTCGCGACGTATCCGATCGTCGCCGTCTCCGCCGTCGCGCCGCTGCCGATCGTTATCGAGCTACCGGTTTCGAAGGGGCAGAACTTCGCGGTGTTCGGGACGTCGATAATCGTTTCTCCCGCTTCCGCCCCATTCGTGAGCGAGGCGCTCGCGCCCTGGCAAACGATCAGCGACAGTTCCATCACGCCCACCTGCGACTGGGTCGAGCACGCAAACTGTTGAAAGGCGCTCTGCGCGCACTTTTCGGCGGCTTGTGGATTGCCGACCATTCCCGCGGGAAGCGTCACCGCGGCATTCCGGAGCTGCCCGATCGGGTTTCCGACAGCGTCCGTCGCGAGCGCAAATGAGGTCGAGATGTCCGGGTGCGAACCCGCCTGCGAGGTCGAAGTCGTACCGCTCAACGAGCTCAACCCGAACTGCGCGCCAGTCGCGCTCGCCGCCAGCACCGCGCACGCCACAAGCAGGGTGGCAACGGTGGCGGCCGCGCCCCGAGTCGCGGCCGCCACCGGCTTCAGGTCCCGTGCGCCATCACGCACGAGGCCTCTGCTCCCCTCCCGGCGCAGCTTTGTGATGCCCACTGCGCCTCGACGCGGCGGACCTGCGCTTCCCCGACGCAAATCCTCCACGACGCTCCAGCAGCTGGAATTCGCTGAGCTCAGAGCTCGAGTTCGCCGAGTAACTCACCTCGATCTGCAGGGTCAACCTGCCGACCGCCGCGAGGCGAGCGCGCGCTGCAGCGCTCAGGCCAAGCGTCAGGTGAATCGTCCCCGGATTCGCGAGCTTCATGTTCGTATACGCCACGCGGCGGCTCTTGCCGCGCAAGCTCGCGCGTGCTTCGGCGCGGATCTGTCCGGCAGACGTCGCCGTCAGCTCCAGCGTCAAGCGCCCCGTGCGCGCGAGCGCGGCACGCTGCTTCGCGGTGATCGCGGCGACCACGAAGCGCGGGGTCGTATTGGGTTCCGTGACGGCGAGGGTCGAGCTCCCGGGCACTGGGAGGAATACGCTCGCGCCCCCCTGACGACAGCTTTCACCCATGCATGGCGCTGGCGCGGGCGACTGAGGAAAGCCGCCGTCGACGCGCGCGTCGTAGATGTCCGCGAGGTCTTCTCCGGCTGCCGGAACGAGGTGCGCGCGGCTCGTGAAGAAGACGTCGTCGCCGCTTGGTGTCGTGCCATTGAGCACGCCTCCCCCATCGGAGATCAGCGAGAGGTGGCTGCTCTCCCACTCGTAGACGTTCGTGACGCCCGTGCTGTGCTGCGTTTCGGGGAGCAGGGGATCGGCCGAATCGAAGAAGATCCGCGCGCCGTCCGCGCTCATCGCTGGAGCGCGACCCGCCGGCGCGTAGCTGCCGCCGCCCGCTGTACCGAGATCGGCGCCCGCAGTCGGCGTGACCCCTGATGCTGTGCACGAGATGCAAACGAGTGAGCTGCCGTCATAGCGGTATATCTCCGCGATCAGCTCGGTGACCGGTTCGCCCGCACGATGGCCGCTGCTCAGGCCCGGGTGCAGCTCGGAGCCTTCACTGCCAATGGTCAGCTGGTTGGGTCCGTCGATCGACTTGACCGTGTCGAGCTCCTCACTTGGACCGCTGCCGACGGCGATCGCCTGATGCGGAGTGAAGCCCGCGGTGCTCGCGACGTCGATCGTGCGCTGTTCACGAGTGGCTTCCGAGGTGAGCGTCGTAACCGGCTCGCCGTTCTCACCCGTGAGGTTCGCGGCCGAAGCGAATACGAACACGGAGCCGTCGGGGGTGGGATAGGCGGCCCGTTCGATGTCGGGCTCGTTCAGGAGCCCCGACGGGCCGCCTTCGCCGCAGGTCAAGTCGCAGGTGTCGATATCGCTGCGCAGGAGCGTCGCGATGAACGTCGTCAGCCCCGTGCGCGTGTCGTATACATACAGGTTGGGCTGTCCGGACACCGCCGCGCGGCCCCGTGGGTTCGCATTGGCAGCCAGGACGCTGTCGTCGACGAAGAAGACACGGCTGCCATCGTTGCTGATCGCGCTCACCCCGTCGAACACACCCCTGGAGATCGGTATCGCCGAGAGCGCCCCCGCCGGGCCGATCGGCGCGCCCGTCGCGTCGAACTCGTACAGCTCCTTACTGGTGGGCGCGCCGTCCAGCCCCTCGTCGCTGGTGAAGAACGCCAGCGACCCGTTGCTCGCCGCGCCCTCATATTGCGCCGAGCCGCTCGATTCGGGGTCATCCACGGGAATCGTCTCCTCGCCCGCGACCTCCCGCATGTAGAGGTGTGGGTGCGGCAGCACCTGCCGCGGGAGATCGAAGGTGTTCGGTGGCGGCGTCTCGAAGAAGACCTTCGATCCGTCGGAGGAGATCGCGTTGGTGGTGGTCCCTTCGCGGCTAACCGGGAGCAGGTCTTCGCGTAGCCATCCACCGCCGCCGAGACTCGCACCGTACGGGTTCAGCAGCTTGCCGTCTTCGCCGACATCGACCAGTTCGGTAGTTCCGCGCGTGACGTCGCGCACATACAGGTACTGGGGCGGAGTGTTCAGTTCCGCTAGACCGCTCGCATTCGCGGTGAGCGGTTCTGCGGTGCTGAACACGACCCTGCCCGCGTCGGGGGTCGCGCCATCGAACTCCGCCGAGTAAAGCCCCGAGCCGCTCCCGAACGGCCCCTGCGAGAGCCACGTCATCGAACCCGTAGGACCCTCCACGTCGAGGTCGTAGAAGCGTCCCCCGAACGGCCGGTGATCGCCGGGTGCGTACGAGGCCGACGTCGCGAAGATCGTCTCCCGCAGGTCGGGGCTCGTAAACACCGGCGCCTGCGCTTCGAGCAGGTCAACCGACGGTTCCGGCGGCACCGGCGTCAGGACCTTCGTCTGCCAGCCGAGCGCACCGCGATCGGATTGGTAGAGGTCCGACACCGCCGAGGCCGCACCGCAGCATCCACCCAGACTCTGCCAATCCACCGCGTCGCCGTCGACCGACGGGACTCCATAGCCCGCTTCGGCGCCGCTCAGGCCGACTTCGCGCCCGTTTTCTTCGTAGCGCGTCACGAGCTCGTACGCGCGGCCATCGGGCAGGTTCTGCGCTGCGGCCGACGCGGCCGCGACACCTGCAACAGCAAAAAGCAGGAACGGCATCGCCAGCCAAAAGACGCGTGCGCCGAGCAGACGCCCGGCGCACGGCGCCCAAGGGATGGCCAGGCCATGGCTATCCCGTTGTTGTGGATGATCACGACTGATCGACATATGGCTGTCAACCGCTTCCGGCGACGATCTTGACGGCCCCAGATCGTACGCGCTAGTCAAGGTTTGAACCTTCAAATCTTGACTGGTATGTGATCGGTTGACGGAGGATGCTCACGGGCATGCACGAGCTCGCCGCCCAGATCCACCCCGACCTCGCTCCTGGGCCAGCTACGCTGTCGCGGCCATGTCCTCAACCGGCTCGCAGCTACCCGCCGAGGGCTACCGCCTGGACGGCATCTCCGCGCGTGCGTTCCAGCACCCGGCGGATCGCGCGGCAACGGCCGCGCTCGGCGCGATCCCGTATCTCGACCAGGTCGTGCGCAAGCTGATCGAGCTCGGCTACGAGCGCGCGCTGCGCCAGAGCTACCTGGGTTCCGCGGTCAGGCTCTCCGAAGAGCAGCTGGGAGACGTCTACCGCGAGCATGCGATCGCGTACGCGACGCTCGACATGAGCGAGGTCCCGGCGCTCTACCTCACTCAGTACCCCTCGCCGAACGCGCTCGCGATCGGCTCCAAGCGCCCGATCGTCGTCGTGCAGTCCGCGCTCGTCGGCCTGCTCGACAAGCCCCAGCGCCGCGCGGTGTTCGCGCACGAGGCCGCCCACATCCTCGCCGACCACCAGCTCTACCGCACCGCGCTGTACATCCTGATGCTGCTCACCCGGACCTCGCGGCTGTTGGTCGGGCTGATACCGATCCGCACGGCGCTGATGGAGTGGGAGCGCGCCACCGAGCTGAGCGCCGACCGCGCCGCCGCGCTGGTCACGCGCGACCCGCTGACGGTGTGCCGCACGCTGATGTCGCTCTCCGCCGGCGCGATGGTCAACGAGCTCGACCTCGACCTGTTCATGCGCCAGGGCCTCGAATACAGCGAGAAGGGCAGCGGCCTGGAGCGCCTCACGCGCCTGTTGATCGACCTCGGCCTCAGCCATCCGATGCCGGTGAAGCGCACGCACGAGCTGATGGAGTGGGTGCGCTCCGGCGAGTACGACCGGATCGTCGCCGGCGAGTATCCGAGGAGAGACGAGCCCGTCGACGCGCGCGCCGCCGGGAGCGAGGCCGTCTCCCACTACGCCGAGCGCTTCCGCGACGGGTTCCGCGACGCCGGCGAGTCGATCAACTCCGTCGGCCAGCAACTCGCCGGATGGCTGCGCGGCGAGCCCAAGGACGCAGAGCAGCACGACGCCTGACGGCGGGCGGTCCCGCTCCGCCGCCGCCCGCGCCATCCTGTGACGGTGGCGCAGGACGCGACGTCAACGCCCGTCAGCGGCGGCCCCTTCGCGCGGCACCGCTACGGCATGGTGCTCGCACTCACGATCCTCGCCGTGCTGTTCTCGATCCTCGCCCCCGACACGCCCGCCGGACGCGCCGTTGCGGTGCTCCTGCAGAGCGCGATGCTGCTCGCGGTGATCGCGACCTCCCGCGAGCAGATATCGGTGCGCGGTGTCCGCACCGCGGTCGTGCTCGCCGTGCTCGTCGCGCTCGCGCTGCTGGTCGCGCTGTCGGTCGTCCCCGGCTGGGTCGGGGCAGCGGGGAGCTCCGCGGCGGTCGCCGCCGTGCTCGCAGTGCTCACGCGCGGCGTCGTGCAGTTGATCCGCGACCGCGGCGTCACGATCCAGGCGGTCGCCGGCGCGCTGACGAGCTATCTGTTGATCGGGCTGCTGTTCGCGCTCGTCGTGCGCATGCTCGTCGGCGTCGCGCCGCAGCAGTACTTCGAGCAGATCTCGAGCTCCGCCGTCACCCAGAGTCAGGAGATCTACTTCTCCTTCACCACGCTCACCACCACCGGCTACGGCGACCTCACCCCCGCGCTGCCCATCGGCCGCGCGCTGTCGGTGCTGGAGATGCTCATCGGACAGATCTACCTCGTGACCGTGATCGGTTTGCTGATCGGCAATCTCCGCCGCGGCCCCGCGCCGGTGGACAGCTGAGCGACCCTCCCCCTCCCCTCCCCCAAAACCTTCCCGTCACTCGATCGGCCGACCCGCCGTCGTCGCCCCCAACGCTCGCGCCACATCCGGTATGGTCCGCAGCGTGGACCGCAAGACCGCGATCACCGGCCTCGCCGGACTGCGCCTCGGCGTGGGCGTCGGCGCGTGGGCCACGCCACGCATCTCCGGCCGCCTGTTCGGCCTGGACGCCGCGGGCAACCCCCAGGCGCCCTATCTCGCGCGGCTGTTCGGGGTACGTGACGCCGCGCTCGCATGGGGCGTGCTGAACAGCGAGGGCGACGCCCAGCGGCAGTGGCTCGCCGCGGGTCTCGCGTGCGACGTCGCCGACGCGCTCGCCGGCATCGCAGGTGGCCGCGCGGGGTACCTGCCGAAGGTCACCGCCGTGCTCGTCACCGGCACCGCGATCGCCGCCGCCGCACTCGGTGCGAGCGCGCTGAGCGAGTCCTGAGGCGGATTCGCGAGCGGCTCACTGGAGATGTCCGCAGGCCCGCTCCACAGCTCCAACGGCTCCAGCCCCCAGCCGCGGCTGGTCGCGCTGGTAACCGGCGCCTCGAGCGGCATCGGCGAGGCCACCGCGCGACGCCTCGCGCTGGAGCCCCACGCAGAGTTGGTGTTGGTCGCGCGGCGCGAGGAGCGGCTGCGCCAGCTCGCCGACACGCTGCCCTGCCCGTGCACGATCCTCGCGCTCGACCTGCTCGACGATGACGCACCCGAGCGCGTGCGGGCACACCTGGAGGAGCACCACGGCGGGGAGCTCGGGCTGCTGGTCAACAACGCCGGCGCCGCCTGGCGCGCGCACTTCGCCGACGGCGGCTACGACAACGTGCGGCGCACGATGCAGCTCAACTTCGACTCCGTCGTCCGCCTCACCGAGGCGCTGCTGCCGTTGCTGCGCGCCAGCGCGCCCAGCGCGATCGTCAACGTAGCCTCAACTGCCGCGCGCGTCACGCGCCCCGGGACCGGCGCCTATTCCGCCAGCAAGGCCGCGCTCGCCGCCTGGAGCGACGCGCTGTACGCCGAGGAGCGCCCTCATGGCGTCCACGTCGGCCTCGTGCTGCCCGGGTTCGTCGCCACCGAGGGCTTCCCCGCCAGCGAGCTCCTCGCCAGGCCGCTCACCGCGCGCATCGTCTCCACGCCCGACCGCGCCGCCGAGGCGATCGTCGACGCCGGCCTGCACCGGCGTGCCGAACGCTACGTCCCGCGCGGCTACGCGCTGTTCTCCCTCATGCGCACGCTCGCGCCCGGGCTCGTGCGCACGATTATCAGCGACGGACGCGGGGCGCTGCTGACGACGAAAACCGGCGCCGAACACGCCGGGGCAGAGCAGAGCGGCACGGCCGAGACATCCTAGTCCTCGCGCGTCCGCCACGGCGCGGGAGGGCTCGACTGTAGTTCTCCAAGACCCGGCGGCCCGACAACCGGCCAGGCGTCGCGCCGCGCGCTCCTGTGCGCAGCGCACAGATCCGATGATTGCCCAGCGCAGGTTTCTGCGCTGGGCGAGCGAATAACAGCCTCATAACCCGCAGATCGCGATGCGCGGTGCAGCATTCGGGGTAGTCCGCGTTGTACGCAGAGCAACTTTTGCGCCCGTCGGGGGCTGAAAGTAGGGCGTTCGACGTATGCGCCCCGGCCCTCCCACGTCCATAATCCTTTACCAAAGTAATAATTGACAACGCAACTACCGTGCCCTATAATTCCGACTCCAGGCATCGGATTAGAGGACGGCAGAGCCGGCGGCTGTCGGCAAGCCGAGCCCTCCTCCCCCACTCAGAAGGGCGACGCGGCCATCGCAGGCCGGTGAGCCGGGCCGCTCTCGATTAGAAGGACCAGCATCATGCCAGACACCAAGCGCCAGATCACAACTCTAGACACTCTCGAGACCGTGGACGCGGACGCCGTGGGGCGCACCCCCTCCTCGGCTGCGCTCGACCCCGTCTACGAGGAGCGCGGCACGCGGCGCGAGCCCGCCGCTCCCACCCGCGCGGTCGCGGCGGCGCCCGACAGCTTCATCCCGGAGTCCGTGGACCAGCTCCTGGCCCACTCCCGCCGCTACCCGCTGCTGACTCCCGAACAGGAGATCGAACTCGCCCAGCGCATCGAGCGCGGCGACCTCCATGCGAAGGAACTGCTCGTCAACTCCAACCTGCGCCTCGTCGCGTCCAACGCGCGGCGCTACCAGAACCAGGGCCTGCCGCTCGCGGACCTCGTCCAGGAGGGCATGCTCGGCCTGATCCGCGCCAGCGAGAAGTTCGACTGGCGCAAGGGCTTCCGCTTCTCCACCTACGCGACACTGTGGATCCGCCAGGCGATCCAGCGGGGCCTCGAGAACTCGGGGCGCACGATCCGCCTGCCGGTGCACGTGGCGCAGCGCACGAGGAAGGTCGGTCGCGTCGAGCGCGAGCTCTCCGTGCGCCTCGGCCGCGAGCCCACCGCTGAGGAGATCGCCCAGGAGGCCGGACTCGAGCTCGAGCAGGTCGAGGAAGTCCGTCACCAGCGCGCGGCGCTCGTCTCGCTCGACCAGCAGGTCGGCGAAGACGGCGACACCGCGCTCGGCGACCTCCTGCCCTCCGACGCCGAGCCGCCGGAGGAGGCCGCGTACGAGAACGAGCGCGAGCGCCTCGTGCACCGCGCGATCGCCCAGCTGCCCGAAACCGAGCGCACCGTGCTCACGCTGCGCTTCGGCACCGGCCGCGAGGAGCCCCAGACGCTCACCGCGATAGGCAAGCGCCTCGGCTTCTCCGCGGAGCGTGCCTCGCAGCTGGAGCAGCGCGCACTGAAGAAGCTCGCCGAGAGCCCCGAGCTCGCGGCGCTGCGCGAGGCCGCCTGACGAACCTTTAGGATGCGCCCCATGCCGGACAGCCGGTCGGCATGGGAGCGCACCGTTGAGCTGACGATCGCCGTCGGCGAACGCATTCTCGCCCCGATCGAGCGCTTCATCGGCAAACGCTCGCTGGTGGGGGATGCGACGTTCTTTCCCCTCGAGCGCTTCCCGTGGGTAAAGCACGTCGAGGACAACTGGGGAGTGATTTTGGAGGAGTTGGAGGGGGTGCTCGCTGACCGCGACGCGCTGCCCAACTTCCAGGACATCTCCAAGGACCAGATCGAGATCACCGACGACGACCGCTGGAAGACCCTTTTCCTCTACGGCTACGGGTTCGAGGCGAAGCTCGGCGTGGAGCTGTGCCCGCGCACCGCGGCGTTGATGCGCGAGATCCCGGGGATGACGACCGCGATGTTCTCGATCCTCTCCCCCCGCAAGCACATCCTCGACCACCGCGGCCCCTACAAGGGCGTGCTGCGCTACCACCTCGGGCTGATCGTGCCCAAGGAGGCCGAGGCCTGCCGGATCCGCGTCGGCGAGGACTTCCGGCACTGGGAGGGCGGCAAGTCGCTGGTCTTCGACGACACCTTCAACCACGAGGTCTGGAACGACACCGACGAGACCCGCGTCGTTCTGTTCGTCAACGTCATGCGGCCGCTGCCGTTCCCGGAGAGCACGATCAACGAGCTGATCGTCAAAGCGATCGGGGTCTCGCCGTTCATTCGCGATGCGAAACGCAACCAGGAAGCTTGGGAAGCACGGTATCGAGATCGTCGCGCCGCGGGCGAGCGGCGGGGCCGACCTGCCGTCTTCACAGAGCGCACACGTCGCGTGAGCAGGCCTCTCGGAGGGCGCGACGATCCAGTGGTGCGGTGAGCTTAGCGCATTGCAGAATCTAAAGGGCTCGTCGCCGAGTTCGGCCCAGGACGCGGTCGCACTCAGATGCCGGTTACGTCCAGCCCCGTCCCCTGCAGCAACCCGTTTGCCTTGGCGTTGAGCACGGTGAACTCGCCGGTCACGATCAACAGACCAAGCGCGATCATCACCGCCCCGCCAACGCCGACTATCACCGGAAAGTGACGCTTGAGCACGGCCAGCGCATCCGTCATCCGCTCGAACGCGATCGCGATCGCCAGGAACGGGATCGCCAGGCCGGCCGAGTAGAACGCGAGCAGCAGCGCCCCGTGCGCCGCCGAGCTCGAAACGGCGGCCTGCGTGAGGATCGCGCCGAGCGTGATGCTCGTGCACGGCGTCCACGCGATCGCGAACGCCGCGCCCGCCAGCAATGGACCGCCGCGGCCGGCCATCCGCAGCAGCGACTCCGAGTGCCACTGGAAGTTCAGCGCGTCCACGAACGGCGTCGCCAGGAACACGACGCCCATCGCGATGATCACATAGCCGCCCACCGTGCGCAGCGTCGCGATGTGTTCGTTGAGCAACCCGCCCAGCTGCGTCGCGGTGAGACCCAGCAGGATGAAGATCAGGGAGAAGCTGGCCACGAACAGCAGGCTCGGCACCAGCACGCGGCGCATACCGGTGTGCTTGATGTCCGCCGGGGCCACCCCGATCACGGTCGAGAGATAGCCAGGCACGAGTGGCAGCACGCACGGGGACAGGAACGACACCAGGCCCGCCGCCAGCGCGAGCGGGATCCCGACGCCCGTCGCGGCGTCTCCGGAGCCGCTCGCAGCCGCAAGAACAGCGGAGGAATCGATCATGTTCGGGAGACGCCGACGGGCGGCTCGGAATTCCCGTCCGGTCGTTCGGAGACCCCGTTGGTGCGCTGCGGCTGGTCGCTCTCGACGGGCGTCGCGCCACGCAGCTCGTGCAGCTCGCGTTCCAGGCTCGCCACGCGCCGCTCCAGCGCCGCGAGCGTCGCGGCGATCGATACGGGGGCCTCGCCCTGGGAGACGGCGGGCTGGGCATGCTCGGCAGCGTGGTCCGGGCCGTCGGGCGTGGGAGCTCCGTCGTATCCGTCCGCGGCGCCGGCTCCATGGGGCGTCGCGAGGGGCCCGCGGGCCGCGGGAGGCTCAGGCGCACCACCCGCACCCGCGCCCGCGCCCGACGGTTCCGCGGTTGCCTCGGCCGCCGCAGCGCCTCCCACGGCCGCCGCGCCCTGGGCGTCGCGATCCTCCAGGAGCTGCGCGTAGCGCTCCTCCTTCTGCCCGGGCCGCCGCGGTAGGCGCTCCACGAGCTCGCGCTCGATCAATCGCTCCAACGTGTCGTGCACCGCGTGGAGGTCGGCGAACGGGTGCATGCGCTCGGCGCGCTGCTTGAGCTCGCCCGGCGTCTGCGCGCCGCGCAGCATCAGCACGCACATCACCGCGTGCTCGTCCTCGCCCATCGGGAGCGCTTCGGCGAGCAGATGGCGGTACTTCGCGGCGCGGCTGCCCGCGCCGCTGGCCAGCCGCACGTAGCCGCGGCGCGCGAGGCGGTGCAGCGCGTCGCGCAGGATCGCGTCGTCGTAGTCCACGACGGGGTCGCGGTTGGTCGCCTGGTTGCACGCCAGACGCAGCCCGTTGAGCGTCAGCGGGTACTGATCGGGGGTCGTGCGCTGCTTTTCCAGCAGGCAACCCAGCACGCGGATCTCGGGAGCGGAGAGATTCATGCCATAAGCCTACGAGCTCTGGGCCTCGGCCCGGTAGGCAGCGTGGATACAGTCATCTGATGCACGATCGCGCGCCGGCGGATCCACGTTGAGCTTCCACGGCGAGGGCGGCAGCGCCCGCGCACGCGGCGAAGCGACCCGCGAACCCGCGCCGGCCGAGCCCCGCCCCGAGGACACCCCCGCCAAGCCGGTTTCGCTGCGCCGCGTCGTGGGCCTGTTTCGCCCCTACCGCAAGCGCCTCGGCGGCCTGCTCGCGCTGATCTGCTTGACGTCGCTGCTGAATGTCGTCTCGCCGTTCCTGCTGCGAGGTGTGATCGACAACGCGATCCCCGAGCACGACATCGAACTGCTCTCGGCGCTCGTGGGCGGGATGATCGCGGTGTCGATCGTCAGCGGCGTGTTCGGTGTCCTGCAGACGCTGATCTCGAATCAGGTGGGCCAGCGGGTGATGCACGACCTGCGCGCCGCCGTGTACGCGCACTTGCAGCGCATGTCGCTGGCGTTCTTCACCCGCACGCGCTCGGGCGAGGTGCAGTCGCGGATCGCCTACGACATCGGCGGCATCGACGACGTCGTCACCAGCACCGCGACCTCCACGGTCTCCACCGTCACCACCGTGCTGGCGACGCTCGTCGCGATGCTCGCGCTGAGCTGGCAGCTGACGGTGTTCTCGCTGTTCCTGCTGCCGTTCTTCGTGTGGCTCACGCGCCGCGTCGGCAACGAGCGCCGCCGCATCCAGTCGGTTCGCCAGGGGCGCCTGGCGGACATGTCCACGCTCGTGGAGGAGTCGCTGTCGGTGTCCGGGATCCTGCTCGGCAAGACCATGGGCCGCTCGCAGGAGCTCGTCGAGCGCTTCGGCCGCGAGTCCGGCGAGCTGGCCGACCTCGAGGTGCGCGCGCGGATGGCGGGACGCTGGCGCATGGCCTCCGTGCAGATGAGCTTCGCGATCATGCCCGCCGCGGTCTACTGGTTCGGCGGCTACACGATCGCGCACGGCAACCACGTGCTCTCGATCGGGACGATCGTCGCGTTCACCACGCTGCAGACGCGGCTGCTGTTCCCGATGCAGTCGCTGTTGTCCGTGGGCCTGGAAGTGCAGACCTCGATGGCGCTGTTCGGGCGCATCTTCGAGTATCTCGACCTGCCCGTCAACATCGTCGAGCGGCCCGGAGCGCGCGCGCTGGGCGGGGTGCGCGGGGACGTGCGGCTGCGGGATGTCTGGTTTCGGTACGAGGGTGCCGACGGCGAGGCCAATGGCGCCGCGAAGTGGACGCTGCGCGAGATCGAAGCCGAGATCCCCGCAGGCACGCGCACCGCGCTCGTCGGCGAGACCGGCTCGGGCAAGACCACGCTCGCGTATCTCGTCGCGCGCCTGTACGAGCCCGAGCGCGGATCGGTGGAGATCGACGGAGTCAACATCCGCGACGCGACGCTGCAGTCGCTCGCCGCGACCGTCGGCCTGGTCTCCCAGGAGACCTACCTGTTCCACGCCTCGATCCGCGAGAACCTGCGCTTCGCGTGTCCCGAGGCCAGCGACGAGCAGGTCGAGGCGGCGGCGCGCGCCGCGCAGATCCACGAGCTGATCGCCTCACTGCCGCAGGGCTATGACACGCCGGTGGGCGAGCGCGGCTACCGCTTCTCCGGCGGGGAGAAGCAGCGCATCGCGATCGCGCGCACGATCCTGCGCAACCCGCCCGTGCTGGTCCTCGACGAGGCCACCAGCGCGCTCGACACCGAGACCGAGCGCGCCGTGCAGATCGCGTTGGACGAGCTCAGCCGCGGGCGCACGACGATCGCGATCGCGCACCGCCTCTCCACGATCCGCGACGCCGACCAGATCCTCGTGCTCGACGGGGGGCGGATAGTGGAGCGCGGGACACACGAGGAGCTGCTGGAGCTCGGCGGGCGCTACACGGCGCTTGTCCGCGGCGCGGAGATCGGGGAGGAGCGGCCCGACGCCGATTCGCGGGCGGCGCTGGCCTGAGATTCCATCTATAGATGCGCGAGTCGCAACTTGCGACGCCGCAGCGCAAACTTCGCCGTCGCGCGCGCATTCGCACTTCGTCGCTGAGCCGCTGCGGTTCAGCCACTATCGTCCGATCGATTTCGGGCAACGGCTGGGCGTCACCCCCGTCGTATCCCCTTCTCGGGAGCTGACGGTGTTGAGCGTCCAGTCACCGACGGGGAAGACGTCGGCGGCGGCCGGCGCGGCCGTGATCGGCAGGATCGCCGCGGCGAGCCCCAGGGCGGTCTTGGCGGACCTCATGTGTCGAATCTCCATGTCGCTTCAGGGATGGCGGCACGTCGTCCAGGCGCGCTCGAAGAGAAACTCGCGGCGTCGGTGTTTCTTTTGGGCATCCGGTGCGCCACGTGGCGCGACGGACGGGACCCGCCGGCGAGAGGGAGGCCGGCAACGGGTCGAGCGCTCTACGCGACGGCGTCGATGTTCAACCGTACGTAGTCCACTACGACCGGCTCGCCGACGGTGTCGAGGATCTCGTCGATGAAGCGGTCGCGCAGCCCGGCCGGGAGTCGGTGGTAGTGGGGTCCGAGCACGATCGTGGAGAGAAACTCACGCGGGTGCTCGGGCTCCTGGGGAGCGGGCGCCAGCCAGCACTCGGCTGAGGCGAAACCGGCGCGCAGCAGAAGCTCGTGCGTCTCCTCGGGCCCCGCGTAGTGCCAGGGCGGGCTCCAGTCGTGGAAGTGGACGGCGTAGGGTTCGCGCTCGAGCAGCGCGTGCGCGGCGCCGCGCAGCTGCGTGATGTTGCCCTCCCCCCCGCACTGTGCGACGAGCCGCCCGCCGGGTCGCAGTGCGGCGTGCAGGCGTTCGAAGAGCAGTTGGTGGTCGGCGATCCAGTGGAAGGTCGCGGTCGAGAGCACCGCGTCGACGGGCCGCTCGAGCTCCAGCGTGGTGAGGTCGGCGAGGCGCACGTCGGCGTCCTGGCCGAGCCGGTCGCGCGCGGCGCGGACCATCGACTCGTCGGCGTCAACCGCGACGACGCGCCCGCGCGGCAGGCGTTCGATCAGCGCTTCGGTGACGCGGCCCGAGCCGCAGCCGGCGTCGAGCACGGTCTCCGTGCCGGAGAGCGGGAGACGATCCAGGACGGCGCGCCCGAGCGCCTCCATCGGCGCGGAGATGCGGTCGTAGCTCGCTCCATCCCACTCTCGGACTGGCATACGAGCGTATGTTATCACGGACACGGGCACGGTGAGCGTGCGCCGCAGAGGCCCCCCGGGCGGCATAGGCGGCGGCGCTACGAACACGCGTGGCGAGGGCGCGTAGTAACCTATACTACATCTGACTACATGGCCGAGCACACTGCACCGAAGCCATTCTCGATCCGAATGAGCTCGCGCACGTTGGAGCGCCTGGGTGCCGGCGCGCGCCGTCGCGGCGAGCCCCGCGCACGCGCGGCGGAGCGCCTCATCGACGAGGGTCTGCGCATGGAAGACCACCCGGGCATTGTCTTCCGGGACGGTCCGGCCGGGCGGCGCGCGGCTCTCGCTGCCGGGCCGGACGTGTGGGAGGTCATCGAGACGGTCAAGGGGACGGGGCTCGGCGGCGAACAGGCGATAGCTGCGGCGGCCGAGTGGGGCGCGCTGACCCCGGCGCAGGTGCGCGCGGCGGTGCGCTACTACGGCGATTTCCGCGTTGAGATCGATGCGCGCATCGATCTCAACGCAGCGGAGGCCGAGCGTCAGCAGGCTGCGTGGGAGCGCGCGCAGGACGCGCTCGCTTGAGGCTCCTGATCGACGAGATGTACCCGCCGGCGATCGCGCAGCAGCTGCGCGCGCGCGGCTACGACGTCGAGGCGGTCACCGAGCGTGACGAGCTGCGGGCGCTCCCCGACGCGGAGCTCTTTGGGCAGGCGCAACTGGAGCACCGGGCGATCGTGACGGAGAACATCGCGGACTTCTGCGTGATAGCCGATCGCTACGACGAGCGCGGCAGCCCGCACCGCGGGCTCGTCCTGCTCAACCCGAGCCGCTATGCGCGCGGCAACCCGCGCACGGTGGGGCGGATCGTGACGGCACTGGCCCGCTTGCTGGACGATTCCCGGGGCTCAGCGCCGAACTGTGTCCGCCCCTGGCTCTGAGGCCCTACCCGGCTCTCGCCCCAACAACTCGAGCAGCGCCTTCGAGAGCTGCCCCCCCTGCCAGGCGATCGGAGAGCGCGCGGGTGGCCCGCCGTCCTCCACCGTGAGCGTGGCTCCAGGGATCGCCGCGGCGTACCGCTCGGCGAGCGCGAGCGGGTGCCCGGGGTCGACCTCGTCGCGGCTGGCGACGACGACCGTCGGCGCGGCGATCCGGGCGAGCTCGGCGAAGTCCGCGAAGGGCCGGGAGCGCGGCACGACTTCGAGCGCGTCGGCGACGGCGTCGGGGTGCTCGTGCGTGGAGAGCCGCTGTCGAACGACGGTGTGAACGGTCTCGCGCCAGGCGGGCGGGACGCTGGAGAAGTCGTATGCGTCGAGGAACCCCTGGACACCGCGCTCGCGCAGCGCGTGGGCGAGCGTGTCGCGGTCGCCTTCAGGCGCGGTCCCGATGGACTCCCCGGGGTCGTACGCCGGCGTGACGAGCCCGATTGCGACGACGCGCTCGGGGTGGGCGAGCGCGAAGCGCAGGATCGTGTGCGCGCCCATCGAGGCGCCGGCGAGCGCGGCGCGCGTGATCCCGCAGGCGTCGAGGACAGCGCGCAGGTCGGCGGCGAGCTGCGCGTAGCCGTAGGCCCGTGCGGTGGGTGCGGGCGTCGAGCGCCCGTGCCCGCGGGCGTCGTATGCGATCACGCGATAGCCGGAGCGCTCGAGCAGGCGGGAGCCCATGACGACGTAGCGGCGGGTCGCGGTGAGGCCGTGGAGGAGGACGATCGCGGGCCCCTCTCCCCCGCTGTCCTCGCCGGCGAGCAGGACGCCGTCGGGCGTGCGGACGCTCAGCTCGCGTGCAGCCATCGCGGGCCGCTACGCGGAGATGCCGCCGGACGGGGCGTTGCTCGCTGGGACGCCACTCGACGCGACCTCGCTGGCCTCCGGCGGCGCGAGGGCGTGCTCGCGCACGAGCGCGGCGACCTGCTCGGGGAGCTCCCAGAAGAAGAGGTGCCCGATCCCGTCGAAGATCTCCAGGCGCGACCCGCGGACGTGGGCGTGGATGACGGGGGCGTTCTCGACAGGCAGGATCTCGTCGGCGGTGCCGTGGAAAACGAGCGTGGGCATCCGCAGCTCGGGCAGGCGCGCGCTGGTGTCGTGCGCGGCGCAGGCCTGCATCTGGGCCATGATGACGGGCACGGGGACGGCGCGGATCGCGCGGAAGACCTCGTAGGCCTCGGGATGCGCGGCGACGAACGGCGCCGACAGGTTGGTCTCCCAGGCGGCGCGCACGGCGAGCGCGCGGTCGCCGGAGGTCATCGCGGTGGCGAGCCGCTGCAGCGTGGCGGGCGGCATCAGCACGCTGCCGGGACCGCCGCAGTAGGTGCAGCCGAGCGTGAGCGTGCGGATCCGCGCGGGCTGCGCGAGCGCGAGCTCCTGGGCGACCATGCCGCCCATCGAGATGCCGAGCACGTGCGCGGAGTCGAGGTCGAGTGCGCCGAGCAGCGCGGCGGCGTCATGCGCGAGCAGCGCGGTCGTGAGCTCGCCCTGCAGCGGGCTGCTCTGCCCGACGCCGCGGTGGTCGTAGACGATCACCTCGAAGCTCTCGCGCAGGCGGTCGAGGAACGGCTCGCCCCAGTGCGCGAAGGTCCCGCTCATGCCCATGATCAAGAGCAGTGGCGGCCCGGACCCGCTGCGCTCGTAGGAAAGCTCGACCTCCCCGGCTTTGGCTAGCGGCACAGTCGAATGGTATCTGTCGCCGGGTGGGATGGGTGGGGGATCGTCCGCGTGTGTGCGCCGGACTTCCCGGGGTGTGCTGGGCGGGGCGTCCATGCCCCGCGTCGAGGGCTTCGACCCGCTGTTCGGTTGGCGGTTCTACCGCCAACCGCGCGCGGCGGCCCAGGCCGGGGGCGCGAGCACGAGTAGGGAGCCCGTCTATACGGGCAGCGCCAACTGGTCGGCCGGTGCGGCGTCGGGCGGCGCCGGCGACGACGCGGGCCCCGGACGCGTCGCGGGCTCGGCTGCCAGACCCGCGACGCGCACTCCGAGTAGCCGCACGGGGCGCGGCGGCGCGTACTCCGCCAGCAGGCGCTGCGCGACCGCGCCCACCAGCTCCGCATCGCGCGTCGGCTCGGCGACGGTGTGCGCGCGCGTCGCGGTGGAGAAGTCGTCGAGGCGTACCTTGATCCCGATCGTGCGCCCCGCACGGCCGTGCTTGGCGAGGCTCGCGCAGAGCTCGCCCGACATCCGCTCGAGCTCCGCGCGCAGGCGCTGCGGGTCGCGGATGTCCTCGTCGAACGTCCGCTCGCGCGACTCCGAAACCACCTTGCGCTCCGCACCCACCACGCCGTCGTGCTCGAAGCGCCCGCGCCGGCGCAGCTCGCGGCCGAGGTTCGCGCCGAAGCGCTCCACCAGCAGCGCCTCCGGAGCCACCGCCAGCTCACCCAGCGTCCGGATCCCGAGCGCGAGCAGGCGCGCGGCGGTCTTCGGTCCGATTCCGGGGACCAGGCCGGGCGGCGATTGCGCGAAGCGCGCACAGGCCTGCGCGCGCGTCAGCACCACGAAGCCCGCCGGCTTCTCCGCGTCGGAGGCGACCTTCGCGACCAGCTTGTTCGATCCGATCCCCACCGAACACGTCAGGCCCGTCGCCTCGCGGATCTCCGCGACCAGCCGGCGCATCGCGGCGCGCGGTGAGAACAGGCCCGCGACGTCCAGGTATGCCTCGTCTAGGCCGACGACCTCCACGCGCTCCACGTGCGCGCGCACGATCGCCATCACACGCCCCGACACCTCGCGGTATACGGGGAAGTCCGGCGCGAGGAAGACGGCGTCAGGGCACAGCCGCCGGGCGCGCGCAGCGGGCATCGCCGAGCCCACCCCGAAGCGCCGCGCCTCGTAGCTCGCCGTCGTCACGACCGCGCGCGGGCCCGTACCGGCGACAACGACCGGCAGGCCCCGCAGCTCGGGGCGCCGGCCCAGCTCGATCGAGACGTAGAAGGCGTCGGCGTCGAGGTGGGCGACGCGGAGCGATCCGTCTGCCTCGGGCATGGTGTCTCGAATCTAGCGGCGCGCGCGGCGCCTGCGCTTCGCCGCAGCCATCAAACGCTGCGAGAAACACCTCACTTCGGCCTTTGGGGGTTTCGCGCTCGACGGCCAGGGACGCGTGACGCTGGCCAGCGAGCGCTCCGCGGTATCCACCGCCTGACGCTAAGCCGCCGCCGCGCCTCGCTTGCGTCCGCCGGGGAACGCGAGCCGCAGGATCGTGCGGTGTACGGTGCCGAGCTGGCGGTGCAGCGGCCCCGTGTTGTACGGCAGCCCGTAGCGCGCGCAGATCTCGCGCACGCGCGGTGCGACCTCTGCGTAGCGGTTGGAGGGGATGTCGGGGAACAGGTGGTGCTCGACCTGGAAGCTGAGGTTGCCAGCGAGCAGGTGAAACAGGCGCCCGCCGTCGATGTTCGCCGACCCCAGCATCTGGCGCACGTACCACCCGCCGCGCGTCTCGTTCTCGACCTCCTTCTCGCTGAACGTGTACGTCCCGTCGGGGAAGTGCCCACAGAAGATGATCGAGTGCGCCCACACGTTGCGCACGATGTTCGCGGTGAAGTTCGCCGCGAGCGTCGCCTTCCAGCCACGCCCGGAGAGCGCGGGGAACGCGACGTAGTCCTTCACGACCTGCCGCCGCGCCTTGCCGCCGATCGCCTTCAGCTCCGCGAGCGCCTGCTCCTTTGACTTCTCTCCCTTGCGGAGCGCCTCGAAGTTGATGTCGTGCGTCGCGACCCCCCACTCGAAGAAGCCCATCAGCAGCAGGTTGTACAGCGGCTGGAACAGGTAGACCGGGTGCCACTTCTGGTGGGGATCGATGCGCATGATCTCGTAGCCGAGATCGCGGTCCTTGCCGCGGATGTTCGTGTACGTGTGGTGCTCGTAGTTGTGCGAGTGCCGCCACGCCTCCGCCGGCGAGGCCGTGTCCCAGTCCCAGTTGCGCGAGTTGATGTCGGGGTCGTTCATCCAGTCCCACTGCCCGTGCATGACGTTGTGGCCGATCTCCATGTTCTCCAGCACCTTCGCCAGCGACAGCATCGCGGTGCCCGCCAGCCACGGCGCGCGGCGGCGCGAGCCCGCCACCAGCACCGCGCGCGCCGCGAGCACGAGGCTGCGGTGGAAGGCGATCAGGTTGCGGATGTAGCGCGCGTCGCGCTCGCCCAGGTCCGCGAAGACCTCGGCGTGCAGCGCGTCGAGCTCGCGACCCAGCTGCTCGAGCTGCTCGGGGCTCAGACGCGATAGCGGACTTACGTCCGGCGCGTGGTCGCCGCGCGAGACGTGCGCCTCGTCCAGCTGGTCGGGCGCGGCGCCGCCTGAGACCTGCGGTCCTTGGAGACGCTGGTCGAAGACGTCCGGGGACGGTTCGTAGGTTGCCGGTTGGGTGATGCTCGTGGCCATGGGGGCTCCTTTGCCTAGAGAGAGGTTCAGAGGTCGATCTCGATCGCGCCCTCCGGCGCGTTGACGCAGGTGCGCAGCAGCTCCCCCGGCTGCCCGTGCACGCGACCCGTGCGTAGATCGCGTACGCGACCCGCGCGCAGTACCCCCACGCAGCTGTGGCAGATCCCCATCCGACAGCCATGGGGCAGCGCGATCCCCGCCCGTTCTCCCGCGAGCAGGATCGACTGCTCGCCGTCGCTGCGCGCGCACGCTCCGCTCGCGCAGAAATCGATCGCACCGCCGGTCCCACGCGGCCCGTCGCCGACGTGGTCGTCCGGCGCGAAGCGCTCCAGGTGCAGCTTCCGGAGGTCACCCTCGCCGCGCCAGTAGTCCGTCATCGCGGCGATCAACCCGGAGGGCCCGCACAGGAACGTCTCGCGCTCGCGCCAGTCCGGACAGAGCGCCTGGAGCTCCGACGGACGGATCCGGCCCCGCTCCCCGCTGAGCCACTCGTGCAGGCGATAGCTGGGATTGCGCGCAGCCAGCGAGCGCAACTCGGCCCCGAAGACGACCAGCTCGGCTCTGCGCGCGCAGTGCACGTGCACCACATCCGGCGTCGCCCTCGTCGGCGTCGCCTGTGCGGCGAGCGAGCGCACCATGCTCGCGATCGGCGTGACCCCGCTCCCGGCACTGACGAACAGCAAACGCCGCGGGAGCGGATCGGGCAGCACGAATGTCCCTTCCACACCCCCCAGGCGGACGATCGTGCCCGTCCGCACGCGCTCGCAGAGGAATGGCGAGACCTTTCCGCTCGACACCAGCTTTGGCGTGATCGTGATGCAGCCGTCGGCACGAGCGGGCGGCGACGTCAGCGAGTACGCGCGCCAATGGTGCACCCCGTCTACCGCGATGCCGAGGCGCAGATACTGGCCGGCCCGGTGGCCCGCCCACTTCCAGCCGGGCTTGATCGTGACGGTCACCGCCTCCGGCGTCTCGTGCTCGATCCGTTCGATCCGGCCGCGCAGTTCGCGCGAGGACCACAGCGGATTCACAAGCTCGAGATAGTCGTCGGGAAGCAGCGGCGAGGTGAACGAACTCATCAATTTGAGCGCCGTGCGCCGGCGCGGCGATACCTGAGGAACAGCTCCACGTTCGGCCATGGGCACAACTATACCTCAAACGAGGTAACCCTAAACGTAGTATCTATAAACGTGGTATCTTGACCTTGGGATGAGTCGTACCAGTGCAGAGCTGCCGGACGTCGCCGCCGAGATCGAGGAGCTGACGATCGAGCAGCTCGCGGCCGAGGTCGGCATGACGGTGCGCAACATCCGCAACCACCACACGCGCGGCCTGCTCCCCCCGCCGGAGGTGCGCGCGCGTGTCGGGTACTACAACGCCGAGCACGTCGCGCGCCTGCGCCTGATCCAGGATCTCCAGGCCGACGGCTTCAACCTCGCGGCGATCGAGCGGCTACTGAGCGGCTCTGACGGCCTTGCCGCGCGACTGCTGGGCCTGCGCCGCGCGGTCACGACCCCGTTCGAGGCCGAGACGCCTGAGGTGATCACCGGCGAGGAGCTCGCGCAGCGCTTCGGCGAGGTCAACGTGAAGGACGTCGAGCGGGTCCGCAAGCTGAAGCTGCTCGTCCCACTCGGCGAGGACCGCTTCGAAGTCCCCAGTCCCGCGCTGCTCGCCGCCGCGGAACACGTCGTGGCGCTCGGGATCCCGCTGCACGCCGCGCTCGCGCTCGTCGAGCGCGTCAGCCGCGACTGCGAATCGATCTCGCGCGCGTTCACGAAGCTGTTCCTCAAAGAGCTCTGGGAGCCCTTCGAGCGCGCCGGTCAGCCCGACGAGCGCTGGGACGAGCTGATCGAGGCCGTCGACTCGCTGCGCCCACTCGCCTCCGAGGCGCTGCTGGCACTGTTCAAGCAGCGCATGACCTCACAGCTGGAGAGCGCCTTCGGCAAGGTTCTCGAGCACCAGACCAAGCGCAAGTAACCGACTGGGGCCGCTCAACGCGCGTGCTCCACAAGGCTTGCTGGCCCGACCTCGTCGATCGACGCGTGGCCGCTGAGCCCCATCGCGAGGTCCAGGTCCGCCAGGAACGAGCGCAGCACCTCCACCACGCCCTCCTTGCCTCCCAGCGCCAACCCCCACATGTAGGGGCGCCCGAGGAGCACCGCGCGCGCACCGAGCGCCAGCGCCTTCAACGCGTCCGCGCCCGAGCGCACGCCACTGTCGAACAGGATCTCGCAGCTGTCCCCCACCGCCTCCACGACCTCCGGCAGCGCGTCCAGCGCCCCCACCGATCCGTCGACCTGGCGCCCACCGTGATTTGAGACGATCACGCCGGCCGCGCCGTGCTCGACCGCCAGGCGCGCGTCGTCGGCGCGCAGGATCCCCTTGAGCACAATCGGCAGGTCGGTGACCTCGCGCAGGAACGCCAGGTCATCCCAGGTGATCGCGGGGTTCGCGAACTGCCACGCCCACTGGCCGATCGCGGCCTGGATGTTCTCCTCGGGCGGCGCGTCGAGCAGCCCTCGGAAAACGGGATCCTGGAGATAGTTGCAGTTGCCTTCCCCCCAGAGGAACGGCAGGAAGCCGTTGGTGAGATCGGCGGGGCGCCAGCCGAGCATCCACGTGTCGAGAGTGAGCACGAGCGCGCTATAGCCGGCGCGCTCGGCGCGCCCCACGAAGCTGCGCGCGAGCTCACGGTCGCGCGGCCAGTACAGCTGGTACCAGCGCGGCAGCTCGCCGGCCGCCTCGGCGATCTGCTCAATCGTGTGCGACGCGGCGGTGCTCGCGATCAACGGAACCCCGATCTCGGCCGCGGCGCGCGCCGTCGCGAGCTCGCCCTCGGGGTGCGCGAGCGTCTGCACGCCGATCGGCGCGAGCAGCACGGGCGCGGGCAGCTCGGTGCCGAGCACTGTGCGCGCGAGGCTGCGCTGGGAGACGTCGCGCAGCATGCGCGGCGCGATGCGCCAGCGGTCGAACGCCTCGCGGTTGGCGCGCATCGTCTCCCCCAGCCCCGCGCCGCCCGCGATGTAGCCGCGCGGGCCCTCCGCGAGGAGGTTGTAGGCATCGCGCTCCAGCGCGCGCCAGTCGAGCGTCCGCGCGGGGCGCTGCCCGCCCATGCTGCCGCGCAGGTAGATCTCGTACTGGTAGTTGGCGAATGGGACGTGCTCGCTCATGACCGACCTCCGATGCGCGGGACCTCGTGCTGCCGGCCGGCAACTCTAGCGACGCACGGGGGCGGAGCTCTCTCGCAGCGACCCCGCCGCGCACGCGCGCGGGCATAGACCAACCCTCCACACGCGCGCGCGGCGGGGTCCTTCTCGAAACGCCCGCACACACGCACCCGACCGGGCCCAACCAACTTCGAGGAGGATCAGCCGGTCGCCCACACGTCCCCGATGTCTCCGAAACCAAGCGTGCGCTTGGTCGCTTCGGTCAGGTCGAATTCGCGACCGGCGACATAGGGTCCGCGGTCGATCACCGGCACGCGCAGCGTATGCCCGTCGTAGCGCAGCGTGACAAGCGTTCCGCAGGGGAGCGTCTTGTTCGCGACCCCTAACGTCGAGCTCGTGAGCCACCCGCCGCAGGCGAGGCCCCCGCCACCGCCGTACCAGGAGGCGCCGACGACGCGGTAGACGTTGAGCAGCCCCAGCCGACGGCGCGAACCGCGGTCGGTGGCGTCGCCCGGAAAGCGGATGCGCGCGGCGTCGCTGCCGATAGGGCCCGTGCGAAAGCGCAACCGATAGCGACCGCGCGCTCCGGTGCGCGTCTCGGCGACCGTACGCCAGCGTCGATGCGCGTAGAGCTGTAGCTCGACCGGCCGACCGGCCAACCGCCCGCCGTCGAGCGCCCCGCGCGCGAGCCTCGCGCCAGCGATCCTCGCGCGCAGGGTGCCTGCGACTGTCGCCAGGCGACCGGCGAGCACATTCACATCCGCGCTGCGGACGCTCAACGCCGTGCGCGCGGGCTCCAACTGTGCGACCGGAACCGGCGGCGGTACTTCCCCGCCCGGCGCCGGGCTGTCGAGTGCCTGTAACTGGACAGGCGGCGCCGGCGGCACAGGCGCAGCAGGGACGTACATATTCGCGATGTCCTCCTTTGGTCCACGCCTGCGGGGTTAGCTGTCGGGCTCACGCGGTGCGGCGCGCACGAAAGGCGTGCGCGAGCACGGCGTTACGACCGCAGCAGCGGCCGATTCGCCCCATCCGAGCCGAATTGCGGCCCGGCAGTGGTTCCCCCGTTCACCTCCAACGACGGAAGCGATTCGGCGAGATTCGCTCTTGGAAGAGCCGGGACAGATTAGGTGAGGTTTTGTTGCGTTTGTGTGCGCAAGCGCACAGTTGAACCCCAGCGCCCGTCGTTGCTGGAGGCGGGCCTATGTGGAATGTCTCCGACTTTTGAGTGGAAATGTGGAAATCCGGAGTCCAACTATCAAGGCGCCGCCGACAGCACCCGATTGGTCATGCAATATGTCGCCGCCCGTCGCCCCGGCAGTGTCGCCGTCCCCCGCGAAAAACCGCGTTCGCCCCCACGCGAATGCGGCGGGCAGCTGGATCGACAACCACATGGAGACGCTGCAGGACATCGAGGCGCTGCGCGCCGCTCACCCGATGATGGATGCCGTGATCGAGGAGATCGACGGGCGCATGATCAGGGTGGGTGAGAAGTGGCTGGCGGACTTCGCCTCGTGCAACTACCTCGGGTTCGATCTCGACGCTGAGATCATCGCGGCGATACCCAGGTTCCTGGAGCGGTGGGGCACCCATCCGAGCTGGTCGCGCCTGCTGGGCAGCCCGGTTCTCTACGAGGAGATCGAGGAGCGCCTGACGGCGCTGTTGGAGTGCGAGGACACGCTCGTGCTGCCGACGATCACCCATATCCACGCATCGGTGATCCCGGTGCTGGCGGCGTCGGGGACGATCTTCCTGGACGCGCGTGCACACAAGACGATGTACGACGGCTGTCAGGTGGCGCGCGCCCGCGGCGCGGCGGTGCGGCGTTTCCGGTTCGAGGATCCAGATCACCTGGACGAGCTGCTGGTAGCAGAGCGCGACCGCGCGCGGCTCGTGTGCATGGACGGCGTGAACAGCATGACCGGCAACCCCCCGGATCTGCGCGCATTCGCGGCGGTCGCACGCCGGCACGGGGCGCTCCTGTATGTGGACGATGCGCACGGCTTCGGGGTGATCGGCGAGCGCTCCCCGCAGGAGCCCTGCTGCTACGGCACGCGCGGTAACAGCATCGTGCGTCACTTCGACGAGAGCTACGAGGACGTGGTGCTGGTGGGTGGGTTCTCGAAGGCGTACTCCTCGCTGCTGGCATTCGTGGCGTGCCCGACGAAGATCAAGAACCTGCTGAAGGTTGCGGCACCCCCGTACCTGTATTCGGGTCCCTCACCCGTGGCTTCGCTGGCAACGGTGCTTGCAGGCCTCGACGTGAACGAGCGCCGAGGCGATGAGCTACGTGCCGTCGTGCACCGTCACACGGTGCGTGTGTTGAAGGCGCTCGCGGATCTGGACGTCTTCACGCCCAACCGCTCGCGGCTGCCGATCGTGGAGGTGCCGCTGCGTGAAGATGCGAGCATCGACGAGGTCGGGCGACTGCTGTTCGAGCGTGGGATCTACGTGACGCTCGCCGCGTATCCCCTGGTGCCGAAGGCGGAGGTCGGCTTTCGGATTCAGCTCACCGCGGCGAACACCGACGCGGAAGTCGACACGTTGCTGGCGATACTCGCCGAGCTGACAGAGCGAGGGGCGCTGCGCCCCGCGACGGCGCACGGCACTCTGGAGGCGGCGTGAGCACCGCGCAGCCGTCAGCCGCAAATGCTCGGCGACTGCAATGGGTGGGGCCCCGTCTTTGGCAGGCATACCTCGCCTTTGCGGCCATCGGCGCGTTCCTGTACCTGGTCGTGAACCCGCTGAAAGGCAACGCGTTGTTGTTCAACGCGCTGGGCCTGACGAGCTGGATCGCTGTGATCGTCGGCATCCGTCGCAACCGCCCGCGCTACGCGCTCCCGTGGTGGCTGTTCGCGGTCGGCCTGTGCCTGTATTGGATGGGCGACGTCTACACCTACAGCTACCCGACGTACGTCCTGCACCACGAAGTGCCGTTCCCATCAATCGGGGATGCCATTTACCTCTCTGTCTATGTCGCGCTGATGCTCGGCCTGCTGCTGCTCGTGCATCGGCGCAATCCGCGCGGCAACCGCAACAACCTGATCGATGCCTCGATCATGACGCTTGGGCTCTCGCTCCTTTCCTGGGTGCTGCTGATCGCCCCCTATCTGCACGACCCCACGCTGGGACTGCTGCCCAAGCTCGTGTCGGTTGCCTACCCCCTGGGCGACATCATGCTGTTGGCGGCCGCGATCCGCCTGATCCTCGACGCCGGCCGCAAGCGACCGGCCTTCTACATGCTGAGCGCGAGCATCGTGTCGCTGTTGGTGACGGATTTCGTGTACGGCGTGATGTTGCGCGAAAATGTCTTCCACCACCAACTGCTTCTGGACCTGGGCTGGTTCGCCTACCAGGCATTGTGGGGCGCGGCGGCTCTGCACCCATCGATGGTCGCGCTCGAGGAGCCCGTCGCGGACGGTGAGGCGAAGCTGACGCCGCTGCGCCTGGGACTGCTCGCGGGTGCATCGCTGATCGCTCCGATCTGCATCCTGCTCAAGGAGCTGCGCCGCGGAGACCTCGACATGATCGTGATCATCAGCGCCTCGATGGTGCTGTTCGGGTTCGTGGTGATGCGCATGGTCGACATGGTGCGCCACCAGGAGCGCTCCGCCGAGCGCGAGCGGGCATTCGCCGAGGAGAAGGCGCGCCTGACCGCGGAGATCCAGCGGCGCAGCAGCGAGCAGCGCTTCGCCTCGCTGGTGCAGCACTCCAGCGACCTGATCACGGTGGTGGGCGCGGACGCGACGATCGTCTACCAGAGCCCATCCTGCGAGCACGTTCTCGGCTACACCGCGGAGGAGCTGCTGGGCACGCGCTTTGACCAGATCGTCGCCGAAGCGGACGCCAGTCGCCTGCTGAGGCTGCTCGCCGACGGCTCGCAGTACGCGCGTCGCGACGGCGAGATGATCGAATGCACGCTGCGCCATCGCGATGGCGGCCTGCGGCAATTCGAGATCCTGCACACCAATCTGCTCGACGACGAGCACGTACGCGGAATCGTCTTGAACGGGCGCGACATCTCAGAGCGCAAGGCGTTCGAGGAGCAGCTCGCCCACCAGGCGTTCCACGACCCGGTCACGAACCTACCCAACCGTGCGCTGTTCGTGGAGCGCGTGCGTCACGCGATCGGCCGCGCACGGCGCGAGCAGCGGGAGTTGGGCGTGATCTTCCTGGACATCGACGACTTCAAGACGATCAACGACAGCCTCGGCCACGGCGCGGGCGACGCCGCGCTGATCGACATCGCCAAGCGCCTGTCGGCGAGCATTCGCATGAGCGACACCGCGGCGCGCTTCGGCGGGGACGAGTTCGTGGTGCTGCTGGAGGACCTCGAGAGCACACAGACCGCGGTGGAGGTCGCCGAACGGATCCTCGAGGATCTGCGCCAGCCGCTGATGGTGGCCGGCAAGGAGCTCGTGGTGCGGGGCTCGATCGGGATCTCGATCTTGGAGGAGTCCTCGGCGGCGGGCGCCGACGAGCTGATCCGCGATGCCGATGCGGCGATGTACATCGCCAAGCGCGACGGCAAGGGTGGATATCGGCTGTTCGAGCCGGAGATGCACGCTGGGGTGCTCGCGCGCCTGGAGCTGCGCGCCGACCTGCAGCGGGCCCTGGAGAACGGGCAGTTCGAGCTGCACTACCAGCCGATCGTGCGCCTCGCCGGCGGCGAGGTCGCCGGGATGGAGGCGCTGTTGCGCTGGCATCACCCCGAGCGCGGCCTGATCGTCCCGGGCGAATTCATCCCGTTCGCGGAGGAGACCGGCCTGATCGTGCCGATCGGACGCTGGGTGCTGCGCGAGGCGTGCCGCCAGGCGGTCTCGGTCCAGCGGCTGTGGTCGGGCGAGCACGCGCTTTACATGTGCGTGAACCTGTCCGTGAAGCAGCTCCAGCACAGCGACGTGATCGCCGACGTGCACGACGCGCTCGCCGAGTCGGGCCTTCCGCCGCGGCTGCTCACGCTCGAGATCACCGAGTCGATGCTGATCGACGACCCCGAGCTGGCGGTCGTGAAGCTCCAGGAGCTGCGCGAGCTCGGTGTGCGGGTGGCGATGGACGACTTCGGTACCGGCTACTCCTCACTGAGCTATCTGAGCCGTTTCCCGGTGGACGTGATCAAGATGGACCGCTCGTTCCTGCGCTCGGAGGAGACGCGTGAGTCCGTCGATCTCTCGAGCGCGGTCGTCGCGCTCGGCAGCTCGCTGGCGCTGGAGGTCGTGGCGGAGGGGATCGAGCTCGACGAGCAGTTGCGACGCCTGCGCGACCTGGGCTGCGAGCTTGGGCAGGGCTTCCACTTCGCGCACCCGATGGAGTCGGGTCACCTGGAAAGCTTCCTGGCGAACCGCGCGACGGGATCGCAGGACACGCGGGAGAGCGTCACGGCGCCGGTCTCGCACGATGGGGCGTAGCGGAGCTCTCGCGACCCGCGATTTCCGCCTGCTGTTTGCGGGGCGCTGCGCGTCGCTGCTCGGCGACGGGGCTTTCCTGGTGGCGTTGGCGTGGCAGGCCTACACGATCTCCGGAGCCCCCTCGGCGCTGTCGCTGTTGGGGATCTCCATGACGGTCCCGCTGATCGCGCTGTTGCTGTTCGGGGGCGTCGTGTCCGATCGCCACAGTCGCCGTCGAGTGATGTTGATCGCGGACCTGTTGCGCGCGGTCGTGCTGGTGCTGCTCGGTGCGCTTGTGGCGGGCGGCGAGGCGCGGCTGTGGCAGATGATGGTGCTCGTCGCGCTGTGCGGGGGCGCACAGGCGTTCTTCGACCCCGCGAGCGACGCGATCCTGCCGGAGCTGTTGCCAGCGGAACGGTTGGGAGAAGCGAACGCGCTGGAGCAGGTCGCGCGGCCGCTGGCGCTGCGCCTGGCGGGTCCGGCGCTGGGCGGAATCCTGGTCGGCACGCTGGGCGCCGGCGCGGCGTTCTTCCTCGACGGGGCTACGTTCTTGGCGTCGGCCGGTGCGCTGTGGGCGATGTCCGACGCGCGGTCGCTCACCGAGCCGGCGAGGCCACGGCTGGGGATCGACTCCGCGAAGGGCGACGCGGCGGCGGCGAAGCCTGAGGTCGCGGCGCTGGTGGAGCTGCGCGAGGGTTTCTCCTACGTGCGCCGCCACGTGTGGCTGTGGGGGACACTGGCGTGCGCGGGGGTCGCGTACCTGCTGTTCATGGGGCCCTCGGAGGTGCTGCTCCCGTACATGGTCAAGCATGTGCTGGGCGGCAGCGGCGTGCAGCTCGGCCTCGTGCTCGGCGCGGGCGGCGTCGGCGCGGTGGGATGCGCGCTGGCGATGCTGCGCAGCGGATTGCCGTCGCGCTCGATGAGGTTCATCTATCTGGTGTGGACGCTCGCGACGCTCGCGGTCGCCGGCTACGGCGCGGCGAGCGCGATCTGGCAGCTGATGCTGGCGAGCCTCGCGTTCAACCTGCTGGAGACGGCGGGGACGATCGTGTGGGCGACCTTCAAGCAGCGGCACGTGCCGGGCGGCATGCTGGGGCGGGTCTCCAGCCTCGACTGGTTGATCTCGATCGGCCTGCTGCCTATCTCCTTCGCGCTGACGGCTCCACTGAGCGCTTTGCTGGGAGCGCGCACGACCCTGATCGGCGCGGGATTGATGGGCGCTGTGGCGACTCTCAGCGGCCTTGCGCTGCCGGGGATGCGCGCGGTGGATCGCGAGCTGGCGGGCCAAAGTGGGGGCCTGTCGTTGACGACGTCTCGTCGAGCAGCCACAATCAGCTGATGGCGAACCCCGACCGGCTGACCGGCCTCGATACGGCGTTCCTGCACCTGGAGGACAACTCCACGGCGCATATGCACGTCGCGTCGGTGATGATCTTCGAAGGACGGGCACCCACGCAGCGCGAGCTCGTCGACCACGTGCTCAGCCGCCTGCACCTCGTGCCGCGCTACCGCCAGCGCCTGGCGTATGTGCCGCTCGACCAGGGCCGCCCGGTGTGGACCGACGACCCGCACTTCAACCCCTACTACCACATCCGCCACACGGCGCTGCCGCAGCCGGGCGACGAGACCGCGCTGCGCAACCTCGCGGGCAGGTTGTTCTCCCAGCGCCTGGACCGCTCCAAGCCGCTATGGGAAATCTGGCTGGTGGACCGCATGGCCGGCCAGCGTTTCGCGCTGATCGCCAAGACCCACCACGCGCTCGTCGACGGGATCTCGGGCGTGGACATCACGACCGTCCTGTTCGATACCGCGCCCGACCCGGCGGTGGCGCCGGCTCGCGTGGAGCCATGGAGCCCGCGACCGCTGCCGGGCTCCGCGAAGCTGCTCGGCGAGGCGCTGATGGAGCGTGCGACGGTGCCCGGGGAGATGGCCCGCGGCGCGCGCCGGATGGTGCGCACCCCGACCCGCGCATTGGGCCAGTTGCGGCGCAATCTCGCCTCGATCGGCGCGACGACGCTCGCGGGAATCAACTCGCCCGCGCCTCCTTCGCCGCTGAACGTCGAGATCGGCCCGCACCGCCGCTACACGTTCGTGGACGCCGACCTGGCGCTGTTCAAGTCGATCAAGGACTCGCTGGGCGGGACGCTCAATGACGTCGTGCTGACGTGCGTGAGCCTCGCGCTCGGGCGCTGGCTGCGGCGCGGGGGCGACGACACGGCGGGCCTGGTGCTGAAGGCGATGGTGCCGGTGTCGGTGCGCGCAGATGCAGAGCGCGGAGTGCTGGGCAACCGGGTCGCGGCGATGTGGGCGCCGCTGCCGGTCGGCGTGGAGGACCCCGCGGAATGCCTGGAGCAGATCCGCCTGGCGATGGAGAACCTCAAGCGCTCCGGGCAGGCGGTTGGCGCGCAGGCGCTGACGAACCTGGCGGGTTTCGCGCCACCGACGATCCTCAGTCAGGCAGCACGGCTGCAGGCGCGCCAGCGCTACTTCAACCTCGTGGTGACCAACGTCCCGGGACCGCAGTTCCCGCTGTATCTGCTTGGGCGCCGCCTGCGCTCGCTATACCCGGTGGTGCCGCTCGCGCGACGCCAAGCACTGGGGATCGCGGTGATGAGCTACAACGGGCACCTCGGCTTCGGGCTGCTGGGCGACTACGACGCGCTTCCCGACCTCGCCGAGATCGCGCTCGACCTGGAGCACTCGATCCGCTGGCTGGCTCGCGCGGCGGGCGTCTCGAAGCCGCGCTCACGGGCACGCAAGCCGGCCGGCACCAAACCGGCGCGCGCCGCGCAGGGCAAGCGCGCAGGGCAGGCCAAAGCCGCCGCGCGGTCGAAACCCTCGGCGAAAGCGGCCGCCAAAGCGAACAAGCCGGCGCCCGCGCAGAGCTGAGCGGACGGCACGCCGAACCGCGAGCGCGGTCCGGGCGCTGACAAAGCTGAGAACATGCTCGCGCGTGAGCCCGAGATGACCCTCTGATGCGCCTTGCCCTCTGCCAACTGAACGCCACCGTCGGGGATATCGACGGCAACGCCGCGCTGATCCGCTCCGGCGTCGCGGCCGCACGCGAGGCGGGAGCGCAGTTGGTGCTGACGCCGGAGCTGGCGCTGACGGGTTACCCGCCGGAGGATCTGCTGCTGCGCGAGCACTTCCTGCGCGACGCGCGCGACGCGCTGCAGGAGTTGGCTACCGAGGTCCACGGGATCGTCGCGGTCGTCGGCTTTCCGGAGCGCGCCGAGGACGTCTACAACGCCGCGGCCGTGCTCGCGGAGGGACGCGTGCACGCGATCTACCGCAAGGTCCATCTGCCTAACTACGGCGTGTTCGACGAGCAGCGCTACTTCCGTCCGGGCAGCCATGGCGCGGTGATCGATATCGGCGATCAGCGCATCGGGCTGACGATCTGTGAGGACATCTGGGAGCCCGGCGCACCGGCCTCCGAAGAGGCGCTGGCGGGCGCAAACCTGATCGTGAACATCTCGGCCTCCCCGTATCACGCTGGCAAGGGCGCCGAGCGCGAGCACATGCTCGCCCAGCGCGCGCGCGAACAGACGGCATGCGTGGCGTTCTGCGCGCTCGCGGGCGGACAGGACGAGCTCGTCTTCGACGGTCACTCCTGCGTGCTCGATCACACCGGAGCGACGATCGCGCGCGCGGCGCAGTTCGAGGAGGACCTGCTCGTGTGCGACGTTGACCTGCAGGCCGCCGCGGCAACGCGGCTGCGGGAGTCCGGCCATCGCTCGGTGGCGCGCCGAGCTGGCCACCCCGTAGAGGTGCTCCCGGCGGTGGCGGGCACGCCTGTCGAGGTCGCGCCCGCGACAGCAGGCGAGGCACCGAGCGCAGCCGCCCCGGTCGCGCGACTGCACGAGCCACTCGCGCCGCGCGAAGCCGAGGTCTACGCGGCACTCTCGCTGGGACTGCGCGACTACGTCGAGAAGAACGGCTTCGCTCGCGTCGTGCTGGGACTCTCCGGTGGGATCGACTCGGCGCTCGTCGCGTGCGTCGCCGCGGACGCGCTCGGCCCCGAGCGGGTGAGCGTCGCGGTGATGCCGTCCCGTTACTCGTCCGCAGCGACCCAGGACGACGCGCGCACGCTCGCGGCCGCGCTCGGCGTGGACACCTACGAGTTGGCGATCGAGGCGGTCATGGATGGCTATGTTGCGACTTTGCGCGACGCGTTCGCCGGCCGCGAACCCGACGTGACGGAGGAGAACCTCCAGGCGCGCATCCGCGGGAACCTGCTGATGGCGCTCTCCAACAAGTTCGGCTGGCTGGTGCTCACAACCGGCAACAAGTCCGAGATGTCGGTCGGCTACACCACCCTCTACGGCGACCTCGCGGGCGGCTTCGCGGTGATCAAGGATGTGCCCAAGACGTTCGTCTACGCGCTCTGCCAGTGGCGCAACTCACGGGCGGGCTCCGCGGGGCGCCGGGCGCAGGCGCCGATCCCGCAGACGATCGTGGAGCGCGCGCCCTCCGCGGAGCTGCGACCCGATCAGCGTGACCAGGATTCGCTGCCACCGTACGAGCTACTCGACCGCATCCTGGAGGGATACGTCGCGCTCGACAAGGGACGCGAGGAGCTGGTCGCGCAGGGCCTGCCGGCATCGGATGTGGATCGCGTGATCCGCCTCGTCGACCTCGCCGAGTACAAGCGTCGCCAGGCGCCGCCTGGGATCAAGATCACGACGCGCGCCTTCGGCCGCGACCGACGGATGCCGATCACCAATCGCTACGGTCGCCAGCCCTGATGGCCGCCCGCCGTTTGCCGATCGCGCTCTGCGTGCTCCTTGGGCTCACCATGAGCGCGTGCGCGAACACGCTCCAGGACCAGCCTGTCCAGCCGAGCTTCCTGGAGCCGCTCGTAACCCAGGACGAATACCCGGTCTACTGGCTGGGCGGAGCGTTTCGGGGTCTGGAGATCATCGGCGTCTCACGCGACCCCGGCGGGGCATACACGATCAAATACGGCGACTGCCGGGAGGGCGGCGAGAACGTCTGCATCACGCCCCTGGAAATCGTGACCTCGCCCGACAACAGCTTCCATCCGGGTGGCTCAACCCCTCGGCGGACGCTGATCGTGCGCGGCGTGCAGAGCATCGCCGCACGGGACTCCAGGACGCTCGTGATCCCCACGGGCGGGGTCGTCGTGGACGTCTACGCCGACAGCGCCGCGCTCGCGCGCGCAGCCGCACAGACGATGGTCACGATCAACTCCGCCCAGTTGCCCGGCACGCCGCTGCCGCGCGCGCTGCCCGACACGGGGTTTGCCGGCAAGCCACTGCCCTCCCAGCAGCCTTCGCGGCCGCCGGCGACGCCACCGGCGCTGAGCGCGAGCGGCTGAGGCGCTGCGCGGGAGCTCAGCTGGGCAGCTCGCGCACGGCGATCGTCATGCGCGTCACCGCGCACAGACGACCCTCGTCGTCGCTGAAGCGCACGTCCCACACCCATGTCGTGCGGCCGCGGTGCAGCCGCGTCGCGTGCGCGTGAACGGCGCCTGCCGTCACGGGCCGCAGGAAGCTCGTGTTGTTGGAGAGACCCATCGCCGTGCACGCGCGATCGAGTACCGAGAAGCCGGTCGCGATCGACGCCATCGCCTCGGCCATCGACGCGTATACCCCGCCGTGCACGAGCCCCGCCGGCTGCTTGAGCTCGTCGCGCACCGCGACCCGCGCACGCACGACATCCTCGGAAAGCTCCAGCAGCTCGAGACCGTAGTGACGGTCGAAGCCGAGCAGAACCTCGTTGATCTGCTCGGTGCTGGGAAGGGCCATCGCGGCGCCACGATAGCCTACGTCGTGACGCGAGGAGCGGCCGGGGCACGTCGCGAGCACAGCAAGCGACGCGCGGGTCGTCGGTTTCGCAGAGAACTGCACATGAGTCGTCTGAACAGCCTTTCCCCCGATCTGCGCGCGGCGCTCGCGTTGCTGCTGCGCCAGCGCAAGCGTCATGCCGAGGTCGCGGCGATGCTGAGCATGCCCGAGCGCGCCGTGCACGACCGCGCGCACGCGGCGCTCGGCCTGCTCGCCCCGGCGCAGGCCCGCGAGCTGAGCCCCGAGCACCGCGATCAGGTCGGCGAGTATCTGCTGGGACAACAGACCGACGCGCAGCAGCGCGACACGCGCGCCTATCTGCAGCGCGACCCCGCCGCGCGCGCGTGGGCGCAGGCGCTGGAGCGCGAACTGCGGCCGCTCACCTCCGATCCGTTGCCGGCGATTCCGACTCCCTCCAGCAACGGGCGCGAGCCGCAACTCGCGAGCTCGCGCACCGGCGGCGCGCTGCTGCTGGGCGCGATCGCAGCCGCGATCGTCGTCATCGTGCTCCTGGTCGTCGGCATCGGCGGCGGCGGCAAAGGACATCCGGCCTCGACCACCAGCGCCTCCTCGACCACCAGCGCCTCCTCGACCACCAGCGCGTCCTCGACCACCAGCGGCAAAACCAACGCGGGCTCCAACACCGGAACATCCACGACGCCGGGGACCAACAGCGCAGCGCACACGACGCGCAGCAAAGCGCTCCCGCTCACCCCGCCCGACCCGACGACCAGCAAGGCGGTCGGCCTGGCCTACGTGTTCACGCAGGGCAGCCGCCACGCGTTCTACCTGCTCGCCAAAGAAATGCCCCCACTCCCCAGCGGCACGTTCTACGCGGTATGGCTCGAGGGCGCCCCGAGCGCGCATGACTATCCACTGGGCAGCCTCCCCGGCGCGGGCTCCGACGGGCTCGTCGAAGGCGGCGGGCCACTACCGAGCAGCGCGAGCGACTACACGCGCATCGCGGTCACCACCGAGACCAGCCACACCCCGACGGCGCCCGGCCCGACAGTTCTACGCGGCGCCTTTGCATTGCATTGAAAGGGCCCTAAAGCCGCGGCAGCAGCTTGCCCGGGTTCATGATCCCGGCGGGGTCCAGCTGCTCCTTCAAGGCGCACAGCGCCGCGAGTCCAGTGGGTCCCACCTCGTGCGCCATCCACGGCGCGTGGTCGCGTCCGACCGCGTGGTGGTGGGTGATCGTGCCGCCGCCTGCGACGATCGCGTCGCCGGCGGCGCGCTTGACGGCCTGCCATTGCTCGATCTCGCGGCCCTCGCGCTGGCGCGCGAGGAACGTGAAGTACAGCGAGGCCCCCGTCTCATACAGATGCGAGATGTGGCACATCACGAGCCCGGGCGTGCCCTGCGCGGCCAGCGCGCCGGCGATCGCGCGCTCCACGGCGCGGTGAAGGTCGAGCAACTGCGACCACAAGGCCGCCGTCTCGAGCGTCTCCACGAGCACCCCCTGGGTGAGCAGCTCGTCGCGCAGATACGGCGCGGCGAAGCGCTGCGCGCGCCACGCTTTCCCCGGCGATTGCCCCACCGGCAGGCCGCCCTGACGCCGCACCAGAGCGAGCGCCGCGCGCCGGCGCTCCGAAACCGCGTGCTCGGTCCCCTCGAAGCCGAGGATCGCCAGACAGCCGTTGCGGTAGCCGCGCGCGCCGATGTAGGCGCGGCCGAGGCGCCCCTTCAGCCCACCGCTCCCGGCCAGCGCGAGCGACATGCGTGTCTCGCTCTCGTCGGAGAGCCGCGCGACGGCCGGCGCGAGATGGGCCTGGGCGAGCGCCCGCAGCGCCGCGGCGCCGGCGGCGAAGCTCTCGAAGAAGACGCCCTCGTAGCGGCTCTGTGCGGGGGCCGGGCGCACGCGTAGCGTGAGCTCTGAGATCACACCCAGCGTGCCCTCCGACCCCAGGAGGAGCTCGCGCAGATCCGGGCCCGCGGCGCTCGCCGGCAGTGGGGGCAGGTCGATCTGGCCAGCCGGCGCGCTCATCCGCAGGCCCAGCACGAGATCCTCGAAACGACCGTAGCCCGTCGATGCCTGGCCCGCCGAGCGTGTCGCCGCGCACCCGCCGAGCGAGACGTACTCGTAGGACTGCGGGAAGTGGCCCAGTGTGAGGCCCGCGCGGTTCAGCTCCCCCTCGAGCTCCCTCACCCGCATCCCCGCCCGCGCGGTCACGCTCAGCGACTCGCGGTCGAGCGCCACGAGACCCCGGATGGGACCCATGTCGAGGGCGAGCACCGCGGCGTGCTCCCCGCGCAGCGGCGCCACGCCGCCGACGACGCTCGTCCCGCCGCCGAATGGGACCAGCGCGAGCGAGCGCCGCGCGCAGAGCTCCAACAGCGCGCCCAGCTGCGCCGTGCTCGTGGGATACAGCACCGCGTCGGGCGCCTGGAGCGGTTCGCCCGCGCGTAGCCGCACGAGGTCGGGGTAGCCCTTGCCCGCCGCGTGCAGCACGCGCTCGTGGTGCCCGTCGCGCACGCCCTCCTCGCCCAGCAGCCCGCGCAGCTCCGCGAGCTCCTCGGCGGAGAGCGTCGAGGACGGCAGACCCACGTGTTCGAGCGCGACCGGCGGACACGGGCGCTCGGCGACGCCGACCTCATCCCGCAGGAACCGCAGCGCGTGCGGCGGCAGCTCAGCGCGATGCCGCTCCTCGCCCCAACCCCACCAGCGCATCTGCGGTATCCCTGCCTCAGCCATAGATCCGCTCCAGCCCGTCGAGCGCGTCGTCGATCGTCGCGCGCGCCGCGCGCGCGACCCGGCGCGCACCGAGCCGCGCGAACACGCCGCGCAGCCCCTGGCGCAGCTCGATCGTGACGGTCGTCGCCGCGTCCCCCGGCTCCAGGCGCAGCTCGGTCTCGGCTGCGGTGAGCACGCGCGCGAACGGCGTATCCTCGACCTGCTGGGACCAGCGCAGCACGAGCGCGCGCTCGTCGCGCGCCACGACGTGGAAGTCCGCGCGCACCATCCGCCCGCGCGGACTCGCGAGGACCTCCGTGAACGCGTCGGGCTCGACCGCCTCCACGCGCGCCACGCGCGGCCACCACCGCGGCAGATGGTGGGGGTCTGAGATCAGCTCCCAGATCTCCTGCGCGGACGCCGGGATCGTCCGCGTGCGGCGCGTGGTGGGCACGCGCACAGACTACGAGGCGTAGGAGATCAGCGCGTGCGCCTCGTGCGGCGCGAGCCGCTCGCGGCCTCGCAGGAACTCCAGCTCGACGAGGAATCCGCAGCCCGCCACCACGCCGCCGAGCTGCTCGACCAGCTCGCACAGCGCGCGCGCCGTCCCCCCCGTGGCGAGCAGGTCGTCATGAACCAATATCCGCGTCCCGCGCCGCACCGCGTCGCTGTGCAGCTCGAGCTCGCCCGCGCCGTACTCCAGCACGTACTCCGCGCTCACCGTCTCGTATGGGAGCTTGCCCGGCTTGCGCGCCAGCACGAACCCCGCCCCGAGCTCGAGCGCGAGCGCCGGCCCGAGCAGGAAGCCGCGCGCCTCCGCCGCCACCACGCAGTCGACCTGCAGCGGGCGCGCGTAGTCCGCCAGGCCGCGCACCGCCTCCTTCAGGGCGTCCGCGTCGGCGAGCAGCGGCGTGATGTCCTTGAACAGGATCCCCGGCCGCGGAAAGTCCGGGATGTCGCGGATCAGCGTCCGCAGATCCATCAGCCCGCGATCTTGCGCAGGTCTCTTACCAACAGCAGGTGGCGTAGGTGCGACGTCACCGCCGCGAGGTTCTCCAATGCCTCCAGCGCCTCCTTGCGCCGCTGCGGGTTGCGCGAACGCAGTGCCGGCGCGAGGATCTGCTGCAACAGGCTCGCCTCGCGATCCGCCGAGGAGCGAAAGACCCGCAGGTTGCGTCCCCCGACGCCGTAACGCGCGAGCTCCGCCACGGCGCCCACGATTTCGCGCTCGGTTTCGTCGTAGTAGCGCGCCCCGCCGCGCACCTCGCCTTTGATCACCCCGTACTCCTCGAGCTCGCGCACGAGCTTCGCGTCGGCCTGCGTCTCCTCCAGGACTTCCTCCAGCGAGAACAGCGCGCCGCTGCTCTCCCGCACGCTCACGCTGGCGCGGCGCGGACGCGCACCCTCGCGCCCCGTCGTCGTCGCGCTCGGCGCCGCCGCCGCCTCGCTGCGTCCCGAGGCGAGTTCCTGGCGGATCACGCGCAGCGGCAGGAACTCGTCGCGCTGCAACCGCAGGACCGTGCGCAGGCGCGCCACGTCGCTCTGCGTGTAGAGGCGATAGCCGCCCGGCGTCCGGCGCGGCGTGACGAGCTTCTGGTCCTCGAGGTAGCGGATCTTGGAGATCGAGATGTCGGGGAACTCCTGCGCCAGGGCCTTGCACACCGCGCCGATCGTGATCGACTTCTGGCGTCCCGCGCCGTCCGGTGCGTCCTGCGCGTCGGCGCGTCCCGCCGCGAGCCCACGCTCGAGCTCGCCGACGTCGGCCTCGATGCCGGCCTCGATCTCGCTGCGCTCCTGGGTGCTCGCCCGTGCCGCCATCAGCGCGCGTGGTAGGTCAGCTTGTACTTACCGATCTGTACCTCGTCCCCGTCCTCCAGCCGGTGCGACTCGATGCGGCCACGGTTCACGTAGGTCCCGTTCAGCGAGCCGCAGTCGTCCAGGTGCCACATGTCGCCGCGATGGATCAGCAGCGCGTGGTCGCGCGAGACCGTGATGTCGTCCAGAAACACGTCCGAATCGGGACGCCGCCCGATCGACATCCGCTCGCCTCCCAGCACGAAGCTCTCCCCCACACGACCTCCGCCCGCGCGGATCACGAGCGCCGGGCCGTGAGCCGTGACCTCGCCGAGCTCGACCGGCACCAGCTCGCCGGTCTCGTCGATCCGGTACGTCGCCGTGACCGACTCCCCACCGACGTCGCCGCGCAGCGGCGTGCCGCAGCGCTGGCAGAAGTTCGCGCTCTCGTCGCCTTCGAAGCCGCACTCGGGGCAGGGCTGGGGCATCGCGACCAACGACTCCCTCAGTCGTCGCCCGCGAGATCGTCGTCGCCGTCGCCCTGCCGCCGCGCGAGGATGTCCGTGAGCTGCTGCACGTCCGCGCCCGTGATCAGCTGCTCGCCGCCGTCGTGCTTCTTGCGCATCCGGTTGACGAGCTCGGCGCGCAGGATGTCGATCTTGCCGTGCAGGATCCGCCGGCGGTAGGAGATCTCGGTCTCTTCCTGGGTCAGCTCGCGGATCAGGCCCTTCAGCTCTGCTTCGCTCAGTGATCCGAGGTCGGGGAAGGTATCCATCGGGTGCTGATCACCGCTCCTCTCGATAACGCTTTCGTGGGTGGCTGCCGTGCGGGCTGCAACGGCCCGGTAACCAGGCCGCCGCCACATCCGGCACTCCCCTTATCGGCAACTATAGCCCAAGCGTCAAGCTGAGCTTGAGGCTCTGGGCGGGGGCGGCGACGAGCGCAAACCACGGGCGGCGAGGAGTTGGCGACGCCCGTCGCGTACGTACAGGACCGTCGCGCTCAGCACCAGCGCGAGCCCGACGTACAGCAGCACCTCCCCCAGCCCTTCGAGCCCGATCATCGCGAAGAAGAACGCGCCCATCGTCGGCGCGACGGCCAATCGGCCGGGCCAGTTGATGCGCAGCTCGACCCCGTGCGTCTGACCGTAGCGGCCGAGAATCAACATCGCGAGCTCGCGCGCTACGAGAATCGCGAGGGCCCAACGAGGCAGGAGCGCGAAACGCCAGCACACGACGACGCCCGCGATCGCCAGCAGGCGATCCGTGACGGGGTCCATCAGCGCGCCCAGACGGCTGTACTGGCCGGTGACGCGCGCGGCGATCCCGTCGGCGTAGTCCCCCCACCCGATCGCCGCGAACAGGATCGCGGCCGCCGTGCTCGTGCCGTCGGCGCTCGACAGCGCGACCACGAGAAAGACGGGGATCAGCGCCAGGCGCACGAAGCCGATCGCATTCGGCAACGTCCACGGCCGCAGCGGCTCGCCCGCCGCGATCTGCGGGGGCGGTGGGCCCGAGCGATCCAGGCCGAGGAGTCTCGCGAGCGAGAGCCGTCGCCTCAAGGGAGCGTCCGGCACAGCTGCTCCAGCGAGCCCAGGAGCTCCTCCGCGGTCCCCGCCAGCGGGATGCCCGCGGCCGGAGTGCGCCCGCGACGCACCTGCACCTCGATCTCGCCCGACTCCACGGTACGCTTGCCCACGGTCAGCCGCAGCGGGCACCCCAGGAGCTCGGCGTCGGCGAACTTCTCCCCCGGCCCGGCGTCGCGATCGTCGTAGAGCACCTCGACGCCGGCGGCGCGCAGCGTCTCGTACAGCCCCTCCGCGGCCGCCCGCGCCGGACTGTCCCCCTTGCCGACCGCCACCAGGTGCACCGCGAACGGCGCCAGCGCGCGCGGCCAGGAGATCCCATGCTCGTCCGCGTACTGCTCGACCGCGGCCGCCGCGATCCGGGCGGGGCCGATCCCATAGCAGCCCATCCAGATCGCCTGCTCGCGCCCGGACTCGTCCAGATACGTCGCCCCGAGCGGATCGGAGTAGCGGGTACCGAGCTTGAAGATGTTGCCGACCTCGATCGCGGGCTCGATGGTGATCGGATACCCATCCACTCCTCCGACGGTGTCCCCCGCGAGCACCGTGCGCACGTCGACCGCGCGGAAGGAGAAGTCGCGTCCCGGCACCACGCCGCGGAGGTGCGCGTCGGGGCGGTTCGCGCCGGTCACGTAGCCGCCGTCGCGGCCGTCGGGCAGCGCGGCTTCGTCGAGCAGGATCTCCACTCGGCCATCCAGTCCGACCGGGCCGACGAACCCCGGCGGCCCGAGCCGCGCCGCGATCTCCTCGGGGCGCGCCGGGCGGCTGTGCGCGCCCAGGGCCATCGCGAGCTTGATCTCGTTGACGCGGTGGTCGCCGCGGACGAGCACGAGCACCACGCGCGACCCCTCCCCCCCTCCCCCTCACCCAAAACCACGGGATAGGCCTTCAGCAGGGCACCCTCGGGCACGCCCAATGCACCCGACACCTCCGCCACCGTCGTCAGCCCCGGTGTCGAGACCTCCTCGGGAGCGGCCGACGCCGCGGGCAGCTGCACCGGCTGGGGCGTGGCGCGCGCGACCTCGACGTTCGCCGCGTATTGATTCCCACCGGCCCCCGCGAGCGCGACCTCGTTCTCGCCGGCGGGGCACGGCGCCATGTACTCGTGCGCGCCGGTGCCGCCCATCATCCCGACGTCGGCCTCCACGCGGTAGTAGCGCAGGCCGGTGCGCTCCATCATGCGGTCGTACGCCTGGACGTGCAGCTGATAGCGCTCCTCCAACCCGTCGGCGTCGCGGTCGAAGCTGTAGGAGTCCTTCATGATGAACTCGCGCGTGCGCAGCACCCCCGCGCGCGGGCGCGGCTCGTCGCGCTCCTTGGTCTGGAAGTGGTAGAGGATCAGCGGCAGGTCGCGGTAGGAGCGCACCGTCTGCGCCACGTGCGTCGTCACGGCCTCCTCGTGGGTCATCGCGAGCACGAGGTCCGAGCCCTTGCGGTCCTGCAGCTTGAACAGCTCGTCGATCCCGTAGCGCCCGCTCTTGCGCCACAGCTCCGCGGGCTGGAGCACCGGCATCAGCAGCTCCTGGCCGCCGATCGCGTCCATCTCCTCGCGGATGATCCCCACGACGCGCTGGTGCACCCTCCAGCCCGCCGGCAGCCACGTCCACATCCCAGCGCCGATCTGGCGGATCAGGCCCGCGCGGACCATCAGCTTGTGCGAGATCGCCTCCGCGTCGGAGGGCGCCTGCTTCTCGGTGGGGAGCAGATATTGGGAGAGGCGCGTCATCGCTGGACTGGGAGCGTATTACGGCGCCGGTGGGTTGGGGTGGGAGATCGTCCGCGCGAGTCGGCCCGTTCCCGCGGGAAGCCGCGCGGGGCGTCCATGCCCCGCCTCCTCGCGCGCCTCAGCCGAACAGCCCGCGGCGGCGGCGCGCGAAGGGGGCGCGCAGGTCGCGCTCGTCGAACGGGCCCGGCGCACTGTCGCTCGTCGCGTAGCGGTAGAGCGCGACGGCGAACGTCTGGCGCACGACCGAGCCGAGTGCCGCGACCGCGAGCAGCGTGAGCGCGCCCACCGCGATCACCGCGACCAGCGCCGCGGTGTGTTCGAAGCTCACGGCCAGCGCGATCACGAACAGGATCGTGAGCGGGATCGTCAGCAGGACCATCCACGCGGTGACGATCACGTTGCCGGCGATCCCCTCGCCCCAGCGCTGCTTGACGAGCTGCGCCGAGCGCTGCAGGCACTGCGTCGCCGGGCGGTCCTCCAGGACGAGCGCGGGGATCGCGAAGATGCTCGCCAGCGCCCACGCGAACCCGACGAGGCGCGCCGCGATGCTCCCGCCGAGCGGCAGGCGGCTGACGATCTGCTCGATCACGACGCCCAGCAGCGTCGCGATCAGGGCCCACAGCGCGATCTGCCCGATGCGGCTCGCCGCGACCGCCAACGCCTCTCCCACCGACATCCGCCGCCGGTCGAGTGCCGCGGACGCGGCCGCGACGATCGCGGTGTTGAAGAACACGCTCACGAACGTGAGCGGATACGCGAGGATCAGGGCCACCAGCGCCCCGGTGCCCCTCACGCCACCACCGTGCAGGTGACCGGTGGCGCTCGTCAACCCGAATACGATCCCGACCGCGGCGACGCCCGTCACAGTCGAGAGCAGCGCCAGTACGAGCAGCGCGGGGTTCTCGCGCACCACCTCGAACGACGCGCGCGTCAGGCGCCACGAGCGCGCGATCCTGCCCTCACTTGCGAAGTCCGACATCCGCCCTCCTCTCGGCATGGTCAGCGATTTCCGATTATCGGTTAGGGGTGACCAGACGGAAGTATTAGGCAGTCGGCGGCGCGAGCACGGACTGCAAATGGCGACTGGCCCGTGCTACACTGATTATGTGCTACACAGGTGCAGGCGAAGATGGCCAATCTGACGCTATCCCTCGACGACGATCTGCTCAAGCGTGCACGCATCCGGGCGCTCGAACGGGACACCTCGGTCAACGCGCTGGTGCGCGAGTACCTGGAGAACTTCGCCGCATCCGGAACACAGCCTTCGGCGATAGCGGGATTCCTGGCCCTGACCGAGGCCGTGAACGCTGGCAGTGGCCCCCGCGGCCGCAGCTGGACGCGCGAGCAGCTCTATGAGCGAGATGAGTGAGCGAGGGGCCCGGCTCGGCGACCTCCGGTCGCCTGCGCCACCCGAGATGAGTGAACGAGGGGCCCGGCTCGGCGACCTCCGGTCGCCTGCGCCACCCTCTCGGGCGTTCCTGGACACGAACATCCTCGTGTACGCGCTGGACGAGGACGAGCCACAGAAGCGCGCCGCGGCGCGCGCCTTACTGGCGTCCACACCGCCAGCGCAGTTCGTGCTTAGCGCGCAGGTGCTCGGCGAGCTCTACGTGACGGTGACCCGCAAGCTCGCCAAGCCCCTCCCGCCGGAGCGCGCAGCCGAGTTGCTGGACTGGCTCACCCTGCTCGAGGTGGTCCCCATCGACTCGGCGCTTGTCAGCCGCGCCGTCGAGATCAGCCGGGAAGCACAGATCTCGTATTGGGACGGCCTCGTCGTCGCGGCCGCCGCTCGCGGCGAGTGCAAGCGACTGCTCAGCGAGGATCTGAACGACGGCCAGGAAATCGCCACGGTTCGCGTCGAGAATCCGTTTCGGAGCCTGCCCGCGCTCTGATAGAACAGCCCCAACCGCAGACAGTCCAACTCAATCTTCGAGGAGCTCGACATGGCCTACACAGTTCCGCCGCTCCCCTACGCGTACGACGCGCTGGAGCCCCACATCGACAAGGCGACGATGGAAGTCCACCACGACAAGCACCATCAGGCCTACGTCGACAAGGTCAACGCCGCGCTCGAGGGCACCCCGCTCGCGGACGCCGCGATCGAGGACGTCCTGAGGGACCTCTCGCAGGTGCCCGACGCGAAGCGCACCGCGGTCAAAAACAACGGCGGAGGCCACTACAACCACACGCTCTTCTGGGAGAGCATGAGGGCGGGCGGGGACCAATCCGGCGGGGAGCCCGGCGGCGATCTCGGCGCGGCGATCGGCTCCGCGTTCGGCTCCTTCTCGGACTTCCAGGCCAAGCTCAAGGAAACCGGCGTCAACCAGTTCGGCTCCGGCTGGTCGTGGCTGGTGCTCGACGGCGGAAGCCTCGCCGTGGTCGGCAGCGCCAACCAGGACAACCCGATCTCAGACGGCAAGGTCCCGCTGCTCGGCGTCGACGTGTGGGAGCACGCCTACTACCTGAAGTACCAGAATCGCCGCCCGGACTACCTCGATGCGTGGTGGAACGTCGTCAACTGGGCGAAGGTCGCGGAGCGCTTCGCGGCGGCGAGCTGACCTCGCGCTAGCGCGAGGGGCGCCGCCGGCCAGCGCGGTCGCGGCGCCGCTCGCCCTGCCGTGGAGCTGGAAACATTGCGTGACACCCGTCGCCGCTCCGCGCCTGCCGCGTCAACGCATTTATAGGATTGTTCAAATTAATTGACAGCATTTGGGGCCCTAACCACCCATCGGAGGGGAGCCCTCAATGCCAGACCCAGGACAGGAACTCTCGAGCATCAACTTCGAATCGATGATCGGAGGACCGTTGTGCGCGGTCATCCGAGCTCAGTCGCAGGCGGCGCTGAGCACGATCAACTTCGTCAAGGAAGTCGGCTTCCACAAACTGCCCCAGGACAAAAACAAACCTCAGTCGTGGGAATCTCAGGACGTCGGCGACCCGATCTACGTCACCTTCCACTACAAGCGCCTCGTCAGCCCCTACACGCCGCCCGAAGGCGACAATCCCGCGAAAGAGGCCAAATACGAGGAAGTCCAGCTCTCGGTGCCGGTCCTCACGCTCGCACCAATTCCGTACATCCGCGTCGCGGACACCAAAATCACCTTCAAGGCGAAGATCGACGCGATCGAAAAAACCTCGGTTGACACGAGCCTCAAAGTCAACGGCAAACTCGAGGCTGAGGCCAAATGGTTCTTCGGCTCGGCCAAGCTGCAGGTCAGCACCGCCTACCAGCGCGACACCAAGGAAGAAACACAGACTACGCGCAGCTACTCGATGGACATCGAGGTTCACGCCGTGCAGGACGAAATGCCCGGGGGACTCGAACGGATCCTCACGATCCTGGAATCCCAGACTGGAGCGCTGCCGAAGCCAAAAGGGACCTAGCAGACGGCTCCGCGGTCGATGAGCTCGCCGGATACAGACGCAACGAGCGCGCCGATCACGCTGAGCGATCTGCTCGGCGCGCTCGCCTGCGACGTCACGGCAGCCCGCGCGCGCGCCGACGCCGAAGCGATCCGGATCGCCAGGATCTACCGCGCCGACCCGTTGCTGCGGACGCTCCCCGCCCCCCTGTTCCGGCTCGCCGACCTGACGATCTCGCTGCCGCTTGCGATCGTCGCGGTGCCATCCGCCGGGCAGCCGCCGCCGGTACCGCTCGCGGCGGCGGCGGCGACCGTGCTGGCACTCCTCCTGGGCGCCCTCGGCGAGAGCGCCGAAGAGGCCGGCGGCGCGGCGATGGAGCTCGCGCGCGCCGTCGAGCACGCGCGTCGGCGCCTGGAGCACGAGCCCGAGACCGCGCGCGAACCGGTGGCGGTCGCCGACGCGCTCCTCGACGCCGCCCTCGGAGTGCTCACCGCCGTCCAGCGCACGCTGCTCGAAGCCGGCAGCGGCGGCGGCTTCGAGCAGAGTCTGCGCGCCAGCGCGCGCGCCAGCGTGCTGGCGCTGGTCCCCACGCCCGGCGTGCAGATCGCTGCGACGACCGCCGCTATCGAGGCGGTCTCCGAGCGCGACTCACTCGCGCATCTGCGCGTGAACCTCTCCGAGCGCGGCGTCGAATGGGCGATCGGCGAGAACAGCGAACGGCTCGTGCCCGAATGACGCCGCGATTCGTACGCGCGCACCGGCTACGAGCCGCGTAGGACGCGGGGATGCGACTCGCGATCGTCGAGCGCCTGGAGGAGCTGCTGCTCGCGGTGCCCGCCCTCGTCGCGCGACTGCGAGCCGAGGATCCCCGCGCGGGGGAGCAGATCGACGAGTGGCTCGGCGCCGTCGAGCGCCAGCTCGCCGCCCAGCGCCTCCCGGCGAGCGCGTCCTTCGCGACGTTGCGCGCGCGTCTGACCTCGGTCGGGCATGGCCTGCGCCTCCCCGGCCTGCAGCTCACCCGTGCCCCCACACCGCGCAACTGGCGTCTCGTCGGCACGTCCGCGATCCTCGACGAGGCGACCCAGAAGCTCAGCGCGCTGATCGCGCCCGCCCAGGCTGCGATCACCGACGCCTCCGCCGCGCTGCGCCAGGGAGTCGAGCTGGGGCACATCCGCGAGCGCGTCGGCGGCCCGGCCCTGCCGTGGCGCGATCCCGACGCGCTCTGGGGCGCCCTGTTGCACGACCAGGATCTCACGGTCTTCGTCACGCGCGCCGCCAGCGTCGTCGGCGAGTCCGACGCCCGCACCTTGCTCGCGCGCGCCGCCGCCGACGAACCCCCGGAGACGGCTTGCGGCGCACGCGTACAGGCCGCCGACGGCGCACCCGCGCAGCCCACCGCCGGGGAGCTTCCGCAGGCCGCCGGCGGCGAGCCGGCGGAGCACGGCACCGCGAGCCGCTAGCGTGGTCTCCCATGTCCCCGACCGCCTGGCCCGCGCTCCACTACGCGCAGTGGCGCGCGAGCTGCGACACGCTGCACGCCCATACCCAGATCCTCGGCAAGCTCGCCGCCCGACTCGCACCACCCGAGCCCCAGCTCCAGCATGCCGCGCTGCGACTCACGGCCCGCGGCTGGGAGACGCTTGCGCTGCCCGCCCCGGACGGCTCGGGCGCACTGGTGGTCGCGCTCGACTTGCACAAACACGAAGCTCTTGTTGAGCACAGCGACGGACGCGTGCGCGTCGTCGCGCTGACACCCCACCGATCCGTGGGCGCGGTCACCCGCGAGCTGCTCGCCGCCGTGCGCGAGCTCGTGGGGCCCGTCGAGTTCGACCCCACGCCACAGGAGGTCACCTGGAGCGTGGCGCTGGATGAGGACGAGGAGCACGCCACCTACGACCCCTCCCAGATCGGCGCCTATTTCGCCGCGGCCACTCACGCCGCGCTCGTGCTCGCCGCGCTGCGCGCGCCCTATCGCGGTCGCTCGACGCCGGTCAACGCGTGGTGGGGTTCGTTCGACCTCGCCGTCAACCTCTTCTCCGGCGAACCCGCCGACCCGCCGTCGCAGGACTTCATCATGCGCAACGCGATGGACGCCCAGGAGGTCGCCGTCGGGTGGTGGCCCGGCGACGCGCGCTACGAGCGTGCCGCGTTCTACGCCTACGCCCACCCCGCGCCCGACTCGTTTCCCCACGCGACGCTCGGCCCGGCGGCGGCGCGCTGGGAGCCTGCGCTGGGCGAGTTCGTTCTCGACTGGGACGACGCGATCGCCAGCGCCGACCCGCATGCGTCGGCCCTGCAGTTCGCGCGCTCCGCGTTCCGCCACGCCTGCTCGGTCTGCGAATGGGATCCCGCGCTGGCCGCGACCGCCGACGGCACACCGCCACCGGTGAACTGAAGAGCTTTAGCCGCCGGGGGCGTCAGCTACGACTGAAGCGCCTGCCCGCGACCGGCGAAGCTGCCTCGTCGAGCGCGACCGCACCGCCGTTGCCGCCCGCCGGCTGCAGCATCGACTCCAGGACCGCGTCCGCGGCCTCGTCGTTCTCCGCGGCCGCGGCCTCCAGCGCGGCGAGGCGCTCCGGGGTCATCTGTGTCGCGTCCTCGTTCTCCTGGAGCCACGCGCGCGCCTCCGCGGCGGCCGTCTCGTCGCGCTGCACGGTCTTGCCGGACGCGTAGTAGCGGTCGATCTCCCTGAACAGCTCGTCCACCAACTGGTCCGTGGGGACCTTCTTCAGGGGCTCGCCCTTGGAGTAGATCATCCCCATGTCCTTGGCGCCCGTGATCCCGAAGTCCGCGTGGCGCGCCTCACCTATTCCGTTGACCGCGCAACCGAGAACCGAAACCTCGATCGGGTCCTCGTAGGCTTCCAACCGCTGCTCGACCTCGGCCACGACGGTGTCCATGTCGAACTGCAGGCGCCCGCACGTCGGGCACGCGATCAACACCGGGCCGCGCTCGCGCAGCTTGAGCGCCTTGAGGATCTCCCAGGCGACCTTCACCTCCTCCTCGGCGTGGAACGTCGAGAGCGAGATCCGGATCGTGTCGCCGACGCCGTCCGCAAGCAGCGTCCCCAGGCCGACCGCGGACTTCAGCGATCCCGACCACTTCGTGCCGGCCTCCGTGATCCCCAGGTGCAGCGGGTAGGGGATGCGCTCCGAGAGCAGGCGGTTGGAGGCGATCGTGTTCGGCACCGACGTCGACTTCATCGAGACCTTGAAGTCGTCGAACTCCAGGCTCTCCATCAGCTGCACCGTCTCGATCGCCGCCGTCACCAGCGCCTCCACGGGGTTGTCGTACTCCAGCTGGCGCAGGTGCTTGGGGAGAGAGCCCGAGTTGACGCCCACGCGCAGCGGCGTGCCGCGTTCCCGCGCCAGCTTCACGACCTCCGCGACCTTGTCCGGCCCGCCGATGTTGCCCGGGTTGATCCGCACGCAGTGCGCGCCGGCCTCGATCGACTTCAGCGCGAGCGTGTGGTTGAAGTGGATGTCCGCGATCACCGGGATCGGGGACTGCGCGACAATCGACTTCAGCGCCTCCACATCCTGCTCGCGTGGGACCGCAACGCGCACGATGTCGGCGCCCGCGGCGGCCACCTCGTGGATCTGTTTCATCGTCGCCGCGAGGTTGGCGGTCTCGGTCTTGGTCATCGTCTGCACCGCGACCGGCGCGCCGCCGCCGATCGCGACCGGGCCGACGTGGATCTGGCGTTGGGAGGACATGTGCACCATTCTACGGTGGGAACCGCGAATGAGCTGTGAAGACAACCCGCATCATCTCTATGATCATCCGTCATGGGCTCCCACGGCATGCTCAAAGGCCAATTCGAGATCGCCGAGGACTTCGACGCCGACAGCAACGACCTCGCCGACGTGTTTGGAATAGAGCCCTTGCCTGGACCTCGAGACGTCTACCCCACCGCGCGCGGCCCGCTCGCGCGCCTGGCGTCCCCGCTGGCGGCGCGCGCACGAGCGCGCCGGCACGAGCACTTCTTCGCGCTCACCCGCCTGCCGCCCGGCGCGCGCATCCTCGACGTCGGCTGCGGGCGCCTCGGCCTGCGGGCGCTGGAGCCCACCCTGGACATCACCGGCGTCGACCTCGCCCCCGTCCCGGGCTATCCCGGCCCGTTCGTGCAGGCCGACGCCGCCGAGGGGCTCCCGTTCGCCGAGGGCGAGTTCGACCTCGTGTACTGCAACAGCGTCATCGAGCACGTCCCGCGCCCGCGGCGCGCGGCGTTCGCCGCCGAGCTGCGCCGCGTCGGGCGCGGCTGGCTCGTGCAGACGCCCGCCTGGTCGTTCCCGATCGAGCCCCACGCGCTGCTGCCCTTCGCGCACTGGCTGCCGCCGCGACTGCGCCGCCCCTACTGGCGTCTGGGCGCGGCGGGCAGCTGGGAGGAGATCGACCTGCTGCGGCGCGGGGACCTGGAGGAGCTGTTCGGCCCGGCCCGCGCCGAGCGCTGGGGTCCTCTCGTCAAGAGCTGGGTGTGCGTGCGGGCGGCGATTTAGGGAAGGGTTTGGGGTGCGCCGCCCGCGACGAGCGTGGGTGGCGTGAGCGAGTGAGCGCTCACGCGGAGTACATCCCCTCGATCTCGCCCGCATACTTCTCGCCTATCGGCTTGCGCTTGAGCTTCATCGTCGGCGTCAGCTCGTCGCCGCCGGGCAGCCAGTCGCCGCGGACGATCGTGAACTTCTTGATCTGCTCGACTTTCGCGAGCGTCGCGTTCGCCGCGTCGATCGCCTGCTGCACGGCCTCGCGCACCGCCGGCTCGCCGGCGAGCTGCTCCAGCGTGGCGCCCTCGAGCCCGTGCTTGGAGGCCCACATCGGCGCGAAGTCCGCGTCGAGCACGATCAGCGCCGTGTTGTACGGGCGGCGGTCGCCGATCGCGCACGCCTGACCGATCAGCGGCGAGGCGCTCTTGATCGCGGCCTCGATGTTCGCCGGCGACATGTTCTTGCCGGCGGCGTTGATGATGAGCTCCTTCTTGCGGTCCACGATCTTCAGGTAGCCGTCGGAGTCGAGCTCGCCGATGTCGCCCGTGTGCAGCCAGCCGTCCGCGTCGATCGCCTCGGCCGTCTTGTCGGGGGCGTTGCGGTAGCCGAGCATGACCATCTCTCCCCGCACCAGCACCTCGCCGTCCTCGGCGATCCGGATCTCCACGCCCGGGGCCGGCGGGCCGACCGTGCCGAGCTTGATCTTCTCCGGCGGGTTGACGCAGCCCGCGCCGCACGTCTCGGACATCCCCCACAGCTCCGACAGCGGGATGCCGATCGCGTGGAACATCTCCAGCACCTCCACCGGCGTCGGCGCGGCGCCGACGTTGACCGCCTTGACCTGGTCGAAGCCGAGCATCGAGCGCAGACCCGCGAAGATCCGCTCGTCCGCGGCCTCGACCTCCTCGGCGAGCTGCGGCGGGACCTCCTCCCCGCGCTGCTCGATGCGCACCTTCTCGATCGCCGCCTGCAGCGCGCGCTCGGTCGGCTCGCGCTGCTCGTCAGGCAGGCCCGCGAGCATCGTCTCGAGGCCCGCCTTGAGCTTCTCCCAGATGCGCGGCACCGCGAAGAACCACTGCGGGCGCACTTCCGGCAGGTAGGCCATGACTTCGCGCGGGTCGGGGCAGCTGGTGATCTGCAGGCCGTACACGATCGGGAGATAGTGGTGCGCGGCGCGCTCCGCGATGTGGGCCGCCGGCAGCCAGGAGATCACGCGCGCGCCCTCTCCGAACTCCACCATGCTCTCGATCCCGCGCACCGCGGAGAGCAGGTTGCGGTGGCAGAGCTGCACGCCCTTCGGCGGCCCGGTCGTACCGGAGGTGTAGATCAGCGTCAGCACGTCCTCGGGCTCGACCCCGACGGCGGCCTTCGCGACGGCGGCCTGGACAGCCTCGTCGCGCCCCGAGGCCTCCACGTCCTCCAGCGTGAGCACACCCTCGGAGCCCGCGGCCTCGCCGTCGACGAGGACCACGTGCTCCAGGTGCGGAAGGTTGCGCCGGGCCTCCAGCAGCCGGTCGAGGTACTGATGCTCGACGATCGCGATCCGCGCGGCCGCGTCGGAAACCACGAACTCGATCTGGTTGGCCGCATAGGTCTGGTAGATCGAGAACGGCGTCGCTCCGAGCGTGACCGCCGCCATGTCGGCGACGTGGAACTCGGGGCGGTTGCCGAGCAGCAGCGCCAGCGTCTCGCCGCGGCGCAGGCCCAGGCGGTGCAGGCCGCCGGCGAGGTCGCGCGTGCGGGTGCGCCACTGCGCCCACGTCAGCGTCTGCGCGTCGCCCTTCGTGCGAATCGCGACGTCGCCGGAGTGGATTGCGCTCGAGATCTCGAACGCCTCCACCATCGTCGCGGCGCGCGCCGCGGGGTGGTCGTAGGCGGGCGCGTCCTCAGCGGACTTTGAAGCCGCCGTTGGAAAGGGTGTGGATGTCATTGGCGAAGCCGATCACGAAGAGGGACAGGACCAGCGCAAAGCCTACGACGCTCGCGCGTTCCATGACGGCGAACGGGATCGGGCGGCCGCGCAGCTTCTCCGCGAGCGCCCAGAAGATGTGCCCGCCGTCGAGCGGCAGGAACGGAAAGAGGTTGATGACGGCAAGCGACAGCGACACCAGCGCGAGCACGAACAGCGCGGCGGTCGCGCTGTAGCTGAACTCTTCGCTGGCGAAATCCGAGACGCCGACGATCGAGTGCACTTCCTTGCGCGCGTGCGAGCTGACGAAGATCTCCGAGATCCGCGACACCGTCAGGCTCGTCACGTGCCACATTTCGCTGACGCTCGTGGCCGCAGCGCGGGCGAGCGATTCGCGCACGTACACAGGCTGCGTCTCGATCCCGATCAGCGTCCGCCCCAGCTTCGCTTCGTAGCGCGGAGTCACCGCGAAGCTCAGGCGGCGCCCACCGCGCAGCACCGTCAGGCGCACCGGTGTCGCGGCCAGGCAGCCCGCCACCGGGCGACCGGGGCAGTGGTGCGCGGAGATATTCGCGATGAAGCCCCTCGATTCTCCCTTGGAGCTCAGGCGCACCGGCCGCCCGTCGACGGCGACCAGCACGTCTCCGACCCGCAGCACGCCCGCCGCCGGGTGGCCGTGCTCGACGACCGCGATCTGGGCTCGATCGGTGCGGGGCTGGTGCGCCGTCAGCGCGTAGATCCCCCAGAGAATCGCGAACGCGATCAGCACGTTCATCGCGGGACCCGCCGCGATCACCACCAGGCGCTTCCAGACGGGCTGCGCGTAGTAGGTGCGGTGCGCGATGCGCAGGTCGATCGAGTCGCGTTCGCGGGGGCTCATGCCGGTGATCCGCACGTAGCCGCCCGCGGGGATCGCACCGATCATGTACTCGGTCTCCCCGCGGCGCACACCGAACAGCTTCGGCGGGAAGAACAGCGAGAAGCGCTCCACGCGCATCCCCACGGCCTTCGCCGCGGCGAAGTGCCCGAACTCGTGCAGGACCACGAGCGCCATGAACCCCAGCACGGTCAGCAGCCAGCTCATGCGAGCAGTGTGGCAGCCGCCGGCGTCGGGACCGGCGGCTGGCCCTCAGAGCACCGTGAGCGCCAGCTTCGGTTCCAGCCTGCGCAGATCCCGCGGATCGCCGGTCACGACACCCTGCCGGTATCTACGGGCGCACACGACCACGCTCGCATCCACGACGTCGCTGCCACCGCGCCGCGCGAGCAACATGCCGGCGACGCGCGCGGTCTGCTCGTCGAGCGCCACCACGCGCGTCTGACGAGCTCGCAGGAGCCGCGCCAGACGGGCCTGGCGGCGGAAGTCCCGGGACACCTGCGCCAATACGCCGGCGGGTATATGCAGAACCGCCTCCGGCTCGGCCTGCACACGCTGGAGCAGCGCACGCATGCGCTCCTCGCCGCGCTCCAGCGCGATCAGCGCCCCGGCGTCGAGCGTTACGCCCCTCACCGCGGCTCCGAGAGAGCCAGCGCGGTCTCAGCCCACGCACGCGCCTCGGCGCCGGGCTCGCCATGTTCGGCGACCAGTTCCTCCAGCAGCATCGCGAGGCCGTCCTGTTCGGAGCCGTCGTCAGTGAGTCCCCCGCCCGGCGCGCCAAGCGCATCGGCCAGCGCGGCCGAGACGTAACCGGAGACGCTGGCGGCTTCGCCGCGCGCCACGGCGTCCCGCACACGATCCACCTGTTCGGCCGGCAGGGAGACGGTGATCTTGGCAACTTTGGTCATACCAGCATCATACCTGCGGGTTCGGCTGGAACGCTGCGGCGTACAGGCGGCTGGGGGCGACAGGGGTAGTTGCAAGGCGTGAAGGGTCATGCCCACCATTCCGACAGCGCGTCCGCGACCGGGACACACGTCTTGCGTATCGAGGCCGGGGCCACCGACGCATCACCCCAACGCAGCGACCGCCTCGCCCGCGATCGCGCGTGCTTCGCGGTCGGCCTCGTAGAGCGACTCGAACGCGCGCACGGGCTGCGCACCAAGCTGCTCCAGCGTACGCTCGATCACCACCGGGATGTCGACGAACGCCAGCCGCTCGCCGAGGAACGCGTGCACGGCGACCTCGTTGGCCGCGTTCAGCACACAGGGCGCCGTCCCACCTGCCTGCGCCGCCTCACGCGCCAGGCGCAGGCAGGGGAAGAGCTCGAGATCGACGGCCTCGAACGTGAGCTCCCCGACCTCGACGAGATCGAGCGGCGCGAGCCCCGTAGGCACGCTCTCGCCCCCGTGCAGCGCGTAGGAGATCGCGATACGCATGTCGCGCGGTCCCAGATGCGCCAGCAGCGCACCGTCGGCGAGCTGCACGAGCCCGTGCACGAGCGACTGCGGATGGACGACGACGTCGATGCTCTCGTAAGGCGTGCCGAACAGGTGGTGGGCCTCCATCAGCTCCAGGCCCTTGTTCATCAGCGTCGCGGAGTCGATCGTGATCTTGCCACCCATCGCCCACGTGGGATGCGCGAGCGCCTGCGCGACGCTCACCGATTGCAATCGCTCGCGCGTATAGCCGCGGAAGGGGCCGCCGCTGGCGGTGATCGTCAGGCGCTCCACCGCGCCGGGAGGCTGCCCGGCGATCAGCTGGTGCAGCGCGGCGTGCTCGGAATCGACCGGGACGATCTGCGCGCCCGTCGCCTGCGCCAGCGCGCCGACGAGCTCGCCGCCGACGACCAGCGACTCCTTGTTCGCGAGCGCCAGGTCGATGCCCTCGCCGAGCGCCGCCACCGTCGGCCCGAGGCCCGCGGAGCCCACCAGTGCGTTGAGCACGAGCTCCGCGCCACTCGAGACCACCAGCTCGACCAGCCCTTGCGGGCCGCTCAGGACCTCCCCGTCGGTCCACGCCTCGCGCGCACACGCGGCGGCATCCTCGTCGACCAACGCCACCCGCCGCACCCCGTGCGCGCGCGCCTGCTCCAGCAGCGCCTCCCAGGAGCGCTCGGCGGACAGACCCACCAGCTCGAACTCCCCGCCGCGCGCGACGATGTCGAGTGCCTGCGTCCCGATCGAGCCGGTCGAGCCGAGGATCAACAGGCGCTTGGAGCCATCAGCCATAGGCAAGCCAGATGTAATAGGCGACGACGGCCGTGAACAGGACCGCGTCGAGACGGTCCAGCGCACCGCCGTGGGCGCCGAACAGCCGACCGGCGTCCTTGGTGCCGGCCTCGCGCTTGACGAACGACTCGAACAGGTCCCCCACGGGGCCCGCCAGCGCGACGCCGGCGCCCAGCACGAGCGCGTGCGTGCCCGGCAACCAGTCCTGGTAGCGCCCGGCGAACCAGACCGCGAGCACCGCGGTGCCCATCCCGATCAGCAGCCCCTCGACGGTCTTGTTGGGTGAGATCGAGGGGGCGAGCGGGCGCCTGCCGAACAGCTTCCCGCCGAGGTACGCGCCGGTGTCGCCGAGGAACGTGCCGACGAGCACGTCCAGCACGATTCCCTCGCCGTGGGGGAGACCGCGCAGAAGGATCGCGTGGGCGAGCGCCAGGCCGACCCAGTAGATCCCCAGCAGCGTCAGCGCCAGCCCGCCGAGGCTGGGCCGGCGCTGGGCGAGCGTCAGCCCGAACAACACCGGCCAGATCGCCACGGCAGCCAGCAGCACCTGCGGGGAGCCGCCGTAGCGCGCGGCTGCGAGCAGGCCGGCGAGCCCGACGAACCCCGCCAGGCGCACCGGATGCGCGCGCTCGTACATCGAGAACAGCTCGTGCAGGCAGATCGCGCCGAGCACGAGCACGCCCAGCGCGAAGATCGTCCCGCCCTCGATCACGAGGAACAGCGCCAGCGCGATCGCGGGCAGCGCGACGAGCACCCGCGCGGCGAGGTCCGAGCGGCGAGGTGCGTGCTCCCCGCCGCGCTCCGCCTGCGTGGCGCTGCCTTGCGCGGAGATGCGCGGGGGACTGTGGCGGGAACCGTCCACGGCCATCCTCAGCGCCCACCGAAGCGGCGGCGGCGCGCGCTGAACTCGTCCAGGCACTCCTGGAGCGCGGCGCGCGTGAAGTCGGGCCAGAGCTCCTCGCGGAAGACCAGCTCGGAATAGGCCGACTGCCAGAGCAGGTAGTTGGAGAGTCGCCGCTCACCGCTCGTGCGGATGATCAGGTCGGGGTCGTGCATCTCGGGCGCATACAGACAACGACGGAACTCCTCCTCGGCGGATTGGTGAGTGAGGGGCCCTGCTCGGCCTCCTTCGGAGGCCTGCGCCACCCTCATGGCCTTGTACCGCTCCGCGGCATCGAGGATCTCCGCGCGCCCGCCGTAGTTGAACGCGACGAACAGCGTGATCTTCTCGTTGGCGTCCGTGAGCTCCTGCGCCCAGTCCATCTGCTCCTGCAACTCGGCCGAGATGCCCTCGCGGCGCCCCATGAAGCGCATGCGCACCCCTTCGGCATGGAGCTCCGGGGTTTCGCGGGCGATGCGGCGCGAGAACATCTCCACCAGTCCGGCGACCTCCTCGGGCGGGCGCGACCAGTTCTCGGTGGAGAACGAGTACACCGTGAGCTCCTCGATCCCGAGATCCACCGCGTCGCGAAGGCGCGCCTTGACGGTGTCGGCTCCCGCGTCGTGGCCGGCGTTGACCGGGAGTCCGCGGGACCGCGCCCAGCGGCCGTTGCCGTCGGTGATGATCGCGACGTAGCGGGCCCGCGCGCCGGGCTCAGCGCGCTCGGCGGCGGCCATCAGACCTCGAGGATCTCCTCTTCCTTGGCCTTCAGCACGACGTCGAGCTCACCGGTGCGCGCATCGGTGAGCTTCTGCAGCTCGACCTCCGCGCGGTGCTCGTCGTCGGAGCCGGCATCGCCGGCCGACTTGAGCTCGCGCAGGTCGTGCATCACGTCGCGCCGCACGTTGCGGATCTTCACGCGGCCGTCCTCCGCGAGGTTGCGCACGACCTTCACCAGATCGCGCCGGCGCTCCTCGGTTAGCTCGGGCACCACCAGCCTGATCAAGTTGCCGTCGTTGGAGGGCGTCAGGCCGATGTCGGACTCGTTGATCGCCTTCTCGATCGCCTTGATCGAGGACTTGTCGTAGGGCTGCACCGTCAGCAGCCGCGCCTCCGGCGCAGACAGCGTCGCGAGCTGGTTCAACGGGGTCTGCGCCCCGTAGTAGTCGACCACGACGCGCTCCAGCAGCGCCGGGCTGGCGCGGCCGGTGCGGACGGTGGCGAACTCGTGCTGCGTGGCCTCCACCGACTTCGCCATGCGCGTGCGCGCATCGTCGAGCAGCTCGTCGATCAGGTCATCTTCGTCAGCCATCGCCGTCTCCCTCGGATCGTCGTGCGGGATGCCTCAAGCATCGTCTTGTGTGTCCTGGGGTGTCGATACGAGCGTGCCCACGCGCTCCCCGGAGATTATCCGCGCGATCGACCGCTCGTCGTCCATGTTGAACACGTTCAGCGGCATCCCGTTCTCCATGCAGAGCGCCAGCGCCGTGGAGTCCATCACTCGCAGACGACGCTCCAGCGCCTCCATGTGGGTGATCTCGGGGAGGAACCGCGCCGTCGGGTCAAGCGCGGGATCGGCCGTGTAGACGCCTTCGACGCCGTTCTTGGCCATCAGGATGATCTCGGCGTGGATCTCCGCCGCGCGCAGCGCCGCCGCGGTGTCGGTCGTGAAGAACGGGTTGCCGGTGCCCGCCGCGAAGATCACCACCCTGCGCTTCTCCAGGTGCCGCATCGCGCGGCGGCGGATGTAGGGCTCGGCGACCTCGGAGATCCCGAGCGCCGACTGCACCCGGGTCGGGGTCCCACGCTTCTCCAGCGCATCCTGCAGCGGCAGCGCGTTGAGCACCGTCGCGAGCATCCCCATGTAGTCGGCCGTCGCGCGGTCCATCCCGGCGGCCGCGCCCTTCATGCCACGGTAGATGTTGCCGGCACCCACGACGATCGCGACCTCGACGCCCTGCTCCTGCACCGCGCTGACCTGGCGCGCGACCGCCGCCACGCGTTCGGGGTCGGTGCCGTACTCCAGGGCCCCCATCAGGGCCTCGCCGGAGAGCTTCAGCAATATGCGTTTGAAGGCAGGGGCCATCGGTCGCGAAAGAGCCTACCTGCCCGTTGCCGACCGGGCCTTATTGGCCAATCGCAAACCGCACGAAGCGGCGTATCACGACGTTCTCGCCGGTCTTCGCGGTGAGCTCGTCGCGGAGCCGCTGCACCGAGGCGCCCTCGAACTTCGGGTTGTGCATCTCCTGCTCTAGCAGCACGATCGTCCTGTACCAGGCGTCGAGCTTGCCCTCGACGATTTTGCCGCGCACGTTCTCGGGCTTGTCGGCCGCCTCCTGCTCGTACACGCGCGCCTCCGCGGCGCGCTCGTCCTCGGGGACCTCCTCGCGAGAGACGTAACGCACGGTGGGCGTCGCGGCGATCTGCATCGCGACGTCGCGCGCGAAGGACACGAAGTCCTCGTTGGTCGCGACGAAGTCGGTATTGCAGTCGACCTCGATCAGCACCCCCACCTTGGCGCCCGCGTGCACGTATGCCTGGACGGTCCCCTCGGTCGCGACGCGCTCGCCGAGATCCTGGATCTTCTTGCCCTGGCGCACGCGCAGCAGCTCGATCGCCTGCTCCATGTCGCCGCCGGCCTCCGAGAGGGCCTTCTTGCAGTCCATCATCCCCGCGCCCGTGCGGTCGCGGAGCGCCTTGACATCCGATGCGCTGATCTCGACTGCGCTCACGCCTTCGCCTCCTCGGTCTCGACTGTTGCGTTCTCCTGCGGGGCCTGGTCCGTGGTGCCTGCCGTTGCGGCGCCATCCGCTGCGGCCCCATCCGGTGCGGCGCCGTCGCCGGCGGGGGGAGCCGCGTCGGCCTCTGCGGACGGCGCTGCGGCAGCCGGCACCGGCGCGGCCGCGGGGGTCGCCTCGACCGCCGGTGCGGGGGTCTCCACAGCCGCAGGCGCCGGGGTCGCCGCAGCCACGGGCGCCGGGGTCGCCGCAGGCGCCGGGGTCGCCGCAGCCGCAGGCGCCGGGGTCGCCGCAGCCGCAGGCGCCGGGGTCGCCTGTGGCCCAGGGGCCGCCTTCGGCTGCCCCTGGGCCGCGGGTGCCGGCTGCGCGGCGGGGGCCTCGGCGGCCGCCGCCTGTGCAGCGGCCGCGTCGCGCGCTGCCTGCTCCTGGGCCTCGCGGGCAGCCTGCTCTTCGGCGGCGCGTTTGGCCTGCTCTTCAGCCGCGCGCTTGGCCTCTTCCTCGGCTTCGCGCTTGGCGCGCGCCTCAGCCTCGATGCGCGCTTTCTCCTCGGCTTCCTGGCGCGCCTTCTCCTCCTCGGCGCGGAAGATCTGGCGGCCCTCCGCGACGACCGTCCCGATCGCGCGCGTGATGAGTGCGCAAGAGCGGATCGCGTCGTCGTTGCCGGGGATCACGTAATCGATCCCGTCGGGGTCGCAGTTGGTGTCGACGAGACCGATGATCGGTATACGCAGGCGCTGCGCCTCGCGCACCGCGATCGCCTCGGTTTTGAGGTCGATCACGAAGATCGCGTCGGGGACGCGCTGCATGTCTTTGACGCCCCCCAGGTTGGCGCGCAGCTTGGCGAGGTCCGCCTGCGCCGCCATGCGCTCGCGCGTCGGCAGCAGCGCGAGCTGCCCCTCCCGCTCGTAGCGCTCGAGGTCGTGTAGGCGCCGGATGCGCTGGTTGATGGTCTGGAAATTGGTCAGCAGCCCGCCGAGCCAGCGGTGGTTGACGTAGGGCATGCCAGCGCCCTCGGCGACCTCCTTGACGGTGTCGCGGGCCTGCTTCTTCGTGCCGACGAACAACACCACCCCACCACGATGGGCCAGTTCGCCGGCGAACTGGCGGGCCTGCTCGAGCAGCGCAGCGGTCTTCAACAGATCGATGATGTAGATGCCGGCGCGCTCATCGTGGATGAAACGGCGCATCTTGGGGTTCCAGCGGCGTGTCTGGTGGCCGAAATGAACGCCAGCCTCCAGCAGTTCCGCGATGCCTACCTGGGCCACGGTATTTACAACTCCCTTTGTGTTTTGCTTGTCTTGGCTTGGCTACCGTGCCGCCGGTGCGGGACTCGCGGCTGGGCGTCTTGCCGCGAGCAGGGCCGCGATCCGTTACCGCACGGGTCGTGGGTTTCTGTGCGGTGCTCAGGATAGCTGCTCGGCTCGCTCCAGAGCCTCGGCGAGGTCCTGCGGCAGCTCGGAGCGGACCTCGATGCGCGTTCCGCCGAGCGGGTGCTCGAAGGCGAGCCGCGCGGCGTGCAGGAACTGGCGTTTCAGGCCCAATGCAGCGGGCGCGCCGTACTCGGGGTCCCCCGCCACGGGGTGCCCGATCGCCTGCATGTGGACCCGGATCTGATGTGTCCTGCCTGTCTCCAATTTGACGCCCAGCAGGGTGTAGCCGGCGAGCGCGCGCCGCACCTCGAAATGCGTGCGCGCCTCGCGCGGAAAATTGCCGCCGACGGCCATCCGCGTGCGGACCTTCGGGTCGCGTCCGATCGGCGCCTCGATCGTGCCCGTCCGCGCCGGGGGGCGCCCGACGACCAGCGCCAGGTATTCGCGTTCTATGCGCCGCTCGGAGAGCGCCCGCTGCAGCAGCGCATGGGCCTCCTCCGAGCGCGCGACCACCATCAGGCCGGACGTGTCGCGGTCGAGGCGGTGCACGATCCCGGCGCGCTCTGCCTCGCCGCCCGCGGCGGTCCCGGCGAGCAGCTGCGCGAGCGTCCCCTCGCGATGCCCCCGCGCGGGGTGCACGACGGTGCCCGCGGCCTTGTCGACGACCAGCAGGTGCTCGTCTTCGTAGGCGATCGTGAAGGGCTCGCTCACGTCTCGCGCGGGCGCTCGATGACGGCGATCAACAGCAACACGCCCAGCGTGATCGCGGCATCGGCGAGGTTGAACGGCGGCCAGCCGAGGGGAAGCTTGATGAAGTCCGTCACCGAGCCTTCCGCGACGCGGTCGACGATGTTTCCCAGTGCCCCCCCGACCAGCATCCCGGTTGGCAGCCAGATCAGCGGCCGCGTGACGTGACGCGCGAAGTACACGAGCAACATGAGCAATGCCAGCGCGATCACGATCGTCACGATCAGCTGATCGCCGGGCAGGAAGCCGAACGCGACACCGTGGTTGCGCGCGTCGACGAGCTGCACGCCGGGCAGCAGGCGGTGTTCTTCACCGGGGACGATTCCGCTGCGCACCGCGCGCTTGGTGAGCTGGTCGATCGCGACGACCACGATCGCGACGAACGCGGCGCGTACCCACGGCGAGAGGAGCACCGAGCGCGCCCGTGGGGAGACGCGCGCGCTCAACCGTGGACGATGCCCTGGACGACCACGCGATTGACGATCCCGAGCACGAGGATCGCGACGATCGGGCTGATGTCGATCGCCCCGAAGCTCGGGATCACGCGTCGGAAGATGCGCAGGAACGGTTCGCAAACGTCACGCAGGAACCCCAGCACGGCGCTACTCGCGCGCGAATAGGGCGGGCGCAGCCCGAACGCGAGCAGCCAGTTGACGACGATGTGCGCCAGGATCAGCAGCGTGTAGACGTAGATCAGCGTCGACAGGTAGTTGGCGATCTCCACGCGCGCCGACGCGAGGATCGGCGTCATCGACCGCGCCCGGAGCCGTCGAGCACCGCATCGAGAGCGTCTCCGAACGCCGCGCGCAGACCGCCGCGCTCCAGGGCGTCGAGGCCGCGCGCCGTGACGCCACCGGGAGAGGACACCTCGCGGCGCACCGCCAACGTGTCGTTGCCGCGCCGGCGCAGCAACTCGGCGGTGCCGGCGAGCGTTCCGATCACGAGCTCCGCGCCCTGCGCAGCGGGGATGCCGCGCCGCACGCCGGCGTCGATCTGCGCCTCGGCGACCAGCGCGACGTAGGCGGGTGCGCATGACATCAACCCCATCGCGACGTCCACGAGCGCGTCGTCGAGCACCACCAGCGTGCCCAGCTCTCCGAACAGCGCCGCGACCTCGGCGTCCAGCGCAGCCGGCTCGGGGTCGGCGGCCTGCACGATCGCGCCCCGCCGCACCTCGGCCGGCAGTGACGGAATGAAGCGGTAGACCGGCCGCTCGGGGTATGCGGCCTTCAGATCCTCGAGGGCGGTCGCGGCGAGGATCGAGGCGACGGCCCGCGCATGCGGCGCGACCTCCCGCGCGACGCCCTGCAGCTGGGCGGGCTTGTGGCACAGCACGACCAGGTCAGCACGCTGCGCGACCTCGGCGTTGGAGGCCAACACCTCCCCCCCGACCTCCTCCACCAACGCCTGCGCGCGCTCGGCGACGGGGTCGGCGACCAGCAGCGGCCGTCCCCACCCGCGCGCCATCGCGCGCGCCATGTTGCCTGCTCCGATCAGACCGATCTGCATTGCGCGCCTCAGGCTACCGGGCGCGAGCCCGTCAGCTTTGGTTGAAGAAGCCCTTCTCGATCAACCGTGCGCGCTCCTCCGCGGAGATCTCGACGTTGCGCGGCGTGAGCATGAACACCTTGTCCGCGATCCGCTGCATCCCGCCGTCGAGCGCGTAGGTCAGGCCGCTGGCGAAGTCGATCAGGCGCTTCGCGAGATCGGTTTCGGTGCCCTGGAGGTTGAGGATGACGGGGATCGAGTCCTTGAACTTGTCCGCGACCTGCTGGGCGTCGTTGAAGGACTTCGGGATCACGAGGTGCACGCGCACGTCCCCGTTGCCGGATCCGCGGCCACCGACCGGGCGCAGCACCGCGGTGGCGCGCCCGCGGCTAGCCGAAACCTCGTGCTCCTCGTCGGCGAAGATGTCGTCGAACTCGTCGCGACGTCGACGCAGGCGCCGCACGTTGGGGCGCTCGCGGTAGTGATCCTCGAGCTCCGCCTCCGGCGGTGCATCGTCCTCGTAGTCCTCGTGGTATTCCTCGGCGAGGCCGAAGTACACGAGTGCGCGGTGCCATGAGTCGCGAAAGGCCATTGGTCAGGGCTGTTCTTCGTGGGCGGCAGGATTTTCCCTGCACATGCTAACAATCGGTCGCCGCGGCGCCCGGAAACGCTGGGACGACTAAGAGAACAAGCTCGAGCCGATCCGTACGATCGTGGCTCCCTCGGCGACCGCGACGGGGTAATCCTGGCTTGTCCCCATCGACATCTCGCTCAGCCCGCGCGCGTCGGCGAGCTCGCGCAGCGCCGCGAACCAGCGCCGGCTCTCCTCGGGGTCGCGGGCCAGCGGTGGCATCGTCATGAGACCCGCGACCGGCAGCGGGGCGCGCGCGAGAACGTCGTCGAGCAGCTCGGGCAGCACGCCCGCCTTGCCGGGCTCGCGGGCGACGTTGACCTCGATCAGGATCCGCAGGCCGGGGCGCGCGATCGCGCGATGCCGTTCGAGCTCGCGCAGCGCGGAGTCGCTGGCGACGGAGTGGATGAGACGCACGTGGGGCACGATCGCGCGCACGCGGCGACTCTGGAGCTGACCGATGAAATCCCACTCGAACAGCGTCCCGTGGGCGGCGACCTTCGCCTGGAGATCCTGCGCGCGGTTCTCCCCCACGAGCGTCACGCCGGCCTGCGCGAGCGTCGGCAGATCCTCGAGCGCGACGTACTTCGTGGCCGCCAGCACCCGCACCCGCGTGGGGTCGCGCCCGGCGTCGCCGGCGGCGCGCTCGATCCGCTCGCGCACGCGCTCCAGGTTGTCGCGGACGCGCGCCGCGTCGGGGATCGCGATCAGCTCAACCACACGATCCCCGCCTGGCGGCCCGCGCGCTCCCCGTCGCGGCGGTGGGAGTGGAAGCGCTCGTCGCAGATCGTGCAGCACCCGGCGAGCTCGACGCGCTCGACGCCGGCCCTCAGCAGGCGCTCGCGCGCGAGCGCGGGGAGATCGAGGTTGCGCGTACCGACGCGGCCGACACCGGCGAACGCGGCGTGCACCTCCTCGCCGACCTCGTAGCAGCACGGCCCGGCGCCAGGGCCGACATACGCGACGAGCTCCCCGGGCCCGTCGAGCTCGCGCACCGCCCGCACGCCCTCCTCGAGCACGCCCGCGGCGAGCCCGCGCCAGCCGGCGTGAAGCGCGGCGACGGCGTGGCGCGAGGCGAGCACCACGGGCAGGCAGTCGGCGACGAGCACCATCATCCCGATGCCGCGCAGCGCCGTGGCGTGCCCGTCGGCGTCGCGCGCGAGCGCCTCGCCGCCGCTGCCGTCCTCGGCGCGGATACGCAGGACCGTGGTCCCGTGAATCTGGCGGCTCGCGCACAGCCATCGCAGCCCGAGCTCGCCGGCGAGGCGCGCGCGTTCGCGGCGACCGTGCTCGGCGCCCGCGCCGCGCAGCGTCGAGAGATTGCCGTGGGAGCGCGTCGTGAACAGCCCGCCCCCTCCGCCGGCGGGCAGTTGGAACCGCAGGCCGTTCACGTCCGCCCCTGGGCTGTTCGCCGACACTCGGCCAGCGCCGCGCGCAGTTGCGCGTCGCGATCGTCGGGTAGCTCGCCGTCGAGCGTCCGGCACAGGGTCGCCTCCAGGCGCCGCCCGACCTCGGGGCCCTCGGGGATCCCGCCGGCGAGGAGGTCGTTGCCGTCGATCCGCAGGTGCACGTGGCGCAGCTCGCCAAGCCATTGGCGGGCTGCGTCGGCGGCCGGCGCGCTGAGGGCGCCCGCGAGCGCGACGCCCTCGGGTGGGGCGTGCCCCACGGCGGCGCGCAGCTCGGATGGTCGCAGTGGCCGCCCGAGCGCGTCGATCAGGCGCGGCGCGGCGAGCGCGGCGGCGACGACCCGATCGCGTACGGGTGCCGCGAACTCCAGGCGGTCGAGCAACGCGGCGGCCTCCACGGCGCGATCGTCCTCGCGGGGCGCGTCGGCGCGCAGCGTCAGCGCGAGCAGCAGCGAGGCGAGGATCAGCGCGTCGGGGCGCGCGGAGCGGCCATCGAGGCGATCGGGGTCGCTGTCGGATCGCGCGGGACCCGCTGGCCGCGCCCTCGCCCGGCCGCGGTCGGCGTCGAGCAGCTCCAGGGCACGCCCGAGGAGCTGCGCCTCGAAGCGCAGCCGCGGGTGCAGCGCGCCGAGCAACCCCAGCCGGTCGGCCTCGGCGAGCGCGGCGAGCGGGTCGGGCTCGGCCAGCGCCAGCCGCAGCTCGGCGCCGAGGCGCGCGCCGGAGACGGTTGCGAGCGCGTCCGCCGCGACGGCCCGCGCGGCGAGCTCGGCGGTGTGCGGCTCGACAGCGAAGCCCAGGCGCGCGCGGTAGCGCACCATGCGCCACAGGCGCGTGGGGTCGTCGAGGAAGCTCCGCTCGTGTAGCACGCGCAGCCGGCGGGCGTGCAGATCCTCGAGCGCATGGGGCGCTGTGAGCACCGCTCCCCGCTCCTCGCCGAGGAGCCCTACGGCGATCGCGTTGGCGGTGAAGTCGCGCCGCAACAGATCCTCGGCGAGCGGCGCCGGCTCGACCTCGGGGAGCGCGCCGGGCTCCGGGTAGCGCTCGCGGCGGGCGGCGGCGACGTCGATGCGCCCCCCGGCCCACTCCACGACGGCGGTGTCGAAGCGCGGGTGCTCCTCTGCATGCCGCCCTCCCAACCGCTCGGCGAGCGCGCGCGCCAGTCGCGACACCGCCCCGTCCGGCGCGGCCCCGCCGCCGGCGCCGGCAAGCACGACGTCCAGCTCGCGCGGGCCACGTCCGAGCAGCAGGTCGCGCACCGCGCCACCCACGAGGAAGGCCCCGGGCGGTGCCAGCTCGACCAGCTCCGCGGCGCCGGGCTCACATGCCAGGCGCTCCGGCAGATCCACCGCCGACGAGGACTCCGGCATGCTACGGCCGGACGTCGATCCCGGCGTGCGCGAGGTGCTCCTTGGCCTCGCCGATCGTGTGCTGGCGGTAGTGGAAGATCGAGGCGCACAGCGCGGCGTCGGCGCCGGCGTGCAGCGCCTCGGCGAGGTGCGCGAGCTCACCCGCCCCACCGGAGGCGATCACGGGCACCCCGACGGCCTCCGCGACGGCGGAGGTCAGCGCCAGATCGTACCCGTCGTTGGTCCCGTCGCGGTCCATGCTCGTCAACAGGATCTCGCCCGCGCCGCGCTCGACCGCCTCGCGCGTCCAGTGCACGACGTCGCGGCCGGTCGGGGTGCGCCCGCCGGCGAGGTACGCCTCCCACCCGCCGGCGCCCTCGTCTCCCGTTTCCCGGCCGGGGCGCGCTTTGGCGTCGACGGCGAGCACGACGCACTGCGTGCCGAACACCCGCGCGAGCTCTTCGATCAGCTCCGGCCGCTGCAGCGCGGCGGAGTTGACCGCGACCTTGTCCGCGCCGGCGTCCAGCACCGCCTGGGCGTCCTCGACGGAGCGGATGCCGCCGCCGATCGTGAACGGCACGAACACCTCGTCGGCGGTGCGGCGCGCGAGCTCGACGATCGTCTCGCGCCGCTCGTGCGTCGCGGTGATGTCGAGGAACACCAGCTCGTCGGCGCCCTCGCGGTCGTAGTGCGCGGCGAGCTCCACCGGGTCGCCGGCGTCGCGGATGTCGACGAATTCGACGCCCTTGACCACGCGGCCGCGGTCGACGTCGAGGCAGGGTATGACGCGCTTGAGGTGCACCCGCTCACGGTAGCGGGCGGGCGCCCAGAGCAGCGAGCGCCTCGGGCACCGTGAAGCGCTCCTCGTAGAGCGCCTTGCCCACGATCACGCCCGCCAGGCTGGGTCGGCCGAGCGCCGCGAGACCCTCGAGGTCGGCGATGCTGCCGATTCCGCCGGAGTAGATCAGGCGACCCCGAACCGCGGCGGCGACGCGGTCGACTTCCTCGAGGTCGGGGCCTTCGAGCATGCCGTCGCGGTCGACGTTCGTGAACACGAGCTCCCGCGCGCCGCGTTCGTACAGGCTCGCGACGACGTCCTCGGTCGCGAGCTCCGTCTTCTCGGTCCACCCTGCCGTCGTGACGCGGCCGCCGCGGACGTCCACGGAAACGAGGATCCGCTCGGGCCAGCGCGCGAGCGCGGCGTCGAGCAACTCCGGATCCTTGAACGCGGCGGTGCCGAGGATCGCGCGCTGTGCGCCCGCGTCGAGCGCTTCGCCGATGGCGTCGAGCGTGCGCAGACCGCCGCCGTACTGCACCGGCACGCCGACCTGGAGTGCGATCCGCCGCAGATGGTCGAGGTTCACCGGGCGTCCCTCGCGCGCGCCGTCGAGGTCGACGACGTGCAGGTGCCGTGCGCCCGCCTGCGTCCACTGTCGCGCGGCGGCGAGGGGGTCGGTGTCGTAGACCTTCTTCGCGTCGAAGTCGCCCTTGGAGAGGCGCACGGCGTTGCCGCCGAGGATGTCGATTGCTGGGTAGAGGATCATGAGGCGAGTCGAACCTGGCCGCCGGCGCGCGCGTCGGCGCAGATTCGCACGAAGTTTCCCAGCAGCGCGAGCCCGTGCGTGGAGGACTTCTCGGGGTGCGACTGGGCGCCGAACACGTTGCCGCGGCCGACGACCGCCGGGAAGCGCTCGCCGTACTCGGCGCTCCCGAGGATCACGTCCTCCTCGGCGGGGTGCGCGACGAAGCTGTGCACGTGGTAGAGGAACGCGGGCCGCGGCAGGCCGGCGGACAGCGGCGAGTCGCGCTCCCAGCGGACCTCGCTCCAGCCGATGTGCGGCAGCTTCAAGCCCCGGAGCCTTCAGGCCGCGCACCTCTCCGCGCAGCAGCCCCAACCCCCGCGCGCCGCCGTGCTCCTCGGAATGCTCGAACAGCAACTGCATGCCCATGCACGACCCGAACAGCGGCACGCCGGCGGCGGCGCGCTCCCGCAGAACCACGTCCAGGCCGAGCTCCTCGATCGTGCGCATCGCCGCGGGGAACGCGCCGACACCGGGCAGCAGCAGGCCGTCGGCGGCGCGCAGCTGCGCGAAGTCGCGGCTGACGAACGCGTCCGCGCCGACGCGCTGCAGCGCCTTTTCGACCGAGCGGCGGTTACCCATGCCGTAGTCGACGACCGCGATGCGGGGCCGCTCGGAGCTCATGCGGTCAACGTCCCCTTCGTGCTCGGGACCCCGCGCTCGGTGGGGTCGAGCGCCGCGGCTGCGCGCAGCGCGCGCGCGAACGCCTTGAACGCGGCCTCGATCATGTGGTGCGCGTTGCTGCCCGCCTCCACGCGCAGGTGCAGCGTGAGCTTCGCGGCGTTGGCGAGCGCGCGGAAGAACTCCTCGGCGAGCTCGTGCTCGAAGCCGCCCGTCGCGCCGGGGGGCAGGTTGGCTTCGAACAGCGTGTAGGGGCGCCCGGAGATGTCGATCGCGCACGACGCGCGCGCCTCGTCCATCGGCACGGTCGCCGACCCGTAGCGCACGATCCCCGCGCGATCGCCCAGCGCGCGGTCGAGCGCCTGGCCGAGCACGATCGCGGTGTCCTCCACGGTGTGGTGCGCGCCGGTCTGCAGGTCGCCGCTGACGCGCACGTCGAGGTCGATGCGCCCGTGGCGCGCGAGCAGGTCGAGCATGTGGTCGAAGAAGCCCACGCCCGTCGCGCGCGTCGCCCGCGCCGGTGCCTTCCAGCGCGAGGCTCAGCTCGACGTCGGTCTCCCCCGTGCGGCGCTGCAGGCCGGCGGTGCGCGCGGTGTCGCTCATGGCGCTCGATTCTCCCGGACTTGGACGCGCGCGCCTCCATCGAGCGCGCGTGCAGCTCGAAGCCCTCCGCCCGCGCGATCGGCGCGCCCGCGGCGGCCAGTTTGCTGACCGTCTCCCCGCCGAGGTCCCCGAGCCGGACTTCCGCCATCCGCCGGCGGAAATGGCGCGGGGCGAGCCCTGACGCGAACCGCGCGGCGCCGCTCGTCGGCAGGATGTGGTTGGAGCCCGCCACGTAGTCCCCGAACGCCGTCGCCGCGGTTGCGCCCACGAACAGGCAGCCGGCCGCGCGCGCACGGCGGAGCCAGCGCCTCGGGCTCGGCCCCGACCAGCTGGAGGTGCTCGGGGGCGAACGCGTTGGCGATCTCCAGCGCCTGCGCGGCGTCCTCGCTCTGTACGAGCACGCATGCAGCGGGGCGCAGCTCCGGGTACTCCTCGGCGATCCGCGCGAGCTCGTCTTCCAGCAGGTCCAGCGCCCCCTCCGACGGGCAGATCGCTCCCACGAGGCTGCCCGCGCCGTGCTCGGCCTGCGCGGCGAGGTCGAGCGCGACGAGCCGCGGGTCGGCGTCCTCGCCGAAGACGACCAGCAGGTCGCTCGGGCCCGCGAAGCCGTCGATCCCGACGCGGTCGGAAAGCTGGCGCTTGGCCTCCTGCACGTACAGGTTCCCCGGCCCGACGATCACGTCGACCGGCGCGCACCGTCTGCGTGCCGTAGGCGAGCGCCGCGATCGGCCTGCGCGCCACCCATCCGGTAGACGCGCTCGACCCCCAGCAGCCGGCACGCGCCGAGCACCGCGACGTCGATCTCGCCGTCGGGGCCGGGCGGCGAGCAGACCGACACGTCGAGCACGCCCGCCGCGCGCGCCGTCACGACGCCCATGACGACGGTGCTCGGATAGGGGGCGCGGCCGCCCGGTACGTACACCGCCGGCGGCGTCCACGGGCACCTCGCGCAGCGTCACACGCTGTCCCTGGGGCAGGTCGACCGGAGCGTCCGCGCCGACGCCCGCCTGCGCGACCTGGGCGACGTTGGCGATCGCGACCTGCAGGCCCGCGACGACGTCGAGCGTCGATCGACCTGAGCGCCCCGTCGAGCTCCTCCTGGCCGACCAGCAACGGCCGGGCTCGGCTGCCGGCGATGTCGAACTCGCGTGTCAGCGTCGAGCACCGCCCCGTCGCCGCCTTCCCAGACGTTGGCGATGATGACTTCGACGTCCTCTTCCACGGACGCCCCACCGGGCACCAGCGAGCGCAGCCGCTCCGCGACTCCGCCCGGGCCGCCCAGGCTCTGGACGTCCTGCACGCCGATCCGCTCAGCCTCCACCGCGCGCCTCCCGCGTCGCCGCGAGCGAGCGCTCGCGCAGGCGCGCCAGCAGCTCGTCGATCGCGGCCGCCTTGAGCTTGTGCGCGACGGGGTTGGCGATCAGGCGCGCGGTGCACTCCAGGAAACGCTCGCGCACGACGAGGTCGTTCTCGCGCAGCGTCGTGCCGGTCGCGGTGAGGTCGACGATCGCCTCCACCAGTCCCGTGAGCGGCGCCAGCTCGACCGACCCCTTGACCTCGACGATCTCCGCCTGGCGGCCGGTCGCCTCCAGGTGGCTGAGCGGCGATCCGGGGGTACTTGGTGGCGACGCGCATCACGCCGAGATGGCGCAGCGCCTCGGCCGCGGGGTCGGGCTCGCCGGCGCGGCTGGCGAGCACCATCGTGCAGCGCCCGTAGCCGAGGTCGAGCAGCTCGTAGACCTCGCGCGCGGCGCGCGGGCCGCCGCCGGCGGGCGGGGCGGGCACCAATGCACCGGGCGCGAGCGCGAGCTCGGCGAGCACGTCCTTGCCCGTGATCCCCAGGTCGGCGGCGCCGGCCTCGACATAGGTGGGGACGTCGGAGGGCCGCATCGTGATGACCCCGATCTCCTCGAACAGCAGCTTGCGGTCGTTGCTCCCGCAGCTCGGCCGTGTCGAGCCCGAGCTCGCCGAGCAGGTCCACTGTGCTCTCCGAACAGCGCACCGCGGGGGACCGCGATCCGCAGGCCGCCCAGGGCGCTCATCGTGGGGACCTCATCGTGGGGACCTCATCGCGCGAGCCTCACTCCGGTCACGCGCCCCTCGCCCGCGAGCGCGATGTGCAGGCGGTCGACGCCGAGCGCGAAGCCGACCGCGGGGAGCGCGCGCCCGAAGCGCCCGAGCAGCTCGTCGTAGCGTCCGCCGCCGCCGAGCGGCATTCCCAGCGCGGGGTCGTAGACCTCGAAGACGGCGCCCGTGTAGTAGCCGAGGTTGCGCGCGAGCCCGAGGTCGAAGATCACGCGCTCGGCGACGTGGGGGGAGAGCAGTTCGTGCACCATCCGCATCCCGCCCGCCGCCTGCGCGGCGGGCTCGGGCAGATCGGCCAGCACCTCCGGCCCGCCGCGGCGCTGGGGCACGCTCAGCAGCAGCTGCGCGTCCTCGGACGGCAGGCCGGCTGCCGATCGAGCGCCTCCTCGAGCCCGACGAAGTCGCGCCGCGCGAGCGCCTCCAGCAAGATCGGGCGCACCTGCTCGCGGACGTTCAGCCCCGCCATCAGCGCGGGATAGAGGGAGGCGTCGCCGACACCGACGCGGAAGCTGTCCAGGCCGGTGGCCTGCAGCGCCTCGCACATCACGCTCAGCGCCTCCGCGGTGCCCTCGGGCGCGGGTGCCCCGATCAGCTCGATGCCCGCCTGCAGCAGCTCGCGGGGCTGGCCGCGCTGTGGGCGCACCCCGCGATAGCAGTGCGCCAGATAGCAGAAGCGCAGCGGCGGCTCGGCGGACTCGTAGCGCGTGGCGACGATGCGCGCGATCGGGACCGTCATGTCGGAGCGCAGCGCGAGCACGGCGCCGTGCTCGTCGAACAGCCGGTACGCCGGGGGCGGTGCGGCGTCGGCGCCGGCGCGCGCGAGCACCGACTCGTACTCGAGCGCGGGCGTATACACCTCGCCGTAGCCGCTGCCGTCGAACACACCGCGCAGGGCCTCGGTGATCGCGCGCATCTCGCGCATCTCGTCGGGCAGCACGTCGCGCGTGCCGCTGGGGATCGGGTGGATCATCGCTCGCAGCCTAGAGGGTTATCGGATCGCGGCGGCCGTGAGAGATCGAAGAGGTACCCTCTCCTCCGCGCGCCCCTCCTCCGCTCACACGTGTACGGCCGGCTGAGGCTCGACCGCGACGCGCTCGATGTTCGCGCCGAGCTCGCGCAGGCGCTCGTCGATGCGCTCGTACCCGCGATCGATCTGGCGGATGTTCCCGATTTCGCTGCGCCCGTCGGCGCAGAGCGCGGCCATCAGCATCGCCATCCCCGCGCGAATGTCGGGCGACTCGACGCGCTCGCCGCGCAGCCGCCGCGGGCCGGTGACGATCGCGCGGTGGGGGTCGCACATGACGATGTCGGCGCCCATCAGGATCAGCTTGTCGGCGAAGATCAGGCGGTTCTCGAACATCCACTCGTGGACGAGGATCGAGCCTTCCGCCTGCGTCGCGAGGGCGACCGCGATCGAGGTGAGGTCCGCGGGGAACGCGGGCCACGGACCATCCTGGATCTTGCTCTTGTACTCCCCGACGTCGGCCTGCACGACGAGGCGCTGGCCGCCGGGGACGACGATGTCGGTGCCGTGCAGCTCGGTGCGCAGACCGAGGCGTTCGAAGACGAGGCGGATCATGCGCAGGTCGTCGGGCACGGTGTCCGTGATGCGCAGTTCCCCGCCGGTGGCGCCGGCCAGCGCGATGAAGCTGCCGATCTCGATGTGATCGGGCGCGAGCGTGTGCTTGCAGCCGCGCAGCCGCTCGGCGCCGTTGACGGTCAACAGGTTGGAGCCGATCCCGTGGATGTCGGCGCCCATCTTGACGAGCATCCGCGCGAGATCCTGCACGTGGGGCTCGCAGGCGGCGTTGCCGATCACCGTTTGGCCGGGTGTCAACGCAGCGGCCATCAGGGCGTTCTCGCTCGCCATCACGGAGGGCTCGTCCATGAAGACGTCGGTCGCGCGCAGCCCGCGCGGCGCGCTGAGGACGATCTCGCGCGCGCACTGCACGGTCGCGCCCATCGCGCGGAACGCGTCGAGGTGGGGGTCCAGGCGACGCCGTCCGATCACGTCGCCGCCGGGGGGTGGCATCACTGCGCGGCCGAAGCGTGCGAGCAGCGGCCCGGCGAGTAGGAACGAAGCGCGGATCTGCTCGGCGAGCTCGGCGTCCACGTCCACGCATTCGACGCCGGCACCGCATAGTGCGACCTCGTGCGGGCCGCGCCACTCCACGCGCACGCCGACACCCGCGAGGATCGCGAGCATCGCGTCGACGTCGCGGATGCGAGGGACGTTGCGCACGACGATCTCCTCGTCGGTGAGGATCGCGCACGCGAGGATCGGCAGCGCGCCGTTCTTGTTGCCTGCCGGCGCGAGCGTGCCGGCGAGCGGGGCGCCGCCTTCGATGACGAACTTCTCCATGGGCTTTCTCAGCGAGGCGCGCTCGACCGCCGTCCCGGCGCGAGCGTCTCGTGCGGCTAGCGTAACAGCCATCTCGCTCAAGTTCGCCGCGTCGCCGTGGGCACCTGCACGTACGGGCCGCGGGCCGACGGACGCCCGCAGGGCGCACTTCGATGTGCGCCTCGGACGCCCGCGGGTCGGCTTCGACGGTGCGCCTCAGGACGCCGCGGGTCGGCTTCGACGTGCGCCTCAGGACGCCCGTGGGGATGTCTACATCTTCAACCCCGCCGCGCGCGTGCGGGGCGTCAACGAACCCCACGCCCACGCGCGCGCGACGGGCGGCTCGCGAGACGGCGAAACATTGCGCCGTGCAAGTATCGTTGCAACCGCGAGGCGGGCGCAAACCGCATGCCCAAGCCGTTTCGGGCCGACGCAATCACGCGCGCCGTGGCGACGCACGTACGTTCGCATCGGTTCCGTCCGAAGCCCCACCTACTCTACGAACACGTGTTCTGTTCACTGGCAACATCGACGCTCGCGCAGCGCGCTCGCACCGCGCTCTCGCTGACCCGCTCGTTCCTCCTGCTCGAGGACGACGATCCAGTCGACTGGGAGGTCGACCGGGAGGAGAAGCGGATCGACGGGGAGCCCGCTTGGGCTCGCGCCCATCGCAGGCAGCTGCGCGGGCGTCGTGCTGTGCCGCGACTCACTCGCCGCGCCGGCCAGGCGGCTCACCGGCCGCAGGTGTGCCTATGTCCGATCGTCAACGACGACGCCGGCTCGAGCCACGGCCATCGACCGGCTGGCGAGACGTCCTGCCGGCCCGCTCAGCGCGGCTCGAGAACGACAACGGGCAGCTCGCGGCTCGCGATCGACTTGTAGTAGTCGTAGCCGCTGTAGAGCTCGACGAACTTCGGCCAGAGCTCGGCGATCTCGTCCGCGGTCGCGGCGCGCGCGGTGACGGCGTGTGAGGTTCCGCGCACGAGCGCCTCGGTTTGGGGGTTGGCCTGCAGGTTGAGCCACCACGCCGGGGGCCGCTGGGAGGCGGCGTTGGATGCGACGACGGCGTAACCGTCGCGGTACGGGAGGTAGAACATCGGCGAGTCGCGCTGCTGGCCGCTGCGTCGGCCGGTTGTGCGCAGGACGAGGATCTCTGCGCCGAACGCGCGACCGCCGAGCTTCCCACCGGTGCGCCTGACGAGCCATGCGTGCGCCTTGGAGCCGAACGCGCTCCCGGGGCGGTGGGCGATGCGTGGGCTGATGCGGGCGTAGAAGCCGCTGAGGTCGGGCACGGGCGCAAGGGTATCCCATTGCACACTCCCTTCGCAGCCCCTCGCAGCTGCACGAGAATCGCGTCGCGCTGATGCGCTTGGTTGCCCACCCGTGAGCCGGCGGAGGCGCCTGTCGGAAGGCGTCACCCTGCGCGCGCCGCCTGACGTCACAGTTCCGGCGAGCGCCGTGTTACCGCAGCGCCAACCGCACAACGACGGCGAGCCGCCCGTGGGCGGCTCGCGTAAAAAACCGGCGGCGTCCTACTCTCCCAGGCCCTTGCGAGCCAAGTACCATCGGCGCTGAGGGGCTTAACTGCTCTGTTCGGAATGGGAAGAGGTGTTTCCCCCTCGCCAAGGCCACCGGAAAATGGCGAGAGACCGCTCTCCGGGTCCTTCAAAACTGCACAGCGCCACACGGGTACCACACGCTTCCCGAAAGAAGCGAAAAAATCCGTCAAGCCCTCGAACCATTAGTACCGGTCTCCTACAGGCGTCACCGCCCTTCCAGATCCGGCCTATCAACCTGGTGGTCTACCAGGGGTCTTACTCCCTCTAGGGGATGGGAGAACTCATCTTGAGGTTGGCTTCCCGCTTAGATGCTTTCAGCGGTTATCCAGTCCGCACGTAGCTAGCCTGCTATGCCCTTGGCAGGACAACAGATACACCAGAGGTGCGTTCATCCCGGTCCTCTCGTACTAGGGACAACTCCTCTCAATTCTCCAACGCCCACGGCAGATAGGGACCGAACTGTCTCACGACGTTCTGAACCCAGCTCGCGTACCGCTTTAATGGGCGAACAGCCCAACCCTTGGGAGCGACTCCACCCCCAGGATGCGACGAGCCGACATCGAGGTGCCAAACCGGGCCGTCGATGTGGACTCTTGGGCCCGATAAGCCTGTTATCCCCGGAGTACCTTTTATCCGTTGAGCGACGGCACTTCCACTTGCTACCGCCGGATCACTAAGACCTGCTTTCGCACCTGCTCGACCTGTCGGTCTCGCAGTCAAGCTCCCTTGCTACCTTTGCGCTCTACGCACGATTTCCAACCGTGCTGAGGGAACCTTTGCGCGCCTCCGTTACATTTTAGGAGGCGACCGCCCCAGTCAAACTACCCGCCTGGAACTGTCCAGCACCCGGATTCACGGAATGCTGTTAGAAACCCAATACACCAAGGGTGGTATCTCAAGGTTGGCTCCACGCTGGCCGCAACCAGCGCTTCAAAGCCTCCCACCTATCCTGAGCGAAATGCACCGAATCCCAATACCAGGTTGTAGTAAAGGTTCACGGGGTCTTTCCGTCTAGCCGCGGGTACTCGGCATCTTCACCGAGACTGCAATTTCACCGAGCCCATCGTTGAGACAGCGCTGAAGTCGTTACGCCATTCGTGCAGGTCGGAACTTACCCGACAAGGAATTTCGCTACCTTAGGACCGTTATAGTTACGGCCGCCGTTTACCGGGGCTTAGCTTCGGTGCTTCGGGTCAAGCCCTAACACCTCCACGTAACCTTCCGGCACCGGGCAGGCGTCAGCCCCTATACGTCGTCTTACGACTTAGCAGAGACCTGTGTTTTTGGTAAACAGTCGCTTCAGCCTATTCACTGCGGCCCCCTCGGGCTCGACCGGCAAGCGGTTTCACCCTACTGGGGCGCCCCTTATCCCGAAGTTACGGGGCAATTTTGCCGAGTTCCTTAACGATGGTTATCTCGATCACCTTAGTATTCTCTACTTGCCCACCTGTGTCGGTTTTGGTACGGGCACGCGCTTCCTCCCTAGAGGCTTTTCTCGGAGGTATGGCGTCGGGGAGTCGCCGGCTTAGAGCCAGCTCACATCACACCTCGGGTTGAATGCAGCCCCGCATTTAACAAGGGCCGCCCCTACATGCTTGTCCCAGGTCTACCATCGCCTGAGTTCCCTTAGCCTTCCTCGTCCCCCCATCGGTCAAACGGAAGCGACGTGGTACAGGAATATCAACCTGTTGGCCATCGACTACGCCTTTCGGCCTCGCCTTAGGTCCCGACTAACCCTGAGCAGACGAACTTTACTCAGGAATCCTTGGGCAATCGGCGGAGGGGATTCTCACCCCTCTTTCGTTACTAATGCCGGCATTCTCACTTCCCAGGCCTCCACGGCTGGCTTACGCCGCCGCTTTACTGGCATGGGAACGCTCTCCTACCGCGTGATCAACCCGAAGGTTTCACACACCCGCAGCTTCGGTGACTAGCTTGAGCCCCGTTACATTGTCCGCGCTCGAACACTTGACCAGTGAGCTGTTACGCACTCTTTCAAGGGTGGCTGCCTCTAAGCCAACCTCCTGGTTGTCTATGCACTCGAACATCGTTTCCCACTTAGCTAGTACTTAGGGACCTTAGCTGGCGGTCTGGGCTGTTTCCCTTTTGACGCTGAAGTTTATCCCCCAGCAACTGACTCCCGGAGTAAACGTGATGGTCTTCGGAGTTTGCCTGAAGTCGGTAACCTGGTAGGGCCCCTAATCCAAACAGTGCTCTACGGCCACCACGTAATTTATCCGAGGCTATACCTAAATATATTTCGGAGAGAACCAGATATCACTGAGCTTGATTAGCCTTTCACTCCGACCCACAGGTCATCCGCCCAGTTTTCAACCTAGGTCGGTTCGGCCCTCCACGAGGTCTTACCCCCGCTTCAGCCTGCCCATGGGTAGCTCGCTCAGTTTCGGGTATACCGCCTACGACTATGACGCCCTATTAGGACTCGCTTTCGCTACGGCTCCGCTCATCGCTTAACCTTGCCGCAGACGAGTAACTCGCCGGCTCGTTATGCAAAAAGCACGCGGTCACAGGACAAGCCTGCTCCCACCGCTTGTAGGCACGCGGTTTCAGGTACTATTTCACTCCCCTTCCGGGGTACTTTTCACCTTTCCCTCACGGTACTAGTCCGCTATCGGTCACCAAGGAGTACTTAGCCTTGGAGGGTGGTCCCCCCAGGTTCAGTCCGCGTTTCACGGGCGCGGACTTACTCAGGAACGTCTGACGGAAGGCCATGCAGTTTCGTCTACGGGACGGTTGCCCTCTATGGTGCGCGGTTCCACACGCTTCGACTACCACATGACTTTGTAACTTCCGCCGAGCCAGCCACAGCTCGGAACAAACGCCCTACAACCCCCGCTACGCAACGCGTGGCCGCTTACACGCAGCAGGTTTGGGCTGATCCCTTTTCGCTCGCCACTACTCAGGGAGTCTCGGTTGATTTACTTTCCTCGGGGTACTGAGATGTTTCACTTCCCCCGCTTGTCTTCGCCCGGCCTATGTGTTCAGCCGGGGATAACGCCGCATTACCAGCGTTGGGTTTCCCCATTCGGGAATCCACGGGTCAAAGGCTATTCAGCGCCTCACCGTGGCTTATCGCAGCCGTTCACGCCCTTCATCGACTCTTGGTGCCAAGGCATCCACCATGTGCCCTTACTATCTTGACGGTGATCAGACCGATCGTGATTCGCCGCCTCCTGTGAGGGAGGCGGATCTTCGCGAGCGGCCCGGTGATACCCGTTATTTCAGCCGCCTGCTTATCGATAGGCGGCTGATGTGGCTTCTGTGCAGTTTTCAAGGACCGTGGAGAGGCTGTACGCCGGCCCACACGCGGCATTTGCGGACGCGATTTCTATCGCGGCTGCGCCGAGCACGGACGGACGCCGGTCTCTCAAAACTCAACAGCATGCCGGCCTTGTTGACGGTTCACTTGCCTCGTCTCCCCAAGCAGGAGGGGCTCGTTAGGCGTGGAACCAGCCGGCCAGGTTCGGTCGACATGCTAGGCCCGATCTGCTCTGTCGCCTCCGGCCTCCGAGATCGCCTAATGGGACCTGTCGGGCCGAGGGCCGCTTGGATCGGGGCACCGTAGTGCTCCCTAGAAAGGAGGTGATCCAGCCGCAGCTTCCGCTACGGCTACCTTGTTACGACTTCACCCCAGTCACGAGCCCCACCTTCGACGGCTCCCTCCCTTGCGGGTTAGGCCACCGGCTTCGGGTGTTGCTCACTCCCGTGGTGTGACGGGCGGTGTGTACAAGGCCCGGGAACGTATTCACCGCGGCAATGCTGATCCGCGATTACTAGCAACTCCGCCTTCATGCAGGCGAGTTTCAGCCTGCAATCCGAACCGAGACGCGCTTTAAGGGATTCGCTCCACCTCGCGGTATCGCAGCCCTCTGTACGCGCCAATGTAGCACGTGTGTAGCCCTGGACATAAGGGGCATGATGACTTGACGTCATCCCCACCTTCCTCCGGTTTGTCACCGGCAGTCTCGCATGAGTCCCCAACTAAATGCTGGCAACATGCGACGGGGGTTGCGCTCGTTGCGGGACTTAACCCAACATCTCACGACACGAGCTGACGACAGCCATGCACCACCTGTGAAAGTGCCCCGAAGGGAAGATGTGTTTCCACACCGGTCACTCACATGTCAAGCCCAGGTAAGGTTCTTCGCGTCGCGTCGAATTAAACCACATGCTCCGCTGCTTGTGCGGGCCCCCGTCAATTCCTTTGAGTTTTAGCCTTGCGGCCGTACTCCCCAGGCGGGGCAACTTAATGCGTTAGCTTCGGCACAGGGGGAGTCGACACCCCCCACACCTAGTTGCCATCGTTTACAGCGTGGACTACCAGGGTATCTAATCCTGTTTGCTCCCCACGCTTTCGCGTCTCAGCGTCAGTACCGTCCCAGCGAGCTGCCTTCGCCATTGGTGTTCCTCCTGATATCTGCGCATTTCACCGCTACACCAGGAATTCCACTCGCCCCTTCCGGACTCTAGCTCGACAGTATCCACCGGCTTTCCAGGGTTGAGCCCTGGACTTTCACAGCAGACTTATCAAGCCGCCTACACGCTCTTTACGCCCAATAATTCCGGACAACGCTTGCACCCTACGTATTACCGCGGCTGCTGGCACGTAGTTAGCCGGTGCTTCTTGTGAAGGTACCGTCACTCCAGCCGGCTATTCACCGGCGAAGCTTCGTCCCAACTGAAAGGGGTTTACAACCCGAAAGCCTTCTTCCCCCACGCGGCGTTGCTGCGTCACGCTTTCGCGCATTGCGCAAGATTCCCCACTGCTGCCTCCCGTAGGAGTCTGGGCCGTGTCTCAGTCCCAGTGTGGCTGATCGTCCTCTCAGACCAGCTACCCATCGTCGCCTTGGTAGGCCGTTACCCCACCAACAAGCTAATGGGCCGCGGGCCCATCTCGATGCGGAGGCCGAAGCTTCCTTTCCCCTTGCGGGCACATCCGGTATTAGCCCGAGTTTCCTCGGGTTGTCCCGGTCATCGAGGCAGGTAACCCACGTGTTACTCACCCGTTCGCGGCTCTGCCCCAGGGCAAGCCCTGGTTCGTCGCTCCACTTGCATGTGTTAAGCACGCCGCCAGCGTTCGTCCTGAGCCAGGATCAAACTCTCCGTGAAGTGGGCCGAAGCCCGGATGGGAGAGTCGTGAAACCCTCCCGTGGCACACGAGACGACTCGAGGCCGCCTCCCGTACCTCACGAAAAGCCTGTCATGGGTTCGACCGGCGCCTTGCGGCGACGACCGATGATCGGAGCCTATACACGTGGCCCCGAACCATGACGGGGTACTTCTCCTACTTGCTCAATTTATCCACCACCCGGACAGCGCTGAACGCGCCGACCCGGCGGCGGGTCGAACCTGGACGCACACCACGATCGAGGTCGATCGTCGGTGCGCATGCTGTTGAGTTTTCAAAGACCGTCGAGCCTCGTCCGAAAGGGCTTCTCTTCAGAGGAAACCGCTCGGCCCTGGGCGCCCTTGGGCACCGTCTGCGGGCCGACCGGGAAGTATAGCGCGGCGTCAAGTCCCGGCGCACCGACAGCGCACCGCAAGCTCGACCCGAGCCACTACGCCGCGCATGGTAGTAGATCCCGTGGACGGACGCACTCCCTAGCCCTCCCGCACGACCCGCAGCCGGCGGAAGCGGCGTTTGCCGACGCGCAGCACGCGGCCGTCGGCAGCGGCGGCGGGTAGGTCGTATGTACCGGGCGCCAGAACCTCCTCGTCGAGGTGCACCGCGCCCTGGTCGATCATTCGCCGCGCCTCGCCGCGCGAGAGCCCGAAGAGATCCGCGATCGCCGCCGGGAGGTGCAGGTTGCCGCCGTCGCCGCCACCCGCCACGGCCCTCACCACCCCGTCCTCGATCTCGCTCGGCTGGCGGCGCTCGACGAACAGCCGGTCGAACTCCTGCTCCGCCGCGACCGCGTCCTCGGGGGAGTGCAGCCACGCGACCAGGCGGCGCGCCAGTTCTCGCTTGGCGTCGCGCGGCGACATGCTCGTGGGCGGCTCCGTCGGCGACTCCCGGTCGAGGAGCAGGCGGAAGTACCCGCCCATCGCCTCGTCCGGGATCGACATCGTCTTGCCGTACATCTCCCGCGGCGCGTCCGTGATCCCGATGTGGTTGCCCAGCGACTTCGACATCTTGCGGTGGCCTTCGGTGCCCACCAGCAGCGGCATCGTCAGGATCGCCTGCTCGGACTGGCCGTGCGCGCGCTGGATGTCGCGGCCCAACAGCAGGTTGAACTTCTGGTCGGTGCCGCCGAGCTCGACGTCCGCGCGCACCGCGACCGAGTCGTAACCCTGCAGCACCGGATACATCAGCTCCAACAAGGAGATCGGCTCGCGCGCGGCCCAGCGTTTGGAGAAGTCCTCGCGCTCGAGCAACTGCGCGACCGTCGTCGTGCGCACCAGCGCCAGCAGATCGCCCATCCCCATGTCGAGCCATTCGCTGTTGCGCCGCACCTCGAGGCTCTCGGGGTCGTCGGAGAGGATCCGCAGCGCCTGGTCCTGGAAGGTCGCCGCGTTGGCCTCGATCTCCGCCTCGGAGAGGATCGGGCGCAGCGCCGAGCGGCCCGAGGGGTCGCCGACGCGCGCCGTGTAGTCGCCGACGATCAACACGATGCGGTGACCCGCGTCCTGGAACGCGCGCAGCTTGCGCAGCACGACCGTGTGGCCCAGGTGGATGTCCGGCGCGGTCGGGTCGATCCCGAGCTTCACGCGCAGCGGCCGCTCCTCTCGGCGTGCCCGCGCGAGCTTCTCCGCGAGCGCGCCCGCCGGGAGACTCTCGACGGAGTTGTGCGCGAGCGCCGCGGCGGCGTCGCGGGAGAGCTCGTCGGTGGCCTCGTCAGCGGTCGGCATCGGCAGCGGCCAATGCTAGACTCCCGCGCCCGGTGGAGCTCGCCACACTGCCCGCCGGCAGCCGGTCGCGCCTGAAGAAGCTGCGCTTCTTCTTCATCTTCCTCGCGCTCCTGTTGCTCGGCCTCGTCTCGTTCGTCTTCGGCATGTTCATGGCCGTCGCGTCCGACCTGCCCAGCCTCGAAGACCAGCAGCAATACAACAACGCGCGCAACTCCGTGCTGCTCGACGACCGCGGCCGCCAGATCGGGGTGCTCAGCCGCCAGAACCAGATCCTGCTCGCCCCCAACCAGATCCCGCCGATCGTCAAGGAGGCGGTGATCTCGATCGAGGACAAGCGCTTCATGACCAACCCCGGCGTCGACTTCCGCTCGATCGCGCGCGCGTTCGTCGCCGACGTCCTGCATCAGGGCACCGTCCAGGGCGCCTCCACGATCGAGCAGCAGTTCGTCAAGAACGCGCTGCAGGAGCAGGCGCACCGCACGGTCTTCGAGAAGCTCCGCGAGGCCGCGCTCGCGTTCCACCTCGCGCACGAGTGGAACAAGGAAAAGATCATCACCGAGTATCTCAACACGATCTACTTCGGCAACGGCGCCTACGGGATCGAGGCGGCCGCGCGGACGTACTTCGGCCAGGACGTCAACCACCAGGGCTGCGGGCTGCCAAAGCAGCGCCTGTGCGTGGAAGAGCTCGAGCCCTGGGAGGCGGCGTTACTGGCGGGGATCATCCAGTCCCCGACCTACTACAACCCCGTCACCGACCCCGGCGCCGCGCGCCGGCGGCGCGACCTCGTGCTCCACGAGATGCTCCAGCAGGGCTACATCGACCGTGCCGTCTACCAGACCAGCATCGCCCAGCCGCTGCCCCCGGCGAAGGACATCGGCGAGCCCCAGCAACCGCTGATCGACGGGATCGACACCGGTTACTTCGACGCCTGGGTCGGCCAGCAGGTGATCAACCGCTATCACGCCGGGCTCGCCTACGACGGCGGCCTGCGCATCAAAACGACGCTCGACCTCGAACTGCAGCGCTCCGCCGAACACGCGATCGACAGCTACCTCGCGAGCCCCGAAGGCCCGAGCGCGTCGCTCGTGGCGATCGAAAACTCCACCGGCAAGGTCCGCGCGATGGTCGGCGGGCGCGACTACAACCAAACCCCTTTCAATCTCGCCACCGAGGGCGAGCGCCAGCCGGGCTCCTCGTTCAAGGCGTTCGACCTCGCCGCGGCCCTGGAGGACGGGATCTCGCCGTACTCGGTGTGGGCCTCACGGCCCAAGGTCTTCCATTTGGACGGGGAAGTGTTCTCGGTGCACAACGACGAAGACGCCTACAGCGGCTCGACGAGCCTGCTCAATGCGACCGCGTACTCGGACAACTCGGTGTACGCCGAAGTCGGCCTGCACGTCGGCACGCACCGGATCGCGGCGCTCGCGCACCGCATGGGCATCATCACGCCGCTCTCCACGAACGCCGCGATGACGATCGGCGGGCTGAAGATCGGGGTGACCCCGCTCGACATGGCGCACGCGTACGAGACGATCGCCCACGGCGGGCAGCGCGTCGGGGGCACCCTCGGCGAACGGCGCATGCCGGTCGGGATCGAAGAAGTCGCCACCAAGACCCGCACGCTCCCGGACGGCCACCGCCGCGAAATCGACCACACGACGCTGGTACCCGTGCTCCCGTCCTCGGTCGCGACGACCGAGACCGAAGTACTCGAGACCGTCCTGGCGTACGGGACCGCGCACGCCGCCGCGCTGGGCCAGTTCGCGGCGGGCAAGACCGGCACGACCTCTAACTACGGCGACGCGTGGTTCGTGGGGTGGGACAGCAAGTACACCGTCGCCGTGTGGGTCGGGTTCCCCAACAGCCTCGTCCCGATGAAGACCGAGTTCCAGGGCGGCCCGGTCCTCGGGGGCACCTTCCCCGCACTGATCTGGCACGACTTCATGGTCTCCGCGATGGCCGTCGAAAAGCAGCGCGCCGCCGAAGAACTCGCCAAGCGCGACGCCGCCAAGGCGGGGCACAAGGGGACGAGCTCCACCGAAGAAGTCGCGCCGGCGCCCAGCGAAGCTCCGGCCGCCGCGACGGGCAGGGAAGCAAGCTCCCAGGGCCATGAAGGAGGGTCCCAGGGTCACGAAGGCGGGAGCGCCGGCAAAGCCCACACGCCGGCGACGGGCGGCGCCGAACACGGCGAAACGCCCACCCACGAAGCCCCGGCGGAAGGCACCGCGCAGCAGCGGGCGCCGAGCGGGACGGCGACTCCGCAACCCCCCTCCCCCTCCCCCTCACCAACACCTTCGGAACAGTCGGGCTCCTCGGAAGCCGAAGCGCCGCCTGTCAGTGGCGGGACCGGGGCGCCGAGCGGCGGCGCGAAGGCGCCCGGCTGAGCCGCTCGACCGACGCGGCGCGTGCGCCGGCGGATGCGGACGCGAGACGTGCGGGTTGCCCGCGACGCAGAAGCGCCAGGGCAGCTCGACGGCCTTCGTGATCCCGATGCGCGGCACCGCGAGCACCGCCCACCCGTGCGGCGGGTTCGCGCGCGTGGATCCGCACGGGCCCGTGCGCGAGGTCGGTTTCGTTGTGGCGCAGCTCCACCCCGAGCGCCTGCGTGAGCTTGCCCGGGCCCGAGCACAACTCGGTGTCGCGAACCGCGCCGCGCCGCGCGCGCATCGCCTCGATCCCCGCGATCGGTTGCAGCGCCCGGATCAGCACCGCGGCCCCCACGCCCTCGGGCTCGCACACCGCGTTCAGCAGCGCGTGGATCCCGTAGGAGCGGTATACGTATGCGCGGCCCGGTGGGCCGAACAGCGTGCGCGTGCGGGGCGTGAGGCCGACGAACGCGTGGCACGCGGGCTCGCTGTCGTGGTACGCCTCAGTCTCGACGATCACGCCCACCGCGTCGCCGTGCTCGACGACGCAGCCGACCAGGTCTCGCGCGACCTCCACCACGGGCCGCGCATAGAAGTCGGCCGGCAGCGGCCGCCGCGCGTCAGCGGCGGGCGTCGCCATCGAGCTCGGCGCGCGCCAGCTCCAGCTGCTCCCGCACGCGCGCCAGCGCGGTCCCGCCCTGGGAGATCTTCGACTCCAGCCACGCCTGCGGGCGCAACGCCGCGTAGTACTCCTCGGAGCGCTCCCCCAGCAGCGCGCTGCGCTCCGCGAGCTCCTCCCGCGTGAGCTGCGAGAGCGTGCGCCCGTCCTCCAGGGCCGTCCGCACGAGCCCCGCGACGACGCCGTGCGCCTCGCGGAACGGCAGGCCCGCGCGCACGAGCATATCCGCGACGTCGGTCGCGCCGAGCAGCTCGTCGGAGGCCGCCGCCGCCATGCGCTCGCGCGAGAAGCGCGCGCCCGCGATCATCCCGCGCGCCGCGCTCAGGGCCAGCTCGAGCGTGTCGGCTGCGTCGAACAGGTTCTCCTTGTCCTCCTGCATATCCTTGTTGTAGGTGAGGGGGAGGGAGTGCAGCGCCCCGTGCAGAGCGCTCAGCCGCGACAGTACACGCGGGGCCTTCGCGCGCAGGAGCTCCGCGGCGTCGGGGTTCTTCTTCTGGGGCATGATCGAGGAGCCCGCGCTCCACGCGTCCGGGAGCTCGCAGAAGCCGAACTCCTCGCTCGACCACAGCACCAGCTCGGCGCCCAGGCGCGAGAGGTGCGTCGCGCAGATCGCCGCCGCGCCGAGGTAGTCGAGCGCGAAGTCCCGGTTGGAGACCGCGTCGATCGAGTTCGGCGCGACCTCCGCGAAGCCCAGCTCCTCGGCGACCATCGCGCGATCCGTGTCGAACGTCACGCCCGCCAGCGCGCCCGCGCCGAGCGGCAGACGGCCCCCCTGGCGCTCGGCGAACGCGAAGCGCTCGCGGTCGCGCGTCAGCATCCAGAAGTACGCGAGCAGGTGGTGCGAGAGGTAGACCGGTTGGGCGCGCTGCAGGTGCGTGTAGCCCGGCAGCGGCCAGTCCAGGTGGCGCTCCGCCTGCGCCAACAGCGCCCGCATCAGCTCCCCGATCGCCTCCCTCGCCACGCGCGCGCGTTCGCGCGTGTACAGCGCGACGTCTGTCGCGACCTGGTCGTTGCGCGAGCGCGCCGTGTGCAGGCGCCCCCCGACCGGCCCCGCGAGCTCGGTCAGGCGGCGCTCGATCGCCATGTGAATATCTTCATCTTCGGCGCCGAAGGCGAAGCGCCCCTCGGCGAGCTCCGCCTCGACCTCGTCCAGGCCGCGCAGCAGCGCGTCGCGGTCCTCCTCCGAGAGGATCCCGCGCGCGGCGAGCATCCGCGCGTGGGCGCGCGACTGCGCGATGTCCTGCGGCCACAGGCGACGATCGAAGCCCAGCGACGCGTTCATGCGATGGAAGTCGGGGTGCTGGGGTTCTGCGAAACGCGACATGCGGGCCGAGGCAGCCTACAACGCGCGGCCCGCGCGGCCCGCCGCGGTGGCCGCCGCGACCCGACCGCCGGGCGGGTTCAACAAGATAGAAACAGCCCCTTCACAGACGCCAAGCTTGGGGCATAATCAGAGAGTGACCGTTGCCCAGCGTCTGCGGGAGACGTCAGGCGGCGCGCTACCAAGGGGTCCCCATTCGCTCTCACGGGCGGAGGTATCCGCAAACCAGCGCGGCCGCATGATCGATGCCACCATCGAAGTGGTCGGAGAGAAGGGGTACTCCGATCTCACGGTCGCGGACGTCATCAAACGGGCCGGCGTGTCGCGCCGCGCGTTCTACGAGCACTTCTCCAACCGCGAGGACTGCTTCCTGGCGACCTACGACGCGATCATGACCGAAAGCTCCGCGGCGCTCGCACACGCGCTCGGCGTCGGCGACGAGTACGCGAACGGGAATGGGAACACTCATGAAAGCGGCGACGGCCACGCGAACGGGAATGGGAACACTCATGAGAGCGGCAACGGCCACGCGAACGGCAGGGGTAGCGCCAATGGGAACGGCGGCGCGAACCTGGTAGGGAACGCACTGGAGGGCGGCGCGCAGGGCGCGATCGAAGCGCTGTACAAGCGCGCGCTGCGCCGTCCCGACGTGCTGCGTGTGCTGATGACCGAGATCGGCGCCGCCGGTCCCGAGGGGATCAAGCGCCGCGAGCAATTGGGTGCCGCCTACGAAAGCTCGCTGCGCGAGGCCCTGGGTCTGCCGCCCGGCCCAGGGCCGATCCCCAATCCTGTCCTGCGCGGCGTGCTCGGCGGGCTCTCCGCCGTCCTCTTCAACCACCTCCAGAGCGGCCGCCGCAAATCGCAGCTGCTCGACCAGGTCCCGGACCTCGCGAAGTGGGTCACCTCCTACTGGCCGGCGCCGCCGGAGATGATGAACCTCGTCGACCCCGACCCCGCCGCGCTGCCGCGCTGCGCGGGCGGGCGCGCGCCGGGCTCGCTCTCACCGCGCGTGCCGCAGGGCAAACGCAAACGCCTCGTCGGCGGCGAGAACGGGGTGTCTTCTGGTTATGTCGCGCACAGCCAGCGCGAGCGGATCTTCGACGCGGTCGCCAACCTCACGTACGCGCATGGGTTCGCGTCGCTCACCGTCGAAGGCATCGCCACGGAGGCGGCCGTCTCGCTGCAGGCCTTCTACGAGCACTTTCCCTCCAAGGAGGAAGCCTTCCTGATGGCGTACGAGGTCGGCCACGGCAAAGCGCTCGCGCTCGTCGAGCGCGCGTTTCACGCCGAGAAGGACTGGCGCCTGGGGGTACGCGCGGGGCTCACCGCACTGTTCGAGTACCTCGCGGGCGAGCCCGCGTTCGCGCACCTCGCGCTCGTTGACGTCCAAGCCGCCGGGCCGCGCGCGACCGATCGCGCCGCGAAAGGGATGGCGGCATACGCGCGGCTGCTCACGCCGGGGTACACCATCACACCGAAGTCCAAACGGCCGCCGCACGTCGCGTCCGACGCGATCGCCGGCGGGATCTTCGAGCTCGCCCTGCACCACGCGCTGCAGCGGCGCATCAACGAGCTGCCGGCGATGGTGCCGCGGGCCACGTATTTTGCGCTGGCGCCGTTTATTGGGGCTGAGATGGCGGGTAAGGTAGCTGTCGGGGTGTAGCGCGGCGCCGCGGGTAGGGCCGCGACCGTTGCGGGAGCAGTACTTGACGGGGGCGCGCCGGGCCGGCAGGATGCTTGGCCCGGCGTCCCCGCGTGGTTACCGCACGCTCAATCTAAGATCAGTAAGAAGGCGCCGAGGCCGGGTAAGGCTTTGAGAGTCGTTTCCGGCTCTTCCAGGGCCGCTCCTTCTAAGGCGCCGCTGCCAAATTTACTTAGCAGTAATACACGGGCGGACCCGCCGCCGGTAAATAAGAAGGTGCTGAATAATTGCTGTCCGGACCCAGATGGTTTGAGGGTTACTCCGATTTCTTCCGATGCCACGCCGGCCGCAGGTTTGTTGATAACGCCAGCAACATTTCCGGAAAGTTCGAGTTTTTCTTTCACCAGACCACCAAGCGCTATACATTCAAAGGAGCAACCCGACGGCAGTAAGAACAACGCCGCATGACGGGTAGGACCGCTGGGATCATGCGCCAACCCGAGATGACCTTCCAAACTGAGTAAGACTTCTCCTTTGCCCAAACCCGGGCTTTTACATTCTTCAACTCCGGAAACAGTTGAGGTCACGCCTAAGAGCAAGAAATGGGCATCGGCTAAGGTAGAAGATAACACTAGTATTAAAGTATGCATCGCCGTGAATGTAATTAATTTATCGCCAGCCGTGGCGACGCCGCCTTTAACAACCGATAACCCCGTGGCGTGATATGGAAATGTCCCACTCTCCGGCTTGAATAACAACCCCACTGCCGATGCGTTCCCCGCACCAAAGGAGAACACCGACATCAGACCCAAAATTACGGGGCACAGCCACCTGACCTTGAACATCATTATTACTCCTTCGGTCGAGGATTGGTAGACCGCCACCGGCGTCCCCGTCTTCAAGCAGAGAAGCGCCCGTGCGGTTATGCGTATCATTCTATATATCATCACACGCTAGAATCGGCGCAAAGGGCAACTCCTCTTACCGCAGGACCTCAGGCGTGCCAGTAATTGACGGGGGCGCCGGGTGAGGTAAGCCCGGCGCCCCCGCGTGGCCGGTTCACGCAGAGCGGCTGCGCGAACCGTGTCCCTGTTCTCCGAGTGCGCGGGAAAGGGGTAAGCACGCGTCCTCGGAGTCTCTGCGCACGCAGCTGAGGAGATCTAGGGCAGCGGCGCGCACCGAGCTTGTACAAATCGCTCAACCTTTGCCGTGGTTCTTCTTCCTCATATGTTTAGCCGCCTTCGCCTTGGGGCAGCCGTTAACGTGGACCTTGGTGTTCTGTTCGATGACCATGCCGTTCTGAGCGTCGAAGACGGTGGGCATCGTAAGCGGCTGCTTGCAGAAGCTGCCGCTTGCGTGAGCTGGCAGGTTGCCGGCGAGCGCGGAGTAGGCGCCCTTCGGCAGCGTCAGTTCGAAGCTGCTGAACGGGACGTCGGGCACACCGTTGAAGGTGCTCGTGGTGATGCCTTTTTTGCTGATGAACGTGTCGCCCACGAGCTGCACGGTGACGTTGTCGCCCTGCAGGACCATGATCAGGTTGGGGAACGCCTCGCCGCCGTTAGAGACGAAGTAGGCGGGGCCTTCCAGGGCTGTTGGTAGCACAGGCGTATGCACAACAGCATGCCCCACGATCGATGCTGCCGGGCAACCCGCGGGATTCGTGCTGAACTGCGCCGCCGTGCACGCTTTCTGGAGCGTCTTCAGCCGAGACGGAAGCTGCTTGGGAAGGCTCACCTTTACGCGGCGAACGTTCGCCTGGCTGCCCCACGCACCTGTCGGATAGGTCAGCTTGACCGTGAGGTTGGCGCCATTCGCACGACTGACTCTAGCGCTCGTTGAAACCGCGAGCTTCGGCGCGAACTTCAGGCCCGCGCAGTCCGTGACCGCGAACGACGTGCTGAACTGCGAGGTCGCGCCGGCTTGCGTCGCGTAGCCGACGGTGCTGCCGATCGTCTTGGTCAGTTCCCGTGGCGCTCCCAACGGCGTGCCGGAGATCGCGCCGGCAAATGCCTCTTTTTCGCAGCTCGTCGGATTGAACGTGAACTGCGGACGGTCAAGAGTTATGTCCACGCGCCGCAACCGCAGAGGGATCCCGTCGATGATCGTCGGAAACGCGTCGGAGACGTCGGTGACCTGAGCCGTCCGTGGATCGATCCGGATCGACTGACGCACCACGACGGTCCCGAAGTTGAACGGCCCAGCGATGGCCGGGACGACAACCGCCAGGCCGTAGGGGCCGCCGTTGTATGGACCCGTCAGATATGCCTTGCCCGGGACGAAAAGCGGATTCGGACCAGGCCCCGCGCCGGCCTCGACCGTGCCCACCTGAGAGGCTTCCGGACAGCCGCCGGTGCCCGTTTCTGCCGCGTGGATTTGCGCGGCGCCGCACAGCGAGACCCCGGCGACTTTCGCCAGCAGGCCCGCCGGTAGCGTCACCGTCAAGCCGCTAAGTTCCTGGTCTGTATCTGACCGCGAGAACGAGGCCACGAACGGCGTGTAAGCGCCTGCCTGCACGTTCGTTGCTCCGGCCGTGAATGACGGGCTGAACCCGCCCGGACAGGCTTCGTCGATCGCGAATTGGTCGAACGGCGTCGCTGCCGGCCCCGAATCGGGGGCGGAGTAGGGGAACAGTTCGGTCGTCGTCACGAACGTCCCGCAGCTCTCCGGCGTCGCGAGCTCTGCTCGCGCGCCACCGAAGAAGTGCAGCTTCAGATCACTGAAAGGCAGGTTCGGGTTTTCGTCAAAGACCGCCGTGAGCCGGCCCGTCTGCAGGTCTGGCAGGAACTCTCCCACGATCTTCACGAGTACACCTGTAATTGGGTCATGCACCACGACGTAGGCCGCGAGGGTAGAGCCGAACGGGTTTTCGTTCTGCCGGGCAAGGAACATTTCACCGTCGAACTTGTGAGGCACGAGCGGGGTTTCCAGTTCCAGCGAGCCGATCTTCGACGCTTCCGGGCATTCCGGCGCGGCTGGGCTGAAGTTCAGGCGCGTGCCTCCCAGCCAGCCGATCTGCGCCTCCGAGCATGCCTCCAGACCGTCGCCCGCGGAGGGGTCGATCGTGAAGCCTTCCGGGAGCGTAACGACCGCCTTCTTCAAGGCTGGGGTCCCAGGCACACCTACCGTCTCCGATTGAGGGACTTTGATCTCGAAGTCCATTCCTGACGGCTTATCCGCCTTGTGCGTGGTAGGTTGTGCGGTGATTTCCGGCGTAAATGTCAGTACGTCGCAACCGGTCATCGGCGGCGAAGTCGAGACCATTTTTGCCCATTGCGGTTCTTCGAGGTTTGCCGGCGTGCCGTCCGGGTTGAAGCGAGCAGGGTTCTGCCAGGAGTCCATATAGATCGTCGCCGTCAACTCTTCGCCCGAACAATCCGTCGGGTTCGTGAAGAATGGCACGTGCGCAACTGGACTTGGCGTCTTGCCTTCCTTTTCCTCCAATTCTTCCTGCTTGGCGCCGGGGTCGCCATAAAATGTCACAGTTATGTAGGACAAGGATGTTTGAGGAACTTCCGAGTTCATGGTCTGCAACACGTAGCCGGACGCAGCCGGCACCACATGCGAATAAAAGACGTGCGATGAATGCGTGACGTCAACATAACCAAACTCGGCCGGCACACCGTGCTCGGGTACGAGATTGTAGATCGCACTATTCACCGAATCTCCGATATCCGGTGTGGTCTTGATATGCCCGACAATCGTACTCGACGGGCATCCTACACCTGAAAGCTGAGCCAACGTGCACTCTCGCGCCGCGAGTGTGCTGCCGACAAAGCCCAATGGCAAATCGACGACTACATCTCTAACGTCCTGGACACTCGTCGTCAATGGAGAACCGTTGGATTCCGGACCCCGCGCGCGATAGGAGTTATTGAGGCCAATCGTCGTCGTCACCTCATAGGAATGATCACCGGCTTGCCTATCTGGCAGACCATCCGCTCCCTCTATGTCAAAGGCAAAACTCGACGGGCCAAACGAAGCTGCGGAAGGAGCGACCACATTCCTTCTTTCCACCGCCGCCACCGCGGAGCCACCACCTTCCACGACTGCCTTGTTGACCAGCGCTTCCGGCGCACCCGGTTCAACGGCCACCTGTATGACCATCTTCAATACTTCGTCGGGCCCAACTTCAACCGGCAGCCGACACTTCACAACAATCGGTGTCGTCGCTTCCGTAGTGCAAAAGCCACTCAGGTCGAGGCCAGCGGTTCTCGACCAGAAGAAGCTCACCTGCTGAACGGTCAAGCCAGCGGGGACCGTATCGACTATTTTCGTTTCGCTCCCACTCGATGTCGCAGCGCTGCCCGTGTTGATTGCCGTCACGGTATACGTATCGCAATGCACCCCTTCGCTTTCGCAGCTAGCAACGGCAGTTGGAGCAAAACTCGTCGGTTGCGCAAACGAGTCAATCACGAATCCCGGGCCGGGCTCGACAGCCCGCACCGAACCAGCGCTGGACCCGGTAATGGCGATGGCAACTGCAAGTCCAACCACCACGCGTACTGTACGTACTAGACACGGACGCATACTCAGTTACCCCCCACTCTGGCAGTAGTCGATCGATGCGCCGACGCCCGGCACGACTTCCGGCGTCCAGCGCCACGCTTTCCGTGACAGCTCGCTTTACCCCGGCGCCCCTTCGGCCTGTGGCTGGCGACCTTTCTGTGGTGGACAACCTTTCGAGGTTTGGGTGAGCTCCCCACGATCGCCGAGTTGTTTTCACCCGATAGCGCAGCAGTCGCAGCGCCCGGGACAGGCGGGGTCGCGGCTGGCACTCCGTGACATTCTTCATCCGAACACGGCGGTAGCGTCGGTGGCGGTTCGGTAATGCATGGGTGACCCTGTTGGGGTTCGCAGATTCTCGCGTCATACCAGTCGATCTGAGTATCGGTGTCGCGCGCAACCAAAGGATCCGCTGTTCGGAAAAACACGTTCGCGCCGCTAGCATCGGAGCCAAGTAGGGCGACCGCACTCTCGAAGCCCCCTTCACCCATACTGGCAGTATCTCGCCCATCCGAAATTAGCGATACAAGTCCTTCGTGCCACTCATAAATATTTTGGGCATACACGGGCGTGTTGTTAACCGGGTTGGTTCCAACTCTTAGGTCGTCCAACGCCTGCGATGTCAAGCCGATCGGGCTTTCAAAGAACACAAATGCACCATTATGAGACATGGTTGGGTCCGGTCGTGCCACCCCAGCTTCAGAGAGCCAATTCGGCCTGGCTCTCACAATCTTTGCATTTCCGACTCCGGCGTCACCGTCGTCGTTGAACCCGTCTCTGCCGACTGAGATGCGAATCAGATTGCCAATCTCAGCGTCGTAGCGAAAGATCTGCGTGACGTTATCGCTACGAGTGTCGTCAGGCGTCAGCGCACCATGGCTTTCAAAAACGAGAAACCGTCCATCGGGCGTTACGTTTGCTTCACCGACGGCCTCCCAGAGATCTTGATCATCGCTCGACAGCTGTGCCACAAACGAGACCCGGCCTTCTGGGTATGAAGCATCCCGCTCGAAGAGATAGAGGTTATCGGCACCATCCTGAGCGGTCTGGCCGAGTCGATTCGGCGAGGTTGTCAGCGTATCGTTTGCCACGAAATAGACGTGTGAACCGTCCGACGACAATGCGACCACACCTCGCACTCTCGGACCATGGCCGCTATTGCCTCCTGCCGACAGGTCCATCAACCGATCGGCCGGTGGCTTCGCAAAATCGTACTCGTAGAGGTTCGGACCCTGTTCTCCACTGCTTGCGTCGTCCGTCAACTGCTGGCTGCTCACAAAAAACGCCTTCGAACCATCGACCGAGGCCCCGATGAACGAAGCCGCCGCCGGAACCGATGATTGGCACATTACAGTCGTACAGTCCGCTACGGAACGTTCCGAGATCTTGACCGGCACATCTTCTCCGACCCGTGCATACAGCGTGTCTGCCGGTACCGCAACTCCAGCATTCGTGCCCGTCCCGGAAGAACACGCCATAGCGGTGAAGTAGAGCGTTTCACCGTTTGACGACAGCGTATTTTGGTGTCCATATGGGAAAGCTGTACCGCATTCGCTGATCAGATTACTACCGCCCAGGCTGTCACTGACGCCCACCAAACCAGACTTCAGACCGTTATCCGTACCAAGCTCAAATGCTTGTTCCCCATGACGCCCGCTTTCGTAGACGATGCGAGAGAAGTCATTTGTCGATATGAAATGCCCAGCCAGTGGCGGAGCTTCTTCATCGGCGACGACACGGCCCACACCTTTTGACCTTACATAGAAGCTGGCTCCCGTACCCAGCGGAGTTGGCACAATGAACAGTCCAGTCTCGGTAGCCGCGCTGTAAGCCAAGGGCTGATCCACTTCGAATTCGGTCGCCGGGGGAGCCATTGCAGTCGTTGTCCATCCAGTAGCTGTGCGCGAAAACAGAAACGGCGCTCCGGTCGGCTCTCCGCTCACATCGCACGCCTGTGCCGATTCAAAGCACTGCAGAGCAGGCAGGATGACGTCGGACCCATCTTCGGCGAAATCGAGCGGTAGGCCGAAGAAGCTTGCGTCGCCAATCAATGCGGCGTTCTTGTGCGGAGGAGTCACCATCTCGTAAGCGCGATGGTCGGGCAAAGTTCCGCCTGATGTATCGTAGATGAACGTGTGATCGACCAGTGACGCCGTGCCGGCTGCGTTTGTCGCGACTACACGCCAGTGGTACGTGATGTTAGGGCTGAGTCCTTCGATATGTTGGCTGACCGGTACGCTCGCCAGGCCTTCAACGCCGAGTGGCTGACAGGGCACCGACGCACCGTATGCATCGCTGGTGCCATATTCGAATAGGCAAGTGGTTTGCAGCCCACCGGGGTTGATCTTTGCATTTAGATCGACCGACGAGCTCGTCAAATTTGCAATACTAGTAGCTTCGATCAACGGCTTTGGGGGCATTGTGAAGGTCGCATCTGCAGAAGTTTGGTTGCTTCCGTTTTCGTTGGAGGCAACGAGCCTGAAGTGATACGTCATTCCCGGTGTAAGGCCGGAGATGTCGTCGTGAACCGCCGTTTCTTCCCCTGGCGATATCATCGCCGCGGCTGGTACACACGGTACGCTGGCACCATGCGCATATGGGTCTGTCGCTTCGGGTTCGTAGAGTCCTTCTTCCACATATTCAAAGTGACAACCAGCAAGCGTGACTCCATCCGGATTGACCGCACCATTCAACCTTGCGCTTCCTTGCGGGTTGATTTCACTTGCAGCGCCCGTCAAGACATCGGGCAACAAGACAGGCGGACCAAAAATCTCGACCTGCCCCTCGAAGTTGCCCTGCGTTACATAGATATCACCTGACTGACTGATCGCGATACCGGAGCCCAATCCGCCGCTGTTGGGGAGCTTGCCCACGCCGATAGCGCCAAATTCGTCGAGCCTTTCGCCGCCGGCACCGTACTCGGCCACCTGGGTGCTCTCGTCAACATACAGGTGGTCGTTGCTCGTATCGAGGGCAATACCAAAGGATCTATTGGAGTCCACCGTACCGGAGGCTGCGTAGATCGTCGAAGATGTTACTGGCGGCGGCGCCGAAGCAGTGAACTCCTCTATGGGGCCGGAGTTCAATCCTTCATAGAATGGTTCTTCCACAGCATTGAGATAGACAGACCCTTGCGAGTTGACCGCTACGTCACACGTACCAATCGAGGCTATATTCGCTAGAAATTTCCCATTTGCCGCGTAGATCTGTACGCCCGACATGCGTTCGCTGACATAAATGTCTCCACTTGAATCGACCGCAACGCCGCAAATTTCTGAGCCGGCGATGCCGTTGCTCCCAGCGCCTGGGCCTGCTTCGAAGTCAACAGGTTCGCCTTCCGCGTCATAGGCTCTAAGAACGCTTCCTCCGCTCGCGAAGTAGATATTGCCGCTGACTGGGCTAACGGCTACTTGATCCATGAATGGTATCGAACCATAGTTAGGGAGCTTGCCTTCACTTCCCGCGGTGAATGCACTTGTGAACGGCTCGGGCCCATGAATGCTGTTGAGCCGCTCAACCGTACTCCCTGACGCATTCGCCGTCGGTACCCCTGCATCGCCAACGTATATTGCGCCCGTAGATCGGTCGATCGCGACGGTGTCTGCCTTTTCGAAATGAGATGCCGCCGTTCCGTCCGGTCCGAAGCTTTCCTGAAAGATGTGTGTACGGAGGGCAAAGGTTGGAGACGACGGCAGCATTACGAAACCCACGAGCGCCAAACATAGGGAGTAGGCTAGGCGGCGCAGGGTATGCGCACGCACGCACGGGAACGACTCACTCGGTCCCAGACACCCACGAATGCTACGCTTGATTTCGCTCACTATCCCTCGCTTCATTCTGTCGTCTCCCAATATCTGAGCCATTCAGACCCATATCGCGCTAGCTAAGTCGTGCTCGAGCAACAGAGGTCGGGACCACGATCAACTCGCCATCGCGGCCCCGACGGCTCTGTCCAATAGGCTTTACGATGAAGCCCGGCTGAGCTCAATTAGGTGCAAGTAGTAGATTCAGATAACCAATCAGTCTAAGATCAATAAGAACGCACCGAGGCCCGGTAACGCTTTGACGATCGCTTGAGGCTCTTCTTGGGCCGATTCTTCGGCAGAGCCGCTCCCTAGTTTACTTAATAGTAAGACTCTCGTCGATCCACCGCCAGTGAATAAGAACGTGGTGAATAACTGTTTCCCGAGGGTAGGGGACGGCGTGAAGGAGATACCCAATTCTTCTGACGCCGCACCTGCCGCTGGTTTGTTGATTGATCCGACCACGTTACCCGAGACTTCCACTTTTTCTTTCACGAGGCCGCCGAGCGCTATACATTCGAACGAGAACCCTGACGGTATTAACAGCAGTACCGCATGACGGGTCGGCCCGTTGGGATCATGCGCCAACCCAAGGTGGCCTTCCAGGCTGAGTAAAATTTCGCCTTTTCCGAGGCCCGAGCTTTTGCATTCTTCCACGCCGGAAGTAGTCGAGGTCGCTCCTAAGAACAGGAAATGAGCGTCGAATAATGTAGGGGTTAATGCTAGTACTAATACGTGCACTGCGGTAGATGTTATTAATTTGTCAGTAGACGACGCAAGTGTACCTTTGGCCACCAATAATCCCGTGGCGTGATAAGGAAACACCCCACTCTCCGGCTTGAATAACAGCCCCACCGCCGACGCGCTCCCGGTCCCGAGAGCAAACACCGAAGCGAGAGCCATAAACGCGAGACATAGCCCCTTTATCTTGAACTTCACTTGTACTGCTCCTTCCAATTGAGAGTTGGTCAACCTGCGCCGGCTCGCCCGTCTTCAGCAGAGACGCGCCGACGTGGCTTTTTCCTATTTCGGTTTCGCGGCGACCCGAGCAAACAAACCCGTGGAGGCCTTTCAGGAGGCTTCCTAAGCTCGTCGATCGAGAGCTACGCAGCATAAGCGTACCGCGCTGTCAATGGAAAGTAAACGGCTGTTTCCAATCCGTCATTGATGGTCGTCCAGATGTATGGGGATGTCTCCGTTTACGGGACCTTTCGAGCCATTGGTCCGAGGTCCGAGAGGGCGTATGCGTCTGTGTCGGGCCCCGATCATCGATTCGCCTTAGCGACCGCCTCAGCCCGCGGCCGACACGCGCCTCAGCATCAGCTGGCTGATGCCCCCACGCGAAAGCCTTGTATTGCAGCAGATTGGCTATGATTTCCCTACCCAGCCGGCTCTGCCGGTGAGGGTTGGTTACCGACGCCGGGGCGCTCGTCTTCAAACGCAGAGACGCCCCGGCGCCGGCTATTGCCGCTCGACGAAAGGCCTTGGGGTCCTACCAAACCTAAGCCAGGGAGTCAAGCGACCGGAACGGGCCGTATAGCTGATCGCGCTCGACCGGCGGGCCTCACGTCAAGAGCTCACTGCGGCCAGCCGCGCCTTGTCAGCGACGGAGCGCGTCGCGCAGCCCGACGGCCACCCGCGCGACCTGCTCCTCGCGCAGCCCCGGGAAGAACGGCAGCGCGAGCGACCGTGCCGCGACGTCCTCGCACACTGGGAGCTCCCCCGGCCGATGAGCGAAGTGCTCGCGATAGAAGCTCATGAGATGGATCGCCGGCAGGTAGGGCTTGCTCTGAATGCCGCTTGCGGCGAGCTCGCGTATGACCGTGTCTCGACCGACCTTCCTGGGAAGCTGCACAACGAACACGAACCACCCGCGCACATCGCCGCCCCTGTCCGGGCAGGGCAGCCCCAGATCGTCGACATCCACAAGCGCTTCGCGGTACAGCTCCGCCACGCGCACCCGCGCCTCCAACATCCCATCGAGCCGCCCCAGCTGCTCGATCCCCAACGCGCAAGCCAGGTCCGACAGCCGGTAGTTGAACCCCAGGCGGTCGTGGTCCAGCCACCCCATGTCCGGCGCGCGCCCCTGGTTGCGCTCGGAGTCGATCCGAGCCTTCAAGTTCGCATCGCCGAGCGTGACCATCCCCCCCTCGCCCGTCGTGATCTGCTTGTTCGCGTAGAACCCGAACACCGCCGGGTTGCCCCTCCCCCCACGGCCGTCCCGTCGGCGTGCCGCGCCCCCAGCGCCTCACACGCATCCTCGACGATCCCCAGCCCGTACCGGCGCGCGATCCCCTCAAACGCCCCCATGTCAGCTGGATAGCCGAAGATGTGCACCGGCAGCAGCGCCTTCGTGCGCTCGGTCACCGCCGCCTCGGCTGCCTGCGGATCGAGGTTCAGCGTCACCGGGTCGATGTCCGCGAACACCGGCCGCGCCCCCTCATACACCGCCGCGTTTGCCGATGCCACGAACGAGAACGGGCTCGTCACGACCTCGTCCCCCCGCTCCACCCCGACCGCCCGCAGCGCCAGATGCAGCCCCGCGGTCCCGCTCGACACGGCCGACGCGTGCGGCGCGCCCACCCGATCCGCGAACGCCCGCTCGAACTCCCCCACGCGCGGCCCCAGCGACAGCTGACCGGAGCGCAGCACCTCGATCACCGCACGCTCCTCGGCCTCGCCCAGCACCGGGCGCGCAAGCGGGATTACTTCCAGCACTACGCCGCGTCGGGATGTATCGGAACGACTTCCGCCAGGCGCGGCCTGCCCCCCGACCCGTCCGGCTGCACGCCGTACTCCAACGAATCCACGAGCGCGTCCCATGAGGCCTCGATCACGTTCTCCGAAACCCCGATCGTTCCCCAAACGCTCTGCCCGTCGGAGGCGTCGATCAGCACGCGCGTCACCGCGCCCGTGCCCTTGTCCTCGTCGAGGATCCGCACCTTGAAGTTCACCAGCTCGATGTCACGCAGGTGCGGGTGGATCTCGCTTATCGCATCGCGCAGAGCGCGGTCGAGCGCGTTCACAGGCCCGTTGCCCTCAGCGGTGCGCACGTAGCGGCGCTCCTCCACCCCACCGGGCTCGGCCGGCACCCAGATCTTGATCGTCGCCTCCGTCTCCACGCGCCCGTCCGCGCGCTTTTCGCAGATCACGCGCCAGGACTCCAGGCGAAACAGGGGTTCGTATTCCCCCGCCTCCTTGCGCAGCAGCAGCTCGAACGACCCGTCCGCCGCCTCGAACTGAAAACCGTGGTGCTCGAGCTGCTTGACACGCTCGGCCGTGCGCAGCGCGGTCTCGTCGTCAAGCTCGAGTCCCGCTTCGCGCGCCTTCTCGATCACGGTGCCCTTGCCGGAGAGCTCCGAGACGAGCACGTCGCGGCGGTTGCCCACCAGCTCCGGCTCGACGTGCTCGAACGACGCCGTGTCCGCGCGCACGCCCGCCGCGTGCAGACCGGCCTTGTGCGCGAACGCGTGCTTGCCGACGTACGGCTGCGCCGGGTTCGGCGCGCGGTTGAGCAGCTCGTCGACGAAGTGCGCAGTCTCTGTCAGGTGCGCGAGGCGTTCGGGCGCGAGCACCTCGTGCCCCATCTTCAGTTGCAGGTCCGCGATGATCGTGACGAGGTTCGCGTTGCCCGTGCGCTCGCCGATCCCGTTGACGGTGCCCTGCACCTGGGTCGCGCCGGCCTCGACGGCGATCAAGGTGCTCGCGACCGCGCAGCCCGAGTCGTCGTGGGTGTGAATCCCCAGCGGCGCACGCAGGCCGAGCTCGCAAACGCTTTCAACAACCCGTCCCACCGTGGTTGGGAGCGTCCCACCGTTGGTGTCGCACAGCACCAGCCGCTCCGCGCCCGCCTCGGCGGCGACGCGCAGGCACTCGCACGCGTACTCCTCGTCGAGCTCGTACCCGTCGAAGAAGTGCTCCGCGTCGAACAGCACGCGCTTGCCCTCCGCGACGAGGAACGCGATCGACTCGCCGATCATCGACAGGTTCTCCTCTCGCGACACGCGCAGCACCCGTTCGACGTGCGCGGTCGAGCTCTTGCCGACGAGCGTGCACACCGGCGCGAACGACTCCGCGAGCACGAGCAGCCCCTCGTCCTGCTCGGCGCGCCCGCCCCGCCGGCGCGTCATCCCGAACGCGACGATCTCGGAGTGGCTGAGGTCCTCGGCGGCGAGCAGCTCGAACAGCTCCTGCTCCTTGGGGTTCGACGCCGGGAAGCCCGCCTCGATCATGTCGACGCCGAGGTCGTCGAGCGCGTGCACCACGCGCAGCTTCTCATCGGCCGTCAGCGACATGCCGCCGCCGCCCATGCCGTCGCGCAGGGTCGCGTCGTAGAGCTCGATACTGGACATCAGCCTGTGGCGGCGGGCTGCTGCTGGGACGGCGCGGTCGCCGTCGTGTCGGGACCCTCGCCGCTCGGCGTCTGCAGCGCCGGGGCGTTGACGAAATCGAGCCACTCGCGGTAGCGCTCGCTGCGGCCGTGGATCGCGTCGTCGAACGCGCTCTGCAGCACGCGCGTGATCTCACCCGGCTCGCCCGCGCCGATCGGATGGTCGTCGACTTCGCGCACCGGCACGATCTCCGCCGCCGTACCCGACAGGAAGACCTCCTCGGCGAGGTACATCTCCGCGCGCGCCACGTTGCGCTCCACGACTTTGTAGCCGAGGTCCGTCGCGAGTCCGATCACCGATTTGCGCGTGATCCCGTCGAGGATCGAGTTGTGCTGGCCCGGCGTGACGATCTCGCCGTCGCGCACGATGTACACGTTCTCGCCGGTCCCCTCGCACACGTGGCCGTGGTCATCGAGCAGGATCGCCTCTTCGTAGCCGCTCTTCAGCGACTCGACCTTCGCGAGCACGTTGTTCAGGTACTGGCCAGAGGCCTTCGCGTGCGGGATCAGCGAGTCCGGGCTGATCCGCCGCCAGGAGGAGGTCTTCGCGCGCACACCGTGGCGCATCCCCTCATCCCCCAGATAGGTCCCCCACTCCCAGCACGCGATCGTCACGTGCACCGGGGCCTCTAACGGGTTGAGGCCCATCGAGCCGTAACCCCGGTAGACGAGCGGGCGGATGTAACAGGAGCTCAGGCCGTTGCGCGCGACCAGTTCGCGCGTTGCGACGCGCAGCTCCTCCGCGGAGTACGGCACCGGCATGTAGTAGAGCTCCGCGGAGCACAGCAGCCGCTCGATGTGCTCGGCGTTGCGGAACACAGCGGGGCCGCGCTCCGTCTCGTAGCAGCGCACACCCTCGAAGACTCCCGTGCCGTAGTGCAAACCGTGCGTCAGGACGTGGACCGTGGCGTCCTCCCAGGCGACGAATTCTCCGTTCATCCAGATGAGGTCGGTGGCGTCCACTTGCGTCAGAGCTCCTGCTCGAGATTTTTGAGTACCGTCCGCGCTGCCTCCTCGGTGCCCGCGGTGCCCCCGAGGTCGGGGGTGCGCAGACCCTCCGCAAGCGCGCGGTCAACGGCCGATTCTACCGCTGCGGCCTCCGTTTCCAAGCCGAGGCCGTGGCGCAGCATGAGCGCCGCGGAGAGGAACATCGCGAGTGGATTGGCGATTCCCTGCCCGGCGATGTCCGGCGCGGAGCCGTGCACGGGCTCGAACAGGCCGGGGCCGCCTGTGCCCTGCGAGCCGCCAGGCGAGCGGGTATCGCCCCCCAGCGACGCGCTCGGGAGCATCCCGATCGAGCCAGTCAGCATCGCGGCCTCGTCGGAGAGGATGTCCCCGAACATGTTCTCCGTGAGGATCGTGTCGAAGTGGCGCGGCGCGGAGACGAGCTGCATCGCGGCGTTGTCCACCAGTAAATGCTCGAGCTGGATGTGCGGGAACTCGCGCGCGTGCAGCGCGCTGACGACCTCCCGCCACAGCCGCGATGTCTCCAACACGTTGGCCTTGTCGACGCTCGTCACCTTCGGGCTGGCCGATCTCCGATCGGCCGCACCGAACGCCGTGCGCGCGATCCGCTCGATCTCCGCGACCGTGTAGATGCAGAGGTCCGACGCGGAGTCCGCCGTGCGGGTCTTATCGCCGAAGTAGATCCCGCCAGTGAGCTCGCGCACGACGAGCAGGTCGGTGCCCTCGATCCGCTCGCGCCGCAGCGGCGAGGCGTCGTAAAGCGCCGGCAGCGGCCGCACCGGCCGCAGGTTCGCGTACAGCCCCAGCCCCTTGCGCAGCCCGAGCAGTCCCTGCTCGGGTCGCGGCGCGTTGGGGTCGGTCGTGTCCCACTTCGGCCCGCCGACCGCGGCGAGCAGCACGGCGTCGGCCGCTTTACAGGCGCTCAGCACCTCGTCGGTGAGCGCGACGCCGTGCGCGTCGATCGAGGCGCCGCCGAACGCGTGCTCCTCGAACTCGAAGTCGCCGAGCCGACGCAAGAGGTCGAGCGTCGGCGCCATGATCTCGGGCCCGATCCCGTCGCCGGGCAGCGTGACGATGCGATGCGTCATGACGCTCAGCCGGTCGCTCGTACCTACGACGGCCAGTCGATCTGCTCGGTCAGCTCGGCTGCTCCGAGCTCGACCAGGCCACTGCGCTGGATCGGCTCGTAGGTGTCACCGCTGAGGGCGAGCCAGTGCACGGCGCGCGCCTGCGGGTTGACGATCAGGACCTCCTCGACGCGGTGGGCCGCGTAGAAGGGCAGCTTGGCCCAGGTCTCATCGCCGGGAGAGACGACCTCGACGACAAGCGCGGCGGTGGACACGTACAGCTCGTCGGGCCCGGGCGCCAGCAGCCCTCCGTCGGGCACGCGGTAGTCCTCGGAAGCGCCGAGGTTGAACTCCGACACCACCTCCAGGCCCTTGGCATTGGCGAGCGGTTCGAGCAATGCGGCGAGTCGGGCCTGCAACCGCGCGTGTCGACGAAGCGGTGCAGGAGCCATGTGCAGCACACCCTGCCACATCTCGTCGTGGCTGTCGGCACCGATGTACCGGCGGCGCTCCAGCAGCGCCTCGATCTCGGCGGGAGGAGGATCGAGCACCAGCGTGGGCATAGGGTGGCAAGAGCTTAGCGAAGCCCGAGCCCGGCGGCTGCGCGACGCGTGCGTTCTCACAGTGCCGCGGGTCACAGAGCCGTCGTGACCGGCCCGGCGCGTTCGCGCTCGGCTTCGTAGTCCGCGATGGCCGCTTCCTCGCCGAGCGTGACACCGATGTCGTCGAGCCCCTCCAGCAGCCGCCGGCGGATCTCGCGGTCGATCTCGAACGCCACTTCACGCCCGTCGAAGCGGACCTCCTGCGCGCGCAGGTCGATCTGGCCCTCCCCCGCGTGCGCGAGCGCGCGGCAGTCCTCCTCGGAGAGCACGACCGGCAGCAGCCCGATCTTGGTGCAGTTGGAGTAGAAGATGTCCGCGAAGCTCGGCGCGACGACGGTGCGGAAGCCATAGTCCTGCAACCCCCACGGGGCGTGCTCGCGCGACGATCCGCAGCCGAAGTTCTCCCCGGCGACGAGGATCGGGTTGGGCGGGAGATCCCAGCCGGGCTCCTTGGCCCAGTCGTAGAACACGAACTCCCCGAAGCCGGTTCGCTCGACGCGCTTGAGGAACTGCTTGGGCATGATCTGGTCGGTGTCGACGTTCGCGCGGTCGAGGTGGCTGACCCTGCCGGTGATGGTCTCTATGGCTTCCATGTCGGCCTCCTTAGCTCCACGTGCGGATGTCGGTGAAATGCCCCTCGATCGCCGCCGCCGCGGCCATCTGGGGTGAGACGAGATGCGTGCGCCCGCCGCGGCCCTGGCGCCCCTCGAAGTTGCGGTTGGAAGTCGAGGCGCAGCGCTCGCCGGGAGCGAGGGTGTCGGGGTTCATCCCCAGGCACATCGAGCAGCCCGCGACGCGCCAGTCGAAGCCGGCGTCGCGGAAGATGCGGTCGAGGCCCTCGGCCTCGGCCTGCGCCTTGACCCGCTGGGAGCCGGGGACGACCATCGCATCGACACCGCTGGCGACTTTGCGTCCGGCGACGACCTCGGCGGCGGCGCGTAGGTCGCCGATGCGCGAGTTCGTGCAGGAGCCGATGAACACGCGGTCAAGGCGGATCTCCTGCAGCGGGGTTCCGGGTTGGAGGTCCATGTAGTGCAGGGCGCGCGCGGTCGCCTCGCGGTCGGCGGGGATGTCGAAGTCATCCGGCGCGGGGACCTTCTCGGTGACCGGCAGCACCATCCCCGGGGTCGTGCCCCAGGTGACCTGGGGAGAGAGCGCGGCGGCATCGACGACGAGCTCAGTGTCGTAGTAGGCGCCCTCCTCGCTGCGCAGCCCGCGCCAGCTTTCGATCGCCTGCTCCAGCTCCCCCTCCGGGGACGACGCGGCGCCGCGCGGCGCACCCGGGCGACCCTCGGGCCAGCCCTGCGCGGCGGCGTCGGTGAACCACGCGAACGTGGTGTCGTCGGGCGCGACCATCCCGGCGCGGCCGCCGCCCTCGATCGTCATGTTGCAGACGGTCATGCGGCCCTCCATCGAGAGTGCCTCGATCGCGGGGCCCGCGTACTCGACGACGTGCCCCGTGGCGCCGCCGACGCCCATCTGCCCGATCGTGCCGAGGATCAGATCCTTGGCGGTCACCCCGAATCCAAGTTCGCCCTCGTAGCGGATCAGCATCGACTTCGGTTTGTGCTGGACCATGCACTGCGTGGCGAGCACGTGCTCGACCTCGCTGGTGCCGATCCCGAACGCCAGCGCGCCGAACGCGCCGTGGGTCGCGGTGTGGGAGTCGCCGCACACGATCGTCATGCCCGGCTGGGTGACACCGAGCTCGGGACCGATCACATGGACGATCCCCTGCCGGTCGGAGCCCAGCGAGTAGACGGGCACGCCGAACTCAGCGCAGTTGCGCTCCAGGGTTTCGACCTGGACACGCGAAAGCGCGTCCTTGATGCGCGCCGCGACGGGCGTGCCATCGGTGGGCGTGTTGTGGTCGGCAGTGGCGAGCGTGCGGTCGGGGCGGCGGACCCTGCGCCCGGCCAGGCGCAGCCCGTCGAACGCCTGCGGGCTCGTGACCTCGTGCACGAGGTGCAGGTCGATGTAGATCAGGCCCGGCGCGACCTCGTGGGCTTCCCAGAGCTTCTCGAACAGGGTCTTGGGCATCGTCGTGTCCTTCCGGCTTTGGATTTCTTGAATGGACCCCTCCGGGGTCAGTGATGGGTCGCGCATTGTCAGCTCCGGCGTAGCCCTGCGCTCACGACGGCGAGAAAGGCCGCGTCGGTGCCAGTGGGGTTCTCGAAGTGGTGGGGCAGGTCGGCGTCGAACGTCACGCAGTCTCCCTCGGACAGCTCGTGGCGATCGCCGTCGCAGACGAGCACGATCTCGCCGCCCTCGACCAGCGCCGTCTCACGGCTGCCGGGCTCGTGCATCGGAGGATCGTCCGGCGCGCCCGTCGAGCCGCCGGCGGCGAGTGTGTGCCGCGAGAGCTCCGAGCGCTGGCCCGGCCGGGCGGCGGTGAGCACCTCGTAACGGTGGCCGCGGCGCGAGTTACCGCCGAAGCGACGCTCGTCTGCGCGCACGATCGTCACCGCGCCGTCCTCGTCCAGGCGCAGCAACTGGGACAGCCGCAGATCCAGGCCGGCGGCGATCTTCGCTGCCACGGCCAGCGTCGGGCTCGTCTCGCCGCGCTCGACCTGGGAGAGCATCGGCGCGCTGACGTCGCTGCGGGCGGCGAGGTCGCGCAGAGAGAGGCCGGCGGCCTCGCGAAGCGCCTTTACGCGGGAGCCGATAGCGGCCGGATCGCCAGCGTTGATCGCCATACAAGCGTACGTTATCACATACGATTGAGGACGCTCGCCACTGGCCGACCCAGGCACCGCATCCTAAGAAACCGTAATCGGAAACGAATCCTTTTCCCTTATGCCCCAGCACGGCGCAGATCGGCCAACGCCCGAATCTGGCTCGGTTGCGATGGATCCCCGGGCATCGCACGACGAAGTGCCGAGCCCAGGAGCCGGGTACGAGCGATGCACAGCGGAGGACATCGAGCGCATATTTGGATAATCGCGATCAGTCCGTCAAACGACGAGGAGAGCCATGCGGTGCGGAAACCTCATCTCGCGACCAAACCACGGTCGACCTCGAGCCAGAAGCGTGGTGCCCACCACGGCCGCACTGCTCGTCCTGGCGTCCGCCTGCGTCGGCCTGACGGCGTGTGGCGGCTCCTCCAACGCCGCGCAGCAGGCGAGGTCCCCCTCGCCGCAGGAAATCGAAACGTACAAGAAACATCGCGCCGAGCTCCTGGAACTCGTGAGCTGTGCGCATCGGCATGGCGTACCGCTGCCCACGCCGACACCGGACAACAGGATCAACACCGAAGGCGTAAATCTGAAGAGCCACCGTCGCAAAGCCGCGCTGAACGCCTGTTACCAGAAGGTCGTCAATAGGACCGAGCTCGAAGAACAAGCCGAACAAACAGAACACCAAGGGGGTCCGCGACGACTCGGCGAAGAACCCGCAGCTGGCCAGGCACAGACGGGGAGATCCCAGGGCACCGCCTTCAAACAGGAACACGAACGCCTAGTGGAAGTCGTCGCGTGTGCGCGGAGGCATGGGATCCATCTGCCTGAGCCGGATGCTCACAACAACATCAACACGCGCGGCGCACTCGGAACCCGCCACGAGAAGAACGCGATGAAAGCCTGCGTTCGGGCCGCCGTCAATGCATCCGCAGAACGGCAGGCACAGGCGCAAGAACAGCAAAGCGGGCCTTCACGGCTGGGCGAAGAATCCCCAACAGGGTGACCGCCAACAATGACCTTCCGACCACGGAGCAAAAGACGATGCCATCTACTCTCATGACCACTTCGACGAGGCTCATCGCGCAGCTCGGGGCGCACCGCAGGTCGGGTGCCCTGCTGCTGCTCGTGTCGCTCGGGTGTCTTGGCCTGAGCGCATGTGGGGGCTCGTCGTCCAAGCCATACGCTTCGTCTCCTTCGCCGGCCACGACGGCAGCAAGAGCCTCGGCGCAAACCAGCACCTCACGACCGCCCTCCAGCCCGCCCGTCGCGACCAGCACGAGAGCAACAACACCGGCGCGGCGTAGCCCGGCCTACGAACACGAACGGGCGGAGATCGTCCGGATCGTCCGCTGCGCACGGGAACACGGAATCCAGCTACCCGAGCCGGACTCCTCCAACAAAGTCAACACCAGCCGAGCGCACCTCGGGGTCGCGGGGCGCCAGGAAACCGTCAACGCCTGCTACCGCAAAATCGCGAAGCGAGAAGCGTCAGGGAAATGACAAGCAAGCCGGGTGTACGCCGGCCGGCGTACGCGAGAGCCGAGTCGGAAACGCCAGCCTCGTCTTAGCCGCGTGACCTGGGCCTCGCCCTACATCAGTCCGGATGGCGCATTTCTCGCATCGCAAGGGATGATTCCAAGCTTCTCCATTCGAGGCGCCCGATCGAAGCAATCGTCAACCGGTGATCCCAAGGCGACCATGTCCACCACCCGCCCCCATAATCGCACCGGTTCGGCCGTACCTCCCGCGCAATGAGCATCGCAGCGACGGCGACCAGGTACCGCGAGCCCAACCCATTTCAAAGCCAAGATCTGACATGACTCGCCACCGCCTCCACCCCCGCCCCGCGCTCATCGCACTCACTTTGGCCCTCGCCCTCGCCAGCTGCACCCTGACGGCGTGCGGCAGCTCAGCGGGCTCCACCCCGCCCTCCCAGGCGCCCCAGCTCACCCCCCAGCAAGCCGCGGCCCGCCAGAGGGCCGTGGTCGAAATGGTCAACTGCGCCCGCCGCCATGGGATCCACCTGCCACCGGCAACAGAACAGGGCGTCAACGTGTCGGGTGTCAAGGGACACCGCAACGAACTGGCAATGGGCCACTGCTATCACGAGGCTCTCAAGCAGGCGGCGCGCAGAGAAAAAGCCGAACAAGCCGAATCGGCCGAACAGGCCTCGAGCCCGCCCTATCTGAGCGGAGAAGAACCGTCCGGCTGACGCCACTCGCCGGCCCCCCCACCCGCGCGCCCTACGGCGCCCCGGCCGGCAGCCCGCTGACGCCCTCAGGCCGTTCGGCGCGCGACCGCGCCACCGACAGCGCCCGCACATACGCTCGCGCCGCGGCCTCGATCACATCCGGCGAAACGGCCTGTCCGGCCCCGCTGAAGCCCGCGACCTCAACAACCATCGAGACCTCGCCAAGCGCGTCCTGTCCCTCGGTGACCGCGCCGATCTTGAAGTCGCGCAATTTGGGCTCGACCCCCACCGCCGCGTTGATCGCGGCCAGCACCGCATCGATCGGCCCGTCTCCGGTGAACTCGCCCTCCGCGACGGACCCATCCGGCAGCGTGACCCCGACGCGTGCGATCGGGGGCCGGCGTGAGGAGGCCTCTACCTCGAACCACTCGAGCCCATACCCGGCGGCCTCCTCGTCTCGCAGCTCCTCGGTGACGAGCGCCTCCAGGTCCATCGCGGTCAGCGTCTTCTTGCGATCCGCGATCTCCTTGAAGCGCTTGAACGCGGTGTTGAGCGCGTGGCCCTCGACCTTGAAGCCCAGCTCCTGCAGCGCCTCGCGCAGCGCGTGGCGGCCGGAGTGCTTGCCCAGCACGATCGAGTTCGCCGCCAAACCGACGGTCGTGGCATCCATAATCTCGTACGTCGAACGCTCCTTCAGCACGCCGTCCTGATGGATCCCGGACTCGTGCGCGAACGCGTTGCGCCCCACGATCGCCTTGTTGGGCTGCACTGGGTAACCGGTCAACCGTGACACCAGCCGGCTCGTGCGCGCCAGCTCCTGTGTGGTGATGCCCGTGTCCAACCCGACGTCCGCGCGGCGCGTGCGCAGCAGCATCACGATCTCCTCCAGCGACGCGTTGCCCGCGCGCTCCCCGATCCCGTTGACCGCGCACTCCACCTGCCGCGCGCCCGCCAGCACACCGGCGAAGGAGTTCGCGACAGCCAGCCCCAGGTCGTCGTGGCAGTGCACCGACAGGACGACACCGTGCAGGTCGGGCACCAGCTCATACAGCCGCGCCAGGTACGCCTGGAACTCGTGCGGCATCGCGTAACCCACGGTGTCCGGGATGTTGATCGTGGTAGCGCCCTCGTCGATCGCGATCTGCACGACCTCGGCGGTGAACTCGACGTCGGCGCGCGTGGCGTCCATCGGCGAGAACTCGACGTCCTCCAGGTAGCTCTTGGCGTGCGCGACCGCCGCGCGGGCCTGCCCCTTGACGTCCTCGCGCGTGGTCTGCAGCTGATGCACGATGTGGATGTCGGAGGTGGAGATGAACGTGTGGATCCGCGGGCGTTCCGCGTCGCGCACCGCCTCCCACGCGGCGTCGATGTCGGCGACGTGCGTGCGCGCGAGCCCCGCGACGATCGGGATCCCACCCACCCCGGCGGGATCGACGACCTCCCGTGCGATCGTCTGCACCGCCTCGAAGTCGCCCGGCGAGGTTATCGGGAAGCCGGCCTCGATCACGTCCACCCCCAGCCGCGCCAGCTGCTGGGCGATCTCCAGCTTCTCGATCGTGTTCAGCGAGATCCCCGGCGACTGCTCGCCGTCGCGCAGCGTCGTGTCGAAGATCCGCACCCGGCGGTCGTCGGTCTCGCGCGTGGGGTCCGGCTGAGTGGGGTCTGTCTCGGGTGTGCTCATGTCGTCAAAGCTCCTTTGCGGTCTCTTTCGGTCTTCCTCCTGATCGGTTTGCGGCTACGCGGCCGCCACGCACTATTCCCCCCGAGGGGGGAGGAGGAGAAGTCGAAGAGACAGGTGGTGCGACATGACCTCAGCCGAGGGTATCACGCCCTCGTCAATCGGCAAATCGGGCGCGAATCTGAGTGCTGAGCACCGCTGTGCGGCGCCCGCGCGACGCTCAGGGGGTGAGCACGACCTTCCCCACGTTGCGCCGCTCGGTCAGCATCCTGTGCCCCTCGCCGGCCTGCTCGAACGGGAACGCCCCGGCGACGACCGGCTGGATAGTGCCGTCTTCCAGCAGCGACTTCAGCGGGTTGATCCACGGCGCGAGGGTCTCGCGGTCCTTCCACAGGCTCAGCATGTTGAGCCCGATCACGGCCTTGGATTCGGACATCTGCTTGATCATGTTGAAGCGCGGCATCCGCAGCACGGTGCGCAGCGCGGAGGCCGGGTTGCGCTTCTCACCGGACACGACCCCGGAGGCGCCGAACGCGACGAGCCGCCCGCCGGGGCGCAGCAGGTTGTAGCTGCGGCGGAACGACGCCCCCCCGAGCGCGTCCATGATCAGGTCGAACTTCGGAAGCGACGTCTCCCACCCTGGGCGCGTGTAGTCGATCGCGTGCTCCACGCCCAGCGCGAGGATGCGCTCGTGCTTGGACGGCGACGCAGTCCCGTAGATCTCAGCGCCCGCGCGCCGCGCGATCTGGGTCGCCGCGATCCCCACCCCGCCCGCAGCGGCATGGATCAGCACGCGTTCGCCGGGCTGGATATTCCCGTAGCCGACCAAGCCCGCCCATGCGGTCGCGTAGTTGACGGGGATCGCCGCACCCTGCTCGAAGCTCAGCGCGTCCGGCAGCGCGACGACGTCGCCCGCGTCCACGACCACCTCCGAGGAGTAGCCGCCGAATTTGGTCCCCGCGACGACACGGGCCCCGCGAACCAATGGGTGGGTGGGATTCGATACCCCCGGGTGGGCGGGATTCCAATCCATCACGGTTCCGGCCACCTCGTAGCCCACAACACACGGTGGCTTCGGTGCGTCGGGGTAGACACCGATCCGGGCCATGACATCCGCGAAGTTCACGCCGGCCGCGGCGACGTCGATCCGCACTTGGCCCGCGCCGAGCGGCGGGTCGGGACGCTCCTGCACCCGCAGCGCCTCGGGCCCCCCGTGCTTGGTGATCGCGACAGCGCGCATCATGCCTCCGGCGCCGAGGCCAGGCCCAGGACCACGACCAGAGATCGGTTCATCTGCAGGAGCTCCTCGTCGCGCAAGCGGCCAAGCTTATCTCGCAGGCTCGCTTTGGGCACAGTCGTGACCTTGTCAATCATCAGACGACTGGAGCGCTCGAGCCCGTTGTCTTCCGAGGGCTCGATGCAGAGCCTGACAAGCGGAGCCTCGATGACGTTGGTCGTCAGGGGGCACACGGTCACCGATGGGGTCGCATCGAACCGATCGTCCTGGACGACCACGACTGGTCGCGGCTTGCCGGTGTGGGCGCCGCGAGTCGCCGCTGTGTAGATCTCTCCGCGCTTCATCTGGGCGACGGTTCGTCGTCGGTCTCGTCAAACCCACAGGAGATTGCATCGACGAAGGCCTGGTCGTCGGCCTCACCCTCGCTCTGCGCGATCGCGACAGACTGCCGGTGCGCCTCTGCGGCGAACTCGGGAGCCCGGACGTCCGGTACCCAGATCTGTATGGGACGCAGACCTTGGCGGCGCAAACGCTCGCGGTGTCGACGTACACGGTCACGGGTCGAAGGCATGACCTCATGTTACATGTAACAGGGACCTTTTCAAGACACATCAGCATGCCGCTCATCCTCGGCCGCGCGCACCGGTTCGCCGGCCCCCCTCACCCTTCCCCGCCGCCTTCGCCTTCCAAGGTCGGTTCGGGCTTCACCGCCGTCTCCTGCAGGCTGGCCGTCCTGCTCGTGAGCTTGCCGTCGCGCGCGATGACCCTGACCGAGGCGGGACGCTTGGAGCTGGTGAGCGTCGCCGTGTACACGCCCGCCTGCCCTTCGCTGCCGGAGAGCGTTTCTTCGCCGAGGGCGAACTGCACCTTCTGGGCGGCGACGGGATTGCCGTTCGCGTCGGCGACCCGCGCGGTGAGGATCGTCGTGGAGCGGCCGTCGGCCGGGATCCGTTCGGGGGAGAGCGCGAGCGAGACAGTCGCCGGCGGCCCCGCGACCTGGGTGAGCTGCGCCTCGCCTTCTTGCCCCCCGGCCGCGACGTCGATGGTGACCGCGCCGGCCTTGGAGGAGCTCGTGAGCGTCGCGGTGTAGACACCGGCTTCTTCGGTTTCGTCGAAGCTGCCGAAGGTCTGTGCGTCGTCGCTCGAGCCGAGCGTCGGGTGCAGGCCCGCGATGGGCTTGCCGTGCGCGTCGAGGATCGTCGCTTGCACGGTCGTCGTGGAGCTCCCGTCGGCAACGATCTGGCGGGGCGCGAACGAGACCGCGATCGACGCGACCGCGTGGCCTTCCGGGTGGCCTTTCGTGGATGGCGCTTTGGTCGTTTTCGTCGGTGTCGATTTGGTCTGCGGCACCGATTTGGTCGGAGTGGATTTCGTGGAACCGCCGCCCGCGCCCCCGCCGTTGGGACGCGGCCGGACGGGGAGCGGCGGATAGAGCTCGACGGTGGCGCCCGAGAGGACGTGGCGACCGGCGGAGGGGCGCGTGGAGCGCACGAGGCAGTGACGCCGGCGAGGACAGCTCCCGATCCGCACGCCCTTCAGCCCGAGCGCTTGGAGCTTCGCCTCCGCGCGACCGATCTCGACGCCGGCGAGGTCGGGCACCACGACGCCGACGAACGGCAGCGGGAACGGCGACCCTTCTTTGGGATGCAGGCTGGCTCTGCCGGCGGAGCCCCCGAACAGGAGCAGCCCGGCCGCGAGCAGGGCGAGGGCGAGCGTCGCGGCCGCGCTGAGAATCGCTTTGCGGCGCGCGAGCATGTTGACGCGCCGCCACCGCACCGGCGCCGGCACCATCGCGTCAGCAGCCAGCTCCAGCCGCGCGCGAATCGGCGCGTCCCGGTCGGCGTGCGGATCGGCGTCCCGGTCGTCTGCCGGGTCCTCGCTCACTGCGCCGCCGCCTCCAGCGCCCGGCGACCCTGCGTGACGGCCTCTCGGACCTCCTCGGGGGAGCTGGAGAAAAGCTCGACGACGTCCTCGACGGAGAGCGGCCAGGAGCAGCGCAGCAGGTACACGAGGCGCACCCGGACGGGGAGCCCGGCGAGCGCTTCCATCGTCGGCCGGCACTCGAGGGCGGCGAAGTCCTCGCCTGGCGCGGCCGCATTGGCGCGCCCGCGGCCACCCTGGAGCCGCGGGGGCGCCCGGCGCAGGAGGGCGTGCTCGCGCGCGTTTTCGAGCAGCCCGACGAGCATGCGCAGCGTGTACGCGCCGCGGTCGCCGCCGTGGCGCCTGGCGAGCCGGGTTTCGGCCAGGGCCTCCTCCACGAGATCGCGCGCTTCGGCGATGTCGCCGCACACGAGCCACGCGAACCGCTGGAGTTTCCAGACGTCGACCTGCAGGCTGCGGTAGGCGCCATCGTCGGAGTCGATCTCCGCTTTGAGGATCCCGGCGAAGTCGATGCTGCGCAGACGGGGGAACACCAGCGCGGCCGCGGCCAGCGCGGCCCCCGCGGAGATCAGCGCCACCGTCGCGTGCGAGGGAGCCGGACCCGCGCCCAGGTACACCATCAGGGCGCCCATCCCGAAGAGGCCCAGCCGCGACCAGTCGATTGCCTGCAGTGCTTCCATCCCGACCCAATCCGTCGTGCGTCTCAGAGCCGTGTCGGTCGGCCCCCCTTCTCAGGGCCGATCCGAGTCAGGACGGGTCCCGAGGACCCCATCATACGGAATCGTCCCCGCGTTTGGGCAAAACGTGGGAGCAAACTGGGGCGGCCTAGCGAGAAGGAATGCGGCGCACTACAACACCACGGTCCAGCCGTTCTCGAACCCATCCGACGCGACGATCTCCTGCACGACCTCGCGCGGCACAGCGACGTCGGTCGTGACGACCATCGCGGCGAGCCGCTGCTCCTCCCCGTCGCGCGTGTGCCCGACGGCGGCGGAGGAGATGTTGATGCCGTGCGTGCCGAAGATCGTCCCGACGCGCCCGATCATCCCGGGGAGGTCGGCGTAGCGGAAGACGGTGACGAACGGCGCGAGCTCGACGGTGAGCCGCCGCCCCTGAACCTCCACGAGATGCGGCACCCGGTTGGGTCCAATTCCCGTTCCCGCGACCGCGACGCGCTCCCCGCCGGCGATGACGGTGACGCGGATCAGCTCGTTGTAGTCCTGCGCCTCGGAGACGGTCTTGTCCTCGATCACGATCCCGCGCTCCTCGGCCATGGAGGGGGCGTTGACGAGGTTGACCTGCTCCTCTGTGCGGCCCTGCAGGGCGCCCTGGATTACGGCGAGCGTCAACAGGCGCGTGTCGAAGTCCGCGATGCGCCCCATGAAGGCGGCCTCGATGCGCTCGACGGAGCTGCCCTCGGCGAGCTCCATCGCGAGCCGCCCGAGCTTGGTGGCGAGCGGCAGGAACGGCCCGAGCACCTCCATGTCCTCGGCGCCGATCGCGGGGATGTTGACCGCGGTGGAGACGACGCCGCCGGTGAGCGCGGCGACGACCTGCTCGGCGCTCTGGTACCCGGCGCGGTCGGTGGCCTCCGCGGTGGAGGCCCCGAGGTGCGGGGTGACGATCACGTTGGGAAGGCCGAACAGCGGGCTCTCGGTCATGGGCTCGGAGGGGAACACGTCGAGCGCGGCGCCCCCGACCTTGCCGCTGTCAAGCGCCTCCCGCAGCGCCTCTTCATCGACGAGCCCGCCGCGCGCGACGTTGAGGATGCGCACCCCGTCGCGCATCTGGGCGAACGCCTTCGCGCCCAGCCAGTTTTCGGTGTCGGGCGTCTTGGGGAGGTGGATCGTGACGAAGTCGGCCTGCGCGTAGATCTCCTCGCTGTTCTCGGCCTTCTCGACGCCGAGCTCGCGGTAGCGCTCGGCGGAGACGAAGGGGTCGAACGCGAGCACGCGCATCCCGAACCCCCGCGCGCGGGCCGCTACCAGCTGGCCGATGCGCCCGAAGCCGAGGATCCCGAGCGTCTTCTCGTAGACCTCGACGCCGGAGAACTTCGAGCGCTCCCACTTCCCTGACGTGAGCGAGGCGTGCGCCTGGGGGATGTTGCGCGCGAGCGCGAGCAACAGCGCCATCGTGTGCTCGGCAGCGGTCACGACGTTGGATTGGGGCGCGTTGGCGACGATGATCCCGCGCTTGGTGGCGGCCTCGACGTTGACGTTGTCGACCCCGACCCCGGCGCGCCCGATCGCGCGCAGGTTGGTGGCGCGGTCGATCAGGTCCGCGGTCATCTTGGTGGCCGAGCGGATCAGGATCGCGTCGTACTCGCCGATGCGCTCGGCGAGCTGCTCGTCGCTCCAGTCGATGCCGAGATCGACGTCGAAATGGAAGCGCAGCAGCTCGACGCCGGAGTCGCCGATCTTCTCCTTCACGAGGACCTTCGGACGGGAGCTCATCGGCCGATCCTCTCGACGACCCACTCGATGCACGCCGTCAGGGCGCGCACGTCGTCGGGCTCGACGGCGGGGAACATCCCGATCCGCAGCTGGTTGCGTCCGAGCTTGCGATAGGGCTCGGTATCGACGATCCCGTTCGCGCGCAGCGTCTTGGCGACCGCGGCGGCGTCGACGGCGTCGTCGAAGTCGATCGTGCCGACGACCAGCGAGCGCTTGGCGGGGTCGGCGACGAACGGGGTCGTGTAAGAAGTGCGCTCGGCCCACTCGTACAGATGACCGGAGGACTCGCGCGAGCGCGCGACGCACCGGTCAAGGCCCCCACCGTCGAGCATCCAGCGCACCTGATCGGCGAGCAGGAACAGGGTGGCGACCGCCGGCGTGTTGTAGGTCTGGTCCTTGGTGGAGTTTTCCAGCGCGGTGGACAGCGAAAGGAACTGCGGGATCCAGCGCCCGTCGCGCCCGTTGGCGTCGGCGAGCTTCGCGATCCGCTCCTGCGCGGCGGGGCTCAGCAGCGCGACCCACAGCCCGCCGTCAGCGGCGAAGCTCTTCTGCGGCGCAAAGTAGTAGGCGTCGGTCTGAGAGATGTCGACCGGCAGACCGCCGGCGCCGGAGGTGGCGTCGATCAGCACGAGCGCCTCCGCGTCCGAGGGACGCGCAACGGATGCCATTACTCCGGTCGATGTCTCGTTGTGCGCCCACGCGAGGACGTCGGGGCGGGCACCCCCGTCGCTCTCGATCGCCGCGCCGATCTGGGCCGGATCGGGGGCGTCGCCGGGGTCGGCCTTGACGACGAGCGGGTCCGCGAGGAAGGGAGCGTCGCCTGTGACCTGGGAGAACTTCGTGGAGAACTCGCCGAAGGCGAGGTGGAGGGGTCGGTGCGCCACGATCCCACACGCCGCCGCATCCCAAAACGCCGTCGCCCCGCCGTTGCCGAGCGCGACCTCGTAGCCGTCGGGAGCCGAGAACAGCTCGCGCAGACCGGAGCGGATCTCTTTGACGAGCCCCTTCACGGGCGCCTGGCGGTGGGAGGTGCCCATCAGCGCGGCGCCGCCGGAGGCGAGGTTCGCGAGCGCCTGCGGGCGCACCTTGGAGGGCCCGCAGCCGAAGCGCCCGTCGCCGGGCCTCAGCTCGGCTGGGATCGTGAGTTGCGTCTGCTCGGGGGCGGTGCTCGAGGTCATGGGCTCCTCGTTTCGGCTTCGAGGTTTAGCTGATCTGGAGGGTGCCCAGGCGCGCGGCGGTGCTGCGGTCGGTCGCTCCCCGGTGGTCGGTTCCACCTAGATCGTGCGCCAGTCGCGACTCGCGAGCGAGTGTAGCGCACGACCGGATCGTGCTTGCGGGGCGCCTCGGAAACATTCACATACTTCTCGCTGGACACGCTCCAAGAGCTGGCTAGAGTCGATGAGCGATGAAGCTCGGCGCGATCTGGGAACCGGGTACGGCGAACTCGACGAGCTCATCTCGAGCCGCCGCCAGCGCAAACGGCTCGCGCGCCGCGCGCTGCGGTGGGCCAGGGCATAGACGATCGACCGCTTAGCGCACCTCTGGGAGAGCGAGTTCGAAGCCGCGATCGAGCGCGCCGCGAGCCGCGTGCGGCGTCCCGTCGCTGTACCCGCGCGGTAGCGCGCCTGGCGCCTACCCCCGCCCGTGCGGCTCCTCCCAATCGGGCGCGGGCCCGAGCGGGATGATGCGCTTGGGGTTCAGCTCGTCGTGGGTGGTGTAGTAGTGGCGCTTGATCTGCGCCATCGCGACGGTTCGCGCGACCCCGGGCTGCTGGTAGAGCTCGCGCGCGTACCCCCACAGGTTGGGGTACTCGACGACCCGCCGGCGGTTGCAGCGAAAGTGCGTGTGGTAGACCTCGTCGAAGCGCACGAGCGTCGGGAACAGGCGCCAGTCGGCCTCGGTGAGCCGCTCGCCGGCGAGATAGCGACGCTCGCCGAGCAGCCCCTCCAGCCAGCGCAGGCTGTCGAAGACCTCGCCGAACGCCTCCTCGTAGGCCTCCTGCAGGCGGGCGAAGCCGGCGCGGTAGACGCCGTTGTTGACCGTGTCGTAGATGCGCGCGTTGAGCGCGTCGAGCTCCTCGCACAGCTCGGGCGGGCGCAGATCCAGCCCGCGGCCTTCCAGGTCGGTACCGTCGGGTGCGTTCGTGCAGAGGCCGCCGAGCGAGTCGGGCTCGGAGAACATGCGGACGATGTCGGCGGACTCGTTGGAGACGATGCGCCGCGTCTCCGTATCCCACAGCACGGGCACCGTGACGCGCACGTCGTAGTCGGGATCGGTGACGCGGTAGGCCTCGGCGATGAGCTCCCAGCCGTGCAGCTCGTCGACGTACTCCCCGCCGGGCCCGTCCTCGAAGCGCTCGCCGGTGAACGCCCACCCGCGCTCGTCGCGAAACGGCGCGAGGTAGGAGATCCCGACCGCGTCCTGCAGCCCGGCGAGCTCGCGCACGATCACCGCGCGGTGCGACCAGGGGCACGCAAGCGCGACGTACAGGTGGTAGCGGCCGGCCGCGACCGGATGGGGGCTCGCCGCGCCGGTGCGCGGGTCGAGCCCGACCCATTCGCGGAACTGGCTGTGCTGGCGCTCGAACGCGCCGCTTGTGAGCTCGCGGTCGAGCAGGCGGTCAGCCACGCCAGATCGCCTCGCGCGCGCAGATCGTCGCCGTCCAGCCCTCGGGCAGCCGTGTCGCCGCGACGCCCGCGGGCGGCTCGGGCGCTAGCAGGCAGTACTCGGGCGCGGGGCCCAGCACGAGCGCGCGCCGCCACAGGCTGGAGCGCGCGGGGTCCATGCCGTCGCCCAGCAGATCCGCCAGTTCGGCGGGGTGCGCACCGCGGGGCCGCGCGATCCAGATCGCCTCGGTGGGTGCCCCGCTCGCGGGTGCGTCTGCACTGCCGGCCAGCGTCGCGTTCAGGTGCGCGTGTCCCTCGCGAAGCGCGTACAGCCCGCCCGCGCCAGAGCCGTAGCGGTGCGCGATCTCGTCGTGCACGCCGCGGTGGCCGTGCGCGACCGCGGCCTTATTCAGGACGCCGAGCGCGGTGAAGTCCTCGACGAAATACCAGTCCTCGTAAACCGTCCCGTGCGCCGCACCCTCGCCAGACAGCCACGGCGGCGCCTGGGCGCGGTAGAGCGCCGACCCGCGAAAGCCGACCGGCGGGGCGTGTGCGAGCGAGCGGTGGAAGTGCTCACCCGCGCGCTCGTATGTCTCTCGCTCGACTCCCTCCGCGGGCCGGTGCCAAAACAGGTAGGCGAGCACGTGAGGCTCCTCAGGCGGCGCTCGGCCTCAGAATGCCGGCTTGATCCAGTCCATGTGCGAGCGCAGCTCCTGACCGACGTGCTCGATCTGCGTGTCGGCCTGCTCAGAACGCATCCGCTTGAAATTCTCCTGACCCGCGCGGTTCTCGGCGATCCACTCGCGGGCGAAGTCGCCGGACTGGATCTCCTGCAGGATCTTGCGCATGCTGGCGCGCGTCTCGTCGGTGACGACGCGCTTGCCGCGCGTGTAATCCCCGTACTCGGCGGTGTTGGAGATCGAGTAGCGCATCCCCGCGAGCCCCTTCTCGTACATCAGGTCCGCGATCAGCTTGAGCTCGTGCAGGCACTCGAAGTAGGCCATCTCCGGGTCATAGCCGGCCTCGACGAGCGTCTCGAAGCCGGCCTGCACGAGCTCCGACGCGCCACCGCACAGCACGGCCTGCTCGCCGAACAGGTCGGTCTCGGTCTCGTCCTTGAAGGTCGTCTCGATCACGCCGCCGCGTGTGCAGCCGATGCCCTTCGCGTACGCCAGCGCGAGCCCGCGGGCGTTGCCGGTGGCGTCCTGCTCGACGGCGACCAGCCCGGGCACGCCGCTGCCCTCGGTGAACTGGCGGCGCACGAGGTGGCCGGGGCCCTTGGGGGCGACCATCGCGACGTCCACACCCGGAGGCGGGGCGATCTCGCCGTAGTGAACCGAGAAGCCGTGCCCGAACAGGATCGTGTTGCCCTCGGCGATCCCGTCGCGGATCTCGGCCTCCCAGACCTCGCGGTGGAGCTCGTCGGGGAGCAGGATCATCACGAGATCGCCGCGGCTTGAGGCCTCGACGACGGGCAGCACCTCCAGGCCCTCCGCGCGCGCCTTGGCGACCGAGGAGGAGTCCTCGCGCAGGCCGACCACGACCTTTACGCCGGAGTCCTTGAGGTTGAGAGCGTGGGCGTGGCCCTGGGAGCCGTAGCCGATGATCGCGACGGTCTTGCCGCCTCGAGGGTGGCGCAGGCCGCCAGAGGCGGCCGAGCCGGGCCCCTCGGCGTTTCCAGTCAAAAGTGTGAGGTTGGCGTCGTCGTCGTAGAGCATGGGAGCGCAGGATAGTGAACGCTTGGGTCGCGGCGCTCGCGCGTAGGGTTTACCTAGCCTCACGCGCACGCGCGCGGCGGGATCGTTTTTGGAATACCCACATCGCACCTCCCCCGGAATCGACCGTGCGCCCAGCCCAGAGCGCGTCCAGCGCCGCTACGCGCCGGCGGCAGCGACGAGCGAGCGGCCGGGAATCGCGAGCGAACCGTCGGGCTCGGTGAACGGGCGCAGGCGCTCCTCGACCGCGTGGCGGATCCGCTCGATCTCCTCCGCGGAGCGCTCGAACACGATGTCGTGCAGTTCGCGGGAGAGGTCGAGCGTCGTCTCCCAGAATGCCTCGAACGAGGGATATCTGTGGGCGAGGTCGAGCGCGTCGACGAACACGTCGGTGAAGCCGGCCTGCTCGATCAGGCCACGCAGGCGCTCGGGGTCGCCGAGCGCGAACGGGCCGGGGCGGTTGCCGTCGGGGGCCTGCAGCAGCCCGTGTTCGACGAGCACGGCGCGGGGCTCGGTGGCCCAGGGATTGACGGAGGCGGCGTCCCACACGGCCAGCGCGAGGCGTCCGCCGGGGCGCAACACGCGGCGTGTCTCCAGCAGCGCGGCGAGCGGGTCGGCCATCAGCATGTAGCCCCAGCGGCACAGCACGGCGTCGACGCTCGCGACAGGGAGGTCAATCCATTCGGCGTTCCAGCTCTGGAACTCGACGTTGGTGAGCCCGAGCTCGGCGGCGCGGGCGCGCGCGCCGTCGAGCATCGCGTCGGCCTGGTCGGAGAGGATCACACCGCCGGCGGGCGCGACGAGCTCGGCGGCCAGCAGGCCGGTCTCGCCGATGCCGGCGGCGAGCTCGAGCACGCGCTGCGCGGGTTGGGGGTCGATCGCATGCACGAGCCAGTGCGAAACCGGGCCGCCGATTTCGCGGATCGCGCTCTGGCGACGGATCCACCCGGGCGCGGCCTCCTCCCAGTGCTCGGCGCTCGTGCGCCGCTGCTCCTCGGCGCCAGCGCTCACCGCAGCTCCCTGCGCAGCAGCTTCCCCGAGGGTGTGCGGGGCAGCGGACCCGAGAGCAGCGCGATCTGCTTGGGGACCTTGTACGGGGCCAGGCGCGCCGTGCAGTGCGCTCGGAGCTCCTCCTCGGACGCCGCTCCCTCGGGGCGCAGCACGACGAGCGCGGTCACGGCCTCGCCCCAGCGCTCGTCGGCGCGGCCGATGACGGCGGCCTCGAGCACGTCGGCGTGGGCCTCCAGCGCGGCCTCGACCTCGGCAGGCGCGACGTTCTCCCCACCGCTGACGATCGTATCGGCCTTGCGTCCGTTCACCTCCAGGCTCCCACCGATGTTCAATCTACCCAAATCTCCTGTGCGAAGCCAGCCGTCCGCGTCGAGCGAGCGCGACGCGCAGGTGGGACCGGCGATCTCGATCTCCCCGTCGGGAGCGATGCGCAGCTGCGTGCAGAACAGCGGTGGGCCGGCGTTGGGCGGCGGTGAGTGGTCAGCACCGACGGCCGAGGTGGTGCCGATCGCGCGCAGTGGTGTGGTGGTGACCTGCGAGCAGGCCTCGGTGAGCCCGTAGGTGAGGCTCACCGGCACGCCAGCGGCGCGTGCGCGGTCCAGCAGGGCGGGCGACACGGGCCCCCCGCCGGTGAGCGCGCAGCGCAGCGCGGGCGGTTCGCGCAGGCCCGCGTCGAGGAGCCGCGCGAGCGTGGTCGCGACGAGCGAGACGAGCGTCACCGCATCCTGCGACCCGGGCGCGGCGCGCAGCGCGTCCAATACGGCGGCGGTGTCGAACCGCGGATGCACGACGGCGGTGGTCGCGTAGATCGCGCTGCGCATCAGGATCGAGAGCCCACCGACGTGGGCGAGCGGCAGCGCGCACAGCCAGCGCTCGCGGGCATCCAGGCCGAGCGCGACGGCCGAGCCGAGCGCGCTCCAGAGGAAGTTGCCGTAGGTGACCTCGATTGGCCTGGGGGCTGAGGTGGTGCCGGATGTGTGGATCACGGCGGCGACGGCGTCGAGGTCGTGAACCTCCGCGACCGCGCGCGATCCACCGCCGTCGGGGTCGGCCCGCAGCGGCTCCTCGACGACGACGGCCGCCCCGTCGCAGACCGCGCGCCGCTCGGCCTCTCCGAGGCGCAGATCGACCGGCACCGCCGCCGCCCCGAGCAGCAGGCAGGCGTGCAGCGCGTGGGCGAAGTGGAGGCCCGCGGGCAGCGCGATCGCGACGCGCTCCCCTGACTGCGCGCCGCGTGCCGCGAGCTCCTCGGCGCCGGCGCGTGCGCGGGCGAGCAGCTCGGCGTAGGTGCAGCTTCCCTGTGGGGTGCGGAGCGCGACGGTCGCGGGCGCCGACGCGGCGGCGCGTTGCAACCAGGCCTCGACCACCATCCCCACAGGCTAGTCAGATCGGAAAGGGAACCCACCCGCCCCCGGCTCGGCCGCCTTCGGCGACCTGCGCCACCCTCTACTAGGCTTCCCGCCATGCCCATCACCTGGATCCCCGCGGGGGAGTACACCGACATCCGCTACGAGAAGTCCGAGGAGGCGCCCGGCGTCTCGGGCGAGCCGGGACCGGCGATCGCGAAGATCACGATCGACCGCCCGGAGGTGCGCAACGCGTTTCGCCCGCTGACGGTGATCGAGATCTCGCAGGCGCTGGAGCAGGCGCGGGAGGACACGGAGGTGGGCGCGATAGTCCTCACGGGCGAGGGTCCGGACGCGTTCTGCTCGGGGGGCGACCAGCGGGTGCGGGGCGATTCGGGTTATCTGGCCCAAGACGCGGCGGGGAATCCGGACCCCACCCGCCCGGGGCGGTTCCACGTGACGGACCTGCACGTGCAGATGCGGCGTCTGCCGAAGCCGATCGTGGCGATGGTGGCGGGCTACGCGATCGGGGGCGGGCACGTGCTGCACCTGGTGTGCGACCTGACGATCGCGGCGGACAACGCGCGCTTCGGGCAGGTGGGCCCGCGGGTGGGGTCCTTCGACGGGGGTTTCGGGGCGGGGCTGCTGGCGAACCAGGTGGGTCCGAAGAAGGCGAAGGAGATCTGGTTCCTGTGCCGCCAGTACAGCGCGCAGGAGGCGCTGGAGATGGGGCTGGTGAACACGGTGGTTCCGCTGGAGCGCCTGGAGGAGGAGACGGTGGCGTGGTGTCGGGAGATGCTCGTGCTCTCGCCGTTCTCGCTGCGGCTGCTGAAGGCGAGCTTCAACGCGGCGGAGGACGGCCTGGCGGGCGTGCAGCAGCTGGCGCACGACGCGAACCTGCTGTTCTACATGAGCGAGGAGGCGCAGGAGGGACGCGACGCGTACAAGCAGAAGCGGACCCCGGACTTCTCGCGCTTCCCGCGGCGGGCGTAGTGGCGGTCGCGGTCCCCGAGGGCGCGAGCGCGGTGCGCATCTGGGTGATGGCGGCGCGTGTGCGGACGCTGCCGGCGGCGATCGCGCCGGTCCTGGTGGGGACCTCGCTGGCGCTCGGCGCGGGGCGCTTCCGGGCGCTGGCGTTCGTGGCGGCGCTGCTGGGCGCGATCTTCATCCAGGTGGGGACGAACCTGTCGAACGACTATTCCGACGCGCGGCGCGGCGCGGACACCGAGGACCGTTTGGGGCCGGTGCGGGTGACGGCGGGGGGCCTGGTGCCGCCGCGGCAGGTGCTGATCGCGACATACGTTACGTTCGGCCTGGCGGTGGGGTGCGGGGCCTACCTGATCGCGGTGGCGGGCTGGGAGCTGCTGGCGGTGGGGGCGGCGTCGATCCTGGCGGGCGTGCTGTACACCGGTGGCCCGCGTCCCTATGGGTATGAAGGCTTGGGAGAGATCTTCGTGTTCCTGTTCTTCGGCGTGGTCGCGGTGGCGGGCTCGTATTTCGTGCAGGTGCAGGAGCTGCCGTGGCAGCCGTTCGTGTGCGCGGTGCCGGTGGGGCTGCTGGCGAGCGCGATCCTGGTGGTGAACAACGTGCGCGACCTGGAGACCGATCGGCGGGCGGGCAAGCGCACGCTGGCGGTGCGCTTCGGGCGGGAGCACACGCGCGTCTTATACACGGCGATGCTCGTCGTGGCGTTCCTGGTGGCGCCGCTGCCGTGGCTGCTGGGCTCGATGACGGCGTGGCTGCTGCTGCCGTGGCTGGCGGCGCCGCTGGCGGTGGCGGTGGCGCGCGTGGTGCGCACGCGCACGGACGGCCCTTCTCTGAACGGCGCGCTGGCGCGGACGGGGATGCTGCAGCTGGTGTTCTGCCTGCTGTTCGCGGCGGGGATCCTTGCCAGCGGCGGGATCGGGTCGTAGCGTTCGGGAGATGGGAGGCAACACCGCGCGATCGACGACCGTGCGCCGTTGCGCCGGCCGCGACGCGGGGCCGCGAGCGACGGACCCACCCCGATGAGGATGACCGTGACGCGGCGGCGGATGCGCCTGGCGCGTCCGCTCGCGACCGCGTACGGCGAGGTGCGCGAGCGTGAGCTGTTCACGGTGGAGCTGCGCGACGAGGACGACGGGATCGCGGGCTACGGGGAGGCGGCGCCACTGGAGGCATACGACGGAGTCAGCGCGGAGCGGGTGGAGCGGGCGCTGGAGAGCTACCGCCCGGTGCTGATGCAGTCGGCGGGCGCGACCGGCGCGCAGCTCGTGGACGCGTGCCGGCGGGTGTGCGACGAGCCGGTGGCGCTCGCGGCGATCGACCTGGCGCTGTGGGATCGCGCGGGCCGGCGCGCGGGGCGGCCGGTGGCGGCGCTCCTGACCGACGCGCCGGCGAGCTCGGTGGCGGTCAACGCGACGCTCTCGGCGACCGACCGGGCGGGCGCGGCCGAGCGGGCGGCGCGCGCGGTGACGGAGGGCTACGAGTGCATCAAGGTGAAGGTCGGTGTCGGCGACGACGCGGGTCGCCTCGCGGCGGTGCGCGCGGCGGCGGGTCCGCACGTGGCGCTGCGGGTGGACGCGAACGGGGCGTGGGACGTGGAGGGCGCGGTGCGCGCGATCGAGGCGCTCGAACCGGCGGGGCTGGAGCTCGTGGAGGAGCCCACGCACGGCCTGGAAGCGATGCGCGCGGTGCGCGAGCGCGTGACCGCACGCGTCGCGATCGACGAGACCGCGGCCGAGCACGGCGCGCTGAGCGCGGGCGTCGCCGACGCGGTCTGCCTGAAGATCTCCCGCTGCGGCGGGATCGCGGGGCTGCTCGCCGCGGCGGCACTCGTGCGCGCGTCGGGCGCCGAGGTCTACCTCGCCTCGACGCTGGACGGCCCCCTGGGGATCGCCGCCGCGCTGCACGCGGCCGCGGCGCTGGCCTCGCGCGGTCCACTGCCCCCGTGCGGCCTGGCGACGCTGGGCCAGTTCGAGGACGTCGCGAACCCGCTTCCTGTGCACGGCGGGCGCATCGCGGTGCCGACCGCGCCCGGCCTGGGCGTGGCGCCCATATAAGCCGCCCGCCTCGCCCCGAACGGGCACATGCCCGAGCGCTATCTGTTCTCGCGTTCGGGCTTCGACGCGAAGCTGCGCCACGAGGCCGCCGCGAGCGTCAGCGCCGGTGCCCTGAGCCGCGCTGCCGCGCCGCGTGCTGGACGAGCTGCACGCTCGTGGTGTGCGATTGCGCCGGCGCCGGCGCGAGCTGCTGAATCGTGAGGTGTGCGCTGAGGGATCGACGATGCGCGTTCAGCAGCGCGCGCCCGCGGGCGTCGAGTGCGAGCTTCACCGTGGCGGCGCCACCGTGGATCGAGAAGCTCGCGGTCGCGATCGTCACGGTGTGGGTATGCCGGTGGCCTTTGCTGTTCGAGGTCACTCGCACGGTCAGCGTCAACTTGCCGCGACAGCCGCCGCTTGTCCCGCAGTCGAGGACGGCGCTTGCGAAACCGCCGCTCACGGGCAGTGTGGCGCCTTTCAGCGTAACGCCAGCCGTTTGGTGCGTTTCGTGCGGTGCAGGGCTTGCCGGGGGCGAAGGCGGCTGGGTTTTGGGCAACAGCGACGGGTACAGCGGCGTGGGCCCTGCGCCCGGGACGGCTTTGATCGCTTCCAGCGGCGGCGTCCGGCCGACGCCGGTTCCGCCGGCGTTGGCCGCGCGAACTTCACAGAGGATCCTGCGACCGACATCGGCCGCGCTCAGCGCGTACGTGGAAGCAGGACCCTGCTGCAGCGCCTGCCCGCCCTCGCCGTCGAGAAACGCGTAGCTGAACGTCGGCGCGTCGCTCCAGCTCCCCGCTTCACACGTAAGCGAGTGCCCGACGCTTGGCACGCCCCTGATCACCGCGCCGCCACCCCGCGGCGCGTGGGGTGGGGATTCGCTGCCTTCCACGAAATCGGCGATCTCGGGAGCCGCGAGGTTGACGAACCCCGCGATCGCACCGTCCGTGCATCGTTGGCCGGCTTTCACTTCGACGGTGTCCGTGACCCCGACCGCCACTCCGCCGCTCGTCAGGCCGCTGCCGCTGTCGCCGCTGCACGCCGAGCCGCCGGGGGCGCTCGCGCAGAGGAACAGCGCGTCGCCTTCGCCGCCACATTCGCGGCTGTATACGACGCCCATGCCGAGCGAGTGCAGTTGACCGGTGAGTTCTTCGGTGGCGGGGTTCTCCTCGCCGAAGCCCGACAGTCGCACCGCGCTGCCTTCGGGAGTTTCCACCCCGGCACCGACCTCCCCGATCGCACGAGCCCTCGTACCGGCAAGGTCCAGCGGCTGAGCGAGGGTCAGAACGGCGACGTCGTCCGGGGTGCCCGGGCCGGCCGCGTATTCGAAGTATGGGTGCACGCGAACCTGCTGAACTTCCGCTTTCTGTTCACCGGCTTCTTTGCGTTCGATGTCGGACGTGCCTGCGATCACGCGCATGTTTTCGGAAGTGGCGCCCGCTTCGGTGATGGGATTCACCACGCAATGCGCGGCCGTGAGGATCCGCGTTTCGTCGAGGATCGCGCCTCCGCACAGCGCGACTTCGAATTCTTCGTTGCCCAGGGGTATCTTCTGTAGAACGACGACCTGCCACGGCGCGCTTTCGACGGAGATTTCCGTGCCGCCGACGATCGCCGCACGGGCGCGCTCCCGACGTCCGCCGCTGCGGCGTGCGAGACGACCGCGAGCGGTTGCCGCCCGGTGCAGCCACCCACCGGACCATGGGTTCTCCGCGTGGATTCGCCTGGCGGTCACACCCGGCCATCGCAGCGAGGACGCCTGCGCAGTCGCGCCCACCGCCGGCAGCAGACCGACCACCGCCGCGAACGTTGCCAGGCTCCGCCGTCCGCACAATCCCCTTGGCTGCATCCCTGCGCCCCTCCGTTGGCTCGCCGACAAGGCGCCGCAGGCTATCAGATGCCAAAACTTTTGCTACCTATGGCACGGCGAGCAACGCATTCGCCACTCCGGCGGGATTCTCCAGCGGCAGTCCGTGGCCACCGGGAACCACGAGCAGTTCTCCCCGCGGCAGCGCCTCCACCATTCGCCCGCCCAGCACGCGGAACTTCCGGTCGCGCTCGCCGACCACGACCGTGGCCTGCATCGTCAGCTCGCCCAGGCGGTCCCACAGCGGCGTCATCTGGCCCGTCCCGATCCCGCGCAGCACCGCGGCGAGCCTCAGCGGGTCGTTGCGGCGCTGGTCCGCGCGCGCCCGCTCCCCCACCTCCAGCGGTTCGTCGGCGAACAGGGGCTGGCTGCGCCAGCGCTCGACGAAGCGCTCGTAGGGCTCCTCCTCCAGCTGCCGCGCGAGCAGCTCGTCCGAGTCGCGGCGCGCCGCCCGCTCGCGCTCGTCCTCGATCCCCGCGCTGCTCGCGACGAGCACGAGTCGGCTCACGCGCCGCGGCGCGACCAGCGCGACGTGCAGCGCGACGCGCCCGCCCATCGAGTAGCCGCACAGGACGAAGCGCTCGGGGGCACGCGCGAGCACGTACTCGACGCACCCCTCGAACGTGATCGGCAGCGCCTCGCCGGCCGCGTCGCCGTGGCCGGGCAGGTCGAGCGCGAGCGGGCGATAGCGTTCGCGGGGCAGGAGCGCCACGACGCCGTCCCACGCGCGGTGCGTGCCGCCGAAGCCGTGCAACATGATTACCGTCTGCGGCTCCACGGTGTTCATCAGCCGATCCTAGGTCCCGCGACACACCAACCCCCTCCCCCTCCCCCCAAAAATCTCTTCCCCGGTCGACACCTACGTACTGCTGCGCGCGTTCGTCGACGAGCTCGCCCGCTGCGGCCTGCGCGACGCCTGCACCTCGCCCGGCTCGCGCTGCACGCCGCTGGTGCTGAGCCTTGCGCGCGACCCCCGCCTACGCTGCCACTCCCACATCGACGAGCGGTGCGCCGGCTTCTTCGCCGTCGGGCTCGCCAAGTCGTCCGGGCTGCCGGTCGCGGTGACCTGCACCTCGGGGACCGCCGTCGCCGAGCTCCTGCCCGCCGCGATCGAGGCGCATGAGGCGCGCGTCCCGCTGCTCGTCCTCTCCGCCGACCGTCCGCCCGAGCTGCGCGAGAGCGGCGCCGGACAGACGATCGACCAGCTCGGGCTGTTCGGGAGCGCCGCGAAGTGGTTCTTCGAGGTCGGCACCCACGAGCTCACCGGCGGCGACGCGCGCCTGCGTTGGATGCGCACGCTCGCCTGCCGCGCGTACTGGCGTGCCCTGGAGGGGCGCCCGGGCGTCGTGCATCTCAACTTCGCGCTGCGCGAGCCGCTCGTCGTCGACGGAGACGCGCTCCCCGACGACCCCACGGGTCGCCCCGAAGGCGCGCCTTACGTGCGGCGCACGCCAGCCCGCGCACCCGGCTCGAGCGCGGTGGCCGACGGAGGGGTCGTGGACCCGCCCCTCGCGGAAAGCCTCGCCGCGAACCGCATGGTGAGCTCCGCGGCGCTCGACGCCCTGCGTGCGGTGGTCCGCGGTGCACGCCGCGGGGTGGTCGTCGCCGGTCGCCACGAGCGCCCGGCACCGCTCGGCGACGCCGCGGACGCGTTCTGCCGCGCGTTCGGCTGGCCGCTGCTCGCGGACCCCCTCTCGGGCGCGCGACGCGGGGAGTGCGCCGTGGCGCACTACGACGCCCTCCTGCGAGACGGCACGTTCGCAGCCGCCGTCCGGCCCGACGTCGTGATCCGCGTCGGCGACCTCCCCACCTCCAAGCCCCTGCGGCTGTGGCTCGCGGGACTCGGCGATACGCCGCAGGTGCAGATCGATCCCGAGGGCGCCTGGCAGGACCCTGCCGGGGTGCTTTCGCACTCGCTCGCGCTCGAGCCCGCGAACGCGCTCGCGGGCCTCGCGCGCGAGGCGACCGATGACGCGCGACCTGCCGGCGGGGCGCCACCTGAGGCCAGGACCGTCCGCACGGGCGACGCGACGTGCGGCGACGCCGCCCTCGCTCCCGCCGACCCCGATTGGCTCGCGCTCTGGCGCAGCGCCGACGAGCGCGCCGCCGAGGCGATCCTCGGAGTGCTCGCCGCGGGGGGCCTCAGCGAGCCCACCGTCGCCGCCGAGCTCGGCGTCCTGCTGCCCGCGCGGGCCACGCTGTTCGTCGCCTCCTCGATGCCGATCCGCGACGTCGAGACCTTCTGGCCCGTGCGCCCCGACCCCCCACGCGTGCTCTGCAACCGCGGCGCCAACGGCATCGACGGCACCGTCTCCAGCGCGTTCGGGGTCGCCGCTGACTGCGCGCGCGACGCCCACCCGCGGCCCGTCGTGTTGCTCATCGGTGACGTCGCGCTCGCGCACGACATCGGCGGCCTGATCGCCGCGCGCCGCCTCGACCTGCCGGTCACGATCGTGCTGCTCGACAACGGGGGCGGGGGGATCTTCGACTTCCTGCCCGCCTCCGCCGCGCCGATGGCTCGCGCCGCGCCGGCCGCCGCACAAGACCCCGCGCCACCAGCCGCCGACGATCCCGCGCCGAGCGCCGAAGACATCTATACGCGCCACATCGCCACCCCCACGGGCCTCGACTTCGCCGACGCCGCGCGGCTCTACGGCCTCGCTCACGAGCGCGTCGGTGACGTCGCCTCCCTGCGCGCCGCGCTCGAGCGCGCGCTCACCGCGCGTCCGCCGCGCGCGTCGATCGTCGAAGTGCGCGGGGAGCGCCACGCAAACGTCGCGCTGCACCGCCGCGTCTGGGAGGCGGTATCGGGCGCGCTCGGCGCCGGCGCGTGACGAGCGTGCGCGCGGTCGTCGTGAAGTCCCGGCCCGCGGAACCCGGAACCCGACTACTGGGACGGGTGCACCCGCATCGCCAAACCCGTAGTAGACTGCCCGCCGTGGGAATCGACCTCGCGCTCGCAAGCCAGCGTATCGCGAGCCTCGCGCTCGCGCTGCTCGCCGTCGCCGCACTCGCGCTGACCGGCGCCTTGACAGCGGCGCCCGCCGGGGCGAGCGGCTCGCCGGCCCACGCATCCCGCAGCACGCGCGTGATCGTGAAGACCTACAAAGTCGTACCCAAGCCCCAGCGCACCGTGCGCTCCACCGGCTACGCCACCTACGTCTTCAGCGCCCCCACCGGCCACCGCATCCTGAGCGCCACCGCGCGCATCGTCGGCGCCCAGCGCCACGCCGTCGCGATCTCGGGCCGCGCGATCACCAACCAGCTGACGCGCTACACCGTCAAGCTCGTCTTCCCCGGCGAGCAGGGCAACCCCGGGAAGCTCGTCGTCCGGCTCGCGCTCGTCTGAGCGCCAACCGGGCCGCTCCTCGCCTCGCTCACCCCGCCAGCAGCGGCAGCAGCGCCTGCAGCTTGACCTCGGTCTCCGCGAGCTCCGCCGCGGGATCGGAGTCGCGCACGACGCCCACACCCGCGTAGCAGCGCGCGACGCGGCCGCGCAGCAGCGCGCAGCGCAGCGCGACGCAGAACTCGCCGTCGCCGGTCGCGTCGGCCCAGCCGACCGGGCCGGTGTACCAACCGCGGTCCAGGCCCTCCAGCGCGGGGATCAGCGGGCGCGCGCGCCGCAGCGGCTCGCCGCCGACCGCCGGCGTCGGGTGCATCAGCTCGAGCAGCTCGATCGCGTCCAGCGGCTGCGCGAGCTGCGCGCGGATCGGCGTCGCGAGGTGCTGGATGTTGGCGACCTTCACCAGCGCCGGCTCCGGTGTCGCGGTCACCCACAGCGCGTGCGGGCGCAGCGTGCGCTCGATGCGGCGGATCACGATCGCGTGCTCCTCGCGGTCCTTCTCCGATTGCATCAGCTGCACGCCGAGGTGATCGTCGACCGCGGGATCCGCGCTGCGGCGCATCGAGCCCGCCAGCGCGAGCGTGCTCACGCGGTGGCCCTCCCTGCGCACGAGCAGCTCCGGGCTCGCCGCGACGAAGCTCGCATCGCCGCGGCCCACGCAGAACACCGTGCACGCCGGGAACGCCTCGCGCAGCACGCCGAAGACCGCCGCCGGGTCGTGCGCGACGGGCGCGTGCACGTGCACCTCGCGCGCCAGCACCACCTTCTCCAGCTCGCCCCGCCGGATCTGCTCGACCGCGCGCGCCACCGCCGCTTCGTAGTGCTCCGGAGGCATCGCGCTCGCCACCCGGTAGCGGCCGGTCGGCGCCGGGTCCAGCAGCGGCAGCGGCTCCTGCCGCAGCTCCGCCAGCCGCGTCCGTATACGTGCCAGCAGATCCTCCGCGGTGTCGTCCTGGGCGGCCAGCGCGGAGAGCGTCATCCGTACGCTCCCGTTCGCGCGGCGCAGCGCGATCTCCGGTACCACGAGCGACGCGGGGTCGAAACCGTTCCACGCCGGGTCCGAGCCGCCGTCGGGCGCGAACGCGAAGCCCCCGACCGCGAGCGGGCCGAAAAACCGGTCAGGGCTGTCGGCGGGCTCGCTCACCGCGCCGGCCGCCAGGGCGCGCCAGCTGTCGGCGACCGTCGCGAAGCGCTCAGCGCCGGACGCGGTCAGACAGGCCGCTTCTCCGAGCGTCGCGAGCGCCGCCCCCGCGCGCTCGGGCTGCTCGAACAGGAACCACGGCTCCCCCACCCGTCGCGACGCGCACACGACCGCGCTCGGGTCGACCGTCGCGGGCACCGGCAACGTCAGCGTCGCCAGTGTCGCCGCCCCGCTGCGCCGCGCGCGCCTGACGGCGAGCTCCAGGCGCGCCGCCAGCCGCTCCCCGTCGGCCTCGCCGAGCGCGAACGGACCTCCGTGCAGTTCGCCGCTCGTACGGGCCGCAGAACCTCGCATCAGCAATACGCGTCCTGAGGGTCATTGAGCAAGCAGCTCAAGGACGCCCCGAGCGAAGTGTGCTTTAGCTGGCCGAAACGGGGACTCGCGCCGAAGGCGCGTGTCTCCCGGCTTCGGTGAGCGAGGGAGGACGCCGAGATGCGCAGCTCAATGACCCTCAGGACTCAGGTCTCGCCGCGGCCGCGCGAGATCGCTATCTCGCCCGTGCGCATCATCTCGATCAACCCAAACGGGCGCACCATGCTCTCGAACGCCTCGATCTTCTCCGTCGTGCCCGTGATCTCGATGATGATCGAGCGCTTCGTCACGTCGACGATCTTGCCGCGGAAGATCTCGGTGACCTGCATCAGCTCGCCCCGCTGCGGCCCGTCGGCGGCGACCTTGAACATCGCGAGCTCGCGCGACACGGTGTCCTGCGGGTCGAGGTCGCGGATCTTCAGCACATTTATGAGCTTGTGCAGCTGCTTTGTGACCTGGTCGATCGGATGTATCGCACCGTCCACCGTCAACGTCACGCGCGACACGCGCTCGTCGTCGGTCGGCCCGACCGTGAGCGTGTCGATGTTGAAGCCCCGCCGCGCGAACAGCCCCGCGATCCGCGTCAGCACGCCAGACTTGTCTTCCACGAGGATCGACAGCACGTGCTTGCGGCCGGTTCGGAGGCTGCCCGCCGCTTCGAGCTCCGCGAGGCTCAGAGTGTCCTTGGTAGCTGGTTCGCCCATCACGCTCACCCCACCATCTCGCGCGCGGCCTGGCCGGCCGGGATCATCGGATACGTGTTCTCCTCGCGCGTCACACGCACATCTACCACGACCGGGCCCTCCGTTTCGATCGCGCGCTTGATGTCCGCCACCAGCGTGCCCTTGTCCTCGAAGCGCATCCCCGTCGCCCCATACGCCTCTGCGAGCTTGACGAAGTCAGGGTATTTGCCCATGTCGACGTGGCTGTATTTGCCGTCCCAGAAGAGCTCCTGCCACTGGCGCACCATGCCCAGATAGCCGTTGTTCATGATGAACACCTTGATCGGGATCTTCTCCTGCGCGCACGTCGCGAGCTCCTGCGCATTCATCTGCACCGAGCCGTCGCCCGCCACGCAGCACACCAGACGATCGGGGCAGCCCACCGCAGCGCCCATCGCGGCCGGCAGGCCGAAGCCCATCGTCCCCAGGCCGCCCGAGTTGATCCAGCGCCGGGGCGCCGGGAAGTCGTAGTACTGCGCCGTCCACATCTGATGCTGGCCGACGTCGCTGGAGACGATCGCCTCCCCGCCCGTCGCCTCGTGCAGCGCCTGGATCAGGTACTGCGGCTTGATCTCCGAGTCCGTGCTGTCCTCGTAGCCCAGCGGATGCTTCTCGCGCCAGCCCTCGATCCGCGCCCACCACGCCTCCAGGCGCGCCGGGTCCGCGCCGAGCGCGCGGTACTCCGTCGCGAGCTTGCCCAGCACGTGCTTCGCGTCGCCCACGATCGGAATGTGCGCGGGGACGTTCTTTGAGATCTCCGCCGGATCGACGTCGATGTGGATGAACTTCGCACGCGGCGCGAACTCCGAAAGCTTGCCCGTGATGCGATCGTCGAAGCGCGCCCCCACCGCGCAGATGAGGTCCGCCTCGTCCATCGCGTAGTTCGCGCTGCGCGTCCCGTGCATCCCGAGCATGCCCAGCCACTGCGGATGCTGTTTGCCTTCCGCGCCCGTCTCGCCGACCCGAGCCGGAAACGCGCCGAGGCCCATCAGCGTGCACGTCACCGGGAAGCGATCCGCCGTCGCGAGCGCCACCAGCTCCTCCGATGCGTTGGCGTTCACGACGCCCCCACCCGCGTAGATCACCGGGCGCTGCGCCGCCGCGAGCGCCTTCGCCGCCTGGCGGATCTGCTTCTGGTTGCCCTCCAGCGTCGGCTGGTAGCCCGGCAGGCGCACGTCGCTGACCGGCTCGTAGTCGATCTCCGCGCGGGAGAGATCCTGCGGTATGTCCACCAGCACCGGCCCCGGGCGCCCGGTGCGCGCGAGGAAGAACGCCTCGTGGATCGCGCGCGGGATCTCCAGCGGGTGCTGGATCATGAACGAGTGCTTGACGATCGGCATCGTGATCCCGATCGTGTCGGCCTCCTGGAAGCCGTCGGTGCCGAGCAGCTCTGTGCGAACCTGGCCGGTGATGAACACGACCGGCACCGAGTCCATCATCGCGTCGCAGATCGGCGTGATCAGGTTCGTCGCGCCCGGGCCGCTCGTCGCGAACGCCACGCCGACTTTGCCGGTCGCCTTCGCGTAGCCCTCGGCCGCGTGCCCGCCGCCGGCCTCGTGGCGCACGAGGATGTGGCGGATCCCGGCGTTCACGAACGCGTCGTAGGTCGGGAGGTTCGCGCCGCCGGGCAGCCCGAAGACGACCTCCACGCCCTCCGCCTTCAAACATGCCATCAGTGCGTCTACCGCGCGCATGAACCGACCTCCTTTCCGACAAGCTCGGGACTAGGGAAAAAGCCAGTTTACCAGTGGGTTTCGGGCGGCTACGAGGACCCGACGGCGACCCCGATCGCCAGCACGATCGCGCCGGCGAGTGTCACGGTGATCAGCGAGGAGCGCAGCGAGACGTCCAGGAAGCGTTTGCGTACCCAGGCGATCACGATCAGCTCGACCGCGACGACGACGCCGGCGACGACCAGCGCCTTGTGGACGTTGGGGATCAGGAACGGCAGCGTGTGAAAGATCGACCCGAGCGCGGTCATCGCACCGGTGATAGTGCCGCGCACCCACGGCGTGCCGCGACCTGTTTCCTCGCCTGTGTCCGACAGTCCCTCGGAGATCCCCATGCTGACGCCCGCACCGAGCGCCACGGAGATGCCGACGACGAACGCGGTGTGGGAGTTCGAGGCGACCGCCGCCGCGAAGATCGGCGCCAGCGAGGACACGGTCCCGTCGATCAGCCCCACCAGCGCGGGCTGCACGACGCGCAGCACGAAGTCGCGCTCGTGCGCGAAGCCCGCGCGGTGGATCAGGCGGGCGAGCAGCGTGGAGTGCACGGTCACGGGTGGCGCCTCGGCGTCCATCCACAGATTTATAGAGGGCGCGCCGGTTCGGCTTCCCTAACGGCGCGCCCAGACGCGTAGGCGCGCGCTCACGCGTGGGCGGCCGGCTGGTGCTCCCACGACTCCGGCTCGATGAGCGTGTCGGGAAAGTCGAGCTCGGTACCGCAGCGCGTGCAGATCGCGTCGTAGATCTTCGTGACCCGGCCGCAGCGCGGGCACTGGCGGCGCAGCTCGTCGCGCTCCACGCGGTGCAGGATCGCGGCAAGCAACCCCAGAACGGGAACCACGCCGGAGATGACGAACCACAGCAGGAACGAGCCGCCCTTGGCTTTGCCGACATAACCGCCCGCGAGCGCGAAGCCGGCGGCGATCAGGACGTAGCTCATCGGGCCTACAGGATGACGCGCAAGGCCCAGACGACAGCGACGATCGCGAGGATCAGCACGACGAAACCGGCGATCGCCGCGACGATGTGAATCACGAAGTGCAGCAGCACCCAGAGCGCCACCGCGAGGACCAGCACCGCGAGGACTGTGCGGCCGAGGGAGCTCGACGAGGATTCGTTCATGCGCTCAGCGTAGACGAAATCTTAGGCGCGGCCGGGCAGGAACCACCGTCCTGCCCGGCCGCGCCCCCTACCCCGCCGTCCACGATCGAGGGGAACCGTGGGGCGAGTCCTTGTGCGCCGGCTACCCCCGGGGGCGACCCATGCGGACGAGCTCGCCGGCGATGCGCGCCATCGCGAGATCGGTACCGCTCATTCCGCCACGCCGCCCGATGCTCGCGAGGCGGTAGCGGCGGATCTGGGGTCGGCCGTGGGCGGTCTCGGCGCCGTCCTCCGGCAGCAGGAGGAAGCGCCGGGCGGAAGACTCGGGTGAGCTGTGTGATGGGCCGTTCATGGCCAGAATATTCCCGCGCCGCGGTCGCCGTGCCTTTGGCCCGAAGTCCAAGATGTCGGCGGAGGGGGTGTTTCAGATGCCGAGCTGCTCGTGCACGAGCCGCGTGACCTCGCCGCCGTCGGCGCGGCCCTTGGTCTCGCGCATCACGTAGCCCACGATCGGGCCGATCGCCTTCGCGTTGCCCGCTCGCACGTTCTCGGCGGCCTGCTGGTTGGCGGCGAGCGCGGCGGCGACGACCGCCGCGAGCTCATCCCCGCCGTCCATCGCAGCGAGCCCCTCGGCCTTCACGATCGCGGCGGGGTCGCCGCCCTCGGCGACGAGCCGGTCGAGCATCTGGCGCCCCACCCCCACGCTGATCTGCTTGCGGGAGACCATCGCGGAGATCGCCGCGATCGCTCCGGGGGTGACCTTCGAGTCGAGCGGGCTCACGTCCGCGTCGAGTCGCTTGGGCAGCTCGACGGTGACCCAGTTGGCGAGCGCCTGAGCAACCTCTCGTCCCTCGCGGTCAGGTCCCTCGCGATCTGGTCCCTCGCCGTCGGCGGCCGTTCCCGCCCCCTCCGCCTCGGCCGTCGCGGCGAGCGCGGCGTCGAAGTACTCGCCGAGCTCCGCGCGGAACGCCAGCAGCCGCGCGGTTTCGGCGCTCAACCCGACCTCGCGCTCGAGCCGCTCGGAGCGCTGCGCCGGCAGCTCGGGGAGCTCGGCGCGGGCGGCGTCGAGCATCTCGGTGGAGATCGCGACCGGCACGAGGTCGGGCTCGGGGAAGTAGCGGTAGTCGTGCGCCTCCTCCTTGGAGCGCAGCGAGGTGATGCGCTCGGAGGCGGGGTCGAAGTGCAGCGTCTCCTGCACCACCTGCTCGCCGGCGCGCAGGGTCGCTTCCTGGCGGGCGACCTCGGCGCGGATGCCGCGTTCGATGAAGCGAAAGGAGTTCATGTTCTTGAGCTCCGTCTTCACACCCAGCTCCTGCGCGCCGGCCGGGCGCAGCGAGATGTTGGCGTCGCAGCGCAGCGAGCCCTCCTCCATGTTCACGTCGCTGACCCCGAGCTGGCGCATCGTGGTGCGCAGCAGCCGCAGCCACTCGCCGGCCTGCTCGGCGGAGCGCAGGTCGGGCTCGGTGACGATCTCCGCGAGCGGGGTCCCGCCGCGGTTGAAGTCCACGATCGACGCATCGGAGCCGTGGATGCGCCCGCTGGCGCCGACGTGCACGAGCTTGGCGGCGTCCTCCTCGAGGTGCACGCGGTGGATGCGCACCTCCCCCAGGTACCCGCCGAGGCACAGCGGCTCGTCGTACTGGGAGATCTGGTAGCCCTTGGGGAGGTCCGGATAGAAGTAGTTCTTGCGGTGGAAGATCGAGCGCGGCGCGAGCTCGGAGCCGAGCGCGAGACCGATCATCAGGCCGAAGTGCACCGCGCGCGCGTTGGCCACCGGCAGGCTGCCGGGGAGGCCCAGACAGACGGGGCAGGTGCGGGTGTTGGGGGGCTCGCCGAAGGACAGCTCGCAGCCGCAGAACATCTTCGTGCGGGTGGAGAGCTGGACGTGGATCTCCAGGCCGATAACGGGTTCGTAAGCGACGGCGCTCATGCGCGCGCCCTCGCGCTGTCGAAGCCGATCGCCCGCTCCAGTGCGTGGGCGGCGTCCAGCAGCCGGTTCTCGCTGAAGACCGGGCCGGCGATCTGGAAGCCCACGGGCAGCCCGCCGCGGCGAGCCCGCAGGGGATCGAGATCGCGGGGATCCCGGCGAGCGACATCGGGACGGTGCAGAAGTCGTTGATGTACATCGACCACGGGTCGCCCGTCTTCTCCCCCAGCCCGAACGCGACGCTGGGGCTGGTGGGCGTGACGATGAAGTCGACCTGCGCGAAGGCGGCGTCGAAGTCCTGCACGATCTTCGTGCGCACGCGCTGCGCGCGGCCGTAGTAGGCGTCGTAGTAGCCGGCGGAGAGCGCGTAGGTGCCGAGCATGATGCGCCGCTTGACCTCGGCGCCGAAGCCGTCGTGGCGGGTCCGCGTGTACATGTCCAGCAGATCCGCCGCGCCCTCGGCGCGGCGTCCGTAGCGGACGCCGTCGAAGCGGGCGAGGTTCGAGGAGCACTCCGCAGGCGCGAGCACGTAGTAGGCCGATAGCGCGTGCGGGGCGTGCGGGAGGCGCACCTCCTCGACGCTCGCACCGAGCTCCTGCGCGCGCGCGAGCGTGGCGCGGAAGGCATCGAGCACGCCGGGCTCGACCCCCTCGCCGCTGAGCTCCACGGGAACGCCGAGCCGCACGCCGTCCAGACGCTCGGCTCGGGGCAGCGCGATCTCCCCGGGCAGCTCCAGCGAGGTCGCGTCGCGCTCGTCGCGCCCCACCATGTGCTGCAGCAGCAGCGCGGCGTCGGTGACGTCGCGCGTCAGCGGCCCGGCCTGGTCCAGCGAGGACGCGAACGCGATCATCCCGTAGCGCGAGACCGCGCCGTAGGTGGGTTTGAGTCCGACGATCCCGCACAGCGCGGCGGGCTGGCGGATCGAGCCGCCGGTGTCGGTGCCCAGCGCCCACGGCGCGAGGCCCGCGGCGACGGCGGCGGCGCTCCCACCGGAGGACCCGCCGGGCACGCGCGCGCGGTCCCAGGGGTTCAGGACGGGCCCATACGCGGAGTTCTCGTTGGAGGAGCCCATCGCGAACTCGTCCTGATTGGTCTTGCCCAGCAGCGGCGCGCCGGCCGCCTCCAGGCGCGCGACCGCCGTGGCGGTGTAGGGCGGGCGATAGCCCTCGAGGATCCGCGAGCCCGACTGACTGGGGACACCCGCGGTGCAGAAGAGATCCTTGACGGCGAGCGGGACGCCGTGCAGGGGAGCGCCGTCTCGCGCGGGCGCACCGGTCGAGGCGGGCGCGCCGCTCGCGGGGCCGGCATCGCCGACCGTCACCCGGCCGCCGGCTCCGGCTCCCCCCGCATCCTCGCCCGCGACCCACGTGAAGCAGTTCAGCTCGTCCGCCGCCGCACGCGCACGGTAGGCCTCGAACAGCTCTCCGGCGGAGAGCCGTCCGGCCTGCACCTCCGCGGAGGCCTGCGCGGCGGTGAGCTCGATGATCGCGGAGTCGCTCGTCCCCATCGCTCGCTCGCGTCCTCGCGGCTAGGCCTGCGGACTGGGGACGAGAAAGCCGTCGTCCTGCACCGCGGGGGCCTGCTCAAGCGCGACCTCGCGCGGCAGACAGGGCCGCGGCTCGTCGGCACGGAGCCGGCCGGTGACCTCGACGACGTGCGACGTCGGCGCCACGTCCCCCAGGTCGAGCTCGCCGATGCGCGCGATGTGGTCGAGCACGGCGGAGAGCTCGCCGGCCATCGCCTGCACCTCGTCGTCGTCGAGCTGCAGGCGCGCGAGGCGCGCGACGTGCAGCACCTCGTCGCGGTCGATCACGGGCGGGATTCTAGTGTCGCGATACCGGGCGCACTCATACGGGCGGCGGCCGCGCCTCGATGTTGGCCGGCGGGTACAGCCCGGGCCGTTCGTCGCGCATCGACTGCCAGCTGCCGACGAGCACGAGCAGCGCGCCGGCGAGCGCCAGCCAGGCGCCGCCGCAGAGCCCGGTCGCATGGTCCGGGCGCTCCAGCACGCGCACGAGCGCGGCGATCGTGCCGATGAACCCGAACAGCGTGCTCCACACCGCTGCGGCGACGGGGATCGCGGTGGTGCGCTCGGTGATGGTCGCGACCGCGAGCGCGATCGCCCCGGCGGCGGCGAGGATCAGCAGTGCGACGGCGACGCCGAACGTGTCCCACGCGTCGAGGTTCCCGCTGGGGGTTTCGTACGAGAACAGCGTCAGCGAGACGATCAGGCAGACGGCGCCGGCGAGCGCGATCAACTCGCCGGAGCGCATGCGGCGGGGGCTCATCGGGTTCTCCGGGTGGGCATCGCCCGACATCTCATCACGCCGGCGCACCACTTGCGCAGTCGGCCCGACGGGCGACTCGGCGCGATCACGCGGCGATCCCCGTCTGCGCGCGTGCGGCGTGCAGGGTGTTGGAGAGCAGCATCGCGATCGTCATCGGCCCCACACCGCCCGGCACCGGCGTGATCGCCGAGGCGACCTCGGCGGCGGCCGCGAAGTCGACGTCACCGACGAGCCCGCTCCTGTTGCCGGCTTCCTCGGGGGTGAGGCGGTTCATGCCGACGTCGATCACGACCGCGCCGGGTTTGACGAAGTCGCCACCCACGAGCCGTGGGCGCCCGACGGCGGCGATCAGGATCTCGGCGCGCGCACACACCGCACGCAGGTCGCGCGTGCGGGAGTGGCAGACGGTGACGGTCGCGTTGGCCTCCAGCAAGAGCTGCGCCATCGGCTTGCCGAACAGGTTCGAGCGCCCGACAACGACGGCCTCGGCGCCTTCGAGTTTCAAAGAGCGAGGGGCCCGACCGAAGCCGGGAGACACTCGCCTTCGGCTCGCATCCCCGCTTCGGCCAGCCGGCGTCCCGCCGGCTGCGCCACCCACTTGGGCGTCGACGCTCGCGAGCAGCTCCATCACCCCGAGCGGCGTGCAGGGCCGTAGTCCGGGCAGTCCCTGCGAGAGCCGCCCGGCGCTGATCGGCGTGAGCCCGTCGACGTCCTTGGCGGGGTCGATCATGCCGGTGAGCGTGGGGCCATCGAGGTGGGCGGGAACGGGGAGCTGCAGCAGGATGCCGCTGACGGCGTCGTCGGCGTTGAGCCCTTCCAACAGCCCGGCGACCTGTTCGAAGGTGGCATCTGCGGGCAGCCGCCGGTCGAGCGGGGTCATCCCGACCTCGGCGCACGCGCGCTGCTTGCCGCCGACGTAGACCGCCGAGGCGGGATCCTCGCCGACGAGCACCGTCGCGAGGCCGGGCGGGCGACCGGTTTCGGCGGCAAATGCGGCGACGTCCTCGGCCACCCGCGCGCGTACGCGCGCGGCGATCGCCTTGCCGTCGATGAGCGTGGCGGGCATTGCTTGGATCGTAAGGTCAGCGACGGAGAAATGCTCGCCGGCCGCTGCTGAACCGTTTCACAAGCGCCTACTGACCCACTTCACAGCTCTCTACGAGACCATTTCACGGTTCTGACATACAGGCTACCCCGGCCGGCTGACCGGCGCGAACTCCGCCATCAGCTTGCGCTCGGAGCCGTCGCGGGCGAAGCGCACGACGACGACCCCGCCGGGCTCGACACCCGTGACGACCCCCTCGCCGAACGCGGCGTGGAGGATGTCCTCGCCGAGGCGGAACGATTCCCCGCCGGCGCCCCGCGAGCGCTCGCCGCCGGCGCGCGCCGCGGCGGCCCAGTCGCCGCCGGGCTGTGCGCCCCCGCCATTGCCGCGGGTCACTCGCGGGGAGCCACCGCCGGAGCCGCCCAGGCCGAAGGACCCGCCCCCACCGAAGGCGCCGCGGCGCGCGCCGTTCCCGCGCGCTGCGCTGACCACGATTTCGGGCTCTTCCACGGCGTCGGTGAGCTCGGCGGGGACCTCCGCGAGGAAGCGGCTGGGCAGCCCGTAGGCCTGCGCCCCAAAGATCGCGCGGCGGCGGGCGTGGGTCAGGTAGAGCTGGCGCATGGCGCGGGTGACGCCGACGTAGAACAGGCGCCGCTCCTCCTCCAGACCCCCCTCGTCGAGGGCGCGGGAGTGCGGGAAGACGCCGTCCTCGCAACCGGCGATGAACACGATCGGATACTCCAGGCCCTTGGCGTTGTGCAGCGTCATCAGCGTCACGAGGCCCTCGTCGTCGCTGCGCGTGTCGGCGTCGGCGACGAGCGCGACCTGCTGGAGGAAGATGTCGAGCGTGTCCTGACCACCGTCTTCGACGGCGGTGCCCGCGTCGGCGGAGGCGTCGAACTCGCGGCCGACCTCGACGAGCTGCTGCAGGTTCTCGACGCGTCCTTGAGACTCGATTGTCCGTTCGACTTCCAATCCCTCGATGTAGCCGGTCTGGGAGAGCACGGCCTCCAGGAGCTCGCCCACCGGGACGCCCTGCGCGTCGCGCGCCTCCTCGGCAGCCCCGGCGGGCCCGTGCGGCGAGGGCAGCCCGGCGAGCGCGCGGAGATCTTCCATGGTCCCCATGAAGCGCCGCAGCGCCTTCACGGCGGCGGCGCCCAGCCCGGGGATCTGGTCGGGCGCGGCGGCGGCCTCCCACACCGAAACCCCGATGGAGGCGGAGTACGCGACGATCTTCCCGAGCGAGGTCTGACCGATCCCGCGACGCGGGGAGTTGACGATGCGCGTGAAGGAAACCACGTCGAAGGGGTTGGCCAACCACGAGAGATAGGCGATCGCGTCCTTGATCTCGGCGCGCTCGTAGAACTTGGTGCCGCCGATCACCTGGTAGGCGATCTCGCGGCGCACGAGCGTGTCCTCAAGGACGCGCGACATCGCGTTGGTGCGGTAGAGCACCGCGATCTCGGTGCGCGAGGCGCCCTCGTCGACGAGGCGCTCGATCTCGCCAACGACGAAGCGCGCCTCGGCGTGCTCGTCCTCCAGGGCGCGGACGTGGATGGGCTCGCCCTGGCCGAGCTCGCTCCACAGGCGCTTCGAGATCCCGCCGCGGTTGTGGGAGATCACGGCGTTCGCGGCGGACAGGATCGTCTCGGTGGAGCGGTAGTTCTGCTCGAGCTTGACGACGCGGGCGTCGGGGAAGTCCTGTTGGAAGTCGAGGATGTTGCGGATGTCGGCGTTGCGGAAGCCGTAGATCGACTGGGCGTCGTCGCCGACGACCGCGAGGTTGCGGTGGCCGGGCAGGCGCACCGGCTCGCCGCGCGCGGGCGCGCGGCCACCGCCGACGAGCAGCTGCAACAGGCGGTACTGCGCGTGGTTGGTGTCCTGGTACTCGTCCACGAGCACGTGGCGAAACGTCGAGGAGTAGCTCTCGCGGACCTCCCCGAAGAGCTCCAGCAGGTTGACCGTGCGCAGCAGCAGGTCGTCGAAGTCCATCGCGTTCATCCGCAGCAGGTCGCGCTCGTACAGTCGATACACCTCGGCGACCATCTCCTCGAAGGGCGCCCCGACCTGTTGGCCGTAGGCGTCGGCGTCGAGCAGGCGGTTCTTGGCGGAGGAGATCTGGTTGTGGATCGCGGCGGGCGTGTAGCGCTTGGGGTCCACGCCGACGGCGTCCATGCAGCGCTTGGTCAGGCGCCGCGCGTCGGCCTGGTCGTAGATCGTGAACTGGCGGGTGTAGCCCAGACGCGCGGCCTCGGCGCGCAGGATGCGGGCGCAGGCGGCGTGGAAGGTCATCAGCCACATGCCGCGCGTGGAGCGGCCCAGCAGGCGCTCCACGCGCGAGCGCATCTCCTGGGCGGCCTTGTTGGTGAAGGTGATCGCGAGGATCTCGCCCGCCTGGGCCTGGTCGGTGTAGACGAGGAACGCGAGCCGGTGGGTCAGGACGCGCGTCTTGCCGCTGCCGGCGCCGGCGAGGATCAGCAGCGGCCCCTCGCCGTGCGTGACGGCCTCGCGCTGGGGCTCGTTGAGGCCCTCCAGCAGCTCCTGGAGGTGCTCCGCGTGGGGGTTGGCGGACATCCCGACCAGCATAGATGCGGGTGCGGTTGGTGGGATGTCGTCGGCCGACCCCGCCGCGCGTGCGCGCGGGGGGTTAGGACAAACCCCCACACGCGCGCGCGGCGGGCCCTTTCGCGGAACACCCGACGCTCACGCCCCCGGCCGTCGTCGAGGGCGACCGGGGCGACACGCGAGCGCCCCGCGGACGAGCCTCAGCAGGTACGGGGCGCGGCGGGAATCGCCTGGCAGTTTCCGTGGCGACGTTGAACTCGCCGCCGGAGACGCTGGTCGGGGTCGCGGATGCCTGGTTGCCGACGCCGCCGAGCACGGTCGCGAATCCGTGGGGGTAGCCGGCGTCGCGGGCCAGTGTACGGCGCGTGAACCGCGGCTGGCGTACCGTTTTCGCATGGCGTTGCTCGATGATGTGCGCAGCGGCTCCGCGCGGATCGCGGCGCAGGCGAGCGCCGTGCGCATCGACGCGGCGGCGCTGGCGGCGCTCGCCGAGCACCCCGACCTCGCCGGGGGCGACGTCCTCGAAGGCGCCGCGCCTGACCCCGAGAGCCACTACCTGGAGGGTGAGCCGGGGGATGTCGCGGACTACCTGCTGGCGCTCGACGCGATCAACTTCGGCTCGGGCTGGTTCCCGCTGCTGCGCAAGCGCCACGAGCGCGGCCGCTACCTGAGCGGCTACTTCACCGTCGCGTGGGGCCTGGCAGAACACGTTCGCGAGGGCGGTGCGATCGGCGCGGCCTGGCTACGTGCAGTCGACACACGCGAGATCGGCGCGATCCTGGACCAGCCGCGGGAGCTGGAGCTGATGAGCCTGTACGCGCAGGCGCTGCGCGAGCTCGGGCGCTTCCTCGGCACGCGCCGCGCGCTGGACCTCGTCGCGCAGTGCGGCGGCTCGGCGGAGCGCCTGGCCGAAGCGCTCGCGGGCGGAATGGCGATGTTCGGAGATCGCGGCTTCTACAAGCGGGCGCAGATCGTCGCCAGCGACCTCGCGCTCGCGGGGCTCGCGGAGTTCGACGACCTGGACCGCCTGACGATCTTCGCGGACAACCTCGTCCCGCACGTCTTGAGATGCGAGGGCGTGCTCGTCTATGAGGAGTCGCTCGCGGCGCGCATCGACTCGGGCGGGGAGCTTGCGCTGGGCGGCCCGGAGCGCGAGATCCGCGCGTGTGCGGTGCACGCCTGCGAGCTGCTCTCGGGGCGTACCGGCGTGGCGCCGCGGCTGCTGGATGGGTGGCTGTGGAATCGGGGGCAGGCGCCTGAGTTCAAGACGCGCCCGCGGCACCGCTGTCGCACCGTGTTTTATTGATTGGCCGGCCTGGCGGCCGGCTTGTGGTGGTTTGCGGCGATGCTCGCCCGGGTTGGTTCATCCCCCGGCCGGGTTCTGCCCCCGCACCGGCCGCAGCCTTGTTACCTTCGCCGGCTCGGCCTCGATGCTGCCGCCCGAGATCTCGCTCACCGCGCGCTCGAGCGCGCCGATCCGGCTGGAGAGGCCCTGCAGCGCCTCCGCGATCGGGTCGGGCAGGTGGATCCAGTCGGCGTCCGGGCCCTCCGGGCGGCGGCCGTCGACGCGCACCGGGTGGCCTGGGTTGCCGACCACGGTGGAGTTCGGCGGGACGTCGGTGATGACCACCGTGTTCGCCCCGATCTTCGCCCCGTGGCCTACCGTGATCGGACCCAGGAGCTTCGCGCCGGAGCCGATCGTGACGTTGTCCTGGACGGTTGGGTGGCGCTTGCCGGTCGCGAAGCCCGTCCCGCCGAGCGTCACGCCCTGGTAGAGCGTCACGTCGTTGCCGATCGTCGCGGTCTCGCCGATCACGACGCCCGCGCCGTGGTCGATGAACAGGCCCTCCCCGATCTGCGCGGCCGGGTGGATCTCGATGCCCGTCACCGCGCGGGTCGCCATCGCGAGCATCCGCGGCAGCAAGGGCACGCCCGTCCCGTGCAGCGCGTGCGCGACGCGGTGGGAGAGCAGCGCGTGGATCCCCGGCCACGTCGCGACGATCTCCGCGGGGCCGACCCCGCGCGCCGCCGGGTCGCGGTCGCGTGCCGCCGCGACGTCGCGGCGCAACTCCTTCACGAGACCCGCCACAGTGCCCAGGCCGAGCATGCCCCCAGGGTAGCGGCGTTCCGCGGACGCGCGGCGCGAGCCGAACCCGTGACCGCGAACTCCATCCCCGGACCCCCGGAGGGGGTCCCATTCCAACCCCTTCGCTACGGCGCGAAGAACGCCTGCGAGACGTAGCGCTCCCCCGAGTCCGGCACCACCGTCACGATCCGCCGCCCGTGGAACTCCGCACGCTCGGCGACCTGCAGCGCCGCCCACAGCGCCGCGCCGCCCGAGATACCCGCCAGCAGCCCGGTGCGCCGCGCACAGCGCCATGCCATGCGGATCGCGTCGTCATCGGACACCGCGATCACCTCATCCAAGAGCCCGCGATTGAGCACCGACGGCACGAACCCAGCGCCGATCCCCTGGATGCGGTGCGGCCCGGCGCGCGCGCCCGAGAGCACCGCCGAGCCCGCCGGCTCGACCGCGACGACCCGCATCTGCGGGTTGCGCTCGCGCAGGTGCTCGCCGGCGCCCGTGATCGTCCCGCCCGTCCCCACGCCCGCCACCAGCACGTCCGGCGCGCCGCCCAGCGCGCGCTCGATCTCGGGCCCCGTCGTGCGCCGGTGCGCCTCGGGGTTCGCCGGATTGGAGAACTGGTCCGGGAGGAACACGTCGTCGGAGCTCGCCAGCTCGCGCGCGGCCTCGACCGCCTCGCTCATCCCGCCCAGCGACTCCGTGATCTGCACCTTCGCCCCGTACAGCGCGAGCAGGATCTCGCGCTCGCGGCTCATCCCCTGCGGGAGCGTCAGCACGAGCTCGTAGCCCTTCGCAGCGCACACGAGCGCGAGCGCGATCCCCGTGTTCCCGCTGGTCGCCTCCACGATCGTCGTGCGCCCCGGCTCGATCCGGCCCTCCGCCTCGGCGGCCTCGATCATCGCCACCCCGATGCGGTCCTTCACGCTGCCGCCCGGGTTGCGCGACTCGAGCTTCGCGTAGAGCTCGGTCCCCGCCTGCCGCTCCGCCTCGCCCAGCAACGCCGGCAGTCCCATGAGCGGCGTCTCGCCGATCAGATCCGCAATGTTGATCGGAATTCCGGACATAGCCCACGACAATAGTGGGCGCGCGGAGCTCACGCGGTCACTCTGACCTCAGTACAGCTCCAGGCGACTCACCACGAGCGGCACCTCGACGGTGCCGCGCACGTCGATCTGGCAGTGCGAGCAGATCAGGTGCCCCGGCGCGACCGGCGCGCCGCAGTTCGGGCAGCTGCTCGCGCCCACCAGCGCCTGCCCGCCCAGTTGCAGGTCCCAGAACTGGCTCCGCGGGTGCTCGCCCCCCGCCGCGTCCGCCACCCGGATCGCCAGGTGCGCGCGCAGCACCGCGTGACCGCCCTCCCCGTGCACGCCGACCAGCCTCACCGTCACGCCCAGCGGACGCTCGCCTTCCAGGCCACCCGCGTTCTGCCCGCGCTGGGCGATGACCGCGTCGGCGAACGTCCCCCGCAGCAGCCCGCTGTCCCCGCGCGCGTCCGCCTCGTACAGCAGCGGCACGGCACTCGCGATCATCCCCGTAAGGAGCTCCGGGGTCACCGTCGTCGGCGCGCCCGCCCTTGCCTGCGCCTGCGCCGCGATCGCCTGCCAGTCGCTCGCGTTCTCGATCGACGTCGCGACCGGCGCGAGCGGCAGCTGCGTTGTCGCCGCCATCAACGCGGCTCCGCCAACTGCGCGCCGCACTGCGCGCAGAAACGCGCGCCCGGCGTCACCGCAGCTCCGCACTGGCTGCAGAAGTGTGCCGCGGGCGCCTGGGGCGCTGCGACCGCCGCGCCGGCCGCGGCCGCCACGGTGGGTTGCCCCGCCGCGGCGCTCGCCACGCCGCCGGCCGGCGCAACCGTAGCGGGCGCCGTCGAAACGCCACCCAAGGCGGCGCCCAGAGTCACCGGGGCGCCCATCATCATCCCCGCCACGATCGCCGGCTGCGCGCCCACGTTGCCCGCGGCGACGCCCTCCGCGATCTCCAGCGCCGCCTGGCCGCGCACGGCGCTCTCGAACGAGCCCGCCACCGAGGTGTAGGCCTTCGCCGCCGCCAGCCGCTTGAGCTCCTGCGCGTCCGCCTCCGGCAGGTTCACGTTGAGCTCGCCGAACGCCGTCACCGCCAATCCGTACGCCGCCAGCGTCTCGTTGGCCTTCGCCATCGCCGCGCTCGCCGTCGGCTCCTGCAGCTGGCCCATCGCGAGCACGCCGTGCTCGGCGACGATGTCCGGCAGCACCACGCGGATCGCCGCCAGCACCTGGTCCTTGACCCACGTCGAGATCTCGCCGTCGAGGTCGCCGCCCGCGCCCGTGCCGATCAGCTTCGCCAGCAGCGCCGTCGGGTCGAGGACCCTGAACGCCAGCTCCCCGAACACCCGCAGGGTGACCACCAGGCCGGTCGGGCCGTCCGTCAAGTTGTCCACCGGGCCGCCGAACTCCACGTTCGGGATGTCGCGCGTCGCGACGAAGTACACCTCCGCGTCGTAGTACGCGTCGCCCGTCAAGCGGTCCACCAGCCATCCCAGCGCCAGCGACGCGCCTTCGTCCAGCGCGTGCCGACCGGGCCCCATCACCCCGATCACCTCGCCCAGGTTCGTGAACACCGCCTGGTAGTCCAGGTCCACGTTCAGCCGCGAGTGCTTGACGATCTGCTGGTCCGGCCACTTCCACGCGACGCGGCCCTTCGCGCTGTCCGGCATCTCGATGAACAGGCGCTCCAGTCCGCTGTCGCTATGACCCTCGAAGAGCGGCATACACGTTCTCCTTTCCCGCGGCGCCCGCGCGCCGGCAACGCTTCCATATCGACGCCCGCCGCCAGCGGCTTGAGCAGGCGCCCGGCCCGCCCAGCCGAATTTACGTAGCCCTTCAGGAGCACTTAGGGAACGCTTGCCCCGGCCCCGCACACTGCGCCCATGACCACCACAGCCCTCATCCCTCACTCCCCCTCTCTCCCCCCCAGCCCCTCTCTCCCCCCCAGCCCCTCTCTCCCCCCCAGCCCCTCCCTCTCCAGCCCGGCCCTCCCCGTCGCCCGCACCACCTCATCCCATCCGCCCTTCTCCCCCCGCCGCCACCGCCCCGGCACGATGCTCTGCTGCCCGCAGTGCCGCCTCGGCGTGCGCCAACGCCACCCCGAGATGACGATCGACTACTGCCCCCGCTGCATCGCCCACGCGCGGCAACTCGTGCCGCTGCTCGCCGTATCCGAAAGGCGCTCGTCCGCCGCGAAAGACGCCACGGCCGCCTGAGACGCCCGATTCGATCGAGCGCTCGACCTCTGTAGTCGCATGTTTCCTACTTCCAGGCCCCGGCTGTTCTGTTTGCCAAAACGCTTTCTCCGACTAGAAAAAGCGCTTTCCTCATCAAAGCTCGTCAGATAGGTTTGAGTGAGCCGAATTTGACACGATTGTCTAACTTGACGGCGACCCACCCGATCGGGTAGTTATGACAGTCGAAGGCATTTCGCGATGGACGCGATCTGTCGGAAGGACCGGTGAAAAGCAGGCGAGGGTCGTAACCGACCGACCCGGTCGGCCGATCGATCGTCCCTGTCACTTCCCAGGAGAGCGAGAGCAGTGGCCGACACTCACAATCAGAAGTCCATGCGCAAGCTCCTAGAACAGCATGGTTGGGCTCAGACAGTTGGCGGCAAGCACGTCGTCAAGATGACCAAGCCCGGCTGTCGCCCGATCACGCTACCGATGCACAAGGGTCGCGACTACGGCGCCGGCCTTACCGCGTCGATACTCCGCCAGGCTGGGATAGCATGAGTCGGAACGAAAGGGCAATCATCGTGACTAGCGAGCAGGTCGAGATCGAACTGGACGTCGTCGTCCACCGCGAGGACGGCATGTACTGGGCCGAGGTTCCCAGTCATCCCGGGCTGTTCGCCTCCGGCGAGACGATCGATGAGCTCATCGAAGCGCTGGCCGAGGCTTGGGTGCTCTACAGCCACGACGAGACCCAGGTCGAGAAAGTCCCCACGGTGGCCACGCAGTCGATCCGCATCCTCGTCCCGGCATAGACATCGCCGCGCGCGCCGCCGCGGTGGGTCGCGCACCCACCTGAGGACCGTCGGCGCCGGCGCGCTCCGAGGCCGCCGGCGCCAACCGGCTCAGCCCAGCCGCGCCGCCAACCCCCGCGCGCCCATGTGCGCGATCGCCTGGATCGAGATCTGCGGGTTCACGCCCGACGCCGTCGGGAAGCTCGAGCCGTCGAACACGTACAGGTCGCGCACGTCCCACGTCTGGCCCTGCGGGTCGCACGCGGAGCTCGCCGGCGAGCCGCCCACGCGCGCCGCGCCCATGATGTGGAACGAGCCCAGCGTGATCCGCCCCGGCCGTAGCCAGCGGCGTCCGCCTCGGCCACGAAGCGCTCGCGCGCGCCGTGCGCGCCGGGCGCGTAGGAGACCGACCGCGAATGCGCTGAGAAGATCCGCTGCGCGCCCGCCGCCTCCAGGATCTGCGCCGCGCCGTCCAGGCCCGTCCGCAGGTGGCCGACGTCGAACGGCGAGAGCGCGTAGCGCACGATCGGCTCGCCGTCGCGCCCCACCCTCACCTCGCCCCCGTCGCGGTCGCGCAGCAGGATTCCCAGCGGAACGGTTCCGGACAGGGCCTCCATCAGCTCCAGATGCGCCCGCGCGCCGCGCCACGGCGCGAACGGGACGAACAGATGCGGGTGATTCGCCGCGGTCTCGTACTTCACGCCATACCCGCCGTGCAGGTCGCGGTGCTCGTCGGAGTACAGCGCCTGCATGACTCCCTCCCACGGCTTGAGCTCCTCGTCGAAGACCCCGAACACCGCCGTCGCCGGGTGCAGCCTGAGGTGCCGCCCGATGTTCGCGTTGTGCAGGCCCGAGCGCTTCAACAGCGCCGGCGTGTGGATCGCGCCGCACGCCGCGATCACCGCCCGCGCGCGCACCGTCAGCGCGTGACCGTCGGCCGTCCTGCCCACGATGCCCCGCGCCGCGCCGCCCTCCACGATCACGCGCTCCACCTTCGCGCGCACCACCAGCCGCGCCCCCGCGGCGCTCGCGTCCGCGAGCCAGGTCTTCACCGTCGACTGCTTCGCCCCCACCCTGCACCCCAGTCCGCAGTAGCCGCACTCCTTCCCCTGGTGGCACCCCCGTACGTTGCGCGGCATGGCGTCCACGTGCCACCCCAGCTTCACGCAGCCCTCCTGCAGCTTGCGCTCGCGCGTCGAGGGTTCGTTGTGCTCGCGGTTCACGCCCAGGCGCTCCTCCACCGCGTCGAGGCTCGCCGTGTACTCCTCGGAGGCAAACGCCGGCACCCCGTGCGAGGCCCACTCCGCGCGGACCTCGTCGGGCGTGCGAAACGAGGTCGAGTAGTTCACGACGGTGCCCCCACCCAGGCACGAGCCCGCCAGCAACGCCACGCCCTGGTCGTGCGTCGCCGACGGGGCTGCCATGTAGAAGCGGGTGAGGGCGCCAAGCTCGCTCCCGTCGAAGTCCTCGTCGTCGTAGTAGTCGCCGCCCTCCACCACGATCACGTCCAGGCCCGCGCCCGCCAGCACGCCCGCCGCCACGCCGCCGCCCGCGCCCGACCCCACGATCGCCACGTCGCACTCCAGCTGCGTCGCGCGGTCGATCGGCATCGGCGCCAGCGCCTTCGGGGGGGCTCCCGCGAGCTTGCCCAGCGGACCGTCGTAGCCGATCGCCTCCCACGTCGGGTTCGCCGCGCCGTCGGGCTTCGAGAGCATGTAGTAGAAGAGCAGCGCCGCCCGGCGCAGCGCCTGGAAGACCGCGCGGCGCTGGGTCACACGCGAGTCGCCCCACGCCAGCAGGACCCGCTCGCGCGCCGCCTGCGGGAGCGCGCCGAAGCGCCTGAAGCCGGCGCCGCCCACCGCGCCCATCGCGGGGGTGTCCCACAGCGACAGCAGCGCCAGCAGCTGCCGGCGCTCGATCTCGCGCGGGTTGCGCGCCACCGCCGCGAGCACCGCCTCCGCGACGCCCAGCTCGGCCGCGCTCGGCAGGCCGTCCCCCGATGGGCAGAACGCGTCGCAGATCTCCTCCAGCGCGCGCCGTTGGCGCGGGGTCACGTTCATCGCACCATTCTCGCAGCCCGGCGGCGCGCGGACGTTCCGGATGCGGAAATCAGCCCTGTCCAGGCAGCGCCAGCGACTCGATTTCCTCGCGCGGCGCGACCGCCGTCAGCGGCCCGTCCAAGAGCGGCTCGAGGGTCTCCATGGCGCTCGCGATGGGCAGCGCGTGCACGCGCTGCGAGACGTCGAGCGACTCCGCCAGATTCGTAGTCGCGATCGCCATCCCGCTTCCAGATGTCGTCCAGATAGGGGCCACTTGTCTGAGAGGCGCGCAGCGTGCGCGTGCGATTTGTTTCCCATGCTTTGGACCATACCCATCGGAGCTCAATGGGCTCATTTTGCAGGGATTTCTCCAGGGCGCCGCTTCGCCTCCAGCCGGACGCGGTGACGACAGCTTACGCGCGTCGTTGACACATGGAAGGCCAGCAAGTAGCATTTTGGTTTATTCAATTCATCCTGTTATTTAGAGCATTGCCGCGACACCGGGACCTCCGGAAGATGCGCTCCTGGACCGGAGACCCACTGTTTCCACCATACGTACAGGAGGAAATCTCATTATGCACAAAGCAAAGTCACTGATTGTGGCGTGTCTCGCGATGACGTTTGCGGTGAGCGCATGTGCATCCACCGCAGTCGGAGCAACCGCCGGGTGGATGGTCAACGGGATCACCATCACGAAAGCCGTCGCAGTATTACCCGAAGCCAAAGTCTTAGAACGTGGATTACTCGCAATACCGAACAGTGGTGTTTCCATAAAATGCGAAGGCGGGTGGACCATCAACGGCGGGAACCTCGTCCCCACTAACCTCATCGAAGCGACGAGCATCGAATTCGAAGCGTGCACCACCGGTGGTAGCGGGGGTTGCACTGTTCCTAACACCCTAAAGACGACCCCGATTAGCGGGGTAGCAGCTTTAGAGGCGCCCTTAAATACGATAATCTTAGTCTCGCCAAAAACAAAGACCACGTTCATCACGATCCAATTCTCAGGTGAAATATGTGCACTTTTGGGCGTTCAACCAGTCACGGGCCGTGTGCATTTCTTAATCCACGAAGGCTTCGATGAACGTTTATCGCACACAGTCTTAGCGTTCTCCTTACCCGGCGGCCTCAAAGCCGGCTCCGAAGAAGTCTCGCTGCATAAATTCGGTGTGGATATTCGCCTGACGAGCGACCTGCCTTGGAGCTTCTTATAAATCTCTCGCTATCCGCATCCTCACGGGGATGCGGATAGCTCCCGAGCCTCCCGGCAGGAACACGACCTCCTGCCCGGTCCACGGACCTGGGCAGGAGGCAGGGCGCTGTTGCTGGTGCGGCGCGATATCAATCCGGCTGGAAGCTCGGGGCTCAGATGTAATACATGCTCGCCCCCGCCTCGCGCGACTCGCGCTCGATGACGTCGGCGATGGTGGTGCCCTCCAGCACCTTGCGCGCGGCCTCGGCGGCGTCGGCGAACACCCCCGTCGAATCGCGCCCGAGCGGCCCGTCGAGCATCTCGACGACCTCGAGGACGGTGACCGCGGAGGGCTCGCGCGCGAAGCGGTAGCCACCCTTGACGCCGCGCTGGGAGCGAAGGACCCCCGCGCGGCGCAGCACCGCGAAGAGCTGCTCCAGGAACTGCACCGGCACCTCGCGCCGCCGCGCGAGCTCGCCGATCGGCACGGGCTCCGTCCCGCCGCTGCGCGCGAGCTCGGCGAGCGCGGCGATCGCGTAGGGGGACTTGCTGGTGATCGAGATCACTGGTGCCTCACAACCCGCGACTTTATGGCAACGCGACTGAGACGGCAGCTGGGCAAGCGATGCAAGGACGCACTGAGCGAAGTGTGCTCCAGCACACGAGCGAGGGAGGACGCCGCAGCGTGCCGCCCAGATGCCGTCTCAGAGCCAGCCGCGCTCGGTCGCGATCAGCACGGCCTGCGCGCGATCGACGGCCCCGAGCTTGCCGTAGATGTTGTGCAGATGCGTGCGCACGGTGCTCGTGGAGAGCGTGAGCTCGTGCGCGATCTGCTTGTAGACCTTGCCTTCGGCCAACCGCTGCAGGACCCCGAGCTCGCGACCCGAGAGTGGGCACGGATCGACGTGCCGCTGGCGCTGGTTGGTCGGATTGGGCAGTTCGTACATCACCCGCCGCAGCTCTTCGGGTCCCAGCCCGACGGTGCGCGCGCACTGGAGCATCTCGGTCGGGGAGACCGCGGCGCCCTGGGCGTAGTGGGCGAGCATGTCCGCGAGGCGCACGAACGCGGCCTCGCCGACGGCGTCGGAGCTGTGGTGGCGTTCGATGACGGTCGCGACCGACACCGGCATGCCCCAGCGACGGGCGAGGACCCCGCCGACGAGCGCGTGGTCGACGCCTAGCTCGCGGCGCTCCTGGTGGATACGTTCCTCGGGTGTCTGCGCGCCCTGGTGCACCTGGGCGGGGTAGCCGGGATAGGCGTGGAGCAGGACGAGCTTGCCGATGTCGTGCAGGAGCGACGTCACGGTCAGGCGGTCGCGGTGCTCGTAGCCGACCTCGACGGCGAGCTGGTCGGCGGCGTTCTGTGTCGCGAGCGCGTGCAGGCGGAAACGCTCGGGCGCGGCGTCCCAGACGGTGGCGCGCTCGAAGAAGTCGAAGGTCCGGACACGACCCGCGAGTGCCTGCATCGCCTGTGGGGAGAGCAGCTCGACGGCGCCCACGACGGTGTCCACTCGCCCGCGGGCACCCTGCGTCTGGTTGGCGAGCCGCAGCATCGCGGTGACGAGCGCCACGTCGGACTCGATCGCGGCGACCACGTCGGCGGTCGCGACGTGGTCCTTGGCCATCACCGACAGCAGCCGCTTGCGCGACTCGGCGAGCGCCGGGTAGGCCTCGAGCGCTTCGAAGGCCTGCGTCAGACGCCGGCCGTGGCCCTCGTTCTGGTGGCGGGTCCCCCCTGCCTGCTGGCGTGCGGATCCAGCCTGCTGGCGGTCTCCCGCCGGGCGCGCGCCGTTGGTCTGCGGGCGCGCGGCGCCCGTCTGTGCGCGACCTGCCGCGACTGTCGCCGCGGCACCCGCCCCCGCGGGCCGCCGAATCGCGGTAGTCGTCCCCGGTCGCTCCGCGGCTCTGGGCCGCTGCTTGGTCACAGTGCTCTGCATCGCTCTTTGCCCACCAGCCTTGTGGAAGTCGCAGATCGCCCAGTCCGTTGAGCGCCTTGGTCTGGGCTCCTATCGGCAGCTGTGGACGAACGGTTGAGGCGGTTGGCCGCATTTCTGGGTGGTAGTTCGCCGCGAGGCGAGCGCGGGCGCCAAGGGGCGCCACCGTCCGGGGGCAAACCCCCTGTCCCCGTGTCGTGTGCCGTGCGAGGGCCGCCCTCCGCTAGCGCCCGAGCGCGGCGTCGATACGACCGAGCGTCTCCTCGCGCCCGAGCAGCGCGATGCTCTCGAAGATCCCGGGCGAGATAGTGCCACCGGTGAGCGCGACGCGCAGCGGCTGGTAGATCTCCCGGGGCTTGGCCTGCAGGCTCTCCTGGACCTCGCCGAGCGCGCGCTCGATCCCGGCCTCGTCGAAGGGCTCGACCTCCATCAGCGCAGCGCGGGCGCGCCCCAGCGCGTGTGTGCCGTTCGTGTCCAGCCAGCGTTCGGCGGCCTTGGGTTCGAGCTCGGCGGGCCGCTCGAACGCGAACCCCGCGAGCGGCCAGAATTCGGCGAGGGTCTGCATCTTCTCCTGGGAGATCGCGGCGGCGCGGGCGAGGCGATCGGGGTCGAGCCCCCCGCGCGCGCGGGGCGGGCCCTCGTGGGCGAGGTACTCCGCGAGCCGCCGCGCGAGCTCGGACGCGGGCAGCTCGCGGATGTAGAGCCCGTTCATCCAGCGCAGCTTGGCCTCGTCGAAGCGTGCGGGGTTGCGGCTGACGCGCTCCAGCTCGAAGCGCTGCGCGAGCTCCGCGGTACTCATCACGGTGGTGTCGTCGCCGGTACCCCAGCCGAGCAGCGCGAGGTAGTTGCGCACGGCGGCCGGCAGGTAGCCGGCGTCGCGCAGCTCGCCGACGGACGCCGCGCCGTGGCGCTTGGAGAGCTTCTTGCCGTCGGAGCCGTGCAGCAGCGGGAGATGCGCGTAGAGCGGCTGCGGCGCACCGAGCGCCTCGAGGACCAGCAGCTGCTTGGGGGTGTTCGAGAGGTGGTCCTCGCCGCGCACGACGTGCGTGATGCCGGCGTCGAGGTCGTCGATGGCGACGGCGAAGTTGTAGAGGACGGAGCCGTCGGAGCGCGCGATCACGGGGTCGTCGAGGTGGACGTGCTCGAAGCGCGTGTCGCCGCGGATCACGTCGTGGACGACGGTGGCGCCCTCGTCGGGCACGCGCAGCCGCACGGCGCCCTCTTTTTGATTTCCCGCCGGCCCCTCCCCGCGGAAGCCGCGGTCGGCGCCGTGGCGCTCCTTGTAGGCCTTGACGTCCTCGCCGGTGGCCTGTGTGCGGTACGCGTGTCCGCTCTCCAGCAACTGCGCGAGCGCTTCCTGGTGGCGAGCGGTGCGCGCGGTCTGCATGATTGGGCCCTCGTCCCAGTCGAGCTCGAGCCAGCGCAGCGAGTCGAGGATCTGCTGCACGTTCTCCGGGGTGGAGCGCTCGCGGTCGGTGTCCTCGATGCGCAGCACGAGGGTCCCGCCGGCGTGGCGCGCGAGCAGCCAGTTGAACAGCGCGGTGCGCGCCCCGCCGATGTGCAGGGCGCCGGTGGGCGATGGTGCGAAGCGAACGCGCATAGGATCAGCGGGCATGCTAATCGGAGCGCACGTCTCACCGGCGGGAGGGCTGCCCAAAGCGGTGGAGCGTGGCGTGGAACGTGGGTGCCGCGCGATCCAGATCTTCAACCAGTCGCCGCGCATGTGGCGCCCGACCCAGTACACCGACGAGGCGGTGGAGGGCTTTCGCGAGGCGCTGGCGGAGAGTCCGATCGAGGCGGTTGTGATCCACGCGGTCTATCTGCTCAACTGCGCGAGCGACGACGGCGAGATCCGCGCGAAATCGCTGACGTCGCTGACGCACTCGCTGCGCACCGGCGATCGCATCGGCGCGAGGGCGGTGATCCTGCATCCGGGCTCCGCCAAGACGGGCCATGTCGGCGAGGCGATCGAGCGCGCGGGCAGGACGATCGCGGAGGCGCTGGCCGAGAGCGAGCGCTGCGAGCTGCACCTGGAGAACACGGCGGGCGCGGGCGGCACGCTGGGGCGCTCCTTCGAGGAGCTCGCCGCGTTGCTGGAGGCGGCCGACACGGGCTCCGCGGCCCATGGGCGCCTGGGCGTGTGCCTGGACTCCTGCCATCTGCTCGCCTCGGGCTACGACATCCGCACGACTGCCGGTATGGACAAGGTGCTGCGCGAGGCCAGGAAGAAGCTCGGCGGCGGACGGATCCGCTCGCTGCATCTCAACGACTCCCAGACCCCGCTGGGCTCCAACCGCGACCGTCATGCCAATGTCGGCGGGGGCGAGCTCGGCGAGGAGGGCTGCGCGGCGTTTCTCTCCGCGCCCGGCCTGCAGCGGCTGCCCTGCATCTTGGAGACCCCGGGCGAGAAGCGCGAAGGCCCGGGGCGCGAGGAAATCGAGCTCGCGAACGCGCTGCGAGAGCGCGGCCTGAAGACCCGCAAACGCTAGGAGCAAGCGTCAGGCCACCGCCGGGCAGGCCGGCGCGAGCACCTGCTCGAGCTCGGCGCGCAACGTGGGCGTGGGCTGCACCCGGTAGGCCTCGCCGAGCCGCAGATGGCGCGGGCCGCTGGTGGTGTCCATCTCGAGCACCACCTCGGCGGGGCCGGGGAAGTTGCCGATGACGTGCTTGAGCTCTTCGATCACGCTGTCCTGCAGGAGCGTGGCGTCGACGCGCAGGCGGATCGGCTTGGCCTGTGCCTCGGCCGCGCGCGCGGCGGCCTGGAGCTCGGCGCGCTGGAGCTCGTCGCCGGTCGGCTCGAACGACTCGGCGGACTGCACGACCAGGCAGGTCTTGCCGGCTTCCTTGTGGTCGACGCGGCCGCGCACGAGCACGACGCGGTCGACGGCGAGCACCGGCTCGTGCTCGGCGAGCGCCTTGCCGAACACGAGGATCTCGACGGACCCCTCGAGGTCGTCGAGCGTGGCGAACATCATGTGATCGCCGTTGCGCGTTTTGATGCGCTTGGCCTCGGTGATGATCCCGCCGACCGTCACCCAGTCCTTGTCGCGGCGGTCGGCGAGCGCGGAGAGCGAGCAGTCGCTGCGGGCGCGCAGCGCCTCGCGCACCGGCTTGAGCGGGTGCGCGGAGATGAACAGCCCGATCGCTTCCTTCTCGACGGCGAGCAGCTCCGCCTGGTCGAACTCCTCCGACGGGATGGGTGGATGGTCAAGCAGGAAGCTCGCCCCGGGGCGGCTGGTGTTCTCCTCAGCCGGCGCGCCGGTGTCACCGCCGCCGTCGAGGTCGAAGATCGAGCCCTGGCCGATCTGGGCATCCTGCTGGGCCTTCTGTCCGGCGCCCTGCGCCTGCTCGAGCACGGCGAGCATCCCCTTGCGCGATGCACCGGTGGAACCCAGCGCGCCGCACTTGATCAGCGCCTCGATCGCCTTCTTGTTGACGGTGCGGTTGTTGACGCGCTCGCAGAAATCCCAAAGGGACGTGAATGGCTGGGCGGGCAGTCTGGGGTGGGTGGGCTCGGGGTGGGTGGGCTGGGGGTGGGTGGGCTCGGGGTGGGTGGGCTCGGGGCGGGTGGGCTCGGGGCGGGTGGGCTCGGGGCGGGTGGGCTCTCCATCTCCCCGGGCGCGCTTGATCGCCTCCACGGCCTGGTAGCCGACGCCCTTGACGGCGTCCAGGCCGAAGCGGATGTTGCCGTCGACGACGGTGAACTCGTGGTCGGAGGTGTTGACGTCGGGGGGCAGGATCTCGATCCCCATCTCCTCGCAGCGAGCGACGAAGAACGGGACCTTGTCCTTGGTGGACATGACGGAGGAGATCAGCGCCGCCATGTACTCGGCGGGATGGTTCGCCTTCAGCCATGCGGTTCGGTAGGCGATGAGCCCGTAGCACGCGGCGTGCGACTTGTTGAACGAGTAGTCGGCTGACTTTTCGTTGGTCTGCCACAGGAACTCGATGACATCGGGCCTGGTGCCCGAGGCACGGCAGCCCTCGACGAACTCGGGCTTCAGGGCGGCCATCGCCTGGCGGTTCTTCTTTCCGATCGCCTTGCGCAGGTCGTCGGCCTTGGCTCCGGAGAAGCCGGCGAGCTCCTTGGAGATCTGCATGGCCTGCTCCTGGTAGAGGATCACGCCGTTGGAGGACTGCAGGATCGGGCGTAGGCGCTCGTCGGGGTAGGTGATCGTGTCGGGTTTGTGCTTGCCCTTGGCGTAGACCGGGATCTGGTCCATCGCGCCGGGGCGGTAGAGCGCGTTGAGCGCGACGAGGTCGTTGAACTCGTCGGGGCGCACTTTCTTGAGCGCCTCGCGCATGCCCTCGGACTCGAACTGGAACACCCCGATCGAGTCGCCGCGCGCGAGCATCTCATACGTGCGCGCGTCGTCGAGCGGGAGATTGGTCATGTCGGGGCGCTGGCCCGTGGAGCGCTCGATGATGTCGAGCGCGTCCTCGATGACGTCGAGGTTGCGCAGGCCGAGGAAATCCATCTTGAGCAGCCCGATCTCCTCGATCGGCTTCATCGAGAACTGTGTGACGGTGCGGTAGCTGCGCTCGCCGTCCTGGCCGGTGCCGGCGTCGGCGAGTTGCAGCGGCACGATGTCGGTGAGCGGACGATCGGCGATCACGACCGCGGCGGCGTGGATCGAGGAGTTGCGCACGATCCCCTCGAGTCCCTTGGCGACGTCGATGATGCGCTTGGCGTCGGGCTCCTCGTCGTAGGCCTTGCGCAGCGGTTCGCCGGCCTTCAGGCACTCCTCGAAGGAGGGCGCGCGACCCATGATCGGGTCGGGGATCAGCTTCGCGAGGCGATCGCCGGCGCCGTAGTCGTAGCCGAGCACGCGCGCCGCGTCGCGGGTGGCGGCGCGGGGGAACATCTTGCCGAACGTGACGATCTGCGCGACCGACTCGCGCCCGTACTTTTCGGTGACGTAGCGCATCACGCGCTCGCGCCCGCGCACGGAGAAGTCGATGTCGATATCCGGCATCGAGACGCGCTCGGGGTTCAGGAAGCGCTCGAACAGCAGCTCGTAGCGCAGCGGGTCGACGTCGGTGATCTGCAGGCAGTAGGCGACGATCGAGCCCGCCGCCGAGCCACGGCCGGGACCGACGGCGATGCCGTTCTGCTTGGCGTAGGAGACGAAGTCCCAGACGATCAGGAAGTAGGCGTTGAAGCCCATGCGGTCGATCACGCCGAGCTCCATGTCCATGCGCTCGCGCGCCTCGGCGGGCGGGGGGTCGCCGTAGCGGGCGCGCAGCCCCTCTTCGACGCGCGCGCGCAGGTACTCGCGCTCGTCGACGCCCTCGGGGGTGGGGAAGCTTGGGATCAGCTGCTTGCCGAGCTCGAGCTGCACCGAACAGCGCTCGGCGATCTCCAGCGTGGAGGCCAGCGCTTCGGGCCACTCGCTGAACGCGGCCGCCATCTCGGCGTTGTCGCGCAGATAGAACTCGTTGGTGTCGAAGGTCATCTTGGGCGCTTCGAGCGTGCTCTTGGTCTGCACGCAGAGCAGCGCGGTGTGGTGGTCGTAGTCCTCGCGGCGCAGGTAGTGCACGTCGCCGGTGCCCACGAGCGGGGCGCGGAGCTCGCGGGCGATGCGCACGATCCCCTCGTTGCACTTGTCCTGCAGGGCGATGCCGTTCTTCTGGACCTCGAAGTAGACGTTCTCGGTCCCGTAGATCTGGCGGAGATCCTCGACGTGGGCGCGCGCGTCCCCCGGGCGATCTTCGGCGAGGCGCTGGCAGAAGCGCGAGGCGAGGCAGCCGGTGAGCGCGATCACGCCCTGCGAGTGGGTCGCGAGGCGCTCCATGTCGACGGTGGGCTTACCGCGCTGCAGACCCTCCAGGAAACCCGCGGAGGAGAGCTTGACGAGGTTGCGGTAGCCGGTGTCGTCGGCGGCGAGCAGCGTGAGGTGGTTGCGCTCGGTCTTGCCCGCGGGGGCACGGGGCGTGCCGTTCTCGGCCCCGCGCGTGGCGGCGCGTTCGCCGCCGAGGTAGACCTCGCAGCCGACGATCGGGTTGATACCGTGCTTGGCGCACTCCTTGTAGAGCTCGACCGCGCCGTTCATGACCCCGTGGTCGGTGAGACCGAGCGCGGGCTGTCCGAACTCCGCGGCGCGGGCCGCGAGCGCCGCGATCTTGCACGCGCCGTCGAGCAGCGAGTACTCGGAGTGGACGTGCAGATGCGCGCAGGCGGACGAACTACTCACCACCTCGATCTTAGGCCCCCGCCCGGCGCCCTAACGAGCCGCTCGCCGCTGTTTGCGGCCGACTCGTGCGGCCCGCCAGCGTCCGATCAGCGACAGGCTGTGCTTGTGCGGGGGGCGGCGCTCCGACGCGTGCGTCTCGGGCGCCGGCGGGTGCGTCTCGAACGCCGGCGGTTGCGTCTCGGACTCCGACGGCGGCGGCAGGGGTTGCTGCGCGCGAGCGCGCAGGCGCTCGACGGCGGCGGCGAGCGCCTGGGCCATCTCCTCCCGGCGCGCGCGCTCGGCGTCCTCGAGCGCCGCGGCGTCCAGCGGCGCAGGGCTCTCCGGCCCACCGCCCGCGGCGCCCGCGTCGGCTTGCGTCCCTCGGGGAACCTGCGTGTCGAGGGAACGTTCGAGCTGTCGCATTCGCTGCCGGTCGTCGGCGCGCTCGTGTTCGAGCTGCTGGGTGCGAGCGACCGCGGCGCGGTGCTCGCTTTCCAGTTCCCGTACCCGTATGCGCGCCGCGAGGCGATCCTGCTCGACCTCCGTCCGCAGCGACGCGACGGTGCGCTCGAGCGAGGCGACCTCGGCGTGCATGCGCGCACAGCTTTCCCCCACCGTCTGCAGCCGTATGGCGAGCGTGGCGAGCCGGTGCTCGGCCTGCTCGCGCTCGAGCTCGGCGTGGGCACAGCGCTGCTCGGCCTCCTGGCGGAGGGTTTCGGCATCGTCGCAGCGGCGTGCGGCGTCGTCGCGGTGGCGTGCGGCCTCGTCGCGACGGCGCTCGGCTTCCCGAAGGCGCTGCTCGGCGCTCTCCTGGGCCTCGGCGCGGAGCTGCTGCTCGGCGTACTCGCGCTGCTTGGCGCGGCGCAACTCGTGCTCGCGTTCGGCGAGCTCCTCGTGGGCGTCCTCCCGCTCGCGTTCGGCCTCGGCCTGGCGGCGGCGCAGCTCGGCCAGCTGGCGCTCGAGCGCGTGGACGGTCGCCTCGGCGATCTCGGCGCGCCTGGCCTGAGTGGCCTCTGCGACGCTCACGGTCGCACCGGCGCGACGGGCGCGGCGCTCGGCGAGCACGTCCCGGGCAACCTCGTGCGGGCGGCGCTCGCCGGACGGGTTGCGGTCCTCTCCGTCGGGGATCACTGCCTGCCAGGGTATGGCTGGCGCCGGACGTCTCTGGAGCGGCGACGCGGCGCCGCTCAGCGGTGCCCGCGGACGGCGTGTGCGGCGGCGAGGGCGCCGCCGGTGACGGCGAGCGCGCCGCCGCCGGCGAGGGCGAGGGTTCGTCGCGAGGGCAGGCGCCGCGCATAGGTGCGCCGCAGATACCACTTGCCGCCCTTCCAGGCGAGGAGTCCGATCGTGCCGTAGCGCTTGGCGTTCATGGGGCCCGTATACCCGCGCGTGGTGGCGGCTACTCGCCGCGCAGGCGCCACGCCATGCGCGACTGCAGCGACCACAGCTCGATGAAGCCGGGCGAGGCGGTCTGGGAGAACAGGCCGCCGGACTGCGCGAAGGAGGCGAGCGAGGCGTCGTAGACGGCGTTGGGGGACTCTCGGGTGACGACGCGCGCGTGGCCCTTGTAGAGCTTGAGGCCGATCGTGCCGGTGACGCGCTCGTTGGCGGAGTCCATGTAGGCGTCGAGGTCGGTGCGCAGGGGCTCCCACCAGAGCCCGGCGTACACGAGGTAAGCCCATTGGCGGTCGAGCTGGCTCTTGAACTGGTTCTGGTGGATCGTGCCGACGAGCCGCTCGAGCTCCTGGTGGGCGGGGAGGATGAGCGCGGCGGCGGGGACCTCGTAGATGTCGCGGACCTTGAGCCCGACGATGCGGTCCTCGATGTGGTCGACGATCCCGACGCCGTGGCGCGCGGCGACCTCGGCGGCGGCTTCGAGCAGCTCGACGAGCCCGAGGCGCGCGCCGTTCAGCGCGACGGGCACGCCGCGCTCGAAGCCGATCGTGACGGTCTCGGGCTCATCGGGCGCGTCCTCGGGGCGGGTGACGAGCTGAAAGACATCGTCCTCGGGTGCGTGCGAGAGGTCCTCGATCCAGCGGCCCTCGGAGGAGCGCCCCCAGAGGTTGTCGTCGATCGAGTAGGGCGCTCCGGTCTCGACGCCGTGGCTGACCTTGATCGGGATGCCGTGCTCGCGGGCGTAGGCGATCTCCTCCTCGCGCCCCATCTGCCAGGAGCGCACGGGCGCGATCACCTTCAGCTCGGGGCCGAGCGTGGCGACGGTGGCCTCGATGCGGACCTGGTCGTTGCCCTTGCCGGTGCAGCCGTGGGCGATCGTGTCGCAGCCGGTGAGCCGCGCGTACTGGACGGCGTGCTTGGCGATCAGGGGCCGCCCGAGCGCGGTGAACAGCGGGTAGGCGCCGTAGAGGGCGTTGGCCCTGATGGCGGGCGCGACATAGTCGCGGGCGAACTCCTCGCGGGCGTCGAGCACGTGACATTCGACAGCCCCGAGCCGGAGCGCCTTGTCCTCGATCACGGCGTAGTCCTCGCCGGGCTGGCCGAGGTTGACGGTGAGGCAGACGACCTCGGCGTCGTAGCGGTCCTGGATCCACTTGAGCATGACGCTCGTGTCGAGCCCGCCCGAGTAGAGCAGCAGGACGCGGTTGACCTCGGCGGGGTCGGCCTCGTAGGAGGCGGTGCGGGGCGGGTGGCTGTTTTCCGGGGGCACGCTCATGGCTGGGGAAGGCTATCGGGGGCAGCTCCAAGAGCAACCTGCAGCCGCCCCAGCGCGTCCTCGATCTCAGCCTCCTCCAAGATCAGAGGCGGCAACAGCCGCAGCGTGGTGGGCCCGGTGGCGTTCGCGACCAACCGCTGCTCCAGCAGCAGCTCGCGCACGAGCACGGGGGCGGGGATGTCGAGCTCGCAGGCGAGCATCAGCCCGCGCCCGCGCACGGCGAGCACGTGCGGCAGCCGCCGGAGCTCCTCGGCGAAGCGCTCGCCGAGCTCCTGCACGCGGGCGAGCAACCGAGGATCGTCGGTGAGCTCGAGCGCGGCGAGCGCGGCGGCGCAGACGATGGGACCGCCGGCGAAGGTGGAGCCGTGGTCGCCGGGCGCGAAGACGTCGGCGAGCCGTGGGCCGGTGACGAGCGCGCCGATCGGCAGGCCGTTGGCGAGGGCCTTGGCGGAGGTGAGGGCGTCGGGGACGACGCCGGTCTGCTCGTAGGCCCAGAGCGTGCCGGTGCGCCCCATGCCGCATTGGATCTCGTCGAAGACGAGCGCGGCGCCGTGCTCGTCGCAGGCCTCGCGGGCGGCGCGCAGGAGCTCCTCGGGGAGGACGTGCACGCCGGTCTCGCCCTGGATCGGCTCGAGCAGCACCGCGGCGGTGCGGTCGTCCACGGCGGTGCGCAGCGCGGCGGGCTCGGCGGCGACGGCGCGAAAGCCGGGGACGAGCGGCGCGAAGGGCGCCTGCTTGGACTCCTGGGGCGTGGCGGAGAGCGCGCCGTAGGTGCGCCCGTGGAAGGCGCCGTGGAGGACCACGATGTCCCCTCCCTGGCGGGCCTTGCGCGCGAGCTTCAGCGCGGCCTCGTTGGCCTCGGCGCCGGAGTTGCAGAGGAACACGCGCCCGCCGAGGCTCGACTGCGAGAGGCGCTGGGCGAGGCGCATGGCGGGCTCGGTGTAGTAGAGGTTGCCGACGTGCGCCAGCCGCGCGGCCTGGTCGCGGATGGCCTCGACGACCCGCGGATGGCAGTGCCCGAGGTTGGTGACGGAGATCCCGCAGAGGAGGTCGAGGTACTCGTTGCCCGCGTCGTCCCACAACCGGGCACCCTCGCCGCGGACGAACTCGACGGGGAAACGCGCGTAGGTGCGGGTGACGCTCGCGGCCTCGATTTCTTGGAGCTCGGAAAGCATTTTTGGATTAGCTCCGCTTCGCTTCGCTGTGATGGGTTGCGCGGTCGCGGGTCCTCACGGCGAGGCCTCGATCTTGGTGCCGATTCCCGCGTCGGTGAACAGCTCGAGCAGCAGTGAGTGCGGGATGCGCCCGTCGATGATGTGCGCCGCGCCGACGCCTCCCTGGATCGCCTCCAGGCACGCCTGCAGCTTGGGCCGCATACCGCCCTCCAATTGCGGCAACGCGTCGCGGACCTTCTCGGCCGTCGCCTGCCCGATCAAACTATCGGGATCCTCTGTATCGGCGAGCCACCCGCGGACGTCGGTGAGGAACAGCACCTTGTGCGCGCCGAGCGCGCGCGCGACGGCACCGGCGGCCTCGTCGGCGTTGATGTTGTAGGAGTGGCCGTCGCGGTCGGCGCCGACGGAGGCGATCACGGGGATGTAGTCGCTGGCGATGTGCCGCAGGACGTCGACGCCGACGCGCTCGATCTGCCCGACGAAGCCGATGTCCTCTCCCCCGGGCCCCGTGCGGCGGGAGACGCGGAACAGCGAGCCGTCGTCGCCGCAGAGCCCGACGGCGGGCTGGCCGTGGCGGGCGAGGCGGCTGACGATCTCCTTGTTGACCTTGCCGACGAGCACCATCTTGGCGACCTCGACGGTGGCCTCGTCGGATACGCGCAGGCCGCCGACGAACTGCACGGGGAGGCCGAGGCGCTCCATGTAGGAGGTGATGTCGGGCCCGCCGCCGTGGACGACGATGGGGTCCATGCCGACGTACTTGAGCAGCACGACGTCGCGCGCGAACTCCTCGCGCAGCTCGGGGTCCTCCATCGCGGCGCCGCCGTACTTGATGACGATCGTGCGGCCGTGGAACTGCCGGATGTAGGGCAGCGCCTCGAGAAGGGTGGCGACATCCCTCATGTCGTGTACTCCGCGTTGATCCGCACGTACTCGTGGGAGAGGTCGGAGAAGAAGACCTCGGTTTCGGCGCCGTCGCCCGGCAGCTCGATCTCGTATTCGATCTCGCGCCCCTGGATCGCCTGGTGAAGTGCGCTCTCGTCGTAGTGGAGTGCGGCGCCTGCGGAGCAGACCTGCAGCCCCTCGATCGTGAGGTCCACCGGCAGGGGGGCTGTTCCCGGCAGGGCAGCGCCAACTGCCTGGATCAGGCGCCCCCAGTTGGGGTCGGCGCCGTGCAGCGCGGTTTTGACGAGGGGTGAGTTGGCGACGGCGCGCGCGACGACCTCGACCGCTCCGTGCTGGGCGCCCGCCCCGTCGATCGCTCCGCGCACCACGACCCGCGCGATTCGCCGCGCGCCCTCGCCGTCGGCGACCATCATGATCGCGAGCTGGCGCAGGAGCGCGTCGAGGGCCTCGCCGAAGCGCAGCTCGTCCTCGCTCTCCGGGGCCACGTGGACGCCGCTGGCGCCGGAGGCCATCAGGATCGCGGTGTCGTTGGTGGAGAGCTGCCCGTCGACCGAGCAGCGATCGAACGAGCGCTTCACGCACACGCCGAGCAGCAGGTCGGCGGTGTGGGGGTCGAGCTGGGCGTCGGTCTGCACGAAGCAGAGCATCGTGGCGAAGTTCGGCGAGATCATGCCGGCGCCCTTGCACTGGGCGGCGATTCGCACCGTCCCGGACGGCAGCTCGACCTCCAGGGTGGCGCGCTTCTCGAACGCATCGGTCGTCTGGATCGCCTGCTGAAAATCGGTGTCGCCCTCGCGCCGCAGCTGTCCGTGGGCGTCGAGGATGCCGCGCAGGACCTTGTCGACGGGCAGCAGGTGGCTGATGCCGCCGGTGGAGGCGAGCGCGACCGCCGCGGGGTCGAGGCCGAGCGCGAGCGCGGCGGCGCCCTGCGTCTTGGCGGCGTCGTCGAGGCCGCGGCGCCCGGTGGCGGCGTTGGCGCAGCCGGAGTTGACGAGCACGCCGCGCAGCGCATCGAGCTGGCAGCGCTCGCGGCTGAGCAGCACGGGCGCGGCGGGGGTGCCGGTCGCGGTGAAGCGCGCGGCGCTGCTGGCGAGCGGGGGCTCGGTGTCGCAGATCAGCAGGCCGACGTCGGGGTTGCCGCTGGGCTTGATCGAGCAGGCGACGCCGGCGGCGCGGAAGCCCTCGGGGAGCCCGGCGCTGGTGGGGTCGAGCTCCTGGACGTGCGCGGGCCGCTCGACCCAGCGCGATGCGAAGAACGGCCGCGGCGGCCCGTCGGCGGTGCGGTCGCCCCAGAGGTCGTTGCCGGCGCTCACAGCAGGCCTTCGGTCTCGGGGATGTCGAACATGAGGTTGAGGTTCTGGACGGCCTGCGAGGAGGTCCCCTTCCAGAGGTTGTCGATCGCGGAGAACACGAGCACCTTGCCGGTGTGCGTGTCGGCGGTGGCGAGGATGCGGCAGAAGTTGGTCTCGCGCACCTCGCGCACGCCGGGGGGCACCTCGACGACCTCGACGAAGGGCTCTGTGGCGTACGCGTCGCGGTAGAGCTCCGTGAGCTCCTCGACGGCGACGGGGCGCGGGGGCGTGACGTAGCAGCTGGCGAGCTCGCCCTGGTCGAGCGGCACGAGGCTCGCCTGGAACTGGACGGGGAAGCTCGCACCGAGCAATGCGAGCTGCTCCTCGATCTCGGGCGTGTGGCGGTGGTTGGCGACCTTGTAGGGGATGATGTTCTCGCCGGAGGTCGAGAAGTGCGTGGTCTCGGTCGGCGCGCGCCCGGCGCCGGAGACGCCCTGCTTGGCGTCGATGACGACGTCCGCGAGCAGCCCGGCGCGCGCGAGCGGCGCGAGCGCGAGCACGGCCGCGGTGGGGTAGCAGCCGGGGTTGGCGACGATCGACGCGGTCGCGATCCGCTCGCGGTGCAGCTCGGTGAGCCCGTAGACGGCTTCGGGCAGCAGGTCGGGGCGCGGATGCAGCCCGTACCAGTGCTCGTAGGTGTCGAGGTCGGCGAGGCGGAAGTCGGCGGAGAGGTCCACGACGCGTGCGCCGCGCTCGCGCAGCGCGGCGACGGTGGGCGCGGCGGCGGCGTGCGGGTAGGCGACGATCGCGGCGTCGATCCCCTCGCCGTGGCGGTCGGGGTCGAGCTCCTCGACTCCCAGCGGCACGCGGTAGCGCGGGTAGAGGTCGTCCAGGCGCCGTCCGACCTCCGAGCGTCCTGTGATCGCGGTGAGCTCCAGGCGCGGGTGGCGCCAGATGAGCTGTGCGGCGAGCGCGCCCGCGAAGCCGGTGGCGCCGGCGACGAGCACGCGCGGGGAGCCCGTGGCGAAGTGCTGGGAGGAGGCGTCGCTAACCACGCAGCTCACCCCCGAGCCGCTCGCGCAGCGCGGTGAGGATGTGCTCGCGCACCGGTGCGACGTCCTCGTCGGCGAGCGTGCGGTCGGGTGCGCGGAAGGCGAGCGCGAGCGCGAGCGAGCGCTTCCCCTCGCCGACCTGGGGGCCGGTGTAGACGTCGAACACCTGGGCATCCCCCAGCAACGCGCCGCCGGCGTCGCGCACCACGGCGAGGGCCTCGGCCGCGGGGACCTCGGCGGGAAGGATCACCGCGAGATCCTCGCGCAGCTCCGGGAAGGAGATGAGGTCGCGGTAGCGGTGGGTCTCGGCGCCGCCGTCGGCCGCGGCGACGAGCGCGTCGAGGTCGATCTCGGCGACCGCGGCCCCCGCGAGCTCCCAGCCCTGCACGAGCGGGTGCAGCTCGCCGAGCCAGCCGAGCGGCTGCTCGCCGGCGAACAGCTCGGCGGCGCGGCCGGGGTGCAGGAAAGGGTGGGCGTCCGGGTCGGTCGGCGCGCGACAGGCCAGGTCCACGCGCAGGGCCTCGCCGAGCGCTTCGAGTACACCCCTGATCGCGTGGAGGTCCGCCTGCGGCGGCTCCGGTGTCCTCCAGGTGGGCGGCGCGAGGCGGCCGCTGAGCAGCACGCCGAGCGCGCGGTGCTCGTGCACGCCGGTATCGCGTGGACCTCGCGCAACCGGGTCTTTTTTGAAGCCACCGTTGTCGGCATCTCCGGAGTCAACGCCGGCAGCGAAAACGGTCCCGACCTCGAACAGCCGCAGATCCGCCTGGCCGCGCGCGGCGTTGTGGGAGGCGCTGTCCAGCAGCGACCCGAGCAGCGTGGTGCGCAGCAGCGCGTGCTCCTCCGACAGCGGGTTCTCCAGTTCGAGCGCACCGGAGCGGCGCGGATCTTGCGGGGAGAGCCGCAGGCGCTCGAGCGCGGTGGGCGAGGTGAACGTCCACCCGACCGTCTCGTACAGCCCGCGCCCGACGAGCGCGTCGACGGCGCGGCGCCGCAGGCGCTGAGTCTGTGAGAGCCGCCCCGCGGGCCGCCGGCGTGGCAGCGTCGCGGGGAGCTTCTCGACGCCGTCGATGCGGGCGACCTCCTCGATCAGGTCGGCCTCGCGGGTGACGTCGGCGCGGCGCAGTGGCGGCACCTCGACGTCGAGCCCGTCGTCGGCGTCGGAGGTCCGGAAGTCGAGCGCGTGGAGGATCTCGCGCTGGCGCTCGCGCGGGATCGAGACACCGAGGATCGCCTGGACCCGCGCCTCGCGCAGGCGGATGCGCGGGGGAGCGGCCGCCTGACCCTGCGCCGCGCACGGCCCCGCGTCGATCGTCCCAGGCAGCACGCGGGCACCGCAGAGCTCGATCATCAGGCGCGTGGCGAGCGCCTGAGCGTGGTCGCACTGCTCGGGTGGGAGCCCCTTCTCGAAGCGCGCGGAGGCTTCGCTGCGCAGCCCGAGCGCCCAGCTGGTGCGGTGGATGTTGGGCCCGCTCCAGGTGGCGACCTCCATCAGCACGCGCGTCGTCCCGTCCCCCACCTCCGAGCGCGCGCCGCCCATGAGGCCGGCGATCGAGGTCGGCCCGTCCCCGTCCTCGATCACGACCATCCGCGAGTCGAGCGTGCGGGTCTGGCCGTCGAGGGTGTCCACGAGCTCGCCCTCATGCGCGCGGCGCACGACCAGCCGGCCTCCCGCGACGCGATCGAGGTCGAAGGCGTGCAGCGGCTGCCCGGTGACGAGCATCGCGTAGTTGGTGATGTCGACGACGTTGTTGATCGGGCGCTGACCGGCGGCGGACAGGCGCGCCTTCAACCAGGGCGGCGACTGCGCGAGCGTGACGTCCTCGAAGACGCGCGCGGTGAAGCGGGGACAGAGGTCGGGGCACTCGACGGAGATCTCGGCGAGCCCCTCGGCCAGCGGCCCGTCGCTGCCGGGATCGGGCTCCCACGGCACGGGTGCCAGCGGTGCGCCGGTGGCGGCGTGCAGCTCGCGCGCGACCCCATAGACGCCGAGGCAGTCGGGCCGGTTCGAGGTGATCTCCAGCTCGATCGTCTCGCCCCCGAGCGGCAGGACTTCGGCGAGCGGCGTGCCCGGCGCGGGCAGCGCACCGCGGTCGCCGAGCTGCCCCGCCGCGAGCAGCTCGTCGAGCACGAGGATCCCATCGCGGCCAGCGCCGATCCCGAGCTCCTGCTCGGCGAGGATCATCCCTTCGGAAGCAATTCCGCGCAGCTTGGCGCGGCGGATCTCGGTGCCGTCGGGCATGATCGCCCCGGGGCACGCAACCGCGACGGTCTGCCCGGCGGCGACGTTGGGCGCGCCGCAGACGATCGTCGCCGGCCCCTCGGGCCGCTCCTCGCCGAGGTCCACGCGACAGACGCTGAGGCGATCGGCGTCGGGGTGGCGCTCGCAGCCGATCACGTACCCGACGCGGAAGCGCTCGGGCGCGCGGACGCCGTGGTGGTGGATCGCCTCGACCTTCGTGCCGGTCATCGTCAGGCGCTCCTCGATCGCGCGCACGTCGAGATCGGGGTCGCAGTATTCGCGCAGCCAGCCGAGCGGGACCCTCATCCGAACTGCTCCAGGAAGCGGACGTCGTTTTCGTAGCACAGGCGCAGGTCGGGGATGCCGTGCTTGAGCATCGCGATCCGCTCGATGCCCATCCCCCACGCGAAGCCCTGCACGCGCTCGGGGTCATATCCGGGCGCGTTGCGCTCGGTGGTGGGGACCAGGGAATAGACGTCGGGATCGACCTCGCCCGCGCCGAGGATCTCGAGCCAGCCCTCGCCCTTGCAGAGGTGGCAGCGCGCGCCGTCGGCGAGGAAGCCCTTGCCGGAGCAGTGAAAGCACGAGACGTCGACCTCGACGGAGGGCTCGGTGAACGGGAAGAAGTGGGGGCGCAGGCGCACGTCGCGCTCCTCCCCGAAGACGGCGCGGGCGAACGCGAGCAGCGTGCCCTTGAGGTCGGCGAGCGTGATGTCCTCGTCGACGGCGAGCCCCTCGACCTGGTGGAACTGGGGCGTGTGGGTGGCGTCGCTGTCGGGCCGGTAGACGCGACCGGGGATCACGACGTACAGCGGCGGCGGGTGCGCTTCCATCGCGCGCACCTGGACGGGCGAGGTGTGGGTGCGCAGCACGAGCTCGTGCGGCTGGCCGAGCACGAGGCTCCCGTCGGGCGACTGCGCTGGCGCGTGCGCGGCGCGGTCGCGCACGTAGAAGGTGTCGGTGCGGGCCCGCGCGGGATGCGTGGGGTCGTGGTTGAGCGCGTCGAAGTTGTAGTGCACGGTCTCGACCTCGGGTCCCTCGAGCACCGTGAAGCCAAGGCCCACGAAGATGTCCTCCAATTCCCGCCAAGTCGCGGTGAGCACGTGCAGGCGCCCGACCGGCTGGGGGGGCGCGCCGGGCAGCGTGACGTCCAGGCGATCCTCGCGCAGGCTGTGCTGCAGGCGCTCGGCGTCGAGCTGGGCGGTGCGGTCTTCGATCAGCGCCTCCAGCTGCTGACGCGCGACGTTGGCGGCTTTGCCGACGGGCCCGCGTTGCTCGGGGGCGAGCTCGCGCACGCCGCGCAGGATCTGAGGCAGCTCGGCCTTGCGCCCGAGATAGCGCACGCGCAGCTCCTCCAGCGTCTCGCCGCTCTGCGCGGCGAGGATCGCATCGTGGGCCTCGGCCCGCAGTTGCTCGATGCGGTCAGTCATCGGTGGTAACCCTATGTCCTGGGGGGCGACGCTGGCCGATCTCGTACAGCGCGATGGTGGCGGCCATCGCGGCGTTCAGCGAATCGCCCGCGATCGGGATGTGTGCGACGCATTGAGCCTCGGCGAGAACCTCCCGCGGCAGCCCGTCGCGCTCGGCTCCCACGAGCAATGTGACGGGCTCCGCGGCGCCACGGGCGAGTGCGACCTCGGACAGCGGCTCGCCGGCGTGCGCGACGAGCGCGAGACGCCGACCGGGCAGCTCTCGAACGTCGGAGACGCGGGCGAGCGCGACCTCGAAGATCGCGCCCATCGAGGCCCGCACGGCCTTGGGTGAGAAGGGGTCGGCGCAGCGCGGGCCGAGCGCGACCCCGCTGGCTCCGAAGGCGTGCGCGGCCCGGAGGATCGTGCCGACGTTGCCGGGATCGGCGAGCCCGTGCAGGTACACCCACAGCGGGCCGGCGAGCGTCTCGCTCCAGCGCTCCGCGTAGACGGCGATCGCGCGTGTGCCGGAGCCGAGCGTGGAGACGGTCGCGAGCGCGGCGGGCTCGACCTCCTGGAAGTCCTCGCCGACGGTGCAACCCGGAACCCTGTAGGCCTCCAGCGGCTCCCAGCCGGCGGCCCGGGCGGCCGCGATCAGATCCTCGCCCTCGGCGAGGAACCGTCCGCTGCGCGCGCGCTCGGCGCGCCGCTGCAGGCGGCGCAGGCCCTGTAGGCGGGGGTTGCGGGGAGAGACGATCGTGGTCATCGCTTCAAATCATCCTGGTTGCTTGGGATACAAAAAAGGCGCCGTCCTCTTGCGAGGGAGCGGCGCCCGAAAGGCTCGTGTCGACTTCCTGAGGTCAGGCGGCCGACGCCTCGCGGGCGATCTCCGCGAAACGTCGAAAGGCGTCGGCGTCGCGGACGGCGATGTCCGCGAGCACCTTGCGGTCGAGCTCGACCCCGGCCTGGGCGAGCCCGTGCATGAACTTGGAGTAGCTCATGCCGTTCTGGCGGGCGGCGGCGTTGATGCGCGTGATCCACAGCTTGCGGAAGTCGCGCTTGCGGTTGCGCCGATCGCGGTAGGCGTACGTGTCCGCCTTGATCAGCGCCTCCTTGGCGCGCTTGTAGTTGGAGTGCGCCTCGCCGCGGAAGCCCTTGGTCAGCTCGAGTGTCGCGCGGCGCTTCTTGCGCGCGTGCAGGGAGCGCTTGACGCGGGTCATTTGCCGACTCCCAGCAGCTTCTTGACGCGCGGAGCGTCGTGGTCGGAGAGGATCGCCGGGGCGCCGAGCGCGCGCTTGCGCTTGGGCGACTTCTTCTCGAGGATGTGGCTCGTGAAGGAGTGCCGACCGCGCACCTTGCCGGAGGCGGTGACTTTGAAGCGCTTCTTGGCGCCGGAGTGAGTCTTCATCTTGGGCATGGCGAGCGGAGCATTATGACAGAACGCTCGTTGAACCGTAGACCCGACAGGGCGCGTCCAAAGAGGACGACGGCGGTTATGTAAAACGTGCCCAACGCCGATGAGATGGCGATGGAGCGCGCCTCGGTCGCACACCTGGACGTCGGACCCTCCGGGCATCTCCCGGAGGCGGCCCCGAGTGCGATCGCCCACGCGTTGCGCGAGCTCACGGAGGCCGGCGGCGGAGACACGGAGCACACGCTGGACCTTGCGTGCGAGCGCCTCGCGGAGTCGATCGCAACGGTCGAGCGCCTGCGCGGCGAGCTGCGCTCCCAACGCGCCGACGTGCGGGTGCTGGAGAACCGCATGCAGGTGACGACCGAGATGCTGACCGAGGGAGTTTTGGTTTTCGACGTGCACGGCCGCGTTGTCTACGCGAACAACGCGGCGGCGCGGATCCTGAGCCTGAGCCACGACCAGCTGCTCGCGCGCCACGTGCGCGACCGGCGCTGGCGGTTCGTGCACGAAGACTGCTCGCCGTGGCCGCTGGCGAGCCACCCGGCGGCGGAAACGCTGCAGACCGGACGCGGGCAGCGCAGCGTGGTGATGGGTGTGGAGAAGCCCGACGGCTCGGTGACGTGGATCTCGCTGTCCTCGCGCGTGGCCCCCGACGAGCAGGGGCGGCCGTGCGGGGTGATCGCGACGTTCGCCGACATCAGCGAGCGGCGCACGATCCTCGAGCGCCTGCAGCACCAGGCCCACCACGATCAGCTCACGAACCTCGCGAACCGGCGGCTGTTCCACAAAGAGCTCGACCGCGCGATCGCGCGCGCCGAGCGCCACGGCTGCGCGGTGGCGCTCGTGTACATGGACCTCGACGGCTTCAAGCGCATCAACGACACGCTCGGCCATCACGCGGGCGACGAGGTGTTGCGGACGCTCGCCGCGCGCCTGACGTTGGCGACGCGCGAGGAGGAGCTCGTCTCGCGCTACGGCGGCGACGAGTTCGTGGCGCTGCTGAGCATGCTCTCCAACCCCACCAGGCAGGTGGCGGCGTTCATCGAGCGCATCAGCCTGACGGTCGGCGAGCCGATCCAGCTGGAGGCGGGCGCGGTGCGCGTCGGAGCGAGCCTCGGTGCGAGCGTATATCCGCACGACGGCGCGACCGCGGAGCGCCTCCTGCATCACGCCGACGCCGCGATGCTCGCGATCAAGGGCGCGCGGGCCGCCGCGGCCTGAGCCCGGATAGATGATCGAGCGAGGGGCCCGGCTCGGCGACCTTTCGGTCGCCTGCGCCACCCTCTAGTCGCCGCTGGCCGCGACCGCCTGAGCACCCTCGGAGGGAGCCTCCCCGGTGGTCTGCGCCTCGGTGGCCTCCCCGGTCGTCTGCGCCTCGGTGGCCTCCCCGGTCGTCTGCGCTCCGGTGGCCTCCTCGCCGCCCTGCTGCTCGGGGGCGGCGTCGGGCGGGGTACCGTCGTGGGAGGCCTCGAAGCGTCCCGCGAGCACGGCTTTGGAGGGTCCGAGCATCATCGTCATGTTGCGCCCCTCCTGCATCGGGCGCTGCTCGACGACGCCGAGCTCTCCGAGCTCCTCGGCGAGGCGGTCGAGGATCATCGTGCCGCGCTCGGGATGGGTGACCTCGCGGCCGCGGAACATGATCGTGACCTTGACCTTGTCCTTGTGGCGCAGGAAGCGTTCGACGTGCCCCTTCTTGGTGTCGTAGTCGTGCTGGGCGATCTTGGGGCGGAACTTGATCTCGCGGATCGTGATCTGCTGCTGGTGCTTGCGCGCCTGCTTGACCTTCTGCGCCTGCTCGTACTTGTACTTGGAGTAGTCCAGCACGCGGCACACCGGCGGGCGCGCCTCCGGGGCGACCTCCACCAGGTCGAGGTCGCGCTCCTGGGCGAAGCGCAGCGCGTCGGGGGTCTTGAGCACGCCGACCTGATTGCCCTCGTCGTCGATCAACCGCACCTCGGGCACGCGGATGCGCTCGTTGATCCTCGTCGTGTCCCGCTCGGGCGGGCGCCGGTCGAACCTACGCGGTACCGGCAACTTAGCTGTCCCGGCCGCGCGTCAAGCTGCGAAAGGGCGCGGCGGCATCGATGGGGTACGGACTCTCAAGGCGGCCGAGTATAGCGGCGCGCCGGAAGGCCGCAAGTGCGATTCCGGATATTGCCCTGTGGAGCTCATGCCGAGCGGGCCCGGGACTCCTCTGCCAGACGCGCCGCGAGCTCCTCGACGGCCAGCGCACCACTGTCTCCAGCCCCGCGCTTGCGCACCGATACGGCCTGCTCGGCCTGCTCGCGCTCGCCGACGACGAGCATGTAGGGGGCTTTGCGGAGCTCGGCGTCGCGGATCTTGCGCCCGATGCTCTCACCGCGGTCGTCGAGCTCAGCGCGCAGGCCGTGCTCGCGCAGGGCCGCGCAGACGCGGCCGCCGTACTCGTCGAAGCGCTCGGAGACGGGCAGCACGAGCGCCTGCAGCGGCGCCAGCCACAGCGGGAGCTCGCCTGCGTAGTGCTCGATCAGGATCCCCGTGAAGCGCTCGAAGGAGCCGAGCAGCGCGCGGTGGATCATCACGGGGCGGTGCTCGGCGTTGTCGGCGCCGGTGTAGGAGAGCTCGAAGCGCTCGGGCATCGAGTAGTCGAGCTGGACGGTTCCCAACTGCCAGGAGCGCCCGATCGAGTCCTTCATGTGGAGGTCGATCTTCGGGCCGTAGAAGGCGCCGTCGCCGGGATTCAATTCGTACTGGAGGCCCTCCGCGCGCAGCGCCCCTTCCAGGGCGCCCTCCGCGCGGTCCCACATCGCTTCGCTGCCGATCCGCTTGTCGGGGCGCGTGGAGAGCTCCAGGCGCGGCTCGAAGCCGAACAGCTCGTAGATGTAGAAGCCGAAGCGCAGGCACTCCACGACCTCCCGCTGGACCTGCTCCTCGGTGCAGAAGATGTGGGCGTCGTCCTGGGTGATGTGGCGCACGCGCAGCAGCCCGTGGAGCACGCCGGAGGGCTCGTGGCGGTGCACGAGACCGGCCTCGGAGTAGCGCACGGGCAGGTCGCGGTAGGAGTGGCGGCGGTCCTTGTAGATCTGGATGTGCGCGGGGCAGTTCATCGGCTTCAGAGCCATCGGGCGCTGCTCGACCTCCGTGAAGTACATGTTCTCGCGGTAGGTGTCCCAGTGGCCGGACTGCTTGAAGAGCTCGACGTCGTAGAGGATCGGCGTTTTGACCTCGCGGTATCCGCGCGCGCGGTTCTGCTCGCGCCACAGGTCCGTGAGGGCATTCAGGACGGCCATCCCCGCGGGCTTCCAGAACGGCGCGCCAGGCGAGAGCTCGGAGAACTGGAAGAGCTCGAGCTCGCGCCCCAGCTTGCGATGGTCGCGCGCGCGCGCCTGCTCCAGGCGCTCTAGGTGCTCGGCCAGTTCGGCTTTCGTGAAGAACGCGGTGCCATAGATGCGGGTGAGCATCTGCCGGGTGGAGTCCCCGCGCCAATAGGCGCCCGCGACGGACTGCAGCTTGAACGCGCCGATCGCCTTCGTGGAGGGCGCGTGCGGCCCGCGGCAGAGGTCGGTGAAGGGGCCGTTGGTGTAGAGGGACACCGTCTCCAGCGCGCCGCCGCCCTCGCGCGCGGCGGCGACGAGGTCGTCGATCAGCTCCACCTTGTAGTCCTGGCGCTCGGCGACGAAGCGCGCGCGGGCATCGGCGACCGGCACGTCCTCGCGCACGAAGGTCTCGGCCCCCTTCACGTGCGCGCGCATGCGCTCTTCGATCTTCGGGAAATCGGCCTCGGTGACGGTCGCGTCGGACGGGAAGTCGAAGTCGTAGTAGAAGCCGTTTTCGATCGCCGGCCCGATCGAGATCTTGACGCCCGGGTAGAGCTCCATCACAGCCGCGGCGAGCACGTGCGCGGCGTCGTGGCGGATCAGCGCCAGCGGCTCGGAGCCCTCGCTGCGGGACGTCAGGATCGAGATCCGCGCGCCGTCCGGCAGCGGCCGCGCCAGGTCGCGGACCTCGCGACCCCCCTCCCCCTCCCCCCTCTCAACCGCTCCGTCGCCGACCTCGATCGCGAGCGCGGCGCGCGCCAGGCCCGAGCCGATCGCCGCCGCTGCATCCGCGCCGGTCGCGCCGGCCGGCAGCTCCAGGGCCTTGCCGTCGGGGAGTGTGACTGTGAGGGTCTCGGTGGTGGTCATCGACGAGCCTGGAGGCTACCCTCCCGCCGGTGAGCGCGCAGGGCAGATGGGTCGCGATCGAGCAGGTGCCCTACGAGGGCCCCGCGGCGATCGCGACCGTGGCCGCGGCTGGAGACGTGAAGCTGGAGATCTGCCGCCCCTATCTCGGCGAGGCGCTGCCCGCCCCGGACCAACTGGCCGGGCTGATCGTGATGGGTGGCCCGATGGGCGTGTCCGACGTGGACGAGCACCCGCATCTCGCACGGGAGCTCGCGCTGGTCGAGGCTATGGTCCGAGCGGGCCGCCCGCTGTTGGGCGTGTGCCTCGGCGCGCAGCTCCTTGCGGCCGCGCTCGGAGCGCGTGTGTACCGCGGCACCTTCGAGGAGATCGGCCCGGGCGCGGTGACGCTGACGGAGGAGGGACGCAACGACCCGGTGCTCGGTGCGAGCGGACTCATCGAGCTGCCGGTCGTGCATTGGCACTCCGAAACGTTCGACCTGCCGCGCGGCGCGACGCTGCTGGCCAGCAGCGTCGCGTACCCGCACCAGGCCTTCCGCGTGGGCTCCCGTGCCTACGGGCTGCAGTTTCACGTCGAGGTCGACCGCGCGCTGGCCGCGGGCTGGCGCGAGCACCTGCCGGATGGCGTGGAGATCGGCGAGCAGGCGCAGGCCGACGTCGAGCGGTGCGGTCGCGCGACGCTCGCGGCCTTCTTCGAGATTGTCGCTTGTCGGTGCGAAGTAGAAGCCGAACTGGAGCGAGCGGACCCACACCCATAGCATCCCGGCGGGAAGCAAATCGTCGGTAAGGGAGTGGAGGAGTTGGGATTGGCACCCTGATGCGCTGATGCGCTAACATCATTTCGTGCGGACAACCTTGAACATCGACGAGGACGTGGTCGCGGTTGCGCGGCAGCTCGCCGTTGGGGAGCACCGCTCGCTCGGCTCCGTTATCTCCGAGCTTGCCCGTCGAGGACTGACCCCCGCTCGGGTTGAGGCTGACGAAGGACTGCCGGTCATCCGTGTGCCGGCAGGTACGCCGCCAATCACGCCAGAGATGGTGCGGCGAGCACTCGACGAGGATTGAGCCTCCCGGTGGCACTGCTGGACGTCAACGCGCTGGTCGCGCTGGCTTGGGACTCGCACGTGCACCATGCAGCGGTGCGCGCATGGTTCAAGGCGAACAGCTCCGCTGGATGGGCCACGTGTCCGATCACAGAGAGCGGCTTCGTGCGCGTGTCATCCAACCCGATCGTGCTGCCAAGCGCGATCAGTGTCGATGACGCAAGAGGGGTGCTCTCGACATTGCGCGCACACCCCAGCCATCGCTTCCTCACCGATGACGTCTCGATGAGTGACAGCGACGTGCCAACGATCGCTGGCTATCGGCAGGTGACCGACGCGCACCTACTAACACTTGCCCGTCGCCGCGAGATGCGCCTGGTCACGTTCGACTCGAGCATCCTCGCCATAGGCAACGAAAATGACGTCGAGGTCTTGACCACACTTTGAAAGGATCCGACGGCCGGGCCCTCGGTACTGCAGTACCAGTAGCGAAGTGTCTATGGAGAGGGCCGTACGTTGCGCAAACCCCGCGAGCGTGCGCGCGCCGAGGCTGACCCTGACGTAACGCGGAGCCACGTGGCCGACGATAAGAGGCTGCGGGATACCTACGGCTACCGCGCGTCGTGCGTAGCGCGCCTCTCGTGCAGCATCGCATCGCGTCGCCCCCGTCTGCGTTCGGCCTTCTTCGCCGACGACAGCTTGTGTGGCTTGCACAGCAGGCAGCCGGCGCGACGCTGCTTGGGTCGCCCTCGCTTGTGATTCGCCATACGCCGAGCACCACGCGGTGATCGCGATCGGGAGCGGCGAGGTGCTGGTGGGTGCTCTACCGACTCGCGCGCTCAAACTCGTCGCAGAGTGGGCCGCTCTGCACCGCGGCGAGCTCGAAACGGACTGGGCGCGCGCAAAGGATGGCGGCACCCCCGAGCCAATCGACCCGCTGCCGTAAAATGACCTGGGTGGACTTCGTGAAGGTCACAGCCGCGCAAGTGCTGGGCCACTATCAGCTAAGGGTCGGCTTCAGCGATGGCAGTTCGCGAGATGTCGATCTCACAGGGGAGCTGCACGGCCCCGTGTTCGAGCCGCTTGCCGATCCCGACTTCTTTGCGCAGGTTCGCGTGGACGACGAGCTGGGAACCGTCGTATGGCCCAACGGTGCGGACCTAGATCCCCTTGTGTTGCATGGCGACTTCGAGCCGGCCTCACGCTTCGTTCATCGCTGATCAGGCCATCGCGAGCAGCTGCGAGCGCGACACTCGCAGACAGTTGTCAGTGGAGCCAACCGGAATCGAACCGGTGACCTCCCGCTTGCAAAGCCGCCGATACCGCCTTCGCGGGATGGGAGCCGTCTTGCCTGACACCCGGCACGTGCCCGCCTTGGACGACAAGCAACACACCCTGTATGCGTGACAACCCGCTAGCGCACCGCGCGAAGCGCGGTAACCACCACCGACCCCCAACGGTCGAGACCGTCGGCCCCGCCGCGTACCCGCGTCGTTACACCCGTGTGCCGACTGTCAGCAGGTACTCCATCTCAAAGCGCGCGTCGTCGAGCGTGCCACGGTTCCACTCGTCGCAGAGCGCGTCCAGCGCAGCGTCGAGCTCCGCCTGGCGTCCGGTCTTCGCGGCGTTCGCGCGCGCGGCGACGGTCGGGCCGTACCTTGAAGTGCTCGCCGAACTCGCGGGGTTTCTGGAAAGCGGTGACCTCTGCCGACGGAGGCGAGCTCGCACTGGAACGTCGCGGGGCGCCCAGCCCGGCTGGCTCAAGGCCGCGCCGAACCATTTTTCGGAGTTGTTCCATTCGCTCGTCCCGCATTCTCCCGGCGCGGCGCTGCTGGCCAGCAGGACCAGGGAGATGCCCTGGGGCGGATCGACGCGGTAGTCGGGGTTCGTCGCCGGGTTGCCGCCACCCGCCGGGAAGCCGGGCTCGTCGAGGGGCAGTTCGACGCCGCGCGTGCCACCGTCTTTGCTCGTCGCGCTGAAGCTGCCCGAGCACGACGATTTTTCCTTGATGACTTTGACCGAGCCCGAGAGTTCGGTGACTTCCCAATGGATCGCGCTGGCGCCGTAGGTGGCGGCGTACTCGATCTGGTCGACGGGCCCGCTGACTTTCGTGTTCCAGCTGAGGTTCGCACTCACGCTTTGGGTGGGGACCGTCGAAGTCACGGAGGTCTGCGTCAGCGTGCCGCTGTATTCGGCGCTCACGTACGGGTTTTCGTCAACCAGCGGGGCCGAGGGGCTGTAGAGGGGGCTGGTCGGGGAGAGCGGTTCGGCGGGCGAGGCTGCGGGCAGCGCCGAGAGGGCCAGGACGGCCGCCAGCATGGCTGGCACGGCGCGACGCGGTGGCCCGGAACGGATGTTGGTCTCGCTGGACATCGGGGCCCCTCCTGTCTGGGCAGCGCAGCGCGTGCACCACGCCGCGCCGAGAGTCGATCCTAATGCCAGACGCGGAGGACCGCTCGCTCGAGGCCGCAATCCGCGATCCTCGATCCGCGAGCTCATTAGTGAATACGGCGTCTCTTGGCCTTCTCGCGCTTCCTCGCGTGGTGCTTCTTGGCCCTCTTGGCCTTCGGGCAGCCCGTGACGGCGATCTTCGTCATCCGGTTGATCTTCGCGCCGTTCTGCGCGAGGAATTCGGTCGGCATCGTGAGCTTGCTCCTGCAGAGGTTCCCATTCGCGGCCAGCGCGGAGTAGGGGCCCTGGGGCAATGTCAGTTCGAAGCTGCCGATCGGCTGGTCGGGGACGGTCTTGAACGTGCTGCTCGTGATACCGGTCTTGCTGATGAACGTCGAGCCGACGAGGTCGATCGTGACACCGTAGCCCTGTAGGACGATCGTGAGGGTGGGAAACGATTCGTTGCCGTGGCTGACGAAGATCGCCGGCCCTTCCAGGGGCACCGGGATCAGCGGCGTCACCGCCTTCGCGTGCCCGACCATCGACGCCGCGGGGCAGCCGGCGGGGTTGGCTTCGAACTGCGCAGCCGTGCACGCCTTCTGGAGCGTTTTCAGCTGCGACGGAAGCTGCTTGGGCAGTTCGACCTTGACCCTCGCGATGTTCGCGTCGGCGCCCAGGGCGCCCTGCGGGTAGGTCAGCTTCACGTTCAGGCTCGCCCCCCGCGCTCTCGATGTTTTGCCGCTGGTCGAAACCGCGAACTTGGGCGCGAACTTCAGGTTCGCGCAGTTCGCCGCCTGAAATGGATCGGCGACGCTCGCCGCGACGTCGTCGGCGGGGTTGGCCGCGTTCGCGCCCGCGCCGATCACCGTCATCGCGAACGTCTGCCGGGCGCAGCTCGTGGGATTCAGGGCGAAGCTCGGCTTGTCGACGTAGACGTGGATGTTGCGAACGTGCACGACGATCCCCTTGATGATGTGCGGGATCTGGTCGGATGGGCCCGCGGGAATGCTGACCTGCGCTGTGGTGGAATTCAGCCGCAGCGGCAGGTGCACGACGACGGTGCCGAGGTCGAACGGGCCGACCTTCGCCGCGGTGATCGCGACCACCGAGAACGGCGCGCCTTCGAAGGGCCCCGCCATGTAGATCTTCCCGGGGGCCTGCACGAGCACCGACCCGACGCCGGCTTCAACGATCGTGTGCCCGATTTCACTGTCCGCGGGACACGACGGTTCGAGCTCCTCCTGTCCGCCGGTCTTCGTCCTCGCCGCGGCGATCGCCGCTTCCGAGCAGAACGGCACGCCGGTCAGGTTCGCCGTCAACCCGGGGGGAAGCTGGGACGCGAACCCGGTGATCTCCTGTTCGCCGTCATTGCGGACGATGTCGATGTCCAACGGGCTGAAGCTCGCCGCGCTGTTGTTCAGCGTCCCGGCCGACAGCGCGGGCGAGAACGGATCCACGCCGCCTGTGGGACAGGCACCGCCGTCGAAGCCGCTCGTGATCGGGAACGCCGGGATCGCCGGCGTCAGCACCTGCGCGGGCGTCGAGTACGGCGAGAGCTCGGCCTGCGCTTCGTAGTCCCCGCACAACGGCGGGGTCACGAGCGGCGCGGTCGCCCCGGAGTGGAATCTGAACGTGAACTCGCTGAACGGCAGCGGCGGGAGGTCTTCGAAGGTGGTCACCAGTTGTCCGGTCGCCGGGTCCGCCTGGACTTGGCCCGCGGTCTTCACGACAATTCCGCGCTCGGGCAGCCGCGCGACGATGTACAGGGCCAGCAGTGAGTCGAACGGGTTGCGCCCCGCTTCGCCGTTGGGCGCGGGCGTCGCGAGATACACCGAGCCCGAGATCGCTTCCTGGATCGCCGGGGTGACGATGCTCACTTCGCCGAGCTTGGAATCCTGCGGGCAGCCCTGCCCTTCGACGAACTGCGCGCCCTCCTGCGCGTACTGCGCTTCCGAGCACGCGCCGAGACCGGCGCCGGCCGACGGGTTGACCGTCATGCCCTCGGGCAGCGTCACGACCGCGCGCTTCAACGTCGAGGTCGCCAACCCGAGGGCGTTGTCATAGGTCTGGTGGATGTTCATCCCCAGGTCTAGGCCGCTCGGCGAGGACGCTTTGCTGGACGTCGCTTCGACGCTCAAAGACGGTTCCATCTGCAGGCGATCGCAACCCACGATCGGGCCGAACCGCATCGACGCGCGCACCGGGACGGCATCCGGTTCCTGCCACGAGTTGACCGCAAAGCCCGCCTGCAGCGGTTCGGTGCCGCACAAGGTCGGGTTCGTGAAGAACGGCGCGAGCGCCGATTGAGACGGGTTGTTGAGGGTTGAGGCCGCGTTGACGCCTTCAAAGCGCAGGTGGTCGTGGACAGGGTCCGCCGGGACGCCCCACAGCGTGAGCGAGATGCGGTTGAGCTCGGCCAGGTTCTGCGGGGCATCTTCGAACACCGTTTCCAACCCGTAGTCGCCACGGAGATAGACGCCGCCCTCGACGTAGGCGCCGCCTTCGCCTCCGACCTCGAAGCCGAGCTTCGCCACCTCGCCGGGGTTCGGCGCGAGGTTGAACACGGGTTGTACTTCGTCGATCGGGTTGAACCCGCCGGTAGGGCTGCTGCTGCGCCCGATGCCAATCGCAAGCAGGATGTTGTCGCTGACGACGCCCACCTGCGTCGTGCTCTTGCACTTGCCTTCGCGGAAGCTGCCGGCGGGGCAAGTGGGTGTGTCGATCAGGTCGCCGGCGAAACCGGCGGGGAGGTTGTACACGATGTTCTTCGGCTCCCCGGCGAGCGAGCCGATCGTGTTCACGGTGTTGAAGGCGATCGACGAGGTGAGGTCCGCGTGCGCTCCGGCCTGAACGCTGGAGAGGGTGGTGCTGGCGCCACCGGGAGAGATGCCGAACTTGGCGGGTTCGGCACTTATCTCAGTAGGTGTCTGCGCCGAGGCGCCCGCCGCGCCCCCGCCGGTGACGTGGACGACGTTCGTGAGCGAGCCCGGCGCGCCCGCGTCAACGTCGACCGGGAAGGAGATCAGCAGGGTTTCGTCGACCGGCATCGCGTGGGAGTAGGTGCAGGTGCTCGCGATGCAGGTGAGGCGCAGGCCGCCGGCCTCCTGGGCCTTGCCGGAGGCGCCGGCGGGGTCGAGCGAGAGCCCGGCGGGCAGTTCGTCGGTGATCACGATCGGCGAGCCGTCCGTCGCCGCGCCGCCCGTGTTCGTCAGTGCGACCAGATACGAATCCTGGCCGCTTTGATCCCCGGGCCCGAAGTTGGTGGGACGCGAGATCGCCGTGATCGTCCACTGCGGACCCGATTCGGCGCCCAGAGCAGGCGTGGCCGCCAGCCCCAGCAGACAGAGCAGACCTGCGATAAGCGCGATCTGAAGATGTGGTTTGACGCTCATCGCTTGCCTTTCGTGGTTGCCTTTGCAAAGTGCTCGCGGGCGTGTCGCTCGCATGGCGCTCGCCGCTTCCTCGGCTTCTTCCTGCAGGCCCTCAGCGCGTTGGCGAGCTTCTGCTTGGAGCTCAGCGCCTTCGGCTTCACCCGCGGTTTCGCCGCCGGCGAGGAGAGCAGCGGTGAGAGGTTGCCAGCACCCGAGAAGGTCAGTGAGCCGGGGGTGGCATCGACCGGCGGCGGCGGGACGGTCTGACAGGCGTCGCCCTCGCACTGCGCGGTTTCTCCCGTCGGCGGCGCGATGCACGGTTCCGCGCTCGTGCAGATCCGCGCGTCGTAGAGGTCGCCGGCCGTGTCCGCGTCCGCTGGCACGAGCCTGGCGTGCGTCCCGAAGAACGTGCTCGAGCCGTCGGCGCTGGAACCCAGGAAGAAGGACGGTCGCGGGTCCGTGCCGGAGCTGATCAGGTGCACGCACCCCCGGGCGAGGGCACAGCCGCCCGCGCCAGGGGCGTCCCACGCGTAGACGTCGATCGCGCCGTTCGTGTCCTGAGGCACGAGCGCTTCGGCGGTGTCGAAGAACGCGCGCGAGCCGTTGTCGGAGATCGAGTGGACAGGGGCCCCGGGCACCGCTTCGACGAGTGAGGAGCGGTCGAACTGCGCATGAGCGCTCGGCGCGGCGCCGCTGGGATTGCACGAGATGCAGACGATGCTGCCACCCGCCGGCGACCCGGGTTCGAAGTGATAGCGGTAGAGCTCCTCGCAGTGCCCGTTGACTCGAGCCTGCGTGCCGGGGAGATACGTGCGGCTCGTCTGACACCCGGCGGTCTGATAGCCGGTCAGCGGACGCGTGGTCGGGAACAGCAGATAGCTCCCATCGGGCGTCGTCTCCCAATTGATCGCCGGCCCCGGAGCGAAGCCGCGGTCGTCTCCCGGCGCTATCACATGTGAGAACCAGTCGCTGACGGACTGCGTGGGTTCCTCGAATTCGAGCACCGTCGTGACGTACGTGGTGGTCCCGGTGACGGTGTCATAGCGATACAGGTCGAGCTCGTCGCTGCCGAATTCTTCGCCGGGCACCGGCGCGGTGGCGGTGAGCTTGGCGGCCGCTGTGAAATAGACCGCCGTGCCGTCCGCTGAGATCGCCCGCACGGCGTACACGGCCGCGGCCCCGCCGGATTCGCCGCGGGAGATGCGCAGCAGGCAGCCTTCGGCCGCTTCACAGGCGGCGCCGCGGGAGACCGCGCCGTCGGCGCGCCATTCGTAGAGCTCGAGGTCGTGAATGCCTGCGTCGTCGCTGGTCAGCTCCCCATAGGAGAGGAAGAACGCCCTGGAGCCGTCTTCAGAGGCGCCCACGTAGGCAGAAGGATGGGCACCGCTCGGGTCCACGATGCCTGCTTCGGGAGCGGAGATCTCGATCGTCTGCCCATCCGCGCGCATGTAGACCTGCGGCGTGTGTTCCGCGGTCGAGGGGTTCCAGCAGCCTTCGGTGCCGGCTGGATTTTTTGCGCTGACCGGGCGTTCCGGGTCGGGAGCCGTGAAGAACACGCGCGAGCCGTCCGCGGACACGGCGTTGTGGGCCTGCCCGCCGTCGCCAATTGTCACGTCGCGGCCGATCTCCGCACCGCAGCGGCTCAGCAGTTCTCCGCCGCTGTTGACGTTCACGAGCTCGAGCTCGCCGCCGGCGTATTCGCACAGCGACTGGCTGCCTTCGTCCTGGTCTTCCGCCCCCGGGCATATCGTGTGGCTGCGGCTGTCGATGACGAGATGGCTCAGGTCGCGCGATCCGATGATCGTCGTGCCTTCTCCTTCAGTGATACCGCTGTGTTGCGGCTGGCCTTCGTAGAGCGTGTCGTATTCCCCGCCGGGAGGGCCGAAGAGCCCGACCCCGTGGTTGCCGGTGGCACTCCCCGGCGCGCCGGAGGAGTCGACGAACGCGACGCGTGAGAGATCCGACGGAGCGTAGGCGGGCAGCCGGACAGACTGTACGCCGAGCGCGGGCGACGCGAGCGACGTGTACGTCCAGCCGCCGGCACCGCGCTTGAACACGTACATGCTTTTGCCAGAGCCGGGGAAGGGACCGAACCCGGCGTGGGTCGCGAGCAGGAAGCCGTCGCCCGCTTCCGACGGGTAGCCGAAGTCCACCAAGGAGCCCTCTTCGCCACCCGATGCACCGGTCGAGAACATGTCTTCGGAGCTCCCCTTGTTCGGGGGCGTGAGCAGCTCGTAGGCGCGATTGTCGGGCAGGCCGGGGGCGGTCGACGGCAGGGTGGTGAATGTCTGGTCGGCGCCGTCGGTGACTTCGCGCTGCCCGGCGATCTCGTTTTCGGCGACGACGCGGAAGTGGTAGGTGGTTTCCGGCGCGAGGCCGGCGAGATGCTGCACGACGCTGGTGGGGACGCTGCCGGTCGGGCCGCCGGAGCCGATCGCGACACCTGGCACAGGGATGCTGATGCCGTGCGCGGCCGGAGTCGAGTAGGGGGTCGTGTCGTATTCGAAGCGATAGCTCGTGTTGGCGCCGAGCGGGTCGATCTGCGCGTGCAGGTCGGCGTAGCTCGACGAGAGGTTGCCAGCGAAAGCGGCTTCGATCCGCGGGGCGTGCGGCGCGGTGAACGCCAGCGGTGCGGTCGCTTCGGGGCCGCCCTGCGGTTCTTCGGTGCTCGCGAGCAGGCGATAGCGGTAGACCGTCCCGGAGATGAGGCCGGTGACTTCGGCATGCACGGGCTGATAGGTGTGGTTGGGTTCGATCGCGGCGCGCGGCGGCGTGCATGGCGCTTCGCCACCGGAGGACAGGTCCGCGAAGCCTTCCTTTTCCCTGCCTCCGTGTTCTTCGACGCTCTGATTGAACGCAGCTTCGGTCACATACTGGAAGCGGCAGCTCGACAATGTCAGCCCTCCGGGTTCGACGGAGCCGTTGAGAACGGCGGTTTCGTGGGTCGGTTCGCTGACCGCGGCCAGCCGCAGGTTCGGGCGAACCTGCGGTTCGCCGTATACGTCGATGCGGTCTTCGCGCCGGTCTGCGACGTACAGGTAGCCGCGCGAGTCGACGGCGATGCCGATCGGATTACTGAGCGTTCGTTCTTCGGCGCCCTCGGTGACCTGGTCGACATATTTGCCGGTAGCCGCGTCAAACTCGTCAACCGCGCCGGCGTGAATTTCCTTTTCGCTGAATTCGACTGCTAGAGAGACGAGCAGGCGATTGCTGGCCGCGTCGAACGCCACCCCGGTCAGCGCGGGTCGGAGGTTGTCATGCCCCCCCCAGCCGCCATATTCATTTCCGTCCAGGCCCGGTGTTCCCTCGCCCGTGATCGCCCTGACGAATTCACCGCTCGGCCGATACTCGAGCACGGCCGGCGTGTTGAGGCGGCATTCAGCGTCGATCACGTAGATGTTGCCCTGCGGATCGATAGTCATGGCCAAGGGTGCTCCGGAACCGCCGAACGTGGCATATCCTTCTTCGCATGCGTCGGGTCCGATCGGAGCACCGACGATCTGGTTGCCGCTGACGTAGCTGGTCGCTGCAGTGAAGGACGCCGGTTGCGATTCGCCCGCAGAGTTGATTTCGAACTTCTCGATTCCGGGGGGCGCTTCGTCCCCGCGCGGGGGTTTAGGGTTGGTTTCTTCGTGGGACACGTAGACCGTGCACACCGACAGCTTGCAGGCCGAAGGATCCAGGGGGTCGCTCGAGTTGTCGACGGCCACGTGTGCCGACTCGCCAAACTTCGCCCACTGATGCAGCAGTTCGCCTTTGACGCCAAAGACTTCGACGCGAGGATTGAACCCTTCGGGAGATATGCGACCGGTGAGAAGAATGTCGCCGTTTTCCCGCTCGACAGCCAGGCTTCCGGGTTCGGTTTCCGCGTTGATGAGAACCGATTCCAGCGAAGCGCTGCCGGAGAGAACGGGGGCGAACTCTTCGAGCCGGTTGGAGCCGGAGACTCCAACGCCGACCCAGAGGTCGTCTTCCTTGTCGAGCGCAATCCCACCCAGGCCGGCCAGGGAGCCGCCCGCCCCTTCGCTGATCTGGCGCACGAGCGGGCGCACGACCGCAGCCGACGCGGACACCGACGCGAGCAGCGACAGGCAGGCACCCGCGACCACGGCGAGCAGGACCAGCTTGGGTGAGGAACCGCCACGCCCCGTGAAGCGCAGGAGGGCGCTGAGCGCCTTGGAGATGCCCCGCGGGGCCGGGATGCCCGCGCTCGGCTCGACGTGGTTCACGCTCGTACCTTTCTCGTGGGTGGTGTGCGTCGTGTTTTGTGTGGGAATTAGCCGGAGCATCGCTCTAGGCGGCCTTCTGATCGGGGGTGGGCATGGCGATGCGCAGCCGCCGGGCGACCTCGTCGCCGAGCGGCGTGAGGCTCCACCGGTTGGGTTCGCCTTTGAGGTGTCCGTCACAGGCGTTCACGATCAGGCCCAGGCGCTGCAGCCGCGCAAGCAGCCTGGAGACCTGGCCCTGGTCGTGGATGCCGGCGTAGTCGGCGATCTGGCGGTTGCTCGCGCCGGGCATCTCTGAGATGCCCTGCACGACGCGCGCCGTGCGGTACGTCCAGCGCATCTGCAACCCCTGGAGCGGGTCTTCGGCGAGCGCCGTCGCGGCCGGCGGCCACATCCGCGGGGCCGCGGGGAGCGTTGGGGCCGGCATCGCCTGCTCGCGGCGGGCCGCGGCGGGCCCCAGGTACGGGAGGACGATCATGCCCATCAGCTCCCCCACCAACCCGAGCAGCGGTTCGCGCTCGCCGCGCAGCAGCCGTGCGTGCACGATCGCAAACGCGGCCCCGACCAGTCCCTCGGCCGTCAGAGCGGTGCAGCCCGCGCCACGCCGGCTCTCGCCGCGGCCCTCGTCCAGGACGCCGACCAGGCGCGTGAGGATCGCCTCGCGCAGCCGGAGCGTTCTCGGGCCGCCGCTGAGCGCCTGCACGACGCACACCTGCGCAAGCGCGGGCTCGCGATCGAAGAAGCCAAGGATCGCCGTCAAGCCGCCGCGGACACGCTCGCGCCAGGGCAAGGCGTCCAACCCCGCCGCGGCGAGCTCGTCTTCCAGCAGCGCCACGGCGTCCTCGACCAGCGCGGCCAGGCACGCTTCGCGGTCTGGGAAGAGCGCGTAGAACGTGCGCCGCGAGACTTTCGCGCGCGCCGTGATGCGCGCGACCGTGGTCCCCGCGTAGCCGTGCTCCTCCATCGTGCCGGCCGCGCCCACGAGCAGCCGCAAGCGTTGCATCTCGCTCACCTGCTCTTGCGGCGATGCGTCGCGCGAGGCAATCCGCCGTGCCGAAACCGCTTCGCCAGGTGAGCGACGCGACCCGGCGCGCGCGAGGACCCCGCCGCGAACCGCCTCCGAGCCCGGGCGGTGGCGCATCACGACCCAGCCCCCCGTACTCGGCTCCGCGCCTGAGATGTGCGGTCCCCAAGGCTTGGGGGCGCGATACGCCCAGCCCGCGGGGCGCGGGCCGGAAGGCGGCGCTCGTGCGCCGAGCGCCTCCGGCTAGCTGCTAGCCGGCGAGGCGAAGAGAGAGAGAGAGAGAGAGAGATGCGTCAGATGACTGACGCATCTAGCTTCAGCGCGGCCGGCGGCGGCGCACATCCCCGAAGCGGATCTCCCTGCAGAAACCACGATTACACAAGCTCCCTCATCGAAACGACCCAAGTCCCTCTCCCCAACCTACACACGGCCGGCGCCTGATGTCAACCACAGAAGCAGGATGACCCAGACAAGGATTCTATGTTCGCCCGTATCTGCCAATCAAAGTAACGAGCCGGCAACCAGCCTAAGGCATCCCGATACAACTGTCAAGCCACCAGCCGTTGCAAAGCGTGGCCTGGGCGAGGAGCCGCGGCCCGCGAGCGCTCCCAAGACACAAGTAAACTCAATGGATAAGCGGGATTCAGCGGATTGCAGGCCCGCCCCCAAACGTCCGCGAGATCTTCGCGACCCCGGATATGGCTGGAAGCCGCCGTCCACGATGTACGCCGCTGTTACTTGATATCAGGCAGCGAGCCCTGGCACCGCGGCGCCATCTCGCCCGACTCCCGCGGCCATCCCGAGCGAGGCCACAGCGGTTCCTATCCCCATCATTAGTTCGCCAAGGCGGAGTTCGGTTCACCGGAGTTCGGTCAAGCGAACTTTGCTATCCTTCATTGCATGAAGGGACAGCTGCCGGGGTTCGTGGGACGCGAGCGCGAGCTGGCGCAACTCAGCAGCTGGCTCCGGGAGGTCGGCCGATCCGGGCAGGGCAAGGCGATCGCGGTGCGCGGACGCCGTGCTGTGGGCAAGTCGACCCTGATCGAAGAGCTGCTTGTGCGCGAGCGTCCCCCCCACGCGTTCTTCGCCGCAGCGAAGGAACAACCCGCGCGTGAGGCATTTGCAGCCTTCCTGGACGAGCTGCAGCGCAGCACCCTGCCGATCGCCGCTGAGCTCGCCGCCGGAGTGCGCCCCGACAACTGGCAGGGAGCCCTCCGGCTGATCGCATCCAGCGCGACGCACGCGGACACAGCCGCGCCGGGCAGCACGCCGCTGTGCCTCGTGATCGACGAGCTCCCCTGGCTCTCCGAGCAGGAGCCGAGCATCGAGGGGGTGCTCCAGGCGACGTGGGACCGCTACCTGAAACGTGTACCGCTGCTGCTGGTCCTCGTGGGCTCGGACCTGCACATGATGGAGTCGCTCGAACGCTACGACCGGCCGCTGCACGGACGCGTGACGCCCTTCGTCGTCGAGCCGCTCAATCCCGCTGAGGTACGGGCGATGGTGGACACCGACGCGACGACCGCGCTCGATGCGTACTGCATGCTCGGCGGCTTTCCCCAGCTCGCCGTGACGTGGCGGCCGCGCGACACGGTTCGGCGATATCTAACGCGCGAGCTGAGCGACCCAACCTCCCCCCTCGTGGTCACCGGAGAGCGGGTCATCGCCGCCGAGCTGCCCGCGCAATCCGCGCCCCGCGCGGTGATCGCGGCGATCGGGGCGGGCGAGACCGAGTTCACCAAGATCCTCGGCCGCTCCGGGGTGGGACGCACGACGCTCAGCGCCACGCTCAAGGCGCTCGAGCAGAAGCGCATCGTGCGCCGCGAGGCGCCCTTCGACCGCAGCCGCGAGGCGAGGCTCAGCCGCTACACGATCGCAGACCCCTACCTTCGCTTCTGGCTGCGCTTCATCGCCGCGAACATGCCGCTCATCGAACGCCGGCGCGGAGACCTGCTGGCGAGCCAGATCATGGGCGGCTGGAGCACGTTCCGCGGGCGCGCGATCGAGCCGATCGTGCGCGCCGCCATCGAGCAGATGCTTCCCGACGAGCGCTTCGGCGCCGCCAACTTCGTGGGTGCGTACTGGACACGGAAGAACGACCCCGAGGTCGACCTCGTCGGCTACGACAGCACGCGACCGCAACGCGCCGCGTTCGTCGGCTCGATCAAGTGGCGCGACGTCTCCCCATTTTCACGCGAGGACGCCGCGGCCCTGGCGGCCGTGCGGGGGCGCGTCCCGCTGACCGACGACACGACGCTGCTCGTCGGCGTCTCCAGGAGCGGATTCACGCCGCGCGCCCCGCTCGACGTCATGGTGGACGCCGAACAGCTGTTGCAGGCGTGGGCCGCGCGTCGATAGATCAATGCGGCGGAGTCTCAGCGTCCAGCGCGCCCGCCGCGAGTGCCGCCGCGCGGGGATGTAAGCTCGCGCCGCGATGATCGGCCGACAGCGTTTCGCGGTGCGGCGCTTGCGAGCGCCATTCCTCCGCGCCGGTGCACTCGCAACCGCAGCCGCGATCGCAGCGCTCGCGTTTGCGTCGGTCGCCGCGGCGACCGAAACAGAAGCCAACTTCGATGAGCCCTCCCTCACGCCCGGCACGCTCGTCACGACGCAGTACGAAGCGCGCGGCCTTAAGCTCGGTCGCGCCGAAGAACTCGGCCAGCCCCCGGCGGGCCTGAAAGGCGACTGCGGCCCACCGAAGGTCGAAGAAGGCCCAGTGGGGACTCAGATCAAAGCCTCCTCGCCGCCGAACTACGCGGTGCTGCCGACGTGCCCCGCGAGCGGGCCGCCGTTCCATGGGACCTACGGCGCGCTGCTCGGCGCGCCGCGCGGGGCGCTCTCGCTGGAAGTGAGCAACGTGAACCCCGCCGGCAGCGCGAACGTCGCGGTCGAGCTGATCGGCTACGACAGCACGTGGAAAGAAGTCGCCAGCGGGAAAGCCGAAGCGGCGACCGGCGAATGGAAGCGGATCGAGTTGCTCGTCAGCGCCCCCGACCGCATCAGCTACTTCGCGATCCGCACCGCCGCGGGCAGCACCGAAACCGTGATGGTCGGCATCGACAACGTCAGGTTCGAAGCCGAAGGCGCCGGCGAAAAAGAAGGGGAAAAAGAAAAAGAAAAAGGGGGAGGGGGTGGTGGGGTTGGCGGGTCCGTCGGCAGCGGCAGCGTCCCGCCCCCGCCGCCGACGCCCCCCACGGCGGCACTCGCGCTGCAGGGCGCCGCGCAGCCCGGTGCGGCGCTGACGCTCAGCGGCGCCGGCTCGCAGCCCGGCAGCGGTCACATCATCTCCTACGACTGGGACCTCAACGGGGACGGCGCGACCGACACCAGCACCGGGACGAACCCGATCGCGCACGTGATCCTCCCGCCCGGAGCGCACACGATCGGGTTGACCGTGACGAGCTCGACCGGCCAGCAGTCGAGCTCGAAATTCGGCGTGGTGATCCCCACGCACATCCAACTGCCGCCGCCCGCGGACGGCGGCGAAGGCCCGTGCGAACCGACGCTGACGATCGGTGACGCGCAGCTGATCGCGGAATGCATCCAGAAGCTCTCCGGCGGGGGCTACGCGATCGAGACGCGCCAGCTCGCGCTCAACGGGATGGTGCTCACGCCGCGCGAAGGCGGCTATGGGGTGTTCAAGATCCGCACGGTCAAAGACTTCGCGATCGCGGGCACCGTGACGCGGCTCTCGGGCAGCGCGGTGAACGTCGAACTGCTGAACACGCCGATCGGCAACGTCGTGCTCGGCGGGCGCGACCTGGAAGCCGAACCGATCGACCTGGAAGTCCACAGTGGGCTCGGCAACCTGAAAGTCTCGTTCGTGCACGGTCTGCGCGCGCACGCTGCCGACGACGAAGGCGCTCCGACGAAGACGCTGTTGATGGCGATCGGGGCCGGCCAGCAGTGCGGCAGTAGCGAAAGCAAGCACGCCAACTGCTGCCCGCCGGCGCACGAAAACACAGCCTGCGCGACGCTCCCCGGCGACTTCCCGCTGGAGGGACAGATCGTCGTCTACCTCAACAACAAAGGCCAGGCGCTGATCGACGTCCAGGTCGGCCTGCGGCTGAAAGGGATCTTCGAAGCGACGGGAGCGGTGGAGGTCGAGGCCGACCCGACGGGGATCAACCTGAACTCGCTGAAGTTCACGATCCCCGAAGCGGGCCTGGAGAAGATCTTCACGGTCAAGGAAGCCTCGTTCGTCTACTACTTCCCGGACGCCCCCGAAGAAGCTAAGCGCGACACGTGGCAGGCGAAGGGGACGATCGTCTTCGGGCCGCTCGGGGAACCCTCGCTGGAAGGGGAACTTGCCTTCAAGCAGGGCAAATTCCACTCCGCGTCGCTGGTATTCACCGCCCCGCCTCCCGGCGTGCCGCTGTATGCGGGCGTGTATCTCAACAAGCTCGGCGGCTCGGTCGGCGTCGAACCGTTGTCCTTTGGCGGGACGATTGGGGCGAGCATCGCCTCGGAGCTGGAGCTGACGCTGTCGTTCAAGTACCGCGAACCCGAAGGTGAAGAACTCGGCTTCGTCGGTGGCCAGGGGCAGCTCTCGCTGAAAGACAACCCGATCGCGACGCTTGCGGCGGACGTCTATTCCGATGGGTACATCGACGCGCAGCTGAAAATCGATCTGAAGTTGCCGTTCGGCAGCGAACCGATCGTCAGCGTCGGGGGTGGCCTGGGCTTCTGGGACGAACCCAACAGCGGGCTGTGGCAGGCCGAAGGCAACGTCTACATGAAGCTCTGGGAAATCAGCGCCGAAGTCGCGGGGCTCGTGAACAACAAATACATCTCCGGGTGCCTGAGCTTCAACACGTTCGGCTACAGCTGGGGCGTGCAGGGGCGCTACAGCATGGAAGACAACAGCGTCGCGGGCGGCGGCTACGGCGACAGCAACTGCTCAGACCAGCTCAAGCAGTACAAGCAGAAGCCGCTGAAGGAACACAAGGGTGGGTTCGTGGGCGGCGAATCGCTGTATTTCCCTGTGGGCTCGGGCTCGGCGGCGCTCGGCGCCGGGGAGATCGTGGCGCACGCCTCCGCGGCGGGTGACTCCTTCGCGCTGCCGGCGCACACCGCGGGCCAGGAGCTGCGCCTGACCTCCACCTCGGGCACGCCGGTGGTGACGCTGACGAGCCCCGGCGGCCAGTCCTACACGACCCCCTCCGCACCGGGGCAGATGGTCGGCGACGACGGGCACTTCTTCAGCGCGATCCTCCCCGACCACAACCAGGTGATCGTGCTGCTGCGCAACCCGCATGGCGGCGAATGGACGATCCAGACCGCGCCCGGCTCGCCGGCCGTCAGCAAGCTCGAAGTCGCCGAAGACGTCCCGCCGGCGAGCGTCGCCGTGCACGTGCACCGCGCCGGCGGCCACCGCTTCGCGCTCGCTTACAAGATCCAGCACTTCGTGCCGGGCACCAAGGTGCGCTTCGTGGAACGCGGCCGCGACAGCACGCACGTGCTCGGCGTCGTCGCCGCCGCGCGCGGCACGCTGCGCTTCACCCCGCAGGACGCGCTCGGCCGCCACCGCCGGATCGTCGCGTACCTGCTGAACAGCGAAGGCGCGCCCGTGCGGGTCCTGACCGTGGGCCACTACACGGCGCCCTCGGCCGCGCGCGGCGGCCGGGTGCGCGGGGCGCGGATCGCGCGGCACGGCACCACCGCATTGCTCAGCTGGCGCGCCACCGCGGGCGCACGCCTCTACAAGATCACGGTGGAAGGCAGCGACGGGCGCGTGCAGCGCTTCAACCGTCCGGCGAGCAGACGCAGCGTGACGCTGACAAATGTGCTCCCCTTCGAGCGCTTCACGGCCTCCGTCGCCGCCGAGGGCGGACCCAACCTGCTGCCCGGACCCGCGACCAAAGTGCACCTGGGTCCGCTGCGGCTGCCTCTGCGCCGCCGGCCGGAGCATCGACACAGCCACAAGCGCAAGGGCTGACTGCCCGCCGCCGGGCGCCCGCGACCGCGGCCGCGGTGAGATTTGTCCCCGCTAGCGGCCAGCTACCTCGGCATCCACCAGCCGAGCATGGTCGCGTAGTCGTTGTATGTGACCGACACAGGACCCGTGACACCGCGGGTGCCCGGGGAGATCATCGACCCACCTCCAAGGCTGATGGTGGCGTGGCTATCCTCGTCTCCGAGCTTGTTGGAATAGAAGATCATCGCGCCCGCGGGCGGGGTGGGGTCGAAGCCGTTGTGCCAGATTCCCCCCGGCGGATGCCCGCTCGCCCAGTAGCGCCACTGATCGATCGGGTAAGTATTGGCGTTTGGCGTGTACCCAGCGATTGAGTTGAGCGCGCTGCGGGAAACACCGGCGATTTCCCATGCCTTGTAAACAAATGACAGGCAGAGGTACTCCCACGCCGTGGAGCCCGCTTGTTGGTGTGCCCAGCTCGCCGCGGCGGCCTCGATCGCGGCGTTTCCATTCGAGCCGGTTGACGGGGGCCCGGTTCCTCCAGAGCCGGCGCTCGGGCCTCCGCAGTTGGGAATTCCGTACTTGCTTGTGATCTGGCTGTCGGTGGTGTAGCTGCTGTTGTCGAACGCCGAAGCGTAGTAGCCCGTGGCGCCGTTCCAGTAGACCTTGAACCATACGTCGACGCCACTCGTCACCGGCCCAGTCGTCCAGCACAGGAAGCCGGGACTGGTGCCCGTCGGCATCGTGGTCAGTGGTGGCCCGGACGAGCTCGAGGGGCCGGGGCGAATGTTGACGGCGGTCGTGAGCGCGATCGGGGCCTTGATCGTCGTCGGCCCGGTCTGCCCAGTGGACCCGTCGCTCGGAGGGGTGAAGGTCGTTGGGACCGAGCCGCAGCGCGGGATGCCGTAGTCGATCGAGATCCGCGCGTCAGTCGAATACACGCTGTTGTCGTAGTAGGACGGATAGTAGCCCGCAGCTCCTTGCCAAAGGACGTAGAAATACACGTCGACTTTGCCCACCGGGGGACCGGTCGTCCAGCAGACGTAGTCCGGAGAAACACCAGTCGGGATCGTCCCGATCTGCGCGGACGACGCAGAAGCAGATGAGTACACCGGGGCGTTCTGGCTCATCTGGATGCGATGGGTGAACAGCGTGCCATTTGGATAGCGCGCCCATCGCACGGTCCCATCGGACGTCGTGACCGAGAGCGTCCCATCTTCCGCGACAGCGAAGCTGCAGTTTCCGGTCGGGTCGCCGCCCGTGCCCGTCGTATACAGTGCCGCCGCGGGCTGGCCGACCCCGCTCGAGCTGTAGATCACGAGGTTGCAATCGGCCTGCATCACCGTCGTGACTGCGCCGCTTGTACCGGTCGCCCAGATGGCCGTCCCTCCCTGGTACTCGACGAGGTTCCCGTCGGCCTGCATGTTGACCGTGAACTGGCCGTTCGGAGACTCAATCCACTGACCTTGGCCGAACGTGGCGCCCGACGTCACCGCCGACGGGATCCGGGTGAGCATCCCACTGCTGACCGACCAGTCGGCAGGGACCGTTGCCGGAGCACCAGTCGTGGAGGAAACCGTCGTGCCGCTGAGATTCGCACCCGAGAGTTGAGCGGAATTGATGTCGGCACCCGCCAGCGTGGCATTGGTGAGGTTGGCGCCGGACAGGTTGGCGCCGGACAGCTGCGCCCCAGCGAGGTCGGCATTCGACACATTGGCCTTGACGAGGTCGGCTCCGGCGAGCTGGGCGTTGGCGAGGTCGGCGCCGGTGAGGTTCTCCTGGGAGAGGTTTGCGCCCGTGAGAACCGCGCCCGGTCCGATCAGGATGCCTCCCGCTGTCTCCCAGCTGGCGGGGAGACTGGCGGGCGTGCCAGCAACGGTCCCGGAACTCACGCCGCTCAGCTTGGCACCCGCAAACGCGGCCCCCTGCACGGTCGCGGCCGTCACTTGCGCACCCGTCAGCGACGCGCCTGTGAGGTTGGCGGCGGTGAGGTTGGCCTCGGTCAGCTGGTCGCCTTCAAGATCCGCGCCGTCGAGGTCGGCGTCGGTTAGATCGACCCGTACGGCATTCACCTTGTCGAAGTGCGCACCGCGCAGCGAGGCTTCGGTGAGCGCGGCTTCGTTGAGGGTCGCACCCGTGAGGGTCGCTCCGGTGAGGTTCGCGCCGCTCAGGTTGACCTGGGTGAGGTCGGCGTTCGCCAGTGACGTTCCAGCGAGGTTGGCGGTGGGGCCGATCAGATCGCCCGCTCGCTGAGTCCAGCCGTTCGGAAGCGCAGCGGCGGCGCCAGTGACTCCCGCGCCGCTGAGTCCGCTGAACGCGGCGCCGGCGAAGTTGGTCCCTGTGACCGTGGCGCCGTCGAGATCGGCGCCGTTCAGCAGGATGCCCTTGAGCGAGCGGCCGGTCAGATTGGCGTGGGCGAGGTCCGCCCCAGGAACGTCGGCATGAGGCCCCAGCAGGTAGCCGTCGGTCAATGACCAGCCGCGCGGCAGCCGCACGTGTGCGCCGCGGTCGCCGTTGCTTCGCAGACCGTTGAGGCGCGCGCGTGCGAAGCGGGCACGCATGAGCAGCGAGTGGGCTATCCGTGCACCTGTGAGGTTCGCGCCGGTGAAGTTCGCGCGAGTCAGGTTACGATGGTTGTAGACACAACCACTGAGGTTCGCGTGCGGCCGCGGGCGACAGTTGCGATGTCGGCCGGCGGCTTCCGCGGTCGCTCCGGCGAGCAGCACGAGGCCAGCGAGCGCGCAAGAGGCCGCTCCGAAGATGTGTGTTCGGGCAGCCCTGGGGGATCCTGCTTCCCGCGTCGTCGAAATCACTCCCCTCGAAGGTTGAGGCCTTTACACCGAACCGGCGGACCCTCCGGTGCAGGCCGCCAGCGCGGGAGCATAGCGGCAAGACCCCGACGACCGCGAAGCCGAACATACGAAACACGTCCAGTGATTCCACGCCCGTGGTACAGTCCAGGCCACCAAGCGCCACGATGAGATCGGGGAATGCAGAGTTGGATAAGCGCTCACGAGTTCTCGACAGCGCCGCTCGCCGGAAGCGCACCGGCGATCGCGGCGCAAACGCAAGGGTGCTTGCCACAGCACTCGAAGCGGGTCATCGATCGCTGCGCCTCCTGCACGTCGCCGTGCTCGCGGTCCTCGGCCTCGGTGTGCTCGGGACCGGGCAGGCGCTTGCGATCGGCGCGCCGATTCAGATCGCGAACACGGGCGGCGAAGGCATCTACATTCGCTCCGAACCGAACACGTCGAGCACCCGCCTCGGCTGGATGCCGGAAAGCGCAAGCCCGGACTACCACTGCTTCGCGGATGGCCAGAACGTCAACGGCCTCCCCGTCTGGTTCAACGTCACCTACAACGGCGTCACCGGCTACTACGCCTCGTACTACGACGACAGCAGCTACCACTCAAATGCGGAACTCACCTCGAAGTACGGTATCCCACAGTGCGGCTCGCCACCACCCGAACCGCCTCCGACTCCTGGCGGGGAAGCTCCCGGCGCCGGCGGATCCCCGGACGGGCCGGCCCCGAATGGGTCCACCTTCACGGTGATGAACTCGAGCGGCGGCGTCTACTGGCGCTCTGAACCGAATTGGGCTGCGCCCCAGGCAGAACCGGGCAACGGCGTCTACGAAGGCACGACGGTCACCGTCCACTGCTACCAGCCCGGAACGTCCGTGCCCGGCTCGACGGACACGATGTGGGAGCTCGCTAGCTGGACCGCAGGCCCCGGCCGCGGCGAGGGCTGGCTCAACGAGCACTTCATCAACGACGGTGCGACGATCGACCAAGCGCCACCGGGCGTGCCTGCTTGTCACGTGCCCGCGCCCGCGACCACGCCGAGCCCACCGTCGACGTCGGCGATCCTCGCGAGCGCGACCACGCAGACGCTGCCGCCCGACCCCGACCTATGGTGTGCGAACTCGGACATTCACCGCTACGACACTCAGGTCCGCGAGGCCGACTGGATCGTGCTCTTCAAGGGCGTCGTCGGCACGCCCGGCAAGAACAACTGGCGGTGCGCGTACCTCGTCTCCATGCAGGGGCCGGGCAACGAGTTCGGCAACTTCACGCTGCCCATCCCCGTGACCATGACATCGCCCGTCGACTTCCGCGCGGCCTGCGCTGAACAGTTCCCTGGCTCCCGCCTCGAATGGACCGGAACGGGCGCGTACCCGTGGCGCTGTGTTGGCGTGGCTGGTCGCTACTACCCGCCGCCCGGCATCCACCTCTCCGCGGTCGCGATGCGTGGAGGTTTCACCACGGGAGGGCTCCCAGCGACCGGCTCGGGGAGTCTGCAGGTTACCGTGACGGCCGCGGCAGCGAGCCGGATCGCCAGCGTCGCCAGTGCGCCAGCCGCGCGTCACGCCTCACGAGGCACGGTGCTCGCTCGAGGCGCGCGGCGGGTCGGCAAGCGCGGCCGGTATTCGCTGCGCGTCGCGCTGACGCGGGCAGGGAGGCGCGCCCTCGCCCGGGCACACCAGCTCAGCGCGATCGTAACCGTGCGATTCGCGGCACGCACCGGGCGGCCAACCGTTCTAGTCGGACACTTGACGCTGCGCTGAACTCCCCCGGCGATGTCCGCGGATGGCCCTGGCGGGGCCGTGCACCGCAGGCTCATCCACCGCTGGAACGTCCTCGCCATAGCGCACGGGCCGTCGCGTTAGAAACGACCGCGGCGGGGTAAAGCAGTCGTGCTCGAGGTACCAGAACGAATCTGGGAGGAGAGGAGCACCGATGATGTTTTCCGCGGTTCGCCCCCGGCAGATGGGGGCGCGAGATTTGGCGAGTCCACGCGCCTCCATTGTCCTGTACGCAGCTCTCGCCACCGTCTTGGCGGGTGCCGCGTTCGCCTTCACTGCCTCGAGCGCCGTGGCCGCGTTCGGCGTCTCCAAATGGGAAGCCGGCACATGCAAGGAGTCCGGCTGCAACGTCGAAGGCAAAGACCCCGAAGCGGAATTTTACACCCAGGCCGCCGGCCATCCGAACTTCGGTATCACCGACTTCGCGTTCAACGCGCACTCCGCGGGGCTCGCCGAAGAACCCGATGGGCATGTGAAGGACGCCCGCGTCGACCTCCCGCCGGGCCTGGCCGTCAACCCCGAAGCGGTGCCCGCCTGCTCCGAAGAACAGATCAAGGCGCTGTCGTGCCCGGCAGACACCCAGGTCGGCGAAGACGAAGCGATCGGCACCGCCGAACTGACGCTCGGCATCAAGAGCACCGTCACCGAAAGCTTTCCCGTCTTCAACGTCGCACACCGGCCGGGCGAGCCGGCGCGCTTCGGCGTGGAGGTCAAGAGCTCGACGCTCGCGCTCGCCGAAAGCGCCACCGGGCACCACCTGCAGAGCGCGATCTACCTCGAGGGCTCGCTCAGCTGGTACCACGAAGGACCGGAAAGCAAAAACAGCGGCGTCACATCGGGTGACTATCACGAGTACTTCACGATCCAGGAAATCCCACGGGAACCGGAACTGATCAAATCGAAGCTGATCTTCTGGGGCGTACCGCACGAACACAACGCGGCGGCGCCGGACGACGCGTTCATCACGATGCCCAGCTCGCTCGACGCGTGCTCGCGCCCGCAGACGACGTGGCTGCACGTGGACTCCTATGAAAACGCCGGCAGCTTCATCGCCGACCCAACCGAAACACGACTGGAAAACGGCACCCCGCTGACCGCGACGGGCTGCGACGCGCTCGTCTTCCACCCGGCGCTCGACGTGAAAGCGGCGACCGTGCAGCCCGACCAGCCCGACGGCGCGACCGTCGACCTGCACATCCCGCAGACCACGACCGAACCGTCGAAGCCCAACTCCCCCGACGTGCAGGATGCCGAGGTGACGCTGCCGGAAGGGATGACGCTCGACCCCTCCGCGGCGCACGGGTTGCAGGCGTGCACGACCGCGCAGGTGTGGCTCGGCTCAAACCACCCCGTCGAATGCCCCGCCGCCTCGAAACTCGGAACCGTCAACGTCGATGCCCCCGGGATTCCCAACGGTGCGTTGAGCGGCTCGATCTACCTCGGGACCCAGGAAAGCCTCGACCCCGAATCCGGGCGCGAGTACCGCGCGTTCATCGCCGCCGAAGCCCCCGACTACGGCGTCGGGGTGCGCCTGGAAGGCCACGTCAAGGCAAACCGCACGACCGGCCGGCTGACCGCGACCTTCGCCGCCGATCCGCAGGTGCCCTTTGAAGACTTCATCGTCGCGTTCAACAGCGGCCCGCGCGCGCCGCTCGCCAACCCGCTGAGCTGCGGCAGCGCGACCCCGGCGGCCAACATCACCCCCTACAGCAGCGCCTCGCCCACGGCGGCCAGCGTCTCGGGGTTCACCGTCGCCAGCGGCGGCGCGACCCCCTGCCCCTCCCCTCCCCCCTTCACCCTTTCGCAGAGCACAGCGGATAAAACGACGACGGCCGGGGCGCAGACAAACTTCACCCTCAACCTCGCGCGCGGCGACGGACAGCAATATCTGTCACAGCTACGAACCGTCCTCCCCGCGGGCCTGCTCGGCACGATCCCCACGGTGCCGCTGTGCCCCGAACCGCAAGCGAATGCCGGCACATGCGCCGCGAGCAGCGAAATTGGCCAGGCCAACGTCACCGCGGGAGCGGGCGCCGAACCGTATCCCTTCACCGGCCGCGTCTACCTCACCGGCCCGTACGGCGGATACCCCTACGGCCTGACCGTCGTCACACCGGCCGTCGCCGGCCCGTTCAACCTCGGCAACGTCGTGACGCGCGCGGGCATCGGCGTGGAAATGTACAGCGGCCGGGTATTCGTCACGAGCGCGCTGCCGACGATCGAAGGCGGCGTCCCGCTGCGCCTGAAGACGCTGAGCGTGACGGTCGACCGCTCTAACTTCATGCTCAACCCCACCAACTGCGCGCCGCTCTCGACCGACTCGCTGCTGCACTCCACGCTCGGCGCCCAGCAGTCGCTCTCGACGCCATTCCAGGTCGGCGACTGCTCGAAGCTGCCTTTCACACCCGACCTCGGTGCCTACACCGACTCGAAGACCTCCAAGCTGAACGGCGCGAGCTTTGAAGTGAAGATCGCCCAGGGCCCCCACGAGGCCAACATTCGCGAGGTCCAGCTCCAGCTTCCCCGACAGCTCCCGTCGCGGCTGGCGACGCTGCAAAAGGCGTGTCCCGCGGCGACGTTCGAAGCCGCCACCCCGCCGGGGGCGTGCGCGGACACCTCGCGCGTGGGCACCGTGACCGTCGCGACACCCGTGCTGCCGGACGCGCTCACCGGTCCCGCCTACCTAGTCTCCCACGGCGGCGAGGCGTTCCCCGACCTCGACCTGATCCTGCGCGGCGACGGCGTGCAGGTGGTGCTCGTGGGCCATACCCACATCTCCAGCACCGGCGTCACGACCTCCACGTTCGAATCGCTCCCGGACGTGCCGATCTCGAGCGTCGTCGTCACCCTCCCCGCCGGCCCGCTGTCGGTGCTCGCCGCCAACGGCCGGCTCTGCCGCGCACCCCTGCTCGCTCCAACCACGATCGTCGCGCAGAGCGGCGCCAAGATCGCCCGCAACACGACGATCGCCGTCCGCGGCTGCCCGTTCGCGATCCTCGGCCACCGCGTGCGCGGGACGCGGGTGAAGGTCAGGCTGCGCGTGCCGTCCGCCGGGCGCATCGCGCTCAGCGGACGCTTCCTCGAGCTGACCCACCGGCGCGTCAAGGATGCGGGCACGGTCACGGTCACCGTGCGCCTGACGCGCACGGGGGTGCGCGTCCTGCACCGCCGCCACCGCCTGCGCATGAGGCTGCACGCGGCCTTCCGTCCCCGCAAGGGTCGCTCCGCGCGCGCCTGGGCGCGAGTCGTGTTCGGCCACCGCCGCTGACGTCTCCCCGCTGACCGCGCGAGGTTTGGCCGTGCCACCAGGGGGCATATAGCGCGAGAGCATCCGACGAGCACGACGACGACCACGGAGGACCCCATGAGCCAGGCCGAGCACAAGATCGCGCAGTATCTCCACGAGGCTTACAGCACCGAGCAGGGGCTCGAGCGCACCCTGCAGGCGCAGATCGCGATGACGCCCCAGGGCCGCCACCGCACCGGCCTGGAAACGCACCTGGAGCAGACAAGGGGCCACGCGCGCAAGGTCCGCGACCGGCTGCGGGAGCTCGACGGCAGCGGCAACCCGCTGCTGTGGGGGATCGGGCTGCTCGAGACCGCCGTCGAGCAGGCGCTCGCGCTCGGGCAGGCGCCGCTGCAGTTCGTGCGCGGCGGCGCCAGCGGCGAGGAGAAAGTCCTGAAGAACGCCAAGGACGCCTGCGCGAGCGAGGCCGTGGAGATCGCCACGTACACCGCCCTGGAGCGCGCGGCGAACGCGGTCGGCGACGAGGAGACCGCGCAGCTCGCCGCCGCGATCCTCGCCGACGAGCAGAAGATGCTCGAGCGCCTGCTGCGTGAACTGCCCGCGCTCGCGCAGGCCGCGGTCGACGCCGACGTGCACGGGAAACACAGCTATGACATCGGCGAGACCGGCGCCGCCGACACCGTGCGCGAGGTCGGCAAGTCCGCCGCGCGCACCGTCCGCCGCGGGGAGGCCCGCGCGAAGCGCACCGCGCGGCAGGCGCGCAAGGTCCCCGGCGTCGCGCGCGTCGAGGGCGAGGTCAAGGGCGCGGTGGCCTCCGAGGAGGATCTCGCGATCGCGGACTACGGCGAGCTCACCGCCGAAGAGATCGCCGAGCGCCTCTCCGGGCTCTCGCAGGTCGACCTGGCCAAGGTCGACGCCTTCGAGCGCCGCCACGAGGACCGCACCACGGTGCTCAGCCGCGTCGCGAGCCTGCGCGGCGAAGAGCCCTGGCCGGGCTACGACGAGCTCTCCGTCGAAGAGATCCGCGCCGCGCTCTCCGGCGCCGAGGGGGACGAGCAACTCGCCACGCGCGTGCGCTCCTACGAGCGCTCCCACAAGAGCCGCGCGGGCGTGCTCGCCGCCGTCGAACGCCACACCGCGGGGCGCGCGTCTTAGCAGCTGCCAGGTAGCTGCTAGGAGGACGCCGGCGAGCCCGCGGCTTCGGGTGTGACGGGGACCGTCGGGGTCCCCGGAGCGGGGGTCGCCGGCGTCGCGGGTGGGGGCGGCGCCGGGGCGGGCGCGACCGATGCGTACGCGTCGATCCAGCGCTGCACCCACGGCGCGATCGCTTCCACGCGCGTGAACACCGAGGGCCGCCGCGTCGAGCAGCGCGCGTAGCCGTGCACGACGATCCCGATCTCGACGACCCCGGTGTCCGAGCTGTTGGTGGCCAGCAGCGGCCCCCCGCTGTCCCCGTTGCACGCGCCCGTCGCGAAGCCCGGCGGGTCGATCGTGCAGATCTCGCTGCGCCGGTAGAACGGCGGCGCGTTGCGCGCGCACCAACGCGGCCGCTGCACGACCGTCGTCGCCGCCTGCAGTTCGCCCGTCGGACGCGACTGCAGCCACGTCGTCTTGCCCCAGCCCGCGATCGTCGCCGTGAGGCCCGCCGACGGCGCCCCCGACCGCGACGCCACGCGCGCACCGCCGCCGCCCGCGAGCTTCACCGCGGGGGCGCTCGTCGGGGCGGACAGCACCAGCAGCGCCGCGTCGCGGTCGTCCACGCGCCGCGCGAAGCGTTCGTAGACGAGCACCGCGGAGACCGTCGCGACCTGACGTTCGTCGCCGCCGGAGGCGATGGGGATCAGGACGCGATAGCCCGAGGCCGGGTTCACCCTGCCCGTCGCCATGCTCACCACGCAGTGCCCCGCCGTCAGGACCAGCGTCGGCGCGACCACCGTTCCCGTGCACTCGCCGATCTCGTTGCCGCGGACGTCGAGGATCTCGACCACCGACGCGAACGCCCCGGGGCGCGCCGCCGAGCCGCCGATCACCGCCGCGCGGGCCGGCGGCGCCGGCGATGGGGCCGCGAGGGCCGCCGGGATGGCGGCCGGCGAAGCCGCGATTGCGCCCGCGAGCAGGGCGAGGCACGTCGATCTGCGCATGCCCGCGCATCGGCCGCGGCGCGGTGGGGCTGTAGGGGATCGGCACGTCGCTCGACACCAGTCGCACGGCGTGCCCGCGCCCGCGACCGACGCGGAGCCGACGTCGACCGCCGCGGGCCTTCGCCGCCGACGGGGCAGTCCTCAGCGGCGCGCGACTCGGGCTTCGCCGACGACCGTGACGGAGCGCGGGTCGAAGCCGTAGCGGCCGCCTTCGCGCTGGTAGTCGACTTCGACGGCGAGGCTCGCCCCGCAGGCGGACGCGAAGGGGCGTTGCACGCGTATGTGGACGACTTCGCCGGCGCGCACGTCGCGTTCCAGGGGGATGCCGATGGTCCCGCGGTGGCAGCGGTAGGGGATCTGCACCGAGTACCGGTCGGTCGCGCTCCGCACCGCGTACGGCGCCTTGAACGTCACGATCAGATCCCCGTCGGCGAGTCCTCGCACGGCGATCGGACGATGCAGCCTGCTGACCGTCGGCCGGTGGGCACGCCCCGCCGGGCGCGGACAGCGAGCGAGCGAGCGTCCACCGTGGGGGCCGGGCGCGGAGGGATTCGGTGCGCCGCAGAGGACGCCGCGCACGCGATAGGAGATCAGGCTCACCGCACCCTGCGGGCTGAGGAGCCCTTCGCCGGTCGCGCCACCGCCCCCGCCGATGACGGTCGGCTTGGGGTTCGCCAACGCGATCAGGTAGGCCCCGGTGCCGGGCGCGACCGCCTCCGTGTGCACGCGGCCATCGACGGGATAGCTCACGCGCACCGCGCGCGAACCGAGCAATCCGAAGGAGATCCAGCGGCTCGTCGCGGGATTGCCCGCGGTGGCGCGGACCCCGCGCCGGACGACCACCGCCCAGGCGCCGCTGAGCGATAGGCCGGCTTCCATCGTCGCGTGCTGCCCTGGAGCCAGGCAGCTCACGAACGCCTGCACGTTGCGTCCCCGCCCCAGCACGGCGGGCGGAAGCGGGTGGAAGCGGCCGTCGTCGCCGAACGCGCCGTCGATGCCCAGGACACCGAGCTGGCCGTTCTCGACGCGCCCGAGCTGGATGCACTCGAGCCCGCGCGTGGTGTGCACGAGGCGCAGGCCCCAGGGGGGACCGCCGGCGGGATCGGGGGCTTGCGCAATCAGAGGCGAGCGACCGGGCAAGGGGACGCCGGTCCCGGCGCCCGGCACGGGCTTCGTCGCGGGGCGCACCGCGGAGCCCGGCGCGAGGACGCCGCTGATCGCGAGCGCCACCGCCGCGCCGAGGAGCAGGGCGAGCGCCGCAGCGAGCAGGCCGACGGGGACCGCGCGGCGGGTGGAGCGGCGCGTACGCAAGGCGCTGCCCATTCCACCGCGGCGTAGGCCACCGCGGCCCCCCACGCCACCGCGGCGCCGCATGCCACCGCGGCCCCCCACGCCACCGCGGCCCCCCACGCCACCGCGGCGCCGCATGCCACCGCGGCCCCCCACGCCACCGCGGCGCCGCATGCCGCTGCCGACCCGCGTGACGCCCCGATCGGGCTGCGCCGCAGGGTCGCCCTCCTCGACGGCCGCGACGAGTTGACGTTCGAGTCGCTCCAGGTAATCGCTCATTCGGTCGCCTCCAGGGTTCCACGCAAAGTTCGCAGCGCGCGGCTCACGCGCTTGCGGACCACCGCCTCCGAGCAGCGCAGCGACCGCGCGATCTCCGCGTAGTCGCGTTCGTCGAAGATCCGCGCCGCGAGCGCCTCGTGCTGCTCGGGGGTGAGAAGCTCTCCCAGGCGCGCGGGGAGGTCGGTCTGCGCGACGACCTCCTCGATGCGGCGCACGTCGCCGTCGTCGATCTCCAGTGCCTGGAGGGCGAGCCGCCGGCGCGCCGACTGCTCGACGCGCCCGCGGCGCACGCTGTCGATCAGCCGGTTGCGCGCGATCGTCATCAGCCAGCCCACGGGCTCGTCGGGGAGCTCGCGCGAGGCGCCGCGAACCGCGTGGAGCGCGGCGGCGAACGTCTCCCCCAGGAGGTCCGCTGCGACCTCGGCGTTCGGGACCCGCGGGCGCACGTAGGCGAGGACCAGCGCGCGGCGCCTGCGGTAGAAGAGACCGAACGCCTCGCCGTCGCCCTCGCGCGCGGCGCTGAGCAGCATGCGATCCGTGCGCGGCTCGCGGTCGGCCCCCGGTCGCTCGCGATCGATCGTCGGTTGATCCGGCATCTGCCTGTAGTGACGCATCGGCCGGTGTTTTGTGACCGGGAGCCGGCGCCCAGTGCCGAACGTGCGGTGCTGCAAGCCGTGCGCGCCGATGTCCTCCTTCAGCGGCCTCCCCGCGCGCAAGCTGCGCGACGTCGTGCGCCTCCTGAGCCTGCTGCGGCGAGGCACCTCGGGTCGCGACGGCCGCGGGGAGGGTTCGATACGAACCCCCACCCGAGCGGCCGCCGTTCACCCTTGGTGGTCCTCGGCTTACCCCGTCGCGGTGCGCCGACGGCGATCACAGGTTCTTGATCATCACCGTCGAGGTATCGCCGGAGGAGCCATCCGAGACGAGCGTGGCGAAAGCGGACGAGCCCGCCGCGCCCGCACCGGCGGCGAGCAGGCCTTCCGCCCCCGCGTCGGCCAGCGCACGGTTGACCGCCGGCGAGCCGGGGACCACCGTGAACCGGCGTCCTCGCTGCTTGCACGCGACGCCGCCGCATGCGATCGCCTTGGCCCCAGTCGAGTCGATCGCGTCGAGTTGGCGGAGGTCGAGTGTGAGTAGCGTGACGCCTTCTTCGCACAGACACTCGATCTCGTCCTCGAGCTCGACGACCGTGCGGCGGTCGAGCGTGCCCTTGAGAACCAGCTTGTGATTCCACGCGGGCGCACTGGCGAGCGTCAGCTGTGGGCGCTTGCGCTCCTGTGCCCGGCCGGCGCGATCGCCGATCGTGAGCGGATGTGCGAGCGCGGCCATCCCGTCCTGGTTGCCCGAGGGGCCGGCCAGCGTCGTCGATGCGGATGTCAAATGAGGTTTCATTACGAGTACAGCTCCTTTCAAGAATGCGCTTTTGAACGATGCCGCCAGCTCGGATCGAGCAATCCGAGGCGGTGGCGCTGAGAGACCGGGTAAGGAGCTAGTCCGGTCGCTCGAGGATCAGAGCGCAGAAAGACGCGTGCCACGATGGCTGCGACACGTGCAGCCGCAGCATCACGTGGGGAGCTGCCTGGCGCAGGGCGTTTACGAGGATGAACGACGCCGAGGAGGAGGCGCTCGAGCCGCCGCCGGCGGCCGATCCGCCGCCCGCTCCGCCCGGGGCGGGACCGGGGCCGGGCGCCGGCGCGGGCGCTAAGGACGAGGTGTGGCTCTCGATCGAATCGCCGGTCCGATCGCGGCCGAGCGCACCCGTCGCGATCGCGTCCGGGGACGCACCGATCGCGGCGAGGGCGATCGTGGAAACCGACGATGCTCCGAGCATGTTCAGCCAGCGACCGACGGAGCCCGCGGCGATCACGGATGCTTCGAATGCGTCAGGCGCGCCTTCCGCTTGGCGGACCCGGCGTGCCGAGATCGCCGGCGCTCCCGACGTATCCGAGGTCTGACTTTCCCCGGCGGCGATCGCCGGAGCGGCGAGGCCCGCGGCGGCGACCCCGGACAGCGTATCGACGGTCGAGGTGCCGGACGCGGCTTCGTTTGACGCTTCTCGGCGGTCCGCTCCCGAGGCGCTCTGCGATTCCCCGGCCCCTTCGCCCGACCGCCCTTCGCCGTTTCCTTCCCCGCCCGTCCCGCCGCTCTGTTTTTTGGTGGTTTCTTCCTGGGAAGGAGCGGGCGGCGGGGTCTGTCCGACCGGCGGCGGGGTCTGTTCGACGGGCGGCGGGGTCTGTTCGACGGGCGGCGGGGTCTGTTCGACGGGCGGCGGGGTCTGTTCGACGGGCGGCGGGGTCTGTTCGACGGGCGGCGGGGTCTGTTCGACCGGCGGCGGGGGTTCTGCCGGAGGCGGTTCTTCAGCTGGCGGCGGCGTCTGTTCGGCGGGGGGAGCTTCGACCGGCGGGGGTTCGGCCGGAGGAGCTTCGACAGGCGGCGGCGTCTGTTCGGCCGACGGAAGACCTTCGACTCCCGGGGGTTGTTCCTGTTCGCCCGGCGGCGGCGTCTGTTCGGCCGAGGCGCCGGCCTCTTCGGAGGTGGGCGTCGGTTCGGTCTCCGATGCCGCTTCGCCGGCAAGCACTTCGGAGGGGCCCTGCGACGTGTTCGTTTCCAGTGCTCGAGCGTCGCCGGCGAAAAGGAGGCCGGCAAGCAGGAGCGAGAAGGTAACCGCGAGCGCGACGACCGGCCGCACAGCGAGATGCCCTGCGGAGGGCGCCGGCCTAGGAGGCTTCTCGCGCAGCGTGATCATGGGGCGCTATCAGGGCTCGGTCAGGGCACGGTGACTGCATATACATACGGTCTTAGCTGTCCAGGTCTCGATACCGGCGCTAAGCTCCTACAAGATGATGACATCATCGGAGGTGTCCGTGCAATGGTCTTGCGATCGGTGCGCCGAGCTCGGCCGCGGCGGGCCGGAGAGCGGAGGCAGTGGAGGCTGATGCTCGTCCTCACTCGCAAGTCCAACCAGAGCATCATGATCGGCGACGACATCGAGGTCACGGTGCTGTCGAACGATGGCGTCAAGGTGCGCCTGGGCATCAGGGCGCCCTCCGCTATTCCGGTGCATCGGGACGAGATCTACTGGGAGATCAAGGCCCAGCGCGAGGAGGGCCCCGACGAGCAGGGTGGTACGTCGCGCTCGTCGAGGCGGGCGCGATAGGGCAATGGCCGACACCACCTGTCACATGTCGATCTCGCTCGACGGCTTCGTCGCCGGGCCGGATCAAAGCCGCGAGAACCCGCTCGGCAGGGGGGGCCGGGAGCTTCACGGCTGGCATCTCGGTGACGAGCGCGCGAACGAGGCGGACGCCACCGCGGAACGCCGTTTGCTGCGCCCCCGCGGGGCCTACGTCATGGGCCGCAACATGTTCGGCCCGATCCGCGGCGAGTGGGACGAGGAGTGGTCGGGCTGGTGGGGGCCGGAGCCGCCGTACCACGCGCCGGTGTTCGTCCTGACCCATCACCCTCACGCGCCGATCGAGATGGAGGGCGGGACGACGTTTCGCTTCGTCACGGATGGCTTCGACGCGGCCTACGCCGAGGCCCGGGAGACCGCCGGCGCAGACGGCGTCGACATCGCGGGCGGCGCTTCGACCGTCCGCCAGGCGCTGCGGGCGGGCGTCGTCGACGAGCTGTGGCTCGACATCGCCCCCGTTCTGCTCGGGTCCGGCGAGCGGATCTTCGACGGCGTCACCGAGTTCGATCTCGAGCCCGCCGAGGTTCTCCATTCCCCTCTGGCGACGCACGTCTGCTACCGCCGGGCGAGATGAGGCGCTCTCAGGTCGGCCGCGCGCGTTAGCGGCCGAGCAGTCGCACGACGCGCGAGAGGCGCAGCGAACGGCGGTCGGCTCCGAGGACATCGACGCGCAGCGTCGCCCTCACGTGGCCGCCGCTGTGCAGCGCGTGGCGCGCGGCGTGCTGGGCGGGCGCGGGGATCGCGAGCGTGAGCGTTCGGCGGGCACCCTGGGGGATCTTCACAGTTGGGGATGCGAGCAGCGGGACGCGCTTCGCGTGGCCTGCGCGCGCTGTCGCGGTGAGCGTGCCGGTCGCGGAGGCCGTGCACGGCTCCAGCGGACACGACACGGTCACCTGGACGCGGCGTCCGAGGCGCTGGGCGCGGGCCCCGCGGAGGCTCGCGAGCGGCGTGGCCGTCGCGGTGCTCGCCCGACCCGGTGTGCCGGCGCCGGGCGCCGCACCACCGCCAGCACCACCGCCCGGTTCGCCGCCTGCGCCGGGGCCCCCGCCCGGGGTTTCGCCTTCCCCGCCGCCGGAGCCCGACACGGGCTCTCCCACGAGCGGCTGCCCTTCGTGCAGGACCAGCGGCGTGGTGCCGCCGGACTGCGGCGGCACGATCAGCACCGTGCCGCCGACCGGGCCGTAGCGCAGGGTCTGGCCGGTCGTTTCACCCGAGATCGGCGTCCACTGGAAGGTGGCGCCTTCGGTGAGCGTCACCGAGAGCGTCACGGGCACGCCGGCGCTGGTGACGGCGAGGGTCTGGCGGGGCAGTTCGGCGACATCCGCGAGCCCCTGTTCGCGAGCCTGTTGGAGGGTGAGGGGGGAGAGCGGCTGCGCCGCTGGGAGGGGTTCGCGATGGCCCGTGCCGCCGCTTGTCGCCCTGGCCGATCTGACGTGCGCTTCGGCCGGGGGTTTGGCGAGCTGGCCGGGGTTGAACTGTGTCACGCCGCCTTCGTCGGGGCACGGTTCGGTGAGCTTTTCGGGTGCGCGACCGAAGTCGATGAATTCCTTGTAGTGCGACCAGACATTCGCGTCCTTGGCGAGGTCGACGTGGTTGACGTTGCAGGTGTACTGGATGTGGATGGGGTCGCCGAGCGGGGTGAGCGTGCCGGCGGGCCCCTGCGCGCCGCTGCGCGAGGGAACGGTGGCGTCGCCGTCGGTGAAGTGGACGATCACGCGGGGTTCTTCTTCGAGGAGGCCGGCGATGTTGACGGTGCCGAACGTGGGGATCCCGGTGCCGACGACGGCGCGGACGTCGATGTTTTCGTTGTCGTCGTAGAAACCGTCGTAGATCGAGGCGTGGTAGCCCTGCGCCTGGTCGTAGAGACCGGGGTTGGCGCCGATTTCGGTGAGGAACGGGTCGAGCTGGCCGACGCCGAGCGTGTCGCCTTCCAGCGCGAGCCAGGGGCCGTAGTGTTCGTCGGGGTAGAGCTGGTAGAGCCCGGCGAGGTTGCGCGCGAAGTCGATCAGGCCGAGCGCGCGCTCGAAGACCTGTTCGACGGAGCTGGCGTCGGGCGTCTCGATCCCGAAGGCGTTGGGGAAGACCGCCTTCGGCGAGCCCCAGTAGGGCGTGCCGAGGGTCAGCACGCGGGCGACCTCGTCGGGGTGGCGCTGGATGAAGTCGCGGATCATGAGGCCGCCGTAGGAGTGGCCGATCAGCACGACGCGCTGGGCGCCCTGTTCCTTCCAGGGGCCTTCGGATTCGAGCGCTTCGGAGATTGCTTTCTGCACTTTTTCCTCTGACTGCTGCGGGCTGCGGCGCCAGTCCCACCCGACGAGGCTGACGCGCCCGGCGGGACCGAACTGCTCGAGGCGCTGGACGGTGGTCGCGTAGATGTCCTGCCCGAAGACGCTTGTGACGATCGAGCCGTCGGCGGTGGCGCCGGCGCAGCCGGCGTTGCTGACGCCGTCTGGAGCGAGCGCCATTTCGGTGAAGGCGGGCGGCAGCGAGGGCCAGAGCGTGTTCGAGCCGCACTTGATCTGGGAGCCGAAGAACCCGGGCAGGAACAGGATCGGGAGCGTCTGGGGCTGCACGTCGAAGGCGCTGCGACCGGGCACGGCGGCGCCGCCGATCGGCATCCAGGCGTGGCCGATCGGGAGCGCGAGTCGCGTGGTCTCGTTTTCGTGGATGTCGCGATCCGGTTCGGCGCTCGCGGAGAGGTGTTCGACCAGCCCGCATTCCTGGGGGCTGCGTTCGTTGCAGCCCTTGATCAGCGGGCCGTTGCCGGCGTTGGAGTAGTGCGCGATCGCGCTGGAGCTCGATTCCCCGATGGCGGCGCCGCCGGCGATCGGCTGCACGAACAGCTGCAGGCCCCCCTGGCCGGCCATCGCGTAGGAGACGTTCTTGCCGTCGGGCGAGACGTCCCAGTCGCTGATCAGTTCGGCGCCCGGCACGACCGTCTGCGGTGTGCCCCCCGAGGCGGCGACGCGCGAGAGCGAGACGCTCTGGTTCTGCAGCTCGCCGACCATGATTTCGGCGTGGTGGGGGATCCACACGGCGCTTGTGATCAGCGTCTTGTCGCCGTCGCCGGTGAAGTGCGTGAGCTGTGTCGCCTGCCCGCCCGCGGCGGGCTCCCACCAGAGGTTCTGGCCGCGCTGGCCGTAGAGCGAGTCGTCTTTGGCGGCGGCGAGCTGGCGGACGAAGGCGATCGCGTTGCCGTCTTCGCGCCACGTCGGCGACCAGTCCCCGGCGGAGTGCCCTTCGGCCTTGGTGTCCAGCGGGTTGGGGTCGGCGTAGCCCTGCGGCGGTTCGGTGAGCTGCGTGGATTTGTGCGTGCGCAGGTCGTAGACGAAGATCGCGGTGTGCTTGAGCCCGGGGATCGTGCCGGGGTCGGGGATCAGCTTGGAGTAGGCGACGCGGGTGCCGTCCGGGGACCACGCCGGGGCCGAGACGAAGCCGACGTTGGCGCTGCCCTGGGTCGGCAGGGAGTAGGTCTGCGGCTCGATCGTTTCCGTTGCGTCGGTCGCGGGGTCCCAGATCTCCAGGGGCGCGACGTTCGGTTCGTCGCCGATGAACGCGACCTTGCCGGGGGTACCCTGGTAGGAGGCGCGGGCGGGTGGGGCGGCTGCGAGCAGGGCAGACGCCACGATCGCGATGAGCGCCGAGAGCGGGACGCGCATGCGTGCCTCATGCCCGTGTCCCCCGCGGCTCACGCCTCGATTCTACGCGGCGCCCCCGCCGAGATCAATGCGGCGCGCTTTCGCGGATTGGCCGGCTCGTCTACTGCAGCCAGCGCGCGACGCCGCCATGGTGTGAGCAGGTGCCGCTGCGCGATTCCCCCTCACAGCGGCGTCATCATAGCGGGATATTCCCGATCAATGGATCGCAGCGACGGGCTGCGGCTCGTGCTTGCCGCACTGCTCACGCCGGTGCGGAAACCGTACCTTTACTGCTAGAGTAAAGGGATGGCGCGAATCTCGACTAAGAACCAGATCACGATCCCGGTCGCAGCGCTCGACGAGGTCGGGTTGCACGCCGGCGAGCGAGTCACGGTCGAGCCGGCCGGTGACGGGGAGCTGCGGATCCGCCGCACGACCACGACCTTCGACGATGCGTTCGGGACGCTGACGGGCACCTACCCTGCCGGCTATCTCGCACAGCTCGACGCCGAAGATGAACTGCGGTGAAGCTGCTCCTCGACGCGGGCGTCCTGATCGGAGCGCTTGACGGCAACGACCCGCACCATCGTCGCGCTCGCGCGCTGTTCACCAAGTGGCGCGATGACCAAGACGCTTGCGCGGTGAGCCTCGTGAACCTGACGGAGGTGCTGATCGCTCCCTCGGCAGACGCGTCGAAGCTCGCCGCCGCCCGGGAGGCGATCGCCTCCCTCGGCGTGACCGTGCACCAGCCGAGCGAGGCGATCGGGGTCGAAGCGGCGCGCCTGCGACAACGCCACCCGATCAGCCTCCCCGACGCCTACTGCCTGGCAACGGCGAAGCACACGCGCTCTGCGGTCTCGTCATTCGATCAGAAGATCCTGAAGGCCGCCAAACGCGAGGGCATCAAGGCCGCCTAACACGCCAGCAGGCGTGAACGAGACAGCCCACGAGCCGGCCGTCCACGTCAAGCCCCGAGTCACCGCTTGTGTTTCCAAGCGGTCGCGCGATGACCCGGTTTTACCGGACTACGGGCTCTCGATCAGCTCAGGTTCGCTCAATTGCCACCAAACTTGCTACCAAGGCTCAGGGCAAGCCGCAGCGGTAGGATAAAGGGCATGACGACGCGCGCCCAAGCAGCCGAGAACGCGCTCGCGTCCGTTCGCGCAGAGGGTCTTGATCCGGGCGTGGCCGAGGCACTCCTCGGTCGCTGGGGACGAGGGGAGCTAACCGACACACAGCTAGACGACGCGGCGCGTCTGATAAGCGCTGGCGAGCCGCTCGGCGAGCTGCTCGCGCCGGCACGCGCGTAGTCTCGACGCCGGAACTCTCGATACGTTCGGCGGTGGCCGCCGATCCGTACGTCTATCGCGGCACCGATGTGCTGCGAAATCTTTTGGACTTGCGCGATGGGGCCGCGCTTGCGGAGCGCGAGGGGGCACTCAGCGCCATCCGCATAGCGCAGCTCGAGCGGCGTTTCATTCCTGGCGATTTTGACCTCGTCCACCTGCAGGCGACACACCGCTACATCTTCGGCGACCTCTGCCCGTGGGCCGGCGAGCTGCGCACGGTACGCATCACCAAGGGCGGCGACCTGTTCGCGCTGCCTGGGCACATCGGCACCTACCTGACGACGCTGTTCGCAGACCTCGCCCACGAGGACCGTCTCCACGACCTGGGCCGCGAGCAGTTCTTGGAACGCCTGACGCACTACTACGCCGAGATCAACGCCGTCCATCCGTTGCGCGAGGGCAACGGGCGCACCCAACGCGCCTTTCTCGGCAGGATCGCCAAGGCCGCCGGCCACACGATTGCATGGGTCAACCTCGACGCCGGGCGCAACATCCTCGCCGCCCACGAGAGTCATCGCGGCGACAACTCGCTACTCCACGAGATGCTCGGGGAATCCGTTGGATGGAGGACGCCAGGGGGACGCGGCCCTGCCTGAGCCCTCTCCTCGGCGCGCCTGGCCATCCGCGGTTGTCGGCCCCTTCCGCTAGCGTCCGTCTGCGTGGACACAGATCAGGACATCGAGCGTGCTGCCCGCAAGCTTGCCGAGACGGCGGGCTCGCCCGTGCGGGTCATCTTGTTCGGCTCGCATGCACGCGACGACGCGCGTCCGGGTAGCGACCTCGACTTCATCGTGATCGAGCCTCACGTCCCAGACCGGCACGCTGAGATGGTGCGCCTACGTAGCGCCCTGCACGACCTGCGCAGACCGATCGATGTGCTCGTCTACAGCAACGCCCAGGTCGAGGAATGGGGCGACGCGCCCGGCACGGTGCTACATGCGGCGCTCACCGAGGGTCGGGTGCTTGTCGAAGCGTGACGCACTCGATGTAGCCCACGCGCTGCTCGCCAAGGCTGCCGGCGACGAAGCGGGACTACGCGTCGCTCGCCGACCGCGATGACGTCCCCGATCACGTCGCGGGCTTCCTTGCCCAGCAGGCGATCGAGAAGTCCCTGAAGGCTGTACTTACAGCCCGCGGGGCTTCATTCGAGCGCAGCCACGACATCGACTACCTGTGCAGCTTAATCGAGGAAGACGGGCTCGACCTCACCGACGACTTGAAGGATGCGGTCGCACTGACTCCCTGGGCCGTCGAGTTTCGCTACGCCGATCCCTTCACACCCAACCCACTCGATCGCGCCGACGCGCTGGCTACCGTGGCCGCCGTGCGGCAGTGGGCTGAGGGGACGATCAGTGAGCAGCGATCCTAGACGAGCGCAACAGCGCGAAGCTACGTGTGCAGATATGCAGTCGCCAGGCGGTGCGCCCAAAGTAACGCCAAGGCCGCCGGGACTCTATGGCGGGCTGACCCCCCTTAGCAGTCAAACCGTGGTACGCTTCAAGAAGCTAGTTCAAGAATATACTTCTTGAACTCAAGGAGCTAACATGACGACACTCATACCAACAGGCACCTGCTGGTGCGGCTGCGGCGAGACGACTTCTCGTGGTGCGTTCTTCGCGGTTGGGCATGACAAGCGCGCGGAGTCGGCCATCGTGAAGGTCGTGTACGGCAGCGTTCCGGACCTACTGGTTGCTCACGGCTATGGGCCAGGCGGCAAAAATGCGTCGCAGGAACTGGACGCCTACCAGAAAGGCGACGGCGAATACCTCTAGCTCGACTCGGGACCTCCCAGAATGGAGGACGCCAGGAGGACGCGGCCCTACCTGAGCCCTCCCCCCGGCGGCGCTGCGAGCACGAAAAAACCCGCCGTTTCCAGCGGGTTCTTGCGATGGGCGATACTGGGCTCGAACCAGTGACCTCCGCCTTGTCGAGGCGGCGCTCTCCCAGCTGAGCTAATCGCCCTGGGACCGCCCAAGCCTAGCACCGGCCCGCTACTCTTGGAGGCCTTCCCGGCGACGTGGCGGAGTGGCTACGCAGCGGCCTGCAAAGCCGTCTACACCGGTTCGATTCCGGTCGTCGCCTCTTGGAAAAGACCTGCAAAGGGGCACTTTTTTTTCTTCGGCCGCTGCGCAGACGATGGTCTACTCTCAGAACTCTCCCAAAAGGCCGTCTACGCGGCTCGATTTTGTGCTCATTTGCAGGCGATTTGTCATGGCATTCGACTCGTCGATTCCGGTGCCGCGCCAAAAGCCGTTGACGGTGGCCATTAGGCAAAGGATCGTCGGCCGGAGGTCGTCAACGGGCGCTTGCTTGTCGTCCGAATCGACAGCGCCGGATCGTTCGCCCGAGACGCTCGCGACCCCGGCGAAGGAGGCGTCTCGAACGTACGCTGTGCGAGGACGCTCTCCAGTTAGTCCGGACCACGCGCCGCGCGGAGTGCCGCTCAGCGGTCGCCCGACCGCTGAGTGGCTGCTGAAGCCGCCTCGCTTCGCTAGGAGGCGAAGACGCGGTCGGCGACGCGCGTGTCGCCGATGGTGTCAAACGAGACCAGTCTGCCGTCCCTGTAGGTGAGCACGTCTGCGCCCTCCGTCGTCTCGCCCTCGAGATGCACCATGGTGAGGACCACGACCTTGTCGCCGTCGGCGATGAAGTCGTGGGGGGCGGTGCTGAACTCCTTGCTCAGGAACTTTCCCCATAGCTCGCCCACGGCCTGCTTGCCCTTGTGGACGCCGGTCAGCGCGTTGTTGCCGCGCACGGTCCACTTGATCGAGTCGTCGATGTCACGCATCGCGCCCTCTGCGTCGCCCCTGCTGAATGCCGCGTAGGCGTCCTGCGCAGTCTGCTTGTTCTCTTGTGCTCCCATTGCTCAGATCCCTTCATCTCGTTTGACCACGGACCTCGCGACGATACGCCTGTCGCGCCATTCGCGCCGAGCGGTACTCGTCGCGAGCATCAACATTCCCCGACGGCGCGCTCGGGCAATGACCAACGTGCGAGAGTCCGGATCGAGTGCGCCCAGACCGCTGCTCTAGCCATGTCGAAGGAGGCATCTCGAGCGCACTCGGCGAGACACTCGCCAGTGGGCGAAAGCAGGTGCGCAGACGGCACCCGAAGACGCTGCTCCTTTGGACGAGATGCGGGCGCGTCGAGAACACCGGGCATCGAGGTAATCCTACTCACCTCCCCAACTAGTGGGTATAATCACCTCTATGAAGACAGCCGACCCACGCGCGCTGCTCGACGACACGTTCAGCTACCGCGAGGCCAAGAAGGCGGGGCTGAGTGATAGCCGCCTCTACGGGCTGCGCGACGCCGGAGCGATCCTGGCGCTGGGTGGCGGCGTCTACCGGTGGGCTGAGGCGCCACCAGCCGACCTCGACCTGATCGAGATCGCCATGCGCGTCCCGCGCGCCACGCTTTGCCTGGAGACGGCGCTCGCGCGCCACCAGCTCATCGACTCGATTCCGGCTGCGATCGATATCGCGATCCCGCGCGGCAGCACCCGCCCAGCCCTAAAAGCCCCGTGCCGCCTGCACCAATTCGATCCCCAGACCTTCGACGTGGGCCGAGAGACGCTCGACATCGACGCGCGCACCTCGCTGGGCATCTACTCCGCCGAGCGCTCGCTCGTCAACATCATCCGAATCCGCCATCTCCAAGGCAGCGACATCGCTTGGGAGGCGCTGCGCCGATGGCTGCGCCAACCAGGCGCCAGCCCCGCAAAGCTCATCGCGATCGCCAAGCACTTCACCGGCGCGGAGCAGGCAATCCGCAAGGCACTGGAGATCCTGCTGTGAGTGCTCCGACTCGGGCCAATACAGCCGGTCGGACATACCTCGACCTGCGCAAGCTCGCCCTTGAGAACCATCGCCCCGTAGATGAGCTCCTGCAGCTCTATGTCCTAGAGGCGTTCCTCTCTCGGTTGACGAGGTCGCGATTCGCCGAGCAACTCGTGTTGAAGGGCGGAGTCCTGCTAGCCGCCTTCGACGAGCGCCGACCAACACGCGACATCGACCTCCAAGCCCAAGCAGTCGAGAATGACGCTCAGACGATCCTCGCCACGACGTGCGAGATCGCCGCGATTGCACTCGACGACGGTGTCATCTTCGACATCGAGACCGCGATCGCCGAACCGATACGAGACGAGGCGATTTACAGCGGCGTTCGAGTGACGATGACGGCACAGCTTGCGACAGCGCGCCTCCACTTCCACGTTGACACGAACGTGGGCGACCCGATCAGCCCCGCACCGCAAAACGTACACCTGCCACGACTGCTCGGCGAAGAGATCGTTCTGCGCGGCTACCCCTTGGCGATGGTGCATGCAGAGAAGATCGTGACCGCGATCGCGCGAGGCACAGTCAACACGAGATGGCGTGACTTCGCCGACATCTACCTGCTCGCCCGACATCACGCCATCGCCGGAACGGAGCTCATCCGCTCCACGCGCCGCGTCGCTGAGCACCGTCAAGTGCAGCTCGTTCCACTCGCGCAGGCCCTCCTCGACTATGGGCAGATTGGCCAGCAAAGATGGACGGCGTGGCGCCACCGGCAACGGCTGGAGGACCGGCTGCCGGAGTCCTTCGGCGCCGTCATCGCATCTGTCATCGACTTCGCCGATCCCGCGATCATTGGTTCCGCCGATAGCCAGTCATGGGATCCGACCACCCAGAAGTGGCGGTGACCGCCCGGGAACGTCGCCTCGAACTCTCCCAAAACTCTCCCAGCACGAGCGTTTTTTGAGGGCACCTGAGAACACCTGACGTCCCCGAAAACCGCTCAGGTAAGCGGAGAGCACCGTTTTCCGACGCACTGCAAAGCCGTCTACACCGGTTCGATTCCGGTCGTCGCCTCTACATGCAAAATGCTTCCTTGGCAGCCCCGATTACGAACTCGAGGACAGTGCGTGCGCGACGCCTCTGCATCTCACGCCCATCCTCCGCCGGCATCACAATCAGCCCTGGGTGAATCTCCTGGCAGCGGTACATTGGCTCGAAGTCTGAAGCGTCATCCGTGACGAGCACATAGCCCTCAGCTTGGACTTGAAGTTGCAGCTCACGATCCTTGCTACCGAGCAGATTGCGGTCACAGCTCGCGGAACAGCCGCAGCCGCTCCTCGCCGACCTGCGTGCGCTTGACGGGGTCTTCGATGCCAAGGCCCTCGCGCTCGGCGAGGCACAGGACGCCGATCTTGCCCATGTGGCGGTTGAGCTGCACGGCGCGCGTGGCCTCCCCCACCTCGTCGAGCGGATACACGCGGGAAAGCGTCGGCACGATCGCGCCGCGCGCGAGCAGCCGCGTGGCCTCGGCGGCCTCCTGCGCGTTGGCGCCGTGGCTGCCGACGATGCGCTTCAGTTTCATCCACAGGTAGCGGTTGTCGAAGGTGTGCTCGTAGCCGGAGCTCGAGCCGCACGTCACCACGGCGCCGCCGCGGCGCAGGACATACAGGGAGTCGGCGAACGTCTCGCGCCCGATGTAATCGAAGGCGATGTGCGGGTCCTCGCCCACCGCCTGGCGAATCGCGCCGCCGAGCCGTTTGCCGCGCTCGCGCGGGGACAGCCCGTCGAGACCGAGCTCGTCGCGGCGCAACACGACCTCGCAGCCCAGCCGTTCGAGCAGCTCAGCCTTGGCCGGCGAGCTGACCACGCCGACCGGGATGCCGCCACCGTTGGCGACGAGCTGCACCGCGTAGCTGCCGAGGCCGCCCGTGGCGCCCCAGATCAGCACGATGTCGCCCTGCTTGAATTGGACCGCGCGCTCGCTGACGAGCATCCGGTAGGCGGTCACGAAGCACAGCGAGTTGCAGGCCGCCTCCTCCCAGCTGAGGTGTGTCGGCTTGGGCAGCAGCTGGCTCGCTTTGACGATCGCGAGGTCGGCGAGGCCGCCGAAGTTGGTCTCGAACCCCCACGCCAGCTGGCTCTCGGCGAGCATCCCGTTGACCTGTGCGATCGGCTCCTGCTCGTTGACCCACAGCGGCGCCACCACGACGCGGTCGCCCGTACGCCAGTGGCGCACGCCGGCGCCGACGCGCACGACGATTCCGCAGGCGTCGGAGCCGATCGCGTGGGTCGGCAGATCGTGCCGCGCGTCCCAGCTCCCGCCCCGCCCCAGCGCCTGCAGGAACTTGAACGTGGGGATCGGCTCGAACATCGCCGACCACACCGTGTTGTAGTTGATCGCGCTCGCCATCACCGCGACCAGCGCCTCGTCTGGGGCCAGCTCGGGCAGCGGCACCTCGCCGACCCTGATCGAGCGGCGCACGTCCTTGTCGACGGCGTTCTCGAATAGCCCCACGTCCTCTCGCGCGAGATGGGCGGCTCGGTAGGTGGACGGCAGCTCCCCGTCGAGCAGACGCTCGACCGTGCCGCCGACCGCGTCCGCCGTATCGACTCGATTGACCGTCATATCTACCTCCCCGACTTCGAAGCCGACCCAACCGGCGCTCTCGAACCGATCGCGCGCTCGACATGGTAGGCACGCTCCGGCGCCTCGCGCAATTCAAGCTTGAAAGAACCGCGCGGCGGTTGGAGAATCCTTTTCGCGTCGGCGCGCATCTTATGGACGCACTATCCATATCGCCAACCCGGAGGACGCGAATATGCTCTACGTCTACATCATCGCCGCTGCCGTTCTGGTCTGCGGCTGCGTGACGCTCACGAAACGGCGCCGCTCCCGTGGCAGCTGATTGGCCCACGGAGCAGGTCGTCAGCGCGGCCCAGCAGGGCGATGCGCGCGCGATCACGACGCTCGTCTCGGGCTCGCACGCGCATGTGCAGCGGTTCGCCCGCACCCTCTGTTCGACGCCGGAGGATGCGGAGGACGCCGCCCAGGAGGCGCTGATCGTCCTGTACCGCAAGATTGGGACGCTGCGCACCGCTGCGGCACTGGCATCGTGGATGTTCTCGATCGTGCGCAACGAGTGTGTTCGCCGCTCGCGCCTGCGACTCATCAGGCACGCTCCGTCGGCCACGGTCGAGCCTTCCGCCGAAGACGCCACCCTCGCCCGCCTCGAAATGGAGCGGATCGTCGAGGCGATCACCGAGCTCCCCGCCGATCAGCGTGCCGTGCTCGTCCTGCGCGACATCCAGGGTCTGTCGGGCGGAGCGACCGCCGCGGCGCTCGGTCTCAGCCGCCCCGCGATGAAGTCTCGCCTGCATCGCGGGCGGGAGGCGCTGCGCGCGCGCCTGGCGGCGCCGAACCCCACCGCCGCCGCCCACACCATCCACCCAACCGCTTACGACACCGCCGCCCATGGAGGTTGCTACGACGATGCGCAATCCTGAAGTCATCACCCAGACACACACCACGCATACCGCCGAGCAAGGCGCCAGCCCGGCACCGCTCGGTCGCCACCTCGCACGGGGAGCGATCGGGTTCGGCTTGATCGGCTCGGGGTTCGCACTTGCGCCGGTCGCCGGCCCGGCCACGCTGCTGCTGGGGGTTCCCGGCTTCCTCGCGCTCGGGGGCTGCCCGACGTGCTGGATCGCCGGCCTGCTCGAGACCGTCTCCGCGGGACGGCTGAAGCGCACGTGCACCGACGCAGGCTGTGAGCTTCACACGACGTCCCCGCTCGCGACAGACCAGAAGCTGCCGCACGTGGGACATTGAGTGGGTGGCGACGATGGGAAAGTGGCCGTCATCGGCGCCGGCCCGTCGGGGATGGCAGCCTGCCAGGTGCTCAAGACGCGGGGGCTCCCATTCGACTGTTTCGAGAAAGGGTCGGATGTCGGCGGCCTGTGGCGCTACGAAAACGACAACGCGCTCTCCTCGGCGTACGCCTCGCTTCACATCAACACTCCACGCAAGATCGCAGAGTACGCGAACTACCCAATGCCGGTGGACTATCCGGACTTTCCCGACCACACCAAGGTACTCGCGTACTTGGAGGACTACACCGAGCATTTTGCGCTCCGTGAGCACATCCGCTTTCGAACCGAGGTTCTAGGCGTCCAGCGCATCGGGGCCGGCTGGGAGGTGCGCTGGCGCGACGTCGACGGCACCGTGCGCAGCGATCGCTATGCCGCGGTGGTCGTCGCGAGCGGGCACCACTGGGACCCGCGCCCGTTGGATCCCCCATTTCCCGGTAGCTTCGCCGGACGGGAGCTCCACTCTCACTCCTATCGCACGACAGAGGGGTTGGAGGGCAAGAACGTGCTGGTCGTGGGTATCGGCGACTCGGCCATCGACATCGCGTGTGACACCTCACGGGTCTCGAAGATGACGTTTCTCGCGGCGCGGCGCGGCGGATGGATCCTTCCCAGATATCTCGGCAGCAGTCCGGTGGGCGAGGTCGGCGTCAGGCTCCAGTCGCGAGTGCCGATCGCTCGCGAGGTGGCCGGCGGAGCGTTGTTCAGGATCGGCAGCCTGATCTTCTCGCGCAGGATCGGCTCGTTCTTGGGGCGGCCTGAGGACCATGGGCTGCCGAAGCCCGACCACCGGTTCGGCAGCGGCATCTTCACGGGACCCTCGGACATCTACACGCAGATTGGGCTCGGCCGGGTGACCCCCAAGCCCTGGATCGCGCGCCTCGACGGAGAGCGGGCAGCCTTCGAGGACGGCTCCATCGAGGACATCGACGTGATCGTCTATTGCACCGGCTACAGGATCAGCCTCCCCTTCCTTTCAGACCCGATCGTCGACCCCCAGAACGGCTCGGTTCCGCTCTACAAAAGGGTCATACACCCCGATTTGCCAGGCCTGTACTTCATCGGTTTGATAGATGTGGCCGGTCCCTTGAACCCGCTCGCGGAGCTGCAGGCGGAGTGGATCGCCGACCTGCTGGAGAACAGGGCCGATCTGCCCTCGCGCACGCGCATGACACAGGCCATCGCCCGCGAAGATGACAGGCGGCGAAAGCGCTTCGGGGGGCGCGGCAATCACGCTATCCACGTCGACTTCGTGCCCTACCTGCAAGCGCTGCGGCGAGAGCGCAGGCGCGCTCGCCGCAGGCCCAGCCACCCCGAACAGCCGGGACGGCCGATGCCGGCCGCGCACGCGGGAGAGCGACTGCCGGCGTGAGCGCCGACTCTCACGGCCCAGGGCCGTCGCGCACGCGGGAGGGCGCCGGTCACGTGCGCGCCCCGCTCACACGGCCAGTTCACGCCTCCCATCGAAATCCCGTAGCCGTGGGAGCGGGCGCGAGCGGGCTTGCGGGCAGCCCGTCGGCGGGCACGGGGTCGTTGTAACCGGCGGGCGCGATGTCGTTGGGCGTCTGGGGGTGAAACAGGGAGGCCAGGTACTGCGCCTGCCCGCGTCCGGGACCCAGCTCGAACATGCCGCCGGCATACACGCCGATGCCCTGTTCGGCGCAGAAATCGTAAGCCGCGAACAGCTCCCGCAGCGAGCCGAAGCGCGAGGGCTTGATGTTGATCACCCGGGGCGCGAACGCGAGCGATTCGATATCCGCGATCGAGCGACTGGGGGTGTCCCAGGTGATGCGATCGCGATGCTCGGCAAGCGCCGACTCGGCCTCGTCGGTGTTGAGGTTGGGATCCTCCAGCCAGGCGTCGGGCAACGCCTCGGCGACCCGTCGATACAGCGCGGGGTCGGCCGGAAGCGCGTCTCCGAGATCTGGAGTGAACCCCTTGAAGTCGACCGTGACGACCGCATTCAACGCGGCGAGCTCGGCGAGCAGCCGATCGTCCCAGGAGGGGGATACGTCCAGCTTCAGGCTCAGGTCGGGATAGCGAGCGAGCAGGGCGTACAGCGCGTCGGTCTGAGCCGGCTCGCCGAGGCTGGCGGACAGGACGAAGGTCATCGGTTGCGGTTGCACCTCGAGCACCTCGTGCAGCGCACGGCCGGCCTGTCGCAACGCCAGATCGAGCGCCGCGGAGTGAAACGCCCAACGCCGCCATGCGCGGTACGCCTTGAACAGGGGCTCCACCGTGAACAGGTCCAGGCTGTCTATGTGGTCGCCGAGCTCGGCCAGCGTCCAGGACCCCGCCAGGTCGGGCGCGGCGGCGCTCTGGAAGGCGAGCTGGTCGTTGGGAAAGACGATCACGTCCTCTCCGACGCCTTCCTCGCCTTCCCCGTGCAGGCACACGACGGTCGTCAGCCGCTCGCCCAGCGCGACGCTCTTCGTCAACCCCTGCAGGCTGCAGGACCCGATCTCGATGGGGAGATCGGCCAGCTTTGCGTACGTCGATGACATGTTGTCTCCTCGTTGCTCGTGATGGAAGGCCGTGTGGTTCATCCGCCGGGGAGGGCGGCTTCCAACGCCTGGGTGGCAGGCGAAAGCCAGTAGCGGCGTCGTTGAAAGGCGTAGGTGGGAAGCTGGGTGTAACCGCAGCGCTCTCGGGGAAAAAGTGGATGCCAGTCGACGGACGCCCCCTGCAGGTGTGAACGCACGAGGGAATCCAGGAACTCCGCGGCCTGCGCGCCGCCGGCGCGCAGGCCGGCGGTCACCTCCGCGGCGGATACGGTGCGCTCGTCCTCGCCGGTCGTGACCGCGCATGCGACACCGTGCGCGGCCGACCCGTCCTGCGCCAGCGAGAGCAGGCCCGCGAGCAGCTCCTCGCGGCTCGCCGCGAGGATCACCGCGCGCACGCTCAGATGGGCGCGGTGCAACGCGAGCGTGGCGCCCACGTCGAGCAACTCGATCTCTGCGTGTGCCATGAGATGCAGACGGAGACGTTCGGCCTGCGCCGCCAGCGCCTCCTCGCTCTTGGCCGAGATCGTGATCGGCACGGTCGGCAGCCGGGGCGCGATCGGCGCCTCGAGCGGACCTCCCGGCTCTCCCGGCTCTCCATCGCGCTCGCGATCGGACTGCTCGGCGCGTACGGGCTCGTCGGGAGTGTCGTGTTGAGCTGCATCTCGAGCTACCTCTTCCAGGATCGCGTGCGCGTTGGTCCCGCTCATCCCGAACGAGGAGATGCCCGCGCGGCGAGGGCGATCGCCCGCGGGCCAGCTCACCGGTGAGTGCAGCAGCGCGACTTCGCCGTCCGACCAGCTCACATACGGCGAGGGCTCCTCGGCATGCAGGGTCTTCGGCAGGAGGCCGCTGCGCATCGCCATCACCATCTTGATCACCCCCGCGACACCGGAGGCGAGCTGGGTGTGGCCGATGTTGGACTTGACCGTCCCGAGCCGCACGGGCCCGTTGCCGCGCTGCTGGCCATAGGCGGCGAGGATCGCCTGAGCCTCGATCGGATCGCCCAAGGCGGTGCCGGTGCTGTGCGCCTCCACGACGTCGATGTCGGCGGGTGTGAGACCCGCTCGCGTGAGGGCCTCGCGCATCACCTGTTCCTGTGCGGGCCCGCTGTGCGTTGTGAGGCCATTGGAAGCCCCGTCCTGGTTGACCGCCGAGCCGCGCAGCAATCCCAGCACGGGGTGGCCGTGTGAGCGGGCGTCGGAGAGGCGCTCGAGCATCAGCAGCCCGACGCCCTCGGCGAACCCCATGCCGTCGGCGCCCGCGCCGAAGGACTTGCAACGTCCGTCCGGCGCGAGGCCTCGCGCGCGAGAGGCGCCGATGAATGCGGTGGGAGTCGACAACACGGTCACACCCCCGGCCAGTGCGAGCGAGCACTCGCCGGCGCGCAGGGCCTGGCTTGCCAGGTGGACGGCGACGAGCGAGGAAGAGCACGCGGTGTCGATGCTCACCGCCGGCCCCATGAATCCGAAGGTGTAGGCGATCCGACCCGAGACGATGCTCGGGGCGCTACCCGTCATCCGCAGGTGCTCGAGCGCCGGGAGGCTCACGTCCAACCCGTAGTCCGAGAAGGCGGCCCCGGTGAACACCCCCGTCGGGCTGCCCCTCAGGGCCTCGGGATCGATTCCGGCGTCCTCGCAGGCCTCCCATGTGCATTCGAGCAGCAGTCGCTGCTGGGGGTCCATCGTCAAAGCCTCCTCCGGTCCGATCCCGAAGAAGGCGGCGTCGAAGCCGGCGACATCGTCGAGAAATCCGCCGTGCTTCACATAGCTCTTGCCTGGCTGATTCGGGTCCGGATCGAAGAGGCCCTCCAGGTCCCAGCCGCGATCGTCGGGAAACGGACCGATCGCGTCGCGGCCGCCTGCAACCAGCTCCCACAGCTCCTCGGGCGAGGAGATCCCGCCCGGATAGCGGCAGCTCATGCCGATGATCGCGATCGGCTCGCCGTCCCGCTCCTCCAGCGACCGCAATCGCGCACGCGTCTGGTGAAGCTCGATCATGACGCGCTTCAGCAGGGGCAGAAGCTGGTTTTGGTCGGCCATGCCGCTCACGCCTCCGAAAGGTCGAGTTGGATCAGCTCCACGATCTCGTCAATCGACGCCGACTCGATCATCTCGACCGTGACAGCCTCGTTGCGAGCGCCGTCGTCGGCCACCTTCGCCAACAATGCGCGCAGGCGTCCCCCGATGCGCTCGCGCTCGCGGCCATCGCCCGGGTTGGCGGCGAGCGCCTTCTCCAGCCTGTCGATCTCCTCGTCGATGCTCAGCTGGCCGCCGCGGTCGGCGATCGCCTTGGCGAGCAGGAACTTCGCCACCGCGGCAGGAGTGGGGTGGTCGAAGACGAGCGTGGCCGGCAGCTTCAAACCGGTCGCCTGGCTGAGCCGGTTTCTGAGCTCGAGCGCGCCGAGCGAGTCGAAGCCGGCGTCTTTGAACGGCCGCTGCAGGTCGACCGCGGCCGGGGTGGCGTGGCGGAGGACGCCGGCGACATGATCTCTGACGAGCTCCGCGGCGATCGCGCTCCACTCCGCCTCGGGAGCCGCAGCGAGCCTGCTCGCCAGCGAAACACGCGACGCGTGGGCTCCTCGCGCGGAGTCTCGCACCAGGCCGCCCATGACGGCCGGCAGCACTCCCGCCTTGGCGGCGGCGCGCAGCGCCGCCGTGTCCCATCGCGCCGCGAGCAGCCGCGGACGATCGACGTCCCGCGCGACGTCGAGTAGCTCGAGCCCCCGCTCGAGGGAGATCGGCAGGAGGCCTCGGCCTCCCACCCGCACCGGTGCGGAGGCGTCGAGCTCCCCCGGGTCTTCGGCGCCCAGGTTCCACTCGCCCCAGGCCAGGGCGACCCCCGGCAGGCCTCGAGCGCGACGATCGGCCGCCAGCGCATCCAGGAACGAATCGAGCGCCGCGTGAGTGCCCTGCCCGGCAGCACCAATCGCCGCCGCAACGGACGAGAAGAGAATCAGCTCCGCCGCCCCCGCGAGCGCGTGCAGGTTGAGGGCCGCGCCAACCTTCGGGAGCAGCACGCTCGATAGACGCTCTGCGTCTATCGAGTCGATCACGCCATCCGCGGGAAGGCCAGCGGTGTAAATGACGGTGTCCAGGGGATGCTCGTCTGGGATCGACTCGAGCAGCTCCTCGAGCTGGGCCCGCTCGGAGACGTCGCAGGCGACAAGACGTACGTCGCACCCCGCCTCGCGCAGCTCCGCCTGGAGCGCCTCGACGTCCTCGGTCGCGGTGGCGTCGCCACGCGCGAGCACCACGTGCCGCGCGCCGTGCGCGGTTGTGAGGTGTCGCGCGAGCGGTACGCCCGGCCCGTGGTCTTCGTCCTCGACGATGAGCACAGTGCCCTTCGAATCGCTCGATACCGGTGGCGGCGTGACCGCCGCCGTCAGGCGAGCGACCCGCGGGACGAACAGCGAGCCACCACGCAGCGCCAGCTCGGGCTCGTCGCTGAGGAGGGCGCCCGCGAGTGCGCCTGTGGAGACCTCGGTCGAGGCTCCGCTGCCCGCCGAGGACTCGGCGCCGTCGAGATCGACGACCGCAAAGCGACCGGGATGCTCCGACCGCGCTACGCGCATGAGGCCGACGAGTGCCGCCTGCATCAGCCGGAGCGCCGAGCTCTCGCCACGACCGCTCGCACCGTCGGGCGTATCGTCGGCCGTCACGTCGGCCGCGCCCTCCGTCAGCAGCACCAGCTTCGCGTCGGCGTGCGGCTGCGAGGCGGTCCACGCCTGCATCAGCGCGAGCGCGCGCGCCGTCGCCTCATGAATGCCCTGTGCCAGCTCACCGCCCGGGGCGCAGGTGCCGTCCGCGTCATCGGCGCGCGTCGCCGCACCATCGGCGCGCGCGATCGCGCCGCCGGCCAGCGCGCTGGCTCTGATCACCACGACCGGCGGGGGCGGGGCGCCCTCTGCGATCGCGTCCTCGAGCGCGCCCAGGTTGGGGTGCCGCTCCAGCTCGATCCCGCTGGCCTGGACATCCGCGCCCGCGTCGAGTTGCGCGACCCGCAACGGCCCGCCACCGGCGGGTGCACCCGCGAGTCGCACCCAGCGCAGCTCGTGGAGCAGGTTGGTGCTCACGGAACCGACCGCCCGCAGCTGACGGCGGTCGACCGCCTGCATCTCGAGCGCCTCGACGGAGAGCACCGGGCTGCCGTCCTCGGCGGCGGCGGTCACGCTCAGTCCGTCTCCCTCTGGAGCCCTGGCGATGCGCACGCGCAACGCGTGCTCCCCACGTCCCAGCAGGCGGACGCCCGAGAACGCCGATGGCATCCTCGGCGCATCGCCGGACCGCGCATCCCCGAACCGCGCATCGCCGGGTTGTAGCTGTTCGAGCTCGTCGGCCGGGCCGTCGCCCAGTTCACTGAAGGCCGCGACGTGCAGCATCGCGTCGAGCAACACCGGGTGGACGGCGAATCCGCCTGCGTCCGCGGTCTGCCCGGGGGCCAGCTCGACCTCGGCGTAGAGCTCGTCTCCCGCTCGCCATGCGGCGCGCACGCCCTGGAAGGCGGGACCGTATTCGCAGCCCGCGTCGGCGAGGCGGTCGTACAGCAGCTCCGGATCGATCCCCTGCGCGCCCTCGGGGGGCCACGCGTCCGCTCCCGTCGCTCCCGCGAACTGCTCCCGCACGCGCTGGTCGTCGCGCAGCGCATCGCCATCCTCGCCAAGCGTGGCCGTCGCGTGGCGAACCCACGTCTCGGCGTGCGGGTCGCCCCCGGCGGCGCTCTGCGGACGAGCGTAGATCGCCAGCGAGCGGCTGCCCCGCTCGCCGGGCTCGGACACCGAGAGCTGCAGTTGCACCGCCTGCCCGTCGGCGAGCGGGAGGGGGCGCTCGACGGCGAGATCTTCCACCACGGTCGCGCCGACCCGCTCGGCGGCGGCCAGCGCCAGCTCGAGGAAGCCGGCGCCCGGCAGGAGTGCCTGGCCCGCGATCGCGTGGTCTCCCAGCCACGGGTGGGCCTCGAGCGAGAGGCGCCCGCTGAACAGCCAGCCCTGCTCACCGGCGATCGCGATCGAGGCGCCCAGCAGCGGATGATCGGCGGCGGACAGACCGATCGAGGCGGCGTCGCCCGTGCCGGGCGTGGGCGTCAGCCAGTAGCGCTGACGTTGGAATGCGTAGGTGGGAAGCCCGATGCGGTGGGTGGGGCGGCCGGCGAACAATGCCGGCCAGTCGACCTTCACACCGTGCGTCCATGCCTCGGCTGCCGACTTCAGGAAGCTTGCGGGGCCTCCCTGCTTGCGGCGCAGCGAACCCATCACGACGGCCTCGCTGGGGTCCTCGAGCGCCTCCTCGACCGTTTCCTGGACTGCCATCGTCAACACCGGGTGGGGGCTGATCTCGATGAAAGCCCGTCTGCCGTCCGCCAGCAGCGCGCGGATGACCCGTTCGAACTGGACGGCCTCGCGGAGATTGCGATACCAGTACTCCCCATTCAGCTCCGCGGTGTCGAGCGGACCTCCTGTCACGGTGGATACGAAGGGAATCTCGCCCGTGCGGGGCGCGATCGGCGCAAACGCCTCCAGCAGCTCCTCCCTCAGCACCTCCACGGGTGGCGAATGCGTGGCCCCGGCCGCTCCTGGGACCAGCCGCGCTCTCACACCGTCGGCCTCCAGCTCGGCCAGCAGCTCTTCTAGCGCCTTGCGATTGCCTGCGAGCCCCACGAGGGAGGGTCCGTTCACCGCCGAGACGGTGATTCGATCGCCCCACCTCTCCAGGCGTGGGCGCAGCGCCTTCAGACCAAGCCCGACCGACGCCATCGTCTCTGTCTCACCGACGATCTTCAGCAGCGCGCGACTGCGCAGCGCGACCACGCGTGTCGCGTCGCTCAGCGACAGGCCACCAGCCACATATGCAGCGGCGATCTCGCCCTGCGAGTGACCCGCGACCGCTGCCACACGCACGCCGAGCGCGCGCCACAGGGCGGCCAGCGACACCACGATCGCGAACAGGACGGGTTGCAGGACATCGACTTGGTCGAGTCTCGAATCGTCCTGCGCTCCCCGCAGGACATCCTCCAGTGACCAGTTGACATGCTCCGACAACGCCTCTTCGCACGCCCGCATCTGCTCGGCGAACACCGGCGAGGACTCCAGCAGCTCCAGCGCCATGCCGTGCCACTGCGAGCCCTGGCCGGGAAACAGGAACACCGCGCCGAGGTCCGCCGATGGGGCCACGCCGCGCACGACCGAATCCCGCCCCTCGGCGACCTCCTTCGCCGTCAGCGAAGAGAGCCCGGTCAGCATCTCCTCGCGCGCGCCGCTCAGCAACACGGCGCGATGCTCGAATACAGGACGGGACGAGAGCGAGCGGCCGACGTCCATCAGCTCGAGCTCCGGCGCGCCATCGACGAACTCACGCAGGCGTCCGGCCTGGTCGTGCAGCGCGTCCTCGCCGCGACCGGAGAGCACCCAGGGCACCGCGTCCCCCGTCAACGCGGCGCTCGTGAACGCCACGCCGTCGGCGCTCGCGCCGGCACCGGACGCGCGCCCGGCGCCGTCCCCCTCCTCGGGCGAGGCGGCGGCGGGCGCCTCCTCGAGGATCACGTGCGCGTTGGTGCCGCTCACACCGAACGACGACACGCCCGCCCGGCGCTGCCCGTCGGCCTGCTCCCACGGCCGCTCGAGTGTCAGGACCGAAACCGCGCCGGCCGACCAGTCGACATTGGTCGAGGGCCGATCGACGTGCAGCGTTCGCGGCAGCTTGCCGTGGCGCATCGCCATCACCATCTTGATGACCCCCGCGACCCCGGCCGCGGCCTGCGTATGACCGATGTTCGACTTGATCGACCCCAACCACAAGGGACGGTCCTCCGCGCGACCCTGCCCATAGGCGGCGATCAACGCCTGCGCCTCGATCGGATCCCCCAGCGTGGTACCGGTGCCGTGCGCCTCGACCGCATCCACCTGATGCGGCTTCAGGCTCGCGTTCGCCAGCGCCTGCGCGATCACCCGCTGCTGGGAGGGACCGTTCGGCGCGGTCAACCCATTCGAAGCCCCGTCCTGGTTGACGGCGCTGCCACGCACCAACCCCAGCACCTCGTGGCCATTGCGGCGAGCGTCCGAAAGACGCTCCAGGACAAGCATCCCCATGCCCTCCGAGAACCCCGTTCCGTCGGCTGCCGCGGCGAACGACTTGCAGCGACCGTCTACCGACAGCACGCGCTGGCGGGCGAACTCGGTGAACCCCGCGGGCTTGGCGAGCACCGTGACGCCACCGGCGAGCGCCAGCGAGCACTCGCCGCCACGGAGCGCCTGGCCCGCGAGGTGCAGCGCGACCAGCGAGGAGGAGCAGGCGGTGTCGACCGAGACGGCCGGCCCCTCGAGGCCGAGGGTGTAGGCGATCCGTCCGGAGGCGACGCTGCTGGTCATGCCCGTCGCCTGATAGCCCTCCAGCTGCAGGTCGTCTAGAAAGCTGCCCACGCCGTAGCCGGACGCGATGATGCCTGCGAATACGCCGGTTTGGGTGCCTTTGAGTGAGGTGGGGTCGATGCCTGCGTCCTCGAGGGCCTCCCAGGCGCCTTCCAGCAACAGGCGCTGCTGGGGATCCATCGCCAACGCCTCACGCGGACTGATACCGAAAAACGCAGCATCGAACTCATCGGCGTCATAGACAAAACCACCGGAACGCGTATAGGTGGTGCCAGGACGATCGGGATCGGGGTCATACAAGCTCTCCAGATCCCAGCCGCGATTGGCGGGGAACTCCCCGATCGCGTCCCTACCCGCGGCGACGAGCTCCCACAACCCATCCCCCGAGCGAACCCCTCCCGGGTACCGACAACTCATACCGACGATCGCCAACGGCTCATCCAACGCCCTAACCGACACACTCGCACTCACGCTCACACCCGCCCGCGACCCCGCGATCTCACCAAGAATGTGACCAGCGACCGCCGACGCCGTCGGATAGTCGAACACAAGCGTCGCCGGCAAACGCAACCCCGTCGCCGCGTTCAACCGGTTACGCAACTCCACCGCAGTCAACGAATCAAACCCAAGATCTTTGAACGGACGCTGCACATCGACCGACTCCGCCGAACCATGACCCAACACACCCGCGACCTGGCCCCTGACCAGCTCCAGCACAACACCCTCACGCTCCCCCTCAGACACAGCCGCCAACCTCCGCGCCAACCCACCATCCAGCGCACCACCCGCACGCTGCGCAGACACACCCACCAAGCCGTCGAACAAAGCAGGCAACACCCCCGCCCTCGCCTGCGCCCGCAACGCCGCCAACTCCAACGGCACCGGCAACACCAACGACTCACCCACACCCAAAGCACCATCAAACAGCCGCAAACCCTCCTCACTAGACAGCGCCCGCATCCCCGACCGCGCGATCCGCGCAAGATCACGCTCACCCAAACCCCCCGTCAAACCACTGGCCTGCTCCCACAACCCCCACGCCAACGAAACACCAGACAACCCCCGAGCCCGACGATACGCCGCCAAACCATCAAGAAACGCATTCGCCGCCGCATAACTCCCCTGCCCCGGACTACCAAACACACCCGCAGCCGAAGAAAACAACACAAACATCCCCAAATCCATGTGCTGCGTCAACTCATGCAAATACCACGCCCCATCAGCCTTCGCAGCCAACACCTCCCGCAAACGCTCCCCCGTCAACGAACCAATCACACCATCATCAAGCACCCCCGCCGCATGCACCACCCCACACAAAGGATGCTCATCCCCAACCGACCCCAACAACCCCTCCAACTCCCCCCGCACCCCCACATCACACGCCACAACCTCCACCACCGCACCCAAACCCTCCAACTCCACCCGCAACCCATCAACACCCTCCCCCCCACCACCACGACCAACCAACAACAAACGACGCACACCATGCTCCACAACCAAATGCCGCGCCACCAAACCACCCAACACACCCGTACCACCCGTCACCAACACCGTACCCCCACCACCCAACACAGACGGTAGGGACAGCACCAGCTTGCCGGTGTGTCGCGCCTGACTCATGAACCGGAATGCCTCTGGCGCGCGGCGGATGTCCCACGCGGTCACCGGCAACGGCTCCAGTGCGCCGCCCTCGAAAAGCGCGAGCAGCTCGCCGAGCATCTGCGCGATGCGCTCCGGACCGGCCTCGGCCATCTCGAACGCCCGGTAGGTCACGCCCGGGCGCTCGTCGGCCACTGCGTCGGCGTCACGGACGTCCGTCTTGCCCATCTCTACGAAGCGGCCGCGAGCGCCGTCCCGTCCGAGGAGGTCGAGCGAGGCGTCAACGAGCTCTCCGGCGAGCGAGTCGAGCACGACGTCCACGCCGCGTCCCTGTGTCTCGGCGAGGATGCGCTCCTTGAATGTGAGCGAACGCGACGACGCGATGTGCGCCTCGTCGAACCCGAGCTTCCGCAGGACGTCCCACTTCGCGGGGCTCGCGGTGGCGAACACCTCGGCGCCGATGTGCCGGGCGAGCTGCACGGCGGCCATCCCGACGCCGCCGGTCGCGGCGTGCACGAGCACCCTCTCGCCCGGCTCGAGCTCCGCGAGGTCGACCAGCGCGTAATACGCGGTCAGGAACGCGACCGGGATCGCGGCGGCCTCGGCGAACGACCATCCCTTTGGAATCCGAGCGATCACGCGATGGTCGGTGACCGCGACCGGACCGAACCCGGGGAGCAGCCCCATCACACGATCGCCGACGGCGAGTCCCTCGACGTCGGGACCCAACTCCAGGACGACGCCTGCGCCCTCGCTGCCGACGGCGGCGAGACCGGGATACATACCTAGCGCGATCAGCACGTCGCGGAAGTTGAGGCCGCCGGCTCGCACGCCGACCCGGACCTCTCGCGGCCCGAGCGGCTGCGCCATCTCCGGCGCCTCGATCAGCGCGAGGTCCATCGAGCGTGCCCGTCGCACCCGCGCTCAGACGCCACTCGCCGGCCTCGGCCGGCGCCTCCAGGAGGCCGCCCGGCTCGGTCGCGCGTCTCAGGCGGGGCGCGAGAACCAGGCCTTTGCGTATCGCAAGCTGGGACTCGCGCGTCGCGAGCGCGCGCGCGAGCATCTCCCAGGAGTCGCCGGCGTCGTCCACGTCGACAAGCACGAACCGCTCGGGGTTCTCCGATTGAGCGCTGCGCACGAGTCCCCACACCGGCGAGGAGCCGAGCCCTCCGAGACGATCGCCCACGCCGGTGCTCACGGCGTCACCGGTGATCAGCGCCAGGCGCGACTCGGCGAAGCGCTCGTCGGACAGCCAACCCTGGACCACGGCGAGCGCGCGTTCAGCGATCCGCGATGGCGACAGCGCCGCCTCGGCGGCGCTGTCTGTGAGGTCGTCCTCTGCGGCGGTCGCGTCGGGACGGCAGTCGAAGAGCACGATCTCCGGCGGCGAGGCGAGCCCTCCGTCCAGCGCCTCCCCCAGCGTGGGTAGATCCACGAAGACCTCGACGCCTTGGCCGGTGCCCTGCAGAGACCGGGTCAGTGGTGAATCCGGCTCACCCAGCAGCGTCAGACTCCCTTCGGTGGTGGGCGCCTGCTGAGCGACGCTCGGCGGCTCGCTCCAGCGCACGGCGAACAGGGCGTCGCGACGTCTGCCACCGGCGCCCAGCTGCGCCGTCGACACCTCGCGTGCAACCCACGACTCCATCGACGCCACGAGCCCGCCGGTGTCGTCGAGGATGAGCAGCGAGCTCACCTCGTTCTCGCCCACGGAGAAGGCTGCGCGCAACGACGAGGCGCCGCGGGCGTGCAGCTCGACGCCGTTGAACAGGAACGGCAGCCTGAGCTTCTCGCGCGCCTCGCCGCGTCGTCCGTGCTCGTCGAGGAGACCCGCGGCACTGGCCTGCAGCACTGCGTCGAGCAGCGCGGGGTGCAGACCGAAGGAGGCGGCCTGGCCCGTCCGGCCCGCGGTCGCTGGCGCCGCGTCCAGCTCGCCCGGCAAGAGGGACACCTCGGCGAACACCTCCTCGCCGCGCCGCCAGACCGACCGCAGTGCTCGGAAGGCTGCACCGTATTCGAGGCCGTGCTCGGCGAGCTCGTCATAGAGGTCGTCCACGTCCACGGGCTCCGCGTCTGTGGGCGGCCAGGGTTGCTCTGTGAGCGTGGCGGCGCGTTGGGAGGTGTTGGTGTTGGGGTGGGGGTGTTGGTTGGTGGTTAGTGTGCCGGTGGCGTGGCGTGTCCAGTGCTGTTCGTTGGTGAGTGGGTCTTCGCTGTCGGGGTCCTGGGGGCGGGAGTAGATGGCCAGGGAGTGCTCGCCTGGCTGCTCTGCGTGGCCGAGGGCGACCTGGACGAGGACGGCGTCGTTCCCGTCGAACACCAGTGGGGCCGCCAGCGCGAGCTCGCGCACGACACCGCACCCGACGCGCTCCCCAGCGCTCAGCGCGAGCTCCAGGAACGCGGTCCCGGGCAGCAGCACCCGGCCCGCGACCATGTGGTCGGCGAGCCACGGATGCGTCTGCAGCGAGATCCGCCCGGTGAACAACCACCCCTCACCGTCAGCCAACCCGACCATCGCGCCCAGCAGCGGATGACCGGCCCCGGCGAGCCCCGCCGCCGCGACGTCACCCACACCACCAGCCGCCGCCTGCAACCAAAACCGCTCACGCTGAAACGCATACGTCGGCAACTCCACACGCCGCGCACCGGCACCCTCGAACACCGCCCCCCAATCGACCCCGACCCCACGCACCCACAGCTCCGCCAGCGACCTCACCCAACGCGCGCGGCTGTCCTCGCCACGACGCAACGAGCCCGCCACGACCACACCCACAGGATCATCGAGCGCGTCCTCCACGGTCTCTCCCACCCCGACCGTCAACACCGGATGCGGGCTCACCTCGACAAACGCGCGGTAGCGCTCCCCCAACAGCGACCGGATCGCCCCCTCGAACCGCACGGTCTCGCGCAAATTGCGATACCAGTACTCACCGTCCAACTCAGCCGTGTCCAACAACCCACCCGTCACCGTCGAGAAGAACGGCACCTCCCCCGCACGCGGCACGATCGACGCGCAAGCCTCCAGCAAATCGCCACGAATCTCCTCGATCGCAGCCGAATGCGACGCATAGTCAACCGGAATACGACGCGCCCTGACACCATCGGACTCACACCCCGCCAAAAACTCCTCCAGCGCACCGACCTCACCCGACACAACAGTCGCGGAAGGACCATTCACCGCCGCGACAGACACCCCGACGACACCCTCCAAGCGCCGCTGGAGCTCCCCCACACCCAACCCGACCGACACCATCCCACCCCGCCCCGCCAAACCCGCCAACGCCCGACTACGCAACGCGACCAGGAGCGCGGCATCCTCCAACGACAACCCACCAGCCACACACGCAGCCGCGATCTCACCCTGCGAATGACCCACCACCACATCCGGCCGCACACCACACGCCCCCCACAACCGCGCCAACGACACCATCACCGCGAACAACACCGGCTGAACGACATCGACCCGATCCAACCCAGGCGCCCCCGGCGCACCACGCAAAACATCCTCCAACGACCACTCCACAAACGACGAAAGCGCCTCACCACACAAACCAATCGACTCAGCGAACACCCCCGACACATCCAACAACTCGGCCGCCATACCCTCCCACTGCGAACCCTGACCCGGGAACATGAACACCACACCACCACCAGCATCGGCCACACCCTGCACAACACCAACACCAGGCCGCCCCGCAGCCAACGCATCGAGCTCCCCGACCACCCCCTCACGACCCCCAACCCCAGCCAACACCACCGCACGATCCTCGAACACCGACCGGCCCACCAACGAAAAACCAGCATCAACCAAAGAACACGACCCATCCGCCAACCACCCACCCAGCCGAGCAGCCTGACCACGCAACCCAGCCGCCCCCCTCCCCGACACCACCAACGGCACCACACCCCCACCATCCACAACCCCCACACCAACACCAGCAGACCCCACACCCCCACCATCCACAACCCCCACAGCAACCCCAGCAGACCCCACACCCCCACCATCCACAACCCCCACAGCAACCCCAGCAGACCCCACACCCCCACCATCCACAACCCCCACAGCAACCCCAGCAGACCCCACACCCCCACCATCCACAACCCCACCCTCAGGCACCACCTCAACCGGCGGCTCCTCGAGAACCACATGCGCATTCGTACCACTCACCCCAAACGACGACACCGCCGCCCGCCGCGGCTCACCACCCGCAACCCACGGCACCTCCTCCCTCAACAACGACACCCCACCACCCGACCAATCCACATGCGAAGACGGCTCATCCACATGCAACGTCCGCGGCAACACCCCATACCGCATCGCCATCACCATCTTGATCACACCAGCCACACCCGCCGCAGCCTGCGCATGACCAATATTCGACTTCACCGACCCCAACCACAACGGACGACCCTCCCCACGACCCCGCCCATACGTCGCGATCAACGCCTGCGCCTCGATCGGATCCCCCAACGTCGTACCCGTACCATGCCCCTCCACCACATCCACCTGCCCAGCCGACAAACCCGCACCCGCCAACGCCTGCGCAATCACCCGCTGCTGCGAAGGCCCATTCGGCGCCGTCAACCCATTCGAAGCCCCATCCTGATTCACCGCACTCCCACGCACCAACCCCCACACCCGACGACCATTACGACGAGCATCAGACAAACGCTCCAACAACAACACACCCATCCCATCAGAAAAACCCGTCCCATCAGCACCATCAGAAAAAGACTTACACCGACCATCCCGCGACAACGCACGCTGACGAGAAAACTCAACAAACACACCCGGCGTCGACATCACCGTCACACCACCAGCCAACGCCAACGAACACTCCCCCAAACGCAACGCCTGCACAGCCAAATGCAACGCAACCAACGACGACGAACACGCCGTATCAACCGACACCGTAGGACCCTCCAGCCCCAGCGCATAGGCGACGCGGCCCGTCGCCACGCTGCCCGCGGTCCCTGTGCCCAGATAGCCCTCCAACTCCGCGAGCTCCTGCCACCCGATGCCGCTGCCGTAGTCGTGATACATGATGCCTGCGAATACGCCGGTTTGGGTGCCTTTGAGTGAGGTGGGGTCGATGCCTGCGTCCTCGAGGGCCTCCCAGGCGCCTTCCAGCAACAGGCGCTGCTGGGGATCCATCGCCAACGCCTCACGCGGACTGATACCGAAAAACGCAGCATCGAACTCATCGGCGTCATAGACAAAACCACCGGAACGCGTATAGGTGGTGCCAGGACGATCGGGATCGGGGTCATACAAGCTCTCCAGATCCCAGCCGCGATTGGCGGGGAACTCCCCGATCGCGTCCCTACCCGCGGCGACGAGCTCCCACAACCCATCCCCCGAGCGAACCCCTCCCGGGTACCGACAACTCATACCGACGATCGCCAACGGCTCATCCAACGCCCTAACCGACACACTCGCACTCACGCTCACACCCGCCCGCGACCCCGCGATCTCACCAAGAATGTGACCAGCGACCGCCGACGCCGTCGGATAGTCGAACACAAGCGTCGCCGGCAAACGCAACCCCGTCGCCGCGTTCAACCGGTTACGCAACTCCACCGCAGTCAACGAATCAAACCCAAGATCTTTGAACGGACGCTGCACATCGACCGACTCCGCCGAACCATGACCCAACACACCCGCGACCTGGCCCCTGACCAGCTCCAGCACAACACCCTCACGCTCCCCCTCAGACACAGCCGCCAACCTCCGCGCCAACCCACCATCCAGCGCACCACCCGCACGCTGCGCAGACACACCCACCAAGCCGTCGAACAAAGCAGGCAACACCCCCGCCCTCGCCTGCGCCCGCAACGCCGCCAACTCCAACGGCACCGGCAACACCAACGACTCACCCACACCCAAAGCACCATCAAACAGCCGCAAACCCTCCTCACTAGACAGCGCCCGCATCCCCGACCGCGCGATCCGCGCAAGATCACGCTCACCCAAACCCCCCGTCAAACCACTGGCCTGCTCCCACAACCCCCACGCCAACGAAACACCAGACAACCCCCGAGCCCGACGATACGCCGCCAAACCATCAAGAAACGCATTCGCCGCCGCATAACTCCCCTGCCCCGGACTACCAAACACACCCGCAGCCGAAGAAAACAACACAAACATCCCCAAATCCATGTGCTGCGTCAACTCATGCAAATACCACGCCCCATCAGCCTTCGCAGCCAACACCTCCCGCAAACGCTCCCCCGTCAACGAACCAATCACACCATCATCAAGCACCCCCGCCGCATGCACCACCCCACACAAAGGATGCTCATCCCCAACCGACCCCAACAACCCCTCCAACTCCCCCCGCACCCCCACATCACACGCCACAACCTCCACCACCGCACCCAAACCCTCCAACTCCACCCGCAACCCATCAACACCCTCCCCCCCACCACCACGACCAACCAACAACAAACGACGCACACCATGCTCCACAACCAAATGCCGCGCCACCAAACCACCCAACACACCCGTACCACCCGTCACCAACACCGTACCCTCGAGCGCGGCTCGCTCGTTCGGGTCCTCGGCGCGCGCGACGGCGCGCGTGACCCGAGGTGCCAGGATCTCGCCGGCGCGGATCGCCAGCTGCGACTCCCCGCTGGCCAGGGCCGGCTCGAGCCCGTTCCAGGAGTCCTCCGTGTCGTCGATGTCGATCAGCACGAACCGTCCAGGGTCCTCCGCCTCCGCCGAGCGCACCAGACCCCACACCGGCGAGTGGACCAAGCCGCCGAGCTCCTCCCCCGCGCTCGTGGCCACGGCGCTCCTGGTGATCAGCGCCAGACGCCAGTCCCTGAACCGCTCGTCCGCGAGCCACTCCTGCACCAACGCCAGGACCCGCTCGACGGCGAGATGCATCGCCAGCGCCGGCTCTCCCGCCGCGGCGCCGTCCTCGCCGTCGAGACCCTCGCCGCTCTCGAGCGCGCAATCGAAGAGCACGGTGCCCGGCCGTGAGGCGCTCTCGTCGAGCGCCAGCGCCTCGCTGAGGCCTTTGAGATCCGCGTGGGACTCGGCGGCGCCCTCCGCTCCACGCATGGATTGGGCCAGTGGCGAGTCCTGCGCGCCCAGCACCACCGTGCGGTGGGCTGCCGGGGAAGGGGGCGGCGACGGCTTGTGCCAGCCGATCGCGAACAGGGAGTTGTGGTGGGGACCGCGCAGGACGGCGCCCAACTGCGCGATCGAGACTTCGCGTGAGCCCAGCGAGGCCACCGAGGCCACGGGTCAACCGGCGTCGTCGGCGACGAGCAACGAGGTCGCGTCGCCGTCCGCGCGGGCGAGGGAGACCCGTAGCGCGGACGCTCCGCGCGCGTAGAGCTCGACCCCGCTGAACGAAAACGGCAGGCGCACGCCGCTGCCCTGCCCGGCGCCGTCCTCGCCGCTCCCGTCGCCCACGAGCGTGCTCAACCCGACATGGAATGCGGCGTCCAGCAGCGCCGGGTGCAGGCCAAACGACCCCGCCTGCTCCGCCTGCGAGGCCGGCAGCGCGACCTCGGCGAAGAGATCCTCCCCGCACCGCCAGGCGGCGCGCAGGCCCTGGAAAACCGGCCCGTATTCGAAACCACGCTCGGCGAGCTCGTCATAGGCGCGATCGATGTCGATCGCCTCGGCGCCCCGCGGTGGCCATGCGTCGTCCAGCAGTTGCTGGGAGGGTTTGGTGTTGGGGTGGGGGTGTTGGTTGGTGGTTAGTGTGCCGGTGGCGTGGCGTGTCCAGTGCTGTTCGTTGGTGAGTGGGTCTTCGCTGTCGGGGTCCTGGGGGCGGGAGTAGATGGCCAGGGAGTGCTCGCCTGGCTGCTCTGCGTGGCCGAGGGCGACCTGGACGAGGACGGCGTCGTTCCCGTCGAACACCAGTGGGGCCGCCAGCGCGAGCTCGCGCACGACACCGCACCCGACGCGCTCCCCAGCGCTCAGCGCGAGCTCCAGGAACGCGGTCCCGGGCAGCAGCACCCGGCCCGCGACCATGTGGTCGGCGAGCCACGGATGCGTCTGCAGCGAGATCCGCCCGGTGAACAACCACCCCTCACCGTCAGCCAACCCGACCATCGCGCCCAGCAGCGGATGACCGGCCCCGGCGAGCCCCGCCGCCGCGACGTCACCCACACCACCAGCCGCCGCCTGCAACCAAAACCGCTCACGCTGAAACGCATACGTCGGCAACTCCACACGCCGCGCACCGGCACCCTCGAACACCGCCCCCCAATCGACCCCGACCCCACGCACCCACAGCTCCGCCAGCGACCTCACCCAACGCGCGCGGCTGTCCTCGCCACGACGCAACGAGCCCGCCACGACCACACCCACAGGATCATCGAGCGCGTCCTCCACGGTCTCTCCCACCCCGACCGTCAACACCGGATGCGGGCTCACCTCGACAAACGCGCGGTAGCGCTCCCCCAACAGCGACCGGATCGCCCCCTCGAACCGCACGGTCTCGCGCAAATTGCGATACCAGTACTCACCGTCCAACTCAGCCGTGTCCAACAACCCACCCGTCACCGTCGAGAAGAACGGCACCTCCCCCGCACGCGGCACGATCGACGCGCAAGCCTCCAGCAAATCGCCACGAATCTCCTCGATCGCAGCCGAATGCGACGCATAGTCAACCGGAATACGACGCGCCCTGACACCATCGGACTCACACCCCGCCAAAAACTCCTCCAGCGCACCGACCTCACCCGACACAACAGTCGCGGAAGGACCATTCACCGCCGCGACAGACACCCCGACGACACCCTCCAAGCGCCGCTGGAGCTCCCCCACACCCAACCCGACCGACACCATCCCACCCCGCCCCGCCAAACCCGCCAACGCCCGACTACGCAACGCGACCAGGAGCGCGGCATCCTCCAACGACAACCCACCAGCCACACACGCAGCCGCGATCTCACCCTGCGAATGACCCACCACCACATCCGGCCGCACACCACACGCCCCCCACAACCGCGCCAACGACACCATCACCGCGAACAACACCGGCTGAACGACATCGACCCGATCCAACCCAGGCGCCCCCGGCGCACCACGCAAAACATCCTCCAACGACCACTCCACAAACGACGAAAGCGCCTCACCACACAAACCAATCGACTCAGCGAACACCCCCGACACATCCAACAACTCGGCCGCCATACCCTCCCACTGCGAACCCTGACCCGGGAACATGAACACCACACCACCACCAGCATCGGCCACACCCTGCACGACACCAACACCAGGCCGCCCCGCAGCCAACGCATCGAGCTCCCCGACCACCCCCTCACGACCCCCAACCCCAGCCAACACCACCGCACGATCCTCGAACACCGACCGGCCCACCAACGAAAAACCAGCATCAACCAAAGAACACGACCCATCCGCCAACCACCCACCCAGCCGAGCAGCCTGACCACGCAACCCAGCCGCCCCCCTCCCCGACACCACCAACGGCACCACACCCCCACCATCCACAACCCCCACAGCAACCCCAGCAGACCCCACACCCACCCCACCCACAACCCCACCCTCAGGCACCACCTCAACCGGCGGCTCCTCGAGAATCACATGCGCATTCGTACCACTCACCCCAAACGACGACACCGCCGCCCGCCGCGGCTCACCACCCGCAACCCACGGCACCTCCTCCCTCAACAACGACACCCCACCACCCGACCAATCCACATGCGAAGACGGCTCATCCACATGCAACGTCCGCGGCAACACCCCATGACCGCATCGCCATCACCATCTTGATCACACCAGCCACACCCGCCGCAGCCTGCGCATGACCAATATTCGACTTCACCGACCCCAACCACAACGGACGACCCTCCCCACGACCCCGCCCATACGTCGCGATCAACGCCTGCGCCTCGATCGGATCCCCCAACGTCGTACCCGTACCATGCCCCTCCACCACATCCACCTGCCCAGCCGACAAACCCGCACCCGCCAACGCCTGCGCGAATCACCCGCTGCTGCGAAGGCCCATTCGGCGCCGTCAACCCATTCGACGCCCCATCCTGATTCACCGCACTCCCACGCACCAACCCCAACACCCGACGACCATTACGACGAGCATCAGACAAACGCTCCAACAACAACACACCCACCCCCTCAGACAAACCCGTCCCATCAGCACCATCAGCAAAAGACTTACACCGACCATCCGCGCGACAACGCACGCTGACGAGAAAACTCAACAAACACACCCGGCGTCGACATCACCGTCACACCACCAGCCAACGCCAACGAACACTCCCCCAAACGCAACGCCTGCACAGCCAAATGCAACGCAACCAACGACGACGAACACGCCGTATCAACCGACACGGCGGGCCCCTCCAAGCCGAACGTATACGCCAGGCGACCCGAGGCGACGCTGCTGGTGCTGCCCGTCAGCCGGTAGCCCTCGACGCCCCCGATCGCGGGTCCCGTGGTGGCGTAACCCGAGGTGACGATCCCCGCGAACACGCCTGTTTGGCTGCCCTTGAGCGAGGTGGCGTCGATGCCTGCGTCCTCGAAGGCCTCCCAGGCGCCCTCCAGCAACAGGCGCTGCTGGGGATCCATCGCCAACGCCTCACGCGGACTGATACCGAAAAACGCAGCATCGAACTCATCGGCGTCATAGACAAAACCACCAGAACGCGTATAGCTCGTGTCCGGCAGGTCCGGGTCGGGGTCATACAGCCGCTCCAGATCCCAGCCGCGATCCGCCGGAAACGCCGAGATCCCGTCCCCGCCCGCGGCGATGAGCTCCCAGAGCTTCGCTGGAGAGGACACGCCGCCGGGATAGCGGCAGCTCATGCCCACGATCGCGATCGGCTCGCGTCCTTTGCCTTCGACGTCCAGCAGACGTCGGCGAACCTTGCGCAGGTCGGTCGTGACCTTCTTCAGATACTCGCGGAGCTTGTCGCTCTCTGCCATCTACACCAACTCCCTCAGAAAGAACGGACGTTTCGGCAACTCACAGCCCCCCAAGCTCTTGGTCGATGAGATCGAACATCTCGTCGTCGGTGGCCGAGGCGAGGTCAACGTCGCGCTCGGTTTTGACGTCCTCGTCAACCCCCAGCTCGCTCAGACCGAGCGCCACCGCCTGGAGTCGCGCCGCGATCCGCATTCGCTCCGCTCCCTCGGGCGCCGTTGAGGAAAGCGTGAGCTCGAGCCGTTCGAGCACCGCCTCCAGCGGATGTACGCCAGCGGTCCCGCTGCGGGCGAGCTCGCTCAGCAGATGCCCGGCGACGGCGGTGGTCGTCGGATAGTCGAAGATGAGCGTCGCGGGCAGGTGCAATCCGGTCGTGGCGCTCAGACGGTTGCGCAACTCGACGGCGGTGAGCGAGTCGAATCCGAGGTCTTTGAAGGTGCGCTGGATGTCGATCGTCTCCGGGGAGGCATGCCCCAGCACCATCGCGACATGCGATCTGACCAGCTCACGCACGATGCTCTCGCGCTCGTCGTCGGGAACGCCGGACAGCCGCAGCGCCAGCGAACCGCCCGGGTCGCCCCCGGAGCGGCGCGCGGGTGCCCTGATCAGGTCGGTGAACAGGGCGGGCAGCGTCCCCCCTCGGGCGCGGGCGCGCAATGCCGTCGGTTCCAGCGGGAGCGGGAGCAGCAGCGGTTCGCCGACTCCCAGCGCGCTGTCGAACAACGCGAGCCCCTCCTCGTCGGAGAGCATGCGCGTGCCGGTGTGCGCCATTCGCGCCACGTCGCTCTTGCGCAAATCGCCCGCGAGCCCGTGGGTCTGCTCCCACAACCCCCACGCCAGCGACACGCCTGGCAGATCCCGCGCACGCCGATAGGAGGCGAGGCCGTCGAGGAACGCGCTCGCGGCCGCATAGTTGCCCTGTCCGGGACTGCCCAGCACGCCCGCCGCGGAGGAGAACAGCACGAACCACGTCAGGTCCATGTGCTGGGTGAGCTCGTGCAGGTGCCACGCGGCATCGGCCTTGGGCGCCAGCACCCGCTGCAGGCGCTCCGCCGTCAGCGAGCCGATCACACCATCGTCGAGCACCCCCGCCGCGTGCACCACGCCAGACAACGCATGCGAGGCCGGGATCGACTCCAGCAGCTCCTGGAGCTCCTCGCGCGCCGTCACGTCACACGCCCGCACCTGCACAGCCGCGCCCAGCCTCTCGAGCTCCGCCCGCAACTCGCCGACGCCCTCTGCGTCCTCGCCACGGCGACTGACCAACAACAGGTGGCGCACGTCATGCGCCGTCACGAGATGGCGCGCCACCAACCCCCCCAACACGCCGGTTCCGCCCGTCACCAGCACCGTACCGTCGGGGTCGGGTTTCGCCACGCCGTCACCGCTGTGGCCCCGACCGGGCGCGGCCCCCGCGACACGAGCCAGCCGCGGCGCGAAGACCCTGCCCTGGCGAACCGCCAGCTGCGACTCGCCGGCACCGAGGGCCGCCGCGAGCGCGCCCCACGGCCACTCACGGTCGTCCGCGTCGATCAGCACGAACCGGCCGGGGTCCTCCGACTCCGCCGCGCGCACCATGCCCCACACGGGCGCGGCGGCCAGCCCCGGCGTGTCCTCTCCCGCGCGCGCGGCGACCGCCCCGCTCGTGACGAGCGCCAATCGCGAACCGACGAAGCGCTCGTCGCGAAGCCACTCCTGCGCCAGCAGCAACGTCCGCAGCGCGCCACGATGCGCCAGCGCCAGCTCATCCGGCTCGGTGCCGGCGCGATCCTCCAGGCCGCAATCGCAAAGCACGACCTCCGGCAGCGACAGGCCCGCGTCGACGGCCTCCGCCAGGGAGCTGAGATCCGCGTACACCTCGATTGACTGTCCGGCCTCTCGCATCGACCGCGCCAGCGGCGAATCGTCCGCGCCCAACACCGCCAGGGCCGTGGGGGGACGCTCGGCCCCGTCAACCCCGAGCTCGTTCCAGCTCACCGTGAACAGCGAGTCGCGATGCCGGCCCTGGGCGGCGCCGCCCAGCTGCGACACCGATATCTCCCGCGCGATCCACGCCTCGACCGAAGCGACGAGCCCACCGGCGTCGTCGAGCACGAGCAGCGAGCGCGCCTCGCCTCCTTCCAGACGGAGAGCGACCCGCAACGAGCGAGCGCCGCGCGCGTGAAGCTCGACGCCGCTGAACGAGAACGGCAGGTGTATGCCCTCCCGCGCCTGGCTGCGCGATCCGTCCTCGCCCACGATGCTCGCGGCGCCGGTCTGCAGCGCCGCGTCGAACAACGCCGGGTGCAATCCGAACGCGGCCGCTTCGTCGGCCTCGCCGTCCAGCGGCGCGACCTCGGCGAACACCTCCTCGCCCCGTCGCCACACCGCTCGCAGCCCCTGGAAGGACGGCCCATATTCGAGGCCCTTGTCAGCCAGGGCATCCTGGAGCGCGCCGACCGCCACGGCCTGCGAACCGGGCGGTGGCCAGGGCGTGCGCGCGAGCGCGGCGGCGCGCTCCGAGGGCGAGGCCCGCCGGTCCACGCCGGCCGCCTGCGCCGAGCTCAGCGAGCCGCTGGCATGACGCGTCCACCGATCGTCGGCCAGGGCGCCATCGTGCAGCCCGTCCTCGGTCCGGGAGTAGATCCCGAGCGGACGCCGTCCGGACCCGTCGGACTCGCCCACGGAGAGCTGCAGCGTCACTGCGCCCCGCTCCGGCAGCACCAGGGGGGTTTCGAGAACCAGCTCGGCGATCACGGGACACTCGAGCTCGCTGCCGGCGTAGGCCGCGAGCTCCAGGAACGCGGTGCCCGGCACGACCACCATGCCCATCACCGCGTGGTCCGCCAGCCACGCGTGGGATTCGCGAGAGATGCGACCGCTGAAGATCCAGCCCTGCCCGTCGGCGAGCGACGTCGCGGAGCCGAGCAGGGGGTGATCTGCCGAGGTCTGTCCGAGCGGAACCGTCCCCGCGGCGCCGGAGGTTCCCGCGGAGAGCCAGTAGCGCCTTCGCCGAAAGGCGTATGTCGGCAGCGATATCCGCTCGGCGGCGCGGCCGCTGAACAGCTGAGCCCAGTCCACTCGAGCGCCGTTCACCCAGATCGCCGCGATGGCGCCGAGCGAGCTCTCGATCTCCGAGCGCTTCCTGCGCAGGAGCGAGACCGCCGTCACCCCGCCGCCGGGCGCACGCGTCTCGCCGTCTGGCGCCGGCGTCTCCTCGGCGGGATCGGGCGTCTCGCCGGGGCGGGCCTCGGCGGGAGCGGACGTCTCGCCGGAGCGGGCCTCGGCAGCTCCGTCCCGCGCGCCGTCGCGCCCATGCAAACACTCGCCGACCATCGCGCCGAGCACACCGGCCGGGCCGAGCTCGAGGAAGCTTCGCACGCCCTGCGCCCCCAACCAGCGCACGCCGTCCATGAAGCGCACCGGTTCGCGCGCGTGCCGTGCCCAGTACTCGGCCGAGCGGAGGTGCTCGACCGCGACGGGCTCACCGGTGAGATTGGACACGATCGGTATCCGCGGCGCGGAGAACGACAGGCCGCCGGCGACCTCCGCGAGGTCCGCGAGCATCGGATCCATGCGCGGCGAGTGAAAGGCGTGAGAGACCCTCAGACGCTTGGTCCGGCATCCCCGCTCGCTCCAGAGCGCGGCGAGATCCAGGACGGCCTGCTCGTCCCCCGAGATCACGACCGAGCGGGGACCGTTCACGGCGGCCAGCGAAACGTGCCCCTCCAAGCCCTCGAGCGTGTCCACCACCTCCTGCTCGGCGGCGTCGATCGACACCATGGCGCCGCCCGGCGGCAGGGCGTCCATCAGCCTCCCGCGCGCTGCGACCAGGGCGCATGCGTCGCTGAGCGAGAGCACCCCCGCCACGTGCGCCGCCGCCAGCTCGCCGATCGAATGGCCGATCAGGAAGTCGGGAGCGAGCCCCCAGGACTCGACCAACCTGAACAGCGCGACCTCCAGTGCGAACAGCCCAGCCTGGGTGAAGTGTGTCCGGTCCAACGGAGACTCCACCGCCGAGCCGTCGTCTGTCAGGGCAAACAGCACGTCCCACAGCCCGCACCGGTGGCGCGCGAACTCCCCGCACACCTCGTCGAGGGTGTCCCTGAACGCGGCGAAGGCGCCATACAGCTCACGCCCCATTCCCACGTACTGGGAGCCCTGACCTGTGAACAGGAACGCCAGGCCCCCGCCGACCGCGGGAGCCTCGCTCGTCACCACGCTCGGCGCCGGCTCCCCGCGCGCCAATGCCTGCAGGCCGCCCAGCAGAGCCGTGCGGTCGGCGCCCAGGATCACGGCGCGGCGCTCGAATGCCGTGCGCGCGGTCAGCGAGAGGCCGACATCGGCGATGTCCGCCCCTGAGCCGCCGACGTAATCGCGCAGGCGCTCGGCCTGAGCGCACAGGGAGTCACGATCCTTTCCCGACAGCACCCACGGCAGCGGGCCGGCCGGGACGCTCTCCCCGCGCCCTCCGTCGCGATGGTGATCTTCGACCGGCTCGGCCGGGTGCGCGTGCTCGTCGCTGGCGTCGGGATACAGGCCTTCCGCGCCCGCGGCCGCGGCGGGCGCCGAAGCCTCTTCGACGATCATGTGCACGTTGGTGCCGCTGATGCCGAACGAGGAGATGCCGGCCCGGCGCGGCGCGCCATTGCTCTGCCAGGGCCTCGCCTCCCTCAATAGCGAGACCCCGCCGCTCGACCAGTCGATCTGCGTCGAGGGCCGATCGACGTGAAGGGTCTGCGGCATCACGCCGTGGCGCATCGCCATCACCATCTTGATCACTCCCGCCACGCCCGCCGCGGTGCTGGCGTGGCCGATGTTCGACTTGACCGACCCCAGCCACAGGGGGCGGTTGCGGTCGCGACGCTGTCCGTAGGTCGCGAGCAGCGCCTGCGCCTCGATCGGATCGCCGAGCGCCGTGCCGGTGCCGTGCGCCTCCACCACGTCGACGTCGCTCGTGGAGAGCCGCGCGTTTGCGAGCGCCTGGAGAATCACCCTCTGCTGGGCGGGACCGTTGGGTGCCGTCAGGCCGTTGGAGGCGCCATCCTGGTTCATCGCGCTGCCGCGCACCAACGCCAGCACACGGTGGCCGTTGCGCACGGCGTCGGACACGCGCTCCAGCACCACCACGCCCACGCCCTCCGACCAACCCGCGCCGTCGGCCGTGTCCGCGAACGACTTGCAGCGGCCGTCAGGAGCCGACAGCCGTTGGGCGCTGAACTCGATCAGCCCTTCGGGGGTGGCCATCACCGTCACGCCGCCCGCCAGCGCCAGCGTGCATGCGCGGGCGCGCAGCTCCTGGCAGGCCAGGTGCAGCGCCACCAGCGAGGAGGAGCACGCCGTATCCACCGAGACCGCGGGGCCCTCGAGGCCGAGCGTGTAGGCCACGCGACCGGAGGCGACGCTCCCGAAGCGCCCGATCGCCCGGTAGCCCTCCAGGCCCGCCGAGACGCGTGGGTCCGTCCCGTACCCGGTCGTGCTGATCCCGGCGAACACGCCCGCGCGGCTGCCCCGGAGGGACACCGGATCGATGCCGGCGTCCTCCAGCGACTCCCAGCAAGCTTCGAGGAAGAGGCGGTGCTGGGGGTCCATCGCCAGCGCCTCCTTGGGGTTGATGCGAAAGAAATCCGCGTCGAAGTCCCCGGCGTCGTGGAGGAACCCCCCGTGGCGGGCGTACACCGTCCCACGTCGCTCGGAATCGGGGTCGTACAGCGCCTCGAGGTTCCAACCACGGTCCTCGGGGAGCGTGGAGATCCCGTCGCTCCCCGAGGCGAGGAGCTCCCACAGATCCTCGGGCGAGCGGACGTCGCCCGGGTAGCGGCAGCTCATGCCCACGATCGCCACCGGCTCGTGGACGCGCTGTTCGGCTTCCCGCAACTCGCGCCTGGTCCTGCGCAGCTCGACCCTCGTTCGCTTCAGATACTCGAGCGTCTTCTCGTCATCGGCCATCGGTCATCTCCCCTCCTGTAAGCACCACACGGTGACCATCTCAAGACGCTCCCAGTTCCCTGTCCAAGGCCGCGAACACCTCGTCGGCCGTGGTCGCCTCCAGCTCGTCATCGGCGGCCGTCCCGGCGGCCGCCGGGTCCGCCAGTTCGCGCAGCCGCCCCACGATCTGCGCCCGCTCGAGGTCGTCTGCAGCGAGCGACGAGAGGATGCCTTCGAGCCTGCCCAGCTCCGCCAGCGCCGAGGTGGTCGCGCCGCCGGCGGCCGCGGCGCCGTTGGTGGACACGCGACTCAGCAGGTATTCGCCGAGCGTCGCCGGGGTCGGGTAGTCGAACACCAGCGTCGCCGGCAGGCGCAGCCCCGTGACGGCGTTCAGGCGATTGCGCAGCTCGACCGCGGTGAGGGAGTCGAAGCCGAGCTCCTTGAAGGCACGCTGCTCCTCCAGCAGGGCCGGCGAGCCGTGTCCCAGCACCGCGGCGACATGCGACCTGATCAGGTCCAGCACGACTCCCTCCCGCTCGGCTTCGGGGACGTTTGCCAGGCGCGCCGCCAGCGACTCGCCCTGCTCGGCCGAATGGCGTCGGGACACCCGCACCAGGTCGCCGAGCACCGCGGGCAGCACTCCCGTCCTGGCCTGCGCCCGCAGAACGCGCGCATCCAGCGCGGTGGCGAGCACGAGCGCGTGAGTACAGCTCAGCGTGGCGTCGAACAGTTCGAGCCCCCGCTCGTGGGAGAGCGCACGCATGCCCAGGCCGGCCACGCGCCGGCGATCGGCTTCGCCCAGCTCGCCGGTCAAGGCGCCGGCCGTGTCCCACAGGCCCCAGGCGGTCGAGCACGCCGGCTGGCCACGCGCCTGTCGGTAGGCGGCGAGGGCGTCCAGGAACGCGTTCGCGGCGGCATAGTTGGCCTGTCCCGGACCGCCGATCAGGCCGGCCGCCGAAGAGAACATGACGAATGCCCGCAGCGGCGAGCTCTCCGTCAGCTCGTGCAGGTGCCAGGCCCCGTCGACCTTCGGCGCGAGCGCCCGGTCGACGCGCTCCGCCGTCATCGAGCCGACCAGGCCGCTGTCGAGGACGCCGGCGGCGTGCACCACCGCCGTCAACGGATGCTCGCTGGAGACGGAGTCCACCACCGCCTTCAGCGCGCTGCGGTCGGACACGTCGCACGCCGCGATCTGCACGGCCGCACCCAGCTCGCGCAGCTCAGCCTGAAGCTCAGAGGCGCCCGGTGCCTGGGCTCCTGCCCGGCTCACCAGCAACAACCGGCCGACGCCGTGACGCGTGACCAGATGCCGCGCCACCCGGCCGCCCAGCACGCCCGTGCCGCCGGTGATCAGGACCGTGCCATCGGGGTCGAGCGCCGGAGCCTCCGACTCGCCGGCGCCTCGCTCGGGCGCGGAGGCCGTGGTCAACGCGCGCAGACGCGGAACCGCGATCTGGCCGTCCCTGATGACCAGTTGCGATTCGCGTGAGGCGAGCGCCGCGAGCAGGGCGGCGCCGCCGGTCTCCGCGTCGACGTCGATCAGCGCCAGGCGCCCCGGGTGCTCCGCCTGAGCCGAGCGCACCAGGCCCCACACCGGGGCAAGCTCGAGGCCGTGGAGCGGATCGTTCGCCGGATCCACCGACACGGCTCCCCGCGTCACCAGCACCAAGCGCGCATCGCCGAAGCGCTCCTCCGACAACCACAGTTGAACCAGCTCGAGCACACGATGCGCCGCCCCGCGCAACCGGTCGAGGTCGAGGTCGGGACCGGTGTCGGTCGAGCCGCCGCGCTGCTCCGGACCACAGTCCACGATCACAGTCGCCGGTGCGGAGCCACCCTGCTCGACGGTTTCGCACAGAGAGCTCAGATCCGCGTGCGCCTCGACGCGAACGCCCTTGGCCCGCAACGACTCCGCGAAGGCCGAGCGCTCGTCGCCGAGCAGAACCAGCGCGTCCGTGGAGGGCTGTGGGGACGGCGGCGCGGCGGCGGCGCTCCACTGCATGCCGAACAGTGCGTTGTCGAATGCGCCGCGCGCGGCGCCCAGTTGCTCGACGGACACCTCGCGCATCGTCAGCGAATCCATCGAGGCGACCGGCCGCCCCGCTCCGTCGGCCACCGCCAGGGAAACCGTGTCGGAGGTGAGCGGCAGGATCGAAGCACGCAGCGACGACGCGCCGGACGCGTGGAGCTCCACCCCGCCGAACGAGAACGGAAGGTACACCCCGCTCTGCTCCGGATCGCCGCCCTCCGCCAGATCCCGGAGCAGGGTCGCGCCCATCAACTGGAGCGCCCCGTCCAACAGCGCCGGATGGGCGCCGTAGGCGGATGCCTCCTCATGCTCCCCCTCGGCCAGGGCGATCTCGGCGAGCAGCTCCTGCCCGTGCCACCACGCAGCCCGCAGCACGCTGAACGCGGGCCCGTACTCGATCCCGCGGGCGGCCAGCTCGTCGTACAGCTCCTCGATCGCGATCGGCTCCGCACCCGGCGGCGGCCACGCCTCCGCGGCGAGCGTCGCCGCGCGTTCGCCGCCCGCCCGGCCGGCCGTGGAGGCCTCGCCTGCGACCAGGACGCCGCTGGCGTGACGGGTCCACGGCTCCGCGGCGAGCGCGTCCTCCTCGGGGCTCGCCGGCCGGCTGGAAATGGTCACCGACCTGCGGCCCGACTCGTCGGGCAGGCCGAGGGAGACCTGCAGCGTCACCGCGCCCTGCGCGGGCAGCACGAGCGGCGCCTCGACGACGAGCTCCTCCAGCACGCCGCAGTCGGCGTGGCTGCCGACATGCAGCGCGAGCTCCAGGAACGCCGTGCCCGGCACCAGCGGCATCCCGAACACCACGTGGTCCGCCAGCCACGCCGGCTGCTGCACCGACAGCCGCCCGGTGAACAGCCACTGCTCGCCCGCCGCCAGGTCGACCATCGCGCCGAGCAGCGGATGTCCCGGGGAGCGCAGTCCGGCGGAGCTCACATCGCCCGCTCCCGGAGCTCCCTGCAGCCAGTAGCGCTCGCGTTGGAATGCGTACGTCGGCAACTTCACCCGCTGCCCGCCCGCGCCCTCGAACAGCGCCTCCCAGTCGACCTCCACGCCGCGCGCCCAGACCTCCGCCAGCGACACCAGAAAGCGCTGCGGCCCGCCCTGCTCGCGACGCAGCGAGCCCACGACCACGGCGTCCCCAGGCTCCTCGAGCGCCTCCTCGACGGTTTCCTGGGCGCCCATCGTCAAGACGGGATGCGGGCTGACCTCGACGAACGCGCGCTGCCCCTCGTCTAGCAGTGCGCGAACCACCGCCGCGAACTGGACGGGCTCGCGCAGATTGCGGTACCAGTACTCGCGATCGAGCGCCGCCGTGTCGAGCGGTCCTCCGGTCACCGTCGAGTAGAAGGGCACGTTCCCCGAGCGCGGAGCGATCGGCCGCAGGAGATCGAGCAGTTCCTCGCGCACGAGCTCGGCCTGCGGGGAGTGGGAGGCGACGGTCGCCGCGACCATGCGCGCCCGCACACCATCGTCCTGGAGCTCGGCGAGCAGCTCCGTGAGCGCCTCCTCGTCGCCCGCGACCCCGACCGAGGCGGGTCCGTTCACCGCCGAGAGCGCGATGCGATCGCCCCACCTCTCCAGGCGTGGGCGCAACTCCTGCGGTGCCAGCGAGACGGAGGCGATCGCCCCCCGCCCGACGATCCGCACCAGCGCCCGGCTGCGCAGCGCCACCACGCGGGTCGCGTCCTCCAACGACAGCCCACCCGCGACGTGGGCGGCGGCGATCTCGCCCTGTGAGTGTCCCATCACCGCCGCCGGCCGCACCCCGCAGGAACGCCACAGCGCCGCGAGCGACACCACGACCGCAAACAGGGCCGGCTGTAGAACGTCGATCCGATCGAGTCCCGGTGCGCCGTGCGCGCCGCGCAGCACGTCTTCGAGCGCCCAGTCGACGTGCTCGGACAGCGCCTCGGAGCAGGCACGCATCTGCTCGGCGAACACCGGCGAGCCCTCCAGGAGCTCGAGCGCCATGCCCTGCCACTGCGAGCCCTGGCCCGGAAATACGAACACGGCTCCCGCGCCCTCGGGGAGCGAAGCGATGCCCTGCACGAGCTCGCCGTCCCCCGCTCTCGTCTCCAGCGCGCGGAGACCGCTCAGCAACCCCTCGCGCTCGCCGCCGATCACCACGGCCCTGTGCGCGAAGCGCGGGCGCGCCGCCAGGGTACGGCCGACGTCGGCTGTCTGCAGCTGCGGATCGCGGTCCAGACGCTCGCGCAGGCGCTCCGCCTGAGCGCGTAGCGCCGCCTCCGTCCTACCCGAGAGCGGCCACGCCCCCCAGCCCGTGCCGGGCATCCCGGCGGCGAGCGGCGCGGGCTCGGCGCTGACGGGAGCGGTGGCGGGCGCCGTGGAAGGCGCCTCCTCGAGGATCAAATGAGCGTTGGTCCCGCTGATGCCGAACGACGAGACCCCTGCGCGCCGCGGCCTGCCGTTCCTCTGCCAGGGCTGCGGCTCTCGCAGGAGCGCCACGCTTCCCGCCGACCAGTCCACGTGCGAGGAGGGCTGGTTGACGTGCAATGTCTTCGGCAGGGTCTCCCTGCGCAGCGCCATCACCATCTTGATCAGGCCCGCGAGGCCCGCGGCGGCCACGGCGTGGCCGATGTTCGACTTGATCGAGCCAAGCCACAGGGGACGGTCTGGCGGGCGGTCCTGCCCGTACACCGCCTGCAGGGCCTGGGTCTCGATCGGGTCGCCGAGCTCGGTCCCGGTGCCGTGGCCCTCGACCGCGTCGACGTCGGCCGGCGAGAGGCGCGCGCCGGCCAGCGCCGCGGCGATCACGCGCCGCTGCGAGGGCCCGTTGGGGGCGGTCAACCCGTTGCTCGCGCCGTCCTGGTTGACGGCGCTGCCGCGGATCACGGCCAGCACCTCGCGGCCGTTGCGCTGGGCGTCGGAGAGACGCTCCAGCAGCAGCATGCCCACCCCCTCGCCCCAGCCGGCGCCGTTGGCGGCGTCGGAGTATGACTTCGAGCGCGAGTCGGGAGCCGACGCGCGTAGCGCGCTGAACTCGATCAGCCCCATCGGCGTGGACATCACCGTGGCGCCACCCGCCAGCGCGAGCGCGCACTCGCCGCCGCGCAGCGCGCCGCTCGCGAGGTGCACCGCGACCATCGCCGAGGAGCAGGCGGTGTCGACGGTCATCGTCGGACCCTCGAGCCCGAGCGCGTAGGCGACCCGTCCCGACGCGACGCCGCCGGTGGTGCCCGTCAGCAGGTAGCCGCCCAGCCCTCTGGCGGCCGGCCCGTACATGCTCACGTCGTACCCCTGGGGGGACACTCCCGCGAACACGCCGGTCTGGCTGCCGCGCAGCTCCTGGGGGTCAACGCCGGCATCTTCGAGCGCCTCCCAGGCCGTCTCCAGCAGCAGCCGCTGGTGCGGGTCCATCGCCAGCGCCTCCCTGGGGCTGATGCCGAAGAAGGCGGCGTCGAAGTCGCCCGCGTCGTAGATGAACCCGCCTTCGCTCGCGTAACAGGTGCCGGGATTGCCGGGATCGGGGTGATAGAGGCGCTCCAGATCCCAACCGCGGTCCTGCGGGAACGTGGAGATCGCGTCGGTGCCCGCGGCGAGCAGCTCCCACAGCTCCTCGGGCGAGCTCACGCCGCCGGGCAATCGGCACCCCATCCCGACGATCGCGATCGGCTCCTCGGCGGCTGCTCCCGTCGAGACCGATACCGCGGACCCCGGGCTCTGCGGACGGGAGCCGGCGAGCTCCTCCAGCAGGTGTCCCGCGAGCGCGGCGGGCGTCGGATAGTCGAAGACCAGCGTCGCCGGCAGCCGCAGTCCCGTGGCCTCGCCGAGACTGTTGCGCAACTCCAGCGCCGCGAGCGAGTCGAGCCCCAGCTCGGTGAACACCTGGTCCCTGCCGATCGCGGCGGGGGACGCGTGCCCCAATACCCTCGCGATCTCCGCGAGCACCAGCTCCAACACCACGCCCTCGCGCTCGCGCTCGCTCGCCCCGGCCAGCCGTCGTGCGAGCGCCCCCGCCTTTCCGGCGCCGCTCTGGAGCCGCGACGAGCGCGGACGGCGACCGGCCAGCCCGCTGAGCAGAGGCGGCAGCGCCCCCTCCTCGGCCTGCGCGCGCAGCGCCCCGACGTCGAGCCGCGCCGCCACCACCATCGCCGTGGGCGCCGCCGCAGACGCATCGAACGCCTCCAACCCTTCGCGCGCCGAAAGCGCGCCCATGCCGGAGCGCGCCGCCCGCGCGCGGTCGGCCTCGCCCAACCCGGCGCCCATGCCCTCGGCCAGGTCCCACAGGCCCCACGCCACCGAGGTCCCGACCAGCCCACGCGCCCGCCGGTATGCCATCAGCGCATCCAGGAACGCGTTCGCCGCGCCATAGTCGCCTTGCCCCGCACTGCCGAGCGTCGCCGCAGCCGAGGAGAACACCACGAACGTCGAGAGCTCCAGATGCTGGGTCAGCTCGTGCAGGTGCCACGCCGCGTCCAGCTTGGGCGACAGCACCCGCCCCAGCTGCTCGACCGTCAGGGACTCGACCACCCCATCCTCGAGCACGCCCGCCGCGTGCACGACGCCGCAGAGCGCACGCTTCTCGGGGATCCCGGCGAGCAGCTCCTGCAACTGTCCGCGATCGCTCGCATCGCACGCGACGATGCTCACCTCGGCGCCGAGCTCGAGCAGGCGCTCCTCCAGCTCGCTCGCGCCGGGCGCGTCGCGCCCGCGGCGGCTGACCAGCAACACGCTCTCGACGCCGCGAGCGGAAACCAGATGCTCGGCCACCAGCGCCCCCAGAGCGCCGGTGCCGCCGGTGATCAGCACCGTCCCCCGCGCGCTGGCTGCCCCTGCGCCGGCCCAGCCGGCTCCAGCCCCGTCGGCACCGGCCCCGCCGGCTCGGGCCCCGCCAGCACCGATCGCGCCGAGACGCGCCAACCGAGGCGCCAGCACCCGACCGTCCCGCACCGCCAGCTGCGGCTCGCCGCTTGCGAGCGCGACGTTCAAGGCGTCCCACGACCGCTCCTCGCCGTCAACGTCGATCAGCACGAGGCGACCCCGGTGCTCCGCCTGCGCGCAGCGCACCAGGCCCCACACCGGCGACTGCGCCAGGCCGCCCAGACGATCGTCCGCTGCCGCCGCCACCGCGCCCTCGGTCACCAGCGCCAGCGTCGAGGCGGCGAACCGCTCGTCGGCGAGCCATTCCTGCAGCGATCCCAGCACGTCCGCGGCCGTCGCGCGCGCCGCAGCGACGATCTCGCCCCCGCCGTGACCCGCGCAATCGAGCAACACCAGCTCCGGAGCCGCCACACCGCCATCGACCGCGGCACCCAGCGCGACGAGATCGCCAAACGCCTCCGGGTCCGCGCCCGTACGCCCCAGCGCGTCGCGCAGACCACCGCTCTCGGCGCCCACCACCGCCCACGGGCCTTCCCACCGCCGCGCGTCGGGCGCGGCGCTCTCGACCTCGTCCCAATTCACGCCGAGCAACGACCCCGAGCGCTGGCCCGGAGCACCCGCGATCTGCTCACGCGAAACGGATCGCACCGCGAGCGATCCCAGCGAGAGCACCGGCTCGCCACCTTCGTCGAAGCCGACCAACGACACGCGGCCGTCGGCGGCCTGTGACATGCGGACGCGCAGCCCGGAGACGCCTTTCTGGAGCAACCTCACAGCGCTGAACGAGAACGGCAACCGCAGTCGATCTACCGCGCCGCCCTCCGCGTGTGAGCTCGACGCGCCCGTCAACGCCCCCTGCAGCGCGGCGTCGAGCAGCGCCGGATGCAGGCCGAAGCGATGCGCCTGTTGGCGCTCTCGCTCGGACAGCGACAGCTCGGTGAAGACCTCGTCGCCGCGCCGCCACACGGCCCGCACGCCGAAGAACGCCGGCCCGTAGTCGAAGCCGAGTGCAGCGACGTGGTCGTAGAAATCGTCCACACCGGTCTCGACCGCGCCCTCTGGAGGCCACTCGTGCGCGAGCGCCGGCTCCTGCGCCGCGAGCCGGTCTTCGCCCGGCCGGCCGGGTGCGAGCACGCCGCTGGCGTGACGCGTCCAAGCTCTTTCGCCTCCGCCATCCAGCGTCGCTGCTGGGCGGGAGTGGATCTTCACCGAGCGGCGGCCGTCCTCGTTGACCTCGTCCACGAGGACCTGCAGCTGCACCTCGTCGCGCTCCCCGAGCACGAGGGGAAGCTCGATCACGAGCTCCTCGAGCAGATCGCAGCCGAGCTGCCCGCCGGCGTGCAGCGCGAGCTCCACGAACGTCACCCCGGGCACGACGCACGCGTCGAGTACGACGTGGTCGGCGAGCCAGGCCGGCTCGCGCTGGGAGATCCGCCCGGTGAACAGCCAGCCCCGATCGTCGGCCATCGGAACGGCCGCCCCGAGCAGCGGGTGCTCGGCCGAGCCCAGCCCCGCGGCGGCTAGGTCCCCGGCACCCAGCGCGCCCTGCGCCAGCCAGTAGCGCTCGCGTTGGAACGCGTAGGTGGGGAGCGAGACCCGCCGGGCGTCGGAGCCCTCGAACATCGCGGCCCAATCCACGTCGGCTCCATGCACCCAGATCTCGGCCAGGGCGCGCAGCAGGGTCGCGGGCTCCGCGCGTCCGCCGCGCAGCAGAGGAGCCGCCGCGTGCGGCGGCTCCTCTGCCAGGCAGTCGCGGGCAAGCGTGCTGAGCACGCCCTCGGGCCCCAGCTCCAGGAAGCTCCTCACTCCACGGGCGCCAAGCCAACGCACGCCGTCCATGAAGCGCACCGGCTCGCGTACGTGTCGCACCCAATACTCCGCCGCACAGATCTGCTCGGTCGACAGCGGCTCGCCTGTCACGTTGGACACGATCGGGATCCGCGGCGGCGAGAAGGAGATCTCTCCCGCGACGGCCTCGAACTCCTCGAGCATCCCCTCCATGCGGTGCGAGTGAAAGGCGTGACTCACCTGCAGGCGCTTGGTCTTCGCGCCTCGCTCCCGCCAGAGGTCCGCCACCTGAAGAACGGCGTCCTCGTCCCCGGAGATCACCACGGCGGCGGGGCCGTTCACCGCGGCGACCGCGACCCGTCCGTCGAGGCCTGCGAGCGTCTCGCGCACATCGGCCTCGGAGGCCTGCACCGACGACATCGCCCCGCCCGCGGGCAGATCTCCCATCAGCCGTCCGCGGGCCGCCACCAGCCGGCAGGCATCCGCCAGCGAGAACACTCCCGCCGCGTGCGCCGCGCTCAGCTCGCCGATCGAATGACCGATCAGGTGGTCAGGGCGCACTCCCAGGGTCCCGAGCAGCCTGAACAGCGCGACCTCGAGCGCGAACAGCGCGGGCTGGGCGTAGACCGTCTGGTCTATCGGGCCGATCCTCGGCGCGGGCTCGCCGCTCTCCTCCTCGGCGAACAGCACACCGGACAGCGGACGCGGCAGGTGTACGTCGAGCTCTGCGCAGATCTCGTCGAGCGCGGTCCTGAAGGCCGGAAAGGCGTCGTACAGCTCTCTGCCCATGCCCGCCCGCTGGGCGCCCTGGCCGGTGAAGAGATATGCCAGGCCGCCGGTGCTCGCCGCGGCGTCGCCGGCGACGACTCCCGCCGCCGACCTGCCCGCCGCCAGCGCGGCGACGCCCTCCAGCGCCCCGTCCTCGCCCACGAGCACCGCCGCGCGGTGCTCGAACACCGCGCGACACGTCAGTGTGAGGGCCACGTCGATGTTCGCCGGCCGGGAGCCGTCCGCGGTGGCGGAGCCGCCCGGCGTCGAGGCGCTGCCCGCGAGACTGAGATGACGGCGCAGGCGCTCGGCCTGCGCGCGCAGGGCTGGCTCGCTCTTGGCCGAGAGCAGCCACGGCAGCGCGTTCGCGCGCTCGACGGCGGCGAGCGTACCGCCATCGGCGGGACCGCCGGGCGCGGGCGCGGGGGTCTGCTCGCGGATCGGCTCGGGCGCCTCCTCGAGGATCACGTGCGCGTTGGTGCCGCTCACCCCGAACGACGACACCGCGGCCCGCCGCGGCTCGCCGCTCCGCTCCCAGGGCCGCTGCTCGGTGAGCAGCGAGATCGCGTCGGCGGGCCACTCGACCTGCGGGGTGGGCGCGTCGACGTGCAGCGTCCGCGGCAACGTGCCGTGGCGCATCGCCATCACCATCTTGATCACGCCGGCGACGCCCGCCGCGGCCTGCGTGTGTCCGATGTTCGACTTGATCGACCCCAGCCACAACGGACGGCCCTCGGCACGATCGCGCCCGTAGGCGGCGATCAACGCCTGTGCCTCGATTGGATCGCCGAGCGTCGTACCGGTGCCGTGGGCCTCCACCGCATCGACCTGGGCGGCCTCGAGCTTGGCGTTCGCGAGCGCCTGCGCGATCACTCGCTGCTGGGAAGGGCCGTTCGGAGCGGTCAACCCGTTGGAGGCGCCGTCCTGGTTGACGGCGCTGCCGCGTACCAGCCCGAGCATCTCGCGGCCGTTGCGCCTGGCGTCGGAGAGACGCTCGAGCACCAGCATTCCCATGCCCTCCGCGAAGCCCGTGCCGTCCGCCGCCGCGGCGAACGACTTGCAGCGCCCGTCCGGCGCGAGGCCGCGCTGGCGCGAGAATTCGACGAAGCACCCCGGGGTCGCGAGCACCGATACGCCGCCCACCAGCGCCAGCGAGCACTCCCCGGCGCGCAGCGCCTTGCACGCCAGGTGCAGCGCCACCAGCGAGGAGGAGCACGCGGTGTCCACCGAAACGGCGGGACCCTCGAGCCCGAAGGCGAAGGCGATGCGACCGGATGCGACGCTGGTGGTGTTCCCCGTCAGCCCGTACCCGTCGATGCCCTCGACGCTCGCGCCGATCAGGCCGTAGTCGGCGGCGATCACCCCGACGAACACGCCTGTCTGGCTGCCCCTCAGCGACGCCGGATCGATGCCGGAGTCCTCCAGTGCCTCCCACGCGCCCTCCAGCAGCAGCCGCTGTTGGGGGTCCATCGCCAGTGCCTCCCTCGGGCCGATGCCGAAGAAGCCCGCGTCGAACTCGCCGGCGTCGTAGACGAAGCCGCCCTCTCGCGCATAGCTGGTCCCGAGGTGCGCGGGGTCGGCGTCGTACAGGCGCTCCAGATCCCAGCCGCGGTCCTCGGGGAACGGGCCGATCGCGTCGGCTCCCGAGCTCACCAGCCGCCACAGTCCCTGCGGTGAGCTCACGTCGCCGGGGAGACGGCAGCTCATGCCGACGATCGCCAACGGCTCGTGCGGGATTTCCAGCAGCCGGCGATTCTGGCGCTTGAGGCGCTCGGTCTCCTTCAGCGCCGTGCGCAGAGCCTGGACGATGTCGTCGGCGTCGTTCGCCATCACGGCACCTCCTCCATCGGCTCCGCGGTGGAGATCCCCGCGGCTCTCTGCACGAGGCTCTCGACGTCCATCGTGTCGATCAGCCGCATGTCCTCGCCGTCGGGCGCGGCGCCATCCGGGTCGGCCAGCGCCAGCAGGGGCTCGATCAGGCCCGCCTCCCTGAGGCGGGTGAGTGGAATCGCGGCGATCGCCCTCCGGATCTCCTGCTCCTCCCGATCGGAGCCCTCGACCGTCGCGAAGCTCGGAAGCAGCTCCCCGAGCACGTGCAGCGCCACCGCCCGCGTGGTGGGGTGGTCGAAGACGAGCGTGGCCGGCAATCTCAGGCCCGTGACGGCGTTCAGGCGGTTGCGCAGCTCCACCGCCGTGAGGGAGTCGAAGCCGAGCTCTTTGAAGAGGCGCTGCGCGTCGATCGCCCCCGGATCGCCGTGTCCGAGGACCGTCGCCACCTGGGCGGACACCAGCTCCAGGACGAGAGCCTCCTGCTCCTCGACGGGTGCTTCGGCCAGCCGTTGTGAGAACAGGGCGCCGAGCTCGGCGTTGGCGCGTGGGGGTACGCTCACGAGCTCGCCGAACAGCGCCGGCAGCGTCCCCGCCCTGGCCTGCGCGCGCAGCGCTCGGAGATCGAGCGGCAGGGGGAGCACCATCGCCTCGGCCGCGCCCAGCGCGGCGTCGAACAGCGCGAGACCCTGCTCGCCGGCGATCGCCCCGCCGACGCCCGAGCGGACCATCCGCGCGATGTCCCTCTCGCTCAGCGAGCCCGCCATGCCCCTGCCGTCCGTCTGTTCCCAGGGACCCCAGGCCAGCGAGAGCGCAGGCAGCCCCCGCGCGCGGCGGTGCGCCGCAAGCGCGTCGAGGAACGTGTTCGCGGCGGCGTAGTTGGCCTGCCCGGGACTGCCGAGCACTCCCGCGGCGGAGGAGAACAGGGCGAACATCCGCAGGTCGATGTGCTCGGTCAGCTCGTGCAGGTGCCACGCGGCGTCCGCCTTGGCCGCGAACACGCCCTGCACGCTCTCCCTGCTCAGCGACTCGATCGCGCCGTCGTCGAGCGCCCCCGCGGCGTGTACCACGGCGCGCAGGGGATGCTCGGGCGCGATCGAGTCCAGCAGCGCCCGCAGCGCCTCGCGCTCGGAGACGTCGCACGCCTCGATCCTGACCTCGGCGCCCACCGACTCGAGCTCGGCTTTCAGCTCGCTCGCCCCCTCGGCCCGCGGGCCGTTGCGACTGGCCAGCAGCAGGTGGCGCGCGCCATGCCTCAGCGCCAGATGGCGCGCCAGGAGCCTCCCCAGCGCGCCGGTGCCGCCCGTGATGAGGACCGTCCCGTTCGCGTCGAGGTGGGGCGCGGTCGGGGGCAAGGTCAGCACGTTCTTGCCGACGTGGCGCGCCTGGCTCATGAAGCGAAAGGCCTCGGGTGCGTGGCGAATGTCCCAGGCTGTCAGCGGCAGCTGGTCGAGCGTCCCCGCGGCGAAGCGATCGAGCACCTCGCGGAACATCTCCGCGACGCGCTCCGGGCCGGCGGCCTGCAACAGGTCGAATGCCCGGTAGGTCACGCCGGGACGCTCCCGCGCGATCTCCTCGCCCGTGCGCACATCGGTCTTGCCCATCTCGACGAACCGACCGCCGCCGGCCAGCAGATCCAGCGAGGCGTCCACGAACTCGCCGGCGAGCGAGTTGAGCACGACGTCCACGCCCGCGCCGCCGCTGGCGTCCAGGAACCGGTCCCTGAACTCCAGCGAGCGCGATGAGCCGATGTGCGCGTCGTCCAGTCCCAGCGAGCGCAACGTCCCCCACTTCGCGGGGCTCGCGGTGGCGAACACCTCGGCGCCCAGGGACCGTGCGAGCTGCACGGCGGCCATGCCGACCCCGCCGGCACCCGCGTGCACCAGCACCCTCTCGCCGGGCTCCACGCGCCCCAGGTCGACCAGTCCGAAATAGGCGGTCAGGAACGCGATCGGCACCGACGCGGCCCGCGCGAACGACCAACCGTCGGGCACGCGCGCGAGCAGACGGTGATCGGCGATCGCGAGGGGGGCGAACCCGGAGAACAGACCCATCACGCGATCCCCGACGGCCACTCCCTCGACGCCGGGGCCGACGTCCACCACGACGCCCGCGCCCTCGCCGCCCAACGCGGCTTCGCCGGGGTACATGCCCAGCACGAGCAGCACGTCACGGAAGTTCAACCCCCCGGCACGCACGGCGACCCGCACCTCGCCCGCCCGCAGCGCGCGATCGGACTCGGGCGCAGGCGTCAGCGACAACCCCTCGAGCGTCCCGCCGCTGCCGTTCAGACGCCACGCCTCGCCGTCCGGCAGCGGCAGCGCGCCGTCTCGCCCGCCGGCCCGCACGAGCCGGGGCTCGAGCACTGCGCCCCTGCGGATCGAGAGCTCCGACTCACCGCACTCCACCGCACCGCCGAGCGCCTCCCAGGAGGCATCCTCCCCGTCGACGTCGACCAGCACGAACCGTCCGGGGTGCTCCGCCTGCGCGCAACGCGCCAATCCCCACACGCCCGCGAGCGCCAACCCCGACACGGCCTCCCCTGCCGCACCCGCCACGGCGCCGCTCGTCACCAGCACGAGGCGCGAATCGGAGAAGCACTCCGCGGACAGCCACTCCTGCAACAGCGACAGAGCCCACTGCGCGGCATCGCAACCGCCGCTGCCGTCGACGGCAGCGACCGGAGCGCAGCGCGCCTGCTCGACGCCGGCCTGCGCACGGCCGGGATCGCACTGGCAGATCACCGTCTCGGGCTTCGTCCGGCCTGCCTCGATCGCCTCCCGCAGGCCTCGCAGGTCGCCGAACACCTCGGGCGGCGCCCCGGCGGCGGCAAGCGTCTGGGCCGGCGGCCAATCCTCCATGCCCACGATCGCCACGCGCTTCCCGTCCGACGTCGGCCCGCCGTCCGCGGCGTCCTGCCGAGACGCCGCGGCGCCCGCCGGCTCGGTCCACCTGATCGCCAGCAGCGAGCTTGGACCGGGCCGGCGAGCGGCTCCTCCCAGCGCTGCCACCGGCACCTCGCGCGCCACCAGCGAGTCGATCGATGCGACCGGCCGGCCCGACTGGTCGGCGAGCAGCAGAGAGCTTCCGCTTTCGCTCGGAGAGAGCACGACCCGCAGCGACGAGGCTCCGCGCGCGTACAGCTCGACCCCGCCGAACGAGAACGGCAGGCGCACGGTTATACGTGCCTCGCTGTGCGCCTCGGCCCCCTGCTCCTCGCCCGCTCGCCCCTCGTCCTCTGCGAGCGCGCTCAGCCACACGTGGAACGCGGCGTCCAGCAGCGCCGGGTGCATCCCGAACGGCCCGTGCTCGCCGGCGTCCTGCGCCGCGGGCAGGGCGATCTCGGCAAAGAGATCCTCACCGCGTCGCCAGGCCGCCCGCAGACCCTGGAAGGTGGGCCCATATTCGAAGCCGCGCACGGCGAGGGCGTCGTACACACCGTCCAGATCGATCCCCACCGCTCCGCGCGGAGGCCACGAGCTGTCGCCCAGCGACTCCGCCCGCTCCCGCACGGCGGCCGGCGGCCCGTCCGTCGCAGCGCGCGGGGGCGCGAGGAGCCCCGCGGCGTGGCGGGTCCACTCCTCCTGAGCGGGAGCGTCGTCGTGCGCGGCGGGGCGATCTGCGCGCGAGTGGATGCTGAACGCGCGCTCCCCCGTCCCGTCGTCCTCGCCGACCAGCAGCTGCAGCAGGACCGGCTCGTCGCCGTCGAACACCAGCGGGGCCTCCAGCGTGAGCTCCCGCACGACCTCGCACCCGACGCGCTCCCCGGCGCCGAGCGCCAGCTCCACGAAGGCGGCCCCGGCCAGCAGCACCTCACCCAGGATCGCGTGATCGACGAGCCACGGGTGACGTGCGGGCGAGAGTCGGCCCGCGAACAGCCACCGCTCGCCGTCGGCCCACCCCACCATCGCGTCCAGCAGCGGGTGCTCGACGGGCGACTGGCCCACGCCGACGGCACCGCGCTGCCGCGGTGAATCGTCCTCGAGCCAGAAGCGTTCGCGCTGAAAGGCGTAGGTCGGCAGCGAGACGCGTCTGGCGGGGACGCCGTCGAACAGCTTGGCCCAATCGACGTCGGTCCCGCTCACCCACAGCTCGGCGAGGGCGCCGAGCGCGGCCGCGACTTCCGGGCGCGCGCCGCGCAGCAGTGGAACGACCACCGGGCTCGCGTCCGCGTTTCGGTCCCCATCGGCGGGCCGCCGGTCGGCGCCGGAGCCCTCGCCCCGATCCTCGTCCAGGCAATCCTCCACCATCGCGCTGAGCACTCCCCGCGGCCCGAGCTCGAAAAAGCTGCTCACTCCGTGAGCCCGCAGCCAGCGCGCGCCGTCCATGAAGCGCACGGGCTTTCGCACCTGCTCGACCCAGTAGTCAGCCGTACAGAGACGCTCCGCTTGCGCCGGCTGGCCCGTGAGATTGGAGACGATCGGTATGCGCGGCGCCGCGAACGACAGGCTGCCGGCGACCTCGGCGAGCTCGTCGAGCATCGCGTCCATCCGGTGGGAGTGGAACGCGTGGGAGACATGCAGGCGCCTGGTCCTGACGCCCTGCTCTCCCCAGCGGCCCGCGAGGTCGAGCACGGCGTCCTCGTCGCCGGAGACGACGACCGCGCGGGGGCCGTTGACCGCCGCCAGCGAAACCCGCTGCTCCATGCCCTGCAGCGTCTCTGCGACCTCGTCCGCGGAGGCATGGATCGAGACCATCGCCCCGCCCTCCGGCAAGGCCTCCATCAACCGGCCCCGCGCCGCCACCAGAACGCAGGCGTCCTTCAGGGTGAACACTCCGGCCACGTGTGCCGCGGCGAGCTCGCCGATCGAATGGCCCATCAGGAAGTCGGGGCGCACGCCCCAGCTCTCGAGGAGCCTGTACATCGCGACCTCGAGCGCGAACAGGCCGGTCTGCGTGAATAGCGTCCGATCCAACAGCCCCGCGCCGGCATCCCCGTTCGAGCTCGCGGCCCCGTCCGCGAAAAGCACGTCCAGGAGCGGGCGTCCGACGAGCGGATCGAGCTCGCCGCACAGCTCGTCCAGCGCCTCCCTGAAGACCGTGAAGGCGCCGTACAGGTCCCTGCCCATGCCGGCCCGCTGGGAGCCCTGGCCGGCGAACAGGAACGCTGTCTGCCCGTCGTGCGCGGGAGCGACGCCCACCACGCCCGCCCCGTGCTCTCCGCGTGCCAACGCCGTGAGGCCGTTCGACAGCTCCGCGCGATCCGCACCGAATATGACGGCCCGATGCTCGAAGGTGGGGCGCCCGGTCAGGGTGAGGCCGATCTGCGGCGCGCTGGCCGCGTCCTCGCTGAGATGCGCACGCAGACGGTCGGCCTGCGCGCGCAGCGCGCGCTCGCTCTTGCCCGAGATCACCCACGGCACGAGGCCGCCGAACGCGCCGTCCCCGGCGGGGGCGTCCTCGCCGTCCACCGGCGCGGGCGGCGCCTCCTCGAGGATCAGGTGCGCGTTGGTGCCGCTGACGCCGAAGGAGGAAACGGCCGCGCGCCTGGGCTCCGCGCCCGCCTCCCATGCCACCGCCTCGGTCAGCAGCGAGACCTCGCCGGCGGACCAGTCGACCTTGCTGGAGGGCGCGTCCACGTGCAGCGTCTTGGGCAGCACGCCGCTGCGCATCGCCATCACCATCTTGATCGTCCCGGCGATCCCCGCGGCCGCGCCGGTGTGGCCGATGTTCGACTTGATCGAGCCCAGCCATAGCGGGCGGGGCCGTTCGCGGCCGTAGGTCGCGAGCAGCGCCTGCGCCTCGATCGGGTCGCCGAGCGTGGTGCCCGTGCCATGAGCCTCGACCGCGTCGACCTGGGCGGGTTGCAGGCCGGCGCTCGCGAGCGCCTGTGCGATCACGCGCTGCTGGGAAGGGCCGTTGGGAGCTGTCAGCCCGTTGCTGGCCCCGTCCTGGTTGACGGCGCTGCCGCGCACCAGCCCCAGGATGCGGCGACCGTTGCGTTCCGCGTCGGAGAGGCGCTCCAGCACGAGCACGCCCCCGCCCTCGCCCCAGCCGACGCCGTCGGCCCCATCGGCGAATGACTTGCAGCGCCCGTTTCGCGCCAGGCCCTTCTGGCTGCTGAACTGCGCGAACAGACCGGGCGTGTCGAGGATCGTCACGCCTGCGGCCAGCGCCAGCTCGCACTCGCCGCCGCGCAACGCGCCGCACGCCATGTGCAGCGCCACCGAGGCCGAGGAGCACGCGGTGTCGACCGAGACCGCGGGGCCCTCGAGTCCGAGCGCGTAGGCGACGCGTCCAGAGACGACGCTGCCGATCGTGCCCGTCAGCCAGTAGCCCGCGAGGTTCTCCTGGCCCTCGAAGGCCGACCACAGCCGCGCTCCGAAGTCCCCGGGCGTGTGTCCCGCGAAGACGCCCGCGCGGGCGCCGCGCAGCGAGTCGGGATCGATGCCCGCGTGTTCGAGCGCCTCCCAGGAGACTTCCAGCATCAGGCGCTGCGCCGGGTCCATCGCCAGCGCCTCCCTCGGGCTGATGCCGAAGAAGGCCGCGTCGAAGTCGGCGACGTCGTGGATGAAGCCGCCTTCGCGCGCGTAGCTGGTGCCCGGAGCGCCCGAGCCCCCGTCGTACAGCCCCTCCAGGTCCCAGCCGCGATCGTCGGGGAAGGCCGAGATCGCGTCCACGCCGTCGGCGGCAAGCTGCCACAGATCCTCCGCCGAGCGCACGCCGCCGGGGAAGCGACAGCTCATGCCGACGATCGCGACCGGCTCCCCGGCGACCGCGGGCCGCGCGGCGGCGTCGCTTGCGCTCGTCGCGAGCGACGCCACGGCGCTCGGGGTATCGCCCACCGCGTCGAGCAGGTGGCCCGCGAGCGCCTCTGGCGTCGGATAGTCGAAGATCAGGGTGGCCGGCAGACGCAGACCGGTCGCGTCGCCCAGCCGGTTGCGCAGCTCCAGCGCGGAGAGCGAGTCCAGACCCAGCTCCGTGAACGGCCGCCGCCTGCCGATCGCGGCAGGCGAGGACTGCCCGAGCGCCCGCGCCAGCTCGCCGAGGACGATCGCGAGCGTTACGCCGGCGCGCTCGGACTCCGGCGTCGCGGCCAGTCGCTGCGCCAGCGAGGCCCGCGCATCGGCGCCCGCAGGTCGCGGCGCCACGTCGACCAGGTCGCGCAGCGGCGCCGCCGGCGGCGTTCCGGCGCGCGCCTGGGCACGCAAGGACGCGAGCTCGAGTCGCATCGGCAGTACCAGCGCCCGCTCGCCGGCGCGCGCGCGGTCGAACAGCTCGAGACCCTCCTCGACGGGAAGCGCGCCGATCCCGGCACGGGCCATGCGAGCGAGGTCGGTCTCGGTCAGCTGCTCGCCCATGCCGCCGGCCTGAGCCCACAGCCCCCATCCCAGCGAGGTCGCCGGCAGCCCGCGCGCGCGCCGATACGCCGCGAGGGCGTCGAGGAACGCGTTGGCGGCCGCATACCCACCCTGGCCGGCGCTGCCCAGCGTCGCCGCGGTCGAGGAGAACAGTGCGAACAGCGCGAGCTCCTGATCCGCCGTCAGTTCGTGCAGGTGCCAGGCCGCGTCGACCTTGGGCGCCAACAGACGGTCGACGCGCTCGGCCGTCAACGAGCCGATCACCGCATCGTCCAGCACGCCGGCGGCATGGACCACGCCGGTCAGGGGATGGTCGTCCGGGATCTCCGCGAGCAGCTCCCGCAATTGCGCGCGGTCGCTGACGTCGCAGGCCGCGATCCGCACCCGAGCGCCCATCTCCTCCAGCTCCTGGCTGAGCTCCCGCGCGCCGGGCGCCCGCGGGCCGCGGCGGCTGACCAGCAGCAGGTGCTCCACGCCGTGCGCGACCGCCAGGTGCCGGGCGAACAGCGCTCCCAAACCGCTCGTGCCGCCCGTGATCAGGACCGTGCCGTCGCGGCGAAGCGCCCCGACCGCCTCCGCGGCCGGATCGGCCCCCTCCCCCGCCGGGGCGGCCCCCTCCCCCGCCGGATCGGCCCCCTCCCCCGCCGGGGCGAGCTCGTTGCGGATCGCCGAGTCGGCCCCCGTGGGCGAGACGCGCGTGAGGCGCGGCACGAGCACGCGCCCCTCGCGGATCGCCAGCTGAGGCTCCCCGCCGGCCAGCGCCACCGGCATGGCGGCGTGCGAGAGCGGCTCCTGCGCGCAGTCCACCAGCACGAGCCGCCCCGGGCTCTCCGCCTGCGCCGAGCGCGCCAAACCCCATACGGGCGACTGGTGGATGGCGTGCAGCTCCGCATCGTCGAGGGCGCCCACCGCGCCGCGGGTGAGGAGCGCCAGCCGCGACCGCGACAGTCGCTCCTCGGCGAGCCATGCCTGGATCAGCACGAGCGCCCCCTGCGTGGCTGCGTGCGCCTCTTCGATCGGCGCCGGCGGGACCCGATCGCGCCGGTCCTCGGCGGCGTCCTGCTGCCTGGACCCGGCGGCGCGCGATCCGTCGGCGAGGTTGCATGCGCAGTCCACGAGCACGACGTCCGGCGCCGCCTGGCCGCCATCGATGGCGGCCGTCAGCTGCTCGAGGTCGTCGTAGCGGTCGAGCCGGACCCCGGCGCTGCGAAGCGCCTCCCACAGCCCGGCGTCGGCGGCGCCGAGCAGTGCCCAGCTCTCCGCCGCGGCGCGGGGCGACTCGGCCACCGGCTCGCGCCACTGCAGGGCGAACAGCGAGTCGCGCGCGCCCCCGGCGGCGCGCGCGATCTGCTCGCGCGAGACCGGGCGCACGGCCAGCGCCTGCATGCTGGCGACCAGGGCCCCGTCGGCGTCGGCGGCGACCATCGACATCGCGCCGTCACCCGCGGGCGCGAGGTGGATCCGCAGCGCGCTCGCGCCCTCCGCGTGCAGCCGCAGGCCGCTGAACGAGAACGGCAGCCTCAGCCCGCCCTCCCGGCCCTCCAGCTCCGCGCCGCTGCTGGTCAGCCCGACGATGATGACCTGCACGGCCGCGTCGAACAGCGCCGGGTGCAGGCGGTAGTCCTCGGCCTGCGGCCGCTCGCGCTCGGGCAGCGACAGCTCCGCGTAGAGCTCCTCGCCGTCGCGCCACACCGCCCGGACCCCGAAGAACGCCGGGCCGTAGTCGAGGCCGCGGCCGCCCGCGTACTCGTAGAAGTCCGCGACGTCCACCTGCTGCGCCGCCGCGGGAGGCCAGTCCTCTCCCGCCAGCCGCGCCGCCCGCTGCTCCCAGCTCGCGTGCCCCTCGACGCTCTCCACCTGTGCGAGCACGCCGCTGGCATGGCGCGTCCACTCCCCCTCCGGCGCGCCGATGGCGCCGTGCTGCGCCCGCGAGTGGATCGCGACGCGCCGCCGGCCGGCCTCGTCGGGGGCGGCGACCGTCACCTGCAGCTGCACGTCGCCCTGGGCGTCGAGCACGAGCGGCGATTCGATCACCAGCTCCTCCAGCGCCTCGCTGCCGAGGCGGCGGCCGGCGTGCAGCGCCAGCTCCACGTACGCGACCCCCGGCAGCACGCACGAGCCGAGCACCACGTGATCGGCCACCCAGGGCGGCTGCCGCGCCGACAGCCTTCCCGTGAACAGGTCGCCGCCGTCGGCGGCCAGCGCGACAGCGGCCGCCAGCAGCGGGTGATCGCTCGCGCCCAGACCCGCGGAGGCGATGTCGCCGGCGCCCGCCGCGCCTCCCGCCAGCCAGTAGCGCTCCCGCTGAAACGCGTAGTGCGGCAGCGACACGCGCCGACCTCCCGCCAGCATGCCCGCCCAGTCGACCTCGACGCCGCGGGCCCACAGCTCGGCCAGCGCGCCGACCAGCGCCGTGCTCTCGGCACGCGCGCCCCGCAGCGTCGGAACCGCCACCACCGCCCGCTCGTCCTCGCCGCTCCCGGCCGCCCCCGCTCGCTCCAGGCAGTCGCGGGCGAGTGCGCTGAGCACCCCGTCGGGACCGAGCTCCAAGAAGCTCGCGACCCCGTGGGAGCCCAGCCAGCGCACGCCGTCGCTGAAGCGCACCGTCTCACGCGCGTGCGCGGCCCAGTACTCGGCGGTGCAGATCCGCTCGGGCGCGGGCGCTCCGGTCACATTGGAGACGATCGGGATCTGCGGCGGGGAGAGCTCGAGCTCGGCGGCAACCGTCCGCAGCTCCTCGAGCATCCCGTCCATCCGGTGCGAGTGGAAGGCGTGGCTGACTCGCAGGCGCCTGGTCTTGACACCCCGCTCGCGCCACGCGCGCTGCAGCTCGAGCACCGCCTCCTCCTCACCGGAGAGCACCACCGCCTCCGGCCCGTTGACCGCCGCCAGCGAGACGTCGCCGGCGAACGGCTCCAGCGCTGCGAGCACCTCCTGCTCGCCGGCCTGGATCGCGACCATCGCGCCGCCCTCGGGCAGCGCGCCCATCAGCGCCCCGCGCGCGGCCACCAGCGTGCAGGCATCCGGCAGCGAGAGGACACCGGCGACGTGCGCGGCGCTGAGCTCGCCGATCGAGTGGCCCAGCAGGAAGTCGGGGCGCACACCCCAGCTCTCGAGGAGCCTGAACAGCGCGACCTGCAACGCGAACAGCGCAGGCTGCGTGAACGCGGTCCGGTCGAGCAGCTCGGCGTCGACCTCGCGCAGGGACCGGGGCAGACGCGGATCGAGCTCGGCGTAGACCTCGTCGAGCGCCTCCCGAAACGCGGGGAACGCCTCGTACAGCTCGCGTCCCATCCCCGGGCGCTGCGCGCCCTGGCCCGTGAACAGGAAGGCCAGCGGATCGCGGCCGGCCGCGATCCCGCGCGTCCCCTGCGGCGGCGAGTCGCCGGCGGCGAGCGCCCTCAGGCCATCCAGCAGCTCCTCGCGACCGCCGCCCAGCACGACCGCGCGATCCGCGAACTGCGAGCGACCCGCCAGCGTGCGCGCGACGTCGCCCGGGGCCAGCTCGGGATCGCGCTCGACGTGCTCCAGCAGGCGCTGCGCCTGCGCGTGCAGCGCCGCGTTCCCCTTGGCCGACAGCAGCCACGGCGTCGCTCCGGGCGACACGGCGGATGGCGGCACGCCGGGATCGATCGGCGCCCGGCCGGCCGGCTGCCCCGGCGTGTCCTCGGCCGTCGGCGTGCTCTCCGCCGGAGCCTGCTCGAGGATCGCGTGCGCGTTGGTACCGCTGATGCCGAACGACGAGACGGCCGCGCGGCGCGGCTCGTCGTGCTCGCCGTGCGCCCACGGCCGCTCCTCGAGCAGCAGCTCGATCGCGCCCGCGCTCCAGTCGATCTTTCCCGAGGGCTCGTCGACGTGCAGCGTCTTCGGCAGCACGCCGTGGCGCATCGCCATCACCATCTTGATCACGCCGGCCACGCCCGCCGCGGCCACTGTGTGACCGAGGTTCGACTTGATCGAGCCCAGCCACAATGGCCGCCCGTCGGGCCGGTGCTGCCCGTAGGCGGCCATCAACGCCTGCACCTCGACCGGATCGCCGAGCGTCGTGCCCGTGCCATGACCCTCGACCGCGTCGATTTGGCTTGGAGCGAGCCCGGCGCCGGCGAGCGCCTGGGCGATCACCCGTCGCTGCGAGGGGCCGTTGGGCGCGGTCAGGCCGTTGGAGGCGCCGTCCTGGTTGACGGCGCTGCCGCGCACGAGCGCCAGCACCGGGTGGCCGTTGCGCTGCGCGTCGGCGAGGCGCTCGAGCAGGAGCATGCCGGCCCCCTCGGAGAAGCCCGTGCCGTCGGCGGCGTCGGCATAGGACTTGCAGCGGCCGTCGGGGGAGAGACCGCGCTGGCGGCTGAACTCCAACAGCAGCCAGGGGGTGGCGAGCACCGTGGCGCCGCCCGCCAGCGCGAGCGCGCACTCGCCGGCGCGCAGCGACTGGCACGCCAGGTGCAGCGCCACCAGCGAGGAGGAGCAGGCGGTGTCGACCGACACCGCCGGGCCCTCCAGGCCGAGGGTGAAGGCCACGCGACCGGAGGCGACACTGCCGGTCGTACCCGTCAGGCGAAAGCCCTCCACGTTGCGGGCGGTGGAGCGCGGCAGGCCCACGCCGTACTCCGAGGCGCTGACGCCGGCGAACACGCCGGTCTGGCTGCCCTTCAGCGACTCGGGCGAGATGCCCGCGTCCTCGCACGCCTCCCATGCGGTCTCGAGCAACAGCCGCTGTTGCGGGTCCATCGCCAGCGCCTCGCGCGCGCCGATGCCGAAGAAGCCCGCGTCGAACTCGCCCGCGTCGTACAGGAACCCGCCACTGCGCGTGTACACGGTGTGCGGCCGGTCGGGGTCGGGGTCGTACAGCGACTGCAGGTCCCAGCCGCGATCGGTCGGGAAGCTGGAGACCCCGTCCCCCCCGCGGGCGAGGAACCGCCAGAGATCTTCGGGCGAACGCACGCCGCCCGGATAGCGGCAGCTCATGCCGACGATCGCGATCGGCTCGCGCGGGCGCTGCTCGAGCTCGCGCAGGCGCGCGTGCGCGCTGTGCAGGTCGCGGGTGGCGCGCTTGAGATAGTCGCGCAGGCGCTCGCTCTCGCGCTCCGTCGCGGCCTGGCCGTCGATCGGCGTGTCGCTCGCGCGGCGGGTCATGTCCGACCCTCCTCGCCCAGGGGCACGCTCTCCGCCATGGTCTGACCGGAGGCGTACGCCTGCTCGTCCAGATACCGGAACAGATCCTCGTCGGAGGCGGCGTCGATCGTGCTCGCCACGCTCACCTCCCGCTCGGTGGAGCCCGTGGCGTCAAGCGTCGCGAGCAGCGCCCGCAGGCGAGTGACGGCCCGCGCGCGGCCGTCCTCGTCGGCGACGATCGCTGGGAGCACACTTTCGAGCCGGTCGAGCTCGGCCTCGCCCGAGGACCGCTCGCGTGGCGCGACGGCTTGGAGCAGGTGCGCGGCGAGCGCGGCGGTGGTGGGATGGTCGAAGACGAGCGTGGCCGGCAGTGCCAGGCCCATGACGGCGCCCAGTCGGTTGCGCAGCTCGACGGCGGTGAGCGAGTCGAAGCCGAGCGCCTTGAAGGTCTGCTGGGTGTCGATCGTCAGTGGCGTGGCGTGGGAGAGCACGCTGGCCACCTGAGCTCGGACGGCCTCGAGCACGACGCTCGCGCGCTCGGCCTCCGGCGCGTCCTGGAGGCGACGCGCGAGTGAGACGCCCGGCTCCGCGACGGTCGCGCCCGCGCCGGCCCGGACGCTCACCAGCTCGCCGAAGAGGGGAGCCAGCGTGCCCTCTCGCGCCCGCGCGCGGAGCGCCGCGAGGTCGAGCGGCAGCGGCAGCGTCAGCGCCCCGCCGCCCGCCGCGCGCGCGGCGTCTCCTGCCGCCGCCAGCCCGAGTGCGGCGTCGAACAGGCTCAGACCTTCGTGCGCGTCGACCGCGCGCACGCCCGAACGCGACAGGCGCAGGTGGTCGTCCTCGCGCAGCGCGTCCGCCATCCCGCCGGTTTCGCGCCACGGCCCCCAGGCCAGCGAGACCGCGGGCAGGCCGCGGGCGCAGCGATCGAGGGCGAGCGCGTCGAGAAACGCGTTCGCGGCCGCGTAGTTGGCCTGCCCCGCGGTGCCCAGCGTGGCGGCGGATGAGGAGAACAGCACGAACGCGTCGAGGTCGGCCTCGGACGTCAGCTCGTGCAGGTGCCATGCCCCGTCGGCCTTGGCGCGCAGCACCCGCTCCAGGCGCTCCGGCGTCAACGCGTCGATCAGGCCGTCGTCCAGCACGCCCGCGGCGTGCACGACGGCTCCGAGAGGATGCGCGTCGGGCACCGACCCGAGCAGCGCGGCGAGCTGCGCGCGGTCACCGACGTCGCACGCCGCGATCGCGACGCCGGCGCCCAGCGACTCGAGCTCCGCGAGCAGCGCGTCGGCGCCCGGCGCGGCCGCTCCGCGGCGGCTGACCAGCAGCAGGTGCTCCACGCCGTGCTTGCTCGCCAGGTGACGCGCGAGGCGGGCCCCGAGGGCGCCGGTGCCGCCCGTGATCAGGACCGTCCGCCCGGCCCGGGTGAACGCCGGCTCGGGTACGGTCAGCACGAGCTTGCCGGTATGGCGCGCCTCGCTCATGAAGCGGAACGCGTCCGGCGCCCGGCGCACGTCCCAGGCGCGTACGGGCAGCGTCTCCAGCGCGCCGGCCGCGAACAGCGCGAGCAGCTCGCGCAGCGTCTCGCCGATGCGCTCGGGACCGGCCTCCTGGAGGTCGAACGGCCGATAGGTCACCCCGGGGTGGCTCTCGGCGAGCGCGGCGGGATCGCGAATGTCGGTCTTTCCCATCTCGACGAAGCGACCGCCGGCGTGCACCAGCAGATCCAGCGAGGCGTCGAGCAGCTCGCCCGCGAGCGAGTTGAGCACGACGTCCATTCCGCGCCCGCCCGTCGCGAGCAGGAAGCTCTCCGCGAACTCCGCCGTGCGCGAGGAGGCGATGTGCGCGTCGTCCAGTCCCAGCGCCCGCAGCGCCGCCCACTTGGATGGGCTCGCGGTCGCGTACACCTCGGCGCCGAGATGACGAGCCAGCTGCACGGCGGCCATCCCGACGCCGCCGGCCGCGGCGTGCACGAGCACCCGCTCGCCCGGCCGCAGACCGGCGAGGTCGTTCAGCGCGTAGTGGGCGGTGGCGAAGGCGATCGGCGCCGACGCGGCGCGCGCGAACGACCACCCGGCGGGGACCCGCGCGAGCTGGCGGCTGTCGGCGCGCGCCACCGGGCCGAAGGCGCCCGGCAGCAGGCCCATCACCCGGTCCCCGACAGCCAGGTCGCGCACCTGCGAGCCGATCTCCAGCACCACGCCGGCGCCCTCGCCGCCGAGGACCGTGTGCTCCTCCGGGTACATCCCCAGCGCGATCAGCACGTCGCGGAAGTTCAGACCGGCGGCGCGCACCGCCACGCGCACCTCCTCGGCCCCGAGCGCCGCCTCGGACTCCGGGCAGGGCGCCAGCGCGAGCTGGTCGAGGGTCCGGCCGGGCCCCACCCCCAACCGCCACGCGCGAGCTCCCTCCGGCGGAGCCAGGGCGCCCGCCGACGCCTTCGCCAGGCGCGGCGCGAGCGCCTCGCCGTCGCGCAGCGCGAGCTGCGGCTCGTCCAGGTCCGGCGCCGCGAGCAGCGCCTCCCAGGAGGCGGGCGCGCCGTCGACGTCGGCCAGCACGATGCGCCCGGGATGCTCGGACTGCGCGCTGCGTATCAGACCCCACACGGGAGCTTGGACCAGGCCGGGCATGTCGTCGCCCGCCCGCGCGGCGACCGCGCCGTGGGTGACGACCACGAGCCGCGAGCACGAGAAGCGCTCGTCCGCGAGCCACCCGCGCACGACGCCGAGCGTGCGCGCGGCGTATCGATGCGCCGCCTCCGGCGCCGCATCGTCGGCGCCGACCGCGCCGCAGTCGAGCAGCACCAGCTCCGGCGCGACCGGTTCGTCGAGCGCCGGCGGCGGGGCGGGCGCCCCGTCCGCCCCGGGCTCCGGAGCGCGCGCGCCCGCGAACGCCTCGGCGAGCGCGGTCAGGTCGGCGTGGGTGTCGACGTCGACGCCCGCGCCGGCCAGCCGGGCGACGAGCGGCGAGGTCCCACCCCCCGGCGGCGCGAGGGCTCGCACGTGAGGCCGCGGCGCGTGCGCCGGGAGCGGCGCCGGTCTCCATCCGACGGTATACAGCGACTCGCCTCGCGCGCGGGCGCGAGCGGCCTGCAGCCGCTCGGTCTTGGCCTCCCTCACCACCAGTGAATCCACCGATGCGACCGGCCGGCCGGCCGCATCGCAGGCGAGCAGCGAGACGGCGTCCTCGCCGGTGCGCGAGAGCAGGACGCGCAAGGCGGAGGAGCCGGGCGCGTGCAACTCGACGCCGGTGAAGGAGAACGGCAGGCACAGGCGCTGTCCGTCGCCGCCGGCCGGCGCGCTCAACACCGGGTGCAGGGCAGCGTCGAGCACGGCGGGGTGCAGGCCGAAGCCGCCGCCATCGCCATCGGCCTCGCCCGGCGGCGCCACTTCGACGAAGAGGTGCTCGTCGTGTCGCCACGCTCGCCGCAGGCATCGGAATGCCGGTCCGTATTCGAAGCCCAGGTCGGCGAGCTCCTCGTACAGGCCGTCGGCGTCGATCTCCTGCGCGTCGTGCGGTGGCCACGCCGCGCCGATCAGCGCGTCGGCTCGCGACGCCGACTCCCCGGCGCGGCCCCCGGCGTCCGCGCGCGCGGCGCCGAGCGTGCCGCTCGCGTGACAGACCCACTCCTGCTCGACTGCGGGCGCGGCGGCGGAGGCGGGGGCGGGGGCGGTGTAGATGTTGACGGCCCGCGCGCCCGCCTCGTCGGCCTCGCCGACCCACACCTGCAGCGCGACCGCACCTTGATCTTCCAGGACCAGCGGCGTCTTCAGGACCAGCTCCTGCACCGCGGTGCACCCCGCGTGGCGACCGGCGTGCAGCGCGAGCTCGAGGAGCGCCGTGCCAGGCAGCAGCACGACGCCGGCCACCGCGTGATCGGCAAGCCACGGCTGGGAGTCGAGCGAGACGCGGCCGGTGAACAGCCATCCTCGTTCGCCCGCGAGCGCGACCGCCGCGCCCAACAGAGGATGCCGGCCGGCCGCTTGGCCGACCGACGCGGCGTCGCGTGCGCCCGCGGTCGCGCCCAGCCAATAGCGCTCGCGTTGGAACGCATAGGTCGGGAGGCGCACGCGCCCCGACCCGGCGCCGGCGAGCACGGCGCTCCAGTCCACGCGCGCGCCGGCGACGAACACCTCGGCGAGCCCCTGCAGCAGCGCGCGCATCTCGGGGCGGTCGCGGCGCAGCAGCGGCGCCGCGACGACGCCGGGCAGACAGTCCGATGCCAGCGCGCTGAGCACGCCGTCGGGTCCGAGCTCCAGGAAGGCGCTCGCGCCCTGCGCCTCCAGCCACCGCAGCCCGTCCAGGAACCTCACCGGCTCGCGCACCTGCCGCGCCCAGTACCGGGGATCGCGCACGAGCTCGGCCGTGAGCGCCTCGCCGGTCACGTTGGAGACGACCGGGATCGCGGGGGCGTGCAGCTCGATGCCCGCCGCCACCTGGGCGAGCTCGTCGAGCATGCCGTCCATCCGCGCACAGTGGAACGCGTGCGACACGTTCAACCGCTTGACCTTGCGTCCGCGCTCGCTCCACCTGCCGGCCAGCTCGAGCACGGCATCCTCCTCGCCGGAGAGCACGACCGCGCGCGGTCCGTTGACCGCTGCCAGCGCCACGCGCCCCCCGAGGGTCGCCAGCTCCTCGACCACCTCTCGCTCGGACGCCGCGAGCGCCACCATCGCGCCCCCGGCGGGCTGCGCCCCCATCAGGCGTCCGCGCGCCTCGACCAGCAGACAGGCGTCGCGCAACGAGAGGACGCCCGCGACGTGCGCCGCGGCCAGCTCTCCGATCGAATGGCCGATCAGGTAGTCCGGCCTCACGCCCCACGCCTCCAGCGCCCGGAACAGCGCCACCTCCAGCGCGAACAGGCCGACCTGGGTGCAGCGCGTCTGGTCGAGCGCGCCGGCGGCGTCGGTGAACAGCAGCTCTCGCAGGGGCGACTCGAGCAGACCGTCGAGCTGCTCTGCGATCTCGTCCAGCGCCTCGCGGAACGCGGGCAACGCCTCATACAGCTCGCGGCCCATGCCGGCGCGCTGGGCGCCCTGGCCGGTGAACAGGTACGCCAGGCCACCGGGCGCCGGCGGAGCCGCGCCGCTGACCACGCCCACGGCGCGATCGCCGCGCGCGAGCGTGTGCAGGCCGGCGAGCAGCTCCTCGCGCTCGGAGCCGATCGCGACCGCCCGGTGCTCGAACAGCGAGCGGGCATCGACCAACGCACAGCCGAGGTCGCCGAGATCGAGCTCCCTGTCCGCTTCGACGTGGCCGAGCAGACGCTGGGCCTGGCCCCGCAGGCCGGCGGCGCTCCGCGCCGACAGCACCCAGGGGATCGGCCCGCTCGTGCGCGGCACGGGCGCGCGGTCGGCCGCCGCCGGCTCCGCCGCGCCGGCCACGCCGACCGTGGGGGGCTTCACGGCGCCGGCCGCGACGGGCGTGCGGGGCGCCTCCTCGACGATCACGTGCGCGTTGGTGCCGCTCACCCCGAACGACGAGACACCCGCCCGTCGTGGGGTCCCGCTGCTCGGCCACGGCTGCGGCTCCGTGAGCAGCGCGACCCGACCGGTGGACCAGTCGACCTTGCTGGACGGTCGATCGACGTGCAGCGTTCGCGGCAGCAGACCGTGGCGCAGCGCGAGCACGGTCTTGATCACGCCCGCCACCCCGGCGGCGGCGACGGTGTGACCGATGTTCGACTTGATCGATCCCAACCACAGGGGACGCTCGGGCGTACGTCCGCGCCCGTAGGTGGCGAGCAGCGCACCCGCCTCGATCGGGTCGCCGAGCGCGGTGCCGGTGCCATGCGCCTCCACTGCGTCAACGTCGTTCGCCGACAGCCCCGCGCGGGCGAGCGCCTGCTCGATGACGCGCCGCTGGGAGGGGCCGTTCGGCGCCGTCAGCCCGTTGCTCGCGCCATCCTGGTTGACCGCGCTGCCGCGCACGAGCGCCAGGATCTCGTGCCCGTGCTCGCGGGCATCCGACAGCCGCTCCAGCACCACCACGCCCACCCCCTCCCCCCATCCGACGCCGTCGGCGGCCTCGGCGAACGGCTTGCAGCGCCCGTCGCTGGCGAGGCCGCGCTGCGCGCTGAACTGCACGAATAGCCCGGGAGTGTCGAGGACCGTTACGCCTCCGGCGAGCGCGAGCGAGCATTCGCCGCTGCGCAGCGCTTGACCGGCGAGGTGCAGCGACACCAGCGAGGAGGAGCACGCGGTATCGACCGACAGCGACGGCCCCTCCAACCCCAGCGCGTAGGAGACGCGGCCCGAGACCATGCTCCCGGCGCTACCGGTCAACCAGTAGCCCGCCAGGCCCTCCTGCCCCTGCGGCGCCGCCCAGAGGCCGGCGCCGAAGTCCAGGGCGCTGACGCCGGCGAAGATGCCGGTCTGGGTGCCGCGCAGCGCGAGCGGGTCGATGCCCGCGTCTTCGAGCGCCTCCCAGCAGGCTTCCAGCAGCAGGCGCTGGTGTGGATCCATGGCCAGCGCCTCGCGGGGGCTGATCGAGAAGAAGCCGGCGTCGAAACCCCACGCGTCCTCGAGGAAGCCGCCTTCGCGCGCCGAGCAGGTGCCGGGAACCTCGGGATCGGGGCTGTACAGCGTGTCGAGGCTCCAGCCGCGGTCGTCGGGGAACGGCGATATCGCGTCGCCGCCGTTCACGAGCAGCCTCCACAGATCGGCCGGCGAATGCACGCCGCCGGGGAGTCGGCAGCTCATTCCCACGACCGCGATCGGGTCCTCCGAGGCCGGCGTGGAGACGACCGCGGCGGCGCGCGCGCCGCCGTGCGCGCGGGCGCCGGTGATCTCGTCCACCATGTGGCGGGCGAGAGCCGCCGCGGTGGGGTGGTCGAACACGAGCGTCGTCGGCAGGCTCAGCCCGCCCCTGGCTGCGAGCCGGTTGCGCAGCTCCACCGCCATCAGCGAGTCGAAGCCCAGCTCGCGAAGCGGGCGGTCGTTGGCGATCGCGGCCGGCGAAGCGTGTCCCAGTGCGCGCGCGACCTCCGCACGCACCGCCTCGAGCATCGCGTCCTCGCGCTTGTCGGCTGGCAGGGAAAGGAGCAGGTCGGCGAGCGAGCCGCCGTCGCCGTGCGCCGGTCGCGTCCCGGCGCCGAGCAGGCCGCGCAGCACCGGGGACACGTCGCCCTCGCGCGCCTGCGCGCGCAGCGCCCCCATGTCCAGGCGCATCGGCAGGGTCAGGGCCGCGTCGAGCGCCAGTCCGCGGTCGAGCAGTTCGAGACCCTCCTGCGCCGATAGCGCCGTCATGCCGGAACGCGCCATCCGCGAGACGTCGGACCCGCTCAGCCCGGCCCCCATTCCCCCGGGCTGGCTCCAGAGACCCCACGCCAGCGCGACGCCCGGCAGGCCCAGCGCGCGGCGATGAGCGGCGAGCGCGTCCAGGAAGGCGTTGGCCGCCGCGTAGTTGCCCTGGCCGGGGTTGCCGAGCACGCCGGCCGCCGAGGAGAACAGCGCGAACATCGACAGGTCCAGATGCTCGGTGAGCTCGTGCAGGTGCCACGCGGCGTGCGCCTTGGCGGCGAGCACCGTCGTCAGGCGCTCCGCCGTGAGCGTGCCGATCACGGCGTCGTCGAGCACGCCTGCGGCGTGCACCACCCCTGTCAGCGAGTGCTCGGCGGGAATCGAGGCGAGCAGGCTCGCGAGCGCGGCGCGATCGCTCACGTCGCAAGCCTCGATGCGGACATCCGCTCCGAGGGACTCGAGCTCGGCCCGCAGCTCGCCGGCGCCCTCGGCCTCGCCGCCGCGCCGGCTGGCCAGCAGCAGGCGGCTCACGCCGTGGCGAGTCACGAGGTGCCTGGCGGTGAGCGCCCCCAACGCGCCGGTCCCGCCGGTGATCAGCACCGTGCCGGCCGGGTTCACGGCGGGCGCGACGCTCAGCACGATCTTCCCGGTGTGACGCGCCTGCTGCATGTGGCGAAACGCCTCCGGCGCGCGGCGCACGTCCCAGACGGCGACGGGCAGCGGCCGCAGCGCCCCGCGGTCGAAGAGATCGGACAGCGCGTCGAGCATCGCGCCGATGCGCTCGCCACCGGCTTCCATCAGGTCGAACGCCCGATACGCCACGCCGGGATGTGTCTCGGCGAGCGCATCGGGTTCGCGGATGTCGGTCTTGCCCATCTCCACGAAGCGCCCGCCCTCCACGAGCAGATCGAGCGAGGCGTCCACGAGCTCGCCCGCGAGCGAGTCGAGCACCACCTGCACGCCACGCCCGCCGGTCGTCTCCAGAAAGCGCTCTCTGAACTCGGTGGAGCGGGAGGAGGCGATGTGCGCGTCGTCCAATCCGAGGGCCCGCAGGGTCTCCCACTTCGCCGGGCTCGCCGTGGCGAACACCTCGGCGCCAAGGTGGCGGGCCAGCTGCACCGCGGCCATTCCGACGCCACCGGCGCCGGCGTGCACCAGCACCTTCTCGCCCGCCCTCAGCGCCGCCAGGTCGACCAGCGCGTAGTGAGCCGTCAGGAAGGCAGCCGGGAACGATGCGCCCCGCGCGAACGACCACCCCTCGGGCAGGCGCGTCAGCAGGCGGCGATCGGCGACCGCGATCGGTCCAAATCCCGGAAACATTCCCATGACACGATCGCCCACGGCGATGTCGCCGACGCCGGGGCCGAGCTCCACCACGACGCCGGCGCCCTCGCTGCCGATCGTCGCCTCCCCCGGATACAGGCCGAGCGCCAGCAGCACGTCGCGGAAGTTCAGGCCGCCCGCGCGCACGCCGACGCGGACCTGCCCCTCCTGGAGCGCCGCCTGCGTCTCGGGCGCGGGCACGAGCGCGAGCTCCCCCGGGGCTCCGCCGACGCGCGCGGCCAGGCGCCATGCCTGCGCCCCCTCGGGGACGGCGAGCGACTCCGAAGCGGACGGCCGTCTCAGCCGGGGAGCGAACGCTCTCCCTGCGCGCAGCGCCAGCTGCGACTCGACGGCGCCCTGCGCCGGCTGCGCGCCGACCGCGTCCAGCACCGCGGGGAGGATCGCCGTCGAGGCGTCCTCCCCGTCGAGGTCGACGATCGCGAACCGCCCCGGGTGCTCCGCTTGGGCGGCGCGCACGAGACCCCAAAGCGGCGCCTGCGCCAGGGCCGAACAGCCGTCCGGCGCCTGCACGCTCACCGCGCCCCTTGTCAGCAGGACCAGACGCGACGCGGCGAGGCGCTCGTCGGCCAGCCATGCCTGCAGGAGATCGAGCGTGCGCCGGGCCAGCTCGTCGGTCGTCTGCGCGAGTGGGGGCGCCGACGAGCCCTCGCCGTCGGCGATCTCGCAGCTCGCCAGCACCACGTCGGGCGCCGTGCCGTCGCGGTCGATCGCCTCGCGCAGCGAGTCGAGGTCCCGGTGCGGCCGGCACGCCCGGCGTGCGTCCAGCGCCCCGGCGAGCGCTTCCGCGTGCGGACCCACCGCGGCCCACGACGGACGCGGCGATCGATCGTCCCCGGACTCGAGCTCGAGCTCGGCCCAGTCCAGCGCAAACAGCGATCGCGCTCCGCGGGGAGCTCTGGCCAGGCGACCGCCGGCCGCGGCCTTGAAGGCCAGCGACCGCATCGAGGCGACGGGCGTCCCGTGCTCGTCGAGCGCCACCATCGAGATCGCGTCGGCGCCGGCGCGCGCCAGGCACACGCGCAGGGCGGCGGCGCCCCTGCTGTGCAGCTGCACGCCGCTGTAGGCGAACGGCAGGGGCACACCCCCGCTGTCGGCGCCGGCCGTGGCGCTCGCGCCGGTGTCGCCGTTCAGCTGCCCCACGATGCCGTGCATCGCGGCGTCGAGCAGCGCGGGGTGAATGCCGTAGCCGCCGGCCTGCGCCTGCTCTGACTCTCCCAGGGAAACCTCGCAGAACAGCTCCTCGCCGAGTTGCCATACGCCCCGCAGGCAGGCAAACGCCGGCCCGTAGTCGAAGCCGGTCGCGGCCATCTCGCCGTAGAGGTCCTCCGTATCCACGGGGATCGCTCCCGGTGGGGGCCAGTGGCCGCTCGCGTGCGAGGCCGCCCGCGCCCACGGGCTCTCCGGCTCGGGCGACGCCGCCTGCGCGGGAGCGAGCACGCCGGTGGCGTGGCGGGTCCAGGCGGGGTCCTCGCCGCCGGCATCGCCGCCGTCTGCTCGTGCGTAGATCCTGACGCTGCGACCGCCGCGCTCGTCGGGAGCCTCCACGACGAGTTGCAGCTGCACGACCTCGCGCTCGGAGAGCACCAGCGGAGACTCGATCACCAGCTCCTGCAGGAGCTCGCAGTCGAGCCGGCCGGCCACGTGGAGCGCAGCCTCGACGAACACGGCGCCCGGCACCACGACCGCTCCCGCGATCACGTGGTCGCCGAGCCAGGCGGGCGTCCGCGCGGACAGACGCCCGCTGAACATCAGCCGGTCGTCCTCGGCGAACGACACCGCCGCTCCGAGGAGGGGATGCATGACGTCGTCGGAGCCGGCGGCGGCGGCGGCGCTCGCCCGTCCCGCGCCGAGCCGGTCGGCGAGCCAGTAGCGTCTGCGCTGGAACGCATAGGTGGGCAGCTCGACGCGACCGGCGCCGGAGTCGGCGAACACCTCGGCCCAATCCACCTCGCCGCCGCGCACCCACAGCGCGCCGACCGCCGTGAACAGCGAGCGCGCCTCGTCGAGCCCCTCTCGCAGCGTGGGGACCGCCAGGACCGGGTGCCGCCCGCCGGCGCGCTGCGCGTCGGCCTCCTCCGCCCCGCTCGCGCCGTCGAGACCCTCCTGCACCATCGCGCACAGGGCGCCGCCTGGACCGAGCTCGAGAAAAGCGCCGACACCGGCGTGCGCCAGCGACTGCACGCCGTCCGCGAAGCGAACCGTCTCGCGCACGTGGCGCACCCAGTACTCGGGGGTGCGCAGCTCCTCGCCGCGCGCGAGTCCCCCGGTGACGTTGGAGACCACCGGGATCAGCGGCTCGCGATAGTCGACGGCGGCGGCGACCTCGGCGAACTCCTCGAGCATCGCCTCCATCAGCGGCGAATGAAACGCATGGGACACTCGCAGGCGCTTGGTCTTGACACCACGTTCGCGCCAGGTCGCCTCCAGCGCGCCCACTGCGTCCTCCTCGCCCGAGGCCACGACGGAGCGCGGCGCGTTGACCGCGGCCAGCGCCACGCGCTCGGCGGCGCCGAGCGCGTGGAGCGAGTCGCGAACCTCGGCCTCGGAGGCGCTCAGCGCGAGCATCGCGCCGCCGGTGGGAAGCGCGCCCATCAGCCTTCCCCGTGCCGCGACCAGCCGGCACGCGTCCGGCAGCGAGAGGATGCCCGCCGCGTGCGCGGCCGCCAGCTCCCCCACCGAATGACCGATCAGCGCATCGGGATGCACCCTCCACGCCTGCAGGAGCCTGTACAACGCGACCTCGAGCGCGAACAGCCCGGCCTGCGTGAAGGCCGTCGCATCCAACGACGGGTCGGCCTCCTCGCCCTGCGCCGCGCCGCCGGAGCCGCGCCCCTGCGCGGCATCCGCTCCGAAGACGACGGCGTGCAGCGAGCATTCCAGGTGCTCCTCCAGATGAGTGCAAGCCTCGTCGAACGCGGTGCGGAAGGCGGGAAACGCGGCATGGCATTCGCGGCCCATTCCGACGCGCTGGGAGCCCTGGCCCGTGAACAGGAACGCGACCCTGCTCTCGCCCCTGCCGCCGCGGCTCGCTGCGCGCAGCAGGCCCGATGCGTCCTCGTCTCGCGCCAATGCGCTCAGCCCCGCCAGCAGTTCGTCCCGTCCCTCCCCCAACAGGACGGCGCGGTCCTCCAGCGTGGGACGGGCGGCGAGTGCGAGCCCGACGTCGTCCGGCGCGAGCTGTGGTTGCGCGATCACGTGATCGCGCAACCGTTCAGCCTGAGCGCAGAGGGCGGTGGCCCCTCGACCCGAGAGCACCCAAGGCCGCGCGGCCAGCAGGCCCGTCCGCGTCGACGCGGAGCGAGCATCCTCGGCTGCCTCGGGCCCGCCGGGGGGCGGTTCCTCGAGGATCACGTGGGCGTTGGTGCCGCTGATCCCGAACGACGACACGCCCGCGCGCCGCGGTTCGCCGCTGTCCTCCCAGGGGACGTGCGCCTGCAGCAGCGAGATCGATCCCGCCGACCAATCCACCTTGGCCGAGGGCCGGTCGACGTGCAACGTGCGCGGCAGCGCGCGATGGCGCATCGCCATCACCATCTTGATCACGCCCGCCATGCCGGCGGCCGCCTGGGCGTGGCCGAGGTTCGACTTGATCGAGCCCAGCCACAGGGGACGATCGCGATCCCGGCCGTAGGTCGCCAGCAGCGCCTGCGCCTCGATCGGATCGCCAAGCGTGGTGCCGGTGCCGTGTGCCTCCACCGCGTCGACCTGGGCCGGCGACAGCCCGGCATTCGTGAGCGCTTCGGCGATGACGCGCTGCTGTGCCTGTCCATTGGGGGCCGTCAGCCCGTTGCTGGCGCCGTCCTGATTGACAGCGCTGCCGCGTACCACCGCCAGTACCGGATGACCGCGGCGGCGGGCGTCGGCGAGTCGCTCCAGCAGCGCCACCCCCACGCCCTCCGACCAGCCGGTGCCGTCGGCGGCGTCCGCGAACGGCTTGCAGCGACCGTCGGGGGCGAGACCGCCCTGGGCACTGAAGCTGACGAACACCTGCGGCGTGCTCATCACGGTCACGCCCCCGGCGAGCGCCAGGTCGCATTCGCCGGCGTGCAGCGATTGGCAGGCCAGGTGCAGCGCGACGAGCGACGACGAGCACGCCGTATCGATAGTGACCGCCGGCCCCTCCAACCCGAATGCGTAGGCGATTCGCCCTGACACGACGCTCCCCGCGCCGCCTGTCAGCGCGTAACCCGCCAGCCCCTCGGCCCGCGACACCGCCAGGGCGGCGCCATAGTCGTGATACATCGAGCCGGCGAACACACCGGTTCTGCTCCCGTGCAGCACGATCGGGTCGATGCCGGCGCGTTCCAACGCCTCCCACGCCACTTCCAGCAGCAGGCGCTGTTGGGGGTCCATCGCCAGTGACTCCCGTGGGCTGAGGCCGAAGAACTCGGCGTCGAACCGCGGGGCGTCGTGGAGGAAGCCGCCGGTGCGGCTGTAGTCGGCGCCTGGCCGGCCTGGATCGGGGGAGTCGAGGCCCTCCACGTCCCAGCCGCGGTCGCGGGGGAACTCACCGATCGCGTCGCGGCCCGCGCTGACCAACTCCCACAGCTCCTCGGGTGAGGCGACCGCACCGGGGAAGCGGCAGCCCATCCCGACGATCGCGATCGGCTCGTCGCGCGTCGCCGGCGCGGCGCGCAGCCGCAGGCGTTCTGCGGGCTCCTCCGACGGCGCGTCCGAGAGCTCCTGCAGCAGATGGGCGGCGAGCGCGCCGGGCGTCGGGTGGTCGAACAGCAACGTGGGCGGCAGGGGCAGTCGCGTGAACGACCGCAGGCGGTTGCGGATCTCGACCGCCGCACGCGAGTCCACGCCGAGCTCCCGAAACGCCCGTCGGCTCTCGATCTGCTGCGGCGAGCTGTGCCCCAGCACGGCCGCGACGTGGGCGCATACCGCGTCGAGCACGATTTCCCCATGCTCAGACGGCGGGGCGCCCGCCAGGCGGCGGGCGAGCGCCGAGTCGTCGGAGGCGGTCCTGCCCGCGGGCTTCCCGCGCTCATCGCCGGCGTCCCGTGCGGCGGCTTCGTGCGCCGGCGCCCCATCGCCGTCTTCGCGGCGGGCGGCGCGCCGCGACTCGTCGGTGGCCCCCGCACCGTCGGCGACGACGGACGGCAGCCAGTGCCTGGTGCGCTGGAAGGGATAGGTCGGCAGCCCCACGCGGCGCGCGCCCGCCCGCGTGGTGACCGCGCGCCAGTCGACCGGCACGCCCACGACCCAGGCCTCGGCGAGCGCACTCATGAACCGTTGCGCGTCGTCCTGGTCGCGCACGAGCGTGCCCTGCGCCGCGGTCCTCGAGGACTCGCCGCGATCCGCCGCCGGTCGGTGGTCGCGCTCGTCGAGGATTTCCTGCACGGCGGCGGTGAGGACGGGATGGGGACCGACCTCGACGAACGCGGTGGGAGGACGCTCGAGCAGGGCGCGCACCGCGCGCTCGAACTGGACCGGCTCGCGGGTGTTGCGGTACCAGTACTCGTTGTCGAGGTCCGCGGTATCGAGCGGTTCGCCGGTGACCGTGGAATAGAACGGGACGTCGCCCGATCGCGGGGCGATGCCCGCGAGCACCTCCAACAGCTCGGCGCGCAGCGACTCGACCTGCGGTGAGTGCGAGGCGACCGTCGCGGCGACCGCGCGCGCGCGAACCCCTTCGCGCTTGCACGTCGCCAGCAGCTCGGACAACGCGTCGTGATCGCCGACGACGCCGACCGAACGCGGACCGTTCATCCCGCCGAGCCAGATCCTGTCGGGCCACTGGCGCAGACGCTCCGACACCCACCGCGCAGGCGCCGCGATCGATACCACGCCGCCCTTTCCGACCAGCGCGCCGAGCACGCGGCTGCGCAGCACGACGACGCGAATGGCGTCCTCCAGAGAGAGTCCGCCGGCGACGTGGGCGGCGGCGATCTCCCCTTGGGAGTGGCCCACGACCGCGGCGGGCCGCACTCCGCAGGCTCGCCACAGCTCGGCCAGGGAGACCATGACCGCGAACAGGGCCGGCTGGACGACGTCGAGCCGGTCGAGCCCGGGCGCCCGGTTCGCTCCCGCGAGCACGTCGAGCAGCGACCAGTCAACATGCTCCGCCAGCGCCTCCGCACAGGCGTGGATCCGCTCGGCGAACACCGCGGAGCGCTCGAGCAGGCCCAATGCCATGCCCTTCCATTGCGACCCTTGACCGGGAAACACGAACACGACGCCGTCGTCCCGTCCGGTCGCGACGCCCTCGATCACCCCCGCCGCCGGCTCCATGCGCACCAATCGGCGCAGGTCGGCGATCATCTCGCCGCGCGCCTTGCCGACGATCACCGCGCGATGCTCGAATGCGGTGCGACCGACGGCGAGCGTGTGTCCGACGTCACCGGCGTCCAGCTCGGCCTCCAGCTCGAGGTGCCGCTCGAGCTGCTGCGCCTGAGCCTGCAGCGCGGTGGAGTCGCGGCCGGAGAGCACCCAGGCGAGCGTGCCGTCCCCGAGCGGACCAAACGCGTCCCCAGCCGGGCGTGAGCGCATCGGTGAGGACACCCCCGGGCCGGACGGGTCGGCAGGCGCCTCCGGGGAGGGCGGCTCGGCGAGCACAAGGTGGCAGTTGGTCCCTCCGACGCCGAACGAGCTGACGCCGGCGAACAGCGGCCCGTCTGTGTCCGGCCACGCGTCGAGCTGGCGCTGCACGCCGAGCCGCAGCTCCTCGAGCGGCACGTCTGGAGCCGGCCTCTGGAAGTTGAGGCTCGCCGGGATCCGGCGATGGTGGATGGCGAGCGCGGCCTTGACCAGCCCGACGATCCCCGCGGCGCCCTCGAGATGTCCGATGTTGGTCTTGACCGAGCCGACCAGCAGCGGCCTGTGCGCCGGCCGGCCAACTCCGAGCGCGGCGCCGAGCGCCGCCGCCTCGGTTCGGTCGCCGAGCCTCGTCCCGGTGCCGTGCAGCTCGACATATTGCACCTCGGCGCGCGATACGCCCGCCCTGCGGTAGGCGAGGCGCAGAACCTCTTCCTGGGCGTGCTTGCTCGGCGCCGTCAGACCCTCGCCGCCGCCGTCGTTGTTGACCGCTCCGCCACGGATCACGCCGTACACGCGATCGTCGGCGGCGAGCGCGTCCGACAGGGGCCTGAGCACGACCACCGCGCCGCCCTCCCCGCGGACGTAGCCGTTGGCGCGCGCGTCGAAGGCGAAGCAGCGACCGTCCGGGGACAACCCTTCGAAGCGGGATGCCACGACGGCGCTGTGCGGGGAGACGTTGAGCTGCACGCCGCCCGCGAGCGCCAGCTCGGACTCACCCCTGCGCAGGCTCTCGCACGCCAGTTGCACGGCGACCAGCGACGCCGATTGGCCCGTGTCCACGGTGAGGCTGGGGCCGCGCAGGCCGAGCGCGTAGGAGACACGATTGGCGATCACGCTTCGGTGCAGGCCGGTGAGAACGTGGCGCGTGACCGCCTGCTCGCCGCATCTGTGCAGCAGATCGGCGTAGTCGCCGGCGATGGCTCCCACGAAAACCCCGACACCGCTGCCACTCAGCGACGCGGGGAGCACGCCGGCGTCCTCGAGCGCCTCCCAGCTGAGCTCGAGCGTCAGCCGTTGCTGCGGGTCCATCACCGCCGCCTCGCGCGGGGACACCCCGAAGAAGGCCGCGTCGAACAGCTCCACGTCCTCCAGAAAACCGCCCCTCGGGACGGTCGTCTGGGTGTCTCCCATCAGCGCCCGCCGCTGCGCGGGAACCTCCCCGACGGCCTCCACCCCCTCACACAACAGACGCCAGAAGGCAGCGGCGCTCGACGCGCCCGGCACGCGGCAGGCGATGCCTACGACGGCGATCGGCTCGTCAGTCCCGAACGCCAGGTCGTGATCGGCGGAAGGTGACATCACAACTACTCAATCCCGATTTGGTTGGCCGACTGCTCATCCGCGCGGCCGGCCATGCGACGGCGGCGCTCCCAATTCATACAGTTTCGATCTGTGTCCATGGTGTCCCGACATGGCACAGCGGGCCACCAAAATGCACCATGGTGGTAGCCGCCGTTCTACCTGCTGCTGGCCAGCCAGCCAAGTGATGTCGGACCCATCCACGGACGCCTCTCTTCACCTCATTTCGCGTGGGCTCACACTAATTTCGCGCGGAAAGATCGCCTATGCCTATGTGGTGTACGTGGCCTTCGTCGATGCGCCATGTTGTCCCACCCAGACGATCGACCGTTGCGTTGTCAGGTCCGCTCGACCGTTCGCGCGTGTCGGCTGGTTGACGCGTCTCGCGCACTTCCACTAGGGTCGGCCTGGTGCTCGGACTCGTGGCTGCCCTCACCCCCCGGCGTGCCCGGATCCTGCTAGCAGCGGCGGTCGCGGTGGTGGCGCTGGCTGCGCTGGTCGGCGCCGGAGTCACCAATCGCCTCAGTCCGCTGGGTATCACCAACCCGAAATCGGAAAGCGCGCAGGCCGACGCGCTGATCGGGCACGCGACCAACGCCGAGTCGCCGCCGGGGATGATCGCCCTGCTCGAACTGGGGCTGCCCGGTCACCCGCGCAAGGGATCCACGACCGCGCTCATGGAAGGGCTCGCGCGCGGGTTCAAAATTCACAAGCTCGAAGCGGCGATCGAACAGGACCACGCCGTGGGGGAAGTGCAGAGCGCGCTCGGCGTCGGCACGCCACTCACCTCTCGCGACCGGTCGCTCAGCTATCTCACCGTGCGCTTCCGTGCCGGCTCCGAACGAGCGCACGTGGAAGCGGCTCGCCAGCTGGCGAGCCGCCTGCGCCACTGGCCCAAGGTGAAGCTCGGCGGCCTGGACCTCGGCGCCTCGCAGTCCAACGACGTGCTCGAAAAGGACGTGCAGACCGGCGAGCTGCTCTCGTTCCCGATCCTGTTGCTGCTTTCGATCTGGTTCTTTCGAGGCGTGGTCGCCGCGCTGCTGCCGGTGGCGCTGGGCGCTACGGCGATCGCGCTCACGCGCGCCGGCCTGAGCGTGGTCACGCACTTCGTCCCGATCTCCAGCCTGGTGCTCGGCTTCGTCACGGCGCTCGGCATCGGGCTGGGGATCGACTACAGCCTGCTGATCGTCTCCCGCTTTCGCGAGGAGCTGGCGCGTGACCCCGATGTGCACTCGGCGGTGACGCGCGCGATGGCCACCGCCGGCCGCACGGTGCTGTTCAGCGCCACGACGGTGGCGGCCGCGATGGCGTCGCTGCTGGTGCTGCCTCAGCAGTTCTTCTACTCGATGGGTCTCGGTGGGGTGCTGGTCGCGATGCTGGTGTGTCTCGCCGCGCTGACCGTGCTGCCGGCCCTGCTGCTGCTGCTGGGTCCGCGGGTGAACGCGCTCTCGCCGAGGTGGCTGCAGCGCTCGGCCGGCACCATCGCCAGACCTGTGCTCGACGGGCGCTGGTACAGGCTGGCGATGGCGGTGATGCGCCGACCGGTGACCGTAGCGGTGTGTGCATGCGCGCTGATGCTGGCGCTCCTCGCCCCCGCGCTCGGCATCAAATTCGCGACGGTTGGCTCTGCGTCGGCGCTCCCGACTTCCACCAGCACCCGCCAGGTGGGCGACGCGCTGGGCGCAAAGTTCAAGCTCAACCCTGAACACGCGATCGAGGTGGTGGCCGCCCACGCCACCAAGGAACAGCTCCACCGTTATCGGCGCACGCTGGATCGCCTTCCCGGAGAGGTCGAGCACACATACTTCCAACACCTCAAACGGCACGTCGCGGTGATGTACATCGCTTCCGCGGGGGATGTCGACAGCACTCAGGCGCAGCAGCTGGTGAGGCGCATCCGCGACGTGCCGGTGCCGTTCGAGCACAAGGTGGGCGGGCCCACGGCCAGCTTCGTCGACCTGAAGGCGACGATGAGCAGCAACCTGCTGCTGGTGTTGATCCTCGTCACTCTCACCACGAGCCTGGCGGTGTTCCTACTCACCGGCTCGGTGGTGCTGCCACCCAAGACGGTGCTGATGAACCTGCTGACGGTTGGCGCCACTCTGGGAGCACTGGTGCTCGTGTTCCAGAACGGTGTGCTCGGATATTCCCGTCTGGGTGCGATCGCGGTGATTCAGCCGGTGCTGCTGATCTCGATCGCGTGGGGCCTGTCCACCGATTACGGCGTGTTCCTGATCGATCGCATCCGCGAGATCCACGACGACGGCGCCAGCAACGAACACGCGATCGCGCTCGGCCTGGAGCGCACCGGACGGATCACCACGACCGCCGCGCTGCTGCTGTGCGTGGCGATCGGCTCGCTGGCGACCTCGCGCCTGCCCAACGCGCGCGAGCTGTCCCTCGGCGTGGTGGTCGCGGTGCTGTTCGACGCGACCATCGTGCGCGCCCTGCTGGTGCCGGCGCTGATGCGTCTGCTGGGCGAGCTCAACTGGTGGGCGCCTGCGCCCCTGCGCAAGCTGCACCGCCGAATCGTCAGGCGCCGGCCGTTGCCCGCCGATCCCGCTCAGGCGACTCAGTCGGCGGCGGCGCAGGCGGCGGCGGTGAGCCAGGAGCCGGTGCACGAGCACGCCGGGTGAAGCCGGACCCCCTCGGGGGGGTCCGCACTCGTGATACGCGGGCAGGCTGCCGCTTGGCGTGCGCCACGCCCGCCGATCAGCTCGGCAGCGCGATAGCTGTTGCTCCCGCCGCGCCGCGCGATCCTGCGGCAGACCGTCGCTGGCGAGCGCCCCAGGCGACGAGTGATCACCCGGCCGGACTCTCCCGCAGGACCGCCCTGCCCTCTCCCGCAGGACCGCCCTGCCCTCCTTCGGCGGCGAGGTCGGCCCGCCCGCCTCGTCGCGTCCCGCGCGGCTTCAGGTGCCGCGCGGGCCGCCCGTCACTCGACGACCTTGCCCTTCAGCGTCGCGGTGAGCTTGTAGGTTCTGCGATTCAACACGCCTGCCACGGTGACCCCGAGGTTCCTGGCTTGCCCGAATTCTTCGGTGCCGTGAATATTCGAGATTTGCCCCGTGAAGTATGACTGGGCGCCCGATACGTGGTAGCTGCCGCCGCCGCCGCCCAGCACCGTACCTTTGCGATGCTCATTCCCTATGTGACCGTTGTTGAAGATGCTGAAGCTCGCGATGGCGCGCGAGCCGTTCCGAAGGGTCAGGTGAAATGAGACGACGCCGTTGATCTGCCCGCTCACGACCTGCCCGTGAGCGCTGATCGTATTTCCCTGGATATTGGAGACGTCCATCGCCATGGTCTGGTTGAGCTGCTTCACTTTGGTCGCGGCGGCCGCCCGGGCCGGGGACGGCGCGCGACCGGCGGCGCCGGCGGAGGGGAAGGTGACGAGGGCGGTCGACGCGGCGCCACCGCACACGAGCGCGCCGATCGCCAGGCGGCGCAGGCGCGTTGTGCTTGCTATCTCCCTACGACTCACGGCGGACCTCCTTAATAGGCTTGACTACATGACACTCACACCACGATACCGATCGGCATCAGCCCTCGATCGCTTCGGCGTGACGGTGAGCAAACGATTCGATCAGCTCCGTCGCGACGTCCCGCGCCGAGCCGATGTCACGACATCGTGACAAGCGCGGCTGCGGTCGGCGAGCGCTGCGCTCATTGTCTGCCCGCCCGCATGACCCCTACGGCCGCCCGTGCGCGGCGCGCTTGACGGAACGCCCGGGGCGCCGCCCGTGGCGCGCAGCAGACCGACGGGGCCTGTGCTTGCGGACATGCCTGCGGCGTGAGGGGTGCGAGGCGACGCAGCCTTGGGCCACGGTGAGTTTGGTGGTCTGAGTGTGTTGCGCTCCGCTATGAGCGGTGAACGCGTAGCCGATCGTGAGGGGGTGCCGGCAGAGGTCGGTGCTCGCGCCGAGCACCGAGTGGGGACCGCGCGGCAGGTCGATCGCGATCGAGGAAAGCGGCACGTCGGGCAGGCCTTCGAACACCGCGCTGGTGACGCCCTGCTTGGAGATGTGGAATGCGCCGGTCAGCCGATCGGTGAGGCCGTCGCCTTGCAGCATCATCTGCAGATGGGGCAGCAGCCCCCCACCGCTCACCAGGTAGACATGTCCCGCGAGCGGACTGGGAAGGATCGTGGCGGTCACCTGAGCATCGCCCACCAGTGCGCCCGGCGGACACTGCGCGGGGTTCTGGGCGAACTGTTGGGCGCGGCAGGTCTGCTGGATGGTGCTCAGCCGGGCTCGCAGCGGGCGCGGGAGTTCCACCGCCAGCTTGCTGGCGCTCGCCTGGGCGCCAGCGGGATAGGCGATCGTCAGGTCCAGCCCGGCGCCGTTCGCTCGCGAAGCGGGCGCTTCGGTGGTGGCGGTCAGCGCCGGCGCGAACGCGAGACTCGCGCAGCCGACGGCCTGGAACGGGCTCGACAAGGTGGCGCTCGCGCCGGTCGTGGAGCCGGCGATCGCGGTGATCTGTTGCGCGGCGCAGGTCGTGGGATTCACCAGAAAACCACCGGCACGGTCGATTGCCAACTGGATGCTCTTGATGCGCAGCGGCACGCCGCCGAGGATCGTCGGGAAGGGTTCGACTGAGATCGACACGCTGGCGCTGGCAAGGTCGATGGCGATACCGCCGCGGACTATCACGGTGCCCAGGTCGAACGGGCCGACCATCGCCGGGATCACGATCGCGATGCCATAGGGATCGCCGCCGTGGGGGCCGGTGAGATAGACGTTGCCGTTGAGGTAGTCGGGAGCCGAGCCCGCCCCGTCGCCGACCGTGACCGTCCCGATTTCGCTGGCCGCCGGGCACGTGCCGGCGGCGGCTTCGCCTTCGCCGCAAAGCGCCACCGCAGCGATGTTGGCCAGTAGGCCGGGCGGCAGGGTCACGCCGAAGTTTCGAATGTATTGCTGCCCGTCGGTGCGCGTCAACTGCAGCGCGAAGCCGCTCGGACGGCCGGCCGCCGGGCTCGTGGCGCCGGCCCTGAATGCCGGGGCGAACTGGCCGCCGCATGCTTCGTCGATCGCGAAGGCGCTTGTGCCAGTCGCCGGTGCACCCGATTCGGGGGCTGAGTAGGGCGTCAGCGCGGTGGTCGCGGTGAACGCGCCACAGGCCGGCGGGTTGGCGAGCGCCGCCCGCGGTCCTCCCCAGAGGTAGAGCTTCAGCGCGCCGATCGGCAACTGCGGAGCGTCGCTCAATTCGAAGGTCAGTTGGCCGTCACTGGAGCGAGCGCGAAGCTGGCCTGCCAGCTTGAGCACCAGGCCGTCCGCTTCGCCGGCGAGGTAGACGCCCAGTACGCCGTCGAACGGCCGGGTGGTCGGCTGTGCGATATAGAGCGAGCCCTGCATCGGGTTTGACAGCAGCGGGGACTGCACTTCGAAGGTGCCGACCTTGGAATCGTCGGGACAGCCGGGTGGGGTTTCTTCGCCGAGGCCGATCTGCGTGGGCGTGCAGCCGTCGAGCCCGCCGGCGGTGGCGGGGTTGATCGACATGCCGGTCGGCAGCGCGATCGAAACGTTCCGCAAGCTCGGCGTCGCGAGTCCCTGGGGGTCGTTGTTGTAGGGCATCCCCAGTTCGATCGCCACTCCCGTGGGGGCGTCGGCGGCCGCCGATTCCGGCCGCACGGCGACGGTCGGGTTGAATGTGAGCCGGCCACACCCGGAAAGCACGCCGGGAGTACCGTCGGGCTCGGCGACCGTCGCCGACTGCCGCACGGGCGTGCCCGGCGCTTCCCACGAGTCCGCCGTGATGCTCGTGGTGAGCGGCTCCGCGCACGAATTGGGCATCGTCAGGAGCGGCTCGACAGGCGCACCGCTGGGGCAGTTTCCTGTCGATTTGCCGGATTCTCCTTCGAGGCATTTGCCGCGGAAGGGATCGTGGCTCGGATCGGCGGGCACACCCCAGATCGTGACCGACACGGAGGTGATCGGCAAAGCCTGTGAGAGGTCGTGCTGTTCCACTGTGAGTGCATATTCGCCGCTGCTGCGGAGCGTCCCGTTCACCACCGCCGGGGCAAGCCCGACCGCGCCGAATTGGGCGGCATGTCCGGGAGCGGGCACGAGGTTCGAGAGCGGGTCCGTTGCGGTGAGGGCAGTGGTGTGCACCGTGATCACACCGATCTGCGTGTCCGCCGGACACTTGTTCCCCTGGAACAAGCCGCCGCTCTCGAACACCGCGACCGGACACTGCGGTACGGCCCTGGCGTTGCCGACCAGGCCGGGGGGCAGCGCGATGTGGATGTCCTTGACCGTTCCGTCGGGCAGCGGTTCGAGTTCCGAGTCGAGGAAGGTGTTGAATACCTCCTTGATCGAGACCTGGTAGGGGTGTGAGCCCGCCTGGAAGTCGGGCGGACCGGGCGCTTCGGCGGTTTCCGGCGGCGCGGCGGGCGCCTGCTGGAACGATGCTTCGAAGGATTTCAGTCCGAACGCTGCGGAAGCCGCGGCGGGCGCCAACGCGCACCCCACGAGGGCGAGGCAAGAGCAGAGCAGCCACCTGAGTGAGCGCCCGGCGATCATCGCGCGCCTCCGTTCCCTGCGGCGGCCTGGGCGCCGGCCTTCGCGGAGCGCTGCGCTCGGCGCCCACGGGCGGCTCCGCCCTTGCCGCGCGATCTACGTGATCTCCGTGCCCTGCGAGCCCCATGCCGAGCCTTGGCTTTGTGCACCGGCCGCGTCGCCTTGTTTGGGGTGGCGGGCACCGTCGGCGTGGGGGAACCGACCTGCGGCGCCGGGGCCGCTTCGGCAGCGTGTGTTTCTTCGGTGGCGATCCCAAGCGGCGTAGGTGGGGTGCCGATCGGTCCCCTGCAGCCTTCGCCCGTGCACGCCGCCGGCGGGGCGGCGACAGGGAAGCCGCCGTCGACCCGCGCGTCGTACATGTCTGCGGATTCGTCCTGGTCTTGCGCAACCAGCCGCGCGCTGGTCGTGAAGAACACGTTGTCGCCGTTGGCGCTGGCGTCGGCCAGCTCGGAATTTTCCTCGCTGGTGCCCGAGGAGATCAGTTGGATGACGCCGTTCTCGTACTCGTAGACGTTCTGCCGGCCGTTGCTAGCCGCCGGTAGCAACGCGTCCTTGCTGTCGAAGAAGAGGCGCTGCCCGTCTTCGGAGAGGTAGCGTGGGAGATGTGCTGATTCTCGCGGCGTGGGCACATTCGCCGGCCCGATCGGCCGCTCTCCGCTCGGGTTGCACGACGCGCACCGCAAGGTTCCGGTGCCGGCGTCATAGAGGAACAACTCGGCGTCTGGTTCACCCGTGTTGAGATCGGTGTTGTCATAGCCGGTGAGCGACGCTTTCGACATGAATGCGAGCGAGCCGCCGTCAGGCGTCACCTGCGCGCTTCGTTCGTCGAAGGATCCCGCCACGCCGGATCCCGCCCAGTCAGCGCCGTCTTCCGGGCCGAGCGCGGCGATGAACGTCAGCGCGCCGTTGTGGGCGAGGTACAGATTGCGTCCACCCGGGCTGGGCTGTCCCGCGCCGGGGGCGGCATTGCTCGGAAGGCTGGCGCCGGCGACGAAATACACACTCGCGCCGTCTTCGCTGATGCCGAGTACGCCCTGCACTTCGGGGGGCCCACCGGCGTTGGGTGTGAGGTCGGTCAGGCGATTGCCCGCGAGGCTGTCTTCGTAAAGACCGCCGTTGTCGTCAGCGGCATTGGTGAGCGCCGTTTCGTCGATGAAGAACGCACGTGAGCCATCTGGCGTGGCGGCCGCCAAGCCAGCCGTCCCGTCGCCGAGCGACGGCGTGCGCTGTGAGAGGTTGAGCTGCACCGTCGAGGTGCCGTCCTCGCGCACATAGAGGTTCTGCCTGTTGCCGTCGACCCAAAAGATGCGCGAGCCGTCAGCCGACACGACGTTGGGCTGGCCTCCGGCACCGTGTGCGCTTTCCGCCGCCACTTCGCCAGGACCGGGCAGCACGCTGACGAGCCGCAGGGCGCCGGCGCTCCATTCGTACACGCTCGAGGCGTGCATCGGCGCCCCCTGCACGAGTGCTTCGTTTGCTTCGAAGGCCACGCGTCGCAGGTCGCTGGATGCTCCGAGCAGCGTCAGTTCGTACGATTCGGCCGGTGCGCTGGCCGGCGTGGGGTCGTTGATCAGCTGATATGCGCCGCCCGTTTCGCCTCGGTAGAGGTTGCTGAATTCCGGCCGCGCACCCTGAGCGAGCGGCGGCTGTCTCCAGGAGAAGACCCAGGCGGTCAATTCGGAAGTGAAGAGATGAAACGGCCCGAAAATGAGTTCGAGGTGTTCCGTCAGCGCCGCGGGCGGCGAGATGGAGTGCGTGGTCCAGCCGGACGGTTGGCGCGTCGAGAGATACTGCGTCGTGAACAGCGCGCTCTGTGCGTCGCCGAAGCCGGTGGCTGACGCGTAGGTGATCGCCGCGCCGCTCGCCGAGCTGTCGCCGAACGCGGTGGACGGCGGGGCCAGGAACCCCCCGACGCCGCCGACTGCGCCCCCGTTCTTGTCGGGCGGCGACACCATCTCATATGCCCTGTTGTCCGGTAGCGAGGACGCTTCGCGGGGTGAATAGGTAGTGAAGCTGGCGCCGCTCCCGGTGGACGTGCCCAGAGCGTTGGTGGCCACGACGCGGAAGTAGTAGGTGGTACCCGGTTGCAGGTTGTCCAGGTGCACCGAGACGCGCTGCGCGCTGGCAGAGGCAATGAGCGTCGCATCGGGCTGGGGCGTTTTTGCTCCGTACGCCGTTGTTGTGCCGTATTCGAAGCGATAGCTCGTCGTGAGATTTTCGGCGCCGAGCTTCGCCGTCAGATCAGCCGTCGTGGCGGTCACGTTCGTCGCGGACTCCGCTTCGATGCTTACCGGCGGCGCGGTCGTGAGCGTCGTATCGGCGCCGTACGCGGTGCCCAGCGAGTTGACCGCCACGACGCGGAAGTGATACGTGGAGCTGGCGCTCAGCCCGGAGAGGGCGGCTTCAGCGTTCTGCGCGGAATTCGATTCGCCGATATCCGTGCCCGGCGGAGTCGGGACCTTGGTGCCGTACGCAGCGGTCGGCCCGAATTCGAAGTAGTAGTGCGTGTCAGCGAACTCGGGATTCACGGAAGCCTGCAGCGTGGCTGCGCTCGAGGTGACACTCACAGCCGTCTCCCCTTCCACGGCCGGGGCCTGCGGCGTGGCCGTCGTGAACGTCTGATCCGGACCATCCGTGGTGCCTGACGAGTTGACCGCCACGACCCGGAAGTGATAGGTGGAGCTGGCGGTCAGCCCGGAGAGGGCGGCTTCAGCGTTCTGCGCGGAATTCGATTCACCGATATCCGTGCCCGGCGGAGTCGGGACCTTGGTGCCGTACGCAGCGGTCGGCCCGAATTCGAAGTAGTAGTGCGTGTCAGCGAACTCGGGATTCACGGAAGCCTGCAGCGTGGCTGCGCTCGAGGTGACACTCACAGCCGTCTCCCCTTCCACGGCCGGGGCCTGCGGCGTGGCCGTCGTGAACGTCTGATCCGGACCATCCGTGGTGCCCAGCGAGTTGACCGCCACGACCCGGAAGTGCAACGTGGTGCTCGCCGGCAATCCCGTGAGCGCCACCTGCTCGCTGAGGATCGTGTAGTTGGACCCGATGTCGGTGCCGGGCGGGAGCGGGGTCTGCGTGCCGTATGCGGCGGTGGGTCCGTATTCGAAGTAGTACGTGGTGTCGAGTCCGTTGGCGTTAATCGAGGCTTCCAGGGTGGCGGACGAGGAGGTGATGCCCGTCGCGACCTCGCTTCCCGCCACCACCGTTGGCGGAGTGGGAATGGGCGGCACGAACACCGCTATGCGGTTGTCGCTTGCGTCAGCCACGTACAGCGCTCCCGGGCCACCCGCGCCGGCGAGCGTGACGTTGGGGTTGTAGGCCATCTGCCTGCCCCCTCCGAGCGAGCCCGACCCGAAGTTGCCAAGCGGTTCGCTCGAGGGACCGAGCTGGTCGATGCTGGCGCCGAGATCCACGTAGAGGTCGCCGCTGGAGGCGTCGGTGGCAAGGCCGACGCCCCCTTGGTTGCGGTCAACGGGTTCGGGCGTGCCCGCCGTGATCGCCGCCGGTGTCCATCTTTCCGCTTCGCCGGAGCCGCGGATGAGGTACACGCCACCGGCGGGATCCGTGGCGATCGCCAGCGTACCGCCGTAGCTGTCGTCGAACTGTTTGAGCAGCGCGCCGCCGCTGCTGAACTCGTATACGCGGTTGGCGCCGCCGTCGACGACCCACACGTTGCCTTCGCCATCGACCGCCACGCCCCCGACGGCCTGAAACCGGCTGCCGGTCGAAGGACCGGCAATCGTGCCGAGCGGCGAGCCGGAGGGGCTGAGCTCGTCGATCACGTTGTTGGCGCTGTCGCCCACGTAGACGTCGCCCTGAGCCGGGCCGCTCGCGCTGTCAACGGCGATGCTGACCGGCGCGCTGAGCTGGCCGGCGCCGCTGCCGGGGATGCCCGCGTGGCAACCGCTCGTGCAGACCTCCGACGCGTTTCCGCCGTCGGCCACCCCCCACCCCCATGCGCTGAGGAATTCGCCGGTGGAGCTGAATTGCTCTACGCGCGCGTTGCCGGTGTCGGCGACGTAGACGTCGCCGCTCGTGGGATCGAGAGTGGTCTGGTCGACGCCGATTCCCTGGGGAGCCTTGAGTTGGCCTTCGCCGTGTTCGCCGAAGGTGGAATTGAAGTTCAGTTCGGCGTGCGCGGCCGCTGCCCCGGTCGCCCCGGACGCGAGCAGCGCGATGCACGCGGTGCCCACGCCGAGCGATCGTCGCGCACGACGGGCGCGTGCGGCCACACCTGAGCGTGCACGGGTGGTGTGAGCTGCGCGTGTCATCACCGGTGCCCGCCTCGCCCGCCACGCGTGCGCCCCTGGCTGCGCCGAGCTGCATGGGGACACGCCAGCCTGGTGGTGGCTTCGGTGGAGGTGCCGTCGACGAATCCGAGCTCGACCGCAAACGGGAAGCCCCCGGCGGGGCAGGCGGTTGGCACGGCGAGGCCCTTCGGGTGATAGCGAACGGTCCTGCCGTGGACGCGCTTGACATACATCAGCTCAGGTGGAGCGAGCGTGACCGTCATGTTGGTGAGCGCGGCCGGTGGGGTGTCCGGGACGCCCACGGTGGGCGGGATCGTGGCGGCGATGAGCGTACCGAACGGTCTGGCGAGGCCTGTCGAGTACCCCTGGAAGATGAGTTCGGCGATCACGTCGGACTGGCCTTCGGCATAGAAGAAGAGCTGTGTCTGTTCGTGCTGGGCCGGCGCCATCAAGACCGTGACGGCCGCCGGGACTTCGAGTCGTTCGGAGCCGGCAGCGTTCACCAACATCGCGGTGCCGCTTCCCATCACGGCTTCGTGTGGGCAGCCTTCAGCGCCGCCGGCCTGCAGGGATTCGCGCCGGCAAACCGACAGACCCAGCTGATCGCTCGACAGTCCCATGCCCGCGGGCAGGCGCAGCGCGAAACTGGTCGCGGCCGACGGAACGGCGCCGGTCGTGGAGCCGACCTGGATTGCGAACGTGAACGCGGAGTTGACGCCGAGCCGGTAGGGGGAGAACCCAACCGCGAGCTTCGCCGTCTCGGCTGCCCGAGCCGTGCCAATCTGGACGACGCAGAGCAGCGTCGCCGCCGTCAGCGCGACGGGAAGCAGACGCCGGCGTGCAAACGAGCGACCGTCGCGGCCCGACGCGTCGGGACCGGGCGGCCGCATGACGAGACGACCCGTCATTTGATCTCTCCGGCCTCGGCAATGGCAAGCGACGCTCGCCCGTCCTCGGGCAGCGGCACCTCACCGCCGCAGTGGGGGCAGATGACCTGCGCCACCTCTTTGTGCGAGATCTGCGCCATGGGCACCGCTGCCGCCGGCATCGTCGCCGCGGCGGGCGCTACCGCCTCGGCGTGCCCACTGTGAGCGCGCTCGGCGCGCAGTGCCGCGCGCAGATCGGCCACCGTCAGCCGCTCGGCCGACACAACGTCGAGCCACCGCTCCTGCTCGGATATGCCCAATCCCGCGACCGCGGCGTGATGGCCCCAGGTGAGCGAGGTGCGGCGGCGCTGGGGCGGAAACTGCGACGCCATCCAGGCCATGTTGCGCAGACTGCCGGCATCGTACCCGGTGATGCGGGCAGCTTCGGCGTACTTCTGACCCCACCGAAACGACCCGTAAAGCAGCCAGTCGCCCACCCACCACTGTCCTCCGCGGCCGAGCGCGCCGAGCTTGCGTCCCGCCTGTACCCAGGTTGGGTGGTCGAGCTCGCACTGCGGGTCCCAGAACATCTTGAACGACTTCGCGTCGAGCCGCTCCCCGTCGTGGGGGAGAGCAGCAGCCTCGCGCGACGGTGGAGGTGAGAGAACGGGCATGGGCAAGTTGGCGAAGTTATTTTTTTTGGATTGCAACGCGTCACTCGGGCCGCGGCGGGAAGGCGGTTGGAGGATGCGAGAAGAGAAAAAAAATCCCAGTTAGCCTTCTGTACTCAATCTGCGTAATGCGGCAGCGATCACGATGAATATTCCTCGGTGAAGCCTGCGTCTGAAATGTCTATCACCGGGCCGTCGCGCAGTGGTGGGCCGAAGTGGCATACGGGTCGGTCGGCGATGTGCCATATCGGTTCGAGGCGGGCCGGCGCTTCCTCGCGCGGCCGCGGCATCTCGTGGCAGGGAGCGGCACTTCCTCGCGCGGCCGCGTCGCTTCGCCGCAGGAAGCGGCACTTCCTCGCACAGCCGCGTCGCTTCGCCGCAGGAAGCGGCACTTCCTCGCACAGCCGTGGCGCTTCGCAGCGGGGAGCAGTGCTCCCCGGACGGCCGCGGTGTCTACGCGACCGTCGTCTCCTGGTCTCGCGACCGCTCGGCATCGGCGACCAGCCCGAGCTCCTCCAGACGGAGCACCACCTCCAGCTCGGCGTGGCACAGCCGTAACTGGCGACCGAGCCGCGTCTCGACGGCCCGCAGCCGCCGTTCGACTGTGTGGCGGTCGATCTCCAGCTTGGCGGCGGCGGTGGCGGCATTGCAGCCAGCCGCAAAATACGCTCGCAGGGTCTCGCGCGTACCGGGGCTGCCGAGCGATGGCAGATAGATGCCGACGAGGGAGCGCGCGAGTGACTGGTTTTGGAGCACGAGCGCCATCAGCGCGTGCGTCGCGAAGCGCGTCATCGACGCTGGCTGACGCAGGGCGACGAGCAGCGCGGCCTGCGCTTCGTGGTGGGTCAGCCGCCACCCGGACAGCCCCTCCCGCGGCTCCCCCAGCACGAGCGAGGCCTCGCCGCCCTTCGTGGGGGCGAGAACCCGCTCGACGGCGGCCATGTCCAGCGGGCGTGGCCCGCCGATCCAGGCCCACACCGAGCGCTCTCCGGTTGACACGACCAGGAGCTGGCGCCGCAACTCCCCGGCGAGGTCGCGCACGGCCCACCGCGCGCGCGGCCCGCTGGCGATGATGCCGAGATGCCACGCGTCGTCCAACTCGTAGTCGAGCTCGGACGTGTCGGGGCGCTCGCCGGCCAGCAGGCGATGCACGAGCTCGGCGTGGCACTTCTCGCGCGAGCGCTCGACCCGCTCGCGCTCGTGCCGGTGCTCGAGGGCGATCGTCGTCATCATGCGCTCCAGCAGGGCCTCCTGGGTGGTGAGCAGGTGGCGCAGGACCGACCCGTTGGACGAGAGACCGCAGCGATGGGCCTCGTCCATCACGAACGCTCCCAGCACGCGATGGCCGCCCAGGTAGCGCAGCAGCGTCGTGTCCACGCTGATATTGCGGCGCGCCGCGCGGTGGGCCTGCGCGATCGCCACCGAGGGGATCGGTGCGGGCGGCTGGTCGGGGGCTTCCATTTCGCTCAGCGACACGTCGATTGCGGCGGCGATCGTTTCGCGCAGCCCAGCCCGGTACCCGGCGTCTTCGCCGGGCAGCGGCTCGAACATGCTGCCGACGCGGGCCACGATCGCGTCCTCGATCTCCTGCTCGCGCGCGCGCAGCCGCCGAACGAGGGCAGCGCGCGCCTGCTCGACCGCCGTGTGCCCGTGACGCCGTCTGGGCGTGGGGCCGCCGGCGACCCTTGGTGAGATCGCGTCCTTCCCGCTACTCATCGCGCCGCCTCCCGCAATCCGCTTGACCCATACGCCATTCGACTGATTCGGATGATACGGAGCTTATTGTGGTGTGAATGTAAGAGGATGTCAATTCACAGATAAAAGAAATGCGATCGACGAGGCGGCTGCGATAGCCGCGGACGGGTTGACTGGCCCCGTGGACGGGGCGCCGCCGCCGGCGGCCGCAACGCGGGCTCGCGCGTTCTCCAGGCCGCGTCAGCCCGCGGCCGGGCCGCCTGCGCGCGGCTGGGCGTCAGCCAGCGGTTGCCCCCGCGGCCGCCACGCTGTGGCGTCCCTCGGCGAGCTCCTCGACCCTCGGCGAGCTCCTCGCGATCTTCGCGCAGAACGCCGGCAGGTCGTCGGCCTGCGGCTGGAGACGAGCCCCTGTCGACCACGACCTCCTCGTCGACCCAATCGCCGCGGAATCGCCGCGGGCGTTGCGGATGTCGGTTTTCCGCGAGCCCCAGGAGGTGATCCACCGACCGCGAACCAGATCCGCCTCGACGAGCGTCCAGGGGCCGTGGCAGATCGCGCCGAGGGGCTCTCGGTCCATTGCGCCCTACCCGGGCGTGGTGTTGAGAAACACGCAGCGGCGAGCAGCTCCGAGGGTTGGCGCCGCGCGGCGGCGGGTAGCAGGACCGCCAAAGCCGGCGACCGTCGGCGTGACAGAGGAGGATGGACATGGTTGCTCTGCTAGCCCTCGTGCTCATACTCGCCATCTTCGGCGGCCTGGGTTTCGCGGTACACGTGCTCTGGTACGTGCTGATCGCGGCGCTGCTGCTTTGGCTCATCGGCTTCTTCGTGGGCGGCGCGGCAGGCGGCGGCAGGCGCTGGTACGGCCGCTGATGAGTTCACGGCGGTATCCGGATCGTCCGGGACCGGATCCCCGCGGCGCAGGACCGGACCCCGGCGGCGCATTTGGACCGAGCGCGGGGCCGGAACACGTGGAAGGCCCGCCCGGGACCCGCGAGGCCGGGCGGGCTCCGCTAGCTAGATGATTGCGCCCGCGCGCCGCCGCGCCCGGCGAGACTCTCGCCGGGTGCGATACTTGGACGCTCGGCGCGCGCCGGGCGCCCGCCGGCCGCGGGCTGCGGGACGGTTCGCCGGCGACGGACGAGATAGATTCCGGTTGCGCGCGCGTTCCCGAGGAAACAGGGGGAAGCCGATAGAGGTCAATGTGCAGCCGGTCAGCGATGTCGGGGCGAGCCTGCTGATCGAGGCGGGGGCTGTGCTCGCGACGTCGCTGGACCAAGCGACGACGATGGGGCAGGTGGCGCAGCTCACGGTGCCGCGGCTGGCGGACCTGTGCGTGATCGACCTGCTCGACGAGGACGGCACGATCCGGGATGTCGCGGTCGCCGCGACCGACCCCGCGATCCCGCCCGCCCTGGAAGAGCTGCGGGGGCGCTTCCCGCTGGACCCGGGGGGCGAGCATCCGGTGGCGCGCGTGATCGCAAGCGGCGAGGCGATGCTGCTGGCGAAGCTGTCGAGCGGGGAGCTGAGCTCCTTCGCTCAGGGCTCTCAGCATGCGCGTTTCATGATCGAGCGCGGCTACAGCTCGGCGGTGGTGGCACCGTTGGTCGCGCGCGGGCGCACGCTGGGGGCGTTGTCGGTGCTGCGTCTCGGCGCGGGCACCCGCTACGACGGAGCCGATTTGGAGCTCGCGATCGAGCTCGCGCGACGCGCGGCGCTCGCGCTGGACAACGCACGCCTGTTCTCCGAGCTGCGACGTGTGGAGCGGCGTCTGGATGCGATGCTCGTGACACTCGCCGAGGCGATCACGGTGACCGACGAGCATGGGCGTATGACGTTCGCCAATCAGGCCGCGGCGGACCTCCTCGGTGTCGCCAGTCCTGAGGAGCTCACCACGGCCGACCCGGCCGACGTGATGGGGCGCTTCCTGGTGTTGGACGAGGAGGGCCGTGAGCTGGACCTGGAGATGATGCCGTCGCGCAAGCTGCTGCGGGGCGAACCCGTGGAGCCGCTGCTGGTGCGCAACATCGTCCCGGAGACCGGCGAGGAGCGCTGGCTGATGGTTCGCTGCTCGGCCGTCACCGACGCCGAAACGGGGCGCGTGACGCACGCCGTGAACGTCCTGGAGAACCTCACCGAGGTCAAGCGCGCGCAGCTCGCGGAGAGCTTCATGGCAGAGGCGTCGAGCGTGCTGGCGTCGTCGCTCGACTACAACGAGACGCTGCGGCGGATCGCGCAGTTGGCGGTCCCTCGGCTGGCGGACTGGTGCTCGGTGGCGCTGCTGGAGGAGCGCGGCGCGATCCGCTACGTCGCGGCCCACCACGCCGATCCCGAGAAGCGCGCGATCGCGCAGCAGCTGCAGGCGGCCTACGAGCCGATGCTCGAGGAACCGGCCGGCGTGCCGGACGTGATCCGCACGGGCGAGCCGCGCCTGTACGACGACATCCCAGCGGACGCGCTTGCGGCGTACGCGCGCGACGGCGAGCACCTGCGGATGCTGCAGGAGATCGGTGCGCGCTCGGTGATCATCGTCCCGATCGCGGGTACGCGGCGGGCGATCGGAGCGATCACACTGGTTTCCTCGGACCCGGTGCGGCGCCTGTCCGAGCGCGACCTCGCGCTCGCGGTGCGTCTCGGGCGCCGCGCGGGCACGGCGGTGGAAAACGCTCGCCTCTACACGGAGCGGACGCAGATCGCGCAGGCGCTGCAGAAGGCGTTGCTGCCGGAGTCCCTGCCGGAGGTTCCGGGCGCGGAGCTCCGCGCGCTGTACTCGGCGGCGGGCGAGCTCAACGAGGTGGGCGGGGACTTCTACGACGTGTTCGACTACGGCGAGCAGCGCTGGATGCTCGTGATCGGCGACGTCTGCGGCAAGGGACCGCGCGCGGCGGGCGTGACCGCGCTGACGCGCCACACGCTGCGCGCGGGCGCGCTGAGCGGGCTGCGGCCGGGCGAGATGCTCGACACGCTGCACCGCGCGCTCCTGCGCCAGCCGACGGGTGCGGACCTGTGCACGGTGTGCCTCGTGGAGATGCGCCGCGCGGGCGCGGCGATGGAGCTGACGATCGCGCTCGCCGGTCATCTGCCACCGCTGTTGCTCGGCCGCGACGGCCGCACCCGCCAGGTGGGACAACCGGGCACGCTGCTGGGGGTGTTCGACCCGGTTGAGGTCACCGAGACGCGGCAGGAGCTGCACCCGGGGGAGACGCTGCTGCTGTATACCGACGGCGTCCCCGAGGCGGGCCGCGCCGAGCGCCAGCTGGGTGAACGCGGCCTGCTGGAGCTGCTGGAGCGGCACGCGGCGCTGCCGCTCGGGGAGCTGCTCGCGCGCATCGAGCGCACTGCGCACGAGCGCGCCGAGGGGCGCCTGCGCGACGACATCGCGCTGCTCGCCGTGCGACTTCCCGAGCCCGCGCCAACCGATCGGCAGGCAGCCGTGGATCTCCGCCGGCCAGACCCCGGCCCGACCCCGGATCCCTCGCCGGGCCCTCCCGCTCCACCGGGACCCCCGGGCCCGCCGTACCCCGATCCGACCCCGCCGTCCCCCACTCCCGATCCGAGCCCGCTCCCGCCGGATCCCGTTCCTCCCGCCATCTGACGCTGGGTTCGCGCCCGCGGCGGCGGGGTAAAGCGGACCTGACCGGACCGCCAGGGAGGGTGAGGTGGGCAGGCACCGACGTGGCGGCGACCTGGATGAGAGTGAAAGGTGGGAGTCGTAATGGAAGAAATCCAGACGGGCACGATCGAGACGAGAATTCCCGCACGGCTGGACCGCCTGCCGTGGTCGCGTTTTCACTGGATGGTGATCGTGATCGGCCTTGGGACCGCGTGGATCCTGGACGGCCTGGAGGTGAACGTCGTCGGCTCGATCTCCAGCCGCATCTCCGAACACGGCGCCGGGACGGGTCTCAGCACGAGCGACGTGTCGGGCTGGGCGGCCTCGCTGTACATCGCCGGAGCGTGCCTCGGCGCGATCGTCTTCGGCCAGCTCACCGACCGTTTCGGGCGCAAGCGGCTGTTCATGGTGACACTCGCGATCTACCTCCTGGGCACGGTGCTGACCGCGCTGACGTTCTCACCGGGATGGTTCTTCGCTGCCGCTTCCTGACCGGAATGGGGATCGGCGGCGAGTACAGCGCGATCAACTCCGCGATCGACGAGCTGATCCCCGCGCGCCGTCGCGGGCGGGTGGACGTTTCGATCAACGGCAGCTACTGGCTGGGTGGTATCGGTGGATCGCTGCTCGCGGTGCGTGATGCTCAACACGGCGATCTTCCCGGTGAACGTCGGCTGGCGACTGTCGTTCGTGCTCGGCGCGATCATCGGGCTCGGCGGTGCTGCTGGTGCGGCGCAACGTACCGGAGAGCCCGCGCTGGCTGTTCGTCCACGGCCGCGAGCGGAGGCGGAGAAGGTGGTGAACGAAATCGAGGAGCGCGTGCGCGACGAGCACGGCGGGGAGCTCCCGGAGCCGGAAGGCAAGCCGCTGACGGTGCGCCAGCGCCGCACGATCCCGCTGCCGCTGATCATTCGCTCGGTCGTCGACAATGTACCCGCGGCGCACGATCCTCGGGCTGTCGCTGTTCGTCGGGCAGGCGTTTCTGTACAACTCGATCCTGTTCGGCTTCGGCAACCTGCTGAGCCTCTACTTCCACACCCCCTCGGGCAACATCGCCTTACTACATCGCGGTGTTCGCGGCCGGCAACTTCGCGGGCGCGCTGCTCTTGAGCCCGCTGTTCGACACGGTGGGTCGCAGGCCGATGATCGCCGGCACCTACATCCTCTCGGGCGCTGCTGCTGATCGGGACGGGCCTGCTGTTCCGGGCGCATGCCCTGAACGACGTGACGTTCACGGCGTGCTGCTGCGTGGTCTTCTTCTTCGCCTCCGCGGGCGCCAGCGCGGCCTACCTGACCGTATCGGAGGTCTTCCCGCTGGAGACGCGCGCGCTGTGCATCGCGGTGTTCTATGCGATCGGCACGGGCATCGGCGGGATCATCGGGCCGCAGGTGTTCAGCCGGATGATCAACACGGAAAGCTACGAGCAGGTGTTTCTCGCGCTGTCGGCCTGGGCGCGGTGATGATGATCCTCGGCGGCATCGCCGAGGTGATCTTCGGGATCGGCGCCGAGGGGCGCAGCCTGGAGAGCATCGCGCGACCGCTGACGGCGGTCGAAGAAGGCACCGGCAGCGCGGTCAGCGGCGGAGTGACGGCGGCGACGGCGGGATCCGCGTAGGTGGGGCGCCGTAGGTGGGGCGCCGTAGGTGGGGCGCCGTAGGTGGGGCGCCCCACCTCGCGTTCCCGCCCGCCGTCAGGTTTCTCCGTGCGAGGCCAGGCTTCTCTCGGCGGCCCCGCGGCGCCGCGGCGCGCGGCGGCAGCCCCGTGACGCGCGCCCGCGGCCCCCGCCGCGGGCGGCGGCATCGACCCGCCGCGCGCGGACGTCGACGAAACCCCGCGCGCACGCGCGCGGCGGGGTCGTCGTCGTAGAACTACCTGCTCGGGGAGCCGACGCGCGGCGCGGCGGGCGCGTCCTCGCCGTCGACGACCGCGCGCATGGACTCCAGCGCGTGGCGCAGGACGCGCGAGATCTGCATCTGCGAGAGGCCGACCTCGGCGGCGATCTGGCTCTGGGTCATTTCGCGCTGGAAGCGCAACCGCACGATGCGGCGCTCGCGCGGTGAGAGCGTGGCGAGTGCCTGCTCGACGGCGTCGCTGTCGTCGACGAGCGCGTAGCCGTCGTCGTCGGCCCCGATCGTCTCGGCGCGCGGCTCGAGATCGTCGTCGCTGCCGCCCGGGCGGGGCGAGTCGAGCGAAACCGACCCGCGCGCGCGGGCGACTTGCAGGGCGTCGAGCACTTCCTCGTGGTCGCGCTCGATGAGCTGCGCGATCTCGCCGACGGTGGGCGCGCGACCGAGCTTTGAGGTGAGCGTCTCGCCGGCGCGCTCGACTTCCATCACGCGCTCCTGCCCGCTGCGGGGGACGTGCACGGCCCAGGCGGTGTCGCGGAAGTGGCGGCGCAGCTCGCCGAGGATCGTCGGGACGGCGTAAGCGGCGAAACGGTTGCCGCGCGCGGGATCGAAGCGGTCGATCGCCTTGATCAACCCGAGGTAGGCGACCTGGATGAGGTCGTCGATGGGCTCTTGGGTGCCGAGGTAGCGGCGCGCGAGACCACGTGCGAGCGGCATGTAGTTCGCGACGAGCAGCTCCCGAGCGCGCGCGTCGCGTTCGCGCTGCCAGCGCGCGAACAGCGGCGGAAGGCTCTCCTCGGGTATGCGTGTGGTGCTGCGGCAATGCGCGGGCCCGACACGGAGCTCCGGCGCTGCGGCCAATGCGTTTCCAGACACGACGGGACCTCCTTTCTCGTAGGCGCTCTTTTCACCTGAGTCCAGCGCAGGCTTCCAGACGTGCGCGCACGCCGCTCCTCTCCCCTGCGCTTCCCTCTCAGAGTTACCGAAGGTCTTGCCCGATTGGGGCAAACCCCAAACAAAAATCAGATACTAGAACTTGCGAGCATAGGGTTGAGAGTCGACGAGACGGGTAAAGCGGAGCCATGCCAACCGCTGGTACATCCATATTCCTGATCGCCGTGGGGGCAATCCTGCGCTACGCGGTGACGACGACGGTTTCCGGCATTTCGCTGCAGACCGTCGGCTTGATCCTGATGATCGTGGGCATCGTGGGCCTCGTGCTTTCGCTGCTCTACATGTTCGCCTGGGGGCCGCGGCGCGGGCGCGTGGTGGAACGCGACCCCTACGAAGAACCACGAATCTAGCTTCGTCGAAGCTTTTCCCGCCGGTGCATGCACCGGCGGGCTCGATGGTGCATGCACCATCGAGGACCGGGCCGCATGCGGCCCGGTCTTTCTCGTCTTTTATTTCCTGGAATCGACCGCGCGCTGCAACTGCGCCTTGCTCATGCGCGATCGACCCTCGACGCCGAGCTTGCGCGCCTCTTCGTAGAGCTGGTCGCGCGTGCGCCCGCGCGATCCGGGGCGCCCGGAACGCAGGCCGCCGCGGCGACCGGAGGAGATGTCCTGGGTGGAGCTGCGCGAACGGGTGCGCGACTCGCCGCTGCGCGCGCGCTCCTTGTTGACGGTGCGAGCCGCGATCTCCTCGGCGCGCGCCTCGGACTCGCCCTGGGCGCGCTCGCTTGACTTGATGTGCTCGTACTGGCGGGCGCGCTTGGTTCCCTGCTTGACTCCGCGTGGGGGCATCGGGACACCTCCTCGAGTTTGTTTTCCGACGTCCTCGCCCGCAGACGTACCCTCCTTGTGCTGCTCGTAAGCAGCCGCACCCGCGGAGAAGTTTGGGAGCGTTTGGCGGAGCGTGAGAAGCTCCTCGTGCGGGTCCCCGGCGCGCGCGAGGAGCTTCAGCAGCTGCGGCGGCTGCAGGCTGAGTTGGAGCTCGCGCCGGCGGCTGCGCGCGGCGCGCTCGACGTCCTCCCAGCGCAGCGGGGTGGAGACCAGCGGGCGCTGCACCGCGCGCAGCGAGTACACGCACACCGTCGTCTTGTGGGGGTCGTTCTGGCTCCAGTCGATCAGGACGCGCCCGCCGCGCGCGCTCTTCGTCATGCGCGCGGTGACCAGCTCGGGGTGAAGCTTCTGCAGCAGCTCGGCGACGGCGCGCGCGAACTGCTTGGTGTCCTCGTAGGAGACGGGGGTGTTCAGCGGCAGGTGGACCTGCATGCCCTTCGAGCCCGACGTCTTCGCGAGCGTGCGCAACCGGAAAACGTCGAACAGCTCGCGGATGCGCAGCGCGACGCGCGCGCACTCGCGCAGCCCCGCCGGCGCCCCGGGGTCGAGGTCGAAGACGAGCGCGGTCGGCGTATCCATGTCCTGCACCAGCGAGAGGCTCGGGTGCAGCTCGATGTCGGCGAGGTTCGCGAGCCAGATCAGCGTCGGCAGGTCATCGACGACGCAGTAGTCGATCGGCTCGCCCTGGCGCTCGCTCCACACGGGCGCCGTCCGCACCCACTCAGGCTTGTGCGCGGGGCAGCGCTTCTCGTAGAAGTACTCCCCCTCCACCCCATCCGGATAGCGCTTGAGCGTCAGCGGGCGGCCTTTCAAGTGCCCCAGCAGGACGGGGCCGATCCGCGCGTAGTAGTCGATCAGGTCGCCCTTCGTGAAGCCCGTCTGCGGATACAGCACCTTGTCGCGGTTGGATAGCCGCAGCGTCGCGCCCTCCACCTCGATCTCCGTGTGGCGCTTGGTTTCGTGGGTGATCGTGTACGGGAGCTCCGCGGTGCGCGCGGCGCGCTTGGAGCCGCCGCGTCGCGGGCCACCTGCCGCGACGGCCTTCGAGGCGCTCGGCTGCGATAACGCCGCTGCGACCGCCGCTGCCGACAGTGGGACCTCGCGCTCGACCTCCTGCGCGGGCTTGTCGGCGCGCAGCCCGCGGTACACGGAGTGGCGCAGGATGCGTTCGCGGGTCCAGTGCGAGAACTGGATCTCGGCGACCAGGCGCGGCTCCACGAAACGCGACTCGCGCGGCGGCTGCGCTCCCTGCTTGGCGAACGGGCTCGCGCGGCGCGCGAGCGGCTCCAGTTCGCGACCCAGGCGCGCGAGCTCGGCCTCGTCGAAACCCGTCCCCACGCGTCCGGCGTAGCGCAGAGCGCGGTTTTCGCCCTCGACCTCGTGGTATCCCATCAGCAGCGCCCCGATGCGCCCCTCGCGGTTGCCCTTGCCGGGTAGCCATCCGCCGATCACGAGCTCCTGGCGAGCGGTGTTCTTGATCTTCAACCACTGCGCGCTGCGCTCCCCGGGCCGGTAGGGCGCGTCGAGGCGCTTGGCGATCAGGCCCTCCAGGCCGTGCTGTGAGGTCACCGCCAGCAGCGCGCGTCCGTCGCGCTCGCGGTACGCCGGCGTCTGCCAGGAGGGGCCCTCCAGCTGCAGGCCCTCCAGCAGCTCGCGCCGCTCGCGGTAGGGGAGCGCGATCGTCGCCTGGCCTTCGAGGTGGAGGATGTCGAAGATCATGTACGTGACGGGCTCCTGCTGGGAGAGGCGGCGGATCGCGCTGTCGGAGGTGAGGTGCATGCGACCCTGGAGGCGCTCGAAGCTCGGCGACCCGACCTCGTCGAAGGCGACGATCTCACCGTCCAATACCGCTTCGCGCGAGGCCAGCTCGCGGCCGAGCGCGCGCAGCTCGGGGTAGCGCGGCGTGATCTCTTTGAGGTTGCGGCTCTCCAGGTGCATGCGGCCGGGCTGGCAGTAGGCGATCGCGCGCACCCCGTCCCACTTGATCTCGAACGCCCAGCCCTGCTCGCGGCGCGGGAGCTCGCCGGCGGTTGCCAGCATCGGGCGCACGTGCTGGGGCATCGGCTCGCGCGGCCGCTCGGGGGGGTCCATGCGGTGGATCATCCAGTCCCGCTCCTGGGCACCGGCGCGAAACAGGGCATAGCGGCCGCGCAGGCGCTCGCCGTGGAAGACGACGACGAGCTTGTCGCGCTCGATCTTCTCGGCCTCGTAGTCCCCGCGGTCCCAGATCCCGATGTGCCCCGCCCCGTACTCGCCCTGGGGGATGTCGCCCTCGAAGTCGAGGTACTCGAGCGGGTGGTCCTCGACGTGCACGGCCTTGCGGTTCTCGCTGGGATCTTGGGGGATCCCGTTGGGGATCGCCCACGAGAGCAGCGCCCCGTGGTGCTCGAGACGCAGGTCCCAGTGCAGGCGGCGGGCGTGGTGCTCGTGCACGACGAAGCGCGCCGTCGGGGGGCGCGCGGCGGGCTTGCCTTTTTCGACCGCGCCGCGTTTTTCGGCCCCCCCACGCGCGGGCGTGCGGGGGGCTTTATCTGTGCCCGCACGCGCGCGCGCGGCGGGGTCCTTTTTCGAAGTTCCCTTCCTCCCCGGCTCGGGCGTGCGGTCGAAGTCGCGTTTGGCGCGGTAATCGCGCAGCACCGGTATCGCTCCCGGGGGTCGTGGGCCGGAACTCACCGCGAGCACCCGCCCATGGAGGGGCACCTCGGCCATCAAAAGCTACCGCACCGTAAGCGACGCGCCCCGCGGGGGCGTACCGTTTCGGGCACCCCGCGGGGGGTACCCAACGACAAGCACGAGAGCCGCAAGGAGACGACGCAGATGAGCGACAGCCCCGATTCCGCAGGACACGCGCAGGAGCGCATCGAGCAGGAGGAGCGCGCCGCCGCGCGCGAAGCAGCCGCGATCGGCGGCGTCGCCGGCGACGAGGATCTCGACCCCGCGCAGCGCGCGGTACGGGAGGCTGGCGGCGGCGAGGCCGAGGGCTTCGAGGAATCCGAGGCGTTCCTCGTCGAGCACGCCTCGCACGGCGACCAGCAGTCTGCGCACGCCGTGCTCCACGACCAGGGTCGCTCGGAGGAGCGCACCGGCGGCGAGGACGGCGAGGCCGACGCCGAGCACAGCAGCGAGCTCGCCGACGAGGAGCGGCGCGAGGGGCGCTCAGCCGAACGCTGAGCGCGGGAGGGCGCCCTTGGCGGCGTACATCGCGCGGTCGGCCTCGATCAGGACGGCCTCGGCGCTGGGTGTCTGGCGGCCGATCGTGGCGACGCCGATGGAGACCTCGACCCCGATGCGCTGGCCATCGACGACGACGCCGCAGTCGGCGACCATCTCGCGCAGGCTGGTCGCGACCTTGCGCGCGGCCTCGCGCTCGGTCCCGGGCAGGAGCACGGCGAACTCATCCCCGCCGACGCGCGCGACGACGTCGGTGCCGCGCAGGCGGCGGGCGAGCTCGGCGGCGAGGATCTTGAGGAGCTCGTCGCCGATGCGGTGGCCGTAGGTGTCGTTGACCTGCTTGAAGCGGTCGAGGTCGAGCGCGAGAAACGCGGCGGTCTCGCCGTAGCGCTGGCAGCGGGAGACCTGGATGGCGAGCTCGCGTTCGAGCAGGCGGCGGTTGCGCAGGCCGGTGAGGGAGTCGTGCTCGGCGAGGTGGCGCAGGCGCTCCTCCATGAGCTTGCGCTCGGTGATGTCCTGGATCTGTGCGATGAAGTGGAGCGGCTGGGCCTCGCGGTCACGCACGAGCGAGACGGAGAGGGTCGCGGAGATGACGTGGCCGCGGGCGTGGAAGTAGCGCTTCTCGACCTGGTAGTCGGCGATCTCGCCGGCGAGCAGCTCGCGGACGTGCTCGATGTCCAGGGAGAGGTCGTCGGGGTGGGTGACCTCCTCGAGCGTCGTCGCGAGCAGTTCCTCGGCGGTGTAGCCGGTGATCGCCAAGAGCGCGCGGTTGACGCGCACCCAGCGCCCGTCGGGGGTGAGCAGGGCCATCCCGATGGGGGCCTGCTCGAAGACGAGCTCGAAGCGCTCCTGGGCGTGGCGGCGCGCCTCCTCGGCGTGCTTGCGGGGGGTGATGTCGCGCGAGACGGCGACCCCTCCGACGATCGTGCCGTCGGAGGCCCTGAGCGGGCCGACCTCGACCTCGTAGCAGCGCGTTTCGCCGACGGACCAGATCTCGATCGCGCGGGTCTGCCCGTTCAGCGCGGCGTGGTACAGCGGCTCGTACAGGCGCCAGCGCTCTCCGACGAGCACCTCGACGGCGGGGCGCCCCTCGAACTCCTCAGCGCCGAGGCCCTCCTGCGCGAGTGCGTCGCCGCCGGCGATGACGTAGCGGAGGTCGGTGTCGAACACGAGCGCGGACGCGGCGGGCAGCGTGCGCAGCACCGACAGCGCGACCTCGCCCGCGCTGAGACCGTCGAGCAGCTTGCGCTCGGTCAGGGACATCGGTGTTGTATCGGCGAGGTCGCGTGCGAGCTTGAAGGCGCGCGTTCGTACTGGGCGCAAAAACCCTGCGCCGCCAGTGCAAGCAAACTTCCGATATCGCCCGCGGTCTCCTCGCCGACGGCAGTCTGGATCCGCCCTCAAACCCGGTGGATCGCCCCGGCAGGCCGCATCCGAAGCCGATCCGCCGAGCGCCGCCCGCGCGCCCGGACACGCCAGTTGTCAACTTGTGTCTCCGACCCATGACGTTCCGTCGTTTGCAAATAGCGGTCGATTTGCAGGCATTTCTCGGAAGCTGCCCAGGACCGGCGCAGACACCCGTCTATCGAAATCCATCATTGACATAGAGGTCTTGACGACAACCCTTTCGGCTAGTTCCATAGCCAGGACCGATAACCGCGCGCCCCGCCGGAACCGGTTCTCGAACGGACGCTCGAGCCTCCCCAGGGCCGGGCGCCGAAAGGAGTAGACACACATGTTGTGCAAGGTCAGATTCGCTCCAGCCTGCCTGGCTGCGGCAATGGCGATCGGCGCGGTGGCGTCCGCATCGGCATCGGCCTCAGCGGGATGGATGGTCAACGGTACACAGCTTTCAGGCAGCGCGGCGATCATGAGGGCCGAACTGGTCAACGGATCCGCCATCACCCTATCTAGCAGCGTGGTCTCGATATCGTGCGAAGCGCCAACCATCGAAGCCGAAGCAAGCTCGATCACCTCCCCGTCGGCGGGCCAGGCATCGAGTGTCACCTTCAACGAATGCTCGTCAACGACCGAACACTGCGAACTCGCAGAAACATCGGTCACCACCTCGCCCCTCCAGACGAGTGAAGTCGTCTTAGAGGGCAGCTCCGGAGTCAGGGGCCTCTTCATCCCCCAGACCAAAACGACGTTTGCGACCGTCAAATTCAACGGCGAACTGTGCGCCGTCGCCGGCACACAGCCGATCACCGGCAAAGTTGACTGGTTAGCACCCAAAGGCCAGGAAGAACGGACGGCTCAGCTCCTATTAGTGTTAGCGTTAGCCGGTCAGCTCAAAATCGGAAGTAGTGAAGCTCACCTGCAATTCAGCTACTTACAGTACGTCGAAGGTAATAAGGCATGGCGATACTTATGAGCCGCGTCACCTGGTCAAACACGTGCAATGCCATATCAGATAGGTGGGTATGATCCATGTCCAGAACACGTCACCTGCGCTTCGTTGGCGTCATCGCGCTGCTCGCCGTGACACTACCGCTCTCGGCCTGCTACGAGGTACTCAAATTCCACCCCGATACCGCCTCCTGGACGGCGGCGGAAAGCGCGAAGGTCGAACAGGTCATCGCAAAGATCATCACGCCAGGCGCAAAAGCGAAACTCATGAGAGACGCCTACACAACCAGCGCGCAGTTCAAATTTTCCGAAAACAAATGCACCAATGGCACCGAAGTGGAAACAGGAGGGGGCGCCGGCAAAGAAGAATGCGTCGTTAAAATCAGACTCGAAGCTCCCTATGTAAGAGAAAGGGCATTCCTTGTCCTTGAAGGCAAAATCGAAGCCCACGGTAAAACCTACGAAGGGAAGGAAGAAAGCACCTTGAGGACCAGGTAGGATGCGTCCACGCCCACGATCGGGGTTTCCTCATCTCGCAAGGGCCTGTGCGCTCATGAGCGCAGCGGCCCTTGCCGGGTGCGGCAGCGGCGGCTCCCACCACGCTGGCACCAGCACGAGAGCAAGGGCGTTGGAGCACGAAATCGCCTTCGGCAGCCCCGCTGTCACCGGCGGCAAACAGATCCCAGGGGGGTACCGGTGCACGGAAGGCAGGATCTGGCTTCCGCTGCGCTGGGGCGATGTCCCCGCCGGCACGAGCGAACTGGTGCTGTATGTCGGCGACTACGGGTCCCGCAGAGCTGTCGCACCCGGTCGATCGCTGGCGTTGATCACCGCACGCTCACTCGTCATCGGGATCAAGCCGAGCTTGCACTCGCTGGCTGTGGGCGCGCCACCGAAGGGCACACACGAGCTGACTCGCTTGGGCCTACCCGTCTGCCCACCGGAGCAGCGGGGGCAGGAATTCGTGTTCAGGCTGTACGCACTCCCCCGCCGACAGAGGGTCGATCCCGACGCGCTGGCGCGGCAATCGCCGTCCGCGCTGATGGAAGCGATCGGCCGTAAGCCACTCGCCATCGGACTGTTCACAGCAGACTCGGGCAGCGCGTGAAGGGCAGTTGAACCTCAAGCGGAATCACAGCTCGCTGCTGCCCCGACGAACATCTGGACGCGGTTGTTCGCGGTGTCCGCGGCGAGCACGTCCCCGCGGCAGTCAACCGCGACCCCCGCCGGGCGACTCAGCTCGCCCGGCCCGGCTCCGGCGACGCCCCATGCCACCAGCGGCCGCCCGCTCGCGGTGAGCTCCTCGATGCGCCCGCGGCGACGATCGGCAACAAACACGTGTCCCGCCGCATCTATCGCGATCCCGTCCGGTTCCTCGAAATGAACGGCGCCGCCGTCCGCGAAGCCGAGCGGGCTGCCTGAAGCGCTCAGGTGCAGCACGCGATCCGTGCCCGCATCCGCAACGTAGATTCCGCCGCCCGGCGCGACCGCGACGGCGAGCGGGCGCCGCAGCAGGCCGGCTCCGAGCACCCCCAGCACGCGCCCGTCGGGCGCGAAGCGCACGACATGCCCCAGATCGGGGTCGGCGACATAGAGCTCACCCGAGCGGGCCACCGCGACGCCCTCCGGCTCGAGCAGCTCTCCCGCCCCCACCGCGCCCAGAAAATGCCCCTCGGCGTCCAGGTGGCGCACGATGCCGTTGCGCGGGTCCGTCAGCCATGCCGAGCCGTCTGAGGCGAACGCCGCCGACCTGGGCCCGAACCAGTGGCTGCCGACGATCGCGCCGCCGCCGCGTTCCCACACGGTGCGGTAGCGCAACTGCGAGCCGAACAGGTAGATCGGGCTGCGGCTCCCGAAGGTCTCCCCGACGAGCACCTGGCCGGAGCGATCGGTCGCGACGGCCAGCGGGGCGATCAGCTGACCGGGCGTTATGCCGGGGGTGCCGAACCGCAGCAGCCCGTGCCCGCTGTCGTCGAACGCCACGATCCGTTCGTTGCCGGTGTCCGCGATGTAGATGCGCCCGGCGGCGTCGACCGCGGCCGCGCGGATATAGGAGAGGTGGTCGCCGCCTTCCCCACTCCATTCACCCAACGGGTGAAGCGCCCGCGTGAGCACTGCGATGCGGTTGTTGTTGTCGTCCACCACGTACACGTGCTGTCCGTGGGCGACGACGCCGAACGGGTTGACGAACTGGGCGGGCCCTTTGCCGAACGTCCCCTCGGTGTACAGCGGGCGACCGTCGAGGGTGAGCGCCTGCACGCGGTGGTTGCCCTCGTCGGCGACGTACACCACGCCCTGGGAGACCGTGAGGCCGCGCGGGCCGGAGAACTGCCCCGGCGCGCTGCCCGGCCCGCCGCCCCACGGCACGGGGTGGGAGCCGTCGAGGTCGTAGCGCACGACGCGGTCGTTGCCGGAGTCCGCGACGTAGACGTGGCCCGCCCCCACGGCGATCCCCCCGCCGGGCGGCTTGTCGGGCCCCTCGCCGGCGCCGAAATCGAACTGGCCGAGCGCGTGCCCCGCGCTGCCCCATTCACCGAGCAGCCTTCCGGTGGGGCTGAAGCGCTCGACGCGGTCGTGCGTGGAGTCCAGCACGTACACCTCCCCGCGCGCGCTGACCGCGATCCCGTCGACCGCGCCGAACTGGCCCGGGCCGGAGCCATAGCTGCCCCACTGGCCGAGGAAGCGCCCCGTCGCGGTGAAGTGCTGCACGAGGTGACTGAACTGGTCGCCCACGTACAGGGTGCCGTCGGGCGCGAAGGCCAACGCCTCGGGGCAGCGCATGACGCCTTCCCCGCGGCGTCCGATCGCGCGGATCGCGCGGTAGGGGCAACGGGCGAGCGGAGCGCCGGTCGGGCCCGCGGCGCCGGGGCAGTGGGAGACGAGCGTGAGCGCGACCGGGCGCGGGGACCCTCCCCCACCTCCGCAGCCCGCGAGGGCGAGCGCCGCGAGCAGCGCGGCGAGCAGAACAGGCGCGGAGGGGCGGAGCACAGCGGAGTATGGTCGTGGATCGCGCGCCCCGGCGCGCCGCGCGCCCGACCGATGCCACGCGAGAGCGAGCCCCACACCTGCATCACGCGCAGGCCCGCGACACCGCTGGGGGCCGTAGGCCTGCTCGCGGCGCTGGCGCTCGCGGTGCTGCTGTGCGCGTGCGGCGGCGCCCGCCCGACACACGACCCGGCTCCCCCGACGGCATCCGCGGCCCATCTCCCGGCGGCGCGATCCGCGACGCAGCCGACACTTCTGCCGAGCCCCCGGCCGCGCGGGCGCGCGGTGCGCGTGACCGTCGCCGCCACGCCCACGGGCAGCCCCGCGCCCAGCGACTTCCTGGGGCTCTCGTTCGAGCTGCGCAGCCTGCCGCTCCTCGCCGGCTACGCGGCGCCGCATGGAGATCTCGTCGCGCTGCTGCGCTCGCTCGGCCCCGGCGTGCTGCGCTTCGGCGGCGTCAGCGCCGACGAACAGAGCGCGTGGGTCGCTCCCGGCGCAACGCGCCCCGGTTGGGCCGGTACGGAGATCACGCCGGCCGATCTGGCGGGCGTGGCGCGGCTGGCGCGGGAGACCGGCTGGCGCGTGCTGCTGACCGTGAACCTCGGTCACTACGACCCGCGAGCCGCGGCACAGGAGGCGGCCGCGGCGCGCGCGGCGCTGGGGCCCGCGCTGATCGGGATCGAGATCGGCAACGAGCCGGATCGCTTCAGCGGCGATCGTTTACGCGGCGGGCGCTGGGACATCGCGGCCTACCGCGGCCAGGCGCTCGCCTACCGCGCGGCGATCGAGGCGGCGGCGCCGGGCACGGCGATCGCCGGACCGGACCCCGCGACCGGCGTTCCCGGGCTGGCCTGGCTGGACGCCGCCGCGCACACGCTGCGTCCGGCGCTGCTCACCGACCACTACTACCCGCTGAGCAGCTGCGGCGACAGGCCGACGGTCGGCGAACTGCTCAGCCCCAACCTGCGCCGCGGGACCGGTGCGATGCTCGCCAGGATGCAGGCGATCGCGCACAGCGTGCGCGCGCGGCTGCGGATCGACGAGACCAACAGCATCTCCTGCGAAGGCCGCCCCGGCGTCAGCGACACGTTCGCGTCCGCGCTGTGGGCGCTCGACTACATCGCGCGCACGATTGACGCGGGGGTGGTGGGCGTGAACTTCCACGACCTGCTCGCCAAGCTCGGCTCCTACAGCCCGCTGCTCGGGCGCTCCGCGGCGGCCGTGACCGCCGGGGAACTGCACGCGCAGCCGGAGTGGTACGCGTTGCTCGCCGCGCGCGAACTGCCCGGCAGCCGGCCGCTGCCCGTGCACGTCGCGGGAGCCCCGACCGGCGAGCTCTCGGCGCACGCCTTCCGCGCACCCGACGGCCGCCTGCGGATCGTGCTCGTCGACTTCCAGGCGCGCGGCGCGCGCCCGCTGGCCATAGGGTTGCGGCTCCCCGGCGGCGCGCACGGCCGGTACGCCCGGGGCAGCATCCTGCGTCTGGAGGCCCCCTCCCCCGCCGCGACCGGCGGGGTGCGGCTCGCCGGACGAGCCGTCGCATCCGACGGCTCGTGGACCGCGCCCTCCGCGCTGCCGGCCGTTTACACCCGCCGCGGAGCCCTCTCGCTTGGGCTGGCCCCGAGCAGCGCCGCGGTCGTGACCTTCCCTCCCCGCTGAGTCGGCGGCTCAACCTTCGGCTGCGCGCAGCGCCCGCGTGAGACTCGCCTCGGTCTGCGGGCCGTACAGCCTTTGGCGGATCCGCCCGCGCGCGTCGATCGCAAACGTCCCGGGCAGGTTCGCCACGTCATACGCGCTGCCGGCGCTCAGGCGGGGGTCGCTGAGGTTGGGGAAGGTCCAGCGGTAGCGCCGCAGGAACGCGCGCGGGGGGCCGCTTTCGCTCTCGCCGTAGTCGATCCCAACGATGCGTCCGCGGCCGGCGGCGCTGCGCGCGAAGCGCTCGACCGCGGGCGCCTCGTGCTGACAGGGCGCGCACCAGCTCGCCCAGAACAGCACCAGCGCCGCGTGCGGCGCGGTCCCGTGGGCGCGGGTCAGCGCCGCGAGCGTCACCGGCTGGCCCACGAGCGCCTGCGCGGGCAGCGCCGGCGCGGGACGGCCGGTCGTCCCGCCGCCCCTTCCCGCAAGGCCGACCGCGAGCGCTGCACCGACCGCGACCAGCGCCAGCACCCACACCGCGACGCGGACGCGGGCCCGGCCACCCGGCGCCCGATCGTGTTGCGCACGGCTGCTCCCCACCGCACCGGCCTCGGCGCGCCCGGGCGCTACTGCGCCGCGAGTAGCGGCACGTCGTGGGCGATTTCGGTGGGCTTGAAGTTGGAGGCGTAGATCGTCGTCACCTTGCCGCTGCCGCTGATCCCGTACACGAGCGCGCTGTGGTCGATGAACTCGGGGCTCTTCGCGTCGCGTTCGGAGCCCACGCTCCACGCTTCCCACGCGCGCGCCAGTTCCCTGAGCGTGCCCGTGAGGTACAGCATCCGCCCGCTCACGCCGTGCTCCTTCAGGAAGTGCGCGACCGCCGCGCGCGTGTCCCCGCGCGGGTCGACCGAGACCGCCAGCAGTTGCGTTTTGGCGGCCACGGCGGGGCTCATGAGGTGCAGCGCGACGCCCAGCTTCGCGGTCATCAGGGGGCACACGTCGGGGCAGTGCGTGTAGATGAATGTGACGAGCACCGCCCTCCCGTGGAAGTCCGAGATGTTCAGGCGCGAACCGCCCAGGTAGTTGTGCAGGTCCAGCGGGGGGGCGACCTTCGACGGGGTGATCACGCCGCCGTCGAACGCCGCCGTGGAAGCGGCCCGGTGCGTCGCGCTCGGCGAGCTCTTGCCGCCGCCCGCCACGAGCACCGCGACGCCGCCGGCGATCACCGCCACGGCGACCACCGCCAGCAGCAGCATGCGCGGATTGCGGCGTTGCTCGCCGCCCGGCCGCTCTGCGGTAGGGTCAGCCGCCGGCGGATCCTCTAGGTCCGCAGTACCCATACACCGCACACGATACCCGCGACCCGCCGCACGCGCGCCGCCTCGCCCGGCGTCGGCAAGAACCGTTGCAGACCTTCCGGTGTTATGCAAATTGCAGCAATACCTGATAGGTTGCCGCTCGTTCGTGCCGAGTCCTCCTCCTCACGGGGAGGGGGAGCGGGGGACCCAGAGCGACCCATTCTCGAGGGACGCAGGGGCGAATCGCCGCCAGTCCGGCGGCGTAGCGCATGTGCGCGAGCCCGACAGCTAACCCCGTAGGCGCCCAGCAAAGCCAGAAAGGAAGTGCCTGCGCATATGTCGGGATACGCCCGTCGTGACCTAGCCGACCTCGACCCCTGGGAGTCCTCCCTGCAGCGCTCCCGCGCCCGCCGCGAGCGCGCGAGCGCGCGGCGCAAGGGTGGCCGCGGCCGCACCGCCGCGACGCTCGTATCTCCGGTATCCCTGGCCGCGCTGATCGACGCGCGCCGCGAAGCCGCGCGCGACCTCGCCGACAGCGAGACCTGGGAGCTCTCGCTCGGGCGCTCCCGCGCGCGGCGCCGCGCCACGCAGCTGCGCTTCGTGCCCAGCTCGACCCGCGCCCGCCGGGCCTCGCTCGGCGCGCTCGTGGCGGTCGCCGCGGCACCCGCCTCCGCGCTGCTGGACTCCGCCGGCGCGCCCAGCACCGCGTTCGCCGCCGGCGCACCCGAGCCGACCACGACCAGTCAGCACTTCCTCACGCTGCGCGCGGGCACCGAAGGCCGCCAGGTGCGCCTGCTCCAGCAGGCGCTCGGGCTGCCCGTGGATGGCGTCTACGGCCCCGCGACCGAAGCCGCCGTGCGCAGCTTCCAGCTCAGCCGCGGCCTGCCCGCGGACGGCGTCTTCGGGGCCACCACGGCCCGCGCGTTCGCGCACAACGCTCCGCCTGCGGTTTCGGGCGCGAGCGTCCTGCGCGATCTCTCTGGCGAAACGCGCGAGGCCGGTCCCGGCGAGATCGCCGAAGCGGCGAACGCTGCGACGCTGCCCGCCGCGTACGGCGCCGCCGCGATCGACGACGCGGTCGTCGTCTCCAGCGACAACGCCACCCCGGCCACCGTCACCCCGGCCGTCGAAATGGAAAGCGCGGCCGCGCCCGCCACAATCGAAGCTCCCCGTAGCGAAACCGGGATCGCCCCCGGCGAAACCTTCGGTGGATCCCAGGCGCCCGGCGAAGGCGAAGAAGTCGAAGCGGAAGGCTCCGAATCCGCCGGCCACCAGGCAAACGCGACCGGCGAAGGCGCGAACGGCGGTGGCGCCAGTGGCGAGGAAACCCACCACGCGGCCGAAGGCGGCTCCAACGAAGCGGGCCCCACGGGCAGCTCCGGCAGCGAAGCCGAAACGGCTCCCGCGAACGAAGAAGTCGGCACCCTGGCCCGTGCCGCCGCTGCCGCCGCCAAGCGCACCGCCGAAGCCGAAGCCCAGACCAGGACACAGGCGATCGAACACCTCCAGGTCGCACTCCACGTCCCGGTCGACGGCGCATACGGCCCCGAAACGCTCGCCGCGGTCAAGCGCCTGCAGGCCCGCCACGGCCTGCATGCGGATGGCGTCGCGGGCCGCGCGACGTGGCGCGTGCTCGGCACCCACGACCAGCCCGAGCTCGTGCCGCCGCGCTCGGCGCTGCGCCCCCGCGTCGTGCACCACTCCAACCCCACCCATCACGCCGAAGCGGGCGGCCAGGCGGAACTGGTGAATGAAGTGCACCACGCGAGTGGGCACCACGGTGGCCGCGCTGCCGTGATCCGCCTGCTCCAGGAAGCCCTTCACGTATCCGCGGACGGCGAATTCGGCCCCCAGACCGAGGAGGCCGTGCGCCACTTCCAGGCCGAACACGGGCTGGAAGTTGACGGCGAAGTGGGCCCCTCCACCTGGAGCGCGCTGGGGATCTCCGGCGAGCCCCAGCTGAAGCCGCCGCCGTCGGCGATCCCGCATCACAGCTCGGCAGGCGGTGGCTCCTCCTCCGGCGGCGAATCCAGCTCGACCGGCGGCGAAGGCGTCGTCGCGCGCGTGATCGCGGCGGCCGACGAAATCGCGACGCGCCCCTATGTGTGGGGTGGCGGCCACGGCTCGTTCATCTCCGAGGGCTACGACTGCTCGGGCTCGGTCTCCTACGCGCTGCACGGCGGGGGCCTGCTGGGCTCGCCTGAGGACTCGACGGGCCTGGAGTCCTTCGGTGAACCGGGCCCGGGCCGCTACATCACGATCTACGCGAACGCCGAACACGCGTGGATGACGATCGACGGCCGCCGCTACGACACGGTCGCGCTCGCCGAAGACGGCACGCGCTGGTCGGACAGCATGGCGGCGACGGGCGGCTACGTCGTGCGCCACCCCGCCGGGTTGTAGGGATTGCGCGGCCAGGTACTGCCGCGCGCCCGTGCGGGCGCGCGGACGCCGGCCGTTACCCCGTCGGCCGACCGCGCGGGGGTCGGTCGCGGGTTGCGAACTGCAGCGGCCCACGCATCTTCAACCACCACCGCTCAGGGGTGCGGCTTCTCGCCGGCGCGCAGCATCTCCATGAAGCGCTCCACGCGCCGCGCCCGCGTCTCGGGGCGGCGCGCCTCCTCGATGCGGTAGATGATCGAGTAGCGGTTGTGGCTCTCGAGCGACTCGAAGAGCTCCCGCGCGTGCGCGTCGCGCTCGAGCTCGCGCCGTAGATCCGCGGGGACCTCGGCGCTCGCCTGACCCGCATACGCCGCGTCCCAGCGACCGTCGGCGCGAGCCAGCTCCACCTCGCGGGCCCCCGCGGGACGCAGCCGCCCTTCGCTTTCCAATTCTTGTGCCTTGTCGCGGTTCGTCCGCGACCAGCGACTGCGCGGCCGGCGCGGAGTGAAGCGCTGCAGGAACCAAAGCTCGTCCCACCCCGCCTTCTGGCTGTCGATCCAGCCGAAGCACAGCGCCACCTCGACCGCCTCCGCGTAGGTGACGCTCGCGATTCCAGACGCCCGCTTGGCAAGCTTCAGCCACAGGCCGGGCGCCTCGCTGTGATTCTCTCCCAGCCACCGCTCCCACGCGGTCGCGTCGGCGAACGGCAGCACCGGCAGATCCTTGTGGAGCTCCATCGCCGCCATCATCGCGCACCGCGGCGCGCGCCACGGCGGGACACGGAGGTCCCGCCCCCACGGCGCGACTCCACTGCCACGGCCGGCGCGGACGATCCCCCACCCCAGCGAGAGCGTGCCGTCCCAAGCGGGCCCTAGCGTGGAGACGATCGTCTGAGCAAACCCCGGAGGGAGCCATGCTGGCCCGAGCACACACGTTCACGATCGACGGACTCCACGCGCGGCCGGTCGCCGTCGAGGTCGATGTCCGCCGGGGGCTGCCCGCGTTCGCGGTCGTCGGACTCGCCGACGCCGCGGTGCGCGAGGCGCGCGAGCGCGTGCGAGCGGCGATCCTCAACTGCGGCTACGAGTTCCCGCAGCGCCGCATCACCGCGAACCTCGCGCCCGCCGACATCCCGAAGATCGGCCCCGGATTCGACCTCGCGCTTGCGTGCGCGGTGCTCGCCGCCAGCGGCCAGCTCCCAGGGGAGCGGCTCGACGATCACGCGCTGTTCGGCGAGCTCTCCCTGGACGGCGAGCTGCGCCCGTGCCACGGCACGCTCGCCGTCGCGCAGGCGACGCGCGAGGCGCATCTGAGCGCACTCGTGCTGGCTCCCGCGCGCGCCCGCGAGGCGGCGTTGGTGCAGGGGCTGCGCGTGGCGCCCGCGCGCGACCTGCGCGCGGCGGTGCGCGTCCTGGGCGGCGGCGAGCCCGACCCGCTGCCGCCCCGGCGACCCCCGAGCGGTGCCGCCGCGGCACCGGCGAGCGAGCTGGATCTGTGCGACGTGCGCGGTCAGTACGAGGCCGTCAAAGCGCTGCTGCTCGCGGCGGCCGGCGGGCACAACGTGCTGCTGAGCGGGCCACCGGGCACCGGCAAGACGATGCTCGCGCAGCGCCTCCCCGGCATCCTCCCGCCGCTCGACCGGGCGGAGGCGATCGAGGTGACGCGCATCCACAGCATCGCGGGCCGCCTCCAGGGCGAGGAGCTGGTGCGGCGCCGGCCGTTCCGCGCGCCGCACCACACGATCACCGTCGCGGGGCTCGTCGGCGGCGCGCGGCGCGGCTCGGTCGGGGAGATCGTGCTCGCGCATCGAGGCGTGCTGTTCCTGGACGAGCTCTCGGAGTTCTCGCGCACCGCGCTGGAGGCGCTGCGCCAGCCGCTGGAGGACGGGCGCGTGGCGATCGTGCGCGCGCATCACTCCGCGACGTATCCCGCGCGCTTCGCGCTGGTCGCCGCGACCAACCCGTGCCCCTGCGGGCACCTCGGCGAGGAGGGCGTGTGCGTGTGCGGCGAAGGCGACCTCGCGCGCCACCGCCGCCGTCTCAGCGGGCCGCTGCTGGACCGCATCGATCTCGTCGCGCACCTCGGGCGACCCACGCGCGCCGATCTCGGTGCGCCGCCCGCGATCGACACGGCCCGCGCGCGCGAGCAGGTGATGGACGCGCGCGCACGCCAGGCGCGGCGGCTGCGCGGGGAGGCGGTGCGCGTCAACGGCGAGCTCGACGCCCCTGGATTGCGCCGGCACCTGTCGCTGGATGAGGGGGAGAGAAGCTGCTGCGCAGCGTGTTGGATCGCGACGTCCTCAGCGGACGCGGGCTGCACCGCCTGTTGCGCGTCGCGCGCACGGCCGCCGACCTCGACGGTAGCCGGCGCACGTGCGCGCAGCACATCGCCGCCGCGCTCGCGTTGCGCGCGGAGGCCGGGTTCGCGCAGAGGCGCGCGGCGTGAGCCGAGCGGCATGAGCGCGTGCGCGGCATGCCAGCGGCGGGCGTGGCTGCTGGGCGCGCTCAACGCGCAGCTGGAGTACCGGGGGCGCGCGCCCGCGCGGCTCGCGGCGCTGATGGAGTTGGGGGACGAGGAGTTGATTCGCGCGGCCGCGGGCAAGGAGGCGGAGTGCTTGTTGGAGGCGCACACAGCGTTCGACGCGAGAGCGGTCGCGCTTCCCGCGGGCGTCGAGCGCGTCTGCCGTCACGAGCGCGACTACCCGCGGGCTCTGCGCGAGGGCGCCGGGATGCCGAGCGTCCTGCACCTGACCGGCGGATTGGAGCGTCTGCGAGCGCTACTCGACGAGCCCGTGGTCGCGATCGTCGGCGCGCGCTCCGCCAGCGACTATGGGCTCGAGGTCACCCACGGGCTCGCGCGCGGACTCGCGGCGAGCGGTGTCACGATCGCGGCGGAGTTCGCCGACGGGATCGGCGCGGCAGCCCTCGACGGGGCTCTCGACGGCGGCGGGCGACCGCTCGCGGCGATGGCGGGCGGTCTCGACGTCTGCCACCCCGCGCATCGCCGCGCTCTGCACCGGCGTCTGAACGAGACTGGCTGTCTGCTCGCGGAGCTGCCCTGCGGTCAGCGCCCGCGCAGCTGGTGTCACACGGCGCGTGCCCGCGTCGTCGTGGCACTGGCGCGCGTCGTGGTCGTCGCGGAGGCGCGCGTCGCGGCAGCGCGCGGTGGTACCGCGGAACTCCTGCACGCGCAGCTCGCGCATTCCGCCGCGCGCACGCTGGCGGCGATCCCCGGTCGCGTGGGTTCGCCGCTCGCGTCCGGACCCCACGCGTTGCTGCGCGAGGGCGCGCTGCTGATACGCGGGCCCGAGGACGTTCTCGACGCGGTCGATGGTGTACGGGCACGAATGCCGGCGCGCGCGTCGACACCTCGCCGACCGCCGCTGGAGCCTCGCCTGCAGACGGTTCTCGACGACGTCACGGGCGGCCGGGACACGGTGACGAAGCTGCTCGCCGCGGGCCATCGCGAACGCGATGCGCTCCTCGCCCTCGCCGAACTCGAGCTGATCGATTGCCTCGCACGCGGAGACGCTGGTCGCTACATTGCGACAGCCGACAGCAGGTGAGTCGAATCGAATCGTCCAAACTTATGGGTCATCAGCGGAGATCGGGCACCCCAAGAAGGACCGATCGCAATCGTCTGTCCCGGCCACGGCGCCGAGCACGACCGGATGCGACTCGCGGTCGCGCGACGACGACCCGACCTGTTCGCGCTCGCGAGGCGGCTGGTCGGAGACGACCCGTTCGCGCACGTGCACGAGGGGACGGCCTACGTGCAGCCCGCGATCTACTGCGCGAGCATCGCGGCGTGGGACACCTGCAAGGACGATCTCGAGCCGCTCGCGATCGCGGGCCACTCGTTGGGTGAGCTCGCGGCAGCGGTAATAGCGGGCGCGATCTCCGAGCCGGACGGCCTGCGGCTTGCGGTGATCCGAGGGCGAGCCTGCCAGCGCGCCGCCGAGGAGGATCCGGGCGGGATGCTCGTCGTGAAGGTCGATACCCCGCACGCGCTCGAACTCGCCGCGGAGTACGGCCTGGAGGTCGCCAACGAAAATGCGCCGTCGCAGACCGTTCTCGCCGGCGCCGAGCATCGCATCGACGAGCTCCACCGCGCCGCCCGCGAGCTTCACATCGCGGTGCTGCGCGCGCGCACCGCGGTCCCGTTCCACACCCCCGCGATGCGCGGCGCGGCGGAGGCGCTCGGCGAGGCGCTGAGCTCGATCGAGATCTCCGAGCCGCGCTGGGTGCTCCTGTCCGCGGCGACCGCGATGCCGTTCGTCGATCTCCGCGCGGAGCTCGCATCGGCCCTCACACGACCCGTCCGCTGGCGGGCCACGACGCTCGCACTGAGCGCGCTCGGGGTACGTCGCTACGTGGAGACGGGCCCCGGCCGCGTCTTGTCCGGCCTCATCCGCCAGACCCTCCACGACGACACGGTCGCCGCGTCGCTCGACGAAGGCCGGCGGTAGTCCCACCCCGTCCACGCGCCGGCGCGCCCCGTCCACGCGCCGGCGCGCCGCGCGGCCCCGTCTGTATGCCGACCCGGGTCAGCCGCGGTCGCCGTGCGCGGGACCCCACTGCGCTCCGGCGGTCGCATCTGCTGGATATAGTGGGGCGAACGTGCGGATGTAGCTCAGTTGGCTAGAGCGTCTGCTTGCCATGCAGAAGGTCGTGGGTTCGAGTCCCATCATCCGCTTCGAGAAAAGCCCCCAGAAATCCGCAAATCGGTGGCTGTTCAGGTTGCGGCGGTGAGCTGTGGATCGCGTCGTTCTCGATCGCTCATCCGGGGCTTGGCCCCAGACGGGTCGCCCCGGAACTGGCCAGGGAGAAGTGGGGCAGGATCATCGTCTCACCGAACGGGTTGTGGAAGGTTCTCTGTCGGCACGGGCTGAACACCCGTCCCTATGGTGCTCTGCGGCTCGCCGCCCCCCAGCGCGCATGATGTCCCTGGATTGAGTATCCGCCTGGCTTGACCGTCGTCAAGAAGATGGCTCTCAACCAACAGGAACCATCAACCAACCCGCGACAAAGGGTCGCCCATACCAGCAACCAGCGTTTTTCCGCTCGCGGACAGTCACCGACCAGTCGGAAACATTCTCTACTACCTGAGCATCATCCCCCAGTCCGAGGCGCCCCTCAACTAGATCGACGGGGGAGCATTACACGCACCGCGCACGCGATGAACGAACGAAACTCAACGTCAGATCCGCGCCTCGTTCGTTCCCATCGTCGATCGAGCAGTCGAACGGCCCCGGTTGGTGGATATCGGCGTTCATTGCTGAGCCTCGCTTGGGTGGTGGACGGTGACGATGGTCGGCGGTTGTGTTTGGCCTGGTGTGACCAGCAGCGCCTGCCCGGTTGACAGACGCTGGATTTGAGAGGGGTGGATCTCGTATTCGTGGCCGCGGCGACGGTTGCCGCGGCCGCTGGGACCATGCGCGAAGATGCGCTCGTCGGTTTGCTGGGTCGCGATCCATACGGCTTTGGTGCCGGCGATCGAGGCGAGCAGGTGCGCCGACTCTGGGACGTTCTGTCGATGGGCCAGCAGCGTCTGGATGTTCCCGAGCACCTGCTCGCGCAGCACCCCGTTGCCGTCTGTCGTCTTGAGGTCGGCGAGCTCCTGGGTGGCGAGGATCAGGCTCACCCCCGCCGAGCGCGCGCGGCCGAACAGCCGAGCCACCTGATCGGCTGCGATCGCCGAGAACTCGTCGATCAAGACCACCGTCGAGATGGGGTCGTCCTGCAGCGCGGCGACGAGCCCGATCAGGTCGATGATCACCGCCCTGGCGATCTGGTGGCTCAGCAGCAGCCGCCGGTCGGCGTCGAGGCCGAAGTAGACGACCGCACCCTCCCGTACCGCCTCGTGGAGATCGAGCACCGGAGAGCCCTCCTGCGGCTCCAGGGCGTCCCCGGCGTCTGACTCGGTGAGGATCGCGAGCCGATCGCGAACGCCAGCCAGCTCGCGCTGCCCGCGCTCTCCGAGGCTGTCCAGGTAGCCGTCGATCTTCTCCGCGAGCTCCGCGCCCAGCTTGCGAGCGCTGGCTTCCAGCTCGATCGGCTGCATGTGCAGTGCCAGCGACCTCGGCGTCACCGCGATCTCAGCAGCCTGCATCACCCGCACCACGTTCGCGATGTAGCGCTGCGCCTGGCGCAGGTAGTGGGGCTCGGTGAAGCTCTCCCCCGCGAGCGCCTTGTCGGCGATCTCCGTGTGCGACCCGTGCGCATACGGGTTGTAAGCCAACTGGCCCTCCGGGCTCCACCGCAGGAACGGCACCCCGCACTTATCCGCGGTCCTGCGCAGGTGCTCCTCGAGCATCCGATCGCCCTTCGGGTCGACCACGACCGCACCATGCCCCGCCTCGACCAGCCTGCACGCGATCCACGCCTGGCTGACCGTCTTGCCCGACCCCGTCGCTCCCACGACGAGCGTATGGGACCCCGACCGATACCCGACCGGGATCCACGCCGCCCGACCGTGTCTGTTGCGGCCGATCCGCAGCCATTCCCCTCGCACCCAAGCCCCGCTGGCACCCCGATTTCCATCGACCGCCTCCTCATGGCCCAGGGCATCCCGCAGCACCTCGATGACCCCGATGCGCGATCTGGCGATCTCGGCGTGATCGGCGCCGGCGACGATGTCGGACTGATGCCATTTGGCGCCCAAGCCGCTCGCCAGACCGCACGCCAGAAAGCTGGCCAGACCGAGCAGTCCGCTCGCTTTTGCGACCACTAGCAGCGAGACCGGCAAGCCCAGCAGCGCCCACGTCCAGCGGAATCCATACCGGCGCAGTCCCCACGCCAGCAGAAACCCGCCGCCGACCGACGCGCTCACGCCGAGCGTCAGCGCCCACAGCACACGCTCAACGAAGCCCATGATCGCCTCCCTGCTCGCGCTCGATGAGCGCTCCGGCCTCCCCCAGCGCCAGGACACACACCCGATCCTCCGAGCGTGTCTCACTCACGGCGCGCCGCACCGCGACGTCCACTTGGGGCGCCGCCAGGTAGTACACGGCGTCCACATGTCGAGCGCGTGCCCAGCCGCGACAGATCTTGACCAGCCGCGGGCGCTCCTTAGTTGTGAGCTCCACCTCGACCGCCACGAGGCGGCCCTGTGGGGAGACCAGTACGAGGTCGGGCCGGTGAAGCACGTCACGGTCGCCCTTGGTGCCGACCCGTGCCGAGGCCAGCAGCTTCTGCTCCTGGCGCTCGTGCCAGCGGAGCTCGCGCTCGCTCCAAACCTGCCAGCCGGACAGATCCCGCCCGAGCGCGGCCGCGACACTCGCCACCTGCCATGTGTGTTCGAACAGGCCGGGCGTGACCTCGTACAGTGCGAGCCCGCTCGGGCCGCGCCAGCTCAGTGCCTTCCTCGTCGCCACATACAGCCCGGGGCAGTGGAACAGCAAGCGGTGGTACGCCAGCAGTCCTTCCTTGACCAGCCTGTTCAGCCGCCGATATGCCGGCTGGTCGTTCATCTCGAAGCGCACCGCCACGTGCTTCGCTCCGACCGCCCCCAGACGGTTGATCCAGTCCAGGATCTCTATGTCTCGATTGGTCAGCATCGCTGCCTCCTTGCTTAGCTCGCGATTTGTCGTCTTAGGAGATGTCGCGGCCAACCCCGCCGAGCCCCCCCACGACTTGTCCGATGCCGAACGCAGATCGCCCATCCACGAGGAACACCGCCGCGAGGTCCCGCCCAGCGCCCATATAGGCTCCGCCTCCCCATGGACGTCCCCCTCCTGCGCCTCTCCCCCGCGACCCCGGCCCCCTCCTACGCGACCGCGGGCGCGGTGGGCTTCGACATCCTCACCGCCGAGCCCGTCGAGATCGAGCCTGGCGCGATCGCGCTGGTTCCCACGGGCCTCGTGATCGCGACGCCGCCCGGCTGGTGCCTGCTGGTCACCCTGCGCTCCTCGACGCCGCGCAAGTTCGGCGTGCTGCAGCCGCACGCGATCGGGGTCATCGACCAGGACTACTGCGGCCCGGAGGACGAGCTGCGCCTGCAGCTGTTGAACTTCACGGACGCCCCGGCCGAGATCCCGGCGGGGAGCCGCATCGCGCAGGGCGTGTTCGTGCGCACCGAGCGCGCCGGCTGGACCGAGCACGACCCCGCGCGCGCCAGCCGCGGCGGCTTCGGCAGCACCGGCCACTGACCAGCCGACCGACGTCGCCGCCCGCGGCGGTCCTATCCGACCAATACGAATGTCCGGGCCCTACGTATCGGGCTAATTCAACGGATCGGCAAAGACGAAGCAGCTCGGGCACACGCGTTCCGGCCCGACATGCACAAACTTGCGGGCCTTTGGAATAATGCCGCCAGCCATGGATGAAGACTATAGGGTGCAACCCAGGAACCTCCCGTCGCCGGTCGACGACGGCTCCGCCGACCACCTCCCGGGTCGAATCCTCCCCTCCGCGCAGCTGCGCAGCACCCAGGGCGGCACACCCGACCTGGGCCAGCTCACAGAGCGGCTGACGGTCGTCTACGTCTACCCCTCGACCGGCGTCCCGGGGCAACCGCTGCCGGAGGGCTGGAACGAGATCCCGGGCGCGCGGGGTTGCACGCCGCAGAGCTGCGCCTTCCGCGATCACGTGCTGGAGCTCGCGGCGTACGGCGCGTCGGTGCTCGGCCTCAGCAGCCAGCCGCACCGCGAGCAGAGCGAGTTCGCGCGACGCGAGCACATCCCCTACCCGCTGCTCAGCGATGGGGAGATGCGCCTCGCCGAGGAGCTGCACCTGCCCACCTTCCAGGCCGACGGGCGGCGCTTCTACCGGCGCCTCACGTTCGTGGCGCGCGAGCGGCGCATCGCGAAGGTCTTCTATCCCGTCTTCCCGCCCCAGCAGAACGCCGCCGAGGTACTCGCGTGGCTGGCCGAGCAACCGGCGCACGGTCACCCGGGTGTACGCGGCAGCACCCCGCAGCATTCGGACCATGCGAGGCGTGCGCAGCGTTCAGGGGGCGAGCTCGAGCGCCTCTGAGCCCTCGGTCGCTCCCGGCCCGACCCGCTCCGGCTCCACACCACGGTCCCAGCGGTCGTCCGCCGCGAGCGGGCTGTGCAGCGAAACCATCCTCGCCGCGAGCGGCGCGGCGAGCAGAACGGTGAGCGCCATCGCGAGGAATGATGCGGTCGGGTGGTGCACGAGCGCCTGCACCATCAGCGCGACGACGAGACCGCCGAGGTTGCCCGCCATCCACACGATCGCGCCCGCGGTGCCGGCCGCGCGGCCGGCGAGCTCCTCGGCCTGCGCATCTGGGTCGCGGCCGCCAGCAGCGCGTATGCGACGACGGTGCCCCACGCGCGCGTCTGGCGCTCGCTGCCGACGGTCGTGCTGGTGCCCACGACTGGATCATCGCACCGGCGGTTCCCGATTATTTAGTTTCCGCGCCCGCGCGCCGATGCGTTGGGCGTGGACGCGGGACCACCACAGGGGACGGCGGTGCACGCCAACCGCCAGCCGCTGGGGCGGGCCGGCGGCTGGCTGCCCGTGCTCGTGACCGGCGCGGTCGCCGCGCTCACGCTCGCTGGGGTCGTGGCGACCGACATCCAGGCGCGCCACGACGCGCGCGCGCGCCGCGCGAGCACCGCGGCGAACATCCGCGCGCAGACGCTCGACACCGTGGACGCCACGATCGGGCGCACGCAGGATCTCGCTTCGGATCTCGGCGCGGACTGGAACGCGCGGGGCGCGCTCTTCGCGAGCGGCGCCGCCGGCCTGCTGCGCAGCCCGGGGATCAACGGCGTCGGCCTGATCCAGCCGATCGTCGCCGGCGCGCGTGGAAGCTTCGAGCGCCGCCACGGCCCGATCGAGGCGCGCGCCGCCGCGGGGCGCCGCCGGCCGGCACCGGCGCGGGGCGAGTACTTCGTGGTCACCGCCAGCGTGGCCACCTACGGCCGGGTGACCAATCTCGGGCTCGACGTCGGGGCCTATCCGGCGCGCCGCACGGCGTTGCTCGCGGCCGCCACGTCGGGACGACCGCGCGCGACTCCCCCGGTGCGGCTGATGGCCGGCGAAGGACCGCCCGGAACGGTGCTCTACAGCCCCGTCTACCGCCGCCCCGCGGACCTCGCCGGCGCGGGCGTGCCCGCGCTGGGGGCGCACCGCGTGCTGCTGGGCCTGGTCTCGACGAGCTTTCGCTACGACCTGCTGCTGCGCGCGCTGCGGCGCACCGCGCCTGCGGGCACGGCGTTCGCGCTGAGCGACGGTCGCACGCAGCTGCTCGCGCAGGGCCACCCGCGCGCACCGTTGCGCACGCCGATCGCCGTCGCGGGCCGCACGTGGACGTTGATAGTCGGCTCCCCGTCTCCCGACTTCTCCCTGCCGATCACGATCGGGCTCGCGGGCGGCATGTTGACGCTGCTGCTGGGCGTGATCGGCGTCCAGGGGACGCGGCGCGAGCGCTATGCCCAGGAGCTCGTGGCGCGCCGGATGGCCGAACGTGAGGTGGCTGAGGGCGCGCTGGCGCGCGCGGAGGAGAGGTTTCGCACGGCCTTCACCCAGGCGCCGATCGGGATGGCGCTGACGTCGCTGGAGGGGCGTTTCCTGCAGGTCAACAGGGCGCTCTGCCGGATCACGGGCCACTCCGAGCAGCAGCTGCTGGGGATGGCGTTCGCGAGCGAGCTCACCCACCCCGACGACCGCCGCGCCGACCGCACCGCGGTCGCGCGGATGCGCGGCGGGGAGATCGAGATCTACGACGCCGAGAAGCGCTACCTGCACGCCGCGGGCCACACGGTGTGGGTCGCCATACACACCGCGCTGATCCGCGACGAGCACGGCGAGCCCGCGCACTTCCTCTCCCAGATCGAGGACATAACGGCGCGGCGGCGCTACGAGCTGCAGTTGCAGCACATGGCCGACCACGACTCGCTGACCGGCCTGCTCAACCGCCGCGCCTACGAGCGGCGCCTGGAGGAACACCTGCTGCGCGGCGAACGCTACGGTCACGAGGGGGCGGTGCTCGTGATCGATCTGGACGACTTCAAGGAGGTCAACGACACGCTCGGCCACAACGCGGGCGACGCACTGATCGCGCGCGTCGCGCGGGCGCTGCAGGAGCGGCTGCGCGAGAGCGACGTGCTCGCGCGCCTCGGGGGCGACGAGTTCGCGATCCTGATGCCCGCCGGGGGCCGTCTGGAGGCCGAGCGCCTGGCGCGGACGCTGTTGGAGGCGGTGCGCCGGGAGCGCGCGGCGCGGGGGCCGGGGGGGCGCGCGCGGCCGATAACGGCGAGCATCGGGATCGCGCCGCTGGCGTCCGCGATCGGCCTGAGCGCGGAGGAGGCGCTGATCAACGCGGACCTGGCGATGTACGACGCCAAGGAGGCGGGGCGCGACCGCAGCGAGACCTACGGTGGTCCCGGCCGCGGGCGCGCGCGGATCGAGGCGCGGCTGGAATGGGTCGAGCGGATCCGCGCGGCGCTCGACGAGGACCGCCTCGTCTTACACGCGCAGCCCGTCGTGGAGACGGCGACGGGCGAGGCGACCCAGCACGAGCTGCTGGTGCGCATGCTGGACCCCGATGGCGATCTGATCCAGCCGGCGAGCTTCCTGCCGATCGCGGAGCGCTTCGGCTTGATCCGCGAGATCGACCGCTGGGTGATAACGCGCGCGATCCGCATGCTCGGCGAGCACCTGCAGGCGGGGCGGCGGCCGACGGTCGAGATCAACATCTCCGGCCACTCGCTCGGGGACACGGAGCTGGCGGCGCACATCGGCGAGGAGCTGCGCGCGACCGGCGTGCGCGCGACGCAGCTGATCTTCGAGGTCACCGAGACGACGGCGATCGACAACATCGCCGCGGCGCGCGCCTTCGCGGAGCAGCTCGGCGAGCTGGGCTGCCGCTTCGCGCTGGATGACTTCGGGGCGGGCTTCGGCTCGTTCTACTACCTCAAGCACCTGCCGTTCGACTTCATCAAGATCGACGGTGAGTTCGTGCGCAACTGCACCGCGGACCCGCACGGACCGCCTCGTGATCGGCGCGGTCGTGGAGCTCGCGCGCGGGATGGGAAAGCGCACGATCGCGGAGTTCGTGGGCGACGAGCAGACGCTGGCGGCGTTGCGCGAGCTCGGCGTCGACTATGCGCAGGGCTTCCACCTCGGCCGCCCGGCGCCACTGGAGAGCTGGTTCGGCGCGACCGCGCGCCGAACCTGAGCCCCCAGGCGCGCCGGGCCAACAAAAAAGATCGGCCCGCCGGGGGGAGGCGGGCCGATCAGGGAGGGAATGAGGGAGGGATGCTCCTCACGCCCCATCTTGCCCGGGACGCCAAAAACCAAACATGAAATTCCGAAAGTCGGTGGCAAAGTGGGTGAGAAACACCCGTGGACCCCGCCGGGCCTAGACAGACGGCAGTAGCGACGGGGCGCAGAACGCCGCCGCCTCGCGCTGCGCACCAGGACACTCGGCTACGCTGAATGGCGTGCACCTCTTCGGCCAGCGCAAGAGCGAGACGGTCAACCCCTCCGACGCCCTCCCGGGCCGCGCGCAGGAGCTGCCCGTGCCCGCGCGCCACGAGGTTCTCGGCACGCCGCTGCGGCCCCCGTTCCCCACCGGCGTCGCGCGGGCGATCTTCGGGATGGGCTGCTTCTGGGGCGCCGAGCGCATGTTCTGGCAGGCGCCCGGCGTCTACACGACCGCGGTGGGCTACGCGGGCGGCTACACGCCCAACCCGACCTACGAGGAGGTCTGCTCGGGGCGCACCGGCCACACCGAGGCCGTGCTCGTCGCGTTCGACACGGCCGCGACGAGCTACATGGAGATGCTGCGGATCTTCTGGGAGGGCCACGACCCCACGCAGGGGATGCGCCAGGGCAACGACGTCGGCTCCCAGTACCGCTCGGCGATCGTCTGGGCCGACGAGGCGCAGCGCGCCCAGGCGCAGCGGTCCCTGGAGGACTACCAGCGCGTCCTCACCGCGGCCGGCCACGGCCAGATCACGACCGAGCTGCTCGAGGGCGGCGCGGCGCACCCGTTCTACTACGCCGAGGACTACCACCAGCAGTATCTGGCGAAGAATCCGGGCGGCTACTGCGGGCTGGGTGGCATCGGCGTCGCTTGTCCGGTCGGATTGAGCGTGTCCCCGTCCGCTGGCTAGCGCCCTACATTCAGGCCGCGCGAGGCCGCGCCGTCCATATTCGAGCGCCTACAGAACACCCCAAGAACGAGGATGCGTTCAGGCTGGCAACAACTCGTCGAGCGACTTCGCCTCGAAATAGCTCGAATGTGTGCGCTTGACCGTCTCCAGCGAGTCCGCGCTTAGTAGCACGACATCCAGGTTGGTACCGCGAGCCTGTTCCTCAGCGTGCTGATAAGCATCCTGCGCGGCGTCGTAGTCCGTGTCGAAGTACTGGACGGTGGCTTTGTGGAGCGCCGGATCGTAGGTCACGAGAAAGTGCTTGATGTCGTCAGATGGTCTCATCGTTCCGCTCGCCTCCGCATCAATTATGTCAGCTCCTCGAGGCGGGACCGCAACTCCCCGGCCGACATCTCGCCTCGATCGAACATGGCGAACAGCTCGGCCATGCGTACGAATAACGTCCGCATGTGGGCGTCTCCCTCGCCAAACTTGAACTCGATGCCGTGCGTTCGGCCAGCGTCCTCGATGCTATTGGCCCAGATGTCTTGCACGACCGTGCGAAGCTGCACCTCGATCGCATAACCCTGGCGCCGCACAACGAGATGCAATGCCCGGTAGCCATCGCCCTTTGGCGTCTCGATGTAGTTCCGCTCCTTGACGATCGTCCACGACTTCAGCAGCCGACGTCTCACTACATAGACCTCGGGAAGCCCTGGGAGTACGGCGCGCACACCGCCAATGTCGTGCATCTGTGTGACATTCCCGCGCTCGCGCCCGAGCTTTCCTATCAGCGTCGGCAGCCGCTTCAGGCGCTGCGTAACATCGATGCGTCCGTTGACGCGAGCCTCGGCTCGATCGACGTGATATCGGAGGTTCGCCGCAACCGCCGATAGCGGCTGAGCGTGCAGGCTGCGCCACCACGTCAACGCCTCCCATGCCAAGTCGAGCTCGTCTTCGTCGGATTCGCTTACTGCGCGCTCTGCACCGTCGCGCTCCATCCGTTCGCGCAAGTCCAAGAGCAGATTCCCGGCACGGTTGACCTGACCCTTCGTGAAACGGGCTGCCGGTATAGACGAGGAACGAGGGGAAGCCATGTCCCCTCGTTCTAGCGCGCCGATCGGCGGCTGAAACGCCTGCGGCCCCGCCAAAGCGGGGCCGCAGTGCATCGCATCCCGGGCGCGTCCAGAGGAGGACGGCGCGCCCGTGGTCGGGCAGTCCGTGCCCTATGTCGCGCTGCCCACCGCCGGCTGAGGAGGAGCTGCCGGGGTGGACTGCCAGCCCGGCGGGTGGGCCAGCGTCGGCACGTCCGAGGGGTAGACCTCGTTGCCGTGGATCGCGTGATCGCCGATCTCCAGTTCCTCGTCGGAGAGACGCAGGGGCAGGAAGATCCCGACGAGCTTCAGCAGGATGAACGTGGCGATGCCGGAGAACACGATCACCCACGCCGCGGTCTCGGCCTGCCAGCGCAGCAGCGTCCAGCTGCCGTGCACGACGCCGGAGAAGCCGGGGAGGTTTTCCGCGCCGCCGCCCGAGCCGATGTACTCGACGACCTTGGGGTTGGCGAGGACGCCGACGAGCAACCCTCCGGTGAGACCCGCGATCCCGTGCGTGTAGACCACGCCGAGCGTGTCGTCCACGTTGCGGAACACCGGCGCGCGGCTGAGGAAGCGGATCGCCATCCACACGATCGTGGACGCGACGACGCCGACCACGATCGCACCCCAGCCGGTGATGAAGCCGGCGGAGGGCGTGATCGCGACGAGGCCCGTGATCATGCCGTTGACGGACCCGATCAGGGAGGGCTTGTCGCGGAAGATGTAGTCCCACGCGATCCAGACGAGCATCGCGACCGCGGTCGCGACGTTCGTGTTGAGCACAGCCGCGGAGGCGTTGGCGCCCGCGTAGTAGGAGTCTCCGCCGTTGAAGCCGTTCCAGCCGAGCCACAGCAGTCCGGCTCCGGCGGCGACCATCAGCAGGTTGTTGGGCGCGTCGACCTCTCGATCTCGCTGCAATCGCGGTCCGATGACGGCCGCCGCGACGAAGCCCGAGACACCCGCGGCGAGGTGGATGACGTACCCGCCGGAGTAGTCCAGCGCGCCGTGCGCGGCGAAGTAGCCGCCGCCCCAGATGAGGAACGCGTTGATCGTGTAGACGAACGTGATCCAGAGCAGGACGAACGGGATCCACGCCTTGAAGCTGATGCGCCCGAGGACCGAGCCGAGCATCAGGATCGGCGTGATCGCGGCGAACACGAACTGGAAGTACACCAGCGAGGACTCGGGGAAGTGGAACGGCGGACCGGTCGTGATCGACGGGATCGCCGCCTGACCCTCCTCGGCGCCGGCGCTGAGGACGGTGCCGGACTTCCCCCAGAAGGTGTCGAAGAACCCTTTGCCGTGCCCGATCGGGTTCCCGAAGCCCATCTTGAAGGCCCACAGGACCCAGGCGACAAGCACGAGCGAGAACGCGACGAACGTGAGCATCATGCTGTTCACCGACCACCGCTTCTGCATGACGCCGCCGTACAGCACGGCCAGGCCGGGCAGGCTCATCAGACCGACGAACGTCGCCGCGGTCATCTGCCACGCGTTATCTCCGGCGTTGAGCCAACTTGGGTATGCAGCCCAGGACATGTGCCTCCTTCGTTTCGATCGACCGCCCGCCCTCCCAGTGGGGCCGGCACGGCCTACTTGCAGTCCCGGTATCAAAGCCGGCGCTTGGGATGGCTTGTAGGGCAGACTGCCCAAACAGCGCGCGCAGGAGTTTCGACATTTGTCGAGACGGCCCCTCGCGCGCGTGTGCGGGGGTTGGGCCGAACCCCGCGTGCGCGCGCGGCGGGGTCCGCAATCGACACAACCACACGGGGGCCCCTCGCGCGCGTGTGCGGGGGTTGGGCCGAACCCCGCGTGCGCGCGCGGCGGGGTCCGCAATCGACACAACCACACGCGGGCACCGCGGGCGCCGCCTCGCCGCCACAGGCAAGAGGGGTGGCCAGCGCGACGCGGCTGGCTCAGCCGGCCGACGAGACGCGGCCGGCGCGCCGGGTCTGCACAACCCGATGCGGCGTTGACGCAGCCGGCGCGGGGGCTGGCTCAGCCGCCGTCGGGGAAGCCGGCCTTGCGGCAGGACTCCCTGAGTTGAGCTTCGCTGCTCTTGAAGACCTGCGGCGAGGCGCAGATCTTGCGCGCGCGGCCACCGCACGCGTGGACTTCGGCGCCCCCGAGGGTGCTGGCGAACGTGACCTGGATGCAGTCCGCGCGCGCCGGCGCCCCGCTGGTGAGCGCGTAGGCGCCGAGAGCGGCGAGCGCGAGCGCGAGGCACGCGAGGACCACGCCGACAGCCGTCTTCTCACGGCGCCCCCAGCGCAGTGGCTCGGAGAGCCGCTTGGACTGATCGATCATGATCATCGCGGCTACCGAGTCTAGGAGACACGCCCGCGCGGCGCGGGGAGCTCGACCGGAGGCGTGAGGGGCGCTGGCGTCAGGAGCCGGCCGGCTCGCCGGGCGCGAACTGAAGCGCCCCGGAGTTGATGCAGTAGCGCTGGCCGGTGGGCCCGGGACCGTCGTCGAAGACGTGCCCGAGGTGCCCGCCGCAGCGGCGGCAGAGGACCTCGGTGCGGCGCATGAACAGGCTGTTGTCGGGCCGCAGCTCGACGGCCTCGGCGACCGCGGGCTCGGTGAAGCTGGGCCAGCCGGTGCCGGATTCGAACTTGGTGTCGGAGCCGAACAGGTCCGCGCCGCAGCCGGCGCAGCGGTAGGAGCCGGTGTCCTTGTTGTAGACGTACTCGCCGCTGAACGGCGGCTCGGTGCCGGCGCGGCGCAGGATCTCGTACCGCTCGGGCGTGAGCTCCTCGCGCCATTGCTGCTCGGTCTTGACGATCTCGGCGTCGCTCATCAGGATCTGTTCTAGCAGCGCCGCGATTACGAAACCCTTACGCGTCGAGGGTGCGCACGGCGGGTAGGACGCCGGTGACCCTCTCGGCGAGCGACGAAGGAGGCCCCATGCGAAAGATCAAACTCGGTGCGACAGACCTGGAGGTTTCGCGGATCTGCTTCGGGACGTGGCAGTTCGGCGGCGACTGGGGCGCGATCGACGAGCGGGACGCGATCGCCGCGGTGGGCCGAGCGCGGGAGCTGGGGATCGACTTCTTCGACACGGCGCAGGCGTACGGGTTCGGGGTGTCGGAGCGGTTGTTGGCGCGCGCGCTGGAGGGCGTGCCGCGCGAGCGGGTGGTGCTCGCGACGAAGGGAGGGCTGCGCAGGGAGGGCGGGGAGCTGCTGCGCGACGCGAGCCCGACGTGGCTGCGAAGCGGGCTGGAGCAGAGCCTGCGCAACCTGAACACGGACTACGTGGACATCTACCAGGTCCACTGGCCCGACCCCGCGACCCCATTCGCGGAGACGGCGGCGGCGCTGGAGGAGTTCGTGAAGGAGGGCCGTGTGCGCTACGTCGGCGTATCCAACTACGACGCGCACGAGCTCGCGGAGCTCGAACGGACGCGGCGCCTGGACACGCTGCAGCCGCCCTACCACATGCTGCGCCGCGAGATCGAGCGGGCGGTGCTGCCGTACTGCGAGGAGCACGAGATCGGCGTGCTCGCGTACGGCCCGCTGGCGCACGGTCTGCTGAGCGGCCATTTCACGCGCGAGACGCGGCTCGCCGCGGACGACTGGCGGCGCGGGAGCGACCTGTTCGGCGGGGACGGCTACGAGCGCAACCTGCGGATCGTCGAGCAGCTCGGCGAGCTGGCGGGGGAGCTCGGGATCACGGTCGCGCAGCTCGCGATCGGGTGGGTCCTGGCGAACCCGGCGGTGCACGTCGCGATCGTCGGGGCGCGGCGGCCCGACCACATCGAGGGCGCGGCGCCGGCGGCGGATGTGGCGTTGGACGCCGATGCGATGGCGCGCGTCGAGGAGATCCTCGGGGAGGCCGCGATGGTCGGGGGACCGACGCCGGAGGGCGTGAGCGAGCGGGCTTGAGGGATCGTCCGCGTCGGTCCTGGCAGTGAAGGGGCGCTGCCCGGCGGGGCTTCCGTGCCCCTTGGAGTCGCGCTGCCCACTGCTATCCTGCTTCTTACGTTCACGTAAAGTTTGCAATGGCGACTCGATCCTCGACACCTTCCTCGCGCCGCCTCGGCGTGGCCGCGGGGCACGAGCACTACAAGTGGTGGGCGCTGTCGTGCACGAGCCTCGGGATGCTGCTGGCGGCGACGAACTCGGGGACGCTGATCATCGCGCTGCCGGATCTGGAGCGCTCGCTGCACGCGAGCCTGCTGGCGCTGGTGTGGGTGATCCTGGCGTACCTGATCGCCGCGACGGTGCTCGTGTTGATGGCGGGGCGCCTGTCGGATCTGTTCGGGCGCAAGCGGGCGTACATCGGCGGTTTCCTGCTGTTCGCCGCGGCGTCGCTCGGGGCGGGCTTCGCGAGCGGCGCGACGGAGCTGATCGTGTGGCGCGTGCTGCAGGGCATCGGCTCGGCGTTCCTGTTCGCGAATGCCGCGGCGCTGGTGACCGACGCGTTTCCGCGCGAGGAGCTGGGCCTGGCGATGGGCACGAACACGATGGTTGCGGCGATCGGCCTCGCGATCGGCCCGGTGCTGGGGGGCGCGCTGGTGGACATCTCCTGGCACTGGGTGTTCTGGTTCAACGTCCCGTTCGGCCTCGCCGGCGCGGCGTGGGGCGCGCTGATCCTGCGCGAGCTCGCCAAGCCCGATGAGGTGCGCGGCTACGACGTGCTGGGCAACGCGACCTTCATCCTCGGCCTGACCGGGCTCGTGCTCGGGGTCTCGCGCGGCGGGATCAGCGGCTGGAACGACACGATCGTCGTCGTCGGCCTGATCGCGGCGGCCGTGCTGCTGCCCCTGTGGGTCGCGATCGAGCGCCGCTCGCGCGCCCCGATGCTCGACCTCTCGCTGTTCAGGAATCGCCTGTTCGCGGCGGCGACGGCTGCGGCGTTCATCAACGGGCTGGCGCGCTTCGCGTTGATGTTCCTGTTCGTGTTCTACTTCCAGGGGGCGCAGGGCGACGACCCGATCACGGCGGGCGTGAAGCTGATCCCGCTCGCGCTCGGGATGCTGGTGTCCTCGCCGCTCTCGGGGATCTACGCGGACCGCCACGGCTCGCGCGGGATGGCGGCGCTCGGGATGCTCGTGACGGCGGCGGGCCTCGCGGCGATGACGACGCTCGAGGTCCACAGCCCCTACTGGCAGAGCTCGCTGTGGCTGCTCGTGGTGGGCACGGGGTCGGGCATGTTCAACAGCCCGAACACGGCCGCGATGATGGGCACCGTGCCGGCGCAGCGCCGCGGCGTGGCGGCGGGCGCGCGCACGCTGCTGCAGAACACGGGCGCGGTGCTGTCGATCGCGTTCGTCCTGGCGATCGTCACTTCGGCGGTCCCGAAGCCGACTCTGTTCGCGGTCTTCTCGGGTCTCGCGAAGGGCCTCTCGGCGCAGAAGCTCGCGCCGTTCATCGACAACATGCACACCGCGCTCTGGGTGCTCGCGGCGACGTCGGTCGTCGGGGCCTTCGTCTGCCTGCTGCGCCCCCGCCACGCCGCGGCCGCGCAGAGCCAATCCGAGACGGCGTCGCGGAGTGGACCCGAGACGGCAGTGGCGCCCGCCGACGAGCGCGGCGCGGCGCCAGCCACCACATCCGCGGCGGCGGACGCGTGGCGCGAGCAGCCGGCGGAGAGCCGCTCGAGCAGGCGCGCACGCGCGGGAGCGAAGGCATGAGCGCCGAGGCCCGGCGCGACTCGGCGCAGACGCGGGGCAGGACGCCCCGCGCGGTCGCGCGCGGCGCGGGGCCGACACACGCGGACGATCCCCTCCCCCATCCACTTCGCATCGGCGACGTGGCGCGGTTGGTCGGGACGACGCCGCGGACGATCCGCTACTACGAGGAGATCGGCCTGCTCCCGGAGGCGCCGTCGCGGCCGTCGGGCGGGCACCGCACCTACACGGAGGCCGAGGTCGAGCGTCTGCGCGAGGTGATGCGCCTGAAGCACCTCCTCGGGGTGACGCTCGAGGAGCTCAAGACGCTCCTCTCGGCCGAGGAGGCCCGCGCGGCGGTTCGCGCGGAGCTGCGCCGCGACGACGTCGACCCCGAGCGGCGCCGCGCGCTGCTGGGAGAGGCGCTCGGCCACATCGACCGCCAGCTCGCACTCGTCGAGCACCGCAGCGCGGAGCTCGCGAAACTGCGCGAGGAGCTCGGCGAGACGCGCAAGCGGGTGCGGCGCAGGCTGCGCGAGCTCGACGAGGACTCGCCCGCAGGCGAGGAGCCCCGCGCGGCGGGAGCCGCCGCCCCCTCCTGAGCGACAATTCCGGGACTCCCCGCCTCCCGGAAAGGATCCGAGTCGCATGCCCACCTCCCCCACCGCGCCGCCGAGCCCCGAGGGCGTCCCCGGCGCCGTCCGCGACCCCTCGGTGCTCGACGACGAAGACCTCACCTAGGCCGCCGACCTGCTGCGCGCACCAACCGCGTCCGCAAGATCGAGGGCGAGCGGCCGGCCCCGCAGGTCGTCCTCATCATCCAGTGGCCATCCAAAGCGGCCGCCGAGGAGTTCTACGCGAGCGAGGAATACCGTCCCCACATGCAGGCCCGCCGCGCCGGCTCGACCGGCGAGTTCGTGCTCGTCGCCGGCGAGGACTCCAGCGGGGTCGCCGACGTCCCCTGAGCAAGACCCCTGAGCATCGCTCCCGCGGGCGGCAGGTTCTCCCGCGCCCACCGTGCCGCGAGGCGCTTCGGCGCGCGCGCGAGCCACGCCTCCGCGATCAGCTCGCCCAGCTCAGCCACGCTGATCTTCTCCAACAGGACGAGCACCGCGGGGAAGCCCTCGAAGTGCGATGTCGTGAAGAACGTCACCGGACCCGACGCCAGCAGCGCCTCCTTCACGCCCAGGTCCATCCACACGCACTCCGAGGATCGGCCCCTCCGGCGCGCTGTCCCCGAGCGCGCGGACTTCCGAGGCGCGCAGCGGGCGCTCCCATACGAACAGCTTGTCGCGCACCCGCCACGAGGCGACGCCGCGCTTGGAGTCCTCGCTGGTTTCCGGCAGCGCCAGCGCGAGCCTCCGCACGTCCTCCCAGGTGGCCATGTCCGCAATCTAGTACGACGGACCTGAACGTCGGCCGAATCTGTACCCGTCGAAGGAGTGGGTGGCCGCCGTTCGCCGAGCTGGAGCGACTACGCTGACCGATCGTGTCGCCCGCCTCCGAACCTCGCGCGGCGGTTCGCGCAATCGTGCGCGGCGAGGTCCAGGGCGTCGGCTTTCGCGACGCGACGCTGCGGCGCGCCCGCGAGCTCGGCGTGCTGGGCTGGGTGCGCAACGGAGAGGACGGCACGGTGCAGGTCCACGCCGAGGGACCCGAGCCGGCGGTCGCCGAGCTGCTGGAGCTTCTTCACACCGGTCCGCCGGCCGCCCGGGTTTCGGACATCGCGGTCGAGGACGTCACCGCGGAGGGCCACGAGCAGTTCGCCATCCGCGGCGTCCCCGCCGGCGCGTTCGTCGTCCAGGAGCACGCGGCCACCGCCCACCACTTCGATCTGCGCCTGCAGGTCGGCGCGGTCATGCGCTCGTGGGCGGTGCCCAAGGGACCGTCGATGGACCCCGCCATCAAGCGCCTCGCGGTCGAGGTCCCCGACCACGAGCTCGCCCACAACGACTTCGAGGGGCCCCTCGACGGCGGCGGCGTCATCGTCTGGGACCGCGGCGCCTACGAGCAGGGCGGGCGCGTGCCCTGGCCCGAGGCGCTCGAGCGCGGTCACGCCGTGTTCGTGCTCCACGGCGAGAAGCTCCGCGGCGGCTTCGCGCTGCAGCGCACCCGACCGGGCGCCAAGGCGCAGTGGCTGCTGATCAAGCGCCGCGACGAGCTCGCGCGGCCGGGCTCCGACGTCGTCGCCGAGCAACCGCGGTCGGTCCTGAGCGGAGCGACGCTCGACGAGCTCGCGCCGTGAGCCGGGTCCAGCCGCACCGGCGCGTCGGGGAGCAGTGCGTCGCACGCCAGCGGCCGCGTGCGCTCCGCGGGACTCGCGCCCCAGTTCGTACCCCAGCCCGCGGCCGCCGTCATACGCGACCGGCGACCCTGCGCAGCAGGCGACGCACGATCGTGCGGTGGGCACCGGAACCGATCACGACTTCGCGCGCGCGCACCCCGAGGACGCGCGGCTCCTGCTCACCGTGCGCCGCGACGATCTCCTCGACGCCGACCCCGACGACGCTTTTCGCGCGCAGCTCGACGCCGTCAATGCGCCGCTCGCCGCGACGCTGACCCGCTTGACGCGAGCCCTCAGAGGACGCGCGACCGCGCGCGCCGCCGACGAGGTGACGCGCGCGGTCGTCGATCTGCCACACGCGGCCCTCCGCCGCCACCTGCGCGACGCCGGCGAGCTGCCGTCGTGGCTCGAGCACGATGTCGCGATGGGTGCACGCGGGCTCCTGGAGCCCCCCGGAGCGGGCGAACGTCCGGCGCGTGCATACCCGAAGAAGTAGTCTCCGCCGAACCGATGGCCTCGCAACCACAGACGGTGCTCGTAACGGGCGGCTCCGGGTATCTGGGGGGCTGGTGTCTGGTCGAGCTCCTGCGCGCCGGCTACCGCGTGCGCACGACCGTGCGCGACCTCTCCCGCGAGGCCGCGGTGCGCGGCGCGATCGCTCAGCACGTACCCGACGCGGCGGACCTCACGGTGCTCGCCGCCGACCTGTGCAGCGACGAGGGCTGGGCGCCGGCCGTCGCGGGCTGCGACTATGTCCTGCACGTCGCCTCGCCCTTCCCGCCGGTTCAGCCGAAGGACCCCGACGAGCTGATCGTGCCCGCGCGCGAGGGCACCCTGCGGGTGTTGCGCGCCGCGCTCGACGCCGGCGTGCGCCGCGTCGTCGTGACCTCCTCGGTCGCCGCCGTCGGCGGGGGCGCGCGCTCCTCGGAGCCGCTCGACGAGCGCGACTGGACCGATGTCGCCCACGACGGCCTCAGCCCCTACGTGCGCTCCAAGACGATCGCCGAGCGCGCGGCGTGGGAGCTCGTCGCGGACGCCGGCCAGAGCGAGCGGCTCGCCGTGGTCAACCCGGGCGCGATCCTCGGCCCGCTGCTGAGCACCGACGGTTCCTTCTCGCTGGAGCTGATCCAGCGGCTGCTGAAGGGCATGCCCGGCGTGCCGCGCATCGGCTTCAGCATCGTCGACGTCCGCGACGTCGCCGACCTGCACGTCAAAGCGATGCTCTCCCCCGATGCCGGCGGTGAGCGGTTCGTCGCGGTGGGCGACTTCCGCTGGATGGGCGAAGTCGCCGAGGTACTGCGTACCCGTCTCGAGGAAGGCGCTGCGAAGGTCCCCAGGCGCGGCGTCCCAGACCTGGTGGTGCGCGCGATGGGATTGTTCGACCCCGCCGTCCGCTCGATCACGGCGCAGCTCGGCAAGAAGTCGCTGTACTCGAGCGAGAAGGCCAAGCGCGTGCTCGGGTGGACGCCGCGCCCGGTCGAGGAAACGGCCCTCGACTGCGCGCGCAGCATGATCGAGCTCGGCGCCGTCTGACTCGCGCCTTCGGGGACCCCGCGCGACCCCTTCTACATTGAAGCGGAAGCGCCCAACTCGACCGGAGCGAGGAGGACAGCCTTGGAGCGCAAGTGGTGGACCCTGATCGCGGTGTGCGTCGCGATCTTCATGCTGCTGCTCGACATCACCGTCGTCAACGTCGCGCTGCCCTCGATCCAGCACGCGCTGCACTCCTCGTTCCCCGATCTGCAGTGGGTCGTCAACGCGTACGCGCTCACGCTGGCCGCGTTCCTGCTGACGGCGGGCGCGCTCTCCGACCTCGTCGGCCGTCGGCTCGTGTTCACGATCGGGCTCGTCGTCTTCACCCTCTCCTCCGTCGTCTGTGGCCTCTCGACGACGCCGCTCATGCTCAATCTCGCCCGCGCCGCACAGGGCGTCGGCGGCGCGATGATGTTCGCGACCTCGCTCGCGCTGATCGCACAGGCCTTCCACGGGCGCGAGCGCGGGATCGCGTTCGGGGCGTTCGGCGCGGTTACGGGCGCGGCCGTCGCGATCGGGCCCGTCGTCGGAGGCCTCATCACCTCGGGCATCGGTTGGGAGTGGATTTTCTTCGTCAACGCCCCGATCGGCGCCGCCGCCGTCCTCGTCACTCTCACCCAGGTCACCGAGTCGCGCGACCCCAATGCGACCGGCGTCGACTGGGCGGGACTTGTGACGTTCTCCAGCGCGCTCTTCCTGCTCGTCTACGCGCTTGTCGAGGGCAACGAAAAGGGCTGGGGCTCGACGGAGATCGTCGCTTGCCTGATCGCCTCGGCGGTGCTCCTCGCACTGTTCCTCATGGCCGAGCTCCGCCAACGCCGGCCGATGCTCGACCTCTCTCTGTTCCGCCGCCCTGCGTTCACGGGGGCGAGCATCGTTGCGTTCTCGATCTCGGCGTCGATCTTCGCGATGTTTCTCTACATCACGCTCTACGTCCAGGACGTCCTCGGCTACGACGCGCTGCAGGCGGGGCTGCGCTTCCTCCCGGTGACGCTGCTCTCCTTCTTCGCCGCCCCGATCGCCGGCCGTCTTTCCGTGCGCGTCCCCGTCCGGTTGCTGCTCGGCGGCGGCCTGCTCCTCGTCAGCGCCGGGCTGCTCGCGATGACGGCCATCGACGCGAGCTCCAGCTGGACGACGCTGATCCCAGGCTTCGCGCTCTGCGGTCTGGGTATCGGGATGATCAACCCGCCGCTCGCCTCGACCGCGATCGGCGTCGTCCACTACTCCCGCAGCGGGATGGCCTCCGGGATCAACGCGACGTTCCGCCAGGTCGGGATCGCGACGGGGATCGCCGGGCTCGGCGCGGTCTTCCAGCACGACGTCACGCAGTCCACGAAAGCCGCGCTCGCCGCCAGCGGCGAGGCGCCCGCGGTGCAAGCCGCCGCCCACGGCCAGCTCGGCACGCTGCTCGTCTCCGGCGAAGTCGGCAGCGTCCTGCACAGCCTCTCCCCCGCCGCGCACGACGCGCTGGTGCACGCCTACCACGTCGGGTTCACCGACGCGTTCACCAGCGTCCTCGAGATCGGCACCGGCATCGCGTTCGTCGGCGGGATCCTCGCGTTCGCGCTCGTCCGCAGCCGCGACTTCGTCACCGCAGCCGAGCCTGCTGCGGCGGAGGCGCCGGGAGCGCCCGAGCCGGTGGGTGTCGCCGGCGGGTAAGAGTCCTCAGGACAGCTCAGCGGTTGCGCCGTCTGACGCCATCGGGCCGATCAGAACGGCGGGACCGTGTCCTCGACGATCCTCACGACGCCCACAACCAGATCGAAGGGTCCGAGATCGCGCGCGTCGATTCGATCCGTGAGGGCGTATCCCACGTAACCGAGCCCGACGAGGAAGACACCGGGAACGACCGCCAGGCCGGCCGGGCCAAGCGCGAGCGTGGCGAGGTGGTGAAGCGGCTTCGCACCGCGCCGCAGCCAGCGCGCCGATTTACCGAGCAGGTCCGCCTGCCGACGGAAGTCTCCCCCCAGCGCGGCCAGCGCGCTTCGCATTCGCCCTTCGTCCTCCGGTGCGATCGCGGTGGCGCCCGCGATTCTCTGTGCGACACGCACGTTGGCCTTGCCCACCCCCGCGACGCCCTCCAGCAGCACCCTCACGCTCATGCGGTCCCCGACCTGGTCGGCGACTTCGTCGACGACTTCGTCGTTCGGGCGCAGCAGGCCGATCTTGAGAACGTGCTCCCGCACGAATCGCGGGGCTTTCTTCGCGAGTCGATTCGCGACCTCATCGAGCTCCGCCGGCAGGCCGGTCGTCGCGAGGAACTCCAGCGCGCCGCCCGCGGCCGACGACAGAAGGCCCTTGAGCAGATCGCGAGCTGGCTCTTCGGCGCTCCCCACGAGGCGCCGGACGGCACCTTGCGCCTCGGCGATCAGAGCTTCGCGACCGATTTCCTGCGCACCGAGCAACGGCCCCGGCAGCCCCCGGAAGAGCGCATCGACCTGCTCCAGCAGGAGCTGGCCCTCGCGGTACACACCCGCCGGACTCGTGCCCTCATCGAGCGGGTCCTCGAACCGGCTGTAGACGATGCTCGGGTCGAGCGCGGCCAGGTCCCGTGCAAGCATCGCGTCGACCGCCGCCGCGGCCAGCAGCAGTTCGGGAGCGCGACCATAGCGCTCGGCTCCCGCCTCGACGAGCTCGTCTTCGGCTTGCGCGCGCAGTCGTTCCGAGGCCTCGAGCATCCCGTCTGCGAGCGCATCGAGCTCCGTGAACTGCCCCTCCTCCAATGGCTCGCCGCTGCGCAGGCGAGCGGCGGTGCGCTCGCCATAGAACTCCCGCGCCCGGCTGCCATATTCGCCCCAGGCCTCGACCATGCCCTCGATCGACACTCTGTCCCCCTCTCAGCCCGACTGGCGGCGGCCGCGAAACGCCCTCCACCCTCCGACGAGCAAATTCCAATAGAAGGGCAAAACGTACTAACGAAACTGCATCCCTGCAAGCTCGTTCACAAACGTTCACAATCCTCGACGCGTGTCTACCATGCCGTCCGCGCCCGCGCCGCCTCCATCACCTAGCCCGCCAGCGAGATCGGGGACATCACGAACTGGTAGCAGAAGAAGTAGAGGGATCGGGACGGAAATCGGCTGCTCGTCGGGAACGCTCATTGCTGTGGCTCCAGGAAGCCACAGCGTTTTATCGACGGCGCCCACCCCGGTCTGTAGCGGGGAACTACCAAGCACGACCGGCACGTGCACCAGTCGGAAACAGATCTCGGGAGCTCACGCGACCAGCTAGTACCCTCTGCCCCATGCGCTCCACGCAGGGCAGCGAACCTGCTCCAGGCCCGCGCGGGAACGGTGCGGCACCGCTCACCGACGACACCGCACCGCTCGGCGGCGACGGCGCGCCACTGGGCGGCAACGCGGATCGCCTCGCCCACAACGCACAGCTCGCCCGCGAATGGCGTCGGTTGTCGCGCGCGGCGACGTTCGTCGCGCTGCTGACGAGCCCGGCGCTGTTCGTGCTGCTGTACCGCAACGACGGCTGGAGCCTGGCGGGGGCGCTGATCGGGACGTTCCTCAGCGTGATCGCGTTCCGGGGGCTGGTGGACGTCGTGGTGCACCGCCTGCTTCCCCGCCCGAGCCTGCAAGGCGCAGACAGGGCGGCGCTCACCGAAGATGCACGAGCGCGGCGGCGCCTGTGGTACTGGCGCAGGATGTTCCGCCGCATCGTCTGGATCGGCGGCACGCTGCTGGCGCTGCTGGTGTTCGTCAACATCATCCAGAAACTGCTCGGTCACCCTCACGACCTGAGCGGGACTCTGAACAGCATCGGATCGATCTTCAGCGGAGCGAACGGCCAGAGCGGAAGCCTGCTGATCCTGTTGCTGCAACTGCCGCTGCTGTTCCTGATCAACTTCGGGATCCTCTTCGGCCCGATGATGCTGATGTCGGTGCGCCAGCTCAAGGGGTACGAGCCCGGCGACGCGGACTGGGGCGTGCGTCTGGACGACGTCCGTGGCCAACGCGAGCAGAAGCAGGAGGTCACACGCGTCATCACCCTGTGGCAATCCGGCGAGGAGTTCCGCAAGGCCGGCGGCAAGCCCGAGCGGGGCCTGCTGTTCATCGGCGCGCCCGGCACCGGCAAGACGATGCTCTCCAAGGGAATCGCGACGAGCTTCAACTCCCCGATCGTGACGATGCCGGGCTCGGGGTTCGCGCAGATGTTCATCGGCATGGACGTGATCGTCGTCTCGCTGATGATCGCCCGCGCGCGGCGGCTGGCGCGCAAGTGGGGCGGGCAGTGCATCATCTTCATCGACGAGATCGACGCCGTCGGACTGCGCCGCCAGGCGCTTGGGCAGGGCACGCCGATGACTGGAGCGGGCGGCCCACCGGAATCGTTCAACGACATCGCCTTCTACGGTCCCCACGGCGCTCTGAACCCCAGCGGCGACCTGATCCTGGAGTCGCGGGCGTGGCGCGAGAGGCTGTTCGCCTCCCGCGCGGAGAGCCCCTCGCCGCTCTATCCGCCGATCGTCGCGCGCGCAGCGCAGGGCATCGCCGGGATCATCCCGGGCGCGGGCATGTTCGGCGGGATGGGCGGCGGGATGGCGCTCAACCAGCTGCTCGTGCAGATGGACGGGGTGGACTCCCCGCCGATGATGCGCAGGTTCTTCACCAACCGCCTCAACACGTTCCTGGACGCGACCTACATCATCCCCCCGCGCGTCGGTCCCGTATCGCTGCGTCTGCGCCCGCCCAAGCCGCGCTCGGAGCAGCTCTACTTCATCGGCGCGACGAATGTCCCGATCGAGCGTCTGGATCCCGCGTTGATTCGCCCCGGACGGATGGGTCGCCACATCTGGTTTCGGACTCCGACCGCGGATGACCGCAAGGACATCTTCGACCTCTATCTCGCGAAGGTCGACCACGACCCGGACCTCGACAGCGACTCGCGCCGCGACGAGCTCGCGCGGATCACCAACGGCTATTCGCCCGCGATGATCGAGCAGGTCTGCTCGATGGCGCTCACCCTCGCGCACTCCGACGGGCGGCCGCGCTTCGAGTGGGAAGACATCGTGGAGGCGATGACGACGATCGAGTCAGGCACGGCGCAGGGCATCGACTACGTCCCCGAGGAGACGCGCGCCGTGGCGATCCACGAGGCCGGCCACGCGGCGGCGAGCCACGTGTACATGCAGGACGTCCTCTCGACGCGCCTTTCGATCCGCAAGCGCGGCGGCTCGCTCGGGCACCACCAGGCGATCGAGCGGGAGGAGCGCTTCTCCTCGTGGCGCCACGAGGAGGTGGGCAAGCTGGTGTGGACGTTGGGGGCGATGGCGGCCGAGCACGTCTTCTACGGCGAGAGCTCCACGGGGGTGGGTGGCGACGTGCAGAGCGCGACCTCGCGCGCGGCGTGGATGGTCGGCATGTGCGGCATGGGGCCCGAGCCGATTCACCTGAACGGCCGGCGCTTCGGTTCCGAGGAGGAGCGCGAGGAGGCCGAGGAGGCCTACATGAAGCGCTTCGAGCGCATCGGCGCACAGATCATGAATCGCGCAGCCGGAATGCGCGAGTCGGGAGACCCGATCGCGGCGGTGCTCTCCGATCCCGGCAAGCGCCGCGCCGCGGCCCAGATCCTCGGTCAGGCGTACATCACCGCGGTGTGCTTGATCCGCCACAACCGCGAGCAGGTGCTGCACATCGCGGAGACGCTGATCGAGCGGCGCGAGCTGCACGGCGACGAAGTGGTGCGAGTGCTGGACGCGGCGCAGCTGGAGGCACCTGCGATCGACCTCGACGACGAGTCCATTTGGCCGAAGCTGTGAGAGGGAGACCGCAACGGAAATGAGTGAATCGCGAACCGATCCCCGCAAGCGCCCGCCCGACCCGGCCGGCACCCAGCCGAAGGTCAACCCCGAGAGTCTGCGCGCTCGCGCGGATGACCGGCCCGGGCCGCTCTCCGAGTCCCACGCGGGCGTCTCCCCCACTTCGGGCTCGCAAGCCGACTCCGAGCGCCAGCTTCCGGCGGCCCTCCCATCCAACGGTGAGGTCGCGCTGGCGGCGTCGACGGCCGTGCTGGCACCGGGCTCCGAGCAACCCACCGGCGAGAGCGGACCAGCGGCGGACAACCCGATCGTGGTGAGGGGCAGATCGGCGACCCCTCAGCTCGCCCCGCGACCGTGGGCGAACCCGCACGCGCCGCGCTTCCAGTTCGTCTTCGGTGTGCTCGGCGCCCTGTCGGTCGCGGCGATCGCGTTAGCGATCGCGCTTCTGCGCGCGCCTGCCGCCGCGCCCGAACGCCCGTGGTCGGCGTGGAGGCCAGTCGCCAACGGCGTCGACCCGGCGCAGCAGATCGCCGAATACGTCGCGCCTCAATACCGGCTCGCCGACGGCAAGCAGATCGTGCAGGCCTTCGGCGGTCGCCCACACTCAAGGGCCAGCCGCTGACGATCGGCATCGTCCACTCCGGGCAGACGCCCGCTCCGCTGGAAGGCAACAACGTCCTCTTCCAGCTCTGCGGCGACGGCGTGGACTGCTCGATCAAGGAGGGCAAGCCCTCCAACGAACGCGGCCTACTCGTCACGCGCGAGGCGCTCGAGCTGGCGCTTTACACGTTCCGCTACGTCTCCGGCGTGGAACGGGTGATCGTCACGATGCCTCCGCCGCCGCCCGGCAGCACGGTCGGGGGCTCCGGCAACGCCGGGGGCAAGACCGGCCGCTCGGCATCGAAAGGCTCGGCCAAATCGTCGTCGGGCGAATCGGGCTCTGCGAGCACCACCGCCGGCGGCTCTCAGGCGGGCTCCGCGGTGGGGGCAACGAGCGGCGCCGCGGCACGCACCCCCCGTCATGCGCTGATCTTCGATGCGCAGGATCTCGAACCCGAGGTCGAAAGGCCGCTTGGCGCCACGCTGTCGGCCGTGACGCCGGGGGTCTCTCAAATGGCCCACTGGCCCGACGCGGCGGCCGTCGCCGCACTCACCAACTCTCACATCTACGACTTCACGACCTCCGAAACTCAGCAGGGTTTCGTGATGCTGCTCGAGCCGCTCGGCCTCGGCGGCTGATCCGGCTGCGCTCCCGGCGGACTCGTCGAGAGCCGCGCCGGCCGCGCCTACCCTTCGCCCTGCCGCTCATACCCCGCGCAGCTCAGCACCGGCAGCCGCGGATAGCGCGGATAGTCGGGGTCCTCGCGCGAGCGTTCGCACAGCGAGAAGCGCGAGCCGCGCGTGGTGCGCACCTCGCGTTGGAAGCGGCACGTGTCGCAGAGGCCCGCCGCCGGGGGGCTCTTCCTGGGACCGCTCTGGATGCCGGATGGTGGATCCACCACGGCAGCGTAGCCCCCGCGCGGAGGGGCGCGACGCAGTCATCCCACGCGGATGCGATAATAGTTGACCAAGCAACTATGGCGACCTTCTACCGACTGCTCGGCTTCCTGCGTCCCTACCGGCGCGGACTGACGATCTCCTGGGTGCTGGCGAGCTGCGCGATGGTGATGACCGTCGCGCTCCCCACACTCAGCGGGCGCGCGGTGGAAGCGATCGACAAGGGCGCCCGCGCCGCCCAGCACCACCAGCCGCTGCTGCGGGCACACGAGCGCCACACGCTGCTCGTGCTCGCGCTGGCGATCCTCGGGGCGGTGCTGCTGCGCTGGGGGCTCACCTACCTGCGGCGCATGGTCGCGGGGCGCGTCTCGCTCGGCGTCGAATACGACCTGCGCGAGCGCCTCTACGGACACCTGCAGGCGCTCGAGCTCGGCTTCTTCGACCATCAGCAGACCGGCCAGCTGATGTCGCGAGCAACGGTCGACCTGCAGGCGGTGCGCTTCTTCCTGGGCTACGGCCTCGTGTTCATCCTGCAGGCGATCCTGACGATCGTGCTGGCGGGCGCCGTGATGGTCGCGACCAACCCCGGACTGGGCCTGATCGCGCTCGTGCCGGTGCCGTTCGTGATCCTCATCTCCTACCGCTACGGCCGCCGCGCGCGCCCGGAAATCCAGGAGGTCCAGCAGCGCATCGCGGAGCTCACGGCGGAGGCCGAGGAGAACATCTCCGGCGTGCGCGTAGTGAAGGCCTTCGCGCGCGAGCCGCGCCAGCTGGGGCGCTTCCAGCACAGCGCGGGGCGCGTGTTCGAGCAGGCGATGCGCACGACGCGTCTGGAAGCCACATACAACCCGATCATCGGCTTCCTCCCCCAGCTCGGCCTCGCCGCCGTGCTGCTCGTCGGCGGAGAGGCCGTGATCCACGCCAACCTGACCCTGGGCCAGTTCACGGCGTTCTACCTCTATCTCAACATGCTCATCTCACCGATGCGCTCGCTGGGCGTCACGCTCAACCTCGCCCAGCGCGCGACCGCGTCCGGCGCGCGGATCTTCGGCGTGCTCGACCGCGCGCCCCACCTGAGCGCACCCGCGGACGCACCCGCGTTGCCGGCCGGCAGCGGGCACGTCACGTTCGAGGACGTGACGCTGCGCTACGACGACCCGCACGACGAGCTCGGCGCGATCGCGGCTGCAAACGGGCACGCGAAGGCGCTCGGCCGCACGGTCCTGCACGACATCGACCTCGACGTCCCCGCGGGCCGCACGATCGCGCTCGTCGGTGCGACCGGCTCGGGTAAGACGAGCCTCGTGGCGCTGATCTCGCGGTTGTACGACCCCGCCGCGGGGCGCGTGCTGCTCGACGGGGCCGACGTGCGGGAGGTCAGCCTGCCCTCGCTGCGCGGAGCCGTGGCGGTCGTCAGCGACGACCCCTTCCTGTTCTCGGCGTCGGTCGCGGAGAACATCGCCTACGCCCGTCCCGACGCCCCGCGGAAGGAGATCGAAGCCGCGGCGCGCCGCGCACAGGCGCACGACTTCGTGATGCGCCTGCCCCAGGGCTACGACACGCAGATCGGCGAGCGCGGCCTCACGGTCTCCGGCGGGCAGCGCCAGCGGATCGCGATCGCGCGCGCCCTGCTCGCCAACCCGCGGGTGTTGGTACTCGACGATGCGACCTCCTCCGTGGACGCTTCGACCGAGCAGAGCATCAAGTTGGCGCTCGCCGAGGCGATGGCGGGCCGCACGACGTTCGTGATCGCCCATCGCCTCTCCACGATCGCGCTGGCCGACGAAATCGTCGTCGTGGACCACGGGCGGATCGTCGCGCGGGGAGACCACGACGAACTGCTCGAGGTCTCCGAGCTCTACCGCGAGATCGTCGAGCAGGGGATGCCCGAGCACGTGTTCCTCACCAAGGAGACCCGCGAGCGCGAGGTCAGCGGGCTGTGAGGCGACCGAGGCAACCACGCCGCGGGAGAGCCGCATGAGCGCGCACGGCGCAGGACGCGGCGGGGGTGCCCCCATGCGCGGCTTCGGACCCGGCGGGCGCGGACTGGGGCCGGGGCGCGGGATGTCGCAGTGGGCGGGCGAGCGCGCGTCCAAGGAGAGCCGCGCGCGCAACCTGCGCGGTCTGATCGAGCTGCTGCGCCCCTATCGCCGCCGGGTCGCGGCGATGCTGGCGGCGCTCGTCGTCGGCACCGCCGCCGGGCTCGCGCCGCCGCTGTTGGCGAGAACCGCGATCGACCGCGGAATCCTCCAGCACGACACGACGGCGCTCGTGCTGGTGGTGGTCGCGTTCCTCGCGTCCGCGGGACTGGTGTGGCTGATGACCTACCTCCAGACCTACCTCGTCGGGCTCGTCGGCCAGCGCGCGCTGGCGGATCTGCGGATCCGGATCTTCACCCATCTGCAGCGCCAGCCGGTGGGCTTCTACGAGAGCCGCCCCGCGGGGGTGCTGATCTCGCGCATCACCAACGACGTCGAGGCGCTGGAAAGCCTCGTGACGGATTCGGTCGTGACGCTCGTGCAATCCGGTCTGACGCTGCTCGGCGCGATCGCGGTGCTCCTCTACCTGGACGTCAAGCTCGCGCTGCTGACGCTCTGCATCGTGCCGGTCGTCGCCGGTCTCTCGCTCTGGTTCCGGCTCGTCTCAGCGGGTGCGTTCCGGCGCACGAGGGAGACGATCGGCGCGATCACGGCCTACCTGCAGGAGACGCTCTCTGGGATCCGCGTCGTGCGCAGCTTCGGCCAGGAGCCGCGCCACGTCGAGCGCTTCGCGGAGCTCAGCCGCGAGAACTGCGACGCCAACATGGTCACGGTGCGCCTCAACGCCGCGTACTTCCCGACCGTGGAAATGCTGTCCGGGGTCGCGCTCGCGGTGATCGTGCTCGACGGCGGCTACCAGGCGATCGCGGGTCACATCACGGCGGGCACGGTCGTCGCGTTCATCGCGACGCTGGCCTATCTCTTCGAACCGATCCAGCAGCTCTCCCAGCTCTATACGACCTACCAGTCCGGGATGGCCGCGCTGGAGAAGATCTTCCAGCTGCTGGACACCGAGCCCACGCTGCAGGATCGACCGGGCGCGATCGCGATCGGTCCGATCGCCGGCGAGGTGCGCTTCGAGGGGGTGTCCTTCGCGTACAACCCGCGCCGCACGCGCAGAGCCGGGCGCGGGGCCGCGGCCGGCGAGCCGGCCGGGCCGACCGAGACCGCCGAGGCTCCAGAGGAAGTGCTCGCACTCGAGGACATCGATATCGCGATCCCGCCCGGCCAGACGGTCGCGCTCGTCGGCGCGACCGGCGCGGGCAAGTCGACGATGGCCAAGCTCGTGGCGCGCTTCTACGACCCGACGGCCGGGCGCGTGCTGGTTGATGGGCGGGATCTGCGCGACGTCACCGCGCACTCGCTGCGGTCGCAGATGGGGATCGTGCCGCAGGAGGCGTTCCTGTTCAGCGGCACGATCGCCGAGAACATCGCGTTCGGGCGCCCCGACGCACAGCCGGAGGAGATCCACGCGGCGGCCGCGGCGGTCGGCGCGGATGGGTTCGTCTGCGAGCTACCCGCCGGCTACGACACCGAGGTCGGCGAGCGCGGCGCGCAGCTCTCTGCCGGGCAGCGCCAGCTCGTGGCGTTCGCGCGCGCGCTGATCGCCGACCCGCGCATCCTGATCCTCGACGAGGCGACCTCCAACGTGGATCTCCACACGGAGGGGCGCATCGAGGCCGGGTTGCGACGGCTGCTCGTAGGTCGCACCGCGCTCGTGATCGCCCATCGCCTCTCCACGATCCGCCAGGCCGGGCGCATCGTCGTGCTCGAAGGCGGGCGCATCGTCGAGCAGGGCACGCACGAGGAGCTGATCGACGCCGGGGGGCGCTACGCGGCGCTGTATCGAGATTGGGCGGCGCAGGCGGCGTAGGAGCGACCGCTACTTGCGGACGATCGTGAAGGTCAGCTCGATCGGCGTCAACTTGCCACCTGCGTCCTCAGCGGTGACCGTGGCCCGGTAGGAGCCCTTGCCGAGACCCGCGAGCCTCAGGCCGATGGCGTTCGATCCGATCGCCGCCGTCAACTTCAGGGTGCGCCTCCTGACCGTGGTGGTACAGCTCCTCCCCCTCCTGGCCGCGGGCCTGCACAGACCCCTGAGCTTGTGACCTCTGACCAGCTCGGAGATCAGAACCTCGACCGTCGCGGGCTGCAACACGGCGAACTTCAGGGCGGTCCCTCGCCTGGCGACGATGCGCTTGGAGCCGAGCCTGACGCCCGACAGGGTGGGAGCGTGCGCCTTCGCGCCTGGCCCCGGCCCCGCACCAGACCCCGGCCCGGCACCGGACCCCGATGGTTGCGGGGCGGCGACCACGGTCTCCACCATCGCTGACCCGCAGGGCGACGCCGCCTGCTCGTTGGCGCCGTCGCCGCTGTAGGCGGCATACCACCAGTAGTCGCCGGGGCTCGCGGCGGTGAAGCCGGACGGCGGCTGGTAGGAGCCATCGCCGGATACGTTCGCGCTTCCAACCGTCGTGCCACCGCTGGCGCACGAGGACGGGGGCGAGGATTGCGGACCGAACACCGTCAGTGTGACGGTCCCGGTCGCCGAGGACCCTCCGGACAGCGACGCTGAGATCGAGGAGGGCGAGATCGGGCTGCCCGCGATCGCGCTCGTGGGGCCGCTCACCGCGAGGGTGGGCGTGGCCTTGGGGACGATGGTCGTCTGCGCCATCGACGCTCCGCACGGCGAGGCGACCGGCTCATTGCCAGCATCCCCGCCGTAGCTGGCGTACCACCAGTATTGGCCGGGTGAGGAGGGGGTGAAGGACGTCGAGGGACGGTAGCTGCCGTTGCCCGACACGCTTGCCGTTCCGACCGTCGTCCCGCCCGACGCGCACGGCGAGGGCGGCGCCGACTGCGGACCAAATACGGTGTAGGCGATGGTCCCGACCGGCGCGGATCCCCCGGCCAGACCTGCCGCCGGCGAGACCGCATCGCCCGCGAACCCGCTCGCAGGGACGCTGGCCGAGAGCGTTGGGATTGCGGGCGCCGCGGATAGCAGCAGGCCCTGTTGGTGACCCTGAGCGTCGGTGTAGCTGCCGACCGCGACGCAGTCGCCGGGCGAGGCGCATGACAGCGCCCCGAGGGCGACTTCCGGATTGGCCGCGGCGTTGGCGGGCAGCGACGCTTCCAGGCCGGGACCCCAGGCTCCCGAGCTCTCGGTCAGCAGCAGAGCGCGCCTGCCGTTCGATTTGTCGATGTATTCGCCGATTGCCGCGCAGTCCCCGGCCGCGGGACACGAGAGCGCGTTCAGACCGACCGACGGTTCCGGGCCGGCGTTGCCGGGCAGCGCCGCCTCGACGCCGATACCCCACGAGCCCGCGGTCTCGCTCAGCAGCAGACCCTCGCCCTGCGTCGAGTTCGCGAGGTAGCCGCCGATGGCTGTGCAGTTGCCCGCGGAGGCGCACTGCACCTCGTTGAGGAAGACGTCGGGGGCCAGGCCGCCGTTGGCGGGCGCCTTCGCCTCGACGGCGGTGCCCCACGTCCCACCGTCCTCGTCGAGCACCAGGCCCTGCAGGCGTTCGGAGCTGTCGAGATAGTTGCCGACAGCGCTGCAGCTCCCGACCGCGGGGCACGACATGCCCCTGAGGTGCATGCCGGCTATCGCGTTCGCGGGCGCGCTCGCCTCGACACCCGTACCCCAGACCCCTGCGGTCTCGGTCAGGAGGAAGCCATCGTCGATGAGAAACCCGTGTGCTTCGAGTTCGTCGGAGTTGTATTCGCCGATGGCGGTGCAGTCGCCCGCCGTGGCGCACGACAGGCCGCCGATGGCGACCCCAGGGTGGGAGGATTCGACGTTGGTGGGCATCGTTGCCTCCAGCCCTTCCCCCCAGATTCCCGAGCTCTCGCCGAGCAGCAGACCCTGGAAGCGCCCTTCGCTGTCGGTGTAGGCGCCAATGGCGTCGCAGTTCCCGACCGAGGGGCAGGACAGCTGGCCAGATCCGACTTCGGGATTGGACGCGGCCCCCGCGGGGAGCACCGTCTCGATCGCGCTCCCCCAGGTGCCCGCGGTCTCGCTGAGCGTGAACGCCTGACCATTGCCCGAGCTGTCCGTGTACGTCCCCACCGCCGCGCAGTCGCCTGGCGCGGGGCACGACAGCGCGCCGAAGCCGCTGTGCGGGTTGGCAGCGGCACCCGCCGGCATCGTCACCTCGACCGCGGTTCCCCAGGTACCCGCGGTCTGGCCCAGCGCGAAACCCTGCCGGTAGCCCGAGCTATCGACATATGAGCCGACCAGGCCGCAGCTCCCCACCGAGGGACACGACACCCCGTTGACGAACACCTTCGGATTCGACGCCGCGTTCGCGGGCGGGCTCATCGCGACGGCGCTCCCCCAGTTCGCGTTCTCGGATGCCCGTGCAACGGGCGGCCCGGCGGCGAGCGCCGACATCACGGCACAGGCGGCTACTGGCAGCGCGACCGTGAGCAAATGGCCCGCAACCGCATCGGGACGCCTGTGCGCGAGGCCCGCGCTCAGGCGCGCGCCTCGCCTAACGCCGAGGCCCAGCAAGAACACCGATCCGTCGAGCCGCACACCACTCCCTCCGCCAGGCCTGGGCGATACCCCAGCCCAAGCTGGCCGCCCGGCCTGACCGTAAGCAAACACCCCTACTCGGATGATAGTCGAGGGAGACGCCAACAGGACCCTCCGACAAGGCGCTACCCTCAGCCTCACCCAGAATCCGATCTCAAGCTCAGACAGGAAGCCCAAGGCAGGGCTGGGCTTATTCGGCGATGCGCCTGGCGTATGCGTCGGAGAAGCCCGCGGCGACGGCAGCGGGCACATAACGCTGCGCCGCTTCCGCCGTCGCGTAGACACCGCTGAATACGAACCAGTATCCGGGCCTCAGGCTGCCATAGCGATCGGATCGGAGCACGCCGACGTGGCCCAGTCCGCCCGATCTCGCTTTGGCGACGGCCCCCACCGCGTCGGACCAGATGACGTCGCTCGCCAGGGCGACGGTATAGCCGACGAATCCGGCCGGCCAGCCCGCGCCATAAGCGCTCGAGTCCGCGCTGGACCCATTCAGCTCTCCGCCCGGCCCGCCCGGGCCGGCGGGCGCCGGGTGACCGCTCGATCTCGTGATGCCCTGTGAGCCGCCCGCTCGGCCCGCATTTGCGGTGTGCCCCTCAGATTGCGACCCGGCGCCGGCACGCGCCGCGTTCGCGATCTGCGAGCTCTTGTAGATCGTTTGCCGCACGCTCTTGGAGGCGCCGTTGTTCCACTGTCCAACCAGCAGCGCCACCCCCACGCCGGCCAGGGCCACCGCGAGCTGGAGCACCGCCACGGTGAAGCTCAGCCGAAAGCGCGACCTGCCGACCGCTTCATGATGTGCGTCACCGCTGGCGTCCTCGCCGGTCTCGACCACGATTCCCTCCGATCGCGATTACTTGAACTTGGGCACGATAGCCATCCGCGCCTGGCGGCGACCTCTGGTGTCCAACGCCCAACCCGGCTCGCTCGGCGCCGGCCTCAATCGCTTCGGCCTTGCGTTTTGGGCGGCTGCGAGTCAGCGCCCTCACCGCTCGTAAGGAGTCGTGCGCCGCCTTTGTCGTCGATCAAGTACCCGGTTGAGCGGAGCTGATACGCCGCAGGCGACCGATTCCAGGCAGGAAGCGGCCGACGCCTGACGTGGACGAGCGCCCGGCCGCCGGTCAGCGCCGCGTGAATGAGGCTGCCGCGCACGTCGCGCCACTCCTGCACCCTGTGCTCGCTAGCGACGATGATGTCCATTGGGACCAGCACATCCGCCAGGGACCCTGCGCAGCCGCACCGACTCCAAGGCGGGATTCTCGACCTCCGGCTCGATCACCAAGAAGTCCAGATCGCTGTCCCGCGTCAGCTCCCCACGGGCAGCAGAGCCGAACAGGATCACCCGTGAACTCGGCGGAGCCGCCTCTGACAACCGACGGCCAGCCTCCGCTATCACCGCATCGTCAAGCACGCGCTCACGATACCCGCTCCGGGGCACCCGCCCAGGCTGCGATCGCGCGACGGCCCAAATCCTGGCCCGAGCGGCCCCCCTCAAACGCGAAACGCCCCGTAAACACGGGGACTTAAGCAACTCCGGGACAGGGACTCGAACCCCAAATTCGTGCTCCAGAGGCACGCGTGTTACCAATTACACCATCCCGGATCGAGCGCTCAAGCATAGTCGAATGGTCCTCTGGAAACTGGCGCCGGTGCTGCATTTGGGCCGCGCCGCTCAACCCAACCCCAGCTCCCGACAGCGCACGCAATCTGAGCCTGAGATGCGACGCGGAGCGGCGCTGCCCGGCCAACGCGACCACGACGCGGCTCCAGACAGCCCAGAGGCTGCGATCCCCGCCGGAGCTGCACTGCAGCTCCGGCGCGCGCTCCCATAGCACGACGCATTCGCCACCCAGCGGACGCTCACCGAGCCGCTTGACGAGCTCCTCGGCCAAACGCGCGGTCTCTGGAGCGACAGCGGACGAGCGTGCGCAACCTACGCAACCCTGCCGACCCTCACCCCTGCCGCACCCCGCTGGGCGCGAAGAACTCCGTGATCGCTTCCTCGAGCCCGGGGTCGAGCACGAGCAGCACCTCGTCGCCGGCTTCGATCACGGTGTCGGCCTTGGGCACGAACCCGCCGCCGGCGCGCAGGACGGAGATGACCAGCGCACCGTCGGGGAGCTCGATGTCGGCGACGCGTTTGTCCATCGCCGGCGAACCGGGGCTGACCTCGAGCTCGATGATCTCCAGGCGCTCCTCTTCCAGCGCGAGCAGGTGCACGAGCCCGTAGCGCGGGACCTCGTGCTCGATCAGGCGCAGGATCAGGTCGGTCGCGGAGACCGCCGGCTGGATTCCGAGCAGCTTGAAGTGGTCGTAGTTGCGGGGGTTGTTGACGCGCGCGATGATGCGGTCACAGAGGTACTTCTCCTTGGCGACCTGGCAAACGAGCATGTTGTCCTCGTCGTCGCCGGTCACCGCGATCACGAGGTCCGCGCGCTGGATGCCGGCGCGCTCCAGCACCCACAGCTCGGTCGCGTCGCCGTACTGCGCGGCGTGCTCGAACTCCTCCTCCATCGCCAGGTAGCGCGGGCGCGAGGACTCGATCAGCGTGACCTCCTGACCCTTGACGATCAGCTCCCGCGCGAGGTTGCGCCCGACCTTGCCCGCTCCGACGATGATCGCGTACATCAGCGCCTCACACCGCGTGCTCGACCTGGAGCGCCTGCTCGAACATGTCGATCGCGTGGCGCGTCGGGGAGATCGTGTGCAGGCCCTGCTCCCCGTACCAGCTCGCTCGGGCGGGGTCCATCACGCGCGCGAGCACCTTCGGGACCGCGAAACGCTTCTGAGCGATCTGGGCGATGATCAGGTTCGTGTTGTCGCCGTCGGTCGACGCGATGAACACATCTGCGCGCTCGATCCCGGCATCCAGCAGCGCGTCGACCTCCAACGCGGTGCCGACGGTGAATCGACCGCCGGCGTCCTCCCAGCTGGTCTGCTGACCGGCGTTGAGGCGCTCGTAGGAGAGCGGGTCCTCGTCCAGAACCGAGACTTCCTGGCCGCCCGCGAGCGCCGACTTGGCCACCGCCGAGCCCACCCGGCCGGCGCCCACGATCAGAACGAACATGCCCCGCACATTAGGGCATCGGCAGGCCGTGGTGCCTGGCCGGAGCGCCGCACCCTCGCTTACGGCAGGGCCGCCGGGGCGCCCTGGCCGATCGGCTCGAGCTCCTCCGCGAGCACGTGCGTGGGCGGTGCGGTCACGATCACGCGACAGGGGGCCTTCGCGATCACGTACTTGATGACGTCGCCCACGAAATCGTCCAGACGCGCGCTGCGACCCCCCAGGCGCGCACCGCCGCGGATCCGCGAGGGTTCCTCGGCGCCGAGCACGATCGCCTCGACGCCCCGCCTGCGCGCCTCCTCGACGATCGCGTGCCCGGCGCGGCGGGCGCGCACGGTGGCGGTCGCGACGTGCACACCGGTGTACTCCTCGCCGACGACCTTCGCGCGCGCGAGCGCCTGGCGCGCGCGTTTGACCTGCGCATCGGGGAGGCGCGCGTCCAGCGGCAGCGCCATCGGCATCTCGAACACCCAGACCGCCTCGATCGTCGCCGTGTCGATCGCCGCCTCGTCGGTCGGTTCCCCGGCGACGAGCAGCGCGGCGGTCTGCACGATGTCCTCGTCCAGGCGCGTCCCGAACAGCGGCACCAGGATCGAGCCATAGTCGCGTTCGCGGTGCTGCTCGGCGCGCAGCATCTCCGGCGCGACCGTCACGCGCCGCAGCAGCGAGCTTTCGTCGATGCGCCGGTAGATCACGTACAGCGCGAGACCCGCCACCATCCACCCCAGGCCGACGTAGCGCGCGGGCGCGTGCACGACGAGCAACGCCACCCAGCCCGCGCCGCTGAGCAGTGCGCCGAAGACCGCGAGCACCGGCAGCTCCCCGCCGCGCACTGTCACCGACAGCGGCATCTTGAAGGGGCGCTCGCGGTCGGGCTCGCTGTAGCGCAGGCGCCACACGGACAGGTGGGCGATCGTGAACGCCAGCACGGCACCGAACGCGTAGATGCCCACGAGGAAGTCGAGGTTCTCGGGCACCACCAGCGCCGCTGCCAGCAGGCCGGCGAGCACGATCAGCACGTACGGCGTGGAGAACCTCGAGTGCAGACGCCCGAGGCCAGTGGGGATCTGGCGGTTGGTCGAGAGCGAATAGGCCAGCCGTGAGAGCCCCAGCATCGCCGAGTTCGCCGCCGCGATCAGCGTCGCCGCCGCGATCGCGCCCATCGCGTAGCGCAGCACCTGCGAGAGCGCATGCGGGTGCAGGCGGCTGACGAGCCCGATCACGGGGTCGTCGAGATAGCGGTGCGCGAGCGGGCTGTAGGTGCCGTGCACGGGGAACGCCGTGACCGCGACGCACGCCACGCCGACATAGGCGAGCAGCACGAGGATCGTGCCGCTGCCCACCAGGCGCCGCAGCGCGCTGCTGGACGTGCGTATCTCGCCGGCGAGCCCCGACGCCGACTCGACGCTCGTGAACGCGATCGTCGTGATCGTCAACGCGAAGATCAACCCCGACCAGGTGGGGGCGGTGCCGAGATGCACCTGGGAGGCGATCGTGTCCAGGTCGAAGAACTGCGCCAGGCCGAGCACGATCACCAGCAGCTCCAGCACGAGCGCCCCGAGAACGATCACGCCGATGCGCAGCCCGCGCCGGGCGCTGAAGCCGCGGATGTTGGTGATCACGACGAACGCGATGATCGCGAGCGCCACCAGCAGCGCCTCGGCGCGGTTGCCCAGCGGGTGCCAGAAGACCTTCAGATACTGCGTCGCGGTGTATGCGGTGACCGCGATCAGGATCACGTAGTCCAGCAGGATCGCCCAGCCCGCGACGAAGCTCACGAGCTCGTTGAACGCGTAGCGGGCGAACACCGTCGAGCCGCCCGGCTCCTGGTGCAGCGAGGCCCCCTCCACATACGTCAAGGCGGTCAGCCCGAACATCACCGCCGCCAGCAGGAACACGATCGGCGTCAGGCCGAGCGCGTGGTTGACGATCACGCCGAGTGCGAAGAACACGGCGCTTGCGAGCGAGGTGTAGACGATCGCGAACAGCAGCGGCGAGCCGATCGAGCGATTCAGCTGCGCCATCGACCACGCCGTCAGCTCGGCGCTGCGCTGCTCCCGCGAGCGCCCGCCGTGAGGGGTCGGGCCGTCCGCCGTGGGGGGCGGGCCCCCTGCAGGGGCGCTCATGCTCTCGATCCTCGCCGTATCTCCAGGTACATCCGACCCACGCCCGCCGCCAAGAACAGCACGCCCAGCAGCGTCCGTGCCGAGAGCACGCCCCCGGCGCCCGCGGCCGCCTCGACGACCAGCGCCACCCCGATCGCGGCCATCAGCGCGGAGAGCGCCATGGCCGTGCGGCGGTGGAGCTGTCTTCCGGTCATCTCAAGCGGAGCTTAGGGCCTCCCGGCTCAGGTGATGAGCGGAATGATCAGGATCGCGACGATGTTGGCAACCTTGATCATCGGGTTGATCGCGGGACCCGCCGTGTCCTTGAAAGGATCGCCGACGGTGTCGCCGGTGACCGACGCCGCGTGCGCCTCCGAGCCCTTGCCCCCGAACGCGCCGTCCTCGATCAGCTTCTTCGCGTTGTCCCACGCGCCGCCGCCGGCGGTCATCAGCACCGCGAAGAAGAAGCCCACGACGATCACCCCGATCAACAGACCGCCGAGCGCCTGCGTGTCGATCAGGCCGACGATCAGCGTCAGGCCGATCGGCAGCAGCGACGGCAGGATCATCTCGCGCTGCGCGGTCTTCGTGACGATGTCGACGCAGGTCGCGTAGTCGGGCTGTTCGGTGCCCTCCATGATCCCGGGGTGCTCGCGGAACTGGCGGCGCACCTCCTCGACGACCGCACCGCCTGCGCGGCCGACGGCCTCGATCGAGAGGGACGCGAACAGGCACACCATCAGCCCACCGAGCAGCAGCCCGATCAACACCGGCGGTTCGTTGATCCCGAATGAGATCGCGTGCGCGAGCTTGTCTTCGAGTTCTTTCTGGAACCCCGCGAACAGCACGATCGCGGCGAGCACCGCGGAGCCGATCGCGTAGCCCTTGGTGACGGCCTTGGTCGTGTTGCCGACGGCGTCGAGGCGGTCGGTTACCTTGCGAACCTCCTCGGGCAGGTCCGCCATCTCGGCGATGCCGCCCGCGTTGTCGGTGATCGGGCCGAACGCGTCGAGCGCGACGATCAGACCGGTCAGCGAGAGCAGGCCCATCACGGCCACGCCGATGCCGTAGATGCCGGTGACGCCGCCGCCCCCGAGCTTCCACGCGCCGAGGATGCCGAGCACGATCACGAGCGCCGGCAGCGCCGTGGCCTGCAACCCGGAGCCGAAGCCCTGGATGATGTTCGTCGCGTGGCCCGTGATCGACGCCTTCGCGGTCTTCTTCACCGGCGAGAAGCGAGTCGAGGTGTAATATTCCGTCAAGCCGAATAGCAGTGCGGTGACGGCGATCCCGATCAGCGAGCACAGGTACAGGTGACCCCAGCTCGGGACGCTCTCGGAACCCGGCTTGATGAAGGTCAGATTGTTCATCAGCCAGTACGTGATCGGCGCGAAGGCCGCCGCGGCGATCACGCCCGACACGACCAGTCCCTGCAGCAGCGCGCGCTCGACGTTGTCGGTGGTGGTGCGTACCGCGAACGTGCCGATGATCGAGGCGATGATCGCGACGCCGCCGATCACCAGCGGGTAGAGCGCCACGGCGGTCGACTGGTTGAAGGTCAGGACGCCGAGCAGGATCACCGCGACCGCCGTGACCGCGTAGGTCTCGAACAGATCGGCCGCCATGCCGGCGCAGTCGCCGACGTTGTCGCCGACGTTGTCGGCTATCGTGGCGGGGTTGCGCGGGTCGTCCTCGGGGATTCCCGCCTCGACCTTGCCGACGAGATCGGCGCCGACGTCGGCGGCCTTCGTGAAGATGCCGCCACCCAGACGGGCGAAGACCGAGATCAGCGAGCCGCCGAAGCCGAGGCCGATCAGCGCGTCGACCGCGGTTTTGGGGCTGTCGCCGAAGAACGAGGTCAGCGCGCCGTAGTAGCCCGCGACGCCTATGAGCGCGAGCCCGACGACCAGCATGCCTGTGATCGCGCCACCGCGAAAGGCGACGCGCAGAGCCGGTTTGACGCCCTCGCGCGCGGCCTCGGCGACGCGTGCGTTGGACCGGACGGAGACGTTCATCCCGATGTAGCCGGTCGAGCCCGAGAGCAGGCCGCCGATCGCAAAGCCGCACGCCACGGCGATGTTCTGAATGAAGATCAGCGCGACGAACAGCACGACGCCGACGACGGCGATCGTCGCGTACTGCCGATTCAGGTAGGCGCGCGCCCCCTGCTGCACGGCCAGCGAGATGCTCTGCATCCGATCGTTGCCCGGCGAGAGCGCCAGCAGAGCACGCGTCGTCAGAAGCCCGTACGCGACGGCGCACGCGGCGCATACTAGGGCGACGACGACCCCATGGTTCGTCAAGAAGCTGCTCAACAGAGATCCTCCGCGGTCGGTTTGCGTGCCGCGCGAGGATTCGCGCGCACAACATCTTCGCGCCGGATCGCTCCACTGGAGCCGATCCCGGCGCAAAGGCGGGGGCAGTCTATCGTGCCCGCCGGCCGGAAGCGTCCTCGCGCCTCAACGCCCGGGCACCCAGAGCCGCCCGCTGGACTCCGCGGGGCCGGGCCCGGCCGGCTTCTCCTGCCCGGCCTGCTCTTCGGGAGGCGTCGCACCGCCCTGCGGAGCCCCGTCGCCGGCCGACTCGGCGGCGCCCGCGCCCGAACCGCCGCCCGCGCCCGAACCGCCGCCCGCGCCCGAACCGCCGCCCGCGCCCGAACCGCCGCCCGCGCCCGAACCGCCGCCCGCGCCCGAACCGGCGCCCGCGCCCGAACCGGCGCCCGCGCCCGAACCGGCGCCGGCGCCCGCCGGCGCGTCCTCGGCCTGCACCGCGCGGGTGTAGGCCATCTGCAGCTGCGAGAGCGCATCGCGCAGCGGGCGCAGCTCGTTCGCGGCGCTGCGCTCGATCACTCCCATCAGGCCGCGCACGGCGTCGATCGCGTCGCGCACCTGCTCCAGGTCGCCCCGCCGGTCGGCGCCCTCGCGCTGCGCGGGATCGCCGCCGGTGAGGCCGAGACGGAAGGCGCCGATGTTCAGTAGCGAGGCCGCCGCCTGGAGCACCATGTCGACGCTCGTGATCCTGCTCAGTTCGGCTTCGTAAGCGGCTCGCAGCTGTGCCTCGTCGGGGTGGGCGCCGGCCTGCCCCATCTCGGGGCCGGGTTCTCCAGCGTGTGTGCTCATACCTTTATCTCCTCGCTGTAGCTCTGTCGTGTCTCGCGCGCGCATGCCGCGAAGACCTCCTCGCGGCTCGCGCCGGCCTCGATCAGCGCCCGCTGGCGCTGCGCGCCGTTGCGCTCTGGGAAGCCGATCTCGATGCCGAGCTCGCCGCGTACCGGAGCGGTCCACGCCGCCAGCCGCTCGATCGCGCCGCGCGCGGGGTACTCCTGGGCGCGCTCGAGATCGATCAGCCGCCCGTCGAGCCCGAAGCGGATCGCGCGCCACATGTTCTCCTCGACGAGCCGCGGCGCGGGGTCGGCGAACGGCACGCCCTCGTCGATGTCGCGAGCGGCCTGCGCGACGCAGGCCACGATCAGGGCGGCCAGCGCCTCGGACTCCGCCGCGCTGGTCTGGGCGTCGCAGATGCGGATCTCGACGGTGCCGAAGGAGAAGTGCGGTCGCACCGACCACCAGACCTGGGTGAACTCCACGATCGAGTTGGTGCGCAGCAGCAGCTCGATATACGCGCGGTAGGCCGCCCAGCCCCCAAACGCATCCGGCACCCCGCAGCGCGGAAAGCTGCGCGTGAAGCTCTGCGTGCGCGCGGAGTGCAGACCGGAGTCGCGGCCGTCGAGATATGGGGAGTTCGCGGAGATCGCCAGCAGCAGCGGCAACACCGGGCGCAGACGGTCGCAGACGCGGACCGCGCGGTCGATGTCGCGCACCCCGACGTGGACGTGCATGCTGAAGGTGTTGTTGCGCCACGCGACGTATTTGAGGCCGTCCTCCACGCGCCGGTAGTGCTCGGTGTCGATGATCGACTGCTCGCGGTAGTCCGCCCACGGGTGCGTGCCGGTCGCGCCGAGTGCGGCGCCGTGGCGATCGACCAGCGCGAACAGCCGCCGTCGGCGATCGCGCTGGCGCGCGAGCGCATCGGCGAGGTCGCGGCCCGCGCCGGAGACGATCTCGATCTCGGAGGAGATCAGCTCGCCGGCGATGCCCTCGAACAGTGCGGGGTCCTCCGCGCGCGCCGCCTCGCTCAGCTCCTCGAAGCGGGGCACGAGTTCGAGCGTCTCGGGGTTCAGCAGCGCGAACTCCTCCTCCAGCCCAATCGTGCCGTCGGTCGTCTCGGCGAAGGTCGCTACGGCTCGGTCGAGGTCAACGGGGCTCATGTGCGCAACTGGTCGCAGGGGGCGACTCAGGTCAGGTAGAAGTACAGCGCGTACAGCAGGTCGACGGCGGGGCTGGAGGTGTGGACGGTGACCTCCGGGGGCACCGCGAGCAGCGACTCGGAGTAGTTGAAGATGATCTTCACACCCGCCTCGACGAGCTCGTCGGCGAGCTGCTGGGCGGCGGCGCCCGGCACCGCGAGCACGCCGACGACGATGTCCTCGTCCTCGACGACCTGGCGCAGCTCGCGCGTGTGGCGCACGACCTGGCTGCCGACGGGGGTGCCGACCTTGGCGTCGTCGACGTCGAAGATCGCGACGACGCGAAAGCCGTGGTCGGCGAAGATGTCCGAGGAGGCGATCGCCTTCCCGAGGTGCCCGGCGCCGAGCAGCGCGATGTTGTGCTGGCCGGCGGTGCGCAGGATCTTGCGGATCTGGGAGACGAGCGACTCGACGTTGTAGCCGACGCCGCGCTTGCCGAACTTGCCGAAGCCGGAGAGGTCGCGGCGGATCTGGGTGGAGTTGACGTGGGTGTAGTCGGAGAGCTCCTGCGAGGAGATCGTCTCCTTGCCCATCTTCTTCGCCTGCGTGAGCACCTGCAGGTAGCGGGAGAGGCGCGCGGCGACGCCCAGCGAGAGGCGCTCGCCGGGGCTCTCCTCTCCCTCGGCATGCGTCTCGGCGGGGTCGATCAGCTCCTTGTAGGCCATCGCAGTGACTCTAGCTTTTCCCTCAGCCGCTCCGCGTCGACGAAGTACTCGAACAGCTCTTCTCCGTCGATGCTGACGACGGGAATTCGCTCGAAGTAGGCGCGGTGGAGCTGCTCGTCGAGCGTGATGTCGCGCACGACGAGCTCGAACGGCAGCTCGGCGCGCACGTCTTCGATCGCTTCGCGCGCCTGCTCGCAGAGGTGGCAGTCGGGCTTGGTGTAGAGCGTGACGACCGTGGCGAAGCTCACCGCGGCCGCTCCCCGGTGGCGTAGACGTCGAGGTCGAGATAAGCGGGATAGGGAATGCGCTCGGCGAAGCGCGCGGCGCTGGCGATCATCGCGGCGTTGTCGGTGCAGAGGACGCGCTCCGGCACGTGTACCTCGGCGCCCAGCGTCGCGAGGCGGCGGCGCAGCTCGCCATTGGCCGCCACTCCCCCGCCGACCGCCAGGCGATTCAGGCCGGTCTGCTCCAGGGCGCGCGCGGCGCGCTCGAGCAGGCGCTGGACGATCGCCTCCTGGTAGGAGGCCGCGAGATCGGGCGCGCGCGCCGCGAGCTCCTTCTCGTCCAGCTCGCGCACGCGGTAGAGCAGCGCGGTCTTGAGGCCGGCGAAGGAGAAGTCGAGGCTCTGCGCGAACGCCTGCGCGCCGACTCCCAGCCCTGGGCGCGGCCCGCCCTGGGGGAACGGGTGGGCCTGCGGGTCGCCGCCCGCGGCCAGCCGTTCGAGTGCGGCGCCGCCGGGGTAGCCGAGCCCGAGCATGCGGGCGCCCTTGTCGAAGGCCTCGCCCGCGGCGTCGTCGAGCGTGCGGCCGAGCACCTCGAAGCCTTCGTGCTCGCGGACGTGCGCCAGCAGCGTGTGGCCGCCGGAGGCGATCAGGCAGACGAACGGGGGCTCGAACGCGCCGTCGATGAAGTTCGCGGCGACGTGGCCCTGGATGTGGTCGACGGCGGCTAACGGCAGCTCGCGCGCGGCGGCGATCGCCTTGGCGGTGGCGAAGCCGACGAGCAGCGCCCCGACGAGGCCGGGCCCGCGGGTCGCCGCGACGAGCTCGACGTCGTCGAGCGTGCGATCGGCGTCGCGGAGCGCCTGCGCGACGACGAGGTTCACGAGCTCCAGGTGGTGGCGGGAGGCGATCTCGGGGACGACGCCGCCGAAGCGGTCGTGGATGCCCTGCGAGGAGATGACGTTGGAGAGGACCGTGCCGCGACGTGGGTCGAGGACCGACGCGCAGGTGTCGTCGCAGCTGCTCTCGAGCGCGAGGATCGCGCCCGCTCCGGCCGATCCGCTCATACGAAGCCGGGGTTGGGCACGTCGTCGAGCGAGCCGGTCAGCGTGGCGGGCGTGCGCCACATGACGAGCGCGTCCTCGCCGTTGTCCTGGTAGTAGCGCCGGCGCAGGCCGGCGGCGCGGAAGCCCTCGCGTTCGTAGAGGTGGATCGCGCCGAGGTTGGAGCGGCGTACCTCCAGCGTGAAGCGCGCGTGCTCGTCGGCGACGCGCGTGTAGAGCTCGGCGAGCAGCGCGGAGGCGACTCCGCGGCGGCGGCGATCGGGGTCGACGGCGACGTTCATGACGTGCCAGACGGTCTCGTAGCGCGAGCAGATCAGGTAGCCGACGAGCCGGCCGCCGCTGACGGCGGCGAGGCAGACGCCGGAGGACTTGGAGAGCTCCAGCACGAACATCGCGAGCGACCACGGCGTCGGGAACGCGCGGCGCTCGATCGCGATCACCTGCGGGAGATCGGGATAGGTGAGCCGGCGGATGCGCACGCGGGGCTCCTCTGAGGTGGTCTCGGCGGCGGGACTCGCGCTCACGGCTGCACATTCTCCAGGGCGATCTCCGCGTCGGGGCGGCGCCGGTAGTCGGGCAGTACCGCCTCCGGCGCGCCGTGGGGTGCGGCGAGGGCCAGCTCGCAGAGCACCCCGGCGTCGACCCGGTGCAGCGGCGAGTCGTCTGCGGGGACGGCGATACCGGCCGCCTCCAGCTCTGTCCGGAAGCGCACGGCCCCGTCCCCCACCGCCCGCCACGCCAGGCCGGGGCCGGCGGCCGCGGCGACGCGGCCGAGCTCCGACGGGGGCAGCGCGCGCACCGGTGCGAGCTCGTGGGGTGCGAACGGGGCGACGAACGCCTCGCCGCGACGGGCGTCGATGACCGCGAGGACGCCCTCGGGACGCCCCTCGGCGGCGGCCCCGCCACGCTCGCCCGCATCTGCGGCGCCCATGATCGCCGCCCTTGCCAACACGTGCGGCGTGCCGACGCCCACCGTGTCGACGCCCAGCGACTGCGCCAGCCCGCGCGCCGTGGCGACGCCGACGCGCAGGCCGGTGAACGTCCCCGGTCCGACGCCGACGGCGATCAGCTCGAGCGCGTCCCAGCGCAGATCGGCCTGTGCGAGCAGCTCGCGAGCGAGCGGCAGCAGCCGTGTCGTGTGGGCCGGCCGCTCGCCCGCGCCGGGGTCGTCGCGCGCACGCAGGGTGGTGCCGTCCTGGAGTCGCAGCGCCACCGCGGTGGCGGGAGTCGCGGTGTCGAAGCCGAGCACGATCACGACGCGCGCTCCAGGACGGCCGGTGCGCGCGCACCGTCGACCTCGATGCGGCGCCGGTCGCCGCCGGCGTGGGTGAGCGTCACGCGCAGCGCTGCCTCGCCGAGCTCCCGCGCCGCGGCCTGCGGCCACTCGACGAAGGCGATGCGGTCGGGCCCGAGGTAGTCGTCCAGCAGCGCGGGGTCCTCGTCGCCCAGGCCCTGGAGGCGGTAGAGGTCGAGGTGCGCGACCGTCAGGCGCTGTCCGCGGTAGCGGTGACCTATCCCGAACGTCGGGCTCGTGACGGGGTCGGTGACGCCGAGCGCGCGGGCGGCGCCGCGCACGAGCGTGGTCTTGCCGGTGCCCAGCTCGCCGAGCACCAGCACGAGGTCTCCCGCGCGCAGACCCGCTGCCAGTTCGGCCCCCAGCGCCTCGGTCTCGGCGGGGTCCGAGGTCTCGAGGACGATCACGTTTGGAAAGTATCAGGGGACCCGCCCGCCGCTCGCGCGCGATCCGCGGCGTCCGCTGACCGCGGCCTTCCGAGCGGCCGCGTGGGATCGAGCGATGGCGAGAAGCGCGGCGCGCGGGGGCGGCCGCGCGAACGTCAGCCGATGGCCTCGATCAGCCTGCGCTCGGGACGCAGCTCCTGCTCGCACGTCAGCGCGCGCCGCTCGAGCTCCCCGTGGGCGCCGACGGTGTATGCGCCCATGCGCAGGAGCGGCGGCGAGTAGGCGTGCAGCGTGATCGCGGGCGTGGTGCCGGCGTGTACGACGCGATGGATGCGTTCGCGTCTTGCTCCAGAAGCGGCAGCTGCTCGTAGACGCGCGCGTCGTGCTCGTGGCGCACGAGGCTCTGCCAGCGCGCGGGTTCGGCGGCGAGCCGGGCGACGAGCTGTTCCAGCCGCCGCGGGCTCATACGGCGCTCCTGACGGGCACCCAGCGCACGGGCTCGATGAGCGTGGCGCCGTTGGCGGCGAGCACCGCCTCGCGCCCGGTGGGCGTGGGCTCGACGACGGGGCGATCGGAGCCGTATACGAGCTGCTCGGTGCCGACGCGGCGCGCCATGACCTCGACCGCGGCGGGCCCGTAGCTGGAGGTGTCGTAGAAGACGAGCGGGTCGCGGAGGTCCACGGCCGGGCCGCCGCGCGCGAGGAGCCGCTCGGAGGTCAGCGGCGCGCCGCCTGCGAGCATCGCGAACAGGACCCGCAGGCCGGGATGCTCGCGGCGCCCGACCGCGGCGAACGTCAGCCAGGCGGCCTGCATCTGCGCGACGTAGTCGGTCAGCGCGCGCCACCACAGCGGCTCGTCGAGCGCGGCCCGCACGGGCGGTACGGCGCCGGGCGCGGGACCGGGGTGCACGAACAGGGTGGCGTCGTGTTCCTCCGCGCGCGCGAGCAGCGGGCCGACGCGGGCCAGCGCCGCGGGCCCGGCGAGCGCGGCGGCGGGCAGGACGACCCCGACGCAGCCGCGCGAGAGCAGCCGGTCGACGTCGTCGGGGTCGATCCGCCCCAGTCCGATCGGGCCCCACGGGGCGAACTCGTCGGGCAGCGCGAGGACGCCGTCGAGGTGGGCCTCGATCAGCTCCTGCGCCTCCTCGTGGGGCAGCGCCTCGACGCCGATCGCGCTGGAGAGCGCGACGAGTGCCAGGTCGAGCCCGTCCTCGGCCAACGAGGCGGCCCGTCGCTCGGGGGTTTCGGTGTAGGTGTCGAGCAGGTACGGCTGCTCGCCGACCGCGTGCAGGATCGTCAGACCGTTGGTGCGACGCACGAACGGCAGCGTGCGCCGCGCGGCGAGAGCGTCGAGGAGGGCCTCGCTCCAGAAGTGCTGGTGGACGTCGATCTGCATTTCGCGCTCCGCTCATGACGGTGGGCGATCCGGCGTCCCGATCCCGGACCCACCCTATTTCTCATAAAGTAGATCGAGAATATCACGTATTGGGGAGGCGTTCAAGCCACGCCCTGGCGCAGGGCACCGGCGACGCTCGCCATCGCGATGCGCGCGCCGCGCGTGACGGTCTGGTTGAAGAAGCCGTGCACGAGCGGGTGGCGCTGGAGCGCGACGGCGACGCCGGCCTCGCGCAGGCGCTGCGCGTAGGCCTCGCCCTCGTCGCGCAGAGGGTCGGCGAGGCACGTCGCGATGTACGCCGGGGACACGCCGCCGATGTCCTCGGCGAGCAACGGCGACACGCGCGGGTCGGCGCGGCGGCTGCGATCGGGGACGTACTGCTCTTCGTACCAGCGCATGCTCTGCTCGGTCAGCAGGAAGCGTTCGCCGAACAGGCGCCGGGAGTCGGTCGCGCGCGACATGTCCAGGGCGGGATACAGCAGGAGCTGGAACGCGGGGCGCGGCAGGCCGGAGTCGGCGACGACGGCCTGGGCGGTGATCGCCGCGAGGTTCCCCCCGGCGCTGTCGCCGCCGAGCGCCAGACGCGCGGGGTCGGCGCCGAGCTCGCGGTGGCGCTTGGCGACCGCGGCGTAGGCTGCGAGCGCGTCGTCGGCAGCCGCGGGGAAGGGGTGCTCCGGCGCGAGTCGGTATTCGACCGAGACGACGCGCACTCCGGAGAGCCCGGCGAGCAGCCGGCACGCGCGATCGTGGCTGGCGATCGAGCCCTGGACCCAGCCCCCGCCGTGGAAGTAGACGATCAGCGGGCCCGGCCGCGGTGCGCTCGAAGGCAGGTACATGCGCGCCGGGAGCGCGCCGGCGGGCCCCGCGAGCGCGAGCTCCTCGGTCGTGACGCCCAGTCGCGGGCGAACCGGCGAGAAGGGGTCCGCGATCAACTCGAAGCGCGCACGCATCTCCTCCACCGGACGCTCCCCCGCCGGCAGGCGCGCGACCTCCGAGAGGCGTGCCAGCAGCCACGCGTCGGGCTCCAGCCCTGCGGCCTGCGCGGGAAGCGACCCGGCGAGCGCGCTGAGCAGCGGATCGGGCAGCGCGAACAGACCGGCGACCAACCGGCGCGCGATGGCGCGCGCGACCGCCGTCGAACCGTGTTGTTCTCTGGATCCCGCCATCGCGTCAACCCTAGCGATGCGAGAACCGCGTCCCGCGAAGGCGCTCGCCGGCGGCGCGGCGACAAAAAAACGGCCGGCCCACAGAGAGGGAGCTGCGTGGGCCGGCCGTACTACTGGGGAGGATGGAGACAGGGGACTCATCGACCGCTCCGCGCGATCGCTTGAGTCCGCGCAAGGCGCCGTGCAGAGCTCAGAACAGCCCGAGCTGGTCGGGCTCGGCGCCCTCCGCGGCGCCGGCGGGCGAGCCGACGTGCTGGGCCTCGCTCGCGGCACGCGGCTCACCGACCCCCTCCCCCTCCCCCCTCTCCTCTTTCTCCTCCGCCGCGGCCTGCGGCACGTCGAGGATCTGCGGCTGCTCGGGCGCGCCCAGCGCCAGCAGCTCTGGCAGCCGCTGGAAGTCCTCGCGCAGGGTCTCGAGCATGCGCGGGGTGTAGAGCGCCGCGGCGGGGTGGAAGATCGGGTAGAGCCGCACGGCGCGGCGCCCGATCGTGAGCACCTCGGGCTGCCCGTGGAGGCGCGTGATCCCGGTGGGGTCTTCGCGGAGGAGCTTCGTGGAGAAGTTCCCCAGCGTGCAGATCACGCGCGGCTGGATCAGCTCGACCTGGCGGTAGAGGTACTCGCGGCAGTTCTCGATCTCCAACGGCTGGGGATCGCGGTTGCCGGGGGGCGGCACTTCAAGACATTTCCAATAAACACATCTGTTCGAGATAATCCAATCTCCCCGAGCAGCTTCTCGAGCAGTTTCCCCGCCGCCCCCACGAACGGCAACCCCTGCTGATCCTCGCTCGCACCGGGCGCCTCGCCGACGAACATGAGGTCCGCGTCGGCGTTGCCGGCACCGAACACGACGCTGTTGCGCGTGCGCGCCAGCTCGGCGCAGCGCGTACAGCGCTGCGCCTGCTCGTAGACCTCCTTCAACGCCTCCCGGCGCTGCTCGGCAGACGGCTCGCTGTGCTGCGACGACACTAGGGCGGGATGGTAATCGGCGGCGCGGTTGCGGGGACGCTCAAGCGGCCGCGAGCGCCGACTCGATCTCTGCGGGGACGGCGTGTCCAGGGGGGATGGTGATCGTCACCTCGCCGTCGCGATCCAAGAAGAACCGGACGTTCACGAGCACCATGCCCATCACCGCGCCGGCCTCGTCGTAGTCGACCGCGTGCCCCTCCGGTGTGGCGATCGTCCTGTCCGCCTCACGCGGTTGACCGACACTCAGATACAAGACATCGCCACGCGCGTCGTACTCGTGGTGATCGAAGTCGATTCCGGCGACGGTAACAGTCACGGCGCACTCTCCGGCGGATAGTCTTGGACGAAAGCAGTCACAACGAAGCCCGGAGTCTCATTGAAGTCTACGACAACCCGCAACCATCGGCTTCGATCGAGATCACGGCGAAAGAATCGCTCGCGTCCCGGGCAGCTTGAGTCGTTACTGTCGTCCCCCCGGTCAAATGCCACCCTCCCCCGAGATCTCCGTCACTGCCCCCTTCGCGGGCGTCGTGGTCGCGCTCGTCCTGCAACCGGAGGACCCCGTACGCGCGGGCACCCCCCTACTCGTGCTGGAGGCGATGAAGATGGAGCACGAGGTCGTGACGCACACGGACGGCGTGGTGCGAAGCGTGGAGGTGGCGGTGGGGGACGCGGTCGAGGAGGGCCAGCTGCTGGTGGTGCTGGACGTGCACGAGGAGGGCGCGGCGGCGAGCGCCGACGAGGCGGACGCAACCTCGCCTCCCCCGGACGCAACCTCGCCTCCCCCGGACGCAACCTCGCCTCCCCCGGACGCAACCTCGCCTCCCCCGGACGCAACCTCGCCTCCCCCCGGCGCCCCGCGCGAGGACCTGAACGCGGTGCGGGCGCGCCACGCGCTGGGCCTGGACGCGGCGCGCGCGGAGGCGGTGGCGCGCCGGCGCGAGCAGGGGCGGCGGACGGCGCGGGTGAACCTGGCGGACCTGATCGACGAGGGGACCTACGTGGAGTACGGCCCGCTGCTGTTCGCCGCGCAGGAGCGGCGGCGCTCGCGCGAGGAGCTGATCGAGCGGACCCCAGCGGACGGCCTGGTGGCGGGGGTGGGCGACGTGGAGGGTCGGCCGTGCGTGGCGCTGTCCTACGACTACACGGTGCTGGCGGGGACGCAGGGGATGCGCAACCACCTCAAGAAGGACCGTCTGTTCGACGTGGCGGAGCGGCGGCGCCTGCCGGTGGTGCTGTTCGCGGAGGGCGGCGGGGGGCGGCCGGGGGACGTGGACTGGCCGATGGTGGCGGGCCTGGACTGCCGTGCGTTCAACCTGTTCGCGGGCCTGAGCGGGCTGGTGCCGCTGGTGGGGATCGCGGCGGGGTACTGCTTCGCGGGCAACGCGGCGCTGCTGGGTTGCTGTGACGTGGTGATCGCGACGGAGGACTCGAGCATCGGGATGGGCGGCCCGGCGATGATCGAGGGCGGCGGGCTGGGTGTGCACGAGCCCGGCGAGGTGGGCCCGATCGAGGTACAGGACTCCAACGGCGTGGTGGACCTGCGCGTCGCGGACGAGCGGGCGGCGGTGGCGGCGGCCAAGCGTTACCTCTCCTACTTCCGGGGCGCGACGGAGCCGCGACCGGCACCCGATCAGCGTCTGCTGCGCCAGCTGGTCCCCGAGCAGCGCAAGCGGGCGTACGACGTGCGAGAGATTGTGGTGACGTTGTTCGACGAGAAATCTGTTTTGGAGTTGAGGAGCGGCTTCGCCGCGGGGGTGGTGACAGCGCTGGCCAAGCTCGGCGGCCGGCCGCTGGGCGTGGTGGCGAACGTCCCGACGCACCTGGGCGGCGCGATCGACGCGGACGGCGCCGACAAGGCGGCGCGCTTCCTGGGGCTGTGCGACGCGTTCGAGCTGCCGGTGCTGATGCTGTGCGACACGCCGGGCTTCATGGTGGGACCGGCGGCGGAGCGCACCGCGACGGTGCGGCACTTCGCGCGGCTGTTTCTCGCGGGAGCGAACATGTCGGTCCCGGTGGGGACGATCGTGCTGCGCAAGGGCTACGGCCTGGGCGCGCAGGGGATGGCTGCCGGGGGGTTCAAGGCGCCGCTGTTCACTGTGGGGTGGCCTACGTCGGAGTTTGGGGGGATGGGGTTGGAGGGGGCGGTGCGCCTGGGAATGCGGCGCGAGCTGGAAGCGATCGAGGATGACGCCGAGCGCGAGCGTGTGTTCGCGGCGACCGTCGCGGCGGCGTACGAGCACGGTCGGGGGATCAACATGGCGGCGTACGGGGAGATCGACGACGTGATCGACCCGGCGGACTCGCGGAGATGGATTGCGATGCTGTTCGACCAGGGCGCAGGCGAGTGGTGGCGGCGGCCCGGAAAGAAGCGCGCGTTCGTGGACGCCTGGTAGGCCCAACCGGTGGCACGTGGGTTTCGTTTTTGGGCCCCGCCGCGCGCGTGCGTGGGGTTTGACGCGCGCGTGCGTGGGGTTTGATCTAACCCCGCGCGCACGCGCGCGGCGGGGTCGAAAAACGAAGACCCGACGCACCCGTGTGTGAGTACCGCACACAACAAACGCCCGACTTGCGTCATCGTCCCCTGCATGTATCATCGGCTACGGGCCGTCACCGTGAAAGGGACGGACCTGCTGTTCCGTTGTAGTCGTCGTTCGCAGTTGTCGTTCGCGCTTCTCGTATCGCGCCGGTATCCGCAGGAACTGGACCGAATCCCATGAGCCACCACGATCTCCTCGCATGAGGACCCTGCGCACAGTCGCCGAGCTGCGCGCCGCGCTGGCCCCGACGCGCCGCGCGGGACAGAAGATCGGGCTGGTGCCGACGATGGGCGCTTTGCACGACGGCCACCTCGCGCTGATGCGCCGGGCGCGCGAGCAGTGCGACCTGGTGGTGGTGACGCTGTTCGTGAACCCCGCGCAGTTCGACGAGCGCGGGGACCTGGAGCGGTATCCGCGGTCCGAGCGCGACGACGCGGGGCTCGCGGCGGAGGCGGGCGCGGACCTGCTGTTCGCGCCCTCCGTCGAGGAGGTCTACCCGGCGGGCTTCGCGACCGCTGTGGAAGTGCTCGGCCTGACGGATCGCCTGGAGGGCGCGTCGCGCGGCGCCTCGCACTTCCGGGGCGTGACGACGGTCGTGACGAAGCTGCTGTGCATGACGAGCCCCGACGTGCTGTACCTGGGCCAGAAGGACGCGCAGCAGGTCGTGGTGATCCGCCGGCTGGTCGCGGACCTCAACCTCGCGGTGGCGATCGAGGCGGTGCCCACGGTGCGCGAGCCCGATGGCGTGGCGCGCTCCAGCCGCAACGTGCTGCTCTCCCCCGCGGCCCGCGCCCACGCGCGCGGGCTGTACGGGGCGTTGAGTGCCGCCGAGCAGCTCGCGCTCGCCGGCGAGCGCAGCACGGCGACGCTGCTCGCAACCGCGCACGCCGCGCTGGAGCCCTACGAACTGCGACTGGACTACCTGGAGCTGGTGGACGGCGACACGCTGGAGCCGCTCGCGCGCCTGGATCGGCCGGCGCTGCTGGCGGTGGCGGCGAGAATCGACGGCCCGCCCACCGTGCGGCTGATCGACAACGTCACGCTCGAGCCGACCGCGGCGACGAGCAGCGAGCGGCCGAACGGTCGCACGCGGCGAGCGATCGCCGCGAACGGCACCCCCCCTGACACGACCACGGCGAACGCCGGGAAAGGGCCTGTGAGAACCCCATGCAGCGCGTGATGCTGAAGTCGAAGATCCACCGCGCGACGGTGAGCGACTGTGACCTGCACTACGTGGGCTCGATCACGATCGACCCGGATCTGCTGGAGGCGGCGGACATCCTCGAGCACGAGCAGGTGCACGTCGTCGACGTCGACAACGGCGCGCGCTTCGAGACCTACACGATCGCGGGCGAGCGCGGCTCGGGCGCGATGCAGGTCAACGGAGCGGCCGCGAGGCTCGTGCACCGGGGGGACACGATCATCGTGATCTCCTACGCCCACTACGACCGCGCCGAGATGGAGCACTACGAGCCGCGTGTGGTGCACGTGGAGGCGCAGACCAACCGCATCATCACCGTCAACGACGCGGTGGCGACCCTATTGGCATAGAGGGTGGCGCAGGCCGCCGCCAGGCGGCCGAGCCGGACCCCTCGCTCATCCATCCAGGGCGTCAACCCGTCAGAGAGGAAGACATGTCGAGCCAACCCAACGTCAAGATCCCCCACGACCCCGGGCGGCTGCCGATGACGCTGCCGCTGCTGGCCGAGAAGAAGCGGCTGGGCGACCCGATCGTGATGGTCACCGCCTACGACTACCCGAGCGCGCGCGCGGCGGAGGCCGCGGGCGTGGACCTGGTGTTGGTAGGCGACTCGGCGGCGACGACCGTGCTGGGGTACAGCGCGACGACGCCGGTGCGCGTCGAGGACATGCTGGTGCTCGCCTCGGCGGCGCGCCGTGGGCTGCGCACGCCGCTGTTGATCGGCGACCTCCCGTTCGGCTCGTACGAGATCAGCGACGAGCAGGCGATCGCGACGGCGGTGCGCTTCGTGCAGGAGGCGGGCTGCGACACGGTCAAGCTCGAGGGCGGCGGCCCCGCGTCGGTGAGCCGGGCGCGCGCGATCGTGGGCGCGGGGATCCCGGTGATGGGCCACGTCGGCCTGACCCCGCAGTCCTCGACGGCGCTGGGCGGGTGGAAGGCGCAGGGCCGCAGCGCGCACGCGGCGGCGCGGATCGCGGAGCAGGCGCTCGCGCTGCAGGAGGCGGGCTGTTTCGCGATCGTGTTCGAGGCGATCCCGGCGCAGGTGACGGAGGAGCTGATGCAGCGCATGGAGATCCCGGTGATCGGGATCGGTGCGGGGCCCGCGACCGACGGGCAGGTGCTCGTGTTCCACGACCTGCTCGGGATCCGCGACGGTCTGGGTCCGCGATTCGTGAAGCGCTACGCGAACCTGCAGGAGGAGATGAACGCGGGCGTGGCGGCGTACGCGGAGGACGTGCGCGCGCGCCGCTACCCCGGCCCGGAGCACACCTACAAGGTGGACCCGGGCGAGCTCGCCGAGCTCCACGCATTGCTGGCCCTCACTGCTTGAGTTCCAGCGAGATCAGCACCTGCGAATAGGATTCGACGGCCGTGGCTTCGGCTTCGCCGAGGCGCGTTTCGAGGCGTTCGACGCGACGTAGCACGGGGATCTCGGACGGTGTCGCGAACGGGGTCGCGAGGTCGATGATCAGCGGGACTTCTTCGGCTTCGGGGGTGATCGCGAGGTAGTGGCTGACGAACGCGGAGGTGGTCGCGGGCACCGTCTGGTAGCCGCTGGCGGCCCACGCGCGGACGTCGCCGCACACGTCGGGGGTCGCGAGCCGCGTGAGGCCGGTGAGCTTGGTCGTGAACGTGCGGATCGCGCGCGTGAGCCGGTGGTTGCTCCAGTGCAACCCGCGGACGGCGCGCGCGAACGTCGCGGCCGGCCGCGTGGCGACGCGGTAGCCGACGGTCGTCATCGCGCCGATCAGCTCGTCGTCGAGCTGCTCGGACTCGTGGTTCTGCGGCGAGCCGGCCGCCGCGCCGGGGCACTGCGCGGCGATCTGGTGCGCGTAGCGCTGCGCCGCGGCGAGGCCGCGGTGGACGTCGGGGCTCGCGGCGCGCACGAGCGCGTCGGTCGCGCGGGCCAGCGCACGGGTCGCGGCGACGTCCCCCGAGGACGCCAGCGCACCGGCGGGCGCGAGCCCGGCGAGCAGGACCGCGGCGACGCTTCCCAGCACTACACCTCTCCTCCCCATTCCTACCAGAGTAGCATCTGTTGAAGGCCGGCGCACGGATCCGCTCGACGGCGCCCCGCTCACGCCGGATACTCGACCCGCCGCAGCACCTTCGCGGGGGCGCCAGCGGCGACCGAGAAGGGCTCGATGTCGCGTGTTACGACGCTGTTCGCCCCGATCACGCAGCGCTCGCCGATGCTGACGCCGCTGGTGACGGCGACGTTGGTGCCCAGCCAGCAGTTGTCGCCGATCCGCGTGGGCCCCTTCGAGACGAATCCCTGCCAGGTGATCGGCCGCTCGGGGTCGTCGTAGCGGTGGGCGGCGTCGGAGACGAAGCAGCCGTTGGCGAGCATGCAGTGCGCGCCGATCTCCACGAGCTCGTGCGCGGCGACCATCACGCCCTGGTTGAGGAACGTCCCCTCCCCGATCCGCACGCGCGCGGCCCCTGGCGCGGTGATCCACACGCCCGGCTCCAGCAGAACCCCTGCCCCCAGCTCCAGCCGCCCCTCGCGCAGCGCCTCCAGCACGTTGCCGTGCAGCGGCCAGCGCGCGAACGCTTCGCGGCGCGCGAGCTCCCAGTGGATCCGCGCGCGGTTCCAGGGCAGCGTGTTGCGCTCGTACCAGCGCCACTTCTGCGCCCACAGACGCGCGGCGCGCGCCAGCCCGTATGCGTCTGAGCGCCTCATTGCCCAGACGCTACTCCAGTCGGCTCGACGCAAGACGGCGGCGGCACACGGACTCGCTTCAGCGCGAGAACGGCGGCGGCCCCACCGGCGCGCTCAGCGCAGGAACGGCGGCACGTCGATCTCCTCGTCGGAGATCTCCAGGGAGGAGCGCTCGCGCTGGCCGATGCGGGGGTTGCGGTCGGCGGGACGCTCGCGGCGGTCGCGCCGTGCGGTGCGGCCCGGACTGTGGTCGAAGCCGGTGCCGATCACGGTGACGCGGACCTCGTCGCCCATCTCCTCGTCGATGACCGCGCCGAAGATGATGTTCGCGTTGACGTCGGCCGCGTTCTGGATGATCTCCGCGGCCTCGTTGACCTCGAACAGGCCGAGGTCTTTGCCGCCGGTGATGTTCAGCAGGATCCCTGTCGCGCCCTCCACCGACTCCTCCAGGAGCGGCGAGGAGATCGCGATCTTGGCGGCCTCCGCCGTGCGGTTCTCGCCGGCGGCGGTGCCGATGCCCATCAACGCGGAGCCGGCGTCGTGCATGATCGTGCGGACGTCGGCGAAGTCGAGGTTGATGAGGCCGGGGATCGTGATCAGGTCGGTGATGCCCTGGATGCCCTGGCGCAGCACGTCGTCGGCCTCCTTGAAGGCGTCGAGCATCGAGGTGCGGCGCTCGACGACCGCGAGGAGCTTCTCGTTGGGGATCACGATCAGCGTGTCGACGACCTCGCGCAGGCGCTCGATGCCCTCGGTCGCCTGACGTGCGCGCTGGGTGCCCTCGAACTCGAACGGGCGCGTGACGACGCCGACGGTCAGCGCGCCGATCTCGGTCTTGGCGATCTCCGCGATCACGGGCGCCGCGCCGGTGCCGGTGCCGCCGCCCTCGCCGGCGGTGACGAACACCATGTCGGCGCCCTTCAGCGCCTCCTTGATGTCGTCGCGCGACTCCGCGGCCGCGGTGAAGCCGACCTCGGGGTTGGCGCCCGCGCCGAGGCCCTTGGTGGACTCGTGGCCGATGTTGAGCTTGATGTCGGCGTCGCACATCGCGAGCGCCTGGGCGTCGGTGTTCGCCGCGATGAACTCCACGCCGCGCAGGCCCGCGTCGACCATGCGGCTGATCGCGTTGGTGCCGCCGCCGCCGACACCGACGACCTTGATCACTGCCAGGTAGCTGCCTACGCCGCTCTCCATGATGTCTTTCCCGTCCGAAGGCTTCAGTATGAGTTAAGGGTTTGGGGACGTGCTATCCCCGGATCCCAGAATTGCGCACGTTATGCAGGGAACTTCGCCCTGTCAACGTCACCTACGACTTTTGCAGGATCGCTTGCAGAATCGCGGACTCTCGACCCCTGCCGTAGGAACCAGAATTTGGGAGGGTAAGGGTGAAGTAGAGGTTTAGCCTCCACCGGCCGCGGCGCCACCTGAAGCGGTCGCGGCGCCCGCGGAACCTGGGGTTTCGCTCCCCGAGCTCGATTCGCTCGTCGCACGGGCGGCACCATTCGACGCGGGTTCTTCGGCGGGCGCGCCGCCGCTCGATTCGCCGGCGCTCGTGCTGCCCGTCGACCCGCCGGCGCTCGCTTCGGTCGATTCCGTGCCGCCGGAGCCCGCTTCGCCCGTTCCCGATCCGCTCGATTCGCCGGTGCTCGACGTCGGTTCGCCCGCGCTCGCCGCCGGCGAGGTCGCGGCCGTCGTGGCCGCTTGCGCCGAGCCGCCGGCGACCGCTTCGTCGAGACGCGCCGCCAGCGAGGTCGCGCCCGTGCCGGCTCGCGCCGACGCGCCACTGAGCCCGCCTGGCGCGGTCGTCCCGGCGACGGGCCGCCCGGGTACGCGCACGTCGATGAACGTCGCGCCCGCCGCGCTGGAGTCCGCCAGTACGCGCGCCGCCGCGAGCCACTTCGCGTGCGCGCGCGTCCCGTTACCGAAGTAGATCCGCACGTCGCCGCGCATCGTCGCGACGATCCCTTCCGAGCCGCTGGAGATCGACTGCACCCAGCCCAGCAGCGTCGGCGGCGCGGCGCCCAGGATGCTCAGCTCCGCGCGCGTCGTCGCGTCCTTCACGCTCCGACCTGTCAGCGGCTCCACACCCGCCAGGTGCACACTGGGAAGCGCGCTCGAGATCAGTTCCGACCCCAGTACCACGCCGTCGGCGGCGACGGCGGTGCGCTGTCCGCCCGCGCTCAGCACCGCCACCGGCGGCTGCTCGATCACGGCGATCCGCAGGCCGTGCGGGAACTGCGGGCTCACGCGCAGGTCGCGCACGAGCGGGAACCGCGCGACCGCCGCGCGCAGCGCACCCGGGTTCACGTGCAGCGTGCTCATTCCATTGGCCGTCCGCCGCAGCGCCGCTTCGATCTGCGCCGACTGGCGGCCCTGCACTCCGCTGATCTGCACCTTCTCCACCGCCGACAGCGAGCTGCCGCGCAGCAGCATCCAACCGCCCGCACCCAACACCGCCAGACACAGCGAAACCAGGACCGCGATCCGCAGGCGTCGCCGCGGCCACACGAACGCCATGCCGCCTCTCACGGCGGTGAGCGGCAGCGTGAACACGCCTGCGGCAGCCGACCGCCGCGCTGGCGCGCGCCTCGCCCTTCCTCGTCCCGCGGCCGCCGGGGCCAGCGGGCGGCCGAGAAGCGCGGTCAGGAGGCGAGTCATCGGAGAGGTCTTCGACCTCGGCGCGCGATCCCCTACCGCGCTTGGACGCACGGGTCCCGCTCAACTCCCCCCGCGCGGCCCCCGCCGCGCGACCCTCCTATTCCTCCAGCCAGGGGAAGCGCACCGGCCCGAGCGTCTGCACCTCGGGCTGCAGCTCGACCCCGAAGCGCTCTCGCACCCGCCGGCGGCCCTCGGCCATCAGGGCGACGACGTCCGCCGTCGTCGCCGTCCCGGTGTTCTCGACGAAGTTCGCGTGCTTGGGCGCGAAGCGCGCGCCGCCCACGGCCAGGCCGTTGCAGCCGGCCTCCGACAGCAGCAGGCCCGCCGTGCGGCCCTCCGCGCGCGCGTCCGACGGGGGAGGGTTCACGAACGTCGAGCCGAACGTCTTGATCCCCTGCGGCTGCGCCTCGTGGCGGCGCGCGCGTAGATCGGCGAGGGCCGCCTTCACCACGTCGGGGTCGGCGGGCTGCAGCTCGAAGTGGGCCTCCGCCACGACCTCCCCCGCGCGCAGGCCCGAGCGGCGGTACTCGAAATCCAGCTGCTGCGGCTCGCGGCGCTCCACCCCGTCCGCCGTCGCGATCGCCGCCCACCGCAGCGTGCGCGCGAGTTCGCCGCCGTAGGCGTTCGCGTTCATCCGCACCGCGCCGCCGACGGTCCCGGGGATGTTGACGCCGAACTCGATCCCCGCGAGGCCCGTCTGCGCCGCGCGCGCCGCGACCGCCGGCAGCCGCGCTCCGCCGCCGCAGCGCAGGCCCCGCTCGCCGTCGCGCTCGATCCGCGCCAGCTCGCGGTCGAGCTTGAGCACCAGGCCCCGGACCCCCTCGTCCGCGACCAGCAGGTTCGAGCCCGAGCCCACCACCTCCACCGGGGTGCCCGTCGCGCGCGCCCACGCCAGGAGCTCCAGCAGCTGAGGCTCGCTGCCCGCGCGCGCGAACAGCTCGGCGTCGCCGCCCGTCCGCACCGTCGCCAGGCGCGCGAGCGGGTAGTCGCGCTGAACGCCCCCCGGGAGCCCCGGCGTGGACTCCGCCGGCGCCAAGGGATCGAGCGCCGGCTCGCGCGGGGCGTCGTCGTGATCGCCCGTCGCCCGCGGCCCACTCATGCCGCCACCCTCGGCCGCCCGTCCCCGGGGTCGGTCGGCTCGTCGCCGATCAGCCGCCGCGCGAGCTCGTCGACGTCGCCGGCGCCCATCGCCAGGCACAGATCTCCGCGGCGCAGCTCGCGCCGCAGGACGGGCTCGGCGTCCGCGAACCTCGGCAGCCAGTACACCGTTCCGCCTCGCGCCGCGTCGGCGGTCGCCTGCGCGATCAGCAGCCCGCTCACACCGGGATGGTCCTGCGGGCGCTCCCGCGCCGGGTACACGTCGAGCACGACCGCCACGTCGGCGAGCGCCAGCGCACGCCCGAACTCCGCGCTCAGCAGCGCCGTGCGCGAGAACAGGTGCGGCTGGAACACCGCGACCAGCCGCTCTGGCTGCAGCGTCCGCGCCGCGCTCAGCGTCGCCGCGACCTCCGTGGGGTGGTGCGCGTAGTCCTCGTAGACCTCCGCGCGGCCCGTGCTCGCACCGACGCGCTGGAAGCGCCGGCCCGCGCCCGGGAACTCCGCGAGGCCCGCGATCGCGCGCTCGACGTTGGCGCCCGCGAGGCGCGTCGCCTCCAGCGCCGCGGCCCCGTTGAGCGCGTTGTGCGCGCCCGGGACCCTCAGGAGCACCTCGTGGCCGCGCCAGCGAAAGCTCGACCCTCCAGCCGCGAGCGTCGGGTCGGGGACGTCGTAGGGCGCGAGCTCCACGTCGCCGCCCGGCGCCAGCTCCAGCAGCTCGGGGCGATCCCAAACGACGACCCCGCGGCGGGCGTGCGCGAGGAACTCGCGGAACGCCTCCCGCAGCTGCGCCAGCGAGCCGAACGTCGCGTGGTGGTCGAGCTCGACGTTCGTGAGCACTGCGATCTCCACCTCGAGGCTCAGCATCGAGCGGTCGGACTCGTCGGCCTCCACGACGAGCAGCTCGCCGGCGCCCCAGTGCGCGTTCCCAAGGCCCCCGCCGACCGGGCCGCCGACGAGCCACGACACCTCCTCGGGGTCGCGCGCGGCGCAGCGCAGCGCGTACACCACCATCGACGCCGTCGTGGTCTTCCCGTGGGTCCCGGCGACGGCGATCGTGCGCTTCAAGGCGCTGAGCTCCCTCAGCAGCTCGGCGCGCGGGCGCTCGCGCAGGCCCCGTGCGCGCGCCGCCGCGCGCTCCGGGTTCTCGGCGGGGACCGCGCTGGAGTAGACCACCTCGACGTCCTCGCCCGCGGGCACGTTCGCCGCGTCGTGGCCGATCCTCGCCTCCAGCACGCCGTCCGCGCACAGCCGCTCCAGGTAGGGCGAGCGCGCGCCGTCGGAGCCGCTTACCCGCGCGCCGAGCGCGTGCGCGGCGCGGGCGTAGGCGCTCATCCCCGCGCCGCCCACGCCGACGAAGTGCAGGCGCCGGCCGGCCCAGGGCGCGCTCATCGACGCGCGCCCCGCGTCGAGGCGCACTTCGCGGCGGCCCCCCGAGGTTCGCTCCGGGCCACGCTCACCGCGGCGGCCCCCCGAAATTCGCTCCGGGCCACGCACACCGCCGCGGCCCCCCGAAATTCGCTCCGGGCCACGCACACCGCCGCGGCCCCCCGAAATTCGCTCCGGGCCACGCACACCGCCGCGGCCCCCCGAAATTCGCTCCGGGCCACGCACACCGCCGCGACCCCCCGAAATTCGCTCCGGGCCACGCTCACCGCCGCGCCGCCTCCTGCAGCTCGCGCGCGACCTCGCGCGCCGCATGCGGGCGGCCCAGCCGCGCCGAGGCCGCAGCCATCGAATGCAGACGCCGTGGGTCGGCGAGCAGCGCGGCGGTCTCGTGCGCGAGCCGCGAGGCGGTCAGCTCGCCGTCGGCGACCACTACCGCGGCGCCCGCGCGCTGCATCCAGCGCGCGTTGGAGGTCTGGTGATCCGCCGCGGCGTGCGGATACGGGATCAGGATCGCCGGGCGCCCGTGCGCGGCGATCTCGAAGATCGAGCCCCCGGCGCGCGCGATCACGAGGTCCGCCGCGGCGAGCGCGTCGGCGAACTCGCTCGAGGTCGAGGTACTCGCGCAGGTCGTAGCCCGCGGGCAGCTCGCGCCGGCTGAGCTCGGGGTGGTCGCGGCGGCCGCACACGTGGAGCACGTGGAAGGCGGCCCCGGCGAACGCCTCGACCGCGGCGAGGTTGATCGAGCGCGCGCCCAGCGAGCCGCCGAAGACCAGCACGCAGGTCTCCTCCGCGTCGATCCCCAGACGCGCGCGGGCGCCCGCGCGGTCGGTCTGCGGAGGCGGAACGGGGCGGCCGGTCACGAGGTAGCGACTGCTCGCGCCGGGACCCTGACCCCGACCACCACGAGCGCGGAGCCGACGACAGCGACGGCGCGAAACGTGCTCGCCGCTCGCCGCGGCCGGGCTCACGTCGTCGGCGGCGACCGCGGCGGGCTCGAACGCGAGGCACACGCGCCGCGCGAACGGCGCGAGCGCGCGGTTGGCCAGGCCAAGGTGGCTGTCCGCCTCGGTCAGGACCAGCGGGATGCGCCGCGTGACGGCCGCAAGGCCGACCGGCCCGGACACGTACCCCCCTCCCCCCATCACGACATCCGCATCGAGCCGCCCGAGCAGCGCGCGGGCGCGCAAGAACGCGCGCGCGGCACGCAGCAGCGCGCGCAGCGCCGCGAGCGGGTTGCTGCGGCTGAGCCCGCTCACGGAGATCGCGTGGAAGGGAAAGCCGGCGGCCGGCACGAGCTCGGCCTCGGCGCGCTCGCCGCCGACGAAGCTGACCTGCGCCCCCTGTGCGCGCAGCTGCTCAGCGACCGCCAGCGCCGGAACCACGTGCCCGGCGGTCCCGCCGGCCGCGATCGTCACTCTCACTGGTGGGTTTGCGTGCACGCGCAGATCCTGCCGGTTTGCGCGCGCGGGTGTCGCCGACGGCGCGCACGTGCGCGCTCGTGCCGGACGCGACGTTCATCAGCAGGCCCATCGCGGCGAGCATCACGACGAGGCTGCTCGAACCGTAGGAGACGAACGGCAGCGGCACCCCCGTCAGCGGCGCGAGGCCGAGCACGGCGAACGTGTTCAGCAGCGCCTGGGAGACGATCAGCGTGGTCATCCCGACCGCGATCAGCGCGCTGTAGAGCGAGCGAGCGCGCTTCGCCGCGCGCAGGCCGGCGTAGCCGATCAGCCCGTAGAGGAACAGCAGCGCGTACACCCCGACGACGCCGAGCTCTTCGGCGACGACCGCGAGGATGAAGTCCGTCTGGGCCTCCGGGAGGTAGAAGATCTTCTGCACCGACTGGCCCGGCCCCACCCCGAAGAGCCCGCCCGAGCCGATCGCGATCTGACCCTGGACGGCCTGGAAGCCACTGCTGGAGGCGTGCGCCCAGGGGTCCAGGAACGAGGTGAGACGCGCGCGGGCGTAGGGGCGCGCGAGCGCGTAGATCCCGACGACCACCAGCGTCCCGCACGCGAGCATCGCGAGGTTGCGCCCCGGGATCCCCGCCGCGAGCAGCAGCGCGCAGAACGTGAACGCGATCACCATCGCCGAGCCGAGGTCGGGCTCGGTGACGACCAGCAGGCACGCGCCGCCGACGACGAGCCCCAGTGGCTTGGCGAGGTCGCCCAGGTCGTGCGTGCGCCGCGGGCGCCGCGCGAGCAGCGTCGCCGCGTACAGGACGAGCGCGATCTTCAGCAGCTCGGAGGGCTCGAACTGGAAGATGCTCGGCCCGATCCAACGCCGCGCGCCGTTGATCGAGACACCGACGTGCGGGACGTGCACCGCGAGCACCAGCGCGAACGAGACGACCAGCAGCGGCCCCACGATGCTCTGCACGCGCGCGACCCCGTCGCGCGCGAGCACCCGCATCACGCCCAGCCCGATCGCGCCGAACACGACGAACTTGATCAGGTAGGAGCTGCCGTTGCCGTGGCCCTGCAGGAGCGTGCTCGCGGAGGACGAGCTGTAGACCATCACCGCCCCGAACGCCATCAGGCACAGCGTCGCCGTCAGCAGGATCCGCTGCTCCAGCGGCTGTGCGGTGCGTGCGCGCGCGCCCGGCTGCGTGCGAGCGCCCCCTCCCTGGGCTTTGGCGTTTGCGCCGCGCGCGGCCGATGGCATCCCAGCTCACTTCGACGCCCGCGGGCGGATGCCTGCTCGGGCAGCGCGCGGGCGCGGGCGCGCGACTGCTAGTTGCGCGTGTGCGCGGGGTGCTTGGCGTGCTTCGCCGGCCTGTGGTGGCGACGGTGCTTGGTCTTGGCCCTGTGCGCGCCGTGCCGCTTCGCAGCCGGGCCCGCGACCGTTCGCAGCGGCGCACCAGGAGTAGCCTGCGGCGAAGAAGAGGACGGAGGCAGCGAGCCGGAGGGATGGCTTTCGAGCGACTGGCTCCCGCCGGAGGTCGTCGAGGGGGAGATCGAAACCGAATCGATCACGGGGGCGGCCGCGGGCGGCGTGGTGAACGTGCGGTCGGGACCTTCGATCGGCGGACCTTCCCAATCAAGGGTATCTTCGGTGAGGACTCGCCTGACGACGACCACGCGATAGTGATAGGTCGTTCCCGCCTGCAGCGCGACGCCAGCGGCAGCGAGATCCTGGCTGACGCTCTGAGCCGACGATCCAGCTGCGATGAAGCCGATCGGCATGCCGGTGTGCTGGAGCGGCAACGGACCGCAGCTTTCGTAGCCCGGAGGAAGCGTGATCCCGGGGCAAACGATTGCCGGCGGGTATTCGCCGGGGTCCTTGACGACCTGGAACTGGTAGTAGACGCCGTAATGCGATTCGCCCGGATCGATGGTCGCAAGCAGCGTCGCGTCGGTCGCGGTGACGTGTACGGCGGACTCGCTTTGGACCGCCGGGGCACCGTCGGCGAGCGCCGGCGCGGGAAGGACGGCGACCGCCGCGCTCGCGACCCCCGCTGCGATCAGGCGATGAAGCGAACGTCGCACTGTGAAAGACCCCTCCGATCCACCGACGTGCAGCCCGTCAACTCAGGCCGAAGATGTTACACCACGGACAAGCTCGGCGAAGCGCGCGCCGCGCGCTTCGAAGTCGCTGAACTGGTCGAAGCTGGCACAGGCGGGCGAGAGCAGCACGACCTCCCCGGAGCTCGCCGCCCGCGAGGCCGCGTGGACGGCTTTCTCCAAATCGCCACATTCGTGGATCGGGAGATTCACCGTTTCGAGCGCGCGCGCGATCGCGGGTGCGTCTTCGCCGATCAGATAAACCCCGCGGCAGCCCGCGGCGACGGGGTCGGCGAGCGCGGTGAAGTCCTGCCCCTTGCCCTGCCCGCCGAGGATCAGGTGAACGCCACCGTCGGGGAACGCGTGCAGTGCGACGAGCGTGCTGGCGACGTTGGTGGCCTTGGAGTCGTTCACGTATAGGACGCCATCGCGGCGCGCGACCTCCTGCAGGCGGTGCGCGACGCCGGCGAAGCTGCGCAGCCCGGCGCGGACGGCGTCGAGCTCGACCCCCCGCGCCAAACAGACCGCGGCGGCGGCGAGCGCGTTGCGGATGTTGTGGGCGCCGCGCAGGCGGAGCTCCTCGACGCCCAGCAGCGGCTCGCCCCTCCACCACAGAGCGCCGTCGTGCAGCGCGCACTCCACGCGCGGGTTCTCGCCGAAGCGCACGAGCTCGACACCGGCAGGGACGACCTCGCGAGCGCTGACACCGAGCGTCCCGATGTGCTCGTGCGGCGGCACGGCGTCGATCTCGACCGGCAGCACCGCGACGCCGCCCTCGCCCTGATGGGCGAAGACCCTCAGCTTGGCCTCGCGGTACGCCGCGAGCGTGCCGTGGCGGTCGAGGTGGTCGGGGGTGATGTTGAGCAGGACCGCGGCCTCAGGGGCGAGCGCGACGGCGTCCTGGAGTTGGAAGGAGGAGGCCTCGCAGACGATCGTCGCCTCGGGGTCGAGTTGCCCGACGAGGCCGCTGAGCGCGACGCCGACGTTGCCGGCGACCGCGACCGGCAGGCGGCCCTGGCGGTGGATGTGACCGATCAGCTCGACCGTGGTCGTCTTGCCGTTGGTGCCGGTCACGGCGATGAGCTCGTTCTCGAGCAGCCGCCACGCGAGCTCCAGCTCCCCCAGCACCGGCAACCCGCGCGCGCGGGCGGCCGCGACGACGGGCGCCTCGGCGGGGACGCCCGGGCTCTTGACGACGGCGCGCACCTGCTCCACGTATGCGAGGCCGTCGTCGTGGGCGTGCAGCTCGGCGCCTGCCACCTCGGCGTCGCCCGCGATCGCGCCTGCGTCGACCCCGATCGTGTGCTCGCCGCGCTCGCTCAGGAGGCGCGCGGCCGCGAGGCCGGAGCGGGCGAGGCCGACGACGAGGTACGGGCCGGCGGGGATCGGCGGGCGGGGCTTCACTCCTAGGCGATGCTCTGCCGGTAGATCGTGAACCCGATCGCGCAGCAGATCGCGGCGATGATCCAGAAGCGCAGGATGATCTTGGTCTCCGACCACCCGCGCAGCTCGAAGTGGTGGTGGATGGGCGCCATCAGGAAGACGCGCTTGTGGCGCAGCTGGAAGTAGGCGACCTGGACCAGGACGGAGAGCGCCTCGATCACGAAGATCCCGCCGAGCAGGATCAGGAGCTCCTCGGTCTTGGTCATCACGGCGAGCCCGGCGATCGCGCCGCCGAGGCCGAGCGCGCCGGTGTCCCCCATGAAGATCGTGGCGGGGAAGGCGTTGAACCAGAGGAAGCCGATGCATCCCCCGACGAGGCAGCCGGCGAGCATCGCGAGGTCGAAGTCTTCGGTGATGAACGCGATGCCGATGTAGGCGAGCAGCACGATCGCGGCGCAGCCCGCCGCGAGGCCGTCGAGGCCGTCGGCGAGGTTGACCGCGCTGGTGGTCCCGGCGACGACGAGGTAGATGAGGATCGGGTAGAAGGGCCCGAGTTCGACCGTGTAGTCGATCGTGCGCAGCCGCAGCGTGCTCGGGAGGCCGGCCTCGTGGCGCGCGATGTACCACAGGCCGAGCGAGATCGCGATCGTGACCGCGAGCTTGGTGCGCCCGCGCAGGCCGAGCGAGCGGCGACGCACGAGCTTGGTGTAGTCGTCGGCGAAGCCCAGCAACGCGCACGCGATCGCGGCCGCGAAGACCCCCATGGAGCGCCATTCGTAGTTGGTGAGGATCAGGAACGCGGTGGCGACGGCGAGGAAGATGATGATCCCCCCCATCGTCGGCGTGCCGGCCTTCTGGTGGTGGCCCTCGGGCCCCTCCTCGCGGATCTGCTGGCCGAACTCGCGCTCGCGCAGGAACTCGATGAACTTGGGACTCAGGAAGATGCAGATCAGCAGCGCCGCGGTGCCGCCAAGCAGGATGCGGCCCATCTCAGCGCGCCCCGCCCGCGCGCGCGGCCTCGGCGTCGGCTGCCGCACCGGGCTCGCCGGGCGCACCGGTCCCACGGGGCGCATCGGTCCCGCCGCGCGCACCGGTTGTGCCCGCGGTGAGCACCTCGGCGACGAGCTCCAACCCGACCCCCCGGGAGCCCTTGACGAGCACCGTGTCGCCGGGGCGCAGCAGCGGATCGAGTAGCTCGACTGCGGATTGCGCGTCCGGCGCGAGCTGGACGTCACCCGGGAAGACCTTCGCCATCTCGGCGGCGTGCGGCCCGACGGCGAGCAGCAACTGGACGCCGCGCTCGGCGGCGTACGCGGCGACCTCGCGGTGCAGCGCGGGCCCCTGCGCGGCGCCGAGCTCGAGCATGTCGCCGAGGACCGCCACGCGCCTCCCGCGGGCGCTGGCCGCGAGCTCGTCGAGCGCGGCGCGCATCGACATGGGGTTGGCGTTGTAGCAGTCGTTGATCAGCACGATTCCGTCCGCCAGCGCGATGCGCTCGCCGCGCAGCGCCGAGAAGGTCACGTCGAGCCTCCCGCCGGGAGTGATGCCGAGCGCGCGCGCGACGGCGACCGCGGCCAGCAGGTTGCGGAGGTTATGGGATTGGGCGAAAGAGGGCTCCACCGACATCGCGAGATCCTCCGCGCCGGCTCGGTGTTCGACGATCGCCACCGCGGGGCGATCAGCGCCACCGTCGGTGAGCTCGACGTCGCCTCCCTCGCCGAACGTCACCGTGCGCAGGTCCGCGCGCAGGTGGGGGGCGAGCAGCGGCTCGCCGACGGGAACGACGACGGTCGCCCCCGGCGCTAGCCCCGCGATCAGCTCAGCCTTGGCGGCGGCGATCGCCTCGATCGAGCCCAGCAGCTCGAGGTGGACGGGACCGATGTTCACGATCACCCCGACGTCGGGCTCGGCGATCGCGACGAGCTCGGCGATCTGACCGGGCCCGCGCATCGCCATCTCGAGCACCAGCGCCTCGGTGCCGCGCGGCGCAGCGAGCACGACAAGTGGGAGCCCGATCTCGGTGTTGAGGTTCTGCGGGCTCGCGGTCGTGCGCAACTGCTGGGAGAGCACGGCGGCAAGGATGTCCTTCGTGGAGGTCTTGCCGGTGGAGCCGGTGATCGCGACGACCTTCGCGCCGAGCTCCCGCCGCCAGGCGCGCGCGAGCGCCTGGAGAGCAGCAAGGGGGTCCGGGTGAGCGAGGATCGCGCCCGTCGGCGTGGCGCGCTCCGCTGCACTGCCGGCACTCGCGGCCTCGCCGCGCATCGACCTACCGGGTATATCGATGCCGCCCGCGCTGGTCTGCGCCACGCGGGCGGCATGGTCTGGAGCGACCAGCACCCCCCAGGCCCCTGCGCGCAGGGCCTGCTCGGCGAAAGCCCCTCCGTCAACGCGCTCGCCGGGCAAGCCGACGAACAGATCGCCGGGCGCAACCTCGCGCGAGTCGATCGTGACGCGACGGGGCCCCGGACCGCCCCCGGGCTGCTCGCGAGCCTCGGCTCCGCCCCCGGGCTGCTCGCGAGCCTCGGCTCCGCCCCCGGGCTGCTCGCGGTCTGCGGCGCCGTCCGCCTCGCAAGTTCCGCGCGGTGCGCCCTCGCGAACCACGCGGGCCCCGGCGGCCGCGGCGATGCGCGCCGCATCCCACTCGTTCACGCGGCGGCCCCGGCCTCGGTGCCGCGGCGGGCGCGCAGCGCCTCGCGGGCGACCTGGACGTCGTCGAACGGGACCTTGCGGCCACCCGCGAGCTCCTGCCCCTGCTCGTGGCCCTTGCCGGCGACGACCAGCACGTCGCCGGGGCGGGCGGCGGCTACAGCCTCGTGGATGGCTGCGCGGCGGTCGGCGATGGCTTTGACCGGTAGCGCCCCCACGGTGCGCCCGCGCGCGGAGCCGTCGAGGATTTCCGCGATGATCGCGCCGGGGTCCTCCGAGCGGGGATTGTCGGAGGTGACGATCACGACGTCCGCGAGGCGCGCCGCGATCTCGCCCATCAGGGGACGCTTGCCGCGATCGCGGTCGCCGCCGGCGCCGAACACGCACACGAGCCGCCCGCCGGGTTGCGCGTCGGCCGACGCGCCAACCAGATCGCGTGCGGCGAGCAGGACGTTCTCGAGCGAGTCCGGCGTGTGGGCGTAGTCGACGAGCACCGCGAAGTCCTGCCCCTCCTCGACGGGCTCCAGGCGCCCCGGCACGCGAACCCCGACTTCGAGCGCCGCGAGGAGCGTGTCGAGCTCGCCGCCGAGCGCGTGCACCGCGACGAGCGCGCCGAGCGCGTTGGACACGTTGAAGCGGCCTCGCAGCGGCAGGGCGAGCGCGCGCTCCCCCGCGGGGGTCAGCAGACGCAGGCGGGCGCCGCCCGAGCCGACCTCGACGTCCGCCGCGCGGTAGTCGGCGTCGTGGTCGATCGCGAACGTGAGTGCGTCGGGCAGCTCGGCCACGAGCCGCCGACCGTAGGGGTCATCGACGTTGACGACGCTCACGCCGGGAGCAGCGGGCACGAACAGCTTGCGCTTGGCCTGGAAGTAGTCCTCCATCGTGGCGTGGAAGTCGAGGTGGTCCTGGGTGAGGTTCGTGAAGATCCCGGCCGCAAAGCGGACACCGTCGGTGCGGCCGAGCTCCAGCGCGTGCGATGAGACCTCCATCGCGCATGCGCGCTCGCCCCCGTCGAGCATCGCGCGGAAGTCGGCCTGCAGGTCGACCGCCTCCGGCGTCGTGCGCTCCACGGGCCGCTCATTTCCGCCGACGATCGAGGTGACCGTGCCGAGCAACCCGCACGGCCGCCCGGCGCCCTCCAATAGCGAGCGCACGAGAAACGCCGTGGTGGTCTTGCCGTTGGTGCCCGTGACGCCCACAACCTGCAGCTCGCTGGTCGGGTCGCCATAGAAGCGCGCGGCGACCGGACCCATCGCGGCGCGCGCGGAATCCACGCGGATCTCGGGCACACCCAGGCCGAGCGGCCGCTCAACGACGAGCGCCGCCGCGCCGGCATCGACGGCCGCGACCGCGAAGTCGTGCCCGTCGCTGTGCTCGCCACGGACGCAGAAGAACAGGCCGCCCGGTTGGACGCGGCGGCTGTCGTATGCGAGGCCCGCGATCTCGACGGCGCCGTCAAGGAGATCGTGGGCTAACTCGGCGGGGATCAGATCCGCCAGCTTCATCGGTGCGGGACCGGCGGGGACATCGGAGGTGAGTCTAGTTTCGAGGGCCGACGGCGCGGACGGCCCACCTCAGAGGGCGCGCAGTCTCAGCTGGCGGCCGAGTGCGCTGGCGATCCGCGTGAGATCGCCTGGATCGCTGGTAACCACCAGGTCACCGCGAGCCAGAGCACCGACTACGACGACAGCGTCTATCAGGTCATCGGATCCACTCCGCGCGAGGGCGGCGCCCGCCGCGCGAGCGTCGGGCTCAGTCAACGACTCGACGCGGCACCCACGCAGGATCCTCGATAGCTGAGCCTGCGGACCACCGCGCCACGCCTGGCCGAGAACAGCAGTCGAAACGGTCGGTCGCAGACCTCGCTGCAAAACGCGACGATGAAGCGCCCACATCGCGTGTACGTTGCGCTCGGCCGCGATGAGCGCTCCGGCGTCGTAGGTGACGCCGCTCAACGCGCGCTGCCGACGCGAGCCGCATCAAGAATCCGGTCGGCGGCGGCAAGCTCGGATCGATCGAGCGAGCCATGCTCGGCTTCCCACTCGCCCACCGCGGCGAGCCCATCCTCGACCGCGAGCGCGCTGCGGGAGGCTTCGTTCAGCCAGGCGGACAGGCTCATGCCCCGACGCTCGGCGGCTTCCTTGGCCGCATCCGCGACCCGCGGCTCCAGGGCGACCGACAACTTGCGAGCAGCCATACACGAAATGGTAGCACCGCGTTCCTACCATCTTGAGCTCTCGACCCGCTGCACCACGCGGTCGGGGTGAATGTCCCGACCGGTAATGTCGACGCCCCCGCCTCTGTGAAACGCGATATTAATCCCGATCGGTACAACTCATCGCCTTGGCTCGCATTCAGTCGCTATATTATCCCGAGCGGGAAGATGAAGTCGTTGACAATCCCCATCGAGAGTCCGAACGACCTGGGCGCGGTGATCCGCACGACCCGCCGGGCGCGCGGCCTGCGCTTGGAGGATCTGTCGCTGGCCGCCGGCGTCGGCGTACGATTTCTATCCGAACTGGAGCGCGGTAAGCAGACGGCCAGGCTCGGCGAGACGCTCCAGGTGCTCGCAGCCCTTGGCCTGCGACTGTCGGTGGAGGATCAGGGTGGACCGATCGCTTGAGGCGTGGTGCGCGGACGAGCACGCGGGCACGCTGACGGATACCGCCGCCGGCCTGCATTTCGTCTATGCACAGGGGTGGCTGGCATCCGGTAGGGCGCCCGTCTCCCAGTGCCTGCCACTCGATGGATCTTTCGCGAACGCTGACGTCGAGGCGTTCTTCGGCGGCCTGCTGCCGGAGGGCGAGCACCGCGAGCAGCTTGCGCGACTCCTCGGGGTCAGCAGGACGAGCACCTTCGGCCTGCTCGAGGCACTCGGCGGCGACACGGCCGGCGCCCTGAGCCTCTATCCGCCGGGTGCCTCACCGCCACCGGTCGGAGGGGACGTCGAATGGCTCGACGATTCCAAGCTGGCGCAGGTGATCGACGAACTGCCCGATCGTCCGATGCACGCCGACGAGGACGGCGAGTACCGCCTCTCGCTGGCCGGCGTCCAGGACAAGCTCCCTGTGGTCGTGGACGAGCGGGGGCGCATCGGCCTAACGAAGGGACGCACCCCATCCACGCACATCTTGAAGACGCCGATCGCCACGCTCCGCGACACGGTCGCCAACGAGGCGATGTGCCCCATGATCGGTCGCGCGCTTGGGATTCAAACAGTCAACGCGAGGCCGCGGCGAGTCGGGAGCCGCGAGTTCCTGCTTGTGGCGCGATACGACCGCGCCCATACGCCCGCGGGGGTGCGACGCCTTCACCAGGAGGACATCTGTCAAGCCCTCGCGGTGCCGACGGGACGCAAGTACCAGGCAGAAGGCGGTCCCTCGCTGACGGACTGCTTTGCGCTTCTGCGGCGCGCGACCTCGGTGCCCGCAACCGAGACGATCAGCTTTCTGGACTACGTCTTCCTGAACTTCCTCATCGGGAACCACGACGCCCACGGGAAGAACTACTCGCTGCTCTATCTGCCCTCGCAGCCGACGACCGCGCTGGCGCCAGCCTACGACCTGCTGAGCACGGTCGCCTATTCGCGGTGGCGGAAGATGTCGCGCAAGCTGGCAATGAGCGTCGGCGGCGAGTACCGCGCAGACTACGTCCGCAGCCGCCACCTCGAGCGCATGCTCGCACAGGCCGGGCTCGGCGCGGCGCCGGCGCGCAGACGACTCCTGAGACTCGCGGACCAGGCACCGCTCGCGGCCCGCGACGCCAGAGCCCAACTAACCGAGGCAGGTTGGGGGTGCGAGATCCTCGACGAGGTCGTGGGGGTCGTGGAATCCCGCTCGCGCACGCTCACGGACATCGCCCGATCGCCACCGGTGGTGGCCCGCGCAAGCCCCCCTGCGGTCGAGCGCGACGACACCGGAGCCGAGTTCCTCGACGTGATGGCGGCGGCTGAGGAGCGCCAGCACGAACTGCCGTTGGCGCTGGAGGCGATCACCGAGAGCGTGGGCGATGTCGGTGCACTGGCCACCGGGACGACGGCTCGACTGCAGGAGAGCGACGCGGCAGAACGGGGGATGCGTGGGCGGCTCGAGGTGATGACGCGTTACGCCGCCCAGCTCGACGCGATCGCGGACCAACTGGAACCCGCGCTCGAGCGCTACCTGGCCGCGTTTGCGCCATACATCACGGCCGTCGGCGCCATGGTGGGCGTAATGGAGCAAGACTCGGCGGCGCGCGGCGCGGGCGCAGAGACCGCCGCCGCCGTCAGGTCGCTCGCGGCGATCACACGGCGGAGCAGGACCGAGCTCGCCGCTCTGCCCGACGCGATAGCGCAGAGCACCGGAGCCGCGCATGCCCTCCAATCACCATCCGGCCGCCTGATTGCCCTATTGCAGCGGTTTCTCGATTCGACGCTCGCGATCGAGGAGCTCGACGAGCGCCTGGCCGCGCTCGGCTTCGCTTCCCGCCCCTGAGCCTCGACCGGCACCCCCCGCCGAGCCCGAGAAATCAAATAAAGCCGTCCCGGCTGCGCCCTACCCCGGAGCGATCCCCAAATACGGCAGCGCGAACCCCATGATCTGGCCGAAGGCCGGCGCCGCGACGGTGCCGCCGTAGATCGACCCGGTCTGCGGTTCGTCGACGATCACCGCGCACAGCAGCTTGGGGTCGTTCGCCGGCGCAAACCCGATGAACGACGCGACGTAGGCGCTTTCGGAATATTTGCCCGTCTGCAAGTCCACCTTGGACGCCGTGCCCGTCTTCCCCGCGAGCTCGTACCCCGGGATCGAGACCTCGTGCGCCGTGCCCCCGGGCGCGAGCACCCCCTTCAGCATTTCGCGCAGCTCCGCCGCGGTGGTGGTGGAGATCACGCGACGCCCTCTGGGCTGGGGCGCCTGCCGGCCGTCCACCGACTGGACCAGGTGCGGCGCGCGCAGGATCCCGCCGTCGGCGATCGCCGAGTACGCGGCCGCCATCTGGATCGGCGTCACCAGCTCGCCCTGCCCGATAGGGAGGTTCCCCATCGAGGAGCCCGAGTACTTGTCCAGAGGGAGCACCGCCCCGAGTTCTTCACCCGCCAGCCCCGCGCCGGTGCGAGCGCCGAAACCAAATCTGTGAACCCATTCGTTGAAGCGTCCCGCGCCCTCCAGCGCGCCGATCTTGATCGCACCGACGTTGCTCGACTGCGCCAGGATTTCTGCGGTCGTGAGCGTCTCTTCGCCGTGTTCCTCCGCGTCGTGAATGACACGGTTTGCGACCTGGATCTGATCGGGCACGAAGAACGGCGTGTTCGGGGTGATCAGTCCGCTCTGCAGCGCACCCGAGACGGCCACCACCTTGAACGTCGAGCCCGGTTCGTAGTCGAAGCTCACCGCGCGGTTCTCCAACGCTTCCGGCGAGGCCGCCGCGCGGTTGCCGGGATCGAACGATGGCCAGTTCGCCATCGCCAGTACCGCACCCGTGTTCGGGTTCATCACGATCGCCGTTGCGTCTTTCGGGTGAAACACGCGGCCCACCGCAGCCAGCACGGCTTCCGTGCGCCGCTCGATGTTCGAATCCAGCGTCAACGCGATCCGCGCGCCCGCCTGCTCGCGGTGCACATCGGTGATCGAGATCGGCTGGCCCAGCGCGTCGCTCACCACGCGCCGCTGGCCGGTCATGCCACGCAGCATGCTGTTCTGTGCGAGTTCCAGGCCCGACAGGCCGTTGCCTTCCGGGCCCAGAACCCCCAGCACCTGCGACGCGAGCGCCCCGCGCGGGTAGACCCGTCGCATCGTCGGCGTCGCCGACACCCCGGGGATTTTCAGCGCCAGCACCCGACGCGCGCGCGTCGCTCCGAGCGCGCGCGCGAGGTACACGAACCCCGTCCGTTCGCTCAACTCCGTCAAGACCTTTGAGCGCGACACACCCAACAACGGGGCGAGTTGGTTTGCCACCTTCAGCGGCTCTTTCACCAAATACGGCGTCGCCGACAGGTCGTCCGCCGGTTCGGAGGTCGCGAGAATCACACCCGAGCGGTCCACGATCGTGCCCCGTTGCGCCGGCACCGCTTCCTCGGTCACCTGCTGCGTGTGTGCCACTTTGCGCAGCGCCGAGCTGTGGATCACCCCGAGGTACAACGTCCGCGCCGCCGCCATCGCCAGCAGCGCGAAGAACGCCGCGAACAGCACCCCCACGCGGTTCTGCACGGCCGCCACGGGATCCGCTAGCCCCCCGCCGTCGTTTCTTCGCCGCTCGACGAGGGCGCCACTGCAGTGCTTTCTTCAGCTGGCGCCGCACCGCTGCTTTCCGATGACGTTTCCGAGCCGCTCGCTTCGGGCGCCGCCTGGGCGGTGGCTTCACCCGACGCCGTCGGGCTTTCCGTGCTCGCGGCCCGTTCGCTTTCCGCGGTCGAGCTTTCGCCGCTCGCGGCGGAGCTTCCGGTGCTTTCCGTTTCGCTGCCGGCCGTGGCCGTGCTGGAGCTCGCGGAGCCTGCGGACGAGGTGGACGCGGTCGACGCGCTCGACGCGGTCGCTTCCGGATGCGCCTGCTCGTCGTGGGCCAGCGTCACCGCCGCCTGCCGCGCATCGAGCGCGCCGCGGGACGCGTCGAAGCGCACGCTGCCCGGTGCCGCCGCCACCATCCCGCGCGCCGCAGCCAGCGCTTCGACGCGTTCGCCGGCCGACAGCCGCGTGTCGGCGACGCTGAGAGCCGCGTTTTCGCGCTGGAGAAACGCTTCGTGCTCGAGCGCCCGCCCGATCCCAACCCCGAGCTTCACGATCCACAGCTGCATCGCCACGATCCCGATCAGCGCGAACGCGACCAGACCGATCCACCCCCGTCCCCGGATCAGGCGATCCAGGAAACGATGCTCGGTGACGCCAGCAAGGGTCTCCAGCAATCCGCCCGCGGGCAGCCCCAGTCGGACGCTCGGCAGCGGGAGTGCCAGCGCGCCGCCGCGTGCGGGCGCGTATGTGCGTGCCCGCACTGCGGATGCAGCCGACGCCGACGGCCCCGAGACACGGCGCGCCCGGCGCGCGGGGGCAGCGGCAGTCCCGGAGCGCGCCGCGCGGCTCGCACGCGCCGCCGGGCGGGTCGCCCGCGTCGCACCACTCGCACCCCCGCCTTGCGCGGTTCGTCGCGGCGCGCGCACCGGGGTTGCCGCGGCGGCGGCCGGCGGGGGAGTCACGACGCGTCCTCCTCGCGCAGCTTGCGCGCCGCGCGCAGCCGCGCCGAGGCCGAGCGCGGGTTGTGCGCGACCTCGCCCGCGGACGGCACGATCGCGCGACGCGTCAACAGCTCCGCCTCGGGCTCGCGCCCGCATACGCACACCGGCAGCTCCGGCGGGCAGACGCAGCCTCGCGCGCGCTCCACCAGGAAGCGCTTCACGCGACGGTCCTCCAGCGAATGGAACGAGATCCCCGCAAGCACCCCGCCCTCGCGCAGCACGTCCCACGCGAGCGGCAGCGCGCGGTCGAGCTGGCCCAGCTCGTCGTTGACCGCGATCCGCAGCGCCTGGAACACGCGCTTGGCCGGATGGCCGCCCGCGAACCGCGCCGGGGCGGGGATCGCCGAGTTGATGATCTCCACCAGCTCCCGCGTCGTCTCGATCGGCTCCTGCGTGCGCCGCGCCACGATCGCGCGCGCGATCGCGCCCGCGTGGCGCTCCTCGCCGTACTCCCGCAGGATCCCCGCGAGTTGCCGCTGGTCCCACGTCGCCAGGATCTCACGCGCGTCCAGCTCCTGCTCGGGGTCCATGCGCATGTCCAGCGGCGCCTCGAACGAGTACGAGAATCCCCGCTCGCGCGTGTCGACCTGCATCGAGGACATCCCCAGGTCGAAGTAAACGAGGTCCGCCCGCACGCCCTCCGCGGCGAGCTCCTGGAGTGCGTGTGCGTAGTCGCCGCGGATGAAGCGCACCGTGCACGGCAGCTCCTGCGCGAGCTCCGCGAAGCGCTCTTGAGCTTCCGGGTCGCGGTCGATCGCCACCAGCGTTCCCTGCGGCCCCAGACGCTGCGCCACGAGGCGCGCGTGGCCGCCGCCGCCGAACGTGCAGTCGATCGCGACCTGGCCCGGCTGCGAGCCGATGCCGACGCGCTGCAGCAGACCCACGAGCTCTCCAGCGAGCACGGGGATGTGCACCTTGGGCATATCAAGAAGGATTGTCGACACGCGCCGTGATCTCCGCGACGCCGCCCAGCAGCGTCGGTCGGTGCTCGTTCCAGCGGTCCCTGTCCCATAGCTCGAGGCGATCGCCCGCTCCCACCACCACCACGTCCTTCGCCAGGCCCGCGTGCTCGGCCAGGAACGCGGGCAACATGATGCGCCCCGCTGCGTCGAGCTCCGCGTCCTGCGAGCTCCCGTAGAAGAAGCGCTCCAGCTCCGCCAGCCGAGGCGAGAGCGGCGGCAGCTCCGCCAGCGCGCGCTCGGTGTAGCGCTCGTACTGCTCCGGTCGCCAGACCCCCACGCACGGCTCGAGGTCGACCGGCATCGCCATCACCACGCCCTCCGCCAGCGTCGCGCGGTAGCGCGCCGGGACAGTGAGGCGGTTCTTGGCGTCGAGCGTGTGGTCGAAGGTCCCACGGAAAGCCACTGCTTCTGAGCTCCTGAGCGGTAGGTGCGCGAGAACCGGGGTGCAGAGGTGGGAGGAGCCTCTCCACCCCGGTTCCTACGCGATGCCGGGCAACTTACCCCACTTTCTCCCACTTCGCAACCCCAATTGCACATTTTTCCCCACTTTCTCCTCCTGACGGTGCTCGCGACGCGAAAACGCCTGCACACGGCCGGGTTTGGGAGCGCCATCCGCCACCCCCGCCGGGACCCAATCGATGCAGCGCGCCGTGCAGCGGCGTAATCTGCGATCCCACTTGCAGATGTCCGTCGAGAAAGGACCCCCGCGTTGCTCCACGTCCGCCGCTCCGCTCGCCGCTCGCTCCCGCTTTCCAGCCGCCTCCAGTCGCGCTCGCAGCGGCGACTCCACACGACGCGCACGCGCCTCCTACCGAGCGCGCTGCTCGCAACGATCCTCGCCATCCCCCTGCTGAGCGGCTGCGGAGGCTCGAGCACGAGCGGCACCAGCGCGAGCCCCGCGACCGTGGTGCCCGCCAACGCCCCGCTCTACTTCGACGCGGTGGTGCAGCCTGGCGGCAGCCTCAAGACCGACACGCTCGCCGCCGGCCGCCGACTCACCGGCCGCACCAACCCGTTCACAGGGCTCGTCAAGCTGCTCCAGGGCCCCACCGGGCAGGCACCCGACTACGCCCGCGAAGTCAAGCCCTGGCTGGGACCAGAAGCGGGCATCTTCCTCAGCTCCGTCGAAGCTGCCGGCAGCCAGGTCGCCTCGCTCGCGGCCCAGTCGCTGCTGCGCGCCGCGCTCACGAAAGCCCTCTCCGAAGGGCTCACCGGCGCCGAAGCCGCGCTGCTCGGCAGCGAAGGGCTCCCCCACCTGCTTGCCCAAAGCTCGCTGCAGGGAGCGCTCGTGCTCGACACCAGCGACGTCGCGAAGGCGCGCTCCTTCCTGCAGACCCAGGCGCACGGCGCGCAAGCTCACCCGGTCACCTACCGCGGCATCACCTTCGAAGTCGCCCCCGGCGGGATCTCCGAGGGGATCGTCAAGCACTTCGCCGTGATCGGCACCGAAGCCGGGGTGAAGGGCGTCATCGACACGGCCGCCGGCAGCGCCGCGCTCGCGCACGCCTCCGCCTACTCCAAGCTCGTCGGGAGCGCCGAGTCCGGACGGATCGCCAACGCCTACCTCGATACCCAGGCCCTCTCCTCCTCGATCGGCCGCGGCGGCGGATCCCCGCTCGCGCTCCTGCAGGGCGTGCTCGGCTCCGCCAGCCAGGCCTACGTCTCGGCGATCCCAACCGCGAGCTCCGTAACGATCGACCTCGACACGCTCCCTGCCGCCGGTGCCGGTTCGGGTGAAGCGGCGGGTACGACCGGCGCGCAGGTGCTCAGCGGCTTGCCCGGCGGCGCGTGGCTGGCGGTCGGCGTCGGAGATCTCGGCAGGACGCTCGGCAACAGCACCCAGGGGCTCTCGATGCTCGCGAACCTCGCCTCGACGTTCAAACTCGGCTCGATCGGCCTCGGCGCGCTGTTCGCGCCGCTGCACTCCCACTCGTTGAACGTCTCGCGCGACCTGCTCAGCTGGATGGGCCCGACCGGTGTTTACGTCGCCGGCAGCAACATCCTGAGCCTCCAGGCCGCCGTGATCGTCACCTCCAAGGATCCTGCGCGCTCCCAGGCCGCTGTCTCGAAGCTCGCGCAGGCCTACCGCGAAACCGGCGCGGAAGTGGAAAAGACCTCGATCCCCGGCACCGACGCGGCGGTCCTCGTCAAACTGCCCAACTTCCCGCTCGCCGTGACGATCGCGGACGGCCAGGGCAAGTTCGTGCTCGGACTGGGCCAGGCCTCCGTGCAGGAAGCCCTCAGCCCGCAGAGCACGCTCGCCGGCAGCACGCTCTACACGAACGCCGAAAAGGCCCTCGGTGGAGGGATCAAGCCGAGCGCGATCGCTGAATTCCACACCCTCAGCAGCCTGATCGAATCGCTCGGTCTCAGCCAGACGCCCGGCTTCTCCGGGATCGCCTCCGCGCTGCAGCCGCTCAGCAGCCTCGCCGCCGGGGGCGGGCAGACGCTCACGGGCGGGGTCAAACGGGCGCGACTGGTGCTCGATCTGCAGTAGCGCGGCTCAGCACCGGGCGGTTCTCGGTCTCGATGATGACCCGGCACGGACGCTTGCTCAGGAGGTAAATGGCGGTCGGCCCGATCCGCCGCTCGCCCGCGGGCGCGTGCAGGGTCGACCAGTAGATCACGTCCGCGTGCAGCCGCCTCGCTTCCTCCACCAGCGCCGCGCCCGGGTTGCGCGTGCGGATCAGGCCCGTGCGGATCTTGATCCCCGCGCGCCGCGCCTGGATGCGCGCGCTCTCCAACACCGACCGGCCCTGCGCCTCCTCTTCCTCCAGTCCCGCGTCGAGCGAGAGCTGGCTCGGGACCGGCAGCACGAAGATCGCGTACAGCATCCCCTCCTCCCCCACCAGCTTCGCCGCGCTCGACAGCGCGCTCGCGCTCACGTCCGCGCCGAAGATCGGCACCAGCGCCGTGCGGTAGCCCAGTTGCTCGAAGTCCGGGGGGCGCTCCGCGCGCGCGATGCGGTGGGTGCTGAGCAGATCCAAGCCCTGGCTGCGGCGGTAGGCGACGTAGGCGACCATGCCCAGCACCATCCATGGGATCCCGATCGTGCGCGCCTCGGGGTGCAGGAGCACCACCGAGACCCACGCCGCGAAGGTCCCCAGTCCGCCCAGCACCGCCGTCATCGGTATCTGCGCGCCGGAGATCCGCACGTTCCACGGCATCCGGTAGGGGCGCTCGCGGTCGGGGTCCTTCACGCGCAGCGCCACCACCGCGACGTGCGCCACCGTGAACGACAGCATCGCCCCGAACGAGTACAGGTTGCCCAACAGTTTCGTTTCCCCGGGCAGGATCAGCAGGCCGGCGAGCGTCGAGAAGCACACGATCGTGAACCACGGTGTGCGGTATGTCGGGTGCAGCCGCGAGAACAGGCTCGGCAGCTGGCGGTGCTCGGCCAGCGACCACGACAGGCGCGAGATCCCGATCAGCCCCGCGTTGGTCGCGATGAAAAGGATCGTCGCCGCGAGGATTCCCACGTAGTCCTTGGCGAACGTCAGCATCGACCCGTGCAGACCCAACCGCGAGATGATGCCCAGCACCGGGTCGTTTTCGTAGGTCGTCCCCAGTTCAGTCGCGTAGCCGTGCGCGCCGTGCACCACCGGCAGCGCCGACAGCGCCACCACCGAGATCCCCGCATACACCCCGAGCACCGCGAACAGCACCAGGTTGACCGCCTTGGGCACGTCGTGGCCGGGGTCCTTGGACTCCTCCGCCATGTTCGACACGGTCTCGATGCCGGTGTACGCGACCATCGCGACCGACAGCGCGAACACCAGGTTGTGCCACGTCGGCGCCGTTCCGAGGTGCACCTGGTTGACCAGCAGCGACGGATCCAGCACCAGCACGAAGCCGACCCCCACCAGCAGCACCTGTGTGCAGAGGTCCGCCACCGCCAGGAACAGGTTCAGTTTCGCCGACTCCCCCAGACCGCGGATGTTGAGCATCGCCAGCAGTGCGATCGTGATCAGGCCCCCGATGATGTCTCCCGGGTTGTGGGTCAGGCTCGGGAAGAACGCGCCCAGGTAGTGGGGCACGAAGAACGCCGAGATCGCGATCGTGATGATGTAGTCCAGGCTCAGCGCCCAGCCCGCGAAGAAGGAGACGATCTCGTTGAACGCGTGCCGCGCGAACGACGAGGAGCCCCCCGCTTCGGGGAACATCGCCGCGCCCTCCGCGTACGTCTTCGCGGTCAGCACGAACAGGCCGCCCGCGAACATGAACACCACCGGCGTAAGGCCCAGCGCGTAGCCCGCGACCAGGCCCAGCGCGTAGTAGATCGAGGAGCCCACGTTGCCGTACGCCGTCGCGAACAGGCCGGGAACCCCGACCGACCGCCGCAGACCGTGCTCAGAGAGTCTTGCCATCAGCCCGCAGCGTATACGCGCGTCGCGCGACGATCGTCGCGTGGCGCGGCACCGGGCGGACACCGAGGCGAGCGCCGCGGCACCGGTGGCGCGGCGGCGCCGGTGCAAGTTCCCGTTCATCGCCTCCGCCCGAGCAGGAACCGCGCTTATGATTGCGACGGCCGGGGGCCCGAACGACATCCCGCGGCACTCACGTCATGGATACGACACGCCGCGGCAACTACAACTCGGGTGAGGACTTCGTCCTCGAATACGGCGAGCTGCGCTTCACCTTCAACGAGCACGACTTCGCCGAGCGCTGCGAGCAGGCCGCGCTGAAGCTCGGCTTCGTCGGTGGACGCCTCGGCGAGGACGAGCTCGAAGACCTCGTGAATCTGGCCGTCAACGGCGAGATCCTCGACCCCGCCTCGGCGCTCGGCGAGCACGTCAACGACTGCTGGCCCGAGCTCGTCGGCCCGGCGGAGCGCTCGCTCGTGCACTGGCTGCGCCGGCTCGTCTTCCGCGGCGCGTGGCTCGACCAGCGCGTCAACGAGGGTGAGCTCGACGTCGCCTTCGACGAGGACACCGGCTCCTTCGCGTACGTCCAGCCCGACTCCAGCACCGCCGGCGCCGGCGAGCCGATCGAGCTCGCGCCCGAGCCCACCTGGGCCCGCGTCGCGTACCGCCGCTAGAGCCCCAGCGCTTTCGCGCGCGCCTTCGTGATCGCCGCGGCCTCGTCCTCGCCGACGAGCAGCTCCGGGCGCACGGTGCCGCTCGCGACGAGGTCCAGCGCGGGCTGACGCCCCGTGCTGGTGAGCGCCACGTCGAGCGCGATCACCGTGCTCTCCCCGCCGAACGCGTGCCACGCGGTCGCGATCACCGTCAGCGAGCCGCCCTCGGCGAGATTGCGCGCGGACGCCAAGACGCGACGTGCCACGTGCGGATGCACGCCGTCGAGGCGGTCGATCAGCACGACCACGTCTCCCCCGCGCGCCGCGACGCGCTTTGCGGTCTCCACGACGTGCTCCACCGTCTGGCCCTGATGGTCCGGGGAGGCCGCGAAGTCGAGCGCCGCGGTGGATGTCACCGCAGGCTCACCCTCGCGCCACGCGGGGATCTCCTCGGGGCGCACGCCGCTCAGGACCACCATCAGCTCGAGGCCCTCGCGTCCCGACAGCGCGTCGCGGATCCGGCGCAACACCTCGGTCTTGCCGGCGCGCGACGCGCCCGTGATCAATGCGCGCGACCCGCGCCCGATCGGCGTCAGCCATTCGATCGCGCTCAGCGTCGCGTCCTTCGGGTCGAGCTCCAGACGCTCGGATGGGTAGGCGACTGGCAGGTCCTCGTAGCGCGTGCCCTCCGCGACCGACTCCGCGGAGGCGCCGTTGATCGTGTCCACCCGCGCGAGCGACGCATAGCGCTCCGACGAGCGCCGCGAGCGCACCGGGCCGCTGACGCGATCGCCCGAAACCAGTTCGCAGCGGCGTACCTGCGCCGCCGAGATGTAGACGTCGTCGTCGGAGGGCTCCGGCGGAGAGACTCGCAGGAACGCCGAGCCGTTACCCAACAGCTCCACGACGCCCTCCACCTCGCGATCGGCGGCGCGCTCCCGTGTGCCCTCGCGCTCCCGACTGCCGTCACGGTCCCGACCGCCGTTGCGCTCGCGACCGCCGCCACCGCCGCCACCTCCGTCACGACCTCCCTCGCGCTCGCGACCGCCGCCACGGCCTCCCTCGCGCTCACGTCCTCCCTCGCGCTCACGTCCTCCCGCGCGCTCGCGCGCGCCGCGACGCACACGTGGCCGCTCGGGCTCCTCGCCGGTCTCCTCGGCATCTTGCTCGTCGGCCTCCTCGGCCTCCGTCTCCTCGGGCTCAGCGGCGCGCGTGCGCCGCGAGCGACTCAGGCGCCGGCGACGCGGGGGCCGCTCGGCATTGTCCTCCTCCTCGCGGTCGCCACCTCCGCCCGCGCCACTGTCGCCGCCGGAGCGCTCGAGGATCGCGTCGATCAGGTCGGCCTTGCGTAGCCGGCGAAAGCCGTCGAGGCCGACCTGGTCGGCGATTGCGTGCAGATCCGCGAGCGGGCTCGCCTCGAGCTCGGAACGTTCAAGTACAGCCATCTGTCTGTCTCCTTCTTCTTCGCATTGGTATGGGCGGTCGGCGCCCGGCCGCGTTGGACAGCGGCCGGCACCCGTCTGAGCACCGCCAGCCTAGAGCACGGCGCGGCCGCGGGCGTCGCTCACGGCCGGATCGTGCGAGGAGCTGGGGTCGTGTCTCAATTCCTCCGCGAGCGCCAGAGTCCTTTCCGGAAACCGCTCGCCTGCGAGCGCCGCGCGCACCTTCAGGAAATCCGCCGCCGCCGCGACGTCGTGCACGCGGAACAGCTGGGCGCCGACGTCGAGGCCGTGCGCGAGCGCCGCGAGCGTCCCCGCCAGCCGCTCGCGCGGGGCGCGGCCGGTGAGCGCCCCGATGAAGTCCTTGCGCGAGATCGCCATCAGCAGCGGGCGGCCCAGCTCGTGCAGCCGCCGGGCGCCCGCCAGCAGCTCGATCGTCTGCGCCGGGGTCTTCGCGAAGTCCGGGCCCGGGTCCAGGATCAACTGCTCCCGATCGACTCCGGCTGCGAGCGCAAGCTCGATGCGCTCCCGCAGAAACGCCGAGGTCTCTGCAACCACATCCTCGTAGAGATCTGGGTCCTGCAGCCGTTGCCGCGGCGCGGCCGCGGTGTGCATCACCACGAGCGCCGCGCCGGTCTGCGCGCAGACCTCCGCCAGCTCGGGGTCGCGCAGGCCGCTGACGTCGTTGACGAGCGCCGCGCCCGCTTCGATCGCGGCACGCGCGACGGCCGGCTTGTAGGTGTCCACCGACACCACGACGTCCTCGACCTCGTCCACGATCGCGCGCACCAGCGGCGCGACCAGCTCGATCTCGCGCTCGGGCTCGACCGGCGGGCGGCCCGTCGTCGCGGACTCGCCGCCCACGTCGACGATCGCCGCGCCCGCCGCCACCAGCTCGTGCGCCAGTGCGACGCGGGCCTGCAGCGTCGGGTGTCGCCCTCCGTCGCTGAAGGAGTCCGGGGAGGCGTTGACGATCCCCATCAACCACGCCCTCTCACCGAGCTCCAGGATCCGGTCGCCCGCGCGGATGCGCTGCGCGGTCACGTCAGCTCGATCCCCTCGGCGCGCGCCTCCTGCGCGAAGCGCTCGAGCTCGGCGTCGGTGCGCTCCGCGCTCCACCCCAGCTCGCGCGCGAGTACCGCCGCGACGCGCGCCGCCGGGCCCGAGGATGCGCCATCGCCGCGATCGGAGTCGGTCCTCGGGTCGGCGCCCAGCTCCCGCGCGGCGAGCAGCCCCAGACGCGTGCGGCGCAGCAGCACGTCGCCCACGCTGCGCGCCTGCTCGCGGCGTGCGGCGAGCGCCGCCTCGGCGAGCACATCGGGGAGGCCAGGCACGATCGCCTGCGCGAGCTCGCCGCGCTCGGCCGCGATCGCGAGCACCTCGTGCGCGGCGTACCCGTAGCGCGCGGCGAGCGCCGCGTAGGACTCCTGCGGCATCCCCTCCACGCGTGGCAGCTCCTCGACCGCGATCGCCTGGCCGAGCAGGATCTCCTGCGTGCGGCACGGCGCCTCGCGCGCTTCGCGCTCCACGAGGCGGTCGACCGCGGACTTTGCCATCCGCCGCCACGTCGTGAGCTTGCCGCCCGTGATCGTGATCATCCCGCTCGAGGTCTCGTACAGCTCGGCCTTGCGCGAGATGTCGACCGACTTTTTTGGGTCGCCCGTCGAGATCAGCGGCCGCACGCCCGCGAACGCGCCGGTCACCTGCTCGCGACCGAGATCCGCCGCGAAGAACGCGTTCACCGCGTCCAGCAGGTACGCGACGTCCTCCTCGGAGGGGCGCACGTGGTCGAGCGGCCCCTCGTAGTCGTTGTCGGTCGTCCCCACCAGCGTGCGCCCCAACCACGGCAGCGCGAAGATCGAACGCCCCTCCCCCGCCGGTACGATCGCGCCGCCCACCAGCGGGAGATCCTCGTGGCGCAGTGTCACGTGCGTCCCGCGGCTCGGCCTGATGCGCGGCAGCTCGGCCTCGTCGTGGAGCTCCTGCGGGCGCAGCTCGTCCGCCCACACCCCGGTCGCGTTGACGACGTTCGCCGCGTGGATCTCGAACTCGGCCCCGCTCTCGACGTCCACCGCGCGGACACCCACCGCCTTGCCGGCGCGCTCCAGCAGCCCGATCGCGCCCACCCGGTTGGCGCACACCGCCCCGAAGCGCTCCGCCTCGCCCAGCACTGTGAGCACCAGACGCGCGTCGTCGGTCTGGCAGTCGTAGAAGAGATAGCCGCTCGTCGGCTCGCGTGCGGCGAGCGCCGGCACGATCTCCAGGACCTCCTCCCCGCTGATCACGCGATGGCGCTCCGGGCTCCATGACTGCTCCGCGAGCTGAGCGCCGCCCTCGCCGCCGTCCGCCGCCGGCAGGCCTCCCGTGGAGGACTCCACACGTGCTCGACGCGAGCGGCGCCCGCGTAGACGGTCGCCGGCGGAGCGGCGGTCGGTGACGGACATCACGTCGTACAGGTTCAGGCCCACGCCCACCAGGCGATCCGGGCGCGCACCCTCGAACGCCGGTACGACCAGCGGCAGGGGGCGCACCAGGTGCGGCGCGAGCGACACCAACAACTGCCGCTCCAGCAACGCCTCGCGTACGAGACCGAGGTCGAAGTGCTGCAGGTAGCGCAGGCCGCCGTGCACGAGCTTGCTCGAGCGGCTCGAGGTCCCCGCGGCGAAGTCCGCGCGCTCCAGCAGCCCGACGCTGTAGCCGCGGCTCGCCGCGTCCAGGGCGACGCCCGCGCCGGTGATCCCTCCGCCGATCACCAGCACGTCGAACTCGTTCTCCGCGAGCGCCACCAGCGCCTCGTCGCGTCCAATCACGCCCCGCAGTCTCGCAGAGGCATGGGTCCGATCAGTGTCGCCGGCAGCGTCCGGCGCGACCCCGCCGCGCGCGCGGGCTCCGACAAAGCCCCGCGCGCGCGCACGCGCGGCGGGCTCCTTTTTGTAGATGTCCCTGCGTGCCTCCCCGCGAGTGGTGCGTGCCTCCCCGCGAGTGGCTGCCCGCCCGCGAGTGGCGCAAACAGACGCTGCGCTGGGCGTGCACGGCCGAGCTGCGCGCGGCCCCGGCCCCCAGGAACGAGGCGACGGCGGGGTCGGCGATTCGTACGTACACGCCCGGATAGCCGGCCTGCCCGCAGCCGTTGCCGAAATCGACGAGCCCGAGCAGCGTGTCGCCTGCGGGTCCACCGCCGGGCCCACGCGCGATCAGCGGCCCACCGCTGTCGCCGTAGCAAGAGTCGGTGCGCGACCCGGCGCACAGCATGCGTGGCGTAATCGCCTGTTCGATCGTCCCGTACGCTTCTTCGCACAGGCCGGTGGGCACGAGCGGGACATTCGCCTGGTGCAGGCGGCGCGGGTAGGCCGGCGCGGCGCCCGGCTCGGCGTTGAGATCGCCCCAACCACTGACGACGGCCTGGGCGGCGGCGGCGGGCACCTGCCCGGAGAAGCCCGCCGCGACACGGGCGTTCGCGAGCGCGACGTCGGCCGTCAGCGGCGCGATCGTGCTGTGCCCGTCGAGCGGCGGCGTCGCACCGCTCCACAGCGGGTGCTCCAACTGCACGATGCCGACGTCGTAGTCGCTGCTGTTGGCGTTGTAGGCGGGCTCGACCTCGGCCGCGCTGACGGGGTCGCGAATGGAGCCCGGATCGGCGGGTTCCAGCGCACTCGATCCCGCGAGCACCTCGATTTCGTCGGGTGTGCTGCGCCGCCCGCGTTCGCCGATCAGGCAGTGCGCGGCGGTCGCGACACGGCTGGCGCCGATGATCACGCCGCCGCAGAAGAACCCCTTGGAGGGCGAGCCGAGCTTGGGGTCGTACAGCGCGACCTGGAAGGGAAATTCGGCGATCGTCGCGAGCGAGCCATCGACGATGCTCGAATGGGCCACCGGCCGAACCGGTGGGCTTGCGCCTTGCGCAGGCGGCAGTGCCGCACTCTCTCCCAAAACGACCCACAGCACGCCTACTACCGCCACGGCAACGCACACACGTTGCAGTGCGGTAATGAGACCGTTCATCCCTCTCAGTTGAGAGTAGGGAACATTTAATCGAAATGCAAGCTTTGACTGCCGGCCCGAGCAAAAAGCCCGCGATCTAGGCGTATTAGGGGTCACATAGCGTGACTCGACTCAGTCAAGCTTGATGACATCAGGGCCGTCTACCAGGCCGGGACCGTAGTCGCCCGCGCCGCCCCTGCGGCCGGCTGCAGGGTTTAGAGCTGGCCGAGCTCGGCCGTGATCTCGGCGACGGCGGACTTCGCGTCGCCGAACAGCATCGAGGTCTTCGGGTCGAAGTAGAGCTCGTTCTCGATGCCCGCGAAACCGGGATTCATGGAGCGCTTGATGACGATCACGGAGCGGCTGTCGGCGACCTCGAGGATCGGCATCCCGTAGATCGGCGAGGAGGGCGTGTTCTTGGCGGCGGGGTTGGTGACGTCGTTGGCGCCGATCACGAGCGAGACGTCGGTGCGCTGGAAGTCGGGGTTGATCTCGTCCATCTCCTTGAGCTGGTCGTAGGGCACGTCGGCCTCGGCGAGCAGCACGTTCATGTGGCCTGGCATGCGGCCGGCGACGGGATGGATCGCGTACCTGACGTCGACGCCGCGCTTCTCGAGCTCGGTGGCGAGCTCGCGGACGGCGTGCTGGGCCTGGGCGACCGCCATGCCGTAACCGGGGACGACGACGACGTGGGAGGCGTAGGCGAGCTGGATGGCGGCGTCGGCGGCGTTGGTGGAGCGCACGGTGCCGGCGTGCTCGCCTGCGCCCTGGGCGCCCTCGACGGCGCCGCCGCCGCCGAAGCCGCCGGCGACGATCGCGGGGATCGAGCGGTTCATGGCGGTCGCCATCAGGTTCGTGAGGATCGAGCCGGAGGCGCCGACGATCATGCCGGCGACGATCAGCGCGGGGTTGTTGAGCGCCATTCCGGTGGCAGCGGCGGAAAGGCCGGTGAAGGCGTTGAGCAGCGAGATCACGACGGGCATGTCGGCGCCGCCGATCGGCAGGACGACCGCGTTGCCGAGCAGTGCGGCGACGACGAGCATGCCGATGAACAGCAGTTCGGAGTGGGTGCCCCCCACGAGCGCGACGCCGGCGGCGACCGCCAGCGTCAGCAGCAGCAGGTTGACGGCCTGCTGCGCGGCGCCCAGCGTGATGGGGCGCCCGGGAATGATTTCCTGGAGCTTGCCGAACGCGATGTTGGAGCCCCAGAAGGAGACGGAGCCGACGATCGCGGCGAACACGGAGAAGATCGCGACATACGTCGGCAGCGCCGGCAGGTACAGGGTGAGCGTGCGGAACACGCCGCTGTAGTGGACGACGTGGGAGCCGTAGGTGGAGCCGTGGTGGCGGAACTCGACCCAGGAGATGATCGCGACGGCGCCGCCGCCGACGCCGTTGAACAGCGCGACCATCTGCGGCATGGCGGTCATCTTCACGTTGCGGGCCGCGGGGATCCCGACGGCGCACCCGATCGCGATCCCGAGCGCGATCAGCCCCCAGTTGCCCTCGCTGGGGTAGAGCAGCGTGGCAACGATCGCGATCCCCATGCCGACCGCCGCGATGCGGTTGCCGCGCACGGCGGTCGTGGGACCGGAGAGGCCGCGCAGGCCCTGGATGAAGAGCGCGAAGGCGACGATGTAGAGGACGTAGATGAAGCTTTCGCTCTGTAGGAAGCTCGTGGCCAGCGGGGCGCTCATGGCTTGTCCTCCCGGCCGCCGGTCCCGGCGCTCCCGGCCCCCTCCTGCGCCTCGGCCTTGGGCTTGGGCTTGGACTTGAACATCTCGAGCATGCGGTCGGTGACGAGGAAGCCGCCGACGATGTTGATCGTGCCGAAGGCGACGGCGATCACGAGCAGGAACTTGCTGAAGGCGCCCAGTTCGCCGAGCCCGAGCAGCAGCAGCCCACCGAGCAGCACGATCCCGTGGATGGCGTTGGTGCCGGACATGAGCGGCGTGTGCAAGGTGTTGGGCACCTTGGAGATGACGACAAAGCCGATGAAGCCCGCGAGCACGAGGATCGCGAGGTTGGTGGTCAGGACGCTGGCCAAGATCACGCCACCCCTCCCCCTTTCCCTCCATCAATACCCGCACCCATACTCGACTCGACCGCGGCCTTTGCCCCGGCGTTCACTATCTCCCCCTCGCGCACGATGCAGGCGCCGCTGACGATCTCGTCGTCGAAGTCGAGCGCGAGCTTGCCCTCCTCGTCGACCAGCAGCTCCAGGAGCGCCTGGACGTTGCGTGCGAACAGCTGGGAGGAGTGCTCGGCCAGCGTGGAGGGGAGGTTGAGCGGCGAGACGATCGTGACGTCGTGGCGGACGACGTTCTGGCCGGGCTCGGTGAGCTCGCAGTTGCCGCCGGCCTCGCCGGCGAGGTCGATGACGACCGAGCCGGCCTTCATCCCCTCGACGGCCTCCTTGGTGACGAGGCGCGGCGCGGGGCGGCCGGGGACGAGGGCGGTGGTGATGACGACGTCGAAGCCCTTGATCGCGTCGGTGAGAGCCTGCTGCTGCTGGGCGCGCTCCTCCTCGGTGAGCTCGCGCGCGTAGCCGCCCTCACCGCTGGCCTCCAGGCCGAGGTCGAGCCACTGGGCGCCGAGCGACTGGACCTGCTCGGCGACCTCGGGGCGGACGTCGTAGCCGGTGGTGCGCGCGCCGAGGCGTTTGGCGGTCGCGATCGCCTGCAGGCCGGCGACGCCGGCACCCAAGACGAGCACCTTCGCGGGCGGGATCGTTCCGGCGGCGGTCATGAGCATCGGGTAGAAGCGGCCCATGTGCTCGGCGCCGAGCAGCGCGGCCTTGTAGCCGGCGACGTTGCTCTGCGAGGAGAGCGCATCCATGGCCTGGGCGCGCGAGATCCGCGGAATCGCCTCCATCGCGAGCGCGGTGGCTTTGGCGCCGGCGAGCGCGCTCGTGCACGTGGCGTTCGTGAGCGGCGCGAGGAAGCCGATCAGCACGGAATTGGAACCCCGCCCGCCCCCCAGCAGCGCGACCTCCTCGGGCGTGGGCGGCGCGATCTTGACGACGACGTCGGAGCGCCACACCTCGGCGGCGTCGTCGCTCAGCTGCGCGCCGGCCTGCTCGAAGGCGGCGTCGGGCAACAGCGCAGCGGCGCCTGCCCCTCGCTGTACGAGGATCTCGAGGCCCTTGGCCTTCAGCTTGCCGACGACCTCGGGAACGAGCGCCACGCGCTGCTCTCCCGCTGCCGTCTCCTTCGGTACGCCAACCCGCATCTGAAGGCCGGGAACGTATCCGATCGCGCGGACGAGCGCCACGCGGGTGGACGATCTGCGAGACTCGACGGAGGCCGATGACCGTCAATCTGACCCGCATCTACACCAAGCTGGGCGACCGCGGAGAGACGCATCTGGGCGACATGAGCCGTGTTTCCAAGCTGGATCCGCGGGTGGAGGCCTACGGGACCGTGGACGAGCTGAACTCGGCACTCGGCGTCGCGCTCGCGCAGCCAGACGTGCCGCCGCGGATCGCGGGGTGGCTCGCGCGTGTGCAGAACGATCTGCTTGATCTCGGCGCCGATCTGTGTGTTCCGGGCGCATCCCCGGACGCGGAGCGTCCGCGTCTGCGCATCGGATCGGAGTACACCGAGTGGCTGGAGGGCGCGTGCGACGAGGTCAACGCCTCGCTGCAGCCGCTGCGGTCATTCGTGATCCCCGGCGGGAGCCTCGCGGCGGCTCATCTGCACGTGTGCCGCACGGTGTGCCGCCGCGCGGAGCGGCGAGCGCTCGCGGTAGAGGACTCCAATCCGGAGGTGGTGCGCTACCTGAACCGTCTCTCGGATCTGTTGTTCATCCTCGCGCGCGCGGTGAACGAGGGCGCGGAGATGCTGTGGGACCCGGGCGCGCACGGCGCCGAGGAGCGCGGGTAGGCGAAGCTTCTCAGCGGCCGGCCGCGAGGGCCGGCACACCGCCCTGGCGCTGGTGTTCGCCCGGCGCCCGCTCAGTTGCGCAGGGCGAGCGCGAGCGCGGAGGAGATCAGCGCGGCGAGCGCGGCGATGATCGCGGCGGCGGCCAGCAACAGGTGGTGGTCGCTGGCGAAGCTCGCGACCCGGCCGGCCCGGATCAGCGCCCCGACGCCCACGGCGAGCGCCCCCGCGAGCACGACGACCGCGGGGACGAGCATGTCCTCGCTGCGCCAGCGCGCCTCGCGGCGGGGCTGGCGGCTGTCGGCGCCGCGCAGCGCGGCGAGTGCGAGCGAGCCGTAGAGGGCGGCGAGCAGGTAGCCGCCGAGCACGTCGCTGGGCATGTGCCACGCGAGGATCAGCACCGACAGCCCGACGGCGATCGCGAAGACCGAGCCGAGGACCGCGACCGTCGGGCGCAGGCGATGCGGAGCGACGAGCAGCGCGCAGACCACCAGCGTCATCGCCGCAGTCGAATGCCCACTGGGCCAGGAGGCGGCGCCGATCCAGCGGTACCCGTAGACGTAGGCGTGGGGATGGGCGAGAAGCGGCTTGAGCACCTCGGCGGTCAGCGGCGCGGCGGGCGCGAGGACCGTGACGGCAAGCGCCACGCGCGGGCGTCCGCGCAGCAGCGCGATCGCGACCAGCAGCGCGGCCCACAGCGTGTACAGCAGCGGATCGAGCAGCCTGAGAAGGTCGTTCGCGAGCGTATCGACGCGCGGCGTGTCGAGTTGCGTGAAATCGCTCAGCGCGACGGCGTCGCGCCAGTGCACGGTCGGCTCGAACGAGGCCAGCGCCCACGTGACAGCCATCGCCACGAGGCAGAGGACAGCCGCGCGCAGTCCGAGGCGAGCGCTCAGACGGCTCTGGTACGGGGCTGCGCTCGGCGCGCTCACAGGTTCAGGTTAGAGGACCCTGGACTGCATTTTCGAGCCCGGTTGGCCGTCGTTGGAACCGACGTAGATGTCCATTGAAGCGGTGTCGCTGCGGTCGGCTACGCTTGCGCGCGTATGGTTGACGATGCGGTCATAGAGGAGGCTGGTCGCCGCCTGTCGAAAGCGGCGCCAGCGGCGCGGACCATCCTGTTCGGCTCGCACGCCCGTGGCGACGCCGGCAAGCACAGCGATCTCGACCTTCTGGTGATCGAGCCGAGCGTCGAGAACCCTGCACGTGAGTCGGTTCGGCTACGCAGAGCGCTCGGGGACCTGGTTCTCGCGGCCGACGTGATCGTCGCGAGCGAGGACCGCGTACGGGAGCGGCGCGACGTGCGCGGGAGCTGATCCACGCCGCGCTCAGCGAGGGCCGGGAGCTCGCGGCCTGCTGGCCGGCGAGCTGGACTGTGCTGAGCAACTAGCTGCGCCGCGCCTCCGACGATGAGACCGCCGCAAAGGCCGCACAAGCCCCAAGCGGCTGCTGCCGTGTCGGCCTCGACCGTTACGCACCACCTGGGTTCAGCGTCGGCGCCCGGTCGCCCGGCCAACCCGCTGCGCGCCACGACGACGCGCCGCCCTCGCCCGAGTACTCCAGCGGCACGCACGGCGCCACCAGCTCGCGCCGCGGGCTCCCCAACACGACCGCCGGCCGGGGACTTCATAGAGCTGGAGGCGGTCGCTCCGCCCGACTCCGACCTCGCTCATGAGCACGAGCTCGTCGCGTCGCTGCGCGCGCGAGATCACCGACGAGCGCCTCGCCGGACTCGGATATGCCGTGCAGCTTCCGAGGACCAGCGTTTGAGAGCTCAGGAGCACTGAACGAATCGCGCGCCGCCGCGCGTCAAAATGGTTGGCCAATGACCACCCGCTCGGCAAAGCACACTCGACTGCCCGCACAGCAAATCGCGTGCGCCGTGGTGCTCGCCGCGACCCTGGTCGCGGGCGCAATAGCCACCCGCACCGGCGCTGCGGCAACTCCTGCGCATTCCCCCACCTGCGACCCACACGGCGCCCATGTGCTCGCTCAGAACCGCCAGGCGCGCGTCTACACACGCATGGCCAAGCGTGCATCCGAGGGCATCTATGCGTGCTTGCGCCGCACCGGTCGCACCGTCACGATCGCCAGGCCCGGTCGGCGAGCCCTGCGCGGGTTCGCCGTCGAACACATCACGCTCGCCGGCGCTATGGTCGCCTACACGAGCAGCACACACGGAGTCGATACCGGGGACACGAGCATCGAAGTGCTGAACGTCGCCCACGGACACGTCGTTCTCAGGGTGCCCCAAGCCGCAGGCTTCGTCAACGCCTGCGTGATCCAGTTCCGCCGGATCACCGACCTGCTCGTCACCGCGCGCGGCTCAATCGCGTGGATCCTGGAGAAAGGCTCGCACTGCAAGACGACCACGCTGCAGGTCTACAGCGCCCAGGTGTCCGGCGCGCCGATCCTGCTCGACGAAGGTCCCACCATCGCGTCCGAATCGCTGCGCCTTCACGATCGTGCAGTGAGCTGGGAAGACGGCGGGCGGATCGTGTCGGCGCGGCTGGCCTGAGCGAGCGTCCGAGCAACCCGGGATCGACGACTCGAGCCGGAGGTGCCTGGCTGGGACGACATCGCGGAGTTGTTCGAGCACACGCTGGGGTGGGCGAGCGTCGTCCTGAGCGCGATCTTCGTCGCGTCCCCCCACAACCCGTTTATCAAATCGAGGTATCGCGATAGTCAGAATGATCTCGGCCGATTGTCCAACTATCAGTTTCGAGAGCCAGGTACGCGCTTATGCGTGCCGATCCGCCCCTTGTCATTGATATGCGTCGGCGGCGCGTCCGGCGGCTGATGTTGAATGGTGCGTTCGCATGAAGATCTTCCACGCTGCCGATCTACACCTCGATAGTCCCATGCGGGGCCTCGTTGCCTACCCCGAGGCGCCCGTCGAGGAACTGCGACTAGCCACACGCGTGGCGCTCGGAAATCTAGTGGACGCAGCGATCGAGGAAGCCGTCGATGCGGTCGTGATCGCCGGCGACATCTTTGACGGCGACTGGCCACACTACGGAACGGGCGTCCGCTTTGTATACGAGATGAGCCGCCTGCGGGAGGCAGACATACCCACGGTCATTGTTACCGGCAACCACGACGCCGAGTCCAAACTGACCAAGTCGCTGCCTCTCCCGGCAAACGTACGCATGCTCAGCGCACGCGAGGCGCAGACCAGCAGGTTTGACGATATTGGCCTCGCCGTCCACGGACAGAGCTATGCCACGCCCGCCACAGTCGAGGACTTATCAGCGAACTATCCGGATCCGCTCGCCGACATGTTCAACATCGGGCTGCTTCATACCAGCGCTGACGGCCGCCCCGGCCACGAGCGCTATGCGCCCTGCAACGTCAACGCATTGGTACAGCGCGGATACGACTATTGGGCGCTCGGGCATATCCACAGCCGCGAGGTACTCCACACCGATCCACCGGTTGTGTTCCCTGGCAACTTGCAAGGTAGGGGAATGCGCGAGACCGGCCCCAAGGGAGCCACACTGATCGACGTAGGACCCGACGGTACGATTGCATTCGAGCACCGGATCCTGGACTGCGTTCGCTGGGAGCTGGTCGCGGTTGACGTCACCGGATGCGCATCTCGCGACGATGTTTGCGAGCGCGCCGGCGCAGCGATTCATCGGACTGTCGGCGAGGACGCTGATCGCCTGTTCGCAGTGCGCCTCGAGATCACCGGCATCACCGAGGCGCATTCCCGCCTTGCGGCCGACGCGGAGCGTCTTCGCTTCGACATGGTTGCCAGCGCCACCGATATCGCCGGGCAGCGGGTTTGGATCGAGGGGGTCCAGCTCAAGACAACCCCACCGCGCGCACTTGCACACGCCGGCGACGACGCAGTTGGGGAGCTCGTGAAGGAGTTGCATGAACTCACCACGGGCTCAGCCGAGGAGCTTGCAGCGACGCTCGGGGCGCTGGCGAAGGTGCTGCCGCCGGCAGTCCTAGCGGAGTTCGACCCGGGCGATCCCGACACTGTTCGGGATCTCATGGCCGAGGTAAGCCAATCCCTTCCCGCAGCGCTACTGGAGAGGAGCGCGGCCTGATGGCACTACGGATAGAGCGAATTGACTTCAACCCCTGGGGATGCTTCGAGGATCACTCGCTGTCGTTCAGTTCGAAGCACGGCCACGTGGATCTGATCTATGGACCGAACGCCTCCGGCAAGTCGACTACGAGTCGCGGAGAGCGCAGCCTGCTGTATGGGATCGGCGCGCGCACACCCGACAATCACACTTACGACTATGCGGATCTTCGCATCGGCGCTCGCCTGCAAATCGATGGCGAGGTCGTGGACCTCTCGCGACGCAAGCGCCGCGCCAACTCGCTCGTTGGCCCCGACGGAGAAGCGCTTCCCGATGACCCGATCATGCCTGGCCTGCGAGGCTTGACCGAGCAGGTCTACCAAGCTCTGTTTCAGGTCGACCACGACACGCTGGTTCAAGGTGGTGCCGAGCTGCTGCAGGGCGAAGGTGAGATCGGCGCTAGCCTTTTCACTGCTGCCGCCGGCATCGCCACACTGCACGGTGTCCTGTCTGATCTAGACAGTGACGCGCTGCGGATATTCAACCCCAGGGCACGTACCACGGTTCTCCATCAGGCCCTCTTGGAGCATCGGGACGCCGAGAAGCGTTTGCGCGATGCGACACTGCGGCCCAGTCGCCACCGCGATCTGACCTCGGCGTTGACGCAGGCCGAGGCCGAGTGCGACAGGCTAACTCATGAGATCCAGGAGCTGGACCTGCGAGCACGCGCGATCGAACGCAAGCGCACCATAGCTCCACTCCTCGACGCTCACGGCGAGCGCGTAGCCGAGCTAGATGAGTTGGGTGACACGCCCGACCTCCCGGACTCTGCCGCGGCGCAGCGATCCGATGCTCAGGGGCGCCTGAACGCCGGCGCGGCGCAGCTGCAACGCACCACGCTCGCCATGACGAAACTCGAGAGCGAAATCGAAGCGTTTGACGTCAACGCCGAGATCATCGCTCGCGCTGAGGAGATCCAGACTGTGAAGGCCGACGTGTCCGCGCTCAACAAGGCCGCGGGCGATCGGCGCAAGCGCGAGGGCGAGTTGCAGGAAGCGCGCGCAGGATTAGACGGCGCAGCCGCAATCGTCGGCGTCGAGCCCTCCGAGGTCGAGTCCCTACGTCGCCCCGCTACCGCGCGACGCGCGTTGGACCGCTTCCTGAGCGATCGCGACGAGCTTGCCGCCAGGTGCACGGGCGCGAAGACACGCGTGGCAGAGGCCGAACGCATCAGAGAGGAGGTACTCGTCGATATCGACAACGCCCCGAGTGCCGTGGACCCGCAAAGGCTTGAAGCTGCGCTTACCGCGGCGCTGAGAGCGGGGGTGCTGTCAGAGCAGATCGAGGAGAACCGGCTGCAGGCCGAACTCCAGCGTCGCACGGCGGCCGGGCGCCTGGCACGTCTGGACCCGTCACCCCCATCGATCGACGCGTTACGTACGCTCGCGGCACCGCCACGCGAAATGGCAAAGCGGGTCATCACTCACGGCGAAGCACTCCAGCAGGAGGCAGAACGCGTCCAATCCGAGCGAGACCGCCTAGCAGGCGAAGAGATTGCGCTTGCCGAGGAGCGCGAGAGTCTCGCGCTCCTCGGAGAGCCGCCCACGGTCGAGGCTCTGACCAATGCACGCGCGACGCGCGACGCACACTGGTCAGAGATTCGGGTGCTGACCGCCGCCGGCTCCACGCTGGAGCCTGCGGAAGCCGACGTTTTTGAGCGTGCGCTCGCCAGCGCAGATCAGATCGCTGACGCGCGTGCCGATCACGCCACCCAGATCGAGCGCACTGCAGCCGCCCAAGCACGCGCGTCTCGCCTGGAGCGTGAGCGCGCCGCGCTTGCCGACCGCGACGAGAAGCTCGACGGGGCAAAGGCAGCATTAGCCGGCGGATGGACAGAGGCATGGGCGATCACCGGCCTCCCCACAATCTCGCCGGAGGATTCCCTCAGCTGGCTCGATGAGCGCGACGCGATCCTCGATCTCGATCGCGATGCGTCCGAGGCCCAAGCGCGCGCGGATACGCTCCTCAAGCGCGAGCGGGGGCATGTGGAGGTGCTGGAGGCGCTGCTGAGCGAACACGACCCCGAGATCGGCTCCGGTGCCAGTCTCGAGACGCTTGTCGCGCGTGGCCAGGCAGTGGTCGCCGAGGCTCAGCGACAAGCTACCGCGCGCTCAACCCGTGAGACCGCCTTGTCAGCGGCCAAACGCACGCTTGCTGCTGCTCAGAATGAGCACAGTGCGGCAGAACAAGCATGGTCGGCGTGGGAAGGCGCCTGGCCACAGCGTCGAGCCGAAGCCGGCTTGCCCGCCAGCGCGACGCCCGAAGCAGCACAGGAGATAGCACGGGCGGTGGAGGATGGTCTCGGACACCTCAAGCGCGCCGCTGATCTCGAAAGACGAATCGAAGGCATCGACAACGACCAGTCCGAGTTCGACGCGCGCGTGCGGAGCCTCTGCGAAGACCTGGCGCCGCAGCTGCGAGCACTGAATGCCGAGCGTGCCGCAAGCGGGTTACACAAGATACTGGTCGACCACGAACAGCGCCATGCACAGCGCGAGGCGCTACTCGAACGGCGCGCAGCCGCGCAGGACGAGCTGACCGCGACTCAATCTGACAGCGACACGGCGCAGGCCGAGATCGATTCGCTGATAGCTACCGCGGGCTGCAAGACAGCCGATGAGCTGCCGGAGATTGAGAACCGTGCAACCCGTGCCCGGACGCTGCGCCACGAGATCTCAGAGATCGAGCAACGCGTTACCGAGTTCGGGGAGGGGCGCTTCAGCGATCTAGCCGCAGGCGCCGCAGAGTTCGACCGCGAGCGCGCGGCGGCCGAGCTCGACGAAGTACATGAGCAGTCCGAGAGTCTCCGAGGACAACGCGACCAGGTGAAGGAGAACATCGGCGAGCGCAAGTCGATGCTCGCCCAAGCCGAGACCGACACGGATGCCGTCCAGGCCGCTCAAGATGTCCAGCTAGCGCGTGCGGCAGTCAAGGAGGCGGCCGTCGCGCACACCAAGGCCAAGCTCTCGGCTGCAGTCGTGCGACGCGCGATCGACAGATACCGACGTTTACATCAAGACCCGCTGCTGCACCGAGCAAACGAGCTCTTCGGACGTTTCACACTGGGAAGCTTCGTTGAGCTGTTCGTTGACATCGACGAGCGCGAGCACGGAGTCCTTATCGGCCGCCAGCGCAACCGTGTACTCAAGCGTGTGCCTGAGATGAGCAAGGGCACACGCGAGCAACTGTTCCTTGCGCTGCGGATTGCCGCCATCGAGCGCTACGTGGCGACATCGGGCCCAATTCCCGTCATCTTCGATGACGTCTTTATCGAGTCCGATGAGCCCCGCTCGGAGCGCATCTTCGAAGCCCTCGGGGAACTCGCGGCCACCACACAGGTGATCGTGCTCACCCATCACCACCATCTCATCGAGGTCGGTAGGCGTGCACTCAGGGACAAGCTGATGGTCAACAACCTGCCCGATGCAGCGCCGACACTGCGCGAGGCAGTGGCAGCCTAGCGACGCATCTTCGGTGACGAAGCCGTCACTGCGACTGGCGCGCCACTGCGGGGAGCGCGCAGCGCTTGCGCCAGCACCTTGAAGTGCGGGAGCATGGCCCATGCCGCACGGTCGCCGATCACGTACAGCCGCCGGCATGCACGGCTGACCGCAACGTTGAGTAGGTTCGGTTTTTCCGCGGCCCAGGCGCGCGCTCGCGGTCGCACCGGGTTTCCGCCCAAGACGAGGATCACAACGTCCGCCCGGTGGCCCTGCGCGGTGTGGATCGTTCCTGCGGTCAGGCCCGGGTAGGCGCGTGCGCGCCGGCAGATCTGGCGGGCCACGTCGCGGAACGGCGAGATCAGGAAGATCTCCGTGCTGGCCCACCTCGTCGATCAACGGCCAGCCCAGCGCCCCTCAGCCGAGGTGTCGGAACAGTTAGGGAAACGAAGCGAACGTCGTGCCAACCAAGGGCACCACGAGGAGCAGGGAACTGCCACGCCGCCAGCACCCCAAAGCCTTGCCTTAAGTCGACCCGCGTGTCGCCCGCAGAGCCCGCCTTCGAACCTGCCTACCCGCCGGGTCCATTAGCTCGTGCAGGAAGCTATCCGGGTTCAACGTCGTACCCGGCTCTGCATGCCGCGTAATACCAAGTCGTCGCCGTCCGACTGACGGCGCGGGGCCGATCCTTGGCGTTCGTGCGTTCACGGTTAGTAGGCGCATCAGGCGACCGCTCCGAGGACTTCGAAGCGGCCGCCCGCCGCTACGGCATCCTTCTCTGTGTTTGTGAACTTATCCGGTCCCCCTTCGGCTCACACCTATACTTCTGCACCCCAATAGTCTTTGAACACGTGCACCTGCTCGGTGTCCGTGAATTCCACTCCTTTTTCCCCTCCTTCGATTTCAATGTCGCTGCCACTGGGCAGGCAGATCATTTCGTGCTGTTGCACCAGTTCTCCCAGTTTCGGCATCTTACACGTCTGGTTGCCTTTGAACTTGTAGGTTCCTGCTTTACCACAACCACTGATCGTGACTTCAGAGCCTGGCAACAGGCCCAGTTCGTTGAAGGTCACCAGACCGTGGGGGTCTTCGACGACCGTGCCACCCAGAGCGCCTTCGAGGTTGAGGTAATAGTCCGACACGATGCATTCGGTTTTTTCAGATTTGTGGTTGAGGACTTCGCATGAGCCGGCCGCAAATTCGATGAAATAGTTCGACGTGCCGGCGCCATGTAGACTTCCGTATTCAGTTTTGTTGACGTTGCATTTTATGGCAAATTTTTCCGTGTGGAGAGTCGAAGGCCCGCCTTCGGCGCCCATCTCGATGTTTTCTCCCGACATGAGGACCAACTTTTCCCATTCTTCGCTGCCACCTTCTTCGCTGCATTGTTTGTTCGCATAATGCCCACCTTTTTCTTTCACGCAGATCACCCAGTGATCCGTTGCGGATGCGGACGTGGCCGTTACCGCACCCATTGCAGGTAGGACCAAGGCGCAGAGCAACACCAGCCTGGTTCTGCACATATGCACGCTCCTATCAATTCTCTATTTTGACGTATGCTGCCTAGCCGAACCAGCCACAGATACCGTATCTGGGCGACTACGTCAACGCGCGACTCCGGAGCGCGCTCACCCCGCCCCAACCGGGAACGGCTTCAGCGCGAGCGCGGCGAGCGCCTGCGCGGTCACCCAGACCGGGGTCTGCGCACTGGTGCGCGAGTAGCGGACGCTGCCGTTCGGGGCGAGGAGGCTCTGCAGGTAGGTCAGCGGGGAGCGGCTGCCGCGATCGCGCACCCCTTCCACGGCGACCCCCGCCGCGACGAGGCCCTGGACGGCCCACGCGGTTGACTGCGCGTTCGATTCGCGGCGCGGTTCGGTGGGGAAGCCGCCGTCGGGGTTCTGGGCGCGCTCGATGAACGCGACCGCGCGAATGACGCTACCTCCGCGCATTCCAGCGTTGACCAACGCCTGCAGCGCGGCGGCGGTGTCGTTGACGTCGCTGGAGCCGCCGTGACCGGCGAAGTTGTACCCGCCGTCGGTGTCCTGGTGCGCGGCGATCCAACGACCCGCGGCCGCGACGGCTGGATCGCTAGTGGAGTGCCCTGCGGCGCGCAGCGCGAGGACGGCGAACGCGGTGATGTTGAGCAGCCGCCCGAAGGAGCCGTCACCGGCGCGGTAGCGGACGAGGCCCGAGATCAGGTTTTTCCCGGCGATCGAGCCGGCGGGGGCCCCGCAGGCGTGGAGCGCGAGGATCGTGCGCTCGAGGTCGCCGGGCCCCTGCAGCGTGGCGGCCTGGGCGCGCAGCGCGTCCAGCACGGAGCGTCCGCCGCGGCGCAGCGTGGCGGGATTGCGACCGGCGGCGGCGAGCCCGATCGCGGCCCACGCGGTGTAGAGCTCGCTGCTCGCGTGGCCCGGGGCGGCGCCGAAGCCGCCGCCGGCGTTCTGCGCGGCGGCGAGGTAGCCGACCTCGCGCGAAAGGTTGAGGCGGCTCGCCAGCGCGCGCGGGGGGGCGAGCAGCGCGGCCGACACCGCCACGAGCGCGACGATTGCTGCGAGTGGGCCGCGGAGGGCATTGGGGATGGGCTCCCAATCGACATCCATGCGCATGCGCACGCGGGCGAGGATGCGCGCGAGCTCGGGCGCGAAGGCGAGCCCGAACAGGAGGCTGGCGACGGCGTCGACGAGATCGAAGGGCAGCCCTTTGCCGACTTCGACGAGCAGCGCGGCGGGGGTGTGGGAGGCGCCGATGGTCCAGCTGTAGACGTTCATGATCTCCTTTGCGAAGAGAGCGGTGATTGCGCAGGCGAGCGCCAGCGGCAGCCGCCCGAGACGCCGGCGGCTGAGCCGGCCGAGCGCGGCGCCGGCGAGGCCGACGAGGCCCCAGGCGGCCATCTGCCAGGGCGTGTAGGTGCCCTGGCCGAGCATGACGTTGGAGGCGAGCATCCCGAGCGCGCCGACGGAGAAGCCGGGCAGCGGCCCGAGCGCGTAGCCGACGACGAGCGCGATCGCGGTGATGGGCTTGACCTCGGGGAGCGCGACGAACGCGTCGCGGCCGAGCGCGGCGAGCGCGGCGAGGGTGGCGACGACCGCGATCATGCGCGCGGATGGCCGCGAGCGCTCGTACGCGAGCCAGCCGGTGCCGAGCACGAGGACGACGATCGCGACCGACGCCAAGGGCCAGCTCATCCGAGGGCCTCAAGCCCGGGGCGAACGTCGGGCGGACTTCCCCCCGCGTCGCCCGTGCCGGAAGGCGTGCTCGAACGGTCGGGCTGTCGAGCCCGCGCGCCAACCGGCGCGGCGAGCGCGGCGAGCAGCGCGGCGCCCTGCTCGGGCGTGAGCGCGCCGGCGGCGCCGCCGAGGACGCGGGCGGTTTCGGTCGCGAAGTACCAGCCGCCGGCGAGGAGCTCGGCGGCGGGCCCGTCGGCGATGGCGCGGCCCTCGGCGAGGAGGACGGTGCGGGTGGCGCAGGCGCACGCGAACTCGGCGTCGTGGGTGGCGACGATCACGGCCTGGCCGCGGTCGGCGCGGGCGCGGAGGTCGGCGGCGAGCGCGGCCTTGGCCTCGCGGTCCATCCCGCGGGTGGGCTCGTCGAGGGCGAGCACGGCGGGCTCGTCGGGACCGTCGGTGACGATCGCGAGCGCGAGCCGCTGGCGCTGGCCGCCGGAGAGGTCGCGCGGGTTGCGGTCCTCCAACCCCTCCAGCCCGGCGCGGGCGAGCGCGCGGGGCGAGGCCTCGCGGTCGAGGCGGTCGTGGAGGAAGTAATCGCCGGGGTTCTGGAGCAGCAGGGCGACGCGTCCGCTGCTCGCGACGCGTCCGCGCGTGGGTGCGAGGAGGCGGGCGGCGTGGCGCAGCAGCGTGGACTTGCCGGCGCCGTTGCGGCCCATCAGCGCGACGCTCTCGCCGGCGGGGACGCGCAGGTCGACGCCGCGCAGGATGGCGGGGCCGCGGGGGATCTCGTGCCAGACGCCGTGTACCTCCAGGGCGCACGGCTTGGAGCTCCTGGAGCGGCGGCCGGAGTCGAGGGTTGAGGGGGAGGAGGGGGAGGGGTGGTTGGGCAGTGACCCTCGGCGGCGGAGCGCCGCGCGCGCCTGCTTGACGCCGACGGGCGGGGGCTGGAGGCCGGCGAGCGAGAACAGCTTCGCCGAGGGGGTCTGCAGCGCGGGGTCGTGCTCGGCGGCCCATTCCAGGAAGGCGCGGGGCGCGCCGTCGAAGGCGATGCGGCCGTCGTGCATGGCGATCACGCGGTCGGCGCTGGGGAGGCAGCGCTCGAGGCGGTGCTCGGCGAGCAGGATGGCGGTGTCGTGCTCCTCGTTGAGGCGGCGCAGCAGCGAGATGAGCTCGTCGCCGGCGACGGGGTCGAGCTGGGAGGTGGGCTCGTCGAGCAGCAGGAGGCGCGGGCGGCCGGCGAGTGCGGCGCCGAGCGCGACGCGCTGCTGCTCGCCGCCGGAGAGCTCGTGGGTGGGCCGGTCGAGCAGGGCGTCGACGCCGAGGGCGAGCGCGATCTCCTCGACGCCGCGGGCGACCTCGACCTCGGAGTGTCCGCGGCTCTCCTGGGCGATGGCGAGCTCGGAGCGGACGGAGCTCATCACGAGCTGGGTCTCGGGGTCCTGGAACAGCGCGCCCGCGAGCGTTCCCAGGCGGGCGGGCCCGTGCTCGCGGGTGTCGAGGCCGGCGAGCGTGACGCGTCCGGCGAAGCGGCCGCCGTGGAAGTGCGGAACGAGGCCGCACGCGGCGCGCAGGAGGGTCGACTTTCCGTGCCCGGAGCGCCCGGCGAGCAGGCAGAGCTCGCCGGGGGCGAGCGTGAAGCTGACGTCGTCGAGCGCCGCGTGCGGGAGGCCGGGGTAGCGGTAGGTGACGTGCTCGACGGCGAGCAGCGGCGTTTCATGGGCGTGGGTGCTCACGGCTCGATCCCGCGGCGGTCGGCGAACGGCAGCAGGGTCGCGAGCGCGAGCGCGGCACACAGCACGAGGAGGTCCGCGCCGAAGGCGACGTGCAGCAGCGGGTAGGCGTCGAACCGCTCCCAGCCGGCGAGGCGTGCGGCGAGCGCGAGCGCGAGCACCGCGACGGCGGACGCGGCGAACGCGAGGTCGTGGCGCGACCACGGTCGGCGCATGCGGCGGCCGGGAGCGCTCGGGCGGCGGGGGGCGGCGAAGCCGCGGACCTCTAGCGTGGCGGCGACGTCCATCGCGCGGTCGAGCGAGCCGGTGAGGACCGCCCCGACGATCGCGGCGCGCTCTCGCGCGGAGCCCAGGCGCTTGCGGACGCGCCCTTCGTGGCGCCCGGACAGCCATCCTCCGCCAGCGTCCTGCGCGCTGGCGGCCGCATCAGACGCCCGCGATCCTCCGCCAGCGTCCTGCGCGCTGGCGGGCGCATCAGACGCCCGCGATCCTCCGCCAGCGTCCTGCGCGCTGGCGGGCGCATCAGACGCCCGCGATCCCCCGCCAGCGTCCTGCGCGCTGGCCGCGGCGCTAGACGGTGCGCCGACCCTGGTCGCGATCCCCGGCGGGCGCGTGCGCTGCGCCTCGGCGAGGCGGCGGGCGTCGGCGGCCAGCAGCGGCACCATGCGGATCGCCAGCGATGCCGTCAGCGCCGAGCGAAACGAGAGGCGCCGGGATTTGCGCAGCAGCGCGTCGGGGTCGATCGCGATGCTTGCGAGCGCCGTGACGAGGATCAGCGCGGTGACCTTCAGCGCGATCACGGCGCCGTAGACGAGCGCCTCCAGAGTCAGATCGCCCTGCCCGAACGGCCCGAGGTCGCCGAGGCGCGCGAACACGGTGAGCCCGTCGCGCGTGACGAGCACGTTGACGAGCACGATCGGCAGAGCGACGATCAGCGCGGTGCGCAGGGCGCGCGTGAGCTCTGGACCGACACCGGCGCCGCGACCGGCGAGCACGACCGCGACGAGCAGGACGGCGAGCGCGAGCGGGTGGTAGAGCAGCAGCGCGGCCGCACCCAGCGCAGCGGCCCACAGCGCGGCGACCCCGGCGCGCGTCGCGTGCAGGGGACTCGCGAGCGGCCGGTAGAGCATCGGTGCGGTCCCGCCGAGGAACCGGGCCGAGCGCGACGCGAGCGGTGCCCGCGGGGGCGACACGACCGGCGGCGGGGGCGACGCGAGCGACTGCGGCGGGGGCGACGCGAGCGAGGGCGACGGGGGCGACGCGAGCGAGGGCGACGCGACCGGTGCCGGCGGGGAGCTGCTCATCGGCTCGGCCTCGGGAGCGCGAGGACTTCGGTGCCGGTGACGGCGACGGCGAAGTGCTCGCGTAGATCGGATTCGTCGAAGGCGCGCGCGGCGCGCGCGAGGCCGCTGGCGTCGGTGCCCGTAACGACCCATTCGGGCGCGTCTTCGGCGTGGCGGGTCGCCGCGATCAACCCCGCGCCAGCGGCGAGCGTGCCGGCGACGCTGCCGCTGGAGTCGAGCACTGCGATAGACCTGCCGTCGGCTGCGGGTCGCGCGTACACGCCGCTAGTGCCCGGGCCGCTTTCGAGTCCTTTGGCGGCGGATTCGCGGCGCACCTGGGTCCAGGTGCCGACGATCACGCGCAGGCTTTCCGGCCCCTGCCCCGCCGGTGAGAGGACGGCGCGTGCGGCGGGCACCCCGGCGTCGCGCAGGCCGCGGGCGATCGTGCGGCACGGTTCGCCTTCGGGGTCGGCGCATTCGACGCGCACCGGGTAGCGGTGTCCGTCGATCCCGTGGCGGAACGGCTCGGGGTATGTGCCGACGACGGCGGGGATGTGGTCGGTCTGGTTCCACTGGTGCAGGTCCCACCAGACGCGGTCGCCGGGGTGCAGGTTGACCTCGGCGGCGCCCTTGGAGGCTTCGACGCCGTTGACGTAGTAGAACCAGTCGACCGGCTCGGACCCTTCGTAGCCGCCGCTGTGGCCGTCGATGCTCTCGACGAAGCCCCCGCCGTAGCGCGTCGCGATCTCGGCGTTGCGCTGCAGCAGGCTCATCACGGTCTCCTGGCCGTGGACGGCGGGTGCGCGCGAGGCGTGCAGGGTGTCCGCGCCGAAGTCGCGCGTGATCAGCAGCTGGACGCCGCTCGGCGTCGACCCCGCGCCCAGGCCGCAGCCGCCGAGCAGGACGGCGGCTGCGAGCCCGAGCGCCAGCAGGCGCGAGCGATGACGCTTACTTGACACGGAACGCGACACGGACGCTGGCGGGCTCCGCAGGGCCGCCGGTTGCCTTGATCGCGTACACGTAGCGGCCGGCGGGCAGCCGTGCGGGGAGCAGGTAGCTGAAGGAAGTGGTCCGTGCGACCCTGAAGAAGCGCTCCGCGTGGCACTTCGCGCGTACGAACGCCTCGCGGCTCCCGTCGAAGACCGAGCAGTGACCGCGACGTGAGCGCTGCAGACTGACGCTCACTTCGTTCAGCGCGCCTCCCGCCGGCACGTCCACGGTGCCGCTCAGCAGGCGCGGTGCGCCTCGACGCGAATAGGTATGGCCGTCCTGGACGCCGCCGGCGCGCACGACGTCGGGCCCGGGCAGGATCAGCGGAAGCGCATGCGGTGTTTCCGTTGGGGGGACCGTCGTGCCGCAGGTGCCGTCGTTGCCGTTGTGCACGCAGATGTTCCCTTCACCGGGGATCGGCCGCGGTTCCGGGCCCGTTCCCGACGCGCGCAGCGTGAACGCGCCGGCCTGTGGAAAGGTCAGCGCGAGCTTGCCTTCGGCGTTGGTCTGCCCTCCGGCGCCACCGCCGGTGACGGTGACGCCCGCCGCGGAGACAGGAGCGCCGCCGGTTGTCGGGTAGGCGTGCACGGCGACCGTGACCGGCCTGCCGACTTCGGCCGTGACGGGAGCTTCGACGCCGAGGAGCTGCGTCGGCGCGGGCGGGCAGCTCGTCCCGTAGCACGAGGGCACGAACAGGACCTGATCGCCGTTGCCCAGCTCCGCTTCGCAGATCCCGACTTCGGCGAACGCGTTGTTCTGCCAGAAGCTCCAGTAGTAGTTGGCGGGCGCGCCTTCTTCGAAGGGGTAGCTGTGTCCGTCGATCGAGACCACTTCGTAGTCGTTGTATTTCGTACTCCACACCCCTTCCCAGTTGCCCGCCGTTCCCAATTCGAGTGCGCCGGCGGCGCTCGTCCCCGAGCACGAGCCGTTGTCCTTGGTGACCGGCGAAGCCGTCGTCGTGACCGGCGTCGGCGGTGTCAGCGCTTCGTAGGCGGGCGCCGGGCCGAGCACCCGGACAGTGACGTCAGCCGGACTCCCGGCGAGCGCCGCGGACGCGGCGAGCAGCGAGCACAGCAGTGCGGCTGACAGCGCCGCGAGAGTACGTGCAGATGCGAGCATTTGAGCCAACCCCTTTCCTCGAGGGTCTTGTGGGCTTGCGGTCGGAGGCAGGTCTCCTGGCTCCCGGGCCTACCCCCCGCGCCTTCCCGCTCCGCCGGCGGCGGATCAGTGGCTGCACCGTGCGGCGCAGCGAGGGGCATCCCCGATCACAGTGGCGGGTCCGCGCCGGAATCGCACCGGCTTCCCTGGGCCACCGACCGTATGGACAGGCGGGATCCTACCGCGGCGCGCGGCCGGATCGGAGAATTGAAGTTCTCTTTTCTCGTTTCTTTACAGCACGAAACTATTTAGTCGTGCATAGAGTCCGCAATTGAAGACCCACATCGAAGGCCTACCGGCCGACCGTGTCGAGGTCGCTGCCCGTGTCGCCGAGCGCCCCACGATCGGCGTCTTCGAGCTGCGTGCGTCCGGCGAGCAGGCGCCGCGCGTGGTCGAGCTCCTCGGAGCGGCCGACCGTCAGCGCGGCGACGAGGCGTCCGTCCTTGAGGTACCACGTCGTGAAGTTCCCGTCGTCGTGGGAGCCGCGCACGATCTCCTCGTCCCACTCGCGCGCGGGCCCGACGTACTCGAGCTCCGCCCAATCGCCGAGCACGGAGAAGAAATACGGGACCGTTTCGTGCGCGACGTCGCGCCCGAGCATGTTCAGCGCGGCGGTCTTGCCGTGGTTGAACGCGACGTCCCAGTGCTCGATCCGCAGCGGGCCGCCGTGCAGCGGCGAGTCGTACTCGCAGATGTCGCCCGCGGCGAACACGCCGGGTGCGGATGCGCGCAGGCCCGCAGTCGCAGCGAACCCCTCCCCCCTCCCCCAAATCCAAACCCGCGCCGCGCGCGAGCTGCACGTCGGGTGTGACGCCCGCGCCGACCACGACCGCTTCGGCGTCGAGGCGCAGCCCGTTCTTGGTGATCACGCGCGCCACGCTCCCGTCGCCCTCGAAGCGCTCCAGCCCGTCGCGGCCGTGGATCTCGATCCCCTTCGATTCGAGCAGTCCCTGGAAGAAGCGCCCCGTCGGCGCGCCGAAGCCGCGCTCCAGCGTCACGTCCTCCTGCATCACGATCGTGCAGCGCTTGCCGAGCATCGTCAGCGAAGCGGCGACCTCGCAGCCGATGTAGGAGCCGCCGATCAGCACGACGCGCTCGGCGTCGCGCACGCCCTCGCGGATCGCGTCGGAGTTGCCCAGCGTGCGCAGGTAGTGGATCTGCTCGAGCTCGCACCCCTCGACGTTCAGGCGGCGCACGTTCGCGCCCGTCGCGAGCAGCACCTGGCCGTACTCGACCTCCTCCTTGTTGGAGAGCTTCGCGACGCGCGCCGCGGCGTCGAGTGAGGTCACGCTCGTGCGCGTCAGGAGCTCGATCCGCTGCTGCTCCCACCACTCGTTCGGGCGGAAGAACGCCTCGCTGCGCTCCTCCACTCCGCGCAGGTAGCCCTTGGAGCAGTTCGGGCGGTTGTACGGTGGGTCGGGCTCGCGGCCGACGAGCAGGATCGATCCGTCGGCGCCCTCCTCGCGCAGCCAGCGCGCGCAGTTCGCGCTCGCGAGACCGCCGCCGATCAGCAGGTAGTCGACCTTGCGCGTCGCCATCAGCGCCGCCCACTCTATAACCCCGGCGGGTGGCGCACCGACCAGTGCGCCCACGTCGGGATGCGGTCGAGGATGCGCCAGCGTGGGCCATCCTGGTCACGGTTCGGGCCGACGTCGGTGCCGTCGTGGCTCGTGTCGAGCCGCAGGCCCGCGATCACGACGAACACGTGCGCGGTTGGGACGCGCGTCGCGTAGATCGTCACCCAACGCCCCGGGCCCGGCGCGCCCCAGTCGACGTAGTCCTGCGCGAGCGGGTTGTCGCGCACGATTTCCGCCAGTGGGCGCACACCGGCGCGGTAGAGCACGTAGTTGACCGTGCTCGAACAGTCCTCGCTGGTGGCACCCAGGGGATCCGGGTGCCCCGCGGCGCCGTAGGGGAGGTTCTGGAGCTCGTTGCCCGCGATCACCAGCGCCTGCACGGCCGGCGGCACGTCCTGCGGCACGAGCGCGAGATGACCGTCCTGCGGGGAGAGCTCGGCGTGTTCGCCGGGAATCGTCTCGACCGGCGGCGTCGTAGCGCCCTCGCGCACCGGTTCCGAGGATCCTTCGCGGACAGTCGCCGCGCCCGCGGCTGGGCCCCTGTAAATCGCGGCCCAGCGCTCCACGTCGGCGACGTACGACCACGCGTGGTTGTAGGCGTAGATCGCACGGCGGTAGTCCGCGGGCGCACCCGACGCGCGCAGGTAGTTGGCCATCCCGAGGATCGCGTCCGCCGGGTTCCAGCGGTCGGGAGCCCCGGTACCACTCGCGCTGACCCCGTAGGCGCTCCACGTCGCGGCCAGGAACTGGGCCGGCCCGCCCGCACCCGCCGAGTTCACCGCTCCCTCCCGCGTGCACGACGGATCCGGGTCGCGCCCGTGGTCGCACTCGACCCGGCCGATCCCGGCGAGCACCGCCCAGTCGAGCCCGTAGCGACGCGCGGCGCTCGCATACAGACTCAGGTAGAGCGATGGGATATCCCTTCGCGCGCGCACCGAGATCCCAAATCCGACGCTCCCATCGACGACGGGCGCGCCTCGCCCGCTCTGCACTCCCACGCCGACCGTCGCCGCGAGCCCCGCGAGGCCCAGCGCACCCGCCGCGAGCAGCGCCGCCACGCCACCCAGTAGCGCGACGTGCGCCCCGAGGCGTCCGCCGACTGCCCCACTCACCGCCCCTGCCCCGGCGACGCGGACGGCAGGCCGTTCTCGCCGGGACCCCGCGGCTCGGGGGTTGGCATCCGCATCGCGCGCGCCACCACCAGCGCGTCGCGCCACCGCACCCCACCAGCTCCGGGGTGGCCGGGCTCCGTGCGGCGGACCCAGGTGACCGGGTAGCGACCGCTCGCGACACCCTCTCCCACGCCGCCCGCGCGCGCCGGCCACGGCTGACCCTGGACCAACCCGAGCAGGCGCCGGCGCTGCAGGAACGCGCCCCACCAGAGCGCCGAGGCGAGCAGCCACCGCGTCCACCACCCCAGCGCTTCCAGGCCCAGCACGCTGCGCGTCAGGAGCAAGACGACGCCAAGCAGGAACGAGAAAAGCAGCTTCGTCACGAGCGCCCCCACCAGCCGCCCCGCCCACACCCGAAACGCCGCGCGGCCGCCGTCGCCGAACGCGGGCGCGAGCACCGCGGCGGGCGCCAGCAGCAGGTAGAGCAGGCCGAGCAGCTCCGCGCACAGCACCTGCAGCGCGATGTAGCCGAACACCAGCCCCATCCCGAGCGCCCCGAGCGCGATCAGCAGCAGCCCTCCGATCCGCGACGAGGTCCCGCTCTGCGTGCGGTATTCCGCCTGTGCCGCTGTCGGCCCGCGACAGGCCGTCGCGTCGCTGCTCCCCCCGCACAGCGCGCGCAGCAGCGACGCGGAGTCGTTGATCGAGTTGCGCGCCGCCTCGTTCGCGGGCAACGCGAGGAACAGCTCGCCGTTGGTCTGCGCGTGCTGGAGCAGTGTCGCGCTCTGCCGCCGTGCCGCCGGCTGCTCCCCTTCGAGCGCCTGGCACGCGTCCTGGGTGGGGGGGCTTTCAGTACACGCACGCGACCGCGCGGCAGCAGCGAGATGCAATCCGGCCATCCGCAGCCGCCTGTCCAGCAGGGCCGGCTCGTCGCACCAGCGCACCGCGCCGAACTCCAGATAGCACCACGGATCGCCCACGACGCCCGCGAACAGGCCGCCCATGCTGTCCGCGAGCGTTCGCCGCGAATGCGCCGGCGAGCCGGTCATGAACGTCGCGAGCGTGCCGGCGCTCATACCGTCGATCGCGCGTCCCAGCGCGCCGACCGTTCCGGCCGGGTCAACGATCACCCACAGCCCGCCCGCCATCATCGCGAGCGTCAACGCCGCCTGCCCGAGCGTCGCCGCCACGCGGCGGCGCACCAATCCGTTATATGCGAGCGCGACCGCCGCGATCGCCAACGCCAGGCTCAGCAGCGGGCCGGTGAACGAGCTCTGCGCGCCCCGCAGCACACGCTCGACGCTCGTCATCGTCGAGCCGCCCAGAAGATCGAGCGTGTACCCCCATTCGAGTGCCACCACCAGGGCGTGCGTAACCCACACCAAACCCATCCAGACCGGCGCGATCACGTAGTCCTGCTCGAGCGTCGCCACCGTGAATCCCAGGGCGCCCGTGTCGATGTGCACGTCGAGCGCGAAGTCGCCCGTCGGAGCCCCCGACGCCTCGAATCCCGAGGTCCCGCAGTTACGCTGGCCCTCGGCCGAGAGGACGCTCGCTTCGGTCCCGCACAGCGGACTGCCCAGGCCGTTCTCCACGAGCGGATCGCCACCGCTGGAGGGCGCCGAGCTCGATGCGTCAGCGCCTGTGAACAGCGCGCTCGAAGCGCCGGCGCCTGTGACAAGCGGAGGTCCAGTCGGCGCGCGTGACGGCGACCTATGCGCCCGGGCGATCGCGACCGGGGATCCGGCGAGCAGCAGCCCGACGCTCACGCAAGCCGACACCAGCAGCTCGAGCATCCGCCTCATCGCGCGGGAGTCGTCGAGAACGCCCGCAGGAGCGACGGTGCGACATCCACCTGGATCGCCTCCACGCGACCGCGGTGGTCGCGGAACAGGCAGCGTCCCGCGTCCAGCTCGAGCAGCAGCCGGCGCAGCGCGCGGTCCTCTGGGTCGAGCCCCAGCAGCTGCAGCGCGCGGCGCGCCTCCGCGTCGGAGCGCATCCCGAACACGAACGTCGCACCCACCAGGTTCTCCAGCGACTCGCGCTCGCCGATCAGCGTGTCGGTGACGAGCTGCGTGCTGATGATCGGGACCGCCAGCTCCGAGCGACCCATGCGCTGCAGCGCGAGCAGCAGCGCCCGCCCGATCGGGTCCCTGAGCAACCTCCATCCCTCGTCGAAGCCGAAGACCTTCAGCCGCTCGGGCTCGGAGCCCATGAGGTGCATCGCGAACATCGCGATCAGCCGCACCATCTGCTCTCCGACGCGCTCGGTCTGAGACTGCTCGGAGCGCGGCATTCCGGGCTGCGCGCTCGGCAGGTCCCGGATACGCAGATATGTGACCTGGCGCGCTCCCAGCGGCGGAAGCTTCACGTCGGGGTCCGCGAAGCCGAGCTGGGTGAGGCCGGAGCGCGCGTAGACCGCGAGCGCCTTGCCGACCTGCGCATCGATCTCGTCGCCTTCGTGCAGCGCCCGCACGACCTCGAGGCAGGTTGGCGCGCGCGAGCTGCGCACCACGCGATCGACTGCGCCCACGACGGCCGTCTCCCACGCGGCCTCCGCGCGACCCGGAAGCAGGTCTCGCAGGAACGAGACCGCCGTGTCCTGGCGCAGGTGCTCGGGCGCGACCCGCAGCGGGTCGAGCACGCCGCGCAGCGCCGGATCGGGACGCAGCGTGATCGTCTCCACGTGCGGCGCCACCTCGTCGAGCAGGTGGAAGCGGTGGTCGCCCTTCGGGTCGCAGTCGACGACGCGCGCGCCCATCAGGAAGCCCTCGTACTTGAGCTTCTGCTCGAGCGTCGTCTTGCCCGTGCCGAGCGCCCCGATGCTGAGGATCGTCGCGTTGCGGTCGCTCTCGGAGCCCTCCCGCAGGTTCAGGCGCAGCGGCCGCGCCGACCCCGACAGCGTGTGCCCGAGATAGAAGCCCCCGCGCGAGCCCGCGTGGTGGCCGGCGGTCGGCATCATCGCCGCGACCTGCTCGGAGGTGAGCGTGTCGTCGTAGCCGGCGACCCTCGTGCGCTGACCGGGAAGGTGCTGGCAGAACAGCTGCAGCTGATCCCCCAGGGGTCGGTGTAGGCGAATCTCCCCGTAGGCCCGCCGGCACATCTCGACGCGCTCCTCCAGCTGGCGCTCGTCGGCCGCACCGACCGCGAGCGCGAGCGTCGCGCGCAGCAGCGGCGGACGCGACGAGGACTGCAGATAGGCCAGCAGGTCGCGCGCCGCCTGCGCGCGCCGGTGGCCGAGATCGCTCGCGCCCTGCTCGCCATCGGCCTCCGCTCGCATCACCTGGTCGGCGTCCTGGATCCGACGCCGCGCGATCCGCAGCGCGAGCTCGTTGGGCAGGAAACGCGCGTTCAGCGACACGTCGACTCCGAATGGCAGGCTCTCCACCGCGGCGAACATCAGCTCCGCGCGCGGACCGGGGAACTCCACGCACTCCGGCAGCGCGCCCAGCACGAGCTGTGTCTGCCAGCTCACGCCGAGCTCCGACTCGATCCGCAGCAGCCGCGCGCGATGCTCGACGAGGCCGTCCATCCAGCGCAGCACGTCCCCTTCCAACGGCGCCAGCACCGCCTCGCCGTTGCGCTCGAACACGAGCGCCCGCGGCTCGTCCAGGAGATCCACCGCCGGCTCCCCGGCCAACCCCCGGCAGAACGCGCGACGCACCAGCCATTGCAGCTCCGCCGAGCTCGCCGGTCGCGCACCCAGGAAATCGGCGAGCCGTGCCCGCGCGCGCTCGGCACGCATCTGGGCCTGCTCGAGATCCGTGGCGCGCAGCAGCCGCCTGTCGCGCGGTCCCAGCGCGCGACGCAGCCCACCGAGCCACTCGCGCGGATGGCTCTCGACGACGCGCGACACGTATGTCGCGACGTCCTGCGTGGGCTCGCGCAGGCTGACGAACACGAACACCTCCGCCTGCCGCGCATCCAGCTCGCGCAGGCGCCGCGCCTGCGTTCGACGCATAGGCGCGGCAGGCACCGGCTCGCTGACCCAATCGCAGAGCGTCACGCGCATACCGCTCGAGGTTCCAGCGGCGATCGACGCGCACGACCTGCAGGTCGGCCTGCGCCGCGTGCAGCGCTCCGAGCAGCGACGCGAAGCGCGCCCGCTTGCCGTCCTCGCCGAGCAGGTCGTAGCTGGATGTCGGAACCGCGAACGCCGCCCAGCCGTCGTCGAGGTCGGCCCCGAACACGCAGTTGCCGTAGATCGTCGCGAGCGGGTCACGCACGCGGGAACACCTCCAGGCGCTGACCTTTCCCAAGCGCGAGCTCGCGTCCGGTCGCCGGCTGACGCACGACGCCGGGACCCGTGTAGCGCAGACGTCGCAGTCGCGCCCCGCACCCGTCGGGCAGCACGAGCAGCTCCGCCGGCGCCCATCGACAATCGGGCGCGGCGCAGGGTCGCCAGCGGCAGACGTACCGCGGTGCGACTGCGTAGCGCGCAAGCGCGACAGCAGCGCGGTGAAACGGCCGCCCCTCGACGCGCACCACGCTCAGCAGCGCCGCGGCGAGCGCAGGCAGCGCGAGCTCGCGCATGTACCACGGAAACACGTGCAGCACCGCGCCCACGAGCGGCACGCGCCCGACGATCAGCGTCGCCGCGAGGATCGCCAGCCAGTACATGACGCCGCGCACCGGCACTCCGCCCGGGTTCAGTCGCACGCGGTCGATGCGGTAGATCCGCCGTTCCAGGTCGAAGACGCTCCGGTAGGAGCGGATCTCGCTCATTGGGCGCCGAACAACGAGCTGACCGTGTTCTGCAGCACGTGCAGTCCGGCGGAGGTCGCGAACAGCACCGCGACGAGCCCGATCGCGAAGACGCCCGCGGCCTCCCTGAAGTTGCGCCTGAACGCCAGCACGACGCCGACGACCGCCAGCGCGAGACCGATGAGGCTCATCGCGACTTTGCGTCCCGTGGAGCTCGCCTTGCTCGCCGCCGCTTCCAGCGAGCCGCCTTCGGTGGAGGTTGCCGCCTGCACCGGTGCCTGTGAGCCCGCTGCCGCGCGCGCCTCGCCCGGGGCGAGCACCGCCGTCGAGCTGCACGCAATCGCGACGAACGCGATCAGCGCCGCCGCGCACTTCGCGAATTTCGATTCCTGCCAACACATTCCGGTTCCTTTCGCTTGTGGGTTGGTGGTGTGACGCCTACGCGTCGAAATCGATCTGGCTGCTCACCGCGCGCGCTCGTCGCTGCGCGGCATCCGCTCGATGCCTGTCGCAGACCGGTCGCAGGCGCGGGATGGCGCTCGAGCCCAAGCGGCAGAGTGGGTGCGGGCGAATCGACCGCGTAGCGCGCGGTCGCGAGTAGGCCCAGCGTCGCCAGTGCGCGCAGCAGGTGGCGCGGTAGCTCCCGCGCGAGCCGCAGCCGCCACATCGGCCTCGGCGTCACGGTGACCGCGGGCGGTCCCTGCGTCTCGCGAGCGGGGGGCTGTCGGCGCGCGGAGCTCATGCGCTACCGCTCGAACCCGAACTCGGGTCGCGCCGCCGCGGTCGGTTCTATCGACCGTTGCGCGGATGCGACCACCTGCGATGGCGCCGCCGGCACGACATCGCGGCCGTTGGCGACGCCCGGCGCGGGCCGCGACTCCGGCGCAGGCCGCGAGTCGGACGCAGGCAGTGTTTGCCCCGACGCACGCCGCAAGCCCGGCGCCGGCGATCTGCGCCTCGCCACAGACCTCGGCGCGGCCGCCGGCGTGTCCGCCACGATCGCCGGGGTCGCCGCACCGGTCGCCGGGGTCGCCGCACCGGTCGCCGGGGTCACCGCACCGGTCGCCGTCGGCACTGGCCGCAAGGGCGACGAGCCAGACGGCCTCCCGACGAGTGCGTGCGCGACGAGCATCGCCGGAACCGCGACCACGATTCCCACGCCGGCGCCACGCGCGTGACGCCGCCAGCTGGCCGCCGGTCGCAGCCGCGCCCTCCGGTACACCGGCACGGCGGGCTCGGCGTCGTCTGGAAGGCCGCCCCATTCCGGGCCGCTGGGCAGCTCCTCCCCGTCGTGGACGCGCAGCGCCGCGCGTGTCGCTCGCCCGAGCATCACATCCGCCTCCCGTCGAAGAGCGCACGCGGGGCTGGGGACCGAACGAAGGGTGTGCCCGGCCCCCAGCCGCCTGCGCGCGAATGGAGAGCGCCGCTAGGTCGTGCCTGAAAACGACCGGCGGCGTCTCCGGGGACGCTCCTATGGGGGTGGTGGTGGATATGCATAGGAGGGGTCCTTACGCCCTACTCCGACCGGGCGACGCCGAACGGGACACTGGCCGCGAAAGAGGGGCCCGCGCAGGCGCGGCGACGGGTTCGGCCGTCAGGGCGCGCAGCCGCGCGCGGCCGCGCTGGGCGACCTTGCGGTACTTCTCGGTGGACCAGCCCGTGTGCCGGCAAAGCTCGGTACAGCTGACGCCGCAGACCTGCGAGGCAAGCACCAGCCGCTGGTCGGAGCTGAGGTTTCCAGCGACGCGCACGACCCGCTCGAGCTCGAGCCTGCGCGTCACCAGCTCGTGGACGTCGGCCAGCTCGTCCGCGACATCGATCCCCGCACCCGTGCCGATCGGAAGTGCGAGCGCGCCCTCGTGCGCGGCCCGCTCCGGACTGCGTCCGCGTGTGGCTCGCAGCTCGTCGCGGACGCGCGATAAGAAGCGTTGCTCGAGTACGTTGGCGAGGTGCGCGCTATCGACGAATCGACCCCCCTCCTGTACGGAGCGCAGCAGCTCGAACGTCGCCTGCCCATAGCAGTCCTCCAGGTCGTCGCGGCGCAGACGGTGGCGGTGGGCGCGCAGCAGCACCTCGCGCTTGGCGCGCACGACCGCAGCCAGCAGCTCGGTCGGGTCGGCGCTGTGAAAGCGCGTCGATCCGCGGTCGGAGAATCGGGTAGGCACATAGAGATGTCGCGCCCCGCCGCCCACAGACCCCCCACCAGCTTGTTCGCATGAGCCTCGCCGACCGCCTGCACGCCGTCGACGGCTTCCAGCAGCGCCACCGCGGCGTGCGCTTTCTCGCGGCCGTCGTCAAGAAGTTCGGCGACGACGAAGCCGGCCAGCTCGCCGCACTGATCGCCTACTACGGCTTCGTCTCGCTGTTCCCGCTGCTGCTGCTGCTGGTCACCGTGCTCGGCTTCGTGCTCGAAGGCGACCCGAAGACCCAGGCAAGCGTGCTGCACTCCGCGCTCGGGCAGTTCCCCGTGATCGGCGACCAGCTGCAGCGCAACGTCCACTCGCTCACCGGCAGCCCCGCGGCGCTCGCGATCGGGCTCGTCGGCCTGCTGCTCGGCGGTCTCGGCGTCGTCGGCGCCACCCAGAACGCCTTCAACCAGGTGTGGCACGTCCCGCGCAAGCGCCGCCCCAACTTCCTCTCCTGGCGGCTGCGCGGCCTGGGCCTGCTCGCGCTTCTCGGCCTGCTGCTCGTCGTCTCGACGGTCGCCGCGGGCTACGTCACCGCGCAGACGACCGGCGCGGTGGCGCTGCTCGGCGGGATCCTGCTCGCGCTGATCTCCAACCTGGCGCTGTTCTTCTGCGCCTTCCGCCTGCTCACGACGCCCGAAGTACAGACTCGCGACCTGATCGCGGGCGTGATTGTCGGCGCCGTCCTGTGGCAGATCCTCCAGCACATCGGCGGCTACTACGTCGAGCACGTCGTGCGCCACGCCAAGGAGACCTCGGGACTGTTCGCGTTCGTGCTCGGGCTGCTCGCGTGGCTCTACCTCGGCGCCCAGGTCACGCTGCTGGCGGCCGAGGTCAACGTCGTGCGTGCGCGGCACCTGTGGCCGCGCAGCTTCCTCTCCGAGCCGCTGCTCGACGCCGACCGGCGCGCCCTCACCTCCTCGGCCGAAGTCGAGGAGCGCGTCGAGGAGGAGAACGTAGAGGTCAACTTCGATGGGCCCGCGGCGGGTCGTTGAAAAACAATCCCGCCGCGCGCGCACGCGGGGTTAGAACTAACCCTCGCACGCACGCTCGCACGCACGCGCGCGCGGCGGGGCCTTCAAACGAACAACCCCCACCCGCCCAGCCTCGCACGCGCGCGCGGCGGGGCCTTCAAACGAACAACCCCCACCCGCCCAGCCCCGCGCGGGCGCGCGCGCGTGCACGCGGGCGCGCGCGGCGGGCGTCTCCGCAAACCCCTCCCCCTCCCCCTCCTCAAAACCCTCTCGAATCAGCCCCGCTGGAGGTACTTGCATGCGCAACGATCGCGCGCTATAGTAACTACACTTTCGTAACCACCTATGGAGCGTATATCGATGCCTTCTAGCTCAGATCACAACGGCAGCAAGCCCCAGCCGGAGCGCGGAGCAGGCGTCAGCGTCACCCCCGCCGCCACCTCCGCCCCGAGCCCCCGCGACCCGCAGAAGCCCCTGCTGCGGCTGATCCCGATGGACGACACGGTCGTCTTCCCCAACATGGGCATCACGCTCACGGTGGAGGTCGAGGACGACGAGCGCGTGGTGCTCGTGCCGCGCCACGAGAACGAGTTCCTGGAGGTCGGCACGATCGCCGAGGTCGACGACCGCCTGCGCCTGCCCGGCGGCGGGCGCGCGGTGGCGCTCTCCGGCCAGCACCGCGCGCTGATCGGCGCCGCCCAGACCGGGCCCACCGGCGAGCTGCGCGTGGAAGTCGACGAGCGCCCCGACGAGGTCCCCACCGATGGGCGCACCCGCGACCTCGAGCGCGAATACCGCGCGGTGGTCGAGGAGATCCTCGAGCTGCGCGGCGACGACGGCCGCATCGCGGCGTTCCTGCGCGCGATCGTGGAGCCGGGTCCATTGGCGGACTCGGCCGGCTACTCCCCCAATCTGACCTACGAGCAGAAGGTGGAGCTGCTGCGCACGCTCGACGTGACCGATCGCCTGGAGCTGGCGGTGAAGCTGCAGCGCGAGTCGCTGGCGGAGTTGCAGGTGCGCAAGCGCATTCGCGAGGACGTGCAGGAGGGCGCGGAGAAGCAGCAGCGCGAGTACTTCCTGCGCAAGCAGATGGAGTCGATCCGCAAGGAGCTCGGCGAGGACGAGGGCTCGGTGGCCGACGAGTACCGCACCAAGATCGAGGCCGCGGAAATGCCCGAGGAAGTCTCCGAGCAGGCGCTCAAGGAGCTCGGGCGCCTGGAGCGCATGGGCGAGCAGACGGGCGAGTCCTCGATGATCCGCACCTACCTGGACTGGCTGATCGCGGTGCCGTGGAGCAAGCGCTCGGACGAGCATCTTGACCCGGTCGGGGCGCGCGCCGTGCTGGACACCGACCACGCGGGCCTGGAAGACGTCAAGGACCGCATCACGGAGTACCTGGCGGTGCGCAAGCTGCGGCAGGACCGCGGTATCGAGGCGGACCCGAAGTCGGGCGCGATCCTGACGTTGATAGGGCCGCCCGGCACGGGCAAGACCTCGATCGGGGAGTCGATCGCGCGTGCGCTGGGCCGCGAGTTCGTGCGGATGTCGCTGGGGGGCGTGCGCGACGAGGCGGAGATCCGCGGGCACCGGCGCACGTACATCGGCGCGCTCCCGGGCCGCCTGGTGCGGGCGCTGCGGGACGCCGGCACGATGAACCCGGTGATCCTGCTCGACGAGGTCGACAAGGTCGGTGCGGACTGGCGCGGGGATCCTTCGGCGGCGCTGCTGGAGGTGTTGGACCCTGCCCAGAACCACTCCTTCCGCGACCACTACCTCGACGTCGAGCTCGACCTCAGCCAGGTCATGTTCATCGCGACCGCCAACGTCGCGGACACGATCCCCGGCCCGCTGCTGGACCGCATGGAGGTGATTCAGTTCGACGGCTACACCTCCGAGGAGAAGCTCGCGATCGCCAAGGGCTACCTGTGGCCGCGCCAGCGCGACCGCAACGGGCTGCGCGAGGGCGAGGTCGAGATCTCCGATGAGCTGCTGCGGCTGACGATCGCGGAGTACACCCGCGAGGCGGGCGTGCGCAGCCTCGAGCGCCAGCTCGGGACGCTGCTGCGCAAGACCGCCACGCAGATCGCGTCGCGGCAGCCCGAGTCCGAGCCGGTTGAGCCTGTCGTGATCGACGTCGAGGCGATCCGCGACGCGCTGGGCCGCCAGAAGTTCTTCCAGGAGTCCGCCTCGCGCACCGCGACGCCGGGCGTCGCGACCGGGCTCGCGGTTACGGGCACCGGCGGCGACGTGCTGTTCGTCGAGGCGACTGCGATGAAGAGCTCGGGCAACGGCGGCGGCGGACTGGTCCTGACCGGCCAGCTCGGCGACGTCATGAAGGAGTCCGCGCGGATCGCGCTCTCCTACGTGCGCGGCCACGCCGAGGAGATCGGGATCGACGAGCATGCGTTCGAGGGACAGGAGTTCCACGTGCACGTGCCGGCGGGCGCGATCCCCAAGGATGGCCCGAGCGCGGGCGTGACGATGGTGACGGCGTTGGCGTCGCTGCTGAGCGGCCGCGCGGTGAAGCACACGGTGGGCATGACCGGCGAGGTCACGCTGCAGGGCCGGGTGCTGCCGATCGGCGGGCTCAAGCAGAAGGTGCTGGCGGCGCACGCGGCGGGCCTGAGCGACGTGATCCTGCCGGAGCGCAACCGGGGCGATCTGGACGACATCCCGCAGGAGGTGCGCGAGCAGATGACGTTCCATCCGGTGATGACGGTGCAGGAGGTTCTGGACCGGGCGCTGGAGCCGACGCGCGACACGGCGCACCAGCTCTCCTAGGAGGCCGGCGATGTCGGGCGCGAGCTCACGGCGCTGCCAGCCGGTCCCGGTGGAGGTCCGCCAGACGGCGGACCTCCTGGAGCGGCGGTGGCAGCTGTCGATCATCTACGCGGCGCTGACGGGCGCGCTGCGCTTCAACGAATTCGCGCAGGCGGTCAACGGAATTTCGCCGCGGATGCTCTCCGAGCGCCTGCGCGACCTGGAGTCGGCGGGGCTGCTGCAGCGAACCGTGATCCCCTCCAGCCCCCCGACGGTGGAGTACCGCCTGACCTCGCGCGGGCGGCGGCTGGGACCGCTGATCGAAGCGATGCGCGCGTATGCGGAGGGGTAGGTGGGGGATCGTCCGCGCGGCGCGATCGCGAGCGGCGCGCGACCCCGCCGGGCCTCCGTGCGCGGCGGGCGAGAGCGGTGTCTGGTGGGCGACCGGTAGTCTTCTGCGGTGATGTCTTCCGATCACGTGGATGTGCTGATCGTTGGAGCGGGTCTGTCGGGGATCGGCGCGGCGTGCCACCTGCAGGAGAACTGCCCCGGCAAGAGCTACGCGCTCCTGGAGGCGCGCGACCGGACGGGCGGGACGTGGGACCTCTTCAAATACCCGGGGATCCGCTCCGACTCGGACATGTTCACGCTCGGCTACCGCTTCCGCCCGTGGCGGGCGGCGAAGTCGATCGCAGACGGCTCCTCGATCCTTGACTACGTGCGCGACACCGCGCGCGAGCACGACGTCGACCGGCACATTCGCTGCAGCCAGCGCGCGGTGCGCGCGGAGTTCTCCAAGGCCGAGGCGCGCTGGACGGTGGAGATCGAGCGGATCGACACGGGCGAGACGCTGCAGATGACGTGCAACTTCCTGTTGATGTGCACGGGCTACTACCGCTACGACGAGGGCTATACGCCGGAGTTCGCAGGCACCGAGCGCTTCGCGGGAGAGATCGTTCACCCCCAGCACTGGCCCGAGGATCTCGACTACTCCGGCAAGCGTGTCGTGGTGATCGGAAGCGGTGCGACGGCGGTGACGCTGGTGCCGGCGATGGCGCAGAGCGCGGCGCACGTGACGATGCTGCAGCGCTCTCCGACCTACGTCATCGCGCTGCCCGGCGAAGACCCGATTGCGCGTGCGGTGCGGAGGGTGCTGCCCGCGGAGAAGGCATACGCGCTGCTGCGCTGGAAGAACGTGCTGCTGACGATGCTGAGCTTCCAGCTCAGCCGTCGGCGGCCGGCGATGATGCGCGCGTTCATCCGCAAAGGGGTGCAGCGCCATCTCGCACCTGACTACGACATCGACACGCACTTCAACCCCGACTACAACCCGTGGGACCAGCGCCTGTGCATCGTGCCGGACGCGGACCTGTTCGGCGCGATCAACAAGGGCCGGGCGTCGGTCGTGACCGACCGGATAGAGACGTTCACCGAGAAGGGCTTGAAACTCGTCTCCGGAGTGGAATTGGAGGCGGATGTGGTCGTGACGGCGACCGGCCTGAACCTGCTGGCGCTGGGCGGCACGCAGTTGGCGGTGGACGGCGAGGACATCGACCTCTCGCAGACCCTCGCCTACAAGGGGATGATGCTGAGCGGCGTCCCGAACATGGCGCTGGCGCTGGGCTACACGAACGCGTCGTGGACGCTGAAGTGCGACCTGACGTGCGAATACGTGTGCCGCCTGATCAACCACATGGACGCGCACGGCTACCGGCAGTGCGTGCCGGAGAACAGCGATCCGTCGGTGGTGGAGCAGCCGATCATCGACTTCTCCTCGGGCTACGTGCAGCGCGCGATCCAGAACTTCCCCAAACAGGGCTCGAAGGCGCCGTGGCGCCTGCACCAGAACTACGCGCTGGACATCGTCAACCTGCGCATGGGCTCGGTGGACGACGGCGCGATGCGCTTCTCGCGGGCCGGCTCGTCGACGCCTGAGCGCGAGCCGGTCGCCGTCTGAGCAACGCGCCGCGCGGGTTGCGATCAGGTCGCAGCCGGCTCGTGGACGTGGGCGTCGAGCAGCACCAGCACGGTGTCGCTGTCGGTGCCGTGCGCCCGTAGGACGCGGTCGAAGGCGTCGCCGTATACGCGCATCACGCCCAGCAGCACGTCGACGGTGGAGATGCAGGCCGCGCCGCGGCGAGAGGCGATGTGCGTTGCGCAGTCGCTGACCTCCGCGACGACGTCGCGCTCGAGATCGGTCCCGGTCGCCGTGTGAGAACCCGCATCGCCGCCGTCGGTGGCGGCGGCCTCGTGCGGCGCGTCGCCGACGCCCAGTGCCCGCAGCGCGACGCCGGCCTCACCGTGCTGGCGCAGCAGACGCAGCCAGCGGTCGGCCTGCGCCTCGCGGGTGCGCGCGAAGGGCATGGCGGTCGAAGCGATTCCCAGCACCATCGCGGCGTCGGGAGCGAGTGTCGTGTTGGTGCTCACAGCGAGGCCCCCATTCCGGTCGATTGCAAGTTCTGCGGTGTCGGGTGCAGGTGCGCGACGTTCTCGCGCCGCAGCCGCACCTGTGGTGTACCCGTATCGGCGTCGCGCTGCACCTCGAGCACAACGGTCCCAGCGCGACCGGCGGCGGCGTGCGCGGCGCACATCAGCTCGGCGGCGCGCGCGGGATCGATCCCACAGGCACCCAGGAAGCGCTCGGTGCGCTGCGCGGTGGCCAGGCCGCGATCGAGCTCGAGCTCCTCGCTGATCACGGCTGGGGGCACGGCGGATCCCTCGACTCCCAACAGGCACGCCGCCATGTCGTCGGGGCGCGCGTCGGTCCGCTGGGCGACGCATTCGAGCAACTCGCTCGCGCCGTCGTGCTCGTCGAGGTCAGCGAGGGCCGCGGCGAGGCGCTCGCCGCCGAACAGCTCGCCGGCGACGCGCGCCTCGGTGAGACCGTCGGTGTGCATGCAGATGCGGGTGCGCCCGGGGATGGATATGACGGTCTGGCGCGTGCCGGTCGGGATCCCAACCCCGATCGGGGGCGCCGCGCTCGCGGTCACGACGGGCAGCGGCTGGGAGTCCGCTCCGAGCACAAGCGGCGGGGGGTGGCCGGCGCATGTATAGGTGAGGATGCGCTCGCGCGGGTTGTAGGTCGCGACGAGCACCGTGGCGAACGCTCCGCCGAGCTGGCGCTCGAGCACGGTCCCGGCCATCTGCACCGCCAGGCGCGGGCTCAGCCCCGCCTCGAGATACGCGCGCAGCGTGAAGCGTACGAGCGCGGTGTGCGGCAGCGCCTGGCGACCGTGACCTGAGACGTCGCCGACGATGACGGCGAGTTGGCCGTTTTCGAGGGCGAAGATGTCGTAGAAGTCGCCCCCCGCACCGGGCCCGTCCGCGGGCCGATACGCGACCGAGGTCCCCACGGGTCCCAGCCGAGCGGGTACCACCGGCAGCAGGGCTGCCTGCAGAAGCCCGACGTCCTCCAGCAATGCCGCGCGCTGATGCTCCAGGCGTCGCGCGCGACGAGCGACGAGACGCGAGCGGAGCGCAAACGCGAGCGCGAGCGCGATCAACGCGGCGAGCGCGAAGCGGATCGGGGTCGGGACGACGTTGACGATCCTCGTGATCGTGGTTACCAACGGCAGACGCGGCTGGCTCTCGCGCCGTGAGCGACGCCCTTCGCCGGCGTGGGCGGAGCGCGACGCCTTGGTCGTCGCCGCCGTCGCGATCGGCGCGCCTACGATTTCCGACGAGGAGGCGGCACTCGCGAGCACGCCGCGCGCGGCACCGCGCGCGGCACGGCTGGTGCGCCTTGCGCTACGACGTCCACGCGCGACCACGGTCGGCTGCGCTTCGCTCGCGAGGAGCAGCGCCGACGGCACGGCCGGGGCGAGCGGGGCCGGCGAGGCGATTGGCGTGGACGAGGCCACGGGGGCACCGGACACAGCAGAGACCGGGGTCGCTGCGGGAGTCGCCGCGGCTGGCGTGGACGCGGCGGTGGCATGCTTGGTCGATTCAGCAGACTGGCCAGACGCGGCGCCGCCCGTCGAGCTTTTGCCACCGGACGTGCCCGTCTGCGTGGAGATGCCGATGACGCCTTTCCCAGCGACGCGCTGCGCGACGGCCCCTTTGCCCACGGCACGCGAAACACCGCCAGCGTTGTTCGATTCCGAGGCGCGAGGCCTGGAGCCACTGGCGCTCTGCCCGTGCCCGCTGCCGCGGCCGCCGGGCGAAAGCGTGTGAGCGATCCCGCCTCCGGCGCCCTGCTGACTTTCGCTGCGGCGTTCGCGACGTTGCACGGCGCGGCGGTCGCCGCGACCGTGGCCGCCGCCGGCGGAGCCGGTGAGCGGCCGTGGCTGAGAGGGAGCTGTGACCTGGGGCGTCGGCGGCGCTGCGCCTTGTTGTGGAGGTGACGGCGCGGGCTGTCCGACGTCGTGCGGCGCCGCGCTTTGCTGGGAGGGTCCGAGACCACCGGGGGGCGTGGTCGGGCCTGCTGACCCCGCGCCGGTGGACGATCCGGAGGTCGGGTTGGAGGCTCCCGATTGCTGGGGGGATGTGCCCTGCAGTCCGGCGATCCCCGAGCCGCGAGCCCCACCGTGCCCGCGATCCTGTGCGTTGACGTTCGCCGGGGTAGCCCGACCGGGAGGGCGATCGGCGGCTGGCCTCCCCACGGCGACGCCGGCGCGCACCGGGACAGCGGCCGCGCCAAGCTTCGCCGGGGCGGCGAGCGCCGGGATGGGAGCCGCGAGGAAGGCGCCGGCGAGGACGCCGAGCGCTGCGCGCGGCCACGCACGCGGGGGCGCGGGGAGCGAGTCGGTCGTTCTCCCCATCGGCTCTCTCCAGCCGTTCAGCCGGCCCGCGCGGCGTGCGCGCGCGCGTGAGCCAGTGCCTCGTCGAGCGTGGAGAAGATCGCGAACGCCCCGTCCATCCCCGCGTATTCGAAGATCTTCAGCACGTCGGGCTTGATGCAGACCACGGCCAGCCGTTCGCCGCTCTGGAGCCTGCGCCAGACCGCGACCAGCACGCCGAGCGCGGTCGAGTCCATGAACGTCGTCTCCGAGAGATCTACGACCAGCCGGCGGTGCCCCTGCTCGAGCGCATCCACCAGCATCCACTTCAAGCGCGGCGCGGTCGAGAGGTCGAGGTCGCCCTCGACGGCGACCACCGTGGTCTGTGCGTCGGGCTCGCTCTGCACGATCCCGAATCCGGCGGCGGCCCGCTCGTCGGTGGAACTGGATGTCTCGGCACGGTTGAGCATCGTCAATGGGTGCGGCGCGCGATTGCCGGAGGGATTCGGCGGTTCCTGGCCGGCGCGGCTCTCACACGCGCACCGTTTGCTTGCTCGACAGGCCGCCGCGGCTGATTGACGCGCGCGCGCGAGGATCGAACAAGCGTCCATGGACCGCGTTCCGCGAGCGTGTCGAAAACGCCTACGATGCCTGACGTGGCCGGCGTGCCCGCGGAGCTTGGCGAGGCGTCTTTCGGGGTCGTGATCTGCGCGTTCTCGGAGGCGCGCTGGGCGGCGCTCGCGGCTGCGGTGCGCTCGGTTCGGCTTCAGTCGCGCGAGCCCGAGGACGTGGTCGTGGTGGTCGACCACAACGATCGCCTGCTGGACCGCGCGCGCCGCGAGCTGGCTCCGGTGCGCGTGATCGCAAGCGACGGGAGGCCCGGCCTCTCGGGGGCGCGCAACACCGGCCTGCGCGCGGTACGCGGCGCGATCGTCGCCTTTCTCGACGACGATGCGCGCGCCGCGCCGGACTGGCTGGAGCAGCTCGGGCGCGTGTTCGCCGCCGAGAACGTGCTGGGCGCGGGGGGCTGGATCGAACCGAGCTGGGAGGGAGCGCAGCCGCGCTGGGGCTTCGGGCGCGGGCTCGCGGCGGGCGTGCGCGGCGAGCCGTGGGGGTTCGCGCGCGCCGCGAGCATCGCCTGCGCGCTCACGGTCACCGCGCTCGGCTACGCGCGCGGGCGGCTGGGCCAAGAGGCGGTCTCCAAGGCTTGAGGTGGGTCTTCAATCGCGGGTTCCATACACGCCCGGTGTGACGTGCACCCAGTTGACGAGCATCCGTGCCGGCCTGGCCTACCTTCGGACGCGTCCTGCAGCGCATCGAGCAGCACTCACACCTGCTGTAGCCGCTAGCGCAGGGGCGCCCCGTGCGAGCCCGGGGCGCCCCTGCCGAGATGCCTACTGTCCGCTACGAAGCGGAGCCTTCCTGGCTCTGCGTGTTGCCCTGTGCGGTCGCGTTGTTGTTCTGCGACGACGCGCCCGTGTCGGCGTTGTTGGACTGGTGAACGTCACCGCCCTCGTGGTGGTCGTGGCCGCCCTGGCCGCCGCAACCACAGGAAGAGCCACCCTGGCCGTACCCGTGGTGGCCCGTGCCCTTGGTGTGGGGCTCGTTGACGTTGCTCTGTTCGTTGCGCGCGGAGCTTTCCGCGCTCTGATCGGTGCTGTTGCCGTTGGACGCGGACTGGCTCTGGTTGACCTTCGAGCCGCCGTTGTCGTGTCCGTGTCCGCGACCGTCGTGCCCCGGCTGACCGCCGCAACCGCACGAGCCGCCACGATCGCCACCGCGATCGTGGTGGTGATGGCCCTCACCGCTGCCGCAGCCGCAGGAGCCGCTCGCGCTTCCCTGCTGGCTCTGCGTGTTGCCCTGGCTGGTCGTGTTGTTGTTTTCCGACGACGCGCTCGTGTTGGCGTCGTTGGACTGGTGCACGTCCCCGTTGTTCGATCCCGGACTGAAGACCGCGACCGGGGCGTTGACGTTGGTCTGTTCGTTTGTGGCCTTCGAGCTGGCCTGTTGTTCGGTCTGGTTTTCGTTGGACGCGGACTGGCTCTGGTTCGACCTTCGAGCCGCCGCCTCCGTTTCCGCGCTCGTCCGGGCCCTGCGAGCCGCCGCATCCGCACGAACCGCCGGCGCTTCCCTGCTGGCTCTGGGTGTTGCCCTGGCCGGTCGTGTTGTTGTTTTCCGAGGACGCGCTCGTGTTGGCGTTGTTGGACTGGTTCACGTCCCCGTTGTTCGATCCCGGACTGAAGACCGCGACGGGGGCGTTGATGTTGGTCTGCCTTGAGCTCGCTTCGCTGGAAGCGGACTGGTTGGTCGTGTTCTGGTTGGTCGCCGTCTGGGCCTGTTCGACCAGGCCTCCCAGCAGACCGCCCTGGTTGCCCGCGAGCGCCGCGCTCGGGGCCAGCGCGAGCGCGCAGACGCTCGCTGCCATGGCCATGCAATGGCGTTTCATGAATAGCTCCTTTCGAGCCTCGAATTGATCACTGAAGGCGTCGGATCGGGTGATCCGCGCCTTGGAGGGACTCGCCGGAGCTGCTAGCCGGGCGGAACTGGGATCAGGATGAGAGGCGCCGGACGCCGCGGCTCGCTCGCAAGCCGCAACCGGCGCGTGGCCCGTGAGGCCCTCGGCAACAGCAGGGCCGCGGGGCCGAAGAGAGTGAGCGCGAAGGCCGCCCAGGCGCTCGCGCTCGTGGACGCTCCACCCGGCGCCTGGGGCGAGGGCTGGGCAGGAGCCTGGCTCCCTGACGCCGTCGAACGGACACCGTGTCGATCGCCGTTCGCGGTGGCCGAATAGGGGCTGGGGATCGACAGCGCCGGTCTCGGGAGGCGCGTGCCGTTGACGAAGCCGCGCCCGGGGGCGCTTTGCGCTGCGCCCAGCTTCGTGACGAGGGGGCCGGCCGCTCGCACTGCCCAGGACGGCGTGGGCGTGCTCCAGGCAGGCGCCGGGCCCCTCCCAAGCGGCGGCGCAGCGCTGGCGGCCTGACCGGCCGCGACACTCGACCCCGACGCTCCCGCGCCAGCGGTGAAGGACCGCACGAAGGCGCCCGCAGTGGAGTGCACGGAGGGTGCGACGGGCTCGGCGCTACCACCGCTTCGGCCGGTCGGCGGCCGGCCGCCACCTGCCGCCGACGTCTGAAGAGACAGACCGACGGGGGCCACCACGGAGCTCACGGTCGTGGAGGGCGAAGCCACGACGGAGCTCACCGCACTGGTCACCGGGGCCGTCACAGGCAAGGACTTGACCGCGGTCGTCACTGACGCAACCGATGAATCCGCGACGTCTCCGGCATCCGCTACGACCGGAGCGGAGGCGACCGTTTTGACCGCGGCGACGACCGAGGAAGCCGAGCCCGTTTTGACCGCGGCGACGACCGAGGAAGCCGAGCCTTGCACGACGGCTCGCGCCAGCGGATCGGCGCGTCCTGCGGCGGTGGTCGCCGTCGGGACCGGATCTTCCGCTGAGACCGGGCTCGCCGCCGCGGTCGGATCTGCCGCGGGGACCGAACTTCCCGCCGCGACTGCATTGGATGTCGCTGCCGGCACCGCCGAGGCAGCCGTCGCGGCCGCCGCGCCAGTCGCCGCGGTGCTCTCCGCAGCGCCAGCGTTTTCGTCCGCAGCATTGGCCGTCCCCTGCGCGGCGCTCGAAACGCTCGAGACGGCCTGCCCCGCTACCTGACCCGGGACGCCGGGGAGAAGCGCGGCGGCAGCCGTCGAGCAGGCGAGCACGGCGCAGAGCGCGAGCGACGCCGACAGCCACGCCACCGCGGCGAAGGCTGACCTCGCCGTGGTATGGGGATGTTTGGGGAGCATTGCGGAGGGTTTAGCTCAGCTTTCCCGAACGCGCGGTTTAATACACGCGCGCGAGCAAATATCTTTGGGCGAGCGTTTCCCTGCTCAGCCGACGCGTATGTCGGCGATCCGCGTTCCGCTGCGGGTCGTCCAGCCGAGGGTCACGGTGTCGGCGTTGTGGGGTACCAGGAACGGCGGGCCCAAGCAGCTGTCCGGGAGCAGTTCGGAGTTCCCGAAGACGCCGCCCGCGGGACGCGCGCTCCAGAACACCTCGTAGTAGGGCCCGGCCTCGTAGGCGAGCACCGTGTCGCCGCGCCCGTCCATGAGCATCGGCTCGTTGCCGAGGACATGCCCAATGACCCGCGATGCTCCGGCGGTGCCATCCTTCGCCAGCGCGCTCTCGGCGATCGAGTAGTCGATCTGCACCCAATCGATCAGCGCTTCGCCGGCGGGATCGACGAGCACGGTCGGGGCGCCGTAGGCGCCGACGCCGAAGCCCGACGCCGATGGCGCACCGGGCGTCTTCACGGGCGCCGACAACGCCCCGGTGGCGCTGCGAGTCGCGGCTTCGATGCCCGCCTCCGGGAACCTCCCGAGCGGACCCCAACGCCACGCGACCACCGCGGTGCCGTCGGGTGCGAGGCCGATCGACGGATCGCGGACGCTCTCATCGGATCGCGAGAGCAGGCGGGGCTCGCCGAAGCGGCGCCCGGGCCGCGCGACGGCAAGCTCGATTCTGTTCGCGCCTTTCCAGACCAGGTAGGCGACGTCGTGGGCGCCAAACGCGATCTGTGGCGCGCGGCCCGCCGGGAGGCGCTGCGGAGTCGAGAAGCATGCGCGCGCCCCCGCAGCACAGTGCCCTGGGCGGCGGGTGGCGATCCGGAGCGATCCCGGCGTGCTCCACGCGAGCACGGCGGCGCCGTCGGGAGCGACGGCGAGCTGTGGCGCGATCCCCTCGGGATTGCTCTCGTCCAGTTCGGGTAGGCCTTTGACGAACGTCGCTCCGACGACGCGTGGCTTGCCGAAGCGACCGCCCTCGGATCCCGTCGCGACCTCCAGCGCGAAGCGGTGAGCGCTGATCCGCTGCAGCCATGCGGCGGTCGCCGCCCCGGCGCGATCGACGCCGATCGTCGGCAGGAAGGCGCGCGCGTGAGCGGCCGACAGCCTCTGCGTCGCCGTCAGTCGGCCGTTGGGGTGGCGCAGGCGCGCCTGTACACGGCTGGGCCCGTTCGGAGACCCAGACTTGGACCACCGGATCCACGCGAACGCCTGAGCGCCGCCGGGCGCGCCGGCCGACGCGATCACGGCCTGCGGGTAGCCGGTGGGGCCCGCAAGCTCCATCGAGCGCCCCAGCCCGGTCGCGGCGGCCGCGCCGGTGGACGCCGCGCACGCACAGCCGGTGACCGCCAGCAGTGTTGCCGTCAGGAGCCCTCGTCCACCCGGGCGATGAACGTGCTTTGGGAAGTGGACCGGGATCGTTGGGAGGTGAACCGGGATCGCTCGCATGAGGCGATCATCATCTGAGGCGCCGGGGCGAGCATCGCCGATGCACCGCGGTGCCGCTCAGTGCTTAGCCGCAAGATATGGCCCTTCCATCGGCCTCCCCCGCCGGGGTCTGTCATGGATAGGAGCGCGAGGGACCGCCCGTGGTAGTTTTCCGGCGATGCACCGCCAGGCACGCCGACGCACGGGGGTAGCGATCGGCGCAGTGTTGCTGATCGTGTTCGGGTCGGCATCGACGGCTCGTTGGCTCGACTCCACCGCCTCCGCGACACCGGCCGCCACCGCGCCGACGGGCGCGACGGCGACACCGGGCACGACCACGGCACCCGACGCCACCACGACGCCGGCCCCAACCGCCACGCCGGCTCCCACCGCGACCACGCCGGCCGCCCAGACGACGAAGACCTCAAAGCGTGGCGCGAGCGCGCCCGTCGAGGTAACCCTGCCGCCGCGCCTGGCGGGCCCGAGCGCACCGGTCACGATGCCACCGGTGGGCCTCTCGCTGGAGTACTCGCTGATGGCGCTCGACCTCGGGACCGGCCCCTGCCCTCCCCCGGCTCTGACGTCGGAGCTGCGGCGCCTGGGCTCACCGCCGCTGGCGCTTGCGGGCGAGAGCCAGGATCTGACAGTCCCGTTCGGCGCGATCGTGGGACCGCCGCCGTCGTGGGAAACCGCGACGCTCTACACGCTGCCCCCGAGCTTCTGGACGCAGCTGCACTGTCTGCTGAGCGGCAGCCCGGATCTGCTCGACGCCGGGCTGAACATGCGCAAGGGCGCGCCGGCGTGGGCGGCGCAGATTGCCGAAGGTGCACGCGGCGCGGCGACGAACGGCCTGGAATTCTCGCTGGGCAACGAGCCGGACCTGTACACGATGCACAACTACGGCTCGCTCACCGCGGCGCTTCCCCACGCGGAACTGACGGCGGCGAACCTGTACCTACAGCTCGGAGGCGAGCTCGAGCAGGCGATCGGCGCGGCGCCGGTGATCGGGCCGGAATTGGCGCGCGCGTATCGCTGGCGCCACCAGCTCCCGCGGATCGTCGCCGCGCTGCACGAGCAGACGGTCGGCGTGCATCTCTACCCGCTCTCGGCGTGCAGCGGGAGCGCCACGATCGCAAACCTGCTCGAGCCCGCGGCCGCCGAAGCGCCGCTGGCGCTCGCGTGGGTCGTGGCGGACGCGAACGCGGCGCACATCCCGGCGATCCTCAGCGAGTCCAACTCGGCGTCGTGCGGCGGCAAGGAGGGCGTGTCCGACAGTCCCGCGTCGGCGGTGTGGGCGGTGCGCTTCGTGGTGGACGCCCTGAAGATCGGCTTCCGCGAGGTGCGCTTCCACATGAGCAACGGCGCCTACGACCCGTTCCTCGTGCGCGGTGGACGCGTGTACGAGCGGCCGCTCGACAGCGCGCTCGCGGCGCTGAACCGCTGGCTGCCGCCTGGCTCCTCGATTCAGACGCTGCGCGGGGTGCGGGGGTTGGTGGCGACCGCGGTCGACGGCAGTCCGGGAACTCCGCAGCTGATTCTCGACAACGAGAGCACCAAGCACAAGACCGTCCTGCTGAGCGGGGTCGGAAGCGCGCACATCGAATTCTTTACGCCCGACCACACGGGCGTGCAGGTCGCGGACCTCGGCTCCTCCGGTGGGCACGTCAAGCTCGACGTCGGCCCGAACACCGTGATGGCCGTGCTGCCCTGAGCGCGTCGGCGCTCAGCAGCAGACGCCCTCGATCGCGACGAGCGGCGAGGTGCGCAGGACGCGGACTTCGCCGAGCTCGCTGCGCAGCGGGTCGTGGAACGGCGAGTTGGGCTCGGGTATGAGCTCGATCGCGAGCGTGCTCACGGGCGTCTTCTCCCCGAGCCCGTACTCGGCGAGCAGCGCCTCGATCTGTGCGTCGCTCCACGCGGCGAGCGCCATCGGCCCGCTGGGCAGCCCGACGGTCGCGGCCGCGGTGAGCGCCGAGGACCCCGAGAATCCGGTGAGCTGCGGGCCCGCCGCGAGCCCCGCGACGCCGGGCTCGCGTCCCCGCGAGGCGCGCTGCACGGCGAGCTCGATGTTGCGCATGGAGGCGCCGTCGGCCTGGTGGACCTGGGCGTAGAGCACGATCCAGATCTCGGTGTTGGGCGGGTTCGGCAGCACCTCGGCGCCTTCGTAGAACGGGCACGCGTATGGGGCGGTCACGAGCACGCCTTCCGCGAGCCGCGTCACCCCGCAGGAGAGCGCGGGGGCGGGGTGCTGGACGCCCTCCAGCACGACCGACTCGCCGAAGCGCCCCTGCGCGGTGGACCAGAACGGGCTGGCTTTGGTGCCGCGGTCGTGCGCGACGCGGATCTCGTAGGTGTAGAAGCCGAACAGCTCCGGTGAGGCGCCCGAGACGCCGGGCGGCAGCGGGACGAGGAAGTGGCGGTCGGAGCCCTGCGCGGGCAGCAGCTTCTGCATCGTCGCGAGGCCCGCGAGGTCGTCGGCCTCGCCGGGTGTGATGACGCGCACGAGCTCGGGGTCGAGCGGCGAGCGCGCGAACGCGGGGGGGTCGGCGACGGCTTCCGCGCGCGCCAGCAACAGCGGATCGGGGCTGTGGGCGAGCACGCGCACGAAGTACGCGTCGCGCTGGTCCTGCAATGGCTCGGCGAGCTCGAGCCACAGCATCCGTGTGCGCGCGCCCGTGCTCGAGTACTGCGCGTCGGCCTGGTATTCGGAGAGCGCGTAGCCGGCGGCGACGACCTGCGGGATCTGGCGCGGGACGGTGGTGACGGGCAGCGCGTTGGAGAGCGAGACGTGCGCGGCGGAGCCGCCCTCGAGCAGGAGCTCGACCTCGTATTCGAGGGCGAGCTCGTGCGGGAGCCCGCCTTCGAGGGGCGCCTTGAAGGCGTCGATGAATACGACGACGGTGCGGTCGCGTTCGGGTTCGCCTTCGGTGGCGGTGCCGTTGACGGCCGCGATCAGCTGCACGGTCGTGACTTCCACGCTTTGCGCGGCGCCTGCGGGCAGCGAGGCGAGCGAGCGGGTGAGACGAAGCGCGGGGCTCCCGGCGCCCTTCCAGGTCCAGTCGCGGTCGAGCTCGACGCGCACGACGTTCAGCCACTGCCCGGTGAGCTCGGCGAGGTGGGTGAAGACGAGCGAGCCGCCGTCCGGGGAAAGGCGGTGGCCGAGGCCGGCGCAGCCGAACACGACGCGCTGGCCGGGCGGCGCGAGCAGCGTGTCCCCACTGGCGCCCAGGCGGGCGGCCTGCGCGAGGCGCTGGACGAGCAGCTCGGAGGGGTCGTTCTGGATCTGCACGACCGCGGGCCTGGCTTCGCCGGCGACGGAGTCGGGTTGCAGGAAGACCGAGCGCATCGCGAGGGTGGGGTCGAGCGGGTGGAAGGGGCTGGCCTCTTTGGCGGCGGGCTGGTGGAAGTCGATCGTCACCGTGGCGCTGCGCCGTGCGGCCTCGTTGGCGAAGTACTCGGTGTCGTCGCGGCACAGCGCGCGGAGCTCCAGGCGCACGTCGCGCGCGGTGGGCAGCGGCAGCGATCCGCTGACGCTCCCGGGCGGCCCTTCCTGCGCTTTGGCGTCGATCGAGGTGAGCTGGGCGACGTCGAGGTATTCGCCTTTCAGCTCGAGCGTCGCGTCGGGATTGGCGGAGAAGGCGCGCGTGGTGGTGTACAGCTCCAGCCAATCGTCGAAGGTGGCGGCGGTGTCGAACGCGGGGGTGCGCACGAGCACGCGCACCTCGAGGTGGGCGGCGTCGACGTCGGCGAGCCCGACCTCCTGCGGTTCGGTGGGATGTTCGACATTGCGTTGGTGGAGCGCGATCAGCTTGGGGACGGCTTCTTCGATGTCGGCGTAGACGGCCTCGGGGTAGCCGAGCAGCGGCCGCGCGAGCGTCACCGCCAGCGGTTCGGGCGATGTCGCCTGCTTTTCGACGCGGGGCTGCCTGGGCGGCATGTAGCGCTTGAAGGCGACCGGTGCGATCGGGCGCTCCCCGGGGGTGAATTCGCCGTCGGTGAGCGCGGGCCCGCCGCCGCTGGCGTCGGCGAGCCGGACGCGAAACTCGTAGCGGCGCCCGTAGCGCAGCGGAACCGCGTCGAGGCCGCGCGCGCTGTAGGGCGAGGCGGCGGCGCCGGGCACGGCGCGCAGCGTGCGGTCTTCGACGCTCCTGGCGACGAGCGATTCGCCGCTCCAGTTGGTGAAGTACGCCGACAGCCAGAGGTCTTCGGCGAGGCTGCGGGGGTGCGCTTCGGTCTGCAGCTCGCCGTCGAACGCGCCGAGGTCGAGCGTGCCGAGCGGGACGTGCGCGGCTGCGACCGCGCTCAGCGAGCTCCATTTCGAGGTCCCCGCGAGCCGTGCGTTGAACGCGATACCCGAGCGTCCCGACGGGCGCTTGCGCGGGTTCGCTGCCGTCGGGGTTCAACCCGATCTGGCGGTTGAGTGCGAGCAGCACGTCCTCGTCGTCCCAGCCGAGGAAGATCCCGAGGCCCTGCAGCGGCGGCGGGCTTTCGCCGGCGCGGTCGAGGTGCAGCATCGTCTCCTGTTGGGCGGCGTGGACGATCTTGGCGAAGCCGTCGTCGAAGCGGATCGCCTCGGGGAAGACTTCGTCGTAGGCCCCGCCGGCGGCAGCCGCGGCGGTCGCATCTGGAAATACGGGGAACAGCACGGGGGTGAAGATCGAGCGCCGCGTTTTGGCTTCCAGCGCGGGGACGCGGGTGGCGAACGTGCGCAGGAAGCCGGGCAGCGGCGCGGAGCTCGCGTAGTCGCTGGAGGGGTCGAGGGTGAGGAAGAGCCAGCCGCCTTCGGCGTAGAGATCGGCTTTGGGTAGCGCGACCTCGATCGTGTGCAAGAGGCCGGCGGCGCGCAGCACGAGCGGTTGGCGGAGCGCGTATCCGAGTGCGTCGATCCAGCTGTAGGTGATTTTTTTGGGTTTGGGGAGGGGTTGCGTGGGTGGGCAGCGGAGCATGCACTTGTACTCGTCGTTGACGCTCGCCAGCGGCGTGCGGGGCGCGACGAAAGCGAACGCGTCGCGGTAGCTCGGCGGGAGGAACTTGTGCAGGGTGCGCTGCGCGCTGCGTACCGGCAGCGTGGCGCTCGCGGATGGTTTGAAGAGTTCTTCGAGCGCTTCGAAGACGCGCGCGCGTTCGGCGGGCATCGGCAGCGGGACGCCGACTGTGGCGCTCGTTTCACCTTCGATCGGGAGCTGGCCGACTTCGGAGGAGACGTTCGCGATCACCGTCAGCTGGGCTTCGGCGATCGGCGGGCCTTTGGTGGGAAAACCGTCGGTGAGCGGCGCGCGCGGGTCGCCGTCGGGGATCGCGACGACGTTGAGCGTGAGCGTCGCGGACGCGCCGTCCCACGACTGCAGGTAGGGGATCAATGTGAGGCGGGGTACGGGTGCCATCGATCTGTCTCCTTCAGACTTCGCTGATCTCCGCGATTTCGAGGCCGAAGTGGATCCCGATAAAGGCGATCGACACGTTGATTTCGACGGTTCCGCCCCATTCGCACATCGTGCCCGAGCTTTCCTCGAAGAACAGCCCTTTGAATTCGCCGGAGACTTCGACCTTGATGATCTTGAGGTTGACTTCGGCCTGCAGCAGCACGAGCGGCCCGACCTTGACGACCGCCGCTTCGATCGCGAAGGCGACGCCGATCGCGAGCGACCCTTCGAAGATGGCGGCCTGGATGCCGACCCCGACGTATGCCTTGACTTCGAGTGCGAACACCAGCGATGGCTTGTGCGGCGCTTCGATTTCGGTGCCGGTGCTTTCGACTTCGGACTTCTCGGAGATGAGGAACTTCGCGCCGACCTGCAGCTGCGCGCCGAGCAGCAGAAACCAGATGCCGGTGATCGGGATCTTGCCTTCGACCTGCGCCCAGACGAACACGGCGCCGGACTCGGTCATCGTGGTGTCGCCGGTGGCGGGCACGTCGTGCGCGTGTTCCCAGCCGAGCTGGCCCTTGACGCCGAGCGAGAGCTTCAGCCGCGGGTGCGGCGGCGCGCCCTCGACGGGCGGCGGAAATTCGGTCCAGTAGCTGATGACGACCGACAGCTGGATCTCGCTGGCCCCGTTGATCGCGCTGAGGTCCACCGGCGGCAACGGGGGCCGCGTGGAGAGCGCCTGCAGGAAGCTCAGCGTGCTCTCGAATTCGGAGGCGAGCAGCGTGCTGATGTTTTCGATCACCGGCCGACGGCCGGTCCCGGCGTGCAGGTCGGAGCTCCAGCCGGAGAACTTCTTGATTCCCAACAGGTCGCTCCAGAGCTTCAGTTCGGTGAGGTCGAAGCTCCATTTGTCGTCTTCCAGCGTGCTCGTCAGGCGCGCTTCGTCGTAGTCGAGTTGCACGACGTCGCCGCCGTTGCTCGCGAGGATCAGCGGCGGTCGCGGAGCGGTGACGTTGACCGCTTCTCTCAGCCGCATCGAGCCACTCGCGTGATCCACGACGAGCGTGTTGGGCGGCAGCTGGATTGCGTTGGCGCTCGGCGGGAACACGCCTTTGGCGGTCATGCGCGCGTACACGTCGGCGAGATATGGGGCGCTGCGGGTGAGTAGTTCGGTGACGCCCGCGTTCACATATGGCCGCGGGAACAGGAAGGCGTGCGCCGGGGAGACCTGCAGGAAGCCGTACTCGTACTGCGGCGCTTCGGGCTCGTGCAGGTCGGCGGGGTCGGCGAAGCGGTACTCGCCGGGGGCGCCGACGTGAATCTCGGTGGCGCTTTCGCCTTCGAGCTGGCCCTCGCGCACGACGGGCACTCCCTGCACCCCGTTCACGCCGACGGCTTCCCCTTCGCCGTGCGGGTTGCCGGGTCCGGGGCGGCGGATCGCCGACCACGCGCCGACCTGGTGAAACTGCGGGGCGCCGCGCAGCACGCCGACGAGCTCGGGCCGGCCGCTGCCGGGGTCGGTCGCCGAGCCGACCTCGACGCGCGTGGCGCGCATGCGGAAGCCCGATTTCCCGACCTGGACGTGGCCGTCGAGCGGACCGCCGATCGGCCCCTGCTGTTCGATCAACGCCTCCAGATCGCGCTCGCCGAGGCGTTCACCGACGGGCTCGACCTGCAGGAAGCCGAGCAGCCCCAGCCCGGGCAGCGTCTGGGCGCCTTCGAGCCCGTCGATTGCGACGTCGGCGTCGAAGTACTTGGGGGTGAGGATCACCTGTTCGCCGCCTTCTTTGGCGGTGAATTCGACGGGCAGGCCGCCGGTGGGGCGGATGTTGCGGACGTTGAACAGGCCCTGCAGCAGCCCCGGCTCGACGATGTACGGCACAGCTTTGGATTCGCCGGGCGGGAAGTTGAAGACGCCGGGCGAGCTCGCCTGCCAGCCGCTGTCGCGGCGGATCACGCCGGCGCCCGCGGTGCGTTCGACGGTGACGGTTCGCGTAAGGCGGATCCCCCAGGGATAGAGGATCGAGGCGACCTTGATCACCTCGAGCGCTGCTCGCCCGACGAGCACCTCGAACTGCGCCTTCGCGGTGTCGGCGTACGCGGCGGATGGATGCAGCCACTCGCTGAACGTGGACTCGCCGTAGCCGGAGATGTCCAGGCGCGTGACCGGCACGCGCTGGTGCTTGCCGCCGGGCCCGAACTCGTCGTTGAAGATCCGCTGCACGTCGTCGGTGGGATCGATCAGGCTGCCGAGCACGCTGATGTTCAGCGGCGCGCCCGTTTCGAGTTCGACCCCGTTGAGGAGTTGCAGGGCGGCGCCTTCGAAGGAGCTCGACATCTCCCCCGCGGTGGGCCCGGACTCGGCGATCAGCGCGAGCTGCGCGCCGCCCTGCAGACCCTGCACTTGGAAGTCGGGCTGGTTGCGCGCGATCGAGTCCGGCGGTCGCCCGCTGGGCGATTCGGTGGGGCGCAGCTCCAGCAGCGCCTTGATCCCGAACGGCAGCGTCGTGAGCAGCCCCAGGCCCAGGCCGTCCCCGAACTCTTTCAGGGCGGCGTTGACGGCGAGGTCGGGGATCGCGGGGACGAGCCGCGTGGAGCGCATCCCGAGCAGCGTCGCGCCGCCGTCGGTCGCGGAGGCGAGCGGTGTTGGGAAATGCCCGATGTGCACGAGATCCTGGTCGATGTCGAGCGTGCGCACCGGCTCCCACTGGACCTGCGGGAGCGTGAAGACGCGCAGGTTCGCGGCGCGCGTGCGCACGTCCATGCCCTCCAGCACGAACTCGGCGGAGGCGGTCCCCGCCACCTCTTGCGCGGCGGCGCCACCGGCGATTCCAGCCAGCTCGGGCGCGGTGCTGGCACCAGCGATCCCGCCGACCTCGGGCGGGGGGGCGCCGCGGGTCAACTGCGCGAGCCGCGGTTCCTGCGGCCGCGGTTCCTGCGGCAGCCGCCGATCGCCCACGGCCGCGCCGAACTCGACCCCGAGGAGGGTCCTTGTTGGTGGAGACGTCGAGCAGCCGCAGCCCCTCGCCGGCGCCGGGGAGCGCCTCGCGCGTGAGTCTTTGCAGCCCGGCGAGTTGCTTCTCTCCAAGCGCGAATTGCTCCTGCCGCGAATCGGTAGCGAGCATGCCCTGGAGGTCGCGCGCGCGCGACGCCAGGCGCTCGGGCTGCTCCCGTGGGCCGCCGCCGAGCACGCTGCCCTGCTGGGTCTGGGTGGGCACGCGCACCTGCGCCTCCCCCTGGGCGAGCGCACGCGGGGCGCCTTCCGAAGGCGGGATTGCCGCGGCGCTGGCGGCGGGCAGGACGCCGACGAAGCTCAGAACGGGATCCGCGGGTTCGTCCCAGCGGCACTCCGCCCGCACGACCTGCGCGGTGGCGGCCACCCCGAAGCGCTCCCGCAGGGCGCGCGCGAAGTTCGAGACGTAGGGGTCGGGGAGCGTCGGCAACCAGCCCTGGCTGCCGAGCACGAGCTCCAGGCTTCCGCTGTCGACCGCGCCGTTTTCGCCGAGCGTGCCGTGGAGTTCGAACAACGCCGGATCGGTGACGGCGAGCAGAGCGTTGCGCAGCGCGATCGCGCGGCGGTGCAGCCCTCCGGGTCGATGCAGCGCGGCGGCGAGCCCGGTGGCGCTGACGCTGGTGGTGCCTTCGCGGCGTTCGAAGGAGACGAGCGCCGGCGCGGCCTCGCCGAATTCGAGCGGACGCCCGGCGAGGTCGATCGGGCGGTCGATGCGCAGGTTCGCGTCGCAAAGCGCGTACAGCGCTTCGCCGTGGGCGGAGTCGCAGATGTAGGCGAGTGCGAAGTCGGCGGGGCCGAAGCGCAGCTGCAGCGGCAGCCGCGGGGCCGGCGCGGGTGGGCCCGAGTCGCTGCGTAGCGCGTAGAGCTCGAGCGTCTGCTGTGTCTGAGGCTTGGCGGTGGCGTGGGTGCTGGAGAGCGTGAGCTGACCTTCGCGCAGTGCAAGCACGGCCTGGTCGAGCTTCACCGGCCCGCTCGCCCCGGGCCAGCTCGCGGCGAGGGGTTCCTGGGCGAACAGCAGGTAGAAGCCGGGGCCGAGGGCCTCGCCGGGTTCGGCGGGGTTGGCGGGCTGGGTGAGCGTGAGCGCCCACCCCCCGGTGAGCTGAGGTTCCCCTTCGAGGGTCGCGAGCGAATTGGAGAGCGCCCCCATGTCCAGCTTCTGGGGGCTGAGCTGATATTCGAAGAGCACTGCATTCAGCGCGGGCTGCGCGGCGATCGTGGCCTGGTATTTGGTGAACTTGACGGTCTGTTTGGCAAAGCTCGCGCTGCCCGTGCCGAGCTTGACGACTGGCGCTTTGCCTTTGCCCCAGGTGACGGCGAATTTGCTGGGTGCGACGATCGAGACGTTCGCCTGGCACTGACCTGCCCCGGAAGCGGGGGCGCCCGCGGCGAGCGTCAGGTCGAGCGTCGCCTCCAATGGGCCGGCCAGCGTGAGCTGCTTGCCGGTGACCGTGGGCGCGCCTGTGAACGTCAGCGCGCCCGACGCAACGGTGACACCGACGTAGCGGTCGGCGGGCAGCGCGGGGTCGAGCGCGGCGGCGAGGATCCACACGCTGCCGCCTGCGATCTCGACGGTGTAGGAGCCGCCGGGGTGGGCGAGCACGAACATTGGCAGACGCCCCTCGGTGAGTGCCAGCACCGGCATGGAGCCACTGCCCGCGAAAACCGTCAGCGCCTCGGCGGGCCCGAAGAGCTCAAACCAATGCGGGCCGCCAAGGCCCGATATGGGTCCCAGCACACGCTGCGGCTGTACCGCACTCGCTTCCAGGCCGGGGATGCCGAGCGCGACGGGAACGCGGAACGGGACCGTCCGAGGCGTTACCTGGCTTTCACCCGCCTCGACTTGCGCGGCGAGGTCAGTGGGCAGAGCAGCCGACCAGGTCTCGTGGACGTCGAGCCCGGCCTTCCGGAGGGCGCCGATCCACGGTAATGACTGGCTCGTCGGTCCCAGTGGTGAAGACAACGCCGGCTCCCCCTTTTGCGCGCCCGGAGTCGCCTATCCGCGGCGGAGCGAGGTCGGATGGCGTCGGTCGAGGCCCATCGGGAGGGCGATACTCCCACAGGTGCGGCACTCCGTGTGTCGTCCTAAAGGTGCCGACCTTGTCGTCCCATGGGTGCCGATCCCGGAAATTCCGACAAAATTTCTATCAGAAGAATTTATCGCACAGCATGAACTTATCCGGAACCCACATATCGGTCGGGGCGTCGCTCCAACATTCGCCTACCGCCGTGTCACAGCCGCTCACACTGGTTAGCGTGGGCGCCCGGTACGCATATCGCAGCCCGCGGCCCCGGTTCACACAAATCATACGAGAGGAGCGCCAGGATGCCGACCGTTCACACACGGTACGTGACCTACAACCGCAAGGGCGGGCGCCGGCTGCACGCGGGGACCGCCACCGATGACATCGTCTCGCCACTCTCCACCGCCACGCCCGACGGCGGCTCCTACCAGGCGTGGGCCTCACCCTCGATCACCTGGAGCGACACCGGCGGCGAACACTCCGCCGATTTCGCCTTCTGGTCGGTCGTGGGCGCCGCGGGCGGCGCATCCGTCACTACCGACCCGAGCCTGCAGATCACGGTCGAAAGCTCCGACGTGCAGGCCGTCGCGTGGTATTTGCCGACCGGCGGGAGCAAAGGCACGGGAGGCCCGGCCTTCTACATAGACGCGTTCGACGTCAACGAAGGGCGCTTCTTCGACGAGGACTTCGTCACGATCAGCCCCGACGCCTCGCTCTCCGCGGAAGCCAACGAAACCGGCGTCGTACCGACCGCCTCCGCCGAGGACATCCTGGCGGTCGCATCGATCGAGGGCGTGCCGTTTCTCGACTGGACCGAGTTCGTCAAACCCAAACCGCAGGTCGTGACCGGTGAGGATCTGCACGCCGACAAGGAAGCGACCGCGGTCGCGTTCGCCTTCTACCAGACGCCCGCCTCCGTCGTGCCGCGCCGGCCCGGTCACTACGAATTGGGCACCTGGGTTTCCTGGGGTGTGAAGGTCGATGGCGGCGGGCCGACGGGGCGCGGTCCGGTGGAACCGTGGAACCCGTTCGTTCTTCAGCTCGCCGCGGGACTCGCACTGGCAGACGCCGCCCGTCTCGTCTCTCCACAGTTGCGGGGCGCGGTGAGCGAGCTGGCAGCGAGACAGGTCACGCTCGCCTCAGAGCAGATCGCCGGTCATATCGTGGGCGCCGAGCGGGCGCAGGAGGAGTAGCCGCAGACGCGCTCAGGCGTGACCGTGACCGACGGTCCCCGCGCCGAGGTCGGGGGTGACGCGCGAGCCCTTTGTTAGCGGCTTCGGCGCGTACTGCAGGGCTGCGGACAGGCTGGGGTGCACGGCGAGCGCGTCCGGAAGGCCGACGATCGTTGCCAGGCGCGCCAGCTGCGAGCCATCGGGAATCACGAGGATCAACTTGGCCCGGCGATGGTCGAAGCGCTCGCCGAGACGCAGCAGCATGTCGATGCCCGCGCTGTCGAGGTAGCGTGTGCCGCCGAGATCGACGATCAGGCTCAGGGAGTCCGGGTCGAGCGTGTCGGCGAGCTGCTGGTGGATCGTGGCGGCGTTCGCGGCGTCGATGTCCTCTTGGACGTGCACGACCGGCACGCCGTCGATCCGCTCTGTGTCCAGCAGGCTCATGCGTGGTGGGAGAGCCGCTTGGTCATTCTCACGACTGTTCCCTCCTCGCAGCTGTCCACCTCGACGGCGTCGAGCAGCGCGCGCATTATTTCGAGTCCTCTCCCGCCGCCGTGGGGGCGGGTGGTGCGCCATCGACCGATGTCGTGCACAGCGATCGTGACCTGCTCGCCGTCGTGTTCGCAGCTCACCGTGAAGCTGGCTTCGCGGGCGCCATAGGCATGCTCGACCGCGTTGGTCGCGGCCTCGGAGGCGGAGAGCGTGATGTCGAACAGCTCGCTCTCGTTCGCACCCGCCGCTCGCAGCCAGCGGCCGAGCGCGTTGCGCAGACCCCCCAGGGCCTGTGGGCGCGCCGGCAGGGTCATCTCGAGCGAGTCTCCCAGCGGCACGGTCTCGATCGCCAGCAGCGCCACGTCGTCCTCCAGCGGGGTCTCATCCAGCAAGGCGCGGTACACGCGGTCGGCGAAGGACGAGTCCGTACGCCCGGCCGCGGACTCGGCGGCGTGGGTCAGCCGCTGCAAACCCTCGTCGATCGGCTCCCCGCGGCGCTCGATCAGCCCGTCGGTGTAGAGCAGCAGCCGACTGCCGGTAGGGAACGGGTGGCGAAAAGCTTTGTAGGCGTGCCCGGTGCGCGCACCCACGGGCAGGCCATGGCGGTGCTCCAGCAGCCGCGTGCGGCCGTCCGGTTCGATCAACACGGGCGGGAGGTGCCCGGCGGTGACCACCTCCAGCTCCTCGGCCTCAGGGTCCAGTTCGACTATCGAGAGAGTCGCGCTGCGGTTGCGGCCCATCGAAACGAGCAGCTCGTTGAGCATCCCGACCACCTCGGCGAGCTTGTGTCCCTGCACCATGTACGCGCGCAGCGCCGTACGAATCTCCGCCATCACCGACGCCGCCACGACGCCTCGACCGACGACGTCGCCGATCACGAACGCCAGGCGCCCGTTGGCGAGCTGGAACACGTCGTACCAGTCCCCGCCGATCTTGACCCCGATTCCCGCCGGCAGGTACTTGGCGCTGAAGCGCATACCGGGTATCTGCGGCAGCGCGTCAGGCAGAAGCGTGCGCTGCATGATCGCGGTGACCGCGCGCTGCTCGGAGAGGCGGGCGTTGTCGATCGCGAGCGCGGCGCGGTCGGCGGCCAGCTGCAGCAGTGTCACGTCGTCGTCTTCGAATAGGCGGCGGACGAGCGTGCCGATGTGCATGACGCCGATCACCCGGCCTTCGACGCGGACGGGCACGCCGAGCATCGAGCGGATGCCCCGCTGCCGGAGGATCGGGTTGACGACGTCGGCGCGGTCGAGGTCCTCGATGACGATCGGCCTCCCCTCGGCGGCGATGCGACCCGCGAAGCCGCGGGCGAGCGGGACCTGGACGCCCTGGCGCACCTCCTCCTCCAGTCCCCGCGCGGCGCGCGCGAGGAGGACGCCACGGTCCTCGTCGAGGAGCAGCACCGCGGCGGTGTCCACCTCCAGGGCCCTGCGGATGCGCTCGAGCAGCTCGGAGAGCATGTCCTCGACGGACATGTATCCCAGCGCGGCGTCGGTGATGCTCAGCAGATGGCTGCGACGGCTCGCCGAAACCGAGGAGTCAACCGGAAAATGCTCGCTGGCGGCATCGTGCTCGTTTTCGGGCGGCGTCTCCAGTTGCGGGCTGTCCACAAGCCCGGTTATACCCGCAACTCGTATGCCATCAAGCATGAGCTGGGCCTACTCCCCAACTGACGAGGTCGCGACAGGTGGGTTGGGGTCCGCGAGCTCCGGTTCGCGGCGGTGCTCGGCCAGCGGCGGGCGTTCCTCGAGGGTGACTGGACGGGTCTCCATCGACTCGGGGGCGTTTGTCGTCGGCGGAAGAACGGCTCGGCGCGCGACCGCAACCGTGTCGTCCTGGGAGGCGGCGTCGATCACGAGCACCTCGTCCAGGAGACCGGCCTCCCGGAGCTGCCGGGCCGTGTCGGCGATCGGGCCGATCGTCTGTGCGACTTCGCGCGTCGGCAGCAGCAGCGCGACGGTGTTCTGCTTGGCCGCAAGCAGCCGCTCCAGGGTGAACTCGGCTGCGCGACAGCTACGCCGAGCTCGCCAGTCAGCACGGGGTGAGATCCTGGGCGAGGCCGCGGGGAGCGCGGCCGTCGGTGCGAGCGGACGTCCTGACCCGGACCCGCCGGGTGCGGCGTATGGCGATGCCTTGCCTGGCGAGCGCCTGCAGGCACGCTTGGATACGCGGCGCCTCGTCGCGAGCGGGTATGACAACGCTCGCCCGCAGTTCGGGATGCGAGGCCGGCAGCGCGGCCAGCTCGGCGAGCGCCTGCGCCGCGCAGAGATCTGGCGGCGTGGTCATGGCGGGCTCCCCCCGGCGGCGATCAGCTCGCGTCCGCGTTCGTAGTCCCCGTCGCGTTCGTGGGTGAGCGCTCCGACGAGCTTGCCGCCGCGGGAATACCAGATGGTGAACGCGCCGTCGGGGTGCTCCTCAAGGCGGCTGGTGTCGTGGCCGTCGCCCCAGGCGGCGTGCTTGATCGTGTGGTCGCCGATCGTGGACCAGAAGCCCGGCACGTCCTGCCAGTGAGCGTCCTCGCCGGCCAGGACGTGCCCGGCGATCTCGCCCTGCCCGAGCGCATCGCCCCAGTGCTCCACCCGCAGGCGCCGCCCCGCGCTGCGGTTGTGGGCGTAGGCGACGTCGCCGACCGCGAATACGCGCTCGTGCGCGCGCATCTGCGAGTCGGTGAGGATCGCTCCACCGAGGATCGACAGCCCGGCCCGCTCGGCCAGCTCGCTGCGTGGCCGTATACCCATGGCGAGCACGACGTTCTCGGCCGCGATCGCGCCGCCGCGGCTGAGCTGGACGATGCGTCCGTTGTGCACTGCGGAGACCTCGCCGCCCATCCTCAACGTGACACCCAGATCGTTCAGCCAGGTCGCGATGCGCCCGGCCGCGTCCGCGCCTAGACGCTGCTGCTGCGGAGCGTCCTCCTGGCCGACGAGTGTCACCACGGCACCGCGCAGCGCGAGCGAGGCCGCCAGCTCGCAGCCGATGAACCCGGTGCAGAGCACGACCGTGTGAGTGGCCGGCCGCGCCTGGGAGGCGATGCGTTCGCTGTCGGGCCGCTCGCGCATCGTCTGCACCCGCGGATCGTCCATGCCGGGAAGGTCGGGACGTACGGGCTCGGCGCCGGTGGCGGGCACAGGCCGTGCGATGGCTTGGGGAGAGCCGCGAGGGTGGCGTCGTACTTGTCCCGAGCTCTCCCCGCCGGGCTGTGCGCGGGGCCGCATCTCCTGAACGCTCATGCCGCCACTCCGGCGGTGGCGGCATGGCTGACGGATGCACGATGTTGCGAGCGCCCCATCGGAGCGAGCGGAAGGCCGTGTTCATGGGCGGTCTGTATGAGCGACGGCAGCAACGCGATGGTGTTCTGGCAGCCGAACCGACGCGCCCCCGGGACCGAGGGCGTCGTGCATCAACACGGCTCCGCCCTCTGCGATCCGCGGGCGTGCGTGTGCGAGCATCGCCTGCGGCTCCTCCCCGGCCCAGTCGTGCGTGTCGATCGACCAGCGCACGAGCCGCAGGCCGAGCCGCTGGGCGACACGAACGCTCGCCTCGGTCTGGACGCCCCAGGGCGCCCGCCACAACCGGGGCCGCACCCCGACGCTCTCCAGCGCGGCGAGGGCCGCCTCGGTGTCGCGTTGCAGCTCCACTTCGCTGAGCTCGGTGTGGCGCATGTGGCGCTGGCAGTGAAGCTGCACGTCGTGTCCGGCTGCGAGCGCCGCCTCCACGACATCCGGGTGGGCGAGCACTCGCTCGCCCACCACGAAGAACGTCGCCGTCGCCGCACCGCGCGCGAGCTGGTCGAGCACGAGCGGTGTCCAGGTCGGGTCGGGGCCGTCGTCGAACGTGAGGTTCAGCGCGCGTGGATGCCGGCGCTCGGACGGAGCGGCGATGGGGCTCACGACTGGTCTTGGTACTCGCGCAGGAACCCCTCGAACAGGCGCCGGTGGCCCTCCTCGTCGTGGAGGATCGCGATCACCATGTCGTTGGTGACAGGGTCGGACTCCTCGGTGGCGTCGACGATCTGGTTGTAGAAGTCGATCGCCCCGCTCTCGGCCTCGATCACGCCCTTGATGACGTGCACGACGTCGGTCTGGTGCTCCGGGGGCTGCAGATAGGACTGCTCGGCCGCGAACTCCATCGAGCCCGGCACGATCCCGTAGAGCTCCTTGATGCGGACGGCGAACTGGGTCGCGTGCCCGAGCTCCTCCTGGATGTCCTTGCGCAGCGACTTGATGATCTCCTGCGCGCGCACGCCGTCCGGATTGACGGAGTTGGCGAGGTAGCTCATCACCGTCTCGATCTCCATCCAGTAAGCCTTGGTGAGCATCTCGACGATCCGCTCACGCTCCTCGCGGGCGTCCTCGGCGAGAATGCCGGTGCTGCTGTGGGCTGCTGACATGGCGGGCTCCGTTCGTTCGGTCGTTGGTACTGCGCCCTACCCAGCAGCGGGTGGACGCAACCGGTTTGACGTGCGGGAGGCTCTGGGTACCGTCGCAACGGTGTACGGGGAGCTGGCGATCTCACTTTGGATAGGGGTGCAGCGATCGCGCGGCTGAGGCGCAGCAACTGCGCCGCGCCGGGGATCGCCCGGCGGCGCCGGGGGCGTGGCTTCGAGTACGTGGACCCCGACGGGAGGCGCGTCGAGGACCCCGAGGTGCTGGAGCGGATCTCCGAGCTCGTGGTCCCTCCGGCGTGGCGGGAGGTGTGGGTCTGCATGGACCCGCGCGGGCATCTGCAGGCGACGGGGATCGACGCGGCGGGTCGCAAGCAGTACCTCTACCACGCTCGTTGGCGCACCCATCGCGACCGGCGCAAGTTCGACTCGATGGTCGCGTTTGGGGCGGCGTTGCCGCGGGTGCGCCGCCGGGTGGCTCGCGACTTGCGCTTGCCTGACGGAGGCGGGCGTGTCGAAGTGGCGCATCTGACCGAGGGCCGCGTGCTGGCGTTGGCGGTGCGGCTGTTGGACGTGGGGTTCTTCCGGATCGGCTCAGAGGACTACGCGGAGCGCAACGAGTCCTACGGGCTCACGACGATGCTGCGCGAGCACGTGACGGTGGGCCGGCGAGAGGTGATCTTCGATTTCCCGGCGAAGTCGGGGCAGCGGCGGGTGCAGGCCATTGCCGACCCCCAGGCGCTCGCGATGCTCGCCGCGCTGAAGCGGCGGCGCGCCGGCGCCCAGCTGCTCGCCTACCGTGCCGCGAGTGGTTGGAGAGAGCTGACCGCCGAGGAGGTGAACTCCTACTTGAAGCTGTCTTCGGGTGGTGCTTTCACTGCCAAGGACTTCCGGACCTGGAACGCGACGGTGCTTGCCGCGGTCGCGCTGGCGGGCGCCGAGGGCACCAAGAGGGGTCGCGCTGCGCGCGAGCGCGAGGTCAAGCGTGCGATCGAGACGGTCGCGGCCTACCTCGGTAACACGCCCGCGGTGTGCCGCGCCTCCTACGTGGACCCCCGGGTGATCGACCGCTTCCACGCCGGGGTGACGATCTCCGAGGCGATCGGTCGAGCCGGGCCGGATCTTGCCAGGCCACGGGTTCGGGCGCGCGTCGAGCGCGCGGTGTTGGAGCTGCTCGAAGACGCGGTGCGCGGCGGTTGAGAGCTGCCTCGCGTTGCCGTCCACCCCCTGCCGTGCCACCGAAGCTCGAGCGAGCCGCTCTACCGCCTTCCGCCAGCGGCCGAAACGACCTGGAAGCTCGCCTCGGCGCTCGTCGGCGGGCTCGTCGCGGGGCCGACGGTAGCCTGGGCCAAATAGCCGCCGGCCGACAGCGCCCTGGACCCGATGCGTCCGCTGAACGCAACGCGATTGGCGCCCGCGCGACCTGCCCGCTTCAGCGTGCCTTCGGTTCGTTTCGCGGTGCATCGCGCCGCGTGCAGCAGCGCGGCGAGGCGGTGCCTGCGTTGCGCCGCGGAGTCTCGCTTCAGGCTGCGCTCGGCCGACGCCAGCAGCCTGCGGCGCGTCGCGGCGCTCTGCACGACGCAGCCATGGCCTGTGAGCTTCAGGCCGGGCACGTTTCGCTCGATCGCGATCGACACGTCGCCGGTCGCGGACAGGTCGTAACCGATCGTGGTGCCGACGTGCGCACGTGTCCCCCGGCTCCGGCGACGGGCACTCACGGCGGTCGCGGCTTTGCCCACGGCGAACTTCGCCGGCGCGAAGGAGAGATTGGAGATGCGCACGCCCGCGGTGGGGCCTTTCGCGGGGCCGCTGCCTGTGCCGCCGTTCGCGGCGCACGCGGCTGTGACGGGCGCACTCGGAGCGCCGGGGGGCGTCTCGCTGTGCAGCACGCCGTCGGTGGCGGCACTGGAGAAGCTGTAGGTCGTGCCGAGCGCGCCGGGGAAGACGGCGCCGGTGGCCGCCGTCATCGGCTGCCAAATTTCAAACGGGCCGCCGTTCTTGGAGACGTAGATTTCGTAGTGGTCGATCCCCGCGCCCGTGTCGGTGCCGGTCCACGAGACGCCCAGGTTTCCGCAGTTGCCGCCGGGGGGCGCGGCGGCAACGGCGGCGATGTGGCTGGAGGGCGTACTCGTGTCGATCGTGTTCAGCCACGGGGCCGTCTCGATCGGGGTATTCTGGTCGAAGACGATCGTCGCTTTGTCTGCGATCACTTCGCCCGTGGTCAGGCCCGCGTCCGGCTGGACCGTGAAAGATGCGCCGCCGACACCCTCCGGCGGAACGGCGTTCGGCGGCAGGAAGCCGTCGGAGGGGTCGATCGGGGGTTTGCCCGTCGCGGGGTCGATCGCCTGGAGGTTCCAGGTCACGAGACCCGTGTGGGTGTCGAGTTCCGCTTCGATTTCCACGAGCAGGTCCTTGGTGGGGCGCAGATCGACGGTGGTCGTCCATTTCTGCAGCCCCGGCGGCGGCGCGGCGACGGTCGAGCCAAAGAAGATCGGCCCGAAGCTGAACGTCGCGAGGTCGAGCTTGGAGGGGTCGAGCTGGTCGCTGAGCCGCACCTCGCGCGCCGCGGCACCCGCGGTGGCTTCGTTGGTGAACAGCGCCTCGTAGGTCAGCGGGCCTTCCGGAGCGATGTAGTTGCCCGCGCCATAGCCCTCGGGACCGACGAGCTCGTTGGGGTCGTGCGAGTTGCGCACCTTCAGGCGGTGCGGCGGGCGCCGTTTTTTGGGTCCTTTTTTGTGTTTGGGTTTGGGTTTGGGTTTCGGTTCGGGTTCTTTTTTCGGTTCGGGTTCGGGTTCGGGTTCGGGCGGGCACAGTTCGAGCGCTTTCTGCAGGCGTTCGGCGGGCGTGTTCAGGCCGGCGAAGGGACCCGAGGAGTTGGTGCCCGTCAGCGACCCGGTGTTGCCCCCGAAGCCGCCGCCGAACAGCGCTTCGCCCCAGGCGCTCTGGACGACCGAGTTGAACAGTTCGAGGGCTTTCGGCGAGGCATTGTTGTTGATCGCTCCGGAGAAGCCGACCTGGTTGGCGAGCGCCTCGAACTGGGTCAGCGAAGATGCGCCTTCGGCGAGGTTCAGCGCCGTCTGCGCCTGCCCTTCGCTCAGGTAGCCGTGTTCCTTGAGACATTCCGTCGTGTGCTTCTCGGCGGCTTCGTTGTGTTTGGCGTTGGTGATTTCTTTTTTGATCTGCTGCAGCGCTTCCCACTTTTCTTTGGCCTTTTTGCCGCTTTCGACGATCGTTTTGAGGACTTTCACGACTTCGCCGACTTTGCCCGCGGGGGTGACGCGCGAGGCGTGGGCCAGACGTGGTGCGCGGGCACCGGAAGGGAGCCTGCGCACGGCTTCTTCGGCACCGCCTTCTTCGGCGCCTTCTTCTCCCCCTTCTTCCCCACCTTCGCCGATTTCCTGGACGCCGAGGCACCCCACCGCACTCAGCACGCCCGGGCCGAAGAACGGACTCGGCGGGGCCGCCACCGGACCACAGATCGAGAACGGCCCGGGCGAAAGCAGGACGCTCGGCTCAAACGGCGGCGGGCCGGTCGCGGGCGCGGGGAGCGTCGCTTCCAGTTCGTCGCGCACTTCGCCGTTTTCGAGCGTCGTTTCGACGATCCGCGGCGCCCGGCCGGCCGCTTCGGCCGCGGGGACTTCGCTGGCTTCGATCGAATAGCGCACGTCTCCGCCGCCGGTGGAGCTTTTGAGGTGCACGACGCCTTTGAGGCTGTTTTCGCTTTCGCCGGTGACTTCGTTGCTGGTCGTCACGCTGGGGTCGTCCGCGGGTGGGCTGAAGGTTTCGTCGTTGGAGAGCACCGTGAACGGCTGCAGCGAGTACTCGGACCCGTTGTCGCCGACGGGGGTGAACGTCACGAACGCCGCCTCCGTGGACTGCGCCGGGACTTCGCTGATTTCGACCAGCACGGTGCGGCTGCTGCCGCTGTCCTGGAAGGTCGTCCCGACGACGTTCGATCCGCTGACCTTCACTTCGGCGCCGGTCTGGAACCCTTCGATCGCGAGGATCGTGTTGTGGGCGTCGAGCGTGCCGGTGTTGGTGTAGAGCAGCTCTCCGGTCCACGGCTCGCCGGTGCTGTCGGCGGGAAAGCCGATCAGTTCGGTTTCGACTTCCGCGGCCCACGGCGCGGTCACCTTGAACGCGGCGGGCAGCGTCGCCGAGGCGGAGAACGCGGGCAACGAGACGACCACGTCATAGGTGCCTTCGGCCGCTTCGGCGAGGTCGACGGTGGCGGTGAGCGTGTGCGCGGTCGGATCGGCTTTGACGTCGCTCGCGACGACGTTCGGTTGACCGGCTCGAGCGAGCGTGACCGTCGGCGTACCGCTGAAGCCGGCGCCTTCGAGCGTCAGCGTAACCCTGCCTCCCTGGCCCCCTTCGGCGGGCGTGGCGCGGGTGACGGCGACGTGGTCGTTGCGGATGTCCGCCGTGCCCTGCGCCTGTGTGATCGTCGCGCCTTTCGGTTCGGAGAGATTCAGGTAGAGGGTGCGATCCGCGGTCGGTTCGCTGGTCCCGTGCACGGTGACGGGGACGGTCTTTTGCGTTTCGCCGGGTGCGAAGCTGAGCGTGCCGTTCCTCGCTTCGTAGTCGCTGGGCGCCCGCGCGACGCCATCGGCGGTGGCGTATTTGACGCTCACCGTATGGCTGGAGGCTTCCGAGAGCGTGACGGTGAAGGTAGCGGTGCCGTCGCCGGCGTCGGGGTTGCGCTTCGTTTCGCCCTGTACCGATAGCGCGGGCGGTGTGGAGGCGAGCGTCAGCAGTTCGACGCCCGACGCGGTGTAGAGCAGTTCGTAGGGCCCGCTGGACAGCCCGGTGACGGTGGCGAATTCGCCGCTGCGCGAGGCGGCGGCGAGCGGCGCGTACTGCTGGCCGACGGTGGGGCCGAAGCCGGTCGTGCTGACCGCGAGCGTTCCGCCCAGCGTCGCCGAGCCCGTCACGCTGAGCGTGGCGGCGCCCGCATCCGCGACTTCGACGGCGAGCGTGCCGTCGAGACCCTGGGTGTAGGCGCCCTGGACGGCGATCGTGCCGGGCACGGGCGCGCCGGGTGCGACCGTGCCTTCGTTGAGGAGGTTGCCGGCGACGGTGCCGTCGCCTTCCAGCGCGCCGCCTTCGATCGCGGCGGTCGACGCGGCGAGCGTGGCGACGTGCCCGGAGGTTCCCGCGAGCTGCGTCGCGCCGGCGGTCTGTTTGAAGCTCTGCGCTTTCAGCGTCTGGCCTTCGGCGACGAGCACCGTGCCGCTGTTGGTGAGCGCGCCGAAGTTGCTCGACGCTTGCACTTCGAGGGTCCCGGTGTTGGCGACGGCGCCGACCACTTCCCAGCCGTTGGGCGGCACGCCGGGGGAGCGCACGACGAGGGTGCCGGCGTTGTCGAGTGTGTTGCCGTTCAGGCGGATCCCGGAGCTGGGGTTGGTGCTGTTGACGGCGATGCGGCCTGCGTTGGTGAAGCTTTCGTGAGCGTTGATGGTGCCGCCTTCGATCATCGTCAGCACCTGCGCGGAGGCGAGGTTGCCTTGTATCTGCGGGCTGCCGCTGACGAAGATCGAGCTCTGGCCGTGGCCGGTGTAGTCGAGCGCGGCGCCGCTGATCAACACGGGCTCGGTTCCGCTGGTCGTCCCTTCGCCCTGGTCGTAGACGCCGTTGTTGGAGGAGGTCAGGAGCCTGCCGCTGCCTTCGGCGTCGAGCGCGCCGTGTTCGTCGTCGATGACGGTCTGCGCGTCGTTGAACGTGACGCCGTCGGCGATGTTCACGGTGCCCTTGTTGTCGAACACGGCCGCCGCGCCCGCGTAGGCGGTCTTGACGTCGAAGTTCACCGTTCCGGTGTTGGTCACGCTCCCGGTGATTTCGGCTTCGTGCACGGTCGCCCCGGCGGCGCTCGCGGTGAGCGTGCCGGAGTTCGCGAGCGTGCCGCCGCTGACGTGCAGTGTCGGGTCCCCCTGGGTGGCGTCGAGCGCGATCGTGCCGGCGTTGGTGAAACCGCCGGTCTCCTGGAGCCCTGACTGGCCGCGCACGGCGAGCGACTGTTCGGCGGCGAGGTTGCCCTGCATCTGGAAGCTGTTGGTCTCGACGATGCTGCTGTGACCGTGGCCGGTGTAGTGGAGCGCGGCACCGGCGAGGACGACGGGTTCGCTGCCGCTGGTCGTGCCTTCGCCCTGCTCGTAGACGGCGAAGTCGCCCGAGCTCGTCAGCGTGCCGGTGCCGGTCGCTTCGATCGCACCGCCCACATCGTCAGCCACGGTGGAGTCGCCGTCTTCCAACCTCACGCCGTTTGCGATCTTCAGCGGCCCCTTGTTATCGAGCGTACCACCCGTGTAGACGCTGTTCGATTCGACCGCGAGCGTGCCTTCGTTGACCAGATTGGCCGAGATCTTCGGTTCGAACCCGGCGCCGCTTGCGACCATCGCGATCGTGCCCGTATTCGTGAGCGTCCCCCCACCGGTGACCTGCAGCGTCGCGCTGCTCGGCGACGTGGCTTCCAGCGTGATCGTCCCGGCGCTCGTATAGCTCGCCGACGCCTGCCCATCGGAGGCCCCCCGCACCGTCAACGACTGACCGCTCGCGATGTTCCCCTGCAACTGGAAGCTGTTGATCTCAACGACGCTGCTATGACCAACGCCGACGTAATGCACCGCACCACCACCGACGACCACAGGTTCGCTACCACTCGTCGTCCCATCGCCCTGTTCATAAACAGCGAAATCGCCCGAGGTCGTCAACCTGCCCGACCCCGTCGCATCGATTTCACCACCCGCGTCGTCGACCACGGTGGAATCGCCGTCTTCCAACCTCACGCCGTTTGCGATCTTCAGCGGCCCCTTGTTGTCGAGCGTCCCGCCGGTGAAGACGCTGTCCGATTCGACCGCCAACGTGCCTTCATTGACCAAGTTCGCCGAGATCTTCGGTTCGAACCCGGCGCCGCTTGCGACCATCGTGATCGTGCCCGTATTGGTCAGCGTCCCCCCACCGGTGACCTGCAGAGTCGCACTGCTTGGGGACGTGGCTTCCAGCGTGATCGTCCCGGCGCTCGTATAGCTCGCCGACGCCTGCCCATCGGCGGCCCCCCGCACGGTCAACGCCTGACCGCTCGCGATGTTCCCCGACAACTGGAAGCTGTTGATCTCAACGACGCTGCTGTGACCACCACCGATGTAATGCACCGCACCACCACCGACGACCACCGGTTCACTACCACTCGTCGTCCCATCACCCTGTTCGTAGACGGCCCCATTCCCAGAGGTCGTCAACTTGCCCGACCCGCTCGCTTCGATCGCACCGCCGGCATCGTCGACCACGGTGGTGTTGTCGTCTTCGAGCGTGACTCCGGATGCGATCTTCAACGGCCCCTCGTTATCGAGCGTCCCGCCGGCGAAGATGGCATCGGTGTTGTCGTGGATCGTGCCGGTACTGGTGACGTCGCCCGTGAGTTCGATCGTGGAGGTGGTGGGGGTACCGACGCCGAGGTTCAGCGTGCCGGCGTTCGTGAGCGTGCTCGATCCGCTGTGCAGACGGGTCCCGGAGCCGCCGTTTTCGCCTTCGAGCGTAACCGTGCCCGACGCTTCGATCTGCGCTCCGGCGGTCACGCTCAGCGACGTGCCGGGCACCAGCAGGAGCGTCTGGGCGCCGCTCGCCCCGCCGACGCTGAGCGATGCGACCGAGATGGAGCCGCTCGCCGTCACCGAGTAGCTACCAGACGCCGGGATGCAAACGTCGTCTGAGCTTCCCGGTACCCCCGACGGCGTCCAGTCGGTGGGCGTCTGCCAGGAGCCGCTCACGCCGTTCCAGGTCTTGGTGCAGCCGGCACCGCTCGCGCCGGTGCTCAGCAGAAGGATGGTTGCAGCCGCGATCGCCACCAGCGCCGCCGCTGCGGTGACGCGCCCCCTCTTGGTCCGCATCGGCGCATCTTATGACCTACGCGGTCGCTCTGCCTGTAGCTGCGCGTGCCGGATGAAGCTGACCAGCTCGGCGACGCGCTCGCGCAGGCTCTCTGCATCCATGCGGAGGACTCTACGCCTCCCCCTCCACATCCAATTTATACCAAAAAAGGGGCCTTCATGAGGCGGCGGATCGTGCTGTAAAACCCGCTCGTCGAGATCGAAACCTACGGAGATTGGAGTCGCGAGATGAGTGTGTCGTTCTGGACGAATCCGACGGGAGGGCGGCTATGACCGAGCATGCGGTGGTGATCGTGGGAGGTGGACCGGCGGGGATGACGCTGGCGGCTGAGCTGGCGTTGGCGGGGGTCAACGTCGCGGTCCTCGAGCGGCGTTCCGACCACGTACTCGTCGGCTCGCGGGCCGGCGGCTTTCATTCGCGCACGATCGAGGTGCTCGATCAGCGCGGGGTCGCCGACCGGTTCCTCGCGGAGGGTCAGGCGGCGCAGGCGGCGATGTTCGGCACGACAGTGCTGGACGTGAGCGACTTCCCGACACGTCATCCCTACTCGCTCGGGATCTGGCAGAACCAGATCGAGCGGATCTTGGCGGGCTGGATCGCCGAGCTGCCGGTGCGGATCTACTACGACCATGACGTGACCGGTTTCGCACAGGACGACAGCGGCGTCGACGTCGAGTTGGCGGACGGCGCGCGGCTGCGGGCGCAGTATCTCGTCGGGTGCGACGGGGGTCGGAGCGGCATCCGCAAAGCAGCCGGCATCGACTTCCCCGGCTGGGATCCGACGAGGAGCAGCCTGATCGCCGAGGTCGAGGTGAGCGAAGAGCCCGAGCTGGGCACGCGCCGCGACGAGCGGGGCACCCACGGCATCGGTCGCTTGGAGTACGAGATGCGCGATGGCAAGGTGGTCTTCAAGGACGAGGGGCCGGTGCGGGTCGTGGTGACCGAGCAGCAGATCGGGCCCAACAGTGAGCCCACCCTGAGCGATCTGAGCGAGGCGCTCATCGCGGTGTACGGCACCGACTTCGGGATCCACAGCCCCGCATGGATCTCGAGGTTCACCGACATGACGCGCCAGGCCGCGGCCTACCGTATGGGACGAGTCCTGCTCGCCGGCGACTCCGCGCACGTGCACTACCCGGCCGGTGGACAGGGCCTCGGCCTCGGCGTCCAGGACGCCGTGAACCTGGGATGGAAGCTGGCCCAGGTGGTCAAGGGGATCTCCCCGGAGACCCTTCTCGACACCTACCACGCCGAGCGCCACCCGGTGGCGGCTCGCGCGCTGCAGTACACGATGGCCCAGACCCAGCTCCAACGCCACGACGAGCGCATGCAGTCCCTGATCGACGTGGTGTCGGAGCTGACAAGCATGGACGAGCCCCGCAAACGGCTCGCCGGGCTCGTCTCCGGCCTGGACATCCGCTACGACCTAGGCGAGGGACATCCGCTGCTCGGACGCCGCATGCCTGACCTGGATCTCGTGACCGCCGAAGGCCTGCTCCGTGCCTTCGAGCTGCTGCACGACGGCAGGCCGGTGCTGCTCGACCTCGGAGAGCCAGGTGGGTTGGACATCACGGCGTGGGGCGACCGCGTCCGGGTGGTCAACGCCAGCTACGACGGCGTGTGGGAGCTGCCGGTGATCGGTGCCGTTACAGCTCCTTTCGGCGTCTTGGTCCGGCCTGATGGGTACGTGGCATGGGTCGGGGACGGGACCGATTCGGGGCTTTCCGGGGCACTGACCAGGTGGTTTGGGGAAATCCCAGACGATGAGGCGGCATCGAGGCCGCGCGCTACAGTACCCAGATAGGGGGCATAGAGTGAGGTTCCCAAGGATCCTCCTGGCGACCGTGACCGGCGGTGCGCTGAACAGCGGCTCCGGCACCGAGTCGCTCGTCGCCGGGGGCGGCGGTGGCTCGGCGGGCACCGAGCAGGCCCAGTTCGGCGGCATCAACGACAGCGTCCCGAACGCCGAAGGCAGCGGCTCGCCGATCGCGGCGACCGGAGTGCACTGCTGAGAGGCGGGAGCGGCGGTGGCGGGGTAACGGCCCGGTACCGCCGCGATTCACTTTGCGAGTAGATGCCGGCGGGGCGCCCCAATGTCAGGGTCGCTCATCGGCGGGTTCGAGCGCTGTGTGGCCTCAGTCGGGTCGCGATGCCCGGGTAGTCGACGACGAAGCCGTCCGAGTCGAACTGCAGGTCGGCGGTGAAATCTTCGCCGTCGCCCGCCGCCTCGAAGCGGACGGTGCGGATGCCGTGCTCGCTGCCCACATGAGTGTAACGTTGCGGCGAGGGGTGCAGGGAGAGGTCGGGGACGCTGATCCATACCATCAGGAAGTCCTCCGCGTGACCCGCATTATGAATGCCATGGCGCAGCACGGGCATCGTGTTGAACAGCGGCGAGAGACCTAGGTCTGGATCCAACGCGTGATGGAGCTTGGTGAGATCTCCGCCCGGGTCGGGGAGGTCGCTGTCGCCTGTCCGCTCGGTGCTCACCTCCCACCTGCCCTCGCTTCGGCGGAGCTCGAGACTGCGTTTCCAACCGTCTGCGGCGGCTCTCACGGTGAGGAGAGTGGTGAGATATCCGGACCCGGTGGTGAGCGCGTAGTCGAGCCTGTAGGGCTCGGGGTCGCTGCCGACCGCCGGGGGTGGATTGTGAGCATTCCCGCAGTGCGTCGCGGTCTCGTTACCGACGAATGTCTCCAAGCCGCGGTTTCATCGCTCGGTCGCCCCGGGCGATGACCTCGCGCGGCGAACGAAAACAGGCAGACGCTTCGCGTCGTGAGCGCAAGCATCCGGCGGGTCCAGTCCCGCTGAGGGTCGTCGCGAAGGAGTGGACGCGGATCGGTGCAGCGGCGCCGCTAGGCGCCAGACGCCCCAAGCTCGCGGCGCCCGTCAGGGGGACGCCACTCCCACACGGCGCCCGAGGACCCGGCCGGAGGGTAGTTCCACGTAGGTCTCCGAGACGTCGTTTTTGCGGTTGGACTCGATCAGCAGCTTGTCGGGATCCGCGATCTGCACATAGGCAAACCGGCCCCGCAACCCGGTGACGTCGACCCACTGCTGCGGGTACTCGTAGGGGTAGGCGTCGGTCCAGCCTACGGACGTCCCGAGCACATCGCGCTTGATCTTCGGGTCCTGACTGCATGCGGGATATACGGGGTTGGGAGGCGAGCGACGCGACGGAAAGGTGCGCAGGAGATCTCGCAGGCAGTAGTCCACCTTGGGGCCCGTGCGCACCAGTCGCAGCGCGTGGCGGTGCGAGCCGATCGACCACAGCTCGAAAGCTGCGGCGTGCTCGAACTTCCAGTAGCTGAAGGCCCCGATCGTCGGAAAGCCGTAGCGTCCGCCGGGAACGTGCTTGAAGACGAGCGTCGCCGCCGTATTGAACACGTGCGGACGGCCTGTCGCGTCGTAGATCACCTGATAGACCCTCCACCTGTGCGTCCCCGCGCGCCGGCCCCTCACCTCGAGCGGCCCTCGCCCGTGGTTGTCGATGGCGCTGGTCGCCCGCAGCAGGACGCGCCCCGGGCGAGTGCTGCGGTCGAGGTGCAGTTGTGAGGGCGCCGACATGAGGAGATCCGGGCAGCGCAAACGCAGTCGCGCGCGGCGGCACGGCGATCGTTTGGTCATACCGGTCGAGCTTGTCGCCCCCGGCTGACCAGCCGGCCCTGCAGGCCACGCGAGGGGCTCACTCGGTATCGCCCAGAAGGCCAGGCTCGCCATTGCAGCGGCGCATGCAGCTAGGACGCGGACGCTCCCCCAGACCGACATGGGTGGAGGTTAGACCCGTTGGGAGCGCAGCCCGCACGTCACGGTGCAAGGCCACCGAAGATAGGCTTGCAGGCGTGTACCTCAAGTTCGCACGCGCCGCCGCGGCGCCGATCATCTGCGTGCTCGCCTACATGCTGGCGCTGTCGCCCTCCGCAGCGGGCGGAGACGAAGCACAGTTGACGATCACGGCTACCGAAGGCAAGCCGTTCACCGGCGAGGTGGCAGATATCCATTCGCTTGTGTGCCCCGTCGAAGACCTGAGCGACGAGGAAGCCACGATCGTGTGGGGCGACGATCCGAGCACCGCCGGGACGGTGAGCCCCGACCGTGAAGGAACCGGCCTCTCGGTCAGCGGCACGCACACCTACCTCGCCGTGGGTACCTACGAAGGCTCGGTGAAACTCACCTACGAATGCAACCAGACGCAGTTTTCGGCGAGCGCCACCTTCGCGGCCCATGTGAGCGCGCCCGCGCAGGAACCCCCGCCCACCGAAACGACTCCCACGATATCGACGCCGACGACCCCAGCACCGACACCGCCGTCCGCCCCGCCGGCTCCCGCCGTGGTGAAAGCGGCCTTCGGCGTGGTGTCGCAGAGCCCGGGACGCGCGGTGCTGGAAGCCTCGGCGTCGGTCCCGCCGGGTGCAAGCGCAACCAGTTACAGCTGGCACATCACTGGCGGAGTCAACCCCGATGCGGTCTGCAAAGGCAGCGAGCCGCAGCTGACCGTGATGACGCGTGGCGCGCTGAACGCAGTGGTCAGCCTGACGGCGACCGACGCTCAGGGGGTCGTGAGCACAGCGCGGATGCCGCTCCAGATTGCAGCCCCGACCCTGCCCGTCGCGCACGCGTCGGCCGCTCACGCGAACGCGCCATCCACACGCCGCGCTGCGGGAACGCCGGTCACCCCCTCCTTCACGGTGCTGGGCGAATGCTCCGCCGCCGCGCACCCGGCGCTGGCCCCGCTGACCAGCGCAGGCGCGCAACTCGCCGTCAAAGGAGTGGGGCTCGGCGTGCGCCCGGTGGGCAGCATCGGAGCCCCGCCGGAAGGATGCAACCAGGACGTCGAGTTCGGGGCCGCCGACGTCCAGGGTTGCATGGAACCGATCGAAGAACCCAACCAGCTACCGGGCGGCATCACGTTCGCGCTCGCCAACCTGTTGTGCGGGTTGCACGACCAGTCGATCTGCATCCCCGCACTGAGCGCGGCGAAAAGCGCTGGAGCGAGTTTCGTCGGGGAAGCCTTGGGTGTCGCCGCCGCAACTCGCACGGCCATTGCCAGACAGGCCTCGACATCTGAGCAACAGGCGATGCGGGCGGTTCCGGGCGCCTTCAGGAGGATGGCCTTCCCCAGCTACTACTCCTGGACGGCTGTGCGGATCGATGGACTCGACGTCGATCCCCAGGGCGGCCAGCCGATCCTCGTGATCCCCTCGGCGAGCATCGTCGTCTCGGCGGACGCCTCGCTCTACCTGCACGGCCACCAGATCTCGCCGCTGCACACGGTGGCGCTGTATCTGCCTGCAGCCGGCGGGAACCTCGGCGAAATCTCGCTTCCCCACAAACTGCCGATCATCGGCAGCCTGCCGTTCAGCGGCGACATTGCGGTCTCGCTGCGCCGCGCGGGAGCCACACTGGAAAACGGCGACACCTGCGCGTTTGACTGTGCGGCCATCTCGGTGAACGCCGAACTACCGGGTGTCTTCAGCGACGGCGACGGTCACGGTCTGAGCGCGGGCGCGGTCGTCACTGCGGACAATCAGCAGGGCCTGCAACTCGACTCGCTGGAGGTCAGGGTCCCACACGCCGAGCTCGCCGGGATCGGTGTCGACAATGTCGACTTCCGCTATCGCCACGCCGACGACTCGCTGCGCGGGGAAGCGACGCTCGACCTGCTCGCAAGCGGCGAAATCAGCGCGAGGTTCGCATTCGTTCACGGTGCCTTCCAGGAAGGGCACGTCGCGTGGAGCGCCGGAGCTGGGCCCGGAATCGACCTCGGCGGGCCGCTCCCGATCTTCCTGACACGGCTCGGTGGGGGCATCACCGTCAACCCGCCGGTGCTCAGTGCCGAAGGCGCGATCGCCGGCGGTGGGGACGTGCTTGGCTGTTCGCTGTTCGGTATCAGCGGAAACCTCACGATTCAGTTCGCTCCGTTCGAGCTCGACGCGAACGCCGCCGGCGAACTGCTCTGCAACCGGGTTGCCGAAGAGTACTTCCACGTCGACGAAGCCGGCGACATCGGCCTCGGCGGCAACGTGTACGTCGAAATCTACGTGCTGTCGTTCGAAGCCGGGATCGCCTTCGAAGTAAGCCGGGGTCATCTCCAGTTCGACGGCAACGTGAACGCGTGCCTGAAACTCCTCGGCGAACACTGCCTCGGCGCGGAGGTGGTGATCTCCGACCACGGCGTCGGTGCCTGCGCGGACCTCGGCTTCACCCATGCGGGCGCTGGCATCGTGTTCCCCGACGAAACCCACTTCATGCTCGACTCCTGCGACATCGCCCAGTTCCGCTCGCTCCCGATGCCGGCGAACCTTGCTTCCCTGCGTCAACCCCCGAGCGCCGGCGGCCCGTTGGCGACCACGGCTCAGGCCTTGCCGAGCTTCACCGTCCGGCACGGTCAACGCGTCGCCGCGATCGGAGTGCTCGGCACCGTGGGAGCTCCGGACGTGACGCTGAGGGGCCCCGACGGACGCGCGATTGCGACACCGGCCGGCGGGTACGTAAAAGACCCCAATGAGGTCGTAATCGCCGACGGGCGCAAGACGATGGAGACCTACTTCTTCATCAACCACCCCGCACCCGGCAGATGGACGATCGCGAGTAACCCGGGTTCGGCACCTGTGGCCGGCGTGGATCAGGCGGCCGCGCTACCGAGCCCCGACCTGCACGCCAAGCTGAGCGGTCTCGCGGGAGGCCGCGAGCGGCTGCACTACTCGCTGAGCAGGATCCGAGGACAGCAGGTGACCTTCGTGGACACCCACAAGGGCCACGGCTTCCGCGTCATCGGACAGGCGCACCGATCCCACGGCGCGATCGCGTTCAGCCCCTCGGGCGACCTCGGCCGAAACCATGAGATCGTTGCCTGGGTGACCCAGGACGGCCATCCCCGCGAAGACGTCACCCTCCTTCATTACACGACTCCGACGCCGCGTCCTCTCCCCGCGCCGCGCGGGTTGCAGGCGACGCGCCACGGCGGGACGGTGACAGTCCACTGGCGGGCGATCGCGGGCGCCGCCGGCTACACGCTGATCGTCCGCCTCTCCGACGGCGTGCGACAGCACTACGCGCTGGGAACCCGCGGCTCCGGCAGAGACCGCCGGGCGACGCTCGCGATCCCTAGCTATCTGGGAGCCAACGTGAGCATCGCCGCACAAGCCTCCGGACGGGAACATCGCGCCGGGCGGCGCGGTGCGGTGAGGTTGCACGCTGGCCCCCGACCGCGAGGTGTTGCGATCAGGCCGATCGCGTCCTGAGCGGCGGGTGCGAGCCCCCTCCAGTCGATCCGGCCTCCCCCGCGGAGGGTGGTTTCGACACAGGTGTCCGGACCCAATCCTCACTCGCCCTGCGAGGCGAACACCACCACGGTGCGCGTAAGGCGATCTTGCAGACAGCGTGCGCGCTCGTCCCAGATCATCATCAGCAGACCCGCGCCGAGGGGCAGGGCGGCGAGGATCAAGAAGCCAAAGCGCGCGGCGGCGCGCAGCGGCCTGAGCGGACGGTGATTGTGCTCGTCGATCACGCGAATCCGCATCAGTCGGCTGCCCGGAGTCACACCCGTGCCCGACCAGAAGAACGCGAAGTAGCCGACCGACCACAGCACCCACACCACGCCCCCCACAGCCGCGATCAGCGCCTCCGCCTGCGCGGAGATGTGCAGCACCGAGACGCCGAGCCCAACGGCGATTCCAACCACCAGAGCGACCCCGTTGACCACCGCGCTGTCCACGGCGAAGGCGATCACGCGCGTCACAAGCCCCGCATACTCGTCCGTCACCGTCGGCCGCTGCCGCGGCGAGGACGACCGCTCCTCGCCTCGCCGATGGCGAATCGCCGCGGCCTGCGCGACCTCCTGCTTGGCCTCGTCGAGCGGGCTCACGGCGCCTCGCCGCGCGGCAGCAGCCGCTGCTCGGGCTCCTCCCCGTTCGCGGCGGCACGGCGCCTTCCGCGCGCGATCCGCTGCACCCACGCGTCGGCGTGACGCGAGCGGTCACGGGCCTTGTCGGCGACTTCGTCCACGAACCCGCGGCCCTGGTGGGAGATCGCCTCGGTCACCGACGGGCTCCGCGCGATCTCATCGACCAGAACCCACAGCTGCTCGCTCTCCAACAATCCCGTCACCAGCTCTTCCACGAGCGGGCTCGCGAGCGCCTGCGCCACCAGACGCTCGCTCGCGGGGCTCGCCGCCAGGCGCTCCAGCAACTGCTGCGCCGCCTCCGACTCCAGCGCGCGCGCCAGTGCGAGCTGCGTCTGCTCGCTCTCCAGCGCCCGGTCGAGCATCCGGCCGAACTCCGGGCTCTCCAGCACACGCTCCGCAAGCCGCTCGGGGATCTCGTCGTCGAGGAGACGTCCCACCACGCGCTCGCCCACGCCACTCGTCCGCACCCGGGCATAGGCCACCGCGACCGTCTCCTCGGCGAACGCCGCCGCGAGTAGCGCGTCGAGCGTGTCCAGGGCGCGCGCGCGAACCGCGCGGCGGGCCGCGCCGCGCAGGGCGCGCTCGGTCCGCACCCCCTCCCCAACGATCGCGGCCGCCAGCCGCACGGGGGCGCCCGCAAGTCGCAAAGAGCCACCTGCCAGACGGATCGGAGCACCGAGAATCCACGCGCCGCGTCTACGCTTCGGCATCGCGGCCCACCCTGCCGCGCGCGGCGGCGCGGCCGCCGGGGTCCCCGCCGGGGCCGCGCAGGACATATGCGAATGCGACCGCGATCAGCCCGCCGGCGAGGGGGCCGGCGAGGTAGACCCAGTAGTGGCCGAAGTCGCCGAGAACGAGGTCCGGGCCGAAGGAGCGCGCGGGGTTCATCGAGGCGCCGCTGATCGGACTCGCCCAGAGCCCGGCGAGCACGACGTAGCCGCCGACCGCGACCGCGGCGAGCGCGCCGACGTTCTGGGCGCGCGAAGCCGTCCCGAGGATCGTGCTCACGAGGCCGAAGGTCAGCACGAGCTCGACCAGGAACGCCTGCCACGGGTGTATGCCCGGGCCGGGCTCGGTGGCGCCGAGCATCCCGACCTTGCCGAACGCCGCTGACAGGAACAGGCACGCGAGCGTCGCGCCGAGCAGTTGCGCGACGATGTAACCCGGCACGCGCCGCCACGGGAAGTCGCCGCGCAGCGAGAACATCACGCTCACCGCCGGGTTCAGGTGCGCACCGCCGACGGCGCCCATGAAGAGGATCACCGCCATCACCGTCAACCCCGGCGCGGTCACCGCGGCCGTGCGCGAGATCGCCCCGTGGCTGACCGCCCCCACGACGCCCCCGCCGGCGCCGGCGAGCACGAGCAGGAACGTGCCGAGGATCTCCGAGAACAGCCGCCGCCACTCCTCGCGGGGGTCATCGAAGTCGAACGCCCGCGGGCCCTCCAACGCCAGCAGTCGCGCGCGCAGGTCGCCCGGCGGCGTCGCCGGCACCGCGCGCTCAGCGCCCGGAGCCGGCATCGCGCCGGTGCGGTCCGCGCTTGCCATTCCCTCCCATCCTCATCCCCACCCAGGTGATTGGACCTCGCCCGCGGAGGGTGGCAAGCCGGTCGGGGTATGCTCCCGAGTAGGCCGAGCGAGGGATTTGGAGATGCTTGGGAATCGCCGCATGCGCGGGGTCGGCAGAGCCCGACGTTGGGGCGTCGTGTTCGTCGCGGCGAGCACCCTCGTCGCGCTGCTCGTGCGTCCGGCACAGGGCAGGATCGTGGCCCAGAGCGCTCTTCCCGGCGCCGCGCCGCTGGAGAACGCCGGGGCGCCCGTCGCCTACCGGGGCGGCCCGCTGATGCTCTCCTCCAGCCTCTTCCTGATCTTCTGGGGTCCCGAAGGCGGCTTTCCGTCCGCCTACACCGACCCGCTCATTCAGTTCGCCGACGACCTGCACGCCGACCAGAACCTGACATCGGATGTGTTCTCCGTCACCGAGCTGTACACAAACGCGGTCGGGACGCACATCAGTGGCGACGTGACGCTCGGCGCCGTGAAGTTCGACACCACGTCCTATCCGGCGCCGGACGCAGAAGAAGGCTGCGAAGCGAATGACTGTCTCACCGCCCTTCAGATCAGGAGCGAGATCCGGCAACTCGTGCAAAGCGAAAGCTGGCCCATGGATCCCATCGAAGCGCCGCAGGCGCAGTACCTGCTCTACACGCCGCCCGGCGTCACCGTCTGCATAGGCCCCGGCGACTGCTCGGTCTTCTCCGAACACGGCTTCTGCTCCTACCACGGCCAGGTCACATGGATCGGCATCACCCACGCGCTCGACCGTGTCGCGACCTACAGCGTCCTGCCCTATTTGCCCATCTGCGACCCCGGCGGAGCACCGGCTGAAGTAGACAGCACGCTCAACGAGGAGATCCACGAGATCGTCGAGTCCGCGACCGATCCCGAAGGGACCGGTTACCTCGACTCAGAAGGGCATGAGGTCGCCGACAAGTGTGTCTATCCCCTGACAGAAGCCTTCCCGGCGGCGTTCGGGCCGCTGCTTGGCACGACGCCCTCGGAAGGCCCCTTCAACCAGCTGATCCATGGACATCCCTATTACCTGCAGGACATATGGAGCAACGCCGCGGGATGCGTGCCCAGGATCGGCCCAACGCCATCGTTCGCCCCGCCCACGCGCGCGTACGCCGGCCAGACGATCGACTTCGACGCGAGCGGCTCCTACGACCTCAGCACGCCCGTCGCCAGCTACGCGTGGAACTACGGAGACGGCTCGGCCGTCCAGACCACCAGCTTGCCGAGCACTGCGCACGTGTACGCCAGCCCCGGCACTTATCAGGTGTCGCTCATCGTCAGCGACGCATCCGGGAGCGCGAACGCCTCGACCCAGACCCAGCCCATCACGATCGCCGTCGCGCGCGCGGGGGGTAGCGAAACAGGCGACGGCAGTCCCGGCGGCGGGTCGCAGGGCGGTTCAGCTCCGCCGCCGAGCTCCGGCTCGGGCCGGCCTCCTCCCCGGAGCAAACCCGGGGGGCTGACCCGCGCTGAGAAGCTGAGCCGTGCGCTGAGGCGGTGCCGCAAGCTCAGCGGGCGCCGGCGGGCGCGCTGCGCGGCCGCGGCCCGCGGGCGCTTCGGGGCCAGGCACAGCCAGCGTTCACGCGCACGTCGGCGTCGCACTTAGGTTCTGCGGACCCAGTCCGCCAGGCGCTCGCTCGCGATCGCGAGCCTGTCCTCACGCGGCACGCTGAAGCCCTCGATCTCGATCGAGCTCTCGGCGGTCGAAGCCTTCGGCCGCACCATCGCGATCGGGTGGTCCGATGGCAAGGGGCCGCTGGAGTTGTCGCTGTGGCGACCTTAGACAGCAGTGCGGTGCTGGTATCCAAGCGCGAACCGCCAGGCTATGCATCGACGAAACGATTGACGAGCCACGACTCGATGTCGCGCAGCGCGGTGCTCGCCATCGTCGTCGGGTGCAACGTGAAGCCGTGGGGAGACTCCGGGTAGACGCGTAGGTCGACCTCGCCGCCCGCCGCGGACAGCCTGGCCGCCATGACCAAGTTGTCCTCGAGCAGAACGTCCAGGCTCCCGACGATGACGAGGACGGGCGGCAAGCCACACAGATCCCCGAAGACGGGAGAGATGTCGGGATTCGTGCGGTCGGCCACTCCTCCCGCATATGCCTCTATGAAGAACTCCCCGTCGAGCACCCGGCCCGCGGGTGTGTGACCGCTGAGGTCGTAGGTACCGAACTGCAACACGGCACCGGTGAAGAGATCGGCCACGCCGCGGTCGCGCAGGCGCAATAGCGTGCTCATCGCCAGCGTCGCTCCCGCAGATACGCCGCCGATCGCCAAGCGGGTAGTTCCAAAGCGGGTCTCGGCCTCCTCCGCGAGCCACGACGCGGCCGTCTCGCAGTCCTCGGGTGCGGCCGGCCAAGGGTGCTCTGGGGCCAGCCGGTAGTCCACGCTCACCACAGCAATCCCGAGTGCGTCGACGAGGTGGCGATTGTGCGCGTCTCCGCGCGCCGCCGACCCCATGTAGAAGCCGCCGCCGTGAATCTCCAAATACACCCCGCGTGCCTTCCCGCTCTCAGGGGTGAGAATCCTCACCGGCACCCGCCGGCCGGCGATTTCGGCAAACTCCTCGACAGCCCGCGAGCCTGGCGAGGGCGCCGAGAGGGAGCTTCTCGCCCGCTCTATCTCCAGCGCCCGCGCCTCCTGCAGCCCTTTCGGAGTCCTGGGGTCGGGTTGAGAGGAAGCGCTGCGGCCAGCGGCCCGCGCCGCGTAGAAGGCGCGGCTCTCCTCGACGTACACCGCCAACTCCGCGTCGATCACGCTCTCCAGTCCAACTCGCATGAGACTCCTCGCCCAGTGTTTCCGTCCGTCCGAGCCGAGCAGTGCAGCAGACCAGCCGGACGCTCACACTGCACCGACGCGCGGGAAGGAAGACGGCGCAAGGCGGCGCTCGCAGAACGAATCGAGAGCATGCTCTCCGGGCGTCTTTAGGCACTCCAGCGAAAGCCGGTGGCCGCGGGCCGCGGCGTCAGCGGGCTGGGCGGCAGGTCGCCGGGAGGATCGTCCTCGTTGTAGGCGCTCGGCGCGACATCGTTGGGCGCCTCGGCGTGGAACAACGCGGCGAGCAGCTGGATCTGCCCGCGGCCCACGCCGAGCTCACCCATCCCACCGCCATACGTCGGCCGCCGGTCTCGTGCACAGCGCGCGTAGACCTCGAACAGCTCGCGCAGGCTGCCGATGCGCGAGGGCTTGACGTTGACCACGCGCGCGGCGAGCGGCGTCGCGCCGATGTCCTCGGCGCCTCGGATCGGCGCGTCGTAGGACACGCGCTGGAGTTGATCGCCGAGCCGCTGAGCGATCTCGGGCAGGTCGTGCGGATCCTCCAGATAAGCGTCCGGAAACGCCGCGAGAACGCGGTCGTACAGCGCATCGAGCGCCTTGGGATCCTTGACCTCCAGGCCATAGTGGCCCTTGAAGTCGATCGTGTCGACGGCACCCGTCGCCGCAACCTCGTCGACGAGCGACGGCGGCCAGTTCTCCTCCGCGTCGAGCTTGAAGCGCACGCCGGGGAAGCGGGCCAGCCGCCGGCGCAGCGGCTCGATCGAAGGCTCCTTGTCGAGGCCGAGCGAGTTGACGAAGCGCACCGGCTGCGGCTCCAACCCGAGCGCGTCGTGCAGCGAGTGACGGGCCTGGCGCAGCGCGAGGTCAAGCGCCGCGGACTCGAACGCCCAGCGGCGAAAGTTCACCGCGCCGTGCCACTCCGGCGGCTCCGGCCACAGCTCGAGCGTCGCGAGGTGCTCACAGAAGCCGGCCAATGTCCACTCTCCCTGCAACGGCAGCGCCGGATGAGTCTCGTGCAGCGCGGTGCCGTCCTCGCGAAACACCGAGACGTCCTCGCCGAGCCCGTCGACGCCCGCGCCAAGGAGTCGCACGTGCGTCGTGACGCGCTCGGACTCGTAAGCGAGGACGGCGTGCAAGCGCTCGTACTCGCACGCCTCGACCACGAGTGGGAGTCCCGCGAGCCGCGGCCACAGCGACTCACCTTTCGTCCCGGCGACTAGCATTTCGTCGTGCTCTGCGGTTTCATGAGCTCGTCCGTTCGTCGCGGTGGCTTTTCTCGACTGACCGCCCTGAGCCGCGGATCTCATCGGTGCGCAAAGGTAACCTCCCCCACCACCCACACTCCTCCCATAACCAGGGTCAACGGGTATCGATCCGATCTTCGCCGCTGGTGGACATCGCCCCCGCGGACGGGGATGCGTCTCCTAACCCCGGGGAGTACCGGCACCTCCGCGCCTGGGCGCGCGTGCGCATTGTCAGTGGTGTCGTCTTGGTCGCCCTTGGCGGCGTCACGCTCTCCCTCGGTGGCGCCGATTGGAAGACGTATGGGTGGGCGATTGCGTTCTTGGCGCTTGCAGCGGCAAACTGCGCGTTTGCCTACTGGGAGCTGAGCATCGCTCGCTCAGAAATCTCGAAAAAGTGAGATCGCCGCACCCTCATCGCGCGGCCGCCCGCGGGCGGCGCCGATGGCGGCGTGGGGCGCCGGCTGTCTCCGTGCGATGCTCCTCGCCGCCCAGGCCGTGGCGCAGCCCGAGCCGTCTGGCGAGTTGGCGCATCTCGTGACGCTCACCGGCGCCGACAAGCGTCACGCCCACTCCGCTGTTGCCCGCGCGGCCGGTTCGCCCGACGCGGTGGATGTAGGTGTGATGATCGGCGGGCGGATCGAAGTTGATCACGTGTGAGACGCCCTCGACGTCGATCCCGCGCGCGGCGACGTCCGTCGCGATGAGTGTGTCGACGCGCCCGGACTGGAAGTGCGCGAGCGCGCGGTCGCGCTGGTTCTGGGACTTGTTGCCGTGGATCGCGATGGCCTGCAAGCCCTGCGCGGAGAGGCGTTTGACGAGGCGATCCGCGCCGCGCTTGGTGCGCACGAAGACGATCGCCCGCTCGCGCTCGCGCTGCAACTCCTCCACAAGTGCCTCCAGGCGCTGCTCGTCGCGGATCGCGACAAACCTGTGCTCCACCAGCGTCTCCTCGTGGCGAGAGGTCGCGGCGTGCTCGTGGACGATCGCGCCGGTGGTGTAGCGCGCAGCGACATCGCCAGCGACGCCGTCGAGCGTGGCGGAGAAGAACAGCGTCTGGCGGGTCCCCGGGCAGGCGCCCACGATGCGATCGATCGCAGGGCGGAAGCCCATGTCGAGCATGCGATCCGCCTCGTCGAGCACGAGCATCCGAACCCGATCGAGCGTGAACGTGCCCCGGGCAAGCAGGTCCTCGAGGCGGCCCGGGGTGGCGACCAGGATGTGCGCGCGCTTCGCCCTCGCGGCCTGTGCGCTGATGCCGACGCCGCCGTAGACGGCTGCGACGCGCAGTCCGCCGGCGGCGGCGATGCGCTCCAGCTCGGCGACGATCTGGGCGGCGAGCTCGCGCGTGGGAGCCAGCACCAACCCGGTCGGGGAGGGACTCACCTCCAGGCGATCGACGAGGGGGATGCCGAAGGCGAGCGTCTTGCCGGAGCCGGTCGGCGCCTTGACGAGAACATCGCGTCCCGCGAGCACGTCCTCGAGGACGAGCCGCTGGACCGGGAACGGTGCCGTGATCCCACGGCGGGACAGGGCGCCGCACACGGCGCCGGAGACGCCGAGATCGGCGAAGGACTGCTTGGACATGTAGTTACTGCTCCTGACGGCGCTCGCTGGCGCCTGCGATTCGGAGGCTCTGGCTGACCCGAACCGCCCCTGGCGGGACTCAAGCGAGCTGACCCCGCGGCCGAAGGTCTCGACCGCCGCCGCTCACGGTAACAGACCGGGACCGCCCACCCGGGAGCCGCGAAATCTCCACCACAACCCGGGGAACAGACCCCGAGCGCGATACGCTTGTATTTATTACAACTAAGTGCGGTCAACGCAGCCCGCGCAAGTGTGGTGCTTGCGACGGAGAGACTCACTCCTCCACGCGGCGGCGCACCCAACCAGCGCAGGGGCACGGGCCAGCTCCGAACGCATAAGTGTCGGGAGTGCCCAGTGCCGAGTACCTACCAGCTCCGCCAGCAGGAGCAGCACGAAAAGAAGCTCGAGGACATCCGCGAGCAGGTCGCCGCGGGGAAGCTCGTGATCCGAAAGATGACCTCGGAGGAGCGCCAGCGCTTTCCGCCGCGCGATCCGGCGGCTTCCGACGCGCGCGCGAAGCGCCGCTGATCGTCATCCGGCCGGGTGGGACAGCGCGGGGCGCAGAACCGGCTCACCCAGCGTCGAAACCGTATTGGCCCACGCGGTTGGGGGACTCAATGCGGCGACGGGACATCCGGATCTTCGGTGAGTGCTTGGCGCAGCGCGGCCTCGAACGAGGCCGGCTCTATGTCGAAGAGCGAGCGGGCGGAGTCGTCGGTGACGACGGTCTCGGTGCTTAGCCCCTCGATCAGCGGGCGCGCGACGCCGGCGTCGACCGGGGTGACGAGGCCGATCCAGAGCGAGGACAGCCACGGTGTTATGAAAGGCACCGGCAGCTTCGGGCGCGGGCGTTTGCCGAGGACGACCGCCATCACGTCAAGCATCTCACCGTAGGTGAGCACGTCCGGGCCGCCGATCTGCAGCTCGCGGCAGGTCGAGGCCGCGCCGTGAGCCGCCTGGGAGAGGTAGCTCAGCACGTCGTCGATTCCGATCGGCTGGGTCCTCGTGGCGAGCCAGGCGGGAGCGATCATCGCGGGCAGGCGCTCGACCAGGTAGCGGAGCGTGCGATAGGACTCACTTTCGCCGCCGACGACCATACCGGCGCGGAAGTAGGTCAGCGGCGGCCCGGCCGCTTGGAGCTCTCGGGCGGTCTCGTGACGGCTGCGCAGATGCTCCGAGCGGGGGTTGTCGCCGAGGCCGCCGAGGTATATGACACGGCCGACGCCCTCCCGCTTGACCATGCGTGCGAACCCCTCGGCCGCCCGGCGCTCGCGCTCTGCGAAGTCGGAGACCTTGCCACCGCGTCCCATCGAGTGCACGAGGTAGTAGGCAACATCGACATCGCGGCCGGCACCCGCGAGCGAGTCCGGACGGAGAACGTCGCCGACGTGGAGTTCGAGACCCTCCTCGACGAGCGCGCGGGCCCGTACGCTGCTGCCACTGCGGACCAGGCAGCGCACGGCGTCGCCTCGCCGGAGAAGTCGGCGGGCGAGGCGTCCGCCGATGAAGCCGCTGGCGCCGGTGACGAGGACTTGCACGTGCATACCAACCTAGCGACGCATGCGGGTCGGCCCGGCGAGCTCATGCGTCATGCTGACTGTGTCAAGCGAGCCGCGTGTCACCCACTGATCGACACGATCCTCGACCGCACCATCGTCGCGGGTTATGCGAACGCGGGTTATCGCATCCGAAGTCGCACGTGGACCCCCGGCGACCTGCAGCCGATGGACGGGAAGGTGGTGCTCGTCACCGGGGCGACCGCGGGGCTCGGCCTTGCCGCCGCCGAAGGCTTCGCGCGCCTGGGCGCGACGCTCCACCTGCTCGCCCGCAGCGAGGAACGCGGCGAGCGTGCACGCGCGGAGATCGTCGCGCGCTCGGGCAACAGCGATGTCCGGGTCGGCCTCTGCGATCTCAGTGACCTCGCGGCCGTGCGGCAGTTCGCCGGGCGCTTCACAGGTGAAGCGGCGCGCCTGGACGTGCTCGTCAACAACGCCGGCGCGATGCTCGGCGAGCGCAGGCTCTCGGTGGACGGGATCGAGATGACCTTCGCGACGAACGTCCTCGGACCGTTCCTGTTGACGAAGCTGCTGGTCGGCTCGCTCGAAAAGAGCGCGCCCACGCGCATCGTCAACGTGTCCTCGGGCGGCATGTACACGCAGAGGATCGACGTCGAGGACCTCCAGGCCGCGCACGGGGAGTTCCACGGCCCGACTGTCTACGCGCGCACCAAGCGCGCCCAGGTGATCCTGACCGAGCTCTGGGCCGAGCGCCTGAAGGGCAGCGGCGTCGTGGTTCACGCGATGCATCCGGGATGGGTGGACACCCCGGGCCTCGCGGCCTCGCTGCCGCGCTTCCACCTTGCGACAAAATGGCTGCTGCGCACGCCCACCGAGGGAGCCGACACGATCGTCTGGCTCGGTGCCGCTCCCCAGCCGGCACTCAGCTCCGGCGGCTTCTGGCACGACCGCCGAGAACGCCCGACCCACCGCCTGCCCCACACCGGAGAGACAGCGGAGGATCGCGAGCGGCTCTGGGCCGAGTGCAAGCGACTCAGCAGCCCACACGACGTCCTGCCCATGGCCCCGATCGACTCGCAACCATGAGGAGAGTCCGGTGGTGCTGCGGCACCTCTATCCGGTCGCTGCACGACCGGCGGCTGACCACCTCCGGTGGATCCCACGCTGCACTCGTTCTAGATGAGCGCCGAGAAGCGCGTCCAGATACCTGTGTCCGGAGATCCTTGGCAGTCAACCGTGCCGCGTCTGTCCAAGACAGGACGCCCTGCCCGGGGTAGGTTGAGACCCGTCACGGCAAACCGAAGGGAGTACGGCATGACGTCTACGACACACCCGAATATCTTTCCCGCACTTCGCTACCACGACGCGAACGCCGCGATCGAATGGCTGGAGCGCGCGTTCGGCTTTCAAGAGAAGACCGCCTATCGCGACGAGGACGGCGTGGTGAACCACGCAGAGCTTGCGCTCGGGGCAGGTCTCGTGATGCTCGGGCAGTCGCGGCCGGAGGGCTGGCTCGGCGGTAGTACACAAGACGCGCGCGCCTCCACGACGAGTATCTACATCGTGGTCGCCGACCCCGACGCTCATTACGAGCGCGCCCGAGCCGCAGGTGCCGAGATCGTCCGCGAGCTGACCGACGAGGACTACGGGTCGCGTGAGTACAGCGCCCGCGACCCGGAGGGCAACCTGTGGTCGTTCGGCACCTACGACCCCTATGACAGCCACTGAGCAGGCAAGGCACAGGGCGCTCGCACTCCCCGAGGCGGTCGAACGCGACCACCACGAACGACCATCGTTCAGAGTCGCCGAGCGCATCTGTGCGACGCTCTGGGACGAGGGCCGCATGAACGTGACGCTCGATGCGTGAGGTCGAGCATGTCCGCGTTGCGCCACATCCACGTCGGGAAGCGCTGAAAGCCGTGCAGCGCCTCCTCGGCGTCGCGGTCCTCGCGCGCGCCGCGGATGTGGCGGTTCACGCGGTACGCATCGGGCCAGTCACCCTCGATCGCCAGTGCGGAAGCCGTGCTCGGTGATCAGCCGCTTGGTGATCAGTGCGGCGCTCGCGGTAGAAGTCGTGGGTGCCGTGGCTCGCCTCGGCAAGCAGCACGATCCGCGCATCACCGATCAGCGCGACCAGCGCGTCGTAGTCACGATGATCGCCGGTCAGCGGATACGCCGACCGAGATTGGGAGGGCCGCAGGAGGCGGGTCGGCGGCGTTGTGCGTCAGGGCTCCCGCAAAGGAGTACGGTGGTGGGTACATATTCGACGAGGGGACCCAAGATGGCTGTTGGCATCAGACTCAAGTTCGCCGGTGGGACGCAGGAGAACTACGACGCGGCCCACGGGGTGATGGAGATCGACAGCAACCCTCCCGGGGGCATGATCGTCCATTCGGCGGGCCCGGTGGATGGTGGCTGGGGCGTGATCGATTTTTGGGAGTCGCGGGAGGCGTTCGACCAGTTCGTCAGCGAGCGGCTCATGCCTCGCCTTCACGGGCTTGGCGACCAGGGTTTCCCGAATCCGCCGGACGTGAAGGAGTTCCCGGTACACAATCTCCAGATCCGGTAGTCGCGGCAGCCGAGCAACACGCCAGGCCGATCGGTTTCGGCGAGTGAGCTAACGCAGCATCCAGCGGGAGGCCAACGATAGATATGGCAACGACGACGACGACGGTTGTGGGTCCCAAGGACGGCAAGGCAGGCTTCCTGGGGAGCATCGGTGTGCGGTTCATGATCGATGGGCAGCAGGCAGGCGGTGGGTTCTCCCTCGTCGAACACCCGATGTCAGCGCGGGCGCTGGCCGCACCCCTGCATAGGCACACCCGCGAGGACGAGTACAGCTACGTCGTCGAGGGACGCGTCGGTGCGCTTCTGGGCGACGACGTCATCATCGGCAGCCCCGGCGATCTCATTTTCAAGCCGCGCAACCAGTGGCACACGTTCTGGAACGCGGGCGACGAGCCAGCTCGGATCTTGGAGATCATCTCCCCCGCGGGCTTCGAGCAGTTCTTCGCGGCGCTCGTCGACCTCGGCGGCGTGACGCAAGCCGACCCGCAGATGCTCGGCGAGCTCTGTGCGCGCTATGAGCTCGAGATGGATCCAGGCAGTGTCCCAGCGCTGCTCGAGCGCTTCGAGCTGAAGTTCCCCGGCGAGATGATCTGAGCGCGCTCTCGATCTGGTGTATCGGCGCGTGCTCCAGTGCGCGCTCGATCGTCACGGTCTCGCGTCTCACGATTCCCTTGCCTCGTGGTCTCTGTCGCACGAGCCTCCCACCAGCGCAGCTCGAGAGCGTCCGCGGAACTCCTCACACCGTCTGCGAAAAACTACGAATCCACTACCGACGCCTTAAAGAGACCCGGCCCACGACGGGGCCGGTTGGGGTACGTGGCCTTGTAGCGCTCCGTCTGCGAGTATCAAGCCGCTCGATCGACGTATTCCTGCAGCGCGACGCGGGCGATCTCGCTGACGGAGCGGTGCTCCTTGCGGGCGCGGGCGCGTAGCGCCATGGCGAGGTCGGGACCGACGCGCACCTGGACGCGAGGCGAGACGCCGCCGTCTCCGAGGGCGGGGCGGCCCATGCGGACACGCTTGGCCTTCGTCAAGTCATAGCCACGCTCCGCCTCCTCTGCGAGCGCATCGACAACCTTCTTGGTCAGCTTGGTTCCGCTTCGCGTTCTCAGAGTCGCCATTGCCTGGCCTCCTGATGCTGCGCCCTGTGCTTCTCACGTAACTCCATTGCGTGGATCACGATCAGCTCGCCCTTCGGTCCTTCTACGGCCATCACCTCGAGCTCGTTGCCGTCGGCGTCGCCCAGGATGACCAGCCTGTCGTCGACCGCTTCGGAGCTCCGTGGCGCTGGCTCCTCGAAGGCGAGGCCGCAACGTGAGATGACATGCCGGATGCCTTCCTTGGATATGCGGTGCTTGGTGGCCGAGCGCGCGAGCCGAGCGCGCGAGCCGCACACGCTTCTAGGACATGTTAGCACTTCTGTCAGACATAAGTGTCTCCGAACAAACTCTGCTGCGTCGGCATGGCCGTGATGATTCCGATCGCCTGGGATGGTTCTCTCGCACGACTCCAGGCTGAGAAGAGTTGTGCGAGCTACCCATTCCTGAGTAGCTCGCACAAAAGGGCGCCACCTATTTGATTCGCAGCGTGCAGCCGTGGTTTTTGAGAACCTTGTTGGCCTGCGCCTTGCGCGTCTTGCTGGCGCGCGGGTTGCGTTTGAGGAAGCTGTGCTGCCAGGTTTGGCACTGAGCGCTTGACCAGTGCGTCGTTGTCGTAGTGGCAACAGCGGGAGCAACACTTGCGCCGGTGCCGATTGCGGCCGCAACGACTAGAGCAGCGATTGCCTTGGTGCGAATCATCGTTTCTCCTGTTATCGGATATCACGCGACGGCTGCATATGCCGACGCTTACGGGTGTGAACGTATAAAAGTGGAATAACTGTTGGCTCTATTTTTGGTGAGAGCTATCCCATGCAAACTAAACGCTAACTCGCCTGCGACGCAGCGAACACGGACTAGCTACGTCCTCGGCCACCTGCCCGAGCTGCAACGCACCCGTGAAAGGCTGCCATGCTGATGCGCCGCGATGCTCACGGAGATGAGGTTGCTTTACAGCGTCAAGTCGTGGCGCGGCCTTCAGTTGGCCACGATCGTGAGAAAATCACGGCGGTAGGGGCCGAGCAGCCGGTTGGGGATCCCCAGCTGATTCGGCACCAGCGCGACCGCGGTCGGCCCGCCGCTGTGGTGTACGTAGAGGAACCCGGCAACCCACCCGGGGTTGATGTCGAGCTCGACGGCCCGCACCACGCCGGCATCGACCAGAGCGTGAGCGAGCGTGCTCGGCGTCAGGTTCTCGCCGGCGGCCCACACGAGCTCCCCGGCGCTGGTGAGCCCCAAGGCTGAGCGGGCCGTGGCGATTCTCCCTTCGATCGTTTTCCCCCAGCAGACGATGATGCAGTTGCGAACCGTCCGAGCAACGACACCACCGCTGACGAGCAGGCGCTGGTTCTGTAGTACCGAAGCGATACCCAGCCCCGCTGTCGGTACACCCCGGTGCCAAGCCCCGATATCCGTTGTGCCGTTGCGGTAGGTGACAACTGACCCCAATCCAGTGGCGAGCGGAGCTCCGACGCGGCCGTTCGCCTCGAACCCAACGGAGCCGTAGCTGAGTTTGAAGCCGCCGTTGAAGGCCGCCACCAGATGGTGGATTTCGCTCGCGCCGATCCGAGCCCCGTCCCGCCAGCCGCGACCGCGCGGTTCACCCGTGCCGGGGTGCAAAACGACGTGGAGGAGACGCTGGTCGAAACGCACCAGCGTCACCCCCGCTCGCTGTGCGATCCAAGCAGCCGTCTGCCCGCCTATGCGGGCAACCGTCCGCCACGCTGGTCCAGCGGGGAAACGCATCTGCACGTCCGGCACGCTGGAGGAAGGCGTGGCCGTCGTCGAGTTTCTGAACGCGTCGCCAACCGAGCCGCGGCTGCCGACGCGACCCTGCGATGCGCTCGACTGGCCTCCACAGCCGGCTGCTGCCATGATCGTCAGCAGCAGCGCGGTGACGGTCGCTGACAGCTTCATCGCCCCACATTTCCGAGTCGGCATAAGCGACGACTAACGCAGGGGTGAGAATGACCACAGGTACCCCAATGGTCTAGCTAGCCCGCGCCGGCGAACCGAGAACTTGCTGTCCGGCATCGAACGGCCCGCGACGCGTTACCTGGAACCCGACGACCGAGACTATTCGCCGTCTACGAACGCTGAGCATCGGGCTACCTTCCGCACACGGTCTCAACGGTGCGCGGGCGAGGCGACAAGCGTCCCGGTTACTGTGCCCGCCTCGGCGTCGACCGCGAGAGCGACTTGTAGGGAAAGGCGATTACCTTCGGCGTCCCTCACCTTCGCCAACAGGCGCGGCGCGCCCGCCGATGAGGTCGGTGCAGGGTGGGTGCTGCTCGCGAGCAGCTCGGACGGGGTGCCGGCACGGCGTGCCCAATCTCCTGCGAGCGGCCCACCCGGCAGCCACAGGATCAGAGCGGTCGGGCCGAGCGCCGCGAGTGCCACGGCGCTCCCGCGCAGGCCAGCCGCGCAGAGCCCGCACCGCAACGGCGGCGATCACAGCAAGCACGCATAGCGCCGTCAGCATCAGCGACCAGACACTCTTGACGTCGCTGCCGGTACCAAGCGAGTGCATGAGCGCGATCGGCCAGCACGCGTATGCCAGCCAGTGCACGGCCCGCCACGCGCGATACCCGACGCGCTGACGAATCAGGCTCGTGATCGCGATCGCTAGCAGCATACCTCTAACCCTGCGCGATGCTTGGAAGCGCGGAGCGTCGCGCGGCACTCCATACGCGCCAGATGCCAGACCTTGAGTTCTACGAACTCCGCCACCGCGCGATCCGATGGATGATCGACCCATTTTTATCGGGGCGATTGGTGGTGCTTGGCCCAGACGGTGAGGATTCGCCCGGTCGTGAGCAGTCTTGTGGGCGGCGCGCGCGGCGGGCAGCCGATCAGGCGGCGCGGTTTATGTACTCGCGCAGCGCCGTGCGGGCAATCTCGCTCACGGTGCGATGCTCCTGGCGGGCACGAGCGCGCAAGGCCTTGGCGAGGTCGGGATCGACGCGAATCTGCACCCGCGGGGAGGATCCCTTTGTGCCAAGCGATGGCCGACCGACCGTGACCCTGATCGCCTTGTCCAAGTCGTAGCCGCGTTCGGCCTCGTCGGCCAGTGCCTCGATGTCCTCCTCCGAGAGCTCGTCGCCCCCGGCTGTCCTGATCTTGGTCATCGTCCTTCCTCGTATCTGGTCTTGTACTTCTTGCGTAGCGGCATCGCGTGGATCACGTAGAGACCACCGCTGCCCAGCTCGACTGCCATCACCTCAAGCTCCCGACCATCGACGTCATCGCCGAGGTAGACAATGCGGATCGACCTCTGTCCGAGCCCCTCGCGAGGCGGCTCCTCGAAGCGGACGCGATAGTTGGCGATGACATCACGGATACGGTCCTTTGAGACGCGGTGGCGGGTCGCAGAGCGCGCGAAACCGCACGTCGTAGTCGTTCAGTTTAGCAATTTCGTCAGACATAATCGAGGGCTGAAGGCATCAGAACAGGCTCTCTTGCGGCACGGCACGCTTGGCAGTCGAAGATGATCCCGATGACTTGGGACGGTTCTCGGCGCGCGCTGCGTATGCGCCGACGATCCGGTCGAGCGCACGCCCCTTGTCGCGGTGGCCGTAGAGGCGGCGGACGAGGTTCCCGCCGTCCTGGTGGCCGAGAGCGATCGCGACGTCCTCGGACGGCATCTCCAGCTCGTTGACCATGTACCAGCCCGCGAAGTGCCGGGTCGCCAGGTAAAGGCTGCCCTCCCAGCCCGCAGCGGCGCGAACGGCCTTCCAGTGGTAGGCGCGGGAGCTGGGCGTCCAGTGCTCGCCGCGCAGTGAGACAAAACAGAAGTCGCCTTCGCGTGGCAGACCCAACAGCGCCGCGCGGGCGTGTGGAGTCAGCGGCGCCTCGCGGCACAGATGGTTCTTGGGCGTGTCGAAACGCCGCGTCGCGGCGCTGAACTGTTCGGCGACAACGATCCGCCCGCGGTCGAAGGCAATCCGCTCCCAGCGCAGCGCGTCAAGCTCGCCGGGTCGCAGGCCGGTGAACGCGGCGACTTGTAGCCACGCGGCGAAGGATGGACAGGCGAGCTTGTGGGCGTCGGCGATCATCTCCCATACCTGCTGCTCTGTCGGGGGCTGCTGATCGCGGCGGCCCTTTCCACGGGAGATCCCGAGCTTCTGGAAGGGGTTTCGATCGACGAGCCGCCCTGCCTTCATCGAGGCGGCGTCGTTGAACATCGAGCACAACGCCTGCACCGTCCCGGAACGACCCCCGCCGGCAAGCCAGTCAGCGACTAGATGCACGGTGGAGTGGATCCGCTTCGGCGGACACTTGATGGCTTTGGTGGCTTGGACGCGAAAGGATGTCCTTTATGCCTCGAACCAGACCGCCGTATCCGCCGGAGTTCCGCCGCGAGGCCGTGCAGTTGGTGCTCGCCGGGCGCAGCGTTCGGGACGTAGCGGAGAGCTTGGGTTGCAGCGATCAGTCGCTGCATAACTGGGTCAAGCAGCACCAGCTGGATGCTCGAGAACGCGATGATGGGCTGACGAGCGCGGAGCGCGAGGAGCTCCGTGAGCTTCGCAAACGGGTCAAGCGCGTCGAACAGGAGCGCGACATCCTCAAGCGAGCCGCGGTTCTCTTCGCAGCGGAGACCGAGACCCGGTGAGCGCCTACCGGATCATCTCGGCGGAGAGGGCCAGTTTCCCAGTCTCTGTGATGTGCGATGTGCTCGGCTGTCAAGGCCGGCGGAGAATTGACCCTGTAGCGCCGGTTGAGAATTGACCCCCTGCGGCGGCTGCTCGCGTAGCCGAGCCGTAGGCGAGGCGGAGCGGGTTGCTGCCGGCGCGGCCGCGTGGGTGGGGTCAGTCGGCGTGTTTGTTGGGCGGCGTGCCGAGGTCGTGGTTCTTGAGGCGGTAGCTGTCGCCCTTTAGCGAGAGGATCTCGGCGTGGTGGACGAGCCTGTCGATCATGGCCGCGGCGGTGGCGTCATCACCGAAGATTTCGCCCCAGGCGGAGAAGGGCTTGTTGCTGGTCACGATCAGGCTCGCGCGCTCGTAGCGGCGGGAGACGAGCATGAACATCAGGTTCGCGGCCTGCGGGTCGAACGGGATGTAGCCGACCTCGTCGCAGACCAGCAGCGGGTAGCGCTCCAAGCGCCGCAGCTCGTCCTCGAGGCTGTTATGGCGTTGTGCTTCCGCGAGGAGCGCGACCCACTCGGTGGCGGTGTGGAACAGGACGCGTTGCCCGGCGAGACATGCGCGGATCGACAGCGCGATCGCTAGGTGTGTCTTGCCGGTGCCTGGCGGTCCGAGGAGGATCACGTTCTCCTTGGCGTGCAGGAAGTCGAGCTGCCCGAGATGCTCGATCACCTGCTTTTTGACCGAGCGTTGGAAGGTGAAGTCGAACTCCTCGAGCGTCTTTCGGGCTGGGAACCGTGCGGAGCGGATGCGTGCCTCACCGCCGTGTGCCTCCCGCGCGGAGGTCTCGGTCAACAGCAGCGCCTCGGCGAAGCGCTCGTAGCTCCATTCCTCCGCGCGGGCGCGCTCGACGAGCTTCGGCAGCGCCGTGGCGGCGGCCGGCGCCTTCATCGCCCTGAACAGGTGCGCGAGCTCCGAGGTAGCACTCATGCGATCAGCTGGTCATAGACGGACAACGGGCGTTGCTGCACGAGCGGCTCAACCTCGGGCTCGATGTGCCCGCGACGCGCTTTGAGTGTCCTGGCATGCTCCAAGGCAGTGATCGTGCGGTTCTTCGTGAAGCTCCGCTCGTGACGGCAAGCGATCTCGCCCGTGTCCAACGCGACAGCGGTGATCACATGCTGGCTGGCGCGGACTTCGACACGCCGCCCGACCAGGTTGGGGTCCAGCGAGTAGTCGTTGGTGTCAAAACGTAGGTATGGGTCGGGCGCAACACGCGTCACCCAGCGCCGGTCAACGTCGGGCTCGCGGGCGGGCAGCGGACGCATCACATCGATCTCTTCGGCGAGCCTGTCGATCGGCCGGGCACGGAGCCCCCGGTGCGCCCGACCGTTCGCCTTCTCGAACCACGCATCGAGCTGCAGCTGGAAGTCGAGGTGGTTAGCGAAGCAGCGGCCGGGCTCGAAGTTCGTCTCGAGATATCCCTGCAGCCGCTCGACGACTCCCTTGGCCTGGGGGTCTTTCGCTTCGCAGAAATACCAGTTGAACAGGGAGCTGCCCACAGAAGCCGGCATAGACATCGGTCGGGCGCCCGCCCCCGGCGTGCAAGCAACCCTCCCGATCCCAGACCATCAGCTTCGCCAGCGCCCCAAGCGACCACAGGCAACGCGCCATGCCCCACAGCACGTCTGGTGCTTCCTTGCTGAAGATCAGCGCGCCCGCGCCGACACGCGAGTAGCCAAGACACGCGACCACGACCCACGCGCGCCGGAGCTGGCCATGGCCGACAGGCACGCGCGCTGAGGGCTCCCACATATCCCACTGGCAGATCTCCCCCGGCAGATAGACCGTGCGCTGGTGCGTGCGCGTTGCCACGAACAGCGGGCGCACCTCACGCAGGTAGTCATCGACGATCGTCTTGCCGCCCTGGAAGCCGAGCGGCTCGATCAACTCACGAACCCGCACGCCCGGCAGCTTCGGATCCCGGCGCAGAAGCTCGTGGATCTCCTCCTTGAACGGATCGAGCATCGACGGGCGCTCCGACACACGAAACGCCGGCGGCTCATCCGAACGCAACGCTGAGCGGATCGTGTTGCGCGCCAGCCCAGTGCGCCGCATCAACTCCTTGATCGACACCCCGCGAACGAAATGCTCCCGGCGCAGCTCAGCCCAACGCTCCACGTCCAGCACGACCCTTCTCCCGGTCTCGATGACAACGATCGAACCAGGCTCCAAGCGACCCCGGACGCCTCCGCCACCGCCCACAGGGGTCAAATCTCAACCGGCGAAGGAGGGTCAGTTTCTCACCGGCGCCGACACTCGGCGTCAGCCGTTCGGGATACCACGGCTGGGCGAGCAGGGCCCCGTCCGACAGGGCGCTGAGTGATGCGTGGTTGACCTCGAGGATCACCGAGATCCACGAGCGGGCCCGCGGCGTCTACGGCTCCCGCCGCGTGCGGGCTGAGCTGCGCCTCGGCCAGGGGATCGAGGTCTCGCGAAAGCGCGTGCGCCGGCTGATGCGCCAGGCCGGGATCTCAGGGCTGGTCAAGGTCAAGCGCGCCAAGACGACGATCCGCGTGCCCGGTGTCCGCGTCGCCGATGACTTGGTGGAACGCAAGTTCAGGCCCGACGCCCCAAACGTGTTGTGGGTCGCGGACATCACCTACCTGCGCACCTGGGAGGGCTGGCTCTATCTCGCTGCCGTGCAGGACACCTACAGCCGCAGGATCGTCGGGTGGGCGATGGCCGAGCACATGCGCTTCGACCTCGTCGTCGACGCGCTGCAGATGGCCGTCCACCGTTGCCAGCCAGAACCCGGCCTCATACATCACAGCGACCAGGGAGGGCAATACGTGTCGCTGGGCTTCGGCCAGCAGGCACGAGACGCCGGGATCTCGATCTCGATGGGATCGAAGGGCGACTGCTTCGACAACGCCGTCGCCGAGAGCTTCTTCGCGACGATCAAGAAGGAGCTCGTGCACCGCCAACCATGGCCCAGCAGACGCGATCTCAGCTCGGCCGTCTTCGAGTACATCGAAGCGTTCTACAACCGCCAGAGACGACACTCGACTCTCGGCTACCTCTCCCCAGAGGAGTTCGAGAGAAGGAGAATCAACACCACCAACAACGACTAGCGACTAAAGCCCGCGACTGTCCGCGAAACCGGGTCCACTCCAACTTGTGATCGAAGCGACGGTGGAGGCCCCAGGCGAAATCTTGGACATATCCCTTAGCTCAAGCAATCGCAATGTCACTGCCGTTGCGGTCGAAAGCACGATCAATGTCCAGCAGGTCGCGCAGGCAAAGATCGGTCGGCCCAAAAACCGCTTGTCTCCGCGACTGAGTGATTGCTGGCCCCCAACCCCCCAGACCCCACTCCCAGAGCCAAACCCGCCGCCCCAGGAGGCCTCCTGCAGCCCCCTGACTCCAACAGCATTTCAATCGGGGCGATCCTATAAATTTGGCTCTACTAAAGGGTTTCGGGGGCCTCTGCAAACGTTTCGCAAACGGCTTGCACGCTAAATACACGCTCGGGGGCCGTGCAGCTACCAGCCTACCTACCAGCCTCTGCACATCATACTCGCACGACCGCCGGATCGAAGGCGATCCGCGTGCTCAGGCGGGCCTCGCGCACCTCGAAGATGCTGGCTCTCGACCCGCACGCCAACGGCGAGCGCTGGTAGATCAACGACATATGACCAAGCCGACTGCGGGCGCTCCAGCCGTCGTTTGACGAGCGTTCGGACGCTGTTAGGACGATTCCGTTGGTCTTCGCGACAGTGCCGGCGCCGAATTGGACCGCTGCGTGCTGCTACGGCTCGATCCTGGAGACCGATTGCATGCGGTCGATCGTGCGGTCGAAAGAGAGCACGCGGCGCACGCCGGTGGACTCGGCGTTGGCGACGAGGTAGGCCTCGGCGAAGGCGAGCCTGTCCAGCTCGTAGACCTCCAGCGCCCGCAGCAGCAGCGATGCATCGAGCACCTCGATCGAGGGCAGCGCGATCGCGGAGCGCATCAGCGTCGCTACCCGGGCTCGCTCGACTTCGTAAAAGGACTCCAGCACGTAGACGCACTCGGCCAGCACGAGATCGCTCAACAGCAGCTGCTCATCGCCGGCGAGGGCCGCCGTCGCCCGCTCGGCCATCCCGGGTGGGTAGCCCGTGAGATGCCGGATAAGGACGTTCGTGTCCAGGAACGCGCTCAGCGGCGCTTCTCCGCTCGCGCTCGCCGGCTACGACGCAGCACCTCATCCCACTGGGTTCCGAACTTCGCTGTGGGTGTCGCGACAGACCCCGCCAGCTCGATGAAATCCGGGGTCTTGGCCAGAACGGCGCGCTGGCGCTCAACGCGAAAGACGACCTCATCGCCCTCCCGCAGTTGCAGCGCGTCGCGGACACTCTTAGGAATCGTGATCTGACCCTTCGACGTCAACCGCGCAGCGGCATCCACACATCTCCTTACCCTTTGAGAAAAGTAAGGATAGCATCCAGAGCTCCGCCTCCAAAGTTACCGGACAGACTATGGCTCGCGAGGTGCGGCAGGAGGGCGACGCGTGTCCACGATCCTCCGCATCTACCCGATAAAGATTCCGCTTCTGCCACATCTGGGCGCGCCGGGAGTTGCCGCTTCCGGAGCCACACGACGCCCGGCGGGTGAGTGCGCGCGGGCACCATCTATCGTAGTTGGCGTTGCAGACGACTGTCTCAGGGACGGGCGAACCCAGCTCACGTCAGAATGTTCAGTCAATGACCGCCAGCTCCGCAAAGCACGCTCGACCGCCCACGCGGCAGATCGCGTGCACTGTGGTGCTCGCCGCGACCCTGGTGGCGGGTGCAATGGCCGCCCGCACCGGTGCTACGGCAGCTCCCGCGCATCGCTCCACCTGCGAGCCACACAGCGCCCATGTGCTCGCTCAGAACCGCCAGGTGCGCGTCTACTCGCGCAAGGCCAAGCGTGCATCCGAGGGCATCTATGCCTGCCTGCGCCGCACCGCTCGCACCACCACGATCGCCAGACCCGGCCAGCGAGCCCTGCGCGGGGTCGCCATCGAACACATCACGCTCGCCGGCACAATGGTCGCCTACACCAGCAGCACACACGGAGTCGATACGGGGAGCACCAGCATCGAAGTGCTCGACGTCGCCGACGGGCACGTCGTCCTCAGCGTGCCCCACGCCGCGGGCTTCGTCGATGCCTGCGTGATCCAGTTCCGCCGGATAACCGACCTGCTCGTCACCGCGCGCGGCTCGATCGCGTGGATCTTGGAGAAAGGCTCCCGTTGCAAGACGACCACGCTGCAGCTCTACAGCGCCCAGGTGTCCACCGCGCCCTCCCTACTCGACGAAGGCCCCACGATCGCCTCCGAATCACTGCGCCTTCGCGAGGGGGCGGTGAGCTGGGAGGATGGCGGGCGGGTCGTGACGGCCCGGCTGACCTAAGCATCGGCCGGGACGCCCAGCTCGCGGCGCAGAGCACCGATACCGAGCCGCGGGTCGGTGTAGCCGACCGCCAGGGCCATCGGTTCAATGGCGTCCGCGACGAGCAGCGTCGTTTCCGCCTCGGTGAACGGGTCCGCGAGCTGGGCCGCGTAGCTCATCGAGGGGATTTCGCGACGCGAATTTTCTCCGAGCACGGAGAGCTCGAGCCGGTGGCGAAGGTCGTTGCCGTGGCGGCCCTTGCCGTCTCCCAGCGTGGTCGGCGCGACGATATGGAGCTCGCCGCGCGTCACCTCCGCATCCGCGGGAAGGACGCGATCCAGGGCGGCCGGGAGCGCCGTGACAGTGAGAATGAACCCATCGCGCAGCAAGCGCGCCGCATCGGCTAGGCGGATCTGCCCTGCCAGGGACAACGCGATGTCCAACGCGATCACGATCGAGCCCGTGTGCGCGCCAGTCCTCGGAAGCCGGATCGTCGCCAGCGCGGAAATGCCCGAGGCGGCGTTCCCGCCGAATCGATATGACGCCTCCTCGCCCGACTGGTAAGCGCCTGGGGTCAGCTGCCACGGCTCCGATACCTTGCGATCCACCGGACTATCGGCGGTGACCGCCGATAGGGGCTCACGTGAGGAGAAGAGATGCAGCTGGCTCGTGATCGCGGCCTGCCTCAGCGCAGCAACGATGTCGTCGCGTTGCAGAGGCCCTATGAACCCCACCGTCTCCAGCGACATCAGCGGGATCGCTGTCGCGGTGCGCAGTTGCAGCAGCGGCAGCACCTCCCATCCCTGCGGCGTGCCGTGATCGGGGATCAACGTCGCGACCCTCAGCGGCGTCGGGTGACCACGGCGCGTGGCGCGCTCGTCGAGACGCGCGACGCGGGCAACCAGATCGGGGAAGAACTCGTCGGCACCCGCCGTGTCGATCAGATTAGCCCCCCGCAACGCGATCAGACGACGCGCGTCCTCGGTCAGCTCACCGTTGAACGTTGTCCAGAACATCGGATAGCAACGCGAAGGGCAGCCGGCAATCGCGTTCGCCAGCGCTGTCGTATTCCCCCGACCAGCCCGCGATCACCAGGCCGTACTCGTCTAGCACACGCTCCACGAGCCCAAGTAGCTTCGGCGGATACTCCTCGAGCTCCGCAGCGGTGTTGCGCATGTCCAGCTTCGTGTAATCGCCGCTGAGCTTCACCAGTGTCGTCGGAGCGTGCGGCAGCGGCGTCATGCCCCTGATGTCATCCAGCGTCGCGATCACTTGCGGCCCCGCCCCCGCCTCTTCGAGCGCCCGCTCCCGCAGACGGTCGACGTTGGTGGTGAGCACCACGCGAACCCGACCCGCCGCGCACAGATCCGCGAGCGCCTGGTGCGCAGCCGTTGGCACGATCGGGCCGCCATCCTGCGGAGGTGAATCGAAATAGCGGCGCAGAACGGCCTGGCGCACCGCGCGGCTCGGAGCCACCGCCTCGAGCAGCGCGTCATACCGCGGCTCCTCACGCCCCCGGTCGAACCACCAGCGCTCGGGTTCCCCTCCCAGCTCCTCCTCCGCCACACCCTCCGCCCGGGCCACACGGCGGATCAGATCTTGTGTCACGCGCCACCCCGTCGGGATGCCGGCCGCGCTCGACAAACCGCTCCCCACCAGCACCGCGTAAAGGCCTGGCGATGCCTGCAGGGAAGTCGCCAGCGCCACTCGCGGGTCCACGCCCGGGGTGGGTGTGACGGCTGTTCTGGTCACCGGGTGCGGACGCTGATCAAAACGGAATGTCGTCGTCGCCGGCCGGTGCCCTGTCGAACGCCAGCGGCTGCGGCGCCGTCGACGATTCGGTGGAGGTGCTCGAAGGAGCGACGATCGTGTATTCCGGGAGGTTCTCGCCCGCCTCAATCTCATCGAGTTTGCCCTTCTGCGTCTCCAGATAGCCCCTCAGCGCCCGCTCAAGACCCTTGCCGCGTGCGAACAGCTCGCACATCTCGTGCACCGTCACGTCCTCGGCGTCGAGACGCGCGACAATCCGCTTGAGCTCCTCGTATCCGTCCTCAAAAGTCACCTCGTTACGTGACTGCTCAGCCATTCTCTGCCTCCTCAGGCTCTACCGAAGTAACCGCACTCACCGCACGTCCGTCATGGAACGCGAGCAACAGCGGATCACCCGGTGCGAGCTGACGTACGGAACGTATGGGATTCCCAGCGGGGTCGCCTGCGAGCACCCAGCCGGAGCGGCGAAAATCGCGCGCCCAGATCAGCTCGAGAGCGTGCTCGAACTGCACCTGGCGGCGCTGCGTCTCTGCGCGCACCTCCCGAGTCATAGCGACATCCATGCCGTCCAGATCGCGAGCTTGCTCCTCAAGCCGGACGGTGATGCTGCGGGTGGATTCCTCCCCGCGGCGGGTGATGGCACTCGCGTACCGTGCCGCTTGGTCGCGTGCACGTCTGGCCGCTGGCGCAAGCAGTGTCGCGAGTCGCCCGAGCCCCTCAATTGCAGGCAACTGCCGGGCCGCTGACAGGCTCCGCCCGGCAGCGTCAAGCTGCGCTCCCCAGATGGTAAGAAAACGGCCACTGGCGGCAGCAAGACGCTGCGCAGGAAGATCCAGCATGCCAGGTGCGGGAACCGCAACTCGTGTTCGTGCCAGTGCGTGCCGCGCGCTCTCCACAGCGTGCGCTTCACGGGTATGTCGCCTCGTGGTGTGCTCGACTAGGCGCCCGTCCAGCGACTCCATCTCAAGGACTCGACGCTCCAGGGTCTTCCATGGCCGTGCGCGCGCGCTCTCGTTCGTGACCATGCCGGCCATCATCTCCAAATGTGCGGGGATCACGGCGAGCGCATCGGAGGCACGAGCAATGCTCTGAGAGAGCTCGCGGGCGCTGGGCACGACGAGCTCCGCGGCACGGGCCGGGACATCCGCGTAGGCGGCGGCAACGTGGTCGCAATTTGGCCGTTGCGGGGTGTGGGCGATGCTTGTCACCACGGGGACGGGCGAGGCGAAGATCGCGCGGCACAACCGCTCGTCGTCGAACGCCATCAGCTCGGCGACTCCTCCGCCGCCGCGGGCAATGACAATCACGTCCACCGCCGGCGCTTCCTGCAGCTGTGCGAGCGCGTCGATCAGCGAGTTGACGGCCGCGACGCCCTCCATCAGAGCAGCGCGATGCACGACCTGTACAACGGGCCAGCGCTCTTTTAGCGCCTTGACGACGTCTACAGTCGCGTCGCCTCGGCGGGCGGCGATGACGCCGACGCGTCGCGGGAACCGCGGCAGCGGCCGGCGCGCGCGTGCGGTCAGCCCCTCTGCCTTTAGACGTGCGAGCGTCGCGGCCCGGCGCGCCAAAAGCTCCCCCTCGCCAGTCAGCCGCAGCGCGTCAACGTGAAGCGAGACGCGCCCGTTGGCGCGGTAGAAGTCAACGCGGTCGAAATGGGCCTGTATCAACCGACCGTTCTCTGGCCAGTTGACTATTCGGCCTGCGCGGGACCGCCACACAATGCATCCGATCCTGGCTTCGCGGTCAGCAAGCGTGAAGTACACGTGCCCGGAGCCGGGACGGCTCATATCCTGCACCTCGCCCTCGACCCAGCCTCCAGGGAGACCACGAAGCTTCTGCTGGATGCTCGCCGCGATGGCCGCGACGCGCAGCACCGGCTCGGTCTCAGTCGAAGCGTCTACCCTCACTGGCCGAGCCTTTCGAGGTGCGCGACGCACATCAGAGCGGCACCTCGCCCGCCCCGTTCCCCTCCGCGACCGCCTGCCTTGCAACGGCCGGCGGTGCCGTGGGCTCGATCGCGTCGTCCTCATCCTGCGCCGTCGAGGTGAGCTGGCTACCAGTCCACTTCGCTGCCACCTGATCCCAGGTGACTTTGGGCCGCCGGTCGCCTACCCATACGCCCCAGAAGTCGGGGTCGGCGCTCTGGGGCCGCTGCTGTTCGGGCAACTCGCGGATCTCTAACAACGTAGGGAGAGGAGCAGCCCAGCCGAGAAGTAGAGCATGCCGCGCCGGTAGCGACGGCAGGCTCCTCCAATAGGCCGGCAAGGTTGTCTGGCACAAGCTTGCCGACGAGCTGCTGGTCGCGGTCGTTGACAAGGCGGTGCAGAAGGAAGCTGTTGCACTGCGCGAGAATTGTCGGCGAAAGCTCAGACGGCCGCTGACTGGCGAGCACCAGCCCCAGGCCAAACTTGCGCCCCTCACGTGCGATCCGCTCAAAGCAACCCACGCACATCTCGGCCTGAGTCGGATGGTCCTCACCGCTTGCGCGTGGACGGACGAACGTATGTGCCTCCTCAAGAACCAAGGTCGTCGGTAGCGCGTAGTGGTGCATACGCCGGTGGCGCTGCAGCGCCTCGAAGATGATGCGCCCCATCACCGCCACCACCACCTCGACGACATCGCTCGGGACCAGTGATAGATCGATCACCGCGACCGAAGAACCTTCACCGTCGCCGAGAAAATCCCCTATCCACTGCGACAGCGACGGGTCGTCTTGAGGCATCAGAATCGGACGGATTCGCTCATCGACCATCAGTGAGCGCACGCGCAATTTCAAGCCGCCGATGTAACGAGCCGAATCATCGAAGCTCCCCGAGGAGACCACCACGTCAAGCTGCTCCCCGAGTAGGTCGGCATCGAAGGCGACCGGGGTGTCCTCATTGCCGACCGGTCCGAGCAACGGTGGCGGAAGCAGCTCAAGCAGATGATCGGTGTGCTCTATCACCGCCGAGAGCTGCGGCTCATTGAATGCGTTCCAGTAGCCGTTGCGAACGAGTTTGCTCTCAAGCTCGGCTATCTCGTCGCACAGCTCCTTCGCCGCATCGTGCCAAGACGCCTCCGGGTCCAGTCTGGGTTGCAATGTGTCGCGCAGACTCGCGAGCAGTCCACCCGTGCTCATCCGTCCGGGGAGGGCATTCGCCCACTGGTCAGGTCCCTCATTCAACGCTGCGCTGACCGAGACGCGGTAGGCGAGCATTAGCGTCGCGAGCTGCCCCTCGTTGGAGATCGGGCTCGAATCACCGAGCCTCAGATTCCTCAAAGCCTGCGTCAGCACGGGCCTCTGCACTCGCGCTGACGCGGACGTCACGCTCGCCCACTCGTGACTGTTCAGTAGCCAGGCCGGGACACGCAGTGCGCTTGCCTTCTTGGTCTCGATGGGAGGCACCTGGAAGAGTTGGAAGCCAGGCAGGTCGCTGAGCGCCTGGCGGTACTCGCCGGACGGGTCGAGCACGATGAAGCGGCAGTTTGGATCGCCTTCGCGGTCCTTACGGACTCGCTCAGCAGCAGCGGCCTCAAGCGACCAGCGGATCAGGCCGGCAAGAGTGCACGACTTCCCCGAACCGGTGTTGCCAAGCACCGCGAGATGGCGGCCGAACAGCTTGTCTGGATCGACCCGCACCTCGGCGTCGTTACCGAGCAACGCCCGGCCGATGTGCACCCGCTGGTCCTCCGGCTGCCCACGTGTGAGCGCCTCGAGCTGCTCGGCAGAGGGCAGCGCAACCGGATCGCCAACGGAGGGGAAAGCGACCACGCCACGCAGCAGCCGGAACGCGCCGTGGGAGCGGTCGCTGTCGCGTTCCAGGGTGCCGACCGGGACGACGCTCATCTTGCGCATCGGGAACGGCAGATCAACCAGGCCGAAGTCCTTCAGCCCGGGGCGCTTGGGATGGCTTGAACGCTCGATACCGAGCCACGTGACCATTCCCACGAGCGCGCCAGACTCGTTCGGGATCACCACGAACCCGTTCAGCCGCGGGAACGCGATCGGTGTACCCGTGTTCAACGCAGTCGTCGCAGGCGCGTCCAACTCAAGAGCGACCACGACACGAGCCGGGGCGACCGACTCCACCGTGCCGACATTCAAGGCCGCACGGCGCTCGGTAGGGGTGCTTAGCGCCTCCCGCGACATTACGCCTCGATCGGAGCCTTACCGTCCGCGCTACCACCATCGCCGTTGGACCCGATTGGGCTGGCGTGTGCCTGCCGTCGCGCCGCTTGGCGTAGCAGCAATTGCTCGGGGCCAGCCTGCGGAAGGTAGCTGTCCACGAGTGTCCCGAGATCCCCAAAATGCGGACCCAGCAGCACGCTGTACTGCTCTGGCATGACACCCTCGAGGAATCGCGCAATCCTCTCCCCTGGATCGCTGTAGGAGATGACCATGAGATGCGTCGAGCGCAACGTCATCATGTCGCGAATCACCCGGTTGATGTGGTCGTCGCCGAACCCGTAGCCGTAGGTCACGAGCACGCCATTCGGACGGCACAGCGCCGCTGAAAGGTCGCGGAACAACTCCGCGTACGGGAACTCAAGAGTCTCGAGATCCTTCGCGGCATTCGGGTAAATCATCAACCGCTCCAGTGCCTGCTTGCCGAGCTTCGGATCTTGGCCGCCGAACGCAAGCGGAATCCGTCTCAGCCTGCCGTCCTCGAAGCGCCAGTCGAGCGAGCCGTGCAGCTTGCACAGCCGCAACACCCCCTCCAGGTAGCGCGGCTCGCCCCGGATCCCCGGCGGGTTGTAGTGCAGATCGACATCCAGCCTGGAGGCGCGAAACACCGGCTCGACGGCACCGACGAAGCGGTCGATCACCCTGATCCCGCCGAGGTCGCAGCCAAACTCGATCAGCCGATCGTAGTTGGTAGTGAATACATTTAGCCGCTCCCGTGAGGGTGGCCGGCTCGCGAAAGCTAGAAGCAATCCCACCAGAAGCTGCTCGGCACGCGGACCCGGACCATCGTCGCGGTCAATCGCGTCACGGATCTCTTGCTCGGCCTTGAGGGCGCCGTTGGCGAAGATGCTCAGCACCTCGGCTAGCTCCGTTTGCCATTCCGTCGTGCCCTCCGAGTCGGGCTCAAGCACTTCGAGGCCTCCGAGCAGCGCCAGCGCGCTACGCAACTGATCCTCGATGTTCATGTCGCCGCGTCCCGCGAGCCTCGCGTGCTCCTCTGCGTGAGCGTTGACCAAATCCGCCTTGTCCGAGCCGAACTTGGCTGGGACCATGCTGAGACCGTTCGCGCCGACTGCGCTCGCAACGGCAACGCCAAGCCCGCTTCCGATCAGCAACGCTAGATGCTCAGCGCCAACCAGCGCCGTCAACCATGAGCGGACGGCCTCGGTGTGGGTGGCCGGGATGGGGGGGCCGTCGAGCTCGTGCTCGCGGCTCTGTATCCGCAGGTGATGCTCCCCCAATCCGGTCACGCTCCGTCCTCCTCAATCGCCTCGGCAAGCCATGCCGGGGCCTCGCGCCATTCGACAACACGCCTCTGTCCGAACGACGTGAATCTAGCGTTTCTTACACGGCGGCGTCGCCCCGATAAGAGTCTCGTCACGCCGATCCCAGGAACCCCGTTTTGCGATCCTCCTCCGTCGTCGTCGCGGACGATTCCGCGGCGACGCGCTCAAAGCCAGCGAGAGCGGACTGCAAGGAGGATGCCATGCCGCATAATCGAGGAACACGACGTAAGCCGCGCTATGTGGGGCTCGTCTCCTATAAGGGCCACACCAGGTGGGTTGGCACGTACCCCTCGATCGCCGCGTACAAGCGGGCCGAGCGCGAGCGGCTGATCGAGTTACGCGAGGAAGTCGACTTCGCTGAGGGCGGGCGAGTCCCGACGGTGATGGAGTTCGCCGGCGCCGTGATACACGCGAACGGCAGGGTCACGATGAGCTGGCCCGAGGGTCAGCGTGCGTTGAAGGAGACCGGGCGCCGCGCGAGCACTCTCAGGCGAATGCGCGAGGGCTTGAAGCCGCTCGTTCGAGACTTCGGGGACCGCCAGCTCGACAGCTTCAACCGTCAGGAGGCGCTGAGCTGGGCGCTACCCCGTGGATCCCATGTCCAGCAGTCGGCGCGCCAGTTCTTCAACCATGCCCTCGACCGTGACCTGATCTCGCGAAACGTCTTCACCTGCCTGGGGTCAGGAAGCGCACCCGCCGGATCGACCGGCCCGACTTCGAAGTGATCAGCGACGAGCAGTGCGAGCGGCTGTGTCGGTGCGCTCGCGCGAGCCGCACAGACAGCTACGGGCTGATCCTCCAGGGCGTCATCCTCACGATCGGTGAGGCGGCCATGCGCCCCGGCGAGATCTTCGCCCTGCACCACAGCGACGTTGACTACTACACCGCCGGCCTCATCCACGTGCGCCGTCAGCTTGACCTGGCCAGCGGCGTCACGGGCTGGCCCAAGGACGACGAGCCGCGAACCATCGCGATGACACCCAAGCTGTTATGGAAGGCTGTTTGTCAAGTGTCCAGCACCGGATGCCCGCGGCTGGGCGGGCATCCGGGTCGGTCAAGGGGGCGGCGGGCCTGGCGGATGCGCGACGCGCGGTCAGGCTGTTATGCGCGGATTGGGTACCGCAGGACCGGGTTTCGTCGTGAGAGCCCGCTGTCTACTGATCGAGCGTGATCGCCGAGGCGGTTGCTCATAGCTTGGTCGCGGGTGCTCTCGCGCGTTGGTGGCCAGGTTGTTCCCGCCGCCTCCTTGACCGACGTGGTGCAGGCGCCGGGTCAGTCGGCGTTGGCGATCGCCCAGCAGAACCCGGCGAGTTCGCGGGCGACGGCGACCGCGACGATCGTGCGGCGCTTACCGCGTTCACTGTCCAGCCGTTGCCAGGTGCGGTGCAAGCGTTGCTGGGCCTTCCAGGAGAGCGCGATCACTTGCTGGCTCTGGCCTTCTTGGCGGCGGCGCAGCGCGAGTCCCTTCGAGGGGGCGCGACGGTAGTGCCAAGCGGCCTCGACCAGCAGTCGGCGAGCGTGACGGGACCCGGACTTCGTGATCGCGCCCTGGCGGCGCTGCTCGCCGCTTGAGTTCTCCGAGGGCACAACGCCAAGGAAACTCATCAGCTGCCCGGCGCGCTCGAAGCGCTCCCAGTCACCGATCTCCGCGCACAGCCCGACCGCTGAGAGCGTGTCGATGCCGCGCATGCAGCGCAACCGAGCGACGGTTTGCGCCCATGGAGAGTCGCTCACCAGTTCACTGATCGTCGCCTCGAGTCCATCACGGCGCACGAGGAGCGCGTCTATCGCGCCGAGATAGTCAAGCAGCGTGACCTGAGCACCGCGATCAGGGAACCGCACGCGCCCAAGCCATTCACGGTGCCTGACACTCCAGTTCTGTCCAGGTCCACCGAAGGCGATGTCGTGACGCAACAACAGCTTTCCCATCCGGTGACGCGCACGCATGAGATCACCGCGCACGTCCTCGCGTGCCCTGACGAGATCACGCAGCGCCTCCTCCTCGGTGCTTGGAACCCTGACCGGGTGCAGACCGTCGAGCATCAACAACCGCGCCAGGCGCTCAGCGTCACGCCGGTCGGTCTTCACCCGATCCTGGGAGGGACGCTCGATCTTTCCCGGTGCCGCGATCACACACTCGATGCTCACCTCCCCAACGCCCGTGCGAGCGTGAACCCCGTCGGGCCTGCCTCATACGCCACCTTTGTCGGGCCTTGAAGGCCAGCGCAGAACTCGACGATCTCGACAGTCCTGCCCGACAACCGGCGCGAGCACAGCTCACCGGACTCCCGGTCAACGCTCACAGCGACCGTCTTCGCTGCGTGCACATCCAACCCCACAAACGTCCTAACCTGCGCCATGGTCGGCACCTCCATGATTGCGGTCGGCGCCCAGGCCAACCCTGGACGCTCAACCCGCGCACCTCATGCGCGGGTGCCGACCCTCACACCCCCAGCAGACAGAGACCGGCCGTCCATATGGTCTACACCGGCATCTGCAGAGCATGCCCAGGCTCAGCGAGGAGATCCTCTTCCCCACTCCACGCGGCTGCTACATGCGACGCAGCACGTGGTATGCGCACTGGCACTCCATCCGCGCCGCCGCGCAGATGCCTGGCCTTGAGTTCTACGAGCTCCGACACCGCGCGATCCAATGGATGATCGACCCACCCCACGACGGCGGCCTCGGCCTAGACATCCAAAGCACCGCACATATCGCTGGGCACCGCGACGGCGGCTACCTCGTCTGCAGCACCTACTCAAAGCTCGCCGAGCACCGCGCCATCGCCCGCACGCGCCTCGCCCTGGACGCCTACCAACAACGCGAACAAAACCGCCAAAACGAACAGTCAAAACGTGCGATCACGGCGTAGTCGCTCTGCAAAAGAATCACGCCGCCGCTGCAATCGAACTGCAATACGCAGCTACCACCCATGCACACCAGCAGCACCGTCACGCACCCAAAGCCCGCAAAGTACGGGCTTTTCTAGCCCCGCCCAGCGAATTGAACCGGGACCCTCACCATCGAAATTCCCAACAAAAACCCCCCCGCAAAACGGGGGTTTCTGAGTCGAGCGAAGAAAAGCGAAAATCGGGACGACCATATCAACTTGGCTTAGATACTGGCTTTTCGGCGAATCTTGCAGCCGATACACGCGACTCACACCCGAAAGCTCACGATGCACGCCCTATGTACATCCTACCAAACCTCCCGATAAAACCCCCGACCCGCCCGTGCGCCGAACTGCCAAGACAAGCGCCGCGGCCGCCTCGAAAAAGTGGCAGGGGCAAATGGCATCTGGGACCGATAGACGACTGAGGGGAACTGCGCCCGCGTGCGCGGCTCACCGAACAGGCGCAGCAGGCCGCCACGTAGCTTGATCGCCGACGATCAAACCCGTGGGAACAATCAAAGAACCTGTGCTCTTGCCGACCCTGCCGCGCGCCCATGACCGTCACGACGCGCGTATCGCTCAGCGACTCGCCGATCAAGGAGCGTATGCGGCACCCGATCAGCGCTGTGATCCTACAACCATCGCTGGTCAGATACGAATTAGACGGAAGGCAAACACGGAGTGCTGGGGCGGCGGATACGGAAAATTCGAGTGGCTAGCGTGCACCGCTTGCATGATGCCGCGTTGCCCCCGGCGGCTGGCTGGAATGGGTCGAGGCGGAGCACCACCTGCCGGCCCCCAGGCACCCTGGCCCGGGTCGCTTGGGGTGGTTGGCCTGCTGTTGTGGGAGTCGCTGAATTGTGGATCCTTTTGGGCTCAAAGTGAACCGTCATGGGATCCTGTCGGTGCTGCTAGGGCTGGACCCTGGAGACCGATTGCACGCGGTGCGGCGTACGCCCGTGGACTCGGCGTTGGCCACCAGGTAGGTCGGGCCGCTCCCGGGATCACGGTCATGCTCCATGGCCCGTGCTGCTGTACGTTGAAGGTCGTGCGCAGATTCCAGGTCTCCTCGCGGATCAGTGATCGCAGCCCAGTAACGCCGGGTCGCGGGTGTCGATCGTGAGGTGCAGTCGGCCTCCTCGCTGGTGATCGTCAGGTGCTCGACCTCGGTCAAAATGGATCGATACCGCCGCGACCCAACCGACGTTTGCCGCCACCGCCTATTGTCAGCGTAGCGCCGACCATGTCCAACGTCTCCTAACCGGGCAGAGTTCGGGATGCTCAAGCAATTGCTGCCGCCCGCGGCTGTCGCAATCGAGATGCGCGGCGACCCTCCACACGGCGAGGACGAGTTATTCCCCGAGGAGCGTTTTGCTATCCGTGGCGCCGCCGCCAAACGCCGCCGCGAGTTCGTAAGCGGACGTCTCTGCGCGCGCCGTGCCCTCGACAGACTCGGCGTCGAGCCGTGCGCGATTCCTCGCGGCGCGCGTGGCGAGCCGCTCTGGCCCCCAGGGGTCGTTGGCAGCATCACGCACCGTGCTCACTACCGCGCTTGCGCCCTAGCCAGCAGCATCCACCTCGCGGCGCTCGGGATCGACGCCGAGCGAAATGCGCCGCTGTCCGACGGGGTTTGGGAGCGCATCGCCTTTGGAGCCGAGCGCGAACTGCCCCGCGAGGTCGATGGTGTCCGCCTCGACGCACTGCTCTTCAGCGCCAAGGAGTCGCTCTATAAGGCCTGGTTCCCACTCGCAGGCGGCCGCCCTGCCTTCGAGCAGATGTGCGTCTCGATCGACCTCTCGCGTGGCACCTTGACTGCAAGGCTACTAAGGCCCGAGCCGATTGTGGAGGGAGCCCGAATCGACACGGTCATGGGACGCTGGACGCGTGACGGAAGCCTGCTCCTGACGGCGGTCTCAATCCCGCGCACTCGATGGCCCAGCTAGTTGACGGATGACTAAAAGACCATCATTCTTTTGAATACGATGCCGCTTCCCTCCTCCCTCGCCCGCGGGGCGCGCAGCTCGATCACCCTCGCGTTGGTCTGCTCGATCCTGCTGGTAGCCGCGTTCGCCGCCGCGACGGGCGCGGCTGCGCTACCCGATGGACGCGGCGTCGAACTGGTGTCCAACATCAGCGGAGACGGTGGAACCAACAACCTGAACGGTGCCAGCCCGCTGTTCTATGACGCGAGCAACAACGGCGACGCGGTTGACTGGCAGGCATTTGGGGCCTGCTGCGGAGCAACCTCTGGAGGGATTGACGTGTACCAATCCCAGCGCGAGCCGGCAGGTTGGGAGACGCGCGCGATTAGCCCGGCACCGCCTGAACCTCCGGTCAACATCCTCGAACTCCAGGAAGCGACCTTCGCGAGCGGAGATCTCGCGGAGACGATCTTCACGACACCTTCTTCCTACGCTCAAGGCGATCAGCGGCCGCCGGGCAGCGGCGGCAGCGATCTGTACCTGCGCCGGCCCGACGGAGAACTCGACTGGCTCTCCCAGGGTCCCGCTGGCACCGGTAGGGAACCGTACCCGACCAACTTCGAGGGGTCCACGCAAGACGCAACGGCGGTCGCCTTTACGACCGCTGAATCGCTCACAGCGAATGCCGCGGGCCGCTTATCTCAACCCGACGCGCAGTACCTGTACTTGCGCAACGTTTCGCAAGCGACCACGAGCTTGATCGACGTTGACGACAGCGACCGGCTGATCAGCCCCTACGGCGCGAGTCTCGGCGACTATGGAGCCCCAAAGGAAGGACCGTTCTTCAGTGGCTACCGCGGGAGCACCATCAACGCAGTCTCCCGGGACGCCACCAAGGTCTTCTTCGACTCACCCCCCGACGGCATCGAACTACCGGCAGGCGTCGAACCGCACCTCTACGTGCGCGACCTGGTAAACAACACCACGACGCCAATCGACGATCCCAGCTCCCACGGATCGGCTCGCTACCAGGGCGCTTCGGCGAATGGTGCGCTCGTGTTCTTCACCAGCAACGAGGGCCTGGACGGCGCATCGACGGAAAACGAACTATACGAGTACAATACCATAGCTGAGCCACTCGGTGGAGTGGCGCCGATGAGCTCGATCCCTCTGGCTTCTGGCGTTGGAATCCTCGGCGTCACATCGGTCTCCACGGACGGCTCTCACGTGTACTTCGTGGCAGACCACGTGCTCTCCGCTAAAAGTAACGCCCTCGGCCTCTTCGCCGTACCAAATCAACCCAACCTATATGTGCGCGATACCAGTACCGGCGAAACGACATACGTGACGACCCTCGCACCACCCGACGTGACGACTTGCAAGCCTACCTGCGCGACGCTCGAACCGACCGGTCTGATCCTCCCCCACGACATTTTTCGCCCCGCGTACTCATCGCCCAACGGGTCGGTGCTCGTATTCAACTCCAGCGCCGATCTCACCAACGAAGACCACACACCAAGCACTACACTCACAGCCACCGTGTTCCCGCAAGAACACACGCTGCACGTTGCGAATACCGCCGGCTTCATCGTGGGTCGCACGATAGCGATCGGTGCGGGAGAACAGGAGGAGCTCGATACGATCGCGGCGATCGACAGCTCCACCGAAATGACGTTGAGCGAATATGGCCCGGCAGTCATCAACGGCCTCGTCAACGAACACCCCCTTGGCGCAAATGTCAGCGCCGTCAACGCCGAGGTGTACAGATATGCGACGGCCGACGGCTCACTGCGCTGCTTGTCATGCACGCCGGCCGGCGTAACCGAGACTCACAGTGCCAGCCTCGGCAGCGTGGCCGGCGGCAGTTACGCGCCACCTGGACACGCTGCGCAGATGAGCGAAGACGGTTCGCAGATCTTCTTTCAGTCGCCAGACCCGCTGCTACCGGGGATGGTGGACGCAGTTACGAACAAGGTCTTCCCACCAGAAAACCTGTACGAGTGGGAGGCAGGCAAGGTCTACCTGATCTCCAGCGCCGCCGCGAACGGCTCGGAATTCGACGGCACGACACCCAGCGGCGAGGACGTCTTCTTCAACACACGCAGCCAGCTGACCCCCGAAGCCGTCGCGGGCTACGAACACATCTATGACGCCCGCGTCGGTGGGGGAGCCTTGCCACAAATGCCACTCGCCGACCCGTGCGCCAGCGAAGCCTGCCGCGGGCCTATCGTTCCTTTGATGGCGTTCCCGAAGCCCGCGAGCGAAAGCACGAGCGCACGCACCGGAATGCAGGCGAACTCCATGAGCCCCGGTATTCGGGTCGGAAAAATCACAGCCGCCAGCCGCCGAAGGCTCGCGCGCCGCGGACGCCTGAAGCTGACCGTTACGGCAACAGTCCCCGGCAGGGTGCTGGCGACTGCGACGAGCGCGCTGCACGGGCGAGCGACCCGCATCGCGCAGGACGGCGCGACGATCAGCCGTGCCGGCACCGTCACGCTCACGCTCACGCTCACACGCGTTGCGCGCTTGCAGCTGGCTCAGCGCGGGGCGCTCGCGATCCACGTAGTGGTGAGTTTTGTCTCACGACGAGCGGTGCGCGACGTCGTCTTCACACTTCACGTCGCGGCACACGAATTGGCAGCTACAAGACACCGCGCCCACCATGCATAGGCACGCACGACTCGCCTGCTTGCTCGTATGCTCGCTGCTGGCGTCCGTGCTGTTCGCGAGCAAGCCAGACTTTGCACTCGCTCAGTTTGGGGTTGCGTCCTTCAGCGGTTCGCTCACGACACCTCAAGCGGGAGCTCACGCGGATTTCTCCACGTCGTTCGCACTGGAGACAGAAGCTCTTGGCAATCCCGACGGGCAGCTTAGAAATGCCTCCTTCACGCTCCCCGAGGGCTTGTTCAGCAACCCCCGCGCGGCCGAACGCTGTCCGATCGAAGCATTCGAGCGCTGGGCGTGCGCGCCTGCGTCTCAGGTCGGCGTCCTCAATCTTACACTCGTCGCTTGCCGTGGCCTAAGTACCCCCCTTACGGCGGGCGCCGAAGCGGGAACGCAAACTCTGAAGGTGGCTAACGCAAAAGCCTTCTGCTCGGAAGAAGGCGGAAACGCCATCACCGTCGGCAGCGGCGCCAGCGCGGAGACGGCGCAAATCTCCACAGTCGTGAACGCAACCACGCTCGAACTGGAGACTCCGCTCGCCCACTCGCACTCTGTGGGGGAAGACATCACCCACATCGCCACCACCAAGTCGGGCCCGTTGCCGTTGTTCAACATCGAACCCTCGCCTGGGCACGTCGCGACATTCGCCGCCTCCCTGCTCCTTGCGGGGGTGTTCATACAAGCCGAAGTCGGCGAAGACGGCCGGCTGACCGCGACGATCAGCGAAGCCTCCTCACTTTTCACGATCACGGCCGGCGCCGTGACGCTCTGGGGAGTACCCGGCGACTCCGCTCACACTCCCCGACGCTGCAACGAGCTCGCGACTGAAGAGTGCAACCTCGCCGGCGGCGAACCCGCCGCCTTCATGACCAATCCCACCTCGTGCGGCGGGCTTGCCACGCAGATAGGATTCAGCGCCTCTTCGTGGGAAGGGCAGTCGGCGTCCAGTGTCGCTTCGCTGCCCGCCACCACTGGCTGCGAACTACTCACGCTTGCGCCGGACCCGAGCTTGGCTGTAGCGCCGAGTACCGCCCGTCGCGAATCGCCGGCAGGGTACGAAGTCGATCTGAGCATTCCCCAAAGCCAGGAAGTCGACGCTCTCGGGACGCCTGCGCCGGAACGAATCGCCGTTGCGCTGCCTCCCGGCACCTCTCTCTCGCCCGGTCTCGTGAACGGGCTGCAAGCCTGTAGCGAAGCGGAATTCACCGCCGGATACTGCCCGACTGCGGCGCGTGTCGGCACGGTCGAAGTCAGCTCGCCCTTGGTCGACGAACCGCTCACGGGCTTCATCGCCATCGGCACGCCGATGCCAAACGAACAGTTCCGGCTCTTGCTCCGAGCGGGCGCCAGCGGCGCCGTGATCGCACTCCGAGGCAAGGTCGAAACCAACCCGACGACAGGCCAAGTGACGACCGTGTTCGAGCGCGTCCCGCAACTGCCGTTCCAAAATATCAAGCTGCGCTTCTTCGGTGGCGCGACCGCCGTACTCGCTAACCCCGCTGTCTGCGGCTCCGCAACCAGCAGCGCGATTGTCCGCACCTACGCCGGGGCAACCGCACGGTCCTCGTCGAACATTCGACGTTGATGAAGACAGCGAAGGCGGTACCTGCCCGGTCGGCCCACCGTTTCAGCCGGGCTTCACAGCAGGGACAACCGATCCTGCCGCGGGCCACACGAGCGCCTTCACGCTGAGCATCGCGCGCCGCGATGGCCAGCAGCAGCTATCGAGCTTCACCGCCAGCTTGGCTCCGGGTCTGGTGGGGATCGTGCATGGATTGCCGCTGTGCCCCGAACCGGCTGCCGCCCTCGGTACCTGCGCGGCTTCCTCGGAAGTCGGCACCGCTACTCTCGCAGCCGGCTCCGGCCCGCAGCCGCTAGGCATTTCCGGGCCCGTGTATGTGACAGGACCGTACCATGGCGCTCCCTATGGTTTCGAGATCGCGATTCACGCGGCTGCGGGGCCATTCGACCTAGGTACGGCGCTGGTCAGATCACGTGTGCTGGTGAACCCAAAGGACATGGCCATCACGATCGCGTCGGACGCCTTTCCGCAAGAACTCAGCGGGATACCGCTGCACGTTCGCAGCATCGAACTAGACCTCGACCGCCCCGGCCTGCTCGAGAATCCCACGAACTGCGCGCGCCAAGCGATAGCCGCGACGATTGACTCAAGCGAAGGCGCGAGTGCGACCATCTCTGCGCCATTCCAGGCGGTGGACTGCGCCGAGCTCACGTTCGCGCCGCGCTTGACCGCTCTGATACGGGCGCACGCGACAGCCCAGGGAAATGGTGCGGGCCTTCAGGTCGATGTCTCCAGTCCTGCGAGCGGCGGCGCGAACGTCCGCTCGATCGAAATCACGTTGCCTCGCCAACTGCGTCCTCGGCTGACGACGATCCAGCAGGCGTGTCCCCTCCAAAGACAGGCCGCCGGGACGGCTCTCTGCCCGGCTACCGCGCGTGTCGGCTCCGCGTCGGTCAGCAGTCCCGCGACGCCCACGCCTTTGTCAGGTCCGGTTTACCTCGTCGCCCGCGGGGCCCGAGCGCTTCCGGCGCTTGTGGTGCTTCTGAAGGGTAATGCCATCGCACTCGAACTCGAAGGCAAGCTCAGCATCTCGCATCGCGGTGTCATTAGTGCTCGCTTTGCGAAGTTGCCCGACGTGCCCATCAGTTCGTTCGATCTCACGCTGAGCCGCGGACCGCACTCGATGCTGGGAGCCGTCGCCGCCGTATGTGGCGCGCGACTGCGCTTGCCGTACGCACTTACCGACAGCAGCGGCCGCACGATCGAAAGGACCGACACCATCCTCGTCAGCGGCTGTCCGCGCAAGCGCAGACAGGGCCTGCATGTGCGTCAGGTAGCGCGTTTGCGGCATATACTCACCAGGCGATGACGACGCTCTGGCAGATACGCATGTGGTCCGCCCGGCAATGGAAGGTAGCAGGCTCGGTCTATGTGATGTCACTGCTGATTATGGGCGTCGCGGGCGAGACTCTGCCAGGTGCCTCGCAGGGTCGCATTGTGCCGGTGGCCTGGTGGAACTACGTCACGCTCGCGCTTTCACCGGTGCTGATTGGATTGATCGCGGCTACCTTCGTGTCCCCCGGGCAGCCGAAGCACTCACGCAATCGCGGGGCCACGGGCGCGGGAATCGGCGGCGCGATTGGCACGGTCGCCATGGCTTGCCCTGCGTGCAGTCCGATCGCTATCCCGTTGTTCGGGACCGCCGGAGCGCTGTCGTTCCTTGCGCCCGCACGTGGCCTGATCGCGCTGCTATCGGTCGCGCTCCTAGCGATTACGCTCGCAATTCGGCTGCGCACGGCTGCCGCCTGCCGTCTGCAGGTTCCAGTCGAGAACTACGAGGATGTCCCGCAACGCACAACGGCCGGCGCAGCGAGCTGATCTCGCCTGCCTGGACAGCGGCGGGTCTCACTGAGCGCCACTACGGCTGAAACCCCATTCTGGCTTCCTACCTGCCGCCGCGCGGGCAGGGCAGCGTGCTGTTCGCAACCTGAGTCGCGCCGTCCTCAAAATCGAACCTTGCGGAGAAGCGAAAGCCGCCGCGCGGGCATCTCACCGGAAGCACGATGCCCCTCGGACGGTAGCGAACGGTCCTGCCGTGTGCGCTCGCCTGGTAGTAGAGCCCCTTTGGTCCGATTGTCGAGTCGAAGGCAATCAAGGACGCATCTGGTGCTTCCGGGAGCGTCGCGATCGACGGGATCGATGTGTCGATGCTGCTCGCGCCGAAGGACCCCGGCAGCAGTTCCCCTGGAAACACGAGGCGCGCGATCACAGGCGAGTCCCCGCTCGCGTAATAGAGGACGTCGAGCCGCCCATGCGCGGCCGAGCTGACGAAGGGGGTGACCTGGATCTTCTCCTGCAATGGTGCCGAGCCCAGCGGGAGCGACACGACGGCGCTCCCGAAGCCGATGCGAGAGTTCACCGGACAACCGCTTGCGCCGAGCGTGAGCAGTGTGCGCAAATCGCAGCTCGCGACACCAAGCGCGGAAGTCTCGTATGCGATCTGCGCCGGCAGGCGCAAGCTAACACCCGTTACGGGCGAGGGCATCGCGCCATTCGCTCCGGCAAGCTTGAAAGCAAATTCAACGGTTGTGCTCGAGCCGAGTCGATAAGGCACGAATCCCACCCTAAGCGTTGCCCTTGGGACCGCCGCCGTGTTCGCGAGCGCGGCGCTAGTGCAGCATGCGAGAACCAAGGCGACGACGGTCGTCAGCAGCGTCGGGCGTACGACCCTCATGAGCGTCCCCGGAACGGGAGCTCCGGCGGCCCGTCGTGCCCCCGGCGTATCGGCTCGCACCCATCGGTGGGGGCGTCGACGAGCCGATCGGTCAACCCCGTGCGCCAGAGCACCTGAAGGGCGGCGCGCAGCAGCGCCTTGTCCTCGTCATTGCGCACGACCCAGCGCAGGTCAACGAGCGAGATGTCCGGACTCAGCTGTTTTCCTCCGGTTACCACGGCGTCAACATAGATCGTATCTCCGAAATACGCCGGACGCTTGAACACCACGTGGCGCAGTCGGCGCAGCGCTACGACCCGCGAGTAGTCCAGTTCGACGAGTGCGATCGAGAAGGACAGCACGAGCATTCCGGGAGCGATGCGCGCGCCGAAGATGCTGGAGCTCGCCCACTCCGCATCGAGATGCACCGGATGCAGATCGCCGGTGAGTCGCGCGAACGTCTCGACATCCGCCGCAGTAACCTCCCGCCGGCGGCTCGCGATGCGCAGGTTGGCGAACGGCTGGTCGGTCTCGACGCTCATCGCTCATGCGCTCCGCACGACGCGAACGCCGTGCTCGGGAACCAGGGCGATCCAGGACGGCCGCGTCATCCGCTCGTCGCGGCGATCAGGCGCGGAGAGCTGCGTTCGAGTCAGGATCGTACGCAGCACGACCCGCATGAAAGCGCTCGCAAAGCCTGCTCCTAGGCAGCGTCGAACACCGCCCCCGAAGGGAATCCACGTATACGTCGAGCCCTCGCGGTCGTCCAGGAAACGCTCCGGCCTGAAGGCCGTCGGATCGCTGAACAGCTGCGGATTCTCGTGTACGAACGCGACCGCCGGCAGCAGTGTGATTCCGGCGGGCAGGTGGTAGCCGGCGAGCTTTACCGGCTGTGTGAGCCGCCGCGTGACGATCGGGATCACATGGCGCACTCGTAGGGTCTCCTTGATGACGGCGTCCAGATAGACGTTGTCTCCCTGAGAGGCGCGTGCGAGCGCTCGAGGATGGCGCAGCAGACGCTCCATCGCCCACGCGAGCGCGCTTGCCGTCGTCTCGTGGCCGAGCAACATGCTCATGATCTGATCGCGGAGGCTCGCGTCGTCCAGCTTCCCGAGCTTCACCAGCAGCGACAGCGCGTCGGCTCGACGCTCGAGGCCCGGTGCTGCGCGGCGTGCGGCGATCTCATCTCCGAGAAGCGCGTGGGCTTGCGCGATCCGGGCGCGGTAGCGCTTCCACGGCCCCACGTGCTCAAGGCCTCCGACTATCCACAGCAGTGCGATGAACGGGCTGGCTGCAACCGCCTGCGGCAGGAGCACGCGAAGCCCGTCGCGTCGTATCGGGTCCTCGACGCCGATCACAACTCTGAGCGTCACCTCAAGTGTTATCGCCCGCAGGCGTGGGTACAGCGCGAATGGCTTGCCGATAGGCCAGCGTTCGATCTCAGCCACGACGAGCTCTTCGATCAGCCGCGCATGATGATCGACCAGCTCGCCGTGGAAGGGCGGTAGCAGTCGCTGGCGTTCGCGCAGATGCTCGGCCTCATCGAGCACCAGCAACGACCGGCTCCCCAGCACAGGTTCGAGCGGCCTGTTGCCCTCACCGGCGTGGAACACCGTGGGGTCGCCAGCAAATATCTCCCTCACGGCTTGCGGATCGCCGACTACTACGACCGTCCCCCAGGGGAACAGCTCAAGCGTAAAGACATCGCCGTACCGAGCCAGCAGGAAGCGCCCCGAGACCTCGGCGTGATGAAAGGCGAAATAGGTCTGGATCAACTTCGGAATCCGCGGGCCTGGAGGTAGACCCGTGCGCAGTCGGGGCCGCGGACCTCTCTTGCTCGGCGCCAGCACCGGGGCCTCGCCAGCGGCGAGCTCAGCCATCGCTTGCCAGTACTAGCACGACGTTATGACCACCGAAGGCGAATGAGTTGCTGATTGCTACCAGTCGTTTACGCTGCCCGGCGCCAGGGAGCGCTCTGGCGTTCTGCGGTACGTAGTCGAGGTCGAGCTCCTCATCAGGCTCTTCCAGGTGCAGTGTCGCCGGCGCCACGCGCTCTCTCAGCGCCATCACGGTTGCGACTGCCTCGACGGCACCGGCCGCCCCGATCAGGTGCCCGATCGAGGACTTCGGTGCGGAGATCGGCACCCGGTAGGCATGCTCGCCGAGCGCCAACTTCAACGCGAGTGTCTCCGACAGATCGTTCAGCTTCGTGCCGGTGCCGTGGGCATTCACATAGTCCACATCCTGCGGTGCAAGGCGGGCGTCGGCGAGCGCGTTCTCGATCGCGCGCGCCGGACCCTCGCCCTGCGGGTCGGGCCTGACCCAGTGGAAGGCGTCCATCGATGCGCCCACGCCGAGCAGCCTCGCGAGGATCTGCGCACCTCGGCGTTCGGCGACATCCCCTCGCTCGAGCACGAGCACCGCGCCACCCTCGCCGAGAACCATCCCGTCGCGGCGGCGATCGAATGGACGTGCGACGCCACTGCGAGTCAGCGCCCCTGAGATCTTCAGGTTCCCATGAAACCAGTCTGTCGCGCACGCATCCGCACCGCCAGCCAACACGGCGTCGAGCTGTCCGTGCTCGAGCATGTGCGCAGCCGTGGCAATCGCCTGTGACCCCGATGAGCACGCGGCGGCGATCCCGTGGCTCTCACCCTTCAACCCGTAGTGCATCGCGATCGCCGCAGGCGCGACGTTCGCCATGATCATCACGGGCGCGAGCGGCGTGGTGAACTGTTCGCGCTCTGCGAGGACCATCCGGTAGAGGTCTTCCATCACCGTCACCGGCCCGCCGCCAGTCCCGATCACGCAACCGATCCGCTCGGGGTCGGTCGGCAAACCACGACCCCAGCCCGCCTGTGTGATGGCCTCCTCCGCGGCGCACAGCGCCATTTGCGCGAATCTGTCGAGGATCCGCAGCTCTCTACGTGTCAGTACCGCCTCCGGTGAAAAATCGCCGCAGAGCGCTCGCCCGTCGTCGCTGACGTAATCCCCCGCAGTCCAGCGATCGTGCAGCGTCTGGGCTCCGTTGCCGAGTGGCGTGATCGCACCGACACCAGTTATGCAGATGTCCAGGTAGCCGTTGTTGCGAGACCGGTTGCGATCCATGCGCTCCGCAGCGTCGCTTCCAGCCCGCGCCGAGTGCCGCCGCGCAGGTAGCGTCGAGATCGGCGGCGACACTGCACATGACTCGGTCGTGCTCGCAGATGGCCGCGGCCGGGCCTGCAGCGCCAATGGAAGCACGCGCACCCCGCGCCTGACCGCGCTCGCTTCCATGCGACGTGCCAGCTCGGTCGAGGCCGCGCCAACGGCGTGCGTACGGACACCCTCGACCGCGAACAGGCATGTCTCGGCCAAGCAAGCCGGACCAGAGCCTGCGGGCGCGCCTTGGTCTTCGGCGGCGATCACGGAGTGGGCGTCGTGTGAGCTTGTCGCACCGGGGATGTGCACCCAGCCGCCTCGTACCACCTCCACCTTGTACGCTCGCAGCTGCGCGACGGTGTCGACGTCGACGTTCGCTGGCTGTGCGACGTCGATCACCACCTGCCCGCGCGCATCGTTGAAGTGCTCGGGCGTAATCCTCGCCGAGGGATCGCTGGTCAGGACAAGCACGATGTCGGCCCGGTGCAACTCCGCTAGATCGGTCGCGAACTCCGCCCGTCGGTCGAGCTCGGGCAAGGCTCGCCGGAGGCGTTGTTTGGAGCGACCAAGCAGTAGCAACTCGATGTCATCCTCGGCCAGCAGCCGTGTCGCGGCGACACCAACCGATCCGGTTGCTCCCAATACAGCGACGAGCGGGCGCGGCCGCCGCAGGTGACGACACGCGTCGCGGACGTTCTGCCGCGCAACCGCTGCCGTGAACGCGTTGCCTGTCGTCAGCGTCACCTCGTCCGCCAGCTCTGGCAGCAGCGACGCCCCGCCGCGCGTCGCCGGAGCCGTCAAACCTCCCAGGCCGACAACCCTTGCGCCCCGTTCGGCGGCGATCTGCACAGCCCGTGCGATCAGTTTCCGACCTTCCCCAAAGACGATGTCTTCAGGAAGGCGGGGTATCACGATCAGCTCGCCCGTTACCGGCGAAGCACGAAATTTGAGCGTGCTGATCACGAACGGCGGTCCCGCCAGCACCCTTTGATGCCATTCCTCGTCGTTCGCCCAGTGGCGTTTCATCAGCGCGCTGGTGCGCCAGTCGTCTAGTTCCTCCAGCTTGCGGAGGTGAACGAGGAACGCAAACCACGGCGCCCGGTGGCTCCAACCGGCAGCCACCGGACGCCGTCGTATCGATCTGCCCGCCGGCGACTCATGGAACGCGCGCGGTCCATTTGGGCCTGCGCCCCCATGAGCTGCCATCAGACGTGCTCGAGGATTGGGATCATGCCTACAGTCCCGTCGAAATCGGCCTCGACGATGCCGCCGCCCAGGACGTCGGGCCACTGCAACACGAAGTGCGTCGTCCAATCGACCCAACAGGGTCGACCCTCACGCAGATTCGACAGCTTGTTCTCCGAACTGGAGAACCCGCGGCCTGCTCAGCCACCGCCCGCGCCTGACCACATCGAGCCGGGCAGGAAGTTAACACACGACTGTGCCTCCCAGCCAGCGTAATCAGGGTTGATGCGGGCATCGGTGATCGATATCCCACGTGGAGGATCGAGCAGCGAACGATCGTATTCGCCGCTCCTGACGAGCTCGTGCAGACCCGAGAAGACCAGCTGAACGCCATACCGCATGCGGATCTTGTTCTGCTGGAAGTCGGCAACACCCACGTTTGCGGATGCGTCGGCCTCGGGGTCCAGCATCATGAATGCCGTGCCGGAGTCGACTGACTTCGTCATCGACACCGGCACTTGAATGCTCTGCCGCGTGAAGCCCCAAAGCCCCGACATGCGGAACATGAGGCGATCGGTGAGCTCCTCGTCACGCCCGAGCAAGCCGGGTTGAGCGCTGGCTATGGCCATCCGACACTCCTTTCATGCTCGGTTCGATTTATCAGCATAGACCTAGCTCCTGCAACATGCAAGTGGGTAGGGCGGTCAGCTGCGGTCTACCTCGCGGCACGCTGATCTTTAGGATTGCGCCGACTACTGCAACTGACTAGCATTGCGACTCCAGCCCCACCACCATCGCGCGGAAAGGCGAAACACATGTCAGGCGATGCTCAATCTGTATTGGATGCAGTCCGCGCGGTTGCCGCCGATCAGGTGGCCGCAAGCGCCGCGAATGTAGACCGCGAGCACACCTTTCCCGCTCAGGCGATGGCGGCGCTCGGTGAGGCCGGCGGGCTGCGGCTGGTGATACCCGCCGAGCACGGTGGTGCCGGAGGCGGGTTGGAGACATTGTCGGAGGCCTGCGAGGCGGTTGGTGCCGGGTGTGCGTCGACCGGCATGGTCTACCTGATGCACGCCGTCACGGCGGCCACGATCGCCGGCGGTGGCGGCGAACGCGCCGCCACCTACCTGGAAGGCCTCGGTTCGGGACGCCTAATAGGCACGCTCGCCTTCAGCGAGCGCGGCACCGGCGCGCACTTCTACGCGCCCGAGCTGCAGGCGACGCCGAACGACGACGGCGTGCGCATCTCCGGTCGCAAGAGCTTCGTCACCTCGGGCGGCCACGCAGACATCTACCTCGTCCTCCTACAGGGCTCCACAGGCGACGGACTCGACTGCTACGCCGTCGAGCGCAACGCACACGGAGTCCGATTCGATGGCACCTGGCGCGGCCTCGGCATGGCCGGCAACTCCAGCATCGCCCTGGAGCTAGACGATGTCCACGTCGATACCGCCGCACGCATCGGGGCGGCCGGTGCCGGCGGCGAGCTCGTCTTCGGCGTCGTCGCCCCCTTCTTCCTCGTGGGGCTTGCCTCCGTCAACGTCGGTATCGCGGACGCCGCGCTTCGGGCGGCGATCGCTCACGCGAGCTCTCGACGCTACGCCGACGGCAGCTCGCTCTCGGAGGTTCAGACGATCCAGCACCTGCTTGCCGACATGGACATCGCGGTACGGACGGCGAGGGCGCTCGTGCGCGAAGCCGCGAGGCTCGGCGACGCGGGCGATGAAGGCGCGCTCGTGCCGATCATGGAGGCGAAGATCTGCGCAACCGACGGCGCCGCCGAGGTCACCCAGCGCGCGCTGGAAGTGTGCGGCGGACAGGGCTACACGCCGGCCCTCCCGATCGAGCGCCATCTGCGCGACGCGCGCGCGGGCGCCGTCATGGCGCCGACCAACGCGGTGCTGCGCAGTTGGGTCGGCAAGGCCCTTTGCGGACTTCCGGTGCCATGAGCAGGATTCCCGGGACGATCCTCGTCGGCGCGGTCGCCTACCACCAGCGGGTGGTCACGATCTGGGAGGCGTTTCGCGCGTACTTCGACAAGCGGGACGTGCCGACCGACTTCATTCTGTACTCCAACTACGAGCGGCTGGTGGACGACCTGCTTGGGGGTGACGTCGATATCGGCTGGAACACGAACACAGCGTTCGTCGCGTTGGAGAGCAAACTCGGCACCGGGGCGCAGATACTCGGCATGAGAGACATCGACGCCGAATTCGCCACGGTGATCGTCACCCGCGCGGAACAGACGTTCGAGCGGCCACAGGAGCTGGAGGGCCGGCGGCTGGCGCTCGGCAGCCGAGACTCGGGGCACGCGGCGATCCTGCCGCTGCACTATCTCGCCGAGCAGGGCTTCGACGCCCAGATGGGGTGCCAGCTGGTGCGTTTCGACACGGACATCGGCAAGCACGGAGACACCGGCGACTCCGAGCTGCACGTCGTGCGCGCCGTCGCCGAGGGCGATGCCGACGCGGGAGCACTCGGCGACGTTACCTGGGCTCGATTCGCCACGGAAGGCGTTCCGGCGACGGCTGGGCTGAGCGTCGCTTGGCGCTCGCCCAACTACTACCACTGCAATTTCACAGCGCTCCCATCCTTCGACCGGGAGCGTGCCGCGGAATGGCAGACGGCCTTGCTCGCAATGGACTACGACGACCCGACGATGCGGCAGGCGATGATGCTCGAGGGGGTGCGTCGCTGGCTCCCTGGAGATCGCAGTGGCTACGCGTCGCTGTTCGCGGCGATGGGTCCGGAGCGCACGCCGGTGTGAGTACCCGTCGTCTCGACGCCGAGCGACTGGAGTTCGGGGGCGGACTGGAGGTGCTCTTGCAGGCCACCCTGGCCGGCATGAGCCCCGACGAGCAGGTCGATGTCGCGATCGCCTCCCGCGCAACTGCGCTCGAGGTGCCCGGCTGGGCGCGCCTGCACGGACACGAGGTGGTCGGCGAGGAAGACCGCCGCGCAAGCGGGTACGTCGTGAGCCTGCGGCGCGGTCGAAGCGCCCGCCTGCTCGTAGATGTATCGGCCGCTCACGGTGAGCCCCCGCCGCTACGTCGCGGAGGTGAGTTTCACTCCTCCGACCTGCGGGGCCACACTGAGATTCCGGAAACGGTTCCCCGCGAGAGCGGGTTCGCGCCGCTGGGCTCGATCGCCGAGCATGGTGCTCCCAGCTTCGACTGGCGACTGCACCGCCGCGAGGAGATCTGGGCCCCCGAGGTGGCCGACCTCGCGGAGCAGGCATCCGGGGAGCAGTGGGATGCCTCCCGCGACATTCCGTGGGAGGCGGTCGCCGACGTGCCCGAGCACCTCGAGCGCGCGGTCGCTCAGATCATGACGTTCATAGCCCAGAACGAGTACGCCGCCCTGTACGTGCCGGCGGGCTTTCTGCCGCAGATGCATCCTGGCTATGCCGAGCTCGTGATGTGGTTGTCCAGCCACGTACACGACGAGGCCCGACACGTCGAGGTGTTCACCAAGCGGGCGCTGCTCGGTGGCTACCAGGGATATGCACTGGCCTCCACCGAGCTCTCGCTTCACAGCCTGCTGGCCGAGCGCGATTTCACGTCGTCGGCGCTGTTGCTGAACGTGCTCGGCGAGGGGACCTTTCTCGACTTGCTGCGCTTCGTCGAACGCTATGCTCCCGACGCGGCAACGGCCGCCGCGGCGCGGCTGGCGCATCGCGACGAGCGCCGCCATGTGCATTTCGGCGTCTCCCACGTGCGCTATGTGCTTGCCGGCGATCCCGAGCGGCGTGCCCTCTTGATCCGCGCGGCTGAACAGCGCGCGGCGAAGCTGACGGAAATGACTCTCAGTCCTCTCCTGACCGAAGGTCTCTCGATTCTTGCCGCCGGCTCGCTGCGGCCCCGAGCGCTGGCGGAGGGAGCTGAGGCGGTCCGCGCATTGATGCGTACGATGGAGCGCAATCGCATCAGGCGCCTGCGCTCAGCCGGGTTCGACGAGCGCGAGGCGCGACTCATATCCGATCTGCATACACCCAATCTCATGTGACGCGATGCCGGCACCGCGCTGATACCGGCACTTCCTCGCGGCGCGATGCGCTCAGAGTTGATCGCGTCAAGGACGCACGGCGTGAATTCCGCCGTCGACGTGCAGGATCTCGCCGGTGATCGCACGTGCGTGGTCGGAGAGCAGGAAGCACACCGGCTCTGCGACCACGGCCGCGTCCTCGGCGTTCCATCCGAGCGGCGCGCGCTCTCCCCAGCCCTGGGCGAGTACGCCGAAGCCTGAGAAGGCGGTTGCCGCTGTCGTTGCGACCGGCCCCGCGGAGACGAGATTGACGCGAATGCGATGCTTGCCGAGATCCCTGGCCAGATACCGACTGATGGCCTCCAGTGCCGCCTTGGAGACGCCCATCCAGTCATATAGCGGCCATGCGACCGATGCGTCGAAGTCGAGTCCCACGATGCTTCCCTGTCCGGAGAGCAAGGGCAGCAGTGCCACCGCCAGCGCCTTCAGCGAGAAAGCGCTCGTGGTGAAGCTGAGCTCGGCACTCGCGGCTGGGGTATCGAGGAAGTTGCCGTCGAGCGCGTCCGCGGGCGCCGAAGCGATCGCGTGCACGACACCATCCACGTGCTCCCAGCGTTGCCCCACCTCCTCGCGCAGGCGGATGAAGTCCTCGCTGCGGGTCACGTCGAGCTCGAGCACCTCGGGTGGAAGTGGCAGCGCCTTGGCCGCCCGTTCGGTGATGCGTTTGACGCGACCGAAGCTCGTCAGCAGGACCTCGGCACCCTGTTGCTGAGCGAACGCGGCAATGGCGAACGCGATTGAGTGGCGCGTAAGTACCCCGGTCACAAGGATCCGCTTGCCGTTTAGCATGGTTTCCACCTCCCCTTAGGGCGCCTGTATGACGATTGAAGCATTGTGCCCTCCCAGTCCAAATGAGTTGCTCAGCCCGATGAAGCTCGGCCGGTGTGACGCGTCCAGTGCCGTTGGCCGACGGTGGACATACTCCTGTCCGGACTCGTCCTCGAGTTGCTCCAACCCGACCGTCGGTGGCGCCGTTCCTGCGCGCAGCACCGCCAGTGTCGCGACCGCCTCCACGGCGCCCGCAGCCCCCTGGAGGTGCCCGGTTGCGGACTTCAGCGAGGAGACCTTGACACTGTCCGCTCCGAACAGCTCCGCGATCGCGTTCGTCTCGAGTGCGTCGTTGCGTCGCGTGGAGGTGCCGTGTGCGTTGATGTACGCGACCTGCCGCGGCGCTATGCCAGCGTCTGCGACGGCCCTCCTCATGGCCTCGCATGCGCCGTAGCCGTCGGGCCGTGGCACTGCGAGATGAAAGGCGTCGGTGCTTGCGCCATAGCCAATGACCGTGCCGAGTACCTCCGCTTCGCGCGCGGCAGCGGCGGTGGGGCTCTCGAGAATCATGATGCCCGCGCCCTCGCCCGGCACGAAGCCGTCGCGACGACGGTCGAACGGTCGTGCGACGCCGATCCGCGAGGTACCACCCATCACGTCGAAGCAGGCCCTGATGAGATCGGTGAAATCTGCGTCGGCACCGCCCACCACGGCCGCGTCTGCGTTGCCCGCACGAATCATCAACAGGCCAGCCCCCAACGCCTGCGTGCCGGCGGCGCACGCCGAGACGAGGCCGTAAGACTCCCCTGTCCAGCCGTGGCGCATCGCCAGGGTCGCGGCCGGAGCGTTTGCCATCAGCCTAGTAACGGTGAGCGGCGACACGCGCGCGGGTCCTTCGGTCAGCAGCCGGCTGTACTCGTCCTCGATCGTCTGCATGCCGCCGACGCTGGTACCGATCACGCACGCAATGCGATCGGATGAATAGGGCAATTCGTTTTGCCACCCCGCCTGGAGCACCGCCTCCTCGCAGGCGGCGACCGCAAGCTGCGTAAAGCGGTCGGCGTTTCGCAATTCGCGACGGCTGAGAAACGCAGCGGGGTCGAAATCCACACAGCGCGCGCATCCGTTGACGATCGCACTGTCTCCGGCGAGCCACCTTTGAAGCAGCACATCTGCTCCTACGCCCAGAGGGGTCACCGCACCAACGCCCGTGATCGCGACCTCGCGGCCCATCGCGTTCACTTCGTCGCCCGGCCTAGCGGTGGCCGTGCCGGCTCGAGCTCGCCGAACGGCTCGACACGTGTCCCGACACGGGGCATGCACTGTGCTGACGCGCAGGGACCTAGATATCGCCAGTTCAGCGCGTCGGCGACCTTCGCGAGCTCGACCTCCACACCGGCGAGCCAGAGCTTCAGAGCCGCATCGGACAGCACCGTAAGATCGTCTCTGCCCCGTTTGAGCGATGGCAGCCACGTAGCTTCCCCGTGCTCCAGGCAGCGCTCGCCCGAGCCGGTCAGGGTGGCATGCGGCCCGAGCTCGACGAATAGGGACAAGCCGGCTGCCTCGAGACTCCGCACCACACTCAGGAACTTGACCGACTCACGCGCATGCCGGCGCCAGTAGCGCGAACCGGGAATCTCGCCGACGTCCAGGATGCGTCCTTCGAGCGTCGAGGCGAACGGCAGTCGCGGTTGACCGAAGCGCACGCGCTCGGCGGCGCGCTCAAATCTGTCCAGCATGGGATCCGCGCACGAGCAATGCAGCGCGTGCGATATCTCCAGTCGGCGCGCCTCGATTCCCCTCAGCTCAAAAGCTCGCAGCAGACTCGCACACGCCTCGTGCGGTCCCGACACGACAACGAGCTGAGGGGCGTTGACCGCGGCAACCGCGACATGGCCCTCCTGTCGCGCGATCTCCGCACGCACGGTCTGCTCGTCGGTGAACACGACCGCCATCAAGCCCCGATCGGGCAGCTCGCGCGTAAGTCGCCCTCGCTCCGCGACCAGCAACGCGGCATCCTCGATGGATATCGCGCCCGCAACACAGGCCGCCGCGTATTCACCGAGGCTGTGTCCAGTGACCACGCTGGGCGATACCCCCCAATCGTGCCAATGCGCACTCAGAGCGCACTGGAGCGCGAACAGCGCGGTCTGAGTAAAACGAGGGTCCCGCATGGGCTGCCCATCGGGCTCCGCGTAAAGCGTCGAGGTCAACGAGGTCCCAAGCGCCTCCTGCAAGTAGCAACTGATTTGTGTCATCGTGTCGCGAAACTGAACCTCTCGCGTCATACAGCCCGGCTCCCATGCGTATCCGAACCGCGCCCTGACCCGAGAACACAAACGCCACGCGACGGTCGCCCCCAGGGGCGTTGGTGCGCAGGCCGGGCGAAGGCCTATCCGCGGCGAACTCAGCCAGCATGCCTGCCAGTGCGCCGACGGTCGAAGCAGTCGCGATCAGCCGCTGCGAGCCACCACCGTCCAACAGCAGATCCCCGCGGTGGGCACTGTCATGATCGCCGGCTTCTGGATCGGCGATGCGCCTCTGCAGCTCTCGCGCACGATGTCGAAGCTCGTGCTCGTCATCAGCCGTCAGAGCCAGGAGGATTGAAGGAGCATCTCCGGGATTCATGCGACTGGAGCGCTGGCCTGTCCCACTTGCGCATCGTGCCCGGCCACATGCGCGGCCTCGGCCCCGCTCGGCGCTTCCGGCAACAGGGATGCGTCGCCTGGCTCGATGACCACCACCGAGTTGTGGCCGCCGAAGCCAAAGCAGTTGCTGATCGCGATCGCCGGATGCCCCGGGGCCGGATCACGCAAAGCCTGCGCCCGCAACGGCACGTAGTCAAGGTCCAAACCCTCCTCACGCTCTTCGAGGCCCAACGTGGGGGCAACCACCTTCGTATGTAGCGTGTAGAGCGTCGCGATCGCCTCCACCGCGCCTGCCGCCCCGATCAGATGCCCAATTGCCGACTTTGTCGAGGAGATCTGAAGCTTGCGCGCGTGCTCGCTGAAGGCTCGCTTGAGTGCGACAGTCTCGGAGCGGTCGTTGAGGACGGTCGATGTGCCATGGGCGTTCACGTATTGCACATCGCGCGCATCGATACCCGCATCGCGGAAGGCCGCCTTCAGCGCCTGCACGCCACCGTTCCCATCAGGCGGCGGAGCCGTGACGTGATAGGCGTCGGACGACGCTCCATAGCCGACCACGTAGCCGAGAATCGGAGCCTCGCGTGCGCGTGCGAGTCTAAGCGACTCGAGTACGAGCACACCTGCTCCTTCGCCGAGCACAAAGCCATCGCGGCGACGGTCGAAGGGGCGCGAGATGCCGCATTTCGAGCCTGCTCCGATCATCTCCAGCAGCTTGAGGATCTGCTCCGAGATCGCTGCCTCGGCGCCGCCCACGATCATTGCATCTACCTCACCGGCACGGATCATGCGCACTCCTGCGCCGAGCGCCTGCGCACCCGCGGCACAGGCGCCCATCATGCCGAACGACTCGCCCTTCAGCCCGTAGCGCAGTTGCACACCGACGGCGGCGGCGTTTCCCAGGGCCGTGGCCATACGCAGCGGTGACACCGACGCGACGCCCTTCGAGCGAAACAGATCGGCATGCGATTCGATCGTCGTCTGTGCGCCGACACCGGTACCGATTACACAACCGACACGCTCAGGTTCGCAAGGCAGCCCGCGGTCCCATCCCGCTTGGCGTACTGCCTCGTCAGCTGAGACGAGCGTCAGCTGAGCGAATCGTGGGGTGCGCCGCGCCTCCTTCCGCGTCAGCCAGTCGGTCGGCTCGAACTCGCTACACCGACCGATCCCGCCAGCCAACCCACACTCGCCAGCCATCCAGCGCGTGTACAGCGCATGCGTGCCGACCCCGAGCGGAGTAATCGCCCCAACGCCGGTGATGACGACTGCCTCACCCACTGACCTTGATCGCGATGATGTCGACAGCTTGGCCAACCGTCGTCACGTTTTCGAAGTCTTCAGGTTTGAGGCGGATACCATACTTCTCCTCCACGAGCTGGCCGAGCTCGGTCAGGTCCAGCGAGTCGATGTCGAGACTGTCCAGTGTGGCCTCGCGATTCACCTCATCGGGCTCGGGTCCGAAAGACACAAGCGCCTCGAACACGAATTCCTGCACTTCCTGTTGGGTCTGGGGCACGTTGCGTTCCTCTAATTGGGGATGAGATCAGGAACTCAGCCCACCGTCGACGACGAGGGTGGTTCCCGTTACATAGCTGGCTGCGGGTGAGACCAGGAATCGGATGCACGCCGCGACCTCGTCTGGAGTACCGGCACGGCGGGCGGGAATGAAGCGCGTGACCTCCTCGCTCACGTCCGCCGTCATGCCGGTGCGAATAAAGCCTGGAGCTACAGCATTGACTGTCACACCACGACGTGATACCTCTGCGGCGACTGTCTTCGTGAAGCCGATCACGCCGGCCTTGGACGCTGAGTAGCTGGCCTGACCGGCGTTTGCCCGCATGCCGACGATCGATGCCACGTTGACGATCCTGCCCCAGCGGGCGCGGATCATCGGCATCAACGCGCGCTTGGTTGTGCGAAATGTCGCTGACAGGTTGGTGTCCACCACCCGCAGCCATGCCTCTTCCTCGAGGCTGACGGCGAGCATATCCTCGCGGGTGCCGGCATTATTAATGAGCACGAGCACCGGCCCCGCGTCACGCTCGAGCGTGTCGAACACGTGCTCGACAGCTTGCGGATCGCAGACATCGCCACACACTGTCAGGGCGCTGCCGCCGGCCGAGGCGATCCCGTCGGCGACTTGCCTGGCCCCCTCGGCATCTTCGCGATAGTTGACTCCGACGATCCATCCGTCGCGGGCGAGCAGCCTCGCTGTCTCGGCGCCGATCCCGCGGGAGGCACCGGTGACGAGTGCGCACCGTCGGACCTGCGCTTCGTTGCCCGTCTCGGCTACTGCCTGCGACGATCGCATCCACCTCTCCATCCCGGCGCCGTTTTGCGAACCGTCGAACAGTCTTCAGAGTCGGGATCGGCATGTCAAGCGGGGCGGAAGCCGGCATCGCCGCGCAAGCGCTGAGCCCGCCTGGGTCGGGGGCCTTTGTTTTTGAGGTATGGTGGCCGGCATGGGAGTCGGGCGTCGAACCGACGAAGATCTGGGTCCGAGTGGTCCCAGCCAACCCCTCGCCGGGCTCGCCGTCAGAGCTGCGCTTGGGGAGGCCGATCATGCTGTCGCATCGCTCGTCGGTGTCAAGAAGAGCTACGTCGGCAACGGGCGCGAGCAGACGGTGCTCGCGGACGTGGAGCTCGAGGTCGGCAAGAGCGAAATCGTCGTCGTACTCGGACGCTCCGGCTCGGGCAAGACCACACTGCTGAACATTCTCGGTGGTCTGGATCGGGCCGACGGCGGCAGCGTGCGGTCCTGCGGGCTGGACCTCGGCACAGCCAAGGCGCGGCAGTTGCGGCTGTATCGCGCGCGGTCTGTGGGATTCGTCTTCCAGTTCTACAACCTGCTGTTGACCTTGACGGCCAGGGAGAACGTGGAAGCGGGACTGCGAGTAGCCGACTTGAGCCGCGCGGAGACGCGCCAGCGTGCACGCCACATGCTTGCCCGCGTCGGGTTGGGGGGAGCGGATGAGCGATACCCGAGCCAGCTCTCGGGCGGCGAGCAGCAACGGGTGGCGATCGCTCGGGCCTTTGCGCGACAGCCCAGACTGCTACTCGCCGATGAGCCGACCGGCAACCTCGACGACGACAACGCGCGGGTGATCATCGCACTCGTGCGCGAGCTGGTGGCCGAGGTGGCCACCAGCGCGGTGATCGTTACGCACGATCCGGCGATCGCTACGGTGGCCACGCGTACGGCGCACATGGCGCACGGGGTGCTGCAGGAGAGCGGTTGATGATCCTTCGCCGCGCCGCGCGCGACCTCCGCCAGCTCGGCGCGCGCGCGATCCTCGTGATGCTTGCCGTAGCGCTCGCGGCGGGTACCGGCGCCGGCGCGCTGCTGGCACTGGACAACGTGACGGCCGCACGCGAATCCTTCTACCGGCGCTATCGACTCGCCGACCTAGAAATGTCTCTGAAGCAGCCGGTACCGGCGACCCAGCTGCTCGAACGCGCGCGGCGCAGCGGCGCGACGCACGCCTCGGTTCGTCTGATCGTACCCGGCGAAATACGGACTTCCGCGGGTCCAGTCGCGGCCTATTTCGTCGGCATGTCCAAGCACGCACAGCTCGATCGTCTGGACCTGCTCAGAGGCCGAGGCCTGACGCAACTCGGCAAGGAAGGTGCCGTCATCGAGCAAGACTTCGCGCGCGTGCACCACATCGCCCTCGGCCAGCGGATCAAGGTCTCGACGTACGGATTCAACTTCGAATTGACGGTGCAGGGAATAGGACGCACACCCGACTCGCTGTACGCGACCGCCGACCCGGAGTACTTCATCATCCAGCGCGGGTCGCTCGCCTACGTGTTTCTACCTCTTGCCCGGGTACAGCAGACGGCTACTTCAGTCGATCGGGTGGCGCCCGGTTCGGCTGACGACTTGCTTCTGGATGTCCCCGCAGCGGGCGACCACGCCCCAGCGATGTTGACTCTCACGCACGGCGAGCCGGTTGACCACGTCACACCCAAGCGGGAACAGTTCGGATACCGGATCACACAAAACGATCTCACGGGGCTATCCGGCTTCATCCCGGTCCTCTCGATCATTCTCTCGGCCGTCGCTGCCCTATTGATCCTCGTCACGATCGTGCGGCTCGTCCAGAACCAGCGGCGGGAGCTGGGGACGATGCTCGCACTCGGACACCCGCGGTGGACAGTCGTGCTCGCGGGGGCGCTGCCGGCGCTTACGCTTGGAATTCTCGGCGGAGTCCTGGCGGTCCCCGCATCTGTGGGGGTGGCCAGGCTGATCACCGCCGAGTACTCGACCAGCCATGGTTTCCTCGCTGTGCCCACACGGCTCACACCGGTTCCTGCCGCGCTTGCGTTTGGACTCGCCGCCGGGATGACTGTGATCGCGGCTGCGCTGCCCGCGGTGAGGCTAGCCCGGCTGTTGCCGACGACCGCTCTCCGTGGCGATACCCCACCGCCTACGTCCAGATTGCCGGTCTGGGCGCAGACAGCTACCGAAGCGCCGGGGGTCGCCGGGGCCTACGCGATGCGCAGCATCATGCGCAGGCCGGCCCGCTCGGCGCTTACCGTGGTCGGCTTGGCAGGAGCAATAGGACTGGCTATCTCGCTGCACGTCGCCGAGACTTCTGTGACGACGTTGACCAGCGATTGGTTCAAGAGACAGGCGTGGACGCATACGATCGTCTTCCAGCGGCCGACCGCGCAGGTCGCTGCAGTGCGCACCGCCCGGCAAGCGGGGGCACGGCGCATCGAGCCGATCGTTGACGGTTCCGTGCAGCTTGCGGGGCCTCGCGGCGAGCTCGGCGTGGTGAGCGTGGTCGGAGTGCCTGGAGCGCCTTCGTTGCAGGACGTCGGCCTCCCACGAGGCGGACCCGCCGCTGGCACGGTGTTTGTCAGCGCGCAGGTAATGCACGAGTTCGGCTTGCGGGTAGGTCAGCGGCTGACGCTAAGCGGGCCGCACTCGGTGTTGTCTGTGACGATCGCCGGGGTCGCGACCACGCTCGCCGAGCAGGACTGCTATCTGCCGCTTGCCGCAGCACAGGCGCTGCTCGGATTGAACGGGGAGGCGACCAGTGCGCTCGTCGAAGGCGGTAGCTCGATCGCGGCATCGCTGCGCGAATCGCCGATCGTCTCGCAAGTGGTGAAGAAGGCCGCCATCCAACGGGGATTGAGCGAAATACTCTCGGAGCTGACGCTCCTGATGAACGCCGTCGTCGGCATCAGTCTGGCCGTCGGGATCTTCTTCCTTATCTCGAGCCTGATCATCTCCGTGCTCGAGCGTCAGCACGAATTTGCCCTACTGCGCGCACTTGGATGGAGCGGCGGCGACATTGTCGCGGTGATCCTCGGCGAATGCTCGATCATGGTGGGTTTTGGCGCTACGCTGGGCGCGCTCGCAGCGCCCGGGATCGCCTCGCCGATCATCGACCGGCTGAGCACCGTTTGGTTTCACATCGGCTACGCTCTGCGGCCGTCGAGCTTCTTGTCCGTGATCGTGCCCGCGCTCGCGCTAACCCCTTTCGTGGCCATATACATGGCCCTTTTGATATCGCGCCTCGACATCGCTCGAGTCGTCCGCGCGCGCACCAGCGGTTAGCGGCTCGCGGGATGCGCGCGGCGGCAACGCTTGCCTTTCTCGCTGCGATCTCGGTGGACCGCACGGCCGTCCGCGGCTGCTTGACAGGTACAAAGTAGCCGGCTACACTGAGTCTCAATATATAGGATGGACCCGTATCTTCCGAACGAACTGCTCGGCTTCGGTTCTAGGTAACTGGCGACCTGGTCCAATGTGCGAAGACGCTCGGCCGGGCGCGCTGATCTTAACTTGCCGAAAGGAAGTCACTGATGTCCAGGGTGAAGCTAGCTATTCTGCTTTGTTTCGTAGTCGTTGGCGCCAGCAGCCTGACAGCGACCGTGGCCTCCGCTGGAGAATGGGACGTGAACGGGAAACCGCTTGTTGGAAGTGCGGCTGTCGCAAACCCAATCAAGGTGTTAGAAGGCGGGTCACTGACGGCTGCTGGAGAGACAATTGAATGCGTCTCCACGGAACTCGGAGTAAGCGCTGGCGAACTAGTCGCCCCCGATGGACTCAAGGCAGCCGACTTGACTTTCAAAGGGTGCACGGCCCGGTCGCCCTGCGCACTGGCGACGGAAACACTTTTATCGTTATCGGTGCATGGGTTAGCAGAATTAGACGGCACTTTAGGAACATTTATTAAAGTCTTACCCTTACCGAGTAAAACGTTTATGGTGTTCAAACTCGAAGGCGAAAGCTGTGCCTTGGTGGGAACGCAACCTGTTACGGGTAGTCTCGATGTCTTACTACCTTCGGGAAGGGATCCGGGTGTATTACAGCTAGCAAATATTTTCTCTTTACCGGGCAGTCTCAAAATTGGCTCGTCGGAAGCAAGTCTCGCGGGCTCTTTCGGCCACGCGCAACTGGCAAGCAAAGTACCCTGGGGCTTCTTATAGGCACGATGATTTCAAATGTACTCATCCCTCCAAGTAGTCCGCAGGACTTCCCGGACGAGTCCACTAGTTGCGCTGTGACTCGTTATCGAGCGAGGTGGACTGATGCAACGCGCCAACGGAGGTTGGATGGTCGCGGTTCGTGGTGACGATCTCAGCGGCGTGCCGACCGTCCCTTGACGCTTTGGCATGGCCGGATCAGCTCGCACTCTCGGGTGCCAGCGGCGACGTGCTCGCGGCTTCCGAAGCATTGCGCGTGAGCGGTCTGTGTACTGCGCGGTGCCCGGTTCGACGGGGGCGTTCCACTCACCGCCTGATGGCCGGCGCGGCTGAGGCATTGCGGAGCGCGCTGGTTGCCTTGCAGCCTCGGCCGACGAGTTGCGCGACGCCGTGCACGACGACGACTGTCGCGCCATGCGGCGATGTGGCCGAGGATTTCGTGCGGGGGATGACGCGGCAGGCTCGTTGGCACCTGAGCACGTTGCGCGTCTTCGATAGCGGAGTGGATCATTTCGTCGAGGTGGATCCAGGGAAGGTGCTCGCAAGGCTGACGCGACGGGCTCTCGGTGACGCGGTGGTCGTGGCGATGGCGTGCGCCTTTGCTGTCGCACGCTATCCCTTCAGGCGATATCGTTTGTAGCGACGATGACGTGCGCGAGGAACCCGCTGGCAGCCTTGAGACCTAATTCGGCCAGGCAACCTGCGCCTGGACGGGTCGTCGCTTGTCTTGCAGTTCTGTTTCTGACTTGCACGGTCTGGTCTACGGTCGGCATCGTCCGCGGCTCATGTGCTGCGAAAGCCGAGCCGTTCGCCTCCTCGGCAAGGACGACATACCTGACCGAGAAGGCGTACCTGCACTTGGTGGGTCACCCTGGCGTTGAATTCACCGAGGAGGGACAGGGCGAGGGTACCTACCATGGCTCAGTGACCATCGAGCTAACGCTTTCGGGGTCTCATGTCAAGGCGAAGTACCTCGCGCGCTCCAGTCGTGGCAACATCACTGGTAACGCAACTGGACACGTCATCGGTTCAACGACGCAGCCGGTGGTGCATTTTTCTGGCGTGCTCTCCATCGGCCATGGCACCGGCTACTTTGCGCACGCCTCCGGCTCGCTTCAGATACGTGGAGCGATCACTCGGCGCACTTACGCACTCGAAGAGGAAACGCGCGGCAACATTCGCGTTTAGGCGGCGGCGTGAGCGCCTGCGCGTGGCTCGTGCGATGCGATCTACAACGACTCGATGATCACACGCGCGTTGTGACTGGGGCCAAATGCGAGGCCGCGCCGGGTCATGCGCTCCGACTCGGGCGTGGCCGGGCGAAGAGCCACCTGCTTGAAGATGGTTTGCAGTACGATCCTCATCTCGAGCATTGCGATGTGGCAGCCCACGCATCGATGGCTGCCGCCGCCGAACGGAATCCACGTGTATTCGCCCGTTGGGGTTTCGAGGAAGCGCTCTGGCCAAAAACGCCCCGGATCCCGGTACACGTCTGGGCGGCGGTGCACGAGATAGGGACAGGCAGCGACGTGCACTCCGGCAGGAAGGGTGCGGTTGCTGAGCGCGAGTGGTTTCCTCAGTACGCGTGTCATAACGAGAACCGCTGGGCGCAGACGCAGCGTCTCCTTGATGACGGCGTCACTGAACTCCATACGACCAGCCTCGGCCTCGGCGTGCAGCCGCTCCATCGCCTGCGGATGTCGCGCGAGCCGCTCGATCGACCACGACAGTGCCATGCCCGTCGTCTCGTTGCCCGCGACCATTAGTGTCACCATCTCGTCGCGCAGCTCGGCGTCGCTTAGCTGCTGGCCGTCCTGATCGCGTGCCTTCACCATCATCGACAGCATGTCGCCGCGCTCATGCAGCTCTGGTTCACGTCGGCGCTGCGAGATTTCCGCCGCGAGCGCCTCGTTCAGCGGTTTCATGACAGGCTCGAGCAGCCGTAGTTGCTTGACACGTCGCGGTCCCAGCAGCGCTACCGGGATCATCCTGCGATAGTCGCTGCTCCAGTCGATCACCCGTCGCAGGCTGTGTCTCAGCTGGAGGAGCCTATCGGGATCGGTGACGCCCAGGGATGCGCGCATAATCACCTCGAGCGAGATCGCCCGCATGCGCGGCACCAGCTCGATCGGCCGTCCGCGCGGCCAGCTACGCACGTGTTCGTCGGCCACCGCGGCGATCAGGTCGGCAAAACTCACCACGTGGTCGCCGTGGTAGGCGGGCATCACCAGACGTCGCTGGGTGATGTGGTCTTTGCCATCGAGCACAACCAGCGAGCGCGGTCCGAAGACAAGTCCGAACCAGGCCCGTCCTTCGCCGCCGTGCACCGCCTCCGGATCGGCCGTGAACAGACGTGCGACGTCGGTCGGATTCGAGATGAAGACGGTGGGCCCCTCGTAGAGGAACTTGAGGGTGAAGCTGTCGCCGTAGATCGCACGGCATGTTTCCATCAGGTGCAGCGGTCGAAACACCCAGCGCAGGCTCGCTCCTGCGGTCGTCCACGACGGTCCGGGCGGCAAAGCGTGGGCGCGCAGCTCGCTGCCCGCCGGCTTACGCTCCTCGATATAGGTGGCGTTCACTTGCGTCGTTCCTTCCGGTGACGGGGTCTCGACGATCTACCAACCTATCCTGATTGTCGGTATCGTACCATTTGCCGTCGGCACGCGGCCCGGGTTTTGGAGCAGACCGGTGCGGCGCGGTTGCCGCTGGGACACTCGTGATGGAAATCAAGCCAATCGGATCCGCACCATCGCTGACCGCGCTCTCGTCCGGCGCTGGGTGTGGATGCAAGCTCGCGGCCGCCGAACTGCTGCCGATCGTGCGCAATCTGACGATCTCCCATGAGGAGCGGCTGTTGGTTGGATCGGCGAGCGGCGACGACGCGGCGGTGTTTCTCATAACCGACGAGCTCGCGCTGGTGCAGACCATTGACTTCTTCACACCGATCGTCGACGACCCCTACGACTTCGGTCGCATAGCGGCGGCCAATGCCCTATCCGACGTCTACGCGATGGGGGGCAAGCCGCTCACTGCGATGAACGTGGTCGCGTTTCCGCTGGAGGAGCTCGGCGGCGACGTGCTGTACGAGGTGCTCCGCGGGGGTCTCGAGTGCGTGACAAATGCGGGTGCGGTGGTGGTTGGCGGCCACTCGATCAAAGACGCCGAGCCCAAGTACGGAATGTCCGTCACGGGAATCATCGACCCCGAGCGGATCACCACCAACGCGGCGGGGCGTCCGGGCGACGCGCTCGTGCTGACGAAGCCCCTCGGCGTCGGCGCGATTGTCACCGCCTACAAGCGCGACCAGGCCTCGGACGATCTGCTGCAGGCGGCGGTCGAGGTGATGGCGATGCTCAACGATCGCGCCGCCGCGGCTGCGCTCGCCGCGGGAGTGCGAGCGATGACCGACGTGACCGGCTTCGGGTTGCTCGGCCATTTGCACAACATCTGTCGTGAGAGCGGCCTCGCGGGTGAGGTGGATGCCGAGAGCGTGCCCGCGATCCCCGGCGTGGAGCGGCTGCTGCGCGACAAGGAGGTCGGCGTCTCTGGCGGCAGCAGAAGGAACCGCGAATGGGTAGAGAGCTTCGCACGCATCGACGCGCGCGTCGCGCCGTGGCGCGCGCGCCTGCTCACCGACGCCACCACCTCGGGCGGCCTGCTCGTGGCGGTGCGCGCCGAGGTGGCCGAGCGCATACCGGGAACGGTGATCGGCCGGCTTTGCCGCGGTACCCCGGGCGAGATCGCGGTCGGGCGATAGATGCTGACCGAGAGCTTTCCCGACCGTGGAGCGACCCGGGGCCGGTGCCCCAAACGGCCTTCAAAGCCGCTGGCGACACGCATTGCGTGTCGAGAAGGTTCGACTCCTTCGTCGCTCCGTGCCAACCCGCCGGCCGTGCGCGACGAGCCGTGAGCGGCGACCCGCTCACGCTCGGCACAGCCGGACACATCGATCACGGCAAGACCGCGCTGATCAGGGCGCTGACGGGCGTCGATACCGATCGGCTGCCTGAGGAGCGGGCGAGGGGCATATCGATCGTGCTCGGGTACGCGCGCCTGAGGACACCGACGGGGCGCTTACTTTCGATCATCGATGTTCCCGGCCACGAGCGCTTCGTGCGCACGATGGTCGCTGGCTCTACGGGCATCGACCTGTTCTTGATGGTCGTCGCAGCGGATGACGGTGTGATGCCGCAGACGATTGAGCATGCAACGGTGCTAAGGGCACTGGCGGTACGTACCGGAGTGGTCGCGATCACCAAGGCCGACCTTTCCGATCCGCGTCGAGCGATGCGCGAGGCGCGCGAGCTGCTGCCCGGCTGTGAGCTGGTCGCCTGCTCATCGCGCACGGGCCAGGGCATTGACGAGCTGGACGCCGCGATCGACCGCGCGGTCGCGCGTCTCCCCAGTCGTGCGATGGGCGGCAAGTCGGTCCTTCACATTGATCGCAGCTTCAGCATCCGCGGGCAGGGCACAGTCGTGACCGGCACACTGTGGTCGGGCGCTCTCGAACGTGGGGACACGCTCTCGTTGCTGCCGTCACAGAAACTGGTAAGAGTCCGGGGCTTGGAGGTACACGAGGCGGGTACCCTCCGTGCCATTGCAGGGCAGCGCGTCGCAGTCAACCTCACAGGTGTGCGCCTGAGTGAGGTCGCGCGCGGCGACGTGCTTGCTGCACCCGGACTCCTGCGCGCGACGACGACGCTCGACTGCGCACTGGAGATCGACGGCTGTGAGCACAACACGCGGGTGCAGGTGCACCACGGCACACGTGACACCCCGGGCCGCCTCACGGCACTCGGCGAAGATCTCTGGCAGTTGCGCCTGGACCGCCCCATCTTCGCGGCGGCGGGCAATCGTCTCGTGATCCGTTCGACCCTCGCCGCCGGACACGATCGGCGGGGGGATCGTCATCGACGCGCACGCGCGGCGACACGGCCGGCGCGAGGAGATCCTCGAACGTCTGCGTCGTCGTCGCGACGGCATCCCAGAAGTCCAACAGGCCGCTGAACCAGCCCACCGGGTGACCGCGGCAGCCAGCCTCACGCCCCCGTCTGTAAGCGAGGCCGAGCTCGAGTCGGTCGAGCGAGCACTGCTCACCGCTTGGCTACGCCCACTGACACCGGCGCAGTTGGGGGCTAGCAGAGACGCGCTGAGCGTCCTGCGCGCGCGCGACCGCGCGGTACGCGTCAGCGGCGAGCTCTACATGCACGCCCGTGCGCTCGCATGCGCTCACGAATCGGTCCTCGAGTTGCTCGAACGTGACGGGAAGATCACGCTTGCCGGGTTCCGCGACGCGCTCGCGGTGTCGCGCAAGTCGGCGCAGGCCCTGCTCGAGCACTTCGACGGCGCACGCGTGACTCGCAGACTGCCGGACGATAGCCGCGTGCCATTCAGACGGGCGGGCGTTCGCCCTCAGTCATGAGCGCAGCCACGCCCCACGAACCGTCGGCGACAGCGCTCGAATCGCTGCGCCGATTGCCCGCCGTCGACCACCTCGCCGCGAACCTTCGGGACGGGCACACCCCGCCGGCTGCCGACGCGATCGCCGCCGCCCGCGCAGTGCTTGCCGAGCGCCGCGCGGAGCTGCTAGGCGGCGAGTGCGGCGAGGTAGACCTGCGCGCTCGCGCTCGCGCACGCCTGACCTCGCGGCTGCGCCGGGTGCTCAATGGCACCGGCGTGATCGTCCATACCAATCTCGGTCGCGCACCGCTTGCCGATGCCGCGGCGAAGGCGATCGCGAGCACGGCACGCGGCTACCTGAACCTCGAGCTCGATCTCGCCGCCGGACGCCGCGCAAGCCGCGACGCACACCTACGCGAGCTGTTGTCCGAGCTGACCGGAGCCGAGGACGGCCTGGCCGTCAATAACGGCGCCGGCGCACTGCTACTTGCCGCCGCGGCGCTCGGCGGCCCCGGCCGGCCGATCGCGGTCTCCCGAGGTCAGCTCGTGGAGATCGGTGGCGGCTTTCGCATCCCGGACGTCGTCGCGCAGGCTGGCTCTCCGCTCCTGGAGGTCGGCACCACTAACCGAACGAGCGTCACCGACTACGGCCGCGCACTTCTCGACGGCGCGTCGCTGATCCTGCGCGTGCACCCATCGAACTTCCGCTCGCTCGGGTTCGTCGCCGAAGTGAACATCGAGGATCTCTGCGCGCTCGGAGCGCCGGTGATCGACGACATCGGGTCGGGCGTGCTCGCCGGAGATCTTGCCCTCGTCGCAAGCGAGCCGTCGGTCCGACGCTCTGTGCGAGCGGGCGCCTCGCTCGTGTGCTTCAGTGGGGACAAGCTGCTGGGTGGGCCACAAGCAGGCTTGATCGTCGGTTCACGCGACGCCGTGAGAGCATGCCGCGAACATCCGCTGGCGCGAGCCCTCAGGATTGGTCGTCTGCCCCTCGCGGGACTCGTTGCCACACTCGCGATCTACCGCGACCCCGAGCGCGCGCTGCGTGAGATACCGGTGTTGTCGATGCTCACGACCGACGCGTCCGTGCTCCGAGCCCGAGCGACGCGTTTGGCCGAGAAGACCGATGCCGAGGTGGTCGACACCATCGCTCGCGTCGGCGGAGGGGCGTTGCCCCTACTGGAGCTCGCTGGGCCGGCGGTCGCGCTCGACCCGAGTCACGACGCCATTCTGTTGGCAAGAAAGCTGCGCCTTGGCGATCCCGCACTGCTCGCGCGAATCTCCGATGGTCGTGTGTTGATCGACCCCAGATGTCTGCTCGATGACGAGATCGAGTTGGCGGCAGACGCGGTGTCCAGGGCCGTCAGCCCGGAGACCGCATAGCCGTGCAGGTTCCAGCTATGCGGCCCGCGGCGCGCGGGAAACGATCAACGGCCGCGTCCGAGTGGGCGGCTGGCACGCATCGCTAGGAGCCAGAACACGAGGAGTCCCGTGCCGGCGAACGGTGCGCCGCAGGACAGGCCGCCGCGTATAGTCGCATCTGCCAGACCCGTTCCTGTCAAGTAGCGGGGGGCCGTCGGCCCGAAGCTGGCAACTGACGCGAGGTATGCCGCGCAGAGTGTGGCGATGCTCAGGAACGATGCAATGACGGGTGCGAGGCTGAACACGGTGAGCCTGGGCTCTCTGCCCGTTTCCAGCTGGGTGACACGGGCGTCGAGCAGACGGTGACCATCGAATGGAGCACTGACGCTCAGCTCGCTCCATTCGGGGCCCCGCATAACCTTCAACAACGCTCCTGCGAGGGGACGACGTCCGCAAGTCAGGACGGCTCGTCGATCGGCTGCGAGCTCGCGGCTCGTTACATAGCGAGCACGCAGCGAGCTCAAGGCGGGGAGGAAGAACAGCGTCGCTGAAAGTGCCCGCATGACGAGCATCTTGAGTGGGTCGAGATTGCAGACGTGGTAGCGCTCGTGCTCAAGCACGGCGCGTAGCTCACCCGGCGATGCGCTGTCCAGCAGTCCGCTCGTCACCACGACGCGCGGGGTGAGTATGCCGTAGACAAATGAGAACGACTCGGCGGCATCGACGAGCACGACCCGTCCCGCCAGTCCCGTATGGGAGGCGGCCCGCCTCAGGTCGTTGGGCATTGCGATAGCTAGACGCCGCACCCGATGAGCCAGATTGTGGGTTGTGAGCACCTGCCGTGTGAGTGAGTAACCCCCGAATCCCAGGCCGACCGCGATGGGAGCGATGAACATGAGTACCGACACGGATGAGGCACCCCACTGACGGTGGGGCGCCAAGGTCAACGGCACGAGAACGGCCCCGACAGCGCCACAGAGCACAATCGCACCTGCCATCAGCGCGATCCCAATGAACACCACGAAACTGCGGTTGGCCCGGTCCAGTCTCATTCGTCCGCCGCAAGTAGAGCCCGTAGGCGCCTCAACACTCCAGGGTCGCCGCGTGCCTCATCCACGAAGCGAGCTATGGCTGCATCGCCATGGGTGCGAATCACGTCCTGAACCGCGAGTCCGGCGGCGTCGGCAGCTGTCGCCTCATAAACGTAGCTCCGCCGCTCGCCATGCCGCGTCAGAGTGTGCTTTGCGACAAGTCGGTTCATCACGGTCATCACCGTCGTATAGGCCAACGGCTCAGAGCGCCGTGCGTTGAGTGCGTCTAGAACCTGTCGGACAGATACTGCGACTCTGGCCTGCCATACCTCGGTCATGATCTCAGACTCGAGCGGGCCGCCGCTCGCTTGTTTGGGGCGTCCAGCCACAAGACAACGTTACTACATTTCCGTCGTGTATGCTCGGTTCCATGACCACAACCGAGCATGACTACACGACGCAGGCAAAACAGGCCATCGAGATCGTCTGTGCCGGCGACCTCACCCGCATGGAAGAGTTCTACCGCCCCGACTTCGTGGACCACATCAACGAGATGACCTTTCATGGCTACGACGGAGGTCGCGAATCGATCGCCTTTTACAAGGACGTCTTCAAGAACCTGAGCATGGACACCGAGGAGCAGATCACCGAGGGCAATCGCGTCGCCTCCCGGTGGGTGTTGCGTGGCACCTACTACGGACGATCGGTGACTCTGCGAGGCATCACCATCAGCCGCTTCGCCGAGGACGGCAGAATCCTCGAAGATCGCGGACACTCCGACTCGATCGGCTTCGTCCGCCAGCTCGGCGTGATCCGCACGCTGATCCTCGGCTTCGAAATTCTCACGCGCCGTATCAAGCTTCCCAAGGGTGCACTCGGGGCGAGCCGCCCGGTGTAGGCCGAGGAGTGGGAGACATTGGGCGCGGCGGTTTGCGCTGGCCCCGGCGCGGCGGTCCCCAACTCTGACTGGCTGATCTTCAGCAAACCGAACAGCTCGCAGTCACCCGACGGAAGATGATCGTCCTCTGTCGTCGTCGCAGACGACTCTGCGGCGACGCGCTCAATATCGATCAGAGCGAGAACCGCGAGGATGCGATTGCCGCATAATCGGGGAACACAACGTAAGCCGCGCTATGTGGGGCTCGTCTCCTATAAGGACCGCTCGCGAAACGTCTTCACACACCTGGGTGTCCGCAAGCGCACACGCCGGGTCGACCCGGCCCGACTTCCAGGTGATCAGCGATGAGCAATACGAGCGGCTGTGCCGGTGCACCCGCGCGAGCCGCACCGACAGCTACGGATTGATCCTGGAGGGAGTGATCCTCGCGATCGGCGAGGCAGCCATGCGCCCCCGCGAGATCTTCGCCCTGCACCACAGCGACGTCGACTACACAACCGGTCTCATCCATGTCCGCCGTCAGCTGGACCTGGCAAGCGGCATCACCGGCTGCCCAAGGACGACGAGCCGCTACATGCGACGCAGCACCTGGTCCGCCCACTGGCACTCCATCCGCGCAACCGCCCAGATGCCCGGCCTTGAGTTCTACGAGCTCCGACACCGCGCGGCCCAATGGATGATCGACCCACCCCACGACGGCGGCCTCGGCCTGGACATCCAAAGCACCGCGCACATCGCCGGCCACCGCGACGGCGGCTACCTCGTCTGCAGCACCTGCTCAAAGCTCGCCGAGCACCGCGCCATCGCCCGCACGCGCCTCGCCCTGGACGCCTACCAACAACGCGAACAAACCGCCCACGCCAACAGCAAAAACCGGCGGTTATGGCGTAGCCACCCTGCAAAGAATCGCGCCGCCGCTGCAATAGAACTGCAATACGCAGCTACCACCCTAACTACCACCCACAGCGCTTTCAGGCCCCGAAAGCCCGCAAAATGCGAGCTTTTGCCGCCCCAGAAGCCAAGTCGATACGGAGACCCCTCCGTCATAACTTTCCAACAAAAAACCCCCGCAAAACGGGGGTTTCTGGGTGGAGCGAAGAAAAGCGAAAATCGGGGCGGCCGGATTTGAACCGGCGACCTCTCGGTCCCAGGCCGAGTGCGCTACCAGACTGCGCCACGCCCCGTTGAGCGTCCAGTCTACTGCCACTCAGCCCGCAAGCAGTCCATCCAAGCCTGTATCCGAGCGCGAAGCAACGTGTCATGTGCACGGACAGTCAGCACACCGTGGCGCGAGCGCCAGACGCGCCCCGCGAGTTGGCTGGTGTTGGACTTGCGCTGCAGCTTGATCGTGCTCCCATCGATCCCGAGCGCTTTGCCCAAAATGCGGACAGCCCGACCAGATCCTGATCGGCGTGGTATTAGATCGAGAACGTGAGCGCTTTGTCCGTTAAGCGAGCGATCCAGCGCACGGACACCCGCATCACAGCCAGATCTGAGTTGCCGACAGAGACGGTGTTCCGATTCCGCTCGTACCCCTCCGCGATATACAGACAAACAAAGTCCCGAAACGTCGGGTCCGCCACCAGCGTCTCGTACTCCCGCTCCCCCGCCCGATAAGCCTCCTCCCGCAGCACCCGGTACTTCCGCTGCATCGCGCGCGTCCCTTTGCGCTGCGCATCCGACAGCCACCCCCCGCCCCGCCCCGACCCCGGGATCGGCAGATCCCTCACCCAGTAGTAGATCGTCGTCCGCGGCAGCGCCAGCCGCTCGGCGAGCTCGTCGATGGTGAGGCGCCGCTCGATCCGCATCGCGCGGGCCTTCTCCCGGAGATAGGAATCATGAGCCATGACGAATGAGCCATGACGAACACATGTTCGCAGTGGTGCAGACAGAAAGACTCGGCGAGAGCCGCTCCATCCCGGGCGCGCGCCACACACATCCCCCCTCCCCCTCTCCTCCTATACCCTCCCGCCCGCAATGGCCGAAGTCCTCCCCCTCCAGGCCCTGCACTACGACCTCGACGTCGTCGGCCCGCTCGCCGACGTCGTCGCCCCTCCCTACGACGTCATCGACCCCGCCCAGCGCACCGACCTGCTCGGGCGCTCCCCCTACAACGTCGTCGCCGTCGACCTCCCCCAGACCGCCGGCCAAGCGACGCCCACGGCCGCGGGCGGTACGACCGCCGAGGCCCCGGCCGCTGGCGCCGCCCTGACATCCCCCTCCCCCACCGCCGCACCCTCCCCCGCCGACCCCTACGCCACCGCGGCCGCCCTCTTCACCGCCTGGCAGCGCGACGGCGCCCTCACCCGCGACCCGGCCCCGGCGCTCTGGCCCCACACCCAGACCTACGTGGGCCCCGACGGCGTCCGCCGCACGCGCCGCGGCTTCTTCTGCCGCGTGCGCGTCGAGGAGTACGGCGCGGGTCGGGTGCGCCCCCACGAGCGCACGCACGCGGGCCCGCGCGAGGACCGCCTGCGCCTGATGCGCGCCACGCGCGCGGACACCTCGGCGATCTTCAGCCTCTTCTCCGACCCCGACGACGCCGCGTGGAGCGCGCTGGAGGCCGCGATCGCCTCAACCGACGGGGGCTCCGCGGCGCCCCCGTGGGCCGAGGTCACGGACCCGGAAGGCACCACCCATCGCCTGTGGCGCGTCGCCGACCCCGACGCGATCGCCGCGGTGCGGGCCGCGACGCGCGACGCGGAGCTGCTGATCGCCGACGGCCACCACCGCTACGAGACGGCGCGCGCGTACGCGGAGGAGATCGGCGGCGAGGGCGACCACCGCTACCTCCTCATGTGCCTGGTCGCACTGGAGGACCCGGGCCTGACGGTGTTCCCCACGCACCGCCTAGTGACGGGCCTCGACGACGCGCGCCGCGCGCGCCTGCGAGCGGCGATCGAGCGCGACTTCGACATCTCGGAGGTCCCAATCGATCAGCTCGCTCCCGAGCCCGCGATCGGCCCTCTCCAGGTCGGCTACTTCGACGCCCACCACCAGCGCCCGCTGCGCCTGACGCTAAAGGACCAGGCGATCGCGGACGCCGCCCTGAGCACTTTCTCCCCGGCCTACCGCGAGCTGGACACGGGCGTGCTGGAGGCGCTGCTGCTGAAGGGCGCGCTGGGCCTGACCGGCGACGACATCTCCCACCTCCATGGCCTGCGCTACGCGCGCACGGTGGAGGACTCCCTGCAGCTGGTGCGCGGCGGCGAGTGCGACGCGGCGTTCCTGATGCGGCCGACTCCGGTGGAGCAGGTCAGAGACATCGCGGCGGCCGGCGAGAACATGCCGCCGAAGTCGACGTTCTTCTACCCCAAGCTCCTCACCGGCTTGCTGTTCAACCCCCTCTGAGCCGCGACCGTTCGCGAGCTGGCCCTTTAGCCGGGCCGCCGGCGTGACTACCATCGTGAGTGGGAAGGGATCGCGCGGCAGGGGCGAGAACGAGAGACGGGATCGAAAGGCAGGACGAGACATGAAAGCGACAGCGCAACGCCGAGACGGCACCTTGCGACACACCGTGCGCATCCGCGACCACCGGCTGACGGTCGACGAGGCGCTCGACTCCGGCGGCGGCGACGCCGGCCCCGACCCGCAGGAGCTGCTGGCGGCGAGCCTCGCGACGTGCACGGCGATCACGATGGAGATGTACGCGGCGCGCAAGGGCTGGGACATCGGCGACGTCGAGGTCGACGTGGAGTACGCGCCCGCCGACCGCGGCTGTCCGACGAAGTTCCAGCTCAACCTGCGCCTCCCGGAGGACATGCCCGACGAGCAGGTCGAGCGCCTGCGCGTGATCGCCGCGAAGTGCCCGGTGCACCGTGCGCTGGACGGCGAGGTGATGTTCGAGGAACGCGTCGAACGGCGCCCGGCCCTGCAGGCCGCGGCCTTCCCCCCGGCCCGCTGAGCACCGCCGCCGACATCCCCCAGCAGGTCGCGGCGGCGGTACTCGTGCCGCTGTTCCTCGACGCGGCGCAGCGCCCGCACGCGGTCTTCACGCGCCGGCGCGCCGACCTGCGGCGCCACGCCGGCGAGATCTCCTTCCCCGGTGGCCGCCGCGACCCCGACGACGCGGACCTGCGCGAGACCGCGCTGCGCGAGGCCGAGGAGGAGATCGGGCTGCCGCGCGGCGACGTGCGGGTCCTGGGCGAGCTCGCCCCGACCTCGACGTTCGTGACGGGCTACCTGATCCACCCGTTCGTCGGCCTGATCCCCGCCGGCGAGGAGCTGGCGGCTCTCGCCGGCCGAGGTGGACGAGGTGCTCGAGCTGCCGCTCGACGCGCTGCGCGCGGGCCGCACGGCGCACGCGCATGGAACGCCGCGGGATCGAATTCGAAACCGACGCTTACATAGTCGACGATCAGCTCATCTGGGGTGCGACGGCGCGGATCGTGGAGAACCTGCTCCAGCGCGCCCAACCGCTGCTGGCTACTCCGGCCCCGTAGCCACGGGCACCCCGACGAGGTTGCCCCACTCGGTCCAGGACCCGTCGTAGTTCTTGACGTCGCTCCTGCCCGAGCAACTCGTGCAGCACGAACCACGTGTGGGCGGAGCGCTCGCCGATGCGGCAGTAGGCGATGATCGGCTCGCCGTCGAGGACGCCCTTGCAGCCGTAGAGCTCGCGGAGCTCCTCGGCTGACTTGAAGGTCCCGTCCTCTCTGACGGCCTGGGCCCACGGGATCGACGCGGCGCCGGGGATGTGCCCGCCGCGCTGCGCGCCCTCCTGCTCGTAGCCCTGCGGCGAGATGATCTCGCCGGCGAACTCGGCCGGCGAGCGGACGTCGACGAGCTTCGTGGCGTCGTCGATCGCGCTCTGCACCTCCTCGCGCCGCGCGCGGATCGCGTCGTCGCCGGGCTGCGCCGTGAAGGTGGCGGCGGCGTACGAGGGGACCTCGTCGCTGGTCGGGCGCCCGTCGGAGATCCACTTTTCGCGTGGGCCGTTGAGCAGCATGACCTTGTCGTGGCCGTAGTACTTCAGGTACCAGTAGGTGTAGGCGGCGAACCAGTTGTTGCGGTCGCCGTACAGCACGATCGTGTGCTCGCCGGAGATCCCGCGGCTGCCGAACAGCGCGCCGAAGTCCTCGGGGCCGAGGAAGTCGCGCTTGACCTGGTCCTGCAGGTCGCGCTTCCAGTCGAAGCCGATCGCGCCCGGGATGTGTGCCTGGGCGTAGAGGTCGTGGTTCTCGTCGACCTCGACGATGCGGATGTCGTCGTCGCCTAGGTGCTCCGCGAGCCACTCCGGCTCGACGAGCACATCCTTCACATAGCCGGACACAGGGCCTCCCGCTTCAGAAACTCGATCGGTTTTTAGGAGATTCTCCACAGCATAGCGCGCCTCCTGCAGCCAGCCCGGCTCCGCGGCGCGGGCGCGCAGCAGGGCCAGCGGGATCTCGTTGTAGGAGCACGTCTCCACCGCGATCCGCTCGCCCGCGCTCAGGATCGGTGCGGCGACGCTCCCCGCGGCCTCGTATACGAAGCCGCGCATCGTCGTGTCGATCGCCTGCCCGATGAACGACCGCAGCCGCGGGCCGTGCAGCGCCTGCAGCTGCTCCTGCGCTCCCTCCGCCGAGCCCAGCAGCCAGCACGCGATTGTCACGCCGTCGAGCGCCCCGCGCAGCGTCGCGAGGCGGTCGGGGTCCCCGATCCAGCACTCCGCGCCGGCCTCCTCGATCTCCGCGCGGCGCTCCCCGCGGCGCGTGACGATCCGCGCGGCGTGACCCTCCTCGGCGAGCGCGCGCGCGAGGCCCAAGCCGCGACGCCCGCCCCCGAGGATCAGCAGTCGCGCCACCGCGCACAGCCTACTCGCCCGGGTGGGATGGCTTCGTGGGCGTCGGGTTTTTGGGGATGGGGATGGGGATTGCGTTTATGGACCCCGCCGCGCGCGCGGGTGCGTGGGGTTAGAACAACTCCACGCGCGCGCGGCGGGGTGCCCAAGCGATACCCCACTACGCACGCGCGCGGCGGGCGACATCGCGACGTCCTTGTCGCTGCCGCCCGCCCACGCAACGTGTGGGGGTGATGCGGAAGAAGGTAGGGACCGGGCTCGACCCGGCCCCTACCAAACCACCGGCACGTGGATCCTTCTCATGCCGAGGCTTCCTCGAGCGCCACCGGAGAGGTATGGGTAGCGGCGCTCGAGCAAACTCCGGCAGACGTCCTGCGGTTTGCCCTGAGGGGCATCTGTCCCGCTTGCTCCCGTGCCATCGCCGTCAATGAAAACACAGTCAATGATCTTTGTCAAGGAAGATATGTCGGGATCGGTTTTTTTGGCGTGCGACGAACGCCTCTGCGCCCTCGCCGGCGTGGCTCCCACGGCTCGCCGGGCCTGGTCCTCCAGCTTCACATACCATCCCGCCTGATGAGCGAACCGGCCTCCCCGCACGGCGATCCCGCGGCCCCCGCGGACGTGGTGACGATGGACAAGATCGTCGCGCTGTGCAAGCGCCGCGGCTTCATCTTCCCCTCCTCGGAGATCTACGGCGGGGTGGGCTCGACCTACGACTTCGGCCACTACGGGGTGCTGCTCAAGGGCAACGTCAAGAACGAGTGGTGGCGCGCGATGCTCTCCCGGCGCGACGACATCGTCGCGCTGGACTCCGCGATCCTGCAGCACCCGCGCGTGTGGGAGGCCTCGGGCCACCTCGCGGGCTTCACGGACCCGCTCGTGGACTGCCGCACCTGCGGGCAGCGCTTCCGCGCCGACCACCTCGGCGACCTGCCGTGCGGGCGCAAGCCATCCAAGCACCCCGGTGAGACCGACGAGTGCGATCTGACGCAGGCGCGCGACTTCAACCTGATGTTCGAGACCACGATCGGCCCCGTCAAGGAGTCGGGCTCCACCGCCTACCTGCGCCCGGAGACCGCGCAGGGGATCTTCGTCAACTTCAAGAACGTGCTGCAGTTCGCGCGCAAGAAGCCGCCGTTCGGGATCGCCCAGATCGGGAAGTCGTTCCGCAACGAGATCACGCCCGGGAACTTCATATTCCGGACGCGCGAGTTCGAGCAGATGGAGATGGAGTTCTTCGTTCCGCCCGACGACGCGCCGAAGTGGTTCGAGCACTGGCTCGCGGAGCGCATGAGCTGGTACCTGGAGCTCGGCCTGCGCCCGGACCACCTGCGGCTGCGCGCGCACGACGCGGACGAGCTCTCGCACTACTCATCGGGGACCAGCGACGTGGAGTACCTGTTCCCGATCGGCTGGTCGGAGCTGGAGGGGATCGCCGACCGCGGCAACTTCGACCTCACCCAGCACGCGGAGTTCTCGGGCGAGAAGCTCGAGTACTTCGACCAAGGCAGCGGCGAGCGCTACGTGCCGCACGTGATCGAGCCCGCCGCGGGCGCGGATCGGGCGACGCTGGCGTTCCTCGTGGACGCCTACGACGAGGAAGTCGTGCCCGCCGGCGAGGGCTCCGACGCGGGCGCCGGGGAGAGCCGCACGCTGTTGCGCCTGCACCCGCGCCTGGCTCCGATCAAGGTCGCCGTGCTGCCGCTCGTGCGCAAGGACGGCCAGCCCGAGCTCGCCCGCGAGATCCACCACGCGCTGCGCGAGCGCCTGCAGGCCGAGTACGACGAGGGCGGCTCGATTGGCAAGCGCTACCGCCGCCAGGACGAGATCGGCACCCCGTTTTGCGTCACGATCGACCACGAGAGCCTGCAGGACCGCACGGTCACGCTGCGCGACCGCGACTCGCTCGCACAGCAGCGCCTGCCGATCGAGGGGCTCGCGGAGGAGCTCCAGCGCCGCGTGCAGGCGCCCTGGCGCAGCCCCAAGCTGGGAGACGTGCCGACCGCCTGAGACCGACCATCGCGGCGCGCAGGCCGCCGAACCGACCGCCGGCCGCCGCCGTTGCGCCACAACCGCCACCGCCACCCGACAGGAGAGCCATGGACTTCGACCTCACCGACGAGCAGCGCCTGATCCGCGAGACCGCGCGCGAGTTCACCGACAAGGAGATCGTGCTGCAGGCGCGCGAAAACGCGCGCAAACACCACTTCGACCTGGACCTCGTGCAGAAGATCGCCGACCAGGGCTACCTCGGCGCGATCGTCCCCCGCGAGTACGGCGGCGCGGGCCTGGACTACCTCAGCTACGGGCTCGTCGTCGAGGAGATCGGCCGCGGCTGCTCCTCGGTGCGCACGGTCATCTCCGTGCAGACCTCGCTGGTGTGCTCGGCGATCCTCAGGTGGGGCACGGAGGAGCAGAAGCGCAAGTACCTGCCGAAACTCTGCTCCGGCGAGTGGCTGGGGTGCTTCGGGCTGACGGAGCCCGACACGGGCTCCGACGCCGCCAACCAGCGCACGCGCGCGGTCAGGACCGACAGCGGCTGGGCGATCAACGGCGCGAAGATGTGGATCTCGATGGGCAACTACGCCAAGCTCGCGCTGGTCTTCGCCCAGACGGACCCCGAGAAGGGCCACCGCGGCCTCGGCTGCTTCCTGGTGGAGACCGACCAGCCGGGCTTCAAACCGAGCACGATCGAGCACAAGATGGGCCTGCACGCCTCCGACACCGCCGCGATCGCACTGGAAGACGTCGAGGTCGCCGAGGACGGCGTGCTCGGGGAGATCGGCGAGGGCTTCAAAGTCGCGATGTCAGCGCTGGACTCCGGGCGCTACTCGGTCGCGGCGGGCTGCGTGGGCATCTGCCAGGGGTGTGTCGAGGAGTCCGTGAAATACGCCAAGGAGCGCCAGCAGTTCGGCCGCCCGATCGCGTCGTTCCAGCTCGTGCAGGCGATGATCGCCGACATGGTGCTCAAGACCGACGCCTCGCGCATGCTCGTGTGGCGCGCGGGTTTCCTCAAGGACAAGGGTCGCCCCAACACGACGGAGACCTCGATCGCCAAGCTCCACGCGACGGAGGCCGCGGTGGAGTGCTCGAACACCGCGATCCAGGTCCACGGCGGCGCGGGCTACGTCGACGATCACCCCGTCGAGCGCTACTTCCGCGACGTGCGCGTGACGACGCTCTACGAGGGCACCTCCCAGATCCAGAAGCTCATCATCGGCCGCGCGATGACGGGGATCAACGCGCTCGTGCCGGCGTAGCGCGGCGGTTCGCCTCTCGTCCAGCTCCCCTTGACGCCGTCCGGGGCGGCTATTACCGTCCTCGCGGAGGCGGCGCGAGCCGCAAAGCGCGACTGCACTGGGGCGAATGAGATGAAGAAGAAGCTGGCGCTGGGCGCGATGATCGCCATCGCGGCCACGCTCGCGCTCGGCACAGGTGTTGCCGGCGCGATAGTCGCCCAGTCGCCGACCTTCCACGGCGAACCGGTGCTCTCCGGCTACCGCACCTCGGAGGTGATCTGGTCCCACGGCGGCACGACATCCCCGAAAGCCGTCACGGATGGCTTGGGCGAATTCCTCGGCGATGTCGCGGCGGCGAGCGGTACGACCGAAAACGTGTTCGCGATGCTCCCGCAGTACTCCACGCAGGGGCTGAAAAGCGGCAGCCAGACCGGCAACCAGATCGCGGCATACCGCTCCGTCTACCTCGGCAGCACCGAAATCTCCCCCTCCACCGGCGCGGCTGTCACATTGCCCGAAATCGAAACCGCGTTGTCGCACGAAATCGCCGAAGGCAGGCTGCCGGTGCCGGTACTCGACGCGGGCGGAGAGCCCGAAACGGTCTACACGATCGCGCTGCCCCCGAACATGGAACTGTGCGTCGGAAGCGAATGCTCGGGTCCGAAAAACAGCGGCTCGCAGTTCTGCAGCCTGCGCGGCTCAGCTCACTACAACTCGACCTCCTACATGCTGATCGCGATCATCGACCACAGCGGGGTCATCGGCGGAGGCTGCGAGAACGCGGCGCCGACGCAGCTGGCAGAGGAGACGAGCACGCTCACGCAGCAGCTCGGCGAGACGATCGCCGATCCGTTCATCCTCGAAGAAAACTTCGGCTGGATCAACAGCGAAGGTTTCGGCATCGGCTACATCTGCAACGCGCAGATCGCAACCGACACGATTGACGGGCACTCGTGGACGGTGCAGAAGCTGTGGAGCAACGAGGAGAACAACTGCGTCGGGACGGACGGCCTGTTCGAACCTCCGACCGCCGCCTTTACGGCGACGCCGAGCGGAAACACGGCCTCGTTTGCGGGCTCCGGCACAAGCAAAAACCACGTCGCCGGCGTCTCCGCCGCGATCGCCTCCTACGGCTGGGACTTCGGCGACGGGCAGAGCGGCACGGGCCAGAACCCGACACACGCCTATGCGGCGGGCGGCGAATACACGGTCACGCTGACCGCGACGGACAGCCTCGGCTTCACGGCGCGCGCCACGCACAAGGTGGTGGTTTCCAGCCCGCCCCCAACGGGTGGCGGCGGTTCGACGGGCGGTGGCCCGACGAGCGGCGTCGGCTCCACGACCGCTCCGGGCCCGAGCGGCGGCGGCGCAGCCACGGTCTCCCCCACCGGCTCGGCCTCGACCGCCACCGTCGGCGGTGGCGTGATCGTCAACAGCGGCGAGACCGTCCAGTGCCCCCAGCAGGGCGGCCTGTGCGTGGTCACGATCCAGGCGACCGTCGAATCGGCGCATCTGGCGAGCGTCGCCAAGAAACACAAAGCCAAGAACCGCAAGCTGGTCGTGGGCAGCGCGACGCTGACGGTCTCCCCCGGCGCCTCGGCGAAGGTGACGTTCAAGCTCAACGCGACCGGCAAGCACCTGCTGAAGGCGCACGGCCCCCTGCTCGCGAAGGTGACCGTCACGGTTCGCCACGGCAGCGATACCCCGGTCGTCTCGACCCACTCGCTGCGCATCAGCGCGCCCAAGCACCACGGCCGCAAGTAAGGTCTGCGCTCGGATGAGCGCGGCAGGACCAGCAAAGACGATCGGCGTGATCGGTGCCGGCACGATGGGTGCCGGCATCGCGCAGCTCGCGTGCCGCGCGGGGGCGCGGACGCTGCTGCACGACCCGATTGGAGAGGCGCTGCAGCGCGGTGCCGAGAAGGTGCGCGCGGGGCTGCAGAAGGAAGCCGCGAAGGGCAGGCTGTCCCCCGAGGAGGCCGAGGCCGCGGCGCAACGCCTGGAGGTCGTCGAACAGCTCGACGGCCTCGCGCCCTGCGAGCTGGTGATCGAGGCCGCGCCCGAGCTCCCCGAGCTCAAGCGCGAGCTCTACGAGCGACTTTCGGAGATCGTCGCGGCGGAGTGCGTCCTGGCGACCAACACGTCCTCCCTGCCGGTCACGGGCATCGCCGCCGCCGCGAGCAACCCGGAGCGCGTCGTGGGGATGCACTTCTTCAACCCCGCGCCGCTGATGAAGCTCGTCGAGGTGATCGCGGGCATCCGCTCGGCGGATCGCGCCCTTCAGCTCGCCGACGCGACCGGGCGCGCGATGGGCAAGACCGTGATCCGCGCGACCGACGGCCCGGGGTTCCTGGTGAACCGCTGCAATCGCCCGTTCGGCCTGGAGGCCCTGCGCACGCTCGCCGAACGGATCGCGGACATCGAGACGATCGATCGCATCTGCCGCCTCGGCGGCGGCTTTCGCATGGGGCCCTTCGAGCTCAGCGACCTCGTCGGCGTGGACACGGGCTTCGACGTCGCGCGCTCCTTCTACGAGCTGAGCTTCGGCGAGCCGCGCTGGCGCCCCTCGCCGATCCAGGCGCGTATGGTCGCCGCGGGGCTGCACGGTCGCAAGACCGGACGCGGCTACTACGACTACTCGGGCGACGGGCCGCACCGCGAGCCCGACCCAGACCCTCCGGTGCGCACGGCCGGCGCGAAGGTGGAGGGCGACGGGCCGCTGGCAGAGGCGCTGCGGGCGCTCGCATCAGCCGACACCGCGGGCACGGGCGGCGCGGCCGCCGGACTGGACGACCCCAGCGGCGCGCGCGGCGCGACCGCCGGACTGGACGACCCCAGCGGCGCGCGCGGCGCGACCGCCGGGCCAGGACCACTCCGCTACCGACTCGCGCCCCACGATCTCCCTGCGCGGGCTGCGCGGCACGGTCGAGGGGGAGCCCTTCTACGCGCTGGTGCCGCTCGGCCTGGTCGAGGTCACCGGCGAGGCCGGCGAGCGTGCCTTCGCGGCGCTCGGCCTGCACACGGCGCGCATCGCGCCCTGCGCGGTCGGGGTCCTGCCGCGCATCGTGTGCCAGGTGATCAACGAGTGCGCGTTCGCGCTCGGCGAAGGCGTCGGCAGCGCGCGGGACATCGACGCGGGCATGACGCTCGGCATGAACTACCCGCGCGGCCCGCTCGCGTGGGCCGAGCAACTCGGCCTCGACAACGTCCTCGACGTTCTCGACACCCTCTGGGATGAGCACCGCGAAGAGCGCTATCGCGCGGCGCCCGTCCTGCGCCGCCTCGTGAGCGCGGCGACCGGCCCCCACAAGCGTGCCACGACGGGCTTCCCCGAGAGCGGCGCCTGAGCGCTACGCGACGCTCCATGCCATCCCCAGCAATGCTTATCGTGAATACAACTCGCATCAAGGCGCAGTCGGGCACGATAGTCGGCCGGTGCGAGCGGCGACCGCCCTATCTCGACTGAGGGCGGTCGTGCATCATGCGGCCTTGCGGGCCGGCGTAGACCGCTGCCAGGTACCCTGCTGTACCCTGGCGGCCTCGAGTAGAGCACGATAGTCAGCAGCGACGAGTCTGACACGCTCGGCAAGGTTGCGACCCATCTCCTCGATGTCATCCTGCTCCCGGGGCCGGCCGATCTCTCCGACCTTGGAGCATACGAAGACGATGTCGAGGTGGCCGTTGTTCTCCTTACCGTGCAGCGGCACACCTGACTCCATCTCGGCGAATACCGGCCACCAGCTCTCAACTACAAGACCTGCGAAAACCAGAGCATCCTCGATGTGGCGCCAGGCACTCTCGCCCGAGTGATGGAACGTGAACGCCATCTTTCCGGCAGGCTTGAGCTTGCGCGCGGCCTCGGCAAAGACGTTGCCAATCACAGTCGTATAGAATGCCCCGTCGCGACTACGACCAGGGTTGTGTACCGCCTCACGAGTATCGTCTACCACCAGCGTCGCGAAGTTCTCGTAATCGTTCTTGAGTGCCAACCGAAGCCACACGTAGAAGTAATCCGATAGCTCGGAATACATGACACTGTCGGCAAACGGCGGGTCCGTGATAACCACGTCGATCGAGCCATCCGGCACTTGACCGAGAACCTCCGACGACTGATTCAGCAGCAGCATATCGGCTTCGTCGTTGACCAACTGATCGAAGCGCTCGGCCGGGCGCCCGGCCAGGCGCTCGCCCGGAATTGACACCTTATCGGCCTTAGAGCCAGTGAAACGCCGCTCGACGGGCGCGTCCGCCCACTGTCGGCCGCGTAGCACCCGCTCCTTGAAGAGCGTCGAATAGCCACCTGAGGAGCGGTGAACCCCCCAGAGGTTCGCCTCCAGAGGCTCCTTGACCGGGATAAACGCATGGTGTGCGAATACGTGGCGAATGGCGCCGGTCCCGAGCCCCTTCGCACCACAGAACATGCTGTTAAACTCCAGCGCCGCCGACGAAAGTAGCGTCAGCAACTCACGCGACGGCGTATCCTCAACCCGACGGACTGCACCGAAGAGCATGTCAAGGCCCTTGAGTTGCCGGGCGTTGAACATATGGTGCCAGTAGCGGTAACCGTACTTGCGCATCTGATTGGTGTTGAACCCAGGAGGGATGGCCTCGCGCGGAATGTGCAACTGATCGAATTGCTTGTCCGTCTCAAGGGCGACCGCCTCGTACCGGGCCATGTCATCGGCGCTCGGCTTCTGGTGACGCTTACCGCAGGTGTCACACCAGACCGTGAGGGACCGCATGCGGTGGGTTGGTGGCGTCTCAGACGTGCCGATAGCTTTGAGAATACGATCAGAGTATCCGCAAGCATCGCAGTGGTAATGCGTTTTCTTCGTACGCCTCTCAGCCGGAACAAAGCAGTGTGCGCAACCTGGACATTCGATTTCACATCGGATCGCTGAAACCCACCATGGGTGACCGCAGTTTGGGCAATCCACAAGACCAGCGCCCTTCGTTGCCATGTCGGCCATGATGACGTTGCTCAGATGTAGATCGCTCGGCGCACCGCACTCACCGCAGGGGACCTGTTTGACCCATGACGTGTATTGCGTTGTCGCTGGGCCGTAGCAACCATCACAGGTCGTGCGATACATGTCGCTGATGGGCTGGGCGACCTCGTCGGCAACTCGCTGGAATGACTCCGTCAGCGCGGATATATCGACCCGACGCATCGCTTGGCTCACCAAGAACCAAGCGACCGGGTTGAGATCGCATCCGACGACCTTGCAACCGAGGCGCAGGGTCTCGCCGACCGTCGTGCCACCGCCCATGAATGGATCGAGCACAACCGTGCCGGAGAAATCGTGCGCCCTGTAGTAGGCATCCATGACGTTCTCGCCGTCCGGCAGAAGCATGTCGAGCGCGATGCCGCGAAACACGCTGCCGATCCGCCGCGCCCACCACTTGTGGACGTAATAGGGCGGGCGGTAGATGTTCTTGCGATGGGCCTCGACTCGGGCCATCGCAGACAGCTCTACATAGGGAACACGGACACTCACGAGATGCAGACGAGCGTACAACCGAAGCCGGACGCCCCGAGGCATCCAACTCCGCGACGCCTGAGGTCCGTCGCCCCGCGGTACGCCTTTGATAGACACTAGAGTTCCGGACGCCAACGGTCACCCAAGGGAAGGAAGGAGGCCGGCTCCGGCGAACTGCCAGGCTATGATCGGTAGTCGGGTCCCACGCTTCTTCGTGCAATGCGAAGACGCCATTCGCGGGGGAGTGCCAATCACTCGCGAGTCGGCGCGCGACAAGGAGTTCGCCGTGCAAGACTGGGTACGAGACCGACTCGACGAAGCCGGTTTCGCCTACACCGAGAGTGGCCGCAACACATATCCTGACTTTCGACTGATGGACGATCCGCCCGAGGGCTTTGAGGTCAAGAGCCTTGCTTACCCGGGACGGGGCGCCTCTTACGACGCCAACAGTCAGCCGCCCAGCGGCTTCCACCATGGACGAACCGTGTTCTATGTCTTCGTCCGCTATCCGCAACAAGGTCGCGGTAGCTACCCAGTGCACGACCTGGTCGTCTGCCATGGGGACTTCCTGAACCCCAGCCGTGACTATGTACACCGCAATCTGAATGTGCCGAACTTTGGAGCGTACGGGGACATCATGATCAGAGACCGCAAGATGTATGTCGTGCGTACTCCCTACGCTATCGCTGACGGACTTGCCGGAAGGCGCACACTCATCTTGCCATCGGGATCATGCGTACCCGACGAGTTTGAGGCTGTCGGCAATCTGGAGCGACGAGAGGCGGACGAGGTTGCCGTGGGCTATGAGTTCGACTTGAAGCACGCCGAATTGCGAACCATCAGCGAGCCCAATCTCAATGCGGGTAAGCACCACACCTTCACGGCCTACCGCATCCAGGGCGGAGACACGACTCCCGTAAGTATGGCGATCTCTTCGCCAAGGCGTGCTCGTCCACGCTAGAACAGCTTCTTATCCCGGGCGAGTCGCGAAGCTCCTACTCCCCGGCCGCGGCCTGCGTGCTCGCCGGCGCCCACTGCGCCTCGGCGAGATCCCCCTCGGGCATCCCCTCCGGCGTGGGCACCTGGGGCGTGTCGCGCAGGTACCACTCGGCGTCCAGCGCCGCCTGGCAACCCGACCCGGCGGCGGTGATCGCCTGGCGGTAGGTGTGGTCGACGAGGTCCCCCGCGGCGAACACGCCCGGGAGCTTGGTGCGGGTGGAGCGCCCCTCGGTGATCACGTAGCCGTTCTCGTCGACCTCGAGCTGCCCGCGCACGAGCGCCGACTGCGGCTCGTGCCCGATCGCGATGAACGCCCCGCTGATCTCCAGGTCGCGCAGCTCGTCGGTCTCGGTGTTGCGCAGCCGCGTGCGGCAAAGCGCACCGTTCTCGCCGGCGAGGAACTCATCGACGGTGTAGGGCGTTAGGAACTCGATGTTCTCCTGAGCGCGCGCGCGCTCGAGCATGATCTTCGACGCGCGGAACTCGTTGCGGCGGTGCACGATCGCGACCTTGGAGGCGAACTTCGAGAGAAAGATCGCCTCCTCCATCGCCGAGTCCCCCCCGCCGACGATCACGGTCGGGGCGTCCTTGAAGAACGCTGCGTCGCACGTCGCGCAGTAGCTCACTCCGCGCCCGCCGAGCTCCTGCTCTCCCGGTACCCCGATCTGCTTGTGCTCGGCGCCCATCGCGAGGATTACGGTGCGCGCGCGGTGCTCGGTGTCGCCGACCCACACGCTGTGGACTCCGCCGGGCTCGCTCGCGAGCTGCACGCGCTCGGCCTGGTCTGTCTCCAGGCGCGCGCCGAAGCGCTCGGCCTGCGAGCGGAAATGCATCATCAGCTCCGGCCCCATGATCCCCTCGGGGAACCCCGGGTAGTTCTCCACGTCCGTCGTCTGCTGCAGCAGGCCGCCCCAGGCGAAGCCCTCGACGACCAGCGGCTTCAGGTTGGCGCGGGCTGTGTACAGCGCCGCGGTGTATCCCGCGGGGCCGCTGCCGATGATGATCACGTTCTCGATGTCTGGCATCCCCGTATCCTCGCACGTGCCCGCCCGGGGCCTCTTATCTTGACCCACTCGGGCCTTTACTCCAGCCCGCCGAGGGCCTTTACTTTACTTTTTGAAGTATAGCCGCGCCCTGCCCATCCGGCCAACCGGTCGATGACCGGAATCGCGACAAGCAGAGTGGTGGCTGGAGGGTGGGTGGAGGCTTGATGTGGGTTTTCCATTACGGGTTCGATACATGACCAAATAGTTTCGTGCTGTAAAGAAACAAGAAAAGAAAACTACGCTCGGCCCCTCCTCCGACCCGCGGCGCGGGGCTCTCAGGGCAAATCGCTGACGAACGCCGCGACCGGTGCCCGCTCGGGCACCCGCTGCTGCTGGCGAGGCGCACCGAGGTGCAAGAGCCCGATCGGGACCTCCGCGTCCTGGAGCCCGAGCGCGCTGCGACCCTCCGGCGAGTCGAGGAACGGCAGGGTGCGCCAGTAGCCCGCGAGGCCCCGTCCGTGGGCGCCGAGCAGCACGAGGTAGGCCGCCACGGCTCCCGCGAGCAGATCCTCGCTTTGCTGAACGGCGTCACCGGAGCGATGAGCCGACGCGACGACAAGGGTCGGCGCGCGGTCGAGCTTGCCCGCCGACCCGGGCTTGACCGACTCGGCGATCTCCTTCAGCCGCGTCACGGTTTGCGGGCCGAGCACGCGGAAGCGCCACGGGTTGGTGAGGTGGTGGTTGGGCGCCCAGCGAGCCAGCTCAAACAGCTCCTGCAGCACCTCGGGAGCGACCGGCTCGGAGCCGAACGCCTTGTGGGTGCGCCGGGTGCGGATCGCGTGCTCCAGCTCCATACCGGAGAAGCCTATGGGCTCATGAGCACCGGGACCGCCGGCGGCCTCCGACGATCAGTGGCGCGAGACCTGCAACCCCGCGACCCGCCGCTGCAGGAACCGGCGCTCGGGCTCCGAGCGCACGAGCGCGAGCGCCCGCGCGTACGCCGCCCGTGCCTCCTCGACGCGCTCCAGCCGGCGCAGCAGCTCGGCGCGGGCGGAGTGGAAGTATTGGTAGTCCTCCAGCCCGGCGAGCCCCTCGAGCGCGTCCAGCCCCACCTCGACCCCCTCGGCTTCGGCGAGCGCGACGGCGCGGTTGAGCTCGACGACGGGCGAGCCGGTCTGTCGCGCGAGCTCGCCGTAGAGGGCGGCGATCCGCGGCCAATCGCTTCCCTGCGCGCCGTGCAGCGAGGCGATCGCGGCCTGCAGCGTGTAGATGCCCATCGATCCGGGGCCGCGCGCGGCCAGCGCGCGCTGTAGCGCGGCGCGCCCCTGTGAGATCTGCTCGCGGTCCCACAGCGCGCGATCCTGGTCGGCGAGCAGCACGATCTCCCCCGCGCGTACGCGCGCGGCGCGGCGCGAGTCGTGGAGGAGCATCAGCGCGAGCAGTCCCCAGACGTCGGGCTCGTCGGGCATCAGCTCCGCGAGCGCGCGTCCCAGGCGGATCGCCTCGGCAGCGAGGTCGCCGCCCCCACCCGCTCCCCCGTGCCCGTCGTACCCCGCGTTGAAGATCAGGTACACGACCGCGAGCACCGCCGCGAGCCGGTCGGGCAACAGGTGCGCCGGGGGCACGCGAAACGGGATCCCGGCGTCGCGGATCTTGTGCTTGGCGCGCACGAGCCGCTGCGCCATGGTGGCCTCGGAGACGAGGAACGCGCGCGCGATCTCGTGGGTGCCGAGACCGCCGAGCGTGCGTAGCGTGAGCGCGACCTGCGCGTCGCTGGCGAGCGCGGGATGGCAGCACGTGAAGATCAACTCCAGGCGCTCGTCGGGAATCGTGGCGTCGTCGTGCACCTCGTCCACCTCGGCCTCCTCGGCCTCGCGACGCTCCAGGAGCCTGGTCTTCTGGGCGAGCGTGCGCTCGCGGCGGATGCGGTCGATCGCGCGGTTGCGCGCGGTCGCGACCAGCCAGGCCCTGGGGTTGGCGGGCACGCCGTCGCGCCGCCAGCGCTCGGCGGCGATCGCGAACGCCTCCTGTGCGGCTTCCTCGGCGAGGTCGAAGTCGCCGAGGAAGCCGACGAGGGCGGCGAGGACGCGCCCCCACTCGTCTTTGAAGGTGCGCTCGATCAGCGCGCCACCAGCGGACGCACCTCGACGGCACCACCCAGGCGTGCCGCGGGGATGCGGCCGGCGATCTCGATCGCGACGTCGAGGTCGGGGGCGTCGAGCAGGTAGTAGCCGCCGAGCGCCTCCTTGGTCTCGGTGAAGGGCCCGTCGGTGGTGAGCGTCTCACCGCCGCGCACGCGCACCGTGGTTGCGGTCGTCGCGGGCTGCAGTTGCGCCCCGCCGGTGACGCCGGGGAGGTCCATGATCGCCATGTACTCGCCGAAGACGGACTTCTGCTCGTCCTCGGACAGCCGCTGGAACTCCTCGGCCGCGCCGTCGGTGAAGATCTGAAGTAGATACTGCATCGCTGCCTCCTTCGAGAGGGTAGATGGTCGCCTTTGAGACGAACGCGGCGCCCCGCGATCGACACTTTCTCGAAGAAGTTTTTCCGAACCTCGCACGGGGTAGCGGAAATCCATCATGCCCGAACTGCAGGAGAAGCTCCGTGGTGGCGAGCTCAACGCCGCCGTGACGAGCGCGCTGGTGGGAATCCACACCGAATACCTCGGTCGTGGTCCGCGCACGGCGTCAACGTTCCATCACGGCCACGTGCTGGTGACGCTGATGTACGACGTGCTGACGCGCGCCGAGAAGACGCTCGTGGAGAACGGGCACAACGACGCGGTCAACCAGATGCGCCACCGCTTCCAGGAAACGATGGCCGCGGACTTCCGCGCCGCGGTGGAGCGCCTGACGGGCCGCCAGGTGAAGGCGTTCATCAGCGGGAACAACCTAGACCCGGACATCGCGGCGGAGACCTTCATCCTCGACCGGCCGCTCTGAGCCGAGCGGGGTCGCGCGGCGCGCTGCTACCCCTGGGCTTCGATCGGCGAGGCGGGCTGTATGGCGCCGCTCGTGGAGGCCCGGCTCCCGCTGAGTTCCCCGGACGCCGCGACGCGCTCGCGCACGGGGATGCGGGCGCCGATCGTCGAGCCGTGCCCGGGCGTGGAGTCGATCTGCAGGTCGCCGCCGAGCAGGGAGATGCGCTCCTGCATGCCGAGCAGCCCGAACCCGTCGCGCGAGGCGTTCACGTCGAAGCCGTGGCCGTCGTCGCCGATGCTGAGTTGCACCGCGGAGTCGTCCTCGTGGATTTCCACGACCGCGCGCTTGGCGTGGCCGTGCTTGGCGGCATTCGTGAGCGCCTCCTGCACGATGCGGTAGAGCGCGGTCTCGATTTCGGGGGGGTGGCGCGTGGTGGCGCGGCCCTGCTCGTAGGCGAGATCGATGGAGACGTCGACGTCGATCCCGCGGTGAGCGCTGCGGTCGGCGAGCGCTTCGATCGCGGCCTGCACGCCGAGCTCGTCGAGCGAGGCGGGGCGGAGGTCGGTGATCAGGGCGCGCAGGTTGGCGATCCCTTCCTCGAGCTGGTCGACGGCCTGACCCAATGCCTGCTTGACCGTGCCGAGCTCCTGCGAGCGCCCGGCGACGGACAGTCCGATGCGCAGCGCGCTGAGGCTCTGGAGCGTGTCGTCGTGGAGCTCGCGCGCCCAGCGGTGGCGCTCGGCCTCGGTGGCGGCGAGGCGCTGGCGCTGGCGCTCGTAGGCGACCGAGCGCGCGGTCGCGACGGCGGTGGCGGCGCTGGTGGCGAACGCCTCCAGCAGCCGTTCGTCCTCGGCGGAGAACGCGGGGCCGTCGCGGAGGCGGTCGAGCGCGAGCAGCACGCCGTGGGTCTGGCCGCGGAAGATCAGCGGGACGACGAGCCCGCCGGCGGCCTGCACGCCGTAGCGCCCGACTCCGTGCTCGTCGAAGCGGGCGCGGTTGAGCTGTTGCTCGACGCGCTGCACGCGGCGGGTACGCATCGCGTGCGCGGCGACGGTGTCGGCGAGCGGGACGCGCTGGCCGATGAGGTTCGCGGGCAGCTCGCCGGCGCCGGCGGCGACGACGAGCTCGTCGCCGTCGGCGAGCTCGATCAGCAGGGCGCGCGCGGAGACGAGCGCGCGGCCGCGCTTGGCGACGAGCTGGAGCACGACCTCGGGGTCGGTCTCCCCGCCGACGGCGCGAGCGATCTGCGTGGTGGCCTCGAGCGCGGCGACGGTGCGCTCGAGCTCGTCGCGGCGCTCGCGCGCGCCGGTGTAGCGGCGGGCGTGGTCGATCGCGACGCCGGCGAACTCGGCGAGCACGCAGACGGACTGTTCGTCGGCGTCGGAGAACTCGGCACCGTGCGCCTTCTCGGTCAGGTAGAGGTTGCCGAAGGGGGTGCCGTGGACGACGATCGGCACCCCGAGGAAGGTGCTCATCGGCGGGTGGCCGTGCGGAAAGCCGTAGGAGCGAGGGTGGTCGCCGACGTCGCCGAGCCGCAGTGGGACGGGGTCGTCGATCAGCGCACCCAGGACGCCGCGACCGCGCGGGAGCGCGCCGATCGCGGCGTGGGCCTCCTCCTCGATGCCCTTCGTGAGGAACCGCGCGAGCTCGGTCTTGTTCTCGTTGAGCACGCCCAGCGCGGCGTAGCGCGCTTCGGTGAGATCCCGCGCGGCTTCCACGACGCGTTCGAGGACTACGTCGAGATCGAGCTCGGCGAGCACGCTGCGGGCGACGTCGAGGATCCCTTGTGTTGTCTTGTCCATGCGGACCTTTGCAGGACGGACGCGCCACCTCGGAAGACTCGGCACGCTCCCCGAACCGGCCGCGATCCGCTTAGACCAGTGTATTGCACCGGGGCTGAGAATTCCGGTAATAGGGCAACACACCCTCGGTCATGCGTCAATCCGACCGACGGTAGGATCGGCCGATGCCGCCGGAGCCGAGCGAAATCGTCTTGCGTCCACTCGCGCGCGGCGACGAGGCGGAGCTGCGACGCATCCACGACACGCCCGAGGTGGCGCGCTGGTGGGACGCGCAGGAGGAGAGCTTTCCGTGGGACGAGCCCTCCTCGACGCGTCTGACGATCGTCGTCGGCGGCGCGATCGCGGGGCTGATCCAGTACTGGGAGGAGACCGAGCCGAGGTACCGCCATGCCGGCATCGACCTGTTCCTGGACCCGGCGCTGCACGGCCGGGGCATCGGCGCGGAGGCGGTGCGCCGGGTGGTGGGCGAGCTGATCGACGAGCGCGGCCACCATCGCGTCACGATCGACCCGGCGGCGGGCAACGCGGCGGCGATCCGCTGTTATGAGAGGGTGGGTTTCAGGCGGGTGGGCGTGCTGCGGCGCGCCGAGCGCGACGTGGGCGGCTCGGGGTGGCACGACGTGCTGCTGATGGAGCTGCTGGCGGAGGATTTTCAGCGGTAGCCATCCGCACGCCGAGCCCGAGCGCGGCGTCCTGGTCGCGCAGCCACGCGCGCGCGTCGGGGTGGGCGGCGTGCTCGATCATGAGCCGCGCCTGGGCGCGCTGGGAGCGCCCGAAGATGTGCGCGCAGCCGTGCTCGGTGACGACGGCGGAGTGCTGGAAGGAGGTGACGGGGTCGCGCAGGCGGGGCACGATCGTCGAGGTGGGGCTGCGCTCGTGCCAGGAGCGCAGCGCGATCACGGCGTGGCCGCCGGGCGAGCGCAGGGCGCCCTCGACGAAGTCGGGCTGGCCGCGGGGCTGGGCCTGCCGATCGTGATGACGCTCGCGAACCGCGCGATCGGCGCGCCGATCAACATCTGGAACGACCACAGCGACTCGATGTCGCAGCGCGACAGCGGCTGGATCCAGCTGTTCGCGCAGAGCAACCAGGAGGCGCTGGACCTGCACATCCAGGCTGGAGCTGATCCCGCAGATCGCGGCGCTCGCGGTTGCTCGCGAGCTTCGAGGAGCTCAACGTCTGGTACTACGCGGATGCCCCGAAGACCGAGGCGCCGCGCCTGGACGCGATCCGTCGCCAGTTGACGTTCGCCGAGGTCGCGCAGGGCCTGGACGAGTCGAACGCCCTGTTCGAGGCCCGCCGCTGCCTGAGCTGCGGCAACTGCTTCGGCTGCGGCAACTGCTACGGCGTGTGCCCCGACAACGCGGTGCTGAAGGTCGACGAGGCCGACGGCTATGCGTTCGACCTCGACTACTGCAAGGGCTGCGGGATCTGCGTGCAGTAGTGCCCGTGCGGGGCGATCGAAATGGTGTCGGAGACGATTTGAGCGGCGACGCTCGGTAAACCTCGCAGGCCCGCATGCCGATGGTCTGCCGAATGTCGGCTTCCGCGCGCGCCAGTCGCCCAATGCGAGGTCCAACCGTGCTCCCGGAAGCCTGGATCCGCAGACGAGGCCGTACGTGGCGGTTTGCCGGCTTTGCGATGGCCAACTCGGCGTTCTGGATCTGGCTGCTCGTGGATGTCACCGACAAACCGGTCTTCCTGGCCCACAACGGCGGGCTGGCGCCGTTCGCGAGCTTCTTCCTCGGGGTCGCGGCGTGCAGTGGTGCCCTCGCGTGGCGCATGGCGCGATCAGGGCTTTGGATCGAGCCGGACGAGGTCGTGGTCAGAGGCCCGTTGAGGACGCGGCGCCTGGCACCAGGCGAGGTCGCCGCAGTCGAGCCGAGCACCCGGCCGGACTGGTACGGCCCTCGAGGAACACCGTGTCCGACCTTGAAGCTCACGAGTGGACGAGAGATCGCCATCTGGGCACTCGGCGTCAACGGCCTGGCATATATGAATGCAGCGCGGTCGGAAGCGCTGCGGCCGCTGTGCGTGGAGCTGAATCGGCTGCTGCACGAAGTCAACGGCCCGGCTGTGGTTGCTCCCTCCTAGCACCCGCCCGGCGACGGCGGCTGCCGTCCTCACGCTGGCGCTCGTGCGCGGCATCGACGATCGCGCAAACCTCCGACGGCCGACGCACGACCCGCAACCCCTCGACGTCCTCGGCGTCGATGCGCCCGTCCGCCAGCGCCCGCGCGCGGAGCCAATCCAGCAACCCCTCCCACTCCCCCTCCTCTTCTCCCCCGTCGTTCACGCCTTCCAACAGGATCACCGGGAAGTGGCGGATCGTGGCCGTCTGGATCAGCGTCAGCGACTCGAACAACTCGTCCAATGTCCCGTAGCCGCCCGGCGCGATCACGAACGCGCTGGCGTAGCGCACGAACATCACCTTGCGCGCGAAGAAGTGGCGAAAGCGCAGCGCGATGTCGAGGTAGTCGTTGTGGCGCTGCTCGCGCGGGAGCTCGATGTTGCAGCCCACCGACACCGCGCCCGCCTCGCGCACGCCACGGTTCGCGGCCTCCATCAGGCCGGGGCCGCCGCCGGTGATGACCGCGTAGCCCCCGCGGCCGAGGCACGCGCCGACCTCGCGCACGAGCTCGTAGTCAGGGTGCTCGCGCGGGGTGCGCGCCGAGCCGAACACCGTCACCGCCGGGCCCAGCCGCGAGAGCGCGTCAAAGCCGTGCGCGAGCTCCTCGCCGATCATGCGAACGCGCTCCGCGTCCGCCGCCCGCACCTCCGGCGGCTCGTTGCCGAGCCACAGCAGCAGTTCCTCGTCGAAGGTCGGGCGCTCCTCGCCCGATCGATGACCATTGCTCAAGCTCAGCAGTCCTTGAAAGGGTTCTCCACCGTCACACCGCCGTAGTCCTGGCCGTCGTTGAGGTTCTCCGACAGCACTGCGTCACAACCGAGCATGTGAGCCGCCTCGAGTATCGCCGCATCCCAATAGGAGATCTGGAAGCGCTGCCGCCTCGCCAACGCCCCCGACATCAACGCCACCGTCGTCTCCTGGACGGGAAAGCGTTGGAAGGACTCGATCAGGCCAACCGCGCGCTCATGAGAAAGGCGATCGGCGCGCGTTTCGCGGGTCGCCTGGGCGTAGAACTCCTGCAATACCTGAACCGACAGCCCGAGGTCTCTCGATGCGAGCAGCTCGTTGGCGCGACGCGCCTTCGTCGCCTCCTCGGGACTTCGCGAAACCGCATAGAGCAGGACGTTCGTGTCAGCGAACCGCACGCGCGTGCACCTCGTCCCGACTGAGACGATCGCCTGCGCTGAAGTGCTCGATCTCCGCCTGGATGCGTCGCTGCTGAGCTTCCAGGCGCTCGAACTCCGCATCGCGTTGCGAGAGGGATGCGAGGTATGCCGCCACGAGTGCGCTCACCGAGCTGCCGCGCTCGGCTGCCCGTATGCGTGCGGCGCGGTAGACGTCCTCTGGAACCGAAACCGTGATGTTAGTCACCGTGAATCACAGTATCACAGTATCACAGCTATCCTCTCGCCCACGCGCCTCGGTGCTCGGCATCCTGGCCGCCGCCTCGCACCGCGCACGGCGACGCACGAGCCAGCGCCGCAGCTCATCCGCCCCCCACACGATCGCGGGGTACGCCAAGAGCAGCACGAGCGCTTCCGGTGGCGGCCCCGCAGTCCCCAGCAGCGACTGTAGCGGCGGCGCGTACACGAACACCGCCGCCAGCATCAGCTCCGCGGCGATCGCGCCCAGCAGGTAGCGATTGCTGAACACGCCGATCGAGCGCAGCGATGCCCGCCGAGTGCGCACCGCGAACGCCGTCCCGATCTGCCCGAAGATCATCCCCAGGAACGTCATCGTCGTGGCCTGCAGGTAGGCGTGGTGCAGCGGATGCCCAGCGCCGACGGGATCGCCGGGGCTCCAGCCCGCGCCGTTCAGCACGTAGAAGTAGCCGCCCAGCGACAGCGCGGCGATCATGCCGCCCAGGAACACCCATGCGCGCAGCAGCATCGGACCTTGGATCACGCCCTCCGAGCGCGAGCGCGGAAACCGGCCCATGATGCCCGGTTCTGCGGGGTCGCGTGCGAGCGCCAGTGACGGCAGGGTCTCGGTGCCCACGTCGAACGCGAGGATCTGCATCACCGTCAGCGGCAGCGGGATCGCGCCGCCCGCGAACGCGAACAGCAGGAACGGCACGACCTCGGGCGTCGCGTGGGCGAAGATGTACTGGATGAACTTGCGCACGTTGTCGTAGACCTGGCGCCCCGCCTCCACGGCGACCACGATCGTCGCGAAGTTGTCGTCGGTGAGCACCATCGTCGAGGCCTCCCGCGCGACGTCCGTGCCGGAGCGCCCCATCGCCACGCCGATGTCCGCCCGGCGCAGCGCCGGGGCGTCGTTGACGCCGTCGCCCGTCATCGCGACCACGTGGCCCAGCGTGCGCAGCGCCTCCGCGATCTGCAGCTTCGCCTCCGGCGAGGCGCGCGAGAAGATCGGCTCGCGCTCGCGGCCGAGCAGCTCCTCGAGCTCGCGCTCGTGGCGGTGGTCGATCGCGCTCGCGTCGACCGCGAGAGGATGCTCGCCGCCGATGCCGACCTGCCCCGCGATCGCAGCCGCCGTCAGCGGGTGGTCGCCGGTGATCACGATGATCCGGATGCCCGCGCTGTGACAGCGCTCGACCGCCTCGCGCACCTCCGCGCGCGGCGGGTCGCGCATCGTGACCAATCCCGCGAAGCTCAGGCTCCGCTCGGCCTCCTCGCGCTCGGGCGCGTCGCGATCGGGTAGCGACCGGGACGCGAGCGCGAGCACCCGCAGGCCCTGCCGGGCGAACGTCTCGACCTGCCGCGTGATCCGCTCACGCTCGGCCCGATCGAGGGGTCGCTGCTCGCCGGCCGCCGACAGCAGCGTGTCGCAGCGCGGCAGCACCGACTCGGGGGCGCCCTTGGTGTGCAGCTCGACGCCAGACCGCTCTCGATCGAGCGTCGACATCAACTTGCGCTGGGGATCGAAGTTGTAGCGATGCACGCGTCCCCGCTCGCGACCCTCGGGATCGACGTCGCCGCCGAGCGCGCGCGCCGCCTGCAGGACCGCGACCTCGGTCGGGTCGCCCGTGTGCTCGCCCCCCTGCTCCAGGCGCGCGTTGTTGCATTTCGCCGCGATCCGCGCAAGCGAGCGCAGCGACGTGTCCTGCGAGGGCGCGGAGGCAGCCGCTCCGTCCTGGTCGAGCTCGATCTCGGCGCTCGGCGTCCACGCGCCGACGAGGCGCATGCGGTTCTCGGTCAGCGTCCCCGTCTTGTCGGTGCAGATCACGTCGGTGGAGCCCAGCGTCTCCACCGCGCTGAGGCGCTTGACGAGCGCCCCGCGACGCGCGAGCGCGCTCACCGCGACCGCGAGCGCGAGCGTGATCACCGGCAGCAGGCCCTCCGGCACGTTGCCCGCGAGCAGGCCGACGGCGAACACGACGCTGTCGCGCACCGACAGGCCCGCGCTGAGCATCGCGAGCGGGATGAACGCCAGCGACATCGCGACAGCGACCCCCGCGATCAGCCACGCCACGCGACGCACCTGGCGCTCCAGCGGACTGGGTTCCTCCCCGACCCGCTCCGAGAGCACCGCGATCCTGCCGAGCTCGGTGTGCATCCCCGTCGCGAACACCACCCCGCGCGCCTCGCCGGCCGTGCAGCTCGTGCCGCTGAACACCAGGTCACGCGCCTCCAGACGTGGAGTGTCGCGATCGACGAGCTCCACGGAGCGCAGCACGGGCGCCGACTCCCCGGTGAGCGTCGAGAGGTCCACCTCGACCGCTCCGCTGAGCAGGCGCATGTCGGCCGCCACCCGGTCGCCCTCCTCCAGCAGCGCGACGTCGCCCGGCACGATGCCCACGGCGGCGACCTTGACCGACCGCCCGTCGCGCTGGACCCGCACCTCCTGGGGCATGTACCCCGCGAGCGCCTCCACGGCCCGCTCGGCCTCCATCTCCTGCACGAACGCGAATACCGCGTTCAGGAGGATCACGAGCAGCACCGCAATCGCGACCGTCTGGTTGCCGACCGCGAACGACAGGCCCGCGGCGAGCCACAGCAACAGCGCCAGCGGATGGGTCAGCTGGCGGGCGAGCTCGCGCGGCCAGCGCGCGCCGCCGCGGCGGCGCAGTTCGTTCGGCCCGTGCTGCACCAGTCGACGCTCCGCCTCGCGTGTCGTTAGCCCCTCGCGCGAGCTGCGCAGGTCGCGTAGGAGGAGGTCGACGCGCTCGGTCGCGTCGACCTCGGCGGTGAGGTCGAGTGCTCCCGCCGGGGGCGCCACGGCGGTCTTCCGAGCGGTCCTCTCGGCGACCTGTCGCGGCGCATCCACATCCTCGCCGGGCGCCGCGGTCATCGCTAGCCGCCGGCGTTCAGCTCGGTCAGCAGTCGCAGCTCCTCCAGCAGCAGCCGCGGCAGCAGGAAATGCTCGCGCACGTGCGCGCGCCCAGCCTCGCCCAGCTGCGCGGCCAGCTCGCGGTCTCTCAACAGCTCCAGCATCCCCTTGGCGCACTCCTCGACCGAGTCCACCAGTATGCCCCCGACCCCCTCGGGCATCTGCAGCGGGATCCCGCCCGCCCGGCCCGCCACGACCGGCGTCCCCTTCCACAGCGACTCCGACACCACCAGGCCGAAGCCCTCGCGGATCGACTTCTGCACGACCACGTCCGAGAGGCGCTGGAAGGCGTTCACCTCGACGTTGCTCGCGCCGGTCATGTTCGTGTAGATATGGATCAGCGGATCGCTCTCGGAGTGCTCGGTGAGCTGGCCGTAGACCTCCCAACCCTCCGGGTCGTCGAGCGCCATCGAGCCCACCATCGCGAGCTGCAGGCCCGGGACCTCCTCGCGCACGAGGCGGTAAGCGGCGATCACGCCGAACGGGTCCTTCCAGCGGTCGAAGCGCGACACCTGCGTCACCAAGCGCCCCGGCAGGTCGATGCCGATCCAGTCGAGGATCTGGCTCGCCGTGCGCTCGGGGAGGTCGAGGTTCTTCGGGCTCAGCGGGTCGATCGCCGGCGCGATCGTGCGCACGCGCGCGACCGGCAGGTCCGGCGGGACGAACTCCGCCATCGTGAAGACCGCCGCGTCGTAGTCGGCGAGCAGCGGCCGTAGGAAGCGCCACGCGTCGGGGTTGGGCTCGGAGGTGTCGATGTGGCAGCGCCACACCCAACGAGCATCCCCACGACCGTTGACGCCGAGCAGCGCCGCCGGCTGCGGGTCGTGGATCACGACGAAGTCATGCCCCCCGTCCACCAGTGCCGCGTTTTCATGCGCGCATTGCATGTAGACCGCACGCTCGGCCTCCGTGAGGCTCTCCGAGGAGCCCTGCAGCGCGTTGTGCAGGGCCTTCGTCGCGCGGTAGAAGTCCGGGCTGCCCCCGATCACCTTCCACTCCACCGACAGGCCGAGGTCGCGCAGCAGCGGCACCGAGGAGCGCAGCAGCTCCGAGACCCCACCGCCGTAGGGGGTTGCGTTGATGTGCAGGATCCGCGCGCCGCGCAGCGCCGCCGCCTGCTCGCGCAAGCCGTCCAGGATCTCCTCCGGGACGATTTCCCGGTAGGCGTCCAACGACCATCGTCCGACTGATACGGGCTGCAGCATCGCCCGCGATCTTCGCTTGCCGGACGAGGTCCGTCATCGGGGGCCGGCCTCGCTCGCGCTGCGGGGAACTACGAGGGTTGTATTGCAATTCGAAGGCCCCGCCGCGCGCGCGTACGCGCGAGCACACAGCAAAGCCCACGCGCGCGCGGCGGGGTGCCTAATCGCAGCCACAACGCGTACGCCGTCCCAGGCAGGTGGGATCATGCGCCCATGACCGCCACCCGCGAGCTCACCGTCAAGCAGTACGAAAAGGAGCTCCTGCGGCTGCAGACCGAGCTGGTCTACATGCAGGAGTGGATCGTCGCCAACGGGCGGCGGCTGGTCGTCGTGTTCGAGGGCCGCGACACGGCGGGCAAGGACGGCGTGATCAAGCGCATCACCTCGTTCTTGAACCCGCGCACCTGCCGGGTCGTCGCGATCCCCGCGCCCAGCGAGCGCGAGCGCACGCAGTGGTACTTCCAGCGCTACGTCGCGCACCTGCCGGCCGCCGGGGAGATCGCGCTGCTCGACCGCAGCTGGTACAACCGCGCCGGCGTGGAGCACGTGATGGGCTTCTGCACGCAGGAGGAGTACGAAGAGTTCCTGCGCTTCTGCCCGTTGTTCGAGCAGGCGCTGCAGAACGACGGGATCATGCTCGTCAAGTACTGGCTGTCGGTCAGCGACGACGAGCAGGAGCGGCGCTTCGAAAAACGGCTGTCGGATCCGCGCAAGCGCTGGAAGTTCAGCCCGATCGACGTCGAGGCCCGCGCGCGCTGGGTCGACTACGCCGAGGCCAAGGACCGCATGTTCGCCTACACCGACGTCGAGCACAGCCCGTGGCACGTCGTGGAGGGCGACGACAAGCGCAGCGCGCGGTTGAACCTCATCAGCCATCTGCTCTCGCTCGTCCCCTACGAGCACCTACCCGACGGCAAGCGCATCAAGCTCCCCCCGCGCCAGCAGCGCAAGTACCTGCGCCCGCCCAAGCGCACGGAGCGCCTCGTGCCCGAGCGCTACGTCGTCTGCGACTGAGCCTCGCGCCGCACCGCGAGATCCTCCTGGCGGCGAGCGCCGCGCGGGAGCACCAGCACCGGGCAGTGCGCTCCGCGCATGACCGTCGCCGAGACGCTGCCCAGAAGCGCGTGGCGCAGCGGCCCGTATGCGCGCGAGCCGAGCACCAGCAGGTCGAGCTCGCCAGAGCGCTCGACCAGGATCTCCGCGGGTATGCCGGCGATCGTGCGCGCGTTCACGGGAATCCCGTCGCGCAACTCCGCGGTGGCGCGCTCGGCCTGCTCGGCGACCTCCGCCTCGATCTCGCCCTGGACGTCAGTCATCAGTGGCGCGGAGAACGCATAGCTCGCGAGCGTCGGGTCCAGCCCCGCCGCCGCGACGATCTCCCGCCGCGCCGCTCGGATCGGTAGTTGGCACGGAGCGCACCAAGCAGCTCAACCCGATGGCACCGCGGGCTCGGCGCCATAGGTTTGCCGGCAACGGGACGCGGGCATCCTCCCAAGGCCCGGATACCGGCTTGGCACGAAGACATCGCGAGCACGAAAGGGCATTCAGATGAGCACTACAACCGTGGATCTCGCCGCGGAGCGCTGGACGGAGTACTTCGACGCCATCCTCGTCACGGACGCGACCGGCACCAGGACCCTGATCCGCCTGTACGAGCCCGCTCGGCCCGCCGTCGAGCTCGAATCGTGAGCTGAGCGTGTCGCCTCCGCGTGTCGCGATCTTCGGACCACACCCCCTGCTGACCGTCACGATCGAGCGCGAGGGTCCCGAGCGCGAGCGCGTGCACTTCCACCCCGGCGGACAGGGAGTCTGGGTCGCGCGCATGGTCGGCTGCCTCGGCGCCGAACCGGTCATGTGCGGGTTTCGGGGCGGCGAGAGCGGCCGGCTGCTGGACACGCTGCTCGCCGATCTCCCCGGCGAGCAGCAGCTCGTGGAAACCGCGTCCTCGAGCGGCTGCTATCTCACCGATCGCCGCTCCGGCGAGCGCAAGGTTCTCACCTTCGAGTTCAGCGATCCGCCCTCGCGGCACGAGCTCGACGAGCTTTTCTCGATCGCCTGCGCCGAGGCGATCTCGTGCGGCTGGCTGGTCGTCGCCAACCCGATGCCCGCCGAGTCGCTGCCGCTGGAGGTCTACGGTGATCTGGTCGCCGACGCGCGCGCCGGCGGGGCGCGCACGATGGTCGATCTCTCGAGCCCCCGCCTGGACAGCGCGCTGCGCGGCGAACCGGACGTCGTGAAACTCAACGACTGGCAGCTCGCCGAGTTCGTGCGCGGCCCGGTGTCCGAGCCCGCGCAACTGCGCGATGCCGCGCAGCGCCTGCGCGATCGCGGTGCGCGCGCCGTGATCGTCACGCGCGGCGAGCAGCCGGGACTCGTGCTCACCGAGGACCACGCCTGGGAGCTGGCCTCACCGCTGCTCACCCACGGTTACCGCGAGGGTTGCGGGGACGCGATGATGGGCGCCTTCGCCGCCACGTGGGCGCGCGGGGAGAGCTTCGAGCACGCCGTCGCCGTGGGGGGCGCCGCCGGGGCCGCGAACTTCCTGCGCCACGGGCTCGGCAGCGCCTCGCGCGAAACCGTGGAGAAGCTCCTCGGGAGCGTCCAGCTGCGCGAGCTCACGCCGGCGGGCTGAAGCGCTCGCCGCGCAGGATCGCGGCGGGCGCCTGCTCGGCCATCCACGCGATCCGCTCCGGCGCGCAGACCTCCGCCAGGCGCGCGAACCCCTCCGACAGGCGGACCGGGCGCCCGGCGCGCGAGGAGTGCGCGTCGCTGGCCAACAGATGCACGAACCCCTCGCGTGCCATCCGCAGCACGAAGTCCCCGAGGGCGGGATCCGCGACGAATGCCGCGGTCCACTGGATCAGGCAGCCGTCGTCGACGAACCTGCGCAGGCGCGCCTCGAAGTCCGCGTCCGCGTGGCGCTCGGGGTGCGCGATCACGGTCCCCAGGCCCCGCGCGTCGAGCCGCTCGACCAGCTCGTGCAGCTCGTCGCCGAGCGGGCCCGGGGCGGGCTCCAGCAGCACCCAGCCACCCGCCCCACCAAGCGAGACGTGGCGCAACTGGTCGTCGGAGATGCGATCGGCCTCGGTCTGCGCGAGCTCTCCGCCCGGCGCGATCCGCAGCTTCAACCCCTCCGCCGCGACGTGTTTCTGCACATCCGCCACGCGCGCCGCGATCTCCTCGCTGCGGACCTCGTGGTCGTGGCGGATGTGGGGGGTGGCGCAGACGACCGCGATGCCGTCCTCCTCGGCCTGGCGCGCCATCGCGAGGCTGTCCCGCAGGTCCCGCGCACCGTCGTCGAGCGCCGGGAGGATGTGACAGTGCAGGTCGATCATGTGGCGCGTTCGATCGCGCGCCCCGCGGGCGCCGCGCGCACCCCGGGCGGGGGAGTGCTCGCGCGGGTCCCCGCGACGATCACGAGGCCGCGCGCGAAGAAACCGGCGGGCGCGGCGCCGAAAAGCACCGCCGCCTGCGCGGCGCGGTCGGCGAGGCCGACCTCCTCCAGCAGCGCCAGCGCCCGAGCGGCCCGTGATCGCGACCGCCTCGCTCGGCTCGAGATCACCCCGACCGGCTCGCCCTCGTCCGGGGAGACGACGACGAGGTGGGTGCATTCGTGCTCGGCCATCGTCCGCAGAACCTCATCAACGTCGTCGGACGCTTCGACGGTGACGATCGGTCGCGGGGATGTCGCCGGCACTGACATCGGCGGAGCCGCCCACGGCGGCCTTGACGAGGTCGAGGTCGGAGAGAATGCCCCACACGAGCTCCTCTTGGCGGTCGCGGCCGCGGGGCAGGCCCTCGACGACGACGCAGTGGACGCGCTTGTCGGCCATCTCGGCCGCGACTTCCCAGATACGTGATCGTCAACGCGACATGCCGCGCGCGTATCGACCGCGCGCCGCTGCTGGACGCACTGTGCGACTCGGATGCGAAGCTCCTCGCGGTGCGTTGTGAAATTCCACCCGCCTCGCATTGGAGCGTGCCCAGAGACGCATGCACGAACCGGCGCGGATATCCGACGCGACCCCGGAGATCGTCGCGGCGCAACTCGCGGAGTTCGAGGAGCTGAGCGAGCTGCCCACGGGGCGCGTGCTTACGGCTCGACGCGACGCAGCCGCTGGAGGCACAGATCGCAGCGGTGGGGCGGGCGGTCGATGCGGCTGCGGGATCGATGACCGGAGGCCTGATGTGGGTCTCAATTACGGGTTCAATACATGACCAAATAGTTTCGTGCTGTAAAGAAACAAGAAAAGAGAACTACAATCCATCCCCCTCCTCAGATCACTCCTGCGCGCCGTTGCGAGCGCGCAACTGCCCGCGGCCGCGGGATTACCCCCCGCCCCGCACCGCGGCTCCCGGCCAAGCGGGCAGCCCGGTGCAGTGCGAGGCGACCGCGTCCCGTAGTTTTCCTCCCCACCGCGTCGGCGCGCTTCGGATGACACGCCGGGATTCCTCTTTGATGCTTGGAGCATCGTGAAAACCGCCCCCATGCCCGCCACGGCGCGCACCGCGCGCTCCGAGGCGCCCGAGGTCGTCCAGCTGCGGGACGGCTCCGCGGTGTCGATCCGGCCGGTGCGTCCGCAGGACGAGGCGCCGCTGCGGACGTTCCTCGCCGAGCTCTGCCCGGAGGCGCGCCGCCTGCGTTTCTTCACCGGTGCCGCCGACATGCGCCAGGCCGCGCACTGGGCCGCGGAGGGCGCCGCCGACCACCACGGTCTGCTCGCGCACGACGAAACGGGCGCGCTCGTCGGGCACGCCTCCTATGCGCAACTCGACCCCCAACGCGCCGAAGTCGCGGTCGAGGTCGCCGACCACCTGTACGGCCGCGGGCTCGCGACGATCCTGATCGAGCGCCTCGCGGGCATCGCCGAGCAGCGCGGCGTGAGCGAGTTCGTCGCGGAGGTGCTCCCCGAGAACGCGCCGATGCTCGCCGTCTTCCGCGACGGCTTCGACGCGCGGGTCGCCTTCGACGATGGCATCGAGACGGTCGTCCTGCCGACCTCCGCGTGGCGTCTCGCACAGGCGCGTTTTTCGCCCCACGAGGCGGATCGCCACGATGCGGATCGCCACGATGCGAACCGCGCGCCGGCCGGCGGGGGCCGCGGTGCGGAGAGGCCGGCGGTGACGGCACGGCCGTGAACACTCCCGTTGGTTTCCCGCCCGCGGCGGCGGCGAAATACGGATGCCGCCCGGCGGCACCGCTCTTAGGCTCCCCGCAGATCCGCAGATCCGCAGACCGATCCGAGGAGGCCGGTGTGAGTGTCGCAGGTGTGTTGGGCGCGGTGTTCGACCTGAACAACCCCGCGCACGTGGTTCATTGGCACTTCATCCAGCTGTCGGTGTCGAACCTGATCGTGCTCGCTTTGATGCTCGTGGTGTTCGTGCTCGCGATCTTGCTGCCGTTCCCCGGCGCCGCGCGGCGGCGGGAGGCCCGGCAATGAGCGTCGCACGACCGCCCGCGAAGCGATCCTGGACGGCGCGCACACGCGAAGCCGCGGTCGGCTCGCTGCCGCCTGAGAAGCTGCTGCCAGACGGCCAGCCCACGTACGTCGCCTCATGGATCTACGTGTTCGGCGTCGCGAGCATCGCCTCGCTGGTCGTGATCATCAGCTCCGGGGTCGTGCTGACCCTCAAGGGCCCCGCATGGTGGCACGACACCGGCGTCGGGCACTTCTTCAACAGCATCCACCTGTGGGCGGTCGAGCTGTTCTTCTTCGTGATGGTCGTGCACCTGTGGGGCAAGTACTGGATGGCCGCCTGGCGCGGCGGGCGCGCGCGGGTGTGGGTGACGGGGGCGATCACGTTCCTCGTCGCGGTCCCGACCGCGCATGACCGGCTACGTCTCCCAGCAGAACTTCGACGCGCAGTGGATCTCGACGCAGGCCAAGGACGGCCTGAATTCGCGTCGGGATCGGCGCGTTCTTCAACGTCACCAACTTCGGCCAGATGTACAGCTATCACATCCTGCTGCTGCCGGCCGCGGTGACGGCGCTGGTGATCGCGCACGTCCTGCTCGTGCGCCGCCACGGCGTCGTCCCGCCGTTTGCGCTGCAGGCCTCGAAGGCGACCCGCGGACCACCGACCGACCGCCGGGCGCCCAGCGGATATCCGGCAACGGCGTCCCGGCCGGCGACGGCACCGTCGGGGCCGGCCCCATCTCGATCGGCGAGAGCGGTCGGCCCGACGGGGGTACGCGCTCATGAGCTTCCTGCGCGCCCGCGACGACACGCAGCCCTGGAAAGGCGGCTACGCGCCGTACGATCTCGTCAAAGAGCTCGCGATCGCGGTCGGCGCGATCGCGCTGCTCGCGGTCCTGCTCGACGATCCTCTTCTCCTCCCCCGACGACAGGCCGAGCACGATCGCGCAGTGGTCGCATCAGCAGCCCGTCGACTTCGTCACGACCGCCAGCGCCGAGCTCGGCGGCACGAGCGGCACCGCCGAATACGGGCCGCCGTACAACCACGACGGCTCGGGCCAGCAGATCGCGTTCATCGAACTGCAGAAATGGCTTGGGGTGAGTCACCCGATCGACACGGCCACCGATTACGTCATCGACCCGCTGCGCGCCGTTCCCAACGACCCCGCGCTGCGCAGCCGCGCTCGCGACCTACCAGGCGGCGCCCGAAAAGCAGCAGAAGCAGTGGACCGAAGACTATTCCAGCGCTGAGCGCTCGGCGAAGAAGAAGGCCCCGGTCTCGGGCGGCGCGGTGGCGGTCCCCGCGGGCGAATACGGCCCTGTCCCGGTGATGATGAACGGCCTGCTCGCGCTCGCCCAGAGCGGCGGCCTCGACGGGGCGCTGCTCGACGAGCCGCCAGTTCTTCCAGACCGACTACACCAAGCCGCTGCTGTTCATGGCCGACGGCAGCGCTGCTGGAAAAACGCGCCGAAGCGCAGCATCTGCTCGGCGATCAGTGGGGCATGATGAACGAGACCGGCAGCTACCCGGGCCAGGTCTGGCTGTGGCTGTACACGCTCTGGTACCAGGTCGAACCCTTCAAGTCATCCGAAAACGCCGACTCGCTGGTGATGGCGATCATGGCGGTCCTGAGCCTCGCGTTCGTCTGCGTCCCGTTCATCCCCGGCGTCCGCAGCATCCCGCGCTGGGTGCCCGTGTATCGGTTGATCTGGAAAGAGCACTACCGTGCGCGGGCCGGCGCCTGAGCGCGCGACGGAGATCGCGGCGCGGTGACGGCGGCGTGCGCGCAGCGGGGGCGCCCGGCGCGCAGCGGCCGCGGATCAGGCCTGCTGCTCGCCGCCGGTCTTGACGAGGCCGCGCTCGAGCGCGTAGCCGACGAGCTCCGCGCGGGTGGAGAGTCGCAGCTTCTGCTGGATGTGCGCGCGGTGTGTCTCCACGGTGCGCACGGACAGGTAGAGCTGCTCGGCGATCTCCGCGTTGGTGTGGCCCAGCGCGATCAGCCGCAGTACGTCGACCTCTCGCTCGGAGAGGTCGTCCGGGGGGCCCGGCGGGGGCTCTGAGGCGATGCGCGCACCCAACCTGGGGTTGAGGTAGCTTTCGCCGGCCGCCGCCCGCCGCACGGCTTCGACGAGCTCGTCGTCGGCGGCCTCCTTGAGCACGTAACCCAGTGCTCCCGCGCCGAGCGCCTCGCGCGCGAAGGCCGGCTCCTGCTGCATCGTCAGCACGACGATCTGCGTTTCCGGCGATTCTGAGCGGATCGTCGGGATCATCTGGAGGCTCGAGCCGCCCGGCATGTTGAGGTCGAGGATCAGCACGCGGGGATGGTGGCCGCGCACGTAGCGCCGCGCGCTCTCGACATCGCTGGCCTCCGCGACCACCTCGAGGTCGCTCTCGCTGTCCAGCAGCATCCGCAGGCCGCTGCGCACGACCGCGTGGTCGTCGGCGAGCACTATCCGGATCGTCCGCGAAGCGGTGCCCTCCTGGCCCGTCGTGTCGTCAACGGCAGCGGGATCGTTGCCTTGCATCGTCCTTCAACGGTACAGACTTCTACGCCGCGGCGCCCGCATGGCTCGGCTCGTCGGGCGATGCTCTCGGGGTGCTCGTCGTAGCCGACGCCGACCTTCGCGATCGCGTGTCCGGAGTGGAGCATCCGTACACCGGCCTGCCCGATCTGCGGGTTTCCCTTGCGACCTGCACGGGTAGCTGCTCGGGCGGGAGGAGCCCAGCGATCCGTAGAGACCACCGACCGGTCTCGGTGAGAGCGGCGGATGAGCGCCGGACGACGCCGTAGGAACATCCGTAGCTGTCAATTCAACCGCGACTCGAGAGGACCGAACCAGTGTTGAGCACCACGACCGCTTCATCGCGAAGTACCGCGGCCCCGCGCCGCGCGGCCCCGCGCCGTAAGCCCACGACCGACGCGCTCGACCGCGACGCGCTGCTCGACCGTCTGCACCAGCTGCGCGCGGTGCTGCCGGTCTTCGCCCAGGAGGTCGCCGACGTGCGTCGCGCGGCGGCGAAGCTGCGCGTCAACAACCGCCGGCTGCTGGACGAGGTGCACCGGCTGCAGAAGGAGCGCGGCGAGAAGACCACCAAGCGCGTCACCGTCGCCTGAGCTGTGACGAGCGCGCCGGCGCCGACCACGCTCAGCGCACTCGGAGCGTGGTGGCGCACCGCCAACTACCTGTCCGTCGGCCAGATCTACCTGCTCGACAACCCGCTGCTGCGAGAGCCGCTGCGACCCGAGCACGTCAAGCCGCGGCTACTTGGCCACTGGGGCACGACGCCCGGCCTGAACTTCGTCTACGCGCACATGAACCGCGCGATCCGTGCGCGCGACCTGAATGCGATCTATATCGCCGGCCCCGGCCATGGCGGCCCGGGAATGGTCGCGAGCGCCTACCTCGACGGGACCTACACCGAGATCTACCCCCACATCGGCCACGACGAGGAGGGCCTGCGCAGGCTGTTTCGCCAGTTCTCCTTCCCCGGCGGGATCCCCAGCCACGCCGCGCCCGAGACACCCGGCTCGATCCACGAGGGCGGGGAGCTCGGCTACTCGCTCGCCCACGCCCACGGCGCCGTCCTCGACAACCCCGGGCTGCTCGTGTGCTGCGTGATCGGCGACGGCGAGGCCGAAACGGGGCCGCTCGCGGCGAGCTGGCACTCCAACAAGTTCCTCGACCCCGCGAGCGACGGCGCGGTGCTGCCGGTTCTGCACCTCAACGGCTACAAGATCGCGAGCCCGACCGTGCTCGCGCGTATCCCCCACGAGGAGCTGCGCGCGCTGCTGCGGGGGTATGGGTACGACCCGCGCTTCGTCGAGGGCGAGGAGCCGCGGGCGATGCACGAGCTGATGGCGGCGACGCTGGAGGAGGTTCTCGCCGAGATCGCCGCGATCCAGGCTCGCGCTCGCGATCGATCGGCGCCCACCGCCCCGCGCCCGCGCTGGCCGATGATCGTGCTGCGCACCCCCAAGGGCTGGACCGGCCCGAAGCTCGTCGACGGCCTGCCCGCGGAGGGCTCGTTTCGCTCCCACCAGGTGCCGATCGCCGATGTCGCCACCAACCCGGCCCACCTCGCGCAGCTGGAGGAGTGGCTGCGCTCCTACCGGCCGGAGGAGCTGTTCGACGAGCGCGGCGCCGTGCGCGATGAGATTCGTGCGCTCGCGCCGGACGGCGAGCGGCGCATGAGCGCCAACCCGCACGCCAACGGCGGCATGTTGAGACGCGAGCTCGAGCTGCCCGACTTCCGCGACTTCGCGGTTCACCCTCCCTCGCCCTCGGCGAGCGTCAGCGAACCGACGCGCGTGCTGGGCACCTACCTGCGCGAGGTCATCGTCCGCAACCCCGACCGCTTCCGGATCATGGGGCCCGACGAGACCGCCTCCAACCGCCTCGGCGCGGTGTTCGAGGTGACAGACCGCGCGTGGGACGCGCGACTGGAGCCGACCGATGATCACCTCGCACCGGAGGGCCGCGTGATGGAGGTTCTGAGCGAGCACCTCTGCCAGGGCTGGCTGGAGGGTTATCTGCTGACCGGCCGCCACGGGCTGTTCAACAGTTACGAGGCATTCATTCACATAGTGGATTCCATGTTCAACCAGCACGCCAAGTGGCTCAAGGTGACGCGCGGGATCGCGTGGCGCACCCCCATCTCCTCCCTCAATTACCTGCTCTCATCACACGTCTGGCGACAGGATCACAACGGCTTCTCGCACCAGGACCCCGGGTTCATCGACCACGTCGTGAACAAGAAGGCCGAGATCGTGCGCGTCTACCTCCCGCCCGACGCGAACTGCCTGCTGTCGGTCGCCGACCACTGCCTGCGCAGCCGCGATTACGTGAACGTGATCGTCGCCGGCAAGCAGCCCGCGCTGGACTACCTGAGAATTGAGGAGGCGATAGCGCACTGTACCCGTGGCCTGGGCATCTGGGAGTGGGCGAGCAGCGACAACGGTGAGGAGCCCGACGTCGTGCTGGGGTGCGCCGGTGACGTCCCGACGCTCGAGACGCTCGCCGCGGCCGCGATCCTGCGCGAGCACCTCCCCACGCTGAGGGTGCGGGTGGTGAACGTCGTGGACATCATGCGCTTGGAGCCCGACGGCGAGCATCCTCACGGCCTGCCCGACGCCGAGTTCGACGCGCTGTTCACCACCGGTCGTCCGGTCGTCTTCGCCTACCACGGCTACCCGTGGCTGATCCACCGTCTCACCTACCGCCGCACCAACCACCACAACATCCACGTGCGCGGCTACAAGGAGGAGGGCACGACGACGACGCCGTTCGACATGGTCATGCTCAACGACCTCGACCGCTTCCACCTCGTGATGGACGTCATCGACCGCGTCCCCGGCCTCGGCGAGCGCGAGGCGCACCTGCGCCAGGAGATGGCCGACGAACGCCTCCGCCACCGTGCGCACACGCGCGAATACGGAACCGACTCGCCCGACGTCGTGAATTGGCGTTGGCCGGAGAAGTTTTTTGTTAATGAGGAGGGAGAGGGGTCGGCCGGCCCGAGCCGGCGCGGCGACCGAGGGGCCGGAGGCTAGCCGCCCGTGCGGATCCTGGTGGTGAACGTGGGGTCGAGCAGCCTCAAGCTCACGCTGCTCGACGACGCGGATCGCACGCTCGCCGAGCTCAGCCTTCCGCTCGCCGGCGCGGAGATCGACCTGGACGCGGTCCTGTCAGCGCTCTCCGGGCCGCTCGGCGAAGCCGACGCCGTCGGCCACCGCATCGTGCACGGCGGCGAGCGCTTCCGCGCGGCGGTGCGAATCAACGACGAGGTCGAGCGAGCGCTGCGCGACCTCGCGGAGCTCGCCCCGATGCACCAACAGAAGTCGCTCGCCGCGCTCGCCGCCGTCAACGCCGCGATCGGAGAGTTGCCGGCGTACGCGTGCTTCGACACCGCCTTCCACGCGAGCCTGCCGCGCAGCGCCGCGACCTACGCGCTGCCGAAGGAGTGGCGCGAACGCTGGGGACTGCGCCGCTATGGCTTTCACGGGCTCTCCCACGCGTGGGTCGCGCGGCGCGCGCCGCAGCTGCTCGACGTTGATCCGCGGGACCTGCGAATCGTCAGCTGCCACCTCGGCGCCGGCGCGTCGCTGTGCGCGATCGCGGGCGGCTGCTCGATCGACACCACGATGGGCTTCACGCCGCTGGAGGGGCTCGTGATGGCGACGCGCTCCGGCAGCGTGGACCCCGGGATGCTGCTGTGGATGATCGACCGCGAGCTCCTCACCGCGAGCGAGATCGCCGACGCGCTCGAGCACCGCTCCGGCCTGCTCGGGCTCGCGGGCAGCGCCGACATGCGCGAGATCCTCGCCGGCGCAGAGCGCGGCGATGACACGGCGCGCCTCGCGCTCGACGTCTACCTGCACCGCCTGCGCGCCGCGATCGCCGCGATGGCCGCCGCGCTGGGAGGGCTCGACGTGCTCGCCTTCACCGGCGGCGTCGGCGAGCGCTCCTCCGAGATCAGGGCGCGCGCCGTCACCGGCCTCGCATTTCTCGGGGTCGCGCTCGACGAGGAGCGCAATCTCGACGCCGCCACGGACGCCGATGTCGCTACCGAGAACGCCGCGGTGCGCACGCTGGTCATCGCCGCGCGCGAGGACCGTGAGATCGCGCGGCAGGTCCGGGCGCTGGAGCAGACCGCCTGACCGAGAGCCTCGCACGCAGGGAGACCGATGGCTGGCTCGATCGTCTCGAGCGCCTACCGCGCACCGAGGTACCGCACGAGCGCGTGATCGCGGCGATCGACGAGGCGCGTGCCGAGCTCGGCGGCTGACGGCGCCGCGGTCCTCGACGCCTGCGCGATGGTCGAGGCCCTGCTGGGCAGCGCGCTGGGTGTGAGCGTCCGCGCACGGATGCGGGGGCTGTCGTTGCACGCACCCGCGCACTTCGACGCCGAGGTTCTGTCCGCCCTGGGCCGCCTCCGCCGCGCTGGTGAGATCGACGAGGCGATCGCCGCCGCGGCGCTCGAGCGACTGGCGGCCGCTCCGATCCGCCGGCATCCACTGGCCGACCTGCTGGGGGGCGCCTGGGCGCGCCGCGCCAACCAGCGGCTCACCGAGGCGCTCTACGTCGAGCTGGCCGACTCGCTCGCCGTGGGATTGCTCACGACAGACGGGCGGCTCGCCCGCGCGTGCGCTAGCGCACAGCTGATCGCGCCGTCCCGGTAGACCCGCCTCCGAAGCCCCCGATCAGCGTGCTTGCGCAGGCGCCACCCCCGTCCGCAGCGCCTCCCGCCGCACCAGCCGCTCCACCCCGACCGTGCAAACACCGAGGCTCGCCAGCGCGGCCAGCACGATCGCGGTGGCCACCCCCGGCGAGAGGACGTGCTCGGCGAGCCCGAGCGACGCAACCGCCGCGGGCACGCCCAGCTGCGCGCTGGCGGCCAGGCCCGCCGCGACCGGCCGGCGCGTGAGCGCGACGGCGAGCAGGTGGGTCGCGACGTTCAGCCCCGCCAGCGCCGCCGCGAGCGCGAGCAGCGACGGATGGTCCGCCAGCCCACCCAGATCCAGGCGCGCACCGAGCACCACGAAGTACAGCGGGATGAAGAACCCCTCCGCCACGCCCCGCATCTGCGTCGAGAGGCGTTTGGGGCCGCCGATGATCGCCACCATCACGCCCGCGCCGAAGCCGGCGATCAGGATGCTCGTGCCGCCCCTCTGCGCGAGCCACGCGAGCAGGAACAGCACCAACAGCGACAGCCGCAGGTCCAGCGCCCAGTGGCGCTCCTTTGACAGATGGCGCACCGCTTGCGGCCAGCTCCGTCCCCGCAGCGCACGCGCCGCACCCCACAGCAGCAGCGCCACCGCCGCGACCAGCAGCGTCCCGAGCGCCGCGTGGCCCACGCGTCCGGGCTCGAGCACGACCGGGACCGACAGGATCGTCACGACGTCCGCGATCGTCACCTGCGCCATCACGGTCATCGCGGTCGCCCCCACCACCTCGGCCTCCTCCAGCGCCGGCAGCAGCACCGCCGCCGAGCCCGACGCGAGCAGCGCCGCGTAGACCGCCACGTGACCCGTCCCCGCGACCGCCGCCGCCAGTAAGCCACCGGGGATCGCGAGCACAGCCACGATCCCCGCCAGCAGCGCCCCGCCGCGCAGCGCCTGCGCCAGGCGCCGGTCGCGCAGCGGCAGGTGCATGCCAACGGTCAGCATCAGCATCGCGAAGCCGATTTCCGCGAGGAACGTCAGCGTGCCGTTCGCCGGGTCCACCGCCCCCAGCACCTGCGGGCCGACGACGATCCCGGCCAGCAGCTCCCCGATCACGACCGGCACGAAGCGGCCCGAGAGCACCGCCAGCAGCGGGCCGCCGAGGCCCGCGAGCACGATCACGAGCAGGATCTCGAAGCTCATACGCAGTTCATACCGAACCTACTCCCCCGATCAGGCCCGCCGGGCGCGGGAGCTCGAGCTACGCCTGCCCGATGCAGAGCCGCGGGACGCGCCGCAGCTCTCGGCGCTCCTGCGCGCAGCGCGCGACGAACTGGCTGTGCGTTGAACGCGCCGCCCCAGATCAGTGCTTTCCCACAGGCCGATCGCGCCGTTAACCACCTGGGTCGGGCGACGCGCGTTGCCTAGCCTGTCGAAATATGACGTCCCACCTGCATCTCGCCGCTGCCCGCCCCTCGCACGATGAGCTCTCGCTGGTCGAGCTCCCGATCCGGGTGGTCCTCGCCGAGGACCACAAGCTGATGCGCCGCAGCCTGCGGCTGCTCCTCGACCACGAGGCCGACTTCGAGGTCGTCGCCGAGGCCGAGAGCCTGGCCTCGACGGAGCGCGCCGTGGAGCAGCTGCACCCACAGGTGCTCGTGCTCGACCTCGGCATGCCCGACGGATCCAGCGTCGAGCTGATCGACTCGCTGCGTTCGCGCACCCCGCAGACGCACGTGGTCGTGCTGACGATGGAGCACAACCCGGCCTTCGCGCGTCGCGCGCTCGCGGCCGGCGCGATCGGGTTCGCCATCAAGGAGCTCGCCGACACCGAGTTGCCGCAGGCCGTCCGCGCGGCGGCCCGCGGCGAGCAGTACGTCAGTCCACGCGTCGCAGGTCGCCTGCAACCGAGCGCCCCGCGGGCGCCGCGGCTGCGCTCCGCCGACGGGCGGACAGGCGCGCGCTGACATAGCTCCCGCGCGCCGTCCCGCGCGCCGCCGCGGTGCCCTGCAGGATCTCGTCGAGGTCGTGCGGCATCGGTAGTTTCCCCCACACATCTGCGGATTCACGGCGCTGTGGACGATCCCCGATACGTACGTTGAGTAAGGACTATGTGTGTTTCGCGGTTCGCGCAGAATGAGTGAGCCTCGGCAGCTGTGCCGTTTCTGCGGCGATGTGATCGGCGTGTACGAGCCATTGATCGTGCTGCGCGAAGGCGCGGTGTCGGAAACCTCCAGAGCCGCAGAGGACGGGCTGCTGCGCGGCGAGCACTACCACCGCGACTGCTATGCGCGTGTCGCGCATCCCAAGACCAACGCGCGGGTCGGGCAGGCGGACGGCGCCAGCAGAGAGGACAGCCGTCAGTAGTTTGCCCATCCACCTCGCGGATTTACTCGGCTCACAAGCGACCGAGAGCGATCTAGTGTCCCGAATATGACAAGTGACTCCTCAAAGCTCCGGGTGATCGTCGTTGGCGGCGGCGTGGCCGCGCTGGAGACGACCCTCGCGCTTACGAACCTTGCGCCCGACCTCACCGACGTCGCGGTCCTGGCACCCGGCGAGGACTTCGTGTACCGGCCGATGACGGTTCGCGAGCCCTTCTCCTACGCCCGCGCCCGCCGCTACCCGCTGCGCCGCATCGTCGCCGACGCGGGGGCGGAGCTGATCGCCGACGCGCTCAGCTGGGTGGATCCCTACAAGCAACTGCTCCACACCAAGGGGGATCGCACACTGGAGTACGACGCGCTCGTGCTCGCGACCGGCGCCCGCATCCACCCGCGCTTCACGCATGCGCTGACGATCGACGACCGCCGCCTGGACGACCTCCTGCGCGGCCTCGTCCAGGACGTCGAGGGCGGCTACGTGCGCAGCCTCGCGTTCGTCGCCCCCGGGCGGATGGCGTGGCCGCTGCCGCTGTACGAGCTCGCGCTGATGACCGCCGGGCGCGCCTACGACATGGGGATCGCGCTCGCCACCACGATCGTCACACCCGAGGACGCGCCGCTCGCGGTCTTCGGCGCCCGTGTCAGCGAGGCCGTCGCGGAGCTGCTCGCGCGGGAGAACATCCAGACGGTCACCTCCGCCTACGCCGAGGTGCCCGACACGGGCTCGGTCACGATCAACCCGGGCGACCGCCATCTGAACGTCGACCGCGTGGTCGCGCTGCCCGAGCTCTACGGGCCCTGTCTGCGCGGAATCCCGCTCGGCGAACACGGCTTCGTCCGCACCGACGCCTACGGCCGCGTGCGCGAGGTCCCGAACGTCTACGCCGCCGGCGACGCAACCGACTTCGCGATCAAGCACGGCGGCGTCGCATCCCAGCAGGCCGACGTCGTCGCGCAGTCGATCGCCGCGCTCGCCGGCGCAGCCGTGACGCCGGAACCGTTTCATCCCGTGATCCGCGGGATGCTTTTGACCGCCGACCGCCCGCGTTACCTGACGGCGCGCATCACCGGCGGTCACGGGTTCAGCTCGGAGTTCAGCGACACGCCGACGTGGTCGCCGCCGCACAAGATCGCGGCGCGCTACCTCGCCCCGTACCTGGAGCGGCTCGACAGTGAGCAGCAGAGCAGATCCGGCGGCTCGGACCCAGCAGCCGGAGAACTGCGCGCCGCGCGCGGCGCTCGCGCCGGCGCATAACGATCGCCTGCGTCCCGATCACGATCCAGCGTAGACCTGCGCCCCATGCACGCCCGGCGGGACGCCCAACGCGCCGGCCACCCGGTCGAGCATCTCCAGCATCTGCGCGCGCTCCGCGGCGTCCAGGTTCTGCGTCAGCTCCGCCTCGAGCCCCGCGGCGACCGAGATCGCCTTCGCGAGCAGCCGCTTGCCTGCGGCTGTCTGGTGGAGCGCGTGCGCGCGGCGGTCGTTCGGGCTGGGCCGACGCTCCAGCAGCCCGCGCGCTTCGAGCGCGTCGACGAGCGCCACCATCCGGCTCGGCGGGAGACCCAGTCGCTCGCCGATCGCCTGCTGCGAGGCGCCTTCGCGCGTGGCCAGAGAGCGCATCAGCGCGAACTCACGCGGCTCGAGCGCGAGCGGGGCGAGCCGCGCGGAGAACGTCGCGGATACGGCGTGGCCCAGCGAGGAGAGCATGAAGCCGACCGCGCGGAACGATGGCGGCGCGCCGCCATCGTTCGCCGCGAGACCGCCCGGGGGGGCCAGCTCCGAGACGGGCAGCTCGCGCACCTTTGCGCGCGGCGCCGCACCTGCCGCCGCGAGCTCCGCCCGCACGCCGGAAGCGGATCCTCCTCCCGAAGAAGATTCCATAGCTAAATGATATCCGATAGGATGCTTACAGCCCAGAATCATTTCATGCAGAACCATCTCGTATTTGATGTCTGGTATTTGACGTTCCAAGACGCCAGCGATGAGTTACGACGGCGCGCGGGGTCGAAGGACACACACGAACTTCCGGAGGTGACGCGATGAGTCCCAAACAGCAACCCCCGAGCACCGCCCCCGCACCGTCGGGGCCCGACGCCGGGCGCGCAACCGCGGAGGGCACGACCGCACGGCTCGGGCGCTTCGTGCTCGCGCACCGCCGGATCGTGATCGCGGGGTGGCTGATCGTGTTCCTCGCCGGCGCGATGGGCGCCTCCCAGGTTTCCAAGCGCCTCTCGCTCGACTTCTCGCTGCCGGGCCAGCCCGGCTATGAAACGGCGCGCCAGATCATCACCAAATACGGCAACGGCGGCGACGAGCCTCCGGCGATCATGGTCGTGAGCGCCCCCGCCGGGCAGACGATCCGCGCCGATCGCACGCCGATCGCGAGCGCGTTCGCCGACGTGCGCGCGAGCCACCGCGGCCTGCGCGTCGTCGACTACGCGAGCACCGGCGACCCACACCTGATCTCCTCCGACGGGCGCACGACATACGCGTTCCTCTACACCCCCCAGGAACACTCCTTCGGAGCGCCGAAGGTCGCCGAACACGCCACGCGGGTGCTCGCGGCCTCGCTCCCGCACGGTTGGCACGTCGGCCTCACCGGCATCCAGCAGCTCCAGGAAAACAAGTCGGGCAGCGGCCCCGGGGTGTTCCTGGAGACGCTCGTCGGGGGGCTCGGCGCGCTCGCGGTGCTCGCGTTCGTGTTCGCCTCTCTGCTCGCGCTGATCCCGCTCGTGATCGCGGCCGTCTCGATCCTCACGACGCTGCTCGTGATCCTCGCGCTCACGTACGTCGCGGACGTCTCGTTCATCGTGCAGTTCCTCGTCTCGCTGGTGGGGCTGGGGGTGGCGATCGACTACTCGCTGCTGATCGTCACGCGGTGGCGGGAGGAGCGCGCGCGGGGCCTGGCGAACCACGACGCCGTCGTCGTCGCGATGGCGACCGCGGGCCGCGCGGTCGTGCTCTCCGGCCTTACGGTCGCGATCGGGCTGATCGCGCTCGTCGTCCTTCCCGTGCCCGGTTTGCGCTCGGTCGGCTACGGCGGCATGCTGATCCCGCTGGTCTCGACGTGCGTGTCGCTGACGCTGCTCCCGGCCCTGCTCGGCGGCATCGGCCCGCGCGTGGACTGGCCGCGGATCCGCCACGAGGGCCACGCGAGCCGCATGTGGACGGCGTGGTCGAGCACGATGGTCCGCTGGCGTGGGCCGGCGGCGGCGCTCGCGATCGTCGTGCTCGCGCTGCTGATCGTGCCGATCTTCAAACTGCAGACCGGCGAAACGAGCTCCAGCGCACTCGCCAAATCGGGGCCGGCGAACGCCTCGTTCCAGCAGATCCGTGCCGGCGGCGCTCCGAGCGGGGTGCTCACACCGATCGAAGTGCTCGCGCGCTCCTCGCAGGCGGCGGCGGTGCGCGCGCGGATCGCGGCGCTGCCTGGCATGGCCGGCGCGCTGCTCTCGAGCGCCCCCGACAGCAACCGCGCGGGGACCAGCGTGATCCTCGGGATCCCCGACCGCGAAACCGTCAACTCCTCCACGCTCGCGCAGGTGAACGCGGTCCGGGGCGCACTCGGCGGCCAGGCCGGCGCGATCGGCGTCGCGGGCGTCGGGGCGATCGCGCTCGACTACCAGAAGGCCGTGTTCGGCAACTTCCCGCTGATGTTCGCGGTGATCGCGCTGCTCACGACCGTGCTGCTCGCGCGCGCGTTCCGCTCGGTCACGCTCGCCGTCAAGGCGGTCCTGCTGAACCTGGTCTCGATGGCCGCCGCGTTCGGGCTGATGACGTGGTTCTGGCAGGAGGGCCACGGCTCACAGGCGCTGTTCAGCATCCCCGCGACCGGCGCGATCACGTTCTGGGTGCCCGTGATGGTGTTCGCGTTCCTGTTCGGGCTCTCGATGGACTACGAGGTGTTCATCCTCACGCGCGTCCGCGAGGAGTACGACCGCACCGGCTCCACCGACGGCGCCGTCGTCACCGGGCTCGGGCGCACGGGGCGCCTCGTGACGAGCGCCGCGCTGATCCTGTTCCTCGCGTTCGCCTCGCTCGCGTCCGCGCCGAACACCGACATCAAGGTGCTCGCGACCGGGCTCGGGGCGGGGATCCTGCTCGATGCGACGATCATCCGAGCGCTGCTGCTGCCCGCGCTGGTGTCGCTGCTGGGCAGGTGGAACTGGTGGTTCCCGCGGCCCGTCGCGCAGCTCTTGCGGGTGCGACCGGGGAGGCTGGAGCCCAGTCCGACGACGGAGGGATAACTGGCTTTCGGCTCCCGCGACATGGATCCCCCAGCCGGGACCCGAGCATGCGCGCATCCTTGGCGAGCTCTGAGGAAGCAAGTCAATCTCATGCTACATTCGTGTACATGAGTGCCACCGTGGGAGTTGCCGAGCTGCGTCAGAACCTCAGCCGCTACCTGCAGCGCGTCGGTAACGGGGAGCGCTTGGTGGTCACCGACCGCAACCGCCCCGTCGCTGAGCTCGGTCCACCGCCGAGCACGGGTGCCGCGCTCGACCGGCTGATCGCCGAGGGTCGTGTGTCGCGACCGCGGCGGCGGGGGCTCCCCGAGCCGTTGCGGGTCGGGGGTGACCCGCATGCGCTCAGCCGTGCGTTGGACGAGGTTCGCGGCGAGCGCTGAGCGTGGCGCTGTTCTACGCCGATGCCTCGGCGCTCGTGAAGCTCGTCCGCGAGGAGCCCGAGACCTCAGCGCTGAACGCATTCCTCGAGGGCGCCGACCTTGTTTCGAGCGAGATCGTGCTCGCCGAGGTACCGCGCGCGATCCGGCGCGCGGCCGCCGGTGACCCGCGCCTTTCACTCGATCAGCTGCTGGCGCAGACCGATGAGCTCCTCGAAGCCCTAGCGCTGCTGCCGCTCGACGACGAGCTCCTCATCGCCGCCGGCGCGCTCGAAGAGCCCGTCTTGCGTGCGCTCGACGCCATTCATGTAGCGGCGGCGCAGGCCCTCGCCCCGCTCGACGCATTCGTCAGCTACGACGAGCGCCAGAGCGCCGCCGCACGACTGGCGGGTCTGCGGACCACGGCACCCGCCGAGCCCCAGTAGCCCCCGGCGTGAAGCGCCTTGCTTGCTGATGAATGTTTCGCTCGCCGCAAAGGACGCCGCGCCGCGGCGGTACGTTCTCTCTTTCAGCCCACGAGTGCCATCAGCTGCTCGCACAGCCCCGGCGGCGCGACGAGGATCCCCCACGGCAGGTCCGCGTGGACGGGCAGCTCGAGCACCCGCAACCCGGCGGCTTCGCAGATCAGCGCCCCGGCGGCGATGTCCCAGGGCTTGACGGTGCGCTCGAAGTAGGCGTCGTAGCGGCCGGCGGCGGTCCACGCGAGGTCCAGGGCGGCGCTGCCGAAGCGGCGGATGTCGCGCACGTGCGGGATCACGCGTGCCAGCACGGCCGCCTGCGCGGCGCGCACCTGGGCGTCGTAGGCGAAGCCCGTCGCGACCATCGCGGCGGCGAGCTCCGCGCAGCCGGAGGTGCTCAGCTCGCGGGTCTGCAGCGACGTGCCGCCCGCGCCAGACCCCGGCGGCGGGTGGCCGGAGATCGGGCTCGCCAACGCCGGCGCCTGTAGCGTCGGCGGCCCGCCGTCGCGCACCGCGGCGAAGGTCTCGCCGCGCACGGGGTCGTGGACGACTCCGGCGATCGCGCCGCGCGCGTCCTCCACGGCGACGCTCACCGCCCACTGGGGGATCCCGAACAGGAAGTTCACGGTGCCGTCGAGCGGGTCGACGACCCAGCGCAGGCCGCTCGAACCCTGCTGCTCCCCGCTCTCCTCCCCCAGGAACCCGTCGTCGGGACGGCGCAGCGCGAGCCCTTCGCGGATCACGCGCTCGGCGAGTCGGTCGGCGTCGCTGACGAGGTCCGTCGGGGTGCTCTTGCTGTCCACCCCCTGCGCGTGCCCGCTGAGATAGCTCTCCAGCAGCAGCGCGCCGGCCGCGACGGCCTCGCCGCGCGCGATCTCCAGCAGCTCGCGTGGTGAAACCGCGTCGGCGCTCACGAGAACTGCGCTGGACGCCGCTCGATCCAGGGTCGTGCCGCCTCGAGCTGGGCCGAGAGCGAGAGCAGCGTGGCCTCGTCGTGGGGGCGCCCCACGAGCTGCACGCCGATCGGGATGCCCTCGGGCGTCGTCCCCGCCGGCAGCGAAACCGCGGGCTGGCCGGTCGCGTTCCACACGCCCAGGAACGGCACGACGCGGCTGCAGCCGTTCATCGTCCACAGCGCGCCGCGGCCCTCGAAGGCGCCGATCGGCAGCGCCGGGCGCGCGAGCGTCGGCGTGAGCAGCGCGTCGCAGTCCTCGAACAGGCGGCCCAGGCGCGCGCCGAGCGCGGATTCGGAGGCCAGCGCACGCGATACCCCGCGCTCCCCAACGAGCCGCCCGAGCGCGACGATCTGGCGGCTGCGGCGCTCCATGCGGCCGACGTCGCCGAGTTCCCGCGCCATGCCGGACGCGCCGCAGAGATAGCGCGCGAGCAGGTGCGGGCCGAGCCACGGCGGGTAGTCGGGGTCGCGCTCCACGATCTCGTGGCCGAGCGAACGCAGCAACTCGGCCGTGCGCCGAGTCGCCTCGACCACCTGCGCGTCGACGGGCTGGGGCAGGATCGGCTTGGTGGAGAGCGCGATCCTTAGACGGCCCGGCTCGCGTGCGGCCGCGTCGCGAAAGCTGCCCTCCTCGGGCGGCGTCTGGGCCGTCGCGTCGAGGAACAGCGCCGCGTCGGCGACGGAGCGCGCCAGCGGCCCGTACACCGCGAGGCCGTACCAGCCGCTCGCGGCGTCGCTGCGGTGCGGAGCCGGCGAGATGCGGTCGCGCTGGGGCTTGACGCCGAACAGCCCGCAGAAGCTCGACGGGATCCTGATCGAGCCGAGCCCGTCGGAGCCCAGCGCCGCGCCGACGAGGCCCGCGGCGACGGCGGCGCCCGATCCGCCACTGGAGCCGCCCGGGGTGTACTGGACGTTCCACGGGTTGCGCGCCGCGCCGAACGTCGGCGTCTCGCTGAACGGCCACAGCGTGAGCTCCGGGACGTTGGTCTTGCCGATCACGATCGCACCGGCCGCGCGCAGGCGGCGCACGACCTCGGAGTCCTCGCGCGCGGGCTGCTCGACGGCGCGCGTCCCGAACGTTGTGAGCTCGCCCGCGACGTCCGCGTCTTCCTTGATCGCAATCGGCACCCCGAGCAGCGGGCGGTCGCGTTCCAGCTGCGCGCGATCGCCCGCGGCGCGGCGGGCGTCGGCCTGCTCGGCTTCCAGGCGCGCGCGCTCGGCGAACACCACGCGAAACGCGTTCAGCGCGGGGTTCAAGCGGTTGATGCGCTCCAGGTAAACCTCGACGAGGTCCCGCGCCGAGAGCTCGCCCGCGGCGATCATCTGTGCCTGGCGGGCGATTCCGGCATACGCGAGGTCGGTCAGCTCCACATGCGGGAATCTAGTGCACTACGGGGATGCGGGATTCGCGGCCGGCGCCGAGGCCGCGATCAGACAGGCGTGAGGGGATTGCGCTTGGCGGGCCACTCGCGGCGCTTGCCGGCCGCCAGCGCGTAACGGCGGATCAGCTCGCCGCGCAGCTCGTGCGGCTCGATCACGGCGTCGATCACCATTTCCGAGGCGAGGTGCATGATGTCGATGTCCGCCGCGTACTCCGCGCGCAGGCGCTCCGTCTCGGCGGCGCGCTCGGCGTCGTCCTCGATCGCCTGCAGCTGGTTGTAGTAGACGGCGTTGATCGCGGCCTGCGGCCCCATGACCGCGATCGAGGCGCTCGGCAGCGCGAGGCAGCAGTCGGGGTCGAACGCGGGGCCCGCCATCGCGTAGAGCCCGGCGCCGTACGCCTTGCGCACGACGACCGAGATCTTGGGGACGGTCGCTTCGGAGACCGCGCTGATCATCTTCGCGCCGTGACGGATGATCCCCTGGCGCTCGACCTGCGTGCCGATCATGAAGCCCGGGACGTCGGCGAGGAACAGCAGCGGCACGTTGAACGCGTTGCACGTCGAGATGAAGCGGGCGGCCTTGTCGGCGGAGTCGCCGAACAGCACGCCGCCCTTGAACTTCGGCTGGTTGGCGACGATCCCCACGGCGCGCCCGTCGAGGCGGCCGAAGCCGACGATCAGCTCCTTGGCCCAGCGGGCGTGGATCTCGAAGAAGGAGTCCGCGTCGAGCAGCGCGTCCAGCAGCAGCTTCATGTCGAACGGCTTGTTCTCGTCCGCGGGGATCAGGTCGGCGATCGCGGCCTGCTCGCCGTCGGCCCCTACGCGCGCGCGTGGGGTTTGGTCTGAGCCCGCGCGCACGCGCGCGGCGGGGTCCGCAACGGAAGACCCACCCCCTCCCCCTCCCCCTCCCCCAGCCGGCCCGGCCGAGGGCGCAATCGGCGGCTCGTCGGGCGGGTGGGATTCCCAATTAATCGGCAGATAGGAGAGGTAGCGCTTGGCCGCGTCGACCCCATCCTCGTCGCACTTGACCAATACATGCCCGCACCCCGAGACCCCGGTGTGCATGCGCGCGCCGCCCATCTCCTCCAGCGTGACGTCCTCGCCGATCACCATCTGCGCCATGCGCGGCGAGCCGAGGTACATCGAGGCGTTGCCGTCGCGCATGATGACGATGTCGCAGAACGCGGGGATGTACGCGCCGCCGGCGGCGGAGGGGCCGAACAACACGCAAACCTGTGGGACCAGGCCGGAGAGCTTGACCTGGTTGTGGAAGATGCGCCCGGCGCCGCGGCGGCCGGGGAACATCTGGACCTGCTCGGTGATGCGCGCGCCGGCGGAGTCGACGAGATACACCATCGGCACCCGCAGCTCCAGCGCGCGCTCCTGGATGCGCAGGATCTTCTCCACCGTCTTGGGCCCCCAGGAGCCGGCCTTGACGGTGGGGTCGTTGGCCATGATCGCGACCGGCCGGCCGCCGACGTGCCCGAGACCGGTGACGACACCGTCGGCCCCCAGCCCATCCTCCTGCCAGTTCGCGAGCAGCGCCTCCTCGGCGAAGGAGTGCGCGTCGAGCAGCCGCGCGACGCGGTCGCGCACGGGCAGCTTGCCCTGCTCGCGCGCCTTCTGGCGGTGGCGCTCGGGGCCGCCCTGGAGGGCGCGCGCGGTGGCGCGGGCGTGGTTGCTCATGGTGTTGGACGCTCCTTTATCGAGGCTGATGACCGTCTATCAGGTTTCGTGGTCGGCTCGTCTGGACCGTCAGCCCAGCCGAGCGCCCCGGCGCTGAGACGCCGCCGCGCCCTTCACCACCACTGCCCGCCGGGCCCGCGGTGCCACTGGCGGCGGCGGCCGCGCGCGAGGCGCCGCTCGTGGCGGGCCTGGAGGCGGGCTTCGACGACCTCGAGGTCGGAACCGGGACCCAATAGGCGCCAGCCGTCGCGCGCGACGGGGAGCAGCGTGAACGCGATGACCCAGCCGGGCCAGAAGGCGCCGTGGGCGCCCGCGGCGACCCACGCGCCGGAGCAGACAGCGGAGACCGCGAGCGAGCCCCCGGCCTCCTGGGTGAGGCGCCTGCGCAGCTGGCTCTTGCGTTTGCCGAGCGCGCGCGCGATCGTGGTGGAGCTCACCGGCAGGTCGGCTTTCAAGCGGTCGAGGTCGGCGCGGGTGGTCGCGCGGTAGGCGTTGCCGATGCGCTCCTCGAGCTCCTCCGCGGTGAGGCGCCCGGCGAGCGTGTGCTCGCGCAGCTCGTCGATCGCCTGCTCGCGGTCGGCGTCGGCTACGCGCAGGCTGGATACGTCGGGCATAGCAGCAGATTACTCGCCCGCGGCGCGAAATCCACGTGCCTACACCGCGCCGTTGGCCTGCGGCGCCTCGCCGGAGTAGTCGTAGAAGCCGATCCCGGACTTGCGCCCGTACCAGCCGGCGGCGAGCATCTTGCGGAGGTTGGGGGGCTGGGCGAAGCGGCGCTCGCGGAACTCGTCGAAGAGGACGTCGCAGATCGAGCCGAGGGTGTCGAGCCCGACGAAGTCGGCGAGCGTGAGGGGACCCATGGGGTGGCCGGCGCCGGCCTTCATGGCGTCGTCGATCTCCTCGATGGAGCCGACCTGCTCTTCGTGGGCGCGGATGGCGTCGAGCATGTAGGGGACGAGCAGGCGGTTGACGATGAAACCGGCTTTGTCGCGTGTGGGGATCGCGAGCTTGCCCTCGGAGCGGATGAACTCCAGGGCGGTGTCGAAGGTCTCCTGGGAGGTGGTGACGCAGCGGACGACCTCGACGAGCTTCATGACCTGGGCGGGGTTGAAGTAGTGGACGCCGACGAAGCGCTCGGCGCGGCTGGTGGAGGCGGCCTGGTCGATGACGGCGAGCGAGGAGGTGTTGGTTGCGAAGATCGCCTCGGGCCCCACGATCTCGTCGATCTCCTTCCACATCTCGAGCTTCAGCGGGAGGCTCTCGGTGATCGCCTCGATGACGAGGTCGCACGGCGCGAGGTCGCGGTAGTGGACGGTGCCCTTGATGCGTGCGCGCACGGCGTCGGCATCCTCCTGGCTCGACTTGCCCTTCTCGACGGCGCGCGCGAGCTGCTTCTCGATCTTGGCGATGCCCTTGGCGAGCGTGGCGTCGTCGACCTCGCGCAGGACGACCTCGTAGCCGGCCTGCGCGGCGACCTGCGCGATCCCGTGGCCCATGAGGCCCGCGCCCAGCACTCCGACCTGCTCGATCTTCTGCGCCACGTTTTCGTCTCCTTCGCCCTGTCGTTCGCTTGCGTGGATCGTGGCGGAGGGTATTGGTTGGGGATCGTCCGCGCGGCGCGGCCGGGCGGCGGCGCGCGGTCGCAGCGAGGCATCCGTGCCTCGCGTTTTCGACGCGCGGCCGCGAGCGCCGCGCGGGATCAGCGGTGGCGGATCGCGCTGAGCGCGACGGCCTGCCGTGTGCCGCTGCCGCTGACGAGCGTGACGCGAACTTCGGCCTTCAGGCTGCGACGGCGGGCGTGAGCGATCGCGTGCAACCATCTCGCCGCGGGAAAGGGACTCCTAGTGGGTCACGCTAGTGGTAGGCTAGTGGGTATGGCCTACGTGGTGGGGCGTCGTAGCGGGCGCTTTGAGATCCGCGAGTCGGTGCACACGGCGCGCGGGCCCCGGTCGCGCACACTGGCGGGCTTCGACGTCCTGGACGGCGAGGTTCTCGCGCGCGCCGCGGCACGCGCGCAGCGGCCGTTCGACGCGGACTCGGTTCTCTGCTCCGCACAGCGCGCCGGCGCCCCGATGACCGCGCAAGCGCCGACAGCCGACCGCGATCCGGCAAGCGCCGACTCCGCGATCCTGAGCACCGACTCGACGGCGGGGCTTGAGAGATCGGCGTCGCGCAAGGCGTCAACCGGGCGCTTTCTGGCGGCCTCGAGCCGCATGGCGCGCTCTCTGCGCCGCGCGCCGAGCTCGGAGCGGATGAGCCCCGGCGAGGCGCTCATCGACCTGCTCGGTTTCGCCGACGCCGTACGCGCCTCCCAGCCGCCGATGCCTGCCCGGCCGCTCGCGTTCCCCGCGATCGGACGGCTCGTCCAGAGTCGCGGCCGCCCGATCGGCGCCGCCCACGGATGAGCTTCGCCGCGCGGCTCAGCGGCCTCGCCGCGAAGATCGCCGCTGTACACGAGATGCTCGACTCGCTCGCCGTGCCCCACCAGTTCGGTGGCGCGATCGCGCTGGCCTGGTACCGCAGCCCGCGCGCGACCGTCGACATCGACCTCAACGTCACCCTCGCGCCCGCCGACGCGACGCCCGTCCTCGGCGCGTTCGGCCACCTCGGCGTCAACGTCACCGACGCCAACCGCCGCTCGATCGGGCGCGATGGGCAGGCGCGACTCGACTGGGACGGTGCCTACCTCGACGTCTTCTTCGCGACGCTCGACTTCCACCGCGAGATGGCGGCGCGCTCGCGCGAGGTGCAGTTCGGCCCGGTGCAGATCCCGATCCTCTCCCCCGAGCACCTGATTGTGTGCAAGGCGATCTTCGACCGGCCCAAGGACTGGGTCGACATCGAAGAGATCGTCAACTGGGGCACGGCGGTCGACCCCGACGAAGTCCTCGGCTGGGTGGGGCGGCTGCTCGGAGCGGGCTCCACGCAGCACCCGCGGCTCGTCGGCCTGCTCGCGACGGACGGCTGAGTCAGGGCTCGCGCCCGGTGAGCCCCAGCAGGCGCGCCTGCAGCGGGGTGCCCGACGACGCGCTCCGGGGCGCGGTCGGCGAGCACGAACACGTCCTGCTCTCTCATCGCTCGCCCATCGTCTCACGCGCGTGGGTCACGTGCGCGCGTAGCGCAGGAGCAGCGCGTCGTCGCACTCCAGCGCCGCCTCCAGATGCATGTCGAGCGGCCGCGGCAACTCCAGGCCCGCGGTGATGCCGCGCTCCCCCCCGCCGACGAGGGTCGGCGCGAGTGTCAGGAACAGCTCGTCCACGAGGTCGTCCGCGAGCAACGAGTCGAACAGCGTGGGGCCGCCCTCGCAGAGCAGTGCGCGCACGCCGTGCTCCTCGCGCAGCGAGCGCAGCATCGCCGCGAGCTCGCCCGCCGCGGGTACCTCGTGCTGCTCGATCTGCGCGGTGCACGGCGGGCGCTGGGGCTGGGGCGGCGCGTACAGCGCGACGCGCGTCTCGGGGTCCGCGAACAGCGGGATGTCGTAGGGGACCTCACCGCTGCGGCTCACGACGACCGCGAGTGGCTGCGGCGCGCGGCCCTCGCGTTCGCGTATCCGCCGCAGCTCCGGATCGCGCACGAGCGCGCCGTAGCGCTCCGCGCGCAGCGTGCCCGTGCCCGCGAGGACCGCGTCGACTTGCGTGCGCAGGAGATGAAAGGCACGGCGGTCAACCTCGCCGCTGAGGCCCGCCGAGCGGCCGCCGACGGTCGCCTTGCCGTCGATGCTCGCGACGAAGTTGCACACCACGTAGGGGCGCTGCGCGGGAGCGCGCGCGGGGAAGTCCAGGTTGGTGTAGAGATCCTCGGGTGGCGCGGGGGAGCCCGGAGGAAGCAGGCGTTGCAGGCGCATGGAGGCTCCGAGCCTACAGCGGCGGTCCAGCGCCAGCTCGAGTGCATGGTCGAACGCCGCGAGCGCGGGCGGCGCCCAGCCTCCCGATACCTCCCGCAACCGCCTGTTCGGCGTACTGATGAGGTGAACCGTTCGGTCACCGAGTAGCCTTGCGACTATGTCCCCCGAGCTCGACTTCGATCTCGCCGCGGCCGGGCTGCGGGCCGACGGCGAGGACGTCCGCATCTCGCTGGAGGTGCTGGCGAGCAAGCTCGAGACCTCGCTGCCGGGCAACGCCGAGGTCCAGCGCCGCGGCGGCGGCCTGCTCGGTCGCGGTGAGAAGCACGTCAGCGAGATCAGGGTGCGGCTCGGCGAGCAGCGCTACCAGCTGACGATCGACGGCGCGCGCGTGCAGGGCTTCCGCGAGCGCGAGGTTGGCGGGATCGCGATCAAGCGCGAATCGCTCGACCCCCAGGCGTGGGTGAGCGCGCTGGCCGAGGATCTGCACACCGAGGCGCAGCGCAGCGAGCAGGCCCGCGACGCGCTGGCGCGACTGCTGGCGTGATGCGCGGGCGCGGGAAGGACGGAGCGGGCGAGCAGCGGCGCGACGGCGCCGGCGAGGGGCGCGGTGGCGGAGCCGGACAGCAGAGCGGCGCTCAGGCACCACGGGCCAAGGAGGTCTCCGAAGCCGAGCTGCAGGAGTCGGTGAGACGCGTGCAGGACGGCGGCATTCCGCTCGCAGCCGAGCGCCGGCTGCGAGCGCTCGGCGAAGGTGCCGGCGCGTTCACGTCGGACCTCGAGGTCTCCGACTTCGCCATCTGCCACCAGCTCGGGCTGCGACCGCTGGCGCAGGTCATGGGCAGCTCGATCTACCAGATCGGCTACCAGGGGACGGAATGGGCGTCGATGTGGAACACGCCCGCCCGCCACGGCATGGGTGGTGGCTACGTCGTCGGCGGCGGCTACGTATACGAGCTGCAGGTGCTCTCGGAGGCCTGGAACGAAGCGCGCCGACGCGCTCTGGGTCGGCTGGCCGAGGAGGCCGGGCACGTCGGCGCGGACGCCGTCGTCGGCGTCGAGCTGCGCACCGGCGCCCACGACTGGGCGGAAAACGCGCTCGAGTACATCGTCGTCGGGACCGCCGTGCGCCGCGCCGACGAGGGCGAGCGACGCGGCGAGCCCGTGCTCACCGAGCTCTCGCTGGCCGACTACGCCAACCTCGACCGGGCCGGCGTCGAGCCGCTGGGCGTCGTCGCGTGGAGCTCGGTGTTCTTCGTCTCCGCGTCCTACAACACCCAGATGATGAGCGGCCTCGGCCGCCTCGGTCCCTCGGGCGTGCAGAACCAGGAGCTGCCGGAGTTCACCCAGGGCGTCTACAGCGCGCGCGAGAGCGTCATCGCGCAGATGACCGCCCAGGCCGAGCAGCTGAACGCGAGCGGTGTGATCGGAACCCGCATCAACCACGGCATCGAGCGCATCGAGGGCGACAACAACCGCCCCGGCGGCCTGATCGTGACGTTCCACGCGATCGGCACCGCGATCCGCGAGCGCGAGGCGGTGGCGCTGCACGCGCCCGAGACGATCGTGGACCTCACGACGTAGCTCCCATCGCCACCCTTGTCCCGTGACCGCGCGAACCCCTCCCCCCATCCCCCAAAAAATTTGACACCCCAGCACGCACAGGAGACCGACGACATGAGTGACAGCGCCGCCAGCGAGAGCACCTACGACCCGACCTCCCTCGAGGGCGTCCCCGAGGCGGGCCGCGCGCGCCTGCAGCAGAACCGCGCGGGCCTCTTCACGTCGGATCTCAGCGTCAACGAGTTCCTGCTGATCAAGCAGGCCGGCTTCGACCCGCTCGGCCTCGTCGTGGGCAGCTCGATCTACCACATCGGGATCCAGGTCGCGGGCTGGAAGAAAAGCCAGGAGATGACGGTGCTCTCCGAAGCGATGTACCAGGCGCGCCAGCTCGCGATGACGCGCATGGAGGAGGAGGCCGACCAGCTCGGCGCCGACGGCGTCGTCGGCGTGCGCCTGGACATCGGGCGCTACGAGTGGGGCCAGGACATGGCGGAGTTCATCGCGATCGGGACCGCCGTGAAGCACCGCGAGGGAGTCCTGCACCGCGCGCCCAACGGGCGGCCCTTCACGAGCGACCTATCCGGGCAGGATTTCTGGACGCTGCTGCGCACCGGGCACCGCCCCGTGGGGATGGTGATGGGCAGCTGCGTGTACCACGTCGCGCACCGCGGGATGCTGCAGTCGCTGTCGCAGACCGGGCGCAACGTGGAGCTCCCCAACTTCACGCAGGCCCTCTACGACGCGCGCGAGCTCGCGATGGAGCGCATGCAGTCGGAGGCCCAGCAGCTCTCCGCCGAGGGGATTGTCGGTGTCAAACTGCAGGAGAAGAGCCACGGGTGGGGTAGCCACACGATCGAGTTCTTCGCCGTGGGCACCGCGATCGTCCCGCGCGAGGGCGAGGACGGGAAGATCGAAGCGCCGACGCCGGTGCTGGATCTGTCGAGCTGAGGGGCGCGCTCACCACGGCCGGGGACTGATTCCCGCGCCGGCCGCAGTTCGCCGGTAGCCTCCAGTTCGACCGCCAACGAAACGCAGACCACAGGAGGCACCGAGGCGATGAGCATGATCACAACCGAGGAGCGGGGTGCGGTCCGCCACATCGTCCTCACGCGCCCGGAGAAGCGCAACGCGATGAACCAGGAGTTGCTCCGCGAGCTCGCCGCGGTGCTGCGCGCGGCCGCCGACGACGCGTCGGTGCACTGCGTCGTGCTGCGCGGCGAGGGGCCCGTCTTCTCCGCCGGCGTTGACCTCGGCGAGCTGATGGCGTTCGCCGGGGAGCCCGCCATGCTGCGCCCCTTCAGAAACGTCTTCCTGGAGTGCGCCAACCTCTGCGAAGCGATGCCCAAGCCCGTCGTCTGCCAGATCCACGGCGCCTGCCTCGGCGGGGCGCTGGAGGTTGCGCTCGGCTGCGACCTGCGCGTCGCCGCCGCGGGCTCGCAGTTCGCGCTGCCCGAGGTCAAGTTCGGGATCATCCCGGATGTCGGCGGCTCCTCGCGGCTGCCCGCCGTCGTCGGCCTGGGGCGCGCGAAGGAGCTGATCATGACCGCGCGCACGATCGACGCCGCCGAGGCCTACGCGATCGGGCTCGTCAACCGCGTCGCCGCACGCGATGAGCTCGACGCCGCCGTGGAGGGGCTCGTCGAGGAGCTGCTAGCGCACTCCCCCGTCGCGGTCGGGCGCGCCAAGCGCGTGATGGACGCCTCCGCGCGCCCCGCGCTCGCGCAGACGCTGGAGATGGAGGTCTCCGTGCAGGAGTACTGCGTGGCGGCGATGCGCGAGGCGGCGCGCGCGGCGGAGCAGGGCGTGCCCGAGCCGGCGTAGCCTCAGCGCGCCTCCGCCGGGCGCCAGTCCACGGGCCCCGCCACCAGCGTATGGCTCCCCAGCCGCCGCCCGAGCACCTCCTGCACGCGCCGCGAGCACTCCAGCAGCGCGCCCAGGTCGATCCCTGTCTCGATCCCCATCTCGTGCAGCATCGAGACCAGATCCTCCGTGGCGATGTTCCCCGTCGCCCCCGCCGGCACCGGGCAGCCGCCGAGCTCACCGAAGCTCGACTCGAAGCTCTCCACGCCGGCCTCCAGCGCGGCGAGCACGTTCGCGAGGCCCTGGCCGCGCGTATTGTGGAAGTGCGCCGTCAGCTCCGGCGCCGAAGCCGCCGAGCCGCCGTTGACGGGGGACCCGCCACCCGCGACATCGGCGCCGACGCCGGTGCACCCCAGCTCCGCGCGCGCCCGCTCGAAGAACTCGCGCACCTGGCGCGGGTTGGCCATCCCGGTGGTGTCCCCGAAGCCGATCTCCTGCGCACCCGCGTCGCGCAGGCGCGCCGCGATCTCCAGGACGCGCTCCGGCGCGACGTGACCCTCGTAGGGGCAGCCGAAGGAGGTCGAGATCACGCCCTCGCAGCGCAGACCCGCCTCGCGGGCACGCGCCAGCACTTTCTCCAGGCCCGCCAGCGACTCCGCGATCGAGCGGTTCACGTTCTTGCGGTTGTGCGTCTCCGACGCCGAGAGGAACACGTTGATCTCGTCGAACGCCGCCCGCTCGCCGGGGTGCGACCCACGCAGGGCCAGAGCGTTCTCCAGACCGCGCTCGTTGGGGATCAACACACCCACCGCGACCTCCTCCGGGACGTCGATCCGCACCAGCACCTCCGCCGCGTCCGCCAACTGCGGGATCACGTCCGGGCGCACGAAGCTCGTCACCTCCAGGCGGCGCAGGCCGGTGCGCGCAAGCGCGTCGATCAACTCGACCTTGCGATCTGTGGGGATTGTCTCCGGCTCGTTCTGGAAGCCGTCGCGCGGGCCGACCTCGCGGATGTGGACGCGCTCGGCTAGCGGCATCGTCGGGGCCCTCGCTGCGACATGCCGGGACAGGGTAAAGGGCCATCGCTTCTAGACAAACTGCGGGCACGATCGGTGCAGATCCCAAGTTCAGGTTTCGCACTGCACGGATGGGCGCGCTGCTCCGGACACCACCCGGTGCCGAGCACCGCCCTGCTGGTGGCCAGCCTTGTCGCACATGTCACCCGAAATGGCGTCATCGGGGCGCAGAAGTGTCCTCGGCCAGCAGAGCCTCAATGAACTCGTTGACGGCGGCTACGGCCAGCGCGCGGTTCTCGTCCTCCCGCGCCGATGGATCGGCGCGCGACGATTCCTCCGCGCGTGCCCTCGCCGCCCTCGAACGCTCCTGGTTGGTCATGGGATCAGCCACCGGCCTGGCCCCGGCTTCGCTCGAGCATGGCGGTGATCTCCGTCGTGTACAACGATCCCGGCGGCTCAAATAGCCCGAAGACCTCAAGGAGCGAGGTGACCAACGCACGGACCACGCTCGGGAGCTCGCGATCGATCTCCTTGGGACTCGTGCGCACGAACGTCGCGATGCTGTCGTCGCGCGCGACATGCCCGGGGCTGAAATCCCACCGATCACTCCTGACGGCTCTCAGCTCCCGGTTCTCAAGGCCGTCCCATCGCGCGAAGAACTCGATGTCGTCGGCGTTCACGTAGCGAGCCATCCGCGCAGAGTGCAGCAACGATTCGGCCATGCGCCATACCGGAAGCACCGGGTCAAGTGCCGAGCAGGGAACTCCGGTAATACCGTCCTCCTCGTAGCCGCGCAGTAGGAACAACTTGAGTTCGGGCTCCGCACGCCAGAAGTCCGAGTGCCCGTAGTTGCGGATCGCATCGTCGCGGAACCAGCACTCGATCGCGCCGTTTTGGATCTTGGGCTGGATGTCCTCTCGCGTTGGAACCCACCACGGAGGCCAGCCGGTCTCGCGACCCTCGACCGCCACCAAGGCGTCCCGCAGCTCGCCGAACGGCAGAGTCACTTCAGGTATCCAGTAGGAGACCGACCAAGTCCCGCGGTCGTAAACGGTCCCGCCGTCGCGGAGCTCCTTGGCGATGCGCTTCTTCAGTCGGTCGCGGCAGCGCTGATCCCAGGCATCCATCTCGGCAGAGGTGGTTTTTCTTTTGCCCGTCCGCAGGTTCTTGAGAATGACCTGGTCGCGCAGATGCATGGCAGCGTCCTCGCCACGTCCGCCGAGCGCCCGGAGGTCAGCGAAGACGCGAGGCGCGGTCGCTAGGGGAATGCCATCGCGCCGCGTTGCGAGCCTAAGCAGATGCGGATCCGCGCTGCGGAACTCGATGCGCCCTCCGGACTCGACCTCGCGAACCGGGATGTCCCGCATAGCCAAGGTCAACGGCCCCCGGAAGGCGTGCTCCTCGACGTACACCTGTATGGCCGGGACGGCGGTCGCGAACGGCGCAAGATGCTCGGCTGCAGCCCAGCCGGTAACCGCCCAACCGATGCCGTGCTCGTCCAGAACCGGAGCGAGCTCGTCCACGAGGAACTGCACTGGGTCGTTGAAGACCCGCTCCGCGAAACGACGCTCGGGCTTGGCAGCTGACACCGCTGCGGCCCAGGCGTCCAGCATCCTGGCGGCGTCCGCAACCTCGCGACTCGCGCCGGAGCCTCGCTGTGGCCCCCACTTCGTCGTCCAGCCCTCAGCATCGAACGCGCCCAGCACCTGTGAGGTCTGCGGTGTTGACCAGCCGGTAATCGTCGCCAGTTCGTGCGTCCGCACGCCGACCGGCGAATCGCGGTTCAAAAGCGCCTCAGCGATCGCGATGGCGGACGGCGACCAAGAGAAGGACTGTCGGTCGACGCCAGATTGCCGCTTGGTCTCGCGCACGACCAGCAGATCGCGTCCGACGATGTGCGCGTCACCGCTGCCGTTGACCCAGCTCGCGCCCCTACGGTCGAGCATTTCCCGCGAGCCGGTAGAGAGGTTCCGTGCGACCACGACAAGATCCGGAGGCCACTCCTCGCCGAGCTGGCGTGTCGCTCGATCGATGTCCGCCGGCCACCCCGCGCCAGCCCAAAGCGCACGCAGGCGATAGTTACGCGCGCGGCCACGGATCCGCACCCGTGCGATGTCATCCTTGGTCTCAACGGCCTCGACGATCGCCAGTCCGTCCAGCGCGCGGTCGAGTGCCAGCTGAATCTCGGTTTTTGTTGTTTTCGCCATAGTCGCTCATCTAGAAAATAATGCGTATTGAGCGAAAAAGCCGGGAGAAATCGTGCGACTGTGGCTGTGGTGGATCCAAGGTATCGGCGACCTGAACTACGACAGCTCTCGCAGCCGTGCTCGCGGCGCCGCGCCCTGAGCGCCGCTCACCACATCGACAGGCCGCCGCTCACGTTCAGCGTCTGGCCCGTCACATACGACGCGTCCTCCGACGCCAGGAACGCGATCGCCGCCGCCACCTCCTCCGGTTCACCCGAGCGGCCGAGCTGAGTCTGGTTGATCATGCCCTGCTTCAGGCGCTCGCCGATCTCGCCCAGGATCTGCGGGGCCGCGTTCAGCAGCGGCGTCTCGATCGGACCCGGCGCGACCGCGTTGACGCGCACGCGGTAACGAGCCCCCTCGCGCGCGATCGCCTTCGTGAAGCCGATCACCCCCGCCTTCGCCGCGGAGTACACCGCCGAGCCCTGCGAGCCCACGCGACCCGCCTCCGAGGCCACGTTCACGATCGCGCCCGCGCGGCGCTCCTGCATGCCCGGCAGGACCGCATGGGTCACCGCCAGCACACCGCGCAGGTTCACGTTCAGCACGAAGTCCCACAGGCCGGGGTCGGTTTTGACGAAGAACGAAAAGAGATCCGTCCCGGCGTTGTTCACCAAGACCTCGATCGGACCCAGTCGCTCCGTCGCGACCGCGACCGCGGCGTTCACCGACTCCACGTCGGTCACATCCATATGCAGGCCCAGCCCATCGAGCTCGCCCGCGACGGCGCGTGCGCCGTCCTCGTTGAGGTCGCCCACAGCAACGCGCGCGCCCTCCGCCGCCAGGCGCCGCGCGGTCGCCGCGCCGATGCCCGAGGCGCCGCCCGTCACGAGTGCGATCTTGCCCTCCAGCCTCATCGTGCTCGAAAGCCTAGTCGCTGACGGCGAGACTTCGCTCGCGCGGCGCCCCGCTCATATACTCGGCCGCCGTGTCCGACCCCGTCTGCATCGTCGGCGCCTCTGGCGCGCTGGGCTTCGGGCTCGCCGTGCGCCTGGGCCAGGCCGGCGTCCCTGTCGTGATCGGCTCACGCGACGCCGCGCGCGGCCAAGAGACCGTGGCGCGCGCCCAGCAGGCGGTGCCCAACGGCGCGTTCTCGGGATACGAGAACGCCGAAGCCGTCACCCACGCCGACGTCGTGATTCTGAGCGTCCCCTTCCGCAACCAGTCCGAGACCCTCCACAACCTCAGGGGCGCACTCCGCCCCGGGCAGCTCGTGATCGACGCCAGCGTTCCGCTCGCCGCCGCCGTCAGCGGGAAGGCCACGCGCATGCTCGGCGTCTGGCAAGGCTCCGCCGCGCAGCAGACCGCCGAGATGGTGCCCGATGGCGTGCGCGTCGTCTCCGCCCTGCACACCGTCGGCGCCCCCTCGCTCGGCGATCTCGCGCACGAGCTCGGCGAGGACGTGCTGATCTGCGGCGACTCCCGCGCCGACAAGCGCGAGGCCGCCGCCCTGATCGAGCGCATCCCCGGGCTGCGCTGCGTGGACTGCGGGAAACTGGAGATGGCGCGCGTCACGGAGTCGCTCACGGCGATGCTGATCGCGGTCAACGCCCGCTACAAGACCCACGCCGGCATCCACCTCACGGGGCTGCCGGACGCGCTGTGGGAGTAGGCGACGTCGTCGTCCTCGCCGGCGGCACCGGCGGTGCGAAGCTCGCGCGCGGCCTGCTCGACGTCGTCGGCCCCGAGCATCTCGCGGTGATCGCCAACACCGGCGACGACATCGAGATCTACGGCGCCCACGTCTCCCCCGACCCCGACCTCGTCTCGTTCTGGCTCGCCGACCTGATCGACGAGCGCGGCTGGGGGCTGCGCGGCGACACCTTCGCGGTGATGGACGCTCTGCGCGAGCTCGGCGTGGATGTCTGGTTCAACCTCGGCGACCGCGACCTCGCGTGGTGCGTCGAGCGCGCGCGGCTGATCGCCGAGGACGGCCTATCCCCCACCGCTGCGCTCGTGCGGCTGAACCACGCGATCGGGCTGCGCGCGCGCGTGCTGCCGATGTGCGAGGAGCCCGTGCGCACCTGGGTGCGCAGCGCCGGCGCGTGGCGCGCATTCCAGGAGTTCATGATCCGCGAGCGCGCCGCCGGTCCCGTCGAAGGGGTCGAGCTGCGCGGGATCGAGAGCGCGCGCGCCACGCCGGAGGTGCTCGCCGCGCTCGCCGCCGCGCGCGCGATCGTGATCGGACCGTCGAACCCGATGGTCTCGATCGATCCGATCCTCGCCGTGCCCGGCATGCGCGAGGCCATCGCGGCCGCGCCCGCGCCGGTCGTCGCGGTCAGCCCGATCGTCGGCGGCGAGGTGCTCAAGGGGCCCACCGCGGCCTTCATGGCCCACGCCGGGCGCGAGCTCAGCGCGCGCGGAATCGCCGAGCACTACTCCGGACTGCTCGACGGGCTCGTCAGTGACGAGCCGCGCGCCGAGCCGCCGAACGAGTTGCCGACGCTGAGCACCGACACGCGCATGCCCGACGCCGCCGGTCGCACGGCGCTCGCCGAGCGCGTGCTCGCCTTCGCGGACTCGCTCGCGGGCACAGCCTGACGTTGGTCGTACCGCGGAGCGCCGCCGCCGGCGAACGGCGCGCCGTCGCGACTCGGTGCTGGCGTCAGCCGACTGGCGCGGCGCGCTCCTCGCTTGGGACCCTCAGCCGACCGGCGCGGCGCGCTCCTCGCTTGGGACCCTCAGCCGACCGGCGCCGCGCGCTGCTCGCGCCAGGCCTGCAGCGCGTCGATCGCCCCACCGCACACCCGTTCCAGGAACGTGTCGCGGTCGTTCTCGTGCGGGAGCGGCCCATCCGGGACCGGGACGCCGAGGAACTCGCACAGCGGCTCCCAGCCTTCCCCGACCTCCCACACGAGCAGGCGCTCGGCGGGCACGCCGCGCTTGACGTCCTCGTTGTGGCGCTCCATCTGATCGATCAGCTGCGCCGGCTCGGCCCAGCCGTCCGAGAACGAGCCCTGCGGGCCCCAGAACATGCGGTCCACGAGCTCCAGGTAGTTCGCCCACTGGGGATCGACCTTCCCGCGCGCGCTCGCGAGCAGCCGCATCAGCTCCTCGCCGTGGCTCAGCCCGACGATCGTCTCGCGGAAGCTGCGCTCCCACTTCTCGCCGTCGCGCACGCTCAGCAGGCACCTTCGCATCGGGGTACGCCTCCATCAGCTCCCGCCAGAAGTAGCCCCCGGGCCAATCCACCGTGGCGTCCTGGCCGGCGAACACCTCGCCCCAGACCGCGTCGCCGTCGAGCGCGCGGTTCCATACGTCCACCTGGTTGAGGTCGGCGAGGACGTTGACCCAGTGGTAGCAGGGCGAGAAGCCGAGCTGTTCGAGGGCAAGCTTCTGGGTTAGGGTGCCGGTCCGGGGCAGGCCGGCTCCGATGACCTTGATCTGGCTCATCGCGCTCCTTTGCGTGTTGTCGACGGTTCCGGTGGCATGGCTATTGCGACCGCCCGCCGGCCTGCTCGCTATTGTGGGGCACTCTCAACATCTGCTAACACAACGCTAACCGAACTTCTCGCATGAGCAATCTCATCCCGCAAGAGGCGCCCGCGGAGGTCGGCATCGGACTCGATCATACGGCGACGGCGCGCCCCTCAGTCGTACTGGAGCGGCCGATCCCGACCGTTCGCGACACGCCGCGCAGCGCGCCCACGCAGGTGCGCACGCACCGTCCGCCGCGCATCGGCGCGCGGATCGCGGGGCTCGCGCTCGCGGACTCCGAGACGAGCTACTCCCAGGATCAGGTGCTCGCGCTCCTGGGCCTCGAGCGGGACGAGTTCGCGGAGCGCATCTTCGGGCGCTGCGGGGTGGAGCGCCGGCACCTCAACCTCGCCGAGGACTTCCTTGCCGACACGCTCCAGGGCCGCGGCGAGCGCGTCGAGGCGGAGCTCATGAGCCACGCGGTGCGCGCCGTCGACCAGCTCGGTGTCGATCCTCTCCAGATCGGGACCGTGCTCAGCGCGAGCCTCTACTCGCTCGGCTGCCCCACGCTCGCGCACCGCCTCGTCGAGCACTACGGCATGGATCCCGCGACCGACAAGTACCACATCACCGGCGTCGGCTGCGCGAGCGCCGTGCCGCTGCTGCGGCTCGCCTCGCAGGCGCTTCCCCAGCACCCCGGCAAGCACGCGCTCGTGGTCGCCGCCGAGAGCATGAGCAGCATCCTGATGCGCGCGACCCCCGACGACGCCCGTGCCAAGACGGTCGGCTCGGCGATCTTCGGCGACGGCTGCGCCGCGGTCCTGCTCGCCGGTGAGGAGAACGATGTCGCCAGCCCACGGGGTGTCGGTGCACTCGACGCCGCACCGCTGGTGTTGGACTCCCAGGTCCACCACATCGGCGGCACGCTCGGCGCGGTGAGCCTGTCGCTGAGCGCCGAGGACAGCCATCTGCACCTCGCGCGCGAGTTGCCCGACCTCGCGGCGGCCGGCCTCGGAGATCTGGTGAGCGGCTTCCTCGCTCGCAACGACATCGCGCTCTCGGGCATCGATCATTGGATCGTCCACCCCGGTGGGCGCCGCATCGTCGAAGGCATCCAGGAGGCGCTGGAGCTCCCGCGCGAGGATGTCGAGACGAGCTGGAAGGTGCTCGCCGAGCACGGCAACATCGGCACCCCCGCGATCCTGTACGTGCTGCAGGAGGTCCTCCAGCAGCGCCGGCCTCGCCCGGGCGAGCACGGCCTGATGGTGACGGTCGGTCCCGGCGTCAGCGTGGGGCTGATGCTGCTGCGGTTCTGAATCCCCAGATAGGCTCTGGCGCAGCGATGCGCACCGCCGCGATCCTCCCCGTCAAGCGCTTCTCGCAAGCCAAGCAGCGTCTCGGCGCCAGCGTCGCCGACGCCCTGCGCGCCGACCTCGCGCGCGCGATGGTCGGCGACGTGCTGAGCGCACTCGACCGCTGCGAGGCGATCGACTTCACGGTCGTCGTCACCAACGAGCGCGCCGTCGCCGCAGCGGCCAACTACATCGGCGCGACCGTCGTCGAGGACGTCCACGAGAGCGGGCAGAGCGCCGCCGTCGCGCTGGGGATCGCCCAGGCCGCCACACAGGGCGCCGAGCGCGTGCTGTGCGTGCCCGGGGACTGTCCCGCGCTGGAGCCCGCCGAGATCGACGCGCTGCTCGAAGGCGAATTGGGCGGCATCGGCGAGAGCACCGTCGCGATTGTCCCCGACCGCCACGGCACCGGCACCAACGGCCTGCTGCTGGCGCCGCCCCGCGCGATCGAGCCGAGCTTCGGCCCCGGAAGCTGCGAGCGCCACCGCGAGCTCGCCCGCGCCGCCGGCGCGGCGTGCCGGGTGGATCACCTACCGTCGCTGCTGCTCGACATCGACACCGGCGAGGATCTAGCCGTCCTACGCGAACGCCTCGCGGGCGAGCGTGTGCGCGCACCGCGTACTCGCTCGGTGCTGGGTTTCGCCGCTGTCGGCCACCCCTCGCGCGCGGCCTGAGCGCACCGGACCCGGGCCCCTGCCGTGTCTGCCCTATCTGCACAAAGCCTCCGCGACCTGCCCGAGGTTCGTGCCGGGGATGACCTGGCGGCTTCGATAGTGCGCGCCGCAAGCGCGCAGACGGTCTCGGGGAACCGGGGTGGTCTGCACGACGGCCAGGTCGTGGCGATCGCGCACAAGGTCGTCTCAAAGGCCGAGGGCGCCGTCGTCGTGCTCGCCGACGTCGCCCCCTCCGACCGCGCCGTCGAGCTCGCCGAGCAGCTCGGCAAAGACGCGCGCGCCGTGCAGGTCGTGCTCGACCAGTCGCGCGAGCTCCTGCGCGCGGCGAATGGGGTGATGATCTGCCGCACCCATCAAGGGTTCGTCTGCGCCAACGCCGGGGTCGACGCCTCCAACGCCGCCGACGCCGACTCGCTGATCGTGCTGCCGCGTGACCCCGACGCCTCGGCGCGCCGCATACGGGCGCGACTGCGCGAGCTCACGGGAGCGGCGCCCGCGGTGCTCGTCACCGATAGCTTCGGGCGCGCGTGGCGCCACGGGCAGTGCGACGTTGCGGTGGGCTGCGCGGGCCTGCAACCTTTGGAGGACTGGCGCGGGCGCCGCGACAGCGCCGGCATGGAGCTGCGCGCGACCTGGATCGCGGTCGCGGACGCGATCGCGGCGACCGCGGACCTGGCTCGCGCCAAGGACTCGCGCGAGCCCGTCGTGCTCGTCGAGGGACTCGCGCGGTTCGTCACCCGAGACGACGGCCCGGGCGCCGCGGCGCTGCTGCGACCGCTGGCGGAGGACCTCTTCCGTTAGTCGCCCGCGCGCGGCCCGGGAGCGTGGCGGGCGCTACTCCGCGGCGCTCGCCGCGGACGCGTCCGCGGGGCGTGGCGTGCTGCCGCCGCCGAGCTGCTCGGCGAGGAACGGCACGACGACCCGCTCGACGGCGGCGGGGTCGTCCTGGAAGGGCCAGTGCCCGCTCTCGGGTAGTACCTCCACGCGCGCGACCTCGAAGAACTCGCGCTGGCGCTCGGCGAACTCGACGCCGATGAACGGATCCTTCGCTCCCCACACCACCAGCGCCGGCTTGTGCAGATCGCCAATCGCGGCGCCCATCGCGAGCGCCGTGTCGCCGGGGTCGGGGGTCGCGCGGTAGAGCTTCAGCACGGTGCGGCGCGTCGCGCGGTCGTAGTCGTCGTACATCTTGTCGACGAACTCCGGTGGCAGCCCTCTGGGGTTGGCCTTCTGCATCGCGCGCCGCCAGCCCGAGCGCGGGATCCACGCCTGCAGCAGCTCGCCGAGCACCGGCGTGCGCCAGCGGCGCGCCATCGTGTGCCATGTGTAGCCCGGCATCACGCCGACGTTGATCAGCACGACGCTCGCCCACGCATCGGGGTGCTGCAGGCCCCAGACCAGGCCGAAGGGCCCGCCGAAGTCGTGCAGCACGAGATGCACGCGCTCGATCCCGAGCTGGCCGAGCGCGCCCTGGAGGAACTCGGCGTAGGAGGCCGACGTGGTACTCGAAGTCGCGCGGCTTGTCCGCCTTGCCGAACCCCGGCATGTCGAACGCCACCGCCCGCCCGTGCTCGCCGGTCTTCTCCACGAGCGCGCTCCAGTCGGTCGAGGAGCCCGGGTTGCCGTGCACGAACACCACCGCCTCCGTGGCCTCGCGGGGTCCGGCTTCGATGACCGGCGAGCCGATGCCCCCGACCGTGATCCTGCCGGTTCGCAACGTGCTCATGCCGGCAGCGCGGCGGGCGCGGGGCGGGTCTTCAGTCCCACGGGGCGCCTGGAGCGACTCAGGTTGACGCGCACGATCCGGCCGATCGTCGCAGGGTTGAGCATCTGCTGCGGCGTGATCCAGCGGCCGCCCATCAGCGCCATCCGCTCCGCGAGCTGCTCGTCGCGCGCCGCGGCGCGGAACAGCAGCTTCTCGACGGGGTTGAAGCGGTGGCCCTTGGAGTAGGCCGAGCAGAACTTCTCGTGCGCGTCGAGGCCCTTGCGGTGACGCGCCGCGTAGCCCGCGAGGGCCCCGTCGATCGCCGCGTCGTCGCCCTGCAGCGCGGGGGCGAGCGCGTCGGCGAGCCATTCGCCCGACTGCAGCGCCCAGCCGCAGCCCACGCCCCACAGCGGGTCGGCCGCGAGGGCGGCGTCGCCGACGAACGCGACCCCGGGGGAGGTCGTCTGGCGCACGATGTTCGTCATGTCCAGCTTGCCCAACACCTTCGTCTCGCGCTTGGCCGGATCCAGGCGCGGCCCGTCGGGGAGGCGCTCGAACAGGCTCATCATCGCCGGCTCGGGGTCCTCTCGGAACTCGGGGAGACGATCCTGGTGGATCAGGCACGTCAGCAGCGTCAGGCCCCCGTCGGTGGGGAAGGCGTAGGCGACGTCGGGGTCCAGCAGCCACAGCTGCGCGCTGTCGCCCGTCGCGACCGGCGTGTCGCGGTAGTGCGCGAAGTAGCCGAAGCGGCGATTCGGCCGCAGCTTCGTCGGCTGCGCGGCGAGCTTTGCGATCTGCGAGTCGCGTCCGTCGGCGGCGATCGTCAGACGCGCGCGCAGCTCGTGCTCGGTGCCGTCACGCTCGCGCGCCCGCACGCCGCGGACGCGCCCGCGCAAGCCGGCGCCGGGCCGCTTCTGATCGCCGGCGGCGTCGCCGTCGCACAGCAGGCCGTGGACGGTGTGGCCCAGCATCAGCTGCACGCCGGGCGTGGCCTCGGCGAGCTCGCGCAGCATCGGGTCGAAGGTCTCGCGGCGGATGTTCCACCCGGGGTTCTCGCGCAGCGTCGCCGAGCGCGCGGAGGTGGGATCGAACGAAACCCAGCCATAGCGAGTCCACATGTTCAAGCCGTTGGGCCGCGCCCCGGCGGCTTCGATCGCGCCGCGCATGCCGAGGCGCTCGATCGTCGGGGAGCCGCTGGACTGGATGAAGTGCGTGCACATCCGCTTGTATGTCCGCGGATCGCTGTGGCTCTCCAGCAGCGCCACTCGCGCGCCGGCACGCGCGAGCAGCGTCGCCGCGGTGCAACCCGCGATCGATGCGCCGACGATCGCGACGTCGTAATCGTGACTTCTGGCGGGGATATCCTGAACGTCGGGGGTTTCGCTCATGGTCTTCCTCTCGGCCGGGCGCGACTGCGCGGCGGGCAGAGAGGTCTGCGGGGGAACAGACCTTCTCGCCGAACCGGACGCCACACCTTCTCAATAGTTCATGACGTACTATACAGGTCGAATGATGAAAAGCAAGGACATCCGTCTCACACAGACCTCCTACGCGGTTCTCAGCCTGCTGGATCTGCTCGGCGAAGCCACCGTTTACGAGCTCAAGCAGCTCCTGGAGCGCTCGATCGAGAACTTCTGGCCGATCCCCCACACCACCTTCTACGCGGAGCCCGAACGGCTCGCGGGCGCGGGCTACCTGCGCTCCGAGCAGGAGCACGGCGGCCGGCGGCGCAAGCGCTACGTGCTCACCGACAGCGGCCGCGAGGCACTTTCCGAGTGGGTGCACGCGACGGACGCCGCGCCCCCGCAGTATCGCGACGAGGGAATGCTGAAGATCTTCGCGGGCGCCGACCCCCGCCCGATCATGGCCGCGCGGCGCGACTGGCACGTGGCGAAGCTCGACGAGCTGCGCGAGTGCCTGCAGGAGGTGCGCGCCAGCGGGGGCGTCACCGGCGTCGAGCAGTCGCTGCGGGCTGGAATCACCTATCACCGCCAGATGCTCGAGCCGATCGAAAACTTCCTCGACGGGCAGGGGCGGGCGGCGCCGACGACGACGGGCGATCAGGCCGCGCCGGCGGCGGCCGATCAGGCCGCGAGCGGCAGCTCGTAGCGGCGGCGGATCCCGTAGAGCGTCGTGCGCTCCGCCGCCGGTCGCCCCGCCGCGTGCGCGGCGGCGACGAGCTGCGCGGGGTCGAGCTTGGTCCCGTGGTAGCTGCCCGCGAGGCGGCTGATCGACTCCTCCATCAGCGTCCCCCCGAGGTCGTTCACGCCCCACCGCAGAGCCTCGGTCGCGGCGTCGAGCCCCATCTTCACCCACGACGCCTGCAGGCTGCGCACGCTGCGGCCCAGCGCGAGCCGGAAGACCGCGGTGTGCTTGAGGTTCTCCTCCCGCGAGATCTCCTCGATGCCGTGCGTGCGGCCCAGCAGCGTCTGGAAGGGGATGAACGAGAGCGGGACGAACTCCGTGATCCCGCCCGTGCGCTCCTGCAGCTCGCGCACCACACGCATGTGCTCGGCGAGCTCCCAGGGCTCCTCGATGTGCCCGAACATCACCGTCGCGGTCGAGCGCAGGCCGGCGACGTGGGAGGCCTCGACGATCTCCACCCAGCGCGCGACGGGCAGCTTGTTGGGGCTGATGCGTTCGCGCACCCCGTCGTGGAGAACCTCCGCGGCGGTCCCCGGCGTGGAGTCCAGGCCGGCGTCGCGCAGGTGCGCGAAGACCTCGGCGGGTCCGAGCCGTGAGATGTCGCACATGTGGGCGATCTCCATGGGGCTGTAGGCGTGCAGGTGCAGCTCGGTGCCCTCGCTCGCCGCGACGCGCTTGGCCACCCGCAGCCAGCCCAGGTAGTCCTCGAGGCTCCAGTCGGGATGGATGCCCGACTGGATGCAGAGCTCGCTGGCGCCGTAGGAGATCGCTTCGCGCACGCGCCGCTCGAACTCCTCCTCGGAGTGCTCGTAGGCGTCGGGCGAGCGCTTGCCCTGGCCGAAGCCGCAGAACGCGCAGCCCACGGTGCAGACGTTGGAGATGTTGATGTTGCGGTTCACCACGAACGTCACCGTGTCGCCCGCGAGCTCCGCGCGCAGCTCGTCGGCGGCGGCGCGCAGCTCCTCGATCGCCTCGGGGCGCGTCTCGGCGAACAGCGCCGTGAGCTCCTCCGCACTCAGGAAGGCGCCCTCGCGGGCGCGTTCGATCGCCCGCGGCACGAGATCGCTGCGGATCGCCGGCCGCGGGCCCCCCCCAACCGGGCCGGCGCCGTCGCGCACCGCCGCGCCGTCGCCGTAGCCCGAGCCGCGGCGCGGGATGAACGACCAGTACTTGAGCTTGATCGTGTCCAGCACGCCCTGCGCGAGCCAGTCGGGGTGGATGTACTGCGGGTACACGCACAGGCGCTCCGCGAGCGCCACGCCGTCGGCCTGCAGCCGGCGCCGCACGCGGTGCGGCGAGGGAAACGGGTGCTCGGGGGAGATGTGGTCGCCGTTCGCCGACAGCCCGCCCAGATCGCTCGCACCCGCGCGCACCAACTCCGGCCACCAGTCGGCGAGGTTCGGTGGCACCTGTATCCCGATCTCTCCCATCAACCGCCGCGTCTCCGCGATCAGGCGCTTCATGTCCTCGATCTCCACCGCGCACGCCCACTCCGGCAGCGGCAGCTGCGGATGCAGGCGGGCGGGCACGGCGCCGTCCCCCCTGCTCCCCGCGCCGTCCCCGATGCCCGTGCGCCAGTACTCGCGCGCCGCCGCGTCCGCGATCTCTGCCGGCTCGCGCCCGTAGTAGCGCTGATGGGGCACGAAGTTCTGCAGGATCACCTCCTGGATGTGCCCGTACTGCGCGTGCACGTCGGCGAGCGCCTCCAGCGACGCCATCCGCTCCTCCTCGCTCTCGCCGATCCCCACGAGGATCCCCGAGGTGAACGGGATCCGCAGCTCGCCCGCGGCGCGGATCGTCTCCAGGCGCCGCTGCGGGTGCTTCGTGGGCGAGCCCGCGTGCACCGTCTCCATCAGGCGCTCGGAGATCGACTCGAGCATGAGCCCCTGGGAGGCCGTGACCTCGCGCAGCCGCGCCAGGTCGTCGCGGTCGAGGACGCCGAGGTTGGTGTGCGGCAGGATCCCCCGCTCGAGCGCCCGCTCGCATGCCCACACCACGTACGCCGTGAAGTCCACGTGGCCATACTCGGCGAGTTTCGCCGCCACCCCCTCGTTGACCTCAGGCCGCTCCCCCGTCAGGACCAGCAGCTCCTTGATCCCGCGCCGCGCCGCGCCATCGATCAGCTCCAGCACCTCCTGCGGGGTGTGCAGGTGCGCCTGGTGGGTCGCGAACGCGCAGTACTTGCAGTAGCACCGGCACGTCCGCGACAGCGAGAGCGTGAGGTTGCGCGAGTAGGTGACGCGCCGGCGCATCCCCTGGAGTGTATGAGCCCCCTACGCGAGCTTGTCGATCGGGCGCTCCCCGACGCGGTGCTGGGGGTCGAGCACCAGCATCTTGTAGCCGAGCGCCGCGACCAGCCCACCCACGATCGGCCCCACGACGTACACCACGAGGAAGTTGCCAAAGCCGCCCGAGAAGCTGCCCGCGACGATCGCCGGCCCCAGCGAGCGGGCCGGGTTCAGGCCGGCGCCGGTCAGCGGCGCGAACACCAGCACCGCGAAGCCGAGCGTCGCGCCGATCACGAAACCCGCCCAGTCGCGCGTCCCGCGCGGGTTCACCGCGACACCCACGATCGCCCACACCAACGCGAACGTCCCGACCAGCTCGCACAGGGCGCCCAGCATCGTCTTGCCCGCCAGCAGGCTGCTGACCGACGGGTTCCCGAGGTTCGCGCCGCCCGGCAGTTCGGTGAGGACCGCCTTGCACAGCGCCGCGCCCGCGATCCCGCCGATCAACTGCATCACGATGTAGCCGAGCGCCTCCACCGGCTTGATCTCGCGCACCGCCGCCAGCCCGATCGTGACGGCCGGGTTGAAGTGGGCGCCCGAGGTGCCGCCCAGGGTCTGGATCAGCATCATCAGCAGGAACGCGTGCAGCAGCCCGATCGCCGCGAATTCCGGCGCGCCCAGGTGGGCGACGAGGCCCGTGCGGGCATAGACGCTGACGATCAGCGCGATGAACAGGACCAGCACAAAGGTTCCCACGAGCTCCGCCACGTAGGCGCTCAGGCCACGTTCCTCCACGATGCGCTCCTCTCCGTCTTCGACTCCAAACGATGCGGAAGCCAATTCTACGGTCGGCTCCGGTCGGTTTCGGCGCGGCTATCCTCAGCCGTTGTGTCGCAACCCCCGCGCATGTACCTCGCGCGCCACGGCCAGACCGCCTACAACGCCGAGGGCCGCTTCCAGGGCCAGGGTGCGGTTCCGCTGGACGCCACCGGGCGTGCCCAGGCGGCCGAGCTCGCCGAGCGCGCCGTCCCCTACGAGTTCGCCGCACTCTGGTGCAGCCCGCTGCTACGCGCCCGCGAAACCGCCGACGTGGTCGCGGGTCGCATCGGCCTGGTGGCGCGCGAGGACGCGCGCCTGATGGAGACCGACTCCGGCGACTGGACCGATCGCAGCTTCGCCGAGGTCCAGGCCGAGGCGCCCGCAGAGTTCGAGCGCTTCCGCACCGGCGACCCCACGTTCGCGTTCCCCGGCGGGGAGTCCTTCGCGCAGCAGGGCGTGCGCGTCGCGGCCGCCTTCCACGACATCAAGCGCGCCGAGGCCCCCGCGCTGATCGTCTGCCACGGCGGCGTGATCCGCATCGCGCTGTTCCAGCGCACCAAAGACCGCGAGCTGCTCGGCGAGTCGGTGCCCAACGCCACGATCGTCCCGCTCGACCCGCGCGGGTCGCGGCGCATCCAGCGCGCGGGCCGTGTCGCGGCCGCCGAGAGCTGAGGGTCGTCTGTTCCAAAAACGGCCCCGCCGCGCGCGCGTGCGTGCGGGCTCGGAACAAACCTCCACGCGCGCTCCACGCGCGCGCCGCGGGCTCCGCAAAACGAACACCCGACTCCCGCTCGGCCAGCGCCGCGCCCTACTGGGCGCGAATGCGGCGGAGCTCCTCGCGTACCGACTGGGGACGACCCCACATCTGGGTCACCTCCGCGCGTCCCGCGCGCAGCTCCCTGACCGCCAGCTCCCCCTCGATGGCGGCGTCGTCGAGCAGGCGCAGCGTGCCGTGCACCGTCTGCGCCGACGCCGCGTGGCCGAAGCGGTGCGCCACGAGCAGCCGCCAGTGCCAGTCGTGGCGCGAGTACGGTCGCGCATTGCACGTCGCCAGGTAGACCGCCGCGTCGACATAGCGCGACTCGTCGACGATCCGCAGATCCATCTCCAGATCCGTCCAGTCGTCGGGCAGAGAGTCGACGATGCCCTGGAAGGTGTCCGCCAGGCCCATGTTCGCGAAGCCTAGCGATCGGCGGGGCTATGCTCGGAAGTGCCGTGGCCGCGACCGACACAGACCGCCTGCGAGCCGAGTACGAGACGCTGCGCACCGCGTGCGGTCTGCTCGACCGCTCCGAACGCGGCAAGCTCGCTTTGACCGGCGCGGGCGCCGTCGGGTTCCTCAACGGCCAGGTCACCCAGGAGCTCGCCGACGTGCGCCCCGGCGAGGGTCGCTTCGCGGCGTTCCTCACGAGCAAGGGCAAGATGCTCGGCGACCTGCGCGTGCTTGCGGTCGGAGCGGGCGAGGCCGTGGAGGAACTGCTGCTGGACACCGAGCGAGTGGCGCTGCAGGCGCTGTTCGACATGATCCGCCGCTACAAGGTCGGCTACGAGGTGGAGTTGCACAAGCGCACGCTGGAGCGCGCACTGCTCTCCTTGATCGGGCCCGCCGCGCGTGCGAGCGTGCGAGCGTTCGAACCAATCCCCCCGCGCGCGCGGCGGGGTCCGTCGAGGTGGACTCCCTGCAGGTCGAGCATGCCCACGCCCCCACGACGATCGCCGAGCGACCGGCGCGGCTGGTCGTCACCGCCGAGGGCTTCGACGTGCTCTGCGACAGCGTCGATCGCGACGCGGTCTGGAACGCGCTGCTCGACGGCGGTGCCCGCGAGGTCTCCCAGAGCGCCGCCGAGGTTCTGCGTGTCGAGCGCGGCCAGCCGCGCTACGGGCTCGACACGGATGAGGGCACGATCCCCCAGGAGGCGGCGCTCAACGACCGCGCCGTGAGCTTCACCAAGGGCTGCTACGTCGGCCAGGAGACGGTCGCGCGCCTCTTCTACAGGGGCAAGCCCAACCGCCACCTGCGCGGGCTGCGCCTGAGCGGCGCGGCGGCCACTGGTGAGGAGTTGCGCCTGGGCGAGCGTGTCGTGGGGCGCCTGGGGAGCGTCGTGGATTCCCCCGAGCGCGGGCCGATCGCGCTTGCGCTCGTTCGCCGCGAGGCGGGCGTAGGCGACACGCTGGCCGTGGGCGAACACGGTGTCGCGGCGACCGTCGTCGATCTGCCGTTCGCTTAGCGCGAGCGCCCGCTAAGCGCCGCGCGGCTCGTCCCCGCGCGACTGGCGCCCGTGGAGGTGCTTGCGGATCGCAGCCTGCTGCACCCGTAAGGCGTCCGGGCTCGGCGGACGGTCGATGGAGCACGTCACGTTCGGCCCCCGCAGCTCGACCTTTTTGAACTGCGGCTTCTGGCGCGCGTGCTCGAAGGGATCGCTTTCCATCATCGCTACTACTCGTTGTCGGGCGGAACGCCCGATTCTTCAGTGTACGCCTGCCACTGCTCGTTCAGCAAGTCCACCAGCTGGCTCGCCAGCAGCGGCGAGAACGAGACGCGCGAAACCACGATCCCCTGCTGGCCCTGCGGCCCGATGCGCAGGAAGTCGAGCGTGAACTCGTGCGGGGTGCGCGCGATCGACGCCGCGTTGGCCCACTTCCCGGCGAACTCCTCCGGAGGCATGATGATGTTGGGGCCCTGCTGGGGCTCCTCCTCGGACGGCTGGGGATCGGGCAAACGGACTCCTGTTCGGAACGTTGGCGGCAGTCCAGCGTACCGCGCCCCCGGTCGCCGCGCGTCCCATCGGTCGTCCCGGCTCCTCGCCGGCGCGGGCGCAGCGGCACGCCGGCGCCCGGTAGCATTGCGGTTCCCCCGTCACCGACACGCGAGGTCTACATAACCGTGGCAATCGACCTGAAGCAAATCTCCGAGGTGGACACCGAGCCGGGCGAGCTGCCCAAGACGATGGCCGCGTGGGTCATACGCGAGGAGCGCGAGGGCGAACCGAAGGACGCCTTCCAGGTCGAGGAGATCGAGGTCCCCGAGCCCGGCGCGTTCGAGGTGATCGTGCGCGTGATGGCCGCGGGCGTCAACTACAACAACGTGTGGGCCGCGCTGGGCAAGCCGATCGGCGTGTGGCGCTACGGCGACCACCCCGAGTACGGTCACCACATCGGCGGCTCCGACGCGTCGGGGATCGTGTGGAAGGTCGGCGCCGGCGTGACCCGCTGGAAGCCCGGCGACGAGGTCGTGATCCACTGCAACCAGGCCTCCTACGAGGATCCCGAGGTGCACGGCCTCGATCCGATGGCCGCTCCCTCGCAGAAGATCTGGGGGTACGAGACGACGTGGGGGTCCTTCGCGCAGTTCACGAAGGTCCAGGCCCAGCAGCTGCTGCCCAAGCCGCAGGCGCTCAGCTGGGAGGAGGCCGCCTCCTACGGTCTCGTGTACTTCACCGCCTACCGCATGCTGATCACGCGATGCAAGATCCAGGCCGGTGCGAACGTCCTGATCTGGGGCGCCGCCGGGGGTCTCGGCGTGTTCGCCACCCAGCTCTGCGCCGCCGCCGGCGCGCACTGCGTCGGCGTCGTCTCGTCCGCCGAGAAGGGCGAGCTGGTCAAGCGCCTGGGCGCCGTCGACTACATCGACCGCGCCGAGTTCAAGGGCATGATGAGAACGGGGAAAGAGACGCCGGACGAGGAGAAGGCGCGCTTCGGCGTCTCGCGCGAATTCGCCAAGCGCGTCAAGCAGATCCTCGGCGACGCGCCCGACATCGTCTTCGAGCACGTCGGCGCCGCGACGTTCCCGACTTCGGTCTTCACCGTCAAGCCGTTCGGCAAGGTCGTGATCTGCGCGGGCACGACCGGCTACAACCTCGACTTCGACGTGCGCTACCTGTGGATGAAGCAGAAGGAGATCGTCGGCTCGCACTTCGCCAACGCGTACGAGTGCATGAAGGCCAACGAGCTCATCGAGAGCGGCCAGATCCGGCCCGTGCTGTGGCGCACGCTGCCCTTCGAGGGCGTCGCCGAAGCACACCAGCTGATGCTGGAAAACAAGCACCTCGGCAAGATCTCGATCCTCGTCGGCGCCGACGCCGAGGGCCAGGGCAAGACCGCGGAGGGCCCCGGCGCGATCCACGCCGAGGTCGGGGCCTGAGCGATGGCGGGCGAAGGCAACGGCACGGTCATCGTCCCGTGGTACGCCACGGGCTTTCGCAGCAACGGCTTCGAGGCCGCGCTGAACGAGGTCGCCGCGTTCGCGCTGCGCTACGGCGCGAGCTCCTACGCCGTCTACCGCGCACGCGACGACCGCTACAAGTTCCAGCAACTCGCGAGGTTCGCCAACTACTCCGACTGGGAGCGCTTCTGGGAAGGCCCCGAGATGATCGACTTCCGCGCCCGCCACTCCAGCTGGTACCAGGTGCCGATCCTCTACGGCTGGTGGGACTGCACCGCCTCCGGGGGGATCGTCGAGGAGACGCTCTGGGCGCCCGCGCCAGCGGGTAACGGGCACGCCAACGGCGACGCCGGGCGCGTCGCCGAGGGCGAGAGCGCCTAGCCGGCTGTCGCTTCGTTCCCGCGTCTGCCGTCTGAGACGACGGGAGACCAAGCGGGGCAAGGACGCAGAGAGCGAAGTGTGCTTTGCACACGAGCGATCGAGGACGCCGCCCCGCGCCGCGTCCCCGGCCGTCTCAGCAGCGCTCCAGAGGCGCCATCGTCAGGCCGGCGCCCTTGAGCTGCTCCCAGTAGTGCTCGGCGGGCTCCCGGTGCCCGCTGAAGACGACGGCCTGCCCGCTGTTGTGGATCTGGTTTGCGAACTGGTGCCCGTGCTCCAGGGTTACACCCGGGATGAAGCGCGCGAGCGTGCGCGCGACATGGTCGAACGTGTTGTGATCGTCGTTGCGCACGATCACGCGCCACGCGCCCCCGAGATCGCTGCCGGGGCCGCCGGTGCGGGGGAGCTCGATCGTCTCTGTCATCGACCCGAAGGATAAAGCGCCGCGAGGCTCCGTACCGCTTGAGAGATGGCTTGGGGATGGGTGTAGGGGGCCATGTGTCCACCCGCGACCATCTCGAGCTGCGCATCCGGCAGCGCCGCCGCCAACCGCCGCCCGCAGGCCGGTTTGACGAGCCTGTCCGAGGCGCCCTGGATCACGACCGCGGGCGTGTGGATCTCCGGGAGGCGCCGGTTGAGCGCTTCGATCGCGGCGTTCGCGTGCAGCGTCTCCCCCGCCCACGCCTCCAGGTTGCCGTGCTTCATGTTGATCGCCAGTATCCGATGGAGGTGCGCGGAATCAACCGAAACCGGGTTGAAGGCTTCGCTGTCGCCCTGTTCGGCGGAGACCTTGCGCAGCAGTTGGGAGAACGTGACGTCCGCGATCTGTGTGATCACGGGCGCTTCGATCACCTGGATCGCTCGTGCCTGGTCGCGCTCGAGAGCGGTGTTGCGCGAGCACGTCGCGGCGGCGTCGACGAGCACGAGACCGCCCACCTCGCTCGGATGGGCCTCGGCGAACGCGAGTGAGATCGCGCCCCCGTAGGAGTGCCCCACGAGGATCGGACGGCCGAGATGGAGCCGTTCGATCACTTCCTGCACCGCCTGCAGCTGCCTGGAGAACGGGAAGTAGCCGCCGCTGGAGAACCCGAAGCCGGGTCGGTCGATCGCGACGGTGCGCTCACCTGCGAGCAGCGGCGTGACCCGTTCGAAGTCTTCCGCCGTGCCCGGCAAGCCGTGGATAAAAAGCACCGCCGGCCCCTTGGAGCCGGGGCGCTCCAGGTAGCGGACGCGCACGCCGCCGCTCAGCGCCAGGAAGTGCCCGTTTGGCCGCGGCGTCGCCGGCAGCCGCCCGTAGGTCCAGTTGAGCACGACCACGACGAGCAGCAGCGCAAGCACGATCCGAACGATTAGCCCGCGCATGCCCATAAACTATGCGATGCGATGTCCGATCAGCACGGCGCCCCCTCCGACCACCGTCTTCCCGAGCGCGACCGCCCGTGGATGATGCGCACCTACGCGGGGCACTCGACCGCTAAGGCCTCCAACGAGCTGTACCGCAAGAACTTGGAAAAGGGCCAGACGGGCCTGTCGGTCGCTTTCGACCTGCCCACGCAGACCGGCTACGACCCCGACGACGAGCTCGCGCGGGGCGAGGTCGGCAAGGTGGGCGTCCCGGTCTGTCACCGCGGCGACATGGCGACGCTGATGGACGGCATCCCGCTGGATGAGATGAACACGTCGATGACGATCAACGCGACCGCCGCGTGGCTGCTCGCGCTCTACATCGTGACCGCCGAGGACCAGGGCATCCCGCAGGAGCGCCTGCAGGGCACGACGCAGAACGACATCATCAAGGAGTTCCTCGCGCGCGGTACCTATGCCTTCCCGCCCGCACCCTCGATGCGGCTGATCGCGGACATGATCGCCTACACCGTCGAGCACGTACCGAAGTGGAACCCGATCAACATCTGCTCCTACCACCTCCAGGAGGCCGGAGCGACGCCGGTGCAGGAGATCTCCTACGCGATGAGCAACGCAATCGCCGTGCTCGACGCAGCCCGGGAGCGCCTCGGCGAGCGAGCCGGCGAGCTGATGGGCGACGTCTTCGGGCGCATCTCGTTCTTCGTCAACGCCGGCGTGCGCTTCGTCGAGGAGCACGCCAAGCTGCGTGCGATGGGGATCCTCTGGGAGGAGCTGGGGCGTGAGCGCTACGGCGTCGTCGACCCCCGCCATCTGCGCTTCCGTTATGGCGTGCAGGTCAACTCGCTCGGGCTCACCGAGGCGCAGCCGGAGAACAACGTGCAGCGCATCGTCCTGGAGGCGCTCGCCGTCACGATCGGACGCGACGCGCGCGCCCGCGCGATCCAGCTGCCGGCCTGGAACGAGGCGCTCGGGCTGCCGCGGCCGTGGGACCAGCAGTGGTCGCTGCGCATACAGCAGGTTCTGGCTTACGAAACCGATCTGCTGGAGTACCCCGACATCTTCGAGGGCTCGAAGGTGATGGACGGCCTCGTCGCCGAGCTGCTGGAGGGCGCGCGCGCGGAGATGGCGGTCGTCGCCGAGCACGGCGGCGCCGTGCAGGCCGTCCCCTACATGAAGGGGGCGCTCGTGGACTCCCACCGCGAGCGCATCCGCCGCATCGAGGCCGGCGAGCAGACCGTTGTCGGGCAGAACCGCTTCACCGAGACCGAGGTATCGCCGCTGACGGCGGACGCCGAGGGCGGGATCCTCGTCGTCGACCCCGCGGTGGAGGCCGCCCAGGTCGAGGCGATGCGGCGCTGGCGTGCCGAGCGCGACCAGGGGGCGGTCAACGCCGCCCTCGCCGAGCTCGCGCGGGTCGCGCGCGAGGGCGACGAGAACCTGATGGTCCCCACGATCGCTGCCGCGCGCGCCGGGGCAACCACGGGCGAGTGGTCCGCCACGCTGCGCGAGGTCTTCGGCAGCTACCGCGCGCCCACCGGCGTGGGCGAGGCCGCCGGCGACGTGAGCGAGGAGGGAGACGGCACTCCCGCCGCGCGCGATCTCACGGACCTGCGCGAGCAGGTCGCCGCGCTGGGCGAGCGCATCGGACGGCGCCCGAAGATCCTCGTCGGCAAGCCCGGGCTCGACGGCCATTCCAACGGCGCCGAGCAGATCGCGGTGCGCGCGCGCGACATCGGGATGGACGTCGTGTACGAGGGCATCCGGCTCACCCCCGCCCAGATCGCGGCCTCGGCGCTGCAGGAGGGCGTGCACGTGATCGGCCTCTCGATTCTCTCCGGATCGCACCGCGAGCTGATCCCGGCCGTGATCGAGGCGCTGCGCGACGCCGGGGTGGACGCGCCGGTCGTCGTCGGCGGGATCATCCCCGAGCAGGACGTCGCGCCGCTCGAGCAGGCGGGCGTCGCCGCGGTCTACACGCCCAAGGACTTCGACATCACGCGCATCATGCGCGACATCGTCACGCTGGTGGGCGAGCACAACTCCGTGCCCGCGTAGGCCGTGGGCGGCGAGCGCGCGGCGACGGGTGAGCGGCGACCCGCGCAACGCGGCAGACCCGCGACGGGCGACGGCGCGGATCTCGGCCGGCGCCTGCGCGGTCGCGACCTCGCCGCGGCTCCCGCCACGCTGAACCTGCTGGAGAGCACCGTGCCCGCCGACCGCGAGCAGGCCGCGGCGCTGCTGGCCGAGGTTTCCCCCGCGCGTCTCGGCAGCGAGGCTGCGGGTCACATCGTCGGGGTAACCGGCCCGCCCGGCGCGGGCAAGTCAACCCTGCTCTCCGCCCTGCTGGGCGCGTGGCGCGCCCGCGGCGCGAGCGTCGCGATGCTCGCCGTCGATCCCTCCTCGCGCCGCTCGGGCGGTTCGCTGCTGGGCGACCGCGCGCGCGTCGAGTTCGACCCCGCCGACGGTGGTGTGTTCATCCGCTCCACCGCCGCCGGCGAGCGCCTCGGCGGGATCGCCTGGGGTACGCGCGCGGCCGCGCAGGCGCTCGCGGCCGCGTTCGACGTGGTCGTGATCGAGACCGTCGGCGTCGGGCAGGCCGAGACCGAGATCGCCGAGGTCGCCGACACCGTCGTCGTCGTCGTCCAGCCCGGCAGCGGCGACACGCTGCAGTTCCTCAAGTCGGGGATCATGGAGATACCCGACGTGCTCGTCGTCACGAAGGCCGATCTCGGCCAGGTGGCGATCAGCGCGCGCCGCGACCTCAGCGCCGCGCTGCGCTCGCTCGGGCGTCGCAGCACGCGCGTGCTCGCCGTGTCCGCGCTCGCGCCACCCGAGGGGATCGAGGAGCTCGCCGACGCGCTCGCCGAGCGCTGGGGAGAGCTCGACGGGGGTGCGCTCGCCGAGCGCCGACTGCGCTCGCGGCGCGCCGGAGCGCTCACCGACTTCGCTGTCGAGCACGGCGAGCGCGGGGTGCGCGCGCTCGGAGGGCGGCGCGCCGCCGAGCGCTGGCTCGCCGAACAGGACCCCGCGCTGGACGGGGCGGCGCTCGCCACGCTGCTGGCGGGGAGAATGGCGAGCGGTGAACGTCGCCCGTGACCTCCTGACGATGCTCGTCGCGTTCGCCGCCGCGAGCGCGCTCGCCGGTGCGCTCGGCGCGGCCAACCTCGGCACGGCGCTCGCGTTCGGGCAGATCGGCTTCGCGCTGGCGCTCGTGTACGTGCTTCCAAAGCGCTGAGGCCCGCGGCAGCGCGACCCCTCCCCTCCCCTCCCCCACAAACCAAAACCCATTCCACGCGGCGGCGTCTCTGCCATATGCTGCCCCCGTGAGCACCGGCTGCTTCATCTCCCCCGGCCGCACGATCGAGAGCGCGATCGAGCGTGTCCAGCTCGCCGAGTCGCTCGGCTACGAGACCGCTTACACCACCCACATCGCCGGCCGCGAGTCGCTAACTGTGCTCACCGCGTACGCGCTCGCCACCCGCGAGATCCGCGTCGGGACGGGTGTCGTGCCGATCTACACGCGCACCCCCGCCACGATGGCGCAGACCGCCGTCACGATCGACGAGCTCTCCGGCGGGCGCCTCACGCTCGGCCTCGGCGTCTCCCACCGCCCCGTCGTCGAGGGCTGGCACGGGCAGACGATCGACCGCCCCGTGCGCGAGATGCGCGAGTACGCCTCCATCGTCCGCGCGATCCTCCGCGGCGAGGACCCCCCGGCGAGCGAGAAGTGGCCCACCGGCTTTCACCTCGTCGGCGTCGATCCGCGCCCGCAGCTGCCGATCTACGTCGCCGCGCTCTCCCCCGCGATGCTGCGCCTCGCCGGGGAGATCGCCGACGGCGTGATCCTGTGGCTCTGCTGCCCCTCCTATATCCGCGACGTCGTCATCCCCGAGGTCACCGCGGGGCGCGAACGCGCCGGGCGCACGCTTGGGGGCTTCGACGTCGTCGCCGCGGTCCCCGCCGCCGTCGTCGAGGATCCCGCCGAGGCGCACGCCGCGATGCGGCGCGAGCTGCTGCCCTACTTCGGCCTGCCCTTCTACCGCGCCATGATCGAACGCTCCGGCTTCGCCGAGGAGATCGCCGCGTTCGACGCCGCCGCGGGTGCGAACGACATCGAGAGCATGCAGGAGGCGATCTCCGAGCGCTTTCTCTCAGAGCTCGCCGCCGTCGGGAGCGCCGAGGACGTACGCGCCGGGGTCGCGCGCTATCGCGACGCCGGCGCCGTCTCGCCGTGCGTCGGGCCCGTGGCGCACACCGACTTCACCGCGACGCTGCGCGCCGGGATCGGCTAGCCGCCACACCGTGGTCCACCGACGGGCCGGTTCCGGTAATAGGACGTGTATGCTCCCGCTCCAAATCAAGCGGCACACGGGCGGACACGAGCGGACTGGGGGTTGACACGAATGTCTTTGGCATCTAGCAAGCACGCGTATCGAACAGGACTCGGTGCATCTATATCGGTCGTGATGGGTCTGATCCTCAGCGCACTGATCTTCACAGCACCGGCGAGAGCCGAAGGCAACGCGGTCGAGAGCCTCCCTGGCTGCACCGCCAACACGTTCGCCGCCAACGACGACGAATACGTTTCCGGCGTGCCGCTCGGATTCACGATCAACTTCGGCGGCACCGAATACAGCACGACGTACGTCAACAACAACGGCAACCTCACCTTCCAGGAAGGTCTCCACACGTACACGCCGTTCGACTTCACGGCCACCGGCGAAACGATCATCGCGCCGTACCTGGCCGATGTCAACACCCGCGGCACGGGCTCGAGCCTCACGACCTACGGCGGCGGGGAACTGGAAGGCGGTGTCAAGTACTTCTGCGTGAACTGGGTCAACGTGGGCTACTTCGACGAACACACCGACAAGCTCAACAGCTTCCAGTTGATCCTCACGCAGTCCCCGTCGCAGGCCCCCGGCGGCAACTTCACGATGACTTTCAACTACGACAAGATCCAGTGGGAGACCGGCGACGCGAGCGACGGCAGCGAAGGCTTCGGCGGCACCCCGGCCGCCGTCGGCTATTCCGACGGCATCGAAGGCGGCTATGTGCAGAACGGCTCGTTCGCGTCGGGATCCTTCGAGGATGGCAATACCGCGACGGGACTCATCTACCAGAGCATCAACGCCGGCGGCCAGCCCGGACGAATCGCCTTCGAATACTCCTTCGAAGCGCTCACGCCACCCACTGACGGTGTGCTGAAGGGTACGGTCTACTACCAGGGGGGCACGCAAGCCGCGACGCTCGCACCCGTCGAGATCTGTCCTACCGAAGGCGGCACGTGCGTCGTGCGCACGACCAACCTGAAAGGCGAATACCGAGCCTCAGTGCCACCCGGCACGTACAACCTCACGGCCTATCCGCCGCAGGGCGCGCCGACATATGAAGGCCACCACAACGGCGTCGTCCTCAAAAAAGCCAAAGAAACGCTCGAAAAACAGGACATCGAACTCGGCGCGGCGCTGACGCCACCACCCGCAGGCAGCGGCGTCTCCAACGTCGGCACCGGCGAAGGCGGCATTCCGGTCACCTACATGAACCAGCCGAGCAAGGTGACGACGATCGCCTGCTCCGGTGCGCCACTGGAATTCCAGATCACGAACCCCAGCGGCGAAACGATCGCTGGCGGCCCGATGCACGAAGTTCCAGGCAGCCAGAACGCGGTGGACGGCTCCTCCGACTATGAAGCCGCCTACACGCCGCCAGTATCCTCGCACGGCAGCGCGCATGTGAAAATCACCGGCACCTGCCCGGTCGGCGCCACGAAAATCGACGTCGAGTTCGACATCTACATCGATCCGAGCGGGCACGTGATCAACACGAGCGGACAACCGATCGCCAACGCGACCGTGACGCTCTACCGCTCGAGCACCGCCAAAGGCACGTTCACGCCGATCCCGACAGGGAGCGGCGAGATGTCGCCCGGCAACCGCACGAATCCTGCGGTCAACCCCGAAGGCGGCGTCTTCAGCTGGGACGTCGTGCCCGGGTTCTACGAAATCCGAGCAACGGCGCCCGGGTGCGTTTCTGCGTCCAACCACGCACAGAGCGCCGCCTCGACCGGTGTGCTGCAAATCCCGCCGGCGGCCGACGGCCTGGTCCTGACGCTGTACTGCGGGCCGCTGGGCTCATCCCCTCCCCCACCGGTGGCAACCAAGGCCGACAGCACGTTCCTACTGAAGTCGGTCAAGGCGAATGCCAACGGGACCGTGTCGGTAACGCTGGTGCCCACCCAGTCGGGCCGCGCTACGTTCAGCGCAACCGTGCCGACCGCGAAGATCGCGCGCGTCGCGGCGACTGAGGCCAAGCGCGGCAAGCACTGCCGCCACGGTGCGAAGAAGATCCACGGCAAGTGCCGCCCGGTGACCTCGCTGTATGGCAGCGCCGCCGGCAGTGGAGCCGCCGGCGCACCACTGCAGTTGACGATCGCGCCCTCCGCGGCAGCGCGTGCCGCGCTCGCCAAAGGTCGCACGCTGCACCTGGCGGCGACGGTCTCCTACCAGTCAGCGCTGGGCGGCTCCCCGACCGTGAAAGCGTTCGGTGTGACGGTCAAAGCCAAGAAGCACAAGAAGCACCACGGGCACGGCAAGGGCCACTAGCCCAAGCCGCTTCCAGCCAGAGTACGAGGACGGGGCGCCCACTGGGCGCCCCGTCCGCTTTGCGCCCGGTACCCGTCGAGACCCCTGCATACAATGAACCCATGAGCTCGGCCCCGGAGACCACCGCGCGCAGCTGGCTGCGCTGCTACCGCTGCTGGTCGCAGGATCTCGAGGTCCAGGTCCACTACGAGGGCATCCACAAGATCGACCCCGACACGGGCGAGCGCGCCGAAGTCGTCGACGAGCTCCAGGAGGCCGTCGTGCAGTGCCTGGACTGCATGCACGACCAGCCCCACCTGGGCTTCAACAACGGTCGCGTCGAGCCGATCGAGGACCGCTGGGAACGGATGATCGCCGGTACCCCCTGGGTGGCCTCCTGCACGGTCGCGGTCGACGCCGAGGATGTCGAGACGTGCTCCGGGCCCGAGGCCGGCGACGCGCTGTCCTATGCCGCGTTCGGCGACTACGGCGTACGCGAGTTCTTCACGCACGTCCGCTTCCACAAGCACGAGGACGACGCCCAGATCATCGTCCACCTGCTCGTCGAGCTCTACGCGCGCTCGCTCGAGGAGGCCACCGATGTGCTGGAGCAGGCCGCCCGCGGCGCGCTCACGATCACCTCGCTCGCCGAGGAGTCACGCCCGCCGGCGTCCTCAGGCGAGACGCACGCGCACGAATAGCGCCTGAGGGCCGCTCCGCGGCCCTCAGGCGAGGCGGGCTTCGAGCGCCTTCAGCTGGTCGTGCAGCTCCTGCGGGAGGCGCTCGAAGTTGCCGAAGTGCTCGTGGAAGTGCGGCAGCTGGGCACGCCATTCGGCGACGTCGACGCGTAGCAGCTCGGCGACGTCGGCTTCGGAGACGTCCAGACCAGAGGTGTCGATGCCCTCGGGGCCCACCGGCGGGATCAACCCGATCGGCGTCTCCTTGGCGGCGCCGTGCCCGGCGCAGCGCGCGAACACCCATGCGAGCACGCGCGAGTTCTCGCCGTAGCCGGGCCACAGGAAGCTGCCGTCCTGGGGGTCCTTGCGGAACCAGTTGACGTAGAAGATCTTCGGCAGCTTCGCGCGGCGGGCGGGATCTGATTTTCCGATCTCCAGCCAGTGGGCGAAGTAGTCGGCCATGTTGTACCCGCAGAACGGCAGCATCGCGAAGGGATCGAAGCGCAGCTCGCCCACGGTGCCCGCGGCGGCAGCGGTCTTCTCGGAGCTCATCACCGAGCCGAGGAAGACCCCGTGCTCCCAGTCCAGCGCTTCGGTGACGAGCGGCACGACGGTGGAGCGCCGGCCGCCGAAGAGCATCGCGTCGATCGGCACGCCCGCCGGGTCCTGCCACTCCGGCGCCATCGCCGGATCCTGGGCGGCGGCGACGGTGAAGCGCGCGTTGGGGTGCGCAGCAGGGGTTCCCGTCTCGGGAGTCCAGTCGTTGCCGTGCCAGTCGGTGAGGTGAGCGGGGATGTCGTCGGTCAAGCCCTCCCACCAGATGTCGCCGTCGTCGGTGAGCGCGCAGTTCGTGAAGAGCGTGTCGCTCGCGACCATCTTCACGGCGTTGGGATTCGTGTGCTCGCCGGTGCCCGGCGCCACCCCGAAGAAGCCCGCCTCGGGGTTGATCGCGTACAGGCGCCCGTCCTCGCCGAACTTCATCCACGCGATGTCGTCGCCGATCGTCTCCACAGTCCACCCCTCCAGGGTGGGGATCAGCATCGCGAGGTTCGTCTTGCCGCACGCGCTCGGGAACGCGGCCGCGACGTACTTGACCTCGCCCTCCGGAGAGGTGAGCTTGAGGATCAGCATGTGCTCCGCCATCCAGCCCTCGTCGCGCGCCATCACCGAGGCGATCCGCAGCGCGAAGCACTTCTTGCCGAGCAGCGCGTTGCCGCCGTAGCCCGAGCCGAACGACCAGATCTCGCGGGTCTCGGGGAAGTGCACGATGTACTTGTTGTCCGCGTTGCACGGCCACGCGACGTCCTCGATCCCATCGCCCAGGGGCATCCCGACGGAGTGCAGGCACGGCACGAAGCGCCCGTCGCCGCCAAGCGCGTCCAGCGCGCCCTGGCCCATTCGGGTCATGATCCGCATCGAAACCGCCACGTACGTCGAGTCGGTCAGCTGCACGCCGATGTGGCTCTTGTCGGAGCCCAGCGGCCCCATGCAGAACGGCACCACGTACATCGTGCGCCCGCGCATCGAGCCCGCGAACAGCTCGCGCAGAGCCTCGCGCATCTCACCTGGATCGCGCCAGTTGTTGGTCGGGCCCGCGTCGTCGCGGCTGGCGGAGCAGATGAACGTGCGGTCCTCCACGCGCGCCACGTCGCCGGGATCGGAGAACGCGAGGTAGGAGTTGGGGCGCTTGGCCTCGGAGAGCTTGCGGAACGTCCCCGCGTCCACCAGCCGCTCGCAGAGACGGTTGTACTCCTCTGCCGAGCCGTCGCACCAGTGGATCTCCTGCGGTTCGGTGAGGGCCGCCATCTCCTCGACCCACTCCAGCAGGCGTTCGTTCTCGGTGGGGGCGGCGGCGGGGGCGGTGGTCTCCATGACGATCGAGCGACTCCTCGGGTCTCTTTGCGATGGATCTTTCGCCGGCCCGACGGGCGCTCCATGCCCGCGAACGCGGCATCGCGCCGTCTGCGGCGCGCATTCGGCGACCTCCGGAGCCTATCGCACGGCTCCAGAGGCATCTATTGCCAAGGTCCTTATCTAGCTACTCCTACTCAACGTTGGCGGTCGCGGAAGCTTCCACCGCGTCCTGCGCGCCGTTCGCCTCTGCCGCCGTGCCCGGCTCGCGGCGTGGCACGAGCACGAGCCGCTTGAACTCGGCGACCAGCACCCCGTCCTGGTTGAGCACGCGGGTGTGCACCTTGACCGTCCCGCGGTCGGGCTTGGAGCGCGACTCCTTCTTCTCCAGCACCTCCGACTCGCAGAACAGCGTGTCGCCGTGGAACACCGGCGCGGGGTGCTTGAGCTCTTCGGTCGCGAGGTTCGCGATCGCCTTGCCGCTGACGTCGCTCACCGACATCCCCAGCGCCAGCGAGTAGACGAGCGGCCCCACGACGACGTTGCGGCCCTGCTGCGATTTGCCGGCGTAGACGTCGTTGATGTGCAGCGGGTGGTGGTTCATCGTGATCAGGCAGAACAGGTGGTCGTCCGCCTCGGTGACGGTCTTCGCGGGCCAGTGCTTGTAGACGTCTCCGACCTCGAACTCCTCGAGGTAGCGGCCGTAGGGGTGCGCGCCGCTCGCCTCGCGTGCGGCTTGGTCGGTCTCGACGGTGTGGGTTTCGCTCATCGGTTCGGAAGCTCTCCTGCGCTTGAAGTTGACCCCCGGCACTCTATTGCGCGACGCCCACGCGGTAGCGTTCAGGCGAACCACAGCGAACCAGGAGACCGACTTGCGCAACCCCCGCGACTTCTTCAAGCCCCTCGCGATCGACGCCCCCGAGCCGGTGCGCGAGATCCCCTTCAAGCCGTCCCGGATGATCCACTTCCTGGACTTCTCCAACGAGAAGATGGTCGCCAAGGTGCCCGACATCGCGCCCACCGTCGACATCCTGCTCGGCAACCTCGAGGACGCCGTGCCGCTCGACAAAAAGGAGGCCGCGCGCGCGGGCCTGATCAAGGTGGGCAAGGAGATGGACCTCGGCGAGACGGCGCTGTGGACGCGCGTCAACGAGCTCGCCTCGCCGTACGTGCTCGACGACCTCACGCAGATCGTCGGCGAGATCGGGGACAAGATCGAGGTCATCATGGTCCCCAAGGTGGAGGGACCGCAGGACATCCACTACGTCGACCGCCTGCTCGCGCAGCTGGAGGCCAAAGCGGGCCTGCAGCGGCCGATCCTCGTGCACGCGATCCTCGAGACCGCGCTCGGCGTCGCCAACCTCGAGGAGATTGCGACCGCGTCGCCGCGCATCCAGGGCATGAGCTTCGGCCCCGCCGACCTGGCGGCCTCGCGCCGCATGAAGACGACACGCGTCGGCGGCGGGCACCCCGGCTACCGCACGATCGCCGACCCCGACCCCGAGAACCCCGAGGCCGCGCGTCCCAGCTACCAGCAGGACCCCTGGCACTACTCGATCGCGCGCATGGTCGACGCGTGCACGTCGGTCGGCGCGCTCCCCTTCTACGGCCCCTACGGCGACATCAAGGACGTCGAGGGCTGCGAGACGCAGTTCCGCGCGGCGTTCCTGCTGGGCTGCGTGGGCGCGTGGTCGCTGCATCCGGTGCAGATCGGGATCGCCAAGAAGGTGTTCTCGCCCGACCCCGACGAGGTGGCGTTCGCGAAAAAGGTCATCGCGGCGATCCCCGACGGGCGCGGGGTGCACATGATCGACGGCAAGATGCAGGACGACGCGACCTGGAAGCAGTGCCAGGTGATGGTCAAACTCGCCGAGATGCTCGCGCGCAAGGACTCCGAGCTGGCGGAGGCCTACGGGTTCCAGCCGGCGGCGGCGTAGGACGAAGAGCGAAGGGGACCCCCCGAGGGTTCAGTCTGAGTCGGCGCGCTGTCGATGAGACGCAGGCGTCGCAGCACCCCGCATTCGGAATCATCAAGTAGGAATTCATGCTACGCTGGTAGGAATGAGCATCAAGAGCACGGTTTCCGAGAAGGGGCAGATCACAGTTCCCAAGCCGCTCCGCGAACGGCTCGGGATTCGCGCGGGCGACCAACTGGACGTCAGCGAGGAGGGCGGTCGGCTGATCCTGCGCAAGGCGATCGCAAGCGACCCGGTGGCAGCGGTTTACGGGATTCTCGGTGACCGGGAACCCACCGACGATCGAATGCGCGCTTTGCGCGGCACCCCCGACACGGTGTGAGGACCGCCGTCGACACGAGCGTGCTGCTCGATGTCTTCGGCGCGGACGCGACGTTCGGGCCGGCTTCGGCAGCGGCGCTTCGAGCCTCGCTCGACAACGGCCGTGTCGTTGCCTGTGAGGTCGTCTGGGCCGAGACCGCGGCCAGCTTCGCGACGACCGAGCAGGCGAGCAACGCGATGGAGTCGCTGCGCGTGGACTTCTCGCAGCTCGATACCGACGCGGCGCTCATGGCCGGCATGAAGTGGCGCGCCTATCGCAAGGCCGGAGGCACACGCGAGCGCGTCATCGCCGACTTCCTCATCGGCGCACACGCACTGGCGTGCGCCGATCGACTCCTGACGCGCGATCGAGGCTTCTACCGGACGTACTTCGAGAGCCTGGAGATCGTCGATCCGACGACCGTGTAGGCTTCCCCGCCGCATGCGGTTCTTCGAGTTCGAGGCGCGCGAGATCGTCAAGCGCGCCGGCATCCCCGTCACCGACTACGGCTTCACCTCCGACCCCGCCGAGGCGGGCGAGATCGCGCGCCGCATCGGCGGCCCCACGGTGATCAAGTCGCAGGTTCTGACCGGCGGGCGCATGAAGGCGGGCGGCGTCAAGTTCGCGGACACGCCCGAGGAGGCCGAAGCCCACGCGCGGGACATCCTGGCGCTGGAGATCGGCGGCCACATGCCGCGCGGGGTGCTCGTTGACCCGAAGGCGGAGGTCGAGCAGGAGTACTACGCGGGCGTCGTCTGGGACGGGACGCGCAAGCGCCCGGTGATGATCTTCTCGCCGGTCGGCGGGATCGACATCGAGCAGGTCGCGGAGGAGCAGCCCGACAAGGTCGGGCGCAGGCACTTCTCGAACATCCTGCCGTTCAGCGGCTTCGAGGCGAAGGAGGCGATCGCCGACTCGGGCGTGACGGGCTCGGCGATGAACAAGCTCGTCCCGATCCTCACGCGCCTGGCGAAGCTGTTCGTGGAGAACGACATGACGCTCGCCGAGATCAACCCGCTGGGCCGACTGGCGGACGGCTCGTTCATCGCGCTCGACGCGCACATGGACATGGAGAACGAGGCGCGCGGGCGCCACAAGAAGCTGCTGGCGGACCTCGGGGTGGGCGAGGAGGAGACGCGTCAGGCGCGCGAGGCGACGCCGTTCGAGCTCGCGGGCGAGGAGGTCGACTCCCAGGACCACCGCGGCGTGGCGGGCAACGTGACTGAGTTCGACGGCAACCTGGGCCTGGTGATCGGCGCGGGCGGAGGCTCGCTGACGCTGTTCGACGCGGTTCGCGCGCACGGCGGCAAGCCCGCGAACTACTGCGAGATCGGCGGCAACCCCTCGGTGTCCAAGGCTTGCGGCTTGGCGAAGTTGGTGCTGCAGAAGCCGGGCGTGGACAAGATCGCGGTGATGATGTCGATCGTGTCGAACACGCGCGTGGACATCGTGGCGCGCGGCGTAATCAAAGCGTGTCTGGAGCTGAACATGGATCCGGCGGAGAAGATCGCGATCTTCCGCATCCCGGGTGCGTGGGAGGAGGAGGGCTTCAAGATCCTCGAGAAGTACGGGGTCGAGTACGCCGACCGCTCGGTCTCGCTCAACGAGGCCGCGCGGCGCGCCGTGGAGAAGATCCAAGGAGTGCCGGCCTGATGTCGATCCTGATCGACGCGGACACCACCTTCATCGTCCAGGGCATCACGGGCCGCGAGGCGGTCAACCTGACGCGCGAGTGCCTGGACTACGGCGCCGGCGCGAAGGTCGTCGGCGGCGTGACCCCGGGCCGCCTCGGCCGCGAGGTCCACGGGGTGCCGGTGTTCGACACCGTCGCGCAGGCAGTAGAGCACCATGGCGCGCCGATCGACGGCTCGGTCGTCACGGTCCCCCCCGCGTTCACCAAGGACGCCGTGTTCGAGGCGATCGAGAACGGGATCAAGCTGATCGTGATCGTCACCGAGCGGATCCCGCGCGGCGACGTGGCGCAGATGGTCGAGCTCGCGACGCTGCGCGGCGCGCGGATCATCGGCCCGAACTGTCTGGGGATCATCGTGCCCGACGTGATCAAGATGGGCGGCATCGGCGGCCCAGCGAAAAACGCCGGGCAGGCCTACAAGCCGGGCCCGATCGGCGTGATCTCGCGCTCGGGCGGGATGACGACGGAGATGTCCTCGACGCTGTCCGCCGCCGGCCTGGGCCAGTCCACCGCGGTCTCGATCGGCGGCGACGCGATCATCGGCTCGACCTACGCGGAGCTGATGCCGCTGTTCGAGGCCGACGAGCAGACGCAGGGGATCGTGATCTACACCGAGCCCGGCGGGCGCATGGAGGCGGAGCTCGCGCGCTGGGTCACCGAGCACGAATCGCGCCTGCCGATCGTGGCGTTCATGGCGGGGCGCTTCATGGACGAGATGCCGGGCATGAGCTTCGGGCACGCGGGCACGATCGTCGAAGGCAAGGAGGACACGGCCTCGGAGAAGATCGAGCGCCTGGCGCAGGCCGGGATCACGGTCGCGGAGCGCATCGAGGACATCCCCACGATGATCGGAGCCAAGATCGCGGAAAGGGCACCCGCATGAGGGCCGACGGTACGTTCGTCGCGGTCGAGGTCGACGACGCGGCCGCCGCCGACCCTGAGCTCGCGCGCAAGCTGAGCGAGGCGTGCCCGGTGGACATCTTCGCCGCGAATGGGAAACTGGAGATCGTGCAGAAGAACCTCGACGAGTGTGTGCTGTGCCGCCTGTGCCTGGACGCGACACCGGCGGGCGCGGTGAAGGTGATCAAGCTGTACGACGAAGGCTCTATTCTTTAGCCGTGAACGAAAATCTCTCGCTTGTCGTGATGTGCTTCTTCCTGATCGCCTCGCTGGCGTTTTTGGCAGACCAGATCCTGTCCTACCACTAGACGCCCTCCGAGCGGCGCGATACTGCGTCCTCGGTCGCTCGTGTGCTGAAGCACACTTCGCTCCCTGCGTCCTTGTCTCGCTTGCTCGGAGAACGTCTAGGAGCGAAGCCGCAGGCCACGGACAGGCCTAATGCTGCCGCGCTTGGCGGGTGCGCAAACGCTCCTGCTGGCGCTCGACGACGTTGTTGATCAGCTTCAGGAACTGCTCGGGACCGGATGCCTTGGCCTGCCCGTAGGTGAAGGCCTCGATCCAGTCGGCGACCTTGGCTTCGCGGGCCATGACGTTGAAGAACTCGCGCCGCATGTCGACGCGCAGGCGCGCGTCGGCGGCGGGGCCCTTGGTGACCTGGACGTCGGGCATCTGCAGGCGGAAGTGCTGGACGTCGCCGCGCCCGCGCAGTTCCACGCCGACGACGAGCTTGATCGGCTCCAATGCGGGGACTTCTTTGAGGAACCTGCGCACGGCGAGCTCGATGAGCCCCTTGGCGTCTTCTGCCATATGTCCCCTCCTCCGGGTCCGGCGGCCGGCGGCCGCTTCTCGTCTACAACTTGTGGCGCTGGAGCAGCTTGCGCCCGATCACCATGCGCTGGATCTCCGAGGTGCCCTCGCCGATCAGCAGCAGCGGGGCGTCGCGGTATAGGCGCTCGATCTCGTACTCCTTGGAATACCCGTACCCGCCGTGGATGCGGAAGCTCTCCTCCACGCAGAAGCGACCGGCCTCGGAGGCGAACAGCTTGGCCATGCCGGCCTCCAGGTCGGAGCGCTCGCCGGCGTCCTTCATGCGCGCGGCGCGCAGCGTGAGCAGGCGCGCGGCGTCGACCTGGGTGGCCATGTCGGCGAGCTTGAACTGGATCGCCTGGTGCTCGGCGATCGGCTTGCCGAACGTCTTGCGCTCCTGGGAGTAGCGCAGAGCGAGCTCGAGCGCGCGCTGCGCGATCCCGACGCCGCGGGCGGCGACGTTGACGCGCCCGACCTCCAGCGCGTCCATCATCTGCGAGAAGCCCCTGTTCAGCCCCTCGTCCTCGCCGCCGAGGATGTTCTGCGCGGGGCAGCGGTAGCCGTCGAAGACGAGCTCGGTGGACTCGACGCCCTTGTAGCCGAGCTTCTTGATCTTCGGCGGGACGACGAGGCCGGCGTAGGGTCCCGTGTTCTCCGAGACCCCGCCCTCCTTCTCGGCGATGAAGCACGTGAAGCCCTTGTGGCGCGGCTCGGCGTCGGGGTCGGTCTTGACGAGCACGAACACGAGCGAGGACATGAGGCCGTTGGTGACCCACATCTTCTGGCCGTTGATCTCGTAGCTGCCGTCGTCGGTCTTCTTGGCGGAGGTTTTGATCGCCTGCACGTCGGAGCCGAGCTCGGGCTCGGACAGCGAGAACGCGGCGCGTATCTCACCGGTGGCCATGCGCGGGAGGTACTTCTGCTTCTGCTCGTCGCTGCCGAACTTCATGAGCAGGTAGGAGCCGATGAAGTGGGTGTTGATGACGCCGGAGATCGAGATCCAGCCGCGGGAGAGCTCCTCGACGATCATCGCGTAGGTCGTGAGGTCGAGCCCCATCCCGCCGTACTCCTCAGGAATCGTGACGCCGAACAGCCCGAGCTCCTTCATCTGCTCGACGATGGGCTCGGGGAAGAGATCCTCGTGGTCGTAGTGCTCGGCGTTGGGCAGGATCTGCTCGTCGGCGAACTGGCGCACCATCTCGGCGATCGCGCGCTGCTCGTCGGACATGTCGGTTGATTTCTCGGCTACGGCCATCGTCGGCACCACGCTCCGGGTCGAAGATCTGCGGGACAGGGAGGATACCGGCGCGCGGCGAGACGACAGCCGCGCGGCGACCAGCGGGTCGAGATGTATCGCCGCAAGAGCCCGCCGCGCGCGCGTGGGGGTTGGTTTATGCCCCGCGCGCACGCGCGCGGCGGGGCCCGCAATCGAAATACCCACACACGCCCACCGGCGCCGGCACCCACGGCGGCGAGCACCGAGATGGCAGACTGCCCGCGATGAACTTCGCGCGCGACGTGCTGGAGTCCCTCCCCCCGGACGGGCGCGCCCTGGTGGAGCTCGCCAGCGACGGCACGCGGCGCGAGTGGAGCTTCACCGAGGTCGCGCAGCGCAGCGCGCGCCTGGCGGGCGCCCTGGCGGCGCGCGGGGTGCAGCGGGGCGAGGTCGTGATGACGCTGATCGGCAACCGTGCGGAGTGGGTGCTGGGGATGATGGCGTGCTTTCGGCTGGGCGCGGTGGTGCTGCCCTGCACCGAGCAGTTGCGCGCGAAGGATCTGCGCCTGCGCCTCGCGGTGGCGCGCCCGAAGTTGGTGCTGGCCGACGAGCGCAACGCGTCCACGCTCGCGGAGGCGCTGGCCGGGACCGACGGGGTCGAGGTGGCATTGGTGCCCGACGAGTCGCTCTTCGACGCGACACCGGCGCCGGCGGCCGAGCTGGACGCGCGGGACCCGTGCCTGATCACGTTCACGAGTGGGACGGCGGGCGAGCCGAAGGCGGTGCTGCACGCGCAGCGCTACCTGCTGGGCCAGCGCCTGCAGGCGGAGCGGTGGCTGGGTCCGCGCGGCGGGGAGCTGGTGTGGTGCACGGCGGCGTCGGGGTGGTCGAAGTCGGCGCGCAATGTTTTCATCGCGCCGTGGCTGCGGGGCGCGGCGGCGCTGCTGCACGACGCGCGGTTCGACCCGGCGGAGCGTCTGGAGCTGCTGGAGCGCGAGCGGGTGAACGTGCTGTGCATGGCGCCGACCGAGTACCGCGTGATCGCCAAGCGTGCGACGCTCGCGCCGCTGCCGGAGCTGCGCGCGATGGTCGCGGCAGGCGAGGCTCTGAACCCGGCGGTGATGAATGCCTGGCACGAGGTTACCGGCCTCTATATCCGCGACGGCTACGGGCAGACGGAGACGGGCCAGATGACGGGGATGCTGGCCGAAACGGGGACCGATTCGGGCGACACTCGCTTCGCTCGCATCCCTGAATCGACCAGCGCCGCAGGCGCGTGTCACCCGGCTTCGGTCGGCGAGCCGGCGCGTCCGGGCTCGATGGGGCGTGCGCTGCCGGGCGTGCGGCTGAGCGTCCTCGACGGGGAGCTGGTGGCGGATCCGGCGAGCGTGCCGACGTTCTTTCTGGGCTATCTCGGGGAGCAGGTGCGGCGGGTGGGAGGGGATGGGGATGGGGAGGGTGGGCCAGGAGGGGCGGGCCGGTGGGCGATCGTCGATCGGGCCTCGACTGGCGGGCCGTGGCACACCGGCGATCGGGTCCGCGTCGACGATGATGGCTACCTGTACTTCGAGGGGCGCGGCGACGACGTGATCGTCTCGGCGGGCTACCGCATCGGGCCGTTCGAGGTGGAGTCGGCGCTCGTCGCGCACCCGGCGGTCGCGGAGGCCGCGGCGGTGGCGGCGCCTGATGAGGAGCGCGGCGCGGTGGTGCGCGCGGTCGTCGTGTTGCGCGACGGGTACGCCGCGTCGGCGGAGCTGGGGCGCGAGCTGCAGGATCACGTCAAGCGCGAGACGGCGCCGTACAAGTACCCGCGGATCGTGGACTTCGTGAGCGAGCTCCCGAAGACGGCGAGCGGGAAGGTCAGGCGGGCGCTGCTGCGGAGCTGACGTCCAACCCGAGCGCGCGGTCGATGTAGGGGCCCAGGAGCTCGGTGATCGAGGAGGCCGTCATCCCGGCCGGGGCGACGGGCAGCGTGGCGTAGCTGATCGCGAGCCGCACGAGGCACTCGGCGAGCAGCGCGGCGTCGTGCGCGGCGGCCTGGGGCCAGCGCGCGAGGATTGCGATGCGCAGGCGCTCGGCGGCGTGCTCGACGAGCGCCTGACCCTGGGTGGTGACGAACGGCAGCATCTCGCCGGCGCCGCCGATCGCGGCGCGTATCAGCGGGTCCTCCGCGGCGGCGGCGAGGAACAGCCCGAAGGCGGCGGTGAGCGCGGCCTTCGGGTCGTCGAGATTGGTGTCGAGGGCGCCCTCGACGGCGCGCACGAAGCGCTCGCCTTCGCGCGCGACGAAGGCCTGGCCGAACTCGTCGCGCGAGCCGAACTCCTTGTAGAGCGTCTGGCGGCTCACGCCCGCGGCGGCGGCGATCTCGGCCATCGTGACCTCGTTCCAGCCGCGGTGCTCGAGCTCGCGGCGGGCGGCGTCGAACAGCGTGTCGCGCAGCAGCTCGCGCGCGGCGACGGCGTACGGGGTCGTGGCGGTCGCGCTCACCGCGGCTCCTCGGCGACGGGCTCGAAGTCGACCTTGTCGCGGACCCCGCAGTCGGGGCAGGCCCAGTCGTCGGGCACCTCGCTCCAGGGCGTCCCCGCGGGGAACCCCTCGCGGGGGTGGCCGTGCTGCTCGTCGTAGGTGTAGCCGCAGGCGGGGCAGCGGTAGCGGCTCATCGCGGGCCTCCCGCGCGAGCGTCGCCTAAGAGCACCGCGAGCCACATGGCGCCGCAGGCGCTGCTCATCACGCCCCCTTCGGCCTGGGCGAGCCGTAGCGCGCCAGCACGCGCGCGCGACGGCGCGGGGCGATGTTCGCGCGCGTCACGTCGCCGCCGTAGTGCGCGAGCAACCGGCCGGTCCATCACGCGCCGCCACAGCGGCGGGAACGCGGCGAGCACGATCATGCCGGCGTACCCCGTCGGCAGCTGCGGCGCCTCGTCGACGTGGCGCAGCGCCTGGTAGCGGCGGACGGGGTTGGCGTGGTGGTCGGAGTGGCGCTGCAGGTGGTAGAGCAGGACGTTGGAGGCGACGTTGTTGGAGTTCCAGCTGTGCTCGGGGCGCGTGCGCTCGCAGCGGCCGTCCTCGCGGCGCTGGCGCAGCAGGCCGTAGTGCTCGAGGTAGTTGACGACCTCCAGCAGCGAGAAGCCGAGCACGGCCTGCAGCACGAGGTAGGGCAGCACGACCGACCCGAACACGACCGCGAGCGCGGCGAACAACACGACGGTCATCGCCCACGCGTTGAGGATGTCGTTGTGGAGCGTCCAGCGGCGAGCGCTGCATGCGCGCGAGGCGCACGCCCTCGAGCTCCCACGCCGAGCTCAGGCTGCCGGCGACGGTGCGCGGGAGGAACGCGTAGAAGCTCTCCCCGAGCCGCGAGCTCGCGGGGTCCTCGGGGGTCGCGACGCGGACGTGGTGGCCGCGGTTGTGCTCGATGAAGAAGTGCCCGTAGCCGCTCTGGGCGAGCGCGACCTTGCTCAGCCAGCGCTCGAGGCTCGCGCGCTTGTGGCCGAGCTCGTGCGCGGTGTTGATCGCGATCCCGCTGACCATCGCGACGGTGAGAGCGAGGCCGATGTCTTCGACGGTGCTCAGTTTGCCGCTCGCCCACAGCCAGCAGGCGAAGATCAGCCCGGCGTACTGGATCGGCAGGTACAGATAGGTGCACCAGCGGTAGTAGCGGTCCTGTTCGAGCCACTTGATCGCGCTGTCGGGCGGGTTTTCGGCGTCGAGCCCGACGAGCAGGTCGGCGAGCGGGAACACCCCGAACACGAGCACGGGGCCGTAGAAGTAGAACGCGCCGGCGCCTGTCAGCTGGACGAGGCCCCACGCCAGGAACGGGAGCGTCGGCACGAACAGGCCCAGCAGCCACAGGTAGCGCTTGGGGTCGCGCCAGGGCGCGGGGGTGAGCTCCTCGAACGTGCTCGTCTCACTCGAAGTGGAAACAGCGGACATCCTCCATGTCTCCTTTGAGTCGCCAGACTAGGATTTGTGCGCGTAGTTTACACAGAACCGTGTACTTGTCAACCGCGAGGACGTTCTCAGCCCACGCGTAAACCCTCCCTCCCCCTCCCCCAAAAAATCCCGACGAGGGCGACGGCGGTTTCTGCCCGCTACCGTCGCGCGGCCGCAGCCCGCCGCCTGCCCGAAGCTAATCGCGCCGTCGCCCGGCGGCAGGCGGGACGGGACGAGCACCCGCACGCCGCCCCGCTCCAACCGCCTCGCGGTCCCCTCCAGCAGCGGCCGGTTCTGGAAGACGCCGCCGCCGAGCACGACCACCGCGATGTCGCGCTCGCGCGCGATCCGCAGGCACGCCTCGGCGGTCGCGTGCGCGAGCGCGTTGTGGAAGCGCGCGGCGACCGCTCCCGACGGCACCCCCGCCGCGCGATCGGCGAGCGCCGCCGCGATCGTCGGTCGCGCGTCGAGCTCGCCGTCCTCGAACGGCAGCTCGTAGCGGCCGCGCTCGGTCGCGTCCGCGAGCGCTTCCAGCTCGATCGCGGCGTGCCCCTCGTAGGTGACGGCCGTCGTGTCCGGGATGTGCAGGGAGGCGAGGCGCTCGGCGTCCAGCGAGCCCTCGACGTCCAGCAACGCCTGCACCGCGGGCCACAGCGAGCGCGTGTCGGACTCGCTCTCGGCCTCCAGGCCCAGCTCGCCACGGGCCAGCATGATCGCGGTGCGGTGCTCGCCGATCGTGCCCGACACCTTCCTGTTGCGGTATGCCTGATGTTTGCAGCGCCCCCGGCAGGATTCGAACCTGCGACCCACGGCTTAGAAGGCCGTCGCTCTATCCAGCTGAGCTACGGGGGCTTGGCGCGATACACAGTTTGCCGCGCATGACAGCGCGGCGGAGCGGCCAGCGTCGGAAACCCTTTGCCAAATCTCGCTCGGTGCAGGTAGGCTGGAGGCGCCGAGAGGCGCGTCCGAGAGGCGTCCTTAGGCAAACTTGATCCAGAACCGCTAAAAAGTAGCGCCGTGAGCTCCGCATTTGGCACCGACCCCGATCTGACCCGCAAGGAGCGCCGTGAGCAGGCGCGCTCGGAACGCAAAGCGGTCGAGGAGGCCGCGGCCGCGCAGGCAGCGCGGCGCACGCGCGTGATCCGGTTGGGGGCAGTGATCGGGGCGGCGGTCGTGATCGTGGCCGTGATCCTGATCGCGACGAGCGGCGGAGGCAGCAAAGGCGGCCTCCCCACGACCAAGAAAGCGCGCAACGAAAACGTCAGCACGGTCAGCAAGCTGCTGACCGGCATCCCGCAGTCCGGCAATACCCTCGGCAGCCCCAAGGCGCCGGTGACGCTGCAGTACTTCGGCGACCTGGAGTGCCCGATCTGCAAGGACTTCACGCTGGGTGCGCTGCCGGCGCTGATCGAAGAATACGTACGGCCGGGCAAGCTGCGGATCGAATATCTCTCGATGGAGACGGCGACGCGCGAACCGGAAACGTTCCGCACCCAGCAGGTCGCGGCGTACGCGGCGGGCAAGCAGAACCTGGCCTGGGACTACATCGAGCTCTTCTACCACGAGCAGGGGCAGGAGCTCACCGGCTACGTCACCGAAAACTATCTCCAGGGTCTGGCCCAGGAGGTGCCGGGACTGAACCTGCCCACCTGGAGCGCCGCGCGCAACGACCACGCGCTCACCGAACAGGTCGAACGCGACGGTCAGATCGCCAACCAGCGCGGCTTCACGGGCACGCCGTCGTTCCTGATCGGCAAGACCGGCGGCACGTTCTCGAAACTCGCATTCACGAGCCTCTCAGAACCGGCGAGCTTCGAAGCAGCGATCAAGAAGCTGCTGCCTTAGGCGGGTGAGCGGCAGATGACACAGCTCTCCCGCTCACATCCATCAAACGGCGATCGCCGCCGGCCATGACCAATCGCACGCTTCGCATCGCGATGATCGCGATCGCGACGGTCGGCCTGGGCGTGGCGAGCTACCTCACCTACGTCCACTACTCCGGCGAACCGCCGCTGTGCAGTACGACGCACAACACCTGCTTGAAAGTGCAGACTTCGATCTACTCGGAACTCGCCGGCGTGCCGGTCGCGTTGATCGGCCTGATCGGCTACGTCACGATTCTCGGCTCGCTGTTGATCCCGGAAAACGAGGAGAGCCGCTTCGCGACGATGGGCCTGACGGTCGTCGGGTTCGGGTTCTCCGCCTACCTGACCTATCGCGAGCTGTTCTCCCTGCACGAGATCTGCGAGTGGTGCGTGTCGAGCGCGATCATGATGAGCATCCTGGCGTGTCTCGGGGTCTTCCGCTTCATGCGCGGAGAGGTGCTACCGCCAGCAGACGCACGTCCGACGGCGGACCTCGACCACGTACCCCCTCTCAGCGCCGCGGGCTCCTGAACGCCGAGCCGACCTCCGAGCCGTCGGCCGCCGAGCGCGCGGTGGTCGAGGCGCAGAAGCAGGCCGCGGCGCGGGCTGCTGCCGAGCTGGTCGTCGACGGCCAGCGGGTCGGCCTGGGCACGGGCTCGACGGTCGCCCATCTGCTGCCGGCGCTCGCCGCGCGCGAGCTTGCGGGCGTGCGCTATGCGGCGACGTCGCCCGCGACCGAGCGCGCCGCACGCGCGCTCGGGATGACGGTGCTGGCGCTCGACGAGCTCGGCGAGCTCGATATTGCGATCGACGGAGCCGACCAGATCGATCCCGCCGGCTGGCTGGTGAAGGGCGGCGGGGCGGCGCAGACGCGCGAGAAGATCGTCGCGGCGGCCGCTCGGCGCTTTGTCGTGATCGCGTCCGCCGAGAAGGCCGTGCCGGCGCTTTCGGCGCCGGTGCCGCTGGAGATCCTGCGTTTCGGCTCTCACGTGACGCTCGCCGCGATCGCGCCGGTGGCGCTGCGCGACGTGCCGCTCAGCCCGGACGGGAACCTGATCGCAGACTATCTCGGCCCGGTCGAGGATCCCGAGCGACTCGCGGCACGGCTGTCGGCCACTCCGGGGATCGTGGAGCACGGCCTGTTTGCTCCGAGCCTCGTGAGCGACATCCTGATCGCCACCGACGCCGGGGTAGAACGGCGCGGCGGCGGCAGGCCAGGATAGCGCCGGCGAAGCAGCGGCGTCTTCAGATCCCGATCAGCCTCAGCTCGTCGAGGCGTCGCGCGGCTCGCGAAGCCCAGATCTCACTCCCGGCGCGCTGCGCGACCTGCTCCTGCTCGAGCCGACCGAGCGCTCGCTCGACCAAGGCGGGCTCGAGGTCGGCAAGCTCGCGTGCGAGCTCGGCCACCTTCCAGCGCTCCGCGCGGTCGTCGCGCAGTAGCTGCATGACGATCGCGCGCTCCGCCCTCCAAATATCGCTGCGCTCGGCGCGCGCGGCTGCTTTCGACATGGTTCGACCTCCCTTCGCGAGCATCGGCGTTCGGGCCAGAGCGATGCGACCGGCCGCGACCGAACGCAAGAAGCTACGCCGCGCTTGAGACGGGACGCGCGCGCGACCGCCTCGCGACGCGGGCGCAAGCGATCGCCGGCGCCCCCTTCCGCCGCCCAGCGGCAGCCTCCGAGCTACGGGGGACCGAGGAATCGAACCTCGAGCAAGGGTTTTGGAGACCCCCATGTTACCGTTACACCAGTCCCCCAAAAACGCCCATTTGCAGCGCTTTTGCGTATGTCTGGGGCGCCTCGACAGCCCTGCCCGCGTGTTGGGCGGCATGTAGGGCCGTGTGTAAGCCGTGTCAGGCTCGCGGCGTCCCCGGGGCAAGGATACCCGTCGGCCGCTGGCAAGCCTGGACCGGGCGGCCGTGCAAGACGCGGGGGCAAACGGCTGCTCGCGGCGACATCTGGATGGGCTACGCGCAGCCGACCCCGGGTCCGGACTACAGCAGCCCGACCTGGCGGAGGATGGAGACGGAGTCGGAATAGACGTCCTTGCGCTTGACCTTGCCGTTCTCGAAGGGGATGACGTCCATGCGGTTCCATTCGATGCGCTTGCCGGATGGTTCGGCGACGATCTCGCCGCGGCGCAGCGGCTTGACGTGGGTGGCCGCGGCGGCCCACTCCTGCACCACGAGGTCCTCGCGGACGTAGAGGCGGCGTGTGTGGAACTCGATGTCGGGCCAGGACTCGAAGATGGCGGCGATGTGCCTGAGCGCCTCCACGCCCTGGGCGCGCTCGCCAGCGGTGTGGTTCTCGAACACCATGTCTGGAGCGTGCATCGACGCGATCCGCTCCACGTCGTGCGCGTTCCAGGCTTCGTTGTAGGCGGCGATAGTCTCGCCGAGTCGCTCGGCGCTCATGTCCCCGGCCCCCGGCCTTTGCGGCGCGTGTTCTTGCTCGCCCTGTGCCAGTGCACCGTGGTGGACACAATGTGAGTGACCGGCGCAACGCCCGGCGGGGACTGGAATGTGAAGCGTCCGTTTACGTGTAGGGCGTGGCGTGACTCGAGTACCTTGCGGGGCTCGGCGCCGATGTGGATCTTGATCTCGACGGTGCCGGCGGAGACGCCTTGGGAGCCGCGGACGGACGGGCTCGGGGGACCGCACCGGACCTTGTGCTTGACGTGGTGAGGCTTGCACTGCCTGTGCTTCTTCGTGTTGGTTTCGGCGATCGTGTCGTCCAAGATCGCCTTGTCGAGGCTCAGGCGCGGCGGGTGGGCGAGGCCGACGTGGTGGTATGCGAAGGACAGGTTCCAGCGCAGCGTGCCGGCGGCGGTGAACTCGAAGTAGAAGTCGAGGTCGCCGGTCCTTGCGTCGAACACGGGTGCTTTGAGCAGCGAGAAGTTGCTGTGGGGCACGGCCAGCGTGTTGCTCGTCGCGCTCGCCGAGCCGCCAGCGGTGCTCGTGAGGGCGCATTCTTCTCCTTCGCCGGGGAAGTACCTTTCGCCGCTCGTTCTGATTGCGCAGACTCTGATCCCCGCGATCGCGGCTCCGCCGGTGGCGCTGGTCACTCTGCCGGCGATCTCGCCCGCGGCGGACATTGCGGCGTTTATCCCAGAGGTCACGCTCCCCGCGGTCACCGCCACGGCGCCGGCGGAGGCCAACCCGGGCTGGCCGTCGAAGTACTGGGTCGCGTAGTTGCCGCCGTTTTCCCCGCGGGAGAACAGGACGTCGGGAGACCCGCTGGGTAGGCCCGAGATCGTGTATTCGCCGGCGGCGTTGGTGTGTACGCAGCGTTCGGGGGTGCTGGGATTGCGCTCGGCACATACGGAGATGCTTTCCAGCGCGCCGTGCGTGGCGGCGCTCGTCACCCTTCCCGTGATCTGGCCGCCTGCCTGCAGTTCGGCGTCTATGCCCCCCCTTACGCTCCCTGCGGTGACCGCCACGGGGGTCGCTTCGGAGGAGCCCGACTTACCGTCGAAGGATTGGGACAGGTAGTTGGGTCCTTCCCATTCTGAGGAGAACGCGATGTCGTAGGAGCCGGTGGCGAGACCGGAGATCGCGTATTCGCCGGCGGCGTTCGTCGAGACGCAGTGGCCGGATCCGTTCTGTTCGGTGCTCTGCGCGCACACCGTGATGTTGGCGAGCGGGTCGTGTGAGAGGGCGCTCGTGGCCTGCCCGGCGATCTCGGCGCCTGGCGCCATTTTCGCATCGATGGCCGGGGTCGTGTTGCCTGCGGTGACGGGCACCGCTTCGGCTTGACCGCCGGAGGGCTTTTCGTGGTAGTACTGGGTGACGTAGTTCTGCTGCTGCGTGCAGCCGCTCGCCCCACACACGAAGGCTGAGAATTCAACCCTGTATGACCCGGCCGCCAGGCCCGCGATCGTGTATTCGCCGGCGGCGTTCGTGAGGGCGCAGCCGGCGGTCGAGGAACCGCCTCCGTCGGACCACGCACATACTTCGATGCGTTCGAGCGCCGCCCCGCCGACGGCGCTCGTTGCGCTCCCGGCGATCTGGCCTGTTTGCATTTCGGTGTCGATGCCGGATGTGACGCTGCCGGCGGTGACCGAGACGGGGTTGGCTTCGGCGCTGGAGGACTTGTTGTCGTAGTACCCGTACCAGCTCCAGCCACCGCGATATTCGCCGATGGTGGTGGTGAACCAGATGGTGTAGGAGCCGCTGGGCAGACCCGCGATGGTGTATTCGCCGGCGGCGTTCGTGACCGCGCAGCCTTCCTGCCTGCCTTCGAGTTCGGCGCACGCGCTGACGCGGGCGACTGCGGCGCGCGTGGTGGCGTTCGTGACGCGCCCGGCGATCTCGCCACCGGCGGGCATCGCGGCGTCGATTCCGGTGGTGAGGCTGCCGGCCGTCACGGAGACCCTGTTGGCTTCGCTGCGCGAGGACTGCCCGTTGAAGTACTGGGTCATGTAGTTGCCGGCTTGGGAGCCGGCGAGGAACGTGACCTCGTAGGAGCCGCTCGGCAGTCCCGGGATCGTGTATTCGCCTCCGGAGTTGCTGGCGGTCACCTGGCAGGCGATCGAGTGGCCGCGGTCGGCGCTCTGCACGATGTGAGTGCTGCCCGTCTGGCCCGCGATGGGGTTGCCGTCGCGGAGCCACATGTAGCCGTAGCCGGTCGGGTTGTTCGCCCAGCCTCCCGTCGAGCAGGTGAGCGTCTGTCCCAGCACCGGTTTGCCGGCGAGATGGGGCGCTTCGGCGTTCACCGGCGTGGGTGCTTGCGGCGGTGTTGCTGCCGCGGCCTGCACCGGCAGGAGCAGAACCGCGCACAGCGCGGCCACAACCAGGCCGCCCAGGCAACTCGAGCGCCTTCCGGGCGCCGTTGCGTGCGCGCGGCGCGGCGCGCCTACGCGGAGCCTCGCGGCGATTGGACCCCGTTCCTTCAAGTGCCGTACATTAGGTGAGACGCCGTATCGTCGGCGGCCTCCCCACCTCCCCACCGTATCCCGCACGTGCCAGCTCCCGCGCGAGGCCGAGAGTCAAGTCACCCAGACCGTTGCGTGCGGTTCTTGTCGCCGAGCGAAAGTGAACGCGTCATGCTGCTCGGCGCCTGCGGCACGATTTGAAGCGCAGGGCACCGCGGCCTCCACACTGCCCCACGACCTCAACCCCCCGGCGCCGGTCCGCCGTACCACGCGATCTTGACCGTCTCGGTGGGCCTGACGAGATACTTCCGCCCGGTCCAGATCGCGCTGTCGAAGCTCCAGGGCTCGCGTGTCTGGTGCATGCCGCGCAGCAGAACGAGATGGAAGTGGTGGCCGCAGCCGTAGTCGACGACGCGCCCGCGGAACGTGTCGTGCGCCCCTTGCGCCGCGAGGCAGCGCTCTCCGTTGGCGAGTTGGACGCCCCAGGGATAGCGCAGGCTCTTGGGCACGGGATAGTTGGACGCGGGGAGCCGGTGCCCGGTGTCGAGCTGTACCACCGTCGTCGACCAGGGCTGCTCCATGCACAGGACTGACCCGGCGTGCGAGCGGTCGGCCCAGCAGGGGTCGAGGATCGAGTTGGCCTCGAAGCAGCGGTAGGTGGGCCCAGGCACGGAGTCGGACCCGGACTCACAGTGCCCCCGCACGTCGAGGAAGATTCTCAGGCTGGAGAGCGGCCGACCGCTGCTGTCGACGGCCGCGACGTAGGTGACCTTCGTCGCGCCCATCCCCGATGCTGAGGCTCCGACGACGGCGAGGGCGACGAGGACCGCGAGGAGCAGGCCCCGCAAGAAGGATCGCGGACGATCGGGCCTGCGCATCGTCAGCGCCGCCCGGGGCCGCCGTGCGGTCCGTGCGCGAGCCGTACGCGAACGCTGCTGACCTGGTGAATCCGATCGTGCGTCGCGGCGGGCGTGAACAGCAGCACGGCTTTCACCGCCGCGACAAGCGACATGGCGAGTACCGCGGCAAACCGAGCTGCTCGTGACCAGCGCACGCGCGAATCCTAACCCTCGGATACCGATGCGAGCTGAGTCGGCCACCTCATCCCCCGACCGGAGACGAACGAGATGACAAACGCATCGCTGTCCCGGACGAGCAAACAGATGCGTTATTTGCTCGTGTTGGCGGAGCGCACGGGAACGACCTTCATGCACCCAAAGACGCGCGCGGAGGCGTGCCGCGAGATCGATCGCATGATCCAACTGCGGCGGGATGAGCCGCGCATCTACAATCGCCACGAATGAACGGTGCGATGGTGCAGGAGACGATCGACCGCGCGGGCCGCGCGTTGATCGAGGCGGCGCCCTCGCCGGCGCGGGTGATCCTGTTCGGCTCACGCGCGACCGGTCGCGCGGACGAGCGCAGCGACTTCGACTTCCTTGTGATCGAGCGCAGCGTGGAGGACCGCTTCGGCGAGATGGCGCGTCTGGGGCGCGTGCTGGGGCGACTGCTGATCCCGGCGGACGTGGTAGTGGTCAGCGAGCAGGACGCCAGCAAGTGGGAGTCGGTGCGTGGCTCGCTGGTCCACGAGGCGTTGAGTGAGGGCCGCGTCGTTGCCGAGTCGTGAGTCGCACGAGTTGGCGCTGATGCTGATCGCCAAGGCGGAGGGCGACGAGTCGATTCTCGACAAGCTGCTCGACGACACCGACGTGCCTGACGACGCGCTGGGCTTCCATCTGCAGCAGGCCACCGAGAAGCGCCTGAAGGCGGTGCTGACCGTGCACGAGATCGAGTACGACCGGACACACAGCGTGAGCTACCTTACGGCGCTGCTGGAACACCACGGCATCGACCTACCGGAGTGCCGCGAGCAGATCGAGGAGCTGACGCCGTGGGCGGTGGCGGCGCGCTACGACGACACGTTCGAGGCAACGCTCGATCGCACCGCGGCGCGCGAGCTCGCGAAGCAGATGCGGGATTGGTCGCAGCGCGCAATTGCGACGACCGACTCGGCGGAGAACGCCGAGGCGAACACCGCGGAGTCTGAAGCTCCGCGCGGCCCCCGCTAGCCCCCTCGGCATCAACAGTCGGCCCCGCGCGAGCTCGCAGCCCCAGGATATAGGCCCCCGCGAGGCCCCCGCACCGGCACGCGGCCGTCTCGCCTAGATTTTCTGTCCGCCTCCCAGCGAGCCGATCGCCGCCGGACCACGAGGCGCGTCGAGGCGACGCGGACAAGACTCAAGCACGCCCAGGGACGTGCCGAGAGACGAGCGGAACGAATAAAGCAGCGGATGAATGGGCAATATCTCCTTCTTTGCCAGGACGCGAGCGGCGACACGACCGTTCTCGACTGCCCGCGTGCCGGGACCGACCGGCAGGCGGCGGTTGACCCCTGCGCCGTGGCCGACCTCGAGGCGCCGGACGACTCAGCCGCAACATGCGGCGACTGGATGGACCGCTTCCGAGGACGGCATGACCCTCATCGAGGTCATCGTCAGCGCGCTGCTCGTCGGTCTCGTCGCGATCGCCACGTTGACCGGCTTCAACAGCGTCAAACGCACGACCGCCGACGAGCGTCTGCACGACCAGGGCGCGGTGCTGCTTGCGGAGTCCCAGGAGCAGTTGCGCAGCGACTCGGCCGAAGTGCTCGATCACATCCAGACGCCCACGACGCACAGCTACACCCAGACGGTCAACGGGGAGACCTTCACGGTCACCCAGTACGACGCGTGGATCACGGACAACGGCTCGACCAGCGGCTGCAGTGCGACGGGGAAAGAAACCACGACCACCAACGGCCGCTACCTGCAGATCACCTCGTCCGTGACCTGGCCACAGCTGACGGCCGCCAACCGCTCTCCCCTGAGCCAGACGAGCTACATCACACCCCCCGACGGCTCGGGCCTGGAGGTCGACGTGACCAACGGCGGCACGCCGCTGCTGGCGGTGTCGGGCGCGACCGCGGTCGCCAACGGAATCGAACTCACGACCGGCGAATCGGGATGCGCGATCTTCGGCTCGCTCCCCACGACCACCGCGAGCGTCGAAGTCAAGAAGCTCGGTGACGTAACCGAAAGCGGAGCGTGGCGGAAGGTCTCCAAAGAACTGTCGGTCGTACCAAACCTCACCACGCATTCCCCGGTCACGCTGGCGGCCGCTGGCTCGATAACGGCACACTTCGCCTACCAGGGCAAAGAAGTCACCGGCGACACCTTCGTAGCGGCCAACAACAACATCAAGGAAACGCCAGACTACGAGCTCGGGAGCACAAAATTTGAATGGGCCGAAACGGGAGAAAAAGCAGGGGCGTTCCGCGCGCTCACCGGCAACTACCAGCTGAAAGCCTCCACCTTCAGCACGAGCAGCTTCTACCCCAACGGCGATCTGTTTCCATTCACGTCCGCATGGAACGTCTATGCGGGCGACTGCCCCGGTAACGAACCGGCGAAATTTGGCGCTACGAACTCGACCGTGCTCGTCAAAAGCACTGAAGCGCTCGTGACCGTTCCGATGGCCGACGTCAACCTCGAAGCCTACCAGGGAACCAAAAGCACCCCCAAAGGACTCGAAAGCACCGCTCGCGAAGCAAAGATCACGAACGTGAGCTGCGCATCCTCTCAGCCCCCGAACAACTCCGAGTCGACACTCGCCATCGAACACTCACAGAAAACGAACTCCACGGGGGGCTTGCTCAACCCCTATCAGCCATTTGGGAAATTCAAGCTCTGCCTGTACGACGCCTCCACCGAAAAGACCTACACGACCGAATACACCAATGAAGGCTCCAGCCCGACCAGCATCAAGCTGTACCTCGGCACAGGGACGGGCACCTCTGAAGGCGTCACGATCAAATCGGCCTCCAAAAACACATGTTGACCAGTTCGCCAAAGATTGCCCAGGACCAACGCGGCTTCACCCTCATGGAGGCCTTGGTCGCCATCGCCGCCGGCTCGATCGTCTGTGTGGCCCTCGTGACGATGCTGCTGTTCGTCACCAACCAGCAGGCACGCCTGTCGAGCGCGGTACAGGCCAACCAGCTCAGCCGCACCGCCATGACAAAGATCGTCGAAGAGCTCCATTCCGCCTGCCTCGGGCCCAGCTTCACTCCCATCCTCGTAAACAGCAGCGAAAAGGAACTGCGATTCGTCAACGCGTACAGCAAGGCTCCGGTGATCTCCGAAAGCACATCCGAAGCCTACGAACACCGCATCAAATGGGAAGAAGCCACCGGCAAGCTGGTCGACTACACCTACCCCAGCAACGGCGGCAGCTGGCCCGAATTCAAATTCTCCGAAACAGCGAGCCCGAGTGTCGGCACTATCCTCGCCAACAACGTAACGCTCAACAAATCGGGGGGCAAATCCGTGCCGATGTTCCAGTACTACGCCTATACGACGACCTCCAGCAGCGGTACGGAATCGGCGCTGAACATGCTGCAGACCAAAGCCCTGGTGGTCCCCCTGAGCAAAACCGCCGCGGGCGAAACAGCCGCGGTCTTGATCAGCTTCAAAACCGCCGTCGGCCTGAAAGGCAAAGAAGAAGAACGACCGGGCGGTCGGGCGGTTGAACTTAGCAACCTCGTAACACTCGCGTTCAGCGCCCCCAAGTCCGCGTCGTCGACCGTCGACGGGCCCTGCCAATGAGCGCCAGATTCGACATCCATGGACTCACCCGGGCCTTCCGGAGGTCGATCGCGGCACAGGACGGCTTCACGCTGATAATGGCCCTGGGCATCATGTTCATCGCGGCCCTGCTGATGGCCGTCGCGTTCAAGGCGGCCACGAGTGACGTGCGCCTCTCGCACGACGACGCCACCCAGAAGCAGGCCTACTACGCGGCGCTCGCGGGGATCCAGGAGTACGAGTACCACCTCCAGGCCAACCCAGACTACTGGCAGACCTGCGCAACTCCCAATGGCTCGTTGAAAGAAGAAGGCAAAAAAGAAGAAGAGCACTACGAAATCACGTTGCTACCGGCCTCCACCGCGCCCAGCGGAACAAAAGAATGCAGCACCAGCAACCCCACCGGCACGATGATCCAATCGAAAGGGGCTGCCGCAAACACCTTCCGGATCGAGTCGATCGGAACGTGGGGCAAACCCGGCGTGTCGGGCTATGACCAGCGTAAGCTGATAGCGACCTTCCATGTCGTGGGATTCCTGAACTACATCTACTTCACGGAGTTCGAGGTCGAGGATCCAGAAATCTCAGAACCGGAAGGCTCCTCTGAATGTGCACACCTGAAGTCCGAACGGGAAAAACTCAAAGTTAGCTGCGAACTCATCGTGTTCACCACGGGCGACTCGATCGAAGGTCCGATGCATACCGACGATTCTGTCGATCTTTGCGGCAAAGCCTCCTTTGGACGCTCCGAACACACCCCACCGGATGTCGTGGAAATCAATGGGGGTGTTTACTCCACCTGCGGCGGATCCGAATCTGAAGCCACCTTCAACACGGCAAACAAAAAATACTCCACGGGTCCGGAACTGCTCCCGCCGGAAAGCGACCGCAGCCTTGCGACTTACGTGAAAGAAGGCGGCTACGAATTCACGGGCGTCACCCATATAGAACTGCGTGGCTCGTCGATGGCTGTCACCAACGCGAAAGGCGAAACCGAAACGCTTTCCTGGCCCAAAAACGGCTTGATCTACATCAAGGACAGCGAAGAAGGATGTGGGTATAAATACGAACCCGGCAAATCCGATGATGCCTTCGACAAAACCCAGAGCGAGGAACAAAAAGAGACCGGCTGCGGAAACGTCTACGTCAAGGGCGAATACAGCGAATCGCTGACGATCGGGGCCGAAGAAAACGTCATCATCAATGGCAGCGTCTACCCGACCGGGATGGAAAAAAGTCTCGGCAGCACGCCGAGCGGCACCGCCACGCTTGGCCTGATTGCCAGCGACTACGTACGCATCTACCACCCGCTGACCGCCTCCAACTGCTCCAAAACCACCAAAAACGAAACCGGCTCGCTCTCCAACCCCTGGATCTACGCAGCCATTCTGTCGACCAGCCACTCGTTTGTGGTCGACAACTTCAACTGCGGGGAAGCGCTCGGCAAACTCCACATCTACGGCGCGATCGCGCAACGGTTTCGCGGCATCGTCGGCACCACCGGCGGGACCGGCTACATCAAGGACTACAAATACGACGAACGCCTCGCCGTCGACGAGCCGCCTTACTTCCTCAACCCGATCAACGCCGGCTGGGAGGTCGAGCGGGAGACCGCGCCGCCCGCGCCGGAAGCCTAACGACGCCCGGCACCGCCGTCCTCGCCGGCCACGATCCGACCCAGGCTAGATCCCCCGCAACAGCACCGCCGGGGGCAGCTCCAGCGCGCGTGCCAGTCTCAGGACCGTACGCAGGTTCGGATTGCGCCGCCCGCGCTCGAAGACGCTGACGGCGGCCCGATCCACGGCCGCCTCGTTCGCCAGAGCTTCCTGAGAGAGCGCCGCGCGCTCCCGCGCCCACCTGAGATTTGCCCCAAAGCACGCCGCGGCCGTATCCGCCTCCGGAGCCCGCCGCGGACCCCGCACAGCCGTTCCGTCGATGCCGATCCCCTTCAGTAACGTGGCCGGCTTGACAGAGACCGCACCGGCGATGCGCACGATCGTCGTCAGATCCGGAGCGCGCTCCGCACGCTCGATGAAGCTGACCGCCGCACGATCGAGATTCGCCCTGAGACTGAGATCGATCTGAGAGAGGCCCGCCTGCTTGCGCATGTTGCGGATGTTCTCTCCGAACTGGACGAGCTGTTCGTCCAGTTGGCTGTCGCCGGTGCTTCGCATGCGCCCATATTCTTGAGTCGCCTACAAAAAGACCACTGCGCAAACACGAGAGAAACGCCATGCGTGCACGTCGTCATCCGATCGCTCGCGCCAAGCCGTCGGGCAGCTCCGTCGAGATCGCCAGGCAGGAAAGTGCGGCGGGTGGGAGTCGAACCCACACGCCCTTGCGGACAAGGCCTTTTGAGGGCCCCGCGTCTACCGTTCCGCCACCGCCGCACGGACCCTCAATATAGGCCACCCTCGGCGAGTGGCATTACCGCACGCGCCGTCAGCTTTGGGCGCTGCGCGGTGCGCGCAATTCGAGCTCGACGTTCCAGCCCTGCGAGAAGCCGCGCATCGCGAATGCGATCAGCAAGACCTGCACGGGGATCACGAGTAGCGTCAAGAGGCCCAGCATGCCCGCACCCAGCGCCGGCTGCGTGAAGCCCGCGTGGTCGCGGTTGAACCACGAGGGTCCTGAGACGAGCGCAAACGTCGCCAACAGCACCGCCAGCGCCGCGGCGACGGGCAGCACCCCTCGGTTCCAGCGCCCCGCGTAGAACGCCAGAATCAGGTAGACCACCACGAAGAGGCTCTGGATCGCCACCGGGCCGGAGCCTTCCAAAACCTTCGCGCCCGCGACCGTAACGATCAGCACCAGCGCCGCGCTTACCAGCAGCAGGAGGATCACCGTCGCGCGCGTTGCCTGTACGACCGGCTTGTCGCGGTTGGGATGCGTAACGATCATGCCACCCTCCGGAGCGGTTGTGGACATCTCAGCCATGACCATACAATCTTTGGGCGGCCCCGTGTGCACCGTGCGTGAGCTCACGGCCCGGGTCCCGTCTGCGCGGACGTGGTGGAACTGGCAGACACGCCGGCCTTAGGAGCCGGTGGGCTAACGCCCTTGGGGGTTCGAATCCCCCCGTCCGCACCTACGAATGAGCGTTCGAGGCAGACGACTGGGCGCCGTGACGTTCGCCGCGCTCGCCGTGCCCAACTACCGCCGCTACGTCTCCGGCCAGGCGATCTCGCTGGTCGGCACCTGGATGCAGATGGCGGCGCAATCGTGGCTGGTGCTGAGCATCACCGGCTCGGCGACAACGCTCGGCGCGATCGTCGCACTGCAGACGCTGCCGGTCCTGCTGCTCGGCCCCTACGGCGGGCTCGTCGCCGACCGCGTCGACAAGCGCCGACTGATGGTCTGCCTGCAAAGCGCGATGGGCGTTCAGGCGCTGGTTCTCGGCGTGTTGACGATCGGCGGCGAGGTCCGCGTGTGGCAGATCGGTGCGCTCGCGATGCTGCTCGGCCTGAACAACGCTTTCGAGAACCCCGCCCGCCAATCGTTCATGCTCGAGATGGTCGGCGAGGAGCACCTGCGCAACGCCATCAGCCTCAACTCGGTGCTCGTCAACGTCGCCCGCGCGATCGGCCCAGCCGTCGGTGGAATCCTGATCGCGACAGTCGGCACAGGCGTTTGCTTCCTGTTCAACGCCGCCAGCTTCATACCGGTCGTGTTCTCGCTGATCGCGCTCGACCGTGCCGCGCTCACGCCGAGCCCACCGGCGGGACGGGCTCCCGGACAGTTGCGCGAAGGCCTGCGCTACGTCGCGCACAACGCCGAGCTCCGCGCGCCACTGTTGATGATGGCCGTCGTCGGCTGCCTGACCTACGAGTTCCAGGTCTCCTTGCCCGTGATGGCAAGGCACGCCCTGCACGTCGGCGCCGCCGGCTACGGCTTCATGACCGCAGCGATGGGAGTCGGCGCGATCGCGGGCGGACTGCTCGTCGCGGCGCGCGGACGCACCGGCCTGGGGATGCTCGTCGCCGCCGCCGCCGGCTTCGGAGCCGTTCTCTCACTGGCGACCTTCGCCCCGACGCTTCCCGTCGAGTTGCTCGCGCTCGCCGGTGCGGGATGGGCGAGCATCTCGTTCATGGCCACCGGCAACTCGACGCTACAGCTCGCCGCCGAGCCGACGATGCGCGGCCGCGTGATGTCGCTGTGGTTCGTCGCGTTCCAGGGCTCCACGCCGATCGGCGGCCCGATCGTGGGTGCCACGATCGCCGCGGTCGGGCCGCGCGCGGGTCTGGGCCTCGGCGCGTTGACGTGCCTGCTGGTCGCAGTCGCCGGTTTGATCGCGCTACAGCGACTCAGGCCCGGATCCCCGTGGCGTGGAGCCCTGCGTGCGCTCGCCACGCGCAGCCTCTCGCGCTAGCCGGCGAAGAACTCCGCCAGCAGCTCGTTCACGCGCCGCGGTTCCTCGTGCTGCACCCAGTGAGTCGCCTGAGGCAACCACTCGATGCGCGCGTCGGGAACCCAGCGCGGCAGCGGCTCGGCCAACTCCGCTCCCAGGTGCCGGTCGCGCTCGCCCCAGATCACGAGCGTCGGCGCCAGAACTTGACGCAGACGCCCCAGGCCCGACCGTGGGGATTGCCGCAGCGCCGCGCGGTAGTAGTTGATCATCCCCGTCAACGCCCCCGGTTGTGACCACGCCTCGACGTAGCGCTCCAGGTCGGCGTCGCTGAAGGATCGCGGCGAGTCCGCCCGCAGCGAGCGCTTGGCGAACGAGAAGCCCTCGCGCCGCAGCAGCGCCTCGGGAAGCGCCGGGATCTGGAAGAAGAACATGTACCAGCTCTTGCGCAGCTGGCGCAGGGTGCGAAAGCCGTGCAGCATCCGCTCGGGGTGAGGAACATTGAGGATCGCCAAGCGCCTCACGACCTCGGGGCGGTACATAGCGACCCCGTAGGCCACCGCCGCTCCCCAGTCGTGACCCGCGACGTCGGCCTCCGTCTCGCCGAAGTGGCGAATCAGCCCGGCGATGTCGTCGGCCAGCGTCTCAAGCGCGTATGCGCGCCAGCCCGCCGGCTTGTCGGAGAGGTTGTATCCGCGCATGTCGGGGGCCACGACGTGAAAGCCCGCCGCCGCCAGCGCGGGGATCTGGCGCCGCCACGAGTACCAGAACTCCGGGAAGCCGTGCAGCAGCACGACCAGCGGGCCGCTGCCTGCCTCGACGTAGTGCAGACGAATGCCATCGCCGACGTCGGCGTAGCCGTGCGCGACGTCGAGCTCGCCACCGGCCGGCGCGCTCGCCAGCTCCGTGTCCTCGGTCTCACCCATCGAATCCGCATCGTAGTGCCTCTGCCGTCCGGAGCGCGTGTCACCCTGATTCGTCTATGACTCTCCTGCTACTAGCAGTTGGAATTCTCGCCGGGGCGGCGATCGGCTGCCTCGCAGCAGTCAGGTTCGTGCAGGCAAACCGCGAGCAGCTGCGCGACACGATGCGCTCGATCTCCAGCGACGTCCTCGCCCAGCAGGGCGACTCCCTGGCGCAGCGCCTCGCCGACCAGCGGCGCGTCGAGGAGGAGCGCGCGAGCGGCGAGATGGCGACACGCGCCGAGGAGCTCAAGCGGCTCGTCGGACCCGTCCACGAGAAGCTCACGAAGGTCGAGAGCGAGCTCGGACGCCTCGAGCGCGAGCGTCGCGACTCCCACGTGCAGCTCGCGGAGATGGTTCGCGCGCTCAGCACCGGCACCGAGACGCTGCGGCGCGAGACCGGCGACCTCGTATCAGCGCTCAAGCGTCCCGAGACCCGCGGCTCCTGGGGCGAGATCCAGCTGCGACGCGTGGTGGAGCTCGCGGGCATGGTCCCCCACTGCGACTTCGTCGAGCAACGCACCGTCGACTCCGAGGGCGGCCGCCTGCGGCCGGACATGCTCGTGCAGCTGCCCGGCGGCAAGCTGATCGTGGTCGACTCGAAGGTGCCGCTAGACGCCTACCTGGCCTCCCTGGAGCCCGGAGCCGATGCCGCCGAGCAGCAGGCCCGCCACGCACGACAGACACGCGAACACATCGCCAAGCTCGCTGCGAAGGGCTACCAGCAGCAGTTCGACTGCACACCCGAGCTCGTCGTGATGTTCGTGCCGTCAGACGGCATCTACCAGGCCGCGCTGGCGGCCGACCCGACGTTGATCGAATACGGCATCAACCGGCACGTGCTGATGGCCACGCCGACCACGCTCATCGGCCTGCTGCGCGCCGTCCACTACGGCTGGCGCCAGGAGCAGATCGCGGAGTCCGCCCGCGAGATCGCGGGCTCGGCCCGGGAGTTACACCGCCGCGTGGGCAAGTTCGCCGAGCACCTCGCCAAGGTCGGGCGCCAGCTCGACTCCGCCGTCGGCTCCTACAACGCCGCGGTCGGCTCCTTCGATCACCGCGTGATCCCGCAGCTGCGCACCATCGAGGAGGCGGGCATCTCAGTGGATCGCCAGGTCACGGCGCCCACGGCGATCGAGACGACCGCACGCCCGGTCACGTCCGCGGTCGGCGATGCGCCGACCGCGCAGGCGCCGCGAGAGACCGACGCGTCCCTGAGAGTGGACGACTCCCTGCCCGACTCGGAGATCGCCGTCGACGACCGCAGGGCGCTCGTGCGCTCCTCGATGGAGTAGGTCGGTGCCGGACGCTCGAGCGCAGCGATTGGCGCAGGTACTCGTGCGCTACTCGACCGAGGTCGCGCCTGGGGAGCTCTGCGCGATCGAAGGCGACAGCCCCGCCGAGGAGCTGGTCCAAGAGATCTACGAGGAGGTCCTGCGTGCCGGCGGTCATCCGGTCGTGCTGATGAGCCCCGCTCGCGCGCAGGCCGCGTTCTTCGCGCTCGCCTCCGACGACCAGCTCGAGCACGTCTCGCCGGTCGCTCGTCAGCTCACCGAGCAGGCCGACGTGCGCATCCGCGTGCTTGCCTCGGCCAATCCGCGCGAGCTCTCGGAGGTCGACCCCCAGCGCCAGGTGTTACGTCAACGCGCCAATGCGGAGCTGATGGAGCGCATGATGGCGCGCTCCGCCGCCGGCGAGCTGCGCTGGGCGCTCTGCCAATACCCCACCAACGGCTACGCCGCGGAGGCCGAAATGAGCCTTTCTACATACGAGGACTTCCTGTACTCGGCGTGCCTGTGCAACCACGAGGATCCCGTCGTTGCGTGGAGCGCACAGGCGGCAGAGGTGAACCGCCTCGCGGACTGGATCCAGGGGCGGGAGGAGGTGCACATCGAGGGACCCGGCACCGACCTGCGCCTCTCGATCGCGGGCCGGCGCTTCATCGCCGCGGACGGCAAGCGCAACATGCCCGATGGCGAGTTCTTCACGGGCCCGGTCGAGGACTCCGCGCAGGGCGTGATCCGCTTTCATCTGCCGACCACGTACGGTGGACGCGAGGTCGCCGGCGTGACGCTGCGCTTCGAGCAGGGCGTCGTCGTGGACGCCTCGGCCGAGCGCGGTGAGGAGCTCTTGCACGAGATGCTCGACTCCGATCCCGGCGCGCGGCGCCTCGGCGAGCTCGGCATCGGGACCAATTTCGCGATCACGCGTGGCACCCGTTCGATTCTCTTCGACGAGAAGATCGGGGGCACCGTGCATCTGGCGCTCGGGCGCTCCTATCCCGAGACGGGCGGCGTCAACGAGTCCTCCCTGCACTGGGACATGATCTGCGACCTGCGCCAGGGCGGAACGCTCACCGTGGACGGTGAAGTGCTGCAGCGAGACGGTGCTTTTCAGGTGTAGGCCGCTCGAGGCTCGCGTACAGCTCGCGCACCCTCCCGAGCACCTCGTCGGCGACCGCCTGCTGGGCGTCCCGCGCGCTGGATTGCACGCGCTCGAAGCGCAGCGGCTCGCCGAAGCGGATATCGACGCGCGGAAACTCCAGGCGCTTCCAGTTGCGCGCGCGCTCGGAACCGTGGATCGCGACCGGCACGACCGGCGCGCCGCTCTCCAGCGCGAGCCGCCCGACGCCGGGGCGCGCGCGATCGCCGATGTGCCCGCTGCGAGAACGGCCCCCCTCTGGATAGATCACGATCGCGCCACCGCGGCGCAGGATCTCGAGCGCGGTCGCGATCGCCTGCTCGTCGTGTCGCCCGCGTCGTACCGGAAACGCGCCGCCGCGCCTCAGGATCCAGGCGAGCACGCCGCGAAACAGCTGCGACTTCGCCATGAAGTGGACTCGGCGCCGCAGGAACAGCCCGCAGAAGAAGTGGTCCATCGCGGAGAAGTGGTTGGGAGCGAGGATCACGCCGCCCGAGCCCGGCACGTGCGGCGCATCGCGACAACGCGCCCGGTGTACCAACAGGCAGAACGGTGTGAGCAGGAGGCGAGCGAGCGTATAGACCCAATCGGGCTCGTGAACGCGCGCCCAGGCGTAGTAGCGGTCGAAGAGCTCGGGTGGGCGGTCATCCACGTAGACCTGGGGTTTGAGCTCGGACATCCACTTACTGCTACCCGATAACCCCCGGCGTGGTTACTTGCACGCGCTCCGAGCCGCCACGCTCGGCACGGCGGCGAACGAGCAGTAAGACCACGAGCGCCAGCGCGACCGGCACCGTCGCAGGCAGCACGTTGACCGCGAAGAACAGCAGGTCGAAGACCAGCGCGAGCGCGACGACCAGCATCGCACCGCGCATCTGGAGCGCTCTCCCCCAGTTGCGCGCCAGCATCCCGCCGAAGATGCCCGCGACGAACAGGTCGCCGTAGCCCATTGCCGCCGACCCGAAGATCGCGGCCTGCAGGCGCGGCAACCCGCCCGCGGGGTGCGCGGCGGTGAGCACTTCGTTGGGATGCTGCAACAGTTCGGAGACCACGAGCGCCGCGTCGGCGCACGCCATCAGCACGATTCCGAGCGCCAGCGAGCGCGCCGGCGTGAGGACCGCGAACAGTGCTCCCAGCGCGACGCAGCTCAGCGCTGAGAGCACGAGCGCGGCGCTCTCCCCCGCGAGGCCGCCGCGATCGGCCCACGCGAGCCCGAAGAGCGCCACCGCGATCGGCAACAGCAGCGGTCGCGCGCCGCGCGCCAGCCACCCGAGTGCCAGCGCGGCGAGGATCGGCACCGCGACCAGCGCCAGGTAGGTCAGGCTTTTCGCGCTCGCGCGCCCAGCTGCCTGCGCTGCGACCACGAACACGATCACCGAAAGCGGCGGGATCGCCGCCCACATCCGACTGCGGCGACGGGTGACCCATTCGAACCCCGGTACGGCGCGTCCATCGCCGACCAGCGCGACCAGCGCGCCCTGGACGACCGAGAGCACCGCGATCGAAAGCCAGAAAGGGGGCACGATGCTCCAAGATAGCCGCGCCCCAGCGAGGCGATGCGGGGCGCTGTGCCGCAGCTCAACGGAGGCATCCGCCCGGCGCATGCGATACAAGGAGATGTCGATGGCGACGACCTCCCCGCCGCGCCCACCCACGCCGCAAACAACGATCCGCCGCCGCCGTGCGGGGGCCGCGCTGCTGGCGGTCGTGGTCGTCGCGCTCGCGATCGGCGCATCGCTCTCGCATGGCTCCCACCACGCCGCGAGGAGCCCCCCGCCGCCTCACCGCACGGCGCCGCGGCCCAGTTCGGCCCAGCTACGTGCGCGGCAGCAGGCGGCGGAAGCCGCGGCGATCGACGGCGTGCTCTCCTACACCCCCGCGATCCGCTCCGGCGGCCCCCACGGCAACGAGGTCGCGTTGACGTTCGACGACGGCCCCGGCCCCTACACGGTCGAACTCGTGCGCGTGTTGAACCGGCTGAACGTCCAGGCGACGTTCTTTGCGATCGGCAGCCAGGAGCGCTACTTCTCGGCGGGCACCGTCGCCGAGCTGCGCGGCGGCGACGTCGTCGGCGACCACACCGAGACCCACCCGATGATGGCCGCGCTCTCCGCCCACGAACAGCACGAACAGCTCTTCGAACAGATCCTCCGCGTCCAGCTCGAGGGCGCCCCCACCCCCCGCCTTTTCCGCCCGCCGTACGGTTCCTTCGGCGCCACCACGTTCAAGGAGCTGCGCAAACTGCACCTGCTGATGGTGCTCTGGTCGGTCGACACGTCCGACTACACCGAGCCCGGCGTTCAGGCGATCGTGCAGCGCGCGCTCGCGGGAGCGCAACCCGGCGCGATCATTCTCCTGCACGACGGCGGCGGCAACCGCTCGGAGACGATCGCCGCGCTGCCCGCGATCGTCGCGGGGCTGCACCGCAAAGGCCTCCGCCCCGTGACCGTCCCTCGTCTGATGCTCGACGACCCCCCGCCGCGGGGGCTGCCGCTGCCGACGCCTCTGACGGGCGATTGACGAGGTGACCTGTTCCTCGTTCAGTGCCCCAGCTGCACGGTCTTGACGACCAGCAGCGCGACCGCGACGACGAGATACCCGCGCAGCAGCAGCATCGCCGCGCGGCGCCCCGGTGACCATACGGGCCGCTCGAGCAGCGCCAGCGGCGGCATCGTCCACGTCTGTCGCCGCTCGCGTGGGCTCTCGCCGTCCCCAACGCCGCCCGCGAGCTGCGCGGCGGCGCGCGCGGGCACGCGGCGCGAGAGGGAGTAGGCGCCACCGGCCAGCAGGCACACCGCGAGCGTGATCGACAGGTACAGGAACGTGCGCGCGACATCCAGATGCGGGAACGCGGTCGAGGCGACCAGCACCAGCGAGAGCTCCACCAGCACACCGACGATCACCGCCGCGAGCGCGTTCAGCCAGGGCGCGTTGACCCACGGGCCGAGAACCTCGCGGTCGTTGCACAGAAGCAGCAGGAACACGGTCGCGCTTGGCAGCAACACTCCCGCGAGTGCCTGCACCGACGTCGTGATCAGCCCCAGCGGAGCGCCCGGCAGCAGCACGATGCCGGCTGCGGCCGCGACCATCACGGTGAACGTGGCGTAGAAGAGCTTCGCGTCGCGGATCCCGCGGTGCAGGGAGTGGCTGGCGCCGAACACGTCGCCGAAGGCGTAGGAGGTCGCGAGCGTCACGGAGGCGGCGCCGATCATCGACGCGTTGAGCAGCACGATCGCGAAGAACGCGCCCGCGGTGGAACCGACGTACTTGTCCAATCCGCTCGCGACGGCGCCGCCGTTGGTGAAGTGTCCCGCGAGCGGGGTCCCGCTGAACGCGAACGCCGCGACCGACATGATCGCGCCCGCACCGATCACGACCACGAATGCGCCGATCACGGTGTCGGTGCGCTCGTAGTTGATCCAGCGCGGCGTGATCCGCTTGTCGATGATGTTCGACTGCTGGAAGAACAGCTGCCACGGAGCGACCGTGGTGCCGACGATCGCGATGATCAGCAGCACCGCGGTCGAGCCCGCGCCGCCGCGGATGCCGGGCAGGAAGGTGTCGTTCACGATCGTCCCCGCGCTGGCGTGCACGAGGAACAGCAGGGGGATCACGAGGAAGTTGGCGACCACGAACACGATACATGAAGCGCTCCCAGCTGCGGAAGCTGCCCGTCGATGTGATGCCCACGAGCGCCGCCGCGGCGAGCGGCACCGCGATGTACTTGCTCACGCCGAAGTAGCCCAGTGCGAGGCTCACGCCGATGAACTCGGTCACGATCGTGAGGAAGTTCAGGACGAACAGGTCGCCGACCGAGAACCAGCCCCAGAAGCGCCCGAAGCGCTCGTTGATCAGTCGCGCATGCCCGACGCCGGTCACCGCGCCCAGGCGGATCACCATCTCCTGGTTGACGATCAGCACGGGGATCAGGAGGATCAGCGTCCACAGCAGCGTCGTCCCGTAGTTCTGGCCCGCCTGCGCGTAGGTGGAGACGCCGCCGGCGTCGTTGTCGCCGACCATCACGATCAGGCCCGGCCCCATGATCGCCAGCAGCGCCATCGCGCGCGAGCGCCAGTCGTGGCGCGCGCTCGTGTCGTCCATTTTGATCGTGCCCAGCGCACCGCGGATATCGCCGATGTGGGCCTCGTCGAGGACGGGTGGCACGCCCTCCCGGGCGCCCGGCGGGACGGGCGTATGCTCCTCGGCGACTGGGGTCGGGTTGTCGGCCATTTGCTTCACCTCCTTTCTTGCCAGCGTTCGGTACTGCTATCACGACTCGCGCGCAGGCGAGCGCGCCTGGGACGAGCGGCACTCGCAAATGCGGCGCAGGCCGAAGCTGGAGAGGTCTCGGCGATCTTCCTACTGCGAAGTCCGTCGAGGACGGCCCGACGAGCGCGCGAGCGGCTGGGTACTTCGCGGCTGTTCTCGATCCATCCCAGCCTCCTTTCCGCGTCGTCGCAGTGGGTCGTCAGAGGCCAGACTAGCAGCGCCCACGCGCCCACGGGCCCCCCCGAAACGGGCTCAGTCGCGCACGAGCCCGTAGCGCCGCCGCCAGCCCGCGGGCAGGGTCTCCTCGAGCACGTCGTCGACGGTGATCACACCCACCAGATGCCGGTCCTCGTCGACGACGGGGAGCATCGCGAGGTTGTAGTCGGTCATCGTGCGCGCGACCTCCGGCAGGTCGGCGTCGGTGTGCACCGCCTCGGGCTCGCGCTCGGCGACGTCGGCCAGCGGGGCCGCCGCGTCGGCGCGCAGCAGCGCCACGATCGCCGCCGAGCCCGCCAGCGCGCCGGCGCTGTCGAGCAGATAGACGGTCGTGAGCATCTGCGGCGCGATGTCGCTCGCGCGCACCCGCCCGAGCGCATCCCCCACGGATGCCCCCGCGTCGAGCGCGATGAGCTCCGGACTCATCATGCCGCCCGCCGTCGCGGGGTTGTAGCCGAGCAGCGTTTCGATTCGCCGCCTCCCCGGAGGGGGCAGCAGCGCGAGGATCCGTGCGCGGCGCTCCTGGTCGATCTCCCCGATCAGGTCCACGGCGTCGTCGGGCGCCATGCGCGCGAGCACGGCCGCCACCTGCGCGTCGGGGCGCTCGCGGATGAACTCCAGCTGATGGTGCTCGTCGAGCTCCTCGAAGACGTCGGCCTCCAGCTCGCGGTCGTGGCCGACCGCCTCGATCAGCTCCTCGCCCTCCTCGTGCGAGGCGGCCTCCACGAGATCGGCGATCTCCGCCGGGTGCAGGTTGGCGAGCTTGCGGTGCGAGAAGCGCAGCCGCGCGCTCGGGACGTGCCCCACGAACGGCTCCATGTCGGTCCAATCCAGGAACGGGGGGTCGCCGATCAGGCGCCTCAGCGGCCGCGGCAGCGCGCGGCGCAGCTGCGCGCGGAAGCTGGGGTCGACACCGACCACGCGCCACCATCCGTCGATGCACGCGAGCTCGATCTCGTGTGCCGTCACGAGGCTCGGCGGGTCGGCCTCGACGTTGACGAGCTTGCGCCCCAGGACGTCCTGACGCAGCAGCACCTCACCCACGCGCCGCTCGAAGCGGCCCAGGTTGAGTTTCTGGCCCGCGAGGTGCGCCGCGCCGGGCTCGAGCTTCGCGACCTTCGCGATCGGCACGAACAGCTCGCGTCCTCCGATGCGCGCCTTCAACCCCGTCACGGGCGGGTAGCCGCCGTCGGCGAGTCGCACGATCAGATCCTCCACGCGACCCAGGCGCTCGCCCGCGCGATCCAGAAGCGCGCTGCGCAGGACCGTCGATAGGTGCATCACGGGCTCGGGCAATGCAACCGGTACGTTAGTGCACCGCGCGGGGGAGGCCGGTTCGTGAGCGGTGGCCTCCGGGCGCCTCGGCTGTCACGTTCTCACCTCCTTACGCCAGCCTTAGGTCCGTCGAGTACAAAGGAGCCCGATGCCCCACCTCAACAAGCTGCGCCCTGGACGCACCCACGCGATCGCCATGCCGCTGGCCCTCCTAGTCTGCAGCGGGCTCGCCGCGTGCGGCTCCTCCTCGACGAGCACGAGCGGCACCGCCACCCACGCCGCCGCGACGAGCTCCGCCGCCGCGGCAAGCTCCGCGAAAACCGCCGCGGCCGCGAGCGCCGTGACGACGAAAGCCGCCGGGACAGGGACCACGGCGGGGAGCACCGGCGGCGGCACCAGCTCGACGGGCGCAGCGAGCGCCGCAGGCAGCAGCCAGGCCACGCCGAGCGCCGTCGAAGCGCGCTTCGCCGCGATGCGCACGTGCCTGCAGAAAGACGGCATCACGCTGCCCGCCCACGCGAGTGGGGGGCCGGGCGCGATGTTCCGAAACCCACAGCTCCCGAAGGGCGTGACGCGCGCGCAGTACGGCGAAGCGCTCCGCAAATGCGGCACCGCGTTCACCGGCGGGACCTCCGCGTTGGCGAAGCGTCGCTTCAGCCGCACCCGCTTCAGCCAGGCGCTCGTCGTCTTCGCGGACTGCCTGCGCCAGAACGGCGTGCCGGTCCCCCAGCCCAACACGAGCGGCAAGGGACCGATCTTCGGCGCGCGCGGCATCGACACCGCCAGCCCCAAGTTCCGCGAAGCGCGCCAGAAGTGCCGCTCGACGTTGCTCGCCGCGCTGCGCGCAACCGCGCACCGCGGCACGCGTTAGGCCAGGCGCGCGGGTTCCTCGGGGCGGCCTGCGGGTCGCGGATCGCGGAGGGGGCGGCCTGCGGGTCGCGGATCGCGGAGGAGCTCGGCGCGAACGCCCGGGGCCACGCGGCCGCATATCGTCGGCCGGTACGCGGTTGAGAGGCCCGGCTCAGTGAGCGCCGAGCGCGCGGTTCGTCGCCGCCTGCGGGTCGCGGATCGCGGAGGAGCTCGGCGCAGAGGCCACCGATGGCTGCGGGATCGCCGCGATCCGCGAGATCAGGCGATCCCATTGCGCGCGGCTGAGGCTGCCGCCGGCCGCCGGGACGAGCGAGCGGCGCGTGGCGCTCGCTCGCGCGCCACGCGCGCTCGCGGTCAGCGATCCAAACGCCAGCCGGATGCGGTTCCAGTCGGCGGTGTGCGCGAGCGTGTTCGGCGCATGCGGGTATTCCATCAGGCTGTAGATACGGCTCGGCAGCCATTGCCCGTGCAACGTCAGCAGCGCGCGGATCGTCGCATCGGCGATCGACCCCGGCCCCTGGTGGCCGGCGATCGGGACGCCGTTGATCGCCACGATGTCCGCCCAGCCGCCCGCGAAGTGCTCGAACACCGGCCCCGCCGCCGTCGTCCGTCCGCGCGCGCACCGCAGTGCGCCCACCGTCGGCTGCAGGCCGCTGCGGGAAAGGAACTCCAGTGTCCCCAGCACCCGTCGATCGACCGCGCCCTCCTGCACGTCGCGCCGGCCGCATGCGTCGAGCCCGATGCCGGGGTCCGACAGCACCGAGCGCTGTAGTTCGCTCTTGGACATCGCGAACACCTCCTGCGCGGTCGCGCCCAGCAGCTCCAGGCGGCCCTTGGAGCCTCGCGGGTGCATTGCCACCGCGAGCTCGCGCCAGTTGTCCAGCAGCGCGCGCGGATCGACCGTGCCGTTGTCGCCCGCCGGCCGCACCGCGAAGCGCAGCTTGCCCGCTTCCGGCGCCGGAGTCGCCGCGAGGTGACCCAGAACCGTGCCCTGCGTCACCAGCGACCCCGTCCGCAACGGCAGCCAGCGGCCCCCGTTCGCGTGGGCGTGTGCACGCGCAGCCGCGGCACGCGCGAGGGGGTTGCGCGGGTGGGCATATAGGCGCACCTTGCCCATCCCGCCTGCCGCCGTTTCCGCTTCCGCTTCCGGTGGCGGCGCCGAAACCGCCGCGTGGGCACCGCCCTTTACTCCCTTTACGCTCAGCGTCGTAGGCCGCTGATGGCCCGCGCTCGCCGCGAGCGTTGGAGCGGGGTCCGCGACGGCTGCGCCTGTACCCGTGCCGCCGCCGCTACCGGCTCCCGAACCTGAGCCGCCGGCAGCCGCCGCGTGGGCTGCGCCGCCCGGCGTGTGCTGTGCGGCGACGTCCGCCGGCGGCGTCGGACGGCGGTAGCGCGGCGCGATGCTGCCCAGGTCCGCGTAGGTGAAGATGTCGCCGTAGACGTCCCGCAACACCAGATACCGCCCCAACGCCCGCGAATGTCCGAGGTGGACGACGCGCCCGTTCTCGACCGCGACGACCGCCGCGCCGGGCGTGCCGCTGAGCTCCATCAGCTGCGACGGCGAGGCCGCCGCGTCGGCGACCGCTTCCGCGCGTCGCGCCACCACGAGCGGAGGAGGCGGAGGTGTCGAGCCGGGAAGGGGCGCCGCGCCGGCAGCGCCCGCGGACGTGTGACCCCGCGTGGTGGAGCCCGCAACAGCGCCGTTTGGTGTCGTCGTACCGGCAGCAGGTGGGCTCGCGGGGACCGCGCCCGCGGTCGCACTCGAACCGCCGGCGCCCGTCGCGGTCACACCGGTGCCGGTCGCCACCGCGCCGGCGACCGATGGTGCCGGTGCCACGGGAGCTCCAGGCGACGGCGTTTCCGGCGTGGAGCCTTCCGTGCCAGGCGCCGCGACGCTCGCCGCCGGCGGATACACCGCACCAGGCGCCGCGTGCGCGCCAACCGTGGGCAGGCGACCGTCGACCAGGCCCGTCAGCGTCCCGATCACCGAGCTCGGGTAGCTCGCGATCAGACGCGCCCGCAGCATCACCGATTCGACATACGCCTGCGAGTGGTTGTAGGCGAAGACAGACCGGCGCACGTTCCGCGAGGCACCTGCCGCGTGCAGGTAGCGCGCGGCGGCGAAGATCGCGTCCACCGGGTTGTACGGGTCGGCGTAGCCAGCGGCGGTCGCGTCCACCCCATACTGCAGCCACGTCGCGGGCATGAACTGCATCCACCCCACCGCGCCCGCCGTCGACACCGACTGGTCGGTCCCGAAGTCCGTCTCGACTTCGTTGATCGCCGCCAGGATCTGCCACGGCACGTCGTACTGCACTGCCGCCGCCTGGTAGATCGGCAGCAGGAACAGCGGCACGCGGTAGAAGTCGAGCGCCTGCGCCGAGACCGCCGAGCTCGCCAGGAGCGCCGCCAGCGCGCCCGCTTCGCCGCCCACCGCCTGCGGGGCCGGGGCGACGCCGTTGGGTGTCCCGAGCGGGACCGTCGCGGGGCCGTGGTGGGAGCCCTTTGCGCCCTTTGTGTTTTCTTCGCCGTGAGGGCCCTGCGCCGTCGTCGACCCGGTGCTCGACGTGTGCTTGGGGGAGCGTCCGCCGCGCGTCGTCTGTTGTTTGCGCTGCACGACCACGGTCGGCGCCGGCGTCGAGCCTTCGCCCTGCTGCTGCGAGCTCGCGGGCGTCGGCGCCGGCGACGCGGAGGTGGTGGGGGTCGTCGGAGTGGCGCCGGTGCTCGTGCCCGTGCTGCTGCCGCCTTCCCCACCGCCGCTGCCGGAGCCCGCGGGCGCGGAAGGCGTCGAGGTGGTCGTCGTCGGCTGTTCAGCCGGCGGCTGCGTGCCCTTGGACGGTTCGGGCGCGGGCGCCTGCGGGGTCGTTTCCGTGACCGGCGGCGGCGTTTCCGCGCCGCTCGAAGTCGTCGTCGTCGTCGCGGTTTCGGCGCCGAGCGCCGCGACCGGTCCCACGAGCCCGGCCGCGCCGAGGCCACCGCCCGCGAGCATCGATAGCGCCGCCCGCCGCCGCCAGCGGCCGCGGCGCGTCACCGGCGTTCCCCTCGGGCGCGCGCGGCAGTGACGATCGTCTCGTTGGCTGTCGGTCGTGGTCGCATCAGCGGACGTCCGGGAAGGCAGCGGTCGCTGGCACGCCCCGAACGGGGTTCATATCGGCAGACAATCACGCCGCGGTAAAGGATTTGTAATCTCGCTCGCGCTGGGGAGAGGGCTCGATGGCGCCGGATCGTCCCCATGCGGTACAAAGCGGCTGCACTGTAGCGGTCTGCGAGGCGGAGGACGCCGCCTGGCCGAATAGCGGATTTAGCGCACGATCTCTTGCATAGTCGCTGTCGGCGGCCGATCCGGGAGACCGCGATGCCGGCCGCGCGGGACGAGCGTGCCGGCGCCGCGGTAATCTTCGAACCGTGGAAACCATTCTCTCGGTCGTGCAGGTCATCATCGCGGTCGTCCTCATCTTCCTCGTGTTGATGCACTCCGGCAAGGACTCCGGGCTCTCCGGGGCGTTCGGCGTGGGCAGCGGCACGGGCCCGCTCGGCGGCGGCTCGATGGTCGAGCGCAACCTCAACCGCTGGACCGTCTTCTTCGCGATCCTGTTCGTCGGAAACACGATTCTGCTGCTCAAGAAGCCCTGGGCGTAGGCTGTATCTGTACCGTGTGAGCGGTACAGTTTTGTACCGCCTTCCCGGTACCCCGGTACCAACGTGTCTACGCGACCACGGCGGGGGGTTCGGCGCCGTCGGGCAGATCGGCCCCATCGACGACCATATGGGCAGCCTCGAGCGCCTCGATGCGGTCGAGGATCGCGAGCGCCTCCGCGCGCAGCGCACCGCCGATCGCCTCGTAGTCCTCGGGCGAGAGCTTGCCGGTGCCGTGGTCGAGCTCGAGCTCGCGCAGCTCGCGGTACTTGGCCTCGCGCGCCGCTCGCAAAGCCGGAAGCGCCGCGGTGCCCGCGGCGTCGGATGCGGCGCCCCCGGCCTGCGCCGGCGCGACTCCGACTCCGTCCACGAGCGGGGTGTTCGTTTGCGGACCCCGCCGCGCGCGCGTGCGTGGGGCTCTAACGACCCCCCCCACGCGCGCGCGGCGGGCCGTGCGCAGCGAAGGTGCCAGCGCGAGCAGCCCGCCGGCGAAGACGATCAGCCCGCCGATCCAGATCCACATGATCAGCGGCGAGACGAGCACCTGGAACTGTGCCGGTGGCGGGTGCTTGAGGTATTCGTGCGCGAGCACCCAAACCGCGAACATCCCCTCGTCGGGCCGCGACATCGGGATCTTCGCGTTGCCGAGCGCCACGATCCGCTTCAACCGCGGGGTTTCGATTTCGGGGGCGACCGCGCTCCACAGGTCGCGCGTGAGGCTCGCGTCGATCGAGACGTGGCTGACGGGGTTGCCCCCGATCAGCCGCCCCACCGAGCCGAGCGATTCTTCCTGGGATTCGTAGTAGCCCTCGGTGGGATGCAGCGTCGCGACCCGGTGCCCGCCCTTGCTGACGCTGAGGACCGCGCCGACGTTGAGCGTGGAGCCCGTGCGCACGGTGTCGTTGTGCGCGCTGACCGTCGCGGTGGGACGCACGTAGCGAACTGTGTAGGCGCCGACGCGCGTCGACTGCCCGGGCGCGAGCGCGAGCTTGGAGACGCGCTCGAAGGAGGACGACGCGGCGACGCCGATGAACAGGACCGCCATGCCGACGTGCACGATGTAGCCGCCGTAGCGACGGCGGTTGCGCGCGATCAGCGCGATCAGCGCCCGTGGCGGCGCCTCACCGGAGGCGGCGCGGCGCACGCGCGTGCCGCGCCAGAGCTCCTGGGCGACGCTCGCGAGCACGAACGCCGAGCAGCAGAACATCGCGAGCGCGGGGATGCTGCTCGTGACCCCGGCGGCGATCAGCGCGCCGAGCGTGAGCACGGCCACCGCGAATGGCGCGGCGAGGTTGCGACGCACGGAGACGAGCGTCCCGCGCCGCCACGCGACGAGCGGGCCGAGCCCGGAGAGCAGCACGAGCACGAGCGCGAGCGGAACGGTGTAGCGATCGAACCACGGCGGCCCGACCGAGGCGGCCCGGCCGGTGAGCGCTTCGGAGATTTTCGGGAACCAGGTTCCCCAGAAGATCACGAACGCGAGCGCGACGAGGACGATGTTGTTGAACAGGAAGATCGCCTCGCGCGAGAGGAGCGAGTCGAGGCGGTGCTCGGAGGCGAGCCCCTCGCGGCGGGTGACCACGAGGTAGATCGAGCCGCACAGCAACGCCGAGATCAGCACCAGGAAGGGCACTCCGAGCGTGGCCCCCCCGAACGCGTGGATCGAGTTGAGGATCCCGCTGCGCACGAGGAACGTGCCCATGATCGCGAGCGTCCCGGTGGCGGCGGCGAGCGAGACGTTCCACACCTTCAGCATCCCGCGACGCTCCTGGATCATCAGCGAGTGCAGGAACGCGGTGCCCGTGAGCCACGGCAGCAGCGAGGCGTTCTCCACCGCGTCCCAACCCCAATATCCGCCCCAGTCGAGCTCGGAGAACGACCAGCTGGCGCCCAGCAGGATGCCGATGCCCAGGAACAGCCACGCGGCGAGCGCGAAGCGGCGCACGACCATGATCCACTCGCCGTCGATGCGCCGCGCGATCAGAGCACCCATGGCGAACGCGAACGGGACCGTGCATAGCGTGTACCCCGAGTAGAGCATCGGGGGGTGGATCATCATCGTGGGGAAGCGCAGCAGCGGGTCGAGGCCCTGCCCTTCGACCGGCGCGGGGCTGGTCGTGGAGAAGGGGTTGGCGTAGAAGATCATCAGCGAGACGAAGAAGCCGCCGAAGCCGAGCAGGATCGCGGTCGCGTAGGAGGCGACCTCGCGCAGGCGGCCGCGCGTGAGGAACAGCGCGAGGCTCGACCACAGAGACAGGAGCCACGCCCACAGCAGCAGCGAGCCTTCCTGGGAGGACCACACGGCGGCGGCCTTGTAGAAGCCCGGCGTCGTGCGACTGGAGGTGTCGGCGACGACGTTGAACGCGAAATCGCTGCGCAGGAACGCGATCTCGAGCAGCGCGAACGCGAACGTGAGGATCCCGGCGAGCGCGTACACCGCGCGGCGCCCCGCGCGCGTCCACTCAGCCTGGCCGCTGCGCGCCCCGTACAGCGAGGCGCCGACCCCGTAGACGCAGGTCGCGAGCGCGAGCAGCAGGCAGACGCGTCCGAGGAGCGCCATCTAGGAGTTCTGGTTCTCCGACGGGGGCGCGACCTTGTACTTGGAGGGGCACTTCGTGATCAGCGATTCGCGTTCGCCGACATAGCGGTCGCCCTGCTTCTGAACGGTGACGATCACCTCGCGGCCTTCGCGGAAGGCGTCGGGGACGGTGCCGGTGTAGGCGACCGGCACCGCGCTGCCCCCGCCGGCGCGGTCGGCGACGCTGAAGTGGAGCTCGCCGTTTTCGCGGTGCACGGAGCCGCCGACGACGTCGCCGGTGACCTGGTAGCTGCGACCCGGCTGCACCTGGTGCAGGAATTCGCTCGGGGTCAGCGCGGGGCTCGCGGCGCTGAAGCTCGTGTAGACGAGCGCCCCTGCCAGCACGACCGCGGCGCTGAGCGCCACGAACAGCCGGATCGTGCGCTTGCGTGCGGGATCCATCGCCTCAAGTATCTCAGACCGCCTGCGGCGCCGGCGCAGGGCCGCGCTGGCCGTCCAGCTGCCCGAGCACCGCGGCGACGGTGCGCGCGACGCAACGTATGTCCACCGTTCCCCCCCGCAGCCGAGGAAAAATGCGGCCAGGGGCGAAACCATGGGGTGTGACATGAGTCTCTATGGGTAGAGCGGTGAATACAGCGATCCTCCAACAGCGATGAGACCCAGCCTGTTGCTCACAACGGGAGCGCGGCTACGTCCGAGCGAGACGCGCCGCGCCAGACGCCGCCGCGGACGGCTTCTCGGAGACGCTCGGGCGGCAACGAGAGAGATCTTCGTCGGCGTCGTGAGTGCGCCGGCGACCGTCCGTCCGGTTGCGCAGGCGTCCGCTCCCGTCGCCGACCCAGCGGCACAGCGCGTGCGCGACGCGGGCGGCCCCCTGGACGAGGCCACCTACGCCTGCCAGTGCGGTTGCATGTTCGCCGCCGCGGTGACCACGAGCGTCGCCTGCCCGCACTGCGGCGGCGCGCAGGCGTGGTGAGAGAGTTCCCTCGGGAGCCACTGGTATAAGCAGACGCGTGATGACCGGGGGGATCTCGAGTAGGGCGACGCGCACACTGCTTGCGTGCATCGCCCTGCTGGGGCTGACGTGGGCGACGGCGCTGGACGCGCGCGCCACGCCGACGTGGCTCGCGCCACAAACCGTCTCCGCGCCGACGGCGGCGCCGGTGGGGATCGAGCCGGCGCTGGCGATGGGCGCGAACGGGACGCTCGCCGGCGCGTGGTGGTCGGAAGGCGGCAGGATCGTCGCCGACGTGCGACCGGCCGGCACGGGCTCGTTTACGCAGGAAGCCGTCTCGCCGGCCGCCAACAAAGCCTCGCTTCCGTCGGCGGCGGCCGCGCTGGCGGTGACGGCGCGGGACCGCCGGTGGGGCCGACCCGCCGACCGCGGAGCTCACCGCGCGCCCGTGTCAGGCGATTCCGTGCTCGAATGCGTAGCGGACCGCCTGCGCGCGGTCGCGGACGCCGGTCTTGGAGAAGATGCGGTTCACGTGGGTCTTGACGGTCGCGGCCGAGACCACCAGGGTGGCGGCGATCTCCGCGTTTGAGAGTCCCTGCGCGATCAGTTCCAGCACCTCGGCCTCGCGCGGGGTCAGCTGATCGGGCAGCTCCTTTTCGGGCTCGCGTCCCGGCGCGAGCGTCGCTCGGGCGTCGAGCGCGGCGGTGAGCAGGCGCTCCTGGACGGCGGCGTCGAGGTGGGTGCGGCCGGCATACAGAGAGCGGATCGCGTGCTCGATCTCCTCGGCGCTGGCGTCCTTGGTGAGGTAACCCCGCGCGCCGGCGTGCAGCGCGGGGAACAGGGACTCGTCGTCGGCGTAGGTGGTGAGCACGAGAACCTTGGTGTCCGGCAGCGCCTCGCGAATCCGTCCCGTGGCCTGCGCGCCGTCCATGCGCGGCATGCGCAGGTCCATCAGCACGACGTCGGGGCGCTCTTGCAGGCAGCGCTCGACGGCCTCGTCTCCGTCGCTGGCGATGCCCACGACCTCGACCCCGTCGATCAGCCCGACGAGCAGGCCCAGGCCATCGCGTACGACGCGCTGGTCGTCTGCGATCAGCACGCGGATGAGCGGCGCGCTCAAGCCGGAACCTCCAGCTGCACCCGCCAGCCGCTGCCGGTCGGCCCGGCGCGCATCCGCCCGCCGGCCCGCTCGACGCGCTCGCGCATCCCGTCCAACCCGCGGCCCCCACCCACGCCGGTCAGACTTCCCGGGCTCACATGGGCCGCGGCCGCGATCGGCACGGTGTCCTCGACGGTGAGGCTGACGCGTCCGGGCTCGTAGCGCAGGCGGACCTCCGTGCGCGCCCCCGGCGCGTAGCGCGCGACGTTGGTCAACGCCTCCTGAGCGCCCCGGTAGAGCGCGAGCCCGGCCTCTTCGGGCAGCGTCCGCTCGTTGCCGTGGACCTCTAGGATCACCTGCGCGCCGAGATCCTCGCGAAAGCCCTCGACGAGGGCGGCGAGCCCGTCGACGCCGGGCAGCCGCTCGCCGCGCAGCGCCCCCACGGCCTGGCGCGCATCGGTGAGCCCGTCCTTGACCAGCTCGGCGGCGCGGTCGATCGCGTCGCGCAGCCCCTCGCCGGCCCCGTCGCGCTCGGCCAGGACCCGTGCGCCCTGCAGCTGCAGCGCCGCCGCCGAGAGGGCGTGTGCGAGGACGTCGTGCAGCTCGCCCGCGATCCGTCCGCGCTCGGCGATCGCGGCGGCTCGGGTCTGCTGCTCGCGCGCGTCCTGGAGCTCGGCCAGCAGCAGTTCGGTGCGGTCCTGGCCTTCGCGGGCCTGCTTGAGGAAGTACGCGATCAGGCCCAGCAGAGCGCAGAGCAGCGTAGCGGCGAGCACCGCGCCGGCCGAGCTGCCGGCCAGCGCCGAGGTCACGCCGAGCGCGGCGGTCGTCGCGGCGGCGGTCGCGATGCCCGGCGCCAGCGGCAGGCGCGCGACCGACATCCACACCGCCGCGCCCGCCGCGAGATCGGTCGCCGAACGTGGCTGCAGCGCGGCGATCGCCACACCGGAGAGGGCCATGGCCGCGATCGCGGCCGCCTGCGCGCCGTAGGGGAGCCTCGTGAAGCTGTCGCGGATGACGACGGCGACCGTCACCGCATACACGGCCAGAGCGACGCTCACCAGCAGCCGCGCGCCGTGACCGCCGGGCGCCGGGTGCCCGTTCAGCGTCCCCACGACGACGGCGAGGATCGCCGCGAGACCCAGCGGCCGCAGCAGTCCCCGCTGACGGCGAAGCCGATGCGCGGCGCGGGAGTGCGCCTGGGAAACCCTCGGGCTGTCCCGTCCCGAGCGCAGCGCCTGCTCTGACACGCTGTCGGCCATCTCCATCACCTCATCCAAGAGAAGACAATAGGAGGAGCCGGCGCGCATATGCGTACCGGCTCCCGCGCGCGGACCTCTCGAGTGCCGTGATCACGCGCCGGCGGTGAGTGGGACCGCAGCGGCGCCCGTGGTGGCGCCCGCGGGCGACATGCGCCGCGCCCGCAGCTCGACGACCGCGATCCGGACGACGACCTCCAGCAGGGCCATCGCGACGAGCGCCACCGGCCACGCGGCGGCGCCGATCTGGTGGGCGGCGCTGAAGCTGCCGACGGCGTGCGCGGCGCCGTTGTTGACCGCCACCACGAACAGCATCCGCGCGCCGAACCCGGCGATCAGCAGCGCCGCGGCGACCCAGCCGACGCGGGCAAAGGCATCGCCGGCGCCATCGCGGCGAACGTGCGTGGCGAGCCCGCCGAGCACGCCGAGCGTGACCCCGACCGAGGCCAGCGCGGCGACCAGCACGAGGTCGTTGCCGGCACTCGGCAGCGAATGCACATAGGCGCGGGCGACGAAGAACACGACCAGCAGGGGGATCATCAGGCTGCGAGCATCGAGCCTGCGCTCGCGAGCCTGGCGCAGGACAAGGAGGACGAAGACGGCGTTGAGTATGTAATCGGTAATTGTCATGCACCGATCTTCGTCGCCGGGCGCGCTCCTGTCGTCGGCGCGGGGGTTGAGCTCGGGTTGATCCTGGGCGTCAACCCGAGGGTTGAGAGAACGGCCGGAGCCATCGTCATGAGCCGGCTACAGATCGGCCGGGCACGCTGGTACCGAGCTCAGGCTTGCGGTGGACTGCGTACGCGCGTGCGCGTCGTCCGGCCTGCTTATGATTCGATCCCGCTCACCGCGACCGGAGTCGTGCTGTTGGTGGTGGTGCCATTGCCGAGCTGCCCATCTGCGTTTTCGCCCCAGCAGTCGATTTTGCCGCCGATCAGCCGCGCGCACGAGTGGGAGGTGCCGGCGTCGATTCCGGCCGCGGTGGCGATGCCGCTCACGGCGACCGGAACGGAGCTGTTTTCGGTCGTGCCGTCGCCGAGTTCGCCGAAGAGGTTTTCGCCCCAGCAATCGAGGCTCTCGCCGGACAGCCGGGAGCACGAATGGAAGGCGCCGGCGGCGACTTCAGCGCCTGTGGCGATCCCGCTCACGGCGACCGGGACCGAGCTGTTTTCGGTCGTGCCGTCGCCGAGTTCGCCGTCTTCGTTGTCCCCCCAGCAATCGACTTTGCCGCCGGAGAGCACAGCGCAGCTGAAGAAATCGCCGACGGCGGCGACCGAGGTTGCCGTGCTGATCGAGCTCACGGCGACCGGCGTGGTGCTGTTTTCGATTTTGCCGTTCCCCAGCTCTCCGAATTCACCATAGCCCCAACAGTTGACTTTTCCGCCGGAGAGAGTCGCGCAGGTGCCCAGATTGCCGGCGGTGACCGAAATCGCCGTGCTGATCCCGCTCACCGCCACCGGGGTCGAACTGTTTTGGTACGTGCCGTTCCCGAGCTGACCGAACGCGTTTTCGCCCCAGCAGTCGATTTTGCCGCCGGAGAGGAGCGCGCAGGTGTGGAAGTCTCCACCGCTGACCTCGGTCGCGTTGGCGATCCCACTCACGGCCACCGGGATGGTGCTCTCTTTGGTATTGCCGTCGCCGAGCGCCCCATACTTGTTGTAGCCCCAGCAGTCGATGCTTCCGCCTGAAAGCAGTGCGCATGTATGGAACCCGTCGGCGCTGACTTCGATGGCGCTGCCGATCCCCCTCACGGCGACCGGCGTCGTGAAGATGCCTTTGTTTGTTTCGTTCCCCAGCTCCCCGTAGTAGTCTTCGCCCCAACAATCGACGCTGCCACCCGGCAGCAGGGCGCAGGTGTGATAGCCGCCGGCCGAGAACGTGCCGGTCGCTGTCGTGGTGAACTGTTTTTCCGCGCCGTAGCTCGTTCCGGTCGAGTTGCTCGCGACGACGCGGTAGTAGTACGTCGTGTAGGGGGCGAGCCCGCTCAGACCGACGCTGACTTTGACCGGCGTGGTACCGGAGCCGGCGTCGTTCCCGGGCGGCGCGGGCGCGTCGCTTTCGAAGAACGTGCTGGTCGTGCCGTATTCGAAGTAGTAGTGAGCGTCGGCGCCGTTGGGGTTGACCGTGGCGCCGAGCGTCGCCGCGTGTGGCCCAATCGCGCTGGCGCCTTCGGTCGTGACGGTTGGGGGCGGAGGTGGCGGTTTGCCGCTGGTCGTAAACGCGGTGTCCGCGCCGGCCGAGGTGCCCGTGGCGCTGTCGGCGATGATGCGATAGTGGTACGTCGTCCCGGGTTGCAGGCCGGTGACGGCGGAACTGACCTGGAGGGTCGTGGTGCCTGCGCCGGCGTCGACGCTAGGCGTTGAGTAGCCGTAGTTTTCGGCTTCCGTTCCGTATTCGAAGTGGTAGCGCGTGTCGAATCCCTCCGGGTTCACGCTCGCGTGCAGCGTGGCTCCGGATTCGGACACCGGCGACGCCGCTTCGGTGGTGGCAACCGGCGGGGGGCCTTCGATGGTGGCGCCGCCTTCTCCTTCTGCTTCCCCGAGACCGTTGCAGTCTTTGTAGTCGTCGTGGAACTCGTATTTGCTCGATATGCCACCGATGGGCGCGGCGTTCACTTCACCGAGGCGGTCTTCCATTTGGACGCGCTCCGTTTTGTTGTCGGCGAACGCTTTGTTGTTGGTGAAGCCTTGAAAAGTCACGTTCCCTACGTCCAAGAGGTTTTCTTTTCCGGGTCGCTCGACGATGAAATCGTTGACGTTCGCGTCGATTGGGCCGGGACCGTGACCGTACGCCGATTCCCCTTTGGAAACGAGGTTGTGTACATAGAATTTGTATTCCCCATTTTCGTAATGCGTGTCGGCCTCGAAATACTTGCCTCGCAGCGCTTTGAGCCCGAGCCCTTTGGGATGTAGCTGCGCTGGGAGTATCTCGTACCAGGCTTCGTCTTCTCCGAGACCTTCCTCGTGTTGCGCGGTGCCATCCTGGCCGAGGTCCGCGTTGTACCAGCCACCGATCCCCGCCCAGATGTATGAGGAGGAGCGTTCGGGAACGATGGGGTTACTGCACGAGCTCGTGGTTGCGGGCTCGATGTAGTACCCGGTGGCGTGGGTATAGGTGCCTTTGCCGTTCCAGTCGAAATACCCCGACCAGATTTTTGAGTTCCCCGCTGCCGCGACGGAGGACGGTGACAGGAATGCTTCAGCATGTGCGCGCTCCTGCCCGGCGGGCGTCGCGGGCACTTCGGGCGAGGACGAGCTCGGTGGGGCTTCGGCGATGAACGGCGGCGGCGGTGCGAACGTGATGCCCTGGGAGATCATCTCCTCCCAGATCGCGTGTTCGGGCGAGCTTGCGGGAGGTTCCGGCGGGATGCCATAGGTCGCTAGTTCGGCGGCGGACGCGTCGCGCGCATCGAAGGAGGCCGGTGGAACGTTCAGCGAGAAGGGCGCACCGGAGGGTTCTTCATAGGTGTATTCCCTGCCGCCTCCCGGCAGCGGCTTGATTGTCCGCAGCGGGGATATGTGCATGCCACAGGCTTCGAGGGCTTTCGCGGAGGAAGCGTAGGGGCTGCCAGCTGGACACCTGGTCGCGAGAGCGCTACCGCCGGACAGGAGGACCCCGACGGCGGCTGTGGCGAGAATGACCGCGGGCGAACGCTTCACGGCGGGCACGGTATATCCGCGGGGGCTCGCCGGGAAGTACGTGGCGCTTATCCGCCCATACGTCGTTCTTATCGTCGCCGCTCACGGCAACTGGAGCCGCCGACGGGCTTCGCGTTCGACGACCCTCAGCAGGTGGCCGCTGCCCGTCAGCTCGTACGGCGGCTTGCCGGGGAGCACGAGCGAGACTGCTTCCACGGTGCACCTTCGCGGATATGCGCGTACGGACGCGACGATCGGCCCGCGGCCGCCCGCGCGGAATGTCAAGACCACGAATGCGGACGGCCCACCGACCGGGCAGCTCGGCGCCGGGTGGGTGGGTTCGTAGACTGCAAGCGCGTTGACGGCCGCGGCGATGCGCGCTACGCGGCTGGGATCGGCGACGGTGACGGTCTGCATGACGCGCGGGCGCTTCCGGCGCCGGGGCGCGAGCTCGCCCTGGACGACCCGAATCGCGAGCCGCGTGGCGCTGCCTGGAACGACGAAGGCGGGAGAGTGCGGTAGGTGAAAGGCCACGCGCGCGTCGATCCGCGCGGCCACGGCGTTGCCTTCCGCGCGGGCGATCGCCAGGCCGAGGCGTCGCGGACCGAGGGTGCCTTCTGCGCGGGGCACGCCGATTTCCTCCCACCAGTACCTGAAGCCGTGCCTGTCCCTCGCGCTGCCGCCCGCGAGTACGCGCGCGGATGCGGGGGCGTCGTGCGCGAAGGCGCGGAGCAGCGTCGATGGCGCGGCGCGACTGAGCAGGAAGGCGTGGCGATCGACGACGTGCGCGAACGGTTCGCCAATGGGGCGGTCGAGCAGCGCGCGTGCAACGGAGGGCGGGCGAGCGACGGGCCTGCTCGACGGAAGCCGCTCGTCGCTCGCGAGGAGCGTCTCGGCTGCCGACGCGGCTTCGACTCGGGCGCTCGGCGTCGCGGAATGCGCGACTCCCTGCGCATCCGAGCCGCCGCATCCGCTCGCCAGGATCAAGCACCCGGCCGCGACCCCGAGGAGCGCGACGAGTGACCTGCGCATCCGATGGCGATTCCCGCGGAGCAGACGCGAGCGAGCCGCGGTCATCGCGATCGGGTGCGTTTGAGCGGTGCGAGCTCGCGCGTGAGATGCATGAAGGCGGTGGCGGCCGGCGTCCGGCGGTCCTCACGCCAAGCCATGACGACGACCGACTCCTCACCCCGAATCGGGACCGTGCAGACACCGCTGCGGGGGAGCGAGTGCGACCCTTTCGGCAGCATCGAGACGCCGAGCCCGGCGGCGACGAGACCGATGATGGCCTCGGGCGTGGACGCCTCGGCACGGATCGTCGGCTCGAAGCCTCCGCGGCTGCACCCGGCGAGGAACATCTCCCGCGACGCCTTCGACACCGAAACCGGCGCCACCACCCAGGCGTCCTGCGCGAGCGCGTCGAGCGAGATCGAATGCGCGCCGCGGAGCGGGTGGTTGTCTGGAAGCACAGCTACCACGTCATCTACGTCCACGGGCTCGGTGAGGAGCGTGGGATCGTCCACCGGCCCGTGCACGAATGCTACGTCGAAGCGGTCGCACTCGAAGCACCCCGGCAGTTGGGTGGTGCCGGTCTCGATCAGGGAGAGCTCGATGTCGGGATGCGATCTTCCGAAGAGGCGCAGCGCGGTCGGGACCAGGTGATCCGCCGCGGAGCCGACGAAACCGACGTTGAGACAGCCGCTTTCCCCACGCGCGACCCGCTGAGCGCAGGCCACCGCTCTGAGGGCGTCGGCGACGCTGGCTCGCGCCCCCGGCAGGAACGCCTCACCGGCGGGTGTGAGGTGCGTTCCGTCGTTGCCTCGCCTGAACAGCACGACGTCGAGCTCGGACTCGAGCTTGCGAATCTGCTGGCTCAGCGCGGGCTGGGCGATCCCAAGCGCACTCGCCGCCCGACCAAAGCTCTCGGCTTCGGTAAGCGCGAGGAAATAGCGGAGATGCCTCAGCTCGACGCTCATCGACGGGGGCGTACGAAAGCGATGAACGGGCGACCGTCCGCGAGCACGATCCTAACGTGCCCGCGGACGGGACTACCTAAACAGACGATTTGGCTCTGCGGAACTACCGAGAGGCTGTTTCGCTTCCCTGCGATCGACCATCTCCCGGCCCAGGCCGCGCGATGCGCTGGAGCTGCCGGCCCGAGCGGCGGGCGCCGAGTATCAGCGAAGAGCGACAGACAGGATCCTCGAGCTGAGCGATGGCTATCCGTATTCCTGCAGGAGTACGGCAAGCACGTCTGGAATGTGGCGGCCGGCCGGCGATCACGACCGCCGATGTCAGGGGAGCACACGACCTGGTGAAGTTGGAGCTTGATGAGAGCTTCTTCCAGGTGCGAATCGGCAGAGCGACCCAGACTGAGCTTGACTATCTCTCAGCGATGGCGGACCTCGGCGATGGGCCCTACCGCTCGGGTGAGATCGCCGCGAAGCTCGGCCGTGCCGCGGCGGCGAGCGTCGTACATCGCCGCGAGACCCTCGAGGAGCTCGTCGTCGAGTTCGGCCGGCGCAGGTCCGAGTCGGCGCAGCAGCGCGTCGGGGGCCTCGAATGGGCTGATGCGCAGCTGCGCGAGGTCGGCGCCCGCTCTCCCAGAAGGGCTGCTCCTGCGCGACGTCGTCCTCTGCGATGGCCGCCGGTGGAGTGCCGGCCTAGCGCATTACGGTCGGGTATACTCCTGGTATGACGGTTCAGATTGCGGTGAAGTTGCCGGAGGCGCTGGCGAGCCAACTCGACGAGCTCGTACGGAGCGGCGACTTCGAGAGCCGCTCGCAGGCGGTGCGAGCCGGCCTGGAGACGATCCTCGTGGAACGCGAGCGCGAGCAGCTGCGCACCCGCTACCGCGATGCGTTCGCGCAGCATCCGGAGACGCCTCAGGAGCTCGCCGAAGCGACGCGCCTGGCCCGCGAGGCGATCGAGGAGGAGCCGTGGGAGCGATGGTGGTAGCCCGCGGGGACCTGTGGTGGGGAGAGAGTCCCGACGAAAAGGGCAGGCCATTCCTCGTCGTCAGCCGGAGCGCTGCCAACGAGGTGATGCAGCGAGTTCTCGTCGCGCCGGTCAGCACCCGCATCCGCGGCATTCCGAGCGAGCTGAGACTGGGCGAACACGAGGGACTGCCGGTCGAGTCGGTGGCCTCATTCGACAACCTGAGACCCTTCCCCAAGGCGATGCTCGTGCGGCGGCTCGGCGGGCTGGGCGCGCGGACGCACGAGATCTGCGACACCGCGGACGCGACGTTCGACTGCTGAGCGCCCGCCCGCGGTAGCCGTGGAAGCGGTGAAGGTAGCCGCAGACCTGTCTGAGTGGGCTACCGCGATCTACCGTGAGCGCCGTGGGCTTTCTGCAACACCAACTGTATACCCTCGCGCCGCGTGCTCGTGGAGCCGCCAGGCGACTCGACGATCGTCAGCGTTGCGCTCAGCCTTCCGCGATCCTCTTTCAACAGCTCCCGGCCGGCCGTGTCGAGCATCACCGTGAAAGCCGCAGTCTTGCCCGCGGAGATCGAGAACGTGGCGGTTCCGATGGTCGTTGTCATGGAGCGCGTCTTCCTGCCCCTACCCGGCTGCTGCGCACTTGCGCGTCCCCTACCTTCCGCGGTCGTCGTCGGGACCGTGACGGTCACCTTCCCGCTGCAGCCGCCTGTGACCGGACCCGTACAGCTGAGCTCGACCTTCGCCGCGCGCTGCTCTGTACCGCGATCTGCGTGTGGGCCAGCGACACATCGTCTGGCCCCGGCGTCGAGGGAGACGCCGACGTAGATGGTGCCGTCGTGCCCTCCACCGCCGCTGAGGGCTGTGGGGGAACGGGGGCCGCCGCGATCGCGGAGAGACCCGGGGTACGGCCGATACCGGTGCCTCCCGCATTGATCGCCTGCACCTGACAGAGGATCTCGTGACTCAACTCCGTGGCGGGCACGGGGTACGTCGGCGATGCCCCCTGCTGCAGGATCTGCCCATCGCCGTCGATGAACGTGTAAAGGAATGTCGGACCTTCGCTCCAGTGACCGGGTTCGCAGCCCATCAAGCCGTCATTGATTGGTTTTTCGAAGATCACAGCACCTCCTCCCCGCGGCGCCCGCGGCGGCGTTTCATCGCCATCGATGAAGTCCTGGATCTCGGGCGCCGCGACGTTGGCCAGCGCGTTTTCTGCGCCGGCATGGCACCTTTGCCCGGAGACGAGAACGACGTCGTCTATCACCCCGACCAGCGCAGCGGAGGACCCGAGCGTCAGGGCGCTGCCGCTGTCGCCGTTGCAGGCTGTACCCGAGGGCCCGCTCGCACAGAGCAGCACCGCGTCGTTTTCGCCACCGCATTCGCGGGCGTACCCCAGCGTCATGTGCAGCGAGTTCAGCTTGCCGGCGAGTGGTTCTGCCGGATTCTCCTGGCCGAAACCCGTGAGGTTAACAGCGGTGCCTTCCGGCAGGCTCATCCCGTCGGCGACCAATGCGATCGGCGTCACATCCGACCCGGGCACAAGCGGTTGTTCGAGCGTCAGAACGGCGACGTCGTCGGGACTGACGCGACCTGAGTCCGGAGCGTAGACGTAATAAGGATGCAAGCGCACGTCCGTCACAGCGCGTTCCTGGTCTTCGACTCCGCCGTGGGAGGCGAGGTCGGAGACGCCCGCGCGGACGAGGAGGTCTTCGGGAGGGATAACCTCGCCGGTCTGCGCATTGAACACACAGTGCGCCGCCGTGAGAATGTGCGACTCGTCGATGATCGATCCTCCGCAGAACAACTCCCCTTCTTCTGGGACCAGGGCTTCGATCGCCACCTGCCACGGGGCCTGCCCAATCGAAATTTCGGCTCCCCCGACGATCGCAGCGTGAGCTCGTGACGATGCTGTCTTCCTCGCGCCCGCCGCCGAGGCGAGCACCAACCACGATCCGGCGGTCGCGAGCACACACAGGCATAGCGCACGGCTGGCGCGAGCGATCATCTCGCTCTCACCCGCGTGGTGGTCGTCTTTGCGCCCTGCATCGACACGACGAGACTGGCAGGGATCGGATGGCGCTGTGCGTGAGCGAGTCGCCGCTTGCCGATGGCCGTGAGATGCAGGAGCACAGTGGCACTCCCACCCTCCGTGAGCGAGAACGATCCTCTGGCGAGAATCAGGATCTGCCAGCGTGGTGAGCCCGTCTTGGCTCGGCCTTGGCGCCTAGTCGGAACCTCCACGATCAGCTCGACCGACCCCCGACACGAAATCGCCGCGGCGCACCTCAGGTGCACCGGCACAGAACTTCCCGATACGGCAACCCTTGACCCCTCAACCGCGACGGGCAGCGGTGGAGCCGTACGAGCACCCGTGAGCGGTGTCGTGGCAAGACTGCTCACAGGCGTGCCGATGGTGCTCGAGCTCCCCGGAATGACAATCGTGGCGCTCATGGCGCGCGCTTCTCCCGCGGCACTTTTTGCGGTTACCTCGCACGTCAAGCTGGCTCCCTCGTCGGTGACCTGCACCTGATAGCTGCGCCCAGTCGCACCGGCTATGGAGGTGCCGTTCCGCAGCCATTGCTGGGTGAATGTCGGCGTCGGGCTGCCGGTCCAGAGACCGTTTGCGCATGACAGCGTTTCTCCGACGACGGGGGCGCCGAAGATGACCGGGGCTTTGGTATTCATCGGCGGCGCGTGTACCGGCGCGGGTGGACTCGAGCTCATCGCCGCGTCCACGCCGGCCGTCGTATCCTCCGTCGCGATCGACACCGTCTGTGCAGCGGCAAACGAGGGCTTGTCGTTGTAGTACTGGACGGAATAGCCTTCTCCGGCGTCGAACCCAACCTTATAGGCGCCGCCCGGCACCACCGAGGTCATGTATTCCCCGCTCGCGCCCGTCACCCCACAACCCGCAGCTTCACGGACCGATACGAGCACGCAGACGAGGACATCTCCCATCGGGGCGCCCGTCGAGAGATCCGTGACCCTCCCTTCGACCCTTCCGCCGTCCTGGAGCTCCGCATCGATCCCCGAGCGGGTGCCTCCCTCTTTGACCGACACGGTGTCCGCTTCGGATGACGGGGACTCGTCGCCGTAGTACTGAGTGACGTAGTCGAGCCCGCCCGGAGTCGGGGAAGAGAATTCCACTAGATAGGGGCCGTGAGCGAGCCCCGCAATCACATATTCGCCGGTGGGGCCGGTGATCGCACAGCCCACACTTTCGCTCTGCGTGGCAAACGCGCAAACTTCGATGCCTGCAACCGCGGCTTTGCTCGCGGCGTCCGCAACCTTGCCCGCAATCCGTCCCCCTTCTTTCAGCCGCGCATCGATTGAGGGGTCCAGACTGCCCGCGGTGATCCCGACGACGCTGGCTTCCGATGTCGAGGACTTGCCGTTGTAGAACTGAGTGATGTAGTTGAGCCCACTGTCGATGGGAGAGGAGAATTCGACGACATACTGCGCGCCCGCCGTCAATCCGGTGATGGTGTATTCGCCGCGCGATTCGGTCTTCGCACAGGCCCCGAACAAGCCTTCGCCGCCGGCTTCGTAAGCGCAGACTTCGATACCCGAGATGGGTCTTTCCGTTTCCGCGCTCGACACTGTGCCAGTAAATCCTCCGCCATCGATTTTCACGAGTTCGGCATCTATTCCGGAAACGGTGGTTCCCGATACGATCGACACCGGCTGCGCTTCCACCCGCGAGTACTTGCCGGCGTAGAACTGCGTGAGATAGTTGACATCGCCGGCGTTGAATTCTACGTAGTACGCCCGTCCCGGCAGCCTCGAGATCGCATATTCGCCCCGCGCGTTGGTCGTGTCACATGTGCGATTGCCTTCGGGTGGTTCGCCAGCACACACGTATACCCCTTCGATCGGAGCCTTGGTCGCGGCGCTCGTCACCTTGCCTTCGATCGTCCCTGGTTCTTCTAGTTCGGCGTTGACACCGGTGGCGTCGGTACCCGGCGCCGCGTCGATCCGCGTTGCATCGTACGAAAATATCGCACCGTCATAAAACTGGGTGAGGTAATTCAGCCCGTGGGCGTTGAATTCGATCGTGTATTCGCCGACTTCGAGTCCTGAAATCAGGTATTCACCATGCGCATCAGTGCTCGCACATGGCCCGTTCGAAGTCAAACTCACAAGCCTCACACAGACTTCGACCCCTTCAATCGGCGCCTTGGTCGAGATGTTTGTAACCGTGCCGCTGACCCGCGGGAGCTCGTCGAGTTCCATGTTGACACCTGAGGTTATGTTGCCCGTCGCGACCGAGACTGATTCTTTTGCTTCCGAGAATCTCAACTGGCCACCGAAATACTCGCTCACATATCCCGCGGCTGCGAACTGTACCCTGAATTTGCCGCTCCGCAATCGTGGGATTGCGTATTCGCCTTTCGCGTTTGTCTTGGCGCAACGATTTTCATACCCATCTTCCGCTTGGCCACCGGCACACACGTTGGCGCCTTCGATCGGGGCCTTTGTTGCGGCATTCGTCAAGGTGCCGGTGATTTGGCCGCCCGACTCAAGTCCCGCATCTACCCCCGAGGTGGTGTTTCCAGCCGTAACCGACACCAAATCCGCTTCGGGCCACGAAGACTTGTCGTCATAGAACTGATTGAAATAATTGAGCTCGCTCGGCAGCACCAGGGCGAATTCGACTTCATATTCGCCCGTGGCCAGTCCCTCGATCGTGTATGCGCCGCTCGCGTTGGTCCTGGCGCACCCCGAGTTCTTTTCGGGCAAATTCAGATCACGAGGGTGTTCTGGTTCACGGGCGCACACTTCCAGTCCTTCGAGCCCAGCTTTCGTCGCGGCGCTCGTAACGACGCCCTTTACGTACCCGCCTTCCCGGAGTTCGGCATCGATCCCCGAGGTCGTGCCTCCTTCGGGCACATGCACAACGCTCGCTTCGGAGAACGAGAACGTGCCGTCGTAGAACGTACGGGCGACATAACTGCTTGGCGGGGGAACCTTGAATTCGACGTGGTAGTCGCCGCCCGAGACGAGCTGGACGCTGTATTCGCCTCCGGCATTTGTCGCGGCACATACCCAGGGCCCCGTGCCGCCCATCCGTTCGGTGCAGACTGTGATGCCGGCGAGCGGCGCCTTTGTGACGGCGCTCGTCACCTCGCCCGTGATCTGCGCGGCTTCCTCCGCGAAGACGCTCGACGTGAAAACGAGTGCAAGGACGAGGGCAACGAGCAAGGCGAGCGCATTGGTCCGGAGCCCCCATGATCTACGCATCATGGTCCGATAAGATACCGAATGCCGGGATTTGTGCACTCTGCTCGCGTCCGGCTTCATCGATTGCCGCCGCATCGTGCGTTTCCGGGCTGCACGAGAAGAGCCTGTACGACTGGCGCGCGCCGACACCGTCCGCGATTGCTGACGGTGTCACGTCCCGAACTACGCCCGCTCGGGCGGCGAATCTGCCGAAAAGTGCCCTGTGGGCGGCTACTTGATGTGCATCCCCGAGATCGCGCGCGAGATCACGAGCTGCTGGATCTCGGCGGTGCCCTCGAAGATGTCGTAGATCTTGGCGTCGCGGTGCCAGCGCTCGACGGGGAACTCGCGGGTGTACCCGTTCCCGCCGAGGATCTGGATGGCGCGCTCGGTTACCCACACGGCGACCTCACCCGCCTTGAGCTTGGACATCGAGCCCTCGGCGTTCTCGAAGGGGACCTGGTTGCGGCCCATCCAGGAGGCGCGCCAGACGAGCAGGCGGGCGGCGTCGATCTCCATCTTCATGCGGGCGAGCGTGAACGCGATCGACTGGTTCTCGACGATCTTCTTGCCGAACTGTTCGCGCTCCTTGGCGTACTCCAGCGCGTACTCGTAGGCGGCGCGTGCGATCCCGAGCGCCTGCGCGCCGACGGTGGGGCGCGAGGCCTCGAACGTCGCCATCGACGCGTTGGACTTGCTCTTCGTCCCCTCGCGCGCGCGGGCGAGGCGTTCGTCGAGCTTGTCCTTGCCGCCGAGGACGTAGCCGGCGGGGATGCGGCAGTCGTCGAGGTAGACGTCGGCGGTGTGCGAGGCGCGCAGGCCGTGCTTGGAGACCTTGGCGCCCTGGGAGATGCCCTTGGCTTCGCTCATCGGGACGACGAACGCGGCGTGGCCTTTGGAGCCGAGCTCGCGGTCGACGGTGGCGATCACGACGTGGACGTCGGAGATCCCGCCGTTGGTGGCCCAGGCCTTCTGCCCGTTGAGGATCCACTCGCCGGCGGCCTCGTCGAACTTGGCGGTGGTGCGCACGGCGGAGACGTCGGAGCCGGCGTTGGGCTCCGAGGAGCAGAAGGCGGCGACCTTGACGTCGTCGGGGGTGCCGAAGCAGCGCGGGATCCACTCGCCGATCTGCTCGCCGGAGCCCTGGCCGAAGATCGCGGCGACGGCGAGCGCGGTGCCCATGATCGCCATGCCGATGCCGGCGTCGCCCCAGAAGAGCTCTTCGTTGACGATCGGCAGGCTCAGGCCGGTGGGGTCGGCGAAGAACTGCGCGAGCCCTTCGAAGCCGTAGAGCCCGATCTTGGCGGCCTCTCCGATGATCGGCCAGGGGGTGCTCTCCTTCTCGTCCCACTCGTGCGCGGCGGGGCGGATGACGTCGGCGGCGAACCCGTGGACCCAGTCGCGGACGTCCTTCTGGTCCTGCGTGAGGGCCATCGAGAAGCTGACCTCTGCGCCAGCGGCGCCGGTGATCGCCTCGACTGCGGCCTCGGCGGCTTCGGTGGAGTCGACGACGGACGTGGCTGACATCGAGGGGGGCTCCTTTTCTTCTTTTTTTTTGGAGAGGGAGAGGGTCGGTTGGCGGCGATCCGGCGCGCGACGCGGGGTACGCGCCGCCGCGAACCGTGCAGTGCATTATGCACCCTACCGCAGGTGTAAACGAGAGTCAACCTTCCGGTTGAACTGGAATTGCGCGGCGGAGTATAGTTGGGTCGATGCCGGCGACCCGCGCCCCGCTCCCCTCCAGCCGCGCCTCGGTGCGGCGCGAGCGCGAGCGCGAGATCGTGGAGGCGACGCGCGCGCTGTTCGACCAGCGCGGCATCCAGGACGCGCCGATCGAGGAGATCGCGCGGGCGGTGGGGATCAACAAGGCGCTCATCTACCGCCACTTCGCGTCCAAGGAGGAGCTGTACGTACTGGCGCTCACGAGCTACCTGACGGAGCTCGCGGAGCGGCTCGACGAGGGGCCCGAGGAGCCCGACGCGGTCGCGCGCCTGGAGCGCGGCTGGCGCTGCTACACGGACTTCTGCCTGCAGTACCCGGCGTTCGTCGACTGCGGCCTCTCGCTGATGCGCCAGCCCGCGGCGGTCCTGCGCGAGAGCGTCTCGGACTCGATCTGGATGCGTCTGGGAATCGGGATGGCGGAATGCCTGGGCCGCCTCTCGGAGATCCTCGCGCAGGGTGCGCGCGAGGGCGCGTTCGCGGTCGAGGACGCGGACTTCACCGCGAACCATCTCTATACGCAGACGCTCGGCACGATGCAGCTCGCGCGGATCGGCGTCGGCGTGCGCGCCCCCCGCGCGGGCGGGGTGCCGGAGATGTTCGAGATCGAGCCCCGGCGGGTGCAGGAGGCGTGCATCGCCGACGTGCTCGCCGCGGTCGGCGCGCGGCGCTGAGGACAACACCCTCACCGTGCAGCGCCTCCCAATGGTGCAGCACCTCTTTACCAGGTGCTACACTCGGCACGATGCCGACAACGCGCCCGCGCTATTCGATCACCGACACCGGCCCGGTGCGCGAACTGCTCGACGATGCCCAGCGCCGCTGGCCGGAGGTACGCGATCGCAAGGAGCTGCTGCTGCAATTGGCGCGCGTTGGCCGCGAATCGCTGAACCTCGAGCTCGCCGCGGAGGAAGCCCAGCAGCGGCGCGCACGTCAGGGAGCCGCGCTGCGCCACCTGCACCAAATGGTGGACGTCGAGGAGCTCCTGTCCGACCGCGCCTGGCAGTGACGGCAACGGCGCCATGACCGCCGCGGAGCGCCGCTGGCTGCTCCTCGACAAGTCGGCGCTCGCACGCGGCGGCGAGCTGCCGGATCCCGCCTTTGGCGAGCCGTGCCTGTGCGCGGTGACGCGCCTGGAGATGCTTCACAGCGCGCGCTCGGCAGCCGACTATGAACGGATCGAGGAGGAGCTCGACACGTTCCACGACCTCCGCGTGAACGCGGAGACGATTCAGACCGCCGTTGCCGCCCATCGCGAGCTGGGCCGCAAAGGCCGCCACCGGATCCCGATCCCGGATCTCCTGATCGCGGCCTGCGCCCAGCAGCACCAGGCCGCCGTACTGCACGTGGACCGCCACTACGACGCGCTCACCGAGGTACTCGCCTTCGAGGCGGTACCCCTCGTGCGCTGAGCAGGGGCCCGACCGCCAGCGACGCGCGCTCCCCGACCGGGCACCTGGACTCGCGTCGCGACGGCAACCCTCAGTTGTGCCCCAATCTCGACCGGACTTACAATCCTGACCTGGTTTATGCTATTTATGGTCCCTGAAACTCATGTCCTCGATGAAGAAAGTGACCATGCACAAGCGCTCAATCGCAGCCGTTCTCGCCCTCCTGGCGCTGCCCGCGTTCCTGGCCGCGTGCGGATCCTCCACGTCCTCCTCAAATTCCGGCAGCGTCACGCTGGTCGCCTACTCCACGCCGCAGAGCGCCTTCGCCTCGCTGATCCCCGCATTCCAGGCGACCTCCGAAGGCAAGGGCACGAGCTTCAGCCAGTCCTACGGCCCGTCCGGCGAACAGAGCCGCGCGGTCGCCAACGGGCTGCACGCCGACGTCGTCAACTTCTCGCTGGAACCCGACGTCACGCGCCTGGTCAAGTCCGGCCAGGTCGCGGCCAGTTGGAACGCGAACGCCACCCACGGCTTCGTCACGAACTCGGTCGCGGTGATCATCGTGCGCAAGGGCAACCCGAAGCACATCACCGGCTGGAGCGACCTCGTCAAGCCCGGCGTGGAAGTACTGACCCCCAACCCCTTCACCTCGGGCAGCGCGCGCTGGAACATCATGGCGGCCTACGGGGCGCAGATCAAGGAAGGCAAGACGCCGGCGCAGGCCCAGGAATACCTGAATGCGCTGTTCCACAACGTGGTCAGCCAGGACAGCTCCGCGCGCAACGCGCTGCAGACCTTTCTCTCGGGCCGCGGCGACGCGCTGATCGACTACGAGAACGAGGCGATCTCCGACCAGAAGAAGGGCTCGCCGATCGAATACGTGATCCCGAAGGACACGATCCTGATCCAGAACCCGATCGCGGTCGTCGGCAGCAACGCGAAGGCGCAGAAGTTCGTCGACTACCTGATCTCCCCCGCCGGCCAGGCGATCTGGGTCAAGAAGGGTTACCGGCCCGTGATCTCGGGGGTCCCCGGCGCGAGCGCCTTCCCCACCCCGCCGGGCCTCTTCACGATCGAAACGCTCGGCGGCTGGAGCAAGGTGGACAAGGAATTCTTCGAACCCGAAACCGGGATCGTCACGAAGATCGAGCAGTCGCTGGGGGTCTCCACTGCCAAATGAGCCGACAGCCGCCGCGCCGGGAGGCGCGGGCGAGGGTCGCCCCGACGGGGCTGGCACGATCGCGGGCGCGGCTCCGAGGCGCCTCGACGGAGCCGCCGCGGTCGCTGCCGCGGCTCCCGGGCGCCTCGGCCGGTGGGGCGCGGGGAGACCGTCGCCGACGGCCGCGCGCCTCGGCTCGCTCGGCGCCGGCGTGCTCGGGCGCGGGGCGCTGGGCATCTACCTGTCGGTGCTCGTGCTGCTGCCGATCGCGGCGCTGCTCGCGAAGGCCGGCACCGGCGGGACCGCGGCGTTCTGGCGGGAGGTCTCGAACCCCCAGGCGGTCGCGGCGCTCAAGCTGACGCTGATCGCCTCGGTCATCGTGGTCGCGATCAACGCGGTCTTCGGGACGCTGATCGCGTGGGTGCTCGTGAGGGACGAGTTCCCCGGCAAGCGGTTCGTGAACGCCGCGATCGACCTGCCGTTCGCGCTGCCCACGATCGTCGCCGGCGTCGTGCTGCTCGCGCTCTACGGCAAGAACAGCCCGCTCGGCATCGACCTCACTTTCACGCGCGCCGCGGTCGGGATGGCGCTGCTGTTCGTCACGCTGCCATTCGTCGTGCGCTCCGTGCAGCCCGTGCTGCACGAGCTCGACCGCTCGATGGAGGAAGCCGCCGCCTCGCTCGGCGCCGGCCAGTTCACGATATTCCGGCGCATCGTGCTGCCCAACCTGATGGGCGCCGTCGTCTCCGGCATCGCGCTCAGCTTCGCGCGCGCCGTGGGCGAGTTCGGGTCGATCGTGCTGATCTCCGGCAACCTGCCGTTCAAGACCGAGGTCGGCTCGGTCTACATCTTCAGCCAGATCCAGGACGAAAACCTCCCCGGCGCCGCGGCGGTGTCGGTGCTGCTGCTCGTGGTCGCGCTCGTCGTCCTCGGCGCTCTCTCGCTGATCTCGCGTCGGTGGTCGCGCCATGTCCGCTGAGTCGCACGGATTCGCCGCCACGACCGAGCCCGCCGAGCCGCGGCGACCAGGCTCGCGCACGCAGGCGTCATCGAGCGCCGCACCAACGGGCTCGGCCGCCGCGTCCACCGGCCGCGCGCGGCGACTCGCGCTGCGCTTCCTCGCGCTCGGCTACCTCGGCCTGCTGCTCCTCCTGCCGGTCGCGATGATCTTCTACCGGACCTTCGAACACGGCCTCGGCGCCGTCTGGAACGCGGTCACCGAACCGAACGCCCAGCACGCCTTCTGGCTCTCGATCGAGCTCGTCGCGATCGCCGTGCCGCTCAACACGGTCTTCGGGATCGGGATCGCGCTGCTGCTCGAGCGCGGGCGCTTCCGCGGGCGCGGGCTGCTGGGTGTCTTGATCGACCTTCCCTTCGCGATCTCGCCGATCGTCGTCGGCCTCTCGCTGGTGCTCGTTTACGGCCACACCGGCTGGTTCGGCAACTGGCTCTCGGCGCACGGCATCGAAGTGATCTTCTCCGTCCCCGGCATGGTGCTCGCCACAGCGTTCGTCTCGCTGCCGTTCGTCGCACGCGAGACGATCCCCGTGCTGCGCGAGCTCGGCACCGACGCCGAGCAGGCCGCGGCGACGCTCGGCGCGAGCCCGTGGCAGACGTTCCGCCGCATCACACTCCCCGCGATCCGCTGGGGCGTGGTCTACGGCGTCGTGCTCACCACCGCGCGCGCGCTCGGCGAGTTCGGCGCTGTCAGCGTCGTCTCCGGGCGCATCGAGGGCAAGACGCTCTCGCTGCCGCTCTACGTCCAGGATCGCTTCGAGAACTTCGACGTCACCGGCGCCTACGCCGCGGCCGTCGTGCTCGCGCTGCTCGCGTTCGCGACCCTGATCGCGATGAACCTGCTCACGCGCCGGAGCCGCGGGACCACCGCGCCGGCATCGGTCTCACCGACCCCTCCCGGTGGCCGCAGGCCACCAACCCCTCAAACCCCACCGAAACGAGCCAACCCAGCGGAGGTGACCGCCTGATGGCGATCGAGGTCCACGACGTCTCCAAGCGCTTCGACGACTTTCTCGCACTCGACGACGTCTGTGTGCGCGTCGGTGACGGCGCGCTCACCGCGCTGCTCGGCCCGAGCGGCAGCGGCAAGTCGACGCTGCTGCGCATCATCGCCGGCCTGGAGACCCCCGACGCCGGGCGCGTGCTGATCGGCGAGCGCGACGTCACCGCGACCCCCGCGCGCGCCCGCGGCGTGGGCTTCGTCTTCCAGCATTACGCCCCCTTCAAGCACATGAGCGTGTTCGACAACGTCGCCTTCGGGCTCAGCGTGCGCAAACGACCGAAGGCCGAGATCCGCGAGCGCGTGCACGAGCTGCTCTCGCTCGTACGCCTCGACGGGCTCGCCGCGCGCTACCCCGCGCAGCTCTCCGGCGGCCAGCGCCAGCGCATGGCGCTCGCGCGCGCCCTCGCTCCCCAACCGGAGGTACTGCTGCTCGACGAGCCCTTCGGGGCGCTCGACGCCCAGGTCCGCGCCGAGCTGCGCGAGTGGCTGCGCCGTCTGCACGAGGAGATCCACGTCACGACGATCTTCGTCACCCACGACCAGGAGGAGGCGATGGAAGTCGCCGAGCAGATCGTCGTGATGAACGCCGGGCGCATCGAGCAGGCCGGCACCCCCCGCGAGCTCTACGAGGCCCCCCGCAACGAGTTCGTGATGTCCTTCGTCGGGCCTGTCAACCAGCTCGGCGACGCGCTGCTGCGCCCCCACGACATCCAGATCCTCCACGACGACCACACCGCCTCCGACACGCTGGAGGCGCTCGTGCGCCGCGTCGTGCATCTCGGCTTCGAGGTCCGCGTCGAGCTCACCCTCCCCGACGGCCGCGACATCTGGGCCCAGGTGACCCGCGAGCACGCCGCCGAGCTCGAGCTCGAGGAGGGGCAGATCCTCTCCGTGCGCCTGCCCGCGCCGCGCACGTTCGTCGCCTGAGCGCGCCGGGCTCCCTGCGACCGGCGCCCCCGGCGGCGACGCTCCGGCGCCTACCTCGTCTGCCAGGCGTCCTCGGCGCGGGTGAGCGCGATCACGTCTTTCGGCAGCTTGCCCGCGGCGACGTCGGCGACCGTCACCCGCTCGAGCACCTTGCGCAGGTTCGCGCGCAGCGCCACCCACACCTGCTGCAGCGACTCCGCCGAGCCCGCGTACTCGACCTCCTCCGGGCGCTGCCCCCGCACTCCGACGAGCGGGCCCTCGACCGCGCGGATCACGTCAGCCAGCGTGACCTCCTTGGCGGGGTGCGCCAGCCAGTAGCCGCCCTCGGGGCCGCGCTGGCTGCGCACGATGCCCGCGCTGCGCAGCTGCGTGAGGATGTTCTCCAGGAACGACAGCGGGATCCCCTGCGCCTGGGCCACGTCGTCGACCTTGCGCGGCGCGTCCGCGCTGCTGGAGGCGAGCTCCACGGTGGCGCGCACCGCGTAGTCGGCCTTGGCTGTGACCCGCATCGCCCTGATTCTCTACCAAAACGCCCCGCGAGGCTTCCTCGCCGACTGGCGTCGTCGAGCGCGGCCGTCAGTTGTGGCCTTCGGCGCCCGTTACAGTGAGCAACTCCAGGTGAGCCAGCCGTGCACGTCGATCCGTACATAGTCCTCGGCAGCGCCGTCGTCGGCTTCCTCGTCGGCATGACCGGCGCGGGCGGCGGGGCGCTGATGACGCCGATGCTGATCCTGTTGTTCGGGGTCACGCCCTCCACCGCGATCTCCAGCGATCTCGTCGCGGCGGTCGTGATGCGCCCGATCGGCGCCACGGTGCACCTGCGCAAAGGCACCGTCAACCTGCGCCTCGTCGGCTGGATGGTGCTCGGCTCGGTGCCGATGGCGTTCCTCGGCGCCTACCTCCTGCACGTCCTCGGCCACGCCAAGGAAGCGCAGAGCAAAATCGAGCTCGCGCTCGGCACCGCGCTGCTCGTCGGCGCCGGCGCGATGGTCCTGCGCTACATCCTCGACCGCCGCTCCGGCGGCACGCGCACGGCCGACGTCGACGAGATCCGCCCTCGGCCGGTGCGCACCGTCATGATCGGGATGGTCGGTGGGGTCATCGTCGGCATGACCTCGGTCGGCTCGGGCTCGCTGATGATCATCCTGCTGCTGTTCCTCTACCCGACGCTCAGCGCGAACCGCCTCGTCGGCACCGACCTCACGCAGGCCGTCCCCCTGACCGCTGCCGCCGCGCTCGGCGCGTTCGCGTTCGGCCACGTCGAGTTCGGCGTCACGACCTCATTGATCATCGGCTCCGTGCCAGCCGTGTTCGTCGGCTCGCTGCTCTCCTCCAGCGTCCCCGACCGCTACGTGCGGCCCGCGATCACGTTCGTGATCTTCGCCTCCGGGTTGAAGTACGTGGGGCTCGACACGACCGCGCTCGGGTGGGTGCTGTGTGCGGTGCTGCTCGGCGCCGCCTCGCTGTGGCTCGCGTATGTGCGGCCGTGGCGCGCGGGCGCCGCCCTGGAAGTCGCAGGCTCCTCCGCGGCCGGCGAGGTCAACTCGGTGCAGCCGATCGTGGGCGGCCGGCCCGCGCACCTGGAGCTCGACACCGTGCCGCTGGACGCCGAGTAGGAGACGCGGGAGGCGCGCTAGCGGCGCGCGTCGCGCCACATCGCCCACATCTTGGGCCCGCGCGGCAGCTGCAGCTCCTCGGTGACGCGAAAGCCGTGGCGCGCGTAGAAGGCGATGTTGCGCTCCTTGGAGGACTCCAGATAGGCGGCGACGCCGTCCGCGTCGCATTCCGTGAGCACCGGCGCCAGCACCGCGGAGCCGAGACCCTGGCCCTGGGCCGCGGGATCGGTGCCGAGCACCGCCAGGTACCAGTGCGCGGGCGTGTGCGGATGGCGGCGCTCGATGCCCACCAGACCCGAAACGATCGTCGGCGCGCGCCACAGCAAACGCGGATGCAGCATCACGCGCGCCAGCGCCGCGTCCTGGCGCGCGGTCGTCTTCCAACGCTTCGGCGGCGCCCACAGCGCGACGCTCGAGAGCCCCGGCGTCGTCCACACCTCGCTGTGCTGCATCAGCTGGCGCAGACGCGCCGCCTGGAAGCGCTCCAGCATCTTCGGCCGCAGCCGCTCGGGCGGACATGACCAGATCGCGACCGGATCGTCCAGGAACGCCCGCGTCAGCATGCGCGCGAGCTCCGGCACGTCCTCCGGGGTGGCGCGACGGGACTGTCCGGCGACGGTCACCTCCGAGAGGATGACCGATGCTCGCGCGCGCTGCACAGGCTCTCGTCGCGGGCGCGACCGCCGCGCAGCGCGCTCGCGCGACCGCGCCACCCGCCGACAGGCGCCGGCGACCCTCAGACCTGTGCGTGCTCCAGCCCTGCCGGCGCCTTGTGCTCGTGGCAGCCGGCCGCGTCGGGACTCGCGCCGACGAGCGGGCCTCCCGGGCACTCCTGCGCGCTGACCTCCCGCCGCGGGTTGCGGATGCCGGCGATCCCGACGACGCCGCCGAGGATCACGAGCCCCCCGGCGATCCCGATCCCGATCCTGAAGCTCTGAAGCGACGCGCCGTCGGCCGCTTCTGCGACCACCGCCGCTTGGCGCGGCGGCAGGCCGGCGAGGCTGGGGTGCCCCAGCGTCAGCCGTTCGGCCTGCGCCACCGCCGCGCGCGCGGGCGCACCGAGCCGCGCGCCGTCCAAACGACTGTGCAGCGCGGAGGCGAACTGCGATGCCACGACCGCGCCGAGCGCCGCGATCCCCAACAGCCCCGCGACGCGCGCGATCGCGTTGTTGACGCCCGAGGCGATGCCCGCCTGGCCCTCCTCGACGCCGGCCAGCACGGCCGCCGTGAGCGGCGCGACCGTCATCGAAAGCCCCACGGAGAAAACGAGCAGCGCCGGGAGCACCTGGGTGAGGTAGTCAACGTGGACCTCCACGCGCAGCAGCAACAGCAGGCCCGCACCCGCCACGATCGGCCCGAGGCCCATGAACAGCCGCGGCCCGTGGCGATCGGCGAGCGCCCCGAACTGGCGCGAGAGCACGAACATCACAACTGTCGTCGGCAGCGTCGCCAGACCGCTCTTCAGCGGCGAGTAGCCCGCGACCTGCTGAAGGAACAGGACGAGGAAGAAGAACAGCACCGCCAGGCCCGCGTACACCGCGAGCGTCTCCACGTTCCCCGCCGCGAAGTTGCGCCGCGCGAACAGGTCCAACGGCAGCATCGGATCGCGGGTCCGCGCCTCGTGGAGCACGAACGCCGCCAGCAGCAACGCGCCGGCGAGCAGCGGTACGAGGACGCCCGGACTCGACCACCCCAGGCGCGGCTGCTCGATCAGCGCGTACACCGGTCCGCCGAGGCCCAGCGCGCACAGCAGCGCGCCGAGCGCGTCCACCCGGCGCCCCCCACCCACCGGCGCGGCGCGCGGGATCGTCGTGAGGATCAGCGCCACGCAGATCGCGACCAGCGGCAGGTTGATCAGGAACACCCACCGCCACGACGCGACCTGGATCAGCAGGCCGCCGCAGAGCGGGCCCACGACCGCCGCGATCGCGCCGAACGCGGTCCAGGTCCCGATCGCGGGCCCGCGCTCGTCCTCGGGGAACGTCGCGACGATCACCGCCAGCGAGCTCGGCGTCAGCAGCGCTCCCGCGACGCCCTGCAGCGCGCGGCACGCGATCAGCACGCCGATGCTCGGCGCCAGCGCGCACAGCAGCGAGGCCGCGCCGAAGCCGCCCACCCCCAGCGCGAAGACGCGTCGCTCGCCGTAGAGGTCGCCCAGCGAGCCGCCCACCAGGATCAGCGATCCCAGCGTCAGCAGGTACGCGTTGCTCACCCACTGCTGCCCCGCCAGGCCCCCGCCGAGCGAGCGCTGGATGCTCGGCAGCGCCACGTTCACCACCGTCCCGTCGAGCAGCGCGATGCCCGAGCCCAGGATGCACGCGATCAGCGTCAGGCGCTTCATCGCGCGGTCACCCGTGGACGCGGCGCCGATGGGCGCTGGCCGCGACGATTCTGTCGAGGGCCGGCTCATGCTCAGGCCAGCGTACTGCGGGCCTGCTTGGAGGCGCCATCGCTTGATATCGCTTGGCCGCGCTAAGACCAGATACCAGAGATATGGCCGAGCCATTCTTTCGCCGCTCGGCATGGCATCCTGGCCAGGCTCCCTCGCTGGGCACCACCGCGAGTTGTGCGATGCAGCGCCTTGTCCGAGGAGATCCCTAAGATCGAACGTATGTTCTTGCCAGCTATCACGCCCGAGGCCGAGCTCGAGCAACTCAATCCCCGCGAGCAGCGGTACAAGATCGGCCAGTTCTTCACACCGGCTCCGATTGCTGACCTCATGGCGGACGCCGTCCGCGAGGTGGAGCCCGCGACGGTTCTGGATCCGGGGGTCGGGGGTGGCATTCTGCTGCGTGCCGTCGGACAGGGCCCTGCGCTCTTCGGCCTGGACATCGACGCGGCAGCCGTGAAACTGGCGACTGTTTCCGCTACCGGCGAGTGCGAGATCGCTGTGGGCGACTTCCTTGACGCGGAACGCTGGCCGCTTACCGAGGCGACCTTTGACGCGGTGATCGCGAATCCGCCCTATGTCCGCCACCACAACTTGTCGGCCGAGCACAAGTTGCTGGCGCGGCATTACTCCTCGCGGCTCGGCTTGAAGGTGTCGAGCCTGTCGGGCAGCTACGTCTACTTCTTCCTGGAGGCGCTTCTCCGGTTGAATGAAGGTGGCCGGCTGGTCTTCATCACGCCCACGGAGTTCCTCGACGTGCGTTACGGGCAGGCTGTCAAGGAAGCGCTTCTGGACCTCTGCGAGATCGACGAGATCCTCGTTTTGGAGATGGACGATCTCGCGTTCGAGGGCGTCCTGACGACCTCGGCCATCACCATCGCAACCAAGCGGAAATCTCCATCCCGACGCTTCCGGCTAGTGGAGGGAAGCCTCAACGGTGCCATCGAGAGGCATCGAGAGATCGAGTTACTGGCCGAGATCGCACCCGCCGTGCTGCCCTGGACACCGCTGCTGCCATCGCGTGCCGAGCGCATCGCCCCCCTTCTCGTCGGACGCACAGCAAAGCTTGGCGACTACTGCCGGGTCCGGCGTGGGATTGCGACGGGTGACAACTCTTTCTTCACCATGACTCGGGGCGATGTCGAGCGGTGGGGCATCGAGGAGCGATTCCTCGTCCCGGTCGTCCTCGGGTCCAAGGATCTTCCGACCACAGGGCCACTGGATGCAGATTTCCATGCTGCGCGCATCGAGGACGGGGCACGCGGCTTCCTCTTCTTCTGCCATGAGCCGATCGATGTCCTGCACGGAACGAATGCGCTGAGGTACATCAAACATGGACTGGAGCTTGGCTTGCACGAGCGTTTCAACTGCCGGACCCGCACCCCGTGGTACGGGGTAGAGCAGGTTGCGCCTGCCGACTTCTTTACGACTTATATGTCCCGCAACCGGGCTCGCATTGTCAGGAATCTGGTGGGCGCGCGATGCATGACTTCGCTTCTCAATGTTTGGGCGCAGTCTGGTGTTGACCCCGAAGCTCTGCGACCGTCGCTTGAAGACTCCACCAACGCCCAGCTCATACGCGAGTTCGGCCGAACATACGGCGGCGGCTTGGCGAAGATCGAGCCCGGCGACCTGGTCGCCCTGCCGATCCGGCCGCCGGCCGGCGTCGAGCCGCCCGGGCAGAGCCGACTGCTCTAGCCTCCTACGCCATCCCGAAATACGGGGCGAGATCGCTGAGCCGGTGATCCCACGCCCAGTCGATCCCGACCGCCGCCTCGAACCCGAGGTAGGAGCGGCCGAAGTAGCCGAAGAGCTGAAGCAGAAACACTGTGCTGTCGCCACGTGCTCTCCTGAGCGCGTCGTGCTTGTCTGACTCCTCCTTGCGCCGCTTGTTCGGGTTCGCGAAGTCGCCGGCCGACTTCAGCTCGACACAGGCCAAAGGCAGTTCTGCGTCGAGGGGAGATACGACGCAGTCCACGGGGAGGTTCTGCGGCTCGCCGTCCTCTCGGACCACTCGTACGTTCCGACCGAAGCCAAACGTTCCAGCCGGCATATCGAATGGAGGGTGGAGGGACTCCTCGAATCCTTCCCCTTCGAGGTAGGCCCGCATCAACTCCTTCTGTCTCGCCTCCTGCGCATTGCGGAGCGCCGGCAGGTAGAAAGCGGTCGCCAGCCGCTCGCCGATGACGAGCAGCGCTTTATCGCGCTCCTCAGGAGTTGGCGCACGATCGTTTTCAAGCCAGCTGAAAAGCCCTGGATCGAGCAGCGGTCGGAGAAAATCGCACATCACCTGGAGCTGCATACGAAGCCGACGGGCTTTGGCTGGGATGACCGCGTCCCGCTCCATCGTGGTGACGAGGCTCTTGTTTGCCCCGGAGAAGCCGACGAAACGATCCCTGGCCATCGGAGGCGAAACGCACATACGGGCCACGAAGAGCGCTCCCGGCCGAGCCGCCAGCGTGTCCGCGTCGAAGATCCTGAAGTCGTCGGTTGCTCGCATGGCCTCTTCGACCTCGACGACGGCACGCCCTCTCGCTTCCGCGAACATGCCTGGCGATTCGGCGAGATACCACTCGTCGTACTCAGCGACACTTCGGTCGATGTCCGGCTGCCACTCCAAAGGGTCTCTCAGCCGATTCGTCATGGGAGGCGTATTCGCTCGGGGGAACGGTCGTCCTGCCGACCGCAATCGGCCGCCCACAGAGTTGCTGCCGGAGCGCTGCCCAGCGCCCGGGCGTGGGTAGGTTGCCGCACCTCGCTCGATGCAAGAGCGCACAAGAAATGGCGCTCTACCACGAGGGCGCCGCCGCACCGCTGAGGTAGCTTCATACGATGGCCTTTCAAAATCCAATCAACAACATCATGGAGGGACGGGCGCCGACTCCATCGAGCGGCCGCGGGACTCAGGAGACCGTGTGGGCGCCGCCGCCCGGCGTCTACCTCACCGACGAAACCGCGCTGTTCCGCGTGGCCGACATCCTCTCTCACGGACGCGAGATGCTCCTGGAGCTCGAGGACTGCACGACGCTCGAGCTCATCCTGTGTCCGGCGCGCAAGCTCAGCCGCCTCGGGCTGCGCACGGTGACGCCTGCGTCTTCGCTGTAAGACCGCGACGGCGGCGTCCGCCCACGGCGCCTTCCCGCGGGCGGACGCGCCTACCTGCTACAGGACCCCTTCGATCAGCGACGTGAACTCAGCCTGGCCCGAGACGTTCGGGTGGTAGCTTTCCGAGAGCGGATTGGACTGCCCGTTGAGCCATTCCGAGGAGGAGCACACCTCGTGCGATTCAAACGGCACGGTCGGGTTCACGAACGTGAATTTCGCTGCTTCGGCCTGCGTTTTGATGACGCCGTCGAGCAGTTCCGCCGAGGAGTTCATCTTCTTCTCGTTTTCGGAGGTCAGGAAGTTGACGTTGCAGGTTTTGCCTTCTTTGGTGAACAGCTTCGGGTACCCGAGCACCACGATCTTGGCAGTCGTCGCCCGCGTTTTGATGTCATTGTATGTCGTTTCGAGCAGTTTCGGCAGTTTGTTTTTGATGAATTCGTTCGCTTCGGCGATCGCGCTCCCGCACGTGAAGTAGTACAGCGCGCAGTTGATGATCACGTTGCTGAAGCCCGCGTCGTTGCCGCCGATCGTGATCGTCACGAGGCTCGTCGTGCTGCTCAGGTGGCCGAGCTGTTTTTCGTTGACGTCCGTCGTCTTGGCGCCGCTGCACGCTTCGAAGTTCAGCGTGTAGCCCTTGTCGGCGGCGACCTTCGGCGGATAGGCTTTCGGGCCCCGCGAGCATTCGCCCGGTTCTTCGTAGAATTCCCGCGTCCCGACTCCCGACGAATAGGAGTCGCCGAGCGCGACGTACTGCGGCTGTGCGGCGGCGACCGCCGCTGGCACGAGCACTCCGAGCGCCAGCGCGAGCAGGCCGACGATGCGATTTCGGTTCCCCATGATTGTCTTCTCCCTTTCTGATGGTTTGCCCGTCCTTTGGAATCGTTGGAAACCTCTGGATTTGGGGCGCGAAGCTCGAACCTAACCACCGCAGCCTCGATCCGTCAAGCCACGTGGACACCTGACGGAAGGTTTGCGCCCGATCGGCGTCCCCGGCAGTACATGGCCGCGATCGCGGAAGGCAGACATGCGCGCAGCAAGCGTCGCTGCGAACCACCGGCCCAAACCGCGAGCGACACCGAAACCGAGAAGGAGACGTTGCGATGCTCAAACGAAGGCGACTGTCAACGACGATCGCCGCCGCGCTGGTGTGCGCGGCGCTCGTGCCGGGGGCTGCCTCGGCGTTCGACCACCCGTTCATCGGGCAGTTCCACACCGTCGCTTCGATCGGCTCGACGGTGCCCACCAACGGCGACGTGAACCCCTATGGGATCGTGTCGGTCCCACGCAGCGACGGCGCGCTCGTGCGCGGCGACACCCTGATCAGCAACTTCAACGACGCCGAAAACCTGCAGGGCACGGGCACGACGATCGTGCAGGTCTCGCCCGCGGGGACGCTCTCGCTGTTCGCGCAGATCAAGAGCACCGAACTACCCGGCCCGTGTCCCGGCGGCGTGGGCCTGACGACCGCGCTCGCGATCCTGCCGCACGGGTTCGTCGTCGTGGGCAGCCTGCCCACCGAAAATGGCGAAGCCGCCACCGCACAGGCGGGCTGCCTGATCGTCCTGGACAGCCGCGGGCACGTCGTGCAGACGCTCTCGGGCGCACCGATCGACGGCCCGTGGGACATGACCGAGGTCGACCAGGGCGGCGGCGCGACGCTGTTCGTGACCAACGTCCTCGATGGAACGGTCGCCTCCGGCGAAACGCCGACCGATGGCGGGACCGTCGTGCGTATCCGCGTGCGCACGGGCGGCGACGGCCGTCACGGGGGGCCCTTCGACCACATGCGACACGGGCTGCAGTTCGGTCCGATGGAAACTATCGCGACCGGATTCCCCGAGCGCACCGACCCAGCGGCGCTCGTGGTCGGCCCGACCGGCGTGGGGCTCGGCGAAGAAGGCACGTTGTATGTCGCCGACACCCAGGACAGCCGTATCGCGGCGGTCCCCGGCGCGCTCTACCGCCAGACGGTGCAGGGCGAAGCCGGTATCACGGTCGCCACCGGCGGCTATCTGGACAGCCCGCTCGGTCTGACGATCGCGCCCAACGGCGACATCGTCACGACCAACGCCGCCAACGGCGACATCGTCGAGACCACGCCCGTCGGGGCGGAGTTCCAGCCGTTCGACACGGGCGCCGGAGAAGGCGGCCTGTTCGGGCTCACGCTCGCGCCCTACGGCCAGGGCATGCTGTTCGTCAACGACGCCAACAACACGCTCGAAGAGCTGCGCTGAGCAGCAGCGAAGCAGGTGGGGGGCTCGCCGGAGGGCGGGCCCCCGTCGCACGCGGTTGTGCTTGGGTTACTCTCGGCCACGCGAAGAAGCTACGAGCCGTGCCAGACGTCATCCCAAGACCGAGAACCCCCGACGATGCCCGTTCGCGCTGAGCGCGGCCGCGCTCCGCGCCGTCGAGCACGTCGCTCGCCGGCGCGCGCCGCGGCGGCGGCGCTGCTCGTGGCATTCGCCGCGATTCTGCTGGCGCGCTCGTTTGCGGCGGGCCCACATCGCTCCAAGGCCCGCGCACCGGCTGGAGGCTTGGCGCAGACCCGACCGCAGACCGAGCCCAGGCATTTTGCGATCGCCCACCTACCGCTGAAGCTTCCCGTGGCACTCCAGGATCTCGCGGCGGCGCCGCTGCAAGGAGAACGAGCGGTGCTGCTCGGCGGCCTCGACGCAGCCGATACTTCGACGGCGGCCGTGAACGCGATCGACGCGCGGCATACGCTCGGCGCGGCCACGCTGCCCGAAGCGCAGCACGACGCCCAGGCCGCGGCGCTGGACGGACGCGTCTACGTGTTCGGAGGAGGCGAGGTCGCCTCCTACTCCCACATCCTCTCCTACGACCCCGCCAGCGGAAGGGTCTCGCAAGCAGGGCGCCTGCCGACGCCGACCTCCGACGCGGCGCTCGCCACGATCGGGGGCACGGCATACGTGGTCGGTGGCTACGACGGCCAGGAAGCGCTCGACACGATCGTCGCGTGGCGCCCCGGCACAGGCGCGCGCATAGTGGGCCGCATGCCGTACGGCCTGCGCTACGCCGCGGTTGGGGCAGGCGACGGGCACCTGGTGATCGCGGGCGGCTCGCACGAAGAAGCCGCGAGCGGGGCGATCCTCAGCTACGACCCCGCCACCGGCCGGGTACGGCACATCGGCGCCCTCCCCGCGCCGCTGACACACGCCGCGGCGGTGGCAGTCGGTCGCTACGTCTACGTCTTCGGGGGGCGAGGATCGACGTCGGGCTCCCAGACCGCCGCGATCCTCGCGATCGACCCGTCGAACGGGCCGCGTCGTGCACGTCGGCCAGCTGCCGCGACCCCTGTCAGACGCGGCCGCGATCCCAGTCGGCGCGCGGGTATGGCTGATCGGGGGCCTGGGTCCGGGCGGCCCCTCCGCGTCGGTGCTCCAACTCACGCCCGCCGCACCCGGCCAAGCCACCGGGTGAGCGCAGCTGCGACCGGGCTCACGGTGCGGGAGGGTCGAGCCTCGCCGCGGCGCGCCCCTCACGGTGCCCGCAGCGCGGCCCCGAAACGCGCAGCCAGCGAGTGCGGCGGCGCGAGGTCGACACCGTCGGGGTTGCTCAGGAACCCTTCGCCGCGGCCGGGGACGTGCGTGCGGCCGTACTGCCACACGATCCGGTTCGTGCGGGGGTCGATCACGATCACGCGGTCGTTCTTGTCGTCGTTGGCGAGGATGTCGCCGCCCGGGAGCGGCAGCGCGAGCGAGGGCTGGTTCAGCGCGGCGGCGCCCCTCGGGGCGTAGCGCCAGCGCAGCCGTCCGCTGCTCGTGAACGTCTCGATCGCGCCGGGCTTGGTGTAGTCGGCCGAGAGGAACAGGCCCGGCCGGACCTGATTGGTGTCAGAGGGGTACGTGAACCCGGGCGGCTGTGTCGCCCCCACGGCCGTGCCTCGCCGGGAGAGCATGTCCAGCCAGTCGCCGTTGATCTCGGTGACGGCGGTGCCGCCGTCGAACATCGGGAACGCGCCGTTGGGGCTCCCGTAGGAGAAACCGGGGCGGTGTTCGCACAGACCCGTCTGACCGAGTTCGCGCAGAGGATGGTGGGCGGGTGGGCGGATCACGAGCACGCGACAGTTCTTGATGTCGGCGACGACGATGTCCCCGGAGGGGGTCAGCATCGCGTCGTCGGGGTTGTGCAGGTAGTCGGGCCCCGAGCCCGGTGCGCCGGGATGGCCGTAGCGATAGGCGATCCGATCGCGCCGCAGGTCGATCACGGAGATCACGAAGTCGTCCTCCTGCGTCACCACGATCCTGTGCCCGTCGGGTGAGAAGAAGGCGTCGTCGGGGAGCTTGAACGTCTGACCCCTGCGCAGATCGCCGGGAGCGGGGAAGCGCCACAGCACGCGCCCCTGCGGGCTGACCTCCAGCAGGCGGTTGTTGTCGCGGTCGGCGATCAGCACCGGGCCGGGCAACACCGAGGGGTCCGACCCCGGGCGCAGATTGCCGCTGGCGCCGCCGCCTGCGTGGCCGTTGCGCGCGCGTCCGTCGCGGCGGGCGGACGCTCCGCGTGGCCCCCGCGCACCCGCGGGATCCTGCCCAGCCCCACCTTCGCCGGTTCCGCGCGCGATCGCGATCGCGACGATGCCGAGCAGCGCGATCGCCGTCGCCAGCACACCTGCGCGGCGGCGTCGGGTCCTGCGCCGGGCTTCCGCGCGGCGACGTCTGATCGTCGGTGAAGTCGCTGCTCGGCGGCGCACGGTCAACCGTCGAGGCGCGGCGCTGCGCCGAAATGCCATCGCGTGCAGCATTCCATAGTCGCCATCGGGTCCGCCGAGTACGCCGTCAGTTGCGTGGTCCCTTCGCGATATGTGACGATCGACGCCAATCCGGCCCGCAGCGGAACCTCGACGCGGTCAACCTCGACGGCAGGCGTCAGCTGCCCTTGACGTGGGAGTGAGAACGCTCTCATCGCGCTGCCCTGGACCGAGTCAGCCGCTCTTGCGCGCCGACGCGATGCCGCCCTCGTGGTGGAGCGCCCGCACCTCGACGTCGAGGAATCCCGCCGCCAGCAGCGAGTCGCGCCACCATTGCACGCGGGCGGGATGCTCCCAACGCCGCGTCGCTATGCGGGTGGCGTTCCTTGCGATTCGCAGCAGGCCCGCCGGCCCGCGGCGGAGCATGCGCTTCACCAGACCGACGATGACGGCGCGGTCACGACGATCGACGACGCTCAGGTGGAACATCATGTCGGCAAACACGAGCCGCCCTCCGGGGCGCAGCACGCGCTCGATCTCCGCCAGCGCACGCCGCTTGTCGGTGTCGGCGAGATGATGGAAGCAGTAGTTGGAGATGACGATGTCGAGCGAGGCGTCCTCGAACGGCAGCCGCGTCGCGTTCTCGACGAGCACCTCGACGTTCCCGATCCCCAAACGCGCGAGCTTGCTCCGCAGGTGGCCGCACATCGCCGGCGAGATGTCGAGCGCGCTCACCTCCGCTACATGGGGAGCGGCCGCCAGCGTGAGCAGTCCTGTGCCTGCGCCGACGTCCAGCACGTGCTCGTCGCTGCGCAGGCGCGCCAGCTCGAGAATCTCATCGCGTAGCGCGCCGAACCCCGGCGTGCTCGCCATCTGCTCGAGGTTCTCCACGTGCACGTCCCAATCCTTGGAGCGCAGCCAGCGCAGGGACTTCGCTCGGCTCGACGCCCGCCTCGACGCGGTGGTCGTCTCGACGGCGTGCGGCCGTAACGAGCGCGCCGGCGTTGCGGAGCGCGCCGGCGCCGCACTCGCCTGGGCGCCGGAGCGCGCGAGGGCCGCGGTGGTGGTCAACGAACGTGGTCTGCCGTGCGGGAGCGGAATACGTTCTACATTTCCAGCGCGCCCATGGTCTCCTCTTAAGAGCCCGTGAGAGTCCTCTAACGCCCCGTCCCGACACAGCGTGTCCGCTCGGCCCCCACGAACGACCCGATACGGCGAGCCCACAGCCGCCCCCGAGCCGCCGACCCGCGGCGACATAGTTCGACGCCAGCGGCTGCTCGCCTTCGGCGTGCTGGGAGCCTGCACCGGGGCGGTCGTGCTCGCGTTCGCGATGGCCGGCGGCGGGCACCACTCGTCCGCGAGCACCCACTCGCGCTCGCACGCCGCGCGGCATGCGAGCGCGACGCGCCCGAGCTCCTACGCGGTCGGACTGCGCGTGGTGCGATTCCTCGACACGAGCCGCTCGATCGTCCTCGAGGGCAGACGCGAGCCGCGGACGCTGCTCACCGAAATCCGCTACCCCGCGCTCGGCTCGCCGAACGCGACCGACGTCCGCGACGCCCCGGCCGCCCGCAGCGACGGCCCGTTTCCGCTCGTCGTCTTCGGACACGGCTTCGACGTTGCGCCCGCGCAGTATGCGCGTCTGCTGCAGTATTGGGCGCGTGCCGGCTACGTCGTCGCCGCGCCCGCGTTCCCGGGCGAGAATCCCGCCGCGCCGGGCGGGCCCGACGAGTCGGACCTCGTCAACCAGCCCGGCGACATGCGCTTCACGATCTCCCGCATGCTCGCCGAAAGCGCCGGCTCGGGTCCGCTGGCCGGCCTGATCGACTCCTCGCACATCGCGGTCGCCGGGCACTCCGACGGCGGCGACACCGCACTCGCCCTCGCCTACGACCCGCACCTGCGCGACGCCCGCGTCGACGCCGCGGTCGTGCTCTCCGGAGCCGAGATCCCCGCCGAAGGCGAATTCGCGTTCGGAACAGGCGGCCCGCCGCTGCTGGCGACGCAGGGCACGGCTGACACGATCAACCCGCCAAGCGCGACCGACACGTTCTTCGAAGCCGCGCACCCGCCGAAGTACCTGCTGAGCTTGCTCGGCGCCGAACACCTGCCGCCCTACACGCAAACCGGGTCGCAGCTGGCGATCGTCGAGCGCGTGACCCGCGCGTTCCTGGACGGCTACCTCGAGCACAAGCAGGGAGCGCTCGCGCGACTGCAAGCGAACGGCGACGTCCCCGAACGAGCATCGCTGCGCGCGGACCCGTAGCCGCCGTCGGAACTCGCGGGCCCGCGGCGCGGGTGATCAGGCGGGCGTGCTCCTGGGCAGGGCCGGCATGACGGGCGCCGTCGATGCGACGGTCGTCGCGGTCGCAGCCATTGGCGATCGCATCCTGACGAGCGATCCGGTTGACATTCGCGAGCTGGTCGCCGCGGCACGCCGGCCGGTCCCGCGTCGTGCGGTGTTGAGTGACCTCACCCATACAGCGCCCGCAGCGCGTTGAGGATCACCGCGAGGTCGATCCCCTCCTGCAGCAGCGCGCCGGCTGCCGGCGGCAGGTAGCCGGCGGCGGCGACGAGCATCGCCGCGAGGCTCAGGCCCATTCCGATCAGCACGCTCTGGCGCGCGATGTGCAGCGCGCGGCGGCCGGCGTGCAGGGCGTCAGCGACGCGGTCCACGCGGTCCACGGTGATGACGGCGTCGGCGACCAGCGCGATCGTGTCCACGCCCATGTGGTGCTCGACGACGATCGTCCGGCCCACCTCCACCGCGAGCGCCGCCGCCAGCAGCGCGACCGCCGCGCGCCAGATGTCGTCGCCGGTCGCCGCGTCGCCCTCCAGGTGCGCCAGACCGCCTGCCAATAGCGCGCCGAGCGCGATCGCCGCCAGGATCCGCGCGCGGTGTTCGATTGCGGCGCGCGCCATGCGGGCCTCTCAGCGCCCGAGCGCGTAACGCGCGATGTCCTGCGCGAGCGTCGCCTGCGTCTCGTACTGACCCGTGTGCACGTACGCGACACGGCCCGCGCGGTCGACGAAGATCGTCGTCGGCGTGCCCCGCACCGGCGCGATTTCCTGCAGATCCGCGGAGGACGCTTGGAAGCTCGGATAGCTCACCGGATGCCCCGCTAGGAACCTGCGCGCTTCCCCGGCGCTGTCTTCCACGTCGGCGCCCACGAACGCCAGGCGCCGACCGTACGTCGCCGCGGCCGCCGCGAAGACCGGGAACTCCGCGCGGCACGGCGGACACCACGAGGCCCACGCGTTCAGCACCACCGGGTAGCCGCGCAACTGGGCGAGCCGCGCCCGCAACTGCGCGTATCCGCCGAGCAGCTCGCCGGCCTGGGCGTGCAGCTTCCCCAGCGGCCTCGGCGAGCCCGCCAGCATCGCCGCCGCGCCCGCCACGCTCGGCGGCTTGACCGTCGGCAGCGCGCTCGCGGGTATCGACCGCCCCATCAGCCAGTCCAGGTCGTCCAGGAGCTGCCCCGCGTTCCACGGCAGCTGCGGGTGGGAGAGGTTATGGCGGCCTTCGGCGTTCAGTAGGCGACGCAGCGCCGGCGAAAGGTGACCGCCGGTTTCCGGTGTGCCTTCCTCCACGATCCGCTCCTGCCCGGCGGGGTCGAGCAGGAAAAAGCCGTCGGCGTGTTCCACGTCGAAAGTCTCCGGCCGGTGCGTCAGCCAGTCGATGTCCTGGGGGTTGCCCTGGGGTACGCGCTTGTAGTAGATCCCGAAGAACCGCCAGACGCGCGCGATCTGCGCCCGGGTGCCGGTGAGCATCGTGAAGTCCGCACCCGTCAGCCGCCGGTAGGCGCGCAGCCGCGCCGGGCTGTCGCGCCACGGGTCCACGGTCACCTCGACCGCCGCGACGCTCTTCGCCAGACCCTCCCGCCGCAGCGCTTCGGTGAGCCCCGTCAGCACGCCCGTCGTCATCGGGCACACCTCGTGGCACAGCGTCATCGACGGCACCAGCACCACCCACCGGCCGCGCAGCGCGGCCAGCGACGTCGGCCTACCGTGTTCGTCGACCAGCCCCAGCGGAGGGACGTGGCGTGGCTGCTGCAGGGCCGTGCCGACCGCGAGCGGTGCCGGCACCAGCGACGAACCCGCGCTCCCACCCGCGGTTCCCGCACCGCGACGCGCGGTCAGCAGCGATGCCACGAGCAGCAGTCCCGCGACGACGGCGGCACCGAGTAGCGCGATCCGTCGTGTCCGGCGGAGTGTCACCGGTGCTCGATGCTAGCCGACGCGGGTCGGTGGGCTGCACAGTCCCCACACCGGCGTCAGGTCACGCCGTCGGTCGTAGCCGTGTGCGCGGGCGCGATCCTACTCTCAACCGAGGCTGGCTTGGATGTGCCGCTCGCCATCGCGCAGCCCCGAACAGCGACGCTGCGCATCGGACATGCGTAGTTTCCCGCCCCCGCCCTGTGAATAAACCGGATGCGCTGCGTCACAGCGCCGGCAGACTGGGGTGTTGTCGTCACAGATCGCGACCCTCGAGCGAAGGGATTGGGCATGCCTGAGAACACGTATCCGGAAGCGGATCTGCGCGAGGCCGCGCGACTGTGGTGGCTGACGCTCGCCGTCGGCCTGCTGAGCATCGCCGCCGGGATCATCGTCCTGCTCAAACCCAGCGAAAGCCTCGCCACGATCGCGGTGGTCGTCGGGATCTTCGTCGCGATCGACGGCGTGATCGCGCTCGTCGCCGCGCTGCGCGGCAGCGCCTCCAGCAAAGGGCTCTCGGCGCTGGCCGGCGCGCTCGGCCTAGTCGTCGGAGCGTTCCTCATCCGCCACCCCATCCATGGGGTCACCGCGGTCGCAATGCTCGTCGGCCTTTGGTTGATCGCGGTCGGCGCGCTGCGGCTCGTACTGTCCTTCGACGCCCCCGAGCACCGCGGCTGGCGTGCGTTGGTCGGCGCGATCGAGCTGATCGCGGGGATCGTGATCGTCTCGAGCCCCGACATCGGCCTGGCGACGCTCGCGATCCTGGTCGGGGTCTCCCTGATCGTCAACGGGATCGGCTTCACCGTGCTCGGAGGCCTGCTGCACAGCGCCGGCGCGGAGGACGCGCGACAGCTCCCCCACCGGCCAGCCGCGGCGAACTAGCGTCCCTGTCGCAATGGATTTGCGAGGCCCACGGCCGCCGCCGTGGGCCTCGATACCTATGCCCTACGGCCAGTCGATGCGCTCTGCGAGCTCGGCCGCTCCGAGCTCGATCACCGCGGAGCCTCCGCCAGCTGCTGGGCCAGATCGGCGGGCGCGTCGTTGGGGGCGGGAACCATGTGCAGAACCCCCTCCCACACCTCGTCGAGCCGGTGCAGACCCGAGCGTTCGCGGCGCTCGATCAGCGCCTCGATCTCGCGGGGCGCGGGGCCTAGTACGACGGTCGACATGGGAGAGCGGCGGACGAGGCTCGAACTCGCGACCTTCGGCTTGGGAAGCCGACGCTCTACCAACTGAGCTACCACCGCGTTGCCCGAGATTCTACCCTTCCAGTCGTCGTGAAACGTTTCGCCGTCCCCGTCCTCGCCTCCGTCTGCGGCGCCGCGCTGCTGGCGCTGCTCGTCTACGGGGTCTCCCACCAGGCGGCGAGCCGCACGCTCGACGAAGCGGTCGCGCAGCATCGCTGGCCGCCCGCGCCCGAACCGCGCCACGCGCTGCCGGCGCTGAGCGACAGCGGCAGCGCGGACCTCGCCTCCTACGCGGGCAAGGTCGTGGTCCTCAACTTCTGGGCCTCGTGGTGCACCCCCTGCGAACAGGAGGCGCCGATGCTGGAGCGTACGCAGCGCGTGCTCGAACGCCACGACGCGACGGTGCTGGGGGTCACCTTCAAGGACATCACCTCCGACTCCCTCGCATTCGTGCAGCGTTTCCACCTCACCTACCCGAGCCTGCGCGACTCGACCGGCAGCTTCGCGCAGTCATACGGCACCGATCAGCTGCCGGAGAGCTTCGTGATCGACCGCTCGGGGAAGGTCGTCGCGATCTCGCGCGGCGAGGTCGACCAGCGGTTCCTCGCGCAGGCCGTGCGTGTCGCGGAGAGCCAGGCGTGAAACCCTCGCGCGCACCGCATCCAGTCGCGCTGGGGTGCGCGGTGCTGCTCCTCGTCCTCGTCCTGGCCGCGCCGGCAGCGACGCAGGCAGCGGCACGGGACCCCGCCACCCGGGCGCCCCACCCCACAGCCACGGCGCAGCACCCAATCCGGCCACGGACCACCCTGCCCGCTGTGGAAAGCCAGGTGATGTGCGTCACCTGCAAGATCTCGCTCAGCGTCGCGCAGTCACCTCAGGCCGACCGCGAGCGCGCCTACATCCAGCGCCTCGTCGACGAAGGCCGCACGCTCGCTGAGGTCAAGAGTGCCTTGGTCTATCAATACGGCTCGGCGGTGCTCGCGCTGCCGCCCAGCCACGGGTTCGACCTCGGCGTGTACATCGTCCCGGCGGTCGTCGTGCTCGCGCTGCTGGTCGCCGCTGCCGTCCTGCTGCCGCGCTGGCGGCGACGCGCACGCGCCGCGCAGGCCGCGCGCGATGCCGAGGAAATCCCCGCACAGGCCGCACTGAGCTCCGTCGATGCGGCGCGCTTGCAGGCCGACATGGCGCGCTTCGACTGACCGAGGCCGCCGCCCGATGCGACGGGAGGCACTACATCTCCGCGGGGGCCCCCACTCCCAGTAGATCCTCCAGGCAGCGCGCGATCGTGCGCTGCGCGGCGACGCACAGCGCGATCCGCCACGACTCCAGCGCGGGCGACTCGGCCCCGATCACGCGGCAGTCGCGGTAGAACGCGGTGAAGTCCTGCGCGAGCTCGAGCGCGTACGTCGCTATGCGATGCGGCGCACGCCGCATCGCCGCCTCGGAGACCTCCTCGGGGAACGCCAGCAGCCGCTTGATCAGCGTGCACTCCGCGGGATGCAGTTCCACGACAGCAGGCTCCGCCGGCACGTCGCCGCCCACCGCCACCGCCGACGCTTGGCGAGCCTCGCCGCCCACCGCCGCGACCGCGTCCGTCACCCGCCGCTCGCCGGACTTGGCGAGCATCGAGGCGATGCGCGCGTGCGCGTATTGCACGTAGTAGACGGGGTTCTCGCTCGACTGCTCCCGCGCGAGATCGAGGTCGAGGTCGATCGTCGTGTCGTGCGAGCGCGACAGCAGGAACCAGCGCGCGGCGTCGACCCCGATCTCCTGGACGAGGTCGTCCAGCGTCACGAACTCTCCCGCCCGCTTCGACATCTGGGCGCGCTCGCCGCGGTGCAGGAGGTGCACGAGCTGCATGATGATCAGCTCCAGCTCCTGCGGGTCGCCGCCGAGCATCGCGTATGCCGCCTTCATGCGCCCCACGTAGCCGTGGTGGTCGGCGCCCCACACGTCGATCTGACGCTCGTAGCCGCGCTCGCGCTTGTCCTCGTGGTAGGCGATGTCAGAGGCGAAGTACGTGTGCTCGCCACTGGAGCGCACCAGCACGCGGTCCTTGTCGTCTCCGAATTCCGTGCTGCGCAGCCACATCGCTTTCTCGCTGCGGTATGTCAGGCCGCGCTCGGCGAGCAGGCGCAGCACGCGTTCCACAGCGCTCGGCCCGCCCTCGTGCAGTTCGGTCTCGTAGCGCCACTCCTCGAAGCGCACCCGAAACTTCTGGAGCGAGCGCGAGGCGCGATCAACCATGATCGCCACCGCTACTCCCCCCAATTCCTCGGGATCGCGCGTCGCCGCGCCCTCGATCTCCGCCGCGAGCGGCTCCACGTAGTCGCCGTGGTAGCCGTCCTCGGGAACCGGTTCCCCGCGCGCCAGCGCGCCGATCGACTCGCCGAGCTTGCGGATCTGCGAGCCCGCGTCGTTGACGTAGAACTCGCGCGTCACCGCGTGCCCGTGCAGCGCCAGCAGCCGCGCCAGCGCGTCCCCGTAGGCCGCGTTGCGCGCGTGTCCCACGTGCATCGGCCCCGTCGGGTTGGCGCTGACGAACTCCACCAGGATCCGCTCGGGCCGCGCCGCTCCGCCCGCACCGAACTGCTCGCCCGCCGCGAGCACCTCCGCGAGCGCATCTCTGTACCACGCCTCGCTCAGGAAGAGGTTCAGAAAGCCCGGCCCAGCGACCTCGAAGCGCTCCAGCGCCCCGCCGAGCCTGCGCGTGAGCTCCTCACCGAGCCGTGCGGCGACCTCGCGCGGGGGTGTGTCCAGCCCGGGGGCGAGCAGCAGCGCCGCGTTGGTCGAGTAGTCGCCGAAGTCCGCCCGCGGGGGCCGCTCGAGCGTTGCGCCGATCGGACCTTCGATGCGGTCCTCACCGGGGGACTCCTCCACCCGCGTCCCGCGGCGCGTGCGCGGCGCATCCGCCTCGCCCGCGAGATCCGCCGCGGCGCCGAGCACGGTCTTACGTAGTTGCTCAATAGTGGTAGGGCTCACCGGCCAGGATCTTATGCGCCCGGTAGAGCTGCTCCAAAAGCACGACCCGCGCGAGCTGGTGGGGCAGCGTCATGCGGCCCAGCGAAAGCCGGTGGTCGACGCGCTCTAATCCCCCGGGAGGCCCGAAGGGGCCTCCGATCACGAACGCCACGTCGCGCCCCTGCCCGCGGCGCTCCTCCAGGAACGCGCTGAAGGCCACGCTGTCGTACTCGCTGCCCTCCGCGTCCAGCAGCGAGACGAACGCGCCCTCCGGCACGCGCCTCGCGACGGCGGCCGCGTCGCGCACTTCGACCAGCTCCAGCCGCGCGTGACGCGAGAGCAACTTGCGGTAGTGCGCGACGTCGTCCTCGTATGGAGGCCGCAGACGGCCCTCGCCGAGCACGATCAACCGCACGGGTTGCGATACTAGCTGCGTGAACGACGACGAATCAGGCGCCGAGCGCCACATCAACATCCACCTCTCCCCCGAGGTCATGGGGGGCGTATACGCGAACTTCGCCAACGTCAGCCACTCCGACTACGAGTTCACCGTCACCTTCGCCCGCGTCGACCACGAGGTCGAGGCCGACGAGGTCCCCGGTGTTGTCGTGTCGCGCGTCAACCTCTCGCCCCGCTTCATGCGCGAGCTGATCGACGCGATGGAGGACAACTACTCCAAGTGGCGCACCCGCGAGGGCATCAAGAGCCTGCCCGAGTACGGCGGCTCCGAAGGCGGAGCCGGCGGCGAGTCGCCCTAGCGAGCAGCCCCAATCGCTCAGGCGCGTACCCCGCGTGCGTAGGCACGCGCGATCCCGATCCGCTCGATCGTCGACGGGTGCGTGCCCATCAGCGCCACCAGCAATCGCGGCGGATCGGGGTCGGCGAGGTTCTGTTTGACCAGATGCCGCTCGAACGACACGAACGGCTCGGGAGCATCGGTCAAGGTCAACGAGAAGGCGTCCGCGCGGCGCTCCACCGCGCGCGAGAGCGCGCAGGAGAGGCTGCCGACGGCCGCGCTCACCGCTCCCAGCGCGAGCGCCAGCGCCGGCAGGCTCGCCGCCGAGGGCGGCGCCTCCCCGCCGCGGGACGTCGCGTGCCCGGCGAGCGAGTGGGGTGTGCGCCCGCCACCCGAGCGATCCAGACGCCGCGTGAGCTGCGCCACCGCGTACATCCCCGCGGGCGCGCTCAGCGCCAGGTGCGCGAGTCCCCGCGGCACGTCGCGGTGGCGTACGTGCGCGAGCTCGTGCGCCACCACGAGCCGCACCTCCTCGAGCGTGAGCTCGCTCAGCAGCGTGTCGAACAGCACCACCCGCTTCGTCGCGCCGAGGCCCGTGACATATGCATTCGCGGCGCGCGTCCGGCGACTGGCGTCGACCTCGTAGACCTCCCCCACGCTCACACCGGCGCGCGCCGCCAGCTCCAGCACGGCCTCCCGCACCGGCCCCGGCGGCAGCGGCGTGAAGCGGTTGAACAGGGGGTCCAGCAGCACCGGGGAGAGGAAAGTCAGGGCGCCCGCGCCGCCCACCGCCACCCCGGCCGCCGGGAGCCACCAGCTCCGTGGGAAGCGGCGCATCAATGCGACCCCCACCGGTGCCGCCGCCGCGTTCAGCGCGAGGCCCAGCGCCCCGCCCTTGAGCACGTCGCCCGCCCAGCCCGTCCACGTCTGCGTCGAGAGGCCCGCCGCGCGCGCACGCCTGCGTGCGACGGCTCGCAGCGGCAGCGAGGCGAGCTCGACCGCGAGCGTCAACCCCGCACCCACAGCCGCCGCCTCGTATGACGGACGCGGCGATGCGCGGCGCGGACCCCGCCGGTGCTTGGCCGCCCCGACCGGGAGCGGGCGCTCGCGCGCCGCCATCCCGCCCGGGAGTCGCTCCGCGCGCGCCGCGAACGCGGCCAGGACGCCCGTCTGGACGACCCCCGTCGCGGCCTGCAGAGCCAGTTGCGGCCGCCCGAACCGTCGCGCGCGTGCGATATCGTCGCTTGCGAAATACGCACTCACGTCGACTGGATCGGGGCGAATCAAACCCTCGCGCGGGCGCAGCACGAGCACCGCGACGCGGGCCGCGGCGAGCGCGCCCGCCAGTGCCAGCGGCCACGGCGCGCTCGCGCCGCGGGCGGGTGGAGTTCGGCGGGTGGTCGTATTCATACGCTGCAATCATGAAGGTCGCGGTCATCTCCGACATCCACGGCAACCGCCACGCGTTCGAAGCGGTGCTCCGGGACGTCGCGGCGAGCGATGCCCACGAGCTCTGGTGCCTCGGCGACCTCGTCGGCTACGGCGCGGAGCCCGACGCCTGCGTGGAGCTCGCCCGCGCGCACGCAGCGGTGTGCTTGGCCGGCAATCACGACCTCGCCGCGATCGGCCAGGTGCCGGTCGCGGCCTTCACGCGCGGCGCGGGCCTCTCGCTGCAGTGGACCCGCGAGATCATGCGCGCCGACAACCTCGACTTCCTCGCCGGTCTCAGCCCGCAGGGACGCGAGGGGCCGGTGGATCTCTTCCACGCCAGCCCCCGCGACCCGGTGTGGGAGTACGTGCTCTCCTCGCTGCTCGCCGAGCTCTGCCTGGACGAGCAGCACGAGCGGGTCGGGTTGATCGGCCACTCCCACGTCGCGCTGGCGTTCGCGCGCGGTGACGGTGAGCTCGCCACGGGCGAGCCCCGCCGCGAGGGGACCGAGCTCGACCTGGCTTCGGGCGAATGGCTTCTGAACCCCGGCAGCGTGGGACAGCCACGCGACGGCGACCGCCGCGCGGCGTGGCTGCTGCTCGATCTCGACGACTGGCGCGTATCGTTCCGGCGCACCGAGTACGACGTCTCCGGCGCGGCCGCCGCGATTCGCGCGGCGCATCTACCGGACTCGCTCGCCGAGCGCCTCGGATACGGTCAATGAAGATGCGCAACCTCCTCCGCCTGATTCCCGCGGCGCTGCTCGGCGTCGGCGCCGCCGTGCTCGTCGCCTGCGGGAGCTCCGGCAAGGGCCTCATCCCGACCGCCTACGCGGGGCCGCTGCAGGGCGACTTCCAGGCGGTGGTGCGCGCGGCGCAGGAAGGAGGCGGCGACTGCTCCGCCACCGAAGCCCAGATCCATAAAACCGAAAACGATCTCCACAAGCTGCCCGCGTCCGTCGACGGCGGCCTGCGGGGCCGGCTGGAGGAAGGCGTGGAAAACCTCGCGGCCCGTGCGCGCGTGCTGTGCTCGCAGCCGCCTACACAGACTGCCACGACCGCGACCACGCCGACGACGACCACGCCGCCGCCGGCTGCGACCGCGCCAACCACCACCACTCCCCCCACCCCCACCACACCCAGCACCGAAACTCCCTCGGAAGAAGAAGGCGGCACCCAGGCACCGGGCGAAGAAGGGCGCGGCGAAGAAGAAGGCGAAGGCGGCCCCGGAAACGGCAACGGCCGCGGCCGCGGCAATGGGAATGGGAATGGCAATGGCGACGAAGCCGGCGGCGCCACGCCTGGGGAAACCGGCGGCGGCGCCGGCGAAGTCAACGGCGGGACGGCGGGCGGGAAATGAGCGCGGTCGAGATCGCCGGGCGCTACCGTCTGGAGAGCCGGCTCGGACTGGGTGGGATGTCCACTGTGCACCTCGCCTTCGACCGGCGCCTGGAGCGGCGCGTCGCGGTGAAGCTGCTCGCGGAGCACCTCGCGGAGGACCCGACGTTCGTGTCGCGCTTCCAGCGCGAGGCGCAGGCGGCGGCGCGGCTGGTGCACCCGAACGTCGTGCAGGTCTTCGACTCGGGCCTGGACGAGAGCACGGGCCAGCACTTCATCGTGATGGAGTACATCGAGGGCCAGTCATGCGCGGAGATCCTGCGCGACTACGGCTGGATCGAGGTCGAGGATGCGGTCTCGATCGTCGAGCAGGCGTGTGAGGGCCTGCACTACGCGCACCGCCACGGCGTGGTGCACCGCGACGTCAAGCCCGGCAACCTGCTGCGCTCGCGCGAGGGGGTCGTGAAGCTCGCGGACTTCGGCATCGCGAAGGCGACGGAGCAGTCCTCGATCACCCAGGTCGGCTCGGTGCTCGGAACAGCGGCCTACCTGGCGCCCGAGCAGGCGCGCGGTGAGGAAGCGGGCCCCGGTGCCGACCTCTACGCGCTGGGCGTGGTCGCCTACCAGCTGATCTCCGGGCGGCTCCCCTACGAAGCGGCCTCGCTGACCGAGCTCGCGCTCAAGCAGCAGCGCGAGGAACCGCCGATGCTCGACACGCTCGTCGCCGCCGTCGGCCCCGAGCTCGCGGAGGCGATCGCGATCGCGCTGACGCTCGACCCGCACGAGCGGTATCGCACGGCGCACGAAATGGGCACCGCGGTGGCCGACGCCCAGCACGGCGTGCCGCCGACCGAGCCCGCCACCGCCGCGGGCGCGGGGGGCTCGCAGGCGACCGCCGCGACCACGGTGCTCGCCGCCGGGGCGCACGCGCAGAGCCAGCCGCCGACGCGCGCGCGGCCCGTCGCGGGGCGGCGCCAGCCGCGGCCGGGGCCTGCACCGCAGCGCGCGCAGCCCGCCGTCGCGGAACGTCCGCAGCGGCGGCGCCGGGGGATGCGGGGGGTGCTCGCGGTGCTGTTCGTGCTGCTCGCGCTCGCGGTCGCGGTCGTCGCGATCGTGATCGCGACGGCGCCGCCGACGACGCAGGTCACGCTGCGCAACGTGAGCTACTCCGACGCCGAACAGGTCGCCGAAGCGCTGCAGCAGATGGTGCGGGAAAACACTCAGTAGGCCGCCCCCGGCGCGACCCCCGCGCGCAGCGCCGCGGCGACCTCCGCGAGCCGCCCGGCACCGATGGCATCGCGCAGGTCCCCCATGAGGCGCGCGAGGAACGCGAGGTTGTGGGCCGTGAGCAGCCGCATCCCGGTGAGCTCGCCGGCGCGCGCGAGATAGGAGAGGTACGCCCGCGAGAGTCCGCGCGAGCACGCCGGGCAGGGGCAGCCCTCGAGCAGCGGCTCGGGCGACTCGCGGTGGGCGCCCTTGGCGAGGTCCAGGCGCCAGCGGGCGTCGGGATCGGGTACGAGCGCGGTCCCGTGGCGGCCGAGGCGGGTGGGCATGGCGCAGTCGAACGTGTCGATCCCGAGCTCGACGCCGGCGATGAGGTCGTCGACGTCACCGATCCCGAGGAGGTGGCGCGGCAGCGTCTCGTGGGCGCCGCCGAGCGCGCGGGTGGCGTGGCCGACGACCTCGTACATCTGCGCCTTCTCGGACCCCAGCGAGCCGCCGATCGCGACACCCTGGCAACCGCTGGCGGCGACGGCCTCCGCGGAGGCGCGGCGGAGATCCTCGTAGACGCCGCCCTGGACGATCCCGTAGACGATCTGCCCGGGCGGCCCGTGCTCGGCGTGCCAGCGCAGGCAGCGATCGAGCCAGCGGTGGGTGCGCTCGGTGGAGCGCGCGGTGTAGTCGCGGTCGACGTTGAAGGGCGTGCACTCGTCGAAGACGAGCGCGATGTCGGAGCCGAGCGCCGCCTGCACCGCCATCGAGCCCTCGGGGGTGAGGAGGCGCTCGCGGCCGTCGACGTAGGAACGGAAGCGGACACCGTGCTCGGCGATCTCGAGGATCGCGCCGTTGCGGGAATCACTCGCGTGGGTTGCCTCTCCTCTCGCGCGCTCGCGCGCGCGCGCGGCGGGGTCTTTTTTTTGAACCCCACTCCCCGCCCCCTCGCTGTCGACCCCCGACCTCCGAACCGCCTCCCCGCGGCCCCCGCGGCGGGACTTGATCTCGTCGGCGACGGTGCCGTGCCCCATGGAGAAGACCTGGAAGCCGCCGGAGTCGGTCACGATCGGCCCGCCCCAGTCCATGAAGCGGTGCAGCCCGCCGAGCCGCGCGATGAGCTCCTCGCCGGGTCGGAGCATGAGGTGGAAGGTGTTGCCGAGCACCATCTCGTACCCCATCGCGGCGACCTCCTGGGGCAGCAACCCTTTGACGGTGGCCTTGGTGGCGAGCGGGACGAAGGCGGGGGTGCGGACGTCGCCGTGGGCGGTGTGCAGGGTCCCGGCGCGCGCGAGCGAGCGGGGGTCGCGGGCGGCGATGGAGAAGGCGGGGGCCACCGCGGCATCCTAGAGTCAGAGGATGCGCGCTTCCCGCCAGGCCACGCCGCCCCGCCGCAGCACCCGGCCCCGCTGGGGCGCCCCCCAGCGTCGTTCCGTGCCTGCGCTCCCGCCGGCGACGCGGGCCTCCCGGATCGGACCATGCGGACGCTGATGGCCGCGCTGGCCCTCGGGGTGCTGGCGTCGCTGATCGACGTGAACCACCTGGTGGAAGTGTCGGGCTACCCGCTGCTGGCGCTGCTGGTGATGGCGGAGTCCGGCGGGGTGCCGGTGCCGGGAGAGACGGCGCTGATCGTGGGTAGCGTGCTGGCGAGCCGCGGGACGCTGCAGATCGAGTTCGTGATCGCGGTCGCGGCGGCGGCGGCGATCGTGGGGGACAACATCGGCTACTACATCGGACGCCGCGGGGGGCGCTGGCTGCTGGAGCGGCCGGGACCGTTCCACGAGCACCGCCTGCGGGTGTTGGAGACGGGCGAGCCGTTCTTCGCGCGGCATGGCCCGAAGGCGGTGTTCTTCGGGCGCTTCATCCTGGGGTTGCGGACGTGGGCGTCGTGGCTGGCGGGGGCGAACCACATGCGCTGGCGGACGTTCGTGTTGTGGAACGCGCTGGGCGGGATCTGCTGGGCGACGGGGGTGGGGCTGCTGGCGTACTTCGTGGGCCGCTCGGCGGGCAACCTGATCACGACGTTCGGGCTGATCGGGCTGGCGGCGCTGGCGATCGCGATCGTGGGGGGGTTCTTATGGCACCGTCGCCACACGCGGAGAACGGCGGCCGCGACTGCGTCGGGCGATGGAGAGTCGCCGGACGGCAGATCGCCGGAGTCGGCGACGAGCGCGACACCCGAGCCGGCGGGCGCGGCGCCGCCAAGGCCCGAGCCGGCGGGCACCGCAACACAAAAGACCGAGCCGCGCGCGACGGAGGCGCCCCGCCGTTGAGCGGGGCGCTGGCAACGCGCCCTGTTCCCGCGCGCTGCGAGCTTGGACCTCAGTCGTGGGAGCTGCTGGTGTCGTCCGATCGGGGCTCCCCGGAGCCGCCCTCGACCGCGTCGGCACCCCACCGACGGCGATCGCGACGCGTCGGGGGCCTCGGCGAGTCGAGCGTTCAGCGCGTGGACGGCGAGCCCGGCTGGCAGCTGCCGCACGGCGCGATGCGCTCCCAGAGCTCGGCGAGCGCGCTGAGCTCGCGCTCGGTGAAGCGCGAGAGGAACTGTTCGCGGACGACCGCGAGGTGGGTGCCGCGGGCGGCGCAGAGCCGTTCGCGGCCGACGTCGGTGAGGCAGGCGTATGCGCCGCGGGCGTCGTGTTCGCAGGAGCAGCGTTCGAGCAGGCCGTCCTTTTCGAGGCGATCCGCGAGGCGCGTGAGGCCGCTGCGCGAGAGCTGGGCCTGGTCGGCGAGGTCGGACATGCGGATGCGCCCGCCGGGGGACTCGAGCAGGCGGTGGAGAACCTCGTAGCTGCTCAGCGGCAGCCCGTGGGTGCGCTCGAGCTCGGCGTCGACGCGCTTGGCGAGCGCGGCGTGGGCGCGCTTGAGGCCGCGCCAGGCGCGGAGCTCGCCCTCGCTGAGCATCTGCTCCCTGCCGCCGAGAGCCGGCGCGGCACCACCGACGGCCGGCCCTCCACCGCCAAGGGGCTCTCGATCGACGAGAGGGTCTCCGTTGACGAGCGCCTGCGCTCCTTCCCGGAGCGCCTGCTTGGCGAGCATCTGCTCGGTGGGCGCGCCCTTGATGGCGCTGGCCGTGGCTGTGGCGGTCGCGGGGGACATAACCGAACCCTCTCTACATCTCCGAACATAGCAGCGCGGGACTGCCGTATCCGGCACGGCGGTGCCGGTAAACGCGACGCGGCCATGTAGCACATTGAAAAAAACATCCAAAATACTCAATAGAATAGACTTCGAATATGGGCAGGATCTCCGAGAAGGAGCGCTTGATCGGTCACATTGTCGGCCTGCGGCGAGCCGAACGGCTAAAGGGTGCGGCACGCGATGAGATCGCAGCCGTGCGCGCCGACTTGGAGGAGATGGCCGGCGACACCGCCACGCGCGCGGTCGCCGCGCGTCTGCTGAGCGTCAGCCAGACGGCGCTCGACCGCTGGATCGCGGCCGGCGAAGTTCCGGTCGTGATCACGCGTTCCGGACGCCACGAGATCCCCGTGCGCCCGTTGGTCGAGCTCATAGGTGCCGTCCGGGACCACCGCCTGGCCAACCCCGAGGACCCCCACCCGCTCGGATCGGTGCTGGGCGCGCGCCGCTCCCAGGCCGGGCGCCTGGACACCGCGAGGCTGCTCAATGCCGCCGACCGCCGTCGTCGCGGCACCGACGGTCACCGCCACGCCGAGCTACGCGGTCTCGCCTACCACCGCGCCGTCGCGCGACGCCTCGACGAGCAGATGCTCGAGGATGCTCGCGAGCGGCTCGCGCGCTGGTTCTTGCAGGACAGGATCCACCCACGCTATGCCGGGCGATGGCGCGAGATCCTCAACAAGACGCCCGCCCAGACCGCACGGCTCATCAGCGAGGACAGCTCCCGGATGGTCGAGCTACGCCAGAGCTCGCCGTTCGCCGGCGCCCTCAGCGAACCCGAGCGGCGGCGCGCGCTGGCCGCAATCGACGAGGCGCTTTCGTGAGGCGCGACGAGCTCGAGCACATCATCGGGGCCGCCGCGACCGTCAGCCGCGAAAGTGACATCGTGATAGTTGGCAGCCAGGCGATCCTCGGCGAGCACCCCGATGCGCCCGCCGCGCTCGTGTTCTCTCAGGAGGCCGACGTCTACCCCCGCGCGCGACCCGAGAAGGCGATCGACATCGACGGCGCGCTCGGCGACGGGTCGCGATTCCACGAGACCTTCGGCTACTACGCCCACGGCGTTGGGCCCGAGACAGCCAAGGCGCCCGCGGACTGGGAGCGGCGCCTCGTCCCGGTTCACGTTTCACTGCGGCCGAACCGCGACGACGAAGCCGTGGGGTGGTGCATGGAGGCCCACGATCTCGTGCTCGCCAAGCTCGTCGCCGGCAGAGACCGCGACCTGGAGTTCGCCCAAGAGGCGATACGTCACGAGATCGTGCATCCGCAGGAGCTGCTGCGTCGCCTGCCCGACCTACCGATCGACAGCCAACACCAACAGCACGTACGCTCGCTGCTGGACAGCGCGATCGCCAAAGCCACTCGCGCGGGGGAGTGACCGCCTACTACGGCGAGGGCCGGCGCGTCGTCCGCCAGATCCCCCAGATCATGAGCGGCTGCAGCGGCAACCGCGCATACAAGGCCCACCGCGGGATGCGGTGAAAGCGCTCGGGGTCGCGCGCCATGTACAGGTTCGCCGGGAAGACCGCGAGCAGCAGCGCGATCAGCCCGAGCCCCGACAGGCGCCGGGTGCGCGGCAGCAATACCCCGACGCCGCCCGCGACCTCCGCGATACCGCTGATCGCGACGAGCTGCGCGGGATCCCCGAAGCCCGGGGGCACGATTTGGCGGTAGGCGCGCGGGATCACGAAGTGGTTGACGCCGGCAACGATGAACAGCGCGCCGGTCACGCGCTGGCCGCGCGTCGTGCGGCGGGCCCCGCGCTCCTTCACGACGCCCCTCCCCGACCCTCGATCAACGAGCTCCCGGACATTTCCTCGGGCTGCGCCACGCCCAGCAGCTCCAGCACGGTGGGAGCGACGTCCGCGAGAACGCCCTCGCGCTGGCGCAGCTCCAGGCCGGGCACGGTGACGATCAGCGGCACCGGATTGGAGGTGTGCGCAGTATTGGGCGACCCATCGGGCTCGAGCATGTGCTCGGCGTTGCCGTGGTCGGCCGTCACCAGGCAGGCGCCACCGGCGTCGCGCACGGCGCGCACGACCTCGCCGAGGCAGCCGTCGACGGTCTCGATCGCGCGCACGGCGGCTGGAATCACGCCGGTGTGCCCGACCATGTCGGGGTTGGCGAAGTTGATGACGGCGAAGCGCGGCCGCTGCCGCCAGCCCGCGAGGAACATGTCGGTGGCTTGGCGGGCGCTCATCTCGGGCTTGTAGTCATAGGTGGGGACGTCGCGCGGGGAGGGCGCGAGCGCGCGCTCTTCTCCGTCGTGGGGGGCCTCCTCGCCGCCGTTGAAGAAGTAGGTGACGTGGGCGTACTTCTCGGTCTCGGCGACGTGGAGCTGGCTGGCGCCGGCGTCGGCGAGCACGCCGGCGAGCGTGACGGAGGGCCGGTCGGGGACGAACGCGACGGGGTAGCTCCAGTCTTCCTCGTACTCGGTGAGGGTCGTGTAATGGGCGACCGGTTCGGCGCCGCCGCGGCCGTGCCAGCCGGGGAGCTCGTCGCCGCGCTCACCGAAGCCGGGCTCGGCGAGCGCGCGGGTGATCTCTCGGACGCGGTCGGGGCGGAAGTTGAAGCAGAGCACGCTGTCGGTGGGGCGGATGCGGCCCTCCTCGCCGATGGTGGTGGCGGTGATGAACTCGTCGGTCTCGCCGCGCTCGTAGGCGTCCATCACGGCCTGGACGGCGGTCTCGGCGTGGTGGGCGGCGCGACCGTGGACGAGCAGGTCGTAGGCGGCCTGGATGCGCTCCCAGCGGCGGTCGCGGTCCATCGCGTAGTAGCGCCCGACGACGCTCGCGACGCGCGCGCGTCCGCGGGTGCCCGGCGGCCACAGCTCGAGGCACCAGCGTTCGAGCAGCGCGACGTACTCGGCGCCGGCTTCGGGGAGCGTGTCGCGGCCGTCGGTGAAGCAGTGGAGGACGAGGTCGCGCACGCCGAGGCGCCCGGCGAGCTCGAGGAGCGCCTGCAGGTGGCCGAGGCTCGAGTGGACGCCGCCGTCGGAGACGAGGCCGATCAGGTGGACGCGCTCGGAGGCCGTGAGGGCGCGGGCGATGGCATCGTTCTCGCCGAGGACGCCGTCGAGGACGGCGTCGTTGATGCGGGTGAGGTCCTGGCGCACGACCGAGCCGGCGCCGAGGTTGAGGTGGCCGACCTCGGAGTTGCCCATCTGCCCGGCGGGCAGGCCGACGGCGCGGCCGCTGGCGCTGAGCGTTGTGTGGGGGTTGGCGGCCCACAGCTCGTCGAACATGGGGGTGGCGGCGAGCGAAACTGCGTTGCCCGGGCCGGGGTCGGCCAGTCCCCAGCCGTCGAGCACGATGAGGCAGGCGCAGGGGACCGGAAGTGCCATCAGATCGGGAGGCGGGCGCTCGGCGGGCGCCTCGCGAAGCCCGGCGGTTGGATCGTGTGGACGATCGAGGCTCGCATCATCGCGCGGCGAGGACGATCTGGGCGAAGCTCTCGGCGTCGAGCGAAGCGCCACCGACGAGCGCGCCGTCGACGTCTCCCAGAGCGAGCAGCTCGGCGGCGTTGTCGGGCTTGACGGAGCCGCCGTAGAGGATGCGCACGCGCGCGGCGGCCTGCGGGGCGCGGTCGGCGACGAGCGCGCGGATGAACGCGATCGCCTCCTGGGCCTGCTCGGGGGTGGCGGTGTTGCCGGTCCCGATCGCCCAGATCGGCTCGTAGGCGATGGCGACCTCGGGGAGACGCTCGTCGGGGACACCGGCGAGGTCGTCGCGGATCTGCTGGCGCAGCTTGCGTTCGGTGTCGCCGGCGGCGCGCTCGGCCTCGCTCTCGCCGACGCACAGGATCGGCGCGAGGCCGGCGGCGAGCGCGGCGGGGACCTTGAGCGCGAGCGCGCGGTCGCTCTCGCCGAAGTACTCGCGGCGCTCGGAGTGTCCGAGGACGACGCCGTGGACGCCGATCTCCTCGAGCATCGGCGCGGACACCTCGCCGGTGAAGGCGCCCTCGGCCTCGTGGTGCATGTTCTGCGCGTAGACCTCGACGCGCGAGCCGCGCGCACTGTCGACCATGGCGCGGAGGTCGGTGAAGGGGACGCAGATCGCGACGTCCACCCCGTCCACGGCGGCGACGCGCGGCAGCAGCGCCTGGATGTAATCCTCGGCCTGGGCCTCGGTCTTGTACATCTTCCAGTTGCCCGCGATCAGCGGGGTGCGGGTGTCGCTCATCGCGGAGCTCCGATGCGGTCGAGTGTCTCGGCGGATCCCATCACGCGACCCCGACCCCGCCGAGCGCCTGCACGCCGGGGAGCTCGCGGCCCTCGAGCAGCTCCAGGGTCGCGCCGCCGCCGGTCGAGAGATGGTCGGCGGCGTCCTGCAGACCGAACTGCGCGAGCGCGGCCGCGGAGTCGCCGCCGCCGATCACCGTGACCCCACGGGCGCCCGCGACGGCCTGCGCGACCCCGCGCGTCCCGGCGGCGAAGGGGGCGAGCTCGAACGCTCCCATGGGCCCGTTCCAGAAGACGGTGCCGGCCGCCTCGATCGCGGCGCTGTAGCGCGCGACGGTGGCGGGGCCGATGTCGAGGCCCATCCAACCGTGGGGCACGTCGACCCCGTCAAGCAGTCGCGAGGGCGCGTCGGCGGCGAAGCGCTCGGCGATCGTGAGGTCGCCGGGGAGCTCCAGGCGGGCGCGCGCGGTGCCCGCCTGGGCTCCTCCTCCGTCTCCCGCGACTTGGGCGAGCACGCGGCGAGCGTGCTCGACATCGTCGGCGTCGCACAGCGACGCCCCCACCGGGTGCCCCTGGGCGGCGAGGAACGGGAAGCACATGGCGCCGCCGATGAGGATGGCGTCGGCGATCTCCAGGAAGCGGTCGATCACGGCGATCTTGTCGGCGACCTTGGCGCCGCCGATGACGGCGACGAGCGGACGGGCGGGGTCGCGCGTCAGCGCGGTGAGGGTGCCGACCTCCCTTTCCAGGAGCCGCCCGGCGGCGCTCGGCAGCAGCTCGGCGACGCCGGCGGTGCTGGCGTGCGCGCGGTGGGCGGCGCCGAAGGCGTCGTCGACGTAGGCGTCGGCGAGCTCGGCGAGGGCGCGCGCGAGCTCGGGGTCGTTGCGGGTCTCGCCGGGCTCGAAGCGGACGTTCTCCAGCAGCAGGCACTCGCCGTCTCCCAGCGCTTCGCTCAGCTCGCGCGCGCGCGCACCGACGACCTCGGGAGCGAGCGTGACCTGTACGGACAGCAGCTCGCGCAGCCGCGCGGCGACGGGTGCGAGCGAGAGGGCGGTATCGACCTCGCCCTCGGGCCGGCCGAGATGGGAGACGAGCACGAGCTGGGCGCCGCGTCCGCGGAGCTCCTCGATCGTGGGCAGCGCGGCGCGGATGCGGGTGTCGTCGGCGACTGTGACGGTGCCGTCGGGGGCGGTGGCGAGGGGGACGTTGAAGTCGACGCGCACGAGGACGCGCCTGCCGCGCACGTCGAGGTCGTCAAGCCCGCGCATCGGGCCTGCTCGCACTCGCTGCCACCGTCATCCGCTCCGCCCGCCCGCGTCCATCGCCTTGCATCCCGTCGCCCGCGCCGCGGGCGACCTAGAGGACCTTCTGGACGAGGTCGACGAGGCGGTTGGCGTAGCCCCACTCGTTGTCGTACCAGGAGACGACCTTTAGCATCGTGCCGTCCATGACGGCGGTCAGTTTGGAGTCGACGATCGAGGAGTGGGCGTTGCCGACGATGTCGGTGGAGACGATGGGGTCCTCGGTGTAGGCCATGTAACCGGCGAGCGGCCCGCTCTCGGAGGCGGCGCGCAGCGCGCCGTTGATCTCCTCGACGCTCGTGGGGCGCTCGCACTCAACCGTCAGGTCGACAACGGAGCCGGTGGGGACGGGGGCGCGGACGGCGAAGCCGTGGAGCTTGCCCTGGAGCGAGGGGATGACGAGCCCGATCGCCTTGGCGGCGCCGGTGGAGGCGGGGATCAGGTTGATCGCGGCGGCGCGGGCGCGGCGGAGGTCTTTGTGGGGGAGGTCCTGGAGGCGCTGGTCGGCGGTGTAGGCGTGGATGGTGGTCATCAGGCCGTGTTTGACGCCGACGGTGTCGACGATGACCTTCGCGACGGGCGCGAGGCAGTTGGTGGTGCAGGAGGCGTTTGAGATGACGTCGTGGGCGGCGCGGTCGTAGGCCTCGTCGAAGTTGACGCCGAGTACGACGGTCACGTCGGGTTCGGTGGCGGGCGCGGAGATGACGACCTTCTTGGCGCCGCTCTGCAGGTGCAGGGCGGCCTCCTCGCGCGCGGTGAAGAGACCGGTGGACTCGATCACGACGTTGACGCCGAGGTCGCTCCAGGGAAGCGCGGCGGGGTCGCGCTCGGCGAACACCTCGATGTCCTTGCCGTCGACGCGCAGCGCGCCGTCCGCGGCCTCGACGGTCCCGGGGTAGGGGCCGAGGATGGAGTCGTACTTGAGGAGGTGCGCGAGCGTGGGCTCGTCGACGAGGTCGTTGACGGCGACCCACTCGATGTCGGGGGCCTGGGCGCGCGCCTTGGCGGCGCGGAGCACGTTGCGGCCGATGCGGCCGAATCCGTTGACAGCGACGCGTAAAGGCATGGTGGGTGGGCCTCCTGGAAGCGAAACGAACGAGGCCGGACCGCGGGGACGCTCCCCCGACGACCCGGCTGATGGGGGAAGGCTATCAGCGCGAGATGGGCGGCAGCGGGAGCCCGGCGGCCCTCAGCGCGAGTTGGCGACGACCTCGACGCGCAGGCCGTCGGGGTCGAGGAGGTAGGCGGCGTAGTAGAGCGGGCCATAGCGGGTGCGCAGGCCGGGCTCGCCATCGCCGCGGCCACCATTGGCGATGCCGGCGGCGTAGGCGCTGTCGACCGCGACGCGCCCGGCGGCGCGGAACGCGACGTGGCCGTAGCCGGGGGCGGGGGGGCGACCGCGGGTGACGATCCAGAACGCGGGGCCGGTGACGCCGTAGGCGATCGCGTGCGGGCTCTCGTGGACGCGGCGGACGCCGATCGCGAAGAACATCGCGTCGTAGAAGCGCGCGGAGCGCTCCAGGTCGCTGACCTCGACTCCCAGGTGGTCGATCATCGGGCGGGGAGTCTGACGGACGGGGCGGGTTGGGGCGGTGCGGCGGGCGGCGGGGGCGTCGCTCGCGGCTTCGGGTGGATCGACGTGCGGGCGGTTTTGGGTGGGAGATCGTCCGCGTGAGGAGGCCCGGCTTCGGCGCGCGCCGCCACGGGGCATCCTTGCCCCGTGTGACCTGGCGTTCGCCTCTGGCTTGGGTCGAGGTTGCTCCTGTACGGCGGTCGGCCGCGAGCGCGGCGGGGTAGTCATGCTCCACGGTGTGCATCGCAATCGAGAACTACTCTGGGACGCGGAATCACGAGCGACGAGACGATCATCTGCTCCATTCACCCTGGCGAGGTGCTGATGCTCGAGTACCTGCAGCCACTCGACATCACCCAGCACCGACTGGCAGTGGCAATAAGAGTTCCCCCACGCCGCATCAACGAGATCGTCCACGGCAAACGGCGCATCAGCACCGATACCGCTTTGAGGCTCGCGCGATATTTCGAGACCAGCGAGCGCTTCTGGATGAACCTCCAGGACAGCTACGACATCGAGGTCGAACGCGACCGACTCGGCCCGGCGCTTGAGGAAATCCGGCCGTTGGCGCACGCCTGAACGGCCTCGCACTGCGGTTTCGCGACGACCAAGGCGCGTCGCTGCATTGCCTCCCAGTTGGGTGAGTGCACCTGCGTCGGTCGGGGCAGGAACCCTCACGCGCCGGCCACTTCGTATAGCACCCCCCAAGCGCAGAACCATCTAAAGGAAGTATTCAGATGACCCGTACTGAGTTACGGTATCATTCTCGCGCCGCCACGTCCCGTTACCCGACATGGTTTGGGGCTCGCGGCGTAAAGTGGGGGCCAGTGACTGACACACCAGACTCGAGACCCAGCTTTTGGACTACCTTGCCGGGCGTTCTGGCAGCGCTCGCCGCGGTAATCACCGCCACTGCTGCGCTTTACGCGGCGCTTCGCGCGTCCGATCCTCCAGCAAGCTCTTCGCCACGCACAAACAGCTCATTCCCGGCGAGCTCGTTGCCTGCGCGTAGAGCGACCGACCCCACCCAGGTAGCACCTCGAACACCGTTGACGACAACCAAGTTGCCGTCAGAACACCAGCCTACGAAGGGCGCAACCACCACAGGTCCATCAGATTCCCTTCTGCCCTATGAAGCGGCTGACTACTCAGCAGACATACCAGCCGGCTGGAGTCAGGTTGAGTTTGAAACCCGACGACCTTTGGAAACGGAGAACCGGTGGGACGCACCGGGCGCGAACAACGAATACCTGCTGATCGATACCCACAGGCGGACCCATCTAACACCCGAGCAAAATGCGCAACCGGTACACGCAAATCTTGAAAGGGCCGCCGGCTACCAAGAGATCTACTACGGGCCGGGCGATCTAAGCGGGATCGCTTCATGGATGTGGGTCTTTGACGCTGAAGGCAGCGAGCGCATCGACTACTTCTTCGAAACTTGCCGCAAGACCATGGCGGTACTTGGCTCGGCAGAGCCCACTCATTTTGCTCAATCGCGCCCGACCTACCGAGCCGTTGCACAGTCCATACGGCCTCACTGCACCTGACGGCAAGCGCTGGCTGGGCGCGCCAAGCGGTTCACATTCACCATGATCGGGTGTGAATCACATCGCCGGCTCAACGCTCGAGCATTGCGAGTGGCGCGCTCCAAACGAGGCGCCGGATCGGCCTGGTCGAGCGCGGCGACCAGCGCGTCGAACTGCCGGCCGGGATCAGCGTCTGGTCGGCCCGACCGAGCACGCGATCGGCCTCGCGCCTCGCCGCGGCCAGAACGAACGCTGAAACCGAGATGCCCCGCGCGGGGGCTGCGCGAGAGATCCGCTCCTTGCTCGCCGAGTCGATGCGTATCACGATCCGTCTAGTCCGGGTGGCCATGCCCCCCATCTTGCGGTACTTACACGGCACTCACAAGGCCCTACACGCGAGCGGGCGTTCGACGCCTGCGACTCTCGACTGCCACCAGACTTGGCTCGTATCTCAACGTTTCCCGCTGGCGCGGCCGAGAGTAGTGTGCTCTCGTCCAGTCGACCACAAAGGAGTTTGCGATGCATGTACGAGTGGTGCGGTTCGCCGACGTAAGCGCTGAGCGGATGGAGTCGATGCTGGCGCGCATCAAGGAGGCTGGCGGTCCGCCGCCCGGCGTCGAGTCCACGGGGATCACGGTCCTGTTTGACGAGGCGCAGGGCACGGCGGTCGTCCTGCAGCGGTACGCCACCGCGGCCGCGATGGAGGAGGCAGCGAAGATCTTCGACGCGATGGATGCGGGCGAAACGCCCGGCAATCGCATTTCGATCGACGCCTGCGAGATGAAGCTCGACCTGGAGGCCTGAGGCGCCGGAGGGGTACGCGCTTTCCGTCAAGCGAGCGACAACAAGCTGGCATCGAGACCGGGGATGCGCCCAAAATGGCGCATGTTGGCCGTGCCGACCCGCCAACCCGCCGACATCGCGGTCGCGGCGACGATGCGATCGTGCGCTCCGACGTCGGCGCTCCTCGAGGCGAGCCCGGCCCACAGTCGTGCGTGTACCCGCGCGATGAGCAGGTCGAAGGCGAGCACGGGAAACGCATCCAGGACGGCTGCGACGAACGCCTCGCGTCGCACGCGGTGCTCCTCTGGGGCTCTGTGAACTCCGTGGAGCAACTCCGAGGCCGTGATGGCCGCGATCGCGACCTCGTCGTCTCTCCCGAGGCGATCTTCCAGGCGGCTGCCGACAGTCTGCATCGCGCGCTCGGCGGGCAGTGTGCGAGTGGCCCGCTCGAACTCGACGAAGACGGTCGTGTCTAGGACTGTGCCCACGGATCGGACGGCGCGGTGCCAATCGAGTCGAGCACGGCTTCCATGTCCTCCGCGAATCCAGGATCGGGCGGTGCGGCGTTCGCGAGCAGAGCCAGTGCGTCTCCCAACCGTCTTCCTCGGCGTTCGGCACCGATCCGCCGGTGGTCGTCGGGGTGGAGGATCACGAAGGCCGGACGCTCCCGATTGAGGACGACCACCTCCTCGTGGTGAGCCACTGCCTCGCGAGCTCCGCGGGGGATGCGCACTTCGTCTGCCCTGACCGTCCTCAGGCCCCATCCTACCGGATCCGTACATAAGTGCACGGAACCGTACGGTTAGCGCGGCCGCGGCGGGCTTCGGCGCCGCGTGCGGCACATCGATGAGCTCGGCCTTCTCCGCGACGCGAGGTTCGCGGAGCGTCGCGTGGGGTAGGTAGAGCAACTCAGCGCCACGGCGCAACGACCACAAAGGAGGGCACATGGGCCTTATCGAGTTGCTTTTGATCGTCTTGGTAATCGCCGCCATCGCTGGCGGGATCGGTGTCAGCCCGCTGCTGTGGCTGCTGCTGCTGGTAGCGCTCGTCGTCTTCTTCACGGGCGGGGGCTTCGGCTATCGCAGAGGCGGGAGGGTCTAGGCGACACCGTCGCTCTGACCCACGAGGTCGCCAGGAACCCAATGGCAGGAGGAAAATGTGAGCACAGGAACAATCATCGCAATTGTTGTGGGCGTCGTGGTGGTGCTGGCGCTGATCGCACTCGTCGCCCGTGTCGCGGGCCGCAGGCGCGAAGAACGGCGCCGCGAGCAGGCGGGTGAGCTTCGACAGCAGGCCAGGGGCCGCTCGATCCAAGCCGAAAGCGCCCGCGCGGCAGCCGACGAGCAGGCCGCCGAAGCGAAGCGCGCGCAGGCCGAAGCCGACGAACGCGCCGCGCAGGCGCGGCAGGGCCGCGCCGATGCCGAGCGGCAGGCCATCAAGGCCGAGCATCTGACCGAATCCGCCCGTGACCAGCACTCGCAGGCACGTGCGATCGATCCAGACGCGAGCGACAGCGGCGAGGACGAGGCGCTCGCGATCAACGAGCGCGCCGGCCGCGAGAGCCGCTGAAGGGCGCGGCTCTCGCGCGCCGCGTGGCGGCGCCCCCTCACACGTCGCGTAGCGGCGCCCCCGTCGCGGGTCGGCGCCGCTACGCGTCGCGCGTGCGCTTGTCGATGTCGCGGTGCGTGACCGCGACGGTTACGTCCTCGCGCCCGCGGTAGCGCTCCGCGAGGTGCTCGGCGATCGCGACCGAGCGGTGCCGCCCTCCGGTGCACCCGATCCCGATCACGAGGTGGGACTTGCCCTCGGCGACGTACTGCGGGAGCAGGAAGTCGAGCAGCGAGTGGAGCCGCTCGTAGAACTCCTCCAGGCGCCCGTCGCGCCCGACGTAATCGACGACGCGCGGGTCGTGCCCGGTGAGCTCGCGCAGCTCGGGCACGTAGTGGGGGTTGGGCAGGAAGCGGACGTCGAACGCGAGATCCTCCTCGCGGGGCGGCCCGTGCTTGAAGCCGAAGCTCATGAACGTGAGCGCCAGACTGCTCACCGGCCGGCGCGGGAGCAGTTCGTCGGCGATCTTGCCGCGGAGCATCGCGGCGGACATGCCGGTGGTGTCGATCACGACGTCGGCGCGGTTGCGCAGGGGCTCCAACAGCGCGCGCTCGGCGGCGACGCCCGCCGCGACGGAGCCGTCGGGGGCGAGGGGATGGCGGCGTCGGGTCTCCTTGTAGCGGTTGACGAGCGTCTGCTCGGCGGCCTCGAGGAACAGGACGTGGTGGTCGAGGCCCAGGGACTTGAGGTCGTCGACGACGGCTTGGAGCGCCTCGAAGTAGACGCCGCCGCGGACGTCGGAGACGACGGCGGCGCACTCGACCTTGGAGCCCTTGTGGACGAACAGCTCGGTCAGTGAGCGGATCATCTCGGGGGGCAGGTTGTCGACGCAGAAGTAGCCGGCGTCCTCGAAGACGTTCATCGCGGTGGACTTGCCGGCGCCGGAGAAGCCGGTGATCACGATCAGCTCGCGCAGCCGCGATTCGACGGGGGGTTTGGGCGCGGCGTGCTGGGGGCGGCGGAGGGGCCGGAAGACGGACACGCTTTTGATTGTGCCGCGTCGAACGGACGAGGGCGTGACTTTCTAGACGAGGATTTCCTACTGATAGTGGTGGCGCGCCTCGCAGCCTCGCACGGCAGGGGATCGGAGAGGGGATCGATGTAGTTCTCTTTTCCTGTTTCTTTACAGAACGAAACTATTTCGTCATGTATCGAATCCGTAATTGAAACCCCACGTCGAGCCCCCACCTGAAACCCGCCTCGAAGGCCCTACCCCGTGCGGTTGAGATGCGCGTGCAGATCGCGGGCGACCTTCGCGGGCAGCCCGGGCACCCCCTGGAGCTCCTCGCGAGACGCCCCGACGACCGCCTCGGGGGAGCCGAAGTGCGCGAGCAGGGCGCGCTTGCGCGCGGGCCCGACCCCGGGCAGGTCATCCAGCAGCGAGCTGGTCATCGCGCGGTCGCGGCGGCTGCGGTGGTGGGCGATCGCGAAGCGGTGTGCCTCGTCGCGGGCGCGCTGCAGCAGCTGCAGGGCGGGGGTGTGGTGGTCGAGCACGATCGGGGCGCGGCGACCGGGGAGGAAGATCTCCTCGATGCGCTTGGCGAGCGAGATGACGGCGACGCCGCGCTCGCGGAAGCCGTGGAGCGCGGCGAGACCGGCGGAGAGCTGGCCGCGGCCGCCGTCGATGACGACGACGTTGGGGAGGGTGGCGAAGCTGGCGTCGTAGTCGGGGTCGTGCGGCGAGCGGTCGGCCTGGCGCTCCCACTGGGCGAGGCGCCGCGAGAGCGACCTCGGCCATCGAGGCGAAGTCGTCGGGGCGGGCGGGATTCTCGACTTTGCGGATGTTGAAGCGGCGGTAGTCGGACTTCTTGGGTGCGCCGCCCTCGAGGACGACCATCGAGGCGACGGTGTGGGTGCCGCCGAGGTTGGAGATGTCGAAGCACTCGACCCGCACGGGCGGCGCGTCGAGACCCAAAACTTCCTGCAGCTCCTCGAGCGCCTCGACGCGGCTCTGGCGGCGGCGCTCGGCGCGCAGGCGCTCCTGGTCGAGTGCGAGGTGGGCGTTGCGCTCGGCGAGCTCGAGGATGCGGCGCTTGTCGCCGCGCTCGGCGGCGCGCAGCTCGACGGGGCCGCCGCGGCGAGTAGCGAGCGCCTGCGCGAGCGCGGCCAGACCACCCGCCGCCTCCGCGTCCCCTGCCGCCCCGCCGCCCGTGGCGCCGACCCCACCGTCGCCGCCGCCCCCTTTGGCGAGCTCGCGCTGGATGACGATCTGCGCGGGGATCGAGGTGTGGCCGGCGTAGTACTGGAGCATGAACTCCTCCGCGACCTCCCCGAGCCCGCGCTCGGTGGCGTTGGATAGGTAGAAGGACTGCCGGTCGGAGAGGACGCCGTCGCGGACCTGGAAGACCTGCGCGTTGGCGTCAACGCCGTCGAGCGCGACGGCGACGGCATCGAGGGTCCCGATCGACTCGTTGGCGACGCGCTGGCGTTCGAGCAGCGAGCGGACGGCGCGGAGGCGGTTGCGCTCGAGCGTGGCCTGCTCGTAGTCCTGCTGCTGCGCGGCGGCGCGCATGCGGGCCTCGAGGTCGCGCTCGATCGCGCGGTAGCGGCCGGAGAGGAAGTCGATGACGCCGTCGATCGAGCGGCGGTAGTCGTCCTTGGTGACGTACCCGACGCAGGGGGCCTCGCAGCGCTTGATGTAGTAGTCCAGGCAGGGGCTGCCGCTGCGCCGCCCGGGCTCGGGTGCGGTGCAGGAGCGGAACATGAAGACCTTCGTGAGGAGGTCGAGCGTGCCGCGGACGCGCTTGGCGTTGGAGTAGGGCCCGAAGTAGGCGCGCCCGGGGCGGTGGCGCTCGCGGGTGAAGTAGACGCGGGGGTAGTCCTCGTCGAGGGAGACGGCGATGAACGGGTATGACTTGTCGTCGCGCAGGCGGATGTTGAAGCGGGGGCGGTACTGCTTGATGAAGCTCTGCTCGGCGAGCAGGGCCTCGGCCTCGGAGGCGACGACGACGCACTCGAGGTGCTCGACCGCGGCGACCATCTCGGCGTGCCCGGGGGAATTCGTTCCCCGCCCACCCCCCTGGGCCTTGGAGAAGTGCGAGGCGACGCGCTTGCGGATCGACTTGGCCTTGCCGACGTAGACGACGCGCCCCTTGGCGTCGCGAAACAGGTAGACGCCGGGCTGGTCGGGCAGCGCGCGGCGCTGTTCGGCGAGCGAGCCGCGCGCGGGCGCGCCCGCGTCGCCCTTGGAGTCGCGCGGCGCGGTCTTCGCGGCGTCTCCGGTCGCGGCGTTGCCGGTCAATAGCTGCGCGAGTAGCGGTACAGCGCGACGAGCGTGTACACGACGAGGCCGATCAGGACGAACCAGATGAACTCGCCGAAGCCCGTGGCCCACATGCGCGGTTTGGCCGCGAGGACGACGACGGCGACGGCGACGGACCCGTAGAGCAGCGCGCGGCGGCGGTCGCCGAGGCCGTAGACCGCGACGCGATTGGAGCGGTAGAACCAGGCGGCGGCCCAGGCGATCCCGATGTAGAACGCGACGCCGACGATCGTGGCGAAGGTGTTGGCGACGCGCCCGCCGCCGGGGATGAACGCGACGGCGGCGGCGATGAGCAGGACGATCGCGACGTTGCGGGCTGTCTCGAGGCGATCGGCCATACGCGAACCAGTCTAGTTCTCGACCAGCGCTTCGAGGTGCGCGTAGGCCGTCTCGACGGCGCGCCGCGCGGCGGTATGGCGGGCCTCGGACTTGGCGGCGTCGTACTTGGTGGCCCATGCGGCGGGGTCGGCGAGCTCGTCTTCGAGCGCGCGCAGCGCGGCCTCGGCGTCTTCGATTGCGCGCTCCGCCTTCTGCTGGTCGCCCAGACGATTCTTGGAGGGGCCCTTCGACTTGGGTTTTTGTTTTGAGGAGGGAGAGGGGTCGGCGGGTCGGTCACTGGAGCGCGTCTGCGCCTGGGCGCGCGCGGCGGAGCCGTTTTCGGATGCGTCGAGGTTGGCGCTGGCCGGGCCACCGAGCGGCTCGCCCGCGGCGCGGCGTTCCTCGCGGACCCGCACGTACTCGGGCCAGCCGCCCTCGTAGGAGCGCAGCGAGCGGTCCTCGATCGCGACGGTGCGGGTGCCGACGGCGTCGAGCAGCGCGCGGTCGTGGGAGACGAGCAGCACGGCGCCCGGGAACCCCTGCAGCGCGTCCTCGAGCGCCTCGCGGCTCTCGATGTCGAGATGGTTGGTGGGCTCGTCGAGAATCAGGGCATTTGCTCCCGACTGCACCAAGATTGCGAGTGAGAGACGCCTGCGCTCTCCGCCGGAGAGGCCGGCGAGCGGTTTCTCGGCCTCCTCGCCGGAGAACAGGAAGCTCCCGAGCAGCGCGCGGGCCTTGTTGGGGGTGAGCCCGGTCGCGCGAGCGGCGGCCTCCAGCACGCTCTGGTTGGGCGAGCCCCCCGCGCCGAGCTCCTCGGCGTGCTGGGAGAGGTAGCCGACCTTCACGTTGTGGCCCACGCTGAGGCGCCCAGACGCGAGCGGGCGCTGCCCGGCGAGCGTCTCGATCAGCGTGGTCTTGCCGGTCCCGTTGGGCCCGACGAGCGAGACGTGCTCGCCGCGCTCGAGCCACAGCTCGGCGTGCTCGAGCAGGACGACCGCGCCGCTGTCGCGTGCGGCCTCGTCGACGGGCCGCGCACGCCCATCGGCGTAGCGGTCGGAGACCGCGGAGCCGTTCTCCTCTCCCCCTCCCCCCACCTCGACGCGCCCGTCGAGCAGCTCGAAGATCACGCGGCCGGAGCGCTCGGGCGCCTTGAACGCGAACTCCAGCCCCTTGCCGTCGCGCGGATCTCGCTCGATGCGCTCGATCTTGGAGAGCTTCTTGACGCGCGACTGCGCCTGTTTGGCCTTGGTGGCCTTGTAGCGGAAGCGCTCGATGAAGCGCTCCATGCGCGCGATCTCGGCCTCCTGCTTGTCGATCGCCTTGCCCAGCGCCATCTCGCGCGCGGCCTGCTCGCGGCGCCACTGGTGCCAGGTGCCTTTGAAGAAACGCGAGCGGCCGGCCTCGAGGTCCAGCACCGAGGTGCCGACGGCCTCCAGGAACCAGCGGTCGTGCGCGACGAGGACGACGGCGGCGTCGAGGCCGACGAGCGTCTGCTCGAGCCACTCCAGCGACTCGATGTCGAGATGGTTGGTGGGCTCGTCGAGCAGCAGCACGTCGGCGCCGGTCGCCAGCGCACGAGCGAGCGAGGCGCGCGTGAGCTGGCCGCCGGAGAACGTGTCCAGCGGACGGTCGAGGTCGGCCTCGGCGAACCCCAATCCGCGCGTCATGACGGTCGCGCGGTCGCGCCACAGGTACCCGCCGAACGCCTCCAGGCTGGCCTGGGCGCGGGCGTAGCGCTCGAGCAGCGCCTCCCCCGCCGGCCCCTCGGTCGCGCCCGGCTCGGCCATCCGGCCCTCGAGCTCCGCGAGCTCCCTCTCCGCGGCGAGCTCCTGCGCGCATCCGGAGAGCACGTAGTCGCGCAGCGCGATCCCGCGCTCCCGCGGCGGGCGCTGGTCGTGCAGCGCGACGCGCACGCCCTTCCCGAGGCTGAGCTCACCCCGGTCGATCGACTCCTCCCCGGCGAGCATCCGCAGCAGCGTCGTCTTCCCGGCGCCGTTGCGCCCGGCGATCGTCATGCGCTCGCGGCGCTCGAGCTTGAACGACACCCCGCGCAGGAGCGGTTTGCCGGCGAGATCCTTGTGGAGGTCGGAGGCGATCAGGACGGCCATGTCGATCGCCATGGTAGGGGCGGCGCTCGTCCGCGACCCCCGGGAGTGCGAGCCGGCCCCGCCGTCGAGGCCGGCCGCCGCGGGCTATTTCTTCATGGCGTGGTGCTTCATGGCGTGGTGCTTCATGGCGTGGTGCTTCATCGCGTGGTGGTGCTTCATCGCGTGGTGCTTCATCGACCCGGCCTGCGCGGCGGCGGGCAGCGCCGCGAGCAGCGTCGCCGAGGCGGCCAGCGCGGCGAGGCGGTGGATGGTGCGGGTGCTCTGCATGTGCGTCTCCTCCGGTTTGTGAGGGCGGTCTGGCCGGGCGGACGCCCGGGCGCAGACAGTGCAGCGGAGAGCCCTTACGACTTTGTGAACAAAAAAGACCCCGCCGCGCGCGCGGGGGCTTGGATCAAACCCCGCACGCGCGCGCGGCGGTGGTCCAAGCCCGCACGCGCGCGCGGCGGGGGTCCAAGATCGATGGGACGGTGCGCGTAATGGATCGGCAATATCTGGTGGTCAGGATCTCCTCATACTGCTGCTGATCGTTTTCGGGTTCGTCGCGGGCGCCGCCACCGCGGTTTCGCCGTGCGTGCTGCCGGTGTTGCCTGTCGCGCTCTCCGCGGGCGTCACGGGCGGGCGCGCTCGGCCACTGGGCGTCGTGACGGGCCTGGCTCTGTCCTTCACGTTCGCGACGGTGGCGCTGGTGTACGTGATCTCCGCGCTCGGCCTCCCCGACAGCCTGCTGCGCACGCTGGCGATCGTCGCGCTGATCGTGTTCGGGGTCTCGCTCGCCGTCCCCTGGCTCGGCGACCGCCTGGAGGCGCGCCTGAGCCGTCTCGGGCCGACCGGAGGCGTCGGCGGCGGTGCGGCCGACGCGAATGGCCGACGGGACGGCTTCTGGTCGGGCCTGTTCGTCGGCGGCGGCCTGGGGTTCGTGTATGCGCCCTGCGCCGGCCCGATCCTCGCGGGCGTGATCACGGTGTCCGCCTCGCAGAGCCTCACCGCGGGCCGCCTGTCGGTCGCGCTCGCGTACGGGATCGGCTCGGCGGTCGTGCTGTACGCGCTGATGCTCGGCGGGCGCCGCCTCACGGGGCGTCTGGCGCGCCGCAGCGGGCGCTTCCAGATGGCGATGGGCGTGACGATGGTGGCGATCGCGCTTGCGATGCTGGGCAACTACGACACGCGTTTCGAGACCGCGATCGCGAGCGACCTGCCGTCGTTCCTCGTGGACCCCTCCAAGGGCCTGGAGACGAGCCACGCCGCGCAGACCCAGCTCGCGGCGCTGCGCGGGCGCAAGCTGCACCACGCCGCCGGCCTGCACGAGGCCGACGCCGGCCTGAAGCTGCCGGTGATCCGCACGGCCCCTGAATTCAAAGAAACCCAGCAGTGGTTCAACACACCGGGCGGCGCCCCCCTGACCCTCGCGGGCCTGCGCGGCCACGTGGTGCTCGTGGACTTCTGGACGTACAGCTGCATCAACTGCATCCGCACCCTCCCCTACCTGAACGCGTGGTACGCGAAGTACCACGGCAAGGGCTTCGAGATCGTCGGCGTGCACACCCCGGAGTTCCCGTTCGAGCACTCCGCCTCCAACGTCGCCGAAGCGGTTCGCCAGAACGGGATCCACTACCCGGTGGTCCAGGACAACGCCTACGGCACGTGGAACGCCTACGAAAACGAATACTGGCCCGCGGAGTACCTGATCGACGCGCAGGGCCGCGTGCGCCTGGAGGACTTCGGGGAGGGCGAATACGCGGACAAGGAGCGCGCGATCCGAAGCCTGCTGGTGGAAGCCGGCGCGGCGGGCCTCGGCGGAGCGACGCGGGTGCACGCGATCACGCCCTCCGAACAGGAAGTGACTCCCGAGTCCTACGTCGCCTCCGAACGCGCGGAGCGCTTCACCAACGGCGCGATCGAACCGGGCCTGCACGACTACGGGCCGCTGCCCTCCCAGCCGCCCCCGTTGAGCGGCCTGCGGTATGCGGGCGTGTGGCGGATCGGCGCGTGGAACGCGGCCGCCGAACGGGGCTCCGAACTGCAGCTGCGCTTCCGCGCGCGGCGCGTGTATCTGGTGATGGGATCTCAGGGTGCGGCTCGCTCGGTGCAGGTCATGCTCGACGGCCACGCCATTCCCGCCGCCGTCGCGGGTCCGGACGTGCGCGGCTCGAGCGTGGCGGTGGGCTTCAACCGCCTGTACCGCCTGGTGAACCTGCCGAGCGTGCAGACGCACACGCTCACCGTGCGAGCTCCGCGCGGGGTGTCCGCCTACGCGTTCACGTTCGGCTGAGCCGATGCGCGCCCCTCCCCCTCCCCCGCGATGCCGACGGCGGCTGCGATGATCGGTGCGGCGATGCCGCAATCCGAAGACACTCCCGCGCCGCGCGCGTCGGTGCTGGTCGTGGACGACGAGCCCACGATCGGCGAGGTCGTGGCGCGCTACCTGGAGCGCGCGGGCTACGCGACGCGGATCGCCGCCGACGGCGCGCAGGCGCTGGCGCTGAGCGCGCAGAGCCCACCGGACCTGGTGGTACTCGACGTGATGCTTCCCGGGATCGACGGTCTGGAGGTGATGCGCCACCTGCGCGCGCACGACGCTCCGCCGCGCGTGATCCTGCTGACCGCGCGCGGTCGCGAGGCGGAGCGGATCGTGGGGCTGCGGCGCGGCGCCGACGATTACGTGGTCAAGCCGTTCTCCCCCGGCGAGCTCGTGGCGCGCGTGGAAGCGGTGCTGCGCCGAGATGAGGAGCGCGACGCAGCCCAGGAGGGCGTGCCCGAGCCGACACCGGCGATCGAGCTGGACGGCCTGCTGATCGAGCCCGCCGGCCGGCGCGTCGTCGTCGAGGGCCGCGAGGTAGCGCTGACGGCGCGCGAGTTCGACCTGCTGGCGTTCCTCGCGCGCCACCCCGGCCAGGTGTTCTCGCGCGACCGCCTGATGGAGCTTGTGTGGCAGCTGCCGGACTACACCGACAGCTCGACCGTGACCGTCCACATCCGCCGCCTGCGCGCGAAGATCGAGCCCGACCCGGAGCGACCGCGCTACCTGCACACGGTGTGGGGCGTCGGCTACCGCCTGCAGTCGTGAGCGCGGTGTCCACAGAGCGCGCATCGGGAACCGCTTCGGCGGCGAGGCGCTCACCGCTGACGCGCTCGCTGCTGGGCCTGCTCGCGGTGCTGCTGCTCGCGCTCGCTCCAGCGTGCGCCGTGATGGCGGTGCTCGGCGGCGGCCACGCGGTCCTCCTCACGATCGAGATCCTGCTCCCGGTCGGGCTCGTCGCGCTCACGCTCGCGCAGCTCGCCGACGCGGGCCGCTTACGCCTGCGCACGCTGCGCGGGCGCTTCGAGCTCGGCGTCGCGCTCGCCCTGGGGCAGCTGCTCGCGGCGGTCGCGATCGGCGCGGCGGTGATGTTCGTCGACGACCACGACGCGTGGATGACGATCGCGATCATCCTGTTCGCGGAGGTCGTCGCGACGCGCGCCGCACAGCTGCTGCTGCGCGGCGTCGTGCGCGACGTGCGCGCGATCGGCGACGGGTTGCACGCGGTCGAGCGCGGCGAGCGCGACGTGACGATCGTCGCGAGCTCGGGGAGCGAGATGGAGGAGCTGGCGCGCACCGCGAACCGCATGATCTCGGCGCTCGGCGCCGAGGAGCGCGCACGCGACAGCGCCGACGCCGCGCGCCGCCAGGTGATCGCGGCGGTCTCCCACGACCTGCGCACGCCGCTGAGCTCGCTCCAACTCCTCTCCCAAGCACTCGAGGACGACCTCGTGGACGCCGAGACCGCGCGCCGCTACGTCAGGACGATCGGCGTCAACGTGCGCACGCTGGGGGCGCTGATCGACGACCTCTTCGAGCTCTCCTGCCTGGACGCGGGCGAGGTCGCGTGGAGTACGGCCGCGGTCGACCTGCGCGAGCTTGTGGGCGAGGCGGTCGAGCTGGTTCGGCCCACGACCGAGGCGGCGCGCGTACGCCTGAGCGCGGAGCTTCCCGTGGGACTCGCGCCGGCGGACGCGAACGCGGACAAGCTGCGGCGCGTACTGCTGAACCTGCTGCAGAACGCGATCCACCACACGCCGCCCGACGGCTCCGTCGCGGTCAGCGCGACCGCGCTCGATGGCGCCGTCGAGGTCGAGGTCGCGGACAGCGGGACCGGGATCGCCGCGGAGGACCGCGCGCACGTGTTCGAGCCCTTCTACCGCGGCGGCGACGAAGCGGCGCGCACGCGACCCGGCAGCGGCCTCGGCCTGGCGATCGCGCGCGCGATCGTCGAGGCGCACGGCGGGCGCATCTGGCTCGCGGACGACCGCGTCGCGGGTGCCGCCGTAGGGACGCGCGTGCGGTTCACCCTGCCAGCCGCCGCGGCAGCCGCACGCCCTCAGAGCGAGCCGCGCGGCGCGATCCAGCGCATCGGCTGACCGGTGATCGCGGCGACGCGCTCGAAGTCCTCGTCGTAGTGCAGCAACTCCACCCCCGCGCCCTCGGCCGCGGCGGCGATCAGCAGGTCCTGGTGGCCGACGCTGCGCTGGTGGGCGCCGCCCTGATGGGCCAGCTGGCGGTAGACGTCTAACGCGCGCCGCCACTGCGAGGGCCCGATCGCACAGTCGCGCAACTCGTCGAGCTCCTGCTGGATTTCGTCGAACTCGGACCCATTGCGTGCGCTGAGCAGCAGCTCGAGCTTGACCATCGCGCAGGTCGCGACCTCGCCGCCGGCGAGCATCTGGCGGAAGTCCGCGGCGACCTCCTCGGATCGCCCGCGCCAGGACCAGACCGTGGTGTCGAGGAGCGCCGCCACGTTCAGAGGTCCTTCGGATGGGCACCTCGGCGCATCGCCTGGAGGCGCTCCGGGGTGAGCCACTCCCACTTGCGTTCGCTCAGCCGCCGCAGGCGCTCACGTCGGATCACCTCGCGCAGTGCACCGTGGACGGTGTCCGTGGCGTTCTTCGTCTTCAGTATCTCGCGCGCCCCCGCGATGAGATCCGCGTCAAGGTTGATTGTCGTGCGTCTCGCTGTCATCGAGCCTCGCATGGATAGAAAACATGTCAAGAGCCATATATCTGTTGTTGAACATTATATGCAGAGAAATGACACCTCGCCGCCATACTTGCCAGTCTTGCGCAACGCTTGCGCCGCGTGCGGTCGCTCCCCCGCGCCCTCCGGTAGCATCCCCCAGGTCATGCGTCGCCTGCTCTACAGCCTCGCCGCCAGCGCCCTGCTGCTCCTGCTGCTCGCCCCCGCGGCGCTCGCCGTGGAAAACGACGGCCGCGGCGCGTACGGGGCGACCGACGACAAGGTCGTGACCGAGGCGGGCCTGCTGCTGGTGGTGTTCTTCCCGACGTTCGTGCTGCTCGCGAGCCTGCTGCAGAAACACCTCGAAAAGCGCAAAGACGCACGCGTGGCGTACCAGCGCGCGCACACCGCCGACGCGCGCTGGCGCGGCGGCTGGTAGATCGCCGCTCCTCAGAGCTCAGCTGTCGCCCAGCGCTACCCGCTCGCCGACCATGCGCTCGAGGTCCCTGCCTCTGTCGGTGAGCGTCCAGGAGTTCGGCTCTCCGCGTGCGCCGGGGTTGTGCGCGGCGTTGCGGACCAACCCGGCGTGCTCCAGGCGCGCGAGCAGCTTGGAGATCTGCCCCTGGTCGCCGACGCCCGCGGCACCCGAGACCTGGCGGTTGCTGGCCCCCGGGTGAGCCGCGATTGCGCTCAGGGTGCGCACCGTCCGGTAGGTCAGGCGCACGTCCAGGTTGCGCAGCGGGTTGCCGTTGACGTGATCCACGCGCCGGGGTGGCGGCGCGGGCCGCGCCGCCTCGCGCACCGCCGCGGCGCGCCCCAGGTAGGGCAGCACGATCATCTCCATCAGGGACCCCAGCAGGCCGGTCATCGGCGGTGCCTTCGCCTGCACGAGCCTTGCGTGCAGGATCGCCAGGACAGCACCAACGACGCCCTCGGCGGTCATGCGCGCCAGCGGCTCCCCGCGCACCTCCGCGCCCCCTTCCTCGACCGCGGAGATCAGCACGTTGACGACCTCGGCCCGGTGCGTCAGCACCTCGTGGCCGGCTCCAAGCACGTCGACGACGCACAGCGCGCCGAGGTCGGGCTCGTCCTCCAGGAACTGCAGCAGCGCCGCGAGCCCGCCGCGCACCCGCTCGCGCCAGGTGCCGCCGGCGCGATATGCCGGCACGACCTGCTGCGCGGCCTGCGCCACGCCCAGGTCGAACGCGGCTCTGAAGCAGTCGTGGCGGTCGGCGAACAGCTCGTAGAACGTCCTGCGGGAGACACCGGAGGCCGCGGTGATCTCCGAGACGGTCGCCGCGGCGACGCCGCGCGCCCTCGCCACCTCCGCCAGCGCGGCGACTATTCGCGCGCGCTGGATTTCCACGATATCGCCGCGCCCGTGGCGAGGGTCCTCACGTGCGGGGGGCGCGACGCTGCGGGTCGACGCCATCCTCATCACCCCGACTTGCCGCGCGTCTTCCCGGCGTGCTTGCGCGGCCTGCGCTTCTTGCGGTGTGTGGTTTTCTTGGTCTTGGGGCAGCCGGTGACTTGGATCTTGGTTGTGGTTTTGATCTGGGCGCCGTTCTGGGCCACGAATTCGGTGGGCATGGAGAGCTTCTTCTTGCAGAGGCTGCCGTTGGCTGCCAGCGCGGAGTAGGGACCCTGCGGGAGGTTCAGTTCGAAGGACCCGACCGGCGCGTCGGGGACGGTCTTGAACGTGCTGCTGGTGATCCCGGTCTTGCTGATGAACGTGTCGCCCACGAGATCGATCGTGACCCCGTAGCCCTGGAGGACGAGGATCAGGTTCGGGAACGATTCGTTGCCGTTTGAGACGAAGTACGCGGGGCCTTCCAACGGGACCGGGACCAGCGGGGTGATCGCACGGGCGTGCCCCACGATCGACGCCTGCGGACAACCGGAGGGGTTCGCATGGAACTGCTCGCTGGTACAGGCCTTCTGCAGCGTCGTCAACCGTGAGGGCAGCCCCTTGGGCAGTTCGACTTTGACCCGGGCGATGTTCGCTTGGGAGCCGAACGGCGCTTTGGGGTAGGTCAGCTTGACGTTCAGGCTCGCCCCGTTCAGGCGGCTCGTCTTCCCCGACGTGGAGACCGCGAATTTCGGTTTGAACCCCAGCGTCGCGCAGTTGGTCGCCTGAAACGGCACCCCCAGCGTCTGGCTGGCACCTTCAGCGCTATCGATACTCCCGCTGATCTGCATCTTTTCACAGCTCGTCGGGTTGAAGATGAACCCCGGACGCCCGACGGTCACGTTGACGTGCTTGATCTCAAGCGGGATCCCTTCCAGCATCGTCGGGATCTTGTACGGGCCTTCATTATCGGTCGCGACTGTGATCGCCGCCGTATGCGGATCCACTTCGAGCTTCGCGCGGACCACCAGACAGTCACACGCCGGATGATTCGCCGCCGTGTGCTCCAGATCAAACGGACCCGCCTTCGCCGGATTCACAATGCTCAACCCAAACGGCGCACCCCTATAGGGGCCGGTAATGAACACCTTCCCACCGGTCACCGTGAACGGATCCCCGCCGACGCCGACCCCTACGGTCGTCTCCCCGATCTGGCTGTTGGGCCCGCAGGTGCCGGTGTTCGCTTGGGCTTCGCCGCACAGTTCTACGCCCTGTAGCAGCCCGGAGAGCCCCTTGGGCATGTGCAACGTGATCCCCTGCAGCGGCTGCTGGCCGTCTTCCCGCGACATCGTCATCGTGAACGGGCTGAACCCACCGGCCTGAATACTCGTCGTACCCCCTGTCAACGAGGGGCTGAACGGCAAACTCGAGCCCGGACACGGCGATCCGTGCGGGCCGCTCGTGATCTCGAACGCCGACGACGAGGTCGCTTCTTCTCCGCCGGACCACGGTGTGTACGTCGCATTGGTCGTGTAGCTCCCACACCGCGCCGGCGACGTCAACGGCGCCCGTTCGCCTCCGAAGAAATGCAGTTCGGCGTCTTCGAACGGCAGCTGCGGGTTCTCCGCGAACGTCAACACGATCTGCCCCGACGGCGTCAGATGCACCACGCCGGGAAGCTTCACGAGGGTCCCCGACACGGGGTCCTGCACTACCACATACATCGCGATCAGCGAACCGAACGGGTTGGCTTCCTGCGCTCCCAGATACGCCGCCCCGGTCAGCGGGTTGGGGAGCAGCGGCGTGTGAATCGTGACCGTGCCGATCTTCGACGCATCTGCGCAGAAGTTCAGACCCGGCTGGAGCGCTTTACCGGACCCTGGGCTCCCTGGCAGCACAGGGCTGAACGCCGCACTGCTCACCCCCGGATCGGTCGCGTATTCCCTGAACCCTTCAAAGCCGACCAGCCCCTCGCTGCATGCTTCCAGCCCATCCCCGCCAGCTGGGTTGATGGCCACGCCTTCGGGCAGCGCGACAGTGATGTTGCGCACCGCGGACTCCGCCAATCCACGCGGGTTCAACACGAGATCCTGGGGCACGTGCACGTCCACGTTCAGGCCGGTCGGCTCACTCGCCGCCGACCCGTCCGGCGTGACCCTGACGGACGGCGAGAACGGCAAGCGGTTGCACGCGCCCATCGCGGGCAGCGCTTCGGTGCTCCCAAACGTCCCAAACACGCCCGGTTCGCTCCACGAATCCGCTTCCATCGAGGTCACCAGCGGCCCCGTACACGACGTCGGCATCGACAACAGCGGTGGCGGATTGTGCTCTTCGGACCCGGGGCATTCACCTTGGGGCGGCGCTTGCTCGGTAGCAAAGATCGTGTTCACCAGACACGCCACGCCACGGGAGTTATTGTGGCTTGCGTCGCCCGGCACACCCCATAAGGTGACTTCGCTGCCGAGGAACGCCGCCGACTCCGTGATGTTCCGGACGTTGACCGTCACCCCGTAGTCGCCGCCGGTTCGCACCGCCGTGTCCAACAGGACGGGCACGCTTTCAACGGGTGTTATCACCAGGAACCCAAACCGAGCCGGCTCACCCGCTTCTGGTTCCAGGTTGTACACCGGCTCGACGTACGGGAGGGTCGCGGTAGCGCTCCCGGACAGTTCTTCCGTGCTGTTTGCCCCTTCGATATCGACCAGCACACGTGCTACGCCGACCACGGTCTGGGCCGCACATGCATTGGCGCTCGTGCCAACGATTTCTGTGAAGAATTGCGTGAGCGAGCAGCGGGGAAACGGCTCTGGGTTGCCGATCAGACCGGGAGGCAGCTTGAAATGCAGGTCCTTCAGCGGCGCGACTGGCTTCGCCTCCACGGTCTGGTTGAGCGTCAACGTCGTCGTGAATTGAAACGGGTGGGATCCTGCCTGCGTGTCAGCACCCCCGCCGAGTTCTTCGGGGCTCATTTCATACGTGCTGACCCCAAACGGTGTTTCCGCCGCGCCCACGGTCAACGCCCGCCGCACGCTTGCCGCCGGAACGCCACCGCCGGAAACGCGGGCCCGGTTCACCTCTTCACCTTTCACGCCCGCCAACTTCACCGCGATCCGCACCTGCAGCGGCTCGTACGGCGCGAGACCGATGGGGTAGTGGTCCGGGTTTTCTTGAGGGGCGGGAAATACGCTTTCCGTGGGCGGTTTCCCCGTGAAAATGCAGCTCAATGACGTCCGCGAACATGCGAGTTTGTGCGCTGTCGGACCGTACCCAGATAGAGCGCTTTCGCTGGCTATGCCTTCGACCGCGAGCGCCTTCATACCGCCGGGCAGGACATCGGTCACAGTCACCTGTTGTTCGGTCGGATCGAGGACTCCGTCCCCGAGGTTCGTCGCGTTGACCACGATCACGCCATCTGGACGGCCTTGCGTCACCTCGCTGACCGAGACCGTCGTCCCTTTGACCGTCGCTGCTTCCAGGAGCCGAAGACGCTGGTCTTCGAGCTCGCCGACCGTCGTGATCCTGAACGCCCTGCCGGCCGGGGGCCGCGGCGCTTCGTTGACTTTCACATTCCCGGCGCCATATACTTCCCTTTCCAATTGGCGCTGTACTTCGCCCGCGCCATCTGCGGCTGAGAGCAGTGCGTAGCTGCCGGGGGCGTGACCCGGCCGCGCCAGCGTGTAGAAGCCTTCTTCGCTGCTGAGGTGTACTTCCTGAACCTCGTCCCGCGCTTGACCTGCCCGCAGTACGGCAGGCCTCGAGAACGAGCTCAGATGCCACCACGGAGACCCGCCCTGCGCTCGCGCGACACCCGCCCCGGCTGGAACCAAGAGCAAGGCGGCAGCAAGAAGCATGCACTGCTTCAATATCACGGCCTTCTGTCCATGCGCGTTCATCGTGCACCTCCACGCCGGCCGCGCGTACTGCGCTTTGCCTTTCGGCACCGGTGTCTTTCCGCGTGCTTGCGACACGGTGCGGATTTCCTTCTCGGCCGGGGTTTGGCCTTCGGTTTCACAACCGGTGTGGTGCCCGTCGTGAGGTTGCCTGTCCCCGAAAACGTCGCGCTCGCCGGCGCGCCGTAGAGCGCCGGCTGCGGCGTCGGCGCCGCTTTGCACGACGCTTCGGTGTCACAGGCCGGCGGCTGTGGCACCGCGGCAGAGCACGGCGCCGCGCCGCTGCATTCATGCGCGTCGTACACGTCATACGCGGTGTCGTAGTCCTGTGCGGCGAGCCGCGAAACCGTCATGAAGAACACGTCTCCCCCAGTTTCACTGGCGTCAAGGAACGTCGACTCTTCCGGCGAGGTCCCAGCCGAGATCAGGCTCACGCAGCCGTTCGAGCGAGGCGAGAACGTCGCGCTAGCGGTGCCACAGGCACCGACGCCGGCGGGCTCATACTCATACACGTCTTCGGTGCCGTCGACATCTTGGGGGACGAGCGCATCGGTGCTGTCGAAGAACAACCGACCGGAATCGGACAGGTACCGTGGCTGATGCACGGCATGCGAGGAATCGAACTCACCCGGCGCCGGCGACCCTGTCCACGACGGCACGCTCCCCGCGACCCATTCTCCAGAGAACTCTGTGGCGTCTTCTCGGCTTTTCACACCAGCACTTCCATACATCATCCCAAGGGGTCGAGCGCCGGTGGGGTCGCATGATGCGCAAACCAAGGCGCCGGCTTCCGCCGAGTCCGCGGATGCGTGGTAGAGATAGACCTCGAGGTCCCGCCTGCCGCTGATCGCGTCGTGCGTGTCGTAGCCGGTCAGTTCCGCAGCGGACATGAACGCAAGCCACCGTCCGTTGGGCGAAACCCGAGCGTACAGACCCTTCCCGTATTCGCCGTGCAGTTCCTTCGACCAATCGTAGAAGTCAGCACTGGGAAGCACCGCGACCAGCCGTGTCACGCCTTTATGCCGCACATACAGATTGCAGCCCCTGCTCCCTTCCTTGGCGTCGCCCCGTTGGCCCTCACATTCGCCGTCAACTGCCCCGGGTGCGAGGGCGCCAGCGGCCGCGAAATACACATAGGAGCCGTCCCCGCCGGCGCCGAGCATCATCGCCACGTTTGCCGCCTGCCCCGCGTTGCGATCGGGAGTGAGATCCGTCAAGCGGCTGCCAGGGGGCGCATTCAGGTTATATTCATAGAGGTCCGCGCCGTCGGCGGAGGAGTCGCTCGTCAAACGCCCGCTATCGAGGAAGAAGACCCGCGACGCGTCGCCGTTGGCGTCCATGTAGTCGACTTTTTCGCTGGGCCCGCTGCCTCCCTGCGGAACATCCAGCCTGGTCGTTTCGCCGGCCGCGACGTCGCGCAGATACAGCCCTTCGCCGCCGTCTGCGCCGCCTTCGAGCACGACCCGCTGACCGTCATCAGAGACTGAACCCCTGATGCCCGTCTTCCCAGCAACGTTGGTGCCGGAGCCTGCCAGAATGGCCGGTCCTGCTTCGCCTTGCGGAAGCACATCGACCAGTTGCAGGCTGCCGGCCGACCACTCATACAAACCTTCTTCGCCTGCCGGCGCGGGCGTCGCTGTCAGCTGCGCAGGCGACGAAAGCACCACGTGGCTGAGGTCCGGGCTGGCGCCCTGGAACAGCGGACCACACGACGGGATTTCGCAGCGCCCGTTGGGTTCTCCACCGAAGACTGTCCCGGGCGGCACGTTGGCGAACCCTGGCTTCCCGGTTACGAGCGGCCGATAGCAGGCGGTCAGGCAATGATCTTCGACGTTCCCGCTTAGATAGTTGGTGCGCAGATAGGCCGTCGATTCGCTCGCTTCTGAGGAGAGCAGCGTGAGGAAGCTGTCCACGGGCTGCACTGCGCCATGCGAAAGGTGCCCTCCGAGAAGGTCTGAAATTCATCGCCGACGGTGAATGTCACGTGCGTCGCCCGGGCGTGAGGGGCCGATATGTCCTGCGACGACCAGCCCCCACCAGCACGAGTCGAAAGCACCGTCTCCACGTGGGCGAACCCACCGTGCGGTTCGCTTTCGGTCGGTGAGCTCGCGCGGTAGACGATGGCGTCACCGTCGGCGGAGGCCTGCATGACCCCGGCCCCGTACCCGAAGCCTTCGATCAGGGCACCGGACTTGTCCGCCGGACTGACCAGCTCCCATTGGCGCCCATCCGCCGTCGCCGACGTGCCGTGCGCAGCCTGAGTCGTAAACGTGTGATCGGCGCCGTTGACGGTTTCAAAGACACCCGGTTCGATTTCGTTGACCGCCACAGCTCTATAGTGGTAGACCGTACCCGGCGTCAACCCCTGAAGAAGGAGGCTCGGAACCGTCACATCCGCTTTGCCGGCCCCGATCGCTTCCCCCGGCGGCACAGGCAGCTCCTGCCCATATTCGCTGCCGGTGCCGTACTGGAAGTAGTAGCTTGTCGGCGTCCCTCCCGGGTCGATCTTCGCCCCAAGGCTCACGGACGTATCCGCGACATTCAAAGCGAACTCTTCGCGCACGATCGCACCAGGCGGAAAGAACTGCTGGTCCTGCCAGGCTTCACCTGGGTTCGAGCCGTTCGCGTTGGTCGCCGTCAGCCGGTAGTAATAAGTCTGATCACGTTCCATGCCCGTCAACGAGGCGTGCACCGCGACCGAGCTTTCACCGTTGGGAACTTCTTCGGAGCACGGTGCGACTTTCCCGAATGCCGTCGTCGTGCCCCATTCGAACTCGCACGTCGCCCCGCCTGCCCCATCAGGGTCGACCGTGCCGTTCAGCGTCACGCTCCCCGGCTTCAGGTCCGACGCGGGGGCGGTGGTGACGTCGGGCACCACGATGTCGGGACCGTAGGCCTGAGGCCCAACGTAGACGTTGTGAGACGCCGGATCGACCGCTATGTCGAATGCCGAGGGAACGCCTTCGACATGTCCCAGATAGGCATCCGCGGCGCTGAACTCGTCAAGACGCTGACCTTCTTTCTCCGTGAGGTAAACCTCGCCGTTGCTTCCGTCCACCGCCAGCGTTTCGACGCCGCCGAGCGAACCACTCGGAGGCGGGCCGCCCAGTTTGCGCACGAACCCATATCCGCCGATGCCAGTCGGTGCGAACTCGTTGACAGCGCTGGTACCGTTCTGATCGAGCACCAGCAGGTCGCCGTTGACTTCATTCACGGCAATCCGTGTGGCGAAGTGGAACGGTTCGCTGGGGGAAACACCGGCTATCTCGCCGACATAGCGTTCTTCACCGTCTTTTTCGGGATGAAAGACGTCGATCGTGGATTCGGGTTCCTCGCGCCCCGTTTTTGAGTTGAGCGCGATTACAAGACTCAGCACGAACACGTCGCCTCTACCCGCGTCCAATGGACTGCTCGAGTTGTCCACCGCGACGTCTTGCACCGCGCCGGCCAGACGCCCATCGCCGAGCTCTTCGGTCACCCCGAACGATCCGCGAGGCGTCGCGTGGCCGCTCCACGTCGCCCCCAATACCCCGGCTTCGTTGAAAATCGACACGACCGAGACGCCATGAGCCTCTCCCCCGACGTACACATCTGCTTCTTCACCTGGTGGGTGCCCCACCGCGATGCCTTCGCCGTAGCCGTAACCGTAGCCCGTCGGCGCCCGTCGTTCGCCTTCCGGGGGGGCCGGAAGGTGAATCGGCTGCGCAATGAATGCACCCGTCGCCGCGTCGAACTCGTCCACGCGCGAGGGCCCGAGGTTTTGCGTGTCTTCGGCGACCCACACGTGGCCCGAATCCACGGTCAGCGATTCCGTCTTCAACAGTGGGCCAGGTGAAGCAACAGGTTCCCCGTGAGGCCCTTCCGCGGGGATTTCACCCAACGCGAACAGCGGTGCATGCGTATCGCTGGCGACGGCACGACCAGCCGCAAGCCCGGCCACGGCACAGACCGATAGGAGAACAAGACCCCCTCGCGCGGCCATGAGCGTCAGCCAACGGAACGGGTTGTTCGTGCGTTGTCCAGTGGGATTCACCTCTGGTCTCCTCCGTCTGGATCCCATGGTCGTCTCTCGGCCGGCGTCGCGCACATCAGAGTGCCGTCACCGCCCAGGTCCCGCTCAGATAGGCTGGTTCTTCCTGCCCTTCGTAGACCGTCACCAACACAGAACCAGTCGTACCAACGATTACGGAGGGAATTACTGCGCCGAACATATTGCCTACGGTCAGTAGCGTCGCGTTTTCCGGCTTGTTCACGAATCCTTCGTATACACAGAGATAACCCTTTTCCGCCGTCGGATTTTCGACGCTGCCCGAGCAGTGGGACGGCCCGGTGTGATTTTCCTGTTCGCTCTGCGTGATGTATCGCGCTTCCGTACTGGGGAGGGGCAGCCGGATTGGGAAGGAGATCGGCACAGCTATTTTGCCCGGTTTTTCAAAATATGCCGCGAACGTGCCTGTCTCGGTTTCCCCGGAGGGCAGCGTCTTGGGATAGCCACCACCTTGGGCAGGTTCGCCTTTTTCGCCGTTGCATGCGGTTGCTTCTTTGCCGCCGGCACTGAACTTCGTGCCGCCTTCTGTGCACCCGCCTTCGCCGGGTTCGAGCTTGGCGACGCTCACGCTTTCGCCGTCTTTGCCGTTCGTGCCCGCGTTCCCGGCCGCCCCGGCCTCGCCTTTGGACCCCGCGGCTCCGGCTTCGCCTTTCGCGCCGGCCGGACCGGCGGGCCCAGCCGGTCCTGCTGGCCCGGTTTCACCCCGCGGCCCCGCCGGCCCGCGCGGCCCGGGCTTGCCCTTCGACTTGGCCTTGGCCTTCGCCGCGGTCGCGTGGGTGCCACCACCGCCGTGCCCGCTCACCGCGAACGCACCGCCGGTCATCGCGAAGACCAGCGCCGCGAACGCGATCACGGTCGTCACGTTCACATGCCTGCGTATCCGACTGAACATCGAATCAGCTCTCCTTCGGAGTCGTTTGGCGTGAGCGACCCACGCACCCATTCGCGAGGCCACCCGCCGGGAGAACCCCGCAGGTGAGCGTCGTCAAGATCGATCCACCCAGCCTCCACACCCCATACACGCCTACGCGCGCACGTGTGAAAGCAGCGCCGGCCCCTCCCCCGCGGGGGGAACGGGCAAACGCCAGACGGCCCGCCCAGGGCGGCCGGGCTAGCGGCTAGAGCCCAAGGCCAAGAGAGAGAGAGAGAGAGAGAGATGCGTCAGGCTGCTGACGCATCTAGCCAGGGGCCCAACACGCCGTGCAGCGACCCCCACCACGTATGTCCCTTGCGACACCACGCGAAAACCCACTCCCTCGTCGAAAAGACCCGGCCCCTCTCCCAGCGAACCCGGCAGTCACTACAAAGGCCGGCCCACAGGGCCCGACCCAACCCGATCGTATGTAAGAAACCCGCGCGCCCCGCCTTCCGGGGCGCATGTTGAGGCCACTATAGACACGCGAGACCCAGTTGTCAAGTGCGCGCCTAAAGAGGCGCTGCCACGCGGCTCGGCGCGGGGGCGGGGCACGGACGCCCCGCGCAGCGCGCCTCGCCGAGAGGCCTCGTCACGCGGACGATCACACACCACAACCACCAGCCAGTAGCATCCGCCGGGTCATGCGACGCCCGCTCCGCCGCCCGACCGCAACCCCGTTTTCCTCCGACGCGTCCCGACGCGCCGCCCGGTAGAAGTCGTGGGCGTCAACGCCGACCAGGTCCGCTACGCGCGTGAGGGCGCCGCCGCGCTCGTCACGATCGACCGCGAGGAGCGCCGCAACGCCGTCGACGGGCCGACCGCGGTTGCGCTGCACGCGGCGTACGAGCGCTTCGAGTCCGAAGACGGCGCGCGCGTCATGGTGCTCACCGGCGCCGGCGGGCTCGCGTTCTGCGCGGGCGCGGACCTCAAGGCGATCGAGACCTACGCCGACCGCCTCGACGCGCCGGGCGGGCCGATGGGGTTCAGCCGCCTCACGCCGTCCAAGCCCACGATCGCCGCGATCTCCGGCTACGCGCTCGCGGGCGGCCTGGAGCTCGCGCTGTGGTGCGACCTGCGGATCGCCACCGAGGACTCCCGGCTCGGCTTCCCCGAGCGCCGCTGGGGCGTGCCGCTGATCGACGGCGGCACCCAGCGCCTGCCGCGCGTCGTCGGGCTCGGGCGCGCGCTCGACATCATTCTCACCGGGCGCATCATGGACGCCGCCGAGGCGCACGCGATCGGGCTCGTCAACGAGCTCGTCCCGCCGGGCGCGCACGTGGAGCGCGCGCTGGAGCTCGCCAACAACCTCGCGCGCTTTCCGCAGCGCACGATGCTCGCCGACCGCCGCGCCGCGATCGAGGGATTGGGCATGCCGCTGGCCGAGGGTTTGCGGCTGGAGGCGCAGGCGGGGCCGGAGGTGTTCGAAGACGCCGTCCGCGGGGCCGCGCGGTTCGCGGGCGGCGAGGGGCGAAGCGGGGCCGGGGCGGGGGCGTAACAGACGCCATCCATCGTTCACCGCGCGGTGGAAGCGACAGTCACCGTGCTCGTCGAAGCGGTCGAGGACGCGCGGGCGGACGAGCCACTGGTCGGAGCGCAACCGTGATCGACGGTGGTCGCGCTCCGCGCCTGAGCTCAGGCGCCGGCGGCGCCGAGGGTGGTCTGCTGACGGATCACGCGCTCGACCTCTTCGCCCTTGTCGGTGAGCCGCCATGCGTTGGGTTCGCCGCGCGCGGTGCCCGCGCCGCTGTTATGGATCAGCCCCAGATGATCGAGGCGCGAGAGCAGCTTCGAGATCTGCCCCTGGTCCTGGACGCCCGACGCATCCGCGACCTCGCGATTGCTGGCCCCGGCGTGTCCCGCGATCGCGAGCAATACGCGAACCGTGCGATACGTGAGGCGCATGTCGAGATCCCGCAGAGGATTCCCGGCCGGGTGCACGGCACGTTGACGAACCGGCGCGGGGCGCGCAACCTCGCGCGTGGCCGCGGCGCGCCCCAGATACGGCAGCACGATCATCCCCATCAGCGGGCCCTGAAGGCTCGTCATCGGCGTGGAGCTCTGCTGTGCGAGCCGCGCGTGCAGGACGCCGAGAACCGCGCCCACGACGCCCTCGGCGGTCAGGCGCGGCGGACGGTCGCCGCTCCGCGCCTCATCCCCGCCTTCGTCGACGACCCCGATCAAGACGTTGACGACCTCCGCCCTGCGTGCCAGCGCGCGGGGACCGCCGCCGAGCGCGTCCACGACGCACAGCGCGCCGAGGTCGGGCTCGTCTTCGAGGAACTCGAGCAGCGCCCCGAGACCGCCGCGCATCCGCTCCCGCCACGCTCGGCCTTCGCAAAAAGCCGGCACGACGCGCCGCGCCGCCTGCTCGACGGCCCGGTCGAACGCCGCCCCGAAGCAGTCCTCGCGATCCTCGAAAACCTCATAGAACGTGCGCCGTGAGACGCCCGAGCGTGCCACGATGTGCGCGACGGTCGTCGCCAACACCCCGCGTTCGCGTGAGACCTCCGCCAGGGCCGCGATCATCCGCAAGCGCTGAATCTCCGCGACGCCGCCGCGGTCGCGATCCCGACGACGCCGCCGATCGCCGCCATCGGCCACCTCGCGGTCGGGTGCGCCGCGGGCCGGCGTGGCCACCGCGATCACCCCTAACCCTTCCGATGCCCGCGCTTCGCGCGACCGCCCTTGGACTTGTGACCCTTCTTCTCGTGGGTCTTCTTCCGATGAGCCGCTTTCTTTGCCTTGCGGCAACCGGTAACCCCGATCTTCGTGGAGGTCTTGATCAGCGCGCCGTTCTGCCCGACGAATTCGGTGGGCATCGCGAGCTTCGCCTTGCAGAGGCTCGTGTTCGCGGTCAACGCCGAATACGGGCCCTGAGGGAGGGTCAGTTCAAACGTGCCCACGGGAACGTCGGGCACCGTCTTGAAGGTGCTGCTCGTGATCCCGGACTTGCTGATGAACGTGGAGCCGACCAGGTGCACGCTCACGCCGTAGCCCTGCAGCACGATGATCAGTGACGGGAACGCTTCGCCGCCGTGGGAGACGAAGTACGCCGGGCCCGTCAATGGCACGGGCAGCACCGGGGTGGTGGCGCTCGCGTGCCCGACTATCGACGCCGCCGGGCAGTTCGCCGGGTTCGCGTCGAAGACCGCCGCCGTGCACGCCTTCTGCAGCGTCGTCAGCCGCGAGGGCAGCGCCTTGGGGAGTTCCACTTTGACGCGCGAGATGTTCGCGTCGTACGGCCCCGCCGGGTAGGACAGCTTGACGCCCAGGCTCGCCCCGTTGGCCCTGGAGGTCTTCCCGGACGCGGACGCCGCGAGCTTCGGCTTGAACGCGAGCACCGCGCAGTTGGTGGCCTGGAAGGGCACCGACAGCGCGGACGAGGCCCCTTCGGCGCTGAGCAGTGTGCCGGTGATCGCCAGCGGGCTGCAGTTCGTCGGGTTGAACGTGAAGTTGGGCCGGTTGATCGAGACGTTGATGTGCTTGATCTGCAGCGGGATCCCATCGATGATCGTCGGGATCTTGTATGGCCCGTCGCTGTCGGTCGTGATCGTCAGCGCCGCCGTTTCGGGGTTCACTTCGATCTTCGCGCGCACCACGACCTGCCCCAGATCGAATGGGCCGGCCTTCGCGGGGTTGACGATCGAGAGGCCATACGGCGCGCCCCTGTAGGGGCCGGTGATGTAGACCTTGCCACCGGTCACGCTGAAGGGCTCGCCGCCGAGGCCGACGCTGACGATCGTTTCGCCGATCAGGCTCTCGGGGCCGCACGTCCCGGCGTTCGCCTGCGCTTCGCCGCAGAGCGCCACCGTCGAGAGCGTGCCCAGCATCCCCGGCGGCATGTGCAACTGGATCGCGCTGAGGTTCTGGTTGCCGTCTTCGCGGCCCATCGTCATCGTGAACGGCGAGAACCCGCCCGCCTGGATGCTCGTCGTACCCGCAGTCAGCGACGGCGCGAACGGCGGCGGCGACGCGCACGGCTTCCCGTTCGGCCCGGAGGTGATCGCGAAGCTCGACGTCGGGTGCGCCGCCGGATTGCCAGACCACGGCGTGAACGCCGCTTCGGTCGTGTACGTCCCACACAACGCCGGGGTGCCGAGCGGAGCGCGTTCACCACCGAAGAAATGCAGTTCGAGGTCTTCAAACGGCAGCTCCGGGGTGTTTTCGAACGTCGCGACGATCCGCCCGGTGCTTTCGTCGAGTCGCACCACCCCGGGCAGCTTCACCAGCACGCCCGACACCGAGTCCTTCGCCACGAGATACATCGCGACCAGCGAACCGAACGGATTGGCGTTCTGCGCGGCCAGGTACACCGCGCCTTCGAGCGCGTTGGGCAGCAGCGGCGTCTTGATCTTCACCGTCCCGATCTTCGACGCGTCCGGACAGAACGGTTCGGGCATGCCCGCGGTGAACAGGTCGGTGCCGCTGCCTGCTTCGACGCCCGTGAACCCGATCTCCCCCTCCGAGCACGCTTCCAGCCCGTCGGCGCCGGAGGGATTCAGCGAGACGCCTTCGGGCAGCGCGACCGTCGTGTTCTTGAGCGTCGACTCGGCAAGACCGTTGGCGTTCAACGCCGCGGTCTGCGGTACGTGCACGCCGACGGTCAGGCCGGTGGCGCTGGACGCATCGGGGATGTCCGGGGCGGCCGTGATCGACGGGGCGAACGGCAGGTGGTTGCAGCCGTCCAGCGCTTGCGGCAGCCGGTAGGTGACCGGTTCGGCCTGCTGCGCTGGCGCGCTGGAGGCTCCCCAGGAGTCGCCCCGCACGGTCGTCTGGAAGGGTTGTTCGCATGAGGTCGGCAGCTCCAGGAACGGCGGCGGCGCGACTTCCCCAGTCGCCGTACAGACGCCGACTTCCTGCAGGCAAGCCCACCCGCGGCCATTGTCGTGGCGCGGATCGCCCGGCACGCCCCAGAACGTGAGCTTCACGCCCAGCAGCCAGTCGATCTGGCTGATGTCGCTCGAGCTGACCGTCACGCCGTAGTCGCTGCCGGTTCGTACCGAGGTGTCGAGATACACGGGGACCAGGCCGGCCACCTTGAAGCCGAAGCGCGCGGGCTCGCCGGGGAGCGGCTGCATGTTGAAGATCGGCTCGCGGTAGGCGTTGAAGGTTTCACCCGAGATTTTTTCGCCGGTCAGCGAGACGATCGCGACCCCAATCGCAGACTGCGCGGGGCATTCGTTCCAGAAATAGGGCTTCGATTCGGGCTCGACCAGCGTCTCGAACTGTTTGTCGGTGCACTGCGCGAACGGTGTCGGGTTGCCGATCAGCCCCGTCGGGAGCTCGGTGATGACGTCCTTCGACAGCGCCTCCGCGCGAGGCGCTTCTCCACCGGGCTGCGTATTCAGCGAGATGACCGTTGTGAGCTGAAACGGGTGCGAGCCGGCCTGCGTATCGATCGACCCGCCGACATTTTCAGGGACCAATTTATAATCTTCGAAGCCGAACTTTTCACGACCGTTCACTTCGATCGGGTGGCTTGCGCTCACGCTCCTGGGCGCGCCGCCACCGGATACGCTCGCCGAGTTCAGTTCGCCGCTGGCAGCCCCAGCCAACACTCGCACCGTGACATGTACTTCGATCATTTCATACGGGGGCAGCGCTCCGGCGAAGCTGCACGTCAGCGTCTTCACCGTGCAGTTCACGTCACCGCGCCCAGCGTTGGATTCCCCCGCCTGACCTTCGATGGCGACTGCTTCAAGGCCTTTGGGCAGCATGTCGGCAATACTCACAGCTCCACTCGTGGCGCCGTCGCCGCGGTTCTGGGCGCTCACCAGCAGCGACCCATCCGACGCGCCCGCCGCGACCTCGGCGATCTTTGCTTCGCCGGTGCACCCCGAGCCCGTCGCGCCGCCACAGGAGAGCGATTCGGCGCCAGCCAGTTCGGCGAATTCCCCACCGACCAACGGAGGCTTGACGGTCTGCCCTGGAAACGTGATGGTGTACGGCTTGCTGCCCTGTTCGTCGCCGGGCCCACCGCTCACGAGCACCCTCCTGGATGGGTACATCGATTCGAGCGCTTCCTGGACCTGACCGGCGGTCGCGTTGTAGGGCACCACCGCGAAGAGGAGTTCAGAGAACGAGCGCGTGCCTTCCACGACTTCTTTCAACCGCTGTGGTTCGACGAAGCCGAAGGATCCCTTGGTGGCGCTGACCGTCAGGCGCTGCACCTCGTCGCGCGCGACGCCGCTCTTGAGGTTCGTCGGCTGCGAACCGGACGTCAACCCCCACCACGCGGAAAGCGTTTCGGCATTCGCCGGCGCGACGGCCGTGGCAACGAGCACCGCGACCGCCACGATGCCGAGCAGACTTCTCTTGATCGAGCGCACCGCGATCACCTCGTACCCCTTCTGGTCGTGCTTGCCTTGCGCGACCGTGCGGCCGCCTTTGTCTTGCTCGCCGGTCCATAGCGTTTGCGCGCACGTCGTTCACACGCCGCGCGTTTCCCGCGCTTGGCCTTGCGGCACGCAGCCAGCGCCCGCGCGAGCCGCGCCCGTGTCAGCTTGCGCGGGCGCGCGACGGGCGCTTGCCCGGATGCGGTCGTTACGTTGCCGGCGCCTGAGAAGGTCGCGCTGGCCGGCGCGCCGAAGCTCGACGGCTGCGGCGAGGGGGCGGCGCGACAGGAGTCAGCCGTCGTGCACGCCGGCGCGGAGGACTGCACGTTCGTGCACGGCGACTGGCTCGTGCATATGTGGGCGTCATACACGTCGAAGGCGGTGTCGATGTCCTGCCGCAGGAGCGATTCGGCGGTCAGGAAGAAGACGTCAGAGCCACTTTCACTCGCATCGAGAAACACAGTTTCATAGTGGGAAAGCCCCGAGGAGATCAGACCGACGCAGCCGCCCGCCCGTGCGCTGAAAGTCGGCGCGGAGCTCGTGCAGTCCCCGATGCCGACCGGCTCGTACTCGTAGGCGTCCTCGTTCTGGTTGATGTCCTGCGGAACGAGCGCGTCGGCGCTGTCGAAGAACAGCCGGCCTTCGTTGGAAAGGTACCGCGGCTGGTGAGCCCCCACTCCGACCCAGCCGGGGGACTGCGCCGCGATCCAGGTGCCAGCTGGCCAGTTGCCTTCTTCGATCAGGCGCGGGCTGCCTTCGACGAGGCCACTTCCGGCTTCGTGCCTGGATTTCACTTCATAACCAGATGGCCGTCCGCCCGTCGGGTTGCACGAGGCACAGACGAGCCGGTCGGCCTGGGCGTCGAAGAGAAAGACCTCCTCGTCAGCCGCGCCGCTGCTCGCGTCGCGATTATCATAGCCGGTCAGGGATCGACTGGACATGAAGGTGAAATAGCGCCCATTGGGCGAGACGCGCGTGGGCTGCCTCGAGACCAGCGAATTCCAATCGGCCTGGTCATGACCCGCGAGCACGGCGATCAGGCGGGGAGCTTCCCATTGCGCGGCGGCGGTGTCGTACTGCAGCATGTAGAGGTTGCATGAGCCGGCAGCCGAATTTTCGCGACAGTCGCCGGGGCTAGCGCGTTCACCCTCGCTGCTAGGCACATCGGTGAGGACGCCATTGGCGACGAAATAGATGCTCGACCCGTCGTCGCTTGTGCCGAGCACCGCGCCCTGGACGTTCGCACCACCTGTCGGGCTCACCGGCGTCAAGTCGCGCAAGTCGCACTTTGGTTTACCGCCTTCATCGACGATTTCGCACTCGTAGAGATCTGGAACCCCGACATTGTGTGTGACTTCGCTTCCGGAGTTGTCCGTCAGCCGCTGGGTATCGGTGAAAAACACACGCGAATCGTCGCTGCTGGCTGCCTGAAAGGTGGCTCGCGCTTCCCCGGTACCCGATCCGCCCTGCACCGCGTCGAGCCTCACGGTTTCGCGGTCGGTCATATCGCGAAGATACAGGCCGCTTTCGGTGCCACTGTTATTGGTTTCCCACACGACGCGCGAGCCATCGGCAGAGATCCCATACCGATCCATTATCCCTGGTTTCCCTAGCCTCCTCGCGGCTTGGTTCACCGTCCCGGCGACCAGGGCTCCGCCTTCGCCGTTCGGCAGAATGCTGACCGGCTGCAGCGCTTCAGCCCGCGGTCCGCTGGCGGACCACTCATAGAGGCCCGCTGCGCCGGCGCCTCCTGCGAGCACGATGTGCCCAAAATCCGCGGTCGCCCCGACGACTGTGCTTCTCGCACCGAAGGCGGGCGCGCCGGGCTCGTCGTCATACCCGGATGCCCCGGTTACCAGCGGCTCAAAGCACGTCGTCGGCATAGCGGCACATGTAGCGTCGTGGCGCACGTAGGGCGTCCCTTCGGTGTCAGCCGGCCACACTTCAGGCGAAAGCGAAGTGAAGCCTTTTTCGGTTGGCCGAACCAGCGCAGACGACAGGTCTTCGGAAAACAGCTGATATTCGACCGCCCCACTGTTGATGCCGGTCGCCCGCGCGTGCGGCAGGGCCAAGGCCTCCGACGACCAGCCAGCCGTATCGCGCGTGGAGAACATCTGAACTTCATTTGTGTTGCCCTGCGCAGCGCCCGAGGGCAGGTTTGTGGTGAAATAGGTAATTGCATCACCGGCCAGCGCTGACTGCACGACCGTACCATCCGCGATCCCCGCGATCAGACCGCCGCGCTTTTCGGGCTCGGAAACCATTTCCCAGCGGCGGCCGTCGGGGAGCGTAGACCCAGCGGTGAAACCCTGCGTCGCGAACGTCCGATCCGCGCCGGCAAACGCGACCGGTTCGAACACGCCGGGTTGCACTTCCATCTCGCTCACCGCCACGACCCGGTAGTGGTAGACGCTGCCCGCGGTTAGACCCTGGACGTGCTCACTTACTTCCATGATCGATTCACCGGAGCCGAGTGCGGCGCCCGGCGCGACAGGCACAGCAGATTCGTATTCTGCACTCCGACCGTACTGGAAATAGTAGCTGGTCGGACGCCCGTGAGGATTGAGCCCGGCTTCTAGCGTGGCTGAGGTGGACGCGACATTTGAGACCGACTCGCTTTCCAAGCCGCCGGGACCAGGCGTGGTGAAATGCTGCAGCTGCGGTGCACCGTTGTTGGTTCCGTTCGCGTTGGTCGCTTCCAGCCTGTAGTAGTAGGTGGTATCGGGCTGCAGTTTCGTGAGCGCGGCGCTCACCGCGACTTTGCCCGCGCCTTCCACCCGAGCGGCACAGGGCGCTGAGGCGCTCAGTTCACCGGCCACGCCCCAGGCGAAGCGGCAGGTGGCCGTGCCCGCTCCGTCGAGATCGACGGTGCCCGTCAGCGTCGCGCCAGTCGGGGCGACGCTGGACGGTTGCCCCGTGAAGACGTCGGGGAGGACGACATTCGGCCCAAACGCGAACGCCGGCGCGGCCGTGGAATCGCCCGCGGTCGTGCCCACGTAGACATCGTGAGTTTCCGGGTCCGCGGCCACGTTGACCGGAAGATTTTCATGACCCCACGTCGCGCCCGGCGCAGTCGCCGGCGTTATCTGCCCCTCGTATTCGCCGGCGGCATTGAACTCGAAGACCTGCCCTTCATTGACGACATAGATGTCGCCTTCACCGTCGCCGGCGTCTAGCTTGACCTGCCCACTGAAGAATGGTTTCCCGCTCGGCGGAGTGAGCTTGCCGACGTATTCGTACTGCCCAGCAAGCGCTGCAGGACGGAAGAGGTCGATGGCGTGATTTTCATCGGCAACGACGACCTCGCCGTCGGGCGAGACCGCCACCTGCGTTGGCGTGGAGAACGGTTCGCTCGGGGAGACGCCGCTCAGTTCGGCGACCGGTTTGCCTTCCCCGCTGCCGCTTTCGGGTTCGAAGACGTTGACGACCCCGTGCTCCGGGTCCGCCACGTAGACGTCGTTCGCCGCCCAGTCGCCGAGCAGGCCCGAGTTGTCCACCGCGACGTCGCCCGTGCCGCCGCATTCAAAGCAGTTGAAGCCTTTGTCGAGCGTATTGGCCCCCTTCCACACCGAGCGCAGTTCGCCGTCGGCGCTGTACACGGTGACCACACCAAACGGCCTGCCTTCCACGAGTTCGTCGCCTCCGACATACACCTGCGCTTCGCCACCGGCGTGGCCGACCGCGATGCCCTGGTCCAGGTACTCGAGCGGCGCGGGCTGCTGTGGGAACTGCGCGATGAACGCGCCGGTGGCAGCGCTGAACTTGTCGAGCCGAGAGTTTGTTTCACCTTCGGCGACGTACACTTCCCCGCCATCCACCGCCATCGCCCTGGAACGAGTCAGCGGACCCGGCACCGCGACTGCTTCGCCGTGCGGCCCCACGCTCGGGACTTCGCCGAACTGGAAAAGGTAATCGTGCTGGTCGGCCGCGCGCACGATCGCGGGCCACAGCACGAGCGAGCCGCTGAACGCACACAGCGACGCGAGAGCGGTCGAGATGAATCGGCGAGCACTCATTGGGCGATTCCCTCCTGGAGATCGGAGGGGAGCGCCCCTCGCTGACTGGATGACAGCCGTGCGCGCCCCACTGTGGGGACGCGGACGGCGCGAAGACACGCCTGGCGCGTTAGAACGGCGCGGCGCGGCGTTAGAAGGGCACGCCACACCGTGCCCGATACGCGCGCCGGCCGCGCCCCCGTAGGAGACGCAGCGCCAGCGGCGGGGATCGAGCCGAGCTCGAAGCTAGCGGCTAGAGCCCGAGGCGAAGAGAGAGAGAGAGAGAGAGAGATGCATCAGCAAGCTGCTGAGGCATCTAGTCACGGCCCCTCGCGGGCTCGCGACGGCTCCCCACACGTATGTCTTCGACGAACTCACGCGTAAACCAGCTCCCTCAAGCTTGAAACGAGGTTCCCTCTCCCAGAACTGCCTGAAAAGCTTCAACGAGGTCGACCGCAGACGGCCAGACCCAAACCCGATCCATATGTATGAAACTCGGTCGGCACCTCACACCGGAGGTACGAGACGAGGCCACTATAGACACGCTAGACGGTGTTGTCAAGTCCCCGTATGGCGTGCTCCGTTCGTGACTCGCGCCGCGACGCGGGGCACGGAGGCCCACGCCGCCAGCCGCCGGGACGCGCACCGACCCACGCGAAAGGATCCCCAAGCACCGAGCCACACGACCGCCGGACGCACACCCAAGCCACTATCCTCACTGCGATGGCCTACTTCGTCACCGGCGCCACGGGCTTCATCGGCCGCCGCCTGATGCGGCTGCTCCTGGAGCACCGCAGCGGCGAGGTGTACGTGCTCGTGCGCGAGGACTCCAAGCCCAAGCTCCACGAGCTCGTGGAGCGCTGGCGCATCGAGCTCGGCTCGGCCGCCTCCAAGCGCGTCGTCCCGGTCGTCGGCGACATGCGGCGCCCGATGCTGGGCCTCGACGACGAGCGCGTCGCGGAGTTGCGCGGCGGGGTGCGCCACTTCTTCCACCTGGCCGCCGTCTACGACATGACCGCGCCGGCCGAGCGCAACGCGGTCGTCAACGTCGGCGGCACGACGCACGCGATCGAGCTCGCGCGCTCGCTGGAGGCGGGCTGCCTGCACCACGTCTCCTCGATCGCCGTCGCCGGCTCCTACCGCGGGACGTTCACCGAGGAGATGTTCGACGAGGGCCAGAAGCTCCCCTCGCCCTACCACCGCACGAAGTTCGAATCCGAGCGCCTCGTGCGCGAGCAGCCGTTCGTGCCGTGGCGCGTGTACCGGCCGGGGATCGTCGTCGGGGACTCGCGCACCGGCGAGATGGACAAGGTCGACGGGCCCTACTACTTCTTCAAGGCGATCCAGCGCGCGCGCCAGCTCGTGCCCGAATGGGTTCCGCTCGTGGGGCCCGACTTCGGGTCCACCAACGTCGTGCCCGTCAACTGGGTCGCCGCGGCGCTGGAGCGCCTCGCGCACGAGCCCGCGCTCGACGGGCGCGCCTTCCACCTGACCAATCCCGAGCCCCAGCGCGTGGACGCGCTGATCAACGAGCTCGCCGTCGCCGCGCACGCGCCGCGCGTGGGGATCACGATCGATAAACGCCTCACCGGTGCGCTGCCGACGTGGCCGCTGAGGCTCACGCTGAGCCTCCCCCCCTGGCGCCAGCTGTGGAAATTGACGCTGCGCGAGCTGGGGATCCCGCCGGAGGTGCTCGAGCACATGGAGTTGCTGCCGGTGTTCGACAGTCGCGAGACCCAGCTCGCGCTGTCGGGCTCGGGCCTGGAGGTTCCGCCGCCGCTGCACGACTATGCGGGGCGCCTGTGGGACTACTGGGAGCGCGAGATGGATCCCGGCCTCAGTCACAGCCGCACGCTCGCGGACGCATTGCGCGGGCGGCGCGTGCTGATCACCGGCGCCTCCTCCGGAATCGGGCGCTCCGCGGCGCTGAAGGTCGCCGCGGCGGGCGGCGTGCCGCTGCTGGTCGCGCGCAACGTCGAGAAGCTCGAGGAGGTCCGCGCGGAGATCGTCGCCGCGGGGGGCGCCGCGTACGTCTACGCCGCCGACATGTCCGACATGGACTCGATCGACGACCTCGTGCAGCGCGTGCTCGCCGACCACACCCACGTCAACGGCCTCGTCAACAACGCCGGCCGCTCGATCCGCCGCTCGATCGCGCTCTCCTACGACCGCTTCCACGACTTCGAGCGCACGATGCAGCTCAACTACTTCGGCGCCATCCGCCTGATCCTCGGCCTGCTGCCGCACATGCGCGCGCGCGGATCCGGGCACATCGTGAACATCTCATCGATCGGGGTGCAGACCAACCCGCCGCGCTTCTCCGCGTACGTCGCCTCGAAGGCCGCCCTGGACGCGTTCACGCGCGTCGTCGCTTCCGAGACGATCGGCGACGGGGTCACGTTCACCACGATCCACATGCCGCTCGTGCGCACCCCGATGATCGCGCCGACGAAGATGTACGACGCGTTCCCCGCGATCACGCCCGAGGAGGCCGCGGACATGATCTGCGAGGCGCTGCGCTCGCACCCCAAGCACATGGGGACACGGCTGGGGACTGCGGGCGAGGTCGCCTACGCGCTGTCGCCCAAAGCGGTCGATCGCATCCTGCACCTCGCCTACCGAGTGTTCCCCGACTCCGCCGCCTCGCGCGGGGATCGCGACGTCGAGGAGCGCGCGAGCTTCGAGCAGATCGCGATGGCGACGCTCACGCGCGGGGTGCACTGGTAGGGACCGATCTGGACCGATAGCAAGGTTTATGTGATCTGCTATCCCAGCGTCAGATTGTCGCTATCCTAGGGTACATGGGCGCAGCTGCGACAAGGCGCAAGACATCGTTCGAGGTCAACTTCGCCAAGGTCAACGCCGCCAAGGACATCCTGGGGACGAGCACGCTCACCGACACAGTCAACGGCGCGCTCGAGGAGGTCATCAAGTTGAAGAAGCGCCAGCGACTCGTCGAGTTGCTGTTCACGCCCAGCGCGCTCCAGCTCGACGACCCCGACGCGATGGCCCACGCCTGGCGCTGAGCGGCCGGTGGCCGTCTACCTCGCCGACAAGAGCGCGCTCACGCGACGCGAAATCCGCCCCGAGGTACGCGAGATCGTCGAGCCCCTGCTGCTCGCCGGGCGCATCGCGACATGCGGCGTCGTCGATCTCGAGCTCCTCTTCAGCGCGCGGAGTCCCGCCGTCTATGCGGAGTTGGCATCGCTGCTGCGCGCGCTGCCGCGCGCGCCCGTGACCGAAGCGGTGCTCGACCGCGCCCTGGCCGTGCAGGCGATGCTCGCCGAGCGGTCACAGCATCGCGCTGTGCCGCTGCCCGATCTGCTCGTCGCTGCCTGCGCCGAGGAGGCCGGGTTGACCGTGCTCCACTACGACGCCGACTTCGATCGGATCGCCGAGCTCACCGGCCAGCGCGTCCAGTGGGTGCTGCCACGCGGCAGCGTCGCCTGAAACCCCCTGCGATGATTCGGTCGTGAGTAAGGGCCCGGCGATCGAGGTACACGGTCTGCGCAAGCGCTACGGCGCGCACGAGGCCGTGCGCGGGATCGACATCGCCGTGCGCCGCGGCGAGGTGTTCGGCCTGCTCGGCCCCAACGGCGCGGGCAAGACCACGACGGTCGAGATCCTCGAGGGCTACCGTGCGCGCGACTCCGGCGAGGTCGCGGTGCTCGGCTTCGACCCCGGCCGCCGCCCGCGCGAGCTGCGCCAGCGGATCGGGATCGTGCTGCAGTCGAGCGGCATCTACGGCCATATCACCCCGCGCGAGGCGCTCGCGCACTGGGCCGGCCTCTACCCGCGGCCGCGCTCCGTCGAGGAGGTGCTCGGCCTGGTGGGGCTCGTCGAGAAGGGCGACGCGCGCTGCCGCACGCTCTCTGGTGGGCAGCTGCGGCGCCTCGACTTCGCGCTCGCGCTGGTCGGCGACCCCGAGCTGATCTTCCTCGACGAGCCCACCACCGGTTTCGACCCCGAGGCGCGCCGCGCCGCGTGGGAGACGATCCGTTCGCTGCGCGCGCTCGGCAAGACGATCCTGTTGACGACGCACTACCTCGACGAGGCGCAGGCGCTCGCCGACCGCGTCGCGATCGTCAAGGACGGTCGCATCCTCGCGATCGGGCCGCCGCGCGAGCTCGGCGTGGGAGCGTCGCACTACCGCGTCGCCTACCGCGACGGGACCGGGCAGCTCGTGGAGCGCGAGACCGACGACCCCACCGCGCTGCTCGCCGAGCTCACCGCCGAGGCGCTCGCGCGCGGGGAGCGGCTGGAGGAGCTCAGCGTCGGGCGACCCTCGCTGGAGGACGTCTATCTGGAGCTGACCGCCGATGCCTGAGCAGAGGATTGGATTGGTCGAGGGGCCCGGCTCGGCGACCTTCGGTCGCCTGCGCCACCCTCTTGTTCTCTCCTGGCGCCAGTACCGCCTGGAGCGGCGCATGTTCTGGCGCAACCCGAGCGCGGCGTTCTTCAACTTCGTCCTCCCCCTGCTGTTCCTCGTCGGCGGCGGTCTGATCCTGCAGGGCAACCAGCGCCAGCTCGACCACCTCGTGCCGGCGATCGCGGGGATGAGCGTGATGTCGACCACATTCACCGCGCTCGCCTACAACATCGTCTTCCTGCGCGAGCGCGGCGTGCTCAAGCGCATCCACGGGACGCCGCTGCCGACGACCTCCTACTTCGGCGGCGTCGCGGCCAACGCGGTCACCAACACCGCACTGCAGATCGCGATCGTCGTGCTCGCCGGTCGGCTGTTCTTCGGGATCGGGTGGCCGCGCGACTGGGCCGAGCTGATCGTGTTCGTGCTCGTCGGCGTCGTCTGCTTCGCCGCGCTCGGCGTCGCGTTCGCGCATGCGATCCCCAACTTCGAGTCCACGGCAGCGTACGTCAACGCGGTCTTCCTGCCAGTGGTGTTCGTCTCGTTCTACGTCTTCGACGACCACCACGCGCCGGCGTTCGTGCGCAACATCGCCGAAGCGCTCCCGCTGGTGCACCTCATCGACGGCCTCTACGGCGCGCTCGTCAGCGGCGTGGGGCTAGGCGACAACCTCGACGCGCTCGCCGTGATCGCGCTGTGGGGGATCTTCGGCCTGATCCTCGCCGTGCGCGGGTTCTCGTGGGAGTCGCGCGGGTGAGCTCCGCTCACAGCTCCGTCGGCCCCACCACGTAGCCGAGCCGGTCGGCCCCGCGGCGCAGCCTGCCGTCAACCGTAACCAGCCGGCAGCCCAGTAGCGATGCCAGCGCGACGTACTCCGCGTCATATGTTTTCGCCCAGCCGAGATCGTCGGCGATCCGCCACGCCTCGTCAGCCAGGCGCGGGTGCGTCCTGCGCTTCACATCGGCCGCATCCAACCGCGCTCGCGCGCGACCTGCGTGGGCCTCGGCGAGCTCCCGCCGCCAGACGCGCTCGTGTAACGACGAGCGCGCCTCCGACCACATCAGCGGCGGCGCGCACAGCTCGTCGTCGAGGAGCACGCGGAGCTGCTCCTCGACGCGCTCGGCGCACCACTCGACGAGCAGGCTCGCGTCGAACGACCAGCACGCGCGCTCAGTGGCTTTCCCGCGATTCCCTGACCCAGGCCGCCACGTTGGGCATCGGCTCCCCCCAGAACGTCTTTCCCCAGCCCCACTCGGCCGGTACGGGAAGCATGTCCGGATGCCGGCCCGTCTGCACGGCCTCGAGATCGCGCTCCTCGATCACGTACTGCGTGCCGACCTTGCTCGCGCGCAGCTTGCCCTCGCGGATCCAGCGGCGAATCGTCTCCGGATTGCGCCCCGTGCGCCTCGCAGTCTGAGGAACCGTCAGCATTGATGTAGCATGCTACTACAAAGCGGCGCCGATTCCGGGAGGAAAAGCACAGAATGAAGCAGCTCGCCGACGACGTCTACCAGCTGGGCGGCCTGCCGCCGAACGCGATCAACGTGTACGTCGTGGGCGACGTCCTGATCGACGCCGCGACGCGCCAGGCGAAGCGGCGGATCATGCGCCAGATCTCCTCGCGTACGGTGAACGCTCATGCCCTCACCCACGCGCACCCCGACCACCAGGGCTCCAGCCACGCGATCTGCGAGCAGCTGGACATCCCCCTCTGGTGCGGCCAGGGCGACGTCCCGGCGATCGAGACGCCGGGCGCGATCCGCAACCCCAAAGCGCCACGCTGGCTCGACGCCCTCCAGGCGCGCGTCTGGACCGGACGGCCTCACCCGGTCGCGCGGGCACTGCACGAGGGCGACGACGTCGCGGGCTTCACGGTGCTCGAGACCCCGGGCCACTCCGTCGGCCACATCTCGTTCTGGCGCGAGTCCGATCGCACGCTGATCGCGGGCGACGTGCTGGGCAACATGCACTTCATCACGGGCATGCCCGGCCTGCACATGCCGCCGGACACGTTCACGCCCGACCCCGTCCGCAACCGCGAGTCCGCGCGGCGCCTGGCGGAGCTGCGACCGGCGCTCGCGTGCTTCGGCCACGGCGCGCCGCTGCGCGACCCGGGCAAGCTCGCGGACTTCGTCGCGCGCCTCCCCCAGTGAGAACCGAAGGCGTGCCGGACACCGCCGCGACGGCAGTCGAGCAGAGCACGACCGCCATCCAGGAGCCTGCCGCCGCGGGCGAGGAGCACGCGGCGACAGCGGAGTCGATCTTCGTTCGGATCGCCGAGGACCGCTTCGAGCCGACCGAGCACGCGCGCGGACCGTGGGACCCCCGCGCGCTGCACGGTGGGGCCCCCGCGGCGCTCATCACCGCCGCGCTGGAGCACGTCGAACCCGGCGCCGAGCTGCCGTTTGCGCGGCTGCACTTCGAGTTCCTGCGCCCCGTCCCGCTCGCGCCGTTGCGGCTGAGCACGCGCATCACGCGGCCCGGCCGTCGGGTGCAGGCGCTCGAAGCCGAGCTGCGCGCCGAAGGCCCCGACTCGGAGGCGGTGGGCGACCTGGTGTGCCGTGCGCAGGCGCTGCGCATCCAGCCGGTGCCCGGCGAGCTGCCGCCGCGCGCGTCGGAGCGGGTACGGGAGGGCTCTCCCGCACGGCTGCCCGATCCGGCGGAGGGCCACGCGGTGCGCTTCGCGCTCGACGACCCCCAGCGGCGCAGCTTCGCGGGGAGCGCGATGGAGATGCGTTTCGTGCACGGCCACCCGCTGAAGGGCGCCCTTCCCGACGACGCGGCGGGCTATGAGCCGGTCGGCGCGGCGGCGGTGTGGATGCGCCTGCGCCACCCGCTGCTCCCCGGCGAGCCCACGAGCGCGCTCGCGCGCGTGCCCGCGGCCGCGGACTTCCCGAACGGCGTCGCCGCGGTGCTGCCGTTCGACGCGTACCTGTTCATCAATGCGGACCTCTCGATCGAGCTCGACCGCCGCCCCGAGGGCGAGTGGATCGGCCTGGACGCGCACACGCTGCTGCACGCCGAGGGGATCGGCTGGGGCGAGAGCGTCCTGCACGACGAGCGCGGCCCGCTCGGACGCGCGCGCCAGGCGCTGGTCGTCCAACCGCGCTGACGGAAACCCGCCTCGGGTCGCCCAGCCGCGCGCTGACGGAGACCCGCCGCGCCACAAATTACTTGCGCTGGCAAGCATCTGCTATATAGTTGCTCTAGCAACTGTTGTTTAGGCAACTATCCACCTTGGGCAACCCACCCGAGGAGCCAATCCGAGCAAAGGAGCAGACATGTCGGCACAGCCCACCGCCCCCACCGCCCCGGCCTCCACGGTCGTCCCCACCGGCACCTGGAAGGTCAACCCGGTCCACTCCAGCGTGGAGTTCCAGGTCAAACACCTCGGCATCGCGACCGTGAAGGGGCAGTTCAAGGAGTTCGAGGGCACGCTCGAGTCGGGACCCGAGGGCGTCGTGGCCTACGGAGCGGTGCAGACCGCGAGCGTCGATACGCGCGAGCCCCAGCGCGACGAGCACCTGCGCTCGGCTGACTTCTTCGAGGTCGAGCGCTTCCCCCAGATCGACTTCCGCTCCCGCGAGATCCGCGCGACGGGCGAGGACGAGTTCGAGATCCTCGCGGACCTCACGATCCACGGCGTCACGCGCGCGGTCACCCTGCAGGCGACGCTGGAGGGCGTGGAGCCCTCCGACCACCAGGGCAACACGCGCGTCGGGATCTCCGCATCGAGCCAGATCAACCGGTCGGACTTCGAGATGCGCTTCAACGCGGCGCTCGGCTCGGGCAACGTCGTCGTCAGCGACAAGGTGAAGATCCTCGTCGAGGTGTCGGCGGTCAAGCAGGACGGCTGAGCGTCCCACGGCTCGGCCCGCCTCAGCGCACGACCACGTCGCCCAGGGCCTCGTCGATCGCGGCGAGGGTCTGGGCGTCGAGCGCGATCCCCGCGGCGGAGGCGTTGGCGTGGACCTGCTCGGGGCGACTCGCGCCGACGATCGCCGAGGCGACGTTCTCCTGGCGCAGGACCCACGCGAGCGCGAGCTGCGCCATCGTGAGATCCAAGCCCTCGGCGATCGGCAGCAGGTGCTGGACGGCCTCCAGCACGCGGTCGTCGAGGAGGCGGTCCATGAAGCCGCTCATGCTCGCGCTGCTCGCGCGCGAGTCGCGCGGCGGGGCCTGACCGGGGCGGTACTTGCCGGTCAGCACGCCCTGCGCGAGCGGCGACCACACGATCTGGGAGATGCCCTCGCGTTCGCACAAGGGGATCACCGCGGCCTCGGGGGCGCGCCACAGCATCGAGTACTGCGGCTGGCTGGAAACCCAGCGCTCGATGTCGGGCAACGCGAGCGACTGCTCGATCCGCTCCGCGGGCCACTCGCTGAAACCGATGTGGCGCGCCTTGCCGGCGCGCACGACTTCGGTGAGCGCCCCCATCGTCTCCTCCAAGGGCGTGCGCTTGTCGTAGCGGTGGCACTGGTAGAGGTCGACGTGGTCGGTGCGCAGCCGCCGCAGGGAGGCGTCGATCTGCTTGTGGATCTGCTCCGCGGAGAGGCCCATGTCGGTGTCGGACATCGGGAAGTAGACCTTCGTGGCGAGCACGTAGGAGGAGCGCTCGTAGCCGGCGAGCACCTCGCCCAGCAGCGACTCCGAGGCGCCGCGGCCGTAGACGTTGGCGGTGTCGATGAAGTTGATCCCGGCGTCGAAGGCCGCGCGCACGCACGCTTCGGACTGCTCGCGGGCGACGCCGCCGGAGTAGGTCAGCCAGGAGCCGAGGCCGATCTCGGAGACCTCCAGGTCGCTGGATCCGAGTTTGCGGTAGCGCACGTCGCGGACCCTACCCGTTCGGCGGCGCCGCGATCGAGGCCGCCGACAGACGCCCGAGCTCCGCGGCGGAGAGCTCCAGCGTCGCGGACGGCATCAGCTCGGCGAGCTGATCCGGCGAGGTCGCGCTCGCGATCGGCGCGAGCACGGTGGGCTGGGATCGCAGCCACGCCAGCGCGACCGCGGCCGGGGCCACCTGGTGTGCGGCGGCGACCTCCTCGAGTGCGTCGACCACGGCGAAGCCGCGCTCGTTGGCATAGCTCTCGCGCACTCCCGCCGCGCGGGGACTGTCGATCTCAGCGCCCCCGCGGCGGTACTTGCCGGTGAGAAAGCCGCGCGCGAGCCCGAAGTACGGCAGGCACGCGAGCCCCGCGCGCTCGCACAGGGGAGCGAGCTCGCGCTCGTAGTCGCGCTCCATCAGGTTGTAGTGCGGCTGCAACGCGACGTAGGACGCGAGATCCTCGCGCTCGGCGCCGAGGCGCAGGGCCTGCTCCAGCCGGGGGGCGCCGTAGTTGGAGGCCGCCACATGACGCACGCGGCCATCTCGGATCAGCTCCGCGAACGCCCCCAGGGTTTCCTCCAGCGGCGTGCCCGCGTCGTCCTGGTGGGCGTAATAGAGATCGATCCGGTCGATCCCGAGGCGCTCCAGCGAGTCCTCCGCACCGCGCAGGATCGCCTCGCGCGAAAGCCCCGGCCGCTCGCTCGACATGCCGACCTTGGTCGCGATCGCGAGCCCCTCGCGGTTGCCGCGCGCAGAGAGCCATTTACCGATGATGCGCTCCGAGCCGCCCATCCCCAGCGGGCCGCGCCGCGCGTAGATGTCGGCGGTGTCGATGAAGTTGCCCCCGCCCTGCACGTACGCGTCGAGGACCGCGAACGAGCCGTCCTCGTCGAGCGTCCACCCGAAGACGTTCCCGCCGAGGCACAGCCCGAAGACGTCGAGGTCGGTGTCACCGAGGCGCGCGATCGGATGAGGGTAGCGACTACCGTCGCCGCCCGGCCGCGAAGCTCTGCACGGCCGGAGCGACGGCGCGCAGCCCAGCGCCGACGGCGGCCTCCGCGACGCCGGCCTCCTCCACATCGGGCGCAGCACTCTCGCTTCCCCCCTCGCGCCCCCCACCGGCCACCGGTAAACGATGCACCTGTGCCACCGCGGGCGCGTCCTCCGCGACGACGAAGCGCTCCAATGCGGCGAGCTCGCGCACGACGACGTTGACGATCGCGGGCACCCGCTCGACCTCCCCGCCCCCAGCTCCCCCGCCCCCAGGTCCCCCGCTCCCCGCTCCCCCGCTCCCCGCTCCCCCGCCCCCCGCGTCGCGGAGCGCGCTCGCGGCCTCTCCGATCGGTCGCACGGTCTCTCCCGCGGTGCGCTCCAGGCGCCCGTGCGCGAGCAGCAGCGGCTCGGCGCGCGCGAGCGGGCGTTGGCGCTCGTAGACGGCGCGCGGGACGATCAGGTTGATCGTTCCCCACTCGTCCTCGAACAGCAGGAACATCGTGCCGCCGGCGGTGCCGGGGCGCTGGCGGGCGATGACGAGGCCGGCGACGCTCACCGCGGAGCCCTGCGGCAGGCGCGCGAGCTGGGCGCTGGTGGCGAGCCTGTGCGCGGCCAGCCGCGGGCGCAGCGCGGCCATCACGTGGTCGCCGATCGTGACGCCCGTGGAGGCGTATTCGGCGAGCAGGCGCTGCCAGCGGCTGAGGGGACGCAGACGCGGCGCGGCGGGCAGCTCCAAGGGCAGCGCGAGCTGGGTCGCGCCGTCCGCGAGGGCGCGACCGGGGGCGGCGATCCCGAGCTGCCACAGCGCGAGGCGCCGGCGCGTGCGCGAAGAGGAGTCGGCGCTCCCGGCGGATCGGCGGGCGTCGAGTTCCGCGTGACCCCCGAGCCCCGCGTGGCCCGCACCCTCGACGATCCCGTCGCACGCGCCCGCCCATGCGAGGCGCTCCAGCGTGGGCCTCGCGGCGCCGCAGCGCGCGGCGAGCTCGCCGGGACTGCGGAAGGGGCCCCCGCGTGCGCGCTCGGCGACCAGCGCGCGCACGTCCGCGACCGCGGCGCCCTTGACGTAGCCGAGGCCGAGCCGCACGCCGCCCTCCTCGACGGTGCACTCCGCCGCGGAGGCGTTGACGTCGACCGGGAGGATCGGGATCGAGCGGCCTTCGGCCTCGTGGATGAGGGTGTCGGGGGCGTAGAAGCCCATCGGCTGCTCGTTGAGCAACGCGCACAACAACTCCGGTCCATAGTGCACGCGCAGCCACGTCGACTGGTAGGCGAGCAGCCCGAAGGCGGCGCCGTGCGCCTTGGGGAACCCGAAGCCGGCGAAGCCGGAGACCATCTCCCAGACTCGCAGCGCGGTCGCCTCGTCTGCCCCCACGTGTTGGCGGGCGCCCTCCAGGAAGCGCTCGCGGTGGCTCTGCAGCGCCTCCTCGGAGCGCTTGCGGCTCATCGCGCGGCGCAGCCCTTCGGCCTCGCCGGTCGTGAACCCCGCGAACGCCTGCGCGACCTCCATCACCTGGTCCTGGAAGATCACCGTCCCCAGCGTCGCCTCCAATACCGGTTTTAGTGAGGGGTGGGGGTAGGGGGTCGCGTAGTCGGGGTCTTCGCGCAGCCTTCGCCGGCGCTCGATGTAGGGGTTGACCGCTCCGCCCTGGATCGGCCCGGGTCGGACGATCGCGACCTGGATCGTGAGGTCGTCGAGGTCGCGCGGAAGAGTTCTCTTCAGCGACTGCATCTGCGCGCGGCTCTCGATCTGGAAGACCCCCACGGTGTCCGCGCGGCGGATCGCGCGGAACGTGTCCGGGTCGTCGTAGGGGATGCGCGAGAGGTCCACGCGCTCCCCGCGGTGACGCGCGATCAGATCGACGCAGCGTTCCACCGCGGAGAGCATCCCCAGCCCGAGCAGGTCGATCTTCAGTAAGCCCGCATCCGCGCAGGAGTCCTTGTCCCACTGCACCATCTGGCGGCCCTCCATCGCGGCGGGCACGATCGGACAGCAGTCGATCAGGGGCCTCGTCGCGATCACCATTCCCCCCGAGTGCTGCGAGAGGTGGCGCGGCAGGCGCTGGGACTCGGCGACCAGGCGCTCCAGCCATGCCCACCGCGGGGAGCGCGCGGCGCGGGGGTCACGCGGGGGAATCCGCGCACTGGGCGCGGAGCGGTCCTCTTCGGAGAGCGGGAGGCCGTGCTCGGCGACGGCGAGGTGGTGCTCGGCGGCGCGCGCCGCGTGCTCGATCTCGGCGGCCGGCAGCCCCAGCACCTTCCCCAGCTCGCGGATCGCGCCGCGCGGGCGAAACGTCGGGAAGGCGGCGACGAGCGCGGAGCGCTCGCGCCCGTAGCGCTCGTGGACGCGCGGGATCAGGATCTCGCGAATGTCGCGCGGGAAGTCGAGGTCGATGTCCGGCAGGTGCTCCAGGCCGGTGTGCAGGAAGCGACCCAGTAACAGGCGGTTGGCGATCGGGTCGATGTGCGAGAGGCCCGTCAGGTAACAAACGATCGACGACACCGAGGAGCCGCGGCCGCGGCCGGGGGCGAGCAGCGCGCTCGCGGAGTCCGCGCCGCGCACCTCCGCGGCGATCTCGCGCGCGAGCTCCAGGAGCTCGTGGTGCAGCAGGAAGAAGCCCGCGAGCCCGAGCTCGTCGATGATCCGCAGCTCCTCCTGCAGGCGCGCCGCGGCCTCCGCGAACGCCGCGCGCGGCCGGTAACGATCGTGCAGGCGCGCCTGGCAGAGCTCGGCGAGGCGCCGCATCGAGGTGGGGTCCTCCGCGCCGGGGTAGCTGTAGGCGAGCTCGCGCGTCAGGTCGAAGCGCAGCTCCTCCGCCAGGAGCACGCTCTCGCGCACCGCGCGCGGGTGGTCGGCGAAGCGCGCCGCCATCGCCGCGGGGGCGCTCAGCACGTGGCTGTGGTTGCCGCGCCGCAGCGGCTCGGAGGCGTCGAGCGTCGCGTGGTGGCGCAGCGCGACGAACGCGTCCTGCAGCTCCGCGCGGCTGCGCGCGTGCGCGTGCACGTTGCCCGTCGCGACGCACTCCACGCCCAGGCGCCGCGCGAGCGCCTCCAGCGCGCGGTTGCGCGCGCGGTCGTGGCGCAGGTACGGACGCTGCAGCTCCACGCGCAGACCGGACGGCTCGAACGCCTCCAGCAGGCGCCGCGCGGTCGGCTCGTCGTGGACCCCGCGCGCGGCGCAGCCCGTCAGGCACACCAGCCCCTCCGCGTGCTCCATCACCGTCCCCAGCGCGACCGCGGGCTCGCCGCGCTCGCGCCCGGGTCCCTCGCGCGTGCCGGCGTGCGCGTGGGTGAGGACGCGGCAGAGGCTGCGCCAGCCGCGCGCCTCGCGCACGAGCAGCGTGATGTGGTGGGTGCGCCGCTCCTCGCCCCCGCCCTCCCGCGGACGCGGCGCGCCAGCCTCTCCGATCACGTCGACCTCCGCACCGTGGATCGCGCGCAGGCCGTGCGCGGGCGCGATCTGCGCGAGCTCCATCGAGCCCGACACCGAGTTGTGGTCGGTCAGGGCGAGCGCCGCATAGCCGAGCTGCGCCGCGCGCTGCGCGAGCTCGTCCGGCTGGGAGACGCCGTCCAGGAAGGAGTAGGCGGAGTGGGCGTGCAGCTCGACGTAGGGAGGAGTGCCAGTGCCAGCCGTCGCGCGAGCCCCATCCCCCATCCTCATCCCCCCTGCGCGAACCACTCGCCGGTGCAGAGGTCGTGGAAGACCACCGCGTTGCGCCCGCTCGCGCTCAGAACCTCCCAGTAGCGGCGCCGCAGCGGGCGCCCCGTCCACCAGCGGTCCTCGATCAGCCACGACTCGCGCACCGCCTCGACCGGCCGACTGTCGAGGAGCCGGGGCTCCCCGCCGGCGCCGGCTCGCACGCGCACGTAGCGCGGGGCCCCCAGCGCGTGGCCGCTCACGACGCGAAGGGGGTCAGCACGACGCGCCGCTCGGGCACGCGCGAGTCGGTGTCCACGCACAGCACCCGCAGCGCCGCCTCGGGCCCCGCGGCGGCGCGCACCTGCCCGATCGCCTCGCGCAGCCGCGCGCGGCGCGCGGCGCGCGCGCCGTGTGCGTCGGCGGGGTGGGCGGGACCAAATACCAGCGCGCCCTGCTCCCCCTCGGGCGGGCCGAAGCGCTCGGCGCTCAGGCGCAGCGCGGCCGCGGGCGCCGGCAGCAGCGCCAGGCGGGGACCCAGCGCGAGACGCAGGCGCCCGGCGTCGGAGAGCGCTTCGCGTAGGACGACCCGCTCGCTCCACGTACCTCCCTCGACGAGCCGCGCGGAGAGCGTCAGCGCGCGCAGCGTGCGCCCGCGCCGCTGCGGCTGTGCGAGCAGGCGATCCACGAGCACGCCCATCACGCGTTCCAGCACCATGCCCGAGCTGGCCTCCCACAGCTCCAATGACTCCTCCAGACGCTCCACCAACGCACGCGGGCGCAACGGAACGTCCTCGCCGCGCGCCAACCGCCGCGCGAGGATCCCCGCCTCGCCGAAGCGGTCCGCGACGGCGTCCGCCCCGAGCTTCGCGAGCTCCCCCAGGGTGCGCACGCCGAGGCGGCGCAGCGGCTCCACCAGCGCGGCGGTCTCCGCGCGGTAGCCCAGCAGGGCGATCGGGCGCGCGGCGAGATAGCGGCGCGCCTCGGGCTGCTCCAGGACGAGCGCGCTGCGCGAGCTGCCCCCCAGGGCGGCCGCGAGCGCGCAGAAGCGCGTGGGTCCCGCGCCCACGCGCACCGGCCGGCGCAACGCGCGGCGCGTGGCGGCGATCGTCCCCTCGTGACCGCCGTACAAACCGCGCAACCCATCCCCGTCGAAGTACGCCAGGCCCGCGCGCGGCAGCTCCAGCGTCGCGCCGATGCCCTCCAGGGCGCGCGCGGCGCGCTCCCACGCCTGCGCGCTGCGCAGCGGATCGCCGGGCACGAGCCGCAGCTCGGGGCAGCGCGCGAGCGCCTCGCCGAGCGCCATCCCCATGTGCACCCCGAACCCCTCGGCGGCCCCCGACACCTCCCCCACGCGCGCCGGCCCGCCCGGGACGGGGGCGATCGCGAGAGCATTGCCGGCCAGCTCCTGTGGCCCGCCGGCGGCGACGGTGAGCTCGAAGCGGGGGAGATAGACGCAGACGACCATACGAACATATGTTCGCACACGCTTGGGAGGCTCCGCAAGCGCTCGTTGTCTGCCTTCCCGACGGCCGGGAGGGCGGCGGGGAGCTCGCGGCGAATAACCTGCACCTATGACGTACACGACCGCCGAAGGACGCCAGCAGCTACTGGACTCGCTCGCGCAGGCGACCGAGGAGCTCGGAGCGGCGCTCGCCAACCTCGGCGAGGCCTACGAGCAGCTCGACGAACAGAGCGCCGAGCGTCTCGAGCACGAGCTGTTTCGACCGGTTCAGATGGCCTACGGCCGCGCGCAGCGCACCTACGGGGAATTCGCCGCGCGCCACGATCTGGAGGCGCGGACGTTCGCGCAGGCAATACCCGGAGCACCCTCGCACGGTGTCAAGGGCTTTCTCGAAGAGACCGCGGCCGCGGTCGCCGGCGCCGACGGCGAGCTCGCGGAGCTGCAGGACTCGCTGCTCCCGATCGAGGTCGGCGACCCCGAGGTGCGCGAGGGCCTCGCGGAGGTGCGGCGGCTGATCGCCGACGTGGGCCCCCGAACGCGGGAGCTCGTGCGGAGGTTCGGCCGCTGAGGACCCCCCGCGCGCGCGGGGGGATTTGTCCAAGCCCACGCACGCGCGCGCGGCGGGCCCTTCGATCGAACACACGCCGCACGTGTCTGCGCCCGGCCAACGCGGGCCACGGACGGCCCGCTGCGACCGCCCGCCGCACGCGGGCCGCGCCGCGCGGACGATCCCTAATCCATCCCCAACGGCCCCTCGGCGGAGCCGCTGAGGAACTGGCGCACGAAGGGGTTCTCGGAGGAGAACATCTTCTGCGCGTCGCCCGCCTCGACGATGCGCCCGCGCCACAGCAGCGCGATGTACTCGCCGATGCGCCGCGCGGAGGCGATGTCGTGGGTGACGACGATGTAGGTGCCCCCGTACTGGGTGTGCATCTCCTTGATCAGTTCGCACAGCAGCGCCGTGCGCACCGGATCGAGGCCGGAGTCGGGCTCGTCGAAGATCACGATGTCGGGCTCCATCACGAGCGCGCGCGCGAACCCCGCGCGCTTGCGCATCCCGCCGGAGAGCTGGTTGGGGGCGAACGTCATCGCGTCCGCGAGCCCGACGTCGGTGAGGCGCTGGCGCACGATCCGGTTGATCTGCGCCTCGGACATGTCGGTGTGCTGGCGCAGCGGGAACGCGACGTTGTCGAACAGCGACATCGACCCGAACAGCGCCCCGTCCTGGAAGAGGACCCCGATTTTGCGCCGCAGCGCGAGCAGCTCGGCCATCGGCAGGCTCGGCACGGACTGCCCGTGCACGATGATGTCGCCCGAGTCGGGGAACATCAGCCCGATGAGGTGTTTGATCAGCACGCTCTTGCCGGTCCCCGAGGGGCCGAGCACGACCGTGACTGTCTCGTCGGGGATCGCGACGTTGAGCCCGTTCAGGACCGGGATCCCGCCGAGCCGCTTGTGCACGTCGTAGCAGCGGATCGACCATGCGCCCTCGCCGTGCTCGCTGTCCCAGTCGAACTCCGTGTGGTATTCGAACTCGGCGGCCGCGTCGAGAGTCGCCGCGACGTTGGGATCCCCACCCGCCCGCACGGCCTGCACGTCGGGGTGCGTCTCGCCGACGGCCGACCGCTCGCCCTCCGCGCTCGCGCTCGCCGAGCTCTCCTCGGGCAGATCGCGGCCTGCGCCCTGAGCCTCCTCCATGCCGGGATACTATCGCGCGATGGCACAGACGATTGCGGTTCTCTCCCAGAAGGGCGGCACGGGCAAGACGACCACGGTGCGCACGCTCACCGACGCGCTGCGGCGCGCGCAGGTGATGACGCTCGCGGTGGACCTCGACCCGCAGGGCAACCTGTCGGACTACTTCGACGTCCCCCCCGATGCGCAGCCCACGATCGGCGACGTCCTGAGCGGACGGGCGAGCGCGGAGGAGGCGATCCACGCGGACGTGATCCCCGCGAACCTCAGCCTCGCCGAGGCGGAGCTCTCGCTGGGGGGGCGCCTGGGCCGCGAGCTCACGCTGCGGCGCGCGCTGGCGAAGCTGCCGGGGGACGCGTACGAGCTGATCCTGATCGACTGCCCTCCGTCGCTGGGCCTGCTCACCGTCAATGCGCTCGTGGCGGCCGACTATGCGCTGATCACATCCGAGGCGCAGTACTTCGCGCTGCAGGGCGTGCAGCAGGCGCTCGAGGTGATCGAGCTCGCGCGCGACACGCTCAACCCCGAGCTGGAGTTGCTGGGCGTGCTGCTGAACCTCGCCGACATGCGCACCGTGCACTCCCGCGAGGCGCTCGTCTCACTTCGCGAGCAGCTCGGGGGGAAGGTGCTGGAAACCGTGGTGCGCTCCTCGATCGCCTACGCCGAATCCGCCGAGCGCGCGGTCTCGATCCTCGACCACCGACCCGACCTGGGAGTCGACTACATCGGGGTCGCCGAGGAGGTGCTCGCGAAGCTGCCCGGGTTGGACGGGGCGCGCGAGCGGGTCGCGGGGTTGCGGTAGCTGGCGCGTTTCCCCGCCTCGCGAGCTGCCTCGGCACGTGCTACTACAGCGCGAACGACCTCAACGGCCTGACCGCGGAATCGCTCGCGATCGACGACGGCGACGAATACCTCCTCGAAGGCAACGAAATCATGCTCGGTAGCGGCGGCCTCACAGCCGCGCCCGCCGAAGGCTCCAGCGGTCCCGCCGGCGACCTTCTGGCGCTGCCGTTCGCGCTCTCGGCCTCCCAGACGTGGAGCATCGCCGGCCGCAGTGGCGGCGCCTTCGGCGAAAACGGGGCGGCCGTGCTCGAAAAGATCAGCGGCCCGAGCAGCTCGCTGACGTTCCAAATCAGCAACGAAGCCGAGCTCATCCTCGCCAACGAAACCGAGGTCGGGCCCGCGACGCTGGCGGGCCCGAACGCCAACGAGGCGCCGATCTTCAACGGCGCCACCGTGTTCCTCGGCGACGTGAACGCCCTGAACGAACACCCCGTGCGCCTCGAAGACATCTTCATGATCGGCGCCGGCGCCCTCGGCGCGCTGAGCACCGACCACGCGACGCTCAACATCGGCAGCGCGACCGTCCCCGCCGAAGGAATCGTCGCGGACAGCGCCGAATTCGATGCGGCCAGCGAAGTCGATTTCCAGATAACCGGTCCCGGCGCGACCGCCGGCGAAGATTACTCGCAGCTCCTCTCCACCGGCCCGATCGCACTCGGCGACGCGACGCTGCACGTACGCGTCTCGCCGCCCTCCTCGAAAGCGAGCTGCCCGACATTGCGGCGCGGCCAGACCTATACGTTCGTCTCGACCGGCGCCACGCTGTCCGGCAGCTTCGCCAACGCGCCCGAAGGCGGCCCCGAACTCGAGGTCGAATTCCCCAAAGCCTGCGGCCAGGCGTCGCGCCCAATGCGGATCGCCTACCAGCGCGCCGGTGCCACGCAGACCGTCACCGGCACCGTCGAAGCCGCGGCGCAAGAAGAACAGCAAGCCAGAGAACGCCGCGAAGCCCAGGAAGCTCACGAACGCCAGGAACACGAGGAACGAGAAGTCAAAGCCCACGAAGAAACGCTCGCGCGCGAACAGCGCGAAGCGCGCGAAGCCCACGAACGCCAGGAACTCGAATCGAAAAGGGCCTCCGAAGCGGCCGCCGTGCGCCAGCGCGAAGAAGAAGCCACGGCCGCCGCGGCGCGCAAGCGCCAGGAAGAAGAAGCCGCCGCGGCCGCCAGCCGGCGCAGCGCCGAAGAAGCCGCTCGCGGCGGTGTCCTCGGCGTCAAACAGGTAGCTCACCCGCTCACCCGCGCACAGTTGCTGGCGCGAACGCTGAAGGCGTGCCACAAGCAGCCCAAGGCCAAGCGCGCCCGCTGTGAGGCGCTCGCGCGGCGGCGCTACCGTCAAGTCAAGCGCGGGTCGCGGCGGAGGTAGCCGCCCTTTTCCGATGCGCGCCCCAGCGCCGCCGCGCTCGGCGTTCGTGCCCCGCGTCAGCTGCGCGCCGGTCCTCAGTTGGCGACGCAGCGAGCCCAGCCAGCGCAACAGATTGTGTTGCGCTACGCTGGGAACATGGCCGTCAGCACCGCAGAGAAGGTCTCGGCGCTCAGCGCCGACTTCCACTCCCAGCGCCGCCTCGCCGACGTCCTTGGTGTGAGCCCCGCGCAGGTCACCCGCTGGCGGCGTGGAGACGGGATAGACGAGCTGAATGCGCGGCGCATCGATCTGCTGGAGCTCGTCATGGCGAGCCTCTTGCGCGTCTACACTCCCGAGGCCGCCGAGCTGTGGCTGCGCGGATTGAACCCACACCTCGGCGACCGCCGCCCGATCGACCTGATCCGCGCCGGACGCGCATCCGAGCTGCTGGACGCGATCGCCCAGGAGCGCACCGGCAGCTTCGCGTGATCCTCTGGCGCGCACTACCCTGGCGCGCTCGCAGCACTCCCACCGAGCCCGGCGGCGCGCTGTGGTTTCCCCGCGAGCTGCAGGGCGCCGGCCGCCACGACAACCCCGATCGATACGGCTGCCTCTACGCGGCCGAAGATCCCGTCACGGCGATCGCCGAGTGCCTCGCGCCGTTCCGCGGTACGGGCCGCCTGTCGGAGGCGATGCTCACGCGTGCGAGTCTACCACTCGCGCTGGCCGAGTTGCGCTTGGAGGGAGAGGGAGAGGGAGAGGGAGAGGGAGAGGGAGAGGGAGAGGGGTGCGTGGATTTGGACGACGCGCGCGCGCGCGTCCTGGTGCGCGAGCGGTTGCGCCCCTCGCAGGTCGCGACGCGCTCGCGCACCGTCACGCAGGCGTACGCAGCGCGCCTGTTCGAGCGCCGTCCGCGGGTGCTGGGCCTGCGCTGGTGGTCCACGCTGGAGGCGAGCCTCACCAATCTCACCCTCTACGACCGCGCCGCTCCGCATCTGTTCTCCGAACACGTGCGCGCGCTCGCGCTCGGCGACACTCCGGTGCGGGAGGCCGCGGAGCTCCTGGGACTCGCCATCACCCTCCCAGGAAGCGCACGACCGCCCGCGCCTCCACCTCCAGCGCGACGGCGTCGCGGCGCTTGATCGGACCCAGCGGCTCGATCTGGACGACGCCGCGCGCCATTCGCCAAATGCCAACCGCGCGACCCTCGACAAGGGCAAACGGGCGGAACAGCCCGTTGGTCGTGACGATCTGCCGGTGCGGTCCCAGCAGCGCGTCGCGCGAGGTCCAGCCGAGCAGCAGCGGGTCGAACGGTCCCAGTAGCCGCGGAGGTGGCAGCTCGGCTGTCGGCGTGTGCGCCGCGAGCTCCACCAGGCCGTCATCGCGTTCGCGCAACTCACCGGCGATCGCATTCAAGCCCGCGCGCGCGTCGCGCAGCGGCAGGCCCGCCCACTTGGCCAGGTCGCGGTCGTTCGCCGGGCCGTGGCCGACGAGGTAGCGCCGCGCGAGCTCCGCCAGCGCGCGCTCGCGATCCACCGGCTCGGGAGCGCCCAACCAGTCGTGGACCAACACGTAGGCGTGTTCGCTGCCGAGCACCGGACCGCGCACCGCGATTCCCCGCAGGCACGCCTGCATCAACAGGTGCACGAGCGCCTGTCCCGCCGTGGGCACGTTCGCCGCGGCGATCCGCTGCGCGAGCTGCTTGCGGGTGAGCGGGCCCTCCTCGCCGAGCGCGCCCTCGATCGCCGCGACACCGCGCTCGGCTGCAGCCGGCGAGACGCCCTCCTGGGCGAGGCGCCGCGCGTTGCCCGTGAACAGCGGCGGCGTCGTCAGCGCGTGCAGCCACGGGTAGTCCTCGCGGCGCACGAGGTGCAGCGTGCCCCGGTTGAGCCACGTGATCAGCAGCGTGCGCTCCTCCGTCAGGGCACGGTCGACGTCGGCGGCCGACACGCCGCTGCTGCGCACGCGGATCGCCAGGCGCGCGCCGCGCGGATCCTGTCCCTGGACCGCCAGCAGCCGCTCGACGACCGCGACCGCGTCAGGCGCCGGCGGGCCGACGAGCAGCTGAGCGCCGAAGCGCTCCGCGATCAGTCGCTCCACCAGCCCTGGACCAGGTCCCCGTCACCCCCGAAGTGCTGACCGACCGCGATGAATTCCAGGCCCTCGGGCCCGGCCTCGAAGGAGCGCATCGTCTTCGGCGAGACCCGGATCGCGTCGAGGCGCTTGATCTCGACGACCTCGTCGTCGAGCTTCACGCGCCCGCTTCCGGACAGCACGAGGTAGATCTCCTCGGCCTTGTCGTGGCGGTGGCCGAACGTCTGGCGCCTGCCGGGGCGCAGGCGCTGGTGGCTTAGCCCGGTCTGCTCCGCGTCGAGGTCGCCCATCGCGAAGCGCGCCTCGCCGTGCTCGCCGAGACCGTGGTCCTTGGCCATGTCGTGCACCTCGTCCAGGTTCTTGATCGTGTGACTCATCGCTGTCGCTCCTGTTCGGTGGGGTGCCCCGCGGGGCACCTGTTCGCTTTGCATCGCACGGCGGCCTCCTTTCCCTACATCTCCTCCACGTAAGCTCCCTGCGCCTCGAACGGCGCGCGCAGCAACTCCGCCCACCCCTCGATCTCCCCCTGCAATGCCTGCACGACGGCGCCGGTCTGCTCGTAGAAGCACCACACGAGCACGGTCGGGCCGGCACCCGAGATCGTCGCCCCCAGGGCACCCAGCTCGCGTGCACGCGACGCGAGCTCGTAGGAGCGGGGAAACAGGTGCGAGCGGCGCTGCTGGTGCAGGCGGTCCTGCAGCCCGCGTCCCACGAGATCCCAATCCCCGCGTGCGAGCCCGAGCGTCAGCAGCGCGCCGTGCGCGACGTTGAACACGGCCTGCTCGAGCGGTACCTGCGCGTCGAGCGCCGCGCGCGCCGCGCGGGTGCGCACGGGATCGCGGGGCACGACCGCGATCGCCTCGAGGCCGGTTGGGGCTTCGAATCTCGTCGCCTCCCCGTCGGCGCAGATCACGAACCCGCCGCGCAGCGCCGCCGCGACGTTGTCCGGGTGGCCCTCCAGCTCGCTCGCCAGCGCCAGCAGGTCCGCGTCGAGCTCGAACAGGTGGTCCGCCGCCGTGAGGCCCGCGACGATCGCCGAGGCGCTCGATCCCAGGCCGCCCGCGAGTGGGATCTGCGAGCGGATGCGAAACTCGAAACCGTCCGCCGTGTGCAGGCGCTCGAAGGCGCGCACGCACAGGTTCTCGCGCCCCGTCGGCACCGGTAGCTCGGTGTGCACCGCGAAGCGCCCCGTCTCCTCCACCTCCAGCTCCAGGTGCAGCGAGAGCGCCGCCGCCATGCAGTCGAACCCCGGGCCCAGGTTCGCCGAGGAGGCCGGCACGCGCACCACGCGCCGGCGCGACATGCTCAATTCGCGGCTCCGCTACTCATCCCCCAGGACCGCCTCTTCCAGCGCCACCGTTTCCGCGGCGCACGGGATCACGCGGCCGTTGCTGTTCTCCAGCGCCGTCTGCTGGTCCTTGATCCCGCGGCCCGTCATCACGCACACCACGCGCCCCGCGCCGTCGGCGCCGTACTTGAGAAGCCCCGCCACCGATGCCGCCGAGGCCGGCTCGCAGAACATTCCTTCCCTGGCCGCCAGCAGCCGGTAGGCGTTCAGGATCTCGGCGTCGGAGACCGCGCGGATCGCGCCGCGCGAGTCCGTCATCGCGGCCATCGCGTCCTCCCAGCGCACCGGGTTGCCGATGCGGATCGCGCTCGCCACCGTCTCGGGGTGCTCGACCGGGTGGCCCAGCACCAGCGGCGCCGCGCCCTCGGCCTGGAAGCCGAACAGCCGCGGCGCAACGCCCATCTCGGTGAAGCCGCGCCAGTAGGAGGTGACGTTGCCGGCGTTGCCCACCGGGATGCACAGCACGTCCGGACCCCCGTCGAGCTCCTCCACGAGCTCGAACGACGCCGTCTTCTGTCCTTCGATGCGGAACTCGTTGACCGAGTTCACCAGCGTGATCGGGTGACGCTCGGCGAGCTCCCGCACGAGCTCCAAGCCGCGGTCGAAGTTGCCCGACAGCGCGATCACGCGCGCCCCGTGGATCAGCGTCTGCGCGAGCTTGCCCATCGCGATCTTCCCGTCCGGGACGATCACCGCGCACGTCAACCCCGCCTTCGCCGCATACGCCGCCGCACTCGCCGCGGTGTTGCCGGTGGAGGCGCAGATCACCGCCTTAGACCCTTCGCGCACCGCCGCCGAGACCGCGCAGGTCATGCCGCGATCCTTGAACGAGCCCGTCGGATTGCCGCCCTCGCACTTCAGGTACACCTCCGCGCCCACCATCTCCGAGAGCACCGGCGCCGGCAGCAGCGGGGTGGCGCCCTCGTACAGCGTCACCACCGGGTCATCCGGCGCGAACGGCAGGTGCTCGCGGTAGCGGTCGATCAGGCTGACGGGGGTCATCCGAACTCCTCTTCTATCACCCTGATCGCGCGCGGCGCGCCCTTGACGAAGTCGAGCTCCTGCAACCGCCGCAGCGCCTCGCGCATGCGCGATTCCGCGAGCGGGTGGATCACCATCACCAGGCGCACGTCCGCGCCGCCCTCGCCGTGCCCGCGCTGCACGACCGACTTGATCGACGCCCCCTGCTCGCCCAGGATCTGCGTCACGCCCGCGAGCACGCCCGGCAGGTCCGCGACCTGGAGGTGCAGGTAGAAGGCGCTCTGGACCTCCTCCAGCAGCTCCACCGGCAGCGGCGGCGCCGGCGGGCGTGCGCCCCCGGTCATCACGCTCACCACATCTCCCAGCACCGCGCTCGCGGTCTGCAGGCCGCCCGCGCCGGGCCCCGACATGGTGATCTCGGTGATCGCCTCCGATTCCACCGTGATCGCGTTGAACGGCCCCGAAACCGACGACAGCGGGTGACCGGCGTACAGGAACACGGGGTGCACGCGCACCGAGATACCGCCCTCGCGGCGCTCCGCGGTGCCGACCAGCTTCAACCCCAGGCCCAGTTCGCGCGCGTGGGCGAGGTCGTCGGTATGGATCTGCTCGATGCCCTCGTAGTTGACGTCCTGCAGATTCACCGGCGCGCCGAACGCCAGCCGCGCCAGGATCGCCATCTTCGCCGCCGCGTCGCGCCCCGAGACGTCGTCGCTGGGGTCCGCCTCGGCGTACCCGCGGCGCTGCGCCTCCGCGAGCGCCTGCTGGTAGTCGCTGCCGCGCGCCATCTCGCTCAGGATGAAGTTCGTCGTCCCGTTCACGATCCCGTGCACGCGCTCGATCGGGGTCGCCGCCAGCGACTCCTCCAGCAGGCGCACCACCGGCACCGCACCCGCCACCGCCGCCTCGAAGCGCAGGCGCACGTCGCGCTCGCGCGCGACCTCGAACAGCTCCTCGCCGTGCTGGGAGAGCAGCAGCTTGTTGGCGCTCACCACGTCCTTGCCGGCGCGCATCGCCGCCAGCAGGTACTCGCGCGCCGGCTCGGTCCCCCCGATCAGCTCCACCAGGAGGTCCGCGTTCGCGAGCACCTCCTCGAAGGAGCCCCGCGAGCGCGTCAGGATGCCCGTGATCACCGGCCGGCGCCCGTTGAAGCGCTCGATCTCCTCCGCGCGCTGCTCCAGCAGCTGCGCGAACGCCGCCCCCACCGTGCCGTGGCCGAGCAGACCCACTTTGAAGGGCTCCCCCGCCGGTCGGCGTTCCATGGCGCGGTCGCGCTCGACGGCCGACATCGCCGCCCCGCTCCTCCCCTCGCGCGGTTCAGACGACATCGCGCGCGGTCATGTCCTCGAAGCTCTCCCGCCGCACGACCACACGCGCGTCCCCGCCCGCGCAGAAGATCACCGGCGGCCGCGGCACCCCGTTGTAGTTGTTCGCCATCGCGTACCCGTACGCGCCCGTCGCCGGCGTCACGATCACGTCGCCCGCGCGTGGGTTGTCGAGCAGCGCGTCGCGCACGACCACGTCACCCGACTCGCAATGCTTGCCGGCCAGCACACAGGGAGTGCCGCCACCGAGGCGATCGGCCACGTGTGCTTCGTAGCGAGCGCCGTAGAGCATCGGTCGCAGGTTGTCCGACATCCCGCCGTCCACCGCCACCCACGTCGAGACGTTGCGCTTGACGCTCTGCACCGTGTACAGCGTCACGCACGCGTTCGCCACCAGCGCGCGGCCCGGCTCGATCAGCAGCCGCCCGTGCGTGCCCAGTTGCTCATTGGCGGCGCCCACCAGCGCGCCGACGTACTCCTCGATCGCCGGCGGGCGCTGCTCGGCGGTGTAGGCCACGCCGAGGCCGCCACCGAGATCCCATGTTCGGAAGGCACCCTCCGGCGCGTGGGCGCGCAGGGAGGCCAGCGCGGCGACCTTGCGGCGGAAGGGCTCCAGGTCAAACAGCTGCGAGCCGATGTGCGCGTGCACACCCTCCAGCTCCAGGCCCGCGACCGCGCGCACGCGCTCGATCGCCTCCCCGACCTGATCCATCGCGAACCCGAACTTGGAGTCCGCCTGGCCCGTGGAGATCTTCTCGTGCGTGTCTCCCTTCACGTTCGGCGTCGCGCGCACCAGGACCGGCTGGGGGCCGCGGTCGGCGAGCTCCCCCTCTGAGATCAACCGCTCCAAACACCCCAGCTCGTCGAGGTTGTCGATCACGATCAGCCCCACCCGGTGGCGCAGCGCCATCCGCAGCTCCGCCTCCGACTTCGCGTTCCCGTGCAGCACTATCCGCTCCGCCGCGAAGCCCGCGCCGAGCGCCAGGTGCAGCTCGCCGCCCGACGCGACGTCGCACCACAGCTCCTCCCCCGCGAACAGCGCCAGCACCGCGCTGCACGGGAACGCCTTGGAGGCGAACAGCACGTGCAGGTTGTCGTGCCCCGCCGCCCGGCCCGCCTGCACGAACGCCTGCGCCCGGGCGCGCAGGTCGTCCTCCGCCACCACATACGCCGGGGTCCCGAACTCTCTGGCCAGCTCCAGCGTGTCGCAGCCGCCGATCTCCAGGCGCCCGCGCGCATTCACGCGACTGCCCAGCGGGAACACCCGCTGCAGTCCCTGCGTGAGCGCACCGCTGTTCGTCGTCTCCGTGGCCATCGGGCCTGGATTATCGCGTGCCCGCCGTCGGGCGGCGGCTCAGGCCGTCGCCGGCCGCGCCGCGCTCGCGCGGCGCGCAGGGGCGCGCAGCCCGTCGAGCCCCCGCCCGCGCATCATCAAGGCCAGCCACACCACGCCGAGGATCGTCAGGCCGATGCTCTCCAGCTGCGGCGCGGTCAAGCCCGCGACCACCTCGTGGTTGCGGCGCACGAACTCCACCAGGAAGCGCTCCAGGCCGCTCAGCACGCAGTACAGCGCGATCACCACGCCCGGCCGCACACGGTCGCGCAGCTGCCACAGCAGGTACGCGACGAGCCCCATCGCGAGCGTCTCGTAGATCGGTGTCGGCTGCACGCGCACCCCCGGCGGCGTCGGGACGGTGCCGTGCGGGTAGCCCATCGCCCACGGCAGGCTCGAACGGATGCCGTAGTCGCCGTCGCCGGAGACCTGGCAGCCGATGCGCCCGATCGCGTAGCCCAGCGCGAGCGCGGTCGCGGCCATGTCGAGCATCCTCAATTCCAACACCCCGCGCCAGCGCATCCAGGCGAGCACGCCGATCGCGCCGCCGATCGCGCCGCCGTACCAGACGAGGCCCGAGCCCGAGAAGATGCTGCTCGCGAGGTGGCCCTTGACTTCACCGTAGTTCTGGATCAGGAAGTACCCGCGCGCGCCGACCAGGCCGCCGATCAGCGCGGCGAACACGATCTCGTACGCCCAGTCCACCGGACGCTCCAGCTCGCGCAGGCGTCGCGCGATCAGCAGCCCACAGGCGAGGAAGCCCAGCGCGAACACCACGCCGAAGCTCTTGATCGAGATGCCGAGAACGTCGAAGGACGGCTTCACCGGCTCGCACTCTAGCCTCGCGCCGCCGGTGGCTCTCCTTTAGGGAAGCCCAAGCTCGTTCTGCGACAATCGCTGCATGGCGACCACCGCCCCCAACCGCCGCGCCTCCTTCGGCAAAGACACCGGCCTGCAGGCGCGGATGCTGTTCACGATGTTCCTGCTGGGACTCGTCTACGTGGTGCTCGTCGGCGTCCTCTTCGCGGTCGGCGCGAGCGGCGTGGTGATCCTGATCGTCGCGCTCGCGCTGCTCGCCGTGCAGCTGTTCTCCTCGGACAAGATCGCGATGGGGCTGATGGGCGTCAAAGAGGTTTCCCCCGCCGAGGAGCCCGAGCTGCACGGCATCGTCGAACGCCTCTGCGTGCAGGCCGACCTGCCCAAGCCGCGGGTCTGCGTGATGGAGACCCAGATGCCCAACGCGTTCGCGATGGGACGCTCCCAGAAAGCCGCCACGGTGTGCGCGACGCGCGGGATCCTCGACCTCCTGTCCCCCGCCGAGCTCGAAGGCGTGATGGCGCACGAGCTCACGCACGTGATCAACCGCGACGTGATGGTCATGACGCTCGCGAGCTTCTTCGCGACGGTCGCCTCGATGATCGTCCAGTTCGGCTTCTTCTTCGGCGGCGGCTTCGGCGGTGGCTACGGACGCGACGAAGAGGGCGGGGATTCGGTGATCGTCGTGATCATGGTCGCGATGGTCGTCTACGCCGTCTCCTTCCTGCTGCTGCGCGCGCTCTCGCGCTACCGCGAGTTCGCCGCCGACCGCGGCTCGGCGGTCCTCACCGGGCGCCCCTCGGCGCTGGCCTCGGCGCTGCTGAAGATCAGCGGCACGATGGAACGCGTCCCCAGCCGCGATCTGCGCGCCGCGGAAGGGATGAGCGCGTTCTTCATCGTCCCCGCGCGCGCCAAGAACTCGCTGATGAACCTGTTCGCCGACCACCCGCCGCTGGAGCAGCGTCTGGCGGCGCTGGAGCGGCTGGAGTCGCAGCTTCAGGGCACCGCGTAGTGGGCCTGCTCGACGCGCTCACCGGCCGCCACAAGGTCAAGGGCCCCGCGCCCGACCATCTGTTCGCGATCGCCACCGCGTACGTCACGCTGCAGGCAGAGCACCAGATCGAGCCCGCGGGCGCCGCCGCGATCGTCTTCCAGGCGCTCGCGACCGGCGACTTCGAATCGACGATCCGCGAAATGGTGGACGTCGTGAAGGCGACCGGCGGGGAGAGCTCCACGACCGTGACCACGCAGGACGACAGCTACGGCTACCGCTGGATGGTGCTCCACAACCCGCCCGGCGCGCCCAGCGTCGAAGACCTCGCGGTCGGCATCAACGCGGTTTCCAGCTCGATCGAGACCGCCGGCTACGGCGAGCGGCTGCTGTGCGCGGTGTTCGCGTTCCGCGACGCGCAGCGCCGCCCGATCTACTTCATCTACAACTACAAGCGCGGCCACTGGTATCCGTTCGTCCCGGCCGGCGCGACCGTCTCCACGAGCAGCACCGGCGGTGGTGCCGCCGTCGCCGCCGCGCAGGGAGGCGAACGCTCCACCGAGCGCGAGCTCCAGCTGAAGGCGCAACTCGGCTCCGAGCTCCCGATCGAGCCCGAGATCGAGCGCTGGTTCCCCCTGTGGGGGATCCCGATCTGATCAGTCCGGGATCAGACCCTCGCCGGTGAACTCCGCGCTCGCCTCCGCGAGGCTGAGATCCGAGGGCGGCAGGATCACGTCGGAGGTCTCGATCTCATCCTCGCCGACGACCTGGCCGCTGGAGCGCACGAACTCCAGCAGCCGCCCGTAGGCGTCGCGAAAGCGCTGCTCGTCGCCGCTCTGCGCGGCCGCGAGCACGTCCTCGTCGAGTTCGTTCAAGCGCCCCGCGCTGCCCTCCTCCAACCGGTACTGCTCCTCGCCGGATATGCGGACGATCATCCCTGGCCGCCCTCGCCCGGCGCCGACGGGGTACCCGACTGCGCCTGCTCGCTCGACGCCGGGATCTGACCCGCGGGCGCTCCCGCGCCGAGCTCGCTCTTCATCTTCGCGAGGTCGTCATCGACGGCGGAGCTGTTGGAGAGCTGCTTGAGCTGGCGGTCGATGTCGTCTTCCCCGGACCCCAGCGCGGTGATGTCGTCAAACGTGCCCGCGGCTTCGAGCTCGGAGACCGCGTCGGCGCGGGCCTTCATGTTTTCGGTCTTGTCCACCGCGCGCTGCATCGCGAGCCCGACGTCGGCCATCTGCTCGCCGACCCCGGTCGCGGCCTCGGAGATCCGCACCTGGGCCTCCGCGGCGGAGTACTGCGCCTTGATGACCTCCTTCTTGGTGCGGAACGCTTCGATCTTCGCGCGCAGTTTCTGCTCGGAGTCGGTCAGCTTCTGCTGCTGGTCTTCGAGTTCGTGGACCTGCGTGTCGAGCGACTGCAGCTCGGTCTGCGCGATGTTCTTGCGCTCCAGCGCCGTGCGCGCGAGATCCTCCTGCCCGGAGGAGAGCGCCTGGCGGGCCTGCGTGTCGAGCTTGACGACCTGCTGCTGCAGCGTGCTCTCCTGCATCTGCAACCGCTTCTTTGCGGTCACGACGTCCGCGATCCCCTTCTTGACGTTCTGCAGCTGTTCGACCTGCTTCTGGTAGCTGTAGTCGAGCGTCTCCGCGGGATCTTCGGCTCTGTCCAGCAGTTTGGACACCTTCGCCTTCACCACCGTCGACATGCGCCCCGTCAAGCCGGGCATTGCGTTCCTCCTGAGTTCTACGGTACGTGGGTCATCCGGGCAGGCTCAAGCGTAGCCGACGCCCGGCCCGCCTCAGAGCCCGGAGGGATGGCGGACCCGGAAGCCCCAGTTGCCGGGGCGCAGCGGACGCCAGCGCGGACCCTGCTGGTTGGAGGGGTCGTCGGCCGAGCTCGTGTCGAGCCGCAGGCCGGCGATCGTCATGTAGGCGTGTTCGGGATTCGTGAAGATCGTCACCCAGCGCCCGACGCCGTGACCGCCCCAGCCCATGAATTCCGAGGAGTCCATCGGGGTCTTCAGCAGCTCCGCGCCGTGCAGCGCGAACGACACCGTCCCCGAGCAGTCGTAGCCGGGCGAGCTGAACGACCCGTGCCCGCCGCCGAAGATGTACGGCAGGCCGATGATCTGGTTGCCCGCCCAGATGATCTCCTGGACGGCCGGGGGTGCGGAAATCGGAGCAGCGGCAAGGCCGTCCACATAGCGCGCCGTCGTGCCCGGCACGAGCAGCTCGGGCTTGGCGTTCGTGACGACCGAGGCGGCGCTTCCACCGGTCAAACCATTCGTTACGCCCGCGGGGGGCGGCGGCGCGTAGGGCACGACCTGCCCGGTCGCGGTGCGTTCGTACACCGGACCCTTGTAGGCGATGCTCGACGTGTGCGCGGTGACCGGCGCGTGCAATTTCGGGGCGTTCGGGGCGGATGTCGGTGCCGTCGTCGGGGCTCCCGCGGGCGCCGCTTCTGCGGTAGAGCCTCCAGCCGTCGCGGGGGCCACGACCGTCGCGCGAGCCACGCTGCTCGCGGAGGTGCCGCCCGAAACTCCTTTACTCGCGGCAAACGCCGAAGTGGCGCTGCTCGCAATCGTAACCAGCAAGGTCAAACCGCATAGCGTCGCTCTAAAGCATCGCACCCGCAAAACAACCTCTTTCGTCGGCCTGCGGGGTTAGCTGACGGGCTAGCGCTAAAAGAGCCTGCGCTTCTCACGGTTCACCGTGGGATTCGCCCCAACAACTTGGGTCCCCCGTTCCGTGGCGTCTGACCACGGATTCGGCGTTCGGGCGAAGACCCTAGCAAACCGCAATGACGCTTGCACGCGCTGCAGCGTCCTTCCCGCATTTTCCGGGGAACTCCCTGCAATTTCCGGGGAACGGCTCGCTAATGTGGCGCGCCGATGCTCCCGCTCCCCGCATTCCTCCGCGCGCTCCTCGTGCCCGTCGCGCTCGGCGCCGTGCTTGCAGGATGCGGCAAGTCGCTGCCGAAGGAAAAGGACGGCGGCACCGGTGGCGTGACGACGGTCGCGGCTCCCGGAGCCCTTGCCGCGAACGGCCTGGAGACCAAGAACACCACCCGGCTCGGGGGCACCACTCCGGTCGCCGACGCCGCCGCCGTCGCGCTCGCGGTGCACCCCGGCTTGACCCCCGCGACGCGCCCCGCGGCGGTGGTGCTCGTCGACGAGCACGACTGGACGGCGGCACTCGCCTCCGCGGTCCTCGCCGCCGCCCCCCTGAGCGCCCCGATCCTGTACGCCGACGGCAACTCGCTCCCCGCGATCTCCGCGGAAGCGCTCAGCGCGATGCACCCCCGCGGCTCGGCGCTGCTGCGCGGCGCGCAGGTCATCGAGATCGGCACCTCCGCCGCACCCGCGAGGTACCGCACCCGCGCGCTCGAGACCCCGGCGAGGGCCCCGGCGGCGCTCGCTGCACAGATCGAGCGACTCGCCGCGCTTGCCCGTGGAGCCTCGCCGCGGCAGGTGATCGTCGTGGGCGCGGGTGGTCCGCCCGCTCTGTCGATGCCCGCGGCGGGCCTCGCGGCTGAGACCGGCGCACCGATCCTGCCGGTCGCGGCGGCGGGGATCCCGCGCGCCACGCGCAGAGCCCTCGCCGGGCTGCACCATCCCGCGATCTACGTCGTCGGATCGCCGACCTCCGTGAGCGATACGACGCTCGCGAAGCTCGACCGCTATGGCACCACGCACCGCGTCGCGATGACCGCACCCGAACCGACTGCGTGCGGCGCGGGCAGCGCGAGCGCCGGCGGCGAAGCCGTCGAAAACGCGATCGCCGTCGCGCGCTACAGCGACGGGTCGTTCGGGTGGGGCGTCGAAGAACCGGGCCACGGACTGGTGTTCGCGAACGCGAGCCGTCCACTCGACGCGCCCGCGGCTGCACCGCTGTCCGCAAGCGGCGACTTCGGCCCCCTGCTCCTGCTCGAAGACCCATCCGGCGTGCCGCGGGCGCTGTGCACGTACCTCGGCGACATCCAGCCGAGCTATCCCGAATACCAGCCGACGCGCGGGTTCTACAATCACGGCTGGCTCGTCGGCGACGAAGCGGCGATCGCGGCGAGCACGCAGGCCGAACTGGACACGATGCTCGAGACAGCGCCGCGCAACGGGAGAGAACGATGAGCGGAGCAGAAGAGCCCCACCGCCTGCAGCGCGCGCGCTCGGGCGAGGTCACGGTCGAGGACGTGCGCGCGCTGATGGGCGCCTCCACGCCGCACTTCGCGCTGCAGTTGCGCGACCGCATCGCGCGCCTGACCTCCGACCTGGCGCCCGGCCATCCGGCGCGAGTGGAAGGCGAGCGGGAGATCCGGCGCCTGGAGCGGCTGGGCTTCGAGGGCGAGGTGCGCGGTGAGAGCGACCCTCTGCAGGCGCACCCGCTGCCCTCGCTCGCGGGCCTCCCCGCGCCGGACGCACGCTGACCCCCGCGCGGCCTGGAGCGAAAAAAGCTGGAGTGTGCAGCTTCCCCACTGCCCAACGCCGATGAGCTTGCTTGACTGAAGACGATGGGCACCCCACGCCAGAGCACTGCCGCATCGCCTCCGCGCTGCCCGTTCGACATGTGCGACGGCAGCGGTTTCGTGGTGGACGAGCAGACGAACACGGCGCGCGACTGCGCATGCCGCGCGCGACGCGTCGCGTCGGCGCGCGCGCGGCGACTGCGCGAGCGTGTACCGCGCCGCTACATGGATCTCTCGTGGGAGCGCAACCCGCTCGCGCAGATCGCCCAGGACCCCAACAACCGCGACATGGTGCGCAAGGTGAGGCACTTCTGCAGGGACATCGAGAGCAAGCTCACCAATGGCGACGGCCTGTGGATCATGGGGCACACCGGCACGGGCAAGACGACGCTCGGCTATATGGTCGCCGCGACCGCGGCGCACGCCGAACGGTCGGTCCTGAGCTTCAACGCAGCCGCGCTGCTGAACCGCCTGCGCGCGACGTTCGACTCCGACAGCCGCGAGAGCACCGACGCGATCATCAGGGCGCTCGAGGAAGTCAACCTGCTGCACATCGAGGATCTGCGCGTGGTGCGTCCCACGGAGTGGGTCATGGAGCAGATCTACCTGATCGTCAACGCGCGTTACGAGCAGCAGCGATCGATCGTGTTCACGTCCGATGTCGACTCCGACGTGGGCGAGCCGCAGAGTCCCGATGCGAGGGAGCTTGCCAAGCACATCGGGGCGCGCACGTTCTCGCGGCTGATGGAGATATGCGGCGACCCGGTGGTGATCGTCGGCGACGACAAACGCACGGACTACGAAGTGCCCGGCACCCGCATGGCCGCCTCAGAGTCGACCACGGATCGATGGCCGGCCCTTTCGGGTGTGGCGGCTGAGCCAGCCTCCGCGCATGAGATCGGAGACGTGGGCGCCGCGCCCTCGTTCATCCTTCCCTGAGCACCCGCGCGTGGCGCGCATCGAGAAAGCGCGATCGGAGCAGTCGGAAGAGAAAGACGAACAGCACGATGTCGACCGCGATCAACCCGAGGCTCATGAGGCGCGGGGCGGTCGTGAACGCCGACACCACGAGCACGACGAGTGAATCGAATACCAATACCGGGAGCAGCGAGAGCATCACGGTGTGCGAGCGATAGCCGCTGCGGTGCTCGCGCAGCGTGACCTCGATGGTGCCGATCGCGACCGTCGCGACTCCGGCGATCAGCGTCGCCCCGCCGCGCGAGATTTCGGGGTTCTTGACGTCGAGCCGGCGCAAACCGAGCACAGCGACGATCGCGCCGACGAGGATCAGCAGCTCGGAGATCGGCAGCGGGTGCCAGGGAGCCTGCGGACGCTCCCCGTATGTCGGCGCGGTCGGCGAAGCGGGTGGCCTGCGGCGTGTGGTGGCACGCGCGGTGGCTGCCTTCCCGTCGCGTGTGGCGTGGGCCTTGGCGGCGGGCGCGGGCGACACGGCCCCACCCTGCCGCGGCTGGGCGCCGGTCGGGCGACGCTTACGTGAACGGCGGCGGGGCCTGCTGCGGTTGGCCACGTGAGGAGTGCCGCTAGACGGCGAGGAGCGGGGAGAGTTCGCCGCGGGCGACCATTGGGTTTCGATCCTACCGCCAATCTATGCTGGGTCTAGATGGTCGAGCACGATCGCACAGCGCTAACGCTGGATACACCCGGCGCCTCGCCGGAGATCTCCGGCCCGATCTCCGGGATCCCCGGCAGCGAGCTCGCGGGCCCGTTTGGGGTGGGCGAGTATGCGGCGGCGCTGCGCGTGAAGCTGCGTTCCTTCGCGCGCGTGCAGCTGGTGGGCGAGCTCGTCAACCTGCGCCTCTCGCGGGCGCGCGTCTACTTCGAGCTGCGCGACGCCGCCGGTGCGATCGCGTGCGCGGCGTGGCGTACCGACTGGGACGCGATCTGCGCGCGTTCTGGGACGGTGCGCGAGGGCGCACAGGTCGTGGTGGCGGGCGGCTGTGACTACTACGTCGGCAGCGCGAGCGCCTCGCCGAGCTTCTCCTTCGCGGTCAGCGACCTGCGGGTGGCCGGCGAGGGCGACCTGTTGGCGCGCATCGACCGTCTGCGCAAGGTGCTCGATGCCGAGGGCCTGCTGGAGCTCCAGCGTCGTCTGCCGCGGGTGCTGTTGCCTGCAACGATCGGCGTGGTCACGGGCGAGGGCGGCAAGGCGCGCGACGACGTGCTCGCCGCGCTCGCGCGACGCGGCTGGGCGGGCCGCATCGTGTGGGGGTTCGCGCCCGTCCAGGATCGTCACGCGGCGCCCGCCATCACGCGCGCGCTGCAGGATCTCGCTGCGCTCGGCGGGGTCGATGTCGCGATCGTCGCTCGTGGCGGCGGCTCGCTGGCCGATCTGCTGTGCTTCTGCGACGAGACGCTGTGCCGAACGGTGGCCCTGCTGAGCGTGCCGGTGATCGCGTCGGTGGGTCATCACACCGACCGCACGCTGCTCGACGATGTCGCGGCGGTGAGCTGCTCGACCCCGACGCACGCGGCGGAGGCCGCCGTGGGGATCGACTGTGCGCAGGCTCGCCGCGAGCTCGCGCTCGCCGCGAGCCGGCTGCGAACGCAGGGGCGTCGCGCGGTACTGGTACGTGCACGATCCCTCGCGACGCTGGCGCGCGCGCCGGGGATGCACCTGGAGCGTCAGCGGCGCGGGCTGCACCAGCAGCTGCGAGAGGTTCGCGCAGCGGGTCGACGGCGGCTCGCCGCCGAGCGCAGCCACTCGGCGCGACGAGCGTTGGTGCTGGAGCGCAAGGCGGCCGCGACGATCGGGGACTGTCGCGGCCGACGCACACGCGAGCTGGAGAGTCTGGCTCTGGCGCTGGCCGCGCGCGACCCGCAGCGCACACTCGAGCGCGGCTACGCGTTGGTGACCTCCCGGAAGGGGGAGCCGATCGCGAGCGTCACCGAGGCACACGCGCAGAAGCGGGTGTGCGTGCGCTTTGCCGATGGCAGCGTCACAGCCGAGATCGAGGCCGCTCAGCAGGGAGAGGTTGGACCATGAGCGGCGAGCGCACCTACGAGGCGAGCGCGGCGCGCGTCGAGGAGATCATCCGTCGGCTGGACTCCGGCGAGGCGAGCCTCAGCGAGACGCTGGAGTTGATGCGCGAAGGCAAGGAACTGATCGAGTATTGCGCGCGCGAGCTGGAGGCGGTTGGCGGCGCGCTGGAGGAGTTGCGCTTGGAGGAGCTCGTGGCGCGACTCGAGCGCGAGGGCACGGGCTCCGAGCAGCCCGGGGGTGGCGCCGCGCGTGTGTCCCCCGGGACCGAGCACTCCAATTTCGGCGGGGGTAGCCGCGCGTGAGCGCCTGGGAGCTGCTGGCGCAGCTGCCGGTGGAGATCGAGGGCTACGAGCTCGAGCCACTGAAGGCACGGGTTTCCAGTGCGTTCGAGCGCTCCAGCACGGTCATCCGTCTGCGCGGCGCGGGCGCCGAGGGGTGGGGCGAGGACGTCACCTACGACGCCGTCGACCACGAGATCGCCCAGCGCGCGTTTGCCGGCGGTCAGATGCGACTGCCGCTGGACGGCAGCTTCACGATCGCGTCGTTCGCGGAGCGCCTCGCGGAGCTCGACCTGTTTCCCGAGCCCCCCCAGCGCGAGGTTTCGCGGCGCTACCGGATCTGGGCGTATGAGTCGGCCGCGCTCGACCTCGCGCTGCGCCAGGCGGGGACGACGTTGCACGAGGCGCTCGGCCGAGAGCCGCGGCCGGTGCGCTTCGTGGTCTCCCTGCGACTGGGCGAGCCGCCCGCGATGGAGCCGCTGCTGAGCAGACTGCGTCTCTATCCGGGGCTGCGCTTCAAGCTCGACCCGACGAGCTCGTGGGACGAGCAGCTGATCTCCGAGCTCGCGGAGACGGGCGCGGTGGACTCGGTCGATTTCAAGGCTTACTACACGGGCTCGATCGTGGACCAGCCGGCCGACCCGGTGCTGTACGAGCGCGTCGTGAGCGCGTTGGGGCACGCGTGGATCGAGGACCCGGCGCTGACGCCCGAGACCGACGCGATCCTGGCGACGCATCGCGAGCGGTTCTCGTGGGATGCGCCGATCCACTCGGTCGCCGACATCGAGGCGCTGCGCTATGCACCCAGGATGGTCAACATCAAGCCCTCGCGCCTGGGCGGCCTGCGCAACCTGCTGGACGCCTTCGACTACTGCGAGGCGCGGGGCATCGGGAACTACGGCGGCGGCCAGTTCGAGCTCGGGGTGGGCCGCGGCCAGATCCAGTACCTCGCGTCGCTGTTCCACGGCGACGCCCCCAACGACGTCGCTCCTTCGGGCTTCAACCTGCCCGAGCCGCCGGCGGGCCTGCCCGAAAGCCCGCTCGCACCGGCTCCCTCGGCGGTTGGCTTCCGCTGGGAGCGCACGCCCAGCTGAGCGTTCTGCAAGGGATCTTTCATGCGACCGCGGCCGCGGGCTGGCGGGGCGCAACTTCTGTCCCGTGGCTCGGTTGCGAACCTCATAGCCGTTAAGGTCGGGCTTCCGTCCGTCCCTCCGGCCCGCCCGCTCATGGAAAGCCCTGGCGTCCACAAGCGATTCCAACTCTCGGCCGCTGCAACGATCGCGCGGGTGCTGCCCGTCGCCCTCGTGCTCGCGCTCGCAGGCTCCCCCACGGCGAGCGCACCGGCGTCGACGGCGGTCTCGGGCGGAACCTCACCGGGCGGCGCGCCGGGCCAAGCCGCGAAGGGGTCCGGGGGTCAGCCGGCCCAACCGGTGACGCACGTGCCCGCCGGCGGCCGCGGGCCCACCGGCGGAACCTCGACCGGCTCGCGCAAGCGGCCGAGCGGCCCGCATAGCCCGGCGGCGAGCTCGAAGACGACCGTGAAGATCACGGCGGTGCGGTGCGTGCCGACGAGCAACTGCGGCACCAGGCAGCACGAGGTCTCCACGCACGGCACGCTGCTACTGCAGGGTCAGGGACTGCAGAGCGGCGAGGCGGTGGCGTTCCCGCGGTCGTGGAACGCGCGGATCGCGCGCAACTCGCCGAATGCGCATCTACATGTCTCCAAGCTGGGCCTGGTCGTGACGGTTCCCGGCAGCGCGCACTCGGGGAGCATCGCGGTGATGCTCCCCGGCGGGCGCAGCTCCAATCATTTCGGACCGATCCAGGTGGTCACGTACAAACTGCATCCGCCCGCACCGAAGGTGCCCGTGCCGGCGCCAACCACCACGGCGACGACCAGCGCGAGCGGAACGGCGTTCGCGGGACAGGGCATGTGGATCTGGTACATGAGCGCGTCCGACGGCGGCAACGTCGCGTCGATCGTTGCGCAGGCGCACGCGGCGGGCGTGACGACGCTGTTCATCAAGAGCTCCGACGGCTCGACCAACTACTGGAGCCAGTTCAGTCCACAGTTGGTCGCCGAACTCCACGCGGGGGGCCTGCGGGCGTGCGCGTGGCAGTACGTGTACGGCAGCAATCCGACCGGCGAGGCCGAACTGGGGGCGCGGGCGGCGGCCAACGGCGCGGACTGCCTGGTGATCGACGCGGAGGCGGAGTACGAAGGGCGCTACGCCGCCGCGCAGACTTACATCGAAACGCTGCGCGCCAAGGTCGGCCCCAACTACCCGATCGGCCTGGCGTCGTTCCCCTACGTCGACTACCACCCCTCGTTCCCGTTCTCGGTCTTCATGGGTCCGAACGGCGCACAGTTCAACGCGCCGCAGATGTACTGGCACGACATCGGGACCAGTGTGGCGAACGTGTTCGTGCACACCTACGAGGAGAACCTCGTCTACGGGCGCCCGATCCTGCCGCTCGGCCAAACCTACGGCGGGGTGAGCCCAAACGAAGTCGTGAGCTTCCGCTCGCTCGCAAGCGCTTACGGCGCGGGCGGCGAGTCGTTCTGGGACTGGCAGGAAACCCCGTCCGCGGACTGGAGCGCGCTGGCCGCGCCGCTGAACACGGCGCTCACGGTCCCCCAGCCCGAGCTGACCTCGCCGCTGCTCAGAGAAGGCGCCAAAGGCGACCAGGTTCTGTGGCTGCAGGAGCATCTCGCCTCCGCCGCGACCGGTCAGCCGACGAGCGGGATCTTCGAAGCGACGACGAAGGCGAACATCGAGCAGTTCCAGACCGCGCACGCGATCCCCGCGACCGGCGAAACCGACCCGAGCACTTGGGCCGCGTTGCTGGCGTTGCCGCCGGTCCCGGTGAAATGGACCGGCGGCAACGGGCCGTCGACTTGAATTGAATGGCCGGCCCTGCGGGCCGGCTTGGGAGGGGTAGCGCGGCCCTCAGACGCGCTGAATCAATGTTCCGGTGCCGAGCCCCCCGCCGCAGCACATCGTGACGAAGCCGATCTCCTTGTCGGAGCGCTCGAGCTCGTGCAGCAGCGTGGTGATCAACCGCGCGCCGGTCGAGCCGAGCGGGTGACCGAGCGCCATGGCGCCGCCGTTGACGTTGACGCGGCCCATGTCGGGGTTGTGCTCGCGGCGCCACGCGGCGACGACGGGAGCGAAGGCCTCGTTGATCTCGATCAGGTCGATGTCGTCGATCTTCATGCCGTTGCGGGCGAGGATCTTGGTGGTGGCGGGGATCGGACCCTCGAGCATTTTCACGGGGTCGCAGCCGACGGTCGTCTGATCGACGATCCGCGCGCGCGGACGCAGCCCGAGCGCCTTGGCCTTATCGGCCGCCATCAGCAGGACCGCGGCGGCGCCGTCGGAGATCTGCGAGGCGTTGCCCGCGGTGATCTTGCCGTCGGGCTTGAACGCGGGCTTCAGCTGAGAGAGCTTCTCGAGGTCGGTGTCGGGACGGATCCCCTGGTCGGTGACGTAGGTGTCGCCGTTGACCTGCATCGGGACGATCTCGCGCTCGAAGCGGCCCTCCTCGGTGGCCTGGTGCGCGAGGCGATGAGAGCGCACGGCGAGCTCGTCGAGCTCGGAGCGCGGGATCTCCCACTGGTCGGCGATCATCTCCGCACCGAGGCCCTGACCGACGATGTTGTGCTTGGCCATCAGCTCGGGCGTGAACGCGAAGCCGAAGTCCTCCTGGGTCTTCATGCCCGCGGCGAACGGGAGGTGGCCCATGTGCTCGACGCCGGCGCCGATCATCGCGTCGTGGACGCCGGCCGCGATCAGCGCGGCGGAGAAGTTGACGGCCTGCTGGGCCGAGCCGCATTGTCTGTCAACGGTGGTGCCGGGCGTCTCGATCGGCAGGCCCTCCTGCAGCCAGGCGTTGCGCGCGATGTTGAAGCCCTGCTCGCCGAACTGCTGGACGCAGCCCGCGACGACGTCCTCGACCTCGGCGGCGTCGATCCCGGCGCGCGCGATGACCTCGGTGTAGACCTTGCCGAGCAGCGCGTTGGGGTGGGTGTCCTTGTAGTAGCCCTTTTCCTTGTGCCCGCGCCCGATGGGGGTGCGGACGGCCTCGACGATGACGACCTCGCGGCCCTCTGGTTGCCTCATGGGGAGTCCTCCAAAAATAGCGATGGCACAGCTGAACGGGACACTGGGACGCGCGGCGGGCATCCCACGCCGGTACGCCCTAGTCTACCGCGTGAGCGACGTAGATTGACTGGTCAGTCAACCAAGAAACCAGAGGAGACGAGAGCACCTTGACGGAGCGGCTTGCGATTGTGGGATCCGGCGCGATCGCGTGCGGGCTGGCGGCGACCGCCGCGCACCACGGGCCCTTGGTGCTGCTGGCGCGCTCGCAGAGCTCGGCCGAGCGCGCGCGGGCGCAGGTCGAGAAGACCCTCGCGCGGCTCGGCGCGGAGGTGGACCCCGAGCACGTGCAGGTCGTAACCGAACCGCAGGCGCTCCGAGACAGGACGTTCGTGGTAGAGGCCGTCGTGGAGGATCTCGACGTCAAGTCCGCGCTGCACGCGGAGTTGAGTGCGCTGCTCGCCGCGGACGCGATCCTCGCGAGCACGACCTCCTCGCTGTCGGTCGAGCAGCTCGCCGCCGCAAGCGGGATCGCGGAGCGCTTCGTCGGCCTGCACGTCTTCAACCCGGTCACCAAGATGGAGCTCGTCGAGCTGATCTTTCCGCGCGCGGCGAGCTCGGACACGCGTGCGCGGGCGCTCGCGCTGTGCGAGACGTTCGAGAAGACCCCCGTCGAGGTCCCCGACGTCCCGGGGTTTGTCGTGAACCGCCTTTTGTTTCCCTATCTCTTCAGCGCGGTGCGCCTGCTGGAAGAGACCCGCATGGAGCCGAAGGACATCGACACCTGCATGCGCCTGGGCGCGGGCCACCCGATGGGGCCGCTCGCGCTGCTGGATCTCGTGGGCCTCGACGTCGCGCAGGCGATCGGCGAAACGCTCGGCGAGTCGATCCCGCCGCACCTGGGCCAACTGATTGCCGAGGGCGCGCTGGGACGCAAGAGCAAGCGCGGTTTCCACGCCTACTGAAAAGCTGGATCGAGGGGCCAGGCTCGGGCCACCCTCCAAAGAATTTTCTTACGCAGCTCGACCTTTTAGGTGGGCTTCATCAAGAGGGCCATACTTGGTGATGCGACTCTGGTCGCAACGCACACCGCCTCCTCCCAGTGCACACGCTCCGGCCCGCTCCCCCCGCGGGCCGGACGTGTCTTTGGCCCCATTACCCGCCCGGGCCCGCTCCCCCCGCGGGCCGGACGTGTCTTTGGCCCCATTACCCGCCCGGGCCCGCTCCCCAGGCCACCCGGGCCGCTCCCCTCGCGGGCCCGGCTACGACGCCCTTCTCAGCCGGTGGCCTCGCCGCGCGCCTCGCGCGCAGGCACGGCGCGGCGTTCGCGGATGCGGACGGCCTCGACGCGGTTCTCACGGACGGACTCCACGCGGATCGAGTAGGGACCGGCGGTTACCGCATCTCCCCGACGCGGGAGGCGGCCGAGCTCGGCAAAGACGAAGCCGCCGACAGAGTTGTAGGCGTCGGTGTCCACCGGGAGGTGTACGCCGTAGTCGGCGAGGTCGCTGACGGCGACGTGGCCGCGCACGAACCAGTCGCCGTCGGGGAGGCGCCGCACCTCGCCCGCGGCGGGGTCCGTCTCGTCGGCGATCTCGCCGACGACCTCCTCGATGATGTCCTCGACGGTGACGATGCCGGCGACGCGACCGTACTCGTCGACGACGACCGCCAGCGAGGTGCGCTGGCGCTGCAGGTCGGCGAGCAGGTCGTCCAGCGGCTTGGTCTCGGGCACGATCGGCGCGTCGTGCACGACGGGCTCGATCGAGGCGTCCGGGCCATCGTCCATCAGGGTGCGCGCGAGCGCGGATGCGTGGACGAGCCCGCGCACGCGGTCGCGGTCGTCGCCCTCGGTCACCACGAGTCGGGTGTGGCCGGAGGAGATGCACAGCTTGAGCGCGGTCTCGACGTTCTTGGCCACGTCGACGGTGACGATCGCGGGGCTGGGCGTCATCACCTGGCGGGCCTCCTGCTCGTGGAGGTGGAAGACGCCGGTGAGCATCCCCGCCTCGCCAGGATCGAGGTGGCCGACCGCGTGGGACTCGGCGATCAGGCGCTTGAGCTCGTCGGGCGAGCCGGCGACGACGTCGCTGTCCATGTCGACGCCGAGCCGTTTGAGCAGCCGCGTGGAGATCGCGGTGATCGCGCGGATGATCGGCCCGAACAGGACGCTGAAGCCCTGCAGGGGGCGCGCGATGCGACGCGCGACGCTCTCGGAGCGGTTGATCGCGTAGAACTTGGGCACCATCTCGCCGAAGATCAGCTGCACGGTGGTGACGATCGCGTAGGCCAGCACCACGGAGATCACGACGGCGACGTCGTGCGGGAGCCCGGTGCCGAAGGCGTCCTGCAGCGCGTGGGCGAGCGTGGGGGCGCCGAGCGCACCGATCGCGATCGAGGTCATCGTGACGCCGATCTGGACGGCGGAGATGTACTGGTTGATGTTCTCCAGCTGCCTCAGCGCGAGCGACGCGCCGCGCGTGCCTTCCTCGCTCATCACCTGCAGGCGCTCACGGCGCGAGCGTACGAGTGCGTACTCCGCGATCACGAAGAAGGCGTTTACGGCGACCAGGAGCACCGCCAGGGTCAGCTTGAGCCCGGTCACGCTTGGGTGCGGGCTACTTGGGGGCCGCTACTTCGGGGAGGTTGGTCGTCGTTCATCGGTGGCCGACCCGCAAACGGTATCAAGAGCCCTCCCGGCCGCCCACCTCGGGAGCGCTCAGCTCAATGCGTCGATGCGTCGGGCGAGCGCAAGGTCGGCGTCGGTGAGCCCTCCCGCGGAGTGAGTCGAGAGCTCCAGCCGGACCTTGTTCCAGCCGTGCACGAGGATGTCTGGGTGGTGGTCCGCCTCCTGCGCCAGCTCCGCGACACTGTTGACGAAGGCGATCGCCTCGGCGAAATCGGCCAGCTTCCACTCGCGCGCGATCGCGTTTCCGTCGCGCGCCCACGGACTGCCCTGCAGGCGCTGCCGGATCTCGTCGTCTGAGAGAGTCATAACCTGGGTCGCACAATGCGCATCGTGAGCCTCGTCCCGCACGCCACGGAGTTGCTGTTTGCGTTGGGCCTCGCCGACGAGGTTATCGCGGTGACGCACGAGTGCGACTACCCGCCGGCGGCGCAGGCACTCCCGCGCGTGACTGGCGATGCGCTGCTTGCCGGTCTGAGCGCTGCGGAGATCGACGCGGCGGTGCGCGAGCGCACCGAGCGTGGCGAGTCGATCTACGAGCTCGACGAGGACACGCTGCGGGCGCTGGAGCCGGACCTGATCGTCACTCAGGCCCTCTGCCCTGTTTGCGCGGTCTCCCACGAGGAGGTCGCCGAGCTCGCGCAGGACATGCCGTCCTGCCCGCGGGTGATCTCGCTCGACCCGCACACGCTCGGCGAGACGTTCGGCGACGTGCGCACACTGGCACAGGCGACTGGGCGTCGCGCCGAGGGGGTCGACCTCGTCGCGCGCACTGCCGCGCGCATCGATCGGGTCAAGCTCGCCGTGCGCGGCCGCCCGCGGCCGCGCGTGGTGGCGCTGGAGTGGCTGGACCCGGTGTTTCTCGCGGGCCACTGGACGCCGCAGCTGATCGAGCTCGCCGGCGGAGAGGACGTGCTGGGGATGCCCGGCGAACCCTCCCGCGAGTCCTCCTGGGAGGAGGTCGCGGCGGCAGCGCCGGCGGTGGCGATCGCGATGCCCTGCGGATACGACGCGCCGCGCGCCCACGTCGAGGCGCTCGCCTACGGCGAGCGGCTGGCGTCACTCGGAGCCGAGCGCGTCGTGGCGGTTGACGCGTCGGCGTACTTCTCGCGGCCCGGCCCGCGGCTCGTGGACGGACTCGAGCTGCTCGCCGAGCTTCTCCACCCGGGCTCGCTCGGGACAGCCATCGACGGGCGAGCGCTCACGGTCGAGCCGGCGAGGGCGAGCTAGCGACGCTATTGCGGCGGCGCCAACAGGAGGCTTTCGCCGGCGGGCGAGCTCTCGTCGCTCGCTTTTGCCGTCGCGACTCCGCCAGCGACCGACGCGGCCGCGATCAGCGCGCACGCCGCGTAACCGAGCACCTCCGAGCGACGCCGTTCGCCCGCCTGCAACGCGAGCGCCGCGAGCGCGCCGCCGATCAGACCGCCGATGTGCCCGCCGATCGAGATCCCCGAAGCGGTGAAGCTGAAGAGGAGATTGATGAGGATCAGCATCCCGATCCCGCTCTCCATCACCGAGATCCGCCGCGCACGCAGCTCCACGACCGCGGCTCCCGCGACCCCGAAGATCGCACCCGAGGCGCCCACGGTGAAGGTGTGTGGGGTCAGCAGCAGCGCACCGAAGGAACCCGCGAGCAGCGAGACGAAGTAGACGACGGCGAACTTCAGCGAGCCCAACATCGGCTCGACGAGGCGCCCGAGGAAGTAGAGGACGAGCATGTTCAACCCTATGTGCACGATGCTCTCGTGCAGGAACCCACTCGTGATCAACCGCCACCACTGACCGTGGGCGACGCCCTGGCCGGCGAACTGCGCACCCGGCAAACTGCCGAGCAGCGCCCCTTTGTCGTAGAGCGTCCCCCCGAGGACACCGCCCTGGGTCAGCGTCAGGCTGCCCTCGGCGAGGTAGGCAACGACGTTGATCGCGATCAACGCAAAGGTGACACGCGGCTCGGCGCTCATCTCGCGCATCCGCACGACGCGCGTGCGCTGGCGCGCGCAGTCCGGACAGCGCATGCCGACGGGCGTGGTCGTCATGCAGTCCGGGCAGATCGGACGTCCGCAGGATGAGCACGAGACGCCGGTCTCGCGCGAGGGATGCCGATAGCAGGTGGGCATGGGGGCCAAGAGCGTAGCTGGCGAGGGCAGAGCGCCGGGCGCGCCGCATGCGCCGTCGTCCGCCGAGCGGGCTTCGCTCCTCAGACCTTCGCGACGATGATCGGTTTGCGCGTCGGTTTGGGGCTGCCGCCGAGCGGCTCGTCGGTCACGAGTACATGGCTGATCCCCTGTAGGCCACCGGGCACGGCGACCGTCCCGTGACCGGTGTGCGTAACCGAGAAGAGCACGTCGGTGGGCTCGGGTTCCTGCGCCCCGCGCTCGAGCCAGACCTCGTAGATGCGCCCCGGGGGCGGCGCGGGCAGACCTTCGACGATCAGCTGCACGTGTCCGCCGGCCTTGCGCAAGTCCGCCGTGGCGTGGCTCCCTGGCGAGACGACGATCGCGCGGATCACCTCGGCGTGTTCGCTGGAAGGCGTGTTGATCGCGAGCGCCCCGACCAGCAGACCGATCGCCAGTGCGCACACGGCGGCGAGCGCGGGCACGAGGCCGCGGCGACGCGAGCGACGTGCCGGCGCCGCGCGGTCGGCCTCCTCGCCGAGCACTCCGAACAGCTCCGCCTCGGGGTGGACCGCGGCCATGATCCGCGACCCCAGCTCCCGCGGCGCCTCCACCCGCGGCACGCCGACTCCGAGCGCATCGGCGACGGGCTGCAGCGCGCCGACCTCCTCGCGGCATTCCACGCACGTCCGGAGATGCTCGCCGAACGCCTGCGCCTCGGTCTCCGAGAGCGAGTACAGCACGTAGGCGGCAGCGTCTTCCAGGCGCCGGCAACCGCGTGGCTGTCCGGGCACGGAGCTCACACGCTCACCTTCCGTGGGTCGGTCCTGTGGCGCGCAGCGCGAGGCGCTTCCCTGTTTGCGTTCCTGGCGGCACGCATCTAGGGCACCATCCGTTCGGCACTGAGTTGGGAGCGCATCTTCTGCAAGCCAAGACGCATACGCCCCTTGATCGTTCCAACCGGGGTGTCGAGCATCGCGGCGATCTCCGAGTGGGTGAAGCCGCCGTAGTAGGCGAGCTCGATCACGCGGCTCTGATCGGGCGGCAGTCCGACCAGCGCGGCGCGGATCTCGCGCGCTTCGTCGCGACGACCGACCTCCAGCTCGGTGCGCTCCGTGGCCTCCAGCTGCTCGGCGATGCCCTCGTCGCTGACGCGTCCACGGTCCTGGACGGTTCCGCGGCGGAGCGCGTCGATCGCGCGGTTGTGAACGATTCCGAGGACCCACGTGCGGACGCTGCCGCGCGTGCTGTCGTAGCGCGCGCCGCTGCGCCACAGCGAGATGAAGGCCTCCTGGACGATGTCTTCGGCAAGCGTCCGCTTTCCGCTCATGCGGAAGGCGAGCGAGAAGGCGGCGGTCGCGTGCCTCTCGTAGACGATCGCGAAGGCAGCCGAGTCGTTCTCACGCACCAGCTGCATGAGATCCTCATCGGCGAGCTTGCGCAAGATCGCAGCTGCGGTCTTCGCGGAGCGCTTGTAGCGAGCCATTTCGGACATGGATACGTACCGCGCCGGTCTCGCAGATCAGGAAGTCCACGTCCGACATGTCCAAGTGAGCCATTCCGCCCGGACAGTCTTAACCAAATACCAGAATAGTTCTGCGCGTGCTAGCTCCCCGAGCCCCGCGGCGCTCCCGCGGGCTTGGAGCGCGTTTCGCTGACGGCTGCCGCGATCGAGCCGCGTCGCCGTGCGCGCAGGAGCACGAGCGCGAGTCCCGCCCCGGTCCCGACGACGAGCGCAGCGGCGGGACGCACCCAGTTGCGGGGATCGCGCATCGCCGAAAGCTCCCATCCTTCGAGCTCCTCGACGGCGAGCTCGGTGATGCTTGTGAGCGTACCCTCGAGCCGCGGCGCGAATCCCTCGGGCGGATCGACCGGCGCGAGTGCACGTCGCAAGAGACCCTCGAAGTTGGGGACCGCGTCAGTCATCGGACACCGTCTCCGGCGTGGCGCCCCGCCGACACCCCGCTCATGAAGCGCCTCCCGAACCGTCGGCCGTCGGCGGCTCGGCGACAAGCCCCTCCAACTGCTTGATGGCGCGGTGGATGAGAACCTTGGTGGCGCCGTCGGAGCGCCCGAGCGCGCGCGCGATCTCGCGGTTGTCCATGCCGAGCGCGAAGCGCATGATCAGCGCCTCGCGGCGGTCGTCGGGAAGGAGTTGCACGCAGGTCAGGACGCGGCTGAGCTCGTCGCGATCCTCCACCAGATCCTCGGTGGTGTGCGGCGCGCTCAGCGTGGGGCTGTCGTCGATCGGCGAAACCGGTCTGCGCGAGCGGTCGCGGTACAGGTTCGCGGCGAGATTGTGGGCGATGCGGATCAGCCATGGCCGCAGCGGCCGTCCATGCGACTCGCGCTGGGCGCGCTCGAAGTGGCGATAGGCCTGCAGGAAGGTCTGCTCGGTGAGATCCTCGGCGTCGTGGTGGTTGCCGACGCGGTAGTAGGCGTAGCTGTAGATGTCTCGGAGGTGCGTGCGATAGAGCTCGGCGAACTCCTCGTCGAGCTGGGCCTTGGGCTTGTGCGCGAGTTGCTCGGCCACTCACCATGCACCCTATCTCCGCCGAGCCATTCCCACTGGAGCGCGACGCGTGCCCAGATCCGCTCCGTCGCGGCTGCGGCCAGCGCAGGCGAGGGAGCAGCAACGGAAGGGAAGCCGACGGGGGCGCCGCAGCGCAGCCGGACCTTACGAGGGCGAATGCGCCAGCCGCGGCGCACGGCGTCGGTGCCGAGCACCGCGACCGGCACGACCGGAGCGCCGGTTTCGAGCGCCAGGCGACCCACGCCGCGGCGTGGCGCTCCGAGCGGCCCGGTCCGCACGCGGGTGCCCTCGGGAAAGATCACTACGCAGTCGCCGCGGCGCAGGATCGTCCGAGCGGTCGCCATCGCTTCGACGTCGCCCGCACCGCGGTCGATCGGGAAGGCGCCGAGCGCGCCGAGCACCCACGCCTGCCAGCGCTTTGCGAACAGCTCGCGCTTGGCGACGTAATAGACCGGCCGACGCGTGAGCGCACCGATCACGAACGGGTCGAGGAAGCTGCGATGGTTGGCCGCGAGCAGCAGCGGGCCGGAGCGTGGAATGTGCTCGGAGCCATCGCGCTGCAGACGGAAATAGACGAGGAAGAACGGCAGCAGGACCGCCCGCGCCGTCCAGTAGAGAACCGGGTTCACGCCGCGCGTGACGGCGCGAGCCCGAAAGCGCTGCAGGGACTCGTGCTCGCCGGGCGACGATGCAGCGTGGCCGAAACGTCGGGCGGACTCGCGCGCCATGTCCTGGATACCCGCGCGCGCCCGGCGCGTTACAGTGGTGCAAGATGGCGATCGACCGAGCCAAGACGATTCGAGGAGCCCTCGCCGGCGCCCTCGCGGCGGGGGTCTGGGCCGCCCAGATGCCCCTCGACAAGCGGATCTTCGGCACCGGGTTCGACGACGTCGAACTGCTCGGCAAGGCGGTCACGCGCAGAGCCGCGTGGCCGCTGGCCGGCTGGGCTCTGCATCTGCAGAACGGAGCGCTGTTCGGCGCGCTCTACGCCAACCTCGCGCCCCGCGTTCCACTGCCCTCGTGGACGCGCGGTCCCGTGGCGGCGCTGGGAGAGAGCTTCGCGACGTGGCCGCTGCTCGGCCTCGCCGACCGCCTGCACCCCGCGCGCGAGGAGCTCCCAGCAGCGTTTGCCAATCCCCGTGCACTGGCCCAGTTCGACCTGGCGTCACCTGTTGTTTGGGGTCGTCCTCGGCGAGCTCGAGCGGCGCCTGAACGCGCCCGAGCAGATCGAGCCACCGGACTACCCGGGCACGGTGTCCTCCAACGGACACGGACACATCGAGCACCTGGCGGCTGTGCCTTGAGCACGGCCGCGTAGCCTCCTCCCTGAGGATCCGAGCTCAGGCCGCATCCGACAGCTTTGCAAGCGTATATGCGGCCTGCGCCAGTCCGGCGAAGCTGCGCCGCTCCAGCTGGCGCCGCCGCCGGTTGGTCTGCAGGTAGCAGTCGCGCAGGAGGCTCGCAATCGCCTGCTCGACGGGGCTGTCGGGCCGGCGGCGCTCAAGCTCGCTGCTCGTCAACCGCACGATGCGCTTGAGCTGGGCGGGGTTGGTGTGGTCCAACGTGGTTACGAACAACTCGCGCTCACCGCGCGCGCCGATTGCGAGCACGAGCGTTACCTTCTCGCGCACAGCGTCCTGGCTGGCAGTGGCGGCAAGCGTGAGGATGCGGACACTGCCGGTGAGCGCCCGCGGCACAAGCCGCCATGTGTCGTGACCCCGCTTGAACGCCTGCTCCAGCAGTTCGCGCAGACCGACGCGCGTGTGCTCGAGTTGCATCTCCCAGTTGCACTGTTCGGTGACGCGGAGCCCGGCGGGCACGACGGCAGTGGGCGCGGGGATCTCGAGGAATGGCACCAGGTGCTGCGCGCGCAGGCTTCGGATCGCACTGAGCGAGCAACCCAGGAACCGGTCGCGGCGCCCACCGCCAGCGGTGGGATCTCCCAGCGGGAAGCCCAACCTCAGGCGCCCGCCGACCACGGGTAGACCATCCAGGTCGATCGGCGCGCCGCTGAGCATGGTGCGAACGGCGAGTATGTCGAGCATCGCGTTGACGACGTCAGCGGGTCCGGTGACGATCGGTCGGTCAAGGCGCTCACGCTCGCGCAGCCGCCGGCGCACGGTTTCGCGGGCCTTGGCCGGCCAATTCTCGGGATCGAAATAACCCTGGGCGATCGGCACGGCGACGGCGGGCAGGACAAGCGTCTCGCAGATGGCCAGCACGATTGCAGTGGACAGTCCGCCGCGCGTGTTGGGTGCGCCACGCCGTCCGCCGCTCTGCTGCTGCCAGACCTCAGCGAGCAACGATGGAGGCTGCAGGTGGTCCACGCCGTACCGATCGGGTCCGGTCGCCGCCTCGGTGCGCGCCTCCACGATCAAGCGGCACGGGGCAGCGATCATCCCGGCATCGACGGTCCGATCGAGCTGGAGAAATGGCAGCGGAGAGAGGTCATCGCCGCTCAGGAGCCGGCGCATGGTGTCGGGCCGCGGGCCGCCGTGCTTGTGCAGTGCGGCCTCAGTGGGGTTAAGCTGCTGGCGCTGACAGGCGACAGTCGCGCTGATCGCCTGCTCGAAGATGGCGCGGGCGGCATCCTGGTCGCGACTGTCGGGGGAGGCTCTGGTGATCTCGTCGTAGCTGGGAGTCGCGAGCTGATCGATCAGCTCTTTGAGCCCGTGCTCGTCGGGGTCGTTGCGCTCACCGGACATCCGCTCTCCTCAAGGCCTGCCCGGAAACGTCGGCATGAGCGGACGGCACGAGCGACACGCTGCTGACTGTTCAGCACAGGCGCGCTGGTAGCGCGCGCGGATGTGAGCATATGGTACGGCCATACCTCTCCCCGTCGGGTGGGCGCCACGGTATCGGACGCGATGCCAGCGCTCAAGCAATTCCCGCGCGGAACTCTCACGCGTTCGTCCAAAGCGTCTTGCAAATCGTCTGACGTCTGTATTGAGTGTGCTTGTGCTGGTTCCCGGCGTGCCCCAGTCGGCAGGTGATGCCCGGCTTGCATCCCGGGTTGGCATCCCCGACCGTCCTCCCACGAGCATCCACAGGGGGTGAGCGGCGGCATGCTCTTCAAGGTTCAGCCTCCCAAGAGCACGCCTCGCTCATCGGTAGAGGGGTGGGAGATCGCAGCGGCGCCCTGGGGATCCGGTGCGGTGCTGGTGTTCGTAGGTGGTGCAGAGCGGTGCGTGTGGGCGCCTCCCGGAGTCCCACTGCAGCCCGGCCGCGAGCCGGTCGCATTCTGGCGGCTCGCCGAGGTTTCTCCTCGTGGTTCGAGCCCGCGAGCAGGCATCGCAGACTGGTCGTGCCGCATGACGGTGTGCCAAGCGCTAGAGCGTCTGCCCGCTGCGTTTCGCGCGTGGGTGATGGAGCAGACCGAAGAGCAGATCGCCGCGCTGGAGACGTTCGCGAGCCTGGACATCGACGGGGATCCGTTGACCGAGTCCGCGCTGCTTAGCGCGGAGCAACTGCGCGCGGAGCTCGACGAGGCGACAGCGACCGCCGGCGCGTCCAAACACGACACTCGGGACGAGCGCCGGCTCGAACTACAGAAGACCTTCTATGTGTTGATATCCAACTCATCCGCACGCGAGCCGGCAAAGATCGACATTCCCACGGGAATCGTTCACACAAGCCGCTGGCTGCGCAAAGCGCATGCGGAGGCATCCCCCACTGACGTGTATGTCCAATACTTCACCAAGAAGCCAGCGTGGCCCTCAGCGCAACCCATCGACTCGGCCGCCGCCGCAGTAATGCGGTCGGCGAAGGCGCCGTACGACGAGCGCGCGATCGGCATGTCGGATCGAGGTTGCGAGCAGTTTCGCTCGCTGACACAAGAGCTTCTATACGTCGCGCGCGCGGCGGCCGCGCACGCGAACTCGCCATCGCACCGCCCGACCGACGAGGCGCTGTGCGAGCTGACCGATTGGCTCGCACGCGAGGATCCGGCATCGCTCGAGCCCCATCCAACTAAGCCCGTCACCGTCGCCAACGCCAACACGGTCCGTTGGAGTCAGATCAGGCAATTTCGTCGATTTTTCTTAATCAAGGAGCCGGGGGACGCAGGGCTCGACATCAAGCCGGGCCTGCGCCGCGTGGGAGCGATCGACCTTGTGCTGGTCAGCCGCCGCAGGTATTTCGCACACGGAATTTGCCCGCATTGCGAGTCCGCGGTCGGCCGACTGCACAACCCAGCGCTCCGCAAGCTCGCTGCCGCAGTCCTCTCCGACATCCACCTCCATGCCACCAAGGCAAACGACACGCCGCTCAGACGCTCGACTGGCTCTGCCGCCGAGCTTGGCGATGGACTTCACTCGCTTGGCGATGGACTTCACTCGCTTGGCGATGGACTTCACTCGCTTGGCGATGGACTCCACTCGCTTGGCGATGGAAGCCACCCGCCTGGCGATGACCGCCGCTCGGACGGTGATGGGCCCCACCCGTGTAGCGATAGCCGTAGCCCAAATGCCCCCCGGTCTACATCCTCACCAGAGGAATACGATCGACAGGACGCCTTCGCGCCGTGGACGATGTGAGAGTTATGCGGCAGGCGCTGAGAGTTCTGCTTGCCAGACGGCTGTAGCTGCCCTAGCGTCCCTCACGACGACCGGTACAAGCGCCGCCCCATCCTCACGGCGCGCCGGCGCCGCCCCGCACGGAACCACGTGAGGGTCAGGCCCTCGACACCGCAAGGAGCGTTTGATGAGTGAATGCGGCCCGCTCGGGCGAATCCACTACCACCACGACGTGCACGCCGGATGGACTGACAGGCAACTGCACTTCTGGTTCCTGACGGCGGAGTCGGTGTATGAGCGCGAAACGTTCAGGCGCGAACTGAAAGAGATCGCACAGGAGCTCCAGATCAGCAGCTACGCCAGCTATGAGCTGATCGGCGCCTACGACCTGGTGATACGGCTGTACCTGAACGCGGCGCAGACCAAGCGGTTCCGCGACGCGGTCAACGAACGCCTGTCGCCGGCAACCCAGTACACGTTCCGGGTGGAGGATGTCGCTCGGCACTGGGTGTGGGCGAGCAAGCCTGGGGACCGGGGCGCGATCCACGTGCCGAGCAAAGAGGTGCTGGAGGCCAGCTTCCCCTACAGCGAGCTGGCGTTGCTGAACGATCAGAATGACAGCAGCGCCGAACGGCGGCGGCTGGTCAGCGAGTATGAAGCGCTCAACATCGTGCGAGAGGTCGTGCCCTCAGACGGGATCAAGGTCGTAATCACGATCGGCTTCGATCATGAACCGGGCGAAAAGGAGCTCTCGACAGTCCGCGATCGGCTGTGCAAATGGTTGGACAAGAGCGAACACAACCACTACGAGCGCAGCCTGTACGTCGCCGACAGCAGTCAGAAGCAGCAGTTCCTGGTGATATGTCGGCTCGCCCACCGCGACTTCCATCACATCCGGGAGTGGTTGATCGAACCGATCGGCGAGGCCGTGGGCGTGATGCCGACCCACACGATCACCTACCCGGTTGCCTCCAGCGACTTCGTCTGCTTCCAGGAGCGAATGGATCTGCCGACCGAGCGCCGGCCCGATGTGACGCGGCTGATGCAGTCACACGAGCAGTGGGAGTTCGAGGTAAAGGGATCACTTTTGACGCCCCTGGATCCGTGGCTGAAGAGCGAGACGCAGCTCGAGGAGCAGTCGAGCTGGCCGCTGAAGGGGGTTCTGCCGGAGATCGTCGGGCTCCTGAACTCGGGCGGCGGGACGATGGTGATCGGCGCACTCGAGGAGCGCCCCTACGAGAGGTTTCCGCGGGCCCTCGAGCGGCTGCAGCAATTCCCGCAAGTCGGGCTCTATCGCGTTGTGGGGCTGGTCGACCCGACGTACACCGAGCTCGGGTGGGACCCGTGGCACATGAAGCTGAAGAACCTCCTGCAGAGCAAGATCGATGAGCCGCCGGGGGTGCTGGTCCACGCGCGGGAGGGGGAGCTGGACGGCCAGCCGGTGTGTATCGTCGAGGTCGACGAGCCGCGCGAGGACCAAACGTTCTATCTGAAGGAGAGCCGCGACCAGCTGGTCTACTATGGGCGCATAGGTACGTCCTGCGAAGCCATGCACGGCCGCGACGCCGAGCGTCATCGTGAGAACGTGCGCCAGCATCGCCGCAACCGACAGAGGAAATAGACTTGACGAAGTTCAGCAGCGCCGAGCTAGCGGAGGCCGTGGAGCGGTTCTATCCAAACTGGTGGATTCATCGGACGAGCGCGCAGGTCTCAGACAGGCCCCAATATCGAGTTGTCGTACGCAGCGACCGCGAGCGGGAGCTGGCTTTGGCATGCAAGCCGCACTACATCGATGTCCGTTGCGTCTCTCAAAACGCTTGACGCGCTTGACTTGACAGTCTTGACGCAGTAAACTGCTCGTCATGGGCTCGTTTGCCGTGGCAACCCAAGCATTCCAGAAGACGCTCGAGCGTCTGGAGCTGCCGGAGGACCGGCTCGCCGGTCGCGAGGAGCAGGAACGCCTCGGTCGTCGCGCCGCCCTGCTGGCGACCTCTGAGATCACGTGGGATCAGCACCTCGGTCGCTGTACTCGTGGTCGGACGTGGCGGCCGTGCTCGGCACGATCTCCTCGCGACAGGGCGTCAACGACCTCGCGCGGCGCAAGCGGCTGCTGGCGCTGCCGGCGTCGGGTGGGCGCGTGCTCTATCCGGCGTTCCAGTTCCGCGGTGCGCGAACGCTGCCCGGCCTGCATGAGCTACTGATCGAGTTGGCCGCCTCCGAGGCCAGCCCTTGGTCGCAGGCGTCGTGGTTCCAGACGGCTCAGGACGAGTTGGACGAAGACACGCCGGTCGGCTATTTGACCGCGAGGGGGTTTGACGAGCGGGTACTCCGCTCGGCACGTCGGGCCGCCGAACGCCTTGCGCGTTAGTCACGCCCAGTCCTTCCTCGGCGCCCCACCGAAGAAACACGCGGCGCTCGCGGGCTTTCCTGAGCTGATCGTGCCGGCGGGCGCGGTCATGCACCGCATCCATCGCGCCGAGCTCGGCGCATGGTGGTTCGACGGCGGCGATGCGTGGCGATTCAACCCGTGCGGTTCACCCGGCCTGGGCGCCTGCTATCTCGGCGAGCGACCGGTCGTGGGACTGCTGGAGGTGTTCAAGGGCTTCACGGTTGTGGACGAGGCAGATATTCGAGCGCGTGCGCACTTCTCCGCGTCGTTGCGGAAGCCGTTGCGGCTTGCGGATTGCTGCGCCCAGGCGGCGAACGGGTTTGGCATCAATGGAGAGATCCACACGACGACCGACTACGCGATCACGCAGGCATGGGCGTCCGCTTTCGCAGGCGCTGGGTTTGCCGGCGTGCGCTACCTGTGCCGATCGGACCCCGCGATGAGCCTGGTCGGGTTCGCGCTGTTCGACCGCGCCGGCGAGGCTTCGGAGGGCCGTTGGCCGAAAGGTCGGGATAGGCCGGTGGGCGAGGAAACCCTGCGGGAGGCGGAGCGGTACGGGCTCATCGTCAGACCGGCGCCCTGAGACGCTCGCCGCTGGCCGATCCGCCGCTCGCGGGCCCGGCGTTAAGGGCCGGCGTTAAGATTCCTAGGTCGGCCGCGCCGGAATAGCTCAGCTGGTAGAGCACCTGTCTTGTAAACAGGGGGTCCCGGGTTCGAGTCCCGGTTCCGGCTTGCGCACTCATGCGCCCAAAACTGGCCGGCCAGCCAGTATGATCGCGAGTGGCACACGCGGCGACAAGACACGCCTGCGGCGACGACGACGGAGGTCTTGAGATGAATGCAGCGGGCAGCGATTTGCAAACCGCGGACGCGCACGCGACCGCGTCCGGCGACCGCGCGACCGACGCCGACGACCGCGCGACGACCGGCGGCGACCTGGAGGACGTGCGGGTCACCGACGAAGAGCACTGGCAGGACGGCCCCCCGTACGAGCTGTTCGCGCGGCTGCGCGGCGAGTGCCCGCTGCACTTCACCAAGCACATCACGGACTTTCCCGACGAAGCGGGCTACTGGTCGGTGACGCGCCAACAGGACATCCAGACCGTGAGCCGCGATTGGGAGGCCTACTCCTCGGAAGCGGGCGGCGTGACGATCGTCTCGGCGGTCTTCCCGCTGGAGCTCGCGCGGGCGATGTTCATCGGCATGGACCCCCCGAAGCACGACCGCGTGAAGGCGCTCTTCCAGTCGGGCTTCACGCCGAAGCGGATCGCGGCGCACGAGCCGGCGATCCGCGAGATCGTCCGCGCAGCGCTCGACCGCGTCGCGGAGCGCGAGACCTGCGATCTGGTGACCGACGTCGCGCAGCCGGTGGTCTCGCGGGTGATCGGGAGCTTCATGGGGATCCCGGAGGAGGACGACGCGATCTGGGCGCGCCTGATGAACGCGACGCTCGGCGCGAACGACCCCGACCTCAACCCGGAGGGCATCGAGGGAGCCACAGAGAAAGACGTTCCGGAGATCTTCGCGCGCTGCGGACGCATGATCGCCGAGCGCCGCGAGAACCCGACGGACGATCTGACGAGCGTGCTCGTGCACGCCGAAGTCGAAGGGCAGCGCCTGGAGGAACACGAGATCGTGATGGGCTTCTTCCTGCTGGTCGCCGCGGGCAACGACAGCACGAAGGCGACCTACTGCAGTGGGATGCGCGCGCTGCTGGAGGACCGCACGCAGCTCCAGCTGCTCCAGCAGGACCCCGGGCTGATACCGGGCGCCGTGGAGGAGTCGCTGCGGATGTTCCCGGCGTTCGCGCACTTCCGGCGCACCGCGACGCGCGACACCGAGCTCGGCGGGCAACCGATCCGCAAGGGCGAGAAGGTCGTCATGTGGTACGTGTCCTCCGGCCGCGACGAGACGCGCTACGAGGACCCCGACCGCTTCGACGTGCTGCGCAACCCCGAGCACCAGGCGTTCGGCGCGGGCGGGCGGCACTTCTGCCTGGGGACCGCGCTCGCGCGCCTGGAGTTGCGCGTGCTGCTCGAGGAGACGATCGCGCGGTTCCCCGAGATCCAGCTCGACGGTCGCCCCGCGATGGCGGTTTCGCCGTTCATCAACCAGCTCAAGTCGCTGCCGGTGCGCCTGGGTGGCTGAGATGCGCGTTATGGGTCGCTGAGACGCAGGTCGGCCCGGCTCGCCCGCGGCGCCCAAAGCTCGTGGTCTTCGTCGATCCTCAGCGCGGCGCGGGATCCACTCAGCCGCGGCTCAGTGCAGCAGATGTTCGAGGACGTTCCCGACTTCGTGGACGACGGTTTTGACCAGGCCGCCGGACTGTTCGCCGCCCGAGGAGCCCGAGCCACTGGACCCGCTCTGCGAGCCTGAGCTTTCTTCGCCGCCGCTCGGCGTCGACGCACCCGCTTCGCTGCCCGACGGCGCCTGCTGACCGCTGCCCGCACCCCCGCTGGGAGGCGCTTCGGAGCCCGCTCCGCTCGATGATGACCCGGCACCGGCGGCGGAGCCCACGGGGCCGCCCGACGAGGGGTCGCCGGAACCGGCACTCGAGCTGCCCTGATCGGAGCCGGAGCCACCGGAGACCGAGACGGCGGGAGTGGTGGGCACGGTCGGGGCCGCGTTCGCTGGCGCGGAGCCGGGCGCAACGGCCGGAGAGCGATGCCGTACCGGCACGGTGCCACGTGACGGTTCGCCGGTGCCGCCCCGGCCGACCGTCGAGACGGGCGAGCCGGCGCTGACGTCGCGAATGTGCGCCACCCGGCGGACGGGCGCGTGGCCGCCAACGGTCGTCGTCGCGGAGGCGCTCGGCACGGTCGAGCCAGCCGCCACGGAGGTACCGGCGCTCGTCGTGGAGGCGCCGTTCGATCGCGACGCCGCAACGACGCCCGGGTGGCCGTGATGCCGGTGGCCGCCGCCCTGGAGCTGCACGACGGCGGCGCCTGTGATGAGCGTGCCGGCGGTGACCGCCGCCACTCCGCCCTTGAGGAGCAGGCCACCCAACCCAACCGTCCCGCCGCCCGCGGCGAGTTCGCTCAATCGTTCGGGCGCACCGGCGCTCTGGTCGGCGCGACCGGCGAGCCAGATGAGCAACTGCGGCGGTGTGAGCGCGGTCGTCGCCGTGCGCAGCGTGGTGCGCGCGCGGTAGAGCAGCCCGCGCACCGCGCCATCGCTGAGGCCGAGGTCGCTGGCGACCTGCTCGTGGCTGTAGCCGCCGACGGCGGTGCGCACGATCACCTCGCGCTGCAGCGGCGGCAGCGCCGCGACCTCGGCGAGCGCCTCGCGCACGATGAGCCCGCGCTCGATGTCGGCCTGCCCGCCTTCGCGCCGCAACGTCGGATCGGCGACGCGCTCGCGATCGTGCGCGGCGTCGCGGACGGCGTTGACCGCGGTGTTGTGCACGACGCGGTACAGCCACGCTTTGATGTCGCGCACTTCGGCCCCGTCGCGCAGAGCGATCCAGGTCTTCAGAAGCGCTTGCTGCAGTACGTCCTCGGTCCGCGCCTCCGGCAGCGACAGCCGCCGACAGTAGTTCAGAAGCGGCTTGCGATAGCGGTGGACGAGAGCCTCGAAGGCGCGCTCGTGCCCTTCGCGCGCGAGGCGCAGCAGACGCTCGTCGGACTGAGTCGCCAGCAGACGGGTGGAGATTCCTGGGCTCATTGCTATGTCGCGACTATCGGCGCGTCGGGCGTGGAGCTGTACCGAACAGCCGACGCCCACCATCCTTATTCACGGATGAGACACTCCTCATGCATCGACTTCACGCATGATGGACGAAATACCGGTCGACACCAGACCAGCCTATTGGTCGAGGCCGGCTGAGCCGAAAAGGGGCGGCTCGGGGCGACCCGCCAGGATGGGCCACCCCGAGCCTTTCGCACACGCGAGACCCGGTACGTCGACGGAGGGATGGAGCGCCGCCGACGACCTCTGAGAGAGGGCCTCTCGCGCAACTTTGTTGCCGTCGATTATGTCGGAACGCCCCTTGAGACACCCCGCTCGCGAAAACATCACGCAACTTTTTCGCGACCGCATCGATCGAGGCACAATCGGGTTATTGGGCTGAGCTCATCTGCACTGGAGCTCGGGGCCCCGGCGGGTTCGGCCCCTGCGTGCGTTTCTCACTGATCTAGTTCAAATCCAGACTCCACAAGGAGGGTCTTCATGCTGCGCCTCAGGAGCGCGGTGTCGATCTGTGCGGTCGCAGCCCTTTCGCTAGGGCTGTTCGCGACGGGGGGCGCCGCATTCAGACACCCAAGTCCAAACGGTCGTTGTCGCATCCGTATGTACGTCGCGCCGCACCGCATCAGTGCCGGCGAACCGATCACGATCTTCGGTCGCCTCGTGTGCCGCCGGGAGCCTCGCGCCGCGGGCGAGGTCGTGCGGCTGTTTCACCATCTGCCGGGCGTGCCGGGATTCACCTTCGTGCAGACCACGACAACTGACGCGAACGGCTTCTACGAGTTTCAGAACGCCGACGCGCCGGTGGAAACGAGCCGACTGTTCCGAGTGCGCTCACATGGAGCCGAGAGCGCCAGCCGGATCGTGCGCGTCGCTCCCCGGGTGACGCTGGCCGGGCCGCCCGAAGGTACGCAGCTCCTGACGGGCTACCCCAACAGGGTTACCTTTACCGGCACCGTCGATCCGGCCGACGTCGGTGCGCGCGTGATCCTGCAGCGCCAGAACGCGACGACCGGCGGCGAATGGCGGCGGATCGACTTCGCACGGGTCCAGGAAAACGGCACGTTCTCGATCGCGCACACCTTCATCGTCCCCGGCGACGCGAGCCTCAGAGTGCTCGTTCGCAGCCAGCGTCGCGACGTTCCCGGCGAATCGAACGTCCTGAGCTACGAGATCTCCCAGGCTCAGAACAGCGAACTGACGATCGAAGCCTCCGCCGACCCGATCGCGTTCGGGCAGTCCGTGACGATCGGCGGCACGCTCGCGCATGGCGCCACCCAACCGGTCACGCTGCTGGCACGCGCCCCCCACCGGCCGGGCTTCACCCCGGTGGCGCAGACGACGACGGACGCGAACGGGAAGTACACGTTCCCGGCGCAGGTCCCGGTCAACAGCACGTTCTACGAGGTGCAGGGCGCCGGGAAGACCTCGGCGGTCCTGTTCGAGGGGGTCCACTATCTCCTTGCGGCGCAGATCTCGGCGACCACGGTGCAGGAGGGTCAGACGCTGACGTTCACGGGCAGCGTCGCGCCGAGCCACCCCGAACACGTCGTCTACCTGGAGCGGCGCGACGCAGCCGGCACCGCGTTCAGAGTGGTGCGGGTCACGACGCTCACCGCGCAGTCGACGTTCTCGATCGGCTACCAGGTGTATGGGACGGGTTCGCAGGTGTTCCGCGTCTACATCCCCGGCGGCCCCGAGAACGAGGGTGCGGCGAGTCAGCCGTTTACCGTTCAGGTCACGCCGGCCCCGGCGGCGGCGCTGACGCCCGAAGCGCCCGGCAACTCGACGGTGCCCTCCGAAGGATCGGAAGCGAGCGGCGAAAAGCCAGGTGTCGAAGGCGAAGGCGAGGGTCCACCGCAGGGCGAACGCGAACCGCACGGACACCATCGATAGACGACCCTCGACCCCACTGGTCTCAGCAGTGGCCGTCCTCGCCTCGCGCGGGGGCGGCCACCGCCGTGCTCAGACCGCCACGGCGCGCGTCTGGAGGTGCGCGCCGACCTTGCGCTTGACGCGCTGGAGCGCGTTGTCGACGGTCTTGGTGTCGCACGCGAGGTGCGCGCCGACCTGCTCGTAGGAGCAGCCGTCTAGGTACAGCGAGAGCACGCGGCTCTCGAGCTCCGAGAGCGCCGTCGAGAGGCAGCCCACGAGCGAGCGCAGCTCCTCGGAGGAGATCACCTGGTTGACGGGGTCGTGGACGGTGGGGCCGGGGATCACCTGGTCGAGCGTCGGCAACTCCTCTCCGCCGGCGGCGGGCGTGGAGGAGAACGAGACGTACTGGTTGAGGGGGGTGTGCTTGTTGCGCGTCGCGGTCTTCACGGCGGTGATGATCTGGCGCGTGATGCAGAGCTCGGCGAAATTGCGGAAGCTCGACTCGCGGTCGGAGCGGTAGTCGCGGATCGCCTTGTAGAGGCCGACGAGCCCCTCCTGGATGAGGTCGTCCGAGTCCCCCCGGCGAGGAAGTAGGAGGAGGCCTTCAGACGCACGAAGCCGTGGTAGCGGCGCACGAGACGCTCGTACGCGCCGCGATCGCCCTGTTTGGCGAGCGCGATTAGAAACCCATCGTCGACCTTGGCTTCAGGTTGAGGGTTGCTGGAGATACGTGCCACGAGCAGGTCCTTTCTCAGGCTGGGCAGCCCGGATCGCTCAGTGGCGCACTCCTCCCCCGGCGCCAACTTCTATCGAATCGAATTTATGGGTAATGAGATGGATGAACCAACGCCAAAACGCGAAGCCATAAAGCTTAGGTTTAGCGTTACGGGCGCGAGGTTCGCACAGTTATGGAGCATTGTCAAGAGCCGCGCCCCGTTTGTGCAAGATCTCGTACAGGAGCGCGGCGGCGGCGGCGCTGACGCCGAGCGACTCGATGCGCCCGCGCAGGGGCAGCGCGACGAGCTCGTCGCAGCTCGCGGCGACGCGGGGGCGCAGCCCGCGACCCTCGCTGCCGAGGACGAGGACGACGCCGCCGCGGTAGTCGGGGCGGTCGTAGGACACGGGCCGGTGCTTGCCGCGCGCCTCGGCGCTCGCGCCGTAGCTCCAGCAGCCGGCGTCGCGCGCGGCGAGCAGGAAGTCGGCGAGGTTGCGCACGCGCGCGACGCGCAGGTGCTCGACGGCGCCCGCCGAGGCCTTGCAGACCGCCGGGGTGACCTCGGCGGCGCGGCGCTCGGGGATCACGAGCCCGCTCGCGCCGGCGCACTCGGCGGTGCGGCAGATCGAGCCGAGGTTCTGGGGGTCCTCGACCTGGTCGAGCGCGACCACCAGCGGGTCCTCGCCGGAGAGCAGCTCGTAGGGTCCGGCGTAGGGGTACTCGCCGGCCTGCGCGCAGATCCCCTGGTGCGCGGGCGAGTCGCAGCGGCGCTCGATCTCCTCGGCGTCGACGCGGTGCACGCGCCGGCCCTCCAACCACGGCTCGCGAGCGGCGCGCGGGGTCGCCCAGATCTGCTTGACCGTGTGCGCGCGGCGGCCGCGGAGTGCCTCCATCACGGGGTTGCGGCCGTAGAGGATCATGGCGGGCTCACCGCACGAGTGGGATCAGCTCGGGGCCCGCCGGACCGTCCCGGACCTCCCAACCGCGTGCCTTGATCTCGTCACGCAGGCGGTCGGCGTGCTCGAAATCGCGATTGCGCCGGGCCTCCTCGCGCTGATCACTGAGCTCCCGCAGCTCCCTCATGAGCTCAGCCGCCTCGGGGTCGATCGCGTCGACGGTCGCGGTCGCGCCGATCGGCTTGATGTCCTCCATCCCGATCACGTCGAGCATCTCGTAGAGGTCGGCGTCGCCGACAGTGCGCTCCTCGCGGCGGTTGGCCTCGCGGACCCACTCGAACAGCGCGGCGAGCGCCTTGGGGGTGTTGAAGTCGTCGGCGAGCGCGTCGAAGAACTCGTCCTTGTGGCGCGCCATGTCGGGCGGGCTGGACTGCCCCTCCCGCAGTCGCCGCAACGCCTCGCGGATGCGGTACACGCGCCGCTCGGCGTCGAGGATCTCCTCGTGGGAGAACGCGAGCGGCTGGCGGTAGTGGCCGCCGATGAGGTACATGACGACGACGTGCCCGGCGTGAGGCCCCTCCTCGTTGGGCAACTCGCACACCTCGTGCAGCAGGGCGATGTTGCCGACGGACTTCGCCATCTTCTCGCCGGTGAACTGGATCATCCCGTTGTGCATCCAGATCCGCGCGAGCTCGGCGCCGCGTGCGGCGCGTGTCTGCGCGGCCTCGTTCTCGTGATGCGGGAAGACGAGGTCGGAGCCCCCGCCGTGAATGTCGAAGCCGACACCGAGCAGGTTCTCGGCCATTGCGGAGCACTCGATGTGCCAGCCCGGGCGGCCGGCGGCCCACTCCTCCCGGACACCGTCAACGTAGTCGCGCGGGTCCCACGAGACGTCTTCGTCGGCTTTTTTGAGTGCCTTCCACAGGGCGAAGTCCAGAGGGTCGTCCTTGCGCTCCGAGCCTTCGACTCCCTCCCCCTGGTCCATGTCGTCGATTCGCCGGTGCGAGAGCGAGCCGTAGCCCGCGTCGGAGCGGACCTTGAAGAAGACGTCCCCGCCGCTCTCATAGGCGTGGCCCGTCTGGATCAGCCGCGCGATGTACCGCACGATCGGCCCCATCGTCTCCGAGGCGAGCGGCTCGTGGTCGGGGCGCCCGAGGCCGAGCAGATCGGTGTCGCGGACGTAGTTGTCCGTCATCTCCGCCGCGAACTCGGCGCTGGGCCTTCCCTGGACGGTGGCGGCGGCGTAGATCTTGTCGTTGACGTCGGTGACGTTGATCACGAGCGTCGTCGCGAGCCCCTCGTGTTCGAGGAAGCGCCCGAGCAGACTGAACACGACGAACGGCCGCGCGTTGCCGATGTGGATGCGGCTGTAGACGGTGGGCCCGCAGGCGTAGATCCCGACCCGGCCGGGGTCGCGTGGGCGCAGCGGCACGACCTGGCCGCTGCGCGTGTCGTGCAGGCGGATCTCGCGCATCGCCGTGGAGACTAACTGGCGTCAGCGCGCGCGGAGGCTCGCGACGGCGAGCGCCGCGACGCCCTCGCCGCGGCCGACGAACCCGATGCCCTCGCCGGTGGTGGCCTTGACGTTGACCCGCTGCGGCGGCAGCGCGAGTGCTTTAGCGAGGTTCGCGCGGATCGCGTCGCGGTGCGGACCGAGCTTGGGTCGCTCCATGACGACGGTGACGTCAACGTTCTCGACTTCGAGGCCGGTCGCGATGACGCTCGTGACGACGCCGCCGAGCAGGACGAGCGAGTCGGCGTCGCGGTAGCGCGCGTCGGTGTCGGGGAACTGCTCCCCGATGTCTCCGAGGCCGGCCGCGCCGAGCAGGGCGTCGATCACGGCGTGCGTGAGGACGTCCGCGTCGGAGTGCCCCTCCAGACCGAGCTCGTGCGGGATCTCCACGCCGCCCAGCACGAGGCGCCGCCCGGGGACGAGTCGGTGGGAGTCGTATCCGATCCCGCTGAGGCTCATCGCACGCGGGGCGGGTGGGATTCCAATCTCTCCAGGCGGCGCGCGCGGTGCTCGAACACGCACAGCTCCCCCACCCCCAAATCCTCCAAAAAATCCAGCGCACGGTCGTAGTCGGCGCCGACGTCCTCGGGCCGGTGCGCGTCGCTGGAGAGCGCCACCACCGCGCCCGCTTCGAGGGCCATCTCCAGGAACGCGCGCGCCGGGTACATCTCCTGGGCGCGCTTGCGCAGCCCCGCCGTGGAGACCTCGACGGCGATCCCGGACTCCGCAATCGCCTCGATCGCGGGCTCGTAGTAGCGCCGCAGGTCGCCTTCGGGCCGTGGGCGGTCAGCTCCCCACACCTTCACGAGGTCGGGGTGGGCGAGGATGTCGAAGAGGCCGCTGCGCGCCGCCTCGGCGAGCGTCTGGAAGTAGCGCCGCCAGATCTCCTCGGCGCTGCGGCCCGGTTTCCAGATCCCGTACTCCTCCATGTCGAGGGCCTCGTCGCGCAGGAAGTGCACGGAGCCGACGACGTAGTCGAAATCGTGCGCCTGCAGGAGGTTCGCGGTGCGATCCTCGGCGCCGGCGATGAAGTCGGCCTCGATACCGAGCCGCAGGTCGGTGTGCTCGCGCACGAACTCGCAGTAGGAAGCCAGATCGTCGCGTGCGAATTCGACCCACAGTGGGTGCTGCCAGACGGTGAGCGCATCGCGGAAGCGGTAGACGTGTTCGGACACGCCGAGCTCCTCGATCCCGCGTTCGGCGGCGACTTCGCGGTAGCGCTCGAAGTTGGCGGTCGTGAAATGGGTTGCGGCGGTCGCGGAGAGCTCGTCGGGTCGCAGATGCAGGTGGTAATCGGTGAGCATGGGGATGAGGGAGAGCGAGGGGCCCGGCTCGCCGGCCTGCGGCCGCCTGCGCCACCCTCGCGGGATTCAAGCAGGCCGCTGCGCGATCAGCAGCTCGGCGAGCGCGAGGTCGACGGCGGTCGTGATCTTGAGGTTCTCACGCGGGGCCTCCACGACGGCGACGGAGCCTCCCATGCGCTCGACGAGCCACGCGTCGTCGGTCGCGGCGGCGAGGGTTTCGGCGGGTACGTCGAGCGCGTGTGTCAGGACGCTGCGGCGAAAGACCTGCGGCGTCTGCACCGCCCAGAGCTCCGAGCGATCGAGCGTCTCGCGCACGCAGCCGTCGCGATCGACGCGCTTGACGGTGTCCGTCACCGGGGTCGCCGCGATCGCGGCGTCGGATCCCGCGTCCACCGCCGCGAGCACACGAGCCGCCAGCTCCGCGGTCAGGAGCGGCCGTGCCGCGTCGTGCACGAGCACCAGCTCCGAGCCCGGCCCGTCGCCCGCCGCCTGCAGCGCGAGACGCACGGACTCCGAGCGCACCGCACCGCCGCGGACCCCGATCGTCCCGCTCGGGGCGGCTGTGTCGGGGGGAAGCGCGACGACGATCCGCTCGATCGCCTCGACCTGGCGCAGCGCGTCGAGGCTCCATTGCAGCAGTGGCCGGCCCGCGAGTTCGACGAGCGCCTTGGGGCCCTCCATCCCCAGGCGCTCGCCGCGGCCCGCGGCGACGATCAGCGCGATCGCCAACGACTCTGTTTTATTCGGCCAGCGCCATCTGGCTGGAGGCCGAGTTGGCGAGGAGCTCGTCGAGGTAGCTCTCCGCCTCTTCCTCGTCCTTGTCGAGCGCATACATGAGCTCGGAGGCGAGGATCTTCTTGGCCCGCGTGAACATCTGCTTCTCGCCTGTGGAGAGGCCCTTTTCGCTCTCGCGCAGCGCGAGGTTGCGCACGACCTCGGCGAGCTCGTAGATGTCGCCCGTCTTGATCTTGTCGCGGTTGTGCTTGAACCGGCGGTTCCAGTTCTTGGGCATCTCGGAGACTTCGTCCTGGAGCACCGCCAGCACCTTCTGGACGGTTTCCTCGTCGATCACCCGTCGCAGGCCCGCGAGACCCGCGTTCTCGGTCGGCACCTTCACGGTCATGTCGTTGTGGAGGATCTTGATCGTGAGGTACTCGCGGCATTCTCCGAGCACCTCCATCTCCTCCTTCTTGAGGATCTTGCCGGCGCCGTGGTGGGGGTACACCACGTGGTCACCCAGCTCGAACTCGATGCACTCGATCTCGGTGACGACTTCGAGATCCTCTGTCAACTCGGCTTCAATTGTCTCGGGGGAAATGATGGTCCTCCTTTGTTCTGGCCGGGCCGGGGCGCGGCGTTTGCTTTCAGCTTCAGCCGCCGACGACTTACGTCTGCAGGTAGCGGTCCACGAGGTTGATCTCCTGTAGGCGGCGAAGGCCCTCGCGGATCTCCTTCGCGCGTATCTCCCCGACGCCCTCGACGGCCTCGAGGTCGGGGTCGGTGGCGGCGAGCAGCTCGTCCAGCCCACCGAACTCCCTGACGATCTCGCTCACCACCAGCTTGGGCAGTCGTGGTATACGCGCCAGGATGCGGTAGCCGCGCGGCGAGACGGGATAGTCGAGCGTGTTCAGCTTGCGGTCGTACCCGAGCAGCTCCGCGAGGCGCCCGAAGTCGAGCAGATCCTGATGCGCCAGGCGCCCCACCTGGTCGAGCGCGGAGGCGAACGCCTCGTCGGAGTACGCCGCCAGATAGTCCTGCACAAGCGCGGCCTTTTCGGCGGCGGTGCCCACCATCGTCTCCTCGAGCTGCATCTCGATCAGGCGTCCCTCGGTGCCGAGCTCGACGATGTAGCGCTCGATCTCGACCGCCATGCGCGTGACGAGCTCCGAGCGCTGCAGCACGGTGAGCACGTCGTGCAGCGTCACCCCGCCCTCGAACTCCAGCGCGGTGAGGCGCGTGGAAACCTGGTCGAGGCGCGTGCGGTACTTGTCGAGCGTCGCCAGCGCCTGGTTGGCCTTGGCGAGCACGACCGGGATGTCCTCGAGGATGCACTTCGTCCCGTCCACATACAGCGAGACGACCTCGCGGCGCTGGGAGACCGCGATCACGAGCGCGTCGGTCTGCTTGGAGACGCGCTCCGCGGTGCGGTGGCGCGTGCCGGTCTCGTGGGAGAGGATCGTGGGATCGGGCATCAGCTGGACGTTGGCCATCGCGATCTTCGTCGCGTTCGCGTTGAGGATGATCGCGCCGTCCATCTTCGCGACCTGGTAGAGGAAGGCGGGCGTGTAGTCGATGTCGAGCTTGATCCCGCCCGAGAACAGGAAGCTGATCTCGTCGGGCTCGCCGATCGCAATCAGACCGCCGGTGCGCGCGTTGAGGATGTTCTCGATCCCGTCGCGCAGCGCGGTCCCGGGTGCGACCATCTCCAGTGCCTTCATCAACCCAGGCTCCGGGCGTGCTTCAGTATCGAAATCTTCCCCGGATCTTGGTGGCACCATGGCCATTTTACGGCATTTAGCCGCAATTTAGCGTCACCCTGGACGTCGAGGGACCACCGTACGGATACCGCCGTGCCGAAAGGCTGCGGAGCCCCGCCGAGCCCCGCCCGCGCAGAACCCAGCGTATAGCCTCCTAGACTTGGCGCCTAATGCCTATCGGCGCCGGATGGCTCAATTAGCAACCAGTACGGCGTCCGGATCGTCGTCCTCATCACGATCGAGGAGTCGCTCCAGAAAGAAGCGTAAGTTGCGCTGGTCGAACGCCACGAGGTAGTGGCGGAAGAAGTCGCGACGCCCAAGGAAGGTCTGCGCCAGATCCGCACAGAAGAGGACGGTGTCCAGCAACAACTTCTCTCCAAGAACCTCCACCCAGAGACCGTCGAACTCGCGACTCCCAGTGAACTCGTACTGGAGGGTTTTGACGGTATGAGCCGCTTCCGCAGCGGCGATCAGGGCCGATTCAGAGGTGGCAGGAGATATCGGGTCTTGGCTCGATCTTGAAGACCTCGGCGGTGTCCCCGTGTCCATTGAGTCTTCCAACCAGATCGCCCAAGTTTCTGTCGCTGTCGATGATCTCCTGGCCGTCCACGGCCACCCAATCCCCAGCGTGGCGCTCCAAGGATGCCTTAAAGGCCTCATCCCCGCTATGCCTCGCGGCTGGGTCTAGGGCACCCGACTCGGTGCCTTGGTGGTCGATCATATCGTGACTCCCGGATTCCATCTCACTAACCGAACTATCTCAAGTAACGCAGGGGATAGCCAGAGGTTTCGGACCCCGTGTACGGCAACCAGCAGCTGGCGCCGCAGAACGATGACCCTCCGTCACAGATCCCTTTCGCAATTTCGCCACATAGCACTGCCTTCCGCGAAAGTCAAGCAACAGACAATTGAAAGCATACCCTATTTGGCGGCAACTATGCGAATTTCTTGATAGGGGAATACGGTTTTGCGGACGAATTGGGCGTGGATGCAGGAAAAATGAGTCGGAAATAGTCATTAGCCCAATGCTGGCCATCGGATATCAGCCGACGGCCACCCGTGGCCGCCGCGCCGGCGCCTGCGGCAGCGCGTGCGCGAGTGCCTCCCGCAGCGTGCCCGCCTCGCACGCCCCCGAACCGCTGCCCGACGGTGCCAGCACATCGCGCAGACCGTGCCGCTGAGCCTCCTGCAGGCGCCGCTCGGGGTGCCCCACCCAGCGCAGCTCGCCCGTCAACCCGAGCTCGCCGAAGCACGCGCGCGGGGCCCCGCGCAATGCCACGCCACGGCTGGCGCTCGCGACGGCCAACGCGACCGCGAGATCCACGCCGGGCTCGTCCACGCGCACCCCTCCGACAACGTTGACGAAGACGTCCGCGGGTGGGTGGGATCCGAATCCCACGCGACCATGGCGCCCGAGGATCGCGAGCACCAGCGCCAGGCGGTTGCGGTCCAGACCCGACGCCACGCGCCGCGGCTGCTCGAGCTCGGAGGGCGCCACGAGCGCCTGCACCTCGACGAGCAGCGGGCGCGAGCCCTCCATCGCGGCCAGCATCACGCTGCCGGGTGCGCGCGTGGCCTCCGCGACAAAGCGTGCCGAGGCGTCGAGCACCTCCACCAGGCCGCCCTGGCGCATCTCGAACAGACCCGCCTCGTTGGTCGAGCCAAACCGGTTCTTGAGCGCGCGCAGCTCGCGGTAGGGCCGCTCGCGCTCCCCTTCGAACTGGAGCACGCAGTCGACGAGGTGCTCGAGCACGCGCGGCCCCGCCAGCGCCCCCTCCTTGGTGACGTGGCCGACGAGCACCGTCGCGATCCCGCGTGCCTTAGCGAGCTCCATCAGCCGCACCGCGACCTCGCGCACCTGCCCCACCGATCCCGGCGCCCCGCCGAGATCGGCGCAGCGCAGCGTCTGGACGGAGTCGATCACGCACACCTCCGGCGCCTGCTCAGTCAGCACTTCGAGCACCACATCCAATCCGGTCTCCGCGAGGATCGGCACGCGCAGCGCTGGATTCCCCAGCAGCCGCGGGTCCTCGGCCTTGATGTCGAGGCGCTCCGCGCGCAGGCGCACCTGCTCGGCGGACTCCTCCGCGCTCACGTACAGCGTGCGCCGTCCCGCGCCCGCGAGGTGGCCGAGCACCATGTTGGTGAGCGTCGACTTCCCGATCCCCGGCGCGCCGCCCAAGAGCACCAGCGAGCCCGGCACGAGGCCGCCACCGAGCACGCGATCGAGCTCGCCGAGACCCGTCGAGAGGCGCTCCACCGGCGCGGCGCCGACCTCCGCCAGCGGCGTCGGAGCGCTCCGCTCGCGGCGCACCGCTGCGCCGAAGCCTCCGCCGCGAGCGCCCGCGCGCGCTCCACTCGCCGCCGTGGGCGCGCGCTCCTCGACGAGCGTGTTCCACTCGCCGCATTCCGGGCAGCGGCCGTGCCACTGCGCCGATTGCGCGCCGCACTGCGAGCAGACGTGGATCGATTGGGCGCGGGCCACACCGGCAGCGTACGCGGCACCGGGGACGCGACGCTGGCCTGGAGCACCCGCCGCGTGTGCGCGCGCGTGGAAACGACTCCCGGAGCCCCGCCGACGAGCGTCGGCGGCCGCGAACCTACTCGGAGTCGGCGGACCCGTCGGACTCGGCCGACGGATGGCTCTCGCCGTCGCCCTCGTCGTCCACGGTCGGCAGATCCTCACCGACGGGCAGCTCGCCGCCGCCTTCGGCGCCCACGCCGACCGGGGTCTTCTGCTTCTTGGGCTTCACGATCGTGAGTTTGACCTCGCCGTCTTCGCCCTCGTCGGCGGGGTTCACGACGACGGTCGCGCCGGGCACGACCTGCTCGCGCAGCACGAAGTCCGCCAGCGGGTCCTCGATGTAGCGCTGGATCGCGCGCCGCAACGGGCGGGCGCCCATCGCCGGGTCCCAGCCCTTCTCGACGAGCAGTTCCTTCGCGGGGTCGGTCAGCTCCAGCTGCAGCTCGCGTTCGGCCATCGACTCGCGGATCCGCAGCAGCAGGAGCTCGACGATCTGCTTGATTTCGTCCTTGCCGAGCTTGTGGAAGACGATGACGTCGTCGATGCGGTTGAGGAACTCCGGGCGGAAGACCTTCTTGAGCTCGCCCATGATGCGGTTCTTCATGTCGTCGTAGGTGATCCCGGTCTCGTCGTCGGAGACCGCGAAGCCCAGCGGCGTGTTGCGCGCGATCTCGGCGGCGCCGATGTTGGAGGTCATGATCACGATCGCGTGGCGGAAGTCCACGGTGCGGCCCTGGGCGTCGGTGAGGCGCCCGTCCTCGAGGATCTGGAGCAGGATGTTGAAGACGTCGGGGTGGGCCTTCTCGATCTCGTCGAGCAGCAGCACGCAGTAGGGCTTGCGGCGCACGGCCTCGGTGAGCTGGCCGCCCTCGTCGTAGCCGATGTAGCCGGGGGGCGAGCCGACGAGGCGCGAGACGGCGTGCTTCTCCATGTACTCGGACATGTCGATGCGGACCATGGCGTCCTCGTCACCGAACAGGAACTCGGCGAGGGTGCGCGCGAGCTCGGTCTTGCCGACGCCGGAGGGGCCGAGGAAGATGAACGAGCCGGTCGGGCGCTTGGGGTCCTTGAGCCCGGCGCGCGAGCGGCGGATCGCCTTGGAGATGACCTCGATCGCGGGGTGCTGTCCGATCACGCGCTTGTGCAGTTCGTCCTCCATGCGCATCAGCTTCTGGGTCTCGGCCTCGGTGAGCTTGAAGACGGGGATGCCGGTCCACATCGAGACGATTTCCGCGATCTCCTCTTCGCCGATCGCGGGCCGGTCGCCGGACTCACCGGATTCCCACTCTTCCTCGAGCTCGCGCTTGCGGTGGGTGAGCTTGCGCTCCTTGTCGCGCAGCGCGGCGGCCTTCTCGAACTCCTGCGCCTCGATCGCGGCCTCCTTCTCGCGCCGCGTGGTCTCGATTTCCTCCTCGAGCTCGCGGTTGGCGGGCGGGGAGGTCATCGACTTGATGCGCATGCGCGAGGCGGCCTCGTCGATCAGGTCGATCGCCTTGTCCGGGAGGAAGCGGTCGGCGATGTAGCGGTCGGCGAGTTCGGCGGCGGCGCGCAGCGCGTCGTCGGTGATCTGCACCTTGTGGTGCTGCTCGTAGCGGTCGCGCAGGCCCTTGAGGATCTCGACGCTCTGGTCGATCGAGGGCTCCTCGACGCGGATCTGCTGGAAGCGGCGCTCCAGCGCGGAGTCGCGCTCGAGGTACTTGCGGTACTCGTCGAGCGTGGTGGCGCCGATCGTCTGCAGCTCGCCGCGCGCCAACGCGGGCTTGAGGATCGAGGCGGCGTCGATCGCGCCCTCGGCGGCGCCGGCGCCGACGAGGTTGTGGAGCTCGTCGATGAACAGGATGATGTCGCCGCGCTGGGTGATCTCCTTCATCACCTTCTTCAGGCGCTCCTCGAACTCGCCCCGGTACTTCGAGCCGGCGACGAGCGCGGCGAGGTCGAGCGTGTAGATCTGCTTGTTCTTCAGCAGCTCGGGGACGTCGGCGTTGGTGATCCGCTGCGCGAGCCCCTCGACGACGGCGGTCTTGCCGACGCCGGGCTCGCCGATCAGCACGGGGTTGTTCTTGGTGCGGCGCGAGAGGATCTGCATGATCCGCTCGATCTCGGTCTCGCGCCCGACGACCGGGTCGAGCTTGCTTTCGGCGGCGAGCTTCGTGAGGTTGCGACCGAACTGGTCGAGCAGCTTGGAGGACTTCTTGCCTTCCGCGGGACCGCCCGAGCCGGAGCCCGAGCCGGAGCCCGCCTGTCCTTGGCCCTGGCGGCGACCGCTGGGGCCGGAGAGCATGCGGATGACCTCGTTGCGGATCTTCTCGGAGTCCGCGTCGAAGTCGAGGAGGATGCGCGCCGCGACGCCCTCGTTCTCGCGCACGAGGCCGAGCAGGATGTGCTCGGTGCCGATGTAGTTGTGCCCCAGCGACAATGCCTCCCGCAACGCGAGCTCCAATACCTTCTTCGCGCGCGGCGTGAAGGGGATCTGTCCGGAGGTGACCTCCTCGCCGGAGCCGACGATGCGCACGACCTGCGCGCGGACGCGCTCGACGGTGATGTCGAGGCTCTCCAGCACGCGGGCCGCCAGGCCCTCCTCCTCGCGCAGCAGGCCGAGCAGGATGTGCTCGGTGCCGATGTAGTTGTGCTTGAGCGTGCGCGCCTCTTCCTGCGCGAGAACGACTACCTGCCGGGCCCGTTCTGTGAATCGCTCGAACATTGTCCTGGTTGGCCTCTCCGGTACGGGAACATCGGCTCGCTGGGGACGGTTCGCGCCCCTCCCGAGGACGCTATCCGGGTGCTGGGGTTCTCTGTACCCACCTCTTCGTCGGAATCCCCACGAAAGATGAGTCCGCGAGTCCCATCACCGCCTGTGGACAGTCTACCAACGGCCCCCCTGCCACTGAGTGAGTAGGAGTCCGCAAAAGCGGAATGGACGATCTCGACGTGCCGCCCTCAGACAGCCGTAGCAGGACTGCGCAGCGCGCCGTCTGCGGGATCGGGTCAGCGCGTCGCGGGGAACAGCACGACCTCGCGGATCGAGCTCTGGCCGGTGAGCGCCATGACGAGCCGATCGATCCCCACGCCGACGCCCCCCGTCGGCGGCATCCCCTGCTCGAGCGCCTCCAGGAAGACCTCATCGTGGGGTTGGGTCTCCTCGTCGCCCTCCGCCGCGAGCCGGCGCTGGCTTTCGAAGCGCTCGCGCTGCGCGTCGGGATCGACGAGCTCGCTGAACGCGTTGGCGATCTCCATGCCCCCGAGGTAGGCCTCCCAGCGCTCGGCGAGCCCCGGCTTGGTGCGGTGCTCGCGCGCGAACGGGGAGAGCGCGACGGGGTAGTCGAACACGAACGTGGGCTCGCGCAGGGTGGGCTCGACGTATGTGGAGAGCAGCTCGTCGGCGAGTTGTGGCCAACTCGCGCGCGGATCGGAGGGCGCGGGCAGACCGGCGGCGGCGATCGCCCCCGCGAGCGCGGCGGCGTCGGGATGGGCCATGACGTCGACCCCGGTGGCCTCGCGGATCGAGTCGACGAAGCCGATGCGCCGCCAGGGGTTTTCGAGATTAAGGATTTGGATGGGGGCGCACGGCGCGTCGAGCCCGCCGGGCGTGTCCGCGCTCGAGGCGTCGTCCACCGGCCTGGGCGACCCGATCGCGGCGGCGGCGGCGTGCACGATCGCTTCCAGGCGCGTCGCGGCGTCGTTGTAGTCGGCATAGGCCTCGTACCACTCGACCATCGTGAACTCGGGGTTGTGCTTGGTGGAGATCCCCTCGTTGCGGAAGTCCTTGCCGAGCTCGTAGACGCGCTCGAGGCCGCCGACGATGCAGCGCTTCAGATACAGCTCGGTCGCGATCCGCAGGTACAGCGTGCGGTCGAGCGCGTTGTGGTGGGTCGTGAACGGCCGCGCGAGGGCGCCCCCGTAGATCGGCTGCAGGACGGGCGTCTCGACCTCCAGGAAGCCCTCCCCGTCGAGGTAGGAGCGAATCGCCGCGATGATCCGCGCGCGCGCGGCGAAACGCCGCCGGACCTCCTCGCTGGACATCAGGTCGAGCTCGCGGCGGCGGTGGCGCGTCTCGATGTCGCTGAGCCCGTGGTACTTGTCCGGCGGCGGGCGTAGGGCCTTGGCGAGCACGGCGAAGCGCTCCACGCGCAGCGAGAGCTCGCCGTGGCGGCTACGCAGGACCGCACCGTCGACCCCGACGAGATCGCCGAGGTCGAGTGAGAGCAGGCGCTGGAAGGCCTCCTCGCCGAGGACGTCGAGGCGCGCGTGCAACTGGATCTTGCCGCTGCGGTCGACGAGGTCGAGGAACGCGGCGCGGCCCTTGCCGCGCCTGCCGCTGAGGCGCCCGGCGACGCGGCGCAGCTCGTCCGTTTCCTCCCCCACCTCGAGGTGTCCGAAGGCGGCGCGGACGTCCTCGACGGGCACGACACCGGGGTAGGCGTAGGGGAAGTCCTCCTCCGTTGCGTTCTCGCGCAGCCGCCGCTCCTTGGCGCGGCGCTCTGAGATCAGCTCAGCCAGGCCGTGGCGCGCGGCCGCCCCGGAGCCCTCCTCGCCGCACCCCTGCGCGGCGCGCTCGGCGGAGCCGTCTCCCCCGCCAGCCTGCGCGGCGCGCTCGGCGGAGCCGTCTCCCCCGCCAGCCTGCGCGGCGCGCTCGGCGGAGCCGTCTCCCCTGCCGCCCTGCGCGGCGCGCTCGGCGGAGCCGTCTCCCCCGCCAGCCTGCGCGGCGCGCTCGGCGGAGCCGTCTCCCCTGCCGCCCTGCGCGGCGCGCTCGGCGGAGCCGGCGCCATGGGGCTCGTCGCTCGCCGTCATGGCGACAGCCTATTTGAGGCCGACGTCGATCTTCGTGATCTTCAGCTTGCGCGCGGGCCCCCGCGGGACCTGCACCGCGACGACATCGCCGCGCCTGTGCCCCAACAGGGCGCGACCGACGGGCGACTCGTTGGAGAGCTTGCTCTGCTCGGGGTTGGCCTCGGCGGACCCGACGATCGTGTACTTGACCGACTTGCCCGTCTTTTCGTCCTTGACGTGCACGACCGAGCCGACCTGCACGACCTCGGTCGAGAGATCGTTGGAGTCGATCACCGTCGCCATCCGCAGCTTGTCCTGCAGTTGCGCGATGCGGCTCTCGAGCATCATCTGCTCGTTCTTGGCGTCGTCGTACTCGGAGTTCTCCGAGATGTCGCCGAACTCGCGCGCCTCCTTGATGCGCTCCGCGACCTCGCGGCGGCGCTCGGTGGAGAGCGTCTCGAGCTCGTCCTTCAGCTTCTCGAGACCTTCGGGAGTGAGGATTACGTCTTTCGGCATGTGATCAATGGGCCTTGCTCGTAATGGGGTCTTGCTCGCGCGGGGGTCTTGCTCGCGCGGGGTTCTGCTAGCGGTTGGTCCCGCTCGCGCCGGCGTCTCGCTCGCGGAGGTACTGGATGTCCCGGAGACAAACAAAACCCGCCGTTAGCGGGAAGTTCGCGACCGGGCGGGCGCAGCGAGCGCAGCAGTATAGCGAGGGCGCTGACGCCCTCGAACCCGTCTACGCCGCGAGTGCCGCCGGCAGCTGACCGCGGGCGAGAACATCCAGCAATTGCCCCACCTGCTCGACGTTCTCGCTGGCTTGCAGGGCGGCTTGCACGGCCGTGAGGAGTGTCCGATCGAGCCCCAGGCGCGCGACGTACCAGGGGTAGAACTTGCGCATGTAGCGGCCCGCGCGCTCGACCCCGAGGTGCTCGACGGCACGCGCGATCGTCCAGCGCAGCTCCGCGAGGATCTCCTCGCGGGTCGGCGCCTGCGCGCGGTCGCCGACGAGCTCCTGGAACAGCCACGGATTGCCCAGCGAGCCCCGCGCGAGCATCACCGCCGCGACGCCCGTCTGTGCAAACACGACGCGTATCGCGGCGGCGTCGTTCAAACCGCCGGTGAGGATCACCGGGGCCGGGAGCGTTTCGGCGAGACGCGCCGCGAGCTCGTAGTCGGGGACGCCTTTGTGGTGGACGGCGGCCGAGCGCGGATGGAACGCGATCGCCGCGACGCCCGCGTCGTGGACCAGGCGCTGCGCCAGCTCGAAGCCCGAGGTGTCGCCGGGCCGTTGGCCGGAGCGCAGCTTGACGGTGATTGGAATCCCACCCGCCCGCCCCCCACCCACCCCGAGAACCTCACCAATCCCAGGAACCTCACCCTCACCAACCCCACGCGCGCCTTCGGCGGCGCCCTCGACGGCGGCGCGCGCGACCGCGACGGCGAGCTTCGGGTCCCCCAGCAGCGCGGCGCCCGAGCCGGTCTTGCAGACCTTGGGCACCGGACAGCCCATGTTGATGTCGATCGCGTCCGCGCCCGCGGCGACGGCGCTGGCGGCCGCGGAGCGCATGATCGCGGGGTCCTGCCCGAAGAGCTGGATCGACGTCGGGGCCGGGTGGCCGTCGGGGCCGGGCGCGCGCTCGTCGGGGTGTATGCGCAGCAGCTCGCGCAGGGTGCGCTCGTTGCGGTGGTGGATCGCGTGGCTGGAGACCATCTCGGAGACCGCCATCCCGGCGCCGTGGCGCTTGGCCTGGAGACGCACGAACCAGTTGCCGATCCCGGCCAGCGGCGCGAGCAGCACGCGGTTGGGGACGCGCAGCGAGCCGAGCATCCAGGGATCGGTCAGCTGCGGGCGCTCGGGCATCGCCCCATTATGCGGAGATCGGTGGCGCTGCTGGCCGGAGACCGTTTCGCGCTGGAAGCGGCCTGCGCGGCGACGCTCAGCGGTTGCGCTCGTAGATCAGACGCAGACCGGTCAGCGTGAGCAGGTCGTCAACGACTTCGATCGTCGTCGTGAACGGCACGATCGCGGCTGCGAGGCCGCCCGTCGCGATCGTCTTCGCCTGCGGCCCCAGCTCCCCGCGCAGGCGGTGCACGATCGCGTCGACCTGGCCGGCGGTGCCGTACACGATCCCCGAGCGGATCGCGTCGATCGTGGTCTTGCCGATCAGCGCGCGCGGAGCGGTGACGTCGACCTTGGGCAGTGCCGCGGCGCGCTCGGTGAGCGCCTCCAGGGAGATCTCCACCCCTGGGGAGATGATGCCGCCGAGGTACTCGCCGTCGGCCGAGACCGGGTCGTAGGTGATGGCGGTGCCGAAGTCGACGACGATGCACGGCCCGCCGAGTCGTGCGTGGGCGGCGACGGCGTTGACGAGTCGGTCGGGCCCGATCTCGCGCGGGTTGTCGTAGCGGATCGGCATGCCGGTGCGCACGCCCGGGCCGACGATCAGCATCTCGTGGCCGAGATATCGCTCCGCCATCGCGCACCATTCGGGGCCCAGCACCGGCACGGTCGAGGAGACGATCGACGCGCCGATCTCGCCCATCGAGACCTGCCGCAGCTCGAGCAGGTTGCGCAGCGCCGCTCCCAGCTGGTCGGAGGTCGACTGGCGTACGGTGGCGAAGCGCCAGTGCTCGCGCAGCTCGCCGTCGTCGGCGAACGCTCCGAAGTGGGTCTGGGTGTTCCCGACGTCTACCGCCAGCAGCATGAAGGCAGCCTATCCGCGAAGCTATATGCTCGTCGCATCGATTCCAAAGGGGGCGCCGAATGAGCCAGATCAAGCTTTATGTCCTGCCGGGCTCGCATCCGTGTGCGGCGGTGGAAGTCGCTCTGGAGCGCAAGGGCCTGGAGTTCAAGCGCGTCAACCTGCTGCCGTTGATGCAGCTGCTGATCGGGCCGCTGCGCTATGGGGGACGCACGGTGCCGGGAATGCGGATCGGGGGCGAGCGCCTGGTGGGCTCGCGCAACATCATGCGCCGTCTGGACGAGCTCGCGCCGGAGCCGCCGTTGCTACCGCCGGCGGACGACCCGCGGCGAACGCAGGTTCTCGACGCCGAGCGCTGGGGCGACGAGATCCTGCAGGACATCCCCCGTCGGATCCTCGACGTCGGCTTCCTGCGCGGCCCGGACGCGATGGAGAGCTACGCGGGCGATACGCCGATGCCGCTGCCGCGACCGATGCTGAGGCCGGCGCTGCCTCTGACGGCTCGCCTGATGGCGAAAGTCAACAACGCCAGCGACGACACCGCCAAGGCCGACTTCGCCGTGCTGCCGAGCCACCTCGACAAGATCGACGCGTGGATCGCCGAGGGCCTGCTCGGCGGCGAGGAGCCGAACGCCGCAGACCTGCAGATCGGCTCGACGATCCGCCTGCTGCAGACGATCGCCGACGTGCGGCCGTTGATCGACGGGCGACCCGCCGCGGAGCTGACGCGCTACTTCCCGCCGATGCCGGGCGAAATCCCCGCGGGGACGCTGCCGGCGGAGTGGTTGCCGGCGCACGCCGCCTGAGCGAAGGCGAGCGGCACTCGACCGCGGAGTGAGGCGCGCGCAGCCCGAGCGCGTGGCGCGTAGGCTCAAGCTGGGACGCTTAGCGGCGGCGAGTCCCAGCGCACACCCTCCCATGGCCCCAGCGCCGCGAGCGCGTCCGCCAATGAGCCCTCGTTGGGAACGCCGAGCTCGAAGTCGAGCTCGAGCAGCGGGATCAGCACGAAGCGGCGCGTGAGGACCTGCGCGTGCGGGAGCGTCATGCGCTCGGATTGGAGCTGGAGCTCGCCGAGCAGCAGGATGTCGATGTCGATCGCGCGCGGCCCGTGGCGCGGGCCGCGCGCGACGCGCCCCAGCTCGCGCTCGAGGCGCTTGACCGCATCGAGCAGATCCAGCGGCTCCAGCGCCGTGCGTACCCGCAGGCACGCGTTGAGGAAGCTTGGCTGGTCGAGCACCTCCCCCACCGGATCGGTGTCGTAGACCGACGAGGACGCCTCGACATCGACCCCAACGCCGGGCAACGCGTCGACCGCCGCCTGCAGTTGCGCGCGGCGCTCGCCGACGTTGGAGCCCAAGCCCAGGTAGCCCTCGCGTACTGGCATCGCGTACGGAACGCTAACCACCCACTCAGGCGCTCAGCAGGCCGACCGCGGCGAGGCGCTCGAGCGTGTCCTGCAATTGCTCGGCCGTGACATCGGCGAGGTCGCGCTGCAGCGCCTCCCGATCGCGCGTGCCGTCGAGCAGAGCCAGCACGCGACCGTCCAGCTCCTCGAGCGGCGCGTTGGCGTGCAGCAGCGAGCTGACAACCGTCCGCCCCGCCGCCCGCTGCGCTCGCGCGAGGCCGCTCGCCAGCGACCGCTCGCCGATCTCCGCGACCAGCGGCGGCGCACAACCTTGCAGTTGCACGATTCGCGCCATGTATGCCTGCAGCAGGACCGCGCGCAGGCGCTCCTCGACGAGCTCCGCGGGGACCTCGTCGCCGGCCGCCTCACGCGCGAGCGCGGCGAGCGCGGAGAACTCCAGCGCGGCTGGCCACGCCTGGGCGAGCGCGCGCATCGCGGCGACGACGAGCGGCTCGCTGGTCGTGATCGAGAAGCCCTCCGGGGTGAGGAACGTCTCCCCCTCTCCCCCTCCCCCCAAATCCTCACCGCCTGCGTGCGGCCGCGCCGCCGATGAAATCGCGAACCGCTCGAGCTGCACATCGTCGAGCTCCCGGCGCACCGACGCCTCGGCATGGCAGAGCAGCGTCTGGCGGAACATGCGGTTGCGGAAGAAGTCCAGGTACTGCTCGCGCACGATCGCGTCGTCGGGCAACGTCGCCATCAGGCGCGCCGCGCTCTGCGGGACGTCGCGCATCTGGCTTTCGGAGAGATCGGCCTCGGAGAGGAAGCGCAGGCCATGGCGCTCCGCGTGCTCGACGAACTCGTGGAAGTAGAACGGCGTGCTGATCTCCGCGAGATCGTCGTGGAACAGCAGCGCGTCGCTGTAGCGCAGCATCCGCTGCACCTGCTCGCGCAGAACCTGCGCGTAGGGCGAAGGCGCCTCGATCTCGACGATCGTGCGCATCAGCTCCTGAGCGCCGCGCAGCCGCGCCTGCGGATCCTCGACGTCTCGCAGGTGGTAGTGGAGCATGTCGCGCGTCATGTCCCGCAGGTAGCTCCCGGGGTAGGCGTTGTAGCTGACGTATGCGATCCCGCTGGAGCTCAGGCGATCGCGGCAGCACGCGAGCAGCGCGCCGCGAGCCCTCGGCGGGATCCACGAGTAGACGCCGTGCGCGATCACGTAGTCGAAGTCGCCGAGATCGGCTGGCAGCTGTTCGATGTCGCCGCAGCGCAGCTGGACGTTCTGCAGGCCCGCGGCGCGCGCGAGCTCGGCCCCGCGCGCGACCGCGCTCGGCGCGGCGTCGATCCCGACGAAGCTCCCCCCGGGCAGCGCCTGCGCGAGCGAGAGCGTGTTGGCGCCTTCCCCGCACCCGAGCTCCAGCACACGGCACGACGCGGCCGCGGGTGCCTCGAGCCCAAACAGCCGACCGACGACCTCCAGGCGCGCGGGATGCGTTACCGGCTGCGCGAAGCCGGGATACGCGAACTGCTCGTAGCTGTCCGTCGCGCTCAGAGCTTCGCGTTGGCGACGACGTTCCAGCCGACGGTCCCCTGGCTCTTGCCGCCCGGGGTGACGTAGGTCTCCTGGATCTTCTGGAACGCGAACGTCACCTGCTCGACCGGCGCGTGCTTGCTCGCGCTCTGGCCGTCGGACACGCTGGAAACCACGAGATTGGCGAAGTCGAACTTGAGGTAGGTCTCGACCTTGCCCTCGGCCTTGTGCGCGAACAGGAGCTCGGCGCTCTTGATGTGCGTTCCCGCGACCGCGGCCTGGAGCAACTGAGGCGAAGCCTTGTCGAGCGACTTGGTGATCGTGAACGACTGGATCGTCGTCTTGCCCGCACCCGCGCCGCCGGTCGCCGCACCGATGGCGGCCTGCGCGCCGAGCGAGAAGGACTGGATGTTGATGTCCTCCTTATAGGCCTTCTGCGTCGACTCTCCGCTGATGCCGTCGATCTTCAGGAAGGTCTGCCCCGAGTCGTTGGTCAGCCCGAAGGTCGTTTCGCCGATCAGCGACGAGCCGGGGGAGCCGGGCGCACCGGAGGCGCCCTGGCCGCCGGCGGGACCCTGGGATCCGGCCGGACCCTGGGGCCCGGTCGGACCCTTCTGGCTCCAGGTGAGCTCGGTCTCTTCTTTGACGCATTCGCGCGCCGGTTCTTCGTTGGCGCCCGGCGGTTTGGGCATGCTCGGGTCGATCACGCGCAGAGTGCCAGGGACCTCGAGAACGTCACCGATGAGGATGTCCGGCTTGAAGCCGTCTTCGTTGGCGGGGGGGTTCGCGTAGCAGCCGGTGATGGTCGTCCCGTCGCTGCCGCCTGGAATCGCGCCGCTCGCGACCACAGCGCCGGCGCCGAGCGCGGCGGCCGTCGGAAGCGCGATCCTGAGCAGGCCGCGAGATCGCATGCGGTGCGCGGCGCGCACTATCCGGTTTGCCTCGTGTTGGCTCATGGCTTCGCGACCCCCGGTCGAGCTCGGCTTGCGCGGCGCGCGGCGCGCACCGCCTACCAGCGATGAAGCCAATCAGACGGCCCGGACGTAGCGAAGCCGCTTGGACACATGTGCGGTTTCCGGCGATCCGCCGCGACCGCTAACGATCCGCATTCAGACGTGCGCGCACGCGCGCGGCGGGCACCGCAAAAGAACAACCCGTACCTACGCCCCCGCCTCCCCCAGCCGCGCCCCCTCGCGCAGCCCGATCCGCGCGTGCAGCCGCCGCAGCGGACGCGGCGCCCACCAGCTGGCCTCCCCCAACGTCCCCATCAGCGCGGGCACGAGCAGGGCGCGCACGAGCGTGGCGTCGATCGCGACGGCGAGCGCCGCGCCGAAGCCGAGCTGCTTGACGAAGAACACTTGGGAGGTGACGAACGCGCCGATCGCGACGCAGAACAGCAGCGCGGCGGCGGTGACGAGCCGCCCGGTGCGCTCCAGGCCGTGCGCGACGGCCTCGCGGGTGGCGAGTCCTTCGTCGTGGGCCTCCTTGATGCGGCCGAAGAGGAACACGCCGTAGTCGGTGGAGAGCGCGAAGGCGACGACGAACAGCAGCACGAGGTTCGACTCCTCGAGGCCGCCGATCGGGCTGAAGCCCAGCAGAGATGCGAGATGGCCCTCCTGGAAGACGAGCACGAGCAGCCCGGCGCCGACGGCGACCGTGAGCAGGTTCATCGCGAGCGCGACGAACGGGAGCAACAGCGAGCCGGTCATCAGGAACAGGAAGCCGCCGGTGACGAGTGCGAGGATCGCGAGCGCGAGCGGCGTATGCGCGGAGATCGCGGCCTTCTGGTCGACGAACCACGCGGTGGCGCCTCCGACGAGCGGTCGTGGCGCGCTGGCCGTGGGCGCGGGCAGCGTGCGCAGCCTGCGCACGAGGCTCTGGTTGGCGGACGAGCCGTCGGTCCCGCGCGGCAGGAGTTCGATCTCCCAGGTTTCGCGCCCGAGATAGCGCGGTGGCGCGGCGCTCGCCTGCGCACCGGCGGCGGACTGCGCGCGATGCGCGAGCGCAGCCATCGCACCGGTAGCGGAGGACCCACCGTGGGCGACCATGGTGATCGTCTGCGATCCATCCACGGCGAACTCGCGGGTGAGCGTTTCGGCCACCTGGCGCGGCTGTGCGGAGGTCGGCAGGACGTGGGCGTCGGCGGGCGTGAGGCTCAGTTTCAGCGAGGGCGACGCGGCCACGATCAGGGCCGCGGCGGTGGCGAGCGCGACGAGGCCGGGACGGCGCATGACGGCGCGCGCGAGCCGCGACCAGAAGCCCTCCTCGCCGCCGCGCCCGGCAGCGCCGCTCTCGTCGCCGATGTTCCCCCCGCCGGCACTCCCCCCGCCGGCACTCCCCCCGCCGGCACTCCCCCCGCCGGCACTCCCCCCGCCGGCACTCCCCCCGCCGGAGCTCCCCCCGCCGGCACTCCCTGCAACGACGCCGCCCGCATTCGCAGCGCCGCGCCGCAGCCATGCGGGCGAGAGGGCGTCGATGCGCGGCCCGAGCGCGACGAGGACGGCGGGCAGCACGATCAGCGAGACGGCGCCGGCGCTGAGCGCGACGACGGCTCCGCCGACGCCCATCGAGTAGAGGAAGCGCAGCGGGAACACGAGCATGCTCGCGAGCGCACCGGCGACGGTGAGCGAGCTGTAGAGCACGGTGCGCCCGGCCGTGTTCAGCGTGCGCGCGATCGCGGCGCGCGTATCCAAGCCACGCGCTAACTCCTCGCGGTAGCGGGCGAGCACGAACAGGCTGTAGTCGATCCCCAGCCCCAGCCCCATTCCCGTCACGAGGTTCACGGCGAATATCGAGAGCCCGAGGAATTGGTCGACGATGCGCAGTACGAGGAAGGTGAGCACGATCGCGAAGCCCCCGACGAGTAGCGGCAGCGCGGCCGCAACGAGACCGCGGAACACCCAGAAGGAGAGCGCGAGCAGGATCGGGATGGCGAACATCTCGGCTTTCTGGAGGTCCGAGGAGGTGCGTTCGTTGAGTTCCTGGAAGGCGACGTCGTTGCCGCCGAGTATCACGCCGCTGCCGGCGAGCTGCGGCCTCACACGCGCAACGGCCTGCGCGGAGCGATCGCGGTTGGTAAATGCCGCGAGGACGGCGGTCAGCCGCCCGTCGCGCGAGACCAGGGCGGGCAGATGCGTGGCCGGATAGTCCAGCACTCGCTGGAAGCCGGGCTGGGCGGAGAGCAGGCCGGCAACGCGACTCGCCTGCGACGCGGCCGCGGGGTCGGTGCGCACGTCGCGGGCGGCCGGCACGAGTGCGGCGACGCCGTAGTACGCGGACTGCCCGGTGGCGCGTTCGATCTCGCGGAGCACCTGCTGGTTCTGTGCGTTCGGATCCTGGAAGTCCGAGGACGCGCTCTTCAGGAGCGAGACGATTGGCGCTCCGAGCGCCGCGGCGAGCAGGAATGCGACCCCGGCCACGACCAGGATGCGTCGAGTGCGGTCGTTGGCGAGCGCTGCCAGGCGGTCGATCATCGAGGGTTCCTCCGATCGTTCGGGCTTCCGAGACGCGCGACCCCACATATTATGAGTGACTACTAACTAACTGTCAAGAGGGCGGCTCTACAAAACCTATTGGGGGGGCTTGGGCGTGACGTGACGTCTCACTCTTCCGCCTCCCTCCACACCTCGACGGAGACTTCGTCGACGGGCAGCGCGATCGGAGGCTCGGGCTTGGTGGCCTTCACCCAGATCCCTTCGAGCTCGTAGTCCGCGAGCAGCCGCTCGGCGATCGTGCTGCAGAGACGCTCGAGCGTTTTGTGCGAGCGCTGCTGGGCGACGAGCGCGACGAGCTGGCAGACCTCGGCATAGTCGACGGTGTCCTCGATGCGGTCGGTGACGGTGGCATCGGTCTCGCCGATGTCGAGACGAAGGTCGATCATCAGCCGCTGCCCGACCTCGCGCTCGGCCTCGCTGACGCCGTGGTGGGTGTAGAGCGAGAGGCCGGAGATCTCGATCGTGACTGTCTCGAGTCCCTCCTCGCCCTCCTCCTCGTCCTCGGCCCCTTCGAGCTCGTCGGGTTCCTCCAACCCTTCGGCCTGCTCCTCGTGCTCGTCGTGCTCTTGGTGCTCGTCGTGCTCGTCGTGCTCGTCGGCGTCGTTATCGGGATCCTGGGAGGCGCTCACGCGCCCAACGTAGCAGCCGTCGCCGCGAGCGCTCCGCGCACCGCGGCGACGTCGTGCACGCGCAGGATGCGCGCACCGCGCTCGTAGGCCAGCACACACGTTGCAAGCGTCGCCGGCAGCCGCGCGTCGGGGCCCGGCGACTCGCTCGGCACGGTCGGCCCGGGTCGACCGGACGCCTCGTGGGGCGCAGCCTCGAGGATGCGCCCGAGGAAGCTCTTGCGGGAGGTTCCCACGAGCAGCGGTCGTCCGAGCGCGGCGAGCTCGTCGAGGCGACGGAGCAGTTGGAGGTTGTGCTCGACGGTCTTGCCGAACCCGATCCCAGGGTCGAGCACGATCCGCTCCTCCGCGACGCCCTCGCGCACCGCGAACTCGAGGCGCTCGGCGAGAAACGCCTTGACCTCGTCGACGACGTCCTCGTAGTGCGGTCGGACCTGCATGGTGCGGGGCTCTCCGAGCATGTGCATCAGGCAGCAGTCGGCCCCGCTGTCGGCGAGCACCTGCACCATCTCCGGATCGCCGCGTAGAGCGGTAACGTCGTTGACGAGACTCGCGCCGGCCTTTAGCGCGGCTCGTGCGACGGCGGCCTTGGAGGTATCGATCGAGATCTGCACCCCGCACCCGGCCAACCCCTCGACGACGGGCAGCACGCGCCGCAGCTCCTCCTCCAGCGCGACCGGCGCGGCGCCGGGACGAGTCGATTCCCCGCCGACGTCGAGAATGTCGGCGCCCTGAGCGGCGAGCTCGCGCCCATGGGCAATCGCGTCCTCGGACGCCAAATAGCGGCCGCCATCGGAAAAGGAGTCGGGCGTGACGTTGACGACGCCCATCACACGAAAGTCACTCACGTAAAGAGCGTACGGCCTACCCACCTGACGAGCGTCTCGGATTCCCTGGCAAGGACGCACCGAGCGAAGTGTGCGAAAGCACACGAGCGAGGGAGGACGCCGCCAGGGAATTCGAGACGCCGTCAGGCGAGCTCGGGGCGCTCGGGGTCCGTCCCCCGGATATCCGCGGTACCCCCGGCGAGGCCGGGCCGCGGCAGCGGGCGCGGCGTTTCGCGTCCGGGCCGGTCGACCGGCGCGGGCGGCGGCGCGGGCAGCTCGGGCGCGCGGCCGCTCTCGGAGCCGAACACTTCCTGTTCGCTCTTGCCCGCGAGCAGCCCGATGAACTCCTCCTTCTCGATCGTCTCGCGCTTGACGAGGATCTCGGAGATGTCGGTGAGGCGCTGGCGGTGCTCGGTGAGGATGTCGCGGGCGCGCTGGTGGGCGGCCTCGACGATGCGGCGGATCTCGTCGTCGATCTCGCGGGCGATCTCATCGGAGTAGTCGGGCTCGGTCGAGAACTCGCTGCCGAGGAACGGCTGGCCGTGGTCGTGGCCGAAGACGCGCGGGCCGAGCTTGTCGCTCATGCCGAAGCGCATCACCATCTGCTTCGCGGTCGCCGTCACCTTCTCGATGTCGTTGGAGGCACCGGTGGTGATCTCGCCGAAGACGATCTCCTCGGCGGCGCGCCCGCCGAGCGTCATCGCCATCGTGTCGTTGAGCTCGGCGCGGGTGGTCAGGAAGCGGTCCTCCTGGGGCATCGAGATCGTGTAGCCGAGCGCCTGGCCGCGCGATACGACCGAGATCTTGTGGACGGGGTCGGAGTGCTCGAGGTAGTGGCCGACGATCGCGTGGCCCATCTCGTGGTAGGCGGTGACGAGGCGCTCTTTTTCGCTCATCACGCGGGTCTTCTTCTCGGGGCCGGCGATCACGCGCATGATCCCCTCCTCGAGCTCGACCTGCCCGATTTCGCGCTTGCCGGTGCGCGCGGCGAGCAGCGCGGCCTCGTTGATGAGGTTGGAGAGGTCGGCGCCGGTGAAGCCGGTGGTCTGGCCGGCGAGCGCGTCGATGTCGATCTCTTTCGCGAGCGGCTTGCCGCGGGTGTGGACTTCGAGGATTTTCGCGCGGCCCTTGCGGTCGGGGCGGTCGACGGCGATCTGGCGGTCGAAGCGGCCGGGGCGCAGCAGCGCGGGGTCGAGGATGTCGGGCCGGTTGGTGGCCGCGATCATGATGATGTTGTCCTTGGCCTCGAAGCCGTCCATCTCGACGAGCAGCTGGTTGAGCGTCTGCTCGCGCTCGTCGTGTCCGCCGCCCAGACCCGCGCCGCGGTGGCGACCGACGGCGTCGATCTCGTCCATGAAGATGATGCAGGGGGAGTTTTGCTTGGCCTGCTCGAAGAGGTCGCGGACGCGCGAGGCGCCGACGCCGACGAACATCTCGACGAAGTCGGAGCCGGAGATCGAGAAGAACGGCACGCCGGCCTCGCCGGCGACGGCGCGCGCGAGCAGCGTCTTGCCGGTGCCGGGCGGGCCGTAGAGCAGGACGCCGGTGGGGATGCGCGCACCGAGCGCCTGGAACTTCTTGGGGTTCTCGAGGAACTCCTTGATCTCGTGGAGCTCCTCGACGGCCTCGTCGACCCCGGCGACGTCGCGGAACGTGATCTTGGGCGAGTCGGCGGAGAGGCGCTTGGCGCGGGACTTGCCGAACGACATGACCTTCGAGCCCCCGCCCTGGACCTGGTTGAGCAGGAAGATCCAGATCCCGAAGAAGATCAGGAACGGCAGGACGTAGGTGAGCAGCGAAAGGATGATGCTGCTCTTCGCCGGTTCGGTGTTGTGCGGGATGTGCGCCGCGTTGAGCTCCTTTTCCAGTTCCGGCACGGACTGGTCGATGTAGCCGATTTCGTACTTGGAGCCGTGCGAGGGCGTGACTTCGAGCACGTTGCCCTTCGTCTTGAAGAGCACTGACTTGACTTCTTTGTTCGGGATTTCCTGCGTGACGAGCTTGGAGTAGCTGCGGGCCGGCCCGTTGTTGGAATTGGGTGAGATCAGTTTGACGGCGAAGAACGCGAGCACGACCACGATCAGGATCGGGAACGCGGCGCTCTTGAAGAAACGGCTCATAGCGAGATCTCGGTTGGTTCGGCGGCGGCTCGGATAAGCGCCTACCAGCCGTTCAGCGTACCACGGGAGGGTCGATTTTCCGGGAGGACGGGTGCCCTACCCATGCTTGACCAACGCTGCGACGAACGGAAGGTTGCGGTGGCGCTCGGCGTAGTCGAGGCCGTAACCGATGACGAAGCGGTCAGGGATCTCGAAGCCGACGTAGCGCGTCGGGAGATCTACCTTGCGCCGCTCGGGCTTGGTGAGCAGCGCGCAGACCTCCAGCGTGCGGGGGTTGCGGGAGCCGAGGTTGCGCAGCAGGTACTGGAGCGTGAGGCCGGAGTCGACGATGTCCTCGACGATCAGGACGTCGCGATCCTCGATTGCGATGTCGAGGTCCTTGAGGATGCGGACGACCCCGGAGGAGTCGGTGGCCGAGCCGTAGGAGGCGACGGCCATGAAGTCGACCTCGACGGGGATGTCGATGAGGCGCATGAGGTCGGAGAGGAAGAACATCGCGCCCTTGAGGACGCCGACGAGCAGCAGGGAGCGTCCGGTGTAGTCGGCGGAGATGCGCTGCGCGAGCTCGGCGACGCGCTCACGCAGCTCATCCGCTCCGACGAGAACCTCGCCGACCTCGGAGGAGTGATCGCCGGTCTGAGCGTGCGCGCTTCGCTCGGAGGGCATGACGGGCACGCGCGGAGTGTAGACATTCGACGTCGCAGCGGCCATCGTGCGGCTGGCGGCGGGGGTCAGACGCGTGGTGGGAGCCGGATCATGCTGAGACGCCCGGCGTCGACGACCGCGGCGACGAGCCCACCGACGTGCAGCTCGGCGCGTCCTGGGCGCTCGGCCAGCGCGAGGATCTCCGCGACGCGTGCGCCGGCCTGCGGCACGTAGGCACGGGCGGCGTCCTCGGCGAGGCGCACTACGACCAGGCGGGCGAGCGCCGGGGGAAGCGCGCGGAGGCGCTCGATCGCGATGCTCTGGCCGCCCTGGAGCTCGGCTCGGAGGAGCTCGTCGAGCACGTCGGCCTCGGCGCGCAGCAGGTGCGCGGTGCGCAGCACGTTGTCCTCCGCGGCGGGGTGCACGGCGCGCAGCGCCGGGACGACGCCATTGCGCACGCGCGCGCGTGCGAAGCGCTGGTCCTCGTTGCTCGAGTCCTCGCGCCAATCGAGCCCGCGCGCGCGGCAGTAGGCGGCGGTCTGCTCACGCGTGAGGGCGAGCAGAGGCCTCACCAGGCGCCCCTCACGGGGGGCCATCCCGAGGAGCGCGCGTCGGCCGGGGGAGGCGGCGAGGCGGTAGAGGATCGTCTCGACCTGGTCGGAGGCGGTATGACCGCTGGCGATCCGGACGATTTTTTGGGGGGAGGAGGGGGAGGGGTGGGTGGTTGCTTTCGAAGGCCCGCCGCGCGCGCGGGGGGTTTGGTCTAAGCCCACGCACGTGCGCGCGGCGGGCTCTCTTTTTTCGACATCGAAACCTCCGAGCGCGCATGCCAAGCGCTCGGCCTCGCGATAGCGCAGCTCCCGCGCCCACGCCTGCAGATTCCCGGTATCGGAGGAGCGCGTCGCCCGCACGACCTGCAACTCGACCGCCAACTGCGCGCAGAGTGCGCGACAGTGGCGTTCGTCCTCGTCGGCGTCCTGGCGTAGCCCGTAGTTGACGTGCAGCGCGCGCAACCCGACGCGTCCGTGGATCTCGACGGCGAGATCGAGCAGGCAGACCGAATCGCGGCCACCGGAGAGCATCACGACGAGCGGCGCGTCGCCGGTGAGGAGCCCCTCGCGGCGCACGCGCTCGCGGATCGAATCGAGATCCTCGACGAGCGTCACCCCCGCGCGGAGGCGAGGAACAGCTCGGTGGGCTCGGAGAAGCCCTTGAGCCCGACCTCGCCGATCAGCTTGAACGCGAGCCCGTCGAGGCCTTCGGCGAGCTCGACGACGGCGCGTGTGACGAGGACCTCCCCACCGGCGGCGCGCGCGACGACGCGCGCGGCCTGGTTGACCTCGCGTCCGAAGTAGTCGCCGTCGCGGTAGATGGCCTCGCCGTGGTGGACGCCGATTCGCGGCGGTGGCACGCCGGCGGGCGCCTGCGCCTGAAAGCCGACGGCCCACCGCGTGAGCGCGATGGGGTCGGTGCCGACGACCATGACCTCGTCGCCGAGCGTCTTGAGCACGCGCGCGTCGATCGGGAGCGTGCGCTCGACCTCCTCGACGAAGCGCTCGACCGCGTCGACGGCCCGCGCGTCGCCCTGCTCCTCAGTGAGGCGGGTGTAGCCGGCGAGGTCGGCGAAGGCGATCGCGATGCGCAGGCGCCCGAGCTCGGGGCCCTGCGCGCCCATGTCGGCCTCCATGTGGCCGATCACGTCCTGCTCGACGAAATACGCGAGGAAGCGGCCGTGGACCCAGTTCATCAGCGGCGCGATGAACGGCACGAGCTCGCGCGCCATCCCGTCCATCTGCGCGGCGATGTCGCGGCCCGAGACGCCCTCGCGCATGAGCGGCTCGTGGATGTACATGTGAAAGAGGCGGACCTCGGTTTCGGCGATCTGCGCGAGCGCCTGGCCGTAGACGCGCGCGATCTGCGTGAAGGCCTCCTCCGGCAGACCGGCCTGGAGCACGGCGGCGACATACTTGAGCATCTCGATGTCTTCGTCGGAGAGCGCGTCAACGGACAGGGCGCTGAGGCCCATATTCACGACGATCCGCTCGATCAACTCGGGGGCGAGACCGGTGACGCGCGCCGTCTCGCGCAGGCTGTGGCGGCCCTCGGGGATCGAGAGGAACTCCTCGACGTCGCCGAGCGCGAGCCGTCCGCTGTCGCTGGCCTCGCGGATCTGCTCGACGGTGTAGCCGCGCTCGCGCAGACGCGCGACGATCCGCGCCTGGGCGGCGGCGGCCGGCGTCCAACGGCCGTCGTACTGCGCGATCAGGCCGGCCTTCACCCAGCGCCGTACGGTGCCTGGGGAGACGCCAGCGCGCGCCGCGACCTGGGCGAGGGTGATCGGAGCCGGCTCCTCGATCGCGTTCGTCGCGCCCTCTCCATCCCCATCGAGCTCCCCCTTCACCGCGCTCATCGCTCAGACGGCCAGGTGCGGGTACTCGGCGGCGACGATCGCACGGTAGCGCTCGTAGACGGGTTTGGTGATCGGGATCAGGCGCAGCGAGGCGGCGATGTCCCCTCCGGCCTTGATTCGCCGGCGGGCGAGCGCGAGCGGGATGTTCTCGCGTCCCTGGAAGTAGCGGTTGGCGGTCTGGGAGGACATCTTCATGCGCACGCGGGGCTCCCAGTCGACCTCGTCGCTCCACTCCCAGTGGAGATTCTTGCGCTCGCGCCCGCGGCGTGCGCGGATGTTGACGACGAGGTCGAAGTCCTCGAACTCGAAGCGCTGCGGGACGTCGGCGTCGCGCAACCTGGGCCCCATGTCGGGATCCTCGCTCATCATTCCAAAAATTCGATCCATGACCTCGCGGAATTCGGCTGGGGAGCGGAACGGGGTTGCCATCCTGGGCAGTCTAGAGTCGTCGCCGATGACGGCGCACGCACCCATTCACCTGCGCCCGACGGCGACGCTCGCCGAGCGCGTGCTGCTGCCCGGCGACCCGGGGCGCGCGCTGGCGCTGGCGCAGGCGCTTCTGGAGAGGCCGTTGATGTTCAACCACCACCGTGGCCTCTGGGGCTACACCGGTACGGCCTCCGACGGGCAGCCTTTGACGGTCCAGAGCACCGGCATGGGCGGGCCGTCGGCGGCGATCGTGATGCAGGAGCTGATCGCGCTGGGGGCGCGGCGCGCGATTCGCGTGGGAACGTGCGGGGCACTCGATGGAGGATTGCGGCTCGGCGAGCTGGTGGTGGCCGGCGAGGCGCTCGCGGCGGACGGGACGAGCCGCATGCTCGGCGCGAACGACCGGGTCGGGGCGGACGACGAGCTGACAGCGGCCCTGGAGCGCGCGGCGGCCCGCAAAGCCGCCACCATCGTGAGCACCGACCTGTTCTACGACCCCGACCGCGAGCGCGAGTACGCCTGGCGTGCGGCGGGAGTCGTCGCGGTCGAGATGGAGGCGGCGACGCTGTTCGCGATCGGGGCGCGGGCGGACGTGCCGGTGGGATGCGTGCTGACCGTGTCGGATCTGATCGAGGAGGATCGCCGAACGCGTATCGACGACGAGGCGCTGCTCGTCGCGGCCATAGCGATGGGGCGGGTGGCGCTGGAGTCCCTGGAGCCCCAATGAGCTCGCACCGGCCAACGCACAGCGCAAGGACGTTGAACTGCCAGAGCGAGCCGGCATCGACTTAGTTTCGCGGAGTCTTCTTCTGGATGACGTATCCGCTGGTGGCGAGTTCCTCGAGAGCCCGCTCGTGACGCTTTTTGTCTTCCGTGCGCCACATTTCGGCCTTCTGCATATTGCGCTTTGCGATGAACTCCCAATCGACCACGGAGATGTCTGCCCTGGTCGCAACGTAATCTGCGACCAGCAGCTTCAGCGCGGCAATGTGTTCGTCTGCGTCTCGGCGCACGAGCCGGCCTGCGGCGGCCGCTATGGCGAGTGCAAGCTCAACCGCATTCTCTGCAGGGAGGTCGAACATCTCGCCCCAAAACTCGCCCGAGGAAGGACGCCACACCCCGTCGTCGAAGGAGCTCGACGTCTTGCAAGCAGCGATTGCGTAGTTGGCACGTACGCTCTTCGTTTGCCGCGATTGTCGCAGCTGCTTCTCAGCAGCCCGCGCGTTGCGCTTCAGGGCACCGATGATGTCGCTGTTTCGCGTGACGAGGCCGCTCTTGAGCACGTAGAGGTGGTACTCGCCAGAGGACGGATCGAACCGGTCGATGTCGATTCCTGCGATACCCGACTTGTGGACGTCCGCTCGCCCGCTGCTCGCCAGTGCCTCGATCGCCCATCCGCCGGCCGTAACGAAGTTGCGGCTGTTGTAATCGTCGACCACTCGCTCGGCCACCTCTGTGGTCGACATGCCATCGCACTCGATCCGGCGGACGAACGGGTTGATGCGCATAACGATCAGCTTTCGGTAGTCCGGCACGGCCTCGCGCATCACACGGATGTACCAGAAGTCAAATGCCTCCACGAATGCTTCGATCGCAGAGACCAGGCGGGCATCGTCCGGGCCCGCTTCTGCGGAGACTCCGCTAAGCCGTCTGATCTGGGCGACGGCGGCGGACTGGTTGAATTGCAGACTCGCCATCCCGCACAAAATGCCAGACGTGGTCCGGACGTACCGCGCCGGTGAGATTCACGGCGACTCGACGCCTGCGTGGAGTCGCCCATCCGTGAGTGCCGATACGGCGGTTCGCGGAGATCCGACGCCAGGTGGGCGGGTCGGGGTCGGGGTAGCGCACACCGTCGAGGAAGTCGGCTATGTGCTGACCGAGGCGAGCGGCGAGCATGGATGGTACGGCGTTGCCGATCTGCTGGTACTGCGATCTCGGTGTGCCCACGAAGATCGTTCCCGATGGGAACGATTGGAGCGCGGCGCACTCATTGACGGAGAGACACCTCGTCTCGTCGGGGTGCACGAGAGCTGTGCTGGAATGGTCAGGCATCCCGAGAATCGTGGGTGCGGGTGCGTCCCATGAGAGCCGACGCCACCAGCCACCCTTGCCGCCCTCGGCGTAGTAGGCAGCTCCCATCGTTTCACGCTGGACGCGATCCGGCAGAGCTCGCCAGTTGCCGCCCGCCGGTATCAGGTCATAGACGGCACGCTTCCGGTCGCTCAGCGGCTGGATTGCTCCGAGAGCGCGGACTCCAGCAAGACCCTCGCGGAGGGTGCGATAGGAAGGCAGCCGTTCGCCGCCGTAGCTCGGCTCGGGCAAGAAGCATGGCTCGGACCCTCGAACGCCGATGACGATTGCTCTTTGGCGTAGCTGGGGCACGCCGTGGTCGGCAGCCTCCACCACGCCCCAAGCCAAGGAGTAGCCGAGAGGAACAAGCTCGTGGATCAGCCAGTGAAGGAACGATCCCTTGCGCTCGGCGAGGCCGAGCGGAGCATGGCGCGGACTGCGCTCGGCAAGGCGGCGGTGTCTCAGTGCTGCGGACAACATGCCGTCCACGTTCTCGATGAGCAGCGCTTGCGGCTTGAACTCTTTGACGTACTCGATGTACGTCGGGAACAAGGATGCGGCACGTGCGTCGGTCAGCGCGCGACGCAGGCCTGAGGTGGTAAACGGCTGGCAGGGGGGCCCCCCGGCGAGCAGCTCGAGCTCGCCGCGTTCCAGGCCGAGTTCTCGGCGCAGCCCGCGAGCCGGGATTTGCTCGATTGGATGGCCGATCACCCGGACGGGGTGTGCACGCCGGTCGTTCCTCGCCGCGAGCGTTCGAGCGCAGTCGGTATCCGACTCGATCTGCGCGAGGTGGTGCCAGCTCACCTCCTCGAGTCCCAAGTCCAACCCGCCGGCTCCTGAAAAGAGCGAGAGCGTCGATCGGCTCCGGCGCGAATGCCGTGGTCCACGAGCTCGGGAGGGGGCGATCAGGGTGCTCATTCAGCTGGGGTGGCCGAGATGCGCCTGCCGATCGCAGGTCGATGTTCCAGCGCGTGAAGATCGTATGCAGCGAGCCGGACACAACGCGCAGACGCCTGACTCAGAACCTATTCCGGGCCAATACCGGATCTCGATGCGGCCGATGCGAGCGAAGCGACCGCCCCCGGGGGAGCCGGTCGGCTCAGCCCTTCATCTTCGACCACTCGGTTTTGTGCGCCCGCTTGGCGGCCTGGTAGTCAGCCAGCGCCTGCGGCGAGTCCACATCGCCGAGCGTCGGGTGAGACGGCACGAGGCTCTTGGCCTTGGCAACCTTGTAGCGCTTCGCCAGGACCGAGCCGAGCGCCTTGACCTTCATCTCGCCGAAGCCCGGCAGCGCCGCAATGTTCGCGCGGAGCTGCTCGCCGTTCTTCGCGTCCTTCCACACCCGCGTGGCGTCGCCGTCGTACTCGTCGCGCACGTGCTCGGCCAGGGCATGGACGCGTTCGGCCATTTTCCCGGGGAAGCGGTGTACGGCCGGTTTCTCTCGGAACACCGAGTCGAGGTCCACATCTGCGAGCGCGGTCGCATCGAGGGTGCCCACGCGCTCCTTGATCGCCAGTGGGCCGGTGAAAGCCTTGGGCACCGTGACCTGCTGATCCAGCGCGAATCCGATCAGTAACGCCATCGGATCCTTCGCGATCAGCTCGTTGGCCTCATCCGAGTCCGTGAAGTAGAGCCGGTCAGGAACGCGGGACGCCATCACGCCGTACGATCGTCTCGGGTTCTGTTTGTAACGCTGCTCTGCTGGTCGGCGCGAAGCCGACGAGCAGCGCCATCGGGGTCCGCCGCGATCAGCTCCTTGGCCTCGTCGAAGTGGGTGAAGTAGAGGCGATCGGGGGCGGGGCGACGTGGAGCCACGGCCAGGCTCCACTCAGCTGCTGGGCGCCGGGTCGCTCGCGGCCGGAGGCTTGGCCACCGCTTTGGGCTTGGCCACCGCTTTGGGCTTGGCCACCGCTTTGGGCTTGGCCACCGCTTTGGGCTTGGCGACCGCTTTGGGCTTGGCGACGGCTTTGGGCTTGGCGACAGCTTTGGCCTTGGCCGCCGCATTGCGTGTGGTGGCGGCCTTTGGCCGAGCAGCCGTTTTGCGTTTCGCGGCCGGTTTGGCTTTGGTCGCGGCGGGCTGCGCGGCGGAGGCAGCCGCGGGACGATCGGCGCCACCCCGGCCGTGCAGCTCCGAGAGCTTGCGCGAGAATCCCCCGAGCTGCTCCTCGATCGCCCCGAGGCGCGCGTCGAGCGACTGCGAGGCGAGGCCGCGCCCGATCCGGTGCACGCCATCCTCGATGCCCTCCAGGCGCTGGGAGATCGAGCGCAGGCGCCGCGTGAGCCGTTCGACGTCGGCGGCGGAGGGCAGGTTGAGCGCGCCCATCGCGAGCTCCTGAGCCTGCGTGGCCTTCTCGCGGGCGTCGGCGGCGCGGCCGAGCGCGCCGCTGAGCAGCGGGTTGTCGAAAAGGTCGGTGAGGGCCTTGCCGAGCCGGTCCTCGGTACCGGTCGTCAGGCGCTCGCGCAGGCCTTTGGTTGCTGTGCCGTCAGACATTCGCTGCTCCTCGTGTGGATCGCTACGGGGACAGGAAGGATACGGTGCCAGTGTGGCCGAGCGTCTGTTCCTTTTCATCCAGCTGGAGCTCCCGTGGGAGCTCGGCCCGGCCGACGGGCGCTATCTACTGCGCGGCGAGGCCGACGGGGAGCCGGAGCGAGTGGTGGTGTTGGACACGCTCGGCGCCCCGCGGCGTGGGCATGACGGACGCCTGACGGGCGCGGCGCGCCACCGCGGCCTGGCGGCGCGGCGCCGCCCGCCGGTGGAGCCCGAGCCGGACCCGGAAGCGGTGGCGGTGACGCGCGCGACGGTGATCGACCCCGTGTCGGTATCGGCCGAGGGCCAGGCGCGCGCGTGGCTCGGCGGCCTCGACGCGGAGCGCGAGGCACGTGTGGGGGCGGTCGCGCTCAATCGGATGCTGGCGGCACAGCGGATCGCAACCGCGGATCCGTACGTGCGCGAGATCTCACCGGCACAGGCGCTCGCGATCCGCGCGGGCTGGGGCGAGGGCGAGCAGGTCGCCTACGGCCGCTGGCTGCATGCGCGCGAACTACGACTTGGGGATGGCCGCGTGCGCGGGCGTGCGGGAGTGTTGCGTCCGCAGGAGCGCCTGGCGGCGTTCCTGGCGGCGCGCCAGCGCGTGCTGCTCTGCGAGGAGCTCGCGCTACGCGCGCGGCTGGACCTCGACGAGGGACGCCCGGCGCTGGCCGCAGTCGAGCTCGAGCGCGCGTACGCGGCGGCGCTAGTCGAGCTGCCCGCCGAGGAGCGGCCGGAGCTGAAGGAGCGCATGACCGAGCTCGCCGACCTGAACCCCGGGGTCGTCCAAGCAGCGAGCACCGCGCTGTCAGGGGAGCCCGCGCAGCTCGATGCGGATGCCGCCGCCCACGCGCTCGGCCGCTTGGAGGCGGCGCTGCGCGCGCGGGCGGCGGCGGGCTTTCACGACTGACGCAGGAGGATCAGATGCCCTGCCCGAAGTTGGTGCAGGTGGCTTTGAACGACGGGTTGGGGCTGGCGCTGAGCTGGTTGAGGACGTTCTGCAGCGCGGGCGAGTCGTCGAACATCCCGATGTGCGCGACGGGGTCGCTCGAGCACTGGTTCTGGACGGTGATGTTGGTGACGCCCGAGCCGCTGAGGAACGCGTTGGTATACGGCGTGACGACCTCGTCGTGGGTCGTCTCGATCACGACGTAGCGCACCCCGGACGCCAGTGGCTCCCCGGAGCCGAAGAGCTTTTTGATGAACGCCGAGTTGGCCTCCTGTTCGGGCAGCGACGGCGTACCGAGGAATTCGAGCAGTCCGGTCGTGAATTCGGAGGCGAAGGGGAAGGTTTCGAGCAGGGTGGTGACGCCGCTGAGCGTCGTGCCGTGGTTGCTCGGCGCGAGCCCGACGAGCTCGTTGACCTTTGACGCGCCGCCGAGGAAGTGGATGTAGTAGTTGGGCATCATCCCGCCCTGCGAGTGCCCGACCAGATCGACCTTCGCGGCGCCGGTTTTGGAGAGGACGCGGCCCACGAACGAACTGAGTTCTTCGGCGGAGTGTTCGATGTGATTCAGACCGTCGATGCGCCCGGGCGTGATGAACGGGATGATCGGCAGCGAGGCGGCGGTTTCGCCGTAGTTGAACGCATACACGCAGTATCCGTTGTTGGCGAGCAGCGGTGCGAGCGTGACCCAGTTGGAGCCCTCGTCGGCGAGCGTCCCGTGGACGAGGACGATCGGATACGGATGTTCCGCGCTCGGTTTGCAGCCGTTGTTGGCGCCGGTGACGTTTTCCGGTTCCCAGGTCTCGCGCCAGATGCCTTCCGATAGGGCTTCGTTTCCGTACGGCACGTGATAGCTCGCACTCGCGGACGTCGCGGTCGCGACCATCGTCAACAGGGCGGCCGCCGCGGCAACCGCCATCCCCATGACCCTTGACATTGCAGTCCCTTTCTTTTCGTATCGGCCTTTGGTTGGGCGACGCGACGGCTGCGGGCCCAACGCCACGCCAAAGCCGACACTTGTTCCAACCTTCAGATCTGTGGCAGCATAATTGATTGGTCCCGGCAGGGCGAATCTCCCCAGTTCGGGAGACTGGTGACTGCGGTCACACGGCGAGCACGCTGTAAGTCGGCGCGCAACGACCAAACCGTCGCAGGCACGCCGTAGAGTGCAGGTCCGTGGACCCGACGACGACAGCCCTGGGCACGTGGAGCGGCGGGCGCTTCATGCACTTCGGTGAGCCGCTGTCCGATGAGCGCTTGCGTGCCCTGCTGCGCCCGGGCGAGGGAATCGACACGGTTATCACCGCCGACGCGTACGGAGCGGGTGACGCGGACACGATGCTCGGCGAGGCGCTGCGCGGACTCGACCGCGACAGCTACTGCCTGGTGGGCGCGATCGGCCACGACTTCTACACCGGCGAGCGCGACGGGCCGAAGGGCTTCCCGCGCTTCACCGACGCGCGCCTGCGCGGCGAGGCGCGGTACGGCGAGTACATCCGGATGGCGACCGAGCGCAGCCTGGAGCGGATCGGCGTGGAGGGCTTCGACCTGCTGCTGCTGCACAACCCTGACCGCACCGGGTACACGAGCCCGGCGGTCTGGGAGGGCATGCGCGCGGTGCACGACGCGGGCCTCACCCGGCTCCTGGGCGTCGCGCCGGGTCCGGCGAACGGGTTCACGCTGGACCTGATCGACTGCCTGGAGCGCTTCGGAGAGCTGATCGACTGGGCGATGATCATTCTCGGTCCGATGGAGCCGTGGCCGGGCGAGCTCGTGCTCGACGCGGCCGCCGCGCACGACGTGGGCGTGATCACCCGGGTCGTGGACTACGGCGGGATGTTCCACGACGACGTGCTGCCGGGCCACGGGTTCGCGCGCTACGACCACCGTCGCTTCCGCCCGGAGGGCTGGGTCGAGGAGGGGCGCGAGAAGCTGGAGCGCATGCGCCCGTATGCCGAGCGCCATGGCCTGACGATGCTGCAGCTCGCGTGCCAGTGGAATCTCGCGCACCCGGCGGTGCGTTGCGTGGCGCCGACGTTGATCCAGGAGAGTGGTAACGGATCCCACCCGCCCCGCCCGATCGAGGACAAGCGCGCGGAGCTGGCGGCGCTCGCCGCGCTGCGCAAGCGACCGGAGGCGCAGCTCGGCGATGCAGAGATCGCGGAGGTGCGCGCGATCGGCGACAACACCGGCTGCATGGCGCTGAAGGGCGCGAGCGCCCGCCACGAGGGCGCGCCGGCGGCGGATCGCTGGCCGCTGGATGCGCAACTGCGCGAGCTGGCAGCAAACACCGGCATCGACCCGGATGCCATGGTCGCATCGACGAACAGCTCGTGAGCTTCGACGCGGAGGGCCTAGAGCAAGGCCGGAGGGCGATATTCGCCTACAGCGACCCCGCCGGCGCGAGCCACTCGCTGGAAAAGCTCAGGCTGGTGCGCTCGGCGAGGATGTCGTAGTCGCGGTCGTAGTGCAGAACGCCCGCGCCGGCCGCATCGGCGCAGGCCGCGATGAGCACGTCGGCGGGTGAGAGTCGATGATGGCCGATCTGGGCCAGCTCGCCCTGGGCATCGAGCGCCCGCTGTTCGATGGCTGGCGTGATCTCGATCCGGGGTAACAGGGCGAGCCGCCTTATGACGTTTGCGTGTTCGTCGCCAGAGCGAGCCGAGAAGCCCGCCTCCAAGAGAAACGGCAGGCATACCCCCACTTCCGCCAGCTCGATCGCGGATTCCATACGCGCACGCACAGCCGGGTGCCTGCGTCGCGACCAGGCTGAATTGTCGAGTAGCAGCACTACTCGTCGTAGTTGGCGATCAACCCGAGGTACTTGACCTCGTCGGCCGCCTGGACGTCCACCGGCGACGTGCCCTCGCGAACCTCACGAACGAGCCATTCGCGCGCCTCGCGCGCCTCCGCGCTCTCCTCCCGCAACGCCCGCGCCTTCGCGCGCGCGCCCAGGATCACGAGCTCGCCGAAGTCGATGCGCCCGCCGCCCAGCTCGCCGCGCAGCTCATCGAGCGCCTCGTGAACCGGTGGCGTCTCTGTGATCGTGTGACGCGGGCGAGTCGTCGGCACAAAACGAGTGTAGCACGGTGCTGTACCTCATTTCGGGGGTTGCGGCGGACGACGGGGCAATGCGCGTGCGCTAAAGTAGGCATGAATGTATACGCCACTGTGCACAGGAGGAGCCACATATGGCTGCAACCGCGACAATTCGTGTCCGGCCGGACACGCGCGAGCGATTGAAACGCCTCGGTCGTGACCGCGGACTCAACACCCCGGATCTCCTGGACACGTTGGTGCGCAACGCCGAGGACGACCAGCTGCTCGTCGAGCACGAGGCCGCGATGAATCGGATCATGGGCGACCCCGAGCAGGCGGCGTCGTACCGCTCAGAGCTGGCCGCCTGGGACGGCACTCTGCAGGACGGGTTGAAGGATCTGTAGGTGAACGCAGTCCCGGCGAGTCGTCAGGGCGATGTGTGGGAGGCGCGCCTGGAGCCGGTGGTGAGCCATGAGCAGGGCGGGACTCGCCCCGTGCTGGTCGTCAGCGTCGACCGGATCTCCGGCGGCCCGGGCGAGCTGTGCATCGTCGTGCCATTTACTCGCACCGATCGCGGCACTCCGCTGCACGTCCGTGTCGAGCCGCCCGAGGGCGGCCTGACGGCGGTCAGCTTCGCGCTATGCGAGAACGTGCGCGCGATCTCTCGCGAGCGCCTCGCCAAGCGACTCGGCGGGGTACGGGACGCGACCCTCGAAGCGGTGCTCGACCGTATCCACCTGCTCACCAGAAAGCCACGATGAACACAGGTCCCGGCCGGTAGCGCTCTCAGCTCATCGGGCCTGGCTGCGCCCGGGACACAGCTCACTTCCCCTCGAACCGCGCGGCGCGTTTGCCCAGGAACGCGGAGATCCCCTCCTTGGCGTCGGCCGTCTGGAAGACCGTCGCGAACGCGCGCTTCTCGGCCTCGATGCCCTGGTCGATGTCGCCCGCGGCGGAGACCTGCTTGATCTGGGCGAGCGCGAGCGGCGCCTGGCCGGCGAGCTTGCGCGCCCAGGCGAGCGCGGTGTCGAGCAGTTCGTGGTCGTCGACGACGGCCGCGGCGAGCCCGTACTCGTAGGCCTCCTCGGCCTGCATGGGGTCGCCGACGAGGTTCATCTCGAGGGCCTTGCTCTCCCCGACGAGGCGCGGCAGGCGCTGGGTGCCGCCGAAGCCGGGGATGATGCCGAGCTTGATCTCGGGCTGGCCGAACAGCGCGGAGCGCGCGGCGATGCGCACGTCGCACGCCATCGCGAGCTCGCAGCCGCCGCCGAAGGCGAGGCCGTTGACGGCGGCGATCGTCGCGATCCCGTCGCTTTCCAACTCGCGGAAGAGGGCGTGGGCGGTATGGATGAGCTGCTCGCCCCCGGCCTCGTCCATCGAGGTGAACGCCTTGATGTCCGCGCCCGCGCTGTAGAGGAAGGGGTTGGAGGAGGCGATCACGAGCGCGCGGACGCCGGACTCCTTGACCTTCGCCCACACCTTCCCGAGGTCCTCGATGACGGTCGGCGCGATCGAGTTCATCTGCCCGTTCGCGAGCCACGCGATCGCGACGCCGTCGCCGCGGGTCTCCAACTTGATGACCTCGCCGGGCTGCTCGGAGTCCGGCTGGGGGTAGGCGTAGAAGCCCTGCCCGCTCTTCTGCCCGAGGCGCCCCTGGGCGACGAGGCGGCGCAGGATGGTGGGCGGCGCGAAGCGCTCGCCGTGGACCTCCCGCGCGTTCTCCAAGCGCTCGAGGATCGTGTCGAGCCCTTCGACGTCGGCCTTCATGAACGGCGGCATCAGCCCGCGGCGCGGATCGAGCCCGGCGCCTGCCATCAGCCCGAAGTCGATGTCGCGGTGCACGGCGACGCCCTCCTCGAGCACGAGGCACGCCTCGACGAAGGTCTTCAGCGTGAGCAGTTCCACCAGTTCCTGCACGTCGGGCTCGCCCTCGCCCGGGAGGTTGGGCTCGCCGGAGGCGCTGTAGAAGCCCTCGCCGCCGGTCTTCGCGCCGAGCTTCTTTTCGGAGACCAACTTCTGCATGCCCTTCGGCACGTAGAAGCGCTCGTCCCCGTAGGACTCCGCGAGGTGTTCGGCGACGTGCAGCACGGTGTCGAGGCCGAGGAGGTTGACGAGGAAGTAGGGGCCCATCGGGATCACCCCGGCGGCGCCGACGCCCTCGTCGATGGCTTTGATCGACAGGCCCTTCTGCTCCTGCTCGCGCCAGATCTCCGAGGTGCCGGAGTTGAGAATTCGATTTACGACGAAGCCCGGGACCTCCGCACAGGCGATCGGCTGCTTGCGGATCGCCTGCGCGAACGTGATCGCCGCGCCGACGGTCTCGGGCGCGGTCTCTTCGCCTTCGACGATCTCGATCAGCGGCATGATCGAGGCGGGGTAGAAGTAGTGGAAGCCCACGACCTTCTCCGGGCGCAGCGTGGCTTCGCCGATCTCGGTGATCGACAGCGAGGAGGTGTTGGAGGCGAGGATCGCGTGGCCCGGCGTCGCGGCGTCGAGCTCGGCGAACACGGCCTGCTTGATCTCGATGCGCTCCGGCACGGCCTCGATCACGAAGTCGACGTCGCCGAAGCCCGCGTAGGACGTGGACCCGTGGATGCGCCCCACGATCTCCTCCACCTGCGCCTGTGCTTGCTCCTCGGTGAGCTTGCCGCGCTTGACGAGTTTCTCGACCTGCCCCGCGGTGACGCCCAGGGCCTCGTCGAGGCCGGCCTGGACGAGCTCCTCGCTGATGTCCTTCAGCTCCACTGGAATCCCGGCGGCGGCGATCGTCTGCGCGATCTGGCCCCCCATCGTGCCTGCGCCCACGACTGCTGCCTTGAAAACGAACATGCCGATCTCCTGTTTGGTCTCGCTGGTGGTCTGGCCGGCTGGCCGGGGAGCCTAACGTGCACGCGGCGCCCGCGCCCGGCGGCGCACCTTCGAGCGGGCGCGCGGGTTTGAACCGGAGGGAGAGACGGGCATTGAGGGGATCGGGTAGGGCTGCCCATTGTCAACAGGCACGACCAGAGCGAGAGGGTGAGCGATATGAGCAGCAATTGGACCGAACACGGGCGGCGCGCCGCGGCGGCGGCAGCCGTGCTGATGGCGGGCGCGCTGTCGATGGCGTTGGCGACGAGTGCGCCCGCGGCGATCTCGGTGCCGGGCGCCGACACGGGTGCGGCGAGCGCGGTGACCTACGGCTCGGCGACCCTCGCGGGCTCGATCGACCCGCACGGGAGCAACACGACGTACTACTTCCAGTACGGCGAGACGCGCTCCTACGGCGCGCAGACCCCGCTCGCCGATGCGGGCGCGGGCACCCGCGCGGTCAGGGTCACCGCGGCGATCGGCGGCCTGAAGCCGTTGACCGTCTACCACTACCGCCTATTGGCGGTCAACGCCGCCGGCGCCGCGACCGGCTCCGACCGCGCGTTCAAGACCGGCAAGGTCCCGCTCTCGCTGCAGATCCTCGTGGCGCCCAACCCGACCGTCTTCGGCGGCACGGCGACCATCCAGGGCACGCTCTCGGGCACCGGCAACGCGGGTCGCGCGGTGATCCTCCAGCAGAACCCCTTCCCCTATACGGCAGGCTTCGCGAACGTCGGCAACGCCGAGCTCACGACCTCGACGGGCAGCTTCGCGTTCCCCGTCTCGGGCCTCGGCCAGGCGACGCAGTACCGCGTGATCACGACCACCAACCCGCCCGTCGTCAGCCCGATCGCGATCGAGAACGTCGCGGTCGCGATCGGCGCGCACATCGGACGCACCCATCGCCGCCACCACGCGCGCTTCTACGGCACCGTGACCCCGGCGGTCAACGGCATGCAGGTCGCGATCATGCGCGTCGTCGGCGGGCGCAACGTGCTCGTCGCGGGCACCTCGCTGCATCATCTCAGCGCGACCAGCTCGCGCTTCAGCCGCGCGCTGCGGGTGAAACGCGGGCTGTACCGCGTGTTCGTGAAGGTCACCAACGGCGCGCAGGTCTCCAACTACAGCACGCCGCTGTTCGTTCGCTGAGGGATTTTTTTGGGATGGGTTGAGGGGTCGCGCGTGCGACCCCTCGGCATCCCGTCCACACCGTGGGCGCGGGGCACGGATGCCCCGCGTATCCACGCGCCGTCCGCGGACCTACCCGCGCGGACGATCCCCCACCAAGACCTCCCTAGGCGGCGACGCCCTCGGTTGCCTCGATCCGCCGCGGCAGCAGCGTCTCGCGGGCGATGACGAGGCGCTGGATCTGCGAGGTGCCCTCGTAGAGCTGCATGATCTTGGCGTCGCGGAACAGCTTCTCCACGGGGTAGTCCTTGATGAAGCCGTACCCGCCGTAGATCTGCACCGCGTCGGTCGCGACTTTCATCGCGGTGTCAGCCGCGAAGCGCTTCGCGTGCGAGGAGACCAGCGTGTTGCGCTCGCCGCCGTCGAGCATCGCCGCCGACTTCCACGTCAGCAGGCGCGACGCTTCGACGTCGGTCGCCATGTCGGCGATCATGAACTGCACGGCCTGGTGCATCGCGATCGGCACGCCGAACTGCACGCGTTCCTTGGAGTACTCGGTGGCGAACTCGAACGCCGCGCGCGCGATCCCGGTCGCCATCGCCGCCACGCCGGGGCGGGTGCGGTCGAGCGTCATCATCGCGAGCTTGAAGCCCTTGTTTTCTTCGCCCAGCAGGTTCTCCTCGGGGACCTCGACGTCGTTGAACGTGATCGTCGCCGTGTTCGACGCGCGCTGCCCGAGCTTGTCCTCCTTCTTGTCCACCTGCACGCCCCACTCGCGCTCGACCACGAACGCCGAGATCCCGCGGTGGCCGGCCTCCTTGTCGGTCTTCGCGTAGACCGTGAAGTAGTCGGCGTAGCCGCCGTTGGTGATGAAGCACTTCGAGCCGTTGAGGACGTACTTGTCGCCCTTCTTGACCGCCGTCGTGCGCATCCCCGACACGTCCGAGCCCGCGTCGGGCTCGGTCAGGCAGAAGGACGCGAGCTTCAGCTCTTCGGTCAACGGGCGCAGGTACTTCTGCTTGGTCTCCTCCGAGCCGCCCAGCGCGATCGGCGCGGTCGCCAGGCCGTTGCAGCCCAGCGAGGTCTGGATACCGGAGCAGCCCCACGAGAGCTCCTCCTCGATCAAACACCCGTCCAGGTAGCCCAGGCCAGGGCCGCCGTACTCCTCGGAGATGTGGGTGTTCATCAACCCCACCTCCCACGCCTTCTGCAGGACCTCCTGCGGCCAGGTGCCCTCCTTGTCGTACTCCCACGCGACCGGGCGGATCTCCTTCTCGGCGAAGTCGTGGGCCAGTTCGCGCAGGTTCTTCTGCTCGTCGGTCAGCGTGAAATCAACCATGAAGCTCTCTCAATCTCCTCGTCGGGGACCGGCGCGGAACGGGCCGACGCGAGCATCGATGGCGAGCGCGCCGCTCTGCGCAGAAAATAGATTGACTGGTCAGTCAATCCTTGCCGGAGCGAAGGGTAGCGAAGGGAGAGACACACGGCAAGAGCGCCGACCCCTCGCGCCGCCGGGCACATCAGCGTGACCAATCGCACACGACGCGACGCCGCGCGCCGTAGTTCGCAACGATGTGCACGTGGACAACACCACAGTGCTGCCCCTCGTCCTCTACGGCACCACCGGCATCTACATCGTCTCCGGGCTGCTTTCCATGCTCACGCGGCCCAACAACTACGACCAGGTCGGCCAGGGCGACCTGCTCGGCAGCGACGAAGACTGCACCGCCGAGAACGGCGCCCGGTCGCGCGTCGAACAGCTCGCCGCCGACCACGCCGAGCGCGTCGAGGATGCGCGCCAGATGCTCCAGGCGCGCAACGACCGCCGTCTGCGCCAGGGTCTCGAACCGCTGGACGTCGAGGCCGAGCTCGCGCGGCTCAACTTCGACGCCACCGCTCCCGCCAAGCCCGCCGACGTGGAGCTCGTCGAAGAGATCCGCCAGCTCGTGATCCTGCGCAACGAGCGCCGCCTGCGCCAGCAGCTCGACGCGCTCGACGTCGACGCCGAGATCGAGCGCACGCTCGCCGAGCTCGCGATTCCGGGCTGCGCCGACCGCACCTCCTCCGCGCGCTGACGCTCCCCACGCGCCGCGCGCCGGCGCGCCCGATGCGCCACAATTCCACGATGCACGCGCTTTTCCCGATCGTGCTGTACGGGTCGATCGCGCTGTTCGTCCTGCTGGGCGTCCTCTCGATGTTCACCCGCGGCAACCTCTACGACCAGATCGGTCAGGGCGGCCTCACCCTCGGCGAGGACCGGCACGGCGGCTCGACCAGCGCCGCGCCCAGCGGCTCGCGGGACGTGGGCGAGCGCGAGCTCGAGATCCGCCAGATGCTGCAGGCGCGCAGCGACCGGCTCGTCAACCAGGGCCTCGCTCCGCTCGACATCGACGCCGAGCTCGCCAAGCTCGAGCCCACGACCGCCCCCGGCGTCTACCAGGATGCGGCCGTCGCCGCCGAGGTCCGCCAGCTCGTGGTCGCACGCAACGAACGCCGCGTCCGCCAGGGCAAGCCCGCGCTGGACGTCAACGCGGAGGTCGCACGAACGCTTGCAGAGCTCCAACCCTGAGCGCCCGAGCCGGGTTCACGCTCACCCTCCGTCCGTTCCGGGCGTCCGCACCGCAACGATCGCGCGCGACGCGGTATAGAAGCGGTGTGCGTCGAGGAAGCCGACTCACGGGGGCCGTGCTCGTGGCGTTGTCGTTGCTTGCCCCCGCCGCGCGCGCCCGTGCGCACACGCCCCCGCGTACGCGCGCGGCAGCGAGGCATCCGACCGTGCTCGGCGCTCTGCAGACCCTGCAGCGCGGCAGCTCGCTCACACCCACGCAGTACACCGCGTACACGTCCGCCTACCAGCGCGGCCAGAGCGCCCTGCGCAAGCTGACCGGCACGCGCCGCACCGAGCTCGGCAGCGTGCTCGAAAACGTCCGCCTCCTCGCGGCCGCGCGGGAGCTCACCCCGTCGCGCCTGCCCGCGCTGTTCCTCACCGTCGAACGCAACGTCCAGTGGTGGACGACCGAACCGCTGCTCGCCGCCGACCAGCGCGTGAGCTTCCCCGGGAGCCACCTCGTCTGGGAGTACTACCCGGGCCAGGGTCTCGAGATCCAGTGGCTCGCGACGTTCGGCGAGGCCAACGGCTACTACCTGCAGGGACACGAGAACACTCAGCTCCAGGAAGTGTTGGACGAATCCATCCCGCTCGCGACGCAGCGCGCCGGGGGGATCGCGTGGGAGTACATGTTCCACTTCGACGGCGGCGCCCCGCCGTGGACGAGCGGCCTCTCCCAGGGGACCGCTCTGCAGGCGCTCTCGCGCGCGTACTCGCGCCTGAAGAACCCCGCCTACCTCGCCGCCGCCAAACAGGCACTCGGCATCTTCCAGACCCCTCCCCCGGCCGGTGTCCTCGTGCGCACGCCCGCCGGCGCGCACTACCTCGAGTACACCTACGCGCCCTCCGAGCGCATCCTCAACGGCTTCGTCCAGGCCGACATCGGGCTCTACGACTACGCGAAGCTCACCGCCGACCCGCTCGGGGAGCAGCTCTTCGAGGCCGGCGACGCCGAGGCCCGCGCCGAGGTCCCCCACTACGACACCGGCGCGTGGTCGCTGTACGACCAGCACTCCGAATCGAACCTCAACTACCACGAGCTGCTCACCGAATTCCTGCAGAACCTCTGCAAACGCACCCAGGAAGGCCCGCCGATACCGCCCACCGCACCGCCGAGCACGCCGCCCGCGCCCCCCACCGGCTCCTCGTCGCCGGCCGGTGGGACCGCGAGCGCCGCCAGCGCCCACGCCGCCGCCGCGGCCGCCCCCAAAGCCGCGCCGATCCCCGGCGACGAGATCTACTGCACGACGGCGGAAAACTTCACCGAAGACCTCCACGCGCCGCCCGCGATCGCGCTGCTCACACGCAAGCTGCCCGGCGGCGCGCGCGGCGGCGTGCAGCTCTCGCTGTCGAAGATCGCGACCGTCAGCCTCAGCGTCACGCGCGGCGGGCGCCTCGTGTGGAGCAACAACGCGCTCGTCGAACGCGGCAAGCCGCGCCTGTTGTGGATCACGCCGACGAAGGCCGGCGTCTACCAGGTGACGCTGCGCGCGGTCGACCTCGCCGGCAACAGCTCCACGACGAGCGGCACGATCGCGGTCAGCGCCGCCCGACACGGCTGAGCAGCGGCGCCCGCAGGTGGCGGCTGAGCGCGCCCGTACAATCGGAGTGTGTCGAGCGAAGCCCGTCACCCGCGCGACGGCTCCGACGAGGACGCCCGCTCGACGCGCCCCTCGCCGATCGAATGCTGGGGCAATCTCAGTCGCGACCAGCGCCTCGCCGCGGTCGCGGCCGCACTGCTGTTCGCCACGATGCTCCTGCCCTGGTACCAGCAGAACGCGGTCGTGAGCGCCGCCAAGAGCCAACCGCTGGTTTCGCGCAACCTCAACGCGTTCGCGGTCTTCTCGTTCGTCGAGGCCGCCGTCCTGCTGGTCGCGATCGCGGTCCTCGTGCTGCTCTACGGGCGCGCCGTCGACCGCGCCTTCCAGCTCCCGGGGGGCGATGGCGCGGTCGTGTTCGCCGCCGGCATCTGGACCGCGCTGCTGCTCGTGCTGCGCCTGTTCGACAAGCCCGGCATCACGCAGCACGGCGTCGCCGCGAACGTCGGGATCCAGTGGGGCATCTTCTTCGCGCTCACCGCCGCCGGTCTGCTCGCCTACGCGGGCTCGCGCATGCGCGCCGCGCGTCGCCCCGACCCACCGCTGCTGCGCCACGAGCAGCGCGCGCGGCGGGCAGCGAGTGGCGATACCCGGCCGCGACGGCCGCAGCCGAGCGAGGAGCGAACCGAGATCGTCGCGCGGCGCGAGCGCAGCCCCGCCGCTGTACCGGTGTCCGCGCGGGAGCAGACACCCACGCCGACCGCGCCGGTACCCGCAGCCGAGCGCCCGCGACATCCACCCGCGCCCCCCAGGTCGCGCGCCCGAACCTCCCCGCCGGAGGCGATGGACCAGCTCTCCTTCGAAGACACCGAGCCGGACGCGTAGGGGCGACCTATCATTCCCCCCGCGATGCCCGCCGCCCCGACCCCGACGCCCGCCGACCCGCAGCAGGTCGCGGAGGGCCTGCGCTCCGCGGGCTACCTGCCGGGCGAGTCGACCGCGTTGGTGTCGTTCCTGGCGGCCAAGCTCGGCAAGCCCATCCTCGTCGAGGGCCCCGCCGGCGTCGGCAAGACCGAGCTTGCGAAGGCGCTCGCGCGCTATCTCGGGCGCGAGCTCGTGCGGCTGCAGTGCTACGAGGGCCTGGAAGAGGCGAAGGCGCTGTACGAGTGGAACTACCGCAAGCAGCTCCTGCGCATCCAGGCGCAGGGCGGCGAGGCCGGCTGGGGCGACGTGCAAGAGGACATCTTCGGCGAGGACTTCCTGCTCGCGCGCCCACTGCTCGCGGCGATCGCCTCCGAGCAGCCCGTGGTGCTGTTGATCGACGAGATCGACAAGACCGACCAGGAGTTCGAGGCGATGCTGCTGGAGGTGCTCTCGGACTTCCAGATCTCGATCCCCGAGCTCGGCCGCGTGGAGTCGCGCACGCACCCCGTGGTGCTGCTGACCTCCAACAACTCGCGCGAGCTCACCGAGGCCCTCAAGCGCCGCTGCCTGTACCTGTGGCTCGACTATCCCGAGCTCGAGCACGAGCTCGAGATCGTGCGCCTGCACGCCCCCGATCTCGACGCGACGATCGCGCGGCGACTCGTGGAGGTCGTGGGGATGGTGCGCGAGCTCGACCTCAAGAAGCCCCCCTCGATCGCGGAGTCGATCGACTGGGCGCGCGCGCTGCTGCTGCTCGGCGCGCGCGACATCGACGCCGCGATGCTCACCCAAACCCTCTCGGTGATCGTCAAGCATCGCACCGACATGGACATCGTGGCTGAGCGCGTCGGGGTCAAGCTGAAGGCCGCCACGGTCGATGCCGGCTGACCCGCGAGAGCGGGCGATCCGGAATTCAGAGCCGGGCAATCCGGAATTCACGACCGGGCAATCCGGAATTGCTGGCAGGGCAGTCCGCGACGAGGGCGGACTCGCCGCCCGCCTCCTGGCCCTCGGCGAGGAGCTGCGCGCCGAGGGCGTCGCGATCGGCACCTCCGAGCTGCTGGACGCGTTCGCGGTGCTGCGCGAGATCGAGTGGACCGCTCAGCGCGACTTCCGCGAGGCGCTCGCGGCGACGCTCGCCAAGAGCCAGGAGGATCGCCGGGTTTTCGAGCTCGTGTTCGACCGCTTCTTCTTCCGCGCCGTCGAGCTCGCGGCCGCCCAGGAGGGTCTGCGCGAAGGGCTCGCCGGGCAGGACGGCGAGATCGATCTGGAAGAGCTCACCGCCGAGCAACTCGACGCGCTGCGCCGCGAGATCGCGGCCGCGCTGCGCGAGGGCTCGGAGGGTGCGATGCGCGACCTCGCGCGGATGGCGATCGCCGCGTTCGCGCAGCGCCAGGAGGGCTCGGGGGTGGTCGGCGTCGACGTGCAGCGCATCCGCCGCGCGCTCGGCCTGCGCACCGAGCCTCAGCCGGAGCTGCCGCCGGACGATCCGCGCCACGACGGCGTCCCGCGCGATTCGCTGCGCCGCTTCGAGGCGCTGCTGCGGCGCGAGCTCGAACGCGCACAGGTCCAGCGTACGGGCCAGCTGCCTCCCGCGCGGCCGCTGGGGGAGCTCGACCGCGCGCTGCCGTCGGGCCCGCTGGCGGATCTCGCGGCGGTGCACCGCGTGGTCGCCCAGCTGCGCCGCAGACTGGCCACGCAGGGTCACCAGACGCGCGGGCACCGCCACCACGCCCACGTCGACGTGCGCCGCACGATGCGCGCCTCGCTGCAGACCGGAGGCGTGCCGGTCGTGCTCAAGTACCGTCCGCGCCGTCCGCGCCGCCCGGAGATCTTCGTGCTGTGCGACGTCTCCACGAGCGTGACCTCCGCGTCGGTCTTCTTCCTGTCGGTGCTCCACGCGCTGCACGACTCGTTTCGCAAGATGCGCTCGTTCGTGTTCATCGAGCGCATCAGCGAGGTCACCGACATCTTCGAACGCGAGCGCGACTTCAAAGCCGTCAACGAGCGCATCTCCAGCGACGCCGGCGTGGCCGACATCTCCGGCTACACCGACTACGGGCGCGTGTGGTCGGAGCTGTTGGAGCAGATCGGCGACGAACTGCACCCGCGCGCGACCGTGATCGTGCTCGGCGACGCGCGCACCAACGGCCGCGATCCGCGCGCGGACGTGTTCGCACAGATCGCGGTGCGCGCGGGACGCGCGTTCTGGCTGAATCCGGAGCCGCGCCTGTACTGGAACTATGGGGATTCCGTGATCGCGGCCTACGAGCAGCACTGCACCGCGTTCGAGTGCTGGACGACCTCGCAGCTCGAGGACTTCGTGCGCGCCCTCGCGCGACCCGAGCTAGCATTCATCCCACAGAGCTGAAAGAACACCAGGGGGGCTGGCGGGTAGGCCGGCTGAGATGGCGCACCGGAAGCGATTCCCCGGCGCCGACCCTTCGAACCTGTGGGGTAATGCCCGCGGAGGGAGCGGCCGGTTTGGCGACAGGACTCAGCAGCACACGACCGGGGGCCGGTCAGCCGGCGAGCGCGAGCACGGCCGCGCGTGTCTTCGCGGTGCGCCTGCAGGAGGTCACCCGCGTCTACTCCGATCGCCCCGGCGGACGCCGCACGGGTCGCGCCGTGCAGGCGCTGCTCGACGTCTCGCTGGGCGCCGCCCGCGGGGAGGTGCTGGCGGTCGTGGGTCCGAGCGGCTGCGGCAAGACGACCCTCCTGGAGCTGATCTGCGGACTGCAGCGCCCCGACCGCGGCCGCGTGGAGAGCGAGCCCGCGGCGCTGATGCCCCAGCGCGACCTGCTGCTGCCGTGGCTGAGCGCGCTCGACAACGCCGCGCTGGCGCTGCGCATCGCGCACCGGCCGCGCGCGCAGGCGCGCGCGCGCGCGGCGGCGCTGTTCGTAGAGCTCGGACTGGAGGGCTTCGAGCACGCCCGTCCGCACGAGCTCTCCGGCGGGATGCGCCAGCGCGTCGCGTTCCTGCGCACGCTGCTCTCCGACAAGCCCGTCCTATGCCTCGACGAGCCCTTCGGCGCGCTCGACGCGATCACCCGCGCCGAGATGCAGGGTTGGCTGGCGCGCGCCCTGGAGCGCGAGCCGCGCACCGTCGTGCTCGTCACGCACGACGTCGAGGAGGCCGTGCTGCTCGCGGACCGCGTGCTCGTGATGAGCGCCCGCCCGGGCCGCGTGAGGGCGGAGATCGCGGTCGAGCTGCCACGGCCGCGCGGCCGCACAGAAGCCGCCGTCGTCGGGCTGCGCGAGCGCGCGCTGCTCGCGCTGGGAGGCGCAGGCGGCGCGGATCGGGGCGACCACGCGAGCGGAGCCGCATGAGGCGCGCCGCTCACGATCTCGTTCCCCCGCTGCTGCTCGTCGCGGCGCTGCTGGGGGCGTGGGAGCTGTACGTCGACCTCGGCGGCGCCGAACCGCTAGTGCTGCCCGCGCCGCACGCGATCGCGGCGGCGCTGTGGGACAACCCGCACCTGATCTGGCCCAACTTCGCGACGACCGCGAAGGAGGTCGCCCTGGGTCTCGCACTGGCCCTGGCGTGCGGCTTCGCGGCGGCAGTCGCGATCCACCTGCTTCCGCTCGCGCGACGCGCCGTGTACCCGCTGACGGTGGGCTCACAGGCGGTCCCGATCCCGGTGATCGGCGTTCTGCTCGTGTTCTGGTGGGGCTTTGGGATCTTCCCAAAGCTCGTCGTGATCACCCTGATCTGCTTCTTTCCGGTCGTCGTCACCACCGTCGATGGGCTCGCGGCGGTGGACCCCGACCAGTTGAAGCTGCTGCGCACGCTGGACGCCTCGCGCTGGCAGGCATTTCGCTTCGCCGAGCTTCCCGCGGCGTTGCCGGCGGCGCTCAGTGGCGCGCGCATCGCGCTCGCGGTCGGCGTGATCGGGGCGTTCATCGCCGAGACGACGACCGCAACCTCCGGCCCCTATCCGGGGCTGGGGCGTGAGATCACGACCGACATCGGCTTCCAGACGGCGCGCGCCTACGCCGGCACGGCGGTCCTGTTCGTGTTCGCGATCGCCTGCTTCTACGCGCTCGCGCTCGCCGAGCGCAGGTGCTCACCCTGGACCCGCCAACCGACAGGAGACCGACCTTGACCCGTGCCCGATCGAACCCGCACGCCCATTCGGCCGCCGCCGCCCGACACTCGACGGTCGCCCGCCGGGGCCTGTTCGCGCGCCGGCGTTCGACCGCCATCCTCGCCACGTGCGCGCTGATCTGCGGGCTCGTGCTGAGCGCGTGTGGAACCAAGCAGGACGTGACCTCAGCACCGGGCACGAAGCCCTTCCGGGTGATGTTGGACTTCTTCCCCAACGCGGATCACGCGGCGCTGTACTCGGCGATCGCACACGGCGACTTTCGCGCGGGGGGGCTCGACGTGCAGCCACAGACACCCGCCGAACCGGCGGATCCGCTGAAGCTGCTTGCGGCGGGCCGCGTCGACATGGCGATCTCCTACGAGCCCGAGCTGCTGCTCGCGCGCGACCAGGGCCTTCAGCTGGTCTCGATCGGAGCGCTGGTGCAGCGCCCGCTTACGTCGATCATCGCGCTCCCCGGCCAGCACGTGAAAGCCGTCAAGGATCTCGCGGGCAAGCGGGTGGGCACGGCCGGAATCCCCTACCAGGCCGCCGAGCTGCACACCGCGCTGCAGACCGCCGGCGTGAGCCCCGCGAAGGTGCAGGAAGTCAACGTCGGCTTCAACCTCGTACCGGCGATGCTCTCGGGCAAGGTCGCGGCGACGCTGGGCGGGTTCTGGAACTACGAGGCGATCCAGCTCCAGCTGATGCACAAGCACCCTCTGGTGATCCCCGTGAACGAGGCCGGCGTGCCCAACTACGACGAGCTCGTGCTGGTCGTGCGCGCGAGCCAGGCGCGCTCCGACGGGCGCGATCTGCGTGCGTTCATGCAGGCGCTCGCGCGCGGCGAGCACGAGGTCCGCGGCGACCCGGCGGCGGCGGCGAAGCTCGTGGAGGCGGCAAACCCGAGCCTCGACCCCAAGCTGCAACTCGAATCGATCGAGCGCACCCTGCCCGCGACGACCCCCGCAGAAGCGAGCAGGCCCTACGGCTACCAGGACGCGAACCAGTGGGCCGCGTTCGGGCTGTGGATGTTCAGGCGCGGGCTGCTCACCCACGATCCCGACTCCACCGGCCTGCCGCCCTTCACCAACGAGTTCCTGCCGGGTGAAGGGATCTAGCGGTCATGAATAGCTAACTGCGCGAGCCCACGCGATGGAGCACCGTCAGCGCGAGCTCCAGGCCGAGGCGATCGTCCTCCAGCGGACGGCCGAGCAGCTCTTCGGCGCGCTGGACGCGGTTGCGGACGGTGTTCTTGTGCGTGCGCAGGCCTTCGGCGGCGCGGCTGGCGCTACCGCCCTCGCGCAACCACACGAGCAACGTCTCACGCAGACGCCGCGCGCTGGAGCTCGTGGCCGCCAGCGGCCCGAGCTTGCGCGCGACGAACTCGGCGAGCAGCTCGGGGTCCTCGCTCATCACGCACAGCGTCTCGATCTCGTCGAAGCGCACGACCCCGCGGGCTCCCTGCGAGAGCTCGGCGAAGCGCTGAGCGCGCAACGCCTGACGGTGCCCTCCACGAAAGCCCTCGAGGCCTCTGCCGGGGATGCTCAGCGCGAGACCCTGACCCTCGTGCAGCTGAGCGCCGACGACGCGCTCGAGCGCGTCGAGCCCAAGATCCGCGTCGAGCCCAAGATCGGCGTCGAGGGCGAACCAGGCCCAGAGGCAGGCGGGCTCGGCGGGGATCACCAGCACGCGCGTGCTCCCGACCGCATTCACAATCGCTTCTGCGGTCAGCTCCAGGCGACTCATCGGCCCGGGAGCGTCACGCAGCGACGCCGGCGGCGATTCCCACAAGACGCCTGCGACCAGTTGGCGATCGAGCGCGTATCCGATCTCGCGCACCGCGCGCTGCGGCGTCGGGGTCTCGGCCTCGAGCACGCGCCGCACGGCCTCGGTGCGCTGCACGATCAGGTGCCCGGACCAGCGCTCGCGCTGGCGCTCCCAGAGCCGCACCTGCTCGGTGACGACCGCATCGACGTAGGCGAACATGCGCTGCGAGGATCGGCCGATCACCTCCATCAGCAGCGTGTGGTCGGAGAGCTCGCGCGCGAGATGCTCCATCCACCAGGACCAGGCGATGTTCTGACCGACGCGATAGGCCTGGATCAGGACCGCAGTGTCGATCCCGTGGTGCTGGACGGAGATCGCGAAGGTCAGCGCCTCCGTCGGCGCGACGAGCGTATCGTCGCCGTCGCTGAGGATGACGTTGCCGAAGTACTGGCGGAGATTGCCGTCGATCGTGTCCCGCAGTTCCCGCTCGAGCTCCGAGGTATCGGCGAACACAGGCCAGCTTTGCAGCAGCCGCGTGCGGATCTTCTCGGTAAGGGCGTCGATCGATGGCAGCGCATCCACGGCAGCTTCGAGCGCCGCGCGGCCACGCGGGCTGATATTGGGCGCACGCGCGCCCGGCGGCAGCCGCAGGGAATCGACATCCCGCCGCGCCGCATCCAGATCCTGGCCCAGAGCGTCCATCCGTTTATCCACCGTCACCATCCTGCGACAGAGCCACGCGCGACGCGGCCGCCAACGGCGGATGTACTACAGCCGAGTAACCCATGACCCGCAAGCCGTCCATTTGTCCAGCCCCCGCTAGAACGAAATCCCTTTCCCCAGCCGCGCGGACGCGGCGTCGCCATTCTAGGCACCCGCCAGCGGCCGGACCCGGTATTCGGCCGCGCGCTGCACGCACGCTTGCACCGGCCCGGATCGCCCCTCCCGCCTAGGGTCAATCGTTCCTGACGATTCTTCTTATCAGGATTTTATCATTTAATCAATGGAACGCGTGGGTCATTGGCCATTTCGTCGAGCATTTCCTTTGTGCGTCAGCCAAAACGCGTGTGCATCGCCTCAGCACGGGCGTGGTTACGTACTAAATACGTATGTACACTTGGCAGGCTCGGAGCATCATCCACTAGGGATGCTCCACCCGATGTCCGTGACGGCGCGCAACGCCAGCTCTCGCCCTGAGACCGGTGGCAACGACCGGCCCGATCCCCACTCGTCCAAGACAGACGCGGACAGACGACACGAGTCGGTCGCCGTGCCGACCGTCGCGACCAAGTTGCGGATCCCGCCGACACCGCGACACCTCGTTTTACGCAAACGCCTCCTGGATGTCCTCGACGGTGGCGTCCGCGGACGCCTGGCCCTGCTTTCCGCACCCGCGGGCGCGGGCAAGACGGCGTTGCTGAGCTCGTGGATCGAAACGCGCCGCCTGCCGGGCACGCCGTGCTGGCTGACGCTCGATACCGACGACAACGACGCGTCGCGCCTGCTCGCGGACGTCCTGAGCGCGCTGACCGAGAGCGGCGTCTGTGCGCGCGGCGATGCGCTCGACGGCCTGGCGGCCCCGTCGGGAGCACGCACGGAGCGCTTCCTGCCGCTGTTGGTCAATGCGCTCGCCGAGCTGCAGACGCCCGTGATCCTGATACTCGACGAGGTCCACGAGCTGACGAGCCCGCAGTCGCAGCAGACGATCGAGTTTCTGGTGCGCCATGCCCCCGAGCAGCTGCGATTGGTGCTCGCCGGGCGCGCCGACCCCCCGCTGCCGATCGAGCGGCTGCGCGTCGGCGGGGAGCTCACGGAGCTACGTATCGCCGACCTCGCGTTCGACCGAGAGGAGACCGGCGCGCTGTGTCGTGAGCTCGATCTCGCCCTGTCGGATGCGGATGTCGACGCGCTATGGACGCGCACCGAGGGTTGGGCCGCGGCGCTGCGGCTCGCGGCGCTTTCGCTTCAGGGCCACCCGGATCCGGCGCACTTCCTCTCAGAGCTCTCGGGCACAGATCGCGCCGTCGCGGACTACCTCGTGTCGGAGGTCCTGGCGCACGTCGCCGATGACAGGCGCGAGTTCATGCTGCGAACGTGCATCGTCGACAGCGTGAACCCCGAGCTCGCAAATGCGCTGACCGGCCTCGATCGCGGCGCGCTCGTACTCGCCGCATTGGAGCACTCGGGGGCACCGCTGCACCCCGCGGACACAGACGGACACGGGAGCTGGTATCGCTTTCACCCGCTCTTCAGAGAGCTGCTGCGGGCACACCTGCACTATGCGCGCCCGGAGGAGATCCCGTTCTTGCACCGCCGCGCCGCACGCTGGTACGCCGAGAACGGCGAGACGATGGCGGCGATCCGCCACTCCCTGAGCGGCGGCGATTGGGACCAGGCGGGCGGTCTGATCGCCGAGCACTGGCTCGACCTGTTCCTGGCGGGCCGCTCGTCCGCGATGCGGGGGCCGATGGCGCAGCTCCCGCCCGACGTGCTCGCCGCCGACGCGCGACTCGCGGCGGCGTTCGCCGGCAGCCGCCTGCAGGACGGTGACCTCGACGGCGCCGCACACCATCTGACGGTCGCGCGCCAGGCGCGGAGGAGCTCGAGCGCCCGGCGCGCGAGCAGCTGGAGATCATGCTGGCGGTGGTCGCCCTGCACCACGCGCGCCTGCGCACGCGTGCCGCGGACTGCGAGCGACTCGCGGGCAAGCTCGTCGCGCTTTCGCGTAGCGGCACGCACCCACGCTGGGCGGCCCTGCGCAGCTTCGCGCTCGCGAGCTTGGGCGCCGCGCGGCTGTGGTCGGGCGAGCCGGAGCGCGCCACGGTGCCCCTCCAGGAGGCGCTGGCGCTCGCGACCGAGCACCACCACGAGCAGATCGCCGTTGACTGCATGGCGCAACTCGCGATCGTGCACCTGCTGGCCGACCGGCTGACGCGCGCCGAGGAGTACAGCGGACGCTCGGCCGGGCTCGCCGAGCGGCACGGCTGGTACGACGGCCCAGCCGCCGCCAGCGCCTATCTCGCGGGAGCATCGGTGGCGTATCGCCGCGGCGAGTTCGAGCACGCCGAGGGCCTGCTCAGCCATGCATCCAGCGCCGCCGAGACGGCCGAGGCGCCACTGCGGGTCGCGACAGTCCTCCTACAGGCTTTGACGCTCGCCTCCGCCGGGCCGCGCTCGGCCGCGCAGGGTGCGCTGAAGCTGCGCGCCTTGCGCTGTGCGCCCGAGCTCGAGGATCCGCTGCCGGAGTTCCTGCGGATCGCGCTCGCCGACGTGCGGGCGCGCGTGCTACTGGCGGCAGACGAGCCCGACGATGCGCGCGCGGCACTGGAGCAAGCAGCCGCGGAGCCGCCACCGTGCGCGGAGCTCGCGCTGCGGGGAGCGGCCCTCGCCCTGCGCGCAGGCGAAGGCCAGTGCGCGGCCGACAATCTCGCGCGACTGCTCGAGGCGACGCCGCCGCCGCGTACCGCGACGCGCCTCGAAGCTTGGCTGCTGCGCGCGCTGCTCGAGCACGGCCGCGGCGACGCGCGAGCGGCAGCGCAGGCGCTCGACAACGCGCTCGCGCTGGCCGAGGACGAGCCGTTTCGCGACGCGTTCTTGTTGAACGGGCCGGCGGTGCGGGTGCTTCTGGAGATTCAGGCGCAATCCGGCACCGCGCACCCCGCGCTGTTGGAGGTGCTGCTCGCGGGGGTGTCCGAGCACGGGCCGGTCCCGGCGCTCTCGGAACCGCTGACCGAGCGCGAGCAGCGCATCCTTCGCTACCTGCCGACGATGCTCTCCAACGCGGAGATCGGCGCGGAGGTGTTCGTCTCGCTGAACACCGTCAAGACGCACCTGCGCAGCATCTACCGCAAGCTCGGCGCCAACGGGCGAGCGGACGCGGTTGAGAAGGCGCGCGCGGTCGGGCTGCTGCCGTCGGGGATCAAGCGTCCCCGGCCCGCTCAGCGCGCCTAGACACTAGACGCGCCGCACCTCGATCAGCTCCAAGCCGAGCGCCTGGATACGGTCGAGCAGCCCGTGCAGGGCGGCCTGGTCGGATATGGGTCCGCGCAGCACGGTCTCGACGGTCTGCTCTGAGGCTTCCATGCCTTCGAACACGGACAGCAGCTGCTCGCTGACGCGGCCCTTGATGCGGATCTCATAGGCCGCTGTGCTCACGGTTCGCATTCCCACCATCTCGCATCGCTCGCGCTCCTAGTCCTCGGCGAATACCTCGCGCAGTTTCGCTTCCTGTTCGCCGGAGAGATTGGTCTCCAGCAGTTCGGGCTGCTGCCCCGCGAAGGCCTCCCGTACGCGATCCATCACCGCGTCGGAGGTGAGCGCGAACAGCGCGGAGCTCCCGGGGGTGACCCGCTCGCGGACGCGCTTGATGAAGTCGTCGTCGATGCCGACGTCGGTCATCGCCCCGCCGAGCGCCCCGGCGGCCGCGCCGATCGCCAGGCCGAAGAAGGGCACGAAGAAGATCAGGCCGAACAGCAGACCCCAGAAGGCCCCGCCGAGCGCCCCGGCGCCGGCGAGGTTGTGCAGCTGGCGGGTGCGCGGCTTCTTCTTGTCGGCCGGCCACTCGACGACGGCGGCGTCGTGCACTTTGATGAGCTCCTCGCCCTGCAGCCGCTCGAGCGTGTGGACCGCTTCCTGCGCCCCGTCGGCGGTGGGGAACTTCCATACGGTGAGTGTCGCCATCGTCGCCTACCTCCTGGGTGGATCGTTGGTGTCTGAGCTGTGGGTGGTGGGAGTGCGACTTAGGCGGTCTGGGCGTAAGCCTCACTCGACTGCTCGGCCTTGCGCAGTTCCTGCTCGAACTGCTCGGCGTCGGCCTCGAGCTCCTTCTCCAGCACGCGTTCGGCGTGCGCGAGTTGCTTTTCGGCTTCCTCGAGCACGCGCGAGCGTCCGACGACGATCAGTCCAGCCTGGCCGGAGTCGAGCGCCTCGCCGAGCTCGCGGACGTCCGACCGCGACATGCCGTGCCAGAGATGGCCGATCAGCCCGCCGGCGCCTGCCCCGACGACACCGGCAGCGATGATCGAGGGAGGGAACAGGACGCCGATGACGGCACCAACCGCGGCGCCGGTCCATGCACCGTGCTGGGTGGGCTTCTCGCGCTTGTGCACGTGGACCTTGCCGTCGGCGTCCTTGTAGACGACGGCCGCGTCGTAGGTACCGACGAGGCCGACTTTGTGCGCCTCGCGCAGGGCCTCGTAGTCGGCTTGGGCGTCCTCCTGACTGGAGTAGGCGCCGACGAATACGAACAGGGGCTGATCAGCCATTGCAACCTCCAAGATCGACCAGGGTGGGAGCGATCCATCGTCGCGCGCGGCGGGGTGAGCCCTCATCACCCCCGGCGAGCGAACCCGTCCACGTTCACCCGGGACGAGTGAGGAGCACTCACCTCCGCGCGGGTTAGCTTGCGCTCACGATGAGGCCCCAGCGGATCGCGCGCACCAGTGCCGCCGGTAGACCGGCGATCGTGGTCGTCAGCCTGCTGGCCGCGCTCGCGCCGGGACTGGCCGCCTGCGGCGGCGAATCCGAACAGGCGAAGGCCGAAAAGTCGGTCTGCGAAGCGAAGACCGCGATCTCGACGAGTGTGCAGAGCCTGCAGCATCTGACGCCGACAACCGTGACCGCCGCGACGGTGCAGAGCGACGTCAACACGATCAGCGAAAACCTGGCGAAACTCAAGCAGGCCGAGGAAAAGCTGAGCGGCCCGCGCAAGGAAGAGATCCAGAAGGCCAACGAAACGCTCAGCTCCGAGCTGAACGCGCTCGCGAGCGAACTGACGACGCTGACGCCGACAAACATCAAGTCGAAGCTGACCGCCGCGGTGGAAAAGCTGGCGGCGAGCTACAAGCAGGCCCTCGCACCGATCCCGTGCTGAGGGAACGACCAGTCGATTCGGGAGGATCGCCGTGAGCTCAACGACACCAACCTCAACGCAGTACGGGTCGCCGCCCGAGTACCGCTCGTCTCCAGGCTGGGCGGTGTTCGTCGCGGCCTACCTCGTGATCGCCGGCACGCTCAACGTGATCTGGGGGATCGTCGCGCTCGACAACAAGTCCTACTTCAGCGAGGGCGGCCTGCTGTGGTCGGAACTGAACACCTGGGGTTGGGTCGCGATCGTCGTCGGCGCGATCCAGATCCTCGGCGCGGCGCTCGTCGCGGCACGGCGCGCCGGCGGCGCGGTGATCGCGGGCTTCCTCGCGTTCTTCGGGATCATGCTGAACTTCCTCGCGATCGGCGCATACCCGGTGTGGTCGGTGATCGCGCTCGTCGTCGACGGCCTGATCATCTGGGCCGTCACGGTCCACAGCGACGCGCTCGTGGATTAGCGACTCAGCCCAGCGCGACTCAGCTCAGCGCCTGCTCGGCCCGACTCAGCTCAGCAGCGCGACTCAGCAGCGCGACTCAGCCCAGCGCCTGCTCGGCCTCGGCGGCCGCGAGCAGCCCGACCTCGACGAGGTCGCGCGGGTGGACCCAGGTGTCGAGGATCGGGAAGCCGCCGGCGCCGATGATGGCCTCGCGCAGCGGGAGCGCCCAGCGGTGCTCGAGCAGCGCGATCGCGACGGCGGTGTCGGGTGGAATCTCGGCGAGGACGTCGAGGAGATCGTCCTCGGTCAGCGCGGCCTCGGTGGCCCAGAGCCGGGCGGCGTCCGCGGCCGCCTCGTCCGCGGCGGTGTCCCCACCGCCGTCGGTGCCCGCCCCACCGTCGGAGCCGGCAGTGCCGGCGGCGACGCCGAGCCCGATGAGAGCGCCGGCGATCGCCCCGAGCTCCTGGGCCTCCTGCTCGGAGAGGTCACTGAGCTGGCGTGTCTCGAGCGTCCCCTCGGCGTCCTTGTAGACGAGCAGGATGTCGATCACGCGCACCACGTCCTGCTCGCGCAGGCTGCGCAGGCGGTCGAGCACCTCGCCGTGGAAGTCGGGTTCCTCGAAGCCTACGACGAGCAGCTGTACGGGTCCGATCATCGCCGCATCACCCCCCACCCAGCAGCTGTTGCTTCTCGCGCTCGAACTCCTCGGGAGTGAGCACGCCGCTGTCCCGCAACTCCCCGAGCTGCTTGAGCTGCTCGAGTTTGTCGGGCTCCGCGCCGGGTGGGGGTGCGGCTCCGGCGGGGGCGGCACCCGCGGCGGGGGCACCGGCCGGCGGGGCGCCGGCGGGAGCGGCGCCGGCCTGTTCGGACTCGCGGGCGGCGCGCCTCGCGCCGGCCTTGCCGGCCATGTAGCCGACCCCGCCGACCATCGCGCCTCTCATTATCGGTCTGCGTCTGCGCATCATCGCCCGGCCCTCAGTACTCGGGTGCCCAGCGCGCGGTGAGCTGGTAGAGGATGACGATGTCGATCGCGATGATCATGATCGACCACAGCGGGAACAGGCCGAAGGTGCCGAACTGGACGAGGACGTTGAGGGAGACGAAGAACACGCCGAACCAGCGCGCCCAGCCCTGCCCGGCGAGCAGCCCGAGGCCGGTGAGCGCGACGATCGTGCCGAGGATCAGGTGCGCCCAGCCCCAGGCGGTGATGTCCCACACGACCACGCCGCCGCGGCCGCCGACGGTGACGACTTCGTTGTTGATGACCGCCGCGAGGCCCCACATGGCGTCCATGAATCCGAGGACCAGCATGATGACGCCGGCGAAGACGACCCAACCGCTCTGACCGGCCGTGGGTTCGTAGCCGTCGTGCCCAGCGGGCGCTCTGGCGGAGTCGGGGATGGCGCTGCTCGACATGGGTTCCTCCTAGCGACGATGTTTGGCGCCGTCCGCGGGGGTCATGGGTGCCCACTGCCCGCCGAGGCTTCGCGGCGACGGCGGGCGCGAAGCCGGCCGCCTACACCAAGCAGGATGGGGGCGGCACGGGTGAGGCTTCATCACCCCCGCGGGATGACCCAAGCGCCGGCGTCCTGGGCTGGCGCCACCGGCGGGCGCGGGCTGCTTGACTGATGCGCGACCGAGAGGGTGGCGCAGGCGACCGCAGGGCGCCGAGCCGGGCCCCTCGCTTTCCATGCCCAGCCAGCGATCCGGAGGAGCCGCGATGAGCACACCTGCCACGACCAGTACGCCCTCGCCGCGCTCGCTGCCCGCGTGGGGGGCACTGGCGGCGCACCACGAGGCGATCCGCGGGCGCCACCTGCGAGAGCTGTTCGCCGAGGATCCCGCGCGGGGGGAGCGGATGACGGCGGAGGGTGCGGGCCTGTACCTGGACTATTCCAAGAACCGCGTCACGGCGGAGACCGTGGGGCTGCTGGTCTCGCTCGCCGAGCAGGCCGGTGTAAGGGAGCGCGCCGCGGCGATGTTCGCGGGCGATCCGATCAACGTGACGGAGGGCAGGTCGGTGCTGCACGTCGCGCTGCGCATGCCGGCGAGCGCGTCGCTGGTGGTGGAGGGCGTGGACGTCGTGGCCGAGGTGCACGCGGTGCTGCGCCGCATGGCGAGCTTCTGTGAGCGCGTGCGCGGCGGGGAGTGGCGCGGTCACACCGGCCGGCCGATCCGCAATGTGATCAACGTCGGCATCGGCGGCTCGGACCTGGGCCCTGTCATGGCGTACGAGGCGCTGCGCGCCTACACCCGCCGCGAGATGACGTTCCGCTTCGTCTCCAACGTCGACGGCACCGACTTCGCGGAGGCCGTCCGCGACCTGGATGCGCAGGAGACTCTGTTCGTCATCTCCTCCAAGACGTTCACGACGCTCGAGACGATGACCAATGCGCGCTCGGCGCGCGAGTGGGTGTTGCGCGCGCTCGGCGAGGAGGCGGCGATCGCGAAGCACTTCGTCGCTGTCTCCACCAATGCGCAGGAGGTCGCGAAGTTCGGGATCGACACCGCCAACATGTTCGGTTTTTGGGATTGGGTTGGGGGTCGGTATTCCATGGACTCCGCGATCGGGCTCTCGACGATGGTCGCGATCGGACCGGAGCGTTTCGGGGAGCTGCTGGCCGGCTTCCACGCGATGGACCAGCATTTTCGGGAGGCGCCGCTGGAGCGCAACCTGCCGGTGCTGCTGGGCCTGCTGGCGGTTTGGTACGGCGACTTCTTCGGTGCGCAGACGTGCGGGGTGATGCCCTACGAGCAGTACCTGAAGCGCTTCCCGGCGTACCTGCAGCAGCTGACGATGGAGTCCAACGGCAAGCGCGTGCGGCTCGACGGCGCGGAGGTCGACTACGAGACCGGCGGGGTCTACTGGGGCGAGCCGGGGACCAACGGGCAGCACAGCTTCTACCAGTTGATCCACCAGGGCACGAAGCTGATCCCGGTGGATCTGATCGGCTTCGCCCGGACGCTGAACCCGCTGGGCGCCCATCACGACATCCTGCTGGCGAACATGTTCGCGCAGGCGGAGGCGTTGGCGTTCGGCAAGACCGCGCAGGAGCTGCGCGCGGAGGGCACGGCGGAGGCGCTCGTCGCGCACCGCACGATGCCGGGCAACCGCCCGACGAACACGATCCTCGCGGAGCGCCTGGAGCCGCGCACGCTGGGCGCGCTGGTGGCGCTGTACGAGCACAGCGTGTTCACGCAGGGCGCGATCTGGGGGATCGACTCCTTCGACCAGTGGGGGGTGGAGCTCGGCAAGGTGCTCGCGAGGCGCATCGTGGACGAGCTCGCACCGGACGGCGAGCCGGAGTTGGCGCACGACAGCTCGACCAATGCGCTGATCCGCCGCTACCGCGCGATGCGCTGAGGGGGCGAATCATCCCGGCGGGGTGATGCGCCCCACCCCCCGCCGCGCCTAAGGTGGGCGGGATTTCGCAGTCGAGGCCCAAGACCGATTCCTCCGGCGCCCCCGAACGCGGCGGCCTGGTGCTGGCGTCGCTGATCCTGGTCGCGGCGGTCGCGAACCTGAACCTGTCCGTGGCGAACGTCGCGCTGCCCTCGATCGGGCGCGCGTTCGACTCCTCGCAGACGACGCTCGACCTGGTCGCGGTGGGCTACTCGCTGGGCCTGGCGGCATCGGTGCTGTGGCTGGGCGCGCTTGGGGACCGCTACGGGCGCAAGCTGATGCTGAGCCTCGGCGTGGGGCTCTCGATCCCGGCGTGCCTGCTGGCGGCGTTCGCGCCGAGCGACGGGGTGCTGGTGGCGGCGCGGATCCTGGGGGGCGTGTCGGCGGGGATGGCGTTCCCGACGACGCTCGCGTTGATCACCGCGCTGTGGTCGGGCGCGGCGCGGACGCGCTCGATCGCGCTGTGGTCGGGGATCGGTGGCGCGATCGCGGCGCTGGGCCCGCTCGTGTCGGGCTTTCTGCTGGAGCACTTCGAATGGGGTTCGGTGTTCCTGGTGACGCTGCCGCTGGCGGTGGTCGCGCTGTGGATGGCGCTGCGCTTCGTGCCGGCGCACGTCAACGAGACGACGAGCCCGGTGGACAATCTCGGCGGGATCCTCTCGATGGTGTTCGTCGCGACGCTGATCCTCGCGATCAACTTCGCGCCGGTCCCCGACGCGCAGACGCTGATCTGGGCGACCGCCGGGGCCGCTGTGGTGGCCGGGGTGGCGTTCTTCGTGCGCCAGCGGCGCGCGCGCGAGCCGCTGTACGACCTGCACGTCGCGGGGCGGCGGATCTTCTGGGTGGCGGCGTGCGCGGGGATTGTCGTGTTCGGCTCGCTGATGGGCGCGATGTTCGTGGGCCAGCAGTTCCTGCAGAACGTGCTCGGCTACTCGACGCTGCAGGCCGGCGCGTCGATCCTGCCGGCCGCCGCGCTGATGGTCCTCGTGGCGCCGCATTCGGCGAAGCTCGTGGACGCGCGCGGCGCGCGCTTCACACTGCTCGTGGGCTACGCGTTCTGCCTGCTGGGCTTCCTGACGATGCTGCTGCTGTGGAAGGACGGGATCTCCTACTGGCGCGTGGGCCTCGGGTACGCGTTCGTGGGGATCGGCGTCGGCTTCGCGGGCACGCCGGCGTCGCACTCGCTGACGAGCTCGGTCCCGGTGCGCCGCGCGGGGATGGCCTCGGGCACCGCCGACCTCCAGCGCGACCTGGGCGGGGCGATCATGCAGTCGATCTTCGGCGCGCTGCTGACCGCGGGCTACGCCGCGGCGGTCGCGGACAAGCTCGCGAGCGCCCCCAACCGCGCGCGCCTGACGACCTCGGTCGAAAACCAGCTCACGAAGTCCTTCGCCGGAGCGGCGCAGACGGCCAAGGAATACCCGCACTACGCCAGCCAGATCACGGCGGGCGCGAAGGCGTCGTTCCTGCAGGGAGACCAGTGGGCGTATACGGCGGGCATCGTCGCGGTGGGGCTCGGCGCGCTGCTCGTGTTCGCGCGCTTCCCCGACCGCCGCGACGAGCAAGAGCTGCTCGCGAGCTACCACGCGCAGGACACCGCCGCCGACGGACCCCCCGCGCACGCCCCCGCCCCGCGGGACCGCGTGGCGCAGGCTCACCCATCGCGAGTGAGGCCGTCTCACCCATCGGGCGGGGATCGTTGAGAGGATGGCCACGGTGGGGCAGACCAAGACCAGCAAACGCCGCCGTGCAGTGAGTGACGGCGGATCGCGCGTTCCACACCTGACGCCCGCCGAGCGCCGAGCGCGCGGACGGGCGGCGCGCGTGGAGTCGCCGCGCTCGCGCCACGCCGAGTGGGAGCCGTGGTCGGAGCGGCCCGATCCGATCGCGCTGCTGGAGGAGCAGGCGGCCTCGCGCGTGGAGGAGCTCGTGCCGATCCGCTACGGGCGGATGATGGCCTCCGCGTTCGCGTTCTTCCGCGGCGCGGCGTACGTGATGGCCTCCGACCTCGCCTCCACGCCGCGCTCGGGCCTGAACGTGCAGCTCTGCGGCGACGCGCACCTGTCGAACTTCGGCGGCTTCGCCTCGCCCGAGCGGGATCTGATCTTCGACGTCAACGACTTCGACGAGACGCTGCCGGGACCCTGGGAGTGGGACCTCAAGCGGCTCGCCGCCTCGATCGCGATCGCCGGCCGCGACCGGGGCTTCGCGCGGCGCGAGCGCGAGGAGGCGGTGCGCGCCACGGTCGCCCAGTACCGCGAAGCGATGCGCAACATCGCGGGCCTCGGCAACCTCGACATCTGGTACAGCCGCGTCAACCGCGCCGGGCTGCTCGCGCGCCTCGAAGCGGAAGCGACCGCGCAACAGGTGAAGACGTTCCGCAAGACCACCGCGAAGGCGCTCAAGAAGGACAACGCGCGCGCCTTCGAGCGGCTCGCGCACACCGTCGACGGCGAGCCGCAGATCGTCAGCGACCCGCCGCTGATCGTGCGCGTCGAGGATCTGCTCCCGCAGATGCGCGCGCGGGAATTTCAGGAGGGCATGCACGAGCTGCTGCGCAGCTACCGCGCGAGCCTCCCCCACGACCGCCGCCAGCTGCTCGAGCGCTACCGCTACGTCGATCTCGCGCGCAAGGTCGTCGGCGTGGGCAGCGTGGGGACGCGCGCCTGGGTCGTGCTGATGCTGGGGCGCGACGACGGTGACCCGCTGTTCCTGCAGTGCAAGGAGGCCCAGCCCTCCGTGCTCGAGCCGTTCCTGGGCCGCAGCGAGTTCGACAACCACGGCCGGCGCGTCGTGGAGGGCCAGCGGATGATGCAATCCGCCAGCGACATCATGCTCGGGTGGCTGCGCACGAAGGGCATCGACGACGTCACGCGCGACTTCTACGTGCGCCAGCTGTGGGACTGGAAGAGCTCGGCGAACATCGAAGCGATGGCGCCCCCGGGGCTCGCGCTCTACGGCCGCATGTGCGGCGCGACCCTCGCGCGCGGCCACGCGCGCTCGGGCGACGCGATCGCGCTCGCCAGCTACATGGGCCGCAGCGACACCCTCGACCGCGCGCTGGCGCGCTTCGCGGAGACCTACGCCGACCAGAGCGAACGCGACCACCGCGCGCTCCTCGACGCCGTCGCGAGCGGCCGCGTCAAGGCGCAGCAGGGGATCTGAGTGGCGCCCTCAGACGGTGGCTGGCGCCCTCAGACGGTGGACGGCGCCCTCAGACGGTGGACGGCGCCCTGGCGCCCTCAGGCGGTGACCGGCGTACTCAGGCGGTGACCGGCATACTCAGACGGTGACCGGCGCCCTCAGACGGTGGCGCCTCGACGGGGCGCCCCGTCCGCGCCGGACCCGGCGGCCGCGGGCGCGGCCTCGGCGACGGCCATCGTCGCGCGCTCGGCGGTGACCTGGCGGCGCAGCGCGAGCACCCCGACGACGACCAGCGCGAGCTCGATCAGCAGCGGCAGCGTCTGCCCCGGGGTGCGCGTGGGGCCGAGCATCGCGATCACGAGCACCAGCGCCAGCGCGCCCGCGATGAACCACGCGGGGTGGCGCTCCAGCGGCTGTGCGAGCCACCCGCGCACCGCCCGCGCCCACCGCATCGGCCCCGCGAGCCAGCCGGCGAAGATGAACAGGACGCCCGTGATCAGCAGCCACAGCGCGCGGCTGCGCCAGCCGGCGGTCGCGATGCTCATCACTTCGCGCATCGCGGGCCGCGCGCCTTCGTTGAGTACGAGGTTGTTGACCACATAGGACTCCGCCCAGCGGCGCAGCAGCAGCGCGACGAGCGCGCCCGCGATGATCCCGACGCCGATGTCCAACAGGACCTGCCGGCGCGCGCCCGCGGCGAGCCAGACCGCACCGAGGTAGAGCAGCACGACGAGCAGCGGCAGCACGAAGCTGAGGTCGCGCAGCCCTTTGACGATGTCCTGCGCGGCTTTGAGCTGCGTCGAGCGCATCAGCACGATCTGGCGTTTTTCGGCGGGCAGTTTCGCGCCGACTTCCGAGCCCACGCCGAGTCGCGTCCCGATGCGGTCCAGCAGCGCTTCGAGGTTGAGCGTCACCTTGCCACCGGTGGTCGAAAGCGTCTTGCCGCCTCCATTCAACACTTCCAAGATCCGTGAGTGCGTGAGGCGATTGGCTTTACCCCACAGTTCCTGCACCTTCGGGACCTCCAGCGCGCGTTCGATCGCTTTCGGCACCACCTGCGCGGCGGCGGTGGCCAAAACGGGCGCGAGCGGCGCGAGCTGCGAGGGCAGCTTGTTGGCCGCGAGGTTCTGCACGTTGACGACCGTCAGCAGCCGTTCGGAGAGATCCGCGGCGACGAATTCGCGGACCTTTTCGTTTTCCAGCATCTGCACGCTGGTCTGCGTCCAGCCGTTGGTGTCGATGATCTGCGCGCGGATCCACGTCGCGAGGATCGAGACGACGAGGATCGCGCTGGCGATCGCGATCAGCGCGCGCGCACGACGCAGCCCGCGGCGGGTGTCGCGGCTCATCTCCGCGCCGTCGCTCACCGCCGCCCCTCCAGCCACTCCTTCGCGACGGCACCCGCGGCGGCGGCGCCGACGAGCACGAAGCCCGCGATGACGAGCCACGAGAGCAGCGCGAACGCGATCCCGATCGCCCCGAAGCGCGCGGCAGAGGCGCCCACGGAGTGCGGGAGGTAGATCGCCGAGAAAAACCCGAAGACCGTCATCGACGCGCCGGTGAGCAGCGCTCCCGGCAGCAGCGTACGCCAGGGCAGGCGCCGCGCGAGGAGCACGTAGGGGGTCGCGAGCCACACCAGCGAGCCCAGCGCAAGCGAGCCCGCCAGGCGCCAGACCGGACCGCCGATTTCGACAAACGGGGCGCGCAGAGTGAAGTAGATCGGCACCAGCAGGATCCACAACAGGTGCCAGTGCGTCCCGCGCACGCCCAGGGAGGGCAGTTCGTAGCAGAGCTCGTAGAGCCGCTGCAGCCCGCGCGCGAGCGAGAGCCCGGAGAACAGCACGAGCAGGACGCCGATCGCGGTGATCGAGCCCGCGACGGCCGACGGCGGCGCGATCGCCTCCTGCACCGCGTGCGCGGCGCCGTCGTGCAGGTGCAGGCGGTGCACGAGCCCCGCGGAGAAGTTGTGCGAGTCGCCGAATGGCACCAGCGCCCCGTAGACGATCATCAGCGGGAACAGCGCGCTGAACGCGAGCGCGCCCAGCGCCACGCCGCGGTCAACCGCCTGGATCGCGACGAGCCGCCGCAGCCACGCGGTCAGCGGACCCGCCGGGGCGAGCAGCAGGCGCAGCGGACGGGACAGATCGGATGGTGGTCGCAGCGGAACCCGCACCGCCGCCGCCCCGTCAGCCATGACCCGAGGAGCCGCGCCGGGCGGCCTTTTGTCCCGTGCGCGCGCGACGGCCGAACGCAAAGCCGAACAGCGCGCCGACCAGCAGCGAAACCACGATCACGACGATCAGCGGCGTGCTGAACGTCCCGAAGATCCAGTCGACTTCGACGTCGGCTGTGTTGAGCAGCGCGAACGCCACCGTCAGGCCACCCAGCACCGCCGCGACCGCGAGCCGCGCCTGGTCGGCCCGCGAGCGCTTGCCGGCGCCCGCGCCCGACGCGGCCGTGGGATCCGATCGTGCGGTTTCCTGCGCGCTCGTCACCGCCCGATTCTGGCCGCTGCGAAGGTGAGCCGCCATCGCCCGCCGCGGGTGGTCGGCCCCGCGTTTCGCGCAAGGGCCCGCCGCCACGGGGCGTCGAACGCCGATATCCCGGCCGCGCGCGCCGGGGCGCCTCTAACCTGTACGCATGGCGCGCATCGGGCTGCTCACAGGCGGCGGGGACTGCCCGGGCCTGAACGCCGTGATCCGCGCCGCGGTGCGCAGCGGTGAGCGCCAGGGACACAGCTTCGTCGGCTTCCGCTACGGCTGGGCCGGCGTGCTCGCCGACGAGGCATTCGAGCTCACCGCGGAGCGCACCGTCGGGATCCTGCCGCGCGGCGGCACGATCCTGGGGACCTCGCGCACCAACCCCTTCGCCGATGGCCGCGACGGAGTCGCAGAGGTCCGCGCCGCGCTGCAGCGACGCGGCGTCGACGCGCTGATCCCGATCGGCGGCGAGGACACGCTCGGCGTCGCGCTGCGCCTGCACGAGGCCGGCATCCCGATCGTCGGCGTCCCGAAGACGATCGACAACGACCTCGGCGGGACCGACGTCACGTTCGGCTTCCAGACCGCCGTGCAGATCGTGACCGACGCGATCGACCGCCTGCACACGACCGCCGAGTCACACAACCGCGTGATGGTCGTCGAGGTCATGGGGCGCCACGCCGGGTGGATCGCCACGCACGCCGGGCTCGCGGGCGGCGCCGACGCGATCCTCGTGCCCGAGCGCCCGTTCGACATCGAGGAGGTCTGCGCCCACCTGCGCCGCCGCCACGAACGCGGCCGCGACTTCTCGATCGTCGTCGTCGCCGAGGGCGCCACGCCGCGCGAGGGGACGCTCGAACCGCAGACGAGCGCTGGTGCGGCGGGCGATCCCACCGGCGCGGCCGGCGGGGGGGCGGGCACGGAGCGGGCGGCCACAGGGCGGGCGGGCATTCCAATCATTCGCGCCGCGACCTCCGACGCCTTCGGCCACGCGCGCCTCGGCGGGATCGGCGTGGTCCTGGAGAGCGAGATCGAGGCGCGCACGGGCTTCGAGACGCGCGTCACGATCCTCGGTCACGTGCAGCGCGGCGGGACGCCCGTCGCGTTCGACCGCGTCCTCGCCACGCGCTTCGGCGTCGCCGCCGTCGACGCCGTCGCGGGCGGGCGCCTCGGCACGATGGTCGCGCTGCGCGGCACCGAGATCGTCGAGGTCCCGCTCGCCGAGGCGCTCGCGCTGCCGAAGCTGCTCGACCCCGCGCTGTACGAAACCGCCGAACTGTTCTTCGGCTGACGCGATGCCCGCAGCCGCGCGAACCCCTCCCCCTCCCCCTCCAAAAAACCCAACCGCGACGGGCACACGCATGTGAGCACGATGCGCGCCATGGTCTTCGATGAGGTCGGGCACCCACTGCGTGCCGTGGAGCTGCCCATTCCCGAGCCCGCGCCGGGTCAGCTGCTGCTGAAGGTGCACGCGTGCGGGGTGTGCCGCACCGACCTGCACCTGCTCGACGGCGAGGTCGCGGTCGCGGCCCCGCCGCGCGTCCTCGGGCATCAGATCGTCGCGAGCGTCGTCGGCGAGGACCGGCGCGTCGGCGTCCCCTGGCTGGCGTGGACCTGCGGAGAATGCCGCTACTGCCGCAGCGCGCGCGAGAACCTGTGTCCGCGCGCGCGCTTCACCGGGTGCGACCTCGACGGCGGGATGGCCGAGTACGCCGTCGCCGACGAGCGCTTCTGCTTCGAGCTCCCCGCGGGGTACCCCGACGAGCAGGCCGCGCCGCTGCTCTGCGCGGGGCTGATCGGCTACCGCGCGCTGCGCATGTGCGGGGATGGGGAGCGCATCGGGCTCTACGGGTTCGGCGCCGCCGCGCACATCCTCGCGCAGGTCGCCGCGTGGCAGGGACGGCGCGTGTTCGCCTTCACCCGCCCCGGAGACGACGCCGCGCAGCGCTTCGCGCTCGAGCTCGGCGCGGCGTGGGCCGGCAGCTCCGAGGAGGCGCCCCCGGAGGAGCTCGACGCCGCGATCGTCTTCGCCCCCGACGGCGCGCTCGTCCCACTCGCGCTGCGCGCGCTCGCGCGCGCAGGCGTCGTCGTGTGCGGCGGGATCCACATGAGCGACATCCCCTCCTTTCCCTACTCCGAGCTCTGGGAGGAGCGCTCCGTGCGCTCCGTCGCCAACCTCACGCGGCGCGACGCCGAGGAGTTCCTCGCGCTCGCGCCGCGCGTGCCGGTGCGCACGCATGTGACGAGTTATCCGCTGGACCGGGCCAACGAGGCGCTTGCGGATCTGCGCGCGGGGCGGTTCACGGGGGCGGCGGTGCTGCGGGTCTAGAGCCGCATCTGCGGCGCGAGCTCCAGCCCCACCTTCGGGATGGCACGGCGGACGCGGCGGTCGAAGGACGCCACATACGCTCCCTGCGCCTGCGCGGTCGCGAGCGCGAACCCGTCTGCGAGGCTGACGTTCAATGCGCGGTGTCGAGCGGCGTTGACGGCGATCGCGGGCGTAGGGGCGATCAGCCGGATACCGAGGGCGGTCAAGGCTTCTTTCGCCGTACGCAGCGTGGTCTCGTCTTCAGCTGGGCGAACGAGCGTCTCGGCATAGTTGATCAAAGACAGCAGCAACGGAACGCCATCCGCGGACATCGCAGTGACGGCCTCGGTTGCATCGCGGTGTTGGGCGTCGCTGCGATCGAGAGCTGCGATCAGGACATCCGTGTCCAGGACGCAACCGCTCACGCCCGCTCGCCCGAGCGCAGTCTCTCCAGATAACCAGGCTCGTACAGTCCGTCGAAGACGCCCAGCGCCCGCTTCACGTCACGGGGGGCACGGCGCACGACGATGCGATCCGCCCCCTCGGCTTCGATCGCCACCTCGTCGCCTGCGTTGAGGCCAGCCTCTTTCAACGACTCGACAGGGAGCGTGACCTGATGCTTGCTGGAGATTCGTGCCATTCCTTTACTTTATCGTAAAGGGGATACCCGCTGAGAGCCAAACTACCCATCCCTACAACGCCGCCCCCATCAGGTGCGCCGCCGCCAGCCCCGCCCACTCGCCGTACGGAGCGAAGAACGCGCGCACCTCCGCTTCCTCCGCGCGCGCAGAGGGGTCTCCCCCACTGAGTAGCCGCCCGACGAGCTTGAGCAGGCCGACATCCCCAGCGGGCACCTGATCGTAGCGGCCCTGCCCGTGCAGCGCGAGCATCTCGACCGTCCACGGCCCGATCCCGGGCAGTGCCCGCAGGCGACGCCAGGCGTGCTCGTGCTCGCAGTCGTGCAAGTCGATGCGCCCGCGCGCAACTTCGCGCGCAGCCCGCACGAGCGTCCGCGCCCGCCCGCCGCCGAGGTCGAACGACTGCAGCAGCGCAGGGGCGACGCCCGCGAGCGTCGCCGGGGTCGGCAGGTCGCGCAGTTCGCCCTCCGCGCGGTGGGCTGTCGGGATCCGGCGGTTGTGCGACCCACGCTCGGTCCGGCCACGCCAGCCGGCAGCCGCGATCCCGGCCGTCGCGACCCCGGCCGTCGCGACCGCGTGCCACCCCGGCCGTCGTCGCCCCAGCCGCGCCACCACGCGACGCTCGATCGCGGCGGCCCGCTCGTACTCGATCAGCTGCTCGCAGATCGCCCACGCAAGCGCCTCGAACGGCTCCGGGCGGCGAGTGACGCGCAACCACGGCCGCCTACGCACCGACGACCCAATCAGCGGGTCGCGCTTATAGCGGCGGCGGAAGCCTTCCAGGTCGTCGTCCACGCCTAGCGCAAAGCGCATCCGCGCGATCCCGTGCTCGGCCGTCTCGCGCTCCCGGGCGCGCGCCCCGAACAGCACGCAGTCCGGCGCGGTCTGCGCGACGCGCACGACGACGGGCTCCTCGCCGCGATGCAGCAGCCGTTCCAGGACGTGCCCGCGGCGGCGCAGCACCCCGTCCATGCCGCCGCGCAGCGGCAGCCGGAAGGGGCCGCACGGACGCACCTCCACCCGCAGTTCCACGACTTCAGCGGTTGCGTCCGGGGGCACCGAGCAGGTGCACGTCGACCAGCAGCGAGCGACTGCCGACGATCTGCACCAGTTCGCCGCCCCCGCCGCGCACGCGGCGGCCACCGACCCCGGTGCGACGGCGCGGCATCGCGCGTACGAGCGCCCGGCGGTCGCGGCGGCGACGCACCAGCCCTGCCGTCGCGGCGCCCGCGACGAACCCCGTCGCGACGACCGCGGCGGCCTGGATCGCCGGGACCACGGCGCGCGCAGAGCGTGACGGCAGCCCGGCTCCCTCGCCGGGAACGACGATCACCGCGTCGACTTCCTCGGTGCCCCCGTCGCCTCGGACGACGCCGTGCGGATCGAGCGGGTCGCTCACCGCGTGAAGTCTAGAGAGAGCGTCAGACCGCTAAACGTCGAGCACCCGCTCATACACCCGGTAGCGGCGCTTGATCTCCCCCCCCATGCCTTCCATCGCGCGGTTCATCGGCTTGTTGACCTCCAGGATCCATCCCATCTCCCCGCCCTTCTGCGGCGTGCGTTCGGCGGCGTCGAAGTGCATCTGGTAGAAGCGCGCCGCGACTCCCGTGTGCTGGTACTCCGGCTTCACGCCCAGCGCGAACACCCGAACCGCGTCGATCTTGCGTTTCTCGCGCAGCGCCGTCACCCAGCCGAAGGGCAGCAGCCGCCCGTTGAGCTTCGCCAGCACCTGATTGAAGTCGGGCAGCGTCAGGGCGGCTCCCACGACCTCGCCGGTGTCGCGTTTTTCGGCGACCATCGCCCAGTTCTCGTCCAGGACCGGTTTGAGGTCCTTGGCGTAGTGGCGGACCTCCTCCTCGTTGAGCGGGACCGAGGCCCAGTTGTTCTCCCACGCCGCGTTGTAGACCTCCAGGAACCTCGTGACCTCCGCCTGCAGTTCCTTCTTGCGGAAGTTGCGGCACACGATCCCGTGCTCGGACTCGAGCTTGTCCGCGGCCTCCCAGATCGCGGGATGGACCTTCTCGCGCTTGTCCACGTAGAGGCTCCACATGTAGAGGTCCATCGCCTTGGCCATGCCGATGTCCTGCTCGAAGAGGCGCTGGTAGTAGGGGTGGTGCCAGGGGCAGAGGATGATCGGCGGATACTCGTGCCCCTCGACCAGGAGCCCGATCTCGTCGTTGGTCGTGAAGTCCATCGGGCCCACCATGCGGTCGCGGCCCCGCTCGCGCAGCCACCCCTCGGCGGCGTCGAGCAGCGCGCGCGCGGCCTCGGGGTCGTCCTCGCACTCGAACCACCCGAACAGACCCCACGAGTTGCCCTGGAACTCGTTGAAGTTGCGGTCCACGTGAGCGCTGATGCGACCGACCGCCCGCCCGTCGCGCCAGGCCAGGAAGTACTGCGCCTCGGCGTGCTTGAAGAACGGGTTCTTGCTCTGGTCCAACCGTTTCTTCAGATCCATCAGCAGCGGCGCCACCCAGTTGCGCTCGTTACGATAGAGCCGCCACGGCAGCTTGATGAACGTGTTCAGCTCGCCCCGGGAAGCGACCGGGCGGATCTCGACACCAGTCAACTCAGCACCCTCTACAGCCATCGCCCGCCACCCTACAAGAGACGTCTTCGCCAAGGCGCGCGACTACGAGCGCAAGGAGCTGCTCGCGGCTGCGCGCGCGGCGGACATCCTCCCCTACTTCCACCTCCTCACCTCCCCCGCGATGCCGGTCGTCGAGATGGAGGGCGCGCAGCGCATCATGCTGGGCTCCAACAACTACCTCGGCCTCACCGGCGACGAGCGCGTGCTCGCCGGCGCCCAGGACGCCCTGCACCGCTACGGGACGGGCCTGACGGGCTCGCGACTGCTGAACGGCACGATCCCGCTGCACCTGGAGCTCGAGCGGGAGCTCGCCGAGTGGATGGGCAGTGAGGACGCGCTCGTCTTCACCACCGGCCACCAGACGAACCTCGGCACGCTCGGGACGATCCTCGGACCCGGCGACACCGTGATCGCGGACTCCGCCGACCACGCCTCGATCCTCGACGGCTGCGTCCTCTCGCGCGCGAAGCTGCGGCCGTTTCGCCACAACCGCCTGGACAAGCTCGAGAAGATGCTGCAGCGCGCCGAGGACGACGGCGGCGCCGTGCTCGTCGTGGTCGACGGCGTGTTCTCGATGGAGGGCGACGTCGCCCCACTCCTGGATATCTGCGCGCTGTGCGAGCGCTACGGGGCCCGGCTGATGGTCGACGAGGCGCACGGCGCGGGCGTGCTCGGCGCACGCGGCGCCGGCACCGCCGAGCTGCTCGGCGTGGAGGATCGCGTCGATCTCCGCATGGGCACGTTCTCGAAGTCGCTCGCCTCCTGCGGCGGGTTCATCGCGGGCCCCGCGGACGTGATCGACTACCTGCGGGTCTCCTCGCGGCCGTTCCTCTTCACCGCCTCCGCGGTTCCCGCGGCGCTCGGGGCGGCGCTCGCGGCGCTGCGCGTGCTGCGCTCGCCGGAGGGCACGGGGCTGCTGGAGCGAGTGCTCGAGAACGCGTGGCGCCTGCGTGACGGCCTGCACGAGCTCGGCTTCGCCGTCGTCTCCCCTCAGCCGCTGCCCGAGCGCCCAAGCGTGCGGGCGGCGCCGGGGGTACGCGCCGACGCGGACGGCAGGCCGACGATCGTGACCCCGATCGTGCCGCTGCTCGTCGGCGACGACTGGAAGGCCGCGCTGCTGTGGCGCGCGCTGTACGACGCGGGCGTGTTCGTCAATACCGCGCTGCACCCCGCCGTCCCCCCCGGTGGCGCGCTGCTGCGTACCAGCGTGATGGCGACCCACGACGAGGCCACGATCGAACGCGCGCTGGCTGCCTTCGAGCGGGTCAAGCGCGAGTTCGAGGCAGAGCACGGACCGCTGCCGGGCCCGGAGACCACCCACGCCGCCGGTCAGGAGACCACCCACACCGCCGGGTGAGTGTTTCTCGCTCATCGGAACTCCGCCCCCGTTGTTCACAGCAACGCTGAGGAAAGAAAAAGGTCGCTTCTAGCGCACGATCTGCGCGGCGGAGTGTTGACCGGGCGCGCCTCGCTGAGTAGCTTCTTGGAGCGCTCTGCACAAACGCTCGGGACCTGGCCCGAGAGCCGACGGTAGAGGGGTGCCGACAGCCCGGACGGGACATCCGGTGGCCGAGGACCCCGGGCGTTCGCGCGTGGGCTCTACTCATCAAAACCAAGCAAGGATGTTGTGCGCCGCGGATGACCGCCGTGGCGGCGACGGGGAGAGTGTGACAATGAACGCGACCGCGACGATCGCCCCTGCCGGCCCTCAATACATGCGCGCCCTGGAACGCGCCAACAAGGTGCGCCTCGCCCGCGCCGAGCTCAAGCGAAGGATCGCCACCGGTGAGCTCGGCGTCGCCGAGGTGATCCTCGAGTGTCCTTGGGAGGCCGAGAGCATGGCAGTCGCAGACTTACTCACCAGCCAGCGCCGCTGGGGCGATAACCGCGCGCGCAAGTTCCTCGCGCTGATCCCCATGTCGGAAACCAAGACGGTGGGCTCCATGACCGATCGTCAGCGCCGCACGCTCGCCACGATGCTCGGCGCCGGACGCAGTGAGGACGAGCGCGAAACCGCTCTGCTGGTCGGCTGAGCCACCACCGCACCGGTCCCGAGTGGGAAGGGGCCGCGCCTCGCGCGCGGCCCCCTGGCTAACGGACAGCCCGAGGAGAGCTTGAGCTGCCACCAGCCGGCCAGCATGCCGATCAGGCCAAGGCGCGGGCGCACCTCCCACACCCCGCAGCCTCGTTCGCCGAGGTCGGTGACGGGCAGGCGTACGAACTTGTAGCGCTCCGGTTCGGCACTCATGCGCTCCAGCAGCTCGTGAGCGCGAGTCTCCAACTCGTCGCGCCGCTTCAGATGGCCCTGCGCTTCGCGGATGCGCGCCGCGAGGCTGTCACGCAGACACTCCAGCTCGCCGATCGTGAGCAGGTGCGGCCCACCCTTGCCGGGCGCGTCGGTCAACGTCCCGACGTGCGGAAAGCGACCGGCGACCAGGCCCGAAAGCTCTCGCTCGAGTCGCCCGATCTGGCCACGCAGCGCCGTCTTCGCGGCGCGCTCCGCGCCGAGCTCCGGCGCGGCCCAGCGATCATCGCGCAGTATCGAAGCATCCTCGTGCTGTTCGACGTATTGCTCGATGTATTGATCCGATGTGAGCATGAACGCCTCGATCTCGGCCGGGGTCTTCCGACAAGCCGCCGCGCCCACGGGCCCGGCGGGGAAACCTATTCTACAGCCCCTCCGTGGCCATTACTAGAGGCAACCGTAGAGGCAACCGAGGAGGTAACCGAGGAGGCAACCGAGAAGCAACTTCGCAGGCGCTCGACGGTCCACAGGCTTGACGTGGCCCTTCAATTACGAGTTCGATACAAGACTAAATAATTTCGTACTGTAAAGAAGTGAGAAAAGAGAACTTCATCTCACCAAGCCCGCCCAGCATCCCTGCCTCACCAGGGCCCGCCCAGCATCGAGCTCGCCATCCACAACGCCTCCTCGACGTGCAGGAGCGGCACCCCGGGAACCTGCAGCGAGAACAACACCAACTCCCCCGCAGCGGGCCGCGCGGCGTGCCCGGGAGCGATCTCACCGAACAACACCGCCAGCGCGCTGTGCGAGTCGGCCACGACGAGCCGTCCACTCGGCAGCGGATGTGCCGAGGAGGAGCGCCCGAACGGCTCGCCTGCACTGCTCGCGCGGATGCCGAGCGGTCCATCCACCCCGGACGCCGCGAGCGCCCACACCGGTACGCCCGTGTCGACCAACGCCACCAGCAGCGCGTCCGCGAGGACGTTGCTGGAGACGAAGCCGCCCTGGAGCATGCGCACGAGCATCGCCTCCTCGATCGGCGTCGGCGCGACATCGGGATCGAGGCCGATGTGCCTGAAGAACACCCGGTACGCCGCCGGCACGGGGCGCTGGCGCAGGCTGATCGCGTCCGGGCCGGCCCAGCGGCTGGAGAGCGCCTGCAGCCGCTGGCGCAGCGCCGGCGGAGAGCTGCGCCCGGAGTGCGCGAGCACCGCGGGCACGTGGACCAGCGAGAGGCCGGGCAGCTCGGCCTGGACGTCGCGGTCGCACCACCCTCGCACCGGCTCGAAGGGCGCGTTGCCGGGACCCTCCTCGGCATCGGAGCTCACGAGAGCGGCCTCTTCCAGCCGCGCGCGCGTGCACCGGCGACGAGCGCCGTTATGCGTGCGCGCAACTGCGCGAGCGGCGGCCGCACGAGCAGTGTGCGGCTCTGAACGACACCGCCCGGATATACGAGCGTGATCTGCGGGCAGCTCGCGAGTTTGTACAGCGCTGCAAGGGTCCCTTCTTCGTCGATGCCCACCGGGAAGGCCAGGCGATCGCGGGCGACCAGCTTGCGCAGCGAGCCGCGATCGCCTTTGATCGACACGGCGGCAAAGCGCACGCCGGGGAACGCGGGCTGCAGCGCCTGCATGTCGCCGAGGATGCGCTCGCAGCCTCCGTCGTAGACGAACAGCGCGAGCACGAGCGGTCCGCGTTCGTAGAGCTCGCAGGCGTTGAGGATGCGCGGGCCGCGCACCTCGCAGGCAGGCCGTTTGCCCTTCTGCCCTTCGTCGGCGTGCTGTGCAACGTTGGCGGCGCCCTGCAGGTTCCCCGTCACGAGCGGCACCGCGAACGGAGGCAGACTCGCGCCTGCAGCCAACCCCGTCGCGCCGTTGGGCTTGGTGAGGATCGTGTTGAGCGTGATCAGAGCAAGGAGCACCAGTACAAGCAGCCCGACCCAGCGCGGCGTGCCGCTCATGGCAGCGATGCGCGCGCCCGCAGCCGCAGGCCGGCGCGGCGGGGCAGGCGACGCGCGAGCTCCCCGGGCTCGGCCAGCACCAGCGCGGCGGGCAACGCGATCAACACACCGACGAGCGAGACGCTGAGGTCGATGACGGTGACGATCCCGAAATCGCGGAGCATCGCGATGTCCGACAGCACCAGCACCCCGAACCCGACGATCGCCGTGACGCCGGACGCGGCGACCGCCGCGCCGGTGTTCGCATAGGCGAGACCCAGCGCCTCTCTGAGGGGGTGGCCGGCCAGGCGCTCCTGACGGGTGCGCTCGGCGAGCAACACGCTGAACTCGGTGGAGATCGCGATCACGAGCGCGCTGAGCGTGACCGACATCGGGTTCAGTGGGACGCGGATCGCGAACACGACCAGCGCGGACCATCCGGTCGCGAGCACGACTGGCAGCAGCGGCGCGAGCGCCCTCCGCCGGTCGCCTCGGAATGCGGCGAGCAGCACGAGCGCCGCGACGGCGAGACCCGCGAGCAGCGTCAGCACGCGCCGCCACGGCGAGGCGACAGTCGCGCCCGACTGCGCGGCGAGCACGGGCAGTCCGACGAGCTGGACACGGACGCCGCGCGGCGGGTGCAGACCGGCGCGCATCGCTTCGATCACGCGCTGCTGACGATCGAGGCCCATCAGGCGGATGCCGAGCGCGAGCGTCGCGACGCGCCGGTCGGGGGCGAGGACGTTTTGGGAGAAGTACGCGGGGATCGCGGCGAGCAGCCCCCTGATCTCGGCCGTCGACAGTTTCGGCGTCGCGTGCGCGTTCGCGCCCTGCGAGGCGCCGCTCAGAGCTCCGCCCGCGAACAGGTCGGGCAACGAGAACGCCGGGCACAGCAGCGCCTTGCCGCAGCCGCGGGTCGCGCTATAGCCAAAGCGGCGCAGGATCGAGCTCTCGTACGAGCTCATCCATTCGATCGTCGCGGGCTTGGTCACGTCATGTCCGGACACCATCAGGTCGATTTCCCCGCCCACCCCCGAGGCGCGCTCGAGCGTCGCGAGATTGTGCAGCGAGGACATGCTCTGTGGGACGAGCTTTTCGAGGTTCGTCTCGACGTGCGTCTGGGTGTCGAGGCCCCATCCGAGCGCGGCCAGCACGAGCCCCACGCCGAGGACGCGTCCGGGACGGCTGACGGCGTGGACGAGCGCCGCCCGCGAGACTAGGCGGGTCGCGGGGTTGTCGTGCAGCAGCTCCCGGGCACCACTCCAGGAGGACGCGAGCGCCGCCGCGGGCGAGCCAAGCGGGCGCGGGGGGGCTTGTTCTTGCCCGCGTGCGCGCGCGCGGCGGGGTCGAAAAACGCTCACCCAATACCCACGCCCATCCGCCCCGTCCTCGCGCGCGCCGAGCACGAGCACCGCGGACCCCACGCCGAGCGCGCACGCGAACGCCACGGCGATGCCCACTACGAGCAGCAGCCCGAACCCACGCACGGTCGGGACGGGCGAGAGCTCGAGCACGAGCAGCGCAGCCCCGCCGGCGGCTGCGGCGACGGCGATCGTCGGGCCCGAGCGCCCGGCGGCGCGCACGACCGCCTCCTCGGCGGACAGCCCCTCGTCGCGCAGCTCGGCGACGCGCGACTGGAACTGAATGGCGTAGTCCACCGCGAGCCCCACCATCACCGGCAGCACCGCGATCTGCGCGACCGTGAGCGAGGCGCCGACGGCGTAGAGACCGCCGAACGTGAGCGCGGTCGCGAGCGCGGCGATCCCGAGCGGCAGCAACCGCGGGCGTCCGCGGAAGACGAGACCGAGCACGAGCGCCATCGCGAGCGCGACGGCGACGAGCAGCAGCTCGACGGAGCGCGCGATCGAAGCGGTCATTTCAGCGACGACGACGGGCTCCCCGGTCGTGAGGTAGCGCCCGCCGTGCTGAAGATGCCATTGGGGCATCGCGATGGCGCGCTTGATGAGCGCGATCGTTCGTGAGCGCTGCGCTTCGCTGAGTCCATCGCGCATGCGCACGGAGATCAGCGCGATGTCGCGGCTCGGGAAGAGATAGGCGAAGCGCTGCTTGGGTGTCCCGGGCACCTTGGCGGTGCCGTCGAACACGACCCGCGAGACGAAGCTGGGATCGCCGATGCTGGGTGGCGAGCTCAACCCGTACTCGACGCCGAGCAGCTCGATTTCCTGGGCGTAGCGTTCGAGGGTGAGCTTGCTGGCTTCCGCACCGAGGCTGCGGGCTTCGGCGACGCTCAGGCCGCGCGCGATCGCGGCGCGGTAGACCGCGGTGCTCGCCTGGCGTGCGCGGCGCTCGGCGCTTTCGCCGCGCACGGTGAGCTCGTGGTCGATCTGTTCGGCGGCCTCGTTGAGGAAGGTGCCTGGGCCCACCACGACCTTCACGGTGTGCTGGCGGCCGAGCTGCCCGCAGGGGCCGCTGGAACCTCCCTCCCGCGCGAGGCCGGCAGCAGGGACGTTGCCCGAAAGACAACCCTCCAGCCCGACGAGGCGTTCGAGGTCGGAGCTCAGCAGCAGCTGCTGGAGGTTGCCCTGGACCATGATCTCGACGGGCTCTTCGCCAAAGGAGCGATAGAAGCTCTGGGTGGCGCGGTAGGCGCCACTGGAGCGCCCGACGAACGTGTCGGTCGCAGCGCTCGGCCGCAGCGCGATTGCGAGCACCGCGCCCACGACGCCGAGCGCAAGCGCGAGGGCGAGCGTGGGTAGCGGCCGCCGCGCGGCGGTACCGGCGACCTTCGAGAGCATCCGTCCGATCGACACGTCTTTGGAGAGGCTAATCGATTGCCATGGTTCTTTATGCCGCTTCTCCGGCGAGCGACTCGTCGTTCATGGCAAGGACGCAGGGAGCGAAATGTGCTTCAGCACATGCGACCGAGAACGCAGCCATGGGCGACGAGACGCCGCCGGAGCTACTCCATACCCAGCGGTCCGGCGGACTCTCCGGAGAGGAACTGGCGGACGAAGGGATTCTCGGACTCGAAGAGCTCGACGGCGGGGCCAGACTCGACGATGCGCCCGCGCCAGAGGATCGCGATGTACTCGGCGACGCGCCGCGCGCTGAGGATGTCGTGGGTGATCACGACGTAGGTCCCGCCGTTCTCGGCGTGGACTTCCTTGATGAGCTCGCACAGCAGCGCGGTGCGCACGGGATCGAGACCGGAGTCGGGCTCGTCGAAGAGCACGATCCGTGGGTCGAGGACCAGCGAGCGCGCGAAGCCGGCGCGCTTGCGCATCCCCCCTGAAAGTTCGTTGGGCATCTTCTCGCCGGCGTCGCCGAGGCCGACCTCGCGCAGGCGACGGTTGACGATCTCGGCGATCTCCTCTTCGCCCTTCTCGGTGTGCTGGCGCAGCGGGAAGGCGACGTTGTCGTAGAGGTTCAGCGAGCCGAACAGGGCGCCGTCCTGAAAGAGCACGCCGAACTTCTTGCGCGTCTCGAACAGATCGTCGTCGGAGAGCGAGGGGATCGACTGACCGTCGACGATCACGTCGCCCTGGTCGGGATAGAGCAATCCGACGATGTGCTTGATGCACACGGACTTGCCGGTGCCGGAGGGACCGAGGATCATCGAAACCTTGCCTTCGGGCAGGCCGAGGTTGAGGCCGCGCAACACCTGGTTGGAGCCGAAGGCCTTGTGGACGTCGATGAACTCGATCGCGTCGGGGACGTCGGTGGGACGATTGACACCGGTGTGGAACTCGAAGAGCTCCTCCTCGGCCGGATCTCTGGGACCGCGACTGGTTGCCATGCTCAACCTCCGATCGGAGCTCGCGGGTTGGCACCCCAGAAGACCTGCGTTCCGACCATCCCGATGAGGTGCACGAGGACAAGGTTCAGCACCATCGACTTCGCGGTCGCGGTGCCCACGCCGACGGGCCCGCCGCTGGCGTTGTAGCCGTAGTAGCAGCCGACGAGCACGATCGCGGTCGCCATGAACATCGCCTTGACGAGGCTGAAGATGAAGTCAGGTGGGTTCTGGAACTGCCAGAAGATCAGGAAGTAGCCTCCGGACGAGACGACGCCGACCTGCTGGACGACGGCGATGTAGGAGGCGATGAACGCGCCGCCGATCCCGGCGAGGTACATGAACGGCAGCACGAGCCACGCGGCGAGCAGGCGGGTGGCGCAGAGGAAGGTGACCGAGTCGATGCCCATGACCTCCAGGGCGTCGATCTCGTCGGAGATGCGCATCGCGCCGAGCTCGGCGACGATCCCGGTGCCGACCTTCGCGGCCATCATGTAGCCGAACGCGTAGGGGATGATCTCGCGTAGGTCGCACCACGCGGTGAACACGCCGGCGTAGGCGGGGGCGCCCTGGGCCTCGAGGAAGTAGGCGCCCTCGATCCCGCACTCCAGGCCGAGGATGAACATCAGCGACCAGATGATCAGCGTGGAGGAGATGATCAGGATCCCCGACTGGCGCAATCCCTCGCCGAAGAAGCGAAAGACGCGCAGCCCCCAGACGTCGCGGACGATCGTGGAAGAGAAGCCCCCGATCGTGCCGAGCGAGGAGAACAGTTCGCGGGGAAGGGCCAGAAATTCGTTCATCGCTACTTGATCACGAGGATCTGCGGGTGCGTCGCGAGCAGGGTCTGCGTGAAGGTGTAGTCGAACGCGAAGATCGCGAGGAACGAGACGACGACGGCCTGGTTGACGGCGCGGCCGACGCCCTCGGCGCCGCCGGAGGCGGTCATGCCCTTGTAGCAGCAGACGATCGAGATGATCGCGCCGAACAAGACGGTCTTCAGCGCGGAGCCCCAGAGGTCGGTGGTGGAGGCGTTGGCGAACAGGTTGTCCCAGAACGGTCCGAGCGGCTGGCCGTAGACGAGCTCGGCGACAATCCCGCCGAACAGCCCGAAGAGGATCGCGTAGATGTTGAAGAGCCCGGTGACGAGCATCAGGGCGAGGAAGCGCGGGACGACGAGGTTCTTGACGGGGTCGACGCCGAGAACCTGCAGGGCGTCGAGCTCCTCGCGGATCTTGCGCGCGCCGAGGTCGGCGGTGATCGCGGTGCCGGCGACGCCGGCGAGGACGATCGCGGTGACGTTGGGTCCGATCTCGCGGATCGCGGCGAGCACGAAGATCCCCCCGAGACGATCCAGGGCCCCGAACAGCGAGAGGAAGTTCGCCGCCTGCAGGCCGGGCGCGGCGTAGCAGATGCAGACGGTGGAGATCAGCAGCGGGAACCAGCAGAGGCGCAGGGCGAAGAGGAACTGCGAGACGAACTCGCCCCCGTAGGGGTAGGGAGGTCGCAGCGCGCTCATGATGGTCCTGCCGGTCAGGATCATCATGTCGCCTACTTCCTCGATGAAGTTCCTCGTGGGAAGAAACGCCCGCTCCGCGGCACTGCGCACCACTTCGTACCCCTCCTCGGGTCGACGGCCGGCAACTTTGCCTGTGGAGTAGCACTTTACGCGATGAGCGAGCGGCGCGCCACCCCCATCTGTCGCAGCCCGCGAACGGCAAGAACCATGCGCCGTTGGTGCCCGGGCCCGCCGCGCGCGGCTGGCAACTGCGAGCGGGTAGCTTGGAGGAGCTACCGCGACGCGGGCGCCCATTCCGCTGGTATGGTGGCCGGGCTGTGAGGGGGAGTCGCCTAAAAACAGTGGTCTTGCTCGGCGCGGGCGCGCTGGCGGGGACGACGGCGAGCGGGTGCGGCGGATCGGCGCATCAGGACGCGAGCGAACCGCGGGGATCGTTCACGGTGCACGTGACCCAAGCGAGCTTCCCGACGCACCAGGCGGTCTCGAAGCCCGAGCGGCTCGTGCTGAGCGTGCACAACACGGGCGCGCGAGCGGTGCCGAATGTGGCGGTGGCGCTGAACTCCTTCTACTACGTGTCGAGCTACCCGAAGCTCGCGTCGAGCCGGCGGCCGGTGTGGGTCGTGGACAACGGCCCGGGCCCGACGGCGAAGCCGCCGGTGGAAACGGTGGAGGTGGACCAGCCGGGTGGGGGGACGACGGCGATGTACAACGTCTGGGCACTGGGTCGGCTGGCGCCGGGCGCGACGCGCAGCTTCGTGTGGCGCGTGACGCCGGTGAAGGCGGGCGTACACCGGGTCTTCTATCGCGTGTACGGAGGCTTGAACGGCAGGGCCCGCGCACAGCTCGCGGGCGGCGGGGCGGCGGGCGGAGCGTTCACGGTGTCGATCGCGGGGACACCGCCCGAGCGGCACGTGAACCCGCAGACGGGCAGCGTCGAACTCGGGCCGTACACGCCTGCGGGCGCGTAGCCGAGACACGCGGGCTGCCGTTGCGGCCGTGTCGCGAGCGGCCCCGTTGGCCGGCTGTCGAAAGATCGCGCGGCTGATTTCGCCATCCGGGTGACGTGGGGGACGACGGTTCGGTCTACGATGCGTGGTCGGCCGTGCGCGAAGGCGCCAGCGCGGGTCGGTGTGTCGGAGCGACCCGGCGCCGTCAAAGACTTCAGGAGGAACAGAGACAAGCAATGCCCAGGACTCGTCAGCACAACGTGACAGCGGCACAGTGGAGCGCGAACGGGAGCGCGCTCGGCTCGCCCGACCTGACCCTTCCCGGCAACCAGGTGTTCGCGTCCAACGTGTTCAGCCCGGTGGTGCAGCGTCAGCGGCTGCCGAAGCACGTGTACAAGGCGCTGCAGCGGACGCTGGCGCGGGGGGAGGCTCTGGACACATCGCTGGCGGACGCGGTGGCGCAGGCGATGAAGGACTGGGCGATGGAGAAGGGTGCGACGCACTACACGCACTGGTTCCAGCCGCTGACGGGCTCGACGGCCGAGAAGCACGACTCCTTCTACGCCCCGACGGGCGACGGAACCGCGATCGCGGAGTTCTCGGGCAAGGAGCTGATCCAGGGCGAGCCGGACGCGTCGTCGTTCCCGACGGGCGGGATCCGCGCGACGTTCGAGGCGCGTGGCTACACGGCGTGGGACCCGACTTCGCCGGCGTTCATCCTGGAGAACCCGAACGGCGCGTTGCTGTGCATACCGACGGCGTTCACGTCGTGGACGGGCGAGGCGCTGGACCACAAGATCCCGCTGCTGCGCTCGATGGACGCGCTGTCGGGTGCGGCGATCGGCGCGCTGAAGCTGCTGGGCGAAGAGGACGCGCGGCGGGTGTTCACGACGGTGGGCCCCGAGCAGGAGTACTTCCTGATCGACGAGCAGTACTACTTCGAACGCCCCGACCTGCTGACGACGGGCCGGACGCTGTTCGGCGCGAAACCGGCGAAGGGCCACGAGCTCGACGACCACTATTTCGGATCGATCCCGGAGCGGATCCTGGCGTGCATGATGGAGACCGAGAGAGAGTTGGCGAAGCTGGGCGTGCCGGTCAAGACGCGTCACAACGAGGTCGCGCCCAACCAGTACGAGATCGCGCCGATCTTCGAGAACTCGAACGTCGGGGCCGACCACCAGCAGCTGACGATGCAGGTGATGCAGAACGTGGCGCGGCGCTACGGCCTGGTGTGCCTGATGCACGAGAAGCCGTTCGCGGGCGTGAACGGGTCGGGCAAGCACAACAACTGGTCGATGGGGACCGACACTCAGATCAACCTGCTCGAGCCCGGGGACACGCCGCACGAGAACCTGCAGTTCCTGTTCTTCTGCGCTGCGGTGATCCAGGCGGTCAACAAGTACCAGGCGCTGCTGCGTGCATCGATCGCGAGCCCCGGCCAGGATCACCGCTTGGGCGCGAACGAGGCGCCGCCGGCGATCATCTCGATCTTCCTGGGCTCGGAGCTAGAGAAGGTGTTCGAGGCGATCGAGGCGGGCAAGGCGCAGACGTCCAAGCCGGGCTCGTTCCTGGGGCTGGGCACGCCGGTGCTGCCGCCGTTGCCGCTGCACGGCGGGGACCGCAACCGGACGAGCCCGTTCGCGTTCACGGGCAACAAGTTCGAGTTCCGGGCGCTGGGTTCGAGCATGTCGCTGGCGCTGCCCAATACGGTGCTGAACACGATCGTGGCGGAGGCGATCGACGATCTCGCGGACAAGCTCAAAACGGCTCTGAAAGGCTCGAGCGCGAACCTCGAGAAGGCCGTCGCGAAGGTCGTCAAGGAGAGCTACGCGGCGAACAAGCAGGTGGTGTTCGGCGGCGACAACTACTCCGAGGCGTGGCACAAGGAGGCCGAGAAGCGCGGCCTGTACAACCTGCGCTCCACGCCGGACGCGCTGCCGTGGCTGGTCAACAAAAGCACGGTGGCGCTGTTCAAGAAGTACAAGGTGCTCTCCAAGCGCGAGCTGGAGTCGCGCTACGAGGTGTTCACCGAGCAGTACGCGGTGAAGCTCAACATCGAGTCCGAGACGGCGTCGACGATCGCGCGCACGATGTTGCTACCGGCGGCGGTGCGCTACCTCAACGAACTCAAGGAGAGCGCGCTGGAGGAGCTGATCGGCGAGCTGGAGCCGCTGGTGAAGGAGCTGCACTACGCGATCCTGAAGCTCGAGGACGCGAACCTCGCGGAGAACCAGCCGGACACCAACCCGCAGAAGTGGGCGGTCTACATGCGCGACACCGTGGTACTGGCGATGGGCGACGTGCGCGACGTGGCGGACCGTCTGGAGAAGCTCGTGCCTGATGATCTGTGGCCGCTGCCGAAGTACTCGGAGATGCTGTTCATCAAGTGATCTGGGATCCAGGTATCGGCGCTGGCCGATCTTCGATCGGTCGGCGTCCTCAGTCGTCGTGTGCTGGAGCACACTTCGCTCCCTGCGTCCTTGGCTCGCTTGATCCCTGAACCCCAGACCTGCCTATAGACCTTCCGAGCGCTCCGCTGGCCGACTGGCTGGTGGAGCGCTTGCGGTTTGGTGTAGTGATCGTCCGCGTGCGTGGGTGGCAAAGGCTGCGGGCGGACCCACGGGGCTTCCATGCCCCGTTGTGTGAGGGTCGGCTCGCTGCGCAACTTCTACGACTACCCGAGTACGGTCGCGAAGTCTCTGGCGCCGCATGCCGCGAAGTACGGGCTGCGTCGCGGTGACGGTGTGGCCCTCCTCAGGGTGATGCTCGATCTTGCTGAGGATCCGCAGACAGACTTCTGGATGTCGGAGGCAGGTGGGCATCTCGTGAGAGACTTCGAGAAGGAGCGCGCGCCGGCGACGGTGGGTGGCAATCCGCTGCGATGAGCAAGTACGCGTCGCCCGGCGCATTCCGAACCGCATTGAGCGCCAAGTTGTGAAGGGGATTGAGGTAAGGCGAGGAGGATCGTGCGGGCCGGTTCGACCTTGATTCCTATGGTGCGCGCGGGCTGCGCTGACGTCCGGGTGGGACGCCAGCGCAGATAACGCGCGGCTGAGGAGATCAGCCGGGGACTTCGACTGATTGCTCGGTACCTGAACCGTCGGCCAGTTCGACCGACACGGCGCCTGGGTGGGTGACGACGTAGACGTTGTGTTCAACCGGGACCTTTTCGGAGCTTCCGTCGGCGTCGTGGACGACGACGTCGGAATTGCCATCCGCCGCAACCCCAATGACGAGGCCGCCTCCTACAACACCGTTCTGACCGGCATGGAGGTCGAGGATGAGATTGCCAGCAAGAGCGGTAATGACCACTCGGCGCGTCATGCCGCGCTACACCCGCCGCGCCCCCACCAGCACCGCCTCGTACCCCATCTCAAACGACCCGCCGAGCGAGTCGATCGCGTCGGCGACCGCGGCGAGCAACCGCTCGCGTCGCTCGGGCGGGAGCGCGCGGTGGTCGCTGTGGGTGCCAAGCTGCGCCAGCCAACCGGCGGTGTCGTAGCGCTGGCTCCACGAAAACCGCTGCACCTTCGCCGCCTCGAACCGGCGCGCGGCGGCGATGCCCTCGACCGTGGTTTCGATGCGCGCGTCGCGGTGTCCGAAGAGCACCGAGTAGCTCTCGACGCCGGGGCCGAGCCGCGCGTATATGGGAGCGAGCAGTCCGCGCAGCGCCGACGGGGGCTCGCCGAAGTTCCAAAACACGGCGAGGCGTCCCCCCTCCTCGAGCGCCTCGGCCGTCGCGCGCGCACCGGCGCGCGGGTCGATCCAGTGCCACGCCTGCGCGGAGATCGCGAGGTCGAAGCGCCGGCCGCGCGGATCCCAGTCCTCGAATCGCGCGATCTCGACATCCAGGCCCCGCTCCCGCGCGACCTCGGCCATGCGCGCATCGACCTCGACCCCCAGCACCGCACAACCGCGCGCGGCCAACAATCGCCCCGCGATGCCCGTGCCGCAGCCTATGTCGAGTACGCGCTGGGGAAGCGGGACGAGCAGCGCGTCGACGAGCGCCGGCGGATAGGAGGGTCGCACACGGTCGTATTGCGCGGCGGCCTCCCCAAAGGACTCCGCGCGCGAGCGCTCGTCGTGGAGCACCGTCTCATCCTCTCACCTCCGACGAGGCCCCACCCCCACCCGTGGATGCTCTATCGCGTACCCGTACGCACCGCCGCCAACCGGTATGCAGCTTCGACTCCCAGGCGTGGGCTCGAGAACACCCGGATGCCGGCGGAGACCAGTCGTGCGGCGGGCGCCATCGACGCCTGGGCGAGGACGGCGGCATCGAATGATGGGTCGAGCGCCTCGACGTGTTGCGCGATACGGCGATGGAACTCGTCCCTGTCGCCCTGCTCGAAGTACGCCCAGGCATCGAGGCATGGGACATCGACGATCTCAACACCGAGGCCCGCCTCGCGAGCGACCGCTTCGAGCAGAGCCCTCGTCGGTGTCAAAGTGCTCGCCAGGGCCGCCACGATCGCGATCTTCTTGCCGCTGCGCACGGCGAGCTCGGCCATCGGGCGATCCACGCGCAGCACCGCGACGCCGCGCTCTCGACCGCAATCCTCGGCGACGCCGCCGATCGTCGAGCACGTGCAGAGCACCACAGCGGGGCTTTGGAACTCCGCGATCGCTGCGCCCACGCCCGCTCGAACCTCGCGATCCCCATCGCCGGCGAGCTGTGCGCGCTCGAGCAGGGTCGGCCTGACGAGATGCTCTCGCTCCAGCGACGGCGAGAGCTCGTTCAGCAGGCCGTCGAACACGTCGACGTGGGCGCCGGCCGTGTGCAGCAATCCAACGCGGCCCACGATCGCCCGACACGCACGACGATCTGTACTCAGGCTGTCCGCAGAATCGACACAGCCATGCGTCCGCACGCAAGAATCATAGGCGCGGATGCCCCTACTACTAACGTGGTCCATCATGAGCGGTGACCTCCAATGACCGCACCCGAGCTCGCCCTCGCCCTCTCGGTCTTCCTCGCGTGCGCGGTCGAGGCGGTCGAGGCGCTGACGATCGTGCTCGCGGTCGGCACCACGCGCAGCTGGCGCTCGGCGCTCGGCGGGGCGGGGGCCGCGACGGTCGCGCTTGCCGTGCTCGTCGTCGCGCTCGGACCGGCGCTGACGGCGCTGCCGATCGCCGTGCTGCGCGTGGTCGTGGGCACGCTGCTGCTGGTCTTCGGGCTGCAATGGCTGCGCAAGGCGGTCCTGCGGGGCGCGCACCTGAAGGCGATGCACGACGAGTTGGAGGCTTTTGCGCTCGAGACCGCCGCGGCGCGCGCGGCCGGCGCGGCCCCGGTGGGCTTCGACGGCTACTCCTTTGCGGTCGCCTTCAAAGGCGTGCTGCTCGAGGGCCTGGAGGTGGCGTTCATCGTGCTCACGTTCGGCGCCAACCAGCACCGTGTCGGGCTCGCGGCCGCCGCGGCCGCCGCGGCGATCGTGCTGGTGTCGATCGCGGGCGTCGCCGCGCACGCACCGCTGTCGCGCGTCCCGGAGAACCTGATGAAGCTCTCCGTCGGCGTGATGCTGACGTCCTTCGGAATGTTCTGGGGCAGCGAGGGCGCCGGGGCCACATGGCCGGGCGGCGACGCGGCGCTGCTCGCGATCGTGCCGGGGGTCGCGCTTCTCGCGTTCGCGGCGATCGAGCTGCTGCGCCGCACCGCGGGCGGCGCTCGCCCAACCGAGCTCGCGGTCCGGCCACCAACCTCGGCCGGCGAGCCCGCCCCCGTCCGGGAGTCGGCGTGACCGTCCTGCGATCGGTGGCCTTGGCCGCGTGGGAGTTCGTCGTCGGCGACGACTGGCGCACCGCGCTCGGCGTCTGCCTCGCGCTCGGGATCGTCGCGATCCTCGCCGGACTCGGGGTCGCGGCGTGGTGGGTGATGCCGCTCGCGGTCGCGGGTCTGCTGTGGGCCTCGCTGCGCCGCTTCGCGCACACGCGACAGCATCGATTAGAAAACTCTCACGCGCCGCGTGGGTCCGCTCGTGCGGCATGTAGTGTTCGCCGCGATGAACGCCTCCACGCTGCGCAAACTGGTCATCCCGGCGGTAATCGTCGGGGTCCTGCTGATCGTGGTCGCGATCGTCTACTTCGTCACGCCCGAGCAGTCGCTGCCGTCGTTCTTCCCCGGCCACGCGTCGGCGTCGAGCGCGGAGGCCAACCACCACCACACCAAGCACGGGATCGCCGCGCTGATCGTCGCGCTCGCGCTGCTTCGCGTTCGCCTGGTTCCAGACCGGACCCAAAACGCGCACCGCTGGAGCGGATCCCGCGGGTTGACCCGCGACCCTCGGCCCGCGGCAACGCGACCCAATCACGGCGCCGCAGGCGCCAACCCCGAAACCCGACGCCGTGCTCGCCCCAGCGCGAGCACTCGCCTCAGAACGCGAATACGAGCGTGCTGACCAACGCCGAGCCCGATGCAGTAGATCCCGAACGGGCTCAGGCGGTTGGTCTCGAAGTAGCGCAGCAGGAACTTCACCGCGAAGAACGTCGTCACCGCGGCGCACACGCCGCGGCGACCAGCGCCGGCCCGCGCACGCCGTTGCCCTGCGAGCCGAGCAGTTCGGGCAGCTTCAGCGCGGCGGCGGCGAGGATCACGGGGGTCGCGAGCAGGAAGCTGTAGCGCGCGGCGTCCTCGTTGGAGAGACCCGCGACCAGGCCGCCGCCCATCGCGAAGCCCGAGCGCGAGATGCCGGGAATCAGCGCGAGCGCCTGCGAGGTACCGACCGCGATCGCCTGGCGCCAGCTGCAGCTTCGCGATGCGCTCGTCGGCGTCGCCGAGGTAGTCGCCCGGGCGCGGCGGGCGCCGGCGCAGCCGCTCGAAGGCGAGCAGCGCGACGCCGTTGACGATCAGGAAGGCCGCGGCGATCGACGGCGAGGCGAACAGTTTGCGCAGCGAGTCCTGCAGCAGCAGGCCGATGATCCCCGCCGGGACCGTGCCGACGACGAGCAGCCACCCCAGGCGCGCGTAGGTGTCGTCCTCGCGGATCTCGCGCATCTGCAGCGAGCGCAGGATGCCCGCCGACGATCTTGATCCAGTCGCGCAGGAAGAACAGCAGCAGCACGAGCGCCGTCGCGAAGTGCGTGGCGACGAGGAACGTGAGGAAGAACTTGTCGTTCTGGTGGATGTGCCAGCCCGCGAGCCCCGGCAGGATCACCGCGTGCCCGAGGCTCGAGATCGGGAACGGCTCGGCGACGCCCTGCGTCAGGCCGAGGATGATCGCTTGGAAGTAGGAGATCGGATGATGCATCGGCGCGAAAGCTTATGACCTGGCTCGGCAGCGACGATGCCCGGGCAAGCCCGCCGGGCGTTCCCGCCCCGGGGCCCCGGCGTCGACGACGACGGTGATCGCTGCCCGAGTAACGGAGACAACCGCGCAAATCTTCACGCGCCGTTCACAGAATCGTTCCCGCCTCGTTACAAAAACCCGGGCTTTGCAGCCGAATCTTCTTTATATGAATGCCACCGTCAGCCGTGTCGATCTGCACTGCCACTCGACCGCGTCGGAGGTCTCGCAAGCTCGGCGTCCAGCGCGCGGCCGGGCTGCCCGAGTGCGCGACCCCGCCGGAGGAGGTCTACGAGCTCGCCAAGCGCCGCGGGATGGACTTCGTGACGATCACCGACCACGACACGATCGACGGCGTGCTGAGCATCGCCGACCGCCCCGACGTGTTCGTCTCCGAGGAGCTCACGGCGCACTTCCGCGGCGAGCCGCAGGCGGTGCACGTGCTGTGCTTCGACATCACGCCCGACGACCACGAGTGGCTGCAGGCGCACCGCGGCGACGTCGAGACGTGCGCGCCGTACATGCACGAGCACGAGATCGTGTGCGCGCTGGCCCACCCCTACTACACGGTCGCCGCGCCGCTCACGGCGCGCCACCGCCGCCGCCTGGCGGAGCTGTTCTCGATCTGGGAGGTCCGCAACGGCGCTCGCGCGCGCGAGCTGAACCGGCCCGCGGCGATCTACGTCGGCACGCGCGACGGGATCGGCATCGGCGGCAGCGACGACCACGCGGGCGTGGACATCGGGCGCACGTTCACCGAAACCCCGCCCGCGCGCACCCCCGCGGAGTTCCTCGACCACCTGCGCGCCGGCCGCGCGCGGGCGCGCGGCGAACAGGGCAGCGCGGCGAAGTGGGCGCACGCCGCGATCGCGCTCGCGGCGCGCGCGCTCGGCAGCGGCCCGCGCGGTGGCGCGAGCCTGGACGACTTGGACAGGCAGGGGTACGAGCAGGACGACGCGCGCGAGCGGCCCGACCCGCGCGCGGTGCTGCGGATGGCCGAGCGCCTGCTGCGCGAGGGCGACGCGCGGCAGGGCGCGACGGGCAGCGAGCCGCTGGTCTCCCCCGTCGACGCGCGCCGCCTGCTGCGCGCGTGGCTCGCCGCGGTCGGCCTGGAGGAGCTCGACGAGCGCGGCCTGATCGCCTACATGCAGGACGAGCGCTTCACCCACGCCGACCTGCACCGCCGCGCGTGCCGCGCGCACGAGCGCAAGCTGCGAGGCGCCGTGGAGACCGTCGTGCACGCGATCTCGGCGCCGGTGGACGACGCGCCCGGCGGGCTCGACGTCGCGGCCGCGGCGACCGCGATCTTCGAGGGCTGCGTCGCGGCGATCCCCTACGCGCCGGCCGCGGCGTTCCTGGGCAGCGAGAAGGCGAAGCTGGACTCGCGCGAGGGCGAGTTGCCGCGCGTGGCGATCATGGCGGACGGGATCGGCAGCACGCACGGCGTGTCGCGCACGCTCGAGGAGATCCGCCAGCGCGGGGTCGCGGGCTTCGAGATCGAGGTGATCGGCACCGACCCCGACGTCGACCGGCGCCTGTCGGCGGTCGCGGAGATCGACGTCCCCTTCTACCCGGGCCTGCGGATCGGCGTGCCGAGCCTGCCGGCGGCCGTGCAGACGCTCGCGGAGGGCGCGTTCGACGCGGTCCACGTCTGCTCTCCCGGCCCGGTGGGCGTCGCGGGCGCGCTCGTGGCGCGCGCCTCGGGCCTGCCTCTGATCGGCAGCTACCACACCGAGCTCGGCCGCCTACGCGGCGGAGCGCTCCGGCCGCGCGCAGCTGGCGGCGGCGACCGGCGATGGCGGTCGCCACGTTCTACGGCGCCTGCGATCTGGTGCTCTCGCCGAGCCCGGCCTCCGACGAGGCGCTGCGGACGGCCGGCATCGGCGCGGAGCGGATCGCGCGCTGGGACCGCGGCGTGGACTCCTCGCGCTTCGATCCGGCGTTACGCGGCGATCTGAAGCTGCCGGGCGAGCTCAACGTCCTCTACGCCGGCCGCATCACGGCGCGAGAAGGGTGCGGACCTGCTGGCCGACGCCTTCCTCGACGCGCACGCGCGCGACCCGCGCCTGCACCTCGTGCTCGCCGGCGGCGGCCCCGAGCAGGAGCGGCTGCGCGAGCGCGTCGGCGAACAGCGCGTCACGTTCCTCGGCTGGCTCGCAGGCACGGAGCTCGCGCGTGCGTACGCGAGCGCCGACATCTTCCTGTTCCCGAAGCGCGACCGACACGTTCGGCCAGGTGATCCTCGAGGCCCAGGCGAGCGGCCTGCCGGTCGTCGCGGTCGCCGCGGGCGGCCCGCTGTCGCTGATCGAGCACGGCGTGAGCGGCCTGCTCGCCGAGCCGCGCTCCGACGCGCTCGCGGAGGCGGTGCTGGAGCTCGCCGCGACGCCGCTGCTGCGCCGCCGCCTGGCGGACGTGGCGCTCGCGGGGGTGCGCGGGCGCACGTGGGAGAGCGCGATGGAGCGTCTCGCCGAGGGCTACCGGACGACGCTCGCGCGGGCCGACGCCCCGGAGGCGCGCCGTGCCGCGTAAGCCCCGCAAGCTCGCGGTCGCGCTGCACGAGATCGAGCCGGCGACGTTCGAGCGCTGCGCACTGATCCGCGACTGGCTGAGCGACCACGGCGTGGACCGGGTGACGCTGCTGGTGATCCCGGCGCGCGACCTGCACCCACTCGGGGAGCGCTCGCCGGAGATGGTGCGGTGGCTGATCGAGCGCCGCCGCCTGGGCGACTCGATCGCGCAGCACGGCTTCCAGCACGCGCGTTTGCGACCCGCGAGCTGGCCGCAGCGCGCGCGCGCGCCGACGCGCGCGGCGCGCGCGGGCCGCACGGCGGAGTTCGTGGGCCTGGACGAGAGCGAGACGCGGCGCGCGGTGGAGGCGGGCTGGCGTCTGCTGAAGCTCGCGGGGATCGAGCCGGACGGGTTCGTGGCGCCCGCCTACGCGTACACCCCGGCGCTGCGCCGCACGCTGAACGCGCGCTTTCGGTGGTGGGCGAGCGTGCTCAGCCTGCACGGAGCGGTCACGCTCGGGGAGCCGACGATCTCGGCATCGGCGCTCGCGACGGAGATCGTGCCGAACCGTCGCTGGCGCCACCTGGCGCCGACGTGGAGCCTCGGCACCGAGCGCCCGCTGGGCCGTGCGCTCTCCCCCGCGCTGATCCGCACGGGCGCGACGCTCGCGGGCGAGACGCTGCGGCTGGACCTGCGCCCGACGGACTTCGATCACGCCCGTCACACGCTCGCGTTGGAGTGGGCGCTCGCGCACGCGCACCACCGCACGGCGGTGACCTACGACGAGCTCGCCGCGGCGGAGCGCCCGGAGGAGCTCAGCCTCCCTTATACGCCGAGAACACCGAGGCTTCGAGCGAGCTGACCCCCTTCGCACCGGCGTAGCCGAGATGCGGGACGCCGAAGAGGTCCTCGATCGTGCGCAGCAGCGTGAAGTCGTTGAGCGGTTCCTGGTTGTTCGTGCCCGGCTTGACGAACGGTGAGAGCAGCAGCGCGCCGACCTGCCCCCCGCCGGTCGGCGGGAGCTGGATGCTCGGCTGAGCCGGGGTCGTCGAGGACGGGGTCGTTGGTGTCGAGACGGGCGTCGACGCGGGCGGGGTCGTGGTGCTCGCGGCGGGCGCTTCAGCAGCAGCAGGCGCGATTTCGGGTGCGGGGAAACGCGGTTGCAGGCAGCAGGAGCTGGAGTCGGCGTATTCGCCGGTCGCGGGCGCCTGGTCGCTGGTGACGATCAGTAACCCGCCTTTGCGGTACGCGGGTGAGGCGAGGATCTCGGGGACGACCCCGCGCAGGAAGGCGTCGGCGGCGGGGAGCCCGCTGGGTGCGCCGGGCGCGCACGGCGTGGGCCGTCCGTCGTGGCAGAGGTCGGGGACGATGTAGGAGAAGGCGGGGGTGTGCGCGGCGAGCCTGAGGTCCCCGGCGAGCGAATTCAGGCCGACGTCGTCGCGGGCGCAGCTGGCCCCGTGGAGGACGCCGTCGAAGTAGTCGAAGGGATCGCGGAACGTCGCGAACTGCTCGCCGGCGGGCATCGCGGCGGTGGGATCCGGCGCACCGAACGCGGGGTGCCAGCAGCCGGCGGGGGGGTCGGTGTTGCCGAGCGCCTCGGAGTAGACGCGCCAGCTGAGTCCCTTGGCTTCGAGCTGGGTGCCGATCGTCTGCGCGGCGACGGGGTAGATGCAGCCCCTACCGGCGCTGTACTGGCCGTGCTTGTCGGGCAGAGTGGGGATGATGTCGCTGTAGACGGGGCAGTCGGCGGCGGTCTGGGGGGTCGGCCCGAGACCGGAGATCAGCGCGATCTCGTTGGCGAGCTCTTCGCGGGCGACGGCGTAGGCGCGTACGAGCAGCTCGCCGCGGCGCTCGAGCGTGTGCGCGAGATAGTGGGCGGGGGATTCCGGACCGAATGTCTGTGCGGAGGGCTCGTCGGCGAGCATGATCACGAAGACGTGCTTGACGGGCGGCAGCTTGGAGGCGGTGGCGGCGCCACCCGACTCCGCGCGGCTCTGCTTGTGCGAGCCACCGGAGGCGTGTTCGCCAGGGGACCCCACGGGGGGCGTTTCGGCGGCCGGCGTTTCCGCAGGGGGCGCTTCGGGGGGCGCTTCGGGCGTCGGAGTCACTTCGACGGGTGGTGGAACGGCGGCGGTTTTCAGAGCGGCCGGCGCGTGGGCGGGCATGAGCAACGTCAGCGGCCGGCGCAGTGCTCCGAGCGTGCCGGCGGGGTTGCTGGCGGCGGCCCCCGCGAGCGTGCCGAAGGCGAGCATCGCGAGTGTCAGCACCGCCCCCACTCGCGGCCCGGGCAGCGCCAGGCGCGGCGGTACGAGACGCGCGAGCACCCCGCTCGCGACGGTCGCGCGCCGCGGCTGAGAACGCAACGCAGCGGGAGCCTGCGCGGTCGGGTTCTCGACAGCGGGCAACCCCGGCGACGGCAAGCCTCGCCACGGTTCGGCGTCGAGACCCGCGAGGATCCGCACGAGGGCGGCGTCGCGCGGCGCGTGGCGCGTGCCGCACTCCAGGCAGTAGCGCTGGTCGCGTGCGAGCGGCCCCCCGCACGCGGCGCAGGTCGCGGCGGCACGGGGGCTCACGACTGCGTGCTCGGCGCCCCGCCGTTCGTCGAGCCGGCCGCGCCGCTCGCGCCGGCGGGCGCGGCGAGGTCTCCCCCATTCGCGCCGCCGAGCGTGCCCGCGGCGGCTGCGGTGGCGTGCTCCATCAGGGCATGCCCGCACTGCCAGCAGTACACGGCTCCGCGGCTGCGCAGCGCGCCGCAGCTGGGGCACTGTCCGGCACCGGCGTTGTCTTGCAGGCTGAGGACGCGTTCGAGCTCGCCGAGCTCGGCGTCGCGCTCCTGCAGCTCGGCGGCCTTGGCGACGAGCACGTCGAGGCGGAAGTGGTCGCGGATCGCCATCTCATAGGTGAGCCCGCCGAGGTCCCAGTGCAGCTCGGCGACGTGCGCGACGAGCTCGTCGCGGCGCCGGCGCAGGGGAGCCGCGCCGTCGTGGAGGTCGGGCGGCGCGCTCCCGTCCGCCCCCGGTTGGGGGCGGTGGGAGCCGAAATCCAAACGCCGGCGGGCCGAGTCGAGCAGAGCCATCAGCCGGTGGTGACGACGTTGGGCAGGCTCAGCGACTTCTGCTCCGCGTTGTGCCCGCCCTTGGACGAGCCGGAGGATCCGCCCGAGCTTTTTCCCGCACCCGAGGAGCCCGTTTTCGCGGCGCTGCCGCTGGAGGAATGGGAGGAGGGGGAGGAGGGGTTCGCGGAGCCTTTTCCGGCGCGGTTTGCATGGCTTTCGGTAGTTTCGGTCGATTTCGTCGCGGCCCCCGTGCCGGCGGCTTCAGTCCCGGCCCCGGTGGGAGCAGCACCGCTCGAAACGGCGGGCGAGGCGACCGAGATCACCTGCGGGGGTGCGCTCGTGGGACTGTTGCTGGCGCGCCCGATGAGGACGCCGACGCCCATCGCGAGCAGCAGCACGCCGATGCCGGCGAGCGCGGTCGTGTTCGCCGAGCGCCCGCCGGGGCTCAGCGGGACGGACGCAGACGGCTGTGGTCCGACGGCGGCCGGCGTGAAGCGCTCCAGGAACTGGCTGCGCGCCTGCACCTGTCGCGTGCCGCACTCCAAGCAGTAGCGCTGGTCGTCCGCGAGCGACACCCCGCAGTTGGCGCAGGCTTTCATAGGGTTCAGCATCCAAGTACAGCCGAGCGGGCGACCGGTGACGATTCGGTGAACATGGACCCGATCGTCACAATCCTTTCACACCGTACAGACTCATGGTGGGGCACTTTTCAGTGTCGTGGACGTGCAGACGCCGACGATCGAGGACCCTCGCGCGCAGACCTTCGAGAACCTCGAACTGCGCCCGGACGAGATGCAGGCGCTGATCGACGGCGTCCGAGTTGGTTTCACTGTGCGCGAGTTCCAGATCCTCGCGGCGCTCGCGGCCCGCCAGGATCGCGTGGTGCGCCGCCCGGAGATCTACCGCCAGGTCTGGGGGGGCGAGATGAAGCACCGCGACCGCGCGGTGGACGTGTTCGTGCGCAAGGTGCGCACGAAGCTCGCACTGGTGGCACCCGAGTGGCGCTACATCCACACGCACTTCGGTATCGGCTACCGCTTCGCGCCCGAACGCGCCCCGGCGGAGAGCGCGCAGGCGGCACCTGCGTGAGGCGGGTCGCGGAGGCTCGGCGAGCGAGACGCGCGCTGGCATCGTGCTCGGTCGCGTGCGCGGCGCTCGCGATCGGCTCGCCGACCGGTGGGGCGCACACGAGCGCGAGCCCCAAACCACCGCAGCTGCGGACTGGCGACGCGCAGCACGTGAGCGAAACGTCGGCCTTGCTCGCCGGCTCGGTGGACCCGCGCGGGACGGCGACCACGTACTACTTCCAATACGGCACCACCACCGCGTACGGCTCCCAGACGCCCGCGGTGAGCGCGGGCGAAGGCGCGACGGCGGTGAAGGTCAGCCAGCCGGTCACGGGCCTGCAACTCGGAACCACCTACCACTATCGGCTGGTCGCGACGAGCGGCGCGAGCGCGGCGCCGGTCGAAGGCACGGATCGGACGTTCACGACCCACAAGGCCCCGCTCAAGTTCGTGCTGCCCGCGCGCACCGTGACGGTCCCGTACGACAGCCCGTTCGCGCTCACCGGCACGCTTTCGGGGATCGGCGGCTCCGATCACCCGATCGCCGTGGCGATGAGCCCGTTCCCGTACCTGGTCGGGTTTGCCGAGGTCGGCCAACCGGGCACGACGAACGCCCAGGGGGGCTTCTCGCTGCGCATCGGGGGCCTGACGCAGGCGAGCGAGCTGCGCGTGCAGACGCTCGACGCGCTCCCCACGTACAGCCCGGTCGTGCACGTCGAGGTCTCGGTGCTCGTGGCGCTCCGCGCGCGACGCTCCTCCCCCACCGGCCTGGTGCGCCTGTCGGGGACGATCGCCCCGGCCCAGCCGGGCGCGCGCGTGGTGTTCCAGCGCGTGCGCGAAGGGCACGGGCCGTCGCGGGTGGGCGAAGCGATCGCACACGGTTCGGGCGCGCGCTTCGCGGCGCTCGTGAGCATCGGCAAGACCGGCAGCTACCGGGCGTTCGTGAAGGTCAGCAACGGCCGTCAGGTGTCGGGCGCGAGCTCGTCCGTGCGGATCCGCGGAGTGCCGGGGCACAGGAAGAAGAAGCGCAGGGCCGGCGCACGCCGGCGTCGCGGCTGAGCTCAGGAGGGTCGGAGCACGAGCACGACGGAGTAGGCGTGCGTGCTGGTGGGGTGGGGCACCGATACGTGCACCGCGAGGCTCGCTTTCAACGCGCGGCGGCTGGAGCTCAGCCGCGAGCGCCCCTCGCGCGTCAGCAGGAGCCTCACCGTCGCCGTCCGGCCCTGGCGGATCGCGAGGTTCGCGGTCCCGATCGTGAGCGACGCGCGTCGCGCTGCCTGTCGCACGACCTTGACGGCCAGCGCAAGCGCGCCGCGACACGCGACCGGCGACGCGCAGCGCAGCGTTACCTTCGCGGCGCCGTGCTTGACGCGGATGCGGCGGCCGATCAGGACGACCCTGCCGGCGGCGGCTTTGAAACCCGCGACTTCCTGCCGCGCGTCCTGCGAGGCGGTCGTCTGAACGCCCCCGCCCGACGGCGTCGGCTGACCCTGCGAACCGGGCGGTGTGCCGCCGCCTGACGGTGCGCCCGGCGGCGCCGGGGCGAACACCCACGCCGCGCCGACCTTGGCGGCGTCGTCGATGCCGCCGAGCAGCGCGGTGGTGCCGTCGGCGGAGAGCGCGGCGCTCCAGCCGAGCTCTCCCTTGCCGCGCTCTTCGGAGCCGGTCAGTTTTTGACTCTGCACCCAGGCGGAGCCGGAGCGCGCGAACACCCACGCAGCGCCGAGACCTTCGGTGTCGCCGCGCCCGCCGACAAGCGCGGTCTGACCATCGCCGGACAACGCGACGCTCTGCCCGAATTCGGCTTCACCACTCCCATCCGAACCGGTCAACTTCGCACCCTGCTGCGACCACGCCGACCCCGAGCGCACAAACACCCACGCCGCGCCAAACCGTTCTTCATCTCCGCGCCCGCCGACAAGCGCGGTCTGACCATCGCCGGACAGCGCGACGCTCTGCCCGAATTCGGCTTCACCACTCCCATCCGAACCGGTCAACTTCGCACCCTGCTGCGACCACGCCGACCCCGAGCGCGCGAACACCCACGCCGCGCCGGTGCGCTGCGCGTCGCCGTGACCGCCGACGAGCGCGGTATCGCCGTCGCGGGACAGCGCGACGCTCCAGCCGAACTCGCCTTCGCCGTTCTCCTCCGAACCGGTCAACTTCGCACCCTGCTGCGACCACGCCGACCCCGAGCGCGCGAACACCCACGCCGCGCCGGCATCGCTGTGGTCGACGAAGCCCCCGACGAGCACGGTGCTGCCGTCGGCGGAGATCGCGACGCTCGAACCGAACCAGCCGCTGCCGCTCTCTTCCGCGGCCGTGAGCTTCGCCTGCTCTGTCCAGGTGGAGCCCGAGCGCGTGAACACCCAGACGGCGCCGCTGCCACCGTCGTTGGGACCGCCGACCACCGCCGTGCCGCCGTCGGCGGACAGCGCGACGCTGCGGCCGAAGCGCGCCGCGCCGGCCTCGTCGGGAGCGGTCAGCTTCACCTGGGGGGTCCAGGTGGAGCCCGACCGTGTGAACACCCACGCCGCGCCCGTTTCGCCGATGTCGCGCGGGGCACCGATCAGCGCCGTGTCACCGTCCGCCGAGAGCGCGGCGGCGCGGCCGAAGCGCGCCTGCCCGACCTCTTCGGAGCCGGTCAGCTTGATGCCCTGCTGAGCGAGCGTGGTGGGCTCGCTGGCGAGCCCATCGGAGAACCCGAGCGCGAGCAGCGCAAGCGCGAGCAGCACGCCGAGGAGCGGCGCGCGCAGCGCTCGTGTGAGCTTTGGCGGGTTTACCGGCGAAACGATCATCGAAAACGCACGCAGCATCGCGCGGTGTCAGGCGATCGCTACGAGACCCCCCGTGCAAGCCACTGGCGCGCGCTGCTGCTGGGGCATCTAACAGCATCGCGGTCGCATTTCTCACCGAATTCACCATATGGTCACACCTTTGCGGCGGCGCGCCGCGCAGGCTCGCGCCATGTCCGCCGGCCGCGAGAGCGTCGACGACCCCCGATCGGCCGACGCCGATCCACACCACCCGCGTGTGCTGATGCTCGGCATGGGCTGGTTCCCATCCTCGCTCGGGGGTCTGGACCGGTATTTCCGCTCGCTGTTCGATCAGCTGCCGGAGGCGCGCGCGGTGGTGGTCGGACCGGCCGCGGACGCGCCACCGGCGGTGGCGGCGGCCGCGCGACACGACAGCCCGCTGCCCGCGCGACTGCTGGCCTACTGGCTGGCGGCTCGCCGTGCGGGCCGCGAGGTGGACGTGGTGGACGCGCATTTCGCGCTGTATGCCGCGGCGCCGCTGCTGCTGGGCCGGCTGCGACGTCGTCCGTGCGTGTTTCATTTCCACGGCCCGTGGGCGGAGGAGAACGCGGCCGCGGGCGAGCGCTCCGCGATCAAGCTGATGCTGCGCGCGCGCCTGGAGCGCCGGGTGCTGCGGCGCGCCGACGCGCATGTGGTCCTTTCGCGCGCGTTCGGCGCGGTGCTCGTGGGGCGCTACGGGGTGGCGCCGTGGAACGTCCACGTCTGGCCGCCGGGCGTCGCGCTCGAGCGCTTCTCGCCCGGCGATCGTGGGCGCGCACGCGAGCAGCTGCGGATCGAGCCGGAGGCGTTCGTCGCGATCTGCACCCGCCGGCTGGTGCCGCGCATGGGGATCGACGTGCTGCTCGACGCGTGGGCGCAGCTCGCGGAGCAACTGCCGCCCGGCTCGACGCTGCTGCTGGTCGGCGACGGCCCGCTGCGCGAGTCGCTGCAGGCGCGAGTCGCGCGTGGCCCGTTGGAGGGTCGCGTGCGCGTCCTGGGCCGCATCTCCGACGCGGAGCTCGTGGAGGCGTACCGCGCGGCCGACGTCGCCGTCGTGCCGACGGTCGGCGTGGAGGGCTTTGGACTGGTCGTGCTGGAGGCGGCCGCGTGCGGGACCCCGAGCGTCGTGACCGACGTCGGCGGCCTCGCGGAGGCCGCGGGCCCACTGGACCGTTCGCTGGTCGTGGCGCCGAACGACGCCGGCGCGCTCGGCGCGCGCCTGGAGGCGGCTGCGCGCGGGGAGTTGCCGACGCGCGCCGCGACGCGCCGCTACGCGGAGCGCTTCGACTGGTGCGCCGTCGCGGCCCGCCACCGCGAACTGCACCGGGGGCTGGTGCGGGGTGCGCGCGATCCGCGCGTGCGGGTGGTCTACCTGGACCACGTGGCGCGGCTCTCGGGCGGCGAGATCGCGCTGCTGCGCCTGCTGCCGCACCTGCATGGGGTCGACGCGCACGTGATCGTCGGTGAGGACGGCCCGCTCGTCGGACGGCTCCGCGAAGCTGGGATCTCCGTGGAGGTTCTCGCGATCGCCGAGCGCGCGCGGGAGCTGCGCAAGGACGCGGTGCGCCCTGGGGGCGCCTCCCCCGCGGCGGCCCTGCACTCGGCGGCTTACGTCGCGCGACTCGCGCGGCGCCTGCGCGAGCTGCGCCCGGATGTGGTGCACACGAACTCTCTGAAGGCCGGCGTCTACGGCAGCCTCGCGGCGCGGCTCGCGGGCGTGCCGACGGTCTGGCACGCCCGCGACCGGATCGCCGAGGACTACCTCCCGCGACCGGCGGTGGGGCTCGTGCGGCGGCTCGTGGATCGGCTGGCGACCGGCGTGGTCGCCAACTCGGACGCGACGCTCCGGACTCTGAATGGCGGGCACAGCGCGCACGTGAGCAGCGGGCGCCCGCGGCGTGTGATCCCCGACTCCGTCGAGCTCTCGCCCTATCCGCACGCTCCCGACCGCGGCGCGACGACGTTCGGCATGGTGGGTCGCATCGCCCCGTGGAAGGGCCAGGATCTGTTTCTGCGCGCGTTCGCCGCCGCGTTCCCCGCAGGCGAGGAGCGCGCGGTGCTCGTCGGCTCGCCGATGTTCGGCGAGGAGGACTGCGAGCGGGGCCTGCGCGAGCTCGCCGCCGAGCTCGGACTCGACGGCCGCCTGGAGCTGCGCGGCTTTCGCGAGGACGTCTGGCACGAGCTGGCGGGCTTCGACGTGCTCGTACACGCCTCGGTGATCCCCGAGCCGTTCGGCCAGGTCGTGCTGGAGGGGATGGCGGCCGGCCTGCCCGTGATCGCCCCCGACGAGGGCGGCCCGGCCGAGGTCGTCTCCGACGGGGCGACCGGGCGGCTGTTTCGCAGCCGCGATCTCGAGGCGCTCGCCGCCGCGATGCGCGCGCTGCGCGACGACCCGAGCGAGCGCGCGCGCCTGGGCGCCGCGGCGCGGCGCGCGGTCGCCGATTACCACCCGGCTGCGGTGGCCCCGCAGCTGGAATCGCTCTACGCGAGCGTCCTCGCTCACAGATAGAGAGACACAGCCGGTTTGCGCCGTGGCGCATGCGGCTAACCAGAGGTCGGTTGCGCCAAGCTGCGGACCCCAGTGCTCGGGACCCACAAACGTCCGCCCGTGGAGATCCCCGTCAAGCGGCCTCCGGGCAGCGCCGATCGGATTGACGGGTGGCGGCATTCCGCACGGCCTCCCACGATGCCATGCCAGCGCAGCCCCACACCAGCTACCCGCCGCGACACCTGCGGCGAGCCGTTCCGCTGCTCGCCTGCATCCTGTTGGCGGTCGTCTCCGGTCTGGGCGTCGCGGACGCCGGCGCTCGGCCCGCCGCAGTGACGCATGTCGCGGTTCACCACGGCAAGGGCCGGCAGCGCTGCCGCGGCGTGCGGGCGCGGCACGCACACGCCCGGCGCCGATGCCCCAAGCGCGACAACGCGAACAGGCGCCGTCGCGTCCTTGCGCTGCGGGCGCCCGCTCCTACGCGCACCCCGACTCACCCGGCCAAACCCTCGACACCCCAAGCCGGACAGCCGTCATCTGGGCAGGCGGGCGCGACGCCGTCGGCTCCCGAGCCGTTCGAACCGCTGACGAATCCGATCGACCCCCGCTACCTGACCGACGTGCCCTTCGGAACGCGCTCGTTCTGGCTGCAACCGTGGCGCGCGTACCTCGACACGTGGCCCGCTTCGCGCCTGCGCGAAGCGCTCGGCATCAACTTCAACGTCGAGGACAGGGAAGCGCAGGCCACCGCCCAGCTGCTGCAGGACAGCGGCTTCGAGCTCGCCCGCATAGAGATCAACTGGAGCGCGCTCTCCTACGAACACCCCTCCGAATTCACCGACGAAGCCCATGTGCGCACGCGCCTGGAAGCGCTGCACGACCATGGCCTGCGCCCGCTGATCCTGCTCGACGCCAACAGCGAAGCTCCCGCCCCTGCGAAGCGCATCACGCTCGAAACGACCGCCGCCGCACCCGCGGGCGCCACGACCGTCACGCTCAGCCCGGCGAGCGCCGCCGCGGTCGTCCCCGGCAAGAGCGGTTTCGACCAGCTCTCCTTCGGTGGCGACCCCGACATCCTGATCACCGCGATCGGGGCCGGCGGCGTCGCCACGCTCTCCAAACCGCTGCCGAGCGCGCTGCCCGTCGGCGCGCACAAGGGCGCCACGCTGCTCTACGCGCCGTTTCAGCATCCCATGCTCGCGGATGGCCAACCCAATCCCGCCTTCCGGGAAACGCTCGCCGGGTGGCTCGCCTATGTTCAGACCGTGAGCCGCGAGGCCACCGACATCTTTGGACCCGGAGGCTACGACCTGGAGGTCTGGAACGAGCTCAGCTTCGGCTCGCAGTTCCTGAACGCCGAATCCTATTTCACCCCGGTCGTGGAAGGGGAAGAGTCCGAAACGACAAAGGAAATCACCAAAGCGATACTGAACGAAACCGTCGCCTACGTGCGCAACCCAACCAACGGCATCTCCCCCGCGGTCGGCGTCTCCGACGGGTTCGCCAGCCAGACCCCGTTCCCCTCTGGCGCGAATGCACCGCTGGGGTTGACCGCACTCAGCAAGCACCTCTACCAGGGCGCCAAAGAGTTCCCCACCGAATATCCCGAAGGCGCGATCACCCCCGTCGACGCGCTCGGCCAGGCCGACACCGTGTCCCACGGCAGCTTCACGCCGCTGTTCGTGCCCGGGTACCAGTCGCTGTTCCCCGAGTACTATCTCTCGGCGACCTCGACCGAGACGGTCGTGCGCGACCTCGCTCCGTTCACCACCTACGTCTACGGTTTCCCACACGGTCGCGAAGTCGGCCCCCAGGGAGGCACCCCGGTGCAGAAGTGGATGACCGAGTACAACCTCGGGACGAGCGGGGCGAGCGTGATCGGACCCGACGAGCAGACCCCCCTGCCGGTCACCCTCACGACCGCCGACAAAGAACACCTCCAGGCCAAGGCGCTGTTGCGCAGCCTCGTCGCGATGGTCTCCAAGGGCATGGCGCGTGAGTACTTCTACGGCGCGGCCCCCGGCAACCTCAGCCTCATCAACAAGAACTTCTTCTCCGACCTGCAGGCGAATCCAGGCGCATACCCCGGCGACCAGGCGGGCGGCGAAACGATGAGCGCCTTCCACAACCTGTTCACACAATTCCAGGGCCCCGGATCGGACGGCGCGCCTCGTCAGTTGCAACTCCAATCGGTTGCCCAGGAAGGCAACCACGCCCAGTTCGGCGGCGACGGAACCCCGGCGCATCCCGACCTCTACGACCGTGAAGTCCTCGCCGTCCTCCCCTTCCAAACCTCCCCCACGCAGCTTCGCGATCCCGGTTTACGTGATGACCCGCGACCTCCTCACTCTCTATAACCCCAGCGCCCCGTCGAGCGACCCGACGCGCTTCGATCTCCCCGACGAGAGCTTCACCATCACCCTGGCCGACCTCCCTCCTACCGCGACACCCCCTACCGTCACGGCCTACGACCCGTTGCACAACACGACGACCCCCACCCATCTCCTCTCCTACTCGCCCGGCACGGCGACTATCGAGATCGCGGCGACCGACTACCCGCGGATCCTCGAGCTGGGCTTCTGAGCTCCCAGGCGACCTCGAAACGGTGGATCTCCGGGTCCGAGAGGATCCGCCCCGCGCCATAGTCGATGCACGCGATCTGCGTGCGATAACAGCGCAGCGCCGCCAGCTTCGCCGCGGCGGCCCGATCGTCCAGACGTGCCACGCGCGCGGAGCGCAGCTCGCCCAACTCCCCCACGGCGACCAGGAACGTGCGCCAGAACGCGTCGACGTCGCGGTGCGGATCGGGCTCGGCGTCGTCGACCCAGTGGGGCCAGCCATGCAACACGCAGTAGGGCAGCTCCGCGTACAGCGTGACGGGTAGGCCCGCTCGCGCCAGCAGTCGCGCATATTCGCGTACCAGCAGGTGGTCGGGGTGGCCGCCGAGGCCAGCGGGCGCGTGGACGCCGGCGACGCTGCCGACAGCCTCGGCGACGGCACGGTCGAGGGAGTCCAGGCGCGGCGCGGTGACGGGACGCCGATACTGGGCGTCCAGGAACGGAAGGCTCACTGGCCTGCGTCCCGCGTGGGCGAGCGCGAGTGCGTCCTCGGCGATCCGTTCACGGGCGCGCTCCGCCGAATCGCGAGCGCCGGTGATCGCGTCCCATGGAGCCAGACCTCCGCCTGATGGCACCCCGGCGAAGACGTTCACCACCTGCAACGCGCTCTGCTGCGAGAGCACCCCCCAACAGTCGAGCACCGCGTCGTCGCAGTGCGGAGAGAGCAGCAAGATCGGCGCTTCCGGGTCAGCGCGCAGGCGCGTCTGGAAGCGCCGCGCGTCCACCCTGTCGCGCACTCTGCGCCACGGCCGGCGCAGCCGATCGCGGAGCACGCTAGCTCGAGGTCGGCGCGTGCTCATCGGAAACCCCGCGCACGGTCTGCATGCGCGAGAAGAGCGTCAGCCACGGGAGCTGCAGGACGCTCGTCAGATGCGAGCTCCTGCGTGGACGTGTAACCCGCCGCTTGAGCGCGATGACGTCCGCCTTGATCAGACGATTGCCGAACAGCGGGAACCCCGTCCTCAGTGACCCCAGGTCCGGCAGCTCGGCATGGGAGTCGACGCGCCGCAGGATCTCGCTCAGCACACGCTCCGGCGCGGCCAGGAAGTCCTCATGTCGGACGAGCATCCGGCGCTGGCGTGGGTGACGCATGAACACCAACAGTGAGAGCAGGTGAGTCATCCACAGGTCGGCGTTCGTGTTCAGCGTTCGCGACAGCCGCGCCACCGTGTCGTGCCGGTTGACGTGCAGATTGAAGGAGTGCACCACGCTCTGCGGATCGCGAATCAGGAAGATCAGGTACATGTCGACGCCGGGCAGCGACTGCAACTCCCACGCGCGCAACGGGAAGTGTGATGAGTCGACCACGTGCGTTGCCTGTGACGCGTGCGCGATCGCCTCGTAGAGCTCTTTTGCGACCTGCCTGTAGTGTGAACGCAGGCGCCGGCGGGTCGACCATTGGTGCACGCGAAACCGTGCGAGCGAACGCTCCAGGTGATGCTTCGCCTGATCGCCGAAGAGCCCCTCGGCGGACGTCACCTGTTCGCGAACCGAATCCCAGAACTCAACCCGCTCGGCACCGCCGAGCACGGGCGTGCCGGACCTGATCAGCCAGTTGTCGAGCTCGCCCGCATAGAAGCAGCCCTCGCAATTGCCCAGTGCCACCCCGAGGATCGTGCTGCCACTGTGACCGGCGCCCATCACATAGACGACCTTCGTCCTGCCCGTCCGCGGGGGCCGCTGCGACTCGATCTCCAGATCGGAAGTGGAAGGCGCCCCCATCGCGGCCCGCATTGTCCCAGAGGGCACCTCCGACAACGTTCACATCCTGATAACAGACAGACGCCGTTGCACTGGAGATGCCTGGGTATCATGCCCGCGACGATGCCGTTGACGCCGACCTCGGTGCTGCTCGGAACGCCGCTGTGGGGTCGAAACGGCGGGGTTGCGGCGCACGTCACGGCAACGGCCGCGCTGCTCGTCGAACGCGGCGTGCGCGTGAGCGTCATGGCGTCGCGCATCGACCGCGACGAACACGTCCCCGGGGTGGAGCTCCATCACTGTCCGCGGCTCTTTCGACGGGATGCGGCGGTCGATACGCGGCTTGCCGGAGCCCTCGCGTCCTCGCCGGAGGTCGTTCACCTCCACCAGCTCGACGATCCCGCGATCGTCGCGGCGCTGCGCGAGCACGCCCCCGTCGTGGTCAGCGCCCACGCCTACACCGCGTGCGCCTCCGGCCTGCGCTACTTCCGCCCCGGCCACGAATGCGAGCGCCCGCACGGATCGGGCTGCGCGCTCAACCTGATCGCGCGCAACTGCGCGCACGTACGCGACCCGCGGCCGCTGCCCGAGTCGTACCGCGCCGCGAGCCGCGGTCTCGCCGCGCTCAGGGGCGCCGACCTCGCGGTCGCCTACTCGAGCGCGGTCGAGCGCCACCTGGCCAACAACGGCGTCGCGCGTCGCGCGGTCGTTCCGCTGTTCACCACACTCGCGCCGCGCGCCGGCACCGGCCACGCCGCGCGCCGGCGTGTCGTGTTCGCGGGTCGTGTCGTGCGACCCAAGGGCCTGCACGTGCTGCTGCGCGCGATGCGTCTCCTGAGCGACGCCGAATTGGTCGTCTGCGGCGAGGGCTTCCAGCTCGACGCGGCACGCCGACTCGCGCGGCGCCTGGGGATCCGGGAGCGCGTCAACTTCAAGGGCTGGCTCGCCGCCGAGCAGCTCGCGCAGGAGCTCGCGGACGCCTCGGTCGTGGCCGTGCCCTCCCTCTGGCCGGAGCCGTTCGGGCTTGTCGGCATCGAGGCGCTGGCCGCCGGGCGCCCCGTCGTGGCGAGTGCGGCGGGCGGCGTCCGCGACTGGCTCCAGCACGGCGTCAACGGTCTGCTCGTGCGGCCCGGACACGTCCGCGGACTCGCCGACGCGTTGCGGGAGCTGCTCGCCGACCCCGCGCGCCAGGGCGCGATGGGCGAGGCCGGCAGGGCGCTCGTCGCCACGCGCTTTTCGCCCGACCACCACGTCGAGGCGCTGCTCGACGGCTACCGCGACGCCCGCGCCCATTGGCAGGCCGCGAGCGCCGCCGGCTCGCTCAGGCCGCCGCGCCAGCCTCAGCCAGCGCATCCCTGACGGCCCGCGCGGCCCGCTCGACGCTCATCCTCTGGAGCGCGAACGTCTTACCCCGAGCGCCGAGCCGCTCTCTGGAAGTCTCCTGCGCCAGCAGTTCCCCGACCGCTCCCGCGAGCGCGTGCGCCGTGGGCGCGACCACGCGCGCCGCCTGTGCCTCGATCAGCTCCTCCCAGCGGCGCGGCCCGTCGATAGCGACGACCGGCCGCCCCGACGCGAGCGCAGCGGCGAGCGTGCCCTTGCGCGAGGACGGCCCGGAGCCGTCGACGAACAGCAGCAGGTCGCACGCGGCCAGCGCATCGGCCAGCTCCTGCGCCGCGAGCACCCCGGAGAAGCTCAGCGCCGGCTCGACCCCGCGCGCCCGCGCCTGCGCCAACCAGGCATCCGCCACCGTCGATGGTCGCCCCGGCGCACCCAGCAGCCGCAACCGCACGTCGAGCCCTCCCGCGCGCACGAGCGCCAACGCCTCGATCACCTGCGCCATGGCGGCTCCCTGAAACGAATAGCCGAACAGCCCCACGACCGGGCGCCCGGCGTCCGCCGGGGTGACGGACGCCGCCGACGCTCCGCGCGCCGCCGGTAGGTTCGAGAACACCGGCGCGAGCGTCGCGGGCCGCTTGGGCAGCCACGGCCGCGTCGCCAACCAGCGCGCGCGGAAGTCGGTCGTCACGACGACGGCCGCCGAGCTCCGCAGGACGTCGACGAGGATCGCCCGCTGCGTCGTCGCCCACATCCGCGCCCGCCATCCGCGGTGGCGCCACGGGTACACGAACTCGTGCAGCACCGTCACCACCGGCACACCCACACGGCGCAGCGCGGTCAGCGTCGGCGCGACGTGCACCGGAACGCCGCGGTGGGAGAAGGCAAACACCGAGTAGTGCAGGAGCACGCCGTCCGGCCGCGGTGCGGCGAGCTCCCCTGCAAGCGCTCGCGTCCAGCCCCGAATCTCGATCCGGCCGGCGCGCAGCGAGTCGGCGCTGCGCCCCAACCAGTGCATGGAGCACTCCAGGTGCTGCTCGCGCAGCGCGTCGGCAAGCAGCAGCGCGTGGTCGCGCGCGCCGCAGGTTGGGCCCGCCGCCGACATCCCCACGACCGCGATCCGCGTGCTAGGCACTGAGGATCTCGCCGCGGTAGCAGGCGTCGATCGCCTCCGCCAGCCGCTCCTGCTCGCCGGTCGGCAACACCAGGCCGTTGCGGCCGGGCTCGATCAGGTGCTTCATGCCCGTGTTCTCGCTGACGATCGCCGGCACCCCGCACGCTAGCGCCTCCACGGGCGCGTACGCGAAGCCGTCCTCGTAGCTGGGATGCACGCAGAGCGTGGCCCGCTGCAGATGCGCCAACGGGTCGCCCGGACGCAGTTCGATGCGGGGGTCCGCCGCACGCGCCTCTTCCAGGAAGCGGCGCATCCCGCGGGTGCCCCAACCTCCGACCAGCACCAGGCGCAGGTCGGAATGGGGCAGGCTCCGCACGGCGTCCACCAGCAGCGGAACACCCTTTGCAACGGAGAGGCTGCCGACGTAGACGACCGTGAAGCACGCTGCACGAGGGGCATCCGAGGACGGGGCATCCCGGGCCGCCGCGACGTGCGGCGTGGGGGCGAAGCGTGCCGCGGGCGTGAGCGGGAACAGCGCGAGCTTCGACTCGGGGACGCCCTCTCGGGCGAACGACTCCCTGGCGTGGGGCGAGGACACGTAGATCCTGTCCGCGCGCGCGTACTCCGCGACGTTTCGCGCGAGCAGCCGGGTCGCCCAGGAGCGCTCGAGCGGATGGCGGCCGTGGGCGAGGGCGTGCATCCGCACCACCTGGCGCATGTGCGACGTCGCCGACATCAGCGATGCACTCTCGATGCCCGCGCGCCGTGCGGCGCCGAGCTGCTGCAGCGCCTCGCCGTTGAACGCGATCAGGTGGTCCGCCCGCTGCGTTCGCCGCGCGGCCGCGTTGTCGAATGCGACGTTCTCCAGCCACGCGCGCCAGGGCGGCGAGCGGCGCGCGAGAGGTGCGAGAACAGCCGTCGCGGCGCTCATCGTCGGTGCGCCCCGCGCGGAAGCGCGCTGTCCGGCCCGCTCGCCCGGCGAGCCTTCGGGGCACATCGCCCGCGCGCCGCCGCGGGCGAGCGCATCGACGATCTCCTGGCGGTGGCGGCCGAGCCCGCCCGATCCGAGTGGCGCGGAGCACGACACGAGCACCCGCCCGCGCGGGAGCGCCGCGACCTGAGCGAGCTCGCGCTCCTCGCGCCAGCCCGGTTCGAGCAGCCCGCTCGTGTCGACCTCAGCCGACGCCGTCATAGCCCCAGCGCGCGGCAAGGTCGATCCCCAGGTACTCGCTCGTGGCGACCACCTCAGGCTTGAAGCGCCGCCGCAGCTGGAGCATCAGCTCCTCGTCCGGAGCCGGCACGTCCGCGAACAGCACCCTGCGCCTCGTTGCCCGCAGCGCCCGTCGACGCAGTGCCCGAGGCGTGAGCGCCTTGATCGGCGCCTTCGCCGCACGCGCCAGCGCGCCTTCGCCGACCGATACCGAGTGCAGCAGGTCGTCGAGCCGCGCCGAGCGCACGCTCACCGTCGGGTTCGCCTCCAGCGCCTGCACCGCGACCGCGTCGTCGACGTCGAGGAACCGCAGCACCCGGCGCACCGTGCCCTCGTTGTCCGCTGCGGAAGTCGTCGTAGATCAGCACCAGCACCCGCTCGGGACCGAACAGCGCGTGGTAGCGGCGCAGCTGCTCGACGTAGCGCACGTGCTCGGAGTACAGCAGCACCTGCGGCCAGCGCGACCCGCGCGGTATCCGCCGACCCTGCGCGCCGATCGGACTCCAGCGCGAGCGCCGTGCGCAGATCCCGCTCGGTCTCGTAGCGCGACTGCAGGCACTGCAGGTGCAGCGAGCGCAGGAAGCTCGCCGGCTCGCGCAGGATCGCGACGATCCGCGCGTCGGGCGCAGCTCGGCGATCCTGCGCCGCCGCCGTGCGCGACCACAGGTATGACGCCGAGGCCTCGCCGACGCGCTGCTCGCGGCGTCGCCGGCACGAACAGCGCCAGGTACTCCTCGAGCGTCGCCGGCGCCCGGTAGCGGTGGGCCTCGCGCGGCAGCTCCTGCGCGAAGAAGACCGGTTCCTTGAGCTCGGGCATGAAGATCTGCGGGTGCGCGCGCAGCATCTCGTACAGCGCCGTCGTCCCGCTCTTGGGGTGCCCGACGATGAAGAAGTCCGGCGTCCGGCCCCGCTCAGACACGGTCGTAGCCCCAGAGCGCTCACCAGGTCGCGGCCCAGGTACTCGCTGAGCCGCCTCCACCTCCGGCTGCAAGCGACGGCGCAGCTCGGCCATCAGCCGCTCGTCGGGCGGCGGCGGCTCGGCGAAGACGACACGACGGCGAACGCCGTGCAGCGCGACGCGGCGCAGGCGTCGGGACGTGACCGCCTTCACCGATGCCTTCACCGCTTCGGAGACCGGGCCGTGGCCGATCGACACGGCCTGCACCGCCTCGTGCAGGCGCTGCGAGCGCACGCGCATCGCCGGGTTGGCCTGCACCGGGTCGATCGCCACCGTGTCGTCGACATCCAGGAAGCGCAGCACCCGCCGCACCGTGCCCTCGTTGTCGTGCGCGGAAGTCGTCGTAGATCAGCACCAGCACCTGCTCGCGGGGGAAGACGCGCGTGGTAGCGGCGCAACTGCTCGACGTAGCGAACGTGCTCGGAGTACAGCAGCGACCTGCGGCCGCGGGCAGCGCGGCGGGATGCTGCCTGCCCTCGCGCCGCTCGTCCTCCAGCGCGAGCGCGGTGCGCAGGTCGGTCTCGGTCTCGATGTGCACGCGCACGCTCTGCAGGTGAAACGAGCGCAGGAAGCTCGCCGGCTCGCGCAGGATCGCGACGATCCGCGCGTCGGGCGCGCAGCTCGGCGATGTTCGGCCGCCGCGGTGCGCGACATCAGGTACGACGAGGACGCCTCGCCCGCGCGCTGCTCCGGCGCCGCCGGCGGCGAACAGCGCGCAGGTACTCCTCCAGCGTGTCCGGGCGCATCCCCAGTTTGGGGCCCGTGAAGCGCGAGCGCAGCTCCGGCGCGAGGAACCACGGCTCCTTCAGCTCCGGCATGAAGATCTGCGGGTGGCGCCGCAGCATCCGGTACAGCGCGGTCGTCCCGCACTTCGGGTGGCCCGACGATGAAGAAGTCGGGCACGCGCGTCTGGCCGGCGTTCGCCGCGCCTCCCTCAAGCGACGCGGTCATATCCCCAGAGGCTCACGAGGTCGCGGTCGAGGTACTCGCTCAACGCCACCACCTCCGGCTCGAAGCGACGCCGCAGCTCGCTCATCAACCGCTCGTCCGGCGGGCGCGGAGCACCGAGCACGAGCCGTCGCGCGCGCCGTGCGCAGCCCCGCCCGGCGCACGCCCGCGGGCGTCAGCGCCTTGATCGCGCCCTTCGCCGCCCGCGAGACCGGGCCGCGCCCGACCGACACCGCGTGCACGAGGTCGTCGAGCTGCTGCGAGCGCACGCGCACGGTCGGGTTCGCCTCGGTCGCGGCGACCGTGGCCGTGTCGTCGACCTCGAGGAAGCGCAGCACCCGCCGCACCGTCGCCTCGTTGTCGCTGCGCAGATCGTCGTAGATCAGCACCAGCACCTGCTCGGGTGCGAACGCGTCGTGGTAGCGGCGCAACTGCTCGCACGTAGCGCACGCGCTCGGAGTAGATCAGCGCCTGCGGCCGCGGCGAGCGCCGCGGGATGCGCTTGCCCTGCCGCCGCATCGGCTCGAGCGCGAGCGCCCTGCGCAGGTCTCTTCTCGGTCTCGGTGTGGTCCTGCAGCAGTTGCATGTGCAGCGAGCGCAGGAAGCTCGCGGGCTCGCGCAGGATCGCGACGATCCGCGCGTCCGGGCGCACGCGCGCGATGTTGCCGCGGCGCCTCGACCGACGGCAGGTACCCCGAGGAGGCCTCCCCGACCCGCTGCTCCTCGCGCGGCGTCGACGAACAGCGCGAGGTACTCCGGGAGCGTCTGCGGCAGCGGCGCCGGCCGCCGACCGCTGGAAGCGGTTGCGCAGGTCGGTGGCGAAGTAGGCCGGCTCCTTGAGCGCCGGCATGTAGATCTGCGGGTGCGCCGCGCAGCATCTCGTACAGCGCCGTCGTCCCGCACTTGGCGTGGCCGACGATGAAGAAGTCCGGCACGCGCGGCGGCGACCCGTCATGCGCTCCGTGCCCGGGCAGCTCGGTACGTCCGTCGTGCGCTCCGCGTCGGCCGCGCGCGGGCACCTCAGTCGACATCGTCGTACCCCCACAGCGCCACCAGGTCGCGCTCCAGGTACTCGCTCGCCGCCACCACCTCGGGCTTGAAGCGCCGCCGCAGCTCCACCATCAGCCGCTCGTCCGGCGGGCGCGGCGGCGCGAACACGATCCGCTGCTGCACGGCGTCGCGCGGCCGCGCGACGCGCCGCGCTGGGGCGTGAGCGCCTTGATCGACGCCTTCACCGCCAGCGAGACCGGACCGCGCCCGACCGACACCGCGTGCACCAGCTCGTTCAGGCGCTGCGAGCGCGGGCGCACGGTCGGGTTCGCCTCGCGCGCCTCGATCGGCGCGTCCTGCCGACGTCCAGGAAGCGCAGCACGCGCCGCACCGTCGCCTCGTTGTCGCTGCGGAAGTCGTCGTAGACGAGGACGAGCATCTGCTCGGGCGCGAAGTGCTCGCGGTAGCGGCGCAACTGCTCGACGTAGCGGACGTGCTCGGAGTAGAGCAGCGTCTGCGGCCAGTAGGTGTGGCGCGGCATGCTGCGGCCCTCGCGCCGCGCCGGCTCCAGCGCGAGCGCGCGCGCGAGGTCGCTCTCGGTCTCGATGTTGGTCTGCACGAACTGCAGGTGCAGCGAGCGCAGGAAGCTCGCGGGCTCGCGCAGGATCGCGACGATCCGCGCGTCGGGCGCACCTGCCGCGATGCGCTGAGCGGCAGTCGCGCGACCACAGGTACAGCGCGCTCGCCTCGCCCACGCGCTGCCCCGGCGCGGCCGCCGCGAACAGCGCCCGGTACTCGCACGAGCGTGCTCGGCGTCCCTTCCGGTCGCGGCGGCGTGCGCTCGTGCAGCTCGCTCGCGAAGAACCACGGCTCCTTGCCGTCGGGCATGTAGATCTGCGGGGTGGCGGCGCAGCATCTCGTACAGCGCCGTCGTCCCGCTCTTGGGGTGGCCGACGACGAAGAAGTCCGGCAGCCTGCCCGCGGCCGGCGTGCTCGGGCGCTCGCGACAGCGACTCGGCGGTCATCGCACCGTCAGAGCCGCCCCGCGCCCACCCGCCGCGAGTGCGGCGGCGGAGCGGAAGTAGGGGTTCCCGGTCTCCAGCAGCGCCTTCGTGTCGAACGCGACCAGCCGCCCGTCGATCATCACCATCACGCGGTCGCAGATGTCGAGCGTGGAGTGGCGGTGGGCGATCACGAAGATCGTCAGTTCGTGCTTGAGCGCGCGCAGCGACTCCTGGATCAGCGCCTCCGAGTGCGGGTCCAGCGCGCTCGTCGGCTCGTCGAGCACCAGCACCTCCGGCCGCGCCGCGAGCGCGCGCGCGAGGCAGATGCGCTGCTGCTGACCACCGGAGACCGCGTCCGCGCGCGGGCCCACGATCGTGTCGTAGCCCTCGGGCCAGCCGATCACGTCGTCGTGGATGCGCGCGAGCCGCGCCGCGCGCTCGACCGCGGCGGGCGGCAGGTCGCGGAAGTAGCGGATGTTCTCCGCCACCGACGCGTGCACCAGGCGCGGCTCCTGGGAGACGTAGGCCACGCGTCGCGTCCAGGCCGCGCGCGCGAACTGCTCGACCGGCACGCCGTTGATCAGATAGCGCCCCTCGCCGGGCGCGCGCAGCCGCAGCAGCAGCTGTACGAGCGTCGACTTGCCCGGCGCCTGAGGGGCCGACGATGCCGACCGCCTCGCCGCCGCGCACCTCGAAGCTGACGTCGTCGAGCACCGGGCGGTCGGGCCGGTAGGCGAAGGAGACGTGCTCGAAGGCGAGCGGTGCGTACCTTCGGCAGCGCGAGGTTGCCGTCCTCGGGCGCGCTCTGCTCGTAGCGTCGCTGGGCCTCCTGCAGACGCTCGACGAACGGCAGCGACTGGCGCAGGCCCTGGTAGGCGCCCTGCACCTGCTGGCCGTTGTTGCCCGCGCGTACCAGCAGCAGGACGACTGCGCCGAGCGAGGCCACGTGCCCGCTGCCGGCCGCATACAGGCCCGCCAGCCCCCCGACCAGCAGGAGGTAGATCGCGCCCTGGTAGAGGTTGGGGATCAGGCGGCTGAGCATCCACGTTTTGTAGAAGAGCTCGTGCGCGCCGTCCACGAGGCGCTCGATCCGCACGCGCTGCGCGGCCCCGACACCGAACACCTGCGTGTCCTCGGCCAGCCGGATCGCCTCGCCGATGCCACCCGCGTAGTCGACCTGCGACTGCGAGAGTGCGCGCGCGCGGCGCGAGCCGAGCGCGTTGAGCGGACGCAGCAGGCCGAACAGGCCGATCGCGACGACCAGCACGATCGCCGCCGCCAGGGGATTCAGCGCGAGCGCCGAGAGCAGCAGGATCAGGAACGTGATCAGGGTCGTCAGCAGCGTCGTCGCCTGCACCGCCGCGGAGGTCGCCTGGATCACCTGGCTGGTCATCGTCTCCTGCAGATGTCCCTCGCGGTCGCTGGACTGCACCTCCCAGGAGGCGCGTGTGAAGGCGCCGAACAGCTCGCGCCGCAGCTTCGCCTGGACGTCTCCACCGATGCGCGCCGGCAGCGTCGAGATCGGCGCCTGCAGCGCCAGGCGTACCGCGGCGAGCCCGAAGGCGATCCCGATCAGCCTCCCGACGGACGGCTCGAGCCGAAGGCCGCCGAGCGTGAGGTGCACGTGCCTGCTGCCGTTGACGAGCGCCGCGGCGATCTGCGCAATCACGGCGAGCATCGCTGCTTCCGCGAAGCCGGCGACGACCGAGCTGAGCGCGAGGGCCGTGACCGCGCCGCGGCGGTCGCCGAGCAGCAGGTCCAGGCGCGCGCGGTTGGAGCTCATGCGGCGCGCCCGGTTGGAGCTCATGCGGCGCCCGCGGCCGCGACAACCGCAACCTTTCCCGGGGGAGCGCTCCCGCGCCGAAAGCCGGGCCCCGCGAGCCAGTATGCGGCGATCCCGACCGCGAACCAGAAGAACGGGCCGGCCGCCGCGCTGCTCCCGATCGGCCCGTTGGTGCCCATCAGCAGCAACGTGATGAACGTCGCGAACACCGCCGCGAGACCGATGCGGACGTCGAGGTCCTCGACCCGCCTCAGCCGGCGCGCCGCGAGCACCACCACGTTGAGCGCCAGCGCCGACCACAGCACCAGGCCGGGCAGGCCCAGTTCGTCCATCAGGAAGTTGTATTGCGTCTCCGAGCTGCGCCCGTGGCCTTCGAGCTTCACCGTCGAGCGCCCGCCGAAGGTCGACGCGGCCCCGGCGGTCGCGAGCCCGAACCCGAACGGCGCGTTGGCGATGTCGTGTGGGATCTGCCCGAGGCTCGCGGCCTTGTAGCTGGTCGAGGTCGAGGCCACCTTGTTGGGTTCGATGCTCGCGTAGCGGGAGAAGACCGAGCCGCCCTCGACCGACACGAGCACCGCGCCGAGCGGCAACGCGAGCAGCGCCACCGCCAGCAGGGCTCCGAGCGGCCGGGTCATGCGCCGCCCCACGCTCGCCGAGAGCAATGCGAAGCAGAGGAGCGCGACGACCGCGCCGACGACCGAAAGACGCGCGAGCGAAGTCGCGATCGCCAGCAGCGCACCGAGGCTCAGCAGCAGCGCCAGCCACCGCTGCCTGCCGGCGCCGGTCGCGATCAGCGCGAACGTTCCCGCGAGCGCGATCACCCCGACACTGCCGCCGAAGCCCGAGTCGGTGCCGAGCGCCGGCGGACGCACGCGCGACACGCCTTCGCTGAGGTAGCGACGCGCGGTGAGCGTTTCGTTGCCGTTGACGATTTCTGCGTAGCCCGGCCCCCAGCTCGCCAGCTGCCCTGGCGAGAGCCGCGTTTGGTAGAAGCTCACGAGACCGTTGGCCAAGGCGATGACGCCGAGCAGCAGGAACAGCTGGCGGAAGCGCTCGCGCGAGCGCATCAGTATGTACCCGAAGAAGAAGAACGGCACCCACTCGAGCTGCTGGCGAAAGCCGCCCAGGACCTTCAGCAGACCGAGCGTGTTCGGGTTCAGCGCCTCGACGAGCACGAGCGCCACGAACGTCGCGACCCAACCCGACAGCGGCGGCATGCGCACGCGCTCGCGGCTGACCGCGAGCCGCATCAGACAGGCCACGCACACCAGCGCGATCAGCACGTCGCGAACCGCCGACGCGCCCTGGCTGGCGCTCAGCAGCTTGACCGGCCCGTCGAGCGTGCCGAGGAAGATCGCCAGCAGCGCGACCCAGAGAGCGAGCCGCCTGGGCGCGAGCGCCTGCGCCCCGCTGCGCGGACTCGCCAGGGCGGCGGGCGCGACGCTCATCGCCCGGCGAGCTTGCCCGACCAGCCCTGTCTGCCGGATTCGGCCGCGTAGCCGTACCGCTCGAGCTCGGCGGACGGGACGCAGTTCGCGACCACGCCCAGCACAGGCGCGCTGGCGACACGGGCCAGCAGTTGCAGGAGGCGTCGTGCGGCGGCCTCCCGCGTATGCCCGGCTCGCGCGACCAGCACGATCCCGTCGACCGCGCCGAGCAACCCCATCACGTCGGCCACCTGCAGCGGCGAGGGCGCGTCGATCAGAACGCGGTCGAAGTCCTCGTCGAGGGCGCGCAGCAACTCGCCCATCGCGCGGCTCGCGAGTAGCGCCGGCGGGTTCGCGGCGCGACCGCCGCTGGCCAGCACCGATACCGAGCCCGCCGCGCGCGCGTGCACGAGCGTCGCGAGGGCCGCCGCCGTGTGGTCGCCACCCTGCGCCACCGTGACGCCGCCGGCGCCGACCCGGTGAGGCAGCGACTCGACGCGTTGCAGCGCCTCGACCGCGGTGAGCGTGCCGGCGAGCACCTCGGTCAGACCCTGCGGTTCGGCCACTTCCAGCAGCCCCGCCTGGGTCGGGTTGCGCAGGTCGGCGTCGACCACCGCGACGCGCTCGCCGGCGTCGCGCGCAGCGAGCGCGAGGTCAGCAATCACGGTCGAGACGCCGTCGCCCCGCTCGGCGCCGAGGAACAGGATCGTGCGCGGCGAGCGCTCGCGGTCGTGCTCGAGCATGTCGCCGAGTTGCAGCGTTGTATGCAGCCTGCGCAGCGGCTCCAGCAGCACCACCGCCGGCGCGAGCTTTCCGTCGCGGCGGACGATCCGCCGTTCGCGCGTCTTCGGCAGCGCAGCGAGCACCTGCGTGTGGAAGAGCTCCTCGATGTGGCTCAGCGAACGGGGCCGGCGGTCGATCTGGTTGACGATGTAAGCGATGATCGCGGCGAGCAGCAGGCCGAGCGCGAAGCCGAAGACCGCGTTTCGTTTGGGCCTCGGCGAAAGCAGCGTCGCCTGCACTTTTCCCGGCCCGATCTCCTGCACGCCCGTGACGGACAGGTTTGATTCGAGCTGGTTGATCTTGCTGATCAAATCCGCCGCCTGGATCGTCGTCAGACCGGCACTCGGAGCGGCGGTGGAGACCCCGGAGCGAGTGCCTTTCTTCAGAGCGCGGCTCGGTGGGGCGCTCTGTGCCGCTTCGATCCTGCGGAGCTGGCGACGCGTGGCGCCGATCGCCGATCTGATCTTGCGTCGATAGCTGGTGCGCTGGCGTTCGACGTAGTAGTTGGCGTAGGCGCTCGCCAGCTCGACGGCCGCCCTGGCCGTGTGAGCTTCGGCGGTGATCGTCACGAAATCGCTGGCCGCGCCCCCGCTGGCGCGAGCCTTGCCATGCGCGGCCGCCAGCCTGTGTTCTGCACGTAGGCGCCGGCGCACCGGTTCGCCCACCGCGCTGGAGTTGATCAGCGTGGCCTGATCGGAGACGGCACGATCGTTGAGCGTTCCTTTGATCAGATTGCTGCCGGAGAGGCCCTGTTCTTCGGCGCCGCTGCTGAGGTAGATCTGGCTCGACGCCGAGTACACCGCCGGTTGACGCTTGTAATACGCGTAGGTCGCCACGCCGACGAGCACGCCGACGGCGAGAATCAGCCACTTGCGGTGCCAGAGTGGCCCGAAGATGGCGGGAGCGTCGGTGGTCTCGTTCATCGACAGGCAGCCGTGAGGAAGTTCGTCCGCTGGGCGTGAAAGCTGTGAGCGTCGGGGACTGCCCGAGGCTTTCCCCTGGCTGCTGTCCGACGTCGCGGCTCAGATTGACAGGCCAGCACTCCAAAAGGAAGGCCGTTCACAAAAAGTAAACACGGTCTGAGCACGGCCCGCAGACGGCTGCGACTATGTCGCGGTGCCCCCACCCTTGGCCCGCGATTCGCTGAATGTCTCAACCCCCCACGAGCGCGACGCTCCGCGAGCGGCGTCCCCGGGACGCCTCCTGGCGGTCAGCCATCCGGCTGTCGTCAACGTCAATCAGGAGGTCTACCGAGAGCTCGCCGATCGCGGTTGGGATGTCACAATCGTCGTACCCAGCCGCTGGCGCCACGAGTACTCAAAGGCCGCGATCGTCCCCGCGCCGCTCGCCGGACTCGAGCGCGCGCTGCGACCGATCCCGGTCGCGCTCTCGGGCCGGCCTCAACGGCACATGTATCTCGCCAACTGCCGTGCGCTGTGCCGGCGGCTGCACCCCGACGTGGTGTTCCTGGAGGCCGAGTCATACTCGCTGGCAGCCTCGCAGTGGCGGCTTGCGCTGCGCGGCCTGGGCGTCCCGTTTGGGGTTCAGTGCGCCGAGAACATCGACCGCCCGCTGCCGACACCGGTGCGCGCACTGCGCAGGCGTGTGCTGCGCGACGCCGCGTTCGTGGCGGCGCGCTCGGACACGGCGGCTCGACTCGCGCGCGACTGGGGTGCGCTCGGCGACGTCGCACTGGCACCGCACGCAGTTCCGGGCTGGGCCGTGTCCGACTGCGACGAGAGCGCCGAGACCGGCCGGACGCGGCCGTTCACGGTCGGCTACGCCGGACGGCTCGTAGCGAGCAAGGGAGTCGCGGATCTGCTCGCCGCCGTGCGCCGGCTCGACGCGCCGGTCGAGCTGCTGCTGATCGGCGATGGCGAGTTGCGTTCGGAGCTCGAGGGCGCGGCGATACCCGGCTCGCGCGTCCGGGTGATCGACCGCCTGGCCCACGACCGGATGGCCGAGGGATACGGCCAGCTCGACGTCCTGGCGTTGCCCTCCCTGACGACGCCCACCTGGAAGGAGCAGTTCGGACGCGTGATCGTCGAGGCGCTGTGGTGCGGCGTGCCGGTCGTCGGCTCCGACTCGGGTGAGATTCCCTGGCTGATCGAATTGACCGGCGGAGGGCTCGTATTTGGAGAGGGCGACAGCGACGCGCTCGCGTCGCGCCTGGCCACACTCAGAGATGCACCGCAACTGCGCCGTCAACTGGCCGAGCGGGGACGCGCAACCGTCGAACGGTTGTTCACGGTGTCAGCCGCGAGCGACTCACTCGAACGGCTGCTGCTGGGTGCACTGGGGTCGCGCGCGGCTACGACCTCTCGTCGCTAAACCCTGCTTTCACACTTTATTATCCAAATTCAAGCCATCCTGACGGGCTTGTACATTGCTTTCACAGCCCGTATTCCGGCAATTGGATATGCTGCGCCGTCGAGCCCCAGCGGGCCCCTACACGACACAGCGATCCATGCTTGATGTGAAAGTCGTGTAAATGAATCGTGAATCCACACCCAACCAAGGGACAGGGAACCAGGATGAAGAACCTCAAGATGGCGGTCGGACTCGCCGCGGCGGTCGGCGCACTGGCCGCCTCCGCGGCGCCTGCGCCAGCGGCGCAGTTCGTCGCGAGCCGCCTGCCCAAGCCGCTTTCAGAAGCGGAACCCGGCAAGACGAAGGGCTTTGCGGTCGGTTCGACAGAACTCGGCGGCGAAGAACGCAGTCAGGAATTCCATTTCGGTCAGTACCACATCTACTGTTCGGCGAAGGCGTTCGGCAAAACGATCGCCGAAGGCGCGGTCTCGTGGCCGACCTCGCCGATCTTCGCGACGATGGTCAAGTTCGAAAAATGCCTGACGAAGATCAACGTCGAAGGGGTCTACGAGGGCGTCACAACCAAATTCAACTGGAACCCGGAAGCCAAAAAAACCGAACCGATCAAGTTCATCTACCACGTCAACGGCTTCGCCGAACTCGGCTCCGGCGAACCTGAATCGGAAATCGAAGTCGGGTCCGGCACGGCCTCGATCTCGATCGCGGGCAAGCTCTGCAAGATCAACTGGCCGCGCCAAACGGTGCCGGCCAAGGCGATCAAAGACCCCGAAGAAACATTCTCCGCGGCCAGCTACTCCGACAAGCAGGTTCCCGTCGAAGCAAAACAGCTGCGCAAATTCCCCAGCGGCTTCCAAACCCGGCTTTTGATCGACAACGAATTCAAAGGCATGGAATGGAGCTACGAAGAAGGCCAGTGCCTGGGCGAAGGCGGATTTGAAACGGTCGCCAAAAAAGAAGCCGCCAAGACCGGCACCTACAAAGGCTCTCTCGAAGACGAGATCGAAGGCGGCAACATCTCCTTCGAACCGTAGAGCTCGTCGTGCGCAGCCACCATCGCCTCCCAGCGAAAGCGCAGCGCCGATTCGCGAGCGGCTCGCCCCAGGCGGGCCCGCGACTGTGGATCGGCGGCCAGCAGGCGCAGACGCTCGGCGATGGTGGCTGAGCGCGCATCGATCAAAAAGCCGTTCTGCCCGTCCTCGATCAGCTCGCGGACGCCGTTGACGGGCCTCGCCAGGATCGGCACGCCGGAGGCGGCCGCCTCGAACGTCACGAGCGAAAAGGTCTCGTAGCCGGAGGGAAGCACGAAGGCGTCCGCCAGCTCGTAGACGACGGGGATGTCTTTTACGACGCCGAGCCAGTGGACGCGCTGCCCCACACCGAGTGAGTCGGCGAGCTTCTGATAGTCGCCGGTGTGCCCTCGGCCAGCGACGAGCAGGTCCCAGTCGGGCGCGCCGGCGAGCGCCTCGATCGCGAGCCCCAGCCGCTTGTGCCCCCAGTCGCCGCCGACGAACGCCACCAGCAGGCGCTCCTCCCCGATCCCCAGTTTCTCTCGCAGCGCCAGCGCGTCGTCGCGGCGTGCACCTGGCGCGAATGCCTGGGTGTCGACACCGTTGTGAATCGTCACGACCCGCTCGGCGAGCTCTGGGTAATGCGTCCGCATCTCCTCGGCGAGGCCCTCCGAGACGCAGATGAAATGCGCCGAGCGGTTCGCTCCGAAGCACAGCCGCTCACTCGCGCGAGAGACGAGACCGACCACGTGAGCGTGCCAGCGGTGCACGCGTCGGGGACGCGGCGCCGCGGCTCGGTGGACCTGGTGGCAGCAGTGCACGGCGATGCCGTCGACGCGGTTGAGGACGATCGCACCAGTCGCCTGGACGACGCCGCGCCGATGCCGGCGCACGGCCAGCGAGCCCGCGACCAGAAACCATGGGTAGGCGAGCAGGAACGGGCGCGCCGGCCCACGGACGCGGTGAAACGCGACGTCGCTCCCCACCGGTAGCTCGCAGGTGCGCGCGACCACGCTCACCTCGCGCCCCAGCCACCGCAGGCCGAGCGCCAGTTCGGCCAGCTGCCGCTCCATGCCGCCGACGGAGCCCACGTCATGGGCGACGATCGTCACCGCGCGGCTCATGCCGTGACACGGAACGGCGTCGACACGGTCGGGAGGAGCGCCTCTAGGTGCTCGAAGAACCGGCTTCGCATCGCGACGTCGGTGAACTCGCGCTCGAACCGTGCGCGCCCGGCCTGCCCGATCGCGTGGCGCAGGTCGGGTGACATCAGCAGCGGCTGCAACACGTCCGCGAGCGCCTCCGGATCGCCCGAGCGCGCGAGCAGGCCGCTGCGGCGGTGCTCGACGATCTCCGCGGGGCCGCCGGCGTCGACAGCGACTACCGGCACCCCGCGAGCCATGCCCTCGAGCAGGACGATCCCGAAGGGCTCGCCCTCGGAGGCGTTGACGAGGACGTCCATGCGCTCGATGTAGGGTGCGGCGTCGGGCACCTGTCCCGTCAATGTGACCGCACTGGTCAGCCCCAGCCGCCGGACGAGCCCCGGGAGCGAGCGCGCGTACTGCGGCGAGATGTCGTAGGCGTCGCCGCCGACCAGCAGCGTGTGCAGCTCGTGTCCGCGGTCGCGCAGCAGCGCCTGTGCGGCCAACAGGCGATCCTGCCCCTTCCACGGCTCCAGCCGACCGACGAGACCGACGATGGGCACGTCTGAGGGAAGGTCGAGCGCCCTCAGCGCCAGGCGCGCTTCCGCGGCGGCCGCACGCTCGAAGGGTTCCTCGCCGGCGGTTCCTTCCACGGCGGACGCGCGGGTCGTCGGTCCTCCGGGGGGGCGCGCGCCGGGCGCGACGACGAAGGTCGGCCGCCGCGGAGCCAGCTGCCGCTGCGCACGCGAGCAGGCATCAGACGAGCAGCCGACGGCGACTGCCGGCAGCGCGCTGGCGCAGCGATCGAGCCAGTGGCGGGCGGGAATGTTGTGCTGCCACCAGACCACGCGGTTGGGTATCCCCGCGAGCACCGCGGCCGGCGAGCCATATAGCTGCGTCTTGGCCGACCAGTTGAGCACGAGCTCGGGACGTCGGCGCCGCAGGATGCGTGCGAGCCGCGCGACCGCATCCACCCAGCGGTCGGCCCTGTGCAGCTGACCGGTCGGAACGACATCGACGCGATATCCCCGCTCGGCGAGCTCGGCGGGCCAGGGCCCGTCCTCGCAGAACACGAGCTCCAGCTCGTGCGCGGTCTCCGCTGCCCCGTCGAGCACCGTCTGGATCATCGCCTCCGCTCCGCCGAGGCGGCGCCCCCAGGGCAGCACTACGAGCAAGCGCACGCGTCAACCCTCACCTGTTACCAGCCTGTGAATTCTTGTCACATTTCGCCTCTGATCGCGTGCAACATTTTTACATCCCGCGGCCGGCGCAGTCGTAGGTTGGATGCACTCGACTCGACCCGGCAATCCGCCGCAAATGAGCCAGATACCGACCTCCCCACCTCCCGCTGCCCGCTTCACCGATCTTTCACCACTGATCGATAGCAACAACGCAGGCGGGGCCCTCGATTCTCGCACGCCGCTCGACAATTTCACCATTCTTTCACCAGCGACGTCGCGTGTCGCCTTGGCGCACGACTATCTGCTGGTGATGCGCGGCGCGGAGCGCACATTCGCCGCGATCTCAGAGCTGTATCCCGAGGCGCCGATCTGCACGCTGCTCTACGACGAGCAGGGCACCGGCGGCCGTTTTGCGGATCGCGCGATCACGACCTCCGCGCTGCAGCGACTCGGCATCGGCCAGTCCCAGTTCCGGAGGCTGTTGCCGCTCTACCCCGGTGCCGTCGAGCGCCTGCGAGCGCCGGATGCCGACGTCGTGCTCAGCAGCAGCAGCGCCTTCGCGCACGGCATCGGCACGCCGGAAGGTGCGGTCCACATCTGCTACTGCTACACGCCCTTCCGCTACGCCTGGTACGAGCGCGAGAGCGCACTGCGCGAGGTTCCGCGCCTGCTGCGTCCGCTGCTGCGCGGACAGCTGCAGCGGATCCGGCGTTGGGATTTGGCAGCCAGCCGCCGCGTCGACGCCTACATCGCGATCTCGGCGTTCGGGCGCCAGCTGGTCCGACGCTGCTACGGGCGCGACGCTGCGATCGTGCATCCGCCTGTCGAGACGCACCGCTTCGCGCCGGGCGAACCGGGGGACCGCCTGCTGGTCGTGTCGGAGCTCGTCTGCCACAAGCGCCTGCACGTCGCGCTGGAGGCCGCGCGGCGCGCGCGCGCGCCGATCAGCGTCGTCGGCAGCGGCCCGGACTACGCGACGCTCAGCGCGGCCTACCCCGAGGCCGAGTTCCTGGGTCGCGTCGGCGACGAGGAGCTCGCCGGGCTGTACGCGACCGCGCGCGCGGTGCTCGTCCCCGCCCCCGAGGAGTTCGGGATCACGGCCGTCGAGGCGCAGGCCGCCGGTCGGCCGGTGGTTGCAGCCGACGCCGGCGGGGCGCTGGAGACGGTGATCGAGGGACAGACCGGTCTGCTGGCGAGGCTCGACGACGTGGATGCGTTCGCGCGCGCGATCGACCGCATCGACTCGATGGCGTTCGAGCCGGCCCGCGCACTGCTCAACGCCGAGCGCTTCTCGGTGCCGGCCTTCCAGCGCAAGCTCGCCGAGCAGATCGAGCGGATTGTGCGGGGAGAGGAGAGGCGTCCGGCCGGCGACGGCCTGCCGCTGGCCGCGTGAGCCGCGCTCAGGCCGCTGCGGACTTGGTCACCTTCACCACCTGGTGGTAGCTGAGGAAGCCGAGCCCGACCCGCGCGAGGCCGTCGTCGAGTGCGCCCAGCAGCGCTGCGGTGCGCCGCCGGCGAAAGCGCAGGACGTTGCGGTCGAAGATCCGCAGGAACTGCATCTGGCCGACGGACAGGATTACGCGGCCGACGCTCCGCTCGAGGATGCGCAGATCGTCGCGGTCGATCGGGCGCTCGTCCTCGGAGCCGTAGCTCGCGACCCCCGCACGCCCCGCGAGCCGGCGTCGGGAGAAGTTGAGCAGCGGGTTGAGGCCCATCGTCTCCATGAACGCGCCGCTGCCGCCCGGGACGAGGATGTCGTTGAAGATCGGCGCGATCGTGCGCAGGTGAACGTGGTGCAGCGCGTAGCGGCCGACGATCGCGTCAAAGCTCTGCGGCGGGAACGTGTCCGGTGTCAGCTCACCCGCGATGAAGTCGACAGCGAGCCCAACCCGGTCGGCGAGCTCGCGTGCCCGCTCGATCGAGCCGGGGCTGATGTCGATCGCGGTGACGCGCGCGCCGCGTTGCGCGAGGAAGGCCGAGGTGACGCCGGCTCCGCAGGCGAAGTCCAGCACGCGCGCGCCCCGCACAGGCTCGACCGCGTCGAGCATCGCCTTCGTGTTGGGGTCGGGCCCACGCTCGTACCGGCGCAGCAGGTGCTCGAGGTCGGCGACGTGCTCGTCCCAGAAGACCCGCTCGCGGACACCGACGTCATGCACCGCGACTGCTCCCCAGCGCGCCCGGCCGGCCACCCCGCTCGCTCCGGCGGAGCTCGCGGGCGCGCCGCAACCTGTGCAGCGAGCGCGCGGCGAGCGAGGAGCCGGGAGCGGCGGGCAGCATGTCGAGCGGTGTCTCGCGCGAGCAGATGAACGCGAGCCGCCGCTGCCCGCGGTAGTCCTCGAGGCCGGCGTAGTCGGTGATGTTCTGCTCCAGTGGGACCGCCGCGAAGCCGAGCTCCTCGGCGAGCTCCACGACCGCGTCCAGCGTGGGGATCAGCACGAGCGCGCGGTCGACGATCTCCTCCGGTTCGTACAGCGTGGCGAGCTCGAAATAGCTCGAGCGCCGCCGCGAGAGCGCCGTGTCGATCACGACCAGCTCCGCGCCAGAGCGCTCCATGACTTCAAACAGCTCGACGGGCTTGGCGACGTGTTCCATGATCCCCAGGCACAGGACGACGTCGAAATCGCCGGCGAGCGCGTGGGTGAAGATGTCGCCCTGCTCGAAGCGGTAGCGATCCGGATCCACGCCCTTCGCCTCGAACACGAGGTTGGCCTGGTCGATGTGTACCTGCTGGATGTCCAGGCCGAGCACGAAGTCCGCGCCGGCGTCGATCGCCTGAAGGGCCCAGAAACCCGCGTTGCAACCTAGGTCGAGCACGCGGCGTCCCTGTAGCGATCCACCGGTGACGCGCAGCAGCGCGTCGAAGAAGTAGCGGCGGCGCTGCTCGTGGCGGTTGATCTTTGCGTGATCCAGGATCGGCGTGCCGACGCCGCCGTCGAAGTCGAAGCGGTAGTGCCAGCGCGCGAACGCGGCGATCCGCTCGCGCAGCTCGGCGGCGTCCATCGGCGCGGCGATCCGCTCGGTTGCTCTATCGGTCTCGACGTTCATCCTGGGCGCTGACTCCCGTATCGGCCACAAACGGCCAACCGGGCCGCCCCATCCCTGGAGCGGCCCGGTCAAGCATTCCTTCAATCGGCGGTCACGTGTCCGCCGTAACCGCCATCCGTCGCGGCCTAGCGCTTGTAGAACCCTTTCGAGCCCGGAGCGTTGGTCGTTTCGCATTCTTTGAGCGATTTGTAGAAGAGCGTCCCTGTCCCTTCAGTCGCTTCTTTGACGCAGGTGAATTTGACACCTGATTTTTCGTAACCGACTTCCTTGATGCCGGTTTCGACCTCTTTGAGCAGCGACGACGGCAGCTTTTCGTACTCGTGGTTTTCGGTGATCAGCTTGCCGCCACCTGCGGTTTTCGTATTGACCTCGAACAGCAGGTAGCTCTCGGCGGTCGTGGCCTGCGCCTCCGTCGGGCGCGCACCGGCACCACCGTGTTCGTCGTGGTACTTGCCGTACTGACGGAACGTGAGGTCGTAGGTCAGCCCGCAGAGAGCGTACGTGCTCTCGTTGAGCTGTGCCTGCGCCGCGCTCCACAGTTCACGGGTGCTGCTTGGCGGGAAGACTTCCACGCCGTCGGTGTAGACCGTTTTCGCGCAGTTCGCGTTGCCGGCTGTTTCGGTGTCTTTCTTGGACGCGGGGTCCGCGTACAGGACCGGCGCGATCGTTTTCTTCTGCAACAGCGGCCAGAACTTGTTCTGTTTTTCGCCGCCACCGAGGGATTTCTTGTCGAACGAGCCGTTTTTGAACGTGTCGCCGAGGTCAGCGTAGCCAATGCTGCTGGGTGTCGCGGCTACATCCGCGACGACAGCCGGACCACCGTTTTCAGACGGACGCGCGACTTTGGCCGCTTCGGGCCATTCGACGTTGTTGCCGCCCGAAGCAGATTCCTTCCATGTGAGTTCCGTGCCCGGTTTCTCGATCCACTTCACTTCGGCCTGTTTGTTTTCTTCACCGGCGCCGTTCATGCGGTTGGTCGACGCGAGGAATTCCTTGAAGATGTGCGTCGTGCCGGATTTGTCCTTGCGCACCACGACCGTGATCGGCGTTTCCGCGTTGCAGGTTTTGCCGCTCTGTGCAGTGAGTTTGTCACCACCGTCTTTGATTTCGTTCCACTTGGTGATTTCGCCACGGAAGATCTTTTCGAGCGTGACGTCGTTGAGGACAAGACGGCCCGGCTTGACAATTTTTTCGCCTTCTTTGTATTCGGCGCTCGCCAGGCAGCCTTCCGGCAGGTGGATCGGTACCGCGACTGCGCCCTGCAACACGGGGATTGTCTCGAGCGACCGTTCTTCGGCGCCGGAGGCGAACGCTTCGATTTCGTTTTTCTGCGTTTCGTTGGGCGCTTCGTCGGTGGCGCAGTAGCTGTAGCGGTCGAACTTCGCGACGGTCACGCCGACGCCGAACGCCTTCAGGCAGGCACCGCTGCCACGGTCTTCTTCTTCTTTCTGCAGGTATTCGACGGTCGGTTTGGCACCCGTGCCCTGCGTGCCGTTACACGCCGTGACGTTGGCCGAGCTGCTGAAGCCGGCGTTCCAGACTTCGTCCTGGGGAATCGCTCCCTGGAACGTCGAGCCGCGCCCGAGGATGTTTGCGCCTTCGCACTGCAGCAGGAGTTCGGCGTGCGCCGCTCCCGGGGCCGCGAGAGCCACCACAGTGGCCGCGGGGACGCACATCGCGATCAAGCGATGTGCCCATTTAACACGCATCGTGTCGATACCTCCAGATTGGTTTTCGATCACAGGCCGGAAGGATCCGATATCCCTCCTTGGCAACGATGATTGCGCTCGGCCACAGAAACAAAGTTGCCGATCTGTGTCGGCTCTGTTATCAGCCTGTGACCCGAGTACCGGAGTCGGACGATATCAGTGCTTGCCGCGGTGCTTGCCCTTGACAACCACGTGCAGCACGACCGTCGTCTGAGTCGTATGGCTCGCTCCGCTCGCATTGTGCGCGACGATCGTCAACTGCGCACGCAGACTGTGCGAATGCGCCAACAAGGCTCGCGCCTTGGAGGAGAGGCGCAGCGTCACCGTCTGCACCTTGCCCCCCGCGACCGTGAACGATCCGCTCGCAAGCGTCAGCACGACCTTGTGCTTGCCTTTGCCGTGCTTGGCCGCCCGCGCCGCGACGGCGCCGAGCGTGCGCAGCGTGACGGTGCCCGAACAGCTGCTGTCGCCGGCCGGGCATTTGATCTGGAGGGCGACGGCCCCGGTCTGGTTGACGCTCAGCGACGTTGAAGTGGGCGTAACTTCAGGGGCACCTTCGGCCGGCGGGGGTGGTGGCGGCGGCGGGGTGGTTTTGTGTTCTTCCACGACTTTGTGTTCCGGTTCTTTGGATACACCGGCCACCGAAATTTCGTGTGTTACTTCCGCGCTAACGCCGTGCGAGTCGGTGACCTTCAATGTCACCGAGCGCGCACCTTCGGCCGTGTACGTGTGTTCTTCGTTGAAGGCTGACGCGCTGGCTTCGCCGGATTTTTCGGAGCCATCGCCGAACTTCCACGCGTATTTGAGGTGGAGCGTGCCCGATTCGTGGGGATCGTGCGCGGTGGCTTCGAAGCGCACGGGGCTGCCGACCGTTGCGCTGGCGGGATAGCTGAATTCGAGCGCAATCGGCGTGGCGCTGACTTTCACTTTCCGTTTGATTTCGACGGTCGGGCTTGCCAGGTCATCCGTTTCGACGATCTCGGTAATTTCGTATTCGCCGGCGTGCTCGAACGTGTGTTTCAGGCTCGTCAGCGCGAACTCGTACCCGCCTTCTTCCGCCGGCTCTTCTTCGCCCGTGGTCACATCCTTGAATTTCCACTGAACTTTGACCGCGTTCGCGCCCGAGACCGTCGAGGACAGCGTGGTCGGTTCTCCGAGCGGAACGGGCGAGACTTCCACTTCTTCGCCGTGGTTGTTTTTGACCATCACGGGGGGTTCGGTGGCGGTCGCGTGCGGGCAGCCGGCGCCGCCCAGGCCGAACTGGAAGATGTCGACGCCGGCGGTGCCGCTGCCGCCGAGTTTTTCGTGGGCGTCGAATAGGAAGACGCCTTCGTTGCTGCCCGGGGCGATCAACAGGGCCTGATTCCCCTTCTTCGGGATGCTGCATTTTTCGCCTGACGATTCCGACTGGCCACCGGTCCAGCCCAGCTCCTTGACTTCTCCCGCGCCGCCATAGCCAAGGACCAGTACCCCGGCGTTCTGGGCCGTGCCTTTTTCAACCTTCGTCGTGATCGCCCCGGTGAGGTAGAGCTTTCCTTCGCCTTCGGCGGCGCCCGGCGCGAAGGCCATCGTGCCGCCGAGCTCTTCCGCGAGCACTTCGTTGGCCTTCGGGAATTCGAGCAACGTCTGTTCGGATCCGAATTCTTCGTGCGTTTCGGTCGGAGCGACGCGCCGCGGATGGGTTTCGAACGTCTTGGGCTCGACTTTGCTCTTGACCGTCGGTTTGAATTCGTTCGCGCTGGCGGGGAGTTCCCAGATTTCGTGGCTGCGCTCAGCGTAGACCTTGCCTTCGGCTGCTTGGGCGGGCACGACGATCGGCGAGAACGATTCGCCTTCGGCTTCGCAGTTTGGTTCGCTCAGCGTGTTGGCGCCGTCGAGGCAGTTTTCTATGTCCACGTAGCGCGATGCGATCACGCCGGTGGAATGGACGCGCTCGACCGCGGTGCGGAGTTCTGGTTCCGTCGGCGATTCGCTCATGTCCACCTGTCCGAGGATCACGATTTCGCCGGTCCCGGGATCGACCGTGATCCCATGGGGGTCAAGAAATGCCCCGCGGGGTTCCTTGGATTCCGAGTGCAGTTCGGAGAGCAGGCCTTCTTCGTTTTTGGTGCCCGTCGCCGCCTTCAATTTGCCGCTTTCGGGTTCGGTGGAGAAGGCGTAGAGGCTGGCCGCCGCCGGCGTCGAGGGATCGAACAGCGGTTCTTCTTCTTCTTCTTCGCGTTCGCGATCCACGAGCAGGTAGGCGCGTTTGGCCGATGGATCGACGGCGATCCCCTCCAGCGCGGCGTTGCCCAGCTGGACCGAATTGACGTGCGCTTTGAGCTGGATTTCCCCCAGCGGTTCTCCGCTGGCGCTGAACTTCTGGATGCGATAGGTGGTGGTTTCGCCCTGGACCACTTCGTCGGCGACGAAGAAGCTGTCATCGGTCGGATCGACACCGAAGGCGTGTGACTTCTGCCCGCTTTCGCTGACTTTCCCGGTCAGAACGGCCGGATTCCCGATTTCGCCGTATTCGGCCTGCGCCACAGCGGTCTGTGCGCCAAGCATCGCGGTGAGGCCCGCCAGTGCGAGCAGGAGGCGGCGGATGCTTTGCGACTTGGGCACGATCGGGGCTCCGTTTCGGTGGTGGCGTGTCGGTAGTCTTCGGTTGTGGTCGCAGTGCGGGCGGGACCGCTGCGTAGCACGAACCGCCCTCGCGGCGCGCGCGGGCCTGTATCAGAGAGTGCCGGCCGCACCAACCGATGTTGTTGCGAATCGGTGAAAGTGGACGATCGGATGTTCCGCGGAGCGCCGCCAAGCTCCGCCGCCCAACTCCGCGCCCCAGCTCCGCCGCCCAACTCCGCGCCCCAGCTCCGCCGCGCCGCTTAACGCTGCCACGGATCGGAGCCGCGGCGGTCGCCGTATCGGCGCCCGGTGGCTCTGCGTCCCTCCGCGGCCATCCGGCGCTGGGCGCGCGAGCTCGACAGCGTCGCGGGCGCGACGCGCAGATCGCGCCGACCGCGGCCGGGACGGCGGCGCACCGAAGCGCCGGCGAACGCCGCGAGGACGACGATCCCGAGCACGTACAGCGGCGAGGGCTCGTGCTCGGGTGCGCGATATGCGAGCGCCTGGTTGCTGACCGACTCGGTCGCCTCCTCCTCCTCCTCTTCGCGCTGGGCGGCCTCCACGGGCGAGGTCACCGCGGAGGTCCCGCTCGGCGGCGTCGGGTTGGCCGCCGGCGGCAGCGGTGGCGGCACGAACACGACCGGCAGCAGCGGTGCCGCGAGCGGCACGTAGTACGGCGGCGGCAGCGGCCGGGGCGGCACGGCGCGCACCACCGCGGGGGGGACGATCGTTGGCGCCGGCGGCAGCGGGATCGGCGGCGGGCTCGCAGCCGGCGAGGAGCTCGTCGGCCCGGGCGCCGGGGCGGGCGGGGGCGGCGTCGGGACCGTCTGCTGGCTGGAGCGGACTTCTTTGGCGGGCACGGTCCCGCACGGCTCGCGGACGCTGCCGGCCTGGACGGTCACGGGCAGCGAGGCGGACAGCCCGCCGGCGTGGATCGTCACGATCGTGGTACCGGGGTTGTAGGCGCAGAACAGGCCCGATTGGGATTCTTCGACGCCGGTCGCGGGGTTGATCGATTCGCGTTCCGGTTCGCCCTTGGCGTTCTGTTTGACGGCGTGGGGATCGGACGCGTTGAGATTGGGTTTGACGAAGCCGCCGATGTCAGGGCGCGAGGAGCTGAACGTGTACTGGGGCAGCAGATAGCTTTCGCAGCCGCTGCCGATGCAGTTGGAGGGGATCGGGATGTAGGGGTCGATTTCCGGTTCCTGGGAGCCGCCGTTGCCCTGCGCGCGGCCGCCAGCGCGCGGGCGGCGCGCGAGCGCGTTGAACAGCGCCGTCGCGCTGCGCCGCAGCAGGAGCCCGTCCTTGGCTTCCAGCGCGAGCTCGGCGATGTTGGGGATCAGCTTGGCGGTGACTTCGGCCTGATTGTGTTCCGCTCTTGCTTTGTACGCGGCAAGGTTGACTTCCCCCAGCAGGAAGCCGCTTGCGCCGTGGAAGTTGCCGGCCTCCTCGTTGACCACGTTGACATAGCCAAGCGTGCCAGAGCCGAAGGTGGGGATCGTCACGCCGCCGACTCGCAAGGTTCCCTTGACGTTTTCTTCTGGAGAGTCATAGAAGTAGGCGGACGCGGCGGCGGTCGCCGAGCCGAGCACTTCCTCGAGCTGGCGCGCTTCCGTGTCGCCCGCCGCGATCTGCGCGTTCAGGTCGGCGTTGCCCACGACGATCGCCGGTTCCTGCGCCGCCTGGGCGCTTGTCAGCTGCGCTGAGAGCCATGCGCGCTGAATTTCATCGACGTCGCGCGTGTCGTCGAGCACGATCACCCGGACCGAGCCGGCGGGTCCTTCGGAGCGCAGCGCGTAGTAGGCCCCCTCGCAGACGACTTCCTCTTGGCACTGCTGCGGTTCTGTCGCGCCGTACGGGTAGGCGAACGCTTTCCCGAACAGCGACTCGTTCCCCTGGGCTTCCGGACGCGCGTCGAGGTCCTGCGGAGAGGGCGCGGCATATGCCGGGATGCCTGCGGAGCCGAGGATCCCGGCATAGCGTTCGAATTCGCGTTCGAACGGAACGACGGGTTTGCTGAGCCCCGAAACGCGGTCGTCGGTGATGCGCGGCCCGGTGTACAGGAACGCGCGCACCCCGATCTGGCTCGCGCGCTCCAGCGCGTCGGTCAGCCACACGTCGGGGCCGATGCCGGCCTTCGTGCGGTCGGCGCATACCGCGGCGCACTGCGCGTCGCCACCGATCGCGAACGTCGCGTCGCCGCTCTGCAGCGGTATCTGCGAGGTTCCGGCGCCGAGCGGCGCGACGCCGTCGGCCGGGTAGCGCTCGACGGAGGCCGTGTCCAGGCGCGGTTCGGAGTGGATTTCCCCGCCGACCGCCCAACCCTGCGTGCCGCTGGGGTCGATCATCACGGCGAGCACCGGTTCGGGACGGTAGGGGAGGTCGTAGAAGATGAAGCCGCCTTCCGGTTCGCCGGCGGGGTTCAGTTCGTGGCTCTCGTCGTTCCAACCGGTCGCGGTCTGGCGCAGCAGGCCACTCGCGGGCCCGCTCGTGTCGATCGGGTACGGGCCGATCAGGTTCGGGGGAAACCCGGGCGGGGGCGTCGGTTCGCGTTCCTGCGTGTAGTTTTCGGCGGCGCCGCCGCTGGTCGCGATCGCGCGCAGCGCCCCGCCTTCGCGGAACAGCGCGAGCGAGCCGGCGGTGGAGCCGGTGAGCGGCTCGGGGGTCGGCTGCCAGGGCGCGCCGGCGCCCTGGCGCTCGAAGATGCGCGTGCCTTCGGGCCCGATCGTGGAGAAGGCCGCGCCGCCGTCGGGCAGGCCCGCGACGGCCAGCGGCGCGTTGGCGCCGATCGCCGCGGCGGCGCCGGTGTCGAGGTGCCAGCCGGCGCCGTCTTCGATCAGCAGGCCGCCGGCGTATTCGTCGCGTTCGGGGCTGAGCAGCTTGCGGTAGGCGACGATCGCCTCCGAGCCGGCGAACGCGATCGAGGTGAAGCTCGCGCCTTCGACCTGCGGCGGCAGCGGCGCGGCGGGCGTCCAGGTCTTGCCGTAGCGCAGCAGCACGCCGCCCAGGCCGACGGCCGAGGACCCGACCGCGAAGCCGCGCGCGGGGTTGGCGGGGTCGAAGGCGACCCCCAGGAGGTTTCCGCGGAAGTTGGCGGGCGTCGCGGGGTCGCGTTCCCACATGCCGGTCTCGCCGCGCCACAGCCACATCTGCCCGTGGTCGCCGACGGCGTAGGCCCGCTGCGGCCGCGGCCACGCAACCGCGCGCAGGCGCGGCCGTTCGATGCGCTCGCCGGGGCCGAAGAGGCTTTCGGGCACCCAGCCGCGGCCGGGCTTGAAGCGTGCGACCTCGCCCTGGTCGCCGACGGCGAGGGCTTCGCTGGAGAGCGCGCCGACGGGCGCGCCGGGCTGGGGGGCGATCGCGGTCAGCGCGTCGCGGAACGGGACGGGCCACGGCGTGAAGCGGCTCGCCGACGGTGCGGTGGTGAGGTGCACGGGCAGCCCTTCGGACCCGAGCCAGCCCTCGTGCGCGTTCACGAACGCCGCGCCCAGCGCCGCCCCGGGATCTGAGCCTGCGCTCTGCCCGAGACCGAGCACCCGCGTGAATTCGGTGCCGTCGAGGCGCAGGCTCGCACCTTCGGGCAGCCCCGTGATCACGCGTTCGCCGTACGGCGTGGAGGAGTTCGCCCACGCGATCGACCGCGAGGGTCCGCTCGGCAGCGCCACAGGCAGCGTGTGTTCGCAGGCCGCCGTCGCCGCCGGAGAGCCTTCGGGCAGGATGCACCAGCCGGCGCTCACCTCGCCGGCGGCCGCTTCGCGCTGGGGCTTGAAGAAGAGCGTCGTCGAGGCCGGTCTGACGGTGTGCACGTCGGAGCGCTCGCCGTCAATCCAGATGCCTTCTTCGGTCACGGTCAGCACCTGGGCGGCGGCCGTCGGGGGCTGACCGGCGCCGATCGCCGTGAAGGGCTCCGGCACGCGCGCTTTGGTTTGCGGGTCGATCGACGGCACCTGCAGCGGGTGCGCCTCTTTGTCGGGCGCACCGGGGAGCAGCGCCGCCGGCTGCCAGCTCCAGGTCGTTTCCCCGCCTGCGGGTTTGGTGGGCATGCGCCGGAACAGCGCGACGGCACCGGCGGGGTAGGCCCCCGGCGCGAGCTGCGCGAGCAGCCACGCGTTCGACGGCGAGCTCGCGCCGATCGCGAGCACGCGAAAGCTGGCGCTGGAGGCAGCCGGCACTTCGATCCCCTCGCGCGTCCAGTGCTTGCCGTCCCAGTGCAGCACCGCGCTCTCGATGCCCTGCGGCGCTTCCTGGACCGGCACGAGCAGCGCTCCCGCCCTGCCTTCGCCTTCGTCGAGTGGGGCGAGCAGTGGTGCGCGCGAGCCGCCGAACAGCACCTCGCCTTCCTGCAGCGGAGGCGCTTCGGCGGGTTCCTGGAAGGCGCCGGCGGGGTTGCGCACGAGCACAACCGGTTCGGAGGCGCTCCCTTTCGTCCCGGGGACAGTCCCGACGAGCGCGCCCGCGCCGGTCGGGGTCAGCTGGCCGGCGAGCGGGCTGGGGTCGCGTTTGAAGCCCGCGAGGGGTTGGCCTGCCGCGTTCTCGAGCGGCGCTCCCAGCGACCAGCCGCCTTCGGCGGTGTAGCGCACGAGCACCGCGCCGGCGCCTTCGCTGGCAGAGCCACCCGGGAGGCCGAGTCCCCAGACCTCGTCGGCGCCGGCCCCCGGTTCCTGTGGCGTGGCGCCGAGCATGGTCACGTCGCGCGCGGGCAGCGAGGCGTCGGTCTGGGGCGTGAGCTCTTCGCTGCCCTGGGCGCCGGCGCGAGTGAGCGCACCGGAGCCGGGCAGCACACCGCCGAGCGCCAGCACGAGCGTGAGCGCAACCGCGAACACGGCACTCTTCACCTGCGCCGACCGTCCGCGGCCGGCGCCCCGACGCTCTCTGTGCCGCCTCATCCCACCGATCCCGATCCGTCCCCGAACGGGTCTCCCGGCAGCAACCCTCCAAACGCTGCGCGCGGCAGCGAGACGAGCCCCGTGCTCTCGGTCGAGGGGCCCGCGCCTTCGCCGCGCGCCGGGGCCGTCGGCAGCGGCGCGAGCGCGTGGGTCTGCATCGCGAGCTTCGTCGGCCAACTGCGCGGGTCCAGGCGCAGCAGCAGGTGGCGCTCACCGCCGGCGAGCGTGCGCGTCGGGGTGGACGCCACGATCCGCCGGTCCCGCTTGGCGATCAGGCGCACGCGCGCCTTGACGGCCAGGTGGAAGCGCAGTTCGAGCGTGCTGCCGTGCACGAGCCGGCTGTGCAGCCGCGAGAGCAGCGGCAACCGGACCTTCGCTTCGCTTTCGGATTTCTGGCCTTCCGCGAGCGCTGTCCCGTAGGGCGGCGGTTCTTCGCCGAGCCCCGAATCGTCGACGGGGGGCGCGTCGGGCGGGATCTGCGGCAGGCCCTGGTCGGGCGGACGGTAGATGATCGGATCGGCGAACGCGGGGTCTTCGTCGGGCGGGAGCGTGCGTTCGTCTTCGGGCGCGAGGTGGTAGAGCCAGCCCTGCGTGGTCGCCAGCCAGCAGTCGTTCGTGGCCGGGCAGGCGAGCCGCGCGGCGCCGCCCTTGGCGTCGCCGCCGCCGGCGGGCAGCGTCTGCTGTTCCAGCAGCTTGCCTTCGGCTGAGATGCGCGCGACGAGCGCTGGGGCGGCCGGGTTCGGCTGGAATGCGTCCGCGTGGGAGTCGAGCGCCAGCCAGGCGCTTTCGGTGCCCGGCTCGGCCGCGATCGCGTTCACGACCTCTTGGCGCAGTGGGAACGTTTCGGCGCCGGAGGGTTTGGTGGCGGGGCCGAGCACCTGGCTCCAGTTGCCGCCCGCGCGCCGCACGACCGTGACCTGCGCGCCTTCGCCGCCGGTCTTGTAACTCGCGGCCGCACCCCACAGCGCCCCGTCGGAGGAGGCGAGATGGAGGAAATCGATCGGATTGGGCGCTTCGGCACCGTCGAGCGGCACTTCCAGTTCGGGTGCGAACGGCGGGCGTACGCCTTCGGGGTTGATGCGGTGGATCAGCGGGACTTCGCTGACCCCTTCGGCGTCGCGGTCGTTTTCGGTGACGCGCACGGTCTCGTAGAGGTGCCCTTCGTAGGCGCGCATGTCCTCGATCGCGTGGCCTTCGTTGGGGTACGGTTCGGCTTGCAGCGCCCCCCCGTTCCAGTGCAGCTGGAAAGCCCCGATCTGCGGTTCGGGCAGCTGATCGCCCGCGAACCAGCAGTCCGACGGCGAGATGCAGCCGGCCGCGTGCATCGCCTGGTAGGAGTCGGCTCGGAAGGCGGGATGCGCGTAGGAGGCGACGACCTGCCCGCCGGCGAAGCGGCAGAGCGTGTTGTCTTCCAGCGGCGGCAGCACCCCGGTGCCCGCTTCGACCTGCCCGGGGCGCCCGTCGGAGATCGTCCAGAATTCGTCGGGGCCGGCCCACGCGATGCGACCTTCGCTCGCGCCGCAGACGGTCGCGAGCTCGCGCCATTGCTGGCCGTTGTAGGCCCACACCCCGGGGGGAACCGTCGGGGGATTGCCGGCGGTGATCAGCAGCCCGCGGTTGGGCGCCCAGAACTCGATGTCCCCGATCCGGCCGAGCCCGATCGGCACGTGCGATTCCGAGCCGGGCGAGCCTGACGGTTCGCTGGGCGGTAGCGGCTGTTCCAGGCGCCACGTCGCTTCGCCGGCGGCGTCCGCCGCCGCGAGCGGTCCGGTCGTCGCGAGCACGAGCGCGAGTGTCGCCATGACCGCCAACGCGAGCGCCGCGCGAGCGCCACGGTGCGAACCGCCCCCGCTCACCGTGCGCCCCTCATCGGCGCCGTCCCCGCCTGGCGCCCTTGACGCGACGCGCGGTGTGCGCGATGCGTACGAATGCCACCGGAAGGCTCTGGCGCAGAACGGGCTTGCCGGCGGCCGCGACGAACACGACGCGCACAGTCGCCGAGAGACCGCCATCCCGGGAGGCGAGCGCGGCGTAGGGCCTCGCCAGCCGCAGTCTGAGCGTGAGCGGCGCCGCCGAGTGGCTGGGCGCGGTCGCGGCGGCGACGCCGCGGGTGGCGACCGTCTCGCGCGACCCCGAGCGACCGTGCGCGGCGCGGGTCGCGCCCCCACGTCCGCTGCGACGGCCGCGTGCTCGGCGTGCCGTGCGCGAGCCGGCGGCGGAGTTGTGGACCGGCACGGCGCTCCTCGCCGTGGCGCGCAGCGCACCGCGGCCGGGCACCTCGACGTAGAGCAGCACGGAGCCGTCGGGCTGCGAGGCAGCGGTCACGCTCAGCCCTGCGGCAAACCCCAGCGGCGGGCCGGCGGGTGGTGGGGAAATGTAGGACGGGGTGGGCAGCGCGCCGAACAGGCGGCGTTCGACGAGGAACGCGTCGGCGCCGTCGAGGCTCCCGAGCGTGCCGCCTTCGGGTTCGAGTGGGGGCGTGTTGCCGTCCCCCCAGACGAGGTTGGAGGCGGTCGAGGAGAACGCGAGCCGCTCGCCGTCGTCGGAGAACGAGGGCGCCAAACCGCCGTCGCCGTCTTCCTCGTAGGGGTCCTGTCCTGCGGCCCTCGGGATGTGGGGGTGCTCGGTCGGGCCGCCTCCGTAGCCCTGGGTGACGCGGGTCAGCGTGCCGTCGCGCAGGTCGGCGTCGAACAGCTCGTTCATGCCCGGTTCGGCGGCCGGAGCGCTCACGTACGCCGGGAAGCCGAGCGGGAACTGGGTGCGCTTGGTCGTGAAGGCGGCCTGGGAGCCGTCGGGGGAGATGCCGAAGTCGACGATCGAAGCGTTGTCGGCGAGCCCGCCGGTTTCGCCGCCGGCGAGCTCGGTCACGGGGGTGAGCGCCTGATCGCGGGTGAGGCCCGGATGCATGTCGGCGACGTAGAGATCGGCAGACTGGCCCGCTTTGCCGCGTCCGAAGTTCGCTCCCAGCGCGACGCGCGGAGCCTGGGAGACGAAGGCGACGGTGTAGCCGTCGCGGCTCAGACGCGGGGCGAAGCTCGAGTTGGAGCCGCTCGCCATGATCCCCGCGACGGGCTCGCCTTCGGCGACGACGAACGGGCCCTGACACGGGTCCGAAGTGGACGGCTGCGCGGGCAGCGTCGTCTCGGCGCTCGCCACGCACGCGGGATTCAGCGGATCGGAGCCGCCGGTGACGCGCTCGGTGGGGGTCTGCGAGCCCGGCGCGATGCGGCGCCATAGCGGCTCGGTGTAGCCCTGCATTTCGACTTCCCCGGCGAGCAGCGGCGCCTGCGCACCTATCTCCGCCCCCATCCACGCGACGGTCGTCCCATCAGCGCTGAGCGCGGCGCCGGGGGGCGGACTGGACCCGTACGCTCCGTACGCTGGCGGCGCGCCGAAGCCGACCGCGTTGCCGGGATAGAGCGCGCCGTATTTGCCCCCCGTTTCGGGGACGGGCGCTTCGCTGGTGGTTTTCGTGGCCGGTTCGTAGAGCCCGCTGACGAGCTTGGTGCGGGCTTCGCCCAGATACCGCACCGCGACCTGGAACGCGGGCGTCTTCGGTTCGGATGGCGTCTGGGGGTCGGCCAGGTCGGAGACCGCGGTCGTCACGAACGTGACCTCCGAGCCGTCGGCGCTGATCGCCGAGCGCCCGATCGCGACTGACCCGGTCGTCGTGAAACCAGAGGAGCTGGGTTCGACTGCGTACGTCAGCGGCGCCGTGGAGCCGCTCGGTGCGGAGGCCACGATGAACGCGCATTCCTGCAGCGGCGAGGCGGCCGTCGGGGAGCATGTCTGTGCGGCCGGCACGTCCATGTCGCGCACATACACGCCCACCCCTTCGCGGTGCGGGTCTTCCTCGGCTAGCCCGTCGGTGATTGCCCCGAGGCTCGCGCCTTCGTTGGTGGTGAAGCTGACGTAGCGACCGTCTTCGCTGATCGACGGCAGCTCGGCGTCGCCACCGGCGACCTGCTCGATCGCGCCGGTCTGCAGGTCGCGCCGCCAGACGCCGGTGACGCCGCCGATCGCCCCGTCGAAGGCGACGTAACGCCCGTCGCCGGAGATCGCGGGGTCGTGCGCGTACTCGGCCTGTTGGACTTCGCTGCCTTGCACCGCACCGACCGAGACGAGCGAGATCGGGCCGAACACGTCGGCGCTCGCGGGCCCTGGCGCGAGCAGCGCGATCCAGAGGGCGAGACATAGTGCGAAGACTCCCGCCGCGCGGATGCCGGTCAGGCGGACCCTCATCGCACGCTCACCCACTCGTGCACGCTGCCGCTGTTGCCGAGCTGGTCGCGGACGTGGACGACGACGCGGTAGACGCCGGCCTGCGCGTAGCGGTGCAGGTAGTGGGTGTGTCCCCGCGCACCGCTGCCGTCGCCGAAGCTGACGTTGACGGCGTGGGAGTCGACCGTGGCGTAGCGGTCGCGGACGCGGATGCTCACGGCGCTGCCGCGTCGCGCGCTCCTGACGGTGACGGTGGGTGGCAGGCCATCGATCAGCAGCGAGGAGGCGACAGACAGCGTTGAGGCGCCGTCGCGGTCGCTGGCGAGCACCTGCACGCGGTGGCGGCCCGTGCCGAGGCCGCGTGTGTTGAGCCTCAGCGTGTTGACCCCGGGGGGCGTCGGCTGCAGGCGACCGTCGAGCACGACGTGGTAGGAGAGCGGGCCGTCGGCACTGGTAGAGGGTGTCCAGGAGATCGTCGCGGTGGATGGCCTGATCCAGCCTTTGGGGACGGTGAGAATCGAGGCGACCGGCGGGGCGGTGATCTGGGTGGCGACGATCGCGGCGTCCCCGACCTGCCCCTGCCGGAACGCGACCAGCCCGTCGCCCACGCCCGAGCGCCCGATGGCGAGTTCGCCGATTTCTCCGCCGGCGCCGCCGCTGACGAGCGCGGTCTGGACGGCACCGCCGGGGAAGTCCTCGCGTACCGCCACGGCGGGGTCGCCCTGCGTGTCGGCGCTCGGCCACGCCGAGACGCCGCCGCCTTCGGGGTTCATGACGCTCGCGGCGAGCGGTTCGGCACCGGCGAAGGGCGGCCCGAGCGAAAGCGTCCCTGTCAGCCCGTGGTCGCCGCCCTCGACGACGCGGGGCGTGCCATTGCTGTCGTACAACAGTCGCATGGCCTGCTTTTCGTCGATGTCGATGCTGGGCGGCCCGACGGCCGCGCTCCTGCCGCCGGCGACGGCGGAATCGGCGAGGGCGGCGCCGACGAACTGCCCCCCGTTGGCCGATTCCCCGTCGGGCAGCTTGTTGAGGAAGATGCGTGGGCCGGGCAGCGGCGACCCTTGGCCGGCAGGCTGGCGGTAGGCAACCTCGGCCTGGCCGAGTCGCGAGAGCGCGACGGCGGGTGCATCGGCGTCGTCGTCGATCGGGGCGCCGGCGTAGGTGGCGGCGGAGACGGGCAGGACGTAGTTGATCGTGCTGCCGAAGATGCGCCGCGCCCAGATACGCGCGATTCCTTCGACGTCGGGCTCCTGCCAGACGACGACGGCGTTGCCGGTGGGCCCGATCGCGATCTGGGGAGCATTGGCCTGCGTCGGGGGGCGCATCGATGCGCCGGGATTGCGGTTGATCGCACCTAGGTTCGACCAGCGGGTTCCGTTGAAGCGCGCGACGCGCACCTGCTCGACGACGTCCCCGGAACGCAGCAGCGAGATGTTGGCGATGGACGGTTCGACGACGCGGTACACGACGTCGGCCTGGCCGGTGGAGCTGACGGCGAGGTCGGGGCTCGTGCCGGTGGCTTCTTCGATGTCCTGGTCGACGATCGTCGCGGGACCGAACGTCGAGGCCCCGGGGCCGAGCTCGGCTCCGAGCAGCTCGTATACGGGCTTGCCTTCCTTGCTGGCGAACGGCGTGGCCCAGGTGACGATCAGCTCGCCGCCCTGGGCCGCCCCGATGCGGACCCAGCTCGCGGCGAAGGGCTCTTCGTAGTCGACCCGGATCGGTGCCTGCCAGTGGCCTTCGAGGTAGCGCGAGACGAACACGTGCGGCACCCCTTCCACGCGCTCGAGGTAGGCGAGCCCGCCGGAGCCGTCTTCGGCCATCGCGACTCCGCCGAAGCCGACGATGTCCTCGCTGGGCCCGTCGATCGTGGTGGCTGGCAGGATCACCGACCGCGCGCCGGTGGAGAGGATCGCGAGCGCGACGGCCGCCAGCGCGACGGCAAGCGTGATCCTCGGCCCGCGGCCCATCTCACGAGGTGGATTTGTTGAGGGCTCCCGGCGTCTTGTCGTACGCGCAGCGGAAGTTCTCGGGGTCCATCACCGGCTCGGAGCCGGCAAAACCGCCCTTGTTGCCGTTGTCGTAGACGGTGACGTACTGCAGCGATTCGGGCAGCGGGTCGGCGGGCAGCGGGATCGGGTTGGGCTGGCCCTGGCGGGGGTTGCCGGTGGACCCTTCGCTGACACCCTCGAAGCCGGCCGCGGCGGAGCCGGCTTCGGTGGTGACTAGCGTGGAGCTCATCTCGCGCTGGTCTTTGAGCCCACGGCTGGGGTCGAGCGGGATCGTGGCGGTGAGCTGGGAGTCGTGGATCGTGGACTCGAGCTTCACGCGCGCGGCGGCTCCGACGAGCATCGAGGCGGACGGCAGGAAGCCACCTTCTTCCTCGCACTTCTGGCTGGCCCAGACGAAGTCGTTCTTGCCGAGCTCTTCGTTGGTGAGTGGGAAGGCGGTGGATTCCAGGCACCAGGTGCCGAGGTCGACGGTGTCGGGCGGACACGAGGGTTCGATCTGTTCGGCGGTTTTGCCGTCGAGGCGCTTGGCGTTGTGGACGGAGCCACCCGCGGGGATCGCGGAGGCGGGGAACTTTCCGTGGCGGTCGAGCACGAGCAGCGCACCGGGGCGCGGCTTTGAGCTGATGGGATGCCCGGCGATCGCGGAGATCACGGCGTGGCGCGCGGCGTCGGCGAGCCCGGTGGTGGAGAGGACGAGCGCGATCAGCGAGACGACCAGGGCGGCCCTCCCGGCGAGGCCTTCGCGCGCGTGCGCGCGCGGGGTTTGATCTATGCCCACGCACACGCGCGCGGCGGGGTCTTTTTTGGAAAACCTCACGAGCGCCCTCCGCTGCCCTCGATCGAGGGCGGGCGGCGGCGCACGTCGCGCAGTTCTTCGAGGGTGATCTCCTGGATGGTGGAGAGCACGGCCTCCAGCGCGACCCCCGACAGGGTCTCCTGCTCCAGCAACGCGGTGGCGGTCTCCTCCACGGTGTTCCAGTTGCGGTCCAGGACGAACGCGGCGCGCGCCTCGGCGTCGCCGACCAGGCGCTCGATCTCGTTGTCGATCACGTTGAGCGTCTCGGGGCCGACGGAGCCGAGATCCTGGAGGGAGGCGCCGAGGAACACCTCGCCGCTCTTCTCGCCGATCGTCACCAACCCGAGTGCGTCGGACATGCCGAAGGAGGTGACCATCGAGCGCGCGAGCGCGGTGGCGGCGTGGAGGTCGTCGTTGACGCTGGTGGAGTGGTGCCCGAACGCGATCCGCTCGCCGGCGAGGCCGGCCATGATCGAGATCAGCTGGCGCTGGAGGTCGGGCTCGCCCATGATGACCTGGTCGCGGTCGGTGAGCATGTGCGCGGCGGTGCCGAGCTGGCGTCCGCGGGCGACGATCGAGAGCTTGCGCGTGGAGGTGGCCTGTCCGAGAGAGTCGGTGACGACGGCGTGTGCGGACTCGTGGATCGCGATCAGCCAGCGCTCCTCGGCGCTGAGGATGTGCTTCTTGGCGGGGCCGGCGACGACGCGGTCGATGGCCTCCTCGAGCGTGTGCTGGTCGATCTGGGAGCTGCCACTGCGGACGCTGAGCAGGGCGGCCTCGTTGATGACGTTGGCGAGCTCGGCGCCGCTGAAGCCGGGCGTCTGGCGCGCGACCTCCTCGATGTCGGCGTCGGCGGCGAGCGCGCGCTTCTTGGCATGCAGGCGCAGGATCTCGAGGCGTCCGTGCACGTCGGGCACGTCGACGACGACCTGGCGGTCGAAGCGGCCGGGGCGCAACAGGGCGGGGTCGAGGATGTCGGGGCGGTTGGTGGCGCCCATCACGACGAGGCCGCCGTCGCCGGCGAAGCCGTCCATCTCGACGAGGATCTGGTTGAGGGTCTGCTCGCGCTCGTCGTTGCCCTGCCCGATACCGGCGCCGCGCTTGCGCCCGGCGGCGTCGAGCTCGTCGATGAAGATGATCGCGGGGGCGGCCTTGCGGGCCTTGGCGAACAGGTCGCGGACGCGCGCGGCGCCGACCCCCACCAGCGACTCGACGAAGTCGGACCCCGACAATGAGAAGAACGCGGCGTCGGCTTCGCCGGCGACGGCCTTGGCGAGCAGCGTCTTGCCTGTGCCGGGGGGCCCGACGAGCAGGACGCCCTTGGGCGCGGCGGCGCCGACGCTCAGGTACTTGCCGGGTTCGGCGAGGTAGTCGCGGATCTCGCGGAGCTCGGCGACGGCCTCGCCGGCGCCGGCGATGTCGGAGAACGTGACGCGGTCGGTGGTGCCCTTGCCCTTGCGGCGGCCCTTGCCGGCGAACTGCGAGAAGGAGGCGATTCCGCCGGCCGCGCCCTCGGCGCCGAGGCGGGTGAAGAACGAGAACAGGCAGACGAGCAGCAGGATCGGAATCAGGAACTGGACGACGATCGTCTTGGTGCCCTTGCCGGATTGCTGATCGACGCGGACGATCGCCCCGCTGGCTTCGAGTTCGTGCAGGAGCGTCTCGGTCTGTGCGCCGGAGGCGGGGTACGCGGTCCACAGGGCTTGAGGAATACCCCCCGCCCCGCCGGCGGCAGCAGTGCCGCCCTGCGATTTACCCGCTCCCCCGCCACCTCCGGCACCGGCGGCCCCCACTTCGCCCTTCGTCGTCAGCTCGACGCGGTTGTCGTGGTCGAGCAACAGCGCGGTGGCTATCTGATGGCCGCGCGCGAGACGGTGGACTTCGCTGATCGGGACCTGACGCCCGGAACTGCTGGGCGAGATCGAGCCGAGCAGCGTGGCGAAGGCGATCGCGAGCGCGATCGAGGCGATGAGCAGGAAGAGCGAGATGGGGTCGCGTTTGACGACGCGACGCGCGCTGTGGGCGAACGCGCCGAGCGTTACGAGCGCGGGGTTGCGGCGTTGGGCGAGACCGGAGCGCACGGCCGGGCGCGCGCCGGATATATGGCCCCCGGGGTGGCCGTTGGCCCGTCCGTTGCCGTCGCCGTCGGGGCGCGCGGGGGACCCGGGCGCGGGCGTGGTGGGATTGTCGTGGCTTGGCTCGTCGGTCATCGGTGGGCGCCCCCGCGGGCGGAGTGAACGTCCCGGCCGGCTGGACCGGGAGATGACGGGAATTCGGAGGCGACGGCGTGTGGCGCCGCGACATCAGCAGGTCTACCGGAGCGACGGCGAAAAGCAAACCCCGTTCACAAAAACAAAACATCGGCACCGCTGCGCAAACCGTCGTTCACCAGATTTTCTCCACTCGGACACCACCTGTTCACGTAGGGAAAGCGGCGCGCGACGGACACTTGGGGCCCTCGAGGAGGCGCCGTGCTCCTCGCGCGTCGCTCTGCGTGTGCGCCCGTCGGGCGCGTTCGCGGGGCGCGCCCTCGAACACACGTCCCCGAACCAAGGAGTTGATGTAGTGCGCGTGCACCGCACCCTTACCGTTTCACTGATCCTCACATTGGTTCTCGCCATTCCGGCGGGCGCCGTAGCGAAGCGCCTGATCGTCGGGGGCTCGACCTCCGTGCTCCCGCTCGCGCAGAAACTCGCGGCGGCCTACCACCACGCGACGCACGCCCCGGAACCGAAGGTCAGCGGTGGCCAGTCGGACATCGGTGTGGCGGGCGCGGCGAGCGGCCGCTTCGACATCGGCGACTCCTCGCGCGACCCGTTGAGCACGGACCCGCACGGTCTCGTGTTCACGAAGATCGCGCGTGACGGCATCTGCGTGGTGACCAACACCCAGAACCCAGTGGCGAACTTCTCGCAGGAATCGATCCAGAAGATCTTCAGCGGCGCGGTGCGCGACTGGAGCGAAGTACCGGGCGCGCACGTGTCGGGTCCGATCGAACTGTTCGACCGCGACGGCGCCTCCGGTACGCAGGACGCGTTCCAGAACATCTTCATGGGCCTGGACCTGGCGATCTCGCCGAGCGCGAGCGCGGAGGCGTCGAACGGGTTGGAGCAGAACGCGGTGAGCGCGCACCCGAACGCGATCGGCTTCGTATCCTTCCACTACACGACTGGCCTGAATGCGGCGGCCTACCAGGGTGTCGGGTGCAACCTGCGCAACGCGCGCTCGGGCCAGTACGGCGGGGTGCGTAACTTCTGGATGGTCACGAAAGGTGCGCCGAAGGGTGAAGCGCTGAAGTTCCTGGCGTGGGTGACGAGCGGCAACAGGACGACGAAACAGATCATCGGCTCCAGCTGGATCGCGATCCACTAGGGGCTGTGGCTTCGCGCGAAGACCGGGAAGCTCTGAGGCACGTACGGCGGGACCGGGGCGTCGAGCTGGGGCTCGGCGCGCTGGCCGCCGGCGTGCTGGCGCTGATGGCGCTGATGGTGGTGACGGTGGTGAGCAAAGCGTGGCCGTCGTTCTCGGCCAACGGCGTGAGCTGGTTCGCGCCGGGCGGCGAGATCGTGAACCAGTTCCGCGCGATGCAGGTGGGGATCCCGCTGCCGCACCACTCGCTGTTGTATTTCCGCGCGTGGCCGCTGATTTGGGGGACGCTGCTGACGACACTGGGCGCGGTGGCGATCGGGCTGGTGGTGTCGACGCTGACGGCGATCTTCCTGACGGAGTTCGCGCCGCCGTGGGCGCGGCGGATCCTGGAGCCGGTGGTGCGATTGCTGGCGGGGGTGCCGTCGGTGATCTACGGCCTGGTGGGCCTGCTGCTGCTGGCGCCGCTGGTGGAGGGCGTGATCGGCGAGGGGCGCAAGCGCGCGGTGGAGTACGTGGTGCAGCTGAGCGGGACGGACCTGTTGACGGCGGTCCTGGTGTTGACGGTGATGATCGTGCCGATCATGACGGCGCTGATCGTGGGTGCGCTGGCGTCGATCCCGGGCACGTGGCACGAGGGCTCGGCGGCGCTGGGCGTGAACCGCTGGCGCACGATCCGGCGCGTGTCGCTGCGGGCGGCGCGCCCGGCGATCGTGTCGGCGGCGGTGTTCGGGACGGCGCGGGCGCTGGGCGAGGCGATCATGCTCGCGATGGTCTCGGGGGGGCGACCGTTCGAGGCGAACCCGCTGGACGGGCTGGCGTTCTTCTTCGAGCCGGTGCAGCCGCTGGCGGCGTCGCTGCTGCAGGAATACGGGGGCCAGTCGAGCGGTGCGATCGCGAACACGGCGTACGCGATCGCGGCGGTGCTGTTGGTGTCGGCGGCGTTGCTTTCGTTGGCGGGCTGGCGTGTGCGGCAGCGCGTGGCGCTGTACGGGATCGGGACATGAGCGCGCGCCGGGACATGAGCGCGCGCCGGGACGCGAGTGCGCGCAGCGCCCAGCCGCAGGGGCGTCGTCGATGAGCGCCTCGCTCGCCGAGGCGGCGGTGCGGCCGCCGCTGGAGATCGTGCGCCCCCCGCGCGAGACGCGGGCGTCGTGGCCGCTGGCGGACCGCGCGGGTTATTGGTTGTGCTGGGCGGTCGGCATCGGGCTATTCGCGATCGTGCTGGCGATCGTGGTGTTCATGTTCGTGAAGGGCGTTTCGCAGCTGCGCCTGGGCCTGTTCGTGCAGTCGCCGTCTCCGTCGCTGCACCAGAGCGAGTCGGGGGGCTTTCGCGACCCGCTGTTGGGGACGTTGATCGTGACGGGGATCGGGATCGCGATCGCGGCGCCGGTGGGCGTGGGGCTGGCGACGTGGCTGACGGAGTACGCGCGGCCGCGGTGGCTGGCGCGGGCGGTGGAGTCGGGAATCGAGACGATCGCGGGGATCCCGAGCATCGTGCTGGCGCTGTTCGGCCTGCTGCTGTTCGCGCGGGGCTTCCTGGGGTTCCTGTCGGGGAGCACGAGCGCGGGCGCGGTGACGGGCCAGTCGTTCCTGGTGGCGGGGATCACGATGGCGCTGCTGGCGATTCCGCTGGTGGCGGGGGCGACGCGGGAGGCGCTGGCGCAGCTGCCGCCGCGGCTGCGGGAGGCGTCGTACGCGCTGGGCAAGACGCGCGCGACGACGATCCGCCGGGTGCTGCTGCCGTCGATCCGACCGGGGATCGCGAGCGGGACGGTGCTGGGGATGGGCCGGATCATCGGCGACACGGCGATCATCGTGATCCTGATGGGGGCGACGCTGAAGAACCAGCCGGTCGGCGGGACGCCGCTGCTGGGCACGCTGCGGGGTACGGGCTCGACGCTGACGAGCTACGTGTACAACAACTCCCCGGCGGGCGAAGGCAACGCGCCGCAGAAGGCCTATGCGGCGGCGTTCGTGCTGTTGATGATCGTGCTGGCTCTAAACGGGCTCGTGACGTGGTTGAGCCGCGGGCGATCCATCGACACGATCGAGCGAGGCGCGAAGCAGTGAGCTCCATAACCCCCCCACCCCCCGTGCGACGCATCGCGGTGGACCGCCACCCGCGGGTGGTCGAACCGGCCGCGCCGGGCACGGCGCCCAACGGCTCCTCACAGCCGGACGCGGTGGTGGCCTCCCCCACCGCGCGCCGCCGAGCGGCGAGGCCGACCGCGGCGGCGATCGAGCGGATGCGGATCGAGTCGGTGTCGCTGGCGTACGGGCAGCGGTGGGTGGTGCGCGACGTGAGGCTGCCGGTGCGCCAGGGCGAGGTATTGGCTCTCATCGGCGCTTCGGGATCGGGGAAGACGACGCTGCTGCGCTCGCTGAACCGCCTGACGGAGATCACCGCGGGCGCGGGCCGAGCGGGCCGGATCACGCTGGACGGGGAGGAGATCCACGAGCTCGAGGTGACCGATCTGCGGCGCCGGGTGACGATGGTCTTTCAGCAGCCGAACCCGTTCCCGATGAGCATCTTCGAGAACGTGGCGTACGCGCTGCGCGAGTCGACCGCCGAACCGCGGCGCCGGCGGCGGCGCTTGCGCCGTGGCGCGCTGGAGCCGGCGGTGCGCGACGCGCTGCGCCGGGCGGGCCTGCACGACGAGGTGGCCGACGACCTGGACCGTCCGGCGCTGGCGCTGTCGGGCGGCCAGCAGCAGCGGCTGTGCATCGCGCGGGCGCTGGCGGCGAATCCGGAGGTGCTGCTGCTCGACGAGCCGTGCTCGGCGCTGGACCCGATCTCCACCGCGACGATCGAGGAGCTGATCGTGAACCTGCGGGAGAGCGTGGCGGTGGTGATCGTGACGCACAACCTGCAGCAGGCGCAGCGCGTGGCGGACCACGTGGCGTTCATGCACCTCGGCGAGCTGGTGGAGTACGGGCCGGCGGAGCAGGTGTTCGACGCCCCGCGCCAGCAGCGCACGCGCGATTACATCGGCGGGGCGTTCGGGTGAGAGCTGGGCGAGCTGGCCCGCGTCCTCGGCGAGCGACCCGTGTCGGAGCGTCGAGGAGATGGGAATGGGCCGCCTGCGGCGGCCGGGGATGGGTCGCGTGGACGCGATTCGCGCTCGTGGCCTTGGTCGCGGCGATCGCCCTGGGCGGCTGCGAGAGCAGCCAGGAACGCAGCGCGGAACTGGCACGTGAGGCAAAGCACTCGGTGGGTTCGGCCGAGCACGGTCTGAGGATCGCGCATGCGAGCAGGCGGATCAAGGTGTTGGGTACGCAGATCGTGCGCAGCGCGGAAGGGACGGCGGCGCTGGTGACACTGCAGAACACGTCCTCGCAGGCGTTGCGCGACGTGCCACTGGCGATCACGGTCAAGGACGCGGGCGGCGCAGCGCTCTACCGCAACGACGCGCCGGGCCTGGAAGCGGCGCTGACGTCGGTGTCGCTGGTCGAGCCGGGGGAACGCTTCGCGTGGATAGACGACCAGGTACAGACGACTGGCACTCCGGCGAGCGCGAGCGCGGAGGCCGGGGAAGCGCAAACCGCCCCGGGCCGGGCGCCCCGCATCCACCTCTCCGGCGTGCACGCGACCGAAGCGCCCGAAGTGGGCGTCGCGGGAACGGTGAACAACGAATCGAGCGTCGCCCAGCGCGGCCTGGTCGTCTACGGCCTCGCGCGCCGCGGGGCGAAGATCGTCGCGGCGGGCCGGGCGGTGCTGAGCGAAGTCCCCGCGCACGGCTCGAGTCCGTTCCAGGTGCTGTTCATCGGCAGCGCGCAGGGCGCAACGGTCCAGGCGAGCGCGCCGGCGACGACGTTCTGATTGAGCCGCAAAGTGTCCTCCAGCTCAGGGCAGCAACTCGAAAGCGGCACGGTGGCGCGGCGTGACCGCACTGAAATGTCGGCGATCAAGCGTCACCGCGAGATCGTCAGGCAGGGATACCGTGGTGCGCTTCATACGTGCATATCTATCGGGCGCAGTTCGAGTCGCTGGGAACCTATCTGCGCCGCCCGCGCTGCTTGAGCGTGATCCCCTCGAGCACGTGCGCGACGGTCTCGCAGGCGTCGACGGCGGCCTCGAGCGACTCGAAGATGTCCTTCCAGCGGATCACGACCATCGGGTCGATGCCGCCGGCGAACAGCGACGCGACGGCGTCGCGCTGCAAGCGGTCACCCTCGTTCTCCAGGCGATGGATCTCCACCAGTTGGGGACCCAGCTCGCTGCCCATGCGCAGGCAGCGAAGGGCGCGGGCGATCTGCTCGCCGGCGCCTACGAGCACCTCGGCGAACTCGACGGCCTGCTCCATCGGGGCCTCGACGCCGTAGAGGACCATCTGGGCGGCGGCGTGCTCGGTGTAGTCGACGATGTCGTCGAGCGCGGTCGCGAGCGCGTAGCCGTCGCCGGCGGCGAACGGCGCGCGCACGCGCCCGGCGGTGAGGCGGTGGATGATGTCGTGGGTGATGCGGTCGCCCTCCTGCTCGCAGACCTTCAGGTCGCGCGCGAGGGGGGCGTGCTCGGGGAACTCGGCGAGCATGTCGCGCAGCAGCAGGCTGGAGCGCTGCACGTTGCGCCCGGCCTCCTCGACGAGGGCCATCAGCGAACCGTCGATCGAGCGGCGCAGGAGGGGCATCGGGGGAGGATATTAAGGCCCCCGCGGCCGAGCCAGGCTTTTACCGCTTTTTCACAACTGGATCACGAATTTGCAACGCGCGGGCGACCGCGGGGCGCGATCCTGCAAGCCTGTGGAAGAGTCGGGCGCGAACGGCAAGGTTCTCTACGCGGGAGAGCTCGAGATCCGCACAGGCGAGGGTCTCGTGCTCGCGACGGGCCGCGCCCTGACGCTGTCGGTGCGGGAGTTCGGGCTGCTCGTCGCGATGGCGAAGCGCGCGGGCGCTATCGTTGCGCGCGAGGAGCTCTACGAAGTCGTCTGGCGGCGCGAGCTGCGGCCGGGCGATCGCTCGGTGGACGTCTACGTCTCCAAGCTGCGCACGAAGCTCGAAGCGGCGATGCCCGACCGGCGCTTCATCCACACGCACCCGGGGTTCGGATACCGCTTCCAACCCCAACCTTCACGAAATTTTCACAACGTGGCGGTCGCGGACTCGGCACGGTAGGGGTGTACCCAAACGCAGGGACGTCACGCTCCTCCCTGCCCAAGATCCCCAACCACTTAAGAGGGAGACCGTTTAGTGATCACCAAGAACAAGACCGTCGCGACGATCCTGGGCGTCGCGGTGCTATCGCTCGTGCTCGCCGCGTGCGGGTCGAGCTCGAACTCGGGCTCGACGGGCACAACGAGCTCCTCCTCGGGAGGCAGCTCCGCCACGATCTCAGGCGCCGGCTCGACGTTCGCCGCACCGGTGTACGAACAGTGGGGCTCGCCGCAGGGAGCGGGGATGACCGTCAACTACCAGCCCGTCGGCTCCGGCGCGGGCATCACGGCGCTGGAAGGCAAGACCGTCGACTTCGGCGCGAGCGACCCCCCGTTGAAGGAAGAAGAAGAAAAAGCCCTCGGCAAGGTCGGTGAACCGGTCCAGATCCCGATGTTCCTGGGTGCGATCACGGTCTCCTACAACCTCCCCGGCGTCGAATCGGGCCTGAAGCTCGACGGCACGACGATCGCGGACATCTACCTCGGCAAGATCAAGACCTGGAACGACGCCGCGATCAAGGCGCTCAACCGGGGCGTGAGCCTGCCGAGCACGCCGATCACGGTGATCCACCGCTCGGACTCCTCGGGCACGAGCGCGGGCTTCACGGGCTTCCTCGCCGCGGTCGACCCGGAATGGGCGAGCAAGGTCGGCTCGGGCAAGGACGTGCCGTGGCCGACGGGCACCGGCGCGAAGGGCAACGCGGGCGTCGCCGGCGCGGTGCAGCAGACGACGGGCGCGATCGGCTACGTCGAGCAGGCGTACGCGCTGCAGCACAAATTCACGACCGCGGACGTGAAGAACAAGTCGGGCAAGTTCATCGCCCCTTCGCTTGAATCGACGAGCGCGGCGGCGGAAGGCATCGAACTGCCGGCGAACCTGGGCTTCGCGATCAAGAACCCGTCCGATCCGAAGGCCTACCCGATCACCTCGCAGACGTTCGTCGTGGTCTACAAGGACATGTGCAAGGCCGGGATCCCTGGCGGGAAGGCCGCGGCGGAAGGCGTCGTGAAGTTCCTCAACTACGGCCTGGGCTCGGGGCAGAGCATCCTCTCGCAGGCCGACTACGCGGCGCTGCCGAGCGCGATCCTGAGCAAGTCAAAGGAAGCGGTGGCCGGCCTGCAATGCGAAGGCTCGCCCTTGACCTAGAGGATCCAGAGCAGCCGGTCCGCGGCCGGCTGCTCCACCCTCTAGCCTGAAAGGCGCTTTGGAGGTAGCTTCGATCCCAGGCGGCGGCCGCTCTCTGCTGGAGCGGTCGCCGCTTGCGCGCCTTCCGGACCGCGCGCTGAAGTGGGGGCTCACGTCGCTCGCGGCGCTGATCCTCGTCCTGATCGTCTACTTCTTCGTGCGCCTGTTCTCCGAGGCGCACCCGGCGTTCTCGGCGGCGGGCTTCTTCGGCTTCGTCTTCGACAACAACTGGAACGTCAGCGCGAACCAGTACGGCGCGCTGCCGCTGGTGGTCGGCACCCTGATCACCTCCGCCCTGGCGCTCGTGATGGGCGTGCCGATCGCGGTCGCGACGGCCCTCTTCCTGACCGAGCTCTGCCCGCGGCGGCTGTTGACGGGGCTGACTGTCCTGGTGGAGTTGCTGGCGGCGGTGCCCTCGGTGGTGTACGGGCTGTGGGGGATCTTCTTCCTGGCGCCCAAGCTGCAGCCCGCCGAGCAGTGGGTCGCGAACCGTCTGTCGTCCATCCCGTTCATCGGGGGCGGCGTGGTGACGATCCCCAACTACTTCGTCGCGGGGTTGATCCTCGCGATCATGATCCTGCCGATCGTCAGCGCGATCGCGCGCGAGGTGATGACGACCGTCCCGGAAGACCACAAGGAGGCGGCGCTGGGCCTCGGCGCGACGCGCTGGGAGATGGTGCGCGTGGCGGTGATCCCCTACTGCCGCTCGGGGATCGTGGGCGGCGCGATGCTGGGGTTGGGCCGCGCGATCGGCGAGACGATCGCGGTGACGATCGTGATCGGCAACGCGCCACAGCTCGGCAGCCATCTGTTCGGCCAGGGCTACACGCTGGCGGCGGTGATCGCCAACGAGTTCGGCGAGGCGACCGGCCTGCACCGCTCGGCGCTGTTCGCCGCGGCGCTGGTGCTGTTCGTGCTGACGCTGCTGGTCAATGCGCTGGCGCGCATCTTCGTGATCCGCGCCGCGCGCGGCCGGCGCGGGCCGCGCGTCGGCCCGGGTCAGGGACCGGGCGACTTCGAGGCCGCGGTGGCGGCGGGAGCGTGAGGGCTTGAGCGCACGGGGGCTCGCCGCCGATGGGTCTGCCGCGACCGGGGATCGCCTCGCGCGCTTCGCAGTGAGCGCACGGCGTCGCCGCACCGATCGCGTCGCACGGAGCATGCTGTTCGGAGCGACCCTGATCGCGCTGGTACCGCTGGGGCTGATCGTCTACTACCTGCTCGTCAAGGGCCTCGGGGCGTGGAGTTGGAGCTTCTTCACGACCGACCCGACGGGGAACACGTTCTTCAAGAGCGCCTCGATCGGGGGGATCAAGAGCGCGATCCTGGGCACGGTCGAGATGGTCGCGCTGGCATCGGCGATCGCGATCCCGATCGGCGTGGGCGTCGCGCTGTGGCTCGTGGAGTACGGCCAGCCGACGTGGTTCGCGCACGCGGTGCGCTTCTTCGTGGACGTGCTGACGGGCGTGCCGTCGATCGTGTTCGGCCTGTTCATCTACATCGTGCTGATCGTGGGCACGGGTTCCTCCTACGCCGGCTACAAGGGCTCGCTGGCGCTCTCGCTGCTGATGCTGCCGGTCGTGACGCGCTCGGCGGAGGTCGTGCTGGGGCTCGTGCCCGACGCGCTGCGCGAGTCCGCGCTGGCGCTGGGCGCGGCGCGCTGGAAGGTGATCTTCCGGGTGGTGCTGCCGACGGCGCTGACGGGCATGCTCACCGGCGTGCTGCTGGCGATCGCGCGCGCCGCCGGGGAGACCGCGCCGCTGCTGTTCGCGGCGGGCGCGACCAACAAGACGACGACCAATCTCGGCGAATTCATGAACGCGCTGCCGACGCAGATCTACAAGGACGTCACCTCGCCGACGGAATCGGTGGTAAACCGTGCGTGGGGCGCCGCCCTGACACTGGTCACGATGATCCTCCTCCTCAACCTGATCGCCCGCCTGATTGCCCGAAGGAGCCGCCTTGCATGAGCCCCGACCCGGCGCCCAGCCCTGAGCCGATGCTCGAGCCCGGCCACCCACCTCAGCAGCCGCACGAGACTCACGGCGAGCCGCGCATCGGGGGCACGTCCGTGGCGAGGGCGACGCCGTCGGCGAAGATCATGAAGGCGGGCCCGGCTATCCAGCTGGAGGGCCTGCGCGCCTTCTACGGGTCCGCGGAGCAGGTCAAGGGCATCGAGCTGCGCTTTCCCGCGAACGAGGTCACCGCGATCATCGGCCCCTCGGGCTGCGGCAAGTCTACGATGGTGCGTTGCATCAACCGCATGCACGAGGAGATCCCAGGGGCGCGCGCGGAGGGTCGCGTGCTGCTCGACGACCTCGACATCTACTCCCCGTCGGTCGACGTGATCGCGGTGCGCCGCGCGATCGGGATGGTCTTCCAGAAGCCCAACCCGTTCCCGACGATGTCGATCTTCGACAACGTCGCGGCCGGCCCGCGGCTCACCGGCGGACGCAAGGATCTGGGCGAGCGAGTGGAGGCGGCGCTGAGAGGCGCGGGCCTGTGGGAGGAGGTCAAGGACCGTCTCTCCTCCCCCGGCGTGGGCCTCTCCGGCGGCCAGCAGCAGCGTCTGTGCATCGCGCGCTCGCTGGCGGTCGATCCGGAGGTGCTGCTGATGGACGAGCCCTGCTCGGCGTTGGATCCGATCGCGACCCTTAAAATCGAGGAACTGATCTCCGAGCTCAAGCGGCGCGTGACGATCGTGATCGTCACGCACAACATGCAGCAGGCGGCGCGCGTCGCGGATCGCACGGCGTTCATGCTCGACGGCAAGCTCGTCGAGGTGGGCGCGACCGGGGAGATCTTCACCAATCCCTCCGACCCACGCACCGAGGAATATGTCACCGGAAAGTTCGGCTAGCCCCGTGCACGACGAGCTCGGCTCACGCGGCGCCACCCCTCAGGGACGCCAGCACTTCCAGCATCAACTGCAGGAGCTCGAGCGCCATGCGCTCGGCGGCCTGGACATCGTCGTGGAGCAACTCGACCGGGTATTGGAGGCGCTTGCGCATCAGGACGTGGAGCTCGCGCAGATGGTGATAGCCGACGACGACCGGGTCGACGGCCGCTACCTGGAGGTCCACCAGGGGATTCTCTCGCTGCTTGCGCTGCAGGCGCCGGTCGCGAGCGATCTGCGCGTGGTGGCGGCGCTGCTGCACGTGATGAAGAACATCGAGCGGATGGGCGACCAGTGCGTGAACATCGCCAAGCTGATCCCGCTCTCGGGCCACGAACCGCCCGTGCGCCAGGATCTCCTGGATCTGCTCACGAAGATGGGCGCTTACGCGCGCTCGGAGGTGACGCAGAGCAAGGCGGCGTTCGCGGCGCGCGACATCGAACTGGCGGAGGATCTGGTGCGCCAGGATCGCGCGATCAACCGCCTCAACCGCGACATCTTCCGGATGGCGCTGGAGGTCGGCGAGGACCCCGACACGCGCGAATGGGCGATGCACATGATCCTCGTCGCGCGCGCGTTGGAGCGGATCGGCGACAACGCGGTGGACGTCGGCGAGCAGGTGGCGTTCGTCGTGACGGGCCTGTTCCGCGAGTTCTCGGACTCCTCGCACACCAGCGATCTGCGCTGAGGGCGGCGCCCCCGTCTGCAATTTGCGGACCAGCTTGTTACCAACTTGATACCGAGCGCGCGCGGCGGCGGCGATCTGCTCTAGAGTTCGCGCCGCGATGATGGAAACCATCCGCGCCGAGCAGGGGAGCCAGGCGGACGCTCGCAGCCCCTCCTCGAATGCGTCGCCGCTGCGCGTAGCGGTTCTGGACCGCGACAGCGGTTTCATCCAGGTTCTTTCGAAGCGTCTCGATCGGCTCAACTGGGAGCACCGCGTGCTCGCCAGCCCGGTCCCGCCGGACGCGATCGGCGCGATGCGCCTGAGCGCGCTGGTGGTCGATCTCACGGTCCTGGGGCCGCAGGCGTGGGAGTGGCTGGAGCGTCTGTGCGGCGCGCTCCCGGATCTGGGCGTGGTCGTATGCACCGGCCCCTCGACGGTCGCGCAGCGCGTGCGCGGATTGCGTTTAGGGGCCGACGACTGGATCGCAAAGCCGTGCCACCCGGAGGAGGTGATCGCGCGCATCCAGAGCGTCGTGCGTCGCCGCCGACGCGCGACGGGCCGTGTCGAGGCCAAGCCGGTGACGGCGGGCCAGGTCGAGATCCGCTCGGATCGCTTCCAGGCGTACGTGGAGGGGCGCAGCCTCGACCTGACGCGCCGCGAGTTCGAGCTGATCGAGCTGTTGGCCTCCGCGGAGGGACGCGTGCTGGAGCGTGAGGACATCTACTCGCGGCTGTGGGGCTACGCGATGGTCCGCGGCGACCGCTCGGTCGACGTGTTCGTGCGAAAGCTGCGCCAGAAGCTCGAGAAGGCCTCGCCGAAATGGCGCTACATCCACACGCATTTCGGCATCGGCTACCGCTTCGCCGCGGAGCCCGTCGGAGCGAACCTCGACGAGGACGACCGCGAAGGCGCTATCGCGGGCGAGCTAGACCTCGGCGAGCGCGACGCTGGCGATCAGGGCGAGCTCGGCGGGTCGGAGGAGCAGCACGAGCTCAGCGGCAGCGGTCGCTGAGCGCGAGTCGGCGGCCCCGTCAGCGGCGCTCTTCGCGCCTTCGATCTTCAAGGCGGCGAGCCCGGCCTTCTTCAGGTCGATTCGCGCACCCGTGAGGCCGGCGACGACACCCGAGAAGTCGGGCTCGTGACCGACCACGAGCAACTTCCCGTTGGGCGGGAGGGCTTCGACCAGCGCGAGCGCCTGCTGCGCGTCGAAGCCCTGCTGAAGCGGGTCGTGCACTCCCAGCTCGCCGTGCCCGTCGGAAAGGTGCTCGTCCCAGGCTCCGAGTGCGAGCGTGGCGGTGCGCCGCGCGCGCTCCTTGGGACTGGTCAGCACGGCCGCGATCTCGACGTCCATGCACGCGAGCGCGAGCCCCGCGAGACGCGCCTGGCGTTCGCCGCGCTCGGTCAACCGCCGCTCGAAATCGGGGCGCGTGCCATGTGGCTCGGCCTCGGCGTGACGTAGCAACCACAACTGGCGTGCCATATCGCTTGACTTTTACAGTAGCGATAAAGCGAGGGGCCCGACTCGGCCGCCTGTGGCGGCCTGCGCCACCCTCGTGGAGCACACAAGGGTGTTAGCGTTGCCGTGCAGTGACGAGCAGCGAACACCCGTACGTGGCGGTTGACGCGATGCAGGAGCGCGACGAGCAGGATCGCGACGGCCGCGACCTCTACGACCCTTCGCTTTACATCAATCGTGAGCTCTCGTGGCTGGACTTCAACGCGCGCGTCCTGCAGCTCGCGGAGGATCCCGAGATCCCGCTGCTGGAGCGCGTGAAGTTCTGCGCGATCTACACGACGAACCTCGACGAGTACTACATGGTGCGCGTCGCGGGCCTGCAAGACCAGATCGAGGCGGGCGTGGAGAACCCTTCCCAGGACGGTTCGACGCCGTCGCAGACGATCGCGCGCATCCGCGGGCGCGTGCTCGAGCAGGGCGCCCGCCTGACGGCGTGCTTCGAGCGTCAGCTGCGCCCGGCGCTCGCCGGGCACGGCGTGCGCATCATCGGATCGAAGGAGCTCGACGGGCAGCAGCGCGCGTACCTCGCGCGCCATTTCCAGAAGGCGATCTTCCCCGCGCTCACACCGCTGGCGGTCGCCCCGGGCCGCCCTTTCCCGTACATCTCCAATCTGTCGCTGAGCCTAGCGGTGCTCGTCCGCGACCCGGTGACCGACCAGACGGTGTTCGCGCGGGTGAAGGTGCCGACGGAGATCCTGCCGCGGTTCGTGACGGTCCCGTCGGGGGCCGAGGACGGCGAGCGCCGCGACGGCGCAGCCGACCGCAAGGGGCGGGCGCCGTCACAGACGACGCTGGTCCCCCTGGAGGACGTGATCGCGGACCACCTCGACGTGCTGTTCCCGGGGATGGAGATCGTGGACTGCGACGTGTTCCGCGTCACGCGGGACGCCGATCTGGAGGTCTCCGACGACGCGGCCGACCTGTTGCAGGCCGTCGAGGACGAGCTGCGCCGGCGGCGCTTCGGGGAGGTGGTGCGGGTGGAGCTCGGCACGCGCTGCTCGCCGGCGCTGCGCGCGGAGCTGGCGGAGCTGCTGGCGATGGAGGAGGATGAGATCTACCCGGTGGAGGGCCTGCTGGACATGGGCGCGCTGTGGCAGCTCGTGAAGCTCCCCGGGATGCCGGAGCTGCGTGACCCGCCGATGACGGGCATCACCCACCCCCGGCTGCTGCGTCACGAGGGCGAGCGTCCGGACGTGCTGGGCGCGATGCGCGACGGGGACCTGCTCGTGCACCACCCGTACGACTCCTTCACGACGTCGGTGGAGCGCTTCGTCGAGCAGGCGGTGGCGGACCCGAACGTGCTGGCGATCAAGCAGACCGTGTACCGGACGAGCGACGACTCGCCGCTGGTGCCGGCGCTGATCGACGCGACCGAGCGCGGCAAGCAGGCGGTCGCGCTGGTCGAGCTGAAGGCGCGCTTCGACGAGCGCATGAACATCCACTGGGCGAAGGCGATGGAGGAGGCGGGGGTGCACGTCGTCTACGGCCAGCCGGCACTCAAGACGCACGTGAAGTGCGTGTTGGTGGTGCGGCGCGAGGGCGAGGGCGTGCGCAACTACGTGCACATCGGGACCGGCAATTACCACTCGACGACGGCGAAACTGTACACGGACTTCGGCCTGTTCACGACCGACGAGCAGATCGGGTCCGACGTGGCGGACATGTTCAACTACCTCACCGGCTACGGGCGCCCGCTGCACTACCGCAAGGTTCTGATGGCGCCGAGCCAGCTGCGCGACGGATTGATCTCCGAGATCGACCGCACGATCGCGGCGCACTCCGCCGGACGTCCGGCGCGGATCGCGATGAAGATGAACGCGCTCGTCGACGGTCACTGCATCCGCGCGCTCTACCGCGCCTCGCAGGCAGGGGTCCAGGTGGATCTCAACGTGCGCGGCATCTGCTGTCTGCGCCCCGGTCTGGAGGGAATCTCGGAGAACATCCGCGTGGTCTCGATCGTGGGGCGCTTACTGGAGCACTCGCGCGTGTACGCGTTCGAGCGCGACGGCGAGCACACGGTGTACATCGCCTCCGCGGACCTGATGCCGCGCAATCTCGACCACCGCGTCGAGCTGGCGGTCCCGATCGAAGCGCCGGAGCTCAGAGCGGAGATCCTCGACACGCTCAACCGCGCGTTCGCCGACAACCAGAACGCGTGGGAGCTCGACGGCGAGGGTCGCTGGCGGCGGCTCGCACCGGAACCCGGCGAGGAGCCGCGCTCGCTGCAGCTGGAGCTGATCGATATCCACGCGCGCCGCGCCGCAGAGGAGCGGCCGGGTGAGCGAGAGCTGTCGGGAGTGCCGCCCGTCTAGAAGGGGTGTCCACCATCCTCCGCTGGTCCGCGGCGACCCTTATGCTTTGGGTCGGTGTCAAGGACGAACGGGGGGCTCGGCGTGCCCAAAGATGAGGATCGGTTCGGCGCTGGCGCGCGCGTCGGCGAATTGGTACGGCGATCGCGCTGGCACTCGATTGGTGCGGCGATCGCGCTGGCACTCGCGCTGCTGACGCTCACCGCCGGCGCCGCGCAGGGCAAGGTGGTGGTGATCGGCGGCAAGGCTTACGGCGTGACGCCGACGCCGAAGGCCGCCGCGGCTGGCCCCGCGTTCGGGCATCTTCGCCCCCTTTCCAGCCGCCGCGCAGGACCGCTGACCGGCGGCGGGGCCCACCCGCCTCTGGAATACCACGGCGGCCCGTTGATGCTGTCCTCCAAGCTGTACCTGATCTTTTGGGGTCCGGAAGGCAGCTTCCCCGAAAGCTACACGGCGCCGATCCTCCAATACGCCAAGGACCTGCAGGCGGACAAGGCACTCACCACTAACGAGTTTTCGGTCACCGAGCTCTACGAAAATGCCGCGAAAGAACACATCACAGGCAAAGTTGAATTCGGCGAAGACGCGTTCGACACGAGCGCCTATCCGGCGCTGGAACCTTCCGGGGGATGCGGCCAAGAACCATGTGTCACCGACGCCCAGCTCCAAGCGGAGGTCCTCAAGGAGATCAAAGCGAATGGGTGGCCGACGGATTCGGCGGAAAAACCTGAAGCGCAATACCTGCTCTACACCCCCGAAGGCGTCGCAAGCTGCTTGGAACTGAACGTGTGCACGTTCTCCAAAGAAGGCTTCTGCGCCTACCACGGCGAGATTACGGGTGTCGCGCCCTCCAACCACGTCGCGACGTACAGCGACCTGCCCTACATGAGCGAATGCGACTCCGGGCAGGCTCCATCGGGGGTTAGCGACAATAAAGACGCCGACGGCACGCTGGACTCGGAGATCCACGAGATCGTTGAGTCCGCGACCGATCCCAACGTCCAAAACGGGTATTTCGATGAAGAAGGCGAAGAGATCGCCGACAAGTGCGCGTACTTCCCGGGAGTCGTAGAACCGGCCGAAGCCTACGGCACGCCACTTGGAGGGAGCGTCGAAGAATTCAGCGCCTTCAACCAGCTCATCGACGGCCACGCCTACTACACCCAGCAGATGTGGAGCAACGCATCCACGCAGACGCCCGCGAGCGGCGGACCAGCGGGGTGCGTCGCGCGGATCGGCCCCACCCCGTCATTCACCGCACCCACGACCGGCACAACGGGCCAGTCGATCGTCTTCGACGGGACCGGCTCTTCCGACGTCAACCATCCCCTCACCACCTACGAATGGAACTACGGCGACGGCTCCCCGGTCGAGACCACCAGCGGCGCGAGCGCCAAACACGTATATGTCGCCCCCGGCACCTACGAAGTGACGCTCACGGTCAGCGACAGCTCGGGCAGCGCGAACGCGTCGACGCAAACGCTGCCGATTGCCGTCACCGGCGCAACGATCGCGGCGCCGACCGCGTCGATCGCGTCCCCCGCCGAAGGCCAGACCTTCACGCTCGGGCAAACCGTCGCGACAAGATTCTCCTGCGCGGAGGGCGCCGGCGGGCCGGGGATCGCGTCGTGCAAGGACTCAAACGGCGCCGCGAGCCCGGAAGGAGTACTCGACACCTCGACGCTTGGGACGCACAGCTATACGGTGACGGCGCTCAGCCTCGACAGACAGAGCGAGACGACACGAATCGAATACACAGTCATTAGCCAGAACAGCTCGGGCGGAGGCGGCACCAGCGGAGGCGACGCTTCAACCGGCGGCGGCAACCAGGGTTCTGGGACTCCGAGCGGTGCGGGTACGCCTCCGCCGACGACCGCTGGCCCGGGCCCCACAGGCTCCACCTCCAAAGCTGGGACCGGCAGCAAGTTGGGGCGCGCACTGAAGGCATGCCGCAAGCAACCCAAGAAGAAGCGCACTCGCTGTATTGCCTCTGCGAAGAAGCGTTTCGGATCGCACAAGAAGGCGACCACGAAGCGGAAATAGCGGTGGCCGACCGCCAGCCTGGATCGCGACATCAGCTAGCAGCGGTACGGCGAGCTAACCTAGCGACGTGACCGTCGGTTTCGTGGGCGTGCGTGTGCAGTCAGATGGCTGGGCTGGCTAGGGGTGGCGGAGCCAGCGGACAAGGAGGTGCGTCTCGCCGAGTTCCGAGCTCTCCGAGACGAGATCGCACAACGCTCGACGTTTCAGCAGGCGATCGTAGGACTCAACCTGACCGCTCTCGCAGCGATCCTAGGGCTCGCGATCGGGCGCAGTTCGCCGGAGGTAGTCGACTTGATCCCAATGGTGTCGTCCACGCTAGGGCTGTTGTGGCTTGATCATCATCGGAACATCCAGCGGATCGCGGCATACGTGCGGGATAACCTATGGATCTGGGAACCATCCTGGGAGACCTACCGGCAAAGCCTTCCCCGGAGGGGCGACGGGTTCTACTTCTGGGCCGTTGGGGTTTTGTTTCTCCTGGCGGGAATTGCCGCAACGACATACACAGTGTTTGAAGGTTTGGCGAACAACTGGCTGCTGGCCATCGGAGCGGTGTTCGTCGTGGTTTATGCGATTGACCTCGTGCGCGTCCTTCGACACGTGGGTATCTCCACCTGAGCCGTCCTGTTTCGCGGAGGCGGTGATCAAGTCCGCCAAACACAGGATGGCTCACGACTCACAGATGGGTCTCAGCCTCCGGTTCTGAGGAGCGGCAGCAACAGCGGGAAGTCTCCGCCGTGCAAGCGCGCCACGCCTGACCCACAGCCGGACGGTCGGCTCGGAGACACCCAGATACTTCGCCGCCTCCGCCACCGGGACTCCCCGAGCGGCGTTCGGCGCGACCCGTTTGAGCGGTTTGCCCATCCCCATCGGCGACCCTCAGGCGACCCGACCGGGCAGAGCCTCCAGCGCGGCTTTGAGATCGTCCACCGACTGGTAGTCCAGCCCCAGCCGGTGGTCGTGGCGGTGGCGGACGACGCCCTGCTCGTCGATGATCACGACGGCGCGCTTGCCGCTGGCGCTGTACGCCTTCCCGACGGCCTTGTCAACGTCGGCGAGCAACGGGACCGTCAGGCTGTTCTTCTCGACGAAGCCCTTGTGGGAGTCCACGTCCTGTGCCGAGATCCCGACCACCGTGGCATCGAGCGCGACGAAGTCGTCGGCCCGATCCCGGTAGGAGCAGAACTGTCGTTTACAGACCGGCGTGTTGTCGCCGGGATAGAACAGCAGCACCACGCGCTCCCCACGGTGATCCGAGAGCTTGAACGGCCCCTCGGTGCCCGGCAGCTCGAAATCCGGGGCCTGCTCCCCGACCTGCGGTGTCTTCGCCATGCCACTGTCCTCCGCTCGCAGATGGTCGACGGTCAAGGGGCACTGTACCGGCACCGCTGTTTGACACCGGCGAGCGCCAGTGCGACTATCGACCGACCCTGTTTTCGAGAGAGGAGGCGATGATGTCCCGCAAGATGGCCGACTGCCGCCGCTGGCCGAGCGAGTCCAACTGCTCACTGGTGATCATCGGCGAGGAGGACGAGGTCGTGCGCGCCGCCGCCGAACACGCCAGCGCGGTGCACGGGCACGACGACACGCCGGAGATGCGCGAGCAGCTCAAGCAGATGCTGGAGCCCGCCGAGGCATACGCCCCCGGGCCGCGGGAGCAGGAGGCGCTACCGGGTTAGGAGCCGGTGGCGCTCAGCCGATCGCAACCATACGAAATGCCGCCCCCGCGTCATACAGAACGCCGATAGAGCTCGGTGCCTGCGCGGCGAAGCCCCCGCGCTATGCGCTAGAACGGCCTGAGTGCCCGCCCGTCGTCTGCGCTCCCCGACCCGCGGCCTGGTCCTGCCGCTGTGCCTCTGCGCGGCGCTGCTCGCGCTGCTCGCTACCGCGTGCGGCGGCAGCGCCTCCACCACCACGACCGCGACATTCTCGCCGCAGGGCGGCGGGGTCGGCAAAGCGTCCGGTGCGGCGAGCCTGCGCGACTGGCCCGAGTTCGGCCTCAACCCGCAGCGCAGCGACGCCACCGACGCGAGCCCGGGAATCGCGAGCGCGGATCTCGCGCACCTGCGCCGCGTGCGCGTCTCGCTGCCGGGGACCGTCGACTCCTCGCCGATCTACCTCCACGGCGTGAGCGTCGCCGGCGCCGCGCGCGACGCGATCGTGATCACGACGACCTACGGCAAGACGCTCGCACTCGACGCCTCCAGCGGCGCGGTCCTGTGGACGTTCACCCCGCGCGACTACCCCCGCCTCGCCGGCACGTCGCAGATCACCACCGCGAGTCCCGTCGCCGACCCGGATCGGCGGTTCGTGTACACCGCCTCCCCCGACGGCGAGATCCACAAGCTCTCCCTCGCCGACGGCAGCGAGACCGGCGGCTGGCCGGTCGCGGTCACACGCGACGCCACGCACGAGAAGCTCGCCGCCGCGCTCAACCTCGACGGCCCCGACCTGCTCGTCGCCACCGGTGGCTACCTGGGCGACGCGCCGCCCTACCAGGGCCACCTCGTGCTGATCGACCGCGCCAGCGGGGCCATCGGAGGCGTCTTCAACACGCTCTGCGCGAGCCGCCGCGCGTTGATCGTGCCGTCGAGCTGTGCCTCCAGCGACTCCGCAATCCTCTCCCGCGGCGGCCCCATCGTCGAGCCCGGCGGCCGGCGCATCCTGATCGACACCGGCAACGGGCCCTGGAACGGGACCGGCGACTTCGGCGACTCGGTGCTCGAGCTCACGTTCCCAGGACTGCGCCTGCGCCAGTCCTTCACCCCGGTCAACCAGCAGGAACTGAACGACAACGACACCGACCTTGGCTCCAGCGCACCCACGCTGCTCGGCCAAAACCGCATCGTGGTCGCCGGCAAGGACGGGATCATGCGCGTGCTCGCGCTCTCGCGCCTCGACGGCAGGCCACCGTCGGCCAACCACAGAAAGCTCGGCGGCGAAGTGCAGCGCCTGCAGATCCCGGGCGGCGGCCAGCTCTTCACCGCGCCCGCCGTCTGGCGACACTCCGGGCGCACGACGATGTTCGTCGCCGACGAAGGCGGCACCGGCGCCTACGCCCTGCGGTACGGACAGCTCCAGACGCTGTGGATCGACCGGACTCCCGGCACGAGCCCGGTCTTCGCCGGCGGTCTGCTCTACGTGTACGACCAGCAGGCCGGCGGGATCGACGTCTACGACCCCCGTTCCTCCAGCCCCATCGCAAGGCTCCCGGGTGCGCCGGGCCACTGGAACAGCCCGATCGTCGTCGACGGGCACATCGTCGAGCCCGAGGGCGACGCCAACGACCACGACACCTCCGGCACGCTCGACATCTTCTCGGTCGCCTAGCAGCCCACCCGCCGTCGGCGTCGGCCGAGCATGAAACGCGCAAGATGGTGATGCTAGACTCATGAATCATGCATCAGACTCGTAGGACCACCGTGGCAGCAAAGCGCTCATCGCTCGACACGTTGGAAGGCGAGGCACGTAGACGAGGCGTGGCGCTTACCGTGGTACTCGCAGAGGCCGTGGATGAGAAGGCGCTTGCCCTCAACCGTTCCCGCCGACCGCGTCTCGGCGTTGCGCGCTCGACCGACGGACGCTCCGCGGCAGAGGTCACAGCGGAGCCCGTAGCCGAAGCACCTACATAGGTGCCACTTGTACTCGACACCGGGCCACTACTTGCCGCTCTTGATGCGGCCGACCCAGACCACTCCGCTTGTGCCGCGCTCCTGAGCGAGGCAAACGAGGACCTGGTCGTTCCGACGCTCGTACTCGCCGAGCTCGATTACTGGTGCCACAAGCGACTGAGCGTCACGGCCTGGCTCATCTTCCTCGACGACTTGCGCGCCGGCGTTTACCGACCCGAGTGCCCGACGTCCGCTGACCTGCAGCGCTGCCACGAACTTCAATCCCGATACGCCGACCAGCCACTCGGGGTCGTTGACGCCAGCGTGCTCGCCCTGGTCGAGCGGCTCGACGAGCGCAAGCTTGCCACCCTCGACCACAGGCATTTTGCGACGGTGCGCCCCGCACACGTCGAGGCGCTCGTGCTCGTGCCTTGACGGCCCTACAGCCCGTACTCTTCCAGCAGCCCCAACCAAACCTCGCTGCGCGTCGGGAAGCACGCCACCGCGTGCCACAAGCGCTCCAGCGGGACCTCTCCGACGATCGCGATCGTCGCCGCGTGCAGCTGCTCGGCGACCTCGACGCCGGTGAACGTCGCGCCGACCAGCACGCCGCGGTCCTCGTCGACGACGAGCCGCGCGGTGCCCGGTGCGCCGTGGCCGACGAAGCTGCCGCCCGCGTTGGCCTCGATCGGACGCTCCACGGCGCGCGTCTTCAAGCCCGCCTCGCGCGCCGCGCGCAGCGTGTAGCCGACCGCCGCGACCTGCGGCTCGGTGAAGATCACGCGTGGCGAGCGCGCGCCGTCGAAGCGCAGGCCACCCGCCGTCCCGCGCTCGCGGCCCAGGATCTCGTCGGCGACGAAGCGCGCCTGGTACTTGCCCATGTGCGTCAGCAGCGCGCGCCCGTTGACGTCGCCGATGGCATACAGCCAGCCGCAGCCACTCACGCGCAGGGAGTCGTCGACCTCCACCGGGCGCCCCGCGTCATCGGGCTCGACCAGACCGAGCTCCGCGAGCCCCAGCTCCCCGCTGTGTAGACGGCGTCCCGCAGCCACCAGCAGCTCGGCGGCAGAGCGCATGCCACCATCCTCCAGCTCGATCGTCACCGAGCCACCCGCGTCCTCCCTGCGCACCGCGGCTGCCTTCACGCCGAGCAGCACCTCCACGCCCGCCTTCAGGAGCCCTTCGCGGACCTGCTCGGAGGCGAACTCCTCCTCACCCGAGATCAGGCGCGGCATGGCCTCGACGATCGTCACCCGCACACCCAGGGACGCGTACGCCTGCGCCATCTCGACGCCCACCACGCCCCCACCCAGCACCAGCAGCGACGCCGGCAGCACATTCACCGTCGTCGCCTCGCGGTTCGTCCAAGGGTGCGCGTCGCGCAGCCCCGGGATCGGCGGCAATGCCGCCGCGCTGCCGCTCGCCAGCACGACCGCGCGCCGTGCGCGCAGCTCGACGTCGCTCGCGCCGTCGCGCAGCTCGACGTCGCTCGCGCCGGTCACCCGTACCTCGCGCTCACCCGTCAGCGCACCATGACCGCGCACGAGCGCGACGTCTCGCTGTTGCAGCCACGGAAGCTGCTCCTCGTCGCTCAGCCCGTGCACGACCTCGTCGCGCCGCGCCAGCACCGCGGCGACGTCGAGCTCGCCCGCCGCCGCCTGCGTCGCCCCCGCTACGCGGCGCACCTCCGCCAACGCTTGCGCCGGGCGCAGCAGCGCCTTGGACGGCATGCACGCATAGAACGAGCATTCGCCGCCCACCAACTCTCGCTCCACGAGCGCCACACTGAGGCCGCCTTCGGCGAGGCGTCCCGCGCAGACCTCGCCCGCCGGTCCGCCGCCCACAACCACCACGTCGAACTCCAGCTCGTTCACCATCGCAAGCCTATTCGCGATGCGCCCCCGCGGGTGGACGGAATGCTGCACGGCCCCTTACACAGACACGGGTCCGAGCGATAGCCTGGACCCATGCCGGAATCGCTCAGCGGTCAGCTGCTGCTCGCGTCGCCCACCCTGCAGGACCCGAACTTCAGACGCGCCGTGGTGTTGATCGGCGCACACAGCGACGAGGGAGCGATGGGCGTCGTCCTCAACCGCCCGTCCACCGCCACCGTCGGCGACGTCGTGCCGCAACTGGAACCCGCCATCGACGAGCGCGAGACCGTGTACGTCGGCGGGCCCGTCCAGCCCCAGTCGATCGTGTTCCTCGCCGAGTTCACCGACCCCTCGCCCGCCGGCCTGCTCGTGCTCGGCCGCATCGGGTTCCCCACACCGAACGCCGACATCGACGAGCTCGCCGAGGCCACCTCCCGGCGGCGCGTGTTCGCAGGCTATGCCGGCTGGGGCAGCGGCCAGCTCGACGCCGAGATCGACCACGGCGACTGGATCGCCCAGCCCGCCCTGCCCGACGACATCTTCAGCGAGGACACCGACGCGCTTTGGAGCCGCGTGCTCGCCCGCAAGGGCGGCGCGTACGTTCTGATCGCCCGCATGCCGCTCGACCCGTCGATGAACTGAGGGCGCTATAGGCGCACGGTGTTGGGTGCGTTCGCGCCGCGCGTGACGCCGCGCAGGTCGAGCACCACTCGCGCCCGCTCCGCCGCCAACTCGTGCTCGACCTCAGGGTGCGCGGTCACGATCAAAGCCAGGTCCGCATCCTGGAGCGCCTCCGCGAGCGGCTCGCTCGCGAGCCCCTCCTCGGGCAGCGTCGGCACGTGCGGGTCGTGGTAATGCAGCTCCGCCCCCAGCGCGCGCAGCAGCGCGATGATCTTCAACGCCGGCGACTCCCGCACGTCGCCCACGCCCGGCTTGTAGCTGACGCCGACGATCGCGATCCGCGAACCCTTCACCGGCAGTCCCGCGTCGTTGAGTGCCCGCTCCGCCCGCATCACGCAGTGGTAGGGCATCTGCTGGTTGACCTTGCCCGCGAGCTCGATGAACTCCGTCGACATGTCGAACTCGCGCGCGCGCCAGCTCAGATAGAACGGGTCGACCGGCAGGCAGTGCCCCCCCATCCCCGGCCCCGGCTCGAAGCGCATGAACCCGTAGGGCTTCGTCGCCGCCGCGTCCAGCACCTCCCAGATGTCGATCCCCATGCGGTACGTCAGCATCGCCAGTTCGTTGACCAGCGCGATGTTCACCGAACGGAAGATGTTCTCCAGCAGCTTCGAAAGCTCCGCCACCTCAGGGCTCGAGACCGTCACGACGTGGTCGCACACCCGCTCGTACAGCGCCCGCGCCCGCTCCGTGCACGCCTCCGTCAGCCCCCCCACGACCTTCGGCGTGGTGCGCAGCGTGAAGTCGGTGCGGCCCGGATCGACGCGCTCGGGAGAGAACGCGAGGTGGAAGTCGCGCCCACCCGCCAACCCCGACTCCTCGAGAATCGGCTGCACCCGCTCGCGGGTCGTGCCCGGGTAGGTGGTCGACTCCAGGACCACGAGCTGGCCAGCCTGCAGCACGTCCGCGAGCGCGCGCGTCGCGTCGATCAGCGGGCCGAGATCGGGCTCGCGGTTGCGCGTCAGCGGCGTCGGCACGCAGATCAGGACCGCGTCGGCGCGCTCCAGGCGCGCGTAGCGCGTGCTCGCGTGGATGCGCTCGGAAACCCCGCGCAGCTGCTCGGAGGGGACGTCCTCGATGTATGAGTCCCCAGCGCCGATCGCCTGCACCTTGCGCGCGTCCACGTCGACCGCGACGACCTCGCAGCCCTCGCGCGCGAAGGCCACCGCAAGCGGCAGGCCGACATAACCCAGCCCCACGACGCCAACGGTTGCCATGACAGCGGCAGTCTAACCGGCGCCGGCGATGAACCTCGCGGCAGCTACTACTCTGTACCGGAAGCTCCGCCGGGCCGCCCTCTCGCGCCGCCGTCGCGGTCTCGGCGCAATCGTCCTCCCACTCGGCGCACCTTCCCCATGCTCAAGCTGGCTCGCTGGTCGACAACCCACCGCCTGTACATCGTGATCGGCTGGATCGCGCTGATCGCGATCGTCAACGCACTCGCGCAATCGGCGGGCACCGAATACTCCAACAACTTCTCGCTGCCGGGCTCCGGCGCGCAGCGCGCCTCGGACCTCCTGCAGCACAGCTTCCCAGCGCAGGCCGGCGACCGCGACCAGATCGTCTTCCGCGTCTCCTCCGGAAGCGTCAAGGACCCGTCCGTGCGTCATCACATGGAAGCGACGTTCGCCCAGATCGAGCGCCTCCCGCACGTCGCGGGCGTGGTGAGCCCCTACGACGGCGCCGAGGCCGGCCAGGCGATCTCAGCAAACCAGCGCATCGCGTTCGCGACGGTCGTGTTCGACGAAAAAGCCAACCTCCTGCCCAAGAGCGCCCCCGAACGCGTCGTCAAGGTCGCCGAGGGTGCGCGACAGCCGGGCCTGCAAATCGAGCTCGGCGGCCAGGCGATCGAGGCGACCGAGCAGGAAGGCTTCGGCCTCTCCACCGCCGTCGGGCTGATGGCGGCGATCGTGGTGCTGCTGATCACGTTCGGCTCGCTGCTGGCGATGGGACTGCCGATCCTGACTGCGCTGTTCGGCCTCGGCACCGGCCTGGGGGTGATCGCGCTCTTCACCCACGTCGTCGACACCCCCGACTTCTCCTCGGAGCTGGCGGCGATGATCGGGCTCGGCGTCGGCATCGACTACTCGCTGTTCATCCTCACGCGCTTCCGCGAGGCCTACGCCCACCCCGGGCCCACCCACGGGAACGTCCGCGAGTCGGTCGTACAAGCCATGGACACGGCCGGACGCGCCGTCCTGTTCGCCGGTGTTACCGTCGTGATCGCGCTGCTCGGCATGATGCTGCTCGGGGTCGACTTCCTCTACGGCGTCGCGATCTCGGCCTCGATCGGCGTGCTGCTCGTAATGAGCGCATCGCTCACGCTGCTGCCGGCGCTGCTCACCCTTGTCGGTGCGCGCCTCGCACGGCCGGGACGGCGGGCAAGGCGCCGGGCGCGCACCACGGCGGCGGCTGCTTCGCAGGGTGGCGGCAACGGTGGCGGGCCGTCCAACGGTGGCGGGCCGTCCAACGGTGGCGTGCCGTCTCTCGCCGGTGGCGGCGACGGAGCCCCCGCGAGAACCGCGGAAAACGGCTCTTCCGGCAGGTCAGCCGATGGCACTGGCGCCGAGCCTGTGGCGGCCGGCCGCATGTGGCTGCGGTGGAGCGACTTCGTGCAGGACCATTCGCCGGCGATCGCGCTCGGCGCGACGCTGCTGATGCTCGTGATCGCGGCGCCCGCGATCGCGCTGCGGCTCGGTTCCAGCGACGCGGGCAACGACCCCACGAGCACGACGACCCATCGCGCCTACGCGCTGCTCGCGGAGGGCTTCGGCGAAGGCTTCAACGGCCCGCTGCAGGTCGTCGTGCGCCTGCCCCACCGCGGCGACGAAGCCGCGCTGCGCGAACTGCAGAGCGCGATCGCCAAAGCGTCGGGCGTCGTCTCGGTGACTCCGCCGCGCCTGAGCCCCAGCGGCGAAGTGGCGACGATCTCGGTGTATCCGCGCTCCTCCCCGCAGGCCTACGCGACGGCGCAGCTCGTTTCGCGCCTGCGTTCGCAGGCGATCCCACCGGTCGCCGCGCGTACTGGCGCCGTCGCGTACGTCGGCGGCGTGACCGCCGGCGGGGTGGACTTCGCGACCGCGCTCGCCCACAAGCTGCCGCTGTTCATCGGCGTCGTCGTGCTGCTCTCCGCGCTGCTGCTGATGGTCGTGTTCCGCTCCCTGGTGATCCCGCTGCAAGCCGCGGTCATGAACCTGCTCAGCATCGGCGCCTCGCTGGGGGTGATCGTCGTCGTCTTCCAGTGGGGCTGGGTCCAGAGCCTGATGGGGGTCAGCCCGGGGCCGATCGAGTCCTTCATCCCCGTGATGCTGTTCGCGATCGTCTTCGGCCTCTCGATGGACTACGAGGTCTTCCTGATCTCGCGCATCCACGAGCAGTGGACTCGTACCGGCGACAACCGCCGCGCCGTCGGCGAAGGGCTCGCGCTGACCGGACGTGTCGTCACCGCGGCCGCGGCGATCATGGTCTGCGTGTTCCTCTCCTTCATGCTCGGCGAAAACCGCGTCATCAAAGAGTTCGGCCTGAGCCTCGCGAGCGCCGTCTTCCTTGACGCGGTCGTCGTCCGCTGCCTGCTGCTGCCGGCCGTGCTCGACATCGTCGGCGAGCGCACCTGGCGGATCCCCGCCCGGCTGGACCGCATCCTGCCGCGCCTGAACATCGAGGGCGCCTCGGTCCGCGCGCACGCCGAGGCCGAGCAGCCCGCGCAGGGCGCGCGGCAGCGCGAGCGAAGCGGGGTCCTCTAGCGGCAGGGTCTACGGCGCGCACGCCTCGCACGCACCGTGCAGCACGATCTCGTGCTCGGCGACCGCGAGCGGGACGCGCTCGCTGAGCTCGTCGATCGCGCGCTCGAGCCCCTCGTCGGAGAACGGCATCACCAGGCCGCAGCTGTCGCACACGAGGTGATGGTGGTGCCCCTCGCCCTCGCCGTGCGCGCGCTCGTAGCGAACCATCGCCTGTCCCGTCTCCACGCGGCTCACGAGCCGCAGACGCTCGAGCTCGTCGAGGATGCGGTACACGCTCGCGCGGCTCACGCCGCGGCCGGACTCACCCAGCGCGGTCTCGATCTCGGGGGCCGTGAGCGCACAAGTTTGCGCGCCCAACAGCTCCAACAAGGCCCGCCGCGCGCCGCCGCGCTTGTGTCCCGCCGTGCTCAGCGCCGCCTCCGCGCGATCGGCCCACGCCTGCGCGTCGCGCGCCGTCGGCGGCCGCGAGGGACGCATGTGGGTGGTGTCGCGCGTCGAGCTCATGCGTGTCGTCGGGCTCCCAGGACCATGGTAAGCGCGTACACCGCCGCCGCCACCAACACCACCGCGGCGCCCGGCGGGAACGCCGCGACCCAGTAGCTGAGCGCCAGCCCCGCCCACGTCGCCCCCAGCGCGATCCCCGCCGCCAGCGCCATCCCACGGTAGGGGTTCGCCGTCAGACGCTGCGCCGCACCCGCCGGCGCCGCGAGCAGACCGAGCAGCAGCAGCGCACCCACCGCCTCGGTCGCCTCCGCCGCGACTACCCCCAACAGCACCAGGAACACAAAGCCCAGCGCCCGCACCGGCGCGCCACCCGCGAGCGCCACCGGCGCATCGATCGACGCCAGCAGCAGGGGACGCCCCAGCGCCAAAGTCGCGCCGACCGCCCCCACCGCCACGAGCGCCGCGAGACGCGCTTCGCCGCCGGAGAGCCCCAGCAGCGAGCCGAACAGCGTCCGCGCGGCGATCGTCCCGCTCGACCCCGCGCCCCCCGCGTTGAAGATGTCCAAGAACAGCGCCCCCAGGCCGAGCGTCCACACGAACACCACCCCGATGCTCGTGTCGCCCGCGCTCGCCCGCGCTCCAAGCACCGCGATCAGCAGCGCCACCAGCACCGTCGCCGCGAACAACCCCACCCGCAGATCCAGGCCCGCCGCCGCCGCGCCCAGCGCGCCCGTGAACGCCACGTGGCTCAGCGCGTCGCCCGCGAACACCTGGCTGCGCACGACCACGAACCACCCGACCAACCCGCACGCCACCGCGATGCACGACCCCGCCAGCAGCGCGTTCGCGAAGGGCCCTTCCAGTCCCATCAGCGCACCACCCCCAGGACCCGCGCCGTGCGCGCGAGGGCGAACAGCGCCGCCGCCACGCTCGTCGTGAAGAACCCCGCCGAGTAGTTGGTGAAATACGACAGCCCGAGGCCGACCCACACGACGACGAGCGCCAGCACCACGCTCAGCGTGAGCCCCAACCCGATCCGCGGCGTCAGCTCCCGCGCCGTCGCCGCCGGCACGACCAGCAGCGCGAACACCAACAGGATCCCCGTGATCTGCGCCGTCGCGGCCACCGCCAGCCCCAGAACCACAAGGAAAGCCGTCGACACGGCACGAACCGGCACCCCGCTCGCGCCAGCGAGCACTCCATCCACAGACGCCATCAGCAGGGGACGCCCCAACGCCGCCAGCGCAGCCACCGCACACGCAGCAACGATCGCCAACGCCACGACCTGCCCACGCGTCACGCCGAAGATCGACCCGAACAGCAGCTCCTGCAGGTTCTCCAGCACCCCGCCGTAGAGGTTCAGCCCCACGAAACCCAGCGCCAGGGAGGCCGCACCGACCGTCCCGATCGTCGCCGCCCGCTGCCCCTCACCGCGGCCGCCCTCGCGACGCCACCCGCTCGCCGCGAAGATCAGCGCGCCCCCCACGCAGAACACGAAGTAGCCAACGGCGAGCGGCAGCCCCGCCAGCGACGCCGCCGCGGCACCCGGGAAGGACATCATCGAGAGCGTGTGACCCGCGAAGGTCTCCCCGCGCAGCACCATGAACCAGCCCACCACCGCCGCCATCACCGCCGCCGCGCTCGCGGCCTGCAGCGCGTTGACCATGAACGGGTACGCCAACAGCTCACGCACGTCGCGCACCAGATCGATCGTCACGTGCGGGTTCACTCCAGGACCTGCGCATGTTCGTGGCGCGGCCCATGGTGGTGCGGGGCCTCGGGCTGACCGACCACGACGACGCGCCCGTCGGACGGTCCTCAGCACCTCGATCGGAGCCCCGTAGAGCTCGCTCAGCGTCTCGCCTCTGACGACCTCCTCGGGCGTCCCCATCGCCGCGCGCCCGCCCGCCAGGTAGAGCACTCTGTCGACATACGGCAACAGCGGGTTCACGTCGTGCGCCACCAGCAGCACCGTCACGCCCCGCTCGCGACAGATCCTGCCGACCAGCGCCGCGACCGCCACCTGGTTGGGCAGATCCAAGCCGTCGAGCGGCTCGTCCAACAGCAGCATCCGCGGATCGCGGACCAGCGCCTGCGCGATCAGAAGGCGCTGCTGCTCTCCACCCGAGCACTCCCCGATCGGCCGCTCCGCATAAGCGTGTGCGCCGACCCGCTCGATCGCCTCCGCGACTCGCGCCCGCTCGGCGCGTGCGCGCGCGGAGAACCGCTCCGCGCCCGGCAGCGGGACCCCCCAGCGGTGACCGTCCAGCCCCAGGCGCACGATGTCAACGCCGCGCACACGCGTCGCGCGGTCGAACACCCGCCGCTGCGGCAGGTAGCCGATGTCCGCGTTGCGCTCCCCCGGCGGGCCGCCGAGCACCCTCGCCGAGCCGCGCTCGAGCGCGAGCAGGCCGAGGAGCACCCCCAGCAGCGTCGACTTGCCCGCGCCGTTGGGCCCCAGGACCGCGACGAACTCCCCCTCGCGCACGACGCAGTCCACGCCTTCCCACACCGTCGCTGAGCCCAGACGCACCGCGGCGGCGCGCAGCTCCAGCGCCGCGGTGAGCTCGCCCCGCGGCCGCGCGGCGTCATCCCAATCCCGCCGCTCGCCGGCGCCCACCACGACCGCTACCGTCCCGTGGCCGCGTGCAGCGCGCGCCGCAGCCCTTCGAGCTCCGCGACCTGCCACTGCTCGAAATCGTCGCTCGCCGGCGAGAGCGTCTCGGTCACCGTCGCGATCGGGATCCGCGCGGCGCGCGCCAGTTCGCCGGCGCGCTGCACGTCCGGCGTGACGTTCTGGCTGTTGAACACCCAGACCGCGATCCGGTGGTTTTCCGCCTCCTCGTCGACCACGCGCTTATCCTGCGCGGTCACTTCTCCACCCTCCGCCACCGCCTTCGCGAAGCTGTACGGGGTCAGCAGCCGCAGACCCAGGTCTTCGCCGAGACCCTCGAAGATGCTCTCGCTATAACCCACCCGCGTGCCCGCGTAGCGCGCGCGGATCGCGCGTCGCAGCGCGTCGTAGCGCGCGAAACCCGCCGTTTCGAGCTCGTGCTCGCGGTGGGCGAAGTACGCTCGCGCCGCCGGGTCCAGGCGCTCGTAGTCGTGCGCGATCTCCCGCACCACCGCCTCCACGTCGGCAGGGTAGTACCAGCGGTGCGGGTTCGCGCCCGCGGGCAGACCCAACAGGGCGCCCACGTCGAGCACCGCGCGCCCTTCCAGCGGGCTCGCCGCGAGCAACTTCGAGGCCCATTCGTCGTAGCCCACGCCATTCACGATCGCGAGCTTCGCCGCCGCCATCGCCCGCGCGTCCCGCGCCGTCGGTTCGTAGCTGTGGGGGTCCGTCGCGGGGTTCACGACGATCGAGCGCACCTCCACGCGATCGCCGCCGACTTGCGCCGCGAGACTGCCCCAGAAGTTCTCCGCCGCCACGACCTCGAGCTTGCCCGCCGCCCCCGTCGTGGGTTCACCTTCGCCGCAACCGCCCAGCAGAGCGCCGAGCGCGAGCAGCGCGACCGCCGCGGCGATCGCACCGGCGGCGTGCCCCCGCGCGCGCATCCGGCTCGCATACGCGCGGGCCGCGCGCACCGCACCCGCCCGGACGCCGTGAATTACGCGAGTCCCCATCGCGGATCCACCATATCATGAGACTGAGTCTCGTTCTTATCAGCCCAGCGGCACGTCGCGGCGGATCGCGACGATCGCGCTCTCGCGATGCTCCTCGTTGGGGGTGCTGCGATCGAAGCCCGTCAGCTCCAACACGCGCCGCGCGTTCGAATCCGCCGGACACACCACCCGCAGCGCCTGCCCGCGGCGGCGCAACGAGGAGGACAGCTTGAACAGCAGTCCGATCGTCGCGCTGTCGATGTAGGTCGCCCCGGAGAGGTCCAGCACGAGCCCCAGCGCCGCGTTGGGCAGGCTGAAGGCGACCTCCGCGAGCTCCTCCACGTTCGAGACATCGACCTCGCCGGTCACGCCGACGATCAGCACGCCGTCGTCTTCGATGCGCTCGAGCTCCGCCAGCGCTCCCGGCGGTCGCCCCTCTTCGCTGCCCCGCTCGATCGCGCTCATCCCCGCAGGACGCCCTCCTCGTCCCGCTCCGCCTGCCCTCCCTCGGCGGGCACCTTGCTCATGCGCACCGTCGTGCCCGCCGCCAGGCGCTGCACGTCGACGCTATCCATCAGCCGCTCGATCATCCGCAGGCCCATGCCCCGCTGCGCTCCCCGCGGCGTGCGCCAGCGACCGCGGTCGGAGATCTCCACCATCACCTCCCCGTAGGAGCGCTCCGCGCGCAGGTGAAACGTGCGCCCCGGCTCCGGGCCATAGGCATGCTCCACCGCGTTCGCGCAGGCCTCGCTCACGGCGAGCTTGATCGCGAACACGTCGTCCGTCCCGTTCCCGGTGTTCTGCAGCCAGCGCTCCACGTGGTGGCGCGCGATCGACACCGACTCGGGCTCCGCCGGCAGGTCCAGCTCCAGGCGCTCGCCCGCGGGTGCCGAGAGGCGCACCGCGAGCAGCGCGATGTCGTCGCTCACACCCCTGCCACCGGGCGCCCGCGCGAGCACGTGCGAGCAGAGCCGCTCCAGGTCGCCCGGCGCCGTCCCGAGCGCGGCACGCAGACGCTGCAGGCCGACGTCGATCGACTCGCCCCGGCGCTCCACCAACCCGTCGGTGTACAGCAGGATCGTGCCGCCCGCGTCCAGCTCGCCCTCCCAGTCGCGAAAGTCGGCGTGCTCGGTGGCGCCCAGCGGAGGCGCCGAAGGGTGCTCCAGGAAACGCGTCGCGCCGTCCGCCTCCATCAGCAGCGGCGGCAGGTGACCCGCGCTCGCGAACCGCGCGCGCGCCCCGTCGGAGTCGACGACCATGTAGAGCACCGTCGCCACCATCGTCGCCCCGTGCGTGCTCGCCACGAGTGCGTTCAGGCGCGCCAGCGCCGCCGCCGGCGACCGCGGCTCCACCAGCGCGTACGCGCGCAGCGCCGCGCGCAGCTCACCCATCAGCGTCGCCGCGCGCACGCCGTGCCCGACGACGTCGCCGATCGCCAACCCCACCGCACCCCCGGGGAGCACGATCGCGTCGTACCAGTCGCCGCCCACCTGCGCCGCGCGCTCGCTCGGCCGGTAACGAGCCGCCATCGCCAGCGCTGGAGCCTGCGGCAGGCGATCGGGCAGCAGATGGTGCTGGAGCATCTCCACCAGGCCCCGCTCGTGCTCGTAGCTCCGCGCGTGCTGGATCGCGATCGCGGCGCGATCCGCACTGAGACCGAGCACGACGAGATCCTCCTCGCTGAAGGCGCGCACATCGCGCGATCCCAGCAGCAGCGCACCGAGCCCCACGCCGCCCGCGGTCAGCGGAGCCGCGATCAGCGAACGCAGCCCGACCTCCCCAAGCGCCGCCGGCAGCTCGTCCTCGCCGTCGAGCTCGGGGATCTGCAGCGGCGCGCCGCGCACGACCTGCGCCAGCAGGCCCTCGCCGGAGATCGCGCTGTGCGCCTGCGCGGGCCGTCGCCCTGGGCGCCGCGGCCGACCGGTCGTGCCCGGCGAGAGGCTGGCGTCGCCAGGCGGTCGATCCGCGTCGTCACTCGCGGTGAGCAGCGTCAGCCAGCTCGTCTCCCCGTCCCGCAACAGCAGACCTGCGGCGTCCGCCCCGAACACCGTGCTCGCGCGCTCCAGCAGCTCCGGCAGCAGCTCGTCGAGCTCCAGGTGCGCGAGCGCCGCGTCGGAGATCCCCTGGAGCTTGCTCGCGGTACTCGCGATCGTCTCCGCCTCCGCGCGCGCACGCGCCTCGCGTATGCGCTCCACCCGCTCGTACTGAAGCTCGACGAACACCGCCACCTTGCTGCGTAGCACGTCGGGCTCGAACGGCTTCGCGACGTAGTCGACCGCGCCGGCCTCGTAGGCGCGGAACACCTGCTCGACATCGTCGGCCTGTGCGGTTAGGAAGATGATCGGGATGTGACGCGTCGCGGCACGCGCTTTGACGAAGCGCGCCGTTTCCAGGCCGTCGAGGCCCGGCATGCGCATGTCGAGCAGGACCGCCGCGAACTCCTCGCGCAGCAGCAGCCGCAGCGCCTCCTCGCCCGACCGCGCCGTCACCAGCCGCTGTCCGAGCGGCTCGAGCACGACCTCCAGCGTGCGCAGGCTCTGCTCGTCGTCGTCGACCAGCAGGATCGCCGCCGCGGTCGCCGAGGGCCCACGCGCGGGCGTCTGTGCAAGCGTTGGCGGTGGCCGCAGCTCGGACGGCGGTTCGAGCTCCGCGGGTGACCGCGTCGCGCTCACCGTCGCAGCCATGTCCCGATCAGAGCCAGCAGGCGCTCCGGCTCGACCGGCTTGGTGATGTAGTCCGACGCACCCGCCGCGAGGCTGCGCTCGCGATCGCCCTCCATCGCCTTCGCGGTGACCGCGACGATCGGCAGCGTCCCCAGTCGCGGCATCCGCCTGATCTCGGCGATCGTCTCGTTGCCGTCCATGCCCGGCATCATGATGTCCATCAGGACGATCTCCACATCGCGGTGACGCTCCAGCGCCGCGAGCGCCTCCTGGCCGGTCTCGCCGAAGACGACCTCCATGCCGCGATCCTCCAACAGGCTCGCGAGCGCGAACAGGTTGCGCACGTCGTCGTCCACCAACAGCACCTTCTTGCCGCGCAGCGCCGCCGCCGCCGGCCTTCCGTGCTGCGCGCCCGCCGGCTCGCTGCTCCAGCCGGTTGGACGTGCGGCCTGCCGGTGCAGCGCCATCGCGGTCTCCGCGACCAGCTGCTCGGTCGTGCCCACCACGTGCGTCGCGATCGCCGGTTCCAGGCGCCGCAGCCGACTCTGCTCCCGCGCCGTCAGCGCGCGGTCGGGGCACAGCACGCAGACCGTGCCGCGGAGACGCTCGTCGCGGCCGATCCGCTCGAGCAGACCGAGCGCACCGGCCTTCGAGATCCCGGCTCCCACGACCACGCAGTCGAACGGCGACTGCTCGAGCGCCACCGCGGCTTCGTCGGTGGAGCCCGTGCAAACGGTCACCACCCCGTCGCCCTGCCCGGCGATACCCGCGATCGCCTCGGCCGCGGAATCTCCTCGCTCGACAATCAGCAGACGCCGCGTGGCGGAACCGCTCGCCGCCGTCCGTGGACGGGCGAGGGCCGGCGCGCCGGCCGGCGTCGAGGACGGGCCTGCGAATAACCCGCCCTCACCGGCCGGCGCCACCGCTCCCGTCCGGTCCATCGTTCCCGCCGGCGCGAGCTCGGGCTCGTCCGCATCGGCGTTCTCGACACGCGGCTCCAGCGAGGAGCCGAACTGCCGGGGGTGATCCGGGGGCAGCACGAGCGTGAACGTGCTGCCGTCCCCCACGACGCTCGAGACCTCGATCTCGCCGCCCAGCGCGCGTGCGAGCTCGCGACTGATCGAGAGTCCCAGGCCCGTCCCACCGTACTTGCGGCTGGTCGTGCCGTCGGCCTGCTGGAAGGCCTCGAAGATCACGCGCAGCTTGTCCAGAGGGATACCCACGCCGGTGTCGGAGACCGCGAACGCGACGCGACCGTCCTCGCGCTCCGAGACGCTCAGCGTGACCCCTCCGGCCTCGGTGAACTTGAACGCGTTGGACAGCAGGTTGCGCAGGATCTGCTCCAGGCGCTGCTCGTCTGTGAGGATCGTCTCCGGCAGGCCCGGTTCAGAGCGGATCTCGAAGCGCAGGCCTTTGTCGGCCGCGATCGGGTCGAACGTGCGCGTCACGTACGCCTGCACGTCGGCCAGCCCGACGACGTCGGGCAGGATTTCCATCTTGCCCGCCTCGATCTTCGACAGGTCGAGGATGTCGCTGATCAGCTGCAGCAGATCGATCCCCGCGGTGTGGATCGTGCGCACGAACTCCAGCTGCTTCTCTGACAAGTTGCCCGACTCGTTCTCCAGCAGCAGCTTGGACAGCACCAGCAGGCTGTTGAGCGGGGTGCGGAGCTCGTGGGACATGTTCGCCAGGAACTCCGACTTGTACTTCGAGGACAGCGCCAGCTGCGCCGCCTTCTCCTCGAGGCCGAGCCGCGCGAACTCGATCTCGCGGTTCTTGGTCTCGATGTCGCGGTTGCGATCCTCCAGCAGCGCCGCCTTCTGCTGGAGCTCCTCCGACTGCGTCTGCAGCTCCTGCGTCAGCGACTGCGACTGCTGCAGCAGCTCCTCCGTGCGCATGTTCGCGGTGATCGTGTTCAGCACCACCCCCAGCGTCTGCATCAGCTGCGCCAGGAACGTGCGGTGGATCTCGCTGTAGGGCTGCAGCGAGGCGAGCTCGATCACACCCAGCACCTGCTCCTCGAAGAGGATCGGCATCACGATGATGTTCACCGGGTCGACCCCGCCGAGGCCCGAGGCGATGCGGATGTAGTTGGGCGGGGCGTCGGAGATCAGGATGCTCTTGCGCTCGACCGCGGCCTGCCCGACGAGGCCCTGGCCGAGCTCGAACTGCGTCGGGACATCCTTGTGCGGCTGATAGCTGTAGCTGGCGATCAGCTGCAGGCGCGTTCCCGCCTCCTCGCCCTCGGCGGCGGGGCGCGCGAGGAAGAACGCGCCGTGCTGCGCGGACACCGTCGGCGTCAGCTCGCTCATGATCAGCTGCGTCACCGTGCGCAGGTCGCGCTGGCCCTGCATCAGGCCGGAGATGCGGGCGAGGTTGGTCTTCAGCCAATCCTGCTCCTCGTTGCGCTTGGTCGTGTCGCGTAGGTTGGCGATCATCTGGTTGATGTTGTCCTTCAGCTCCGCGACCTCGCCCTGCGCCTTCACGGAGATCGACCGCGTGAGATCTCCCTGCGTCACCGCCGTGGAGACCTCGGCGATCGCGCGCACCTGCGTCGTGAGGTTCCCGGCGAGCTGGTTGACGTTCTCGGTCAGATCGCGCCACGTGCCCGACACGCCCTCCACCTCGGCCTGGCCGCCGAGCTTGCCTTCCGTGCCGACCTCACGCGCGACGCGCGTCACCTCGTCCGCGAACGACGACAGCTGATCGACCATCGTGTTGATCGTGTCCTTCAGCTCCAGGATCTCGCCCTTCACGTCCACCGTGATCTTCTGCGAAAGATCGCCCTGCGCGACCGCCGTCGTCACCTGCGCGATGTTGCGCACCTGCGTCGTGAGGTTCCCGGCGAGCTGGTTGACGTTCTCGGTCAGATCGCGCCACGTGCCCGACACGCCCTCCACCTCGGCCTGACCGCCGAGCTTGCCTTCCGTGCCGACCTCACGCGCGACGCGCGTCACCTCGTCCGCGAACGACGACAGCTGATCGACCATCGTGTTGATCGTGTCCTTCAGCTCCAGGATCTCGCCCTTCACGTCCACCGTGATCTTCTGCGAAAGATCGCCCTGCGCGACCGCCGTCGTCACCTGCGCGATGTTGCGCACCTGAGTCGTGAGGTTGTTGGCCATGAAGTTCACGCTCTCGGTCAACCCGCGCCACGTGCCCGACACGCCCTCCACCTCGGCCTGACCGCCGAGCTTGCCCTCGGTGCCGACCTCGCGCGCGACGCGCGTCACCTCGTCCGCGAACGACGAGAGCTGATCGACCATCGTGTTGACGGTCGTGCCGATCCGCAGGAACTCACCCTTGACCTGCTGGCCCTCGATCTTCAGCGCCATCTTCTGCGAGAGATCCCCCTCGGCGACCGCGACGATCACGCGCGCGACCTCGGTGGTGGGGCGCACGAGATCGTCGATCAGGGCATTCACGGAGTCGATGCTCGTCGCCCACGCGCCGTCCGCTTCCGGCAGCATCGCGCGCTCCGTCATGCGCCCCTCGCGCCCAATGATCCGCCCTACGCGCACGAGCTCCTTGGCCATGCGCTGGTTGGTCGCGACCAGCTCGTTGAGCTCGGCCGCGAGTTCTCCCAGCAGCCCGCGCCGGCGGGTGTTCAGGCGCGCTGAGAAGTCACCAGCGCGCGCCGCCCGCAGGGTGCGCAGCAGGTCTTCGAGAACCACCTCCTCGTCCGCGCGGCGCGCGGAAAACTCCCCGTTCCCGTTGGGATTGGCCGGTGCGGTACCCTCCTGGTCTTCCCTCGCCGTGCCACCTGTGCGGCCGCTACGTCCACCCGTTTGAGTCGCCATCGGTCTCCTGCTCCGAGCCTCGTCCCGGGGCTCCGCGGTGCCTGACGTCGACGCCTGCGATGCCGCGATGCCGGACTGCCGAAGCACAACTACCCGCTTCGCGGACCCGTCAAACAGGCGGCCCTGCGAGGTTCATACGTCGGGCAGCTTCAACTCCAGGAGCCCCCCGCCATCCTCATGCTCGACCTGCAGCGTCGTGTGCTGCACACCGAAGCGCTCGCGCAAAAGCAGCTCCAGCGCGCGGCGCGCCGCATGGCAATCGGCGTCGCGTCCGACGAGCACGTGCGCGGAGAGCGCGGGAAATCCGGCCGAGAGCTCCCAGATGTGCAGGTCGTGCACCTCCACGACGTCGCGCGCCGCGGCCAGCGCGTACCCGACGTCATCCGGATCCAGGCCGGGGGGCGCCGCCTCCAGGAAGACGCGCCCGGAGTCGCGCAGCAGACCGAACGCGGAGCGCACCATCAATGCCGCGACCAGTAGCGACGCGATCGGATCGGCGCGATCGAAGCCGCTTAGGAGGATCACGACGCCCGCGAGGGCGGTGCCGATGAACGCAAACAGGTCGGTGAGCAGGTGCTGGAAGGAGCCCTCGACGCTCATGTGCGACTCGCGGCCCGCGCCCGCGAGCGCCACCGTGGCGACGCCGTTGACGACGATCCCAGCGCCCGCGATCGCGACCATCGCCCACGCTGTGACCGCGGGTGGAGAGATCAGGCGCCGCACGGCGGAATAGACGATCGCGATCGCGAGCACGAGCAGCGTGATCCCGTTGGCGAGCGCCGCGAGCACCTCCACGCGCTGAAATCCGTACGTCATCGCGCCCCGCGCGGGGCGCGCCGCGAGGCGCACCGCCAGGAACGCGAGCGCGAGCGCCGCGGCGTCGGTGAGCATGTGCGCCGCATCGGAGATCAGCGCGAGCGAGTGCGCGAGGGCACCCGCGACTACCTCCACCGCCATGAACGCCGAGATCAGTCCCAGCGCCACCGCGAGCCGGCGGCGCGAGGCCGGCGGGCCGTGCAGGTGGCTACCGTGCACGTGACTACCGTGCAGCGGTCTCCTCCTCGCTGAGCGCGCGGCGGCGTCCGACGAGCAGCACGGCGAGCACGACGAGGATCACGACGATCAAAAGCCCACCTGCGATGTAGCGCAGTTTGTGGTGGGTGGCGGTCGCTTTGGGGGTCGCTTTGGCGACGGTGAAGGACGCGTTGTGGGCACGCGCAAGCGCCTGTAGCTTGGCCACTTCGGCGGGGTGATACGTGGCCGTGAAGTGGGCGCCGTTGTCGAGCGAGGCGTGCGCCCTGTAACCCTGCGGGTGCAGGACGAGGGCGTGGACTTCGCCGTGGCGGATCTGCACCAGCAGCGCCTCGTAGCTCTCGCGCTGGAAGTGGACGGCGGTAGCGGCGAGGGTTGGCGCTGCGAGCGTGCCGAGCAGCAGGGCCAGGCACAGCGCGGTCGCGAGCACGCGCGGGAGGGGGCGGGGAGTCGAGTTGCTCATCCGCGAAACCCTAGAGGCTCGATGTGGGTTTTCGATTACGGATTCTTTACAGGACTAAATAGTTTCGAACTGTAAAGAGATAAGAAAAGAGAACTACAATCGATCCTTCCGATCCGCCCGCGCGCCGTCCGGGGCGCACCCCGTGCGCCGTCCGGGGCGCACCCCGTGCGCCGTCCGGGCCGCACCCCGGGGCGCACCGCGCGCTCTCCGGGCGCCGGCGCGTGGTGGGGGAGCCGCTCAAACGCGCTGCGTGTCACGCCGGTACGCGCGACGGGCGAACGCGGCGAGCACAACGGTCCAGGCGGCGATCACGATCCAGCCCTTCGCTTCCCAGGCGCCCCCGCCCAACCCTACGTGGCTGGCGCGCACGATCCAGTAGGAGGGCAGCAGCTGGGCGAGTTCGGGAAGAAACCCGCTGCCTTTGATGGGAAACCAGGTGCCCCCGAGGAAGGCCAACAGTGCGACGCCGCCTCCCATCGCAGGCCCGATCGAATCCGGGGTGAGCAGGTGCCCGAGCAGGATCCCTAGCGCGGCGAGCGGTATCAACCCGACGAGGATCAGCAGCGTCATCTCGATCCAGTCGCCCGCGGGGAAGCTGACGCCGAAGAAGGCCGCACCCGCGACATACAGACAGGCCATCGAGAGCATCGCCATCAGGTAGGCCGTGAGAACCTTCGCGCGGAAATAGGAGCGCGTGGAGAGCGGACTGATGCGCAGCTGGCGGTTCCAGCCGACGGCGCGCTCGGCGGCGATGCGCGCGCCAGTGGAGAGCATCGCGCTCATCGTGCCGAACGAGATCAGCCCAACCATGTAGTAGGTGGGCGCCGGGATGCCGGTGCCGAGGAAGTTGTGGTTGTGCCTGTTCGGACTGGTGATGAGGAAGTACAGCAGCAGGGGGAAGCCGAGCGAGAGGACGAAGAAGCGGCGGTTGCGCAGCGTGCGCAGCAACTCGAACCGGGTATAGGCCAGCGCTCGCGCGCGGGCGCGCGCGGCGGGGTCCGCAGTTGAACTACCGCTGCGCGCCCCCGGAGCGCTCATGACGGATCTCCTCGGCTCACTACGCGCCCGCCCTCGGCCCAGCGGCAAGCGCAGCCTGCGCGACGCTCTGCGGCTCGCCTCCGGTGAGCTCCAGGAACGCCTGCTCGAGCCCGGCGGCGGCGATCTCGATGTCGCGCGCGTCGGGATACCGTGCCAGCAGCGCGCGGATCGCGGCGTCGGAGTCGGCGCAGCTCAGCACGACGGCCTCGCCACGGCGCTCGGCGGCGTTGACGCCCGGCAGGGCGCGCAGCCCGGCGAGGTCGGCCTCGAGATCGGTGCCGGGCAGCGTGGCGCGGATCGTGCGCGAGCCGACCATCGCCTTGATCTCGTTGGTGGGCCCGTCGGCGACGACGCGGCCGTGGGCCATGAGGATCGCGCGGTCGGCGTAGGCGTCGGCCTCCTCGAGGTAGTGGGTGGCGAACAGGACGGTCTTGCCGCTCGCGGCCTGCGCGCGCATGGTGGTCCAGAAGGAGCGGCGGCCCTCGACGTCCATCGCGACGGTTGGCTCGTCGAGCACGAGCAACTCGGGGTTGGAGACGAGCGCGACGGCGAAGCGCGCGCGCTGGGTCTCCCCGCCTGAGAGCTTCTGGGTGCGGTGTTCGGCTTTCTCCGCGAGTCCGGTGATCTGCAGCGTCTCGTCGACGTCGAGCGGGTTGGGGTACAGCGAGGCGACCATCGCGACGAGCTCGCGCACGGAGAGGTCGCGGATCAGCGCGCCGGTCTGCAGCATCGCGCCGACGATCCCGGCGTCGACGGCGGCGGTGGGCGAGCGGCCGAAGACCGTGACGGAGCCCGCGTCGGGGTGGGCGAGGCCGAGGAGCATGTCGATCGTGGTGGACTTGCCGGCCCCGTTGGGGCCGAGCAGCGCGACGGTCTCGCCCGCGTCGATCGCGAGGTCGACCCCGTTGACGGCGTGGACCTGGCCGTAGCTCTTGTGCAGGGAGGTGGCTTGGATCGCGCTCATCGGCGTCCCAAGATAGGCGCTCGCGCGCCCGGCCTCGCCGCGCTCATTTCCCGCGCCGGACGCGCGCGGCCTTCAGGCGCTCGACCTTCCCGAGCTCGACCTTGCGCATGCGCACGACGGTGGGGGTGACCTCGACGCACTCGTCCGCGCGCACGAACTCCATCGCCTCCTCGAGCGAGAGCTGGCGGTGGGGCACCAACCGCTCGAGCACGTCGGAGGTGGAGGAGCGCATGTTCGTCAAATGCTTCTCCTTGACGGGGTTGACGTCGATGTCTCCGGCGCGGGCGTTCTCGCCGACGATCATCCCCTCGTATACCTCCTCGCCGGGCCCGACGAACATGGTGCCGCGCTCCTGGAGGCTCATCAGCGAGTACTGCACGGTGGCGCCGCGGCGGTCGGCGATGAGGACCCCGCTGGTGCGTGTGAGGAGCTCGCCGGCCCAGCGCTCCCAGCGCTCGAAGACGTGGTGCATGATGCCGGTGCCACGGGTCTCGGTGACGAACTCGGTGCGAAACCCGATCAGGCCGCGGGCGGGAACGAGATACTCCATGCGGACCCAGCCGGTGCCGTGGTTTGTCATGTGTTCCATGCGTCCTTTGCGCAGGGCGAGCATCTGGGTGACGACGCCGACGTAGTCCTCGGGGACGTCGATCGAGAGGCGCTCGACGGGCTCGTGGCGTTTGCCGTCGATCTGGCGCTCGAGGACGCGGGGCTGGCCGACGGTGAGCTCGTAGCCCTCGCGGCGCATCATCTCGACGAGGATCGCCAGCTGCAGCTCGCCTCGACCCTGCACCTCCCATGTTTCCGGCCGCTCCGTGTCGACGACGCGCAACGAGACGTTTCCGACGAGCTCCTGGTCGAGGCGCTGGCGGATCTGGCGCGCGGTGAGCTTGGTCGCGCCGTTCTTGCCGGCGAGCGGGGAGGTGTTGATGCCGATCGTGATCGACAGCGAGGGCTCGTCGACGCTGATGACCGGCAGCGGACGCGGATCGTCGGGATCGGCGAGGGTCTCGCCGATCGTGACCTCGGCGATGCCGGCGACGGCGATGATCTCCCCCGGTCCCGCTTCGGCCGCGTCCACGCGCTCCAACGCATCGGTGACGTAGAGCTCGGAGACCTGGGCGCGCTCGATCGAGCCGTTCGCGCGGCACCACGCGATCTGCTGACCACGGCGGATCTGCCCGTTGCGCACGCGGCAGATCGCGAGGCGCCCGACGTAGGGAGAGGCGTCGAGGTTCGTTACGAGCGCCTGCAGCGGATGGGCGGGGTCGTACTGAGGAGCGGGGATGCGCTCGAGCAGGAGGTCCAGCAGCGGCTCGAGGTTGGGCGAGGCGATCCGCTCGGCTCCCTCGGCCGACTCGTCGAGCTCCAGCGCGGCGCGGCCGGCCTTGGCGTTGCAGTAGACGATCGGGAACTCGATCTGCTCCTCGTCGGCGTCGAGGTCGAGGAACAGCTCGTAGACCTCGTCGATGACCTCCGCGACGCGTGCGTCGGAGCGGTCGACCTTGTTGACGACGAGGATCACGGGCAGCCGCGCCTCCAGCGCCTTGCGCAGCACGAAGCGCGTCTGCGGCAATGGCCCCTCGGAGGCGTCGACCAGCAGGAGGACGCCGTCGACCATCGTCAGCCCGCGCTCGACCTCCCCCCCGAAGTCGGCGTGCCCGGGGGTGTCGACGATGTTGAGCTTCACGCCCTTGTAGCGCAACGAGGTGTTCTTTGCGAGGATCGTGATGCCCTTCTCGCGCTCGAGGTCCATCGAGTCCATCACGCGATCGGCGACGTCCTGGCCCTCCCGGAACGCGCCGGACTGCCACAGCATGGCGTCCACGAGCGTCGTCTTGCCGTGGTCGACGTGCGCGACGATCGCGACGTTGCGGATGTCATCTCTGGGCTCCAGCACGGCTCGACAGGGTAGCGGGGGGCGAGGGCGGGGCGGGTGATGTCTTGGTTCTTGTTGTTTGGAGATCGTCCGCGCGGGGAGGCCGGGCGACCCGGGCGCGGCCGCGCTCGGCGTCCGTGCGTCGCCTCGTCGCCTCGTGCGAGCCGCAAGCGTTGGGCGGCGTCGCAACGCATTGATACCGTGAGATGGCACTCGTCGCGCTCAAGAGCTGAGCACAGGACGCCTTGTTGGCGTGCTCAGCGTAGTAAGCGGGGAGCTGCGACGGCCCGCCGCGCCACCCGCACCCCGAAGCGCGTCAACGCCGAGGGCAGATGCTCCGCCCGCGCGACGACCTCCTCCAGCGCGGCCGCGAAGCGCCGGATCTCTGACTCCTCGACGACCAGTGGCGGGAGCGCCTTGATTACGTTCATGCGGTGCCCGGCGACCTGGCAGAAGATCCGGTGCTCGTGGAACAGGGGAACGGTGACGAGTTGGGAGAAGAGGCCCGGCTGGCCGCGCTCGACCGCATTCCAGAGGGAGCGCGCGGCGCGGCCCTCGGGCGGGCCGAATTCGATGCCCCACATTAGGCCGAGCCCGCGCACGTCGCGGACGACCTCGTAGCGGTCGACGAGCGGTCGGGTGAGCTCCAGCAACAGATTCCCCAGCTGCGCGGCGCGCTCGACGAGGCCCTCGCGTTCGAGCACGCGCAGCGTGGCGAGTCCGGCGGCAGCGGCGAGGTCGTTGCCGCCGAAGGTGGAGCCGTGGCGCACGGCGCGCTCCATACCGTCGAAGACCTCGTCGAAGGCGGCACGCGAGACGAGCACGGCGCCAATCGGGACGAGGCCCCCCGAGAGCGCCTTGGCGACACAGACCATGTCGGGCTGCAGACCCCAGTGCTCCAGCGCGAGGAAGCGACCGGTGCGCCCGAGGCCGGTCTGGACCTCGTCGCAGACGAACAGCGCGCCCGCGGCGCGGCAGCGCTCTTGCGCCCCCCGCAGGTAATCGACGGGCGGCAGGTTGACGCCCTTGCCCTGCACGGGCTCGACGATGAACGCCGCGACGTCGCCGCGCTGCAGCTCGCGTTCCAGGGCGTCGAGATCGCCGAAGGGCACAGCATCGCAGGCCGGCAGCAGCGGCCCGAACCCGTCGCGGAAGATCGGCTCGCCGCCCAGCGAGAGCGAGCCGAGGGTGAGCCCGTGGAAGGCGTGCTCGGCATACAGGATCCGCGGCCGCCCGGTCGCGGCGCGGGCGATCTTGATCGCGGCCTCCACGGCCTCGGTGCCGCTGTTGGCGGGCACCATCGCCGCGAGATCTTTGGGAGCCCGCCCACCCACGCGCGCGAGCAACTGCTCCGCGAGCACCCCACTGAGCAGCGTCACACCGAGCTGTGGGAGGTTGCCAGTGCGCGCCGCCATGACCTCCTCGATCGCCGCGATCGCCTCGGGGTGGTTGCGCCCGATCGCGAACACGCCGTAGCCGCCGAACAGGTCCAGGTAGCGCTCGCCCTCGGCGTCGATCAGGTGCGCGCCCTCACCGCCGACCCACGTCTTGTCGAATCCCAGCGTCCGCAGGATGCGGCCCATCTGGGGGTTGAGGTAGCGGTCGTTGAGCGCCAGCTCCTGCCCGCTGCGACCGGCGATGATCTCGCGCACCGGCGGGATGGGGGCGAGCGACATGGGCTAAGGCTACGACTTGCCCGTCGAGCACTCCTCGAGCGCGCCCGGCACGCGGCTCGTCAGGCGGCGACGTACCGCTTACGCGCGCGCCGCTCCGGCGGAACCCGCACGACGTCCCACACGAGCCCGACGCGCTCCAGTGCGCGGATCGTCAACGCGGACGGGTCGGGCTGGCGCCAGCTCAGACCGTGACTGGCCGAAGTGGGAAAGGCGTGGTGGTTGTTGTGCCAGGCCTCGCCGAAAGTCGGCAGCGCGAGCCACAGCAGGTTGCGGGAGTGGTCCTCGGTGTCGTAGTCGCGAGCGCCGAAGAAGTGGCAGAGGGAGTTGATCGAGTAGGTCATGTGGTGCAGGACGAGCATCCGCACGGCGCCGCCCCACAGCAACCCAGTGAGGCCGGCGCGCCAGGTGCCGCCGATCGCGTAGCCGAGCAGGAACGACGCGCCGAGCCCACCGAGCGCCCAGGCCAGGAAGGTGCGATCGACGAACGCGACGATCGGATCGGCGAGCAGGTCCGGGGCGTAGCGCTCGCGGGAGCCGCGCTGGGTATGGATGAACAGCCAGCCGAGGTGGGCGTGCGCGAGCCCGCGCAGCGCCCCACGCCAGCCGACGCCGTGGTCGACGTGGGGGCTATGCGGGTCGCCCTCGCGGTCGGAAAAAGCATGGTGCTTGCGGTGGTCGGCCACCCACGAGATCACCGGCCCCTCGATCGCCGCGGAGCCGAGCACGGCGAGCACGGCGCGCAGCGCGCGCGAGGTCTTGAACGAGCGGTGCGTGAAGAGGCGGTGGAAGCCGACCGTGATGCCGAGGCCGGTGAGGACGTACATGATCGCGAACACGATCAGGTCGGAGCGGTGCAGCAGGCCGTCCCACATCTGCCAGCCGACGAAGCCCAGAGCGGCGATCGGCGCGATCGTGACGATCGCGGTGATGATGCGGTCGCGGGTCTCGTTGGCGACCGGCTGGATGTCGTCCGGCCCAGGCGCGTCCACGTTTGGGTCGGCGGTCAGCAGGGTGTCGGTCATGCGCCTGAACGGCAAAGTATCAGCGCGCTCCCTAGCCTGTCGAACTGAATGATTCTCCGAACCTGCGAGCCGCTGCGGCGCGAGCTGGAGCAGGCGCTCCCGGAGCGCCCGTTCGCGCTGCGCTTCTGGGACGGCACGGAGCTGGCGGCGACGGCGTCGGGCGGGCCCCTCTTCACGGTGCGCTCGCCGGCGGCGGTCGCGCACCTGCTGCGCGCACCCGGCCAGCTCGGCCTCGGACGGGCATACGCGGCGGGGGTCCTGGAGGCAGACGACCTGGACCGCGTGATCGGCCTGCTCGACAGCTTCAAGGCGCCGCCGATCGACCGCGCCACGCGGACGCGCCTGATGCTCGCGGCGCTGCGCGCCTGCGGCCCGACACGCCCGCCACGAATCCCCGCCAGCGAGCTGCGACCGCGCGGACGGCGTCACAGCCGCGAGCGCGACGCGCGCGCGGTGCGCCACCACTACGAGGTCTCCAACGAGTTCTTCGCACTGTTCCTCGACGAGTCGATGACCTACAGCTGTGCGCTGTTCACACGAGAATTGGACTCGTTGGAGCAGTCGTGGGGGACCGCCCGGACCCAGCGTGAGCTCACCCTGGAGGAGGCGCAGGAGGCCAAGCGCGAGCTGGTCTGCCGAAAGCTCGGGTTGCGCGAGGGGCAGCGCGTGCTGGACGTCGGCTGCGGCTGGGGCAGCTTCGTGATCCACGCCGCCGCGCGCCACGGGGTGCGGGCGGTCGGGATCACCCTCTCCCCGCGCAGGCCGAGCTGGCGCGGCGGCGCATAGCCGAGGCGGGCCTGCAGGACCAGGTGGAGGTCCGCGTCGCCGACTATCGCGACCTGGGCGCGACGGGCGAGCGCTACGACGCGATCGCGAGCATCGGCATGGTCGAGCACGTCGGCTCCAGCCAGATCGACCTGTATGCGCGTCAGCTCGCGGGGCTGCTGGCGCCTGGCGGCCTGCTACTGAACCACGGGATCGCGCGGCTGCGCCACGGCGACGCGGAGGCGGGGCCGTTCTCCGAGCGCTACGTGTTTCCCGACGCCGCGCCCCTGCACGTCTCGCGCGTGACGCAAGCGCTGGAGCGCGCGGGCGTCGAGCCGCTGCACACGGAGGGCCTGCGCGACGACTACGAGCGGACGCTGACGCACTGGATCGAGCGCCTGGACGCCAACCTCGACCAGGCGGTGCGGTTGGCGGGAGCGGAGCGGGTACGCGTCTGGCGGCTGTACCTGCGCGCGGCGCGCAACGGGTTCCGCACGGGGTTCACCTCGATCTTCCAGATCCTCGGCCGACGCGTCTGAGGACTCGTCGCGACGCCAGCCACGGCTCGCGTTCAGAGCCGCAGCGCCCTCGCCGTTGGTGACCACGCCGAGCGCAATCGCCGGCTGCGCCGCCGCGAGCGCCGGCAGGACGTCGTCGAAGGCGCGCCACGCTGCGCGGTAGTGCTTTCGCCGACGCGCGTCGTACATACCGACTGGTCGGTATACTCTCCGGCGATGCCCGCCAAGCTCGATCGGCGCCGCGCCGCCGCCAAAGCCCAGTCGGTCGCCGAGGGCGGCTCGCGCGACCAGCTCCTCGCGGCCGCCGCGCGCGTGTTCGCTCGCCGCGGCTACCACGGGGCTTCGATGAACGAGATCGCCGCGGAGGCGGGCTTCTCCAAGGGCGCGCTGTACTGGAACTTCGCGAGCAAGGAGGATCTGTTCTTCGAGCTGCTGGACGCGCTCGACGAGCGCCTGCGCACGCTGATCGCCACGGCGACGCGCTCCCCCACCGGCGAGCAGCGCACGGGCGAGCTGAGCCGCGGCATCTCGGAGCTGCTGATCGACGGGCGCGACGTGGTGATGCTCTTCCACGAGTACTCCGCGCTGGCGCTGCGCGACCCGCAGGTGGCGGCGCGCTACGCGGCGCGCAACGCGCGCCTGCGCGAGGAGATCGCGGGTGCGATCTCCGAGCGTCACGACCACCTGGGCCTGCCGCTGGCGTTGCCCGCGGAGAACCTCGCGACGGCGATGATCGCCCTGGTGCACGGACTTTCGATTCAGCAGCTGATCGAGCCCGACACGGTTCCCGAGGAACTGTTCGGGCAAATCGCGGCCCTCATCGAGGACGGCATGACCCTCCGAGCGAAGGAGCGACAATGAACGCAACGACTGCCCCCACGATCGACCCCACAGCCACCCCCAACCCGGCCCCCCCGATCGCGCCGCCGCGCGCGTCGCGTTGGAGCAGCCTGGCCGAACGCGATCCGTGGCCGACCCCCACGGCCACCGACATCGCCGCCGCGCCGCCCGGCCCGCATTTCCAGCGCCACCTGCTGGGCGCGTACTGGCTGGCCGCCGAACACGACCTGTTCGAGCGCTGCCGGCGCCGCTACGGGAACGTGTTCTCGCTGCGCATGTGGCCGGTGGGCTTCCTCGTCGTGGTCGCCGATCCGGCGGAGATCAGGCGCGTGTTCCAGGCCGACCCCGACCAGCTGCGCGCGGGCGAGGGCAACGGCATCATGGAACCCGTCGCGGGCCCCGAGTCGGTGCTGCTGCTGGACGGCAAGCGGCACCTCAACAGACGCAAGCTGATGCTGCCGCCGTTCCACGGCGAGCGCATGAGCGTCTACGGAGACCTGATCTCCGAGATAGCCGACGAGGAGATCGAGCGCTGGCCGATCGGCGAGCCGTTCTCGGCGCACACGTCGATGCAGGCGATCACGCTGCGCGTGATCCTGCGCGCGGTGCTCGGGATCGAAGACGCGGCGCGCCGCGCGGACCTCGAACACCTGCTGCCCAAGCTGCTGAGCTCACCGGCCCTGCTGTGGCCGGTCCTGCAGCGCGACTACGGCCCGGGCAGCCCGTGGCGGCGCTTCGTCGCGCTGCGCGAGCGCGTCGACGCGATGCTCTTCGAGGAGATCGCGCGCAAGCGCTCCGACCCCGGGCTGGCCGAGCGCGCGGACATCCTCTCGATGCTGCTGGAAGCCCGCGACGAGCACGGCGAGGCGATGAGCGACGAGGAGCTGCGCGACCAGCTCGTGACGCTGCTGCTCGCCGGCCACGAGACAACCGCGTCTGGCTTGGCGTGGATGTTCGAGCGCACGCTGCGCACGCCCGACGTCCACGAGCGGCTGCGCGCGGCGGTGGCGGACGACGACGAGCGCTACCTGGAGTGCTTCATCAAGGAGGGCCTGCGTCTGCGTCCGGTAGTGCCGCTTGCGGTGCGCTACGTGGCGGCGCCGCTGGAGCTCGGCAGCTACACGATCCCGGCGGGATCGCTGATGGGCTGTTCGATGATCCTCACCCACACGCGCCCGGACCTGTACCCCGAACCGCACGCGTTCCGCCCGGAGCGCTTCATGGGGGAGAACGCCCCCGACACCTACACGTGGATCCCGTTCGGCGGCGGGACACGCCGCTGCATCGGGGCGTCGTTCGCGACGCTCGAGATGAAGGTGATCCTGCGGCGCGTCTTCTCGCGCTGCGAGCTGCAGGCACCCGGCTCCAGGCCCGAGCGCCCGCGGCGGCGCTTCGTCACCTACCCGCCCAACCGCGGCGCGCGGGTGGTGCTCAGAAGCCGAGCGTGAGCGCCGATCTTCGGCGACTTGCCTCAAACAACCGGCGCGGCGAGCCGATACCAAATCGATGAACCGCCGCCCTCGGTTGCCGGTGCACCTGCAAGCCCCGCGGGAGATCCGCATCGCGCTCGCGGCGCTGTTCGCCGTGATCGCGGCGCACCTGGTGCACAGCCTCACGGGCTTCGGCGGCGCGACCGCGGCGGACATCTTCGACGTGTGGGTCTACGACGCGGTGATGGTGGGCTGCGCCGCGGTCTGCCTCGCGCGCGGGCGCGCGGGCGGTCCGGCGCGCGTCGCGTGGCTGTTCCTCGGGGTCGGCCTGAGCTGCGACGCGGCCGGCGAAATCCTATCCTCGATCAGCGAATCGCTGGCGCCGACGGCGCAGGACGCGCTGTACCTGTGCCTGTACCTGGCGGCGTATGTGGCGATCGTGCTGCTCGGCCGCCTGCACGTGCGCCATTTCCGCCTGAGTATGTGGCTGGACGGCCTCATCGGCGCCCTCGCCGTCAGTGCGCTCGCCGCGGCCGCACTCTCCACGCCGGGCTTCCTGGAGCCCCACGGCGGCGGCGTGCGCGCGGCGCTGGAGGTTTCCTACCCGCTCGCCGACGCGCTGCTGGCGGGACTCGTCGTCGCGATGCTCGCGCTCGGCGGCTGGCGCTCCTACCGGCCATTCCTGCTGATCGCGCTCGGGTTCGGGCTGATGGCGGGCGCGGACGGCGTGTTCCTCTACCAGGAAGCCCACGAAGCGTACGTGGTGGGCACGCCGCTGGACTCGCTGTGGCTGTTCTCGGCGGCGCTGCTCGCCTATGCGGCCTGGCAGCCCGACCGCGAGACGATGCACGAGCGCCACTCGCTGGGCGCGCTGATGCTCGCGCCGATCTCGTGCGGGTTGATCGCGATCGGCGTGCTCGCATACGGCAGCACCGAGGGGATCGCGGGCGCCTCGGCGTGGCTGGCCGTCGCGACGCTGCTCGCCGTGCTCGCGCGGCTGGTGGCGAGCGCGAGCGAGAACCTGCGCCTGATCGCCTCCCGCGAGGAGCTCGCCAACCGCGACGAGCTGACGGGCCTCGGCAACCGTCGGGCGCTGCTCGCCGACCTCGAGCGCGAGGCGCACCGAGCGAGCGTCGCGGCCCCGGTGCTGATGCTGCTGTTCGACCTCAACGGCTTCAAGCGCTACAACGACACCTTCGGCCACCCCGCCGGCGACGCCCTGCTCGGGCGGCTGGGGCGCCGACTCGACAATCGCACCGGGCCACACGGACGCGCGTACCGACTCGGCGGCGACGAGTTCTGTGCGCTGGTAGAGCTCGTACCGGATCCGCTCGTGGGCAGCCCCCGCGAGATCGCCGCCGAGCTGGCGGGCGCGCTGCTGGAGAGCGGCGAGCACTTCACGATCGGCGCCTGCTACGGCGAGGTGCTGCTTGGACGCGAGACACGCGACCCCGCGGAGGCGCTGCGGATCGCCGACCAGCGCCTGTACGTGCAGAAGACGCTCGCGCGCGAACCCTCGCGCACGGAGTGGCGCGACGTGCTGATGGAGCTGCTGCGCGAACGCGATCCCGAGCTGGACAGCCACGTACAGCAGGTCGCCCACTTCGCCCACCGCCTCGGTCGCGAGCTGGGGATGGAAGGCGAGGAGCTGCGCACGCTCGTGGCCGCGGCGGAGCTGCACGACGTCGGTAAGGCCGCGATCCCAGAAGCGATCCTCGACAAGCCCGGCCCGCTGGACGCGCAGGAGCGCGCGTTCGTCGAGCGCCACACGGCGATCGGCGAGCGCATCATCGCCTCCGCGCCTACCGGCCGCCCGGTCGCGGCGATCGTGCGCTCCACGCACGAGCACTACGACGGCCGCGGCTATCCCGACGGGCTCGCCGGCGAGCAGATCCCGCTGGCGTCGCGCATCATCGCGATCTGCGACGCCTACGAGGCGATGACGAGCGCGCGCAGCTACCGCCCGGCGATGTCCCCGCCGCAGGCGCGCGACGAGCTGCGCCTGTGCGCGGGCAGCCAGTTCGACCCGCAGCTCACCGAGATCTTCCTGCGGCTGCTCGCGCGCGAACCGCAGCCGGGGGCGCTCACCCCAGGCTCGCCATCACGTGCTTGACGACGGTGTAGTCCTCCAGCGAGTAGACGCTCAGATCCTTGCCGTAGCCCGACTCCTTGAACCCGCCGTGGGGCATCTCGGAGACGAGCGGGATGTGGTCGTTGATCCAGACGCACCCGAAGCGCAGCGCCTTGGAGACGCGCAGCGCGCGGCCGACGTCGCGCGTCCACACCGAGGAGGCGAGGCCGTAGCGGGTGGCGTTGGCCCACGCGATCGCCTGCTGCTCGTCTGAGAAGCGCTGGACGGTGATGACGGGCCCGAAGATCTCGCGCTGGATCAGCTCGTCCTCCTGCTCGACGCCCGCGACCACGGTCGGCTCCAGGTAGAAGCCGGGGCGCTGGGGCTCGGCGCCGCCCGTCACGACATCCGTGCGGTCGGGGCGGCGCTCGAGGAACCCCTCCACGCGCGCGCGTTGGCGCGCGGAGTTGAGCGGGCCGAGCGTGGTCGCGGGATCGAGCGTGTCGCCGATCGTCAACCCCCGCGCCTGCTCGGCTAGGCCCGCGACCACGTCGTCGTACACGCCGGCTCCGGCGAGCACGCGCGTCGCCGCCGTACAGTCCTGTCCGGCGTTGTAGTAGCCGGTGCCCGCGATCGTCTCCAGCGCGGTGGCCAGCTCGACGTCGTCGAACACAATTACGGGCGCCTTGCCGCCGAGCTCGAGGTGGACGCGCTTGAGGCTGTCCGCGGCGGTGCGCGCGACGTGCTTGCCGGTCTCCACGGATCCGGTCAACGAGACCATGTCGACGTCGGGGTGCTCGAGGATCGCCTGCCCGGTGGGTTCGCCGCGGCCGGTGACGACGTTGAGCACGCCCGGCGGGAGGACGTCGGCGGCGAGCTGCGCGAGGCGAACCGTCGTGATCGGCGTGGTCTCGGCGGGCTTCAAGACGACCGTGTTGCCGGCCGCGAGCGCCGGCGCGATCTTCCAGATCGCCATCATCAGCGGGTAGTTCCACGGGGTGATCTGCCCGACGACGCCGACGGCTTCGCGGCGCGTGAACGAGGTGTAGCCCTCCATGTACTCGCCGGCCGCGCGACCCTCCAGGCAGCGCGCGGCGCCCGCGAAGAAGCGCAGGTTGTCGGCCATCGCGGGAATCTCGTCGCCCTGGACCGCCGCGATCGGCTTGCCGGCGTTCAGCGCCTCCAGCCGCGCGATCTCCTCGCCGTGGCCCTCGACCGTGTCCGCCAGCCCGAGCAGCGCGGCGGCGCGCTGCGCGGGCGTCGTCTGCGACCAGCCCTCGAACGCGCCGCGCGCGGCGCGCACCGCCCGATCGACGTCCTCGGCGGTGGAGTTGTGCGCCCGCGCGAGCTCCTCGCCGGTCGCGGGGTTCAGAACCGCTTCGGTCGCGCCGTCGGAGGACGCGGGCTCGCCGCCGATGAAGTTGCTGAGGGTTTCGATCTGGGTCGCCATCGTCGTCTCCTAGGTGTGTCGTTTGCTGCTGCGTGAGGTTTTTGGGGAGGGGTTGAGGGGTCGCGCTGCCGCGAACGTCACGCCCCCTGCCCCAGCGGTTCGCCCAGGGCGTCGGCGACCGCGGGGTGCGTGATCTCGCCGTCGCGCACGTTGAGCCCCAGGCGCAAGCCGGCGTCGCGCGCGAACGCCTCCTCGACGCCCTGCTCGGCGAGCGCGATCGCGTAGGGCAGCGTGGCATTCGTGAGCGCGTACGTCGAGGTGATCGGGACCGCGCCGGGCATGTTCGCGACGCAGTAGTGCGTGACGCCGTCGACCTCGAACGTCGGGTCCGAGTGCGTCGTGGGGTGCGAGGTCTCAAAGCACCCTCCCTGGTCGATCGAGACATCCACCAATACGGCGTGGCGGCGCATCGACGAGAGCTGCTCGCGGCCGATGACGTGCGGCGCGCGCCCCCCGTGCACGAGCACCGCGCCGATCACGAGGTCCGCCGCTCCCAGCATCTCCTCGATCGCGAGCGTCGAGGAGTACACGGTCAACGCGCGCCCCCCGAACGCGACTTCGAGCTCCCGCAGCCGGTCGATTGAGCGGTCGAAGACGAACACGTCGGCCTGCATCCCGATCGCGATGAACGCGGCGTTCATCCCGACGACGCCCCCGCCGATCACGAGCACCGTCGCGGCCGCGACGCCCGGCACGCCGCCCAGCAGGATCCCGCGCCCGCCCATCGGCTTCTCCAGGAAGAACGCGCCGGCCTGCGTCGCGAGCTTGCCCGCGACCTCGCTCATCGGCGCCAGCAGCGGCAGCCGCCCGCGCGCGTCCTCGACGGTCTCGTACGCGATGCACGTCGCCCCCGACGCCTGCAGGCCGCGCGTCAGCTCGGGCTCGGCGGCGAGGTGCAGATAGGTGAAGAGCGTCTGCCCCTCGCGCAGCAGCCGCACCTCCCCGGGCTGGGGCTCCTTCACCTTCAGGACCATCTCCGCCTCGCCGAACACGGCCGCCGCGTCGGGGGCGATCCGCGCGCCCTGGGAGACGAAGCGCTCGTCTGAAAGCGCGCTGCCCTCGCCCGCGCCCCCCTGCACGACGACCTCGTGGCCGCGCGACACCAGCTCGCGCACGCCCGCCGGGGTAATCGCGACGCGGTACTCGTCGCGCTTGATCTCGGTGGGGACCCCGACGATCATCGCGGCCACCTCCTTACCCAAACCACGCAAACCCATCCCCGATCCCCGGAGGGGATCAATTCCTTAAACCTCATCGCGCCAGCTCCTTTGCACGCGAGCGATCGAGGACGCAGCTCCAGCGCCGCCATGCGAGCCCAGGATCATCGCGCCAGCTCCCGTCCGCGCAGCGCAAGCCAGAACTCGATTCGATCGCGGGCGTTGGAGAAGTCGCGGCCCGTCAACTGTTCGACGCGGCGGATGCGGTAGCGCAGCGTGTGCCTGTGACAGTAGAGCGCACCGGCCGCCTTCTCCCAGTGGCCGTTGTTCTCGATGAAGACGTCCAGCGAGCGCAGCAGCTCATCCCCATACTCGCCCTCCCCCGCCTCCACCGGGCCGAGCACCCCGCGGCAGTAGGTCAACAGGGCGTCGTCGTCCTGCAAAGAGAGCAGCAGCTGGAACGCGCCGAGGTCCGCATAGGAGGCGACCAGCTCGCCGCCGCCGTTGCCGTTCTGCAGCCGCACCGCCTCCAGCGCGCAGCGCGCCTCGTGGAAGCTCAACCGCAGCGACTGCGTCGGCGCGACGCGGCTCGCGCTCGCGCGCACCTCGCCGACGCGGTGGGCGAGCTCGGTGCGCACGCGCCGCGCGAGCGCGAGCGTGTCGAGCTCCGGGCCGCCGTCGACCACCGCGCACAGCAGGCCCGCGCGAATCGCGACGAGGCTGCCCGCGAGCGGTTGCTCCTCGCGCGCGAGCGTTCGTTCCACGAGCTGGGCCGCGGCCGCCGGGTCGGGTGGCGCGAACGCGAGCACCGCGGCCTGCTCGCCGATCCCGAACGGGCGCAGCCGCGCCTGCAGCTCCTCGGGGTAGAGCCGTCCCGTGAGCGCCTCCGCGAGCACGTCGCCAGCCATCGAGCGCTGCAGCATTTCGTAGCGCTCGTCCAGCAGCTGCGAGAAGACGCGCTCGGTGATCGCGATGAACGGCAGCTCGTAGGGGACCTCGAACAGTGGGAACTCCGTGCGCCGCGCCTCCGCGAGCAGCGCCGCCGGGAGGCGTTTGTGCGCGAAGCCCGTCCCGAAGCCCAGCCCCCCGATCTTGTGCTCGGCGAGGCGCTCGATCAGCTCGCGCTGCTTGGGCGCGGTGTCCAGTTGCAGGCCGGTCGTCAACAGCAACTCCCCGCCGCGCAGCCACGGCGTCGGGTCGAGCAGCTCGGTCGAGTGCACCCAGCGCACGTGGCGGCCCGCCCCCTCCTGGCCGCTCGCGAGCTCGAGGTCAAGCTCGGCGACGAGCGCATCGAGCGTCAGCATCCCATCACCCCCTTCTCATCCGTGTCATCCGTGCCCCCTCGGGACCCCCCCGTCGTCTCATGGCCGCACGATCCGCTCCCATGCCTCGATCAGCGTCGGCCGCAGGATCGCCTCGATCTCCTCGAACTGCTCCGGCCCCGCGATCAGCGGCGGCGAGAGCTGGACCACCGGCTCCCCGCGGTCGTCGGTGCGACAGATCAGCCCGCGGCGGTAGAGCTCGCCGGAGAGGAAGCCCCGCAGCAGCCGCTCGGACTCCTCGGCGTCGAACGTCTGCTTGGTGTCCTTGTCCTTGACGAGCTCGATCGCCTGGAAGTAGCCCGCGCCGCGCACGTCGCCGACGATCGGCAGGTCGCGCAGGCCCTCCAGCATCGCCCGCAGCGCACCCTCGTGGGAGCGCACGTGCGCGTTCAGGTCCTCGCGCTCCATGATCTCGATGTTCGCCAGCGCCACCGCGCTCGACACGGGGTGCCCGCCGAAGGTGAAGCCGTGGTTGAAGATCGCCGTCCCGTGCAGGAACGGCTCCGCGATGTGGTCGCCCACGATCACCGCGCCCATCGGCGCGTACGCCGAGGTGATGCCCTTCGCGGTCGTCACGATGTCGGGCTGGTAGTCGTAGCGTTCGCATCCAAACCAGTATCCGAGCCGGCCCCACGAACAGATCACCTCGTCGGAGATCAACAGCACCCCGTGGCGGTCGCAGATCTCGCGCACGCGCTGGAAGTAGCCGTCCTGCGCGACGAAGCAGCCGCCGCTGTTCTGGACCGGCTCGAGGATCACCGCGGCGACCGTCTCGGGCCCCTCGAAGGAGATCGCCTCCTCGATCGCGTCCGCCGCCCACAGCGGGTCGCGGTCCTCGGCCCAGCGGTAGGAGCTCGTGTTCGGCACGTGGTGCCCGCCGGGCGTCAGCGGCTCGAACGGCGCGCGCAGCGCGGGCAGGCCCGTCGCGGTGAGCGCCCCCATCGAGGTCCCGTGGTAGGAGAGGTTGCGCGAGATCAGCTTGAAGCGGCCGCGCTCGCCGCGCGCGGCGTGGTAGCTCTTGGCGAGCTTCCACGCGCTCTCCACCGCCTCCGAGCCGCCGGAGGTGAAGAACACGCGGTTGAGGTTCCCCGGCGCGAGCTCCGCGATCTTCGCCGCGAGCTCGATCGCGCGCGGGTGCGCGTAGCTCCAGTTGGTGTAGAACGCGAGCTCCCGCGACTGCCGCTCGCCGGCCTCCCCGATCTCGGTGCGGCCGTGGCCGACGTTCACGCAGAACAGCGCCGAGAGACCGTCGAGGTAGCGCTTGCCGTGCTCGTCGTACACGTAGCAGCCCTCGCCGCGCACGATCACCGGGATCTCGTGCGCGGGATCCGCGTAGGCGCCCATCCGCGTGAAGTGCATCCACAGGTGGCGCCGCGCGAGCTCCTGCAGGTCGCCGCCGCCGCGCGTCTGGGTCACGTCACCGCCGCGCGGCTGGGCCGCGTCCGGCTCAGGGGCCTGCGCCTCGCCCCCACCCCCGGGTGCCCGATCGCTCGCTGTGGCGGGATCGCTCAGGTGGGTGGCCATTTTCATCGTCCTCCTCGATCGAACTCCGTCTGGCGCCGCTGACATTGAGAGCCGGCAGCGCTAGACACTCAGGACAACCGTACCGCGGCGTCTGGCACCTATCAATGCGCTACTAGTTCAACGGGGCTTGGTGTCCTTGTACGGAATGGACAAGACGGCCGGCAATCTTTGGGAATCGCGCCACTTGTTGAGCGAACAACAGGGTCGTAGCGTTTGTCACGACCCGTAGGATCGGGACCGGTTCGAGAGAGAAGGGAAGGGAGACATCATGGCCAGCGCCAGCGTCGCCACAGGGGACACCCCGCCACCGTCGGGCGTGATGGACAAGGGGCTCAAGAAAAACGCGATTGGGTACCTCTCGAATATCGTCATCGGGGTCGCGTCGACCGCGCCGGCGTATTCGTTGGCGGCGACGCTGGGAGGCATCGCCCTGATCTCCGGTGTCGGCGTCCACGCCCCGGCGGTCCTGCTCGTGTCATTCGTCCCGATGCTGCTGATCGCCGCCGCTTACAAGTACCTCAACCGCGCCGATCCCGACGCGGGCACGACGTTCGCGTGGACGACGCGCGCGCTCGGGCCGGGGATGGGCTGGGTCAACGGCTGGGCGATCTTCCTGGCGGACGTGATCGTAATGGCGTCGCTGGCGGACATCGCGGCGATCTACACCTACAAGCTCTTCGGCTGGGAATCCGCGGCGGGATCCAAAGGCGCGGTGCTGGTCGTGGCGGTCCTGTGGATCGCCGTGATGACCTGGATCTGCTATCGCGGGATCGAGCTCTCCGCGCGCATCCAGCAGTTCCTGCTGGGAGCCGAGATCGCGATCCTCACGCTGTTCGCGGTCGTCGCCTTCATCAAGGTCTTCAGCGAAAATCCCGCGCACTCGATCCACCCGGCGCTCTCGTGGTTCAACCCGTTCGCGCTGGGCTTCACCCCGCTGGTGACCGGGGTCCTACTCGGGGTGTTCATCTACTGGGGATGGGACTCGGGGGTCGCGGTGAACGAGGAGTCCGAGGACCCCAACGAGGGTCCGGGCCGCGCGGCGGTCGTCTCGACGGTGCTGCTGCTGGTGATCTACGTCGTCGTGGCGGCCGCGGCCCAGTCGTTCCATGGCCCGGGGTTCCTGGCGGCCAACGAAGAAGATGTGCTGAGCGCGCTCGGCAAGCCGGTGCTCGGCGGGGTCCTCTACAAGCTGCTGATCGTCGCCGTGCTGACCTCGGCGTCGGCATCGACCCAAACGACGATCCTGCCGACGGCGCGCACGACGCTGTCGATGGCGTGCTGGAAATCGATCCCGTCGGTGTTCAGCCGCGTGCACGCGCGCTACCTGACGCCGACGTGGTCAACGATCGGGATGGGCGCGATCTCGATCGCGGTGACCGTGCCGCTGCTGCTGACGACCGAACACGTCCTGGTCGACTCGATCATCGCGATCGGCTTCCCGATCTGCTTCTACTACGGCTTCACCGGCGTCGCGTGCGCGGTCTACTACCGCCACCAACTCCTGCGGAGCTTCCGCGACTTCGTCCTGCTCGGCGTCGCACCGCTGGCGGGAGGGCTGATCCTGTTCGGTGTGTTCGGCAAGGCGCTCGTCTACTACAACAATCCCGAAAACGCCGAATCGGGGCGGACGCTCGGCTTCACGCTGCCGATCTGGATGGGGGTTGGGGGGCTCGTGCTCGGGATCGTGTTGATGCTCGTTTCGCGGCCGTTCTTCCGCGAGTACTTCTCGCGGCGGCTGGAGACGGCGCGGCCGGGGGTGCTGGAGGAGCCGGTGGAGCACGCGCCGGCGCATTTCTAGGCTCGACCGGGCGGTAGGGCGGCGTTTCGCCCCTCGGAGACAGCCACAGACTTGCGGTTTTGTCTCCCACCGCATCTAGGTGTCAGTGATCCCTGATTTGCAGTCTTAGACGGGGCTTTCGGGGTCGTTCGGCGTCGCGCGTGCGCTCGTTTTGATAGATGCGCGAAATGCCATTGACAAGGTGGAAGAGACCAGCTAAGAAGTGGTTGATCCCTGAAAAGCGATCGGTCCCGTTATTTAGATGAGCCTCGACTGAGCCGTCCAGGGATCACCCGAGAGGAGAGCATCCAGTAGAGCAAGCCCATACAACTACATAGTCGAAGGGAAGACCACGTATGTCTAGATCAAAGCTGCTCCTAGTAGCGTGCTTTGCCGTATTCGCATTCGCCGCGGTGGCGTCCGTTGCGGCGTTCGGCGAAGAACCTCATTGGGACGTCAATGGCACGCCGCTTGTCGGAAGCGAACCATTCTTACCCACAGCGTTAGTGTTAAATCACGGAAGACTATTAGTACCTACTGCTGGTGTTACAATCGAATGTTTGGGCCACGAACTATTACTCACAAACGGCAGCATCATAGCTCCAGATAGACTGTTAATCGGATCCATCACCTTCCATGAATGTGAAGCAATAAGTACCGGCAATTGCTCCATTCCGCGGTTAATCTTAGTTGGACCTGTTCACGGGTTAGCCGAATTAGAGGGTAAATTAAACGTCATAATCTTACTGTTACCAGAGACCAAAAACGTATTTACAACAATCAAATTCGAAGGCGAAACCTGTGCCCTGCTCGGCGTACAGCCGGTAACAGGCCATGTTCACCTCTTAATCCACGAAGGACAGGACTTAGCCTTATTACACTTAGTCTTAGCATTCTCCTTAGTAGGAGCACTGCATGTCGGCTCCGACGAAGCCAAGCTAGAGGAACTCGACTTCGACCTAGCACTGAAAAGCCACCTAAAGTGGAATTTCTTATAACCCGTTGAAAAAGCGACCGAGCTACTCCAAGTAGATGCGTGTAGCTCGGTCGCAATCGTTCTAACCAAGAGTAGTACCGCGGACTCGGAGCTGCCAGCCAACGCCCGTCCGACCCCAATATGCCTTTTCGGTAACACTCACGGCAAGGCTAGTAGCGCGGTGTTTCCTTCTCTGAATGGGAATACACGCCAGGTGCATCCTGCATGAATACTAGCTTTTCCCGACAAAGTCTTGTCGAAAATCGCCTATTTTTGTCCCCTCAACGCCATTGCTATCATTGACTCGCGGTCGTCAGTAAGCTACTGATTGCAGCATTCGCACCACGAGACGGAATCGACATGACCCCATGCTCAACGAGTTAGCCCCGGCAATCGGCTGCGGTCGGCCCACACGTGTGCACTGGCTGCCGCTGCTTATAGCGCTAGCCTTAATCTCAATGGCAATCGCCTTCTTTGCACGAACGGGCTTGGGTATTGCCGACGAATGTCCTAGTGAAAGCCTCCGCTGGGCGCTCAATTCCTCGTCATTACCGGAATGCAGAGCGTACGAGCTGGTAACGCCTCCATACAAGGAGGGATACCCTCTGTTTGTAAGGAGCTACTCGGCCAATGGCGAAAACGCGATCTTGGAAACCCTGGGGACTCTCTCTGGCAACCCAGGATCCGGGCAATCCAACCCCGAAGCCGCGCTGTATCTCGCTAGACGTACGGACGCAGGTTGGCAACTTTCGCCGCTGAATCCTCCAATACCGGATTTCGTCGGCCAGATTCCGCTAGCTTCTGAAGCAGGCACCGGCGACACCCTTTGGGAGCAACATACTCCCCAACAGTCTCTGTCCACCCGCGGTCTATACGTTCGCGATTTTGCAGGAGCCTTCAGCCTGATCGGACTACTCGCTCCGCACCCAGAATCACCCGCGGAACAACCCAGCAACATCATCGAAGGTAACCTGCAAAATGTGGTACGCGTTGTGGGAGCAACGGGCAACTTCCAGCATGTCGTACTCGAAGCTGTCGATCCCAGCGCCCAATGGCCCTTCGATGAAACCGTCCTCACATCCGAACATCATTCGCTCTACGAATACAGCGACGTGAACAACGCGACGCCGACGTTGGTAGGCGTTACGGGAGAAAAAGGCAGCACCCAACTGATCGCCACGTGTGGCACGACGATGGGAAGTGGACTTTCCGGCTCCCGCTACAACGCCCTCTCGAATGACGGCGAAACGATCTTCTTCACCGTAAACCCATGCGGAGAAGCACCATCGGCGACAGAGCTATATTCGCGCATACATGGTTCCGTTAGGAGCACGGAACCAGCCGAAACTGTACACATCTCGGCAAGTGCGTGCACATCGGCGTGCGGCAAAGTTGAATCCGGTAAGAACTTTGAGGGCGCTTCCGAAAACGGCCGACGAGTCTTCTTCACCAGCACACAAAAGCTGACCAACGACGCTCTCGACGGAACGGCAAGCGGCGACGCCGCTAGTCGAAGTGGCTGCCCTGAGCTGCCCGTAACACCGGAACCGGAAATGGCTGGATGCAACCTGTACGTCTATGACTTTTCCGCCTCTCCCCAGGAACGCCTCAAAGTCCTGTCCAGTGGTGGAGCCGTACTAGGTGTTCTGGGTATCGCCGAGGACGGCTCTCGTGTTTATTACGTCGCAAGCGCGGCCGACCCCTCGGCAGCACGCAATGTATACAACATATCTCCAAAACCAGAACAACCGAACCTTTATGCCTATGACGTGAACAGTGGTGCTACGACGTTTATTGCGACCCTGAGCAGCGAAGACGGAAGCGACTGGTCGAGGCTCTTTAGCCGCTCGGCAGAGGTTGGCGGCGAAACTGGACGTTTTCTTCTGTTTCTCAGCTCTTCCGAAGCGATGACCCCGGACGATACGGGAACAATCGCCCAGCTATACGAGTACCGGGCCGCAGGGGAAGGCGAACCCGCAGAACTCGTCAGGATTACAAAAGGAGAAGATGGGTTCAACGGTGACGGTAACGACGTTATCGCCGGTATCGAATCCTCCACAATCAAATCCGTCGCGGAACAGCTTGGTCACAATATAGATCTGAAATCGACATCCAACCGGCTCAATGTCGCACAGAACGGCAGGACAGTCTTCTTCATCAGCACAGGACAACTTAGCCCGCGGGCGACGTCTTCCAATCAGACGCCGGCATGCCGGAGCCTATATGAGTTCCACTCGTTGACCGCACTGGCGGAAGGTGAAGTGCATATTGTGTCAGACGGCCGTGACACGCAGCTCTTCAAAGGAGCTATCTGCGGGCCTAAATTCGAGGGAATGGACATCAGCGGAGATAACGTATTGTTCAGTGCGTCCGATGCCCTTTTATCGGGTGATGTCGATGGCGGGCAACAAGATATTTACGACGCGCGTGTAGACGGCGGGTTCGGCCCCGCTCTGACAGCCGGTGCATGCAGTCCCGAATCATGCGAAGGAGCAAGCAGCAGTGCGCGGAGTCCTTTGGTCCCAGGGGCTGCGGCCACCGGTGTGGCCTCGGTCTCTAGTTCTGGGCTTGGCGATCGAGCCGTTCAGGAAGCGACGACCCGGCGTGCAACGGTCGGGCACGCTGGCGCGGCCTGCACGCATAAGCAGCACAAGCGCAGATCCAGATGCCGTCGCGCCCGCCATGTTCGGTTGCTCAGCAGATCAAAGAGGCTACACATCCGGAAAGGTAGCCGATGACTACGCTCGCCCTTGGTCTTCGTTGGCGCCATCCGAGGCTTCCTTCGCCCTTTGACTCCGCCCGTCATCATGTCATAGCGTTTATGACTATTGCGGCGCTCGTCGCCTCGCTGCCTCGGTCCACTGAAGCATCCGCCAACGGTATCCTTCCAGCCCCCGCTTGGCAGGTGGCGACAGCGATCACGCCATCGTTGCTGCCCGTAGGAGTTGGACGGCGCGGGGCGCTGAATATCGTAGTTACAAATATCGGCGGTATCTCAACCGAATCGGGGGCCGTTGTCCGCGACACCCTGCCATCTGGACTGATCGCCATAGGCGCCCTCGGTGCTAACTGTCAAGGATTCGGGTCGGGTGAAGTTATGTGTACTTTCCCCGAACCAAATGAGCCCGGAGCTTCGGCGGACGCCGACATCGAATTCGAAGAGGTGAGCCAGCTGTCAGCCAGCTCTTCGTTGCAGAATCTCGTTGTGGCGAGCGGCGGCGGAGCCGGTGCGATATCGAGCAAATCGACCGTTCACGTGCAGGGAGTGAACAACCAAGGTCCGGGGCCGGCCGGCATACAGTATTTCTCCGTCACTGCCACCAATCCCGTTGGTGATCCGATGTTGCAGGCAGGTGGCCACCCGAATCTGCTGACGACCACCGCATTCTTCAATAGCCTGTTTGCGGAAAATCTACCAAATCCGCGCTACCCAGTCGAGGACGTCAAGGATCTCGTGTTCTATCTACCGCTTGGCATGCTGGGTGACCCGGCGGCAGCAGAACAGTGCCCCATGTCTCGAATCGGCCTTGCTTCGGAAGTAGAAGGCTGCCCCCAGGGGAGCCGCATCGGCTCGGTTCTGCCGTTGATCCTGGGCGTTCACGTCGGGCGCGAACGTGGAATCTACAACATGATTCCAGAGAGGGGTTATGCAGCCGAGTTTGCGTTCACAACCAATAACTTTACGTTCGTAGCTTATGCAAGCGTCGTCCGCCGCAACGGAACCTATATGGTTAGGGTTGCCGTCCCAGGAGTACCGGCAGCGTCAGCCCTAGTAGGCTTGGTTGCCACATTCGACGGCGCCATCCAAGAACACTTCACGCGGGGCGAAAACGAAATCGAATATTCGCGGGGGGCGTTCCTCACCGATCCCACCAACTGCGCCGAGGAAGCCACGGCACGCGAAGCTGCCGTCGCGCTCGACACGTGGGAGCATCCCAACCCCGACTTGCCGATCGGCGCCACGAGTCCCACCTTCCCGTCACTGCAGGGGTGCGGAGCCCTGAAATTCTCGGCCGCACTGAGTGTCAAGCCGGAAACCACCCAAGCCGATAGGCCAGTAGGTCTTGAAGTAGGTCTGGAAGTACCGCAGGCTCCAAATGACTTCTCCGGTCTGGGCACCCCGCCGATCCGCGCCACAACGGTCACGCTGCCCGCCGGCACAACGGTCTCCCCATCCTCCGCAAACGGCCTGGAGGCCTGCCCGGAAGTCGGGCCCAGTGGCATCGACATCGAAGGTCCAGAATCCGAAGAATTCGCCGAAGACGGCCTGCGGCGTCCGGCTCCGGGGCATTGCCCACGAGCGTCACAAGTCGCGACGATTCGCGCAAATACGCCGCTGTTGCACGAAGAACTTACGGGTCGTATGTTCCTTGCCCAGCCGGCATGCGGCGGCAAACGCCAACCCGCATGCACCCCCAAAGAAGCGGAAGACGGCAACCTCATCCGTCTCTACTTGGAACTAGAAGGCCCGCATTCAGGAATCGTCGTGAAGCTTCAGGGGCGTGCCTCACTACAGCCGGGTACCGGACAGCCCGCAGTGAGCTTCCAAGACATTCCTCAGTTCCCGATCGGCGACATTGTCGTGACGACAACGCAGGGCGCGCGGGCGCCTCTAGAGAACCCGCAGACCTGCGGACCTAGCACAAGTAGCGCAGTCATCACGCCGTGGAGCCCCGGCACGCCAGCGGCGCAGCCGGCCAGCAGCTTCGCCGTCGACTGGAACGGCACCGGACAAGCGTGCCCCACCAGCGCGCCGTTCGCTCCGACGCTTAGCGCGACCACGGTCATCCCCGAGGTCGCCTCCACGAGCCCCTTCACGTTGACCCTCAAGCGCGAAGACCGGGAACAGGACATCAACACCATCTCCACGACCCTTCCAGAGGGTCTGACCGCGAAGATCGCCAACGTCGCGCAGTGCCCCGAACCCGAGGCCTCCCAGAACTCTCTGGAAGCCTGTCCGCAAGCCAGCCAGATCGGGACCACGACCGCGGCCGTGGGACCCGGGAGCGACCCCTACTACACAACCGGAATGGTGTTCTTCGCCGGCCCCTACCGCGGCGCCCCGTTCAGCCTCAGCATCGTGGTTCCCGCCCAGGCCGGCCCGTTCAACCTCGGCACCGTGCACGTCCGGGCGAAGATCTTCATCGACCCGCATACGGCACAGGCGACAACGGTCAGCGATCCTCTGCCTCAAGAACTCGACGGGATCCCGCTGCGCCTTCGCTCGCTGAATATCACCCTCACAAACCCCAATTTCGTGCTGAACCCGACCAGCTGCGCGACCTCGAGCATCAACGCGGCCGTCACCTCGACGACCGGGACCACCGCGAACATCTCGACCCCGTTCACCGCGGTCGGCTGCGACACGCTCCCCTTCAAACCGGAATTCTCGACATCCACCGAAGCGCAGGCCACCAAAGCAAACGGAACGGGCGTCCACATCAAGATCGCCTACCCCGCCGGCCGCGAGGCCAACATCGCCAAGCTCGTGATCGGGTTCCCCAAGCAGGTCCCTGTGCGCCTGGAAACGCTGCAGAAAGCATGCCTCGCGGCCACCTTCGAAGCGAACCCCGCCGCATGCCCAGCCGCATCGAACGTCGGAACCGCGACCGTCCACACCCCGATCCTCGCCAACCCACTCACCGGACCGATCTACCTCGTCTCGTTCGGCAACGCCAAATTCCCCGACGCCGAGGTCGTACTACAAGGCGAAGGCGTCACGATCGAGGCCGACGGTCAATCCTTCGTCTCCCAAAGCGGAGCGCTAAAAGCGACGTTCGCCTCGATCCCCGACGCGCCATTCAGCAACTTCGAAGCCGTGCTCCCGTCCGGCCCGCACTCCCAGTTCACGAGCGTCAAGACGTCAGGCAAAGCGCAAGGCAGCCAGTGCGGGCAGAACCTCGTGGTTCCCGTCACGCTCGTCGCTCACGACGGCGCCGAAATCAACGAGAACACGAACATGGCGATCGCGGGCTGCCCCCCCTCAGTCTCCATCCAGAGGGTCAAAGCGAGCGCTCACGGCTTGACGGTCACAGTCACGACAACCGCACAAGGACACCTGAAGATCAGCGGCCACGGGCTGACGACGCTCATCAAGCGCAACCTCAGCCCCGGCACACACAAGCTGACCATCGCATTCTCACACGCCGGACGAGCAGCAGCGCGCAAACACCAAAAGGCCACGCTCACGGCAACCCTCACCGCAGGCAAAAAGCAAGCCAGCGGCCACCGCAGGATCACCCTCTGAGCCAGCAGATACGGTGATCCGGCCCTTGAAGTCAGCCAGTTGATATAAGTTCGTGTACGCGCCATCCAGCTTGCCCTGGCTCGGAGCCAGGGCGGGCGGCGTTTGGCTGTAGACCCCTGGGAGCGGAAGAAAGGAAGAGGCGGACCATGACGAGTCGCTTCTCGACGGATCGAAGCATGCTGGTAGGGGCTGGTCTTCATGGTCGCCACGCGCGCACGCGGCTGGCCGGGGTCGTGCTGCTGCTCGGTGCTGCCGCCGTCATGCAGAGCGCGGCCATCTTCCCCGCCGACGCGCAGGCGACGACGTGCGACGAAGCCCTCCGCACCGAGCTCAGCTCGACCCAACTGCCCGACTGCCGCGCCTACGAGATGGTGAGCCCCCCATACAAGCAGGGTTTCCCGCTCTCGATCCGAGGCTACGCGTCCAACGGCGAAAGCGCGATCCTCGACGGCCTCGCCACACTCGCCGAAAACCCGGGCTCGGGCGAATCGACGCGAGGCGCGTTGTATAGCGACACGCGAACCTCCTCGGGCTGGCAGCTCGCACCCCTGAACGCCCCGCTGTCCGAGTACGTCGGCCAGATCCCCCTCGCCGCGGAAGCGGACAACGGTGAGACCCTGTGGAACCAGCACCCGCCCGACCAGCCCGCCTCCAGCCGGGGGCTCTACATCAGGTCAGCGTCCGGAGCCTACAGCTTCGTCGGCCCGCTCAGCCCCCACGACTACACCGGAGAAGAAGCCAGTGACGCGATCAACAAATCGAGCGCGTCCTACGACGCTCCCGTCGCGGCGACCAGCGACTATAGCCACGTCCTTCTCAACGCCGCCGACGGCGAAGACCGCTGGCCCTTCGACCAGACCACCGGCGAAGCGCGGTCGCTCTATGAATACAGCGGCACCGAAAACGCGACGCCCACGCTCGTGGGCGTGACCGGCGGAAAAGGCAGCACATCCTTGATCGGTTTCTGCGGAACAACGCTGGGATCGGCGAACTCGTCCTCGGCCTACAACGCGCTCTCCGCCGACGGTGAAACCGTGTTCTTCACCGTTCTGCAGTGCGGCGCCGGACCGGCGACCGACGAGCTATACGCGCGTCTCCACGGCAGTTCGACGAGCGCCACGTCCGCCGAAACGGTCCACGTCTCGGCGAGCGAGTGCACCGAAGCGTGCGGGGCAGAATCGGGCAAGAACTTCGAGGGCGCATCCGAAGCGGGCAGCCTGTTGTACTTCACCAGCACCCAAAAGCTGACCGACGCAGCGGTCAACGGAACGTCCGGTGGCGATGCGACCACGGGCAGAGGTTGCGCCAGTCTTCCAGCCGGCGAAGGAGGGTGCAACCTGTACGTGTACGACTTCGCTGCCCCCAGCGACGCGCGACTCAAAGCTGTGTCCGTCGGGGGAGAAGTGCTCGGCGTGATGGGGATCGCCGAGGACGGCTCTCGGGTCTACTACGCGTCACGGGCGGCGATTCCCTCCGCCGGCGAGAATCCATATGGCCAGGCGCCGATTGTAGGCCAACCCAATGTCTACGTCTATGACGACACGAACGGAGAAACCGCCTTCGTTGCCACTTTGGGCGGCGCAGACGCCAGGGACTGGTCCCGTGAACTCAGCCGCCCGGACGAGCTCGCGGGAGAGAGCGGCCACTTCCTCCTGTTCGCGAGCTCGACTCCGAACATCACGCCGGACGACACGTCTTCGCTGGTCCAGCTGTTCGAGTACAAGGCTCCGGTAGACAATCAGCCCGAAGAAGCACCGGAACTGGTCAGGGTCACCAAAGGCGAAGGCAGCTTCAACGACGACGGCAACGCGGTCTCCGTCGGCGTCCAGCTCTCCCCGATCGAGTCGGTGACCGAACAGCTCGGCGACAGAGCCGACTTCAAATCGACGACCAACCGCTCCAACATGTCCACCGACGGCCGCACCGTGTTCTTCGCGACCGCCGGCCAACTGAGCCCGCGCGCCACCTCGGCCGCGCTGGGCTGCGGAAGCGTCTACGAGTTTCACACCACCACCGACACCCTCGCCGAAGGCGAAGTCCATCTCATCTCCGACGGTCGCGACACGCAGCCGAACAAAGGCGTCGCATGCGGGGCTCAGTTCCAAGGCGTCAACGCCACGGGCGCGGACGTGCTCTTCTCGACCGCCGACCCGCTGCTCGCCAGCGACACCGACGGCGTGCAGCGCGACACATACGACGCACGCATCGGCGGTGGGTTCGAATCGATCTCCGAAGCCGCCTCGTGCTTTCTAGAACTCTGCGCGGAAACACCGGACGAATCCGAAGCACAGCCGGCAACGGCCGACAGCACCGGCCAAAGCGAAGCACCGGCTGGCGGCGCCTCGCCCCAGGCCGCAGAATCTCCGCCCCAGGCCGCAGGGTCCTCTACCCAGCCCGCGGCCGGTGTTTCGCCACCCCGGACCCCGGCGACGGCCAGCAGACCCGCGAGATCCGCTGGTTCGTGCAGACACAGATCGCACATGCGCCACGGCGTCTGCGTGCGCTCGGCCAAGCGGCGCGCGCGCTCCGCAAGAAGAGCATCCGATTCGAAGGGAGGCAGGTGATGGGTTCGTCTCGGCGCTACCTACCCCCACGGCGTCGGCGCACGGGCCTGGTGCTCGCGGGCATCGCTTCGGCGCTCCTGTCCAACGCCGGCGGCGCATACGCAACCCCCACACCTGCGCCCGCGTGGAATGTGACCATAGCCGGAGCCCCCTCCCTGCTTCCGAGCGGTATCGGCCACCACGGCCGCTTCGACGTCGTCGTCGAGAACGTCGGCGGCACTCAGAGCGAAGGCGCCACGACCGTGCGCGACACGCTCCCTGCGGGCCTGACCGTCACGGGCATCCAGGGAGCGGGAGAATGCAGCGGCGAAGGAACCGGCGAAGCGACCTGCACGCTTTCTGAACCCCTGGCGTCCGGCGGCTCCGCGTTCGTCAGCGTCGAATTCGAAGAGACGACCGCGCTCACCGCGGGAGCATCGCTCCAAGACACCGCCAGCGCCTCCGGCGGCGGGAGCGCCGAAGCGTCCGCCGAGGCCAGCATCGAGGTAAAGGAAGCAGGACAGCAGGGCCCAGGATCCGGAGGAATCGCCCATTTCTCGGTCAGCGCGACCGGACCAGCCGGCGAACCGATGTCGCAGGCTGCGGCGCACCCCACTCTGATGACGACCGCGATGACGCTCAACACGATGTTCGGCGAAGGCTTCGGCGAAATCGAACCTGTGAAACCAGCCGAAGCGGCGAAGGATCTGGTCTTCTACCTGCCGGTCGGCCTGCTCGGCGACGCGACGGTCGCCGACGAGTGCCCCGCATCGCTCGTGGAAACGCATCCGGAATCGACGGGCTGCCCTCCGGGGAGCAGGATCGGAACGGTCCTACCGCTGATCTCGAGCTCGGACTTCGCGACGCAGCGTGGGATCTACAACGTCACGCCCGAGAAGGGCTACCCGGCCGAGTTCGCCTTCACAAGCAACAACTACACGTTTTTCATTTACGCAAGCCTGGTGCGCCGTGACGGCACCTACATGACGCGCCTCGCGATCCCCGGCGTGCCGGCGGTGTCCGAGCTGATCGGCTTCGTCTCGAGCTTCTACGGCGACATCCGCGAACACTTCGTGGCCAATGAAGAAGAAACCGTGTTTGATCGGGGCCCGTTCCTCACCGACCCCTCCGACTGCGGCGAGGGCGCGGCGGCGCGTGAGGCGACCGCCCAGATGGACACGTGGGAGCACCCCGACCACTCGCTGCCGATCGAGGCCTCGAGCACCGTGTTCCACGGTCTCACCGGATGCGAATCGCTGAGCTTCTTCTCGAGCCTGCACGTGACGCCCGAGACCACGCAGGCCGACGAGCCCTCGGGTCTCGAAATCGGCGTCGAAATCCCGCAGGCTCCCGACTCCTTCTCCGGCCTGGCGACGCCACCGGTGAAGGACACGACCGTGATCCTCCCGCTGGGAACGGCGCTGTCGCCCTCGGCTGCCAACGGGCTCGCCGCGTGCGCCGAAACCGGTCCGCAGGGCTTCAATCTCGAAGGCCCCGAATCCGAAGAACTCGCGGCCGACGGATTGGAGCACCCCACCGCCGGCCACTGCCCGCTGGCGTCGCAGATCGGCACCGTCACCGCCACCGTGCCGCTGCTGCGCGAAGAACTGAAGGGCCGTGTCTTCCTCGCGACGCCGAGCTGCGGCGGCGAAGGCCAGCCGCAGTGCACGCAGCAAGACGTCGAAGACGGCCGCCTGTTTGGCCTGTACCTGGAACTGGAAGGCCCCGCGTCGGGCGTGATCGTCAAGCTGAGGGGCCACGCGAGCGTCCAGTCGGGCTCGGGGCGGATCGCGGTGAGCTTTGAAGATCTCCCGCAGTTCCCGATCGGCAAGCTCGTGCTGAGCACCAAGCGCGGCGCCCGCGCGCCGCTGGCCAACCCTCAGGCGTGCACCGCGCAGAAGAGCACCGCGACGCTCACACCCTGGAGCCCGGGCGTACCGGCCTCGGAACCCTCCAGCACGTTCGCGGTCAACTGGAACGGAGCCGGCCAAAGCTGTCCGCACGCGATCCCGTTCGCTCCGAACTTGACAGCGACGGCGGCGATCCCCGACGCCGCCTCCACGACCCCGTTGACGCTGACGCTCGCGCGCGAAGACCGCGAACAGAACATCGACCGGGTCACGACGACGCTGCCCGAGGGCATGCTCGCGAAGATCGCCGGCGTCACACGGTGCCCCGAACCGCAGGCATCGGAGGACTCGCCCAGCGCGTGCCCGGCGGCAAGCCAGATCGGGACCGCGACGGTGGCCGTCGGGCCAGGCGGCGATCCCTACGAGGTGACCGGCAAGGTGTTCTTCACGGGCCCCTACGGCGGCGCGCCGTTCGGCCTCTCGATCGTCACACCCGCGCAAGCCGGGCCGTTTGACCTCGGCGACGTGCTCGTGCGCGCGAAGCTGTTCGTCGATCCGCACACGGCCCAGGTCACGGCGGTCAGCGATCCGCTGCCGCAGGAACTCGACCGCATCCCGCTGCGGCTGCGCTCGCTGAGCCTGACACTCACCGACACCGAACTCGTGCTGAACCCGACGAGCTGCGCGACGTCGAGCATCGACGCCGACGTAACCTCGACGGTCGGCTCCAGCGTGAGCGTATCGACCCCGTTCACCGCGGTCGGCTGCGACACGCTCCCCTTCAAACCGGAATTCTCGAGCTCGACCGAAGCGCATGCGACCGAACCTGACGGGACCGGCGTGAACGTCGAGATCGCCTACCCGGCGGGCCGCGAGGCGAACATCGCAAAGCTCGTGGTCGGGTTCCCCGAAGAGCTCCCGGCGCGTCTGGAAACGCTGCAGAAAGCCTGCCCGGCGGCGACGTTCGAAGCGAACCCGGCGACGTGCCCGGCCGCGTCGAACGTCGGAACCGCGACGGTCGACACTCCGATCCTCGCGCAGCCGCTCACAGGGCCGGTCTTGCTGGTCTCCCACGACGGCGCGAAATTCCCCGACACCGAGCTCGTGCTGCAGGGCGAAGGAGTCACGATCGTCCTCGACGGCCAGTCGTCGGTCGCCGCAAACGGCGCGCTCACGTCGACGTTCGCCGCGGTCCCCGACGCACCGTTCAGCAGCTTCCAGGCCACGCTTCCCGCTGGCCCCAACTCCCTGTTCACGAGCGTCAGAACGCATGGCACTCAGTGCGGCGAGAAACTCGTCGTGCCGGTCACGCTCGTCGCCCACGACGGGGCCGAAACCGACGAGAACACGAGCATGGCGATCGTCGGATGCCATCCCTCTCCCCCTCCCCCTCCTCCCCCTCCTCCCCCGCCGCCCCCTCACCCGCATCCACACCCGGCGGTCTCGATCAAGAAGATCAAGGTCGGCGCGCGCAGCCTGACGCTCGAGGTGACGACGAGCCTGGTGGGGCGTTTGCGAATCGACGGCCACGGGCTGAGGACACTCCTGGAGCGCGATCTCAGCGCCGGTACCCACGAGCTGAGGGTCCTGTTCTCCCACGCCGGCCGCAAAGCGGCGCACAAGCACCGCAGGATCATGCTGACCATTTCGCTTACCGCGGGCGCGGAAAAGGCAGCCGCCCGCAAGAAGGTCGCCCTCTGAGGCTGGGCGAAAGCGCGTCCTCACCCGAGCGCCCAAAGTAGGAGGGCGGCGGGTACGAGATTGGCGGTGGGACCGAAGCGCAGCTCCGCGCGCGTCGCGACCACCGCCGGGCGGCCGGGGAGGGCGCGCATCGGCGCGGTCGCCTTCTGACGGTCCACGCGTGCCCAGTCGGCGACCTCGACCGCATCGATCGCAGCTCGGGGTCCGCAGACGAAGTCGATCTCTCCTCCCTTGCGGGTGCCCCACACGTGCAGGCGCTCGGGGGAACGGAAGCCCTCGGCGCTGTGCTCGGGGGGCTCGTAGCGACGGTAGAGCGCCAGCGCGAGCACGTTCTCGACGGCAGCGTGAACGTCGCGCACCAGGCCGCTACGGGCAACCATGATCGTGTGCAGGAGGGGATCGCCGAAGTAGATCTTCTTGTCCTTCGCCAGATCGCCAGTGCCCGAGTCGGCCTTCCAGAAGTAGACGATCAGCGCGAAGTAGTTGATCGCGAGTAGCTCCACATAGCTCTGCACGGTGCGAGGGTCGTTCGTGCTGGCCGAACCGCGGCGGCGACCGGATGCTCCAAGCGGAAGGGCCAGCTCGCGAGCGACGCGCGACCAGCTCACCTTCGAGCCGAGCGACCGCGCGATCCGCTCGAGCAGCGCCTGTGTCGCGGGCATGCTCGCGCCGCGGCGCTGCGCCTCGCGCGTGAGGGAGTCCCACAGCACGCGTCGCACCTCCTCGCTCGGCTCCGGCGCACCTGCAGCCGCCTCGGCGACGGCGGCCGGTAGACCACCGAACAGCAGGTAGCGCTCCAGCGTCGTGCGCAGCGAGGGTAGGTGAGCTTGTGCGGCGAGCAGCTGCGCGCGCCCGTCCTCGCCGAGCGCCTCGCTCACTCCCATGCGTGGACTCGGCGGCAGCTCCGCGATCGCGGGCTCGACGGCACGCGCGAACGCGGCGAAGCTCTGTGGCAGCATCAGCATGTCGCGGCCACCGCCGCGCCGCCCGGGCAGCCCCTCGACCGTCCCTTCGGCGAGATCGACTGCGGACGACCCGGTGCAGAGCACGACGTCGCGATCGATCCTCCCCTCGTCCCAGAGCACCTTGATCGCGGTTCGCCAGTGTCGCGCCGCGGTGACCTCGTCGAGCAAGATCAATCGCGGTGCACCGCGCCCTCCCGCGGCGAGCTCCAGCGCACGTGTCACCGTGGCGACGACCGCCGCCGGCGGTTGCGCCTCGAGCAAGTCGAGCGCCAGGTAAACGATTTGCCGCGCCGGGACCCCCTCGGCCAGCGCTCGATTCACGAGCAGCTTCAGAGCAGTGGACTTGCCGACCTGTCGCGGCCCACGCAGGATGTGCACCGCGGGGCGCTCCAGATCGACCTCGTCAACCTGTGGCGAAGGCAGCAGCACAGCTCGCGCCCGCAGCCTCCGAAGATGAGGATCGTCCTGCTCCCACCGCTCTCGCCCCCACCAGGGGTTGGCCGCGTAGATCTGTTCGTCACCCAACATAGAGGGCTATATATTAGCATCTCATTCCACAAAAGACCCCCTCCTTTATGGACCCAGATGCACAAAAGTGCCCCTCTCTCACATAGGCGCGCGCGGCCCTTACCCCGGTGTTCGTAATCGGGTGGTTACCGATCCGTGACGCGGGTACCGAGGTCAGGCCGACGGGTCCGCGAGGCACGGATGCCTCGCGGCGACCGCGCCCGGGCCACGCGGCCGACTCACGCGGACGATCTCAAAGCAACTCGATCGTCCCGTGCGGCGCCCCGATCTCCGCGAGCCGCGCCAGGAACGGCGCGGCCGGAAACGCCTCGGGCCCGAGCACGCCGACGCCCTTCCAGGCGCCCTCGTCGAGCAGCTCGAGTGCGACGACGGGATTGACGGCGGTCTGCCAGACGACCGCCTGGGATCCGTATTCGCGCATGGTGTGCTCGTTGTCGACGACGTGGTAGAGGTAGGTCGAGCGCGGCTGCCCGTCGCGGCCGGTCCCGCGCACCCAGGTGCCGGCGCAGGTGCGCCCGGTCATGCGCTCGCCGAGCTTCGCCGGGTCGGGGAGCGTGGCGGCGACGACGTCACGCGGTGAGACGGACGCGCCGCGGACGTCGACGGGCGTGGTGGAGTCGAGCCCGAGCTTGTGCAGCGTGCGGAGCACCTCGATGAACTCGGCGCCGAGCCCGTACTTGAACGTGACGCGCCGGCAGTCGACCCAGCGCGGGATCAGCACGACCTCCTCGTGCTCGACGTTGACGCACTCGATCGCGCCGATGCCCTGCGGGAAGGTGAAGACCTCGGGCTCGGAGAACGGCGCGGTCGTGTAGAAGCCGCGCTCGCGCTCCCAGATCAGCGGCGGGTTGAGGCACTCCTCGATCGTCGTCCAGATCGAGAAGGTGGGCGCGAAGTCGTAGCCCTCGATCACGAGGTCAGCGCCGTCGCGGACTCCGATCTCCTCGATCTCGCTGAACAGCTCGTCGGCGGCGTGGCGCGCGAAGACGTCGGAGAGCCCGGGCTCGACGCCGATCCCGACGAGCGCCAGCAGGCCTGCCTGCTCCCAGTCTTCACCGCGCGCGAACTGGAGGTCACCGAGCATGCGCCCGGGCAGCTGGTGAGGTTTTTGGGGATGGGGATGGGAGAGCGTCATTGCCATATCGAGGTATGTAGTGCGTCCATCGAGGCAGGCATTGAAGATCGGCTCGTTGAAACGCGGGTCGCACGCGTTCAGAACCGCGTCGGGTTTCACGCGCGCGATCAGCGCGATCAGCTCCTCGCGGCTGGAGGCGTCAACGCGCTCGGCACCGAAGCGATCGGCTTCGCCGAGCGTCGCGACGACGTCGTGGGCGCGCTGCGCGGAGACGTCGGCGAGCACGACCCGCTCGAACGCCGGCCGCCGCTGCGCGATCGCCGCGAATGCCGCGCCGACGCCGCCCGCACCGACAACCAGAACCTTCATCGTTTGCAGTGTGACGCAGATCGCACGATCGGAACGGCGTGAGGGGCTGCGGCGCGTGCGCCACTTCGGCGCACCGCGCTCCCCTATGCTGCGTCACCGATGACGCGGCGCAGGCTGGCACTGGCGGCGGTCGTGCTCGTGGGGCTCGCCTACGCGACTCTGATCCAGGGTTTCGCCGCGAACCAGACGTCCCACTACGACCTGCTGCGCGCGCTCTACGCGGGCGAAACCCAGATCGACCGTTTCGCGGCGAACACCGAGGACGAGGTCCGCTACCGCGGCCACTCCTACTCGGTGCGCGCGCCGGGCCTCGCACTGTTCGCGCTGCCGTGGTACGCGGCGCTCGAGGCCGTCGACGCCGACGAGTGGGCGCGGGACTCACAGGCGCAGCGCCGCGACAACGAGATCGTCTACCTCGTCGGCCTCTGGGGCAACGTGCTGCCCGCGGTCTTGCTGCTCGTGCTCCTCGCGCGCGAGGCGGAGCGCCTGGAGCGCGGGTTCGGCGCCGCGACGGCGGTCACGCTGGGGCTCGGCACGCTGATCCTGCCGCTCTCGACGCTGCTGTTCTCGCACGTCTTCACCGCGCTGCTCGCGTTCGCGGCGTTCGTCGTGATGATGCGCGAGCGCGCCGGCCCCCCACGCGCGTGGATGGCGGCTGTGGCGGGCGTGCTCGTCGGCTACGGGATCGCGTCGGAGTACCCGATCGCGTTCGCCGCCGCCGTGCTCGGGCTGTACCTGCTTTCCCGCCGCGACACCCTCAACCCCCTCGGTGTGCTGCGCCGCGGCGGCGCCTACGCGCTGGGGGCGCTCGTCGGCCTGGTGCCGCTGGCGCTCTACAACCACGCCGCGTTTCACTCCTGGACGCACCTCGCGTACGCGAACTACCCGCGCCAGCATCAGGGCTTCTTCGGGATCCAACTCCCGAGCCTCCCGGTGCTCGCGACGCTGCTGCTGGACTCGCGCGGCCTGCTCGTGCTCTCCCCCGTGCTCGCGCTCGGCGCGCTCGGAACGGTCGCGCTGTACCGCCGCTCCAGGCGCGCGGAGGCGCTCACGATCGCGGGCGTGTGCGCGTGCTACCTGCTCTACAACGCCGGCTACTACCTCCCGTTCGGCGGCGCCTCGCCGGGCCCGCGCTTCGTGACGACGATGCTCCCCTTCCTCGCACTCCCGCTCGCGATCGCGTTTCGCCGCTGGCCCGGCCCGACGCTGGCGCTCGCCGCGGCGTCGGTCGCGTGCAACGTGGTCGCGACCATCACGCACCCGCTGGTGGGGTATGAGACCGAGACGGTCACGTGGACGCACCGCCTGTTCGAGGGCGCCTTCCAGCCGACGATCGCGAGCGCGTACGGCCTGGGCTTCGGCTGGGGCGCGATCTGGCCGTTCCTGGCGGCCGCCGCCGGAGCGGTCGCGCTAGCCGCCTTCGCCAGCGACCGCCTCGCCCTCTCCAACCGCCAACTCGCCGCCGGCGCGCTCACGCTCGGCGCGTGGGCGCTGTTCGCCGCGCTCGGCCCCGCGCTGCTCGGCCTCGACGCGCGCGGGCTGCGCGACGTCCTCGACTCCGGAGACAGCGCCGCGCTGGCGAAGGGCGCCTACTGGGGCACCTACCCGATCGCGGCGCTCGTGGGGGTCGCGAGCGGGGTGGGGGCGTTGGCGCTGTCCGTCGCGTGGGTGCGGAGCCGCCGTGCTGACAAACTGGGTCCATGTTCGTCGTCGCCCTCGCCCTCGGCTCCTCGCTCTGCTACGGCGTCTCGAACTTCCTCGGCCCCCAGCTCGCTCGCCGGCACACGCTGACGACGGTCCTCGTGGTCTCTCAGATCGCCGCGCTAGCCGTATGCGCGGCGTACGTGCTCGCCGACGGCGGCCGCACACTGCCCTCCGCGGACGTCGCAATCGCACTGCTCGCCGGTGTCGGCAACGCCACGGGGTTGATCGGCTTCTACAAGGCCGCCGAGCTCGGCCCGCTGTCCGTCGCGGCGCCGATCGGCGCCCTCGGGGCGGTGATCCCCGTCGTCTGGGGCCTGACGACCGGCGACCCCGTTCGCCTACACCAGCTCGTCGGGCTCGCGCTCGCGATGGGCGGCGCCGCGCTCGCCGCCCGCCGGCCGTCCACGGGCACCGAGGAGACCGTGAGCTATCCCGACCCGCGCGCCTCCGTGATCTGGGCGAGTGGCTCGGCGGTTGCGTTCGGCGTCTTCCTGACCGCCCTTCCCAAGGCCTCCGCGCACGGCCAGCCGTGGGCGCTACTCGACGCGCGCCTCGCGCTCGTCGCGCTCCTCGCCGTGTGGGCCGGCCGCGACCTGCGCGAGCTGGGATTGTTGCGCTCGAGTGCAACCCCGGTGGCACCGCGCCTACTGCTGCTGGCGGTGCCCGGCCTGCTGCTGGTCCTCGGCACGCTCTTCTACACCGCCGCCGCCGACCGCGGCGAGCTCTCGCTCGTGTCCGTCCTCGGCTCGCTGTTCCCCGTCGTCACCGTCGGCCTCGGCGTATCGCTGCTGCGCGAGCGACTCTCGCGAACGCAGGCCCTCGGGGTCGCGGCCGCGCTCGGGGGGATCGTGCTGATCGCGGTGTGAGGAGACACTGTCCACGACGGATCGCTCACGCCAAGGAGATATTCGCGGCCCTATCCCTCACATGAGCCCAACTAACGCAATTTAGGAGACTTCATGGGTCGCCAGCGCCCTTCTCCCGAGCTACTCAGTTACGAGCGATATGCACGCCGCAGTGCGCCCCGTGCAACGCCTTGCACAGCACCAAATACGCTTCCCGCGGCTGGTAGCGAATGTTCATGATCCCCGCGTCGAACCGCGTCCTGCTGTTCCCACCCGTCCAGTTGTAAAGGTAGACCCGCTTGATCCGGGGTTCCGAAGCCGCGACCCCGAACACGTATTTGAGCACCTTCGCCGCGCGCTTCAGCCCCGACCCGTGGCTGTTGGGGAACGCCCCCCCAAATTTGACGATCCCCCCGGTCTCGGTCAACCACACTTCACCGCCCAGCGCGCGGTCGATCTCGCGCGTGCGCCAGCTCTGGAAGCGGTTCACATCGGAGTAGTCGTGCAGCCCCCAGATCGACGGCATCAGCGTATGCAGGTGGTAGATTTCGTGCTTGAATTCCGCGATGTATTCGAGCGTCGGCCCGATGTTGTAAGCGTCGAGGATGTCCAGCCCGATCACCGTGCACGGTGTGCAGTCGCGCTTGAGCGCCTGGTAGTAGTGCGCCGCCGCTCCCGCCGAGGGGCTGGAGAAGTAGTGCGGCACGTTGCCCCGGTTGGACTCGTCCCAGGACTGGTAGACGCGCACGTGCGGGAACAGCTTCAGGAACTTCCCCACGTCGCGCTTGTAGAGCGCGACGCTCGGCATCTTCGTCGGCGTGTACTCGGAGTGGTAGAACGCCACCATCACCTGCTGGTGTTTCGCTTCGGCGTCGTGGATCCAGACCTTCGCCTTGTCCAGCGAGTACGAGTGCGAGACCGCGTCGTAGGGCGCGATGTAGCGCGCGATCTTCGTGTGCAGCTGCGTCCACAGCGGGTTGGAGAACATCTCCGACTGCTCGTCGCCGATGCCCGTCATGTACGAGGGCCCGCGCGAGGCGTGCTTTGCGGCGGCGGCGTGCGCCACAGCCGGGCCGAGCTGCTCCGACGCAGTCGCGAGCGTGGCCGCGATCGTGACCAGCGCCAGCAGGGCGGCGAGCGGACGTGTGAGCAAGCGCACACGCCAGGGACGGGTGTCAGGAGCGCCGAGCATCTCCAAGCACAACAGAGTACTTCGGCAAAGGTTTCGCCCAACCCTTCTAAGAAGGCTCTTCATCTGACGCGCGGGGCGCCGCAGATATGCGAGGCCCCGCGGACGCGCGTGGCGTAACGGAGGCGGTCGGCGCGTCGGCATCGCCCGACGCGGCGGTCGTCCGCGGCACCGCGGGGCGCGCGGGCCGCGCCGGCCGCAACACGATCAGCTCCGCCCCCACGCGCCGCAGCATCCACGCGACGTCCTCCGGCGCGAAGCCCTCGTCGCCGCGCCCCGTGCCGGCGGCGACGACCATCCGCTCGAAGCGCTCGTGTGCGAGCAGCTCACGCAGCGCGTGGCGCACGGTGCGCCCGCGCTCGATCCGCGAGTCCACCGGTACGCGCGCGCGGGCCGCGCGCTGCTCGATCACCTCCAGCAGGCTCAGCGCGAGGTCGCACTCTTCTCGCAGGGGGACCTCCACCGCCAGGCGCATCGGGACCAACGCAAGGTAGACCGGCATCAGCGTCGCCTGCTCCGCGCGCGCGAGCCGTAGCGCGGCCACGAGCGCCGGCTCGGAGAGGCCCTCGCCGGTGAACGGGAACGCGATCCGCCGCACGTGGGCGCCCGCCTGCAGGGCGCGCCGGCGCCGCACGCGTTCCAGCGCCAGCGCCGCCGCAAAGCCGGCGAGGGCGGCCACGACAACCAATAGGCAGGCAAGCGCGCTCATCTCCCGCCGCCGCCATTCACCCGGCCGCTCCCGCTCACGTCCCGCCGCTCCCGCTCACAGCTCGTCGCTCCCGCTCACGTCCCGCCGCTCCCGCTCACGGCTCGTCGCTTTCGACCGCCGGCTCGGCCGTGGTGCGCAGCGTGCGATCCGCGACGATCCGCAGGTCCACGCCCGGCAGGCCCCGCAGCAGCCGGAACGGCAGCGCCGGCTGCGTCAGCCGCCGCCACGCGTTGCGCGGCTTGGGCGTGCCCATCAGCAGGTACGTCGTCCCCCGTGCCCGCGCGACCCCGATCGCGATCTCCGCAACGTCGTCGCCCTCTTCGATCAGCAGCTGCGCGCCGAGCACCGACGCGAGCCGCCGCAGCGCCTCCAGTTGCTCGCGCTCCTCCGTGCTCGACTCCGCGCCCGGGGCGCGCACGACGAGCAGGTCGAGATCGGCGCCCAGCCGCTGCGCCGAGCGCCACGCGCGCCGCACCACGCGCTGCGAGCGCGGCGTCGGCGTCACCAGCGCCAGCAGCCGCTCGGAGATCGCCTGCGGCGCCGCGCTCCTCGCCAGCCGGTCCTCGCGACGCCCGGTCGGCGCGCCCCGCACGCGCCGCTCGAGCTCGACGCCCTCAGCGACCTGCCTCAGCGCGGTCTCGCGCAGCGCCGCGAGGTTCTCGATCTTGAAGAAGTTGCCCAGCGCGGCCGGCACGCGCTCGGGCGGGTACACCTTGCCGGCGCGCAGCCGTGAGATCAGCGCCTCCGGGGTGAGATCGACGAGCACCGTCTCGTCGGCCTCCGAGAGCACCGCGTCGGGGATCGTCTCGCGCACGCGCACCCCCGTCAATTGCGTCACCTGGTCGTTGAGGCTCTCCAGGTGCTGCACGTTGACCGTCGAGTACACGTCTATCCCCGCCGCCAGCACGTCCCTCACATCTTCATAGCGCTTCTCATTTTCCATTCCAGGCGCGTTGGTGTGCGCGAGCTCGTCGATCAGGCACAGCTCCGGCGCGCGCGCCAGCACCGCCGGCAGGTCCATCTCCTCGATCGCCGTGTCGCGGTAGTCCACGCGCCGGCGCCCCACGACCTCCAGGTCCTCCGCCTGCGCCACGGTTTCCAGCCGCCCGTGCGGCTCCAGATAGCCGATCACGACGTCGCGCCCAGCCTCCGCCTCGGCCTGGCCCTCCTGCAGCATCCGGTAGGTCTTGCCGACCCCCGCCGCCATGCCTATGAACACCTTCAGCCGACCTCGCTCGGGAGCCATCCGTGCATTCTCCCGAGGACGCTCCGCTCAGGCATCCAGCCGGGAGTCGCTCAGGCTCCCAGAAGGTTGTGCACGATCAGGTCGATCACCTTGATCCCGATGAACGGAGCCACGATCCCGCCTGCCCCATAGATCAGCAGGTTGCGCCGCAGCAGCCCGCTCGCGCCGATCGGGCGGTAGCGCACACCGCGCAGCGCGATCGGGATCAGCAGCGGGATCACGATCGCGTTGAAGATGATCGCCGAGATGATCGCCGACTGCGGCGTGCCGAGATTCATGACGTTCAGCACGTGCAGCGGGCCCTGCGATTCGCCGCTCGCCGCGTACGTCGCGATGAACACCGCCGGCAGGATCGCGAAGTACTTGGCGACGTCGTTCGCGATCGAGAACGTCGTCAGCGCGCCGCGCGTGATCAGCAGTTGCTTGCCCACCTCGACGATCTCGATCAGCTTCGTCGGGTTGGAGTCGAGGTCGACCATGTTGCCCGCCTCGCGCGCCGCCTGCGTGCCGGTGTTCATCGCCACCCCCACGTCCGCCTGCGCGAGCGCCGGCGCGTCGTTGGTGCCATCGCCGGTCATCGCCACCATCCGGCCCTCGGACTGTTCCTCTTTGATCAGCGCAAGCTTCCTCTCCGGAGTGGCTTCGGCGAGGAAATCGTCGACGCCGGACTCCTGCGCGATCTTCGCCGCGGTGAGACGGTTGTCGCCGGTGATCATCACCGTGCGGATCCCCATCGCGCGCAGCTGCTCGAAGCGTGCCGCCATCCCCTCCTTGATCGTGTCCTTCAGGTACACCACGCCCAGCACCTGGCTGTCTCGCGCGACAGCCAGCGGCGTGCCGCCTTCGCCGGAGATGCGGTCGAGCGTGACGCGCAGCTCCGGCGGCGCCTGGCCGCCCTCGCGCTCCACGAGCTCCACGATCGCGTCGCCCGCGCCCTTACGCAGCTGCTGTCCGTCGAGATCCACGCCACTCATGCGCGTCTGCGCGGTGAACGGGACGAAATCGGCGTGCAGCGCATGCATGTCGTGCTCGCGAATCCCGTACTGCTTGGCCAGCACCACGATCGAGCGGCCCTCCGGGGTCTCGTCGGCAAGCGAGGACAGCTGCGCCGCGTCGGCCAGCTCCGCCTCCGGCACGCCCGGCATCGGGATGAACTCCGACGCGATCCGGTTGCCGATCGTGATCGTCCCGGTCTTGTCCAGCAGCAGCACGTCCACGTCGCCCGACGCCTCCACCGCGCGCCCCGAGAGGGCGAGCACGTTGCGGCGCACGAGCCGGTCCATGCCGGCGATCCCGATCGCGGACAGCAGCGCGCCGATCGTCGTCGGGATCAGCGCGATGAGCAACGCGATCAGAGTCGTCTCGGAGATCGAGGTCCCCGCGAACAGCCCGAACGGGCGCAGCGTCGCGACGACGATCACGAAGATCAGCGTCAGCGCGGCCAGCAGGATGTTGAGCGCGATCTCGTTCGGCGTCTTGCGCCGCTCGGCGCCCTCCACGAGCGCGATCATGCGGTCCAGGAAGGAATGGCCCGGCTCCTGGGTGATTTCCACGACGATCTCGTCCGAGGTCACGCGCGTGCCGCCCGTCACCGCGCTGCGGTCGCCGCCGGACTCGCGGATCACCGGCGCCGACTCGCCCGTGATCGCCGACTCGTCGACCGTCGCGATCCCCTCGATCACGGTCCCGTCACCGGGGATCGGCTGGCCGGCTGTGACAACCACGACGTCGCCGCGCGTCAGCTCGGAGGCCGAGCGCGTCGAGCCGTCGCGCATGTGCGCCACGGTCTCCTTGCGCATCGTCCGCAGCGTGTCCGCCTGCGCGCGCCCGCGACCCTCGGCAAACGCCTCAGCCATGTTCGCGAAGATCACCGTCAGCCACAGCCAGATCGCGATCGTCAACGTGTACCACGCCGGCTCATGGCCGCCGCCCAAGGGCTTGCCGCCGCCGACCTGGATGAACCACGTGACGGTCGTAATCAGAGCGCCGATCTCCACGACGAACATCACCGGGTTGCGGATCTGCACGCGCGGGTCGAGCTTGCGCACGCTGTCGAGGAGCGCGCGGCGCACGATCTCCGGCTGGAACAGCGAGATCGCGCGGCGCTCGGAGGGCGCCGACGGCGGCGTGGGAGGAGTAGTGGGTGGGGCGGTAGACATCAACGTCCTCCGCCGATGCGATCGAGAGCGAGGTTCAGTTCGAGGACGTTCACGCCCGGTTCGCCGGAGAAGCCCAGGCCGCGCCCGTCGGTGTGCTTGGAGATCAGCGCGTTCACCTGCGCGAGCGGCAGGTTGCGCACAGCGGCGATCCGGTGCGCCTGAATCCAGGCGTTCGCCTGTGAGATTTCAGGGTCGAGGTTGGAGGCGGAGGTGTTGACCGCGTCGACCGGCACCTGTGCCGAGGTCAACGACGGGTCGTACGGCTTCTCCAGTTCCAGGTACGCCTTCAGGTTTTCCGCGTCGGCTTCCTCGGTGTTCTTGCCGTTGGGGCCGCGGTTGGAGAACGTGGAGGCCGCGGCGTTGTAGGCGCCGCCTTCGGTCGCCGATGGGCGCGACTGGAAGTATCGCTTGTCCGGTTCGGTGACGACTTCTTCTTCGGATTCCTCCGGCTTGCCGTTCTTGCCGATCACCGGCACCGCGAAGCTCTGACCTATGATCCGCGAGCCGACGACCTTGCCGCCGACCTCGATCTGCTGCCCGTTGGCGTCGCCGGGGAACACCACCTGGCCGACGCCCGTGATCGCGAGCGGGTAGACGATCCCGAGCAGGACCGTGAACACGAGCATCGCGATGACCGCTGTGATGATGTCGCGTTTCATATCAGTAGAGGTGTCCGGTCAGCCCCTGCACGAGCGGGCCGAGCAGTAGGGCGGGGAAGAACGTGAGCGCACCGACGAGCACGACCACGCCGATCAGCAGCACCGCGAACGTGGGGTTGTCGGTGCGCATCGTGCCGAGGCCGGCCGGGCTGACCCTCTTGCCGGCGAGGGCGCCGGCGACGGCGAGCACGAACAGGATCGGCACGTATCGCGCGAACAGCATGTCGAAGCCCCCGAGCAGGTCCGCGAAGGTGACGCCGTGCGCGCCGAGGTTGCCAGCGTTGGGCTGCACGTAGCCGGTGTATCCGGCAAAGGCGGAGCCGTTGTTGTTCGCCTGCGACAGATACGCGTAGAAGGACTCCGAGAAGCCCTGCGGCCCCCTGCCGGCGACTTCCGATATCGAGGCCTTGCCGGCTTGCGTAGCGGTCGCCATCGCCGTGCAGAACAGCGCAGCCAGCGGCGTGATCAGGATCCCGAGGCCCGCGAGCTTTATCTCTTTGGCCTCGATCTTCTTGCCGAGCCACTCCGGCGTGCGGCCCACCATCAGCCCGCCGATGAACACCGCCAGCAGCACATACAGAAGCATCGAATACAGCCCCGTTCCGACCCCGCCGAAGATGACCTCCGACGCAGACAGGTTGGCCATGGGCACGGCCCCGCCGATCCCGGTGTATGACTCGATCGCGCTGTTCACCGCCCCGCACGACGTGACAGTCGTGACGACGTCGAACAGCGCCGAGCCGGCGATCCCGAAGCGCTGCTCCTTGCCTTCCATGTTGCCCCCGCCCGAGCCGTGGATCGCTGCGGTGTGCAGGCCGGCGGCGTGTTGCGCGGGCGAGCCGTGCGCCTCGGCGATGTACGCGACGATCGCGGCGCCGAGGAACATGAACATCATCACGCCGTAGATCGCGTAACCCTGCCGGCGGTTGCCGGCCATGCGCCCGTAGGCGAACACGAGCGCCGCCGGGACGATCAGCACGAGCAGCATCTCCAGGAGGTTCGTAAAGCCGTTGGGGTTCTCGAAGGGGTGCGCGGAGTTGACGTTGAAGAAGCCGCCGCCGTTGGTGCCGAGCTCCTTGATCACCTCCTGCGAGGCCACCGGACCCATCGCGATCGTCTGCGGCAGGCCCGTCAGCGTGTGAACGGAGATGTAGGAGGAGAAGTTCTGCACCACGCCCTGGGAGATCAGGATCAGCGCGCCGACGATCGAGATCGGCAAGAGCACGTACAGCACGGTGCGCACGATGTCCTGCCAGAAGTTGCCCAGGCCCTTGCCGCTGCGCCCCACGATCCCGCGGATCAGCGCCACCGCCACAACGATCCCCACGCCGGCGGACAGGAAGTTCTGCACCGCGAGTCCCGTCATCTGCGACAGGTAGGTCATCGTGGTCTCGCCGCCGTAGTACTGCCAGTTCGTGTTCGTCAGGAACGAGGAGACCGTGTTGAAGGTCACGTTCCACGTACCCGAGTGAAAGCCCAGCGGGTTCAGCCCATGCGGCACGAAGAACGCATCCTGCGTGCGCAGCAGGAAGTACAGCAGCAGCCACCCCGCGAGCGAGAAGATTACGAGGCTTTTCGCGTACGCCTTCCAGTCCTGCTCGCGGCGCACGTCGACGCGCATGATCCGGTACAGCAGCTTCTCCACGCCGCCCACGACCGGTGTCATGAACGTGCGCTGACCGGTGTACACGCGCGCCATGTAGGAGCCCAGCGGCAGCGCCAGCGCGGTGAGGATCGCAGCGAAGCCGAAGATCGTCAGCCAACCCGTGAACGTCAAAACCGCTCACCCCGCAGCAGCGCGTAGAGGAGGTACACGATCACCAGCACCGACACGAGCAGCCCGAATACGTCCGCGCCGCTCATATGCGGTCGATTCCCGTTATCAGCGCGAGCAGAATCGCGAACATCGCGAGGCCCATCGCAATAGCCACAACGTCCATGCGCTCACTATTCCTCTCCGCACGTCACGGCCGCATGACGATTTGGGCGCCGCGCATAACGATTTCGTTACGGCGGCGTTCCCCGCCGCCGACGAAGCTCAGGGACGCGTCCAGCGCAGATTGGGGAAGCGCGCGAAGTCCCGGTCGAAGGACACCACCTCGCAGGCGTGCTCGATGGCGATGGCGGCCAACTGCGCGTCAGGAATCAGATCACCGGAGATGTCCGCCTCGCGACATGTGCGCTCCATGATGTCCATGTGTCCAACGCCAGGCGCGAGCATCACATGACCGGGCTGAGCACGAAGCGCGCGGAGGTAATCGAATGCCTCACCAATCGGGGTGGGAATCGAAAATATCCGTCTGTTGGTGGCCAAGCGCAGGAACGAACCGGCGACCAGGTCAGGCACCGAAAACGCTTCTTGCGTACTCAGCAGAGCATCGAGCCATCCGCGCGCGGCCTCGAAATGAGCGTGATCATCACGATGCGCGGCAAGGACGAAGTTGACGTCGAGCAGCCTCACCGCAGCGCATCGAGCTCGGCGCCCTCGTCGAGTGCCTCACGCAGCGCCCTGTTGGACGTGAGATCGATGCCGGGAACCGGGCCCCCGCCACCGCGGAAGACCGGCACCTCCGGTGCCTGCCCGCGCGCGGACTCGGCCAGCTCGCGACGCAGTGCGTCCTCTACGACCTCGCCGAGACTCTGGCCGCGCTGACGAGCGCGCCGCTTGGCGGAGGTCAACAGATGATCGTCCACCGAGATCGTGGTGCGCATGATGCGCAGTCTACATCATCACGCGCATCACGAAAAGCGGTACCCCACCCCCGGGTCGGTGAGGATGTAGCGTGGCCGCCCGCGCGGCCCCTCGGGCTCGATCTTCGCGCGCAGCCGCGCGATGTGGGTGCGCAGCGACTGCACGTCCTCCGAATAGCCCGGACCCCAGACCTCGGTGAGCAGCGCGCGGTGTGTCAAGAGGCGCCCGCGGTTGCGCACGAGCACGCGCAGCAGCTCGAACTCGATCGGGGTCAGGTGAACCGGCTCGCCCTCGCGCTGCACCGCGCGCGCGGCGAGGTCGATCTCCAACCCCTCCAGCACGACCCTCGGCTCCTGCTCGCCCGCCGCCGCGCTGCTGCGACGCAGCGCGGCCTGAAGCCGCGCGACGAGCTCGCGCGCGCCGAAGGGCTTGGTTATGTAGTCGTCTGCGCCCGCTTCCAGCGCGCGCACCTTCTGCTCCTCCTCGCCGACCGCCGAGAGCACGAGGATCGGCATCTCGCTCCACTCGCGCAAGCGCCGCGTGACCTCGATCCCGTCGCCGTCTGGCAGCACGAGGTCGACGATCGCCGCGCGCGGTGCGCGCACGGCCGCGATGTCGAGCGCTTCCGCGGCCGTTTCGGCGGCGAGCATCTCGAAGCCGGCCTCGCGCAGAACGACCCGCAGGGCGCGCACGATCTGGGGCTCGTCGTCGACGACGAGCACGCGCAGCGGGGGCGCATCACCCGCCATCGTCGCCGTCCCCAAGCGGTAGCTCGAACACGAACGTCGCGCCCTGGCCGGGCAGCGACTCGATGTGAAGCGTGCCGCCGTTGGCCTCGGTGAAGCCGCGCGCGATCGCCAGACCGAGCCCCGACCCGCGGCGTCCTCCGCGGGCGGTGCCGGCCTGATAGAAGGGCTCGAACACGCGCTCCAACTGCGCCGGTGGGATCCCGGGCCCGCGATCGACGACGCGTACGATCAGCCTCCCACCGACGCCGGCGACCGTGCGCACGGCGCGCGCGCGCACCGACACGGGATGCCCGCCGGCATGGGCGCGCGCGTTCTCCAGCACGTTCACGAACGCGCGCTCGAGCTGCGTGGAGTCGGCGCGCACGAGCGGCATTTCGCGGTCGACGGTGACCTGGAACTCGTGCGCTTTGCCGTCCACCTCTTCGAGTGCCGCGCCCAGAACCTCCTCGACCGACATCCACTCGCGCCGCGGCTCGGCCGCCCCGGCCTGCAGCTTGGAGAGATCCAGCAGGTTCTCCACGAGTCGCGACAGGCGCCGCGTCTCGCCGACGATCACCGACGCGAGCTCCTCGCGCTCGGCCTCGGAGACGCCGGGCAGCGCGATCGCCTCCCCGGCGGCAGCGATCGCGGTCAAGGGACTGCGCAGGTCGTGGGAGACGGCGCGCAGCAGCGCGGTCTTGACGACGTCGGCCTGGCGCAGCGCGGCGGTCTCCACGACGCCGCCCTGCAGCTCCTCGCGCTCGAGCGCCGCGCTCAACAGCGCCTCCAGCGCCGGGACGACGCGTTCCTGCAGGCGGTGCAGGTTGCGCTCGGAGGTCTCCGCCCCCACGACCAGCGTCCCGAGGCGGCGCCGGCCCTCGCGCAGCGGGAACGCGACGCTGCGCGGGTCGGCCTCGACCGCCTCCATCGCGATCGCCGCCGAGGGCAGCTCCAGGGCGTGCGCCATCCGCGCGGCCGCGGTCGGCAACACCTCCGCGAGCGTGCCGCCCCGCAGCAGCACGCGCGCCATCTCGGTCGCGAGGTCCGCCTCGCGGCGGCGCTCCAGCGCGTCGCGCGCGCGAGCGCGGGCGACCTCGGCGACGGAGCTCATCAGCACCGCGACGACCAGGAACGCGGCGAGCGCGATCCAGTTGTCGGGGTCCTTCACCGTGAAGCGCCCCACGGGCGGGAGGTGGAAGAAGTTGAACGCCGCCGCGCTCATCAGCCCCGTGAGCGCGCCCAGCCAGGCGCCCCACGCAAGCGAGACGACGAGCACCGCCAGCAGATAGACGACGCCCAGCGAGACCGCCGGCGCGACCTGCTTGAGCGGATAGACGATCAGAGTGCACAGCGCGACCCCGATCAGCGCGCTCAGGAGCCCGGCCCGCCGCGACGGCGGGGTCGGGGCCAGCAGGAAGCCGAGCAGACGCGACACGGCCGGAGCCTAGAGGGTGGCGCACCCCTTGCGGGGCACAGGCAGGTCGCTGCAGGCGACCGAGCCGGGCCCCTCTTCATTCACGAGCCGCAATCGCTACGCTCGGAAACGTCCGTATGAAGTCTCGACGCCAGGTTCAAGGCGCTGCGCGTGGGCGCCGATCCGAGACGAGGGTGGAGAGAGCCGCGAGCAGATGACACCGATCCCTACCCGCGTCGCACGGCTGACGGCCCCCGTGGTCGCGCTCGCGTGCGGGGCGATCCCCGCTTGCTGGGCGTCCCCGGCGCTCGCGAGCGCACCCACGCGCGTCGCTGCCCCTGCGGCCGCGCCCAGCTACGTACCGGTGCCGGTGTGTCGTGCCCCGACGCGCGGGCGCGTGGGCTGCCTGGCCTATCAGCTCGCGCCCAGTTCGACGAGCGCGGCGGCCGCGACGCTGTCCAAGCGTTCCCGCGCACGCGTGCGTACACGCGAACGCGCGATCCTCGGGGCCTCGACGGCGACAGAATCGACCGCGCAACCCGAACCGGTGTTCCCGAAAGACCTGCACAGCGCCTACCAACTCCCGACCGAACCGCCGGCGGGGGCGCCGCAGCAGACGATCGCGCTGGTGGACGCCTACAACGACCTGGCCGCCGAAGCCGACCTACGGGAATACGACGAAAGATTCCAGCTCAAAGCATGCACCGAAGCGAACGGCTGCTTCGAGCAGCTCAACCAGCGCGGCGAAACCGCGAACCTGCCGTTCCCGCGCTCCAAGGCCGCACTGGAAGCACGCGAAACGAAGTGCAGGACGACGAGCCCCAAAGAAACCCTCGCGCAGCGCCGCGAACGCGAAGAAGCGTGCCTGGAAGTCGAAGAAGCGCTCGGCTGGGGGGTGGAGATCGCGACCGACGTCGAGGTCGCGCACTCGGTCTGCGAAACCTGTCAGATCCGCCTGATCGAGGCCGAATCCTCGGAATACTCGGCGCTGGAAACCGCGGAGGAAACGGCGGCGCGCCCGACCTCCGAGGGCGGGGCGGGAGCGAGCGAGATCTCCAACTCGTGGGGCGGCGAAGAGCCGCTGGTGGACCGTGCGGCGTTCAACCACCCGGGGATCGTGGTCACGGCCTCGGCGGGGGACGACGGCTACCTCAACTGGACCGAAGCCGAAGCGGCGGGCGCCGAAAAACGGCCCTACTACTCGGGAGCCGACTACCCCGCCTCCTCGCCCCACGTGGTCGCGGTCGGCGGCACCGAGCTGGTGCTCACCGCGGAAGGCAGGCGCCAGAGCGAGCGCGTGTGGAACGAGGATCCCAACCCCGAAGGCCACAACTCGGGCGCCGGCGGCGGTGGCTGCAGCGCGGTGTTCGCGCCCCCGGTGTGGCAGCGCGAGGTACCAGACTGGTCGCGGGTGGGCTGCGAAAGCGAAGGGCCGCCCCGCCGCGCGGTCGCGGACGTGGCCGCCGACGGAGACCCCTATACGGGGGTGCTGGTCTATGACTCCGCTGAATCCAAGGAAAATCTGCTGATCATCGGCGGGACGAGCGTGGCCTCGCCGATCGTCGCGGCGACGTTCGCGCTCGCGGGCGGGGCGGACGGAGTCGAATACCCGGCGCAGACGCTCTACGCGCACCGCGGCACGGCCGGGCTGTACGACGTGACGGGCGGCGGCAACGGCCGCTGCGACGCGCTCTACACCGAAGGCTGCAGTGGCTCGATGAGCCCGCTGAGCTCGCTCGCTCCACTCGACTGCGGCGAGGGCGTGCTGATCTGCGACGCGGCCGCCGGCTACGACGGCCCGACGGGCCTCGGCACGCCGAACGGGATCGCCGCCTTCGAGGCCGGCAGCGGCGAAGGCGAACAGCAGACCGAAGGCTCCAAAGAAGAAGGCGGCGGGGGCGAAAAAACCGGGAGCGAAGGCAGCAAAGAAAGCGGCGGGGAACCGAAAGAAGGCGGTGGGGGCTCCAAAGGGAGCGGCGAACAGCCGGCCGGGGGGTCGGGCGCGCAGGGAACCGGCACGAACCCGACCGGCGGGGGCTCTGGCGCGGGCCAAACGCAACTTGGCACGGGCACGGCTCCGGGCGTGGGCGCCCAGGCAGGCGAACAGGGATCGGTGCTGATGTCCGGGCTCGGCGGAGCGGCCTCGCGCGCGGTTCGCCTCACGGAGCTCACCTTGACACCGCACGCGCGCGCGGCGATCGCCGGACACCGGCGCGCGATCGCGGAGCTCGCGGTGACGTTCAGGCTGAGCGCCGCCGCCCGCATCCGCGTGTCGCTCGCGCGGCGGGTCCTGCGCGAAGGACGCTGGCGCTGGGTTGCACAGCCCGGCGGCTTCACGGTGGCGCCACGGCGTGGCCGCAACCGCGTGGGCCTACGGGGCAGCCTAACGCTGCAGACGGGGCGCTATCGCGTGACCCTCGCGCCGATTCGCGGAGCGGCGCGGTCGGTGACGTTCGTGCTCGGCTGACCGACACCTCTCCGCGGACCCCCGACCCTCCTCCGACCCCCTGCCGCGCGCCCGCCGCGGGCGCGCGCCACCGCTAACCGTCGCGGACGGCGGATTTCCCGACTGGGGCTCGCCCGTCGGATCCCCCGGAGGCGGCGCGGCGGATCCCGTGCTCGACCTGCTCGCCGCGCGGGGTGAGAGTCCATGCGTTGGGCGCCCCGCGGTAGCCGCCCTGGGAGACGTTGACGATCAGACCGATCCCCTCGAGGCGGGCGAGGAGCTTTGAGATCTGCCCCTGGTCGACGACGCCGGCGCGGTTGGCGACCTCGCGGTTGTTGGCCCCGGGGTGTTCTGCGATCGCGGCGAGCACGCACGCGGTGCGATGGGTGAGGCGCATGCCGATGCCCTCGACCGCGGAGCGCCCCCCAGCGGGCGGATCCTCAGCGACGCGCCGCACGGTGCGCCCGAGCTCGCGCTTGGCGGCGGCGTTGCCGAGATAGGGCAACAGGATCAGGCTCATCAGCTGGCCCTGGAGGTCGACCAGCGGCTCGTGGTCGCGCGCAAGCAGGCGTGCCTGGACGATCGCGAGCACGGCGCCGACGACCCCCTCGGCGGTGAGTTCGGGAGGCTCGACGCGTGCGAGTCCCTCGCGGCGGCCGCGGTCGACGAACTCGCACAGGACGGTGCTGACGGCGGCGCGGCGGCGCAGCACGCGGGGCCCGCCGCCGAGCGAGTACACGACCCACAGTCGCGCTAATGCGGGCTCCTCGTCGAGCAGCTCCAGCAGCGCGGCGAGCGCGGCACGGACGCCGTCGACCCATGTTGGCTCGCGGCTGAAGGCGGCGGCCATCGCGGTGCGGCCGCGGCGGACACCCATCTCGAATGCCGCAAGAAAGCAGTCTTCGAGATCCGCGAACTGCTCGTTGAACGCCGCGCGCGTTACCCCTGCGCGCGCGACTACGTCTTTTACCGTTACCGAGTGCGTATCCCGCTCGGAGACGACTTCGGCCATCGCCCTCAGGATGCGCGTGCGCACCGACTCCTCCACCTGACCCCCTTGGTCGATCTTGCTAACGCTAACCCTATGCGCGTAGCTTGATCTTTGCAATGGACTTTATCTTTTCTCTGTCTAGCCTGGCTGGAGACTACAGGTAAGTCGATGTTTCCTCTACGCCATTTCCGGGTAGATCCCTTGCCCCCCGACAGTTCTACCCAGACGAAGGCGCCCGGAAACCGCCGGCGGCCGTTGGAGGCCGCGCGGTTCGCACAAGCATGAGCCGCCGAGAGCAGTTTCGGCACGAAACTAGCGCGTTGTGGCGTCCTCGAGGCGGTCGTCGCCCCAGAAGAGGTGCTCGCCGACGGCGACCGTGGGCACGCCGTGGACGCCGCGCGCGAGCGCGGCGTCGGTGGCGGCGCGCAGCGCGAGCTTGACGTCGGGGTCGGTGGTGGCGGCGGCGACCGCGTCGGGGTCGAGGCCGGCGTCGGCGGCGGCGCGGAGGACGTTCTCGGCAACCGCGAGGTCGCGTCCGCGGGCGAAGGCATCGCGGAAGGCGCGCAGCGCGAGCTCGCGCCCGCGGCCGACCCGGAAGGCGAAGGTGGCGGTGCGCATCGCGAACAGGTAGTTGCTCGGCCAGGGCTCGGGCCAGCGCAGCGGCGGCAGGCCGTAGGCGTGCGCGCGTCGCTCCACCTCGCCGATCCCCTGGGCGCGGCGCGCGGGATCCTGGACCGCCCACGAGGAGCGTCCGGTGGCCTTGAAGATCGCGCCGAGCGAGACGGGCTGCCAGAGGACGTCCGCGCCGAGCACCTCGTCGATGCGCTCGGCGGCGAGGTAGGCGTAGGGCGAGCCGAGGTCGAAGTAGAAGGTCGCGCGTCGCATCGCGGTCCCCCCGGCGCCCGCGCGCGGCCTATTTGGCTTTGGTACCCGCCGGCGCCGTGACGCCGCCGGCCGAGCTCGAGGCCGCAGGGGCGGTCGCCGTCGCGGGAGTGGTCGCAGACGCTGGCGGCGCCGTGGCCCCGCCGGCGGCGAGCGAGGTGTTTTCGATGACGGGCACCTTGGGTGCCTGCAGGCCGGAGTACTTGGCGAGGAACTGGGCGACCTTGTGGGCTTCTTCGCCGACGAGGATGTTCTCGGGCATGATTGCGCCGGAGAAGCCGCCGTTGCGGATCGCGTAGAGAACCTGGGCGGGGTTCTCCTTGCGGAAGTTGAAGTTGGGCCCGTTGGTGCGCAGGCGATCCTTGATCGACGTCGCCGAGCCCTCGGCGCCGACGGCGGCGAGCGTGTGGCAGCCCGAGCAGTGCTCGAGGAACAGCTTGGCGCCTTCGTAGTCGGGGTTGTTCTTGGCGAGCTGGATCCCCTGGGTGCCGCAGGAGGCGACGCCGGCGGCGACGGCGCCGACCGCGAGCAGCAGCGCGAGCGGCTTGGGGTGGAGCGCGCGGGTCCGCATTGGGGCCGGAATATATAGGCTCGCTTTCGTGAGGCTCCTCCCGGCGGCCGCGATCTCCTCACTCGTGCTCGCGGGCTGCGGGGCGAGCACGTCAGTGCGAACGACGAGTCATGAGCTCGGCGTGACGCTGACGGAGTACCGGATCACACCGCGGACGGCGAGCGTGCCGGCGGGGCGTCTGCGGCTCGTGGCGCGCAACCGCGGGATCCTCACGCACAACGTGGAGCTCGAGCGCGGCTCCCTGGATTCCGGCGAACGGCGCACGGTGCTGGCGGTGATCCACACCCTGCTCCCCGGCGCGAGCGGCACGGTCGAGACGGGGCCGCTGAGGCCCGGCAGGTACCTGCTGGTGAGCGCGGTGGGCGACCAGACGACGCTGGGGATGGCCACCACGCTGATCGTGCGCCCGGCAGGCGCATAGGGCACCCGCGCCGGCCGGCGCGCCGGCGCGCGCGGCGTCTGCTAAACCGCCCACGTGGCCACCCCCGAACAGCGTCGCTACCGCGAAACGATCGGCCGCTTCGCGACGGGCGTGGCGATCGTCACGGCGCAGAGCCCGGAGGGGCCGGTGGGGATGACGGCGAACGCGCTGTGCTCGCTCTCGCTGGACCCGCTGCTGCTGCTCGTGTGCATCGACAACTCCGCGCGCACGCTCGCCCCGATGCAGAGGTCGCGACGCTTCGCGGTGAACGTGCTGCGCGCCGAGCAGCGCGAGCTCGCCGACGCGTTTGCGTCCAAGGAGCGCAAGCAGGACCACTTCGCGGGCGTCGCGTGGCGCCTGCACCAGGAGGTGCCGGTCTTGGAGGAGTCGTTGGCGTGGCTCGTGTGCGACCTGCGCGAGCTGCACCCCGGCGGGGACCACACGATCGGCATCGGGGCGGTCACCGACATGGGACAGGACGCCGGCGGTCAGCCGCTCGTCTGGTACGAGGGGCGCTACGGAAAGCTGGAGGGCGGTTTTGGGGGGTGAGGAACCCCTGGCGGGGTTCCTGGGGAGGGTTTGCGTGGCTCAGAACCCGTGTGCCGTCGCCGCGGCGCGCAGCGCGAGGAACGCGACGACGAGTGCCGAGAGCGCCATGATGCCAAGCTCGCGGTGGACGATCGCGGCGACGATCGCGTGCTGCTCTGACTCGGGAAGGCGGCCGACGGCGGCCGCGTCGTGGAGGCCGCGCTGGTCGAGGATGGTCTGAGCGGCGGCGAGGCGCAGCTGCTCGGCAACGAACGCGACCGCGAGCGGGAGCAGGGCGTAGAGGTAGAAGAGCTGTTCGTCGGGGCGCGCCCCGGTTGCGGCGAGCACGCCCACGGCGAGCGCGTAGAGGACCGCGGCGCCCTGGGCGACGCGCAGCAGGATCCAGAAGGCTCGGACTTCCCACTGGGTGGTGTGCCCACCGCGATACCAGCACCATCCGCCCAGCAATGCGGCGAGCGCGCCGAGCGCGGCGAGAGCGAGAGCCGCGCTACTCACGCCGGGCGCGGCACCGGGACGCGTTCGGGGGGTTCGGACGGGCCGAGGAGGCCGCTGGGAGCAGGGGATTTCGAGCGGATCGTCACTATGTAACACTCTGCTACAAGCTGCTGGCGGCGGTGATATAACAGCTGCGGGTTGCTGCGCTCATATCTACCCGCGATCGTGTTCCTCGTCCTCGGCGGCGCCGTCGGCGCGGCGTTCACCGTACTCAATTCCGTGCTCGGCCCGCGGCGCGGGATCGCGCAGAAGCAGGACCCCTACGAGTGCGGCCTGCCGTCTGAGGTCAAGCGCGGGATGCGCTTCGGGATCAGCTTCTACCTGATCGCGATGCTGTTCATCCTGTTCGACATCGAGGTCGTCTTCCTGTACCCGATCGCCGCCGAGCTACGCGCGTACGGGAGCTTCGCGCTGGCCGAGACGATCGTGTTTATCGCGCTGCTGTTCGTCGCGTTCGTCTATGTGTGGCGCCGCGGGGCACTGCAATGGAGATGAAGCGCGAGCCCGTCGACCCGAGCGCGCTGCGTGTACGGCAGTTGAACTCGCGCCAGCTGCTGCGCGGCGGGGAGATCGAGGGCCTCACGCCGGCCGCGCACCTCGAGGGCTCCGACCTGGAGCGGCAGGTGGAACAGGGCGTGATGACCACCACGCTCGACCGTGCGGTCGCGTGGGCGCGCTCGAACTCGTTCTTCCCCGCCACGTTCGGGCTGGCGTGCTGCGCGATCGAGATGATGTCGATCGTCGCGGCCCGCGTCGACGTCGCGCGCTTCGGCTTCGAGGCGTTCCGCGCCTCGCCGCGCCAGGCCGACCTGCTGATCCTCTCGGGCCGCGTCTCGATCAAGATGGCGCCGATCGTGCGCCGCATCTACGACCAGATGCTGGAGCCGAAGTGGGCGATCTCGATGGGCGCGTGCTGCTCCTCGATGGGCGTCTTCAACAACTACGCGCTCGTGCCCGCCGACAAGTTCCTGCCGGTCGACGTCCACGTCCCCGGCTGCCCGCCGCGCCCGGAGGCGCTGATGCACGGGATCCTGAAGCTGCGCAAGATGGTCCAGGACGACCCCGACATGGGTTGGCGCGAGCGCTACGACGCGGTCGGCACCGAGGAGATCGTCGGCGACGAGCAGGCAGCTCCACGTGCCTGACGCCACCGGGCTGGAGCTGCTCGCTCAGGAGCTACGCGAGGCGGAGGGCGAGGACGTCGTGCGCGACACCGTCTTCTTCCGCGGGCGCGCGACACTGGAGATCGACCCGCAGAAGATCCTCGCGGCGCTCGCGCGCCTGCGCGAGCATGGCTACGGGTTCATGTCGAGCGTGCACGGCGTGGACTACTACCCGCACGAGCCGCGCCTGGGGGTGCACTATGAGCTGCTCGACATGAGCCGCGTGGACCGCGTGACGGTCAAGCTGCGCGTCCCCACCGATGCTCCCGAGGTGGACTCCGCGACGCCGGACTGGCCGACCGCCGACCACCAGGAGCGCGAGGTGTACGACCTGTTCGGGGTCGTCTTCCGCGGGCACCCCGACCTGCGCCGGATCCTGATGCCCGAGGACTACGAGGGCCACCCCCTGCGCCGCGACTTCCCGGTCGGCGGCGAGCCGGTCGCGTTCACGTTCAACGACAGCCCCGCGCTGAGGCCGCCGCGATGACGCTCGCGCGCGCCACCGCCGGGTGGGCTGGCGTCGCGGGGAGGCGGCCGCGATGACGCCGACGCTGTCCGACTACCGCCGACGCGAGCAGAGCATCACGCTGGGCTCCGTCGAGGAGCAGGTCCAGGAGGCGTCGGGCGCGGCCGACACGCAGGAGCTGCTGACGCTCAACATGGGCCCCCACCACCCCGCGACGCACGGCGTGCTGCGGCTGCTGGTGACGCTCCAGGGCGAGGTCGTGCGCGACATCAAACCGATCATCGGCTACGTGCACACCGGCATCGAGAAGACCGCCGAGGACAAGGCTTACTGGAAGGCGATCCCGGTGGTGGAGCGGATGGACTACCTCTCCTACTACTTCAACGCGATGGCGTACTGCGGCGCGGTGGAGGCGCTGCTGGAGGTCGACGTCCCCCCGCGCGCGCAGTACCTGCGGGTGATCCACATGGAGCTCAACCGGATCATGTCCCACCTCGTGTGGCTCGGGACCAGCGCGCTGGACCTCGGGGCGATCTCGATGTTCTGGTACTGCTTCCGCGAGCGCGAGGCGATCCTCGACCTGTTCGAGTTCTCCTCCGGCCAGCGCATGCACACGCGCTACTTCCAGGTCGGGGGCGTCTTCGAGGACATCCCGCGCGGTTTCGAGCAGAAGCTGCGCAGGTTCCTGGACATCATGCCGACCCGCGCCGACCAGTACGGCGACCTGCTCAACAAGAACGAGATCGTCCTGCAGCGCCTGCGCGGGACCTGTCCGCTCGACGCCGACACACTCCTATCGCTCGGCGTCACCGGGCCGCTGCTGCGCGCGGCGGGCAACCCGTGGGACCTGCGCAAGGCGGCCCCCTACTGCTCCTACGACCATTTCGAGTTCAAGATCCCGGTCGGCACCGTGGGCGACAACTACGACCGCTACGCGGTGCGTCTCGCGGAGATCTACGAGTCGGTGAAGATCGTCGAACAGGCGCTCGACGGGCTGCCGGAGGGGCCCCACATCACGACCGACCGCAAGGTCGCGCTGCCGCCGCGCCACGAGCTGGCGACCTCGATGGAGGCACTGATCCACCACTTCAAGCTCGTCACCGAGGGCTTCCGCGTGCCGCCCGGCGAGGTGTACAACCCGATCGAGTCGCCGCGCGGCGAGCTGGGATGCTTCGTGCGCTCCGACGGCTCGTCCAAGCCCGCGCGCGTGCACATGCGCGACCCCTCGTTCGTCAACCTCCAGGCGCTGTCGGCGATGGCCGAGGGTTCCTACATAGCGGATCTGATCGCGACGCTCGCGATGCTCGACCCGATCCTGGGAGGGATCGACCGATGATCCTGGGCGCTCATGGCGGCGCTGGAGCGGCGTCCTCCCTCGCTCATGTACCAAGCACACTTCGCTCGGTGCATCCTTGTCCAGCTTGCTCTGAGCGCCCAGGATGCGCCGCGTCATGAGCGCGGTGCCGCGCTACGAGCACGGCTCGCGCGTGCCCGGCTGGGACCGGGCGGCCGACCTCGACAAGGACCCCGCGGGGATCCCCGACCCCCAGAGCACACCCGTTCCCGAGGAGCTGCGCGCGACGATCGAGGCGCACATGGCCAACTACCCCGACCGGCGCTCCGCCGTGCTGCCAGCGCTGGAGGCGGCGCAGCGCGTGCACGGGTGGTGCTCGCCGGAGGCGCTCGAGCAGGTCGCGTGCGTGATGCGCCTCACGCCGGCCTACCTGTCGTCGGTGGCGACCTTCTACGACATGCTCGAGACGACGCCCGTCGGCCGGCACTCGGTGTACGTGTGCACGAACATCTCCTGCTCGCTGCGCGGCGCCGACGAGCTGCACGCGGCGATGCGCGAGGAGGCCGAGCGGATGGGCGGCGCGGAGGAGTTCAACGTGCGCGCGTTCGAGTGCCTGGGCGCGTGCGACCTCGCGCCGATGGCCTCGGTCGACGGCGTCTATGTCGGGCCGCTCGCGCGCGACGACGTGCCGCAACTGCTCGAGGACGCGCGCGCCGGGCGCCCAGTGCTGCCCGACAAGCAGCTCGCGCGACGGCTCGTCGCTGACCCGCGCGCCAACTCGCGCGAGTTCGAGCCCCACGCCGCCCAGCCCGGGACGGGCTCGCTGGCCGACTCGGACGCCGACGGGGAGCCCCAGCGATGACCCAGACGCTGCTGTTCACGGACATCGACGAGCCCGGTCTGAACACGCTGGAGGTCTACCAGCGCCGCGGCGGCTACGAGTCGCTGCGCAAGGCGCTCGCGATGACCCCCGAAGCGGTCCTCCAGGAATTGGAAGCCTCCGGCCTGCGCGGGCGCGGCGGGGCGGGCTTCGCGATGGGCAAGAAGGTTTCGTTCCTGCCCAAGGGCGGGATGGACAAGTACCTCGTGTGCAACGCCGACGAGTCCGAGCCCGGGACGTTCAAGGACCGCGAGCTGATGCAGAAGACGCCGCACATGCTGATCGAGGGGATCGTCATCGCCTCCTACGCCGCCGGCGCGAGCCGCTCGTTCATCTACATCCGGGGCGAGTATGTGCTGCAGGCCGACGTGCTCGACGCGGCACTCGCCGAAGCGCGCGCGGCGGGCTTCGTCGGCGAGAACGTCCTCGGCTCCGGGCACTCGCTCGCGCTGGTCGTGCACCGCGGCGCCGGCGCGTACATCTGCGGCGAGGAGACCGCGCTGCTGGACTCGCTGGAGGGCAAGCGCGGCAACCCGCGGCTGAAGCCCCCGTTCCCCGCCAACCAGGGTCTCTACCAGGGGCCGACGCTGATCAACAACGTCGAGACGCTCTCGACCGTGCCCACGATCATCCGCATGGGCGGCGCCCAGTACGCGGAGCTCGGCGTGCAGAACTCGACGGGCACCAAGCTCGTCTCGGTCTCCGGCCACGTGCAGCGGCCGGGCAACTACGAGATCGAGCTCGGGATCCCCTCGCGCGAGATCATCTACGGGCTCGCCGGCGGGCCGCCCGAGGGTCGCAAGGTCAAGTGCTGGTTCCCCGGCGGCTCCTCCTCGCCCGTCCTCACGGGAGACGATCTCGACATCCCCTATGACTTCGACTCGCTCGCCAAAGCCGGCACGATGCTGGGCTCCGGCGCGATCATCGTCGCCGACGAAACCACCTCGATCCTGGACCTCGCGCTGAAGACCGCGAAGTTCTACCGCCACGAGTCGTGCGGCAAGTGCACGCCCTGCCGCGAGGGCACCAACTGGACGGTGAAGATGCTCGAACGCATCGACGCCGGCGAGGCCACGCCGATGGACCTCGACATCATGGCCTCCGTCCAGGAGCACATCATGGGCAACTGCCTGTGCGTGCTCGGCGACGCGATGGCGATGCCGATCGGCTCGATGATCGCGAAGTTCCGCGACGAGTTCGAGGCGCACATCGAAAGTCGCCAGCTCGGCGCCGATGCGGCCGCCAATGCCCTGGAGGCAGTCGGTGCCTAGACCGCAGCCCAGGACGATCACGTTCACGATCGACGGTCTCGAGGTGCAGGCGCCCGAGAACTCGATGCTCGTCGACGCCGCCAAGCACGGCGACGTCGAGATCCCGGTGTTCTGCTACGAGCCCAAACTCGGCAACCCGGTCGGCGCTTGCCGTATGTGCCTGGTCGAAATCGAGGGCATCCCCAAGCTCCAGACCGGCTGCTCGACGCCCGCAAAGGACGGGATGGTCGTGCACACGCAGTCAGAGCGCGTCAAGACCGCGCAGAACGCGGTCGTGGAGTTCCTGCTGATCAACCACCCGCTCGACTGCCCCGTGTGCGACAAGGGGGGCGAGTGTCCGCTGCAGGACATCACGTTCGGATGGGGCCTCGGCACCTCGCGCTTCATCGAGCCCAAGCGCCACTTCGTCAAGCCGCTGGAGCTCTCGCCGCTGATCGCGATCGACCGCGAGCGCTGCATCCTCTGCTACCGCTGCGTGCGCTTCTCACAGGAGATCTCCGAGGACTACCAGCTGGTGTTGGAGGAGCGCGGCGCGCACTCGTTCGTGACGACCTTCGACGGCCACCCCTACGTCGCGCCGTTCAGCGGCAACATCGTCGAACTGTGCCCCGTCGGCGCGCTCACCTCGCGCGCCTACCGCTTCCGCGCGCGGCCCTGGGACATCGAGGACTCCGGCTCGGTCTGCACGCTGTGCCCCGCGCAGTGCAACGTGACCTTCACCGTCCGCGACGACCGCGTGATGCGCGTGCAGGCGCGCGAGCACCCCGAGGTCGACGACGGCTGGCTCTGCGACAAGGGCCGCTTCGCCTACCAGGCGATCCACGCCGAGGAGCGCGTCACCCAGCCGCTCGTGCGCGACGGCGGCGAGCTGCGCCCTGTCTCCTGGGAGCGCGCCCTGGAGGAGGCCGCCGGCGGCCTGCGGCGCGCGGGCGCCCGCACCGGAGCGCTCGTCGGCGGCGCCACGACCAACGAGGAGGGCCTGCTGCTGGCGCGCCTGATGCGCGAGGGGCTCGGCAGCGAACACGTCGACACCACGGCGGGCCTCGATCCCGCAGAGCTGCACCGCCTCGCCGAGCCCGTGCTGCAGGCGCGCGTGTCCGACCTGGAGTTCGCGCACACCGTGCTCGTGATCGGCACCGAGCCGGTGCACGACATGCCGATCCTCGACCTCCGCATCCGCAAGGGAGTGCGCCGCCACGGCGTCGCGCTCGCGCTCGCCACCCCCGAGCCCTCGACGCTCGACGCGAATGCGAAGCTCGCCCTGCGCTATGCGCCCGGCGCCGACGCCGCCTTCCTGGGAGCGCTCGCCGCCGCGCTCTACGGCGGAGACGTCGAGGCGCCCGCGCGTGACGCCGACGCCGATGTCGAGCAGCTGCGCGCGCTCGCCGAGCTGCTGCGCACCGGCGGCGAGGAGATCGTGATCCTCTACGGCGAGCGCGCGCTCGCGGGCGGCGGCGCGGACGCCCTGCTGAAGCTCGCGCGCGGCCTCAACCTGCACGGCCACGACGGCGCCGGGCTACTCGCGGTGCCCGCCGGTGGCACCAACGGGCGCGGGCTGCTGGAGGCCGGGCTCGCGCCGGGGTACGGCCCCGGCCTGCAGCCGCTCGACGCCACAAACGCGCTCGGCGCCGACGGCATCGCAGCCGCGCTGGTCGCCGGGGAGCTCACCGCGCTCTACATCCTCCACGCCGACCCCCTGCGCGACGGACTCTCACACGAGCAGTGGTCGCCCGCGCTCCAGAAGGCCTCCACCGTGATCGCGCACGCCGCCTTCCTCACCGAGGGCGTCCGCGAGCACGCCACCGTCGTGTTCCCCGCCGAGTCCTACGCCGAGAAGGAGGGCACCGTCGTGCACCCCGACGGGCGGTTGCAGCGGCTGCGGCCCGCGATCGGCCGCCAGAGCGAGACGCGTGCCGAGTGGTCGGTCATCTGCGATCTCGCCCGCGCGCTCGGGCTCGACCTCGGTGTCCTCACCGGTCCGATGGCCTCCCAGCAGCTGTTCGACGCCGTCCCCTTCTACGCCGGGCTGACGCTCGAGGAGATCGGCGGGCGCGGTGTCCGCTGGCAGGAGCGCGAGACCGCGAGCGCTTTCCCAATGCCTCCACAGGGTTCTCAATCACTGCCGCAGGGTGGGATCGCGCAATTCAAAGGCGCCTCGCCCTCCCCCATGCCCTCGCTGTGGGATTCCCCCGAGGTCGAGTTCTCGCCGTCCCTGAGCTTCCTCTATCGCGAGCGGGAGACGGTCTGATGCTCGCCGTCGTCGGCTACTACGAAGAATGGTGGATCCAGATCCTCAAGGCGCTCGTGATCTTCCTCGTCGCGCTGCAGCTCGTGCCGGTCGTGCTGATCGCCGAGCGCAAGGTGATGGGGCGCATGCAGGGCCGGTATGGGCCCAACCGCGTCGGCCCCTACGGCGCGCTGCAGCCGCTCGCCGACATCCTCAAGCTGCTCACCAAGGAGCAATCGCGGCCCACGACGTCGGTCGGCTTCCTGTTCGCGATCGCGCCGATGATCTCGATTTTGACCGCCGTCGCCGCGTTCGCGATCATCCCGTTCGGCGACGTCCAGCACATCTTCGGCACGCCGGTCGGGCTGTACGGGATCGACGTCTCGATCGGCCCGCTCTACCTGTTCGCCTTCGGCGCCGTCGCGTTCTACGGGATCATGCTCGGCGGCTGGTCCTCGGGCTCGAAGTACTCGTTCCTCGGCGCCATGCGCGGCGCCGCCCAGCTGATCTCCTACGAGGTCTCGCAGGGACTCGCGCTCGTCGGCGTGATCTTCACAGCAGGCACCCTCTCGCTCACCGGCATCGTCCACGCCCAGGCCGGCATGTGGTACATCGTCCCCCAGTTCGTCGGCTTCCTGGTCTTCCTCGTCGCCAGCTTCGCGGAGACCAACCGCGCGCCGTTCGACCTGACAGAGGCCGACGCCGAGCTCGTCGGCGGCTACAACACCGAGTTCGGCGGCGGGCGCTTCGCCTCCTACTACTTCGCCGAGTACCTCAACGTGCTCGTGGTTTCGGGAATCGTGACGACGGTGTTTCTCGGCGGGTGGCTGCTGCCGTTCGGGATCCACCCCCCCGGCTGGGTCGACCCGTTCGTCGTGCTCTTCAAGATGTCGCTCGTCACGTTCCTCTTCATCTGGGTCCGCGCCACGCTGCCGCGCCTGCGCTACGACCAGCTGATGTCCTTTGGCTGGAAGATCCTGCTCCCGCTCGCCACGCTCAACACGCTCGTGACAGCGATCCTCGTGGTGGTGACGCACTGATGGCCTGGGATCCCGGCGAGGACGTCGTCGAGGTCGTGCGCGGCCCGCGGCCCGGCGCCGCCGGCGGCACATACCGCGCCTTCGGCGAGACCATGCGCGGGCTCAAGACGACCTTCGCCCGCTGGTTGGAGGGCGTCAACACGATCCAGTACCCCGAGGAGAAGGTCCCGGTGTATCCACGGTTCAGGGGACGCCACAAGCTGCACCGCTTCACCGACACCAACCTGGAGAAGTGCGTCGGCTGCTCGCTCTGCGCCGCCGCCTGCCCCGCCGACTGCATCCGCGTCGTCGCCGCCGAGAACACGCCCGAGAACCGCGTCTCCGCCGGCGAGCGCTACGCCGCCGTGTATGAGATCAACCTCTCCCGCTGCATCTTCTGCGGCTACTGCGAGATCGCCTGCCCGTTCGACGCGATCACCATGGGCCACGACTACGAGCTCTCCGACTACAGCCGCTCCGACCTCATCTTCACCAAGGAGATGCTGCTCGCCGAGCCGCTCGAGCGCACGCCGCTGAGGACCGAGGGGGAATGACGATGCGGCCGCCGCAACCGCGACTGCGATCGAGCGAGGACCCCCGTTGAGCGCCCTCCTGTTCTTCATCGCCGGCGCCGGTGCGATCGCCGGAGCCGTCGGCGTCGTCGTCCTGCGCGACCCCTTCTACAGCGTGCTCGCGCTCGTCGGCCACCTGCTGTCGCTGTCCGTCCTGTTCCTGCTGCTGCGCGCCGAATTCGTCGCCGCCGTGCAGATCGTCGTGTATGCCGGCGCGGTGATGGTGCTGTACGTGTTCGTCGTCGCCTACGTCGGGGACGAGGGCGTCTCGCTCGGCGAACGCCTGCGCCTCGCCGGTGCGACGCAGGGCGGCGGCGGGCGGTTGCGCGGCGGGTCGCTCGTGCTCGGCGGAGCGGTGCTGGTCGAGCTGCTGATCGCGCTGCTCGGCTCCGGGCTGAAGGCGATCGAAGGCTACGGAGCGCCCTACGCGCCCGGGCCGCGGACCTACGGCACGCCCGCCTATATCGGCAACCTGCTGCTCACCCGCTTCCTGCTCGCGTTCGAGATCGCCTCGTTCCTGCTGCTCGTCGCCGCCGTCGGCGCCGTCGTGCTCGCGCGACGCCGCGGCGGGCTCGGCGAGGAGGAGCACGATCTGTACGTACCGCTCCACCTGGAGCGGCCCCAGGGCACGGGCACGATGGCCGAGGGTGTGGGCGGGCTCGACCTCGCGCGGCCCCGCGAGCACGTCGGCTCCAACGGGAGCGGCTGGTGAGCATCGCCTGGTACCTCGCGGTTTCCGCGATCGTCTTCGCGCTCGGCGCGATCGGCGTGATGACGCGCCGCAACCCGCTCGTCGTGCTGCTCTGCCTGGAGCTGATGCTCAACGGCGCCAACCTCGCGCTGATCTCCTTCGCGCGCATGTGGGGCAACGGCGACGGTCAGATCCTCGCGATCGTCGTCATGACCGTCGCCGCCTGCGAGGTCTGCATCGGGCTCGGCATGATCGTCGCCATCCACCGCCGCAACCTCCCGCTTGACGTCGATGACCTGAGGGAGCTACAGGGATGACCGACGGCGCACAGGCCCGCCACCGAACGGCCGGCCGATGACCGCGACCACCTTTGGATGGCTCGTGCTCGCGTTCCCGCTGCTCGGGACGCTCACGATCGGGTTCGGCTTCCGTGTGCTTCCCGGCCGTGTTGCCGGCTGGATCGGCACGGGCGCGATCGCGCTCGCGTTCGCCGCCGCCCTCGGAGCGCTGATCTCGCTCCAGGGCCACGCGGCCACCGACCGCGAGCTCACCTCATCGCTGTGGAACTACGCGGTCACGGCCGGGATCGACGCGCGCGCGTCGATCCTCGTGGACCCGCTCTCTGTCTACATGATCCTCGTCGTCACGGGGATCTCCACGCTGATCCACCTCTACTCGGTCTCCTACCTCGACGAGGACCGGGGCTTCGCGCGCTACTTCGCGTACCTCAACTTCTTCGTCTTCTCGATGCTGCTGCTCGTGCTCGCCGGCAACTTCCTGCTGTTGATCGTCGGCTGGGCATTTGTCGGCGCCGCCTCCTACCTGCTGATCTCCTTCTGGTACCGCCGCACCACCGCCACGCGCGCCGGCATCAAGGCGTTCGTGATCAACGTCCTCGGCGACGTCGGGCTCGTGCTCGGCACGTACTTCATCTTCAAGCACACCGGCACGCTCGAATTCGTGAAGGCCTTCCACGTCGCGCCGCACGTCTTCCACTCCGGCGAAGCGGACATTGTCGCCGGCTGCCTGCTGCTGCTCGTCGGCGCGTTCGCCAAGTCCGCCCAGATCCCCCTGCACACCTGGTTGCCCGACGCGATGGAGGGACCCACCCCCGTGTCCGCGCTGATCCACGCCGCCACGATGGTCACCGCCGGCGTCTACCTGATCGCGCGCATGCACGTGTTTTTTGAATTGGCGCCTGCGGCGCAGGATGTGGGCGCGGTGATCGGCGCCGCCACGCTGCTGATCGCCGGCACGATCGCGCTCGTGCAGACCGACATCAAGCGCGTCATCGCCTACTCCACGATGTCCCAGATCGGCTACATGATCATGGGGGTGTCGGTGGGCGCCTACGCCGCCGGGATGTTCCACCTGATGACGCACGCCTTCTTCAAGGCGCTGCTGTTCATGGCCGCGGGCTCGATCATCGGGGCGATGGCCGGCGAGCAGTCGCTGGAGAAGATGGGAGGGTTTCGCAAGGCGCTGCCCTTCACGTTCGCCTGCTTCGTGATCGGCGGCCTCGCGCTCTCCGGGATCCCACCGTTCTCGGGCTTCTTCTCCAAGGACGAGATCCTGCTCGTCACCGGCGAGCTCGGCGGCTGGCATTGGGCGCTGTACGTCGTCGGGTACATCGGCGCCTTCCTCACCGCGATCTACACGTTCCGCATGATCTTCCGCGCCTTCTACGGCGACCCCGTCGCCGAGGCGCGCGAGCTCGAAAGCGGCCATCTGCACCACGCCGAGCATCCCACCAATCCCGCGACCGGAGAGCTGGAGGACACCGACGTCGGCTTCCCCGGCCCCCACCACGCGATCGCCGAGCGCGCGCTGGGAATGAAGGTCGCGATGAGCCTGCTCGCGGTCGGATCGGTCGGCGCCGGCCTGATCCAGATCCCCGAAGTCGACGACGTCGTCGTCAACTTCCTGCGGCCCACGTTCGCCGGCTCGCCGCTGTACGAACCGCACACCCGCGACGGGCTGCTGATCTTCGGCCTCTGCCTCGGCACCGTGCTCGGTCTCAGCGGCATCGCGCTCGCGTACCGCATCTGGGTCAAGCAGCCCGCGATCGCCGTCGCCGCGCGCGCACGGTTCGGGGCGGTGTACGAGCTGCTGTGGCACAAGTGGTACTTCGACGAGGCCATCGACCTGCTGATCGTGCGCCCCGCCGCCGCATTCGGACGCTGGGCGCGGGGCACGTTCGAGCGCGTGTTCGTCGACGGCACGCTGATCGGGGGCTCCACCGCGGTCGTCCGCGCCGGCTCCGCCGCCGTGCGCGCCGTGCAGAGCGGGCTGCTGCGCTACTACGCCGCGCTGCTCGTGCTCGGCGTCGGGGCGGTCGGCCTCTACTTCCTGCTCCAGTCCTGATGCCCTGATGCCCGCGCTCTCGATCCTGATCTGGCTGCCGCTCGCGTGCGGGCTCGTGGGAGCTTTGTTGTCTTCTTTTTCGACCCCGGCGCGCGCGCGCGTGCGCGGGGTTGGGTCTACGCCTACGCGCGCGCGCGCGGCGGCCCCTGTTTCGGAGACCCCCGAGCTCCCAGCGGACGGGCCCGCACGCGGCGAGCGCCTACCCGGCCTCCTCGCGCTGCTCGGCTCACTCGCCGCGCTCGGCCTGGCGATCGGCTACCTCGCCGATTACCACGTCGGCGGCGCCGCGCTGCAGCACGTCACCGACGTCGCCTGGATCCCCACGCTCGGGATCCACTACGAGCTCGCCGTCACCGGCCTCAACGTGCTGCTCGTCGGGCTCACCGCGCTGCTGTTCGCGGCCGCCGTGCTCGCGCTGAACATCCGCTCGCCCGACAACCGCATCGAGCGCCCGCGCCTCTTCTACTTCCACTTCATGCTCGCCGAGTCCGCCGTGTTGGGGGCGTTTCTCGCGCAGGATCTCGCGCTGTTCGTGGCGTTCTTCGACCTGATGCTGATCCCCTTCTATTTCCTGATCGGCGGGTGGGGCGTCGGACCGGATCGCGTGCGGGCGACGATCAAGCTCGTGATCTACACGCTCGTCGGCTCGCTGCTGATGTTGGCCGCCGCGATCGCGACCGGCGTGCTGGCCTCCCAGCAGCACGGCACGCCGCTGACCTTCTCGTTGGCGGCGCTGCACGCGCTCCCGCTCGGCACGGGCTCGCAGGAGTGGATCTTCCTGTTCTTCGCCGCCGCCTTCCTCGTGAAGATGCCCGCGTTCCCGCTCCACGGCTGGATGCCCGACGGCTACCGCGCGATGCCGATCGAGGTGCTGATGGTGTTCTCCGGCGTGCTCTCCAAGGTCGGCGCGTACGGGTTCCTGGCGATCGTGCTTCCGCTATTTCCCCACGCCGCGGTCCACTTCCAACTGCTGATGCTGCTGATCGCGCTGTGCTCGATCGTCTACGGCTCGGCGATGGCGTTCACGCAGACCGACGCGCGTCTGATCGCCGGGTTCTCATCCGTCGCTCAGCTCGGCTTCATCACGCTCGGGATCTTCGCGCTCAACCCCCAGGGCGCCCAGGGCGCGCTGCTGCAGATGGTCAACCACGGCCTCGTCGTCGCGCCCCTGTTCTTCATAATCGCGCTGCTCGCGCAACGCGCCGGCGGATCGCAGGACATCCGCCAGATGGGCGGGATCGCCTTCCGCGCACCGATCCTCGCGGCGATCTTCCTGATCGTCGCGCTCGCCACGCTCGCGATGCCCGGCTCCTCGAACTTCGTCGGAGAGTTCCTGATCCTGCTCGGCGTCTTCAAGGCCAAGCTCGCGATCGCGATCGTCGCCTTCAGCGGTGTCGTGATGGCCAGCGTCTACGCGTTGCGCGTGTTCATCCGCGCGATGCACAACCGCGTCGGCTCCGGGGTGGACTCTCGTGAGCTCACGCGCTGGGACGCTCTGGTGCTCGTTCCGCTCGTCGCCGTGATCCTGTTCTTCGCCGTCTATCCCCAGCTCGCGCTGCACCGCAGCGAAGGATCGACCAAGGCCGCCGTGGCGTCCGCGCAGGCGCTCCAGCAACCCGCGGTGACGGCCAGCGCCGCGACTGTCGCCGCGGCGCGGCCCGCACAGGTCGTGCACGTGCACGAAACGGTGGGCCTTCCCAACTCGGGCGCGCAAGGGACCGAACGATGACCGCACCGCTCGCCACCGCCACCCTCAAAGGCCCGCACGTCGACTTCGCCGGCCTCTCGCCCCTGATCGCGCTGCTCGGCGGTGCCTGCGTCGTGCTGCTCGTCGGACTGCTCGGCTCGCGCTGGGTACGCGAGCACGTCGTGCCGACGCTCACGCTCGGCGCACTCGGCACCGCGGCGGGCCTGACGATCTGGCAGTGGAACGCGCAGAAGTCGATCGTCTCCGGCGCGCTGCGCATCGACGACCTGGCGCTCGCGCTCAACCTGATCCTCGTCGCGGGTGGCGTCGGCGCGGTGCTGCTGGCGTGGCGCTCGCTCGCGGCGCGCGAAGCGGCGCATGGAGAGTTTCATGCGCTGCTGCTGAGCTCGATCGCCGGGATGTCGCTGCTGGGCGCCGCGCAGAACACGGTCGCGCTGTTCATCGGACTCGAGCTCCTGTCGATCCCGCTGTACGTGCTGTGCGCGACCGAAATGCGCCGCGAGCACTCGCTGGAGTCGGGCCTGAAGTACCTGATAATCGGCTCCGTGGGCTCCGCGACGCTGCTCTACGGGCTCGCGCTGATCTACGGCGCGACCGGCGCCACCGACTTCTCCGCGATCGCCACCGCGATCTCCGCACACGGCCTCGCCTCCAACGTGCTGCTGCTCACCGGCATCGCGCTGTGCGTCGCGGGCCTCTGCTTCAAGGCGTCCGTCGCCCCCTTCCACCAGTGGACGCCCGATGTGTACGAGGGCGCGCCCACGCCGGTCACCGCGTTCATGGCGGTCGCGACGAAGGTCGCCGCTTTGGGCGTCTTCCTGCGCTTCTTCGACGTCGCGCTGCTGGAAGCCCAGGGCAGCTGGGCGCCGGCGGTCGCGACGCTCGCGGCGATCACGATCGTCGTCGGCAACGTCGGCGCGCTGGGGCAGTCCTCGCTGAAGCGCATGCTCGCGTACTCCGCGGTCGCCCAGGCCGGCTACATGCTCGCCGGCGTCGTGGTCGCCAGCCAGCTCGGGGTGCGCGCGACGGTCTTCTACCTCGCGGTGTACCTCTTCATGAACATGGCGGCGTTCGCGGTCATCGTCGCGCGCGAGCGCGAAACCGGCCTCGGCGACGGCCTCGGCGCGTTCGCCGGGCTTGGCCGCGAGCGGCCGTGGCTGGCGTGGCCGATGACGCTCGCGATGCTCGGCCTCGCCGGCATCCCCGCGACCGCGGGCTTCATGGGGAAGTTCTATTTGATAGACGCCGCCGTGTCGGGCGGCTACACCTGGCTGGGCGTCGCGATCGTGATCGGCTCGATGATCTCGCTCGGCTACTACCTGCCGGTGATCGCCGCGATCTGGATGCGCGAAGCGCCGGCCGGCGCGCCCTCGCGGGAAAGCGGCGCCGGCGTCGCGGCCGGCACGGGCGGCGTGCCCGCGATCGCGGGCGGCTCGCAGGAGCTCGACGCCTCCGAAGCCCCCAACGCCTCCGACGCCCCCAACGCCTCCGACCCCCCCAACGCCTCCGACGCCCCCAACGCCTCCGACCCCCCCAACGCCTCCGACGCCCCCAACGCCTCCGACGCCCCCAACGCCCCCAACGCCCCCGACGCACCCAACGCCTCCGACGCCCCCGACGCACCCGCCCGCCAACCCGAGGTCGCGCTCGTCGCTGTGCTCGCGGGCGCGGCGACGCTGTTCTTCGGGGTCGTGCCGCAGCCGCTGTTCGACCTCGTGCAGCACACAGGCCGCGGCCTGGGCCTCTTCTGAGACGCGCCGCCGCTCTCCGTCCCCTATCGAGCTCTGCGCCCTCCTCGAGGAGCTCCGATTCCTATTGACAGCGACAGAGCTTCGTACTACCGTCACTGCAGAGCTATTGTGATAGATAACTAGCACTCTTTGGGAGCCGGTCGGGCGACAGCAGGAGCCGTGACATGCGGAATTTTTCCTTCAGCCATCGAACATTTGGGTTACGCGCAGTGCCGACGCTCGGCCTCCTCGTGCTCATCGCCGCCGCGGCACCGGGGGGCGTCGCGCGGGCCAGCACGTTCGCGAGCGTCACGCCCTCGCTGCTGCCCGACCGCCCGCACGCACGCGCCGCGCTCACGTTGACGATCCACTTCGACGGTGGGGAAAACGGGACCCCCGCCCCGCTTCAGCACGCCGAACTACACCTGCCGGCCAACCTGAACCTCGACATCCCGGAGCTCCGCAGCTGCAGTCCCGCGGTCCTGCAGTCGCGTGGCCCGAGCGCCTGCCCAACGCAATCGCTGATCGGCGGTGGCTCCGCGCTCGTGGAGGGCGAGCTCGGCTCGCAGGCCGCCACCGAGAACGTGTCGCTGCAGGCGTTCCTCGGCCCGCTTCGCAACCTGCAACCGACCTTCGAGATCCTCGCCGGAGGCTACAAACCGATCGGGGCGCAACTCGTGCTCGGAGCGACCGCGTCCCCGGATCGCGCACCCTACGGTGAAGCGCTCGCGATGTCGGTCCCGCCGATCTCCACGATCCCGAACGAGCCCGACGCCTCGGTGTTGATGTTCTCGCTGACGATCGGGCGCCCACGAGCCGGACGCCGAGCGGCGGCTGTGATCGTGCCCGCACACTGCCCGCGCGGCGGCTTTCCGTTCGAGGGCGAATTCACCTACGCCGACGGCTCGAGCAGCCGCGCCTTCGCGACCGCACGATGCCCGAGATGAACCACCACCAGGGGAGGACTCACCGATGTTGCCTCTACGCAGCCACCGTTCACGACTTCTTGCGCTCCCACTCGCGGCCACGTTCGCGTCAGTACTCGCTCCGGCGCCCGGAGCCGTCGGACGCACCGATCTCCCGGCGTCGGCGGCGCGAACGATCGCGCTGCACGAGAGCGGGCGGCTGCATCTGCTGAGCAAACACGGCTTCACGCTTTACGAGCAGGGCCCGGCGTCGGGCACGGTCACCGGCACGATCTACGTGCGTCTGCGGATCGTCTCGACCAGCCACGTGACCGCCGAAGTGACAATCTCGCCAAACAGCGGCACGATCTCGGGAACGGCGAGCGCGAGCTACCACCGGGGGCACTCCTCGGCGAGCTTCGCCGGCTTGCTGTCCATCACTCGCGGAACCGGCAGCTACAGCCACGCCCACGGCTCGCACCTGAGCTTCACGGGCACGATCCAACGCTCCAACGATGCGATCGACACAAGCGTCGTGGGCACTGTCAGCGAGTGACGCGACGCAAGGGATCCCTATCGCGCCAAGGAGAGGAGGCAGGATGTTGCAGCTATGTGAACTGGCGAAGCACTACCCGGCGGTCGGCGGGGAGCCGGTACGTGCCGTGGACGGCGTCTCGTTGGAGGTCTACCCCGGCGAACTGGTCGCGCTCTACGGGCCGAGCGGCTCGGGGAAGACGACGCTGCTGCTGATGATCGCCACGTTGCTGGAGCCGACCTCTGGCAGCGTGACGATCGGTGGACGTGACGTGTCCTCCCTGACCGAGCGAGAGGCCTCGCACTTCCGGCTCTCCGAACTGGGCTTCATCCGCCAGAACTTCGACCTGCTGCCGGGCGTGAGCGCGCTCGACAACGCGATCCTGAAGCTGCTCGCAGGGATGCGCTGGCGCGAGGCCCAGCGCGAGGTCGCGCCGCTTCTGGAACGCCTCGGGTTGGGCGAGCGACTGCGCCACCGCGCCGAGACGCTCTCGATGGGCGAGCGCCAGCGCGTGATGATCGCACGGGCGCTCTCGACACGACCGCGGCTGCTGCTCGCGGACGAGCCGACCGGCAGTCTCGACACCGCGCGCGGGCGCGAAGTCCTGGAGTTGCTGCGCGAGCTCTGTCGCGAACGGGGTGTCGCGGTGGTGCTCGTCAGCCACGACCCGATGGCGGCGGACTACGCCGACCGCGTGCTTGCGCTGCGCGACGGCCGGCTGGCCGAGTACGAGCCGGCCGCGCCTGCACTCATCGGGAGTCGATAGCGATGCGGCCCGCCAACGCGTTGCGTTTCTATCGGGCGCGTCTGCGCGCGCGAATCGTGCAGGAGTGTCTTGCGGTCGTCGGGATCGCGGCGGGGGTCGCGCTGCTGTTCGCCTCACAGGTCTCGAGCTCGAGCCTGCAGAGCTCGGTCGCGGAGCTCTCGCATGGAATCGACGGCCGCGCCACGCTGCAGCTCGTGGCGCGCGATCCCCACGGTTTTCCGCAACACCTGCTGGGGCGCGTGCGCGCGATCGCCGGCGTGCGCGCCGCGGCGCCGCTTCTGGAAGTCGGCGCCCGGGCGGCCGGCCCACACGGCAGCGAGTCGATCGAGCTCGTCGGCACCGACGAAAGCCTCGGCACGCTCGGGGGGACGCTCGTGCGCCACACCGCGCTCGCGCCGTTCGGCGGCGTCGGGGCAGTCGTGCTGACCGCGCCGCTGGCGAGGACCGTCGGGGTTACGAAGTTCGGCGAGGAAGTCACCGTGCAGGCCAGCGGTCGCGCAGTGTCCGCCCCGCTCTACAGCCAGCTGCACGCGAGCCAGGTCGGGGCGCTCGTGGCCACGCCGATCGCGATCGCGCCGCTGTTCTTCGCACAGGAAATCGCGGGCCTGCCCGGACGCGTGAGTCGCATCCTGGTCGAGCCCGCGCCGCGCTCGCAAGCGCGCGTGCGAGCGGCGCTCCAAAAGCTCGCGGGCGGACGGCTCGACGTCAAGTCGAGCAACTACCAGGAAGAGATGTTCGCCAAGGCGGCCGCCGTGAGCAACCAGACGACGGCGCTGTTCTCGGTGATCAGCGCGCTCGTGGGGTTCCTGTTCGCCTTCAACGCGATGCTGTTGACGGTGCCGCAGCGCCGGCGCCTGATCGCCGACCTGCGACGCGACGGCTACGCGCCGCGCACCGTGATCGGCGTGCTGCTGCTCGACGCCCTCCTGCTGGGAGCGCTCGCGTGCGCGCTCGGACTGGTGCTCGGAGAGGAGCTCTCGATCCACGTGCTGCACTCCAACCCCGCATACCTTTCGCTGGCGTTCGCGGTCGGCTCGCAGCGCGTCGTCGGCTGGCAGAGCATCGCGCTCGCCCTCGGCGGCGGGATGCTCGCGGCGATCGTCGCCGTCCTGAGCCCGCTGCGCGACATCCTCTCGCGCGACCCGCTCGCCGCGCTCGACACCGAGCACCGCGGAACCGGGACGGGGACGGGAGTCCGCCGCGCGCTGGCGGGCGTGGTGTGCCTCGCCGCCGCCACGATCCTGCTGAGCGTCTCGCCCCAGAGCTCGATACCGGCGATGGCGCTGCTCGTCGCGGCGCTCCTGCTGGAGCTGCCGATCGCGCTGGCGGCGACGCTGCGCATCACCACGGCGTTGGCGGCGAGGATCACGAGCGCGGTCCCGCACGTCGCGGCGATGGAGCTCGGCGCGGCGCGCGCGCGAGCGGTCGCGATCGCCGCAACCGGCGCGGTCGCGATCTTCGGCAGCGTCGCGATCCAGGGAGCGCACAGCGACCTGCTCGTCGGGCTGGATGCCGCGGCGCGCGAAACGAACGCGTCCGGCGCGCTCTGGGTGGCGCCGGCCGGCTCCTACAACCTGCTGCTGACGAGCCCGTTCGCGCCGACCCGGCGCGCGCAGCTCGCGGGTCTGCCCGGGGTGCGCTCGGTGCGCATCTATCGCAGCGGCCTGCTCGACTACGGCATGCGGCGCGTGCTGGTGATGGCCCCTCCGCCGCAGGCCGAACCGCTGCTGCCCGACGGGCAGATCCTGGGTGGCCACGCGGCGCAGGCCACACGGCGCGTGCGCGCGGGCGGCTGGCTGGTGCTCTCCCAGGCACTCGCGGCCGAACAGCATCTGCGCGTGGGTCAGACGTTCACGCTGCCCAGCCCCAACCCCGCGAGGTTCCGCGTCGCCGCGCTGTCGACGAACATCGGCTGGGCACCGGGCGCGATCGTGATGAACGCCACCGACTACGCGCGCGCGTGGGGCAGCCGTGACGCGAGCGCCTACAGCATCCTGCTCGAACCCGGCGTCCCGGCCGCCCGCGTCGCCGCGGAGATCGAACTCGCGTTGGGCCACAACTCCGAAGGTACGGGGGGGCTGGCCGTCCAGACCGCGCAGCAGCGCGCCGCGCGCCAGCGCGCCCTCAGCCGCGAAGCGCTCTCGCGCCTCACGCAGATCGCGACCCTGATCCCGATCGTCGCGGTCCTCGCGATGGCGGCTGCGATCGGCGCGATGGTCTGGCAGCGTCGCCCGCGCCTGGCGAAGCTCAAGCTCGAGGGCATCGCGCGCACGGAACTGTGGGGGACGATCCTGCTCGAGAGCCTGCTGCTGGTCGGAGCCGGCGCGCTCGTGGGGGCGCTGTTCGGCCTCTACGGTCAGCGGCTCGCCGACCGCGCGCTGGCGAGCGTCGTCAACTTCCCCGTCGTCTACACCCCGACCGCGCTCGGCGGGATGGAGAGCATCGTGCTGGTCGTCGCCGCCGCCCTCGCCGTGCTCGCGATCCCCGGCTACGTCGCGGCGTGCGTGCCCGCGGCACTCGCGCTGCAGGACTGAGTCAGCCCGAGTAATACGCCAGCCACGCGAACAGGCTGGTCGTTCCAGCCATCGTGCGGAACATGCCGGGGAGCGTCTGGGAGTCCTTGATCGGGCCGCCCCACCAGCTACCGAGCCATAAGCCGCGGGTGGCGGCCGCATGCTGGGCAGCCGCGGCGGCGTTGGTCTGCGCGAGCTGCAGCCAGTGGCCGTCGCCGACGGCCTGGCCGTAGGCCATCATCCACTCCAGGAAGATCGAGTCGTACAGCGGCGCGAAGTTGTACTGGAAGCCGTAGATCTCGGTCATCGACTTGGCCTGTTCGGCGGCGTGGCCGCAGTAGCCCTGCACGCCGGTCGCCTGGCACAGCAGGTACTGCGCGTAGATCAGCGGCGCCTCGACGTAGTCGATCACGGTGCTGTGCGGGCCTCCGCTCATGAAGAGACCACGAAAGCCGACGTCGTGGCTGTTGCCCCAGTCGATGAACCTGCGCGCCTCGCTCAGCTCGTATGGGTTGTGACCGATGTCGTAGAGCAGCATTCCCAGCAGGCTGTCCGCGGCGAGCGCCTCGCCCGCCTTGTAGTCGTGGTGTGTGTTCCACCACATCCCGCCGCCGCCGGCCGCATCCCAGCCATCGGCCGCGACGAAATCGAAGGCACGCACCGCGTCATGCAGGTAGCGGCGCTCGCCGGTCGCGCGGTATGCCTGCACGAACGCGACCCCCAACCAGCCGTTGTCGTCGAACCACGCCTCCGCTCCGCGGTAGCGGTCGCCGGGGTAGGGCGCATAGCCGTTCAGGTAGGGGTTCCAGTAGCGCTCCGAGGAACGCGCGAAACGATCCACGCGCGCGCGGTGCGCACGCGACGGGTCGGCGAGCTCGATCGCGTCGACCGACTCGAACATCCGCACGTCGCCCCAGATCGTCAGCAGCGGGTAGGCGCCCGTGCAACCCAGGTACTCGCAGTACCAGCCGCCCGTGCGCCAGCTCGCGCTCTGGTCGATGCCCTGTTCGGCGAGGTGCACGTAGGGAGATGACTGCGCGCGGCGAGCCGGCGGCGTCCCGGCTGCGATGGCCGCCGGAGCAAGTGCCGCCAGCGCTGCGCCCGCCAGGAGCATCACCGCGATACGACGGCCGAGAGCCAGGGATCCGCAAACGATCATGCGATCCTATCGGCAGATCGCGCCGCTCCGTTAGGGGCCGGCGACCTCAGTGGCCGCCACTCGGAGTCATACCGCCAGGCGCCAGAGGGCGGCCCCGCCAGGGAGTCGCGCTCGTATCCGCGGCACGCGGCCGGACCCCGGTGGTAGGGGCGAGCTCCGCCACCCGCCCCTACCACCCCCTCGTCCGCGCGTCAGACCCTATGCCTTGAGTTCGACTTTCTTGCCGCCTTCAAGTTCGAACTGTTCCCTGATGCATTCAAAGAGAGTCGATCCCGTGAGACCCCCGCTGGCGGCCAGGACGTGTTCGGTTTCTTCGCCTTCGAAATGCGTGAATTCCTGAACGCCCCCACTGATTGAGAATTTTACGTTGACGCTGCCAACGGGTGTATTCAGTTCTGAAATGACCTTGCCTATGACACTGCCCGTGATAGTTACCTTGCCCGGTAGGCAGGAGCCTTCTATTTCCGCCACAACCGTACCCGATACCGGCTGGGCAAGCGCACCCACGATTTTCGTCGGTTTGTTGAGATAGCCGATTTTGCCCTTGAGTTCTTTGGTCTTTACTTCTCCCGCACCTGCGCCGGGGCTATGAACGGCACATCCTCCTTCCACTTTGCTTTCCCAGAAGATCAGCGAGAGTTTTTCCAGTTCGTTCGTGCCCTTGATCGAGCCTTTTCCAACGACACTCCCCCACGTGATGTGGACGGTGCCGATCTGGAACTGGCCCGTGGAGCCGCTCGATTTGAAGGGCAGAGCTTCCGTGAGAGCTTTTCCTTCTTTCTGCCATTCGGGAAGCGCCTGCGCTGTTGCGGATACAGCCATGCACGCGACGATGGTCACCAGGCAACCGCCCGCGACCGCTTTGATGCGAGACATCCTCCGTACCTCCTTAGCCGTATTGATGGTCGGTCAATACTGCCTGATATTTGGATCAATGCTATCAATCGGTCGGCGCCGGGACCCAGCTCGGCACGGACCATGGAAGGCCACATCCGCCGATGTCCGTTTGCGTTTCTGACCGCCCACCCTCGACCGACGAGCGGCCGGCGGACAGGCTCAGCTTTGGCTCTGCACAGCCCGCGCCGCCGCTTCGGCGTCCTGCAGCTGGCGCTCCACGAGGTCCAGCCCGGACTCCCAGAAGCCCGGGTCGGTGAGGTCGACGTTGACGATCCGCCCGAGCTCCTCGGGGCTGCGCGAGCCGCCGGCGCGCAGCAGCTCCAGGTATTGCGGCACGAACTCCTCGCCGCGCTGCTCGTAGCGCTCGTACACCGCCAGCGCGAGCAGCTGCCCGTAGGCGTACGCATACACGTACCCCGGCGTGTTGATGAAATGGGGAATGTAGGACCACCACGTGCGGTAGCCCTCGGTGATCTCCACCGAGTCGCCCAGCAGCTCCTCCTGGCTCTGCGCCCACAGCTCTCCGATGCGCTGGACCGACAGCTCGCCCTGCTCGCGACGGCTCGTGTGCGCGAGCTCCTCGAAGCGGTTCATCGCGACCTGCCGGAAGACGGTGGCGATCGTGTCCTCCAGGTTCTCCGCCAGCAGCGCCAGGCGCGAGGCCGGCGTGGTGTCCTCGGCCAGCAGCCGCCCGAACACGATCGTCTCGCCGAACACCGACGCGGTCTCCGCGAGCGTCAACGGGGTTCCCTGGTGAAAGACGCCCTGCTGCGCGGCCAGCGCGAAGTGCACGCCGTGGCCGAGCTCGTGCGCGAGCGTTAGCACGTCGCGGCGGCGCGCGGTGTAGTTGAGCAGGACATACGGGTGCGCGCTTGGGACCGCCGACGCGCAGAACGCGCCGCCGCGCTTGGCGGGGCGCACCGGCGCGTCGATCCAGCACTCCGAGAAGAAGCGGCCCGCGAGGTTGCCGAGCTCGGGTGAGAACGAGCCGTAGCAGTCGAGCACCAGCTCGCGCGCCTGCGCGTAAGAGAACGTCGCCACGTCCTGCGTGACAGCTGCCATCCGGTCGTAGTCCGCGAGGCGCCCGATACCGAGCAGCTTCGCCTTCAGGCGATACCAGCGGCGCGCGATCTCGTAGCGACCGCGCACCGCCTCGATCAAAGCGCGCACCGACTCGTCGCTGGCCTCGTTCGCGAGGTTGCGCGCCGCCAGCCAGTGCGGATAACGCCGCAGGCGGTCGTCCACGCCCTTGTCCATCAGCAGCGTGTTCAGCACGAACGCCCGCGTGCGCAGCCCCGGCGCGAGCGCCGCGGTCACCGCTTCGGCCGCGACCCGGCGCGCTTTGCGGTCGGGGAGCATCAGGCGGCTCAGCGCCACATCCAGAGCCACGCGCTCGGTTTCGCTCGCGCTGCCGCCGGCACCCGGGCCTCCGCCAGCACCCGGACCCGCGCCCGCGACGCTCGACTCGCCGGGGAGATCGGTCTCGCCGGCGTCGGCGGCGCGGGGCTCGCCGTCCAGCGGCAACTTCACCTCGATCGCCGACGTCAGCTCTTCGAACAGCCGCGTCCACGCACCCGCGCCCGTCAGCGACTTCTCCGTGAGGATCTTCTCCTCGGGTTCGCTCAGCAGGTGCTCGCGGTAGCGGCGCACGTTGCGCAGGTGGTGGCGGCAGAAGTCAAGGCCCTCGTGCGCGAGCAGCGCCTCGGCGCGCTCGTCGGTGAGCGCCGCCCACTCCAGCTCGAAGAACAGCAGCGCCGTCTCGATCGCGGTCTCGCGCTCCTGCGCCTTCTGCAGCAGCGCCCCGTTCGCCGGGTCGGCGGTGTCTGTGGAGAAGCGAAGGCCCACATAGGTGCCGACGCGCCCCACCCGTTCGTAGATCTCGGCCAACTCGCGCATCGCCTCCGCGAGGCCCGCGCCGTCGACCTCGCCGAGCTTGCCCGCGTAGCGCTCCGCGAATGCCTGCGCGTGCTGATGTGCCTCGTCGAGGCGGCGGTCGACGCCGGCCTCGCCCTCGCCGTCGAGCAGCGGCTCGAGGTCCCACGCCGCCCGATCGAGCTCGGGGTCGGGGTGATCGGGGGCCGCGGTCGCCATCGGTTCGGGCAGCCTACTCGCTGGCCAGCGCGTGCAGGAAGTCCAGTTTCGCCGCGCGCCGCGCCGGAGCCTGCGCGGCGATCACACCCGCCAGCGCCGCCACCAGCAGCAGGATCGCAAGCGTGCCCACGGGGATCGAGAGCACGAAGCCCGAGCCCGACAGCGCGATGCTCGCCGCGACCGCCCCCACGACCCCGATCGCGATCCCAAAGACGCCGCCGATCAGCGCGGTGATGATCGACTCGTAGCGGATCATCTGGCGCACCTGCCGGCGCGACGTGCCGATCGCGCGCATCATCCCCAGCTCGCGCGTGCGCTCGTAGATCGAGAGGATCAGCGTGTTGACGATCCCGAACAGCGACACCACCACCGACAGCGCCAGCAGCACGTAGATCAACGTCAGCAGCGTGTCGATCTGCTTGGCCTGGTCTTCCTTGAACTGCGCCGCCGTGCGCGACCGCGCCTGCGGGAAGTGCGCGGAGAGCAGCCGATCGACCCTGGGCTGCACCTGCGCGTTGCTCGCGCCAGGCGCGTAGGAGACGAAGTCGACCGCGTCTTCGCGCTGCCCGAACGCCGCGCGCGCGAGCGCCAGCGTGATCGTGAGGTTGCCCAGCAGGCGCGCTTCGTCGGTCGCGATCCCGCGGATCGTCAGCGTCACGTGGCGTTCGGTCGGGGTCAGCAGCGTGATCGTCTTGCCCACCTTCAGGTGGTGCGCTTCAGCGTAACCCTTCGCCGCGACCACGCCCGTTTCGCCCAGCCCCAGCAGCGTCGCCGCGTTGCCCTGCTTCCATTCGATCCGGTACGCGCGCTCGAACGTCGCCGGTTCCAGCGCAGTGATCGTCGCGTTTTCGCTCGCGCCGCGCGGGCGGCCGACGGTGAAGGCGATCGGCGTCACGCTCGCCACCCCCGGGATGCCGCGCAGCGCGGGCGCCACCGACGCCGGGATCCCCTGCTGGTTGCCCGCCTGCGAGTTCTCCACGATCAGATCCCCCGCGAACGAGCGGTCCACGGCCTTGTCGATCGACGCCTTCGTCCCGTCCGCGAGCACCGCCACGAACGTCACCAGCCCCAATCCGACGGTCAGCGCCGCCGCCGTCACCATCGTGCGCCCCGGCTGGCGCATCGCGTTCTCCCGCGCCAGCCGCCCCGTGATGCCACGCCAGCTCACCGCCACGCCCACCACGCGCGCGATCGCCGGGACCACGTGGTGGCGCGCCGGCGCCCCCTCGCGCAGGAAACGGATCAGCAAGCGGATCACGTAGATCGCGAGCACCACGAACACGACCGAGACCAGCGTCTTCGAGCCCGTCACGAGCACCAGCACCGCGCCCACCGCCACGAACAGCACCGCTCGCACCACCACCCCCACGCCCGTGATCCGCGCCGGCTCGATCCCCACGCCCTCCCGCAGCGCCGCGATCGGCGGCACCCGCATGCTGCGCAGCGCCGGCGCCAGCCCCGCGAGCAGCGTCACCGTGGTTCCCGCGAGTAGCGATACCACGATCGTGCGCGTCTCCAGCACCGTGCCCGTGTCCGGCAGGTCCGCGCCGAAGGACTTGAACAGCTGGTCGAGCGCCGGCGCCAGGCCGATCCCGCCGAGCAGACCCAGCAGCGACCCGGTGATCCCGAGCAGCAGGCCTTCGAAAATCACCGCGCGCAGCAACTGCCCGCGCGACGCGCCCAGCGTGCGCAGCAACCCGAATTCGCGCGTCCGCTGCGCGACCGTGATCGAGATCGTGTTGAAGATGATGAACGCCCCCACGAACAGCGCCACGTACGCGAAGATCAGCAGGAACGTCTGCAGGAAGCCCAGGTTTTCTTCCAGGTTCACCGTCTCCTTCGCCGCCTCCTGCGCGCCCGTCCGCACCGCCACCGTGCGCGGCAGCACCGCCCGGATGCGGTCGCGCAGCTGCGCCGGCGTCACACCCGGCGCGGCCGCCACGTCGATCTGGTCGTAGCTCCCCGGCTGACCCACGATCCGCTGCGCCTCCGCCGGCGTCACCACCACCGCGCCCGCCCCCCCAAACGACTGCGACCCGGCGAACTTCACGATCCCCACGATCGTGTACGTGTGGGCGACCGCCGAGCCCGCGATCACCATCCGCCCGCCGATGCGCAGATGCGCGCGGTCGGCCGTGAACTGGTCCAGCGCGACCTCCGCCGCACTCGTCGGGAAGCGCCCCGCGACCGGCGAGAACGACTCGAAGCGGCTCGGCACCTCCGCCGCCACGAACGCCGGCGCGCCGCCCGTCGTCAGGCGTTTGCCGTGCACGTCCAGAAACGCCGCCGGGCTGAAGATCCCGCCCGCCGCCTGCGCGACGCCGGGCACCGCGCGCACCTGCGCGAGCATCGCGTCGGTCACCGGCGAGGTCTGCGCCCGCACGCTGCTCCCGAGCGTCTGCGTCGGGGTCACCACCACGTCGTGACCCCTGTTCGCCGTCTGGAAGATGCTCGCGAACGAGTGGTTGATCGTGTCCGTCAGGATGTACGTCCCCGCCATCAACGCGACCCCGAGCGCGATCGCGATCGCGGTGAGCGCCACGCGCAGCTTGCGCTGCAAGAAACCGCGCAGGACCAGCGCGGGCATCAGCCCACCGACTTCATCAGGTCGAGCGCCTCCTCGGTGCTCGCCTGCGCGCGGTCGTGCACGATCTGCCCGTCCGCCAACACCAGCAGGCGATCCGCGAACGACGCGGCGTGCGCGTCGTGGGTGACCATCACGACCGTCTGCCCGAACTCGTCGACCGCCTGGCGCAGCAGCGCGAGCACGTCGCCCGAGGATTTCGAATCGAGGTTCCCGGTGGGCTCGTCGGCGAACACCACCGCCGGGCGCGCAACCAATGCCCGCGCCACCGCCACGCGCTGCTGCTGGCCGCCCGACATCTCCGCCGGACGGTGGCTGAGGCGGTCGCGGATCCCGATCGTGTCGATCAACCGGTCGTACCACTCGCGATCCGGCTCGCGGCCCGCGATCGAGAGCGGCAGCAGGATGTTCTCCTCCGCACTCAGCACCGGCAGCAGGTTGAACGTCTGGAAGATGAACCCGATGCGATCGCGCCGCAGCCGCGTCAGGCGCTTGTCGTCGAGCGCCGTCAGCTCCACGCCGTCGACGCTGACCGTCCCCGACGTCGGCCGGTCGAGGCCCGCGAGAATGTGCATCAGCGTCGACTTGCCCGAGCCCGACGGTCCCATGATCGCCGCGAAGCGGCCCTTGGGGAACTCGACGCTGACACCGGCCAGCGCGTCGATCGCCGCTTCGCCCGCTCCATAGCGGCGCCGCAACTCGTGCGCCGCAACGATCGCCTCCGCGCTCGCGGGCACGGCGTGGCCGTCGGTGGTGCCTGCCGTGGCGTCCATCGGCGCGAAGTCTAGAGGCTCCATCTCGGGGTCGAGCGGCTTCGTCTCGGAGCGCGAGTAGCATCGCTCGCCCGGTGCACGAGACGACCCCAAGCGTTTTTCTGATTGCGCGCCCCTCGATCGACGTCGAGGGAATGCGCGCATATCTGCGTGACGTCGGCGGCGAATCGTGGCTGGACGGTCGCCTGGACGAAGCCCGTCGGTCGACCACCCACGATGGCGCCCCCGTCGCAACGGGCGCGAGCACCGCAGAGAGCGCCCCCGTCGAAACGCGCACGAGCACCGCAGAGAGCGCCGCCGGCACCCCGAACCCCGGCGAGCTGCTGGTCGAGTTCGGTGGGCGCGCCTGCTACCGCAGCTGGGAGCCCGGCCTGAACCCGAACGTCACACGGGTCCGCGGCGATCGGCGCGAGTACTTCGACAACATCCTGCGCAGCGGTCATGGCAGCGTGCTCGAGCACGCCAGCTACACCTTCGCGCTGCGCAACGTCAGCCGCACTTTCACTCACGAGTTGGTCCGCCACCGCGCCGGGTCGGCGTTCAGTCAGGAGAGCCTGCGCTACGTGCGCCTCACCGACATCGGCTTCCGCGTGCCACCCGCGCTGGAGCCGATGCGAGAGCAGATCCTCTCGATCGTCGAGCGGCTCGAGGAGTTCCAGGTGCAGGCCGCCTCGGAGCTCGGGATCGACGAGCACGGTGTGCCCTTCCATGTCAAGAAGGAGGTCACCTCCGCGCTGCGCCGCCTCGCGCCGATCGGGCTCTCCACCGACATCGTGTGGAGCGCCAACGCGCGCACGCTGCGCCACGTCATCGAGCTGCGCACCGCAGCGGGCGCCGAGGAGGAGATGCGGCTCGTCTTCGACGAGATCGCCCGCGTCATGCTCGCCGAGGCGCCGCTGCTGTTCGGCGACTTCGTAAGGCGCGACGACGGCGCGTGGGTGGCCGAGCATCGCAAGGTGTGAAGGGCGGAGGCATGAATCGGAGCACCTTCGTTACGTTCAACATCCCGCATAGGCTTCTTCAGCCGATGGCCCCAACGTGCACGCTTCATACTCCAGGTGAACACGTACCCCTGGCTCGATGAGCAATATCGCTTCACGACCGAGTGCGCCGTCGATCTTCCCTCTGACTCGGACTTGTGGCAACTTGTAGGGGCTATCCCCGGCCCCCGCTCCCGGGAGCACATTTAGATTGCTAAACGTCACATATCCACGACCTTCCCTGCGTCGGACTGGACCCCTGCCAAAGCGGAAACAGTTGAATGAGCATTCAAACATCACATGCTCGCCGGGTCGTGTTCCGCTTACTGCCAACGCCTTCAAAACCCGCCGCCGATAGGAGCCGCGGCCGACATATCCGACTGAGTATCTGATTGATAGGTGGGGCAGTGCGCCCATCGATTCAGGAACCAGCGTAGCCGTGTAGGCGACACCCGAAGCGTGTTCGCAGTTTGTCAGCAGGGTAGAGCCTATAGGCGGCGCCCATGGGGCCGGCTCTTCTCCGCTGCAAACTGGTTGACTCGAGCTGTACCCCTCTTCAGCGCCAGCGATAACCGCAGGCAGCCAAGATGGCACAGCTAGTGCCACAATCTCACCAGGGAGTACCGATATAGGGGGGATCGTGTAGGTCTTGGTTTCGCCGAACTGTACGTATTCCGGCAGGAACGTCCACGCTCCCCTCGGATGGCGATAAATGTACTCAGTTGGTCCCCGGGCGGCAAGAGTCTCTGTCTGAGGTACGCCGGTGGGGGCAAGAACCTCGAGCTGGAGAGAGGCTGTACCCCAGGCATGTTCAAAGGAGGTGATTTGCCGTTCACTTACTTCACCTGTCTTCACCGTAAAGTTCACCAAGCGGCCGGCAAACGGTACGACTGCTGGGTTGGTTTGGCCTGGTATGCGAGTCTCGAACCCCACCATGGGCTCCAAGAGATGGCATTCCGCGGGACACTCGGGAGTCTGCGCCTCGATACGAGCAACCGTCCCTCCCAACGAAATCACTTCAGGTGACCCAAATGCAGATGCAGTGTTGAGGGCAACCAGCAGAACGAAGGCGCCGATCGTGAGCATCCATCGTGTCACCAAGCGCGTCGAGGCCAAACGGTCGAATCCCGGCAAATTACTCACTTAGAGGTACCTTCGCTTTCGATGATCGATTCGTGGGTTACGGACAGCCTCCGTGACCGGTGGGCAGGTTTCGACGGGGGGGGAGTTGACGTGGCCCGGGACGGCGTGACAACAGGCGCTGGCGTCGGTACCGGAACGTCAGTCTGTGCATGAACTTGTGGCCTAGGAGCAGTTATTGAATGGCGATTGGTGGCAGGGGGTTTCTTGATCTGAATTGGCTGAAGCAGTCCGCGCGAGTAAGGCACGCACGCCTTTCGTAGCGCTTCGGGCACCGTGTGTGACGCCGTCGTCAGCAGCTTGCGTGACGTGCCCTTCGGCCATCGCATTTCTCCGACAAAGTCTTCCTCTACTGGACCGCGCGGATGCGCCGGTACGCCAGGCGCCCAGCAGGCCACGGCGATGGCAACGAAATGCTGCAGAGGTATGGTCTCATCGGCCGCCAGACCTGCCCTGGCCGTCACCAGCGGAAGCTCAATCCAGTCCGAACTTTCGCGAGTGCGGATCACGAACCCAATAAGGCGTGCCTGTTGGGATTCTGCGCGCAGCACGAGCTTTCCAAGACGCCTACCCTCTTTGAGTGTGAGCGACGTCGGGCCCTGGCGTGCACCCGCGCACTCCACGGGCTGCATGCCCAGAGGCGGGTCGCCGTCCATCATGGCCGCAGGCACAACGTTGTGGTCTGCACGGATGAACCAAATTTCATCCGCAAACCCCGTCGAGACGCTGGCAATGGGTTCGCCTATGCAGTACCCGATGAAAGTTTGCCCATGACCCACCATAATTCGGTTGATCGGATCACGGCTCAGATGCGCCCCACCAAACACGCCCGCACCGCCAACTTCTTGTGCGTTTGCGTTGACCAAGCTAAAGAAGTTCGTTTGTGAGGTGCCATCCAGCGAAGCAAGCACCAAGGCAGCAATGACGGCACCGATCCCGCCACCAATTGCTGGGTAAAGAACGTACTTCCGCCACTCAGTGATTGCTTTGGCACCGGCAGCGGCGATCTTCGATGCAATCTTGCGCATGCTTCCCTTGCATGGTCGTGGAACATAAGCCCGGCTTGCCACCGTGCGGGGATAAGTCTATAACACGGCGCGATTCGGACGACAGGAACGCCGGCTAAAATGCGACGGTCGCCCATCGCGCCGGCGCCGAGGAACGCTGTGGTAGTCAGTTTTGTCCGGGATCTCGCTTCTTACCAAGCCGCGTCTTCGTGGTTATGATCGCCGCATGCGGTTGAGAACTCTCGTGTTGCAGAGCCGCGGCACCATGCTCGTAGGCGCGGCGGCGCTCATCGGGACATGCCTCCTGGCGAGTGCGCCGCGGATCGCCATGGCGTCGCAGATTCAGGGTCCCGCGACATCGCGGGTCGGTGGCGAGGTGACCTTTACCGCAAGAACGGTGCCATCTGGGACTTATACGATGCGCCTCGTATACGTGGCGATCCCGGCGCATGTGGTCGTAGGAACGAACTGTGTTGCTCAGATCGGCGTGAAGACGAAGGCGGTGGGCGGCCGGGTCAAGATCGCCGGCAGACTTCCTGCTCGGCTCGCATGTTCCAGCGGAGCTGGACCTGTGGAGGGTTACTACAACGTCAAGACCGGACGCTACAGCGTCACGATCAGCCGAGATGAGCCGGGTATGCCCTTCGGGGGAGAACCCTTCCTGAAGCGGGCTTTGCTTCTGAGATCCTAACCCGATCGAGACGCCTAATCTGGGCGGCCTCCGAGCTGCTCTGGCTCTGGCTTCCGGGGCGGCTCACGGTGCGTAGCCAGCGATCAACCCGAGGCGCTTCGCTCTCGAGCGCTTCGCTCTCGAGCGCTCCGCTCAAGATGTCCGCGTCGAGAAGCAGCTTGTTGGGTCAAGCGTCCATCGTCCGCGTCCGCCAAGCCCCGAGCGCGGTGAACACGACGAGCCACGCGACGATCACGAGCAAAGCCGTGCCCGCCCCCATCGCGACCGTCTCGCGGTGGCCGCCCGTCAGCGATAGCGGGCTGAAGTGCGCGAGTGCCTCGCTGAGCACGAGCTTGCGCGCGCTCCCCAGCGATTCGATGCTGACGATCAGCGGGCTCGCGATCACCTGCCACGCGATCAACGCGATGATCGCGCCCGGCTTGGACGTCGTCAGCGACGCGAAGCCCACCGCGACCGCGCACACGACGCCCGTCGCGAGCACGACGAAGCCGAAGCCATTGAGGATCAGCGTCCCGCTCGGCGTGGGCAGGTCGGAGGCGAACACGAACGTCCCCAGCAATAGAACGAGATAGGCGGATATGACGACGGCCCAGGTCAGCGCCAGTGCGGCGGGAATCCGCGAGGCGAACAGCGCCACGCGCGAGCGCCCCGTTACGACGAGGTCGCGGAAGACTCCCGCCGACGCGTCGCCCGTGCCCGCCTCCACGCCGATCAGGATCGCGACGAGCGGGCCGAAGAATAGGCCGCCCAACAGCCGCAGACCGTCGTGGAAGCTCTCCAAACCGCCCGCCGGGCCGTGGCTCGCGGGATCGGATGCGTGCTGGATCGCCTTCACCGCGAACATGATCACGATCGGCGCCAGCGCCAGCACGAGCGCCCAGATCAACGTGCTGCGCTTCTTGCGCAGCTTCAGGAAGTCCATCGCGAACATCTGCCTCGCGACCGCCACAGCCGACTCGCGAGGGCCGCGCGCGGGGGATTGGTGTGCGGGAGCTACGGCGCTCATGCTCTTGCCTCCTCGGTCGCTGCGTCAGGCTCGGCTCGGCCTTCACGCTCGGCTGCTCGGGCGCCGTCCGCGGCCAAACCGGCGTTGCCGGCGGGCCCTTCCAGGCGCGAGGTCACCTCCAGGAAACGCTGCTCGAGACTGTGGCGCACGGGCTCCAGCCGCAGCACGCCCACCCCCGCACGCACCAGCGCCGCGTTCACGCCCGCCGCGGTCTGCGGCTCACCGGCGAGCACGACGCGCAGCCCCTCGTCGGAGCGCCGCGCGTCGAGCACCAGCTCGTCGGTCGCCAGCGTGCCAAGCGCGAGCTCGACGTCGTCGACGCCGACGATCAACTCGTTGTGGGCACCCTCGCCGCCGCGCGCCAAATCCGCGATCGGGCCCTGCGTGACGACCTTGCCGCGATCCACGATCGCGACCGCGTCGCAGATCTTTTCCACCTCGTCGAGCAGATGCGAGGAGAGGAACACGGTACGGCCCTCCTGCTCGACCATCGCTCGAATCATTTCGCGAAACTCCTGGATACCCGCCGGGTCCAGGCCGTTGGTCGGCTCGTCGAGTATCAGCAGCAGCGGGTCCGCCAGCAGGCAGCGCGCGACGCCCAACCGTTGACGCATCCCGAGCGAATAGCGCTTGACCTTCTCGTCCGCGCGCTCGCTCAGGCCGACCCGTGCGAGCGCCCCCGGGATGCGCTCGCGCACCTCCGGCCCGCGCGCCGCCGCGACGATCCGTAGGTTCTCGCGGCCGCTCAGGTGCTGGTGAAAGCGCGGCTCCTCCACGATCGCGCCGACCCGCCGCAGCGCCTGCGCGCGCTCGGCCGGGACCGGGCGCCCCAGCAGCCGCATCGAGCCCGCGCTCGCGTGCGTCAGACCCAGGAGCATCCGGATCATCGTCGTCTTGCCCGCGCCGTTGGGGCCCAGGAAGCCGAACGCGCACCCCTGCGGTACGCGGAGGTCGACATGGTCGATCGCGGTGCGCTCGCCGAAGCGCTTCGTCAATCCCTCGGTTTCGACAATCAGTTGTTCGTTCATGGCCGCCACTCTGCCGCAGCGCGGCGCGCGGGGGAATTGGGAATGACCCCTACGGCACGTCCAGGTCCACGAGCCGCCGCTGCACCGCCCAGCGACTCAGCTCGTGGCGGCTGGAGAGCTGCAGCTTGCGCAGCACCGCCGACACGTGCGCCTCCACCGTCTTCACCGAGATCCCCAGGCGGTGGGCAATCTCCTTGTACATGTAGCCCCGCGCGATGTGCCGCAGCACCTCCCGCTCGCGCGCCGTCAGCTGGTCGAGCTCGGCGTCCTCCTGCTGCGTTGGCGCCGTGCCTGCAAACGCGTCCAGCACGAAGCCCGCCAGGCGCGGCGAGAAGACCGCGTCGCCCTCCGCCACTCGCCGCACCGCATCCGCCAACTCCGGCGCGGAGATCGTCTTCGTCACATAGCCCCGCGCGCCCGCCCGGATCACGCCGATCACGTCCTCCGCCGCGTCCGACACCGACAGCGCCAGGAAGCGCACACCCGGCTGCATCTCCGACACCGCCCCGATCACCGCCACCCCGCCGCCGTCGGGCATGTGCACGTCGAGCAGCACGACGTCGGGCTTGCACGCCGCCACCGTCGCGATCGCCTCCGCCACCGTGCCCGCCTCGCCCACGATCTCCAGCAGGCCGTCGAGCTCCGCGCGCACGCCCGCGCGGAAGAGGTGGTGGTCGTCGACGATCACCACCCGCGGTGTTCCCACGGCAGGCTCCCGCGGGGGAGCCCTCACCGTGACCCGCCGCCGCCACCGCACGTCGCGGCGCGCTCACCCGCCGCTCCCAGGTCGGATCGCGCCGCGCTCACAGCCGCGCGCACTCCATCGCGAGCTCGACCTCGGTCCCCTCGCCCGCCGCGCTGCGGATGCACACGCGCCCGCCGTGGCGCTCGACGCGGCCCACGATCGAGTCGCGCACCCCGCGCCGGTCCTCGGGAATCGCATCCGGCTGGAAGCCCACGCCGCGGTCGCGCACGAACGCCTCCACTCGCTCCGGGCTCACCTCCGCGTACAGATCGACGCGGCCGGAACCCGCGAACTTCGCCGCGTTCGTCATCGCCTCCCGCGCCGCTCCCACCAACGCCTCCAGGCGCCCGTCCAGGCGCCCGTCGCCGACCACGACCGCCTCGATCGGCACCCCGTGCAGCTCCTCCACCTCGGCCGCCGCACGCTCCAGCGCGGTACGCACGCTCTCCGCGCCCGCGCCGCTCGGGCGCTCGAACAGCCAGCGCCGCAGCTCGCGCTCCTGCCGGCGCGCCAGCGCCGCCACCTCGCGCGGTTCGCCCGCGCGCTTCTGGATCAGCGCCAGCGTCTGCAGCACCGAGTCGTGCAGGTGCGCCGCCACCTCCGCCCGCTCCTGCTCGCGGATCCGCGCCGCGCGCTCCGCCGCGAGATTGCCGCCCAGCCGCACGAACCACGGCGCCACCAACAACCCCAGCGTCGTCGCCACGATCGCCGCCGCGCCAACCGCGTCGCCGAGGCTGCGCAAAACCATCACAGCGTGCAGCAGCCCCGCCGAAGCGAACAGCACCAGCAGGCCGCCGATCGTCACCCGCACGAGCGTCCGCACGTGGCGGCCGAGCACCGACCAGCGTCGCGGAGGCGACTCGACCCGAGCGGAGGGCTCGCCCCCGCCGAGCGCTCCGCTCCCGTTACGCCACTCGTGCCGCTCCTCCGCGCCCGCGCGCGCGGATGGCCGCCACACGAGGCTCACCCCGATCGCCCCCAACAGCAGCGGCCACACGATGCGGTCGCCCACCCAGACGTGCGTGTGGCGCAGCAGCGCCAGCACCACGAAGCTCGCCGCCAGCACCGCCGCGCGCTCGTGGCGGCGCAGCGTGCGGGTCAAAGGTGCGCGGGCGGACGCGGCCATCGACGCCATGATGCCAGCCTCCCGACGAGGGGCCATAAGGGTCCGGGTAAGGGATCTCCCCACCCTCCCCCCTCCCCATCCCAAAACCTCAACCCAAGCCGCCGCACCCTAGCGGCTCCTTCCCCCGCCTACCCCGCCTGGTCTTCGTCCGCTTGGAGCTCCTCGATCTTCGTCTGCAACTGCGACATCACGCCCGGGTCACGCAGCGTCGTCACGTCGCCCAGCGTCCGCCCCTCCGCGATGTCGCGCAGCAGCCGCCGCATGATCTTCCCCGAGCGCGTCTTCGGGAGGTCGTCCGCCCAGATGATCCGCTTCGGGCGCGCGAACTTGCCGATGCGCTCGGCAACTGTCGCGCGAACGCCTTCCAGCGTCCGCTCATCGCCTTCCAAATCCCCCTGCAAGGTCACGAACGCCACGATCGCCTGCCCCGTGTCCTCGTCGTGCTGGCCGATCACCGCCGCCTCCGCCACGTCCGGATGCGCGACGATCGCCGACTCCACCTCCGCCGTGGAGAGCCGGTGGCCCGACACGTTCACCACGTCGTCGATCCGCCCGATCACCCAAAAACATCCGTCGCGGTCCTTACGCGCCGCGTCGCCCACCAGGTAGGTCTCGTTGCCGAAGCGCTTGAAGTACGTCTCGATGAAGCGCCCCTCCTCGCGGTACAGCGTGCGCAGCATCGACGGCCACGGGCGCGTCAGCACGAGCAGGCCCTGCCCCTCCTCGATCGGGTACCCCCCCGGCTCGTCGAACACCTCCGCCTCCACGCCCGGGAACGGGAACGTCGCCGAGCCCGGCTTCGTCTCGGTGATTCCCGGCAGCGGCGTGATCATGATCGCCCCCGTCTCCGTCTGCCACCACGTGTCCACGATCGGACACCGCCCCCCACCGATCACCTTGTGGTACCACAGCCACGCCTTCGGGTTGATCGGCTCACCCACCGAGCCGAGCAGGCGCAACGAAGAGAGGTCGTGCTTACCCGGCCACTGCGCCCCCCACTTCATGCACGCCCGGATCGCCGTCGGCGCGCAGTACAGGATCGTCACCCCGTAGCGCTCGATCAGCTCCCACCAGATCCCCTTGTGCGGGTAATCCGGCGCGCCCTCCCACATCACCGAAGTCGCACCGTTGAGCAGAGGCCCGTACACGATGTAGGAGTGGCCCGTCACCCAGCCCACGTCCGCCGCGCACCAATAAACGTCGCTCTCCGGCTTCAGGTCGAACACGTAGCGGTGCGTCGTCGACACACCCGTCAGGTAGCCCCCCGTCGTGTGCAGGATCCCCTTCGGCTTCGCCGTCGAGCCCGACGTGTAGAGGATGTAGAGCGGGTGCTCCGCGTCCAGCGACTCCGCCTCGCACTCCGGCGCCGCCGCCGCCATCGCCTCGTCGTAGAACACGTCGCGCCCCTCGCGCATCTCGCACGCCACGCCCTTGCTGCGCACCACCACGACCTTCTGCAGCGTCTCCAGGTCTCCCATGACCTCGTCGACACGATCCTTGACCGGCGCCGTCTTGCCCTTGCGCGCCGCCCCGTCCACGGTGATCAGGCACCTTCGCCTCCGAGAACTCCATCCGCTCCCGCACCGCCTCCGCCGAGAACCCTCCGAAGACCACGTTGTGCGGCGCGCCGATCCGCGCGCACGCCAGCATCGCCACCACCACCTCCGGGATCATCGGCAGGTAGATCCCCACCACGTCGCCCCGCTTCACCCCCAGATCCTTCAGCGCGTTCGCGAAGCGCTGCACGTCCGCCAGCAGTTCCGCGTAGGTGATCGCGCGCTGCTCCCCCTCCTCGCCGTGCCAGTGGAACGCCACGCGCTCGCCCCGCCCCTCCAGCACGTGGCGGTCCAGGCAGTTGTAGGACGCGTTCAGGCGCCCGCCCTCGAACCACTTGTAGAACGGCGGGTTCGAGTCGTCCAGCACCGTCTCCCAGGGCTCGAACCAGTGCAGCTTCTTCGCCTGCCCCGCCCACCACGCCGACGGATCGCGCGCGGCCTCCTCGTACACCCCTTCGTCCCCCAGCAGCGCGTGCTCGCGAAACTCCGCCGGCGGCTCGAAGCTCTCGACCTCCAGCAGCTCCGCCAGTTCGCGCTCCAACTCCTCGCCCGCGGCAGGCCTCGGTTCGGTTGCCATGTGCCTCCGCCTTTCTCTTCGCGCTCTTATCTCGTTCCGCGTCCATCTCCGTGCTGCACGACCCCCTCCGTGTGTAGGGGTCGATTCACACTATTCCGCAACACCACCCTCAGATCCTTTTGAGCGGGACCACCGGGAACAGCGTCCGACCGAACGTCGAGTTCGCCACCGAGGCGAACGACGCGTACCACGCCGCCGCCGCCGTCGCCAGACCGATGTAGCCGCCCCAATGCGTCACGGTCGTGTGTGCCCCCACCGCGCCGATCGCCAGCAGCACGAACGTCGCCGTCAGCAACACGAACACCGCCAGCACCGCCAGGTTCACCCGCATCGCCGCGACCGTCATGTAAGCCGTGAAGATCGCCCACCCCCACAGGTACACGCCGACCGCGTGACCCGCGTTGCCGCCGATGTCCTTCGCGTAGAACACCTGCAGCAGCCAGAACGAGATCCAGAACGCCCCGTACGAGCAGAACGCCACCGCGCCGAACGTGTTGCCCGTGCGGAACTCCCACATCCCCGCCAGGAGCTGCACGATCCCGCCATACGCCAGCGCGAGCCCCAACACCACCGGGACGCCCTTTTCGCTGACCAGGTTCGAGTTGAACATCGACAGCACGAACGTCGTCATCGCGAACGCCGCCAGGCCCAGCGGGCCCGGGTCGGCCGGCCGCCACGTCGCGCTCGCCTGCGCCACCTCGCCCGTCGGTCCCTCGCGCCTGGGAACCGTCTGCAGCGGGTCGGGTCGATGAATAGATGCTGCCTCCATGGGAAGCCTCCTCCCTCCCGCCGCCCGTCTCTCTCTGCCGCGGCGGGACGATGTCTGTTAGACGATTGGGGGCGGAGAGCAGCTTTGCGGGACTCCCCGCGCCTCCTACCGATTATTCCCGCCAGCAGGGAAAATCAATCGTCGCCGACCACCCGGGGCGCCGGCGCGGGCTACTTGCGCTTGCGCCGCCGCCGCCCGCCCGAACCCGACGGCTGCACCGGCTCGGGCACACCCTCGGCCGACGCCTGCCGCTTCCCCTTGCCCTCACCCTTCGCCGCGCCGCCGCGGCGCGCTTCGCGCTGCGCGCGCGCCTCCAGCTGCGACGGCCACGGGCGCGCCGCACCCGCCGTCCACGCCGGCGGGTCGCCGCCGGGGAAGCGCCCCGTGAACAGCAGGCCCATCCCCACCATCCAGAACGACACCAGCAGCGTCAGCTCCGGCGAGGGGATCACGAGGATCACCGCCGCGACGCCGCCCACGATCCCCATCCACCGCGGCTGCAGGCCGACGCGCACCGCCGACACCATCAGCGCGATCATGCCGCCCACCAACACCAGTCCCGCCAGGGGCGTCAGGTAAGCCAGGGCCTCGTACACCGCGTTCTTCGTCAGCGCGTGTTCGACCGCGTGCGTCGTGAAGTCGTGACCGCTCACGAAGTTGTGCGAGGCCACCGCCTGCACGATCCCCCCCAGCACCAGCAGCACCGCGTAGGCGGAGCCCCCCGCCAGCACCAGCGGGCGCGTCACCGCCGCCGTCTGCGGCCGCCGAAAGCGCGCCGCGTCGAACAGGAAGAGCAGCACCACGACAAGCGCGCCGATCCCCGCCGCCGCGATCGCGTACCCCGCGATCAGTCCGAACGCGTGGTGGTCGAGGTAGCGCACTTCCGCCGCCCGCGGGCTCACCGCGGGGTTCACCTGGCCCGACAGCGCCGGCGCGACCCCCTGCAGCACGCCGACCGTCGGCAGGTTCTTCAACGTCGCGTTCTGCGTGATCGCGCCCAGCAGGTACAGCACGCCACCCGCGAACGCCGGCACCCCCAGGCGCGCGCGCCGGCGACCCTCGTACTCCACGCGCTCGCCGATCTCCGCCTTGGAGCGCTCGGCCGTCGCCGGCACGGAGCTCGCCCTGTCCTCTCGATCTGCCACCGGGCGCGCAGTCTATGGACTCCGCGGCCGCGCCGGCGCCCTCCGCGCGCCGCGCCGCTACGATGGACCCGATATGGAGGGCAGCGGCTTCGGAGACCTGTTCGGCGACCCCGACGAGCTACAGCGCCGACTCGCCGACTTCGCATCCCAGATGCAGGGCCAGCAGCGGCTCGCGTGGGCCGACAACGCGATCAAGCTCGCCGTCGACATGACCGTCGCGGCCGTCAACCGCGTCAACCTCCAGGGCGACGCCCACGCCCAGGCCGAGCAGATCCGCTCCGTCATCGCCACCGTCTTCCCCGAGGCCGTCACGCTCGTGCGCGAGGCGCGCGAGGGACTTCAGTAGGCGCCCGCCGCGCGCTCCGACTGCCGCTCCGCCTCGCGCGACGCGCGACCCGCGGCGATCACCTCCCTGAAGGAGCGGAAGCGGAAGATGAAGACCACCGCGCCCAGCCCCACCAGCGCCGTGAACGCTGCGATCGCGATCTGCTGACCCACCGAATAGGCCGCCACGACGGCGGTTGGCGCGCTCCCCGCAAAAACCTTCACCAACAATGCCTGCTGCACCCCCGCGCCGCCCGGCGTGAACGGGACCGCGCCCGCCACCTGGTTGACGCCGAACACGAGCAGCACGTTCCCCACCGAGCCCCCCACGCGGAACGCGTCAAGCAGGAACCAGAACCCCGCGAACCGGCACAGCCACGCGCCCGCCTGCCAGGCCGCCACCTCGCGCAGGTAGCGCCGGCGGTCGCCGAGGATCGTCACGCCCTGGCGGATCCGCGTCCAGAACGCCCGCGCGCGCGCCGACAGCAGCGCGAACGCCACCAGGCCCGCGACCGCGAGCGCCGTGATCAAGAACAGCGTGAAGCGGAAATGCTCCGCCAGGTAGGAGATGTCGAACGAGCTCAGTTTCGAGAAGTCCGGCGGCTTCGGGAACACCCCCTGCGTGAACGCGAAGATCAACACCAGGATCCCCACCGTCGCGTCGAAGATCGACTCCACGAAGAACGCCGCCGCCACCGTCGGGTACGTCGAGCCCGGGATCGAGCTGCGCGTGAGGAACAGCTTGATGACGTCCCCCCCGCGCGCCGGCACCACGTTGTTGAAGCCCACCGCCGCGAAATACGCCCCCCAGATCCGCCGCCACTGGAATCTCGTCGCCGGGTACGCCGCGCGCAGGCTGTGGAAGAACGCGCGCGACCGCAGCGTCAGGTTCAGGCCGAAGAACAGCAGTCCCAACGCCAGCGCGCCCCAGTGCACCGCGGCGAGGTCCGAGAAGAAGTTCCCGACCGCTTCCAGGAACGCGCTGAGGCTATGGGCGAGGGAGGTCGAGGCCAGCGGCACACCCCAAGCGTAAGGGCCTCTCCCGATAGGACCGGGCGGCTGGGGCGGCTACGGGGGCGGGCGGGTCCTAAATCTCGTCGCCCTCGTCCTCCTCCAGCTCCTCGTCGTCCTCGTCGAGGTCCAGCTCCTCCTCGTCGGTGCCGAACTCCTCGTCGTCCTCCAAATCCTCGTCGTCCATCTCATGCTCCGGAACCTCGAGAATCGTGCTCAGCGGCATGCCGCCCTCCTTTCCAGGCTCGCTTGTGTTCTAAGCACTACGTCGCGGGGAGACGCGCGCATCATAGTCTCGGCCGGGCGGGGTTTGTGGTCAAATGGAATTTGCCCATAAACGGCTGCCACGACGCCAGCGAGTTCACCAAGCAGCTCAACCGGGCCGTCCTCGGGGAGCTCCCGTTCGACTCTCACCGAGCTGCTCGACCTGCTCGAAACATTCGAGCTCTGGTTCAACATCGTCGAGCCCTGACCGCGCGACCGGCGGCGCTTGGGCCGATCTGCGCGCCTGGCGGTCCCGCGCGCCGAACCGACCGACTACGCGGCCGGCGGGCGAGTCTCGGCGAGGGCCTCCAGCACGAGCCTGTCGTGCTCGGCGGGCTTGACCTTGCGCAACACGGTCGCGACCCTCCCGTCGGGGTCGACGACGAACGTCGTGCGCTCGTTGCCCATGTACGTGCGCCCATACATCGACTTCTGCACCCACACCCCGTAGGCCTCCGCGACCGCGTGGTCCTCGTCGGCGAGCAGCGGGAAGCCGAAGTCGTGCTTCTCGTCGAATTTCTTGATCTTCGCCACCGGGTCGGGGGAGATGCCGAGCACGGTCGCACCCGCGCGGGCGTAGTCGGCGCGGTGATCGCGCACGCCGCAGGCCTGGGTGATGCAGCCGGAGGTGTCGGCCTTGGGGTAGAAGTAGACGACGACCGGCGTGCCGCGGAAGTCAGAGAGCTTGACCGTGCGGCCGTCCTGGTCGCGGAGGGTGAAGTCGGGGGCCTGGGCGCCGGGTTCGATCACGGGCGGATCGTATACGGCGCTCGGCGCGCGCTACTTCAACAGCCGCGACAGCCGGCGGTCCTTGAGCACGCGCCCCTCGGTCTGGCACGCCGGGCAGTACGCGATCGTGTAGTCCTCGAAGTGCACCGCCCGCAGCGTCTCGCCGCAGCGCGGGCACGGCTCGCCCTCGTGGCGATGCACGCGCAGCGGCATCGGCAGCTTGTCGGGGATCGGCAGCTGCACCGTGCGCTCGTAGTGCTCGAGCGCCGCGCCCAGCACCTCGACGATCGCGGCACGCAGCCGCGCGAGCTCATCCGCGTCGAGCTCGCCGCCACGCTTGTAGGGGGAGAGGCGGGCGGTCCACAGGATCTCGTCGACCCACGAGCGCCCGATGCCTGAGATCACGTGCTGGTCGCGCAGGACCGCGTGCAGGGGGCGCGGCGCGTCGAGCAGCGCGCCGAGCTCGGGTGGGTCGGGCCACGCCTCGGGACCGAGCTGGGCGAGTCCCTCCTCCTCGGCGAGCTCCTCCGCTCGCACCAGCTTCGCCCACGCGGCCTGCTTTGAGCCGAACTCGCGCAGGCGCAGCTCGCGACCGTCCTCCAACCGCAGCAGCACGCGCGAGGTGCGGTCGCGCGATCCGGCGCGCTTGTCGAACAGCTGCAGGCGTCCGGCGGACATCAGGTGCACGACCAGCGCGAGCTCGCCCTCCTCGCCCGCCGGCGCGATCTTCACGATCAGCTGCTTGCCGCGGCGGCCGACGCCCGCGATCTCGCGACCGGCGAGCGCGGAGAGCGGCGGGTCGAACGTCTTCAGCGCATTGATCCCGGGCGCCAGCGCCGACTCGATGCGCGCGCCGCGCAGCGCCGCGTCGAGCCGGCGTGCGGTGATCTCGACCTCGGGGAGCTCGGGCATCGCCTTTCACTGTAGGCGCCGACCGACCAGCCCGTTGGACCATGCGGGTCGCGCCGCGAGCAACCTCAGGCGGCCGCAATGACTGTGACGTCGTACTCGGCGAAGCGTTCGTCTGATGTGACGATCGTCAGCCCCTCGTGGCGCGCCTGAGCGATGAGCAACCGGTCGAAGGGGTCGCGATGGTGGAGGGGCAGATCCGCGACTCCGAGACCATGCTCGGGGGATAAGCCGAGAATGCGCACGCCGCTATCCACGATGCGCTCTCGAAGCGCGGCCGGGACGCTGAGCTTCCCGACAGCGGACTTCACGCCGATCTCGGCAAAGGAGACGACGCTGAAGCTCAGCTCGGAGGCTCGCTCGATCGCCGACCTAGCCCCTGGCGTAACGGTTCGGGCGCCGCTGAGCTGCCAGAGCACGATCTGAGTGTCGAGCAGCAGCTTCACTCGCCACCGGCGAGCATCTCGTCGAGCTCGTCGTCGGTGAACTCGAAGTCGTCCGCGATCGAGATCTGGCCCGCCAGCACACCGTGGGCCGCAAGGAACTTCGCGCCAGGGCCCTCGATCGGCTCGACCTTCACGAGGCGCACGACGGGCACTCCATTTCGCGCTATCTCCACATCCTCACCGGCCTCGACACGAGCAAGCAGAGCCGAGAGATCGGTCTTGGCCTGACCCACGTTGACGCGCATGACCCAAGTTTACCAGCGCTTAGCCAAGCTTGACCAAGGACCGCAAGCCGTCCGGCCTGCAGGGCTGCAAGCCGTCCGGCCTGCAGCCCTGGTCGCTACACGGGCCGACTGGCCCCGATCGGCGGCCCTTCGTACCTGGCCCCCGAGGGGCTCGTCCAGCGCACGCGCCAGCTCGTGCCGCGCACGCGCGAGGTGAAGCTCCAGTAGCCGAGCGAGTTGGTGGACTGGGGTTTCAGCACGGTGTACTTGCGCGAGCCGCTCCGCTTGACGAGGATCGTCACCTTCGTGGCGCCCGTGGTGGGACGCACGAGCCCCCACAGCGAGTAGCCGCCGTGCGTGCTGGAGACGACGAGCGGGATGGGCCACGCGAAGTAGAGCGGCTTGGGCTTCCCGCTGATGTACTCCAGGCCGGACTGAAAGCCGACGAAGCCGCCGTGCGCGCCCGCGCCGGGGGCGCCGCCGACGGCGCCGTCTTTGAGGAGGTACTGCGAGAAGGCCGCGACGCGCGGGTTGCGCCAGGCGATGTATTCGGAGATCGCGTCGTATTCGGCCTGCTTGGCGGGCGAAACCCCGAGATAGCGGTTGGGCTTGCTCTGCACGCCGAACTCGGTGAGATAGAGCGGCAGGCCGCCGTTGATCGCGCCCGCGGCGGCGGCCAGGTTCAACGCGCGTTCCAGCCGCGAGAGCGTGCCGATCATGACGTCGTCGCGCACCGGCGAGACGTAGTAGGGACCGGCCTTCGTGGAGTACGCGTGGTGGGCGTAGCCGGACGCCGACAGCCGGCCGCAGGAGCCGGCTTTGCGGTAGTGGGAGTTCAGGCACAGCATGCCGCGCATGAATGCCAGAGGCGCGACGTCATGGATCGGGTTGCGACGCGCTTCGCTGCGCGAGATGCTGTCGTAGCCGGCGGGCGAGGTTTCGCCGATCAGGACGTGCGGGTGCGAGAGCCCGGCGGCCTGCAGGCCGGCGTAGCCTTCCTGGTAGAGGCCGCGATAGATGCGCGGCGAGGCGGGCTGTCCTTTGGAGTCGAACTGCGGCAGCAGGAAGGCAGCGTCGTTGGGCTCGTTCCAGATCGCGAACAGCGCGACCTGCGAGCCGTAGTGGTGGCCGACGGCGGTCATGAATTCCTTGAACGCGCGCGCATTGGGGTTGGTGTCGTAGGGCGCCTTGTGGTTGGAGGTCGCCCAGCGCGGGACAGGCGAGGTGACGGTCAGGATGAACCTTCCAGCCGAGTTCGTGCGCCTTGGTCACGATCCAGTCGTACGGCCCCCACGCGTAGGCCGCGGGGTTCGTGGCGTCGAAACTGGGCTTCGTGGCGCTGTTGCCGCCTGGCGCGACGTACTGCCAGTAGAGCTCGACGCGCAGCGCGTGGACCCCGAGGTGCTTCATCTGTGAGAGCGCGCGTTCGCGGGTGCTGGCGTTCATCAGCACCGTGGCAGGCTCGAAGTAGTTGGCCTGGGTGTGCGAGGCGAGCGCCTCGCCCGCGCCGAGCGCGCCGGCGCCGAGGGCGCAGCAGGCGAGCAGTGCACACAGGAGTACGCGGGTACGCAGCAGCATTCGACGGCTCCAATCCTTCGGGGACAACTGAAACGAAACACATGCGCGCGGACGTGCTCGCTGAGCAGCTTGATGCCGCCTCCATGGAAGGACGGGCACGGGGACGCACGACCTGCCTTAAGACACCGTATCGGAGCGGGGGTTGCGGTCGCCTTGCGACGCGAGTGGGATAGCTTTTGCACCCGATGAGCGCCCCGACGGCCCCCGACGACGTGGTCCGCACGCACGCGGACGTCCCCCCCGACGCGCGCCCGCCGCTGATCGTGCTGGACCCGCTGCGCGAGTTCCTCGACGTGCGCGGCCTCGGCTCGGGCGAGCTGCGCGCGGAGCCGATCGGCGAGGGGCACTCCAACGTGACCTACCTGATCGAGCGCGAGGACGGCAGCGAGCTCGTGCTGCGCCGCCCCCCGCGCCCCCCGCTGCCGCCGAGCGCGCACGACGTGCTGCGCGAGGCGCGGCTGCTGGGCGCCCTGTGGGATACCCCGGCGCGCGTCCCGCGCGTGCTCGCGGTGGGCTCCGACGAGTCGATCATCGGCTGCCCGTTCTACGTGATGGAGCGCGTCGAGGGCGAGCCGATCGTCTTCAGCGTCCCGGAGCCCCTGGACAACCCGACCGAGCGCGCGCGGATCGCGCGGGAGCTGATCGACGCGCTCGTGGAGATCCACGCGGTGGAGTGGCGCGCGGCGGGCCTGGAGGACTTCGGCAAGCCCACGGGCTACCTGGAGCGCCAGTTGCGGCGCTTTGGGGGCCTGTGGGAGATCAACAAGACGCGCGAGCTGCCGGCGGTGGAGCGCGTGGCGCGGTGGCTCGGCGAGCACATCCCGGAGTCCCCGGCGGCGACGATCGTGCACGGCGACTACCGCCTGGGGAACACGATGTACGCGCCCGGCGCCCCCGCGCGGCTGGCGGCGGTGCTCGACTGGGAGATGGCGACGATCGGCGACCCGCTCGCGGACCTCGGCTACCTGTGCATGATGTGGAGCGAGGAGGGCGACCCGCCGGGCGGGCTGCGCGAGGCGCTCGGGCGAGTGACGCGCAGCGAGGGCTTTCCGACGCGCGCGGAGCTGATCGCGCGCTACGAGGAGCTCTCGGGTCGCTCGATGCGCGACCTGCGCTGGTACGTGACGCTCGCGGTGTGGAAGTCGGTGGTGTTCATGGAGGGCAACTACAAGCGCGCGCAGGCCGGGATGACCGACGACCCCTACCTGGTGCACTTCGGGGAGGGCGTCGTGCAGCTCGCGCAGCACGCCGAGGAGGTGGCGTTCGGTGAGTGAGATCACGGGCCTGCTGGTGGACTGGGGCGGGGTGATGACGACCAACCTCTTTCACTCGTTCAGCGCGTTCTGCGAGTCCGAGGGCCTCGACCCGGCGGCGCTCGCGGAGGCGTTCCGCGGCAACGAGGCGGCGCGCGAGCTGCTGATCGGCTTCGAGGAGGGCCGCGTGGACGAGACGGCGTTCGAGAGCGGGCTCGCACGTCTGCTCGGCGTGGAGCGCGCGGAAGGCCTGATCGACCGCCTGTTCGCGGGGGCGCGCCCGGAGGAGTCGATGGTCGCGGCGGTGCGCGAGGCGCGCGCGGCGGGGATCGCGACGGGCCTGATCTCCAACTCGTGGGGCACGACGCGCTACCCGCGCGACCTGCTCGACGAGCTGTTCGAGGGCGTCGTGATCTCCGGCGAAGTCGGCGTCCGCAAGCCGGCGCCGCGGATCTACGAGATGGGGGCGCAGGCGATCGACCGTGCGCCGGCGCAGTGCGTGTTCGTCGACGACCTGCCGTTCAACCTGCCGCCAGCGCAGGAGCTGGGGATGGCGACGGTGCACCACATCGAGGCTGCGAGCACGATCGCCGAGCTCGAACGGCTGTTGGGGATCGCGCTGGGTGGGCGGTCGCCGGCGACTTCCGGCTGACCTCTGCCTCTTCTATTCGCCCCAGCGCGCGACCATCGGCTCAGGCGCCCACTCCGGCCATGTGGCGGCCCCGACCGGCAGCCCTCCGAAGAGCTCCGCGACCTTGACCGGGCCGGCGCGCCGCGAGTTGTCATACACGACGGCCCTGTCGGCGAGCGAGATGGCTTGCGCGACGAGTCGCCACAACCGCTGGTAGCGCTCACGAATCTTGTGCTCCGGCACGTCGTGCCCGCCGGCTCGCACGCGGTACGCGACGCGCCTGACCGCGAGCTCCTCGGACACGAGCATCGCATGGAGCGCGACCTGATACCCCGCCTCCTGGGCAGAGCGAACCAGATCGAGCTTCGATGGATGCGAGAAGACGGTCTCGGCGATGAACGAGCGCCCGCTGGCGATGAGGTGCGCGCGCGTCTCGGCGGCCACCCGAGCGGCCTCATAGGCATGCGCGGCGGAGTCGGCTCCCCACCTGGCGTTGGCGATCTCGTCCGCGTTGACATACGCGTAGCGCGGCAGCTCCAGAGCGAGGAGCTCCGTGACGAACGTGGTCTTGCCCGAGCCGTTGGGCCCGACGACCACGTGCAGCTGCTTCAAACGGGCGCGCTCGTTCCGTCAGGCCGATACTCGGTCAGCTCGCCCTGCTCGTTCAGCGCCACGGTCGTGACCCCGCGCGCGGCGAGAACCGCGCCGAGGTCTGTCGTTCGCAGGCGCGCCTCCAGCCGGGCCTGCGCCTCGGAGTCGAACACGACTCCCTCCTCATCGGAGAGACGCTCGACCGGGAGAGAACCCGCCAAAGCCGCTTCGACCCGATGCCTGGAAGCTGTCTCGCGCGCGCAAACCGACCTACCGACGCGCGTCCAGTGCTCGAGTTGCTGCTTGGCCGAGCGGTTCTCCTTGGCGCCCTCGACGATCGCGCTGTCGAACAGGTCGGATGGAACTCGCGTTGGGCGGTCGACGGTGGCAGCCATGAGAAACCCTTTGTAGAAGACTGCTACAAAGCGTAGCAGAATGATACAAGGACTGGCGCCTACTCAATCCCGCTTCCCGCGCCCGTACAGCGTCTTGAAGATGCGCCCGAGCATTTTCGTCCCGCGCTTGGTGTATGGGAAGAAGTGCGGTTCGCGCTTGAGCGCGAGCTTCGTGACGAGCAGGGCCTGCTCGGAGCAGTACTTGCGGATCCCGTGCGCGCCATGGCGCGACCCGAGTCCCGAAGCCTTGACGCCGCCCATCGGGAGCTCCAGCGCGGCGAAGTTGATGATCGCGTCGTTGACGCACATCGCACCGGTGTCCACCTGCCGTGCGAGCTGCTCGCCGCGCGCGGTGTCGCGCGTGAAGATCGAGCCCGCGAGCCCGTAGGGGGAGTCGTTGGCGAGGCGCACCGCCTCGTCGGCGTCGGCGACCCTCATGATCGGGAGCGTCGGGCCGAACGTCTCCTCGCTCATGATCTTCATCGTGTGGTCCACGTCGACGAGCACGGTCGGCTCGAAGTAGTGCCCGGCGCCCTTGCCGCGGTGCCCGCCGGTGAGCGCGCGCGCGCCCTTGTCGAGCGCGTCCTGGACGTGGTCTTCGACGATGTCGACCTGCGGCGGGAACGTCATCGAGCCGATCTCGACCGTGCCCGGCCCGCCGTCGGGGTTGCCCTGGCGCAGCGCGCGCACCTTCTCGACGATTTTTCCGACGAACTCGTCGTAGACGGGCGCCTCGACGTAGGCGCGCTCGATCGAGATGCAGGTCTGGCCGGAGTTCTGCATCGAGTAGTACGTGGCGGCGTTGGCGGCGCGCTCGAGGTCGGCGTCGGCGAGCACGATCATCGGATCCTTCCCGCCGAGCTCCAGCGAGCACGGGATCAGCCGCCGCGCGGCGGCTTCGGCGACCTTGCGCCCGGTGCGGGTGGAGCCGGTGAACATGATCATGTCGACGTTCTCGATCAGCGCCGCACCGGTTTCGCCCAACCCCGTGGCGACCTGGAAGACGTCCTCGGGAATCCCGCACTCGGCGAGGCCCTCGGCGAGCAGCAGCGAGGTGAGCGGGGTGATCTCGGAGGGCTTCATGATCACGCTGTTGCCCGCCGCGAGCGCCGGGATGCAGTCGCCGAAGGAGTTCGTCAGCGGGTAGTTCCACGGGCCGATCACGCCGATCAGGCCGAGCGGCTTGTAGCGGACGACGAGCTTGCGGCCCTTGACGAGCATGTTGCTCGTGCGGACGCGCTCGTCCGCGAGGTACTCCTCGGCGTGGTCCGCCCAGAAGCCGAACGCGGCGCCGGCGTAGGAGATCTCGGCGAGCTGCGCGTCCTCGTAGGTCTTGCCGGTCTCGGAGACGATCGTGCGGACGACGCGGTCGGCGTTGTCCATCACCCACTTCTGCATCCGCCGCAGCACCCGCCCGCGACCCTCGAAGCCGTATGCCTCCCAGATCGGCTGCGCGGCGCGCCCGCGCTGTGCGAGCTCAGCCACCGCGGCGGCGTCGAGGTCGGGGACCGTCGTCACGATCTCCCCGGTCGCGGGGTTTTCGACGGGAATCCTCGCGCGCTGCGGCGTGGTCCCGTTGGAGGTCTCGGGTGCATGCTGCTCGACCGTCGCCATCTTCAGTCCCCTCTGCTCGCTTGCCGTAAGCGAAAGGCTAGCTCATCGCGTGCGGTGCGGACAGACGATTTCGGCCTTTTGAAGGCGCCGCGCGGCATGGAGCAGAGCGGCCGGCGGGCACATGCTTATAGAGAGAGTTGTTCCGATCGGCGCATGCGCCGATCGGCGGGAGCGCGCATGCGCGCTCCCGTAGCAGGGTCGCATGCGACCCTGCTCGCCAGGCCGCATGCGGCCTGGCGTTCCACTCGTTCCACTTTTAATAAAGCATGCGGCCCTACCGCTGAGCCATGCGACCCTACCGCTACTCAGAAAACTCGATCGAGGCGATCCCGATCGGGTCCTGCGGCCGGCTCGCCCCATCGGTCGCCACGCCCTCCAGACGGTCGACGACGTCCATCCCGTCGTTGACCTGCCCGAAGACGGTGTGCTTGCCGTCCAGCCACGGGCACTTCTGCGCGGTGACGATGAAGAACTGCGAGCCGTTCGTGTTGGGTCCCGCGTTGGCCATCGCGAGCGCGCCCCGCACGATCTTGTGCGGGTTGATCTCGTCCTCGAACGTGTAGCCCGGGCCGCCCGTGCCGGTCCCCTGGGGGCAGCCGCCCTGGATCATGAAGTCCTTGATCACGCGGTGGAAGTTGAGGCCGTCGTAGAAGCCTTCGCCGGCGAGCTTGCGGAAGTTCGCGACGGTCTTCGGCGCCTCCTCGTCGAACAGCTCGAAGGTGATCTCGCCCTCGGTGGTCTTCATCGTTGCGCTCGACATCCGCCGTCTCCTCTGCTCGCTCGCGTTGAGCGCGCCACGATAGCGAGCGCCGCCGCGGCCCGCGCGACGGCCCGAGCGCTCAGCGCGCGACGCGCTCCAGGCGCAGCTCGTTGCCGCGCACCCGCCTGCCCGAGAGCTCGCCGATCACCCGCTCCGCCTCGGCCTCGGGGACGCACAGGAAGGAGAACCGGTCCAGCACCAGCACGTCGCGCACCGCCTCGCCGTCGAGCCCCGTCGCGGAGGTGACCGCGGCGACGATGTCCGCGACCTCCACCCCGCCCGCGCGGCCCGTCGCGAGCAGCAGCTTCGCGTAGGGCTCGCTGCCGTCGCGGTCGCGCGCGATGCGCGGCTTGGAGTGCCGGCGCGGACGCTCCCGCACAGGTGTCGGCGCGCCCGCCGCACCGCGCTCCCACGACGCGATCGAGGTGCCGATGTGGCGCTCGATCGCCTCCAGCTCGCGCTTCTGACGCGCCTCCACGAACGTGATCGCGCGCCCCGAGCGTCCCACGCGGCCGGTCCGGCCGATGCGGTGCACGTAGGTGTCGGGCGAGGTCGGCACGTCGTAGTTGATGACGTGCGTCACCGTCGAGATGTCGAGGCCTCGCGCCGCGACGTCGGTCGCGACCAGGATCGGCACGCGGCCGCCCTTGAACGCCAGCATCACCCCGTCGCGCGAGCCCTGCGACATGTCGCCGTGCAACGCGCGCACGTTCATCCCGCGGTCGCGCAGCGTGCGGTAGAGCTGGTCGCAGCGGATCTTCGTGCGCACGAACACGATCGTCTGGTTGTCGTCGCCGTCGCGGGCGCCGCCGGGTCCCATCTCCGCGCGCAGCACCTCCACGAGCTTCTCCGCCTTCTGCTTCGCGTTGACCGCTAACTGGAACTGCGCGACGGTGTCGATCGTCAGCGTCGCGGCCTTGACCTTCACGACCACCGGGTCGTAGAGATAAGCGTCGGCGAGCTTCGCGATCGGCGGCGGCATCGTCGCGCTGAACAGCGCCGTCTGGCGCCCGCTGGGAGTCATCGAGAGAATCCGCTCCACGTCCTCCAGGAAACCCAGGTCGAGCATCTCGTCCGCCTCGTCCAGCACCACGAAGCGGCAGTCGTGCAGGACGAGGGAGTGACGCGAGATCAAGTCCAAGACCCGCCCCACGGTCCCCACCACCACGTGCCCGCCCGCGCGCAGCTGCGCCTGCTGGGTGCGGATCGGCGCCCCGCCGAAGACCGCCACGACGTCCACGCCGCGGTGCGTGCCGTACGCGCGCAGCGCCTGCGTGACCTGGATGCACAGCTCCCGCGTCGGCGTCAGCACGAGCGCCTGCACCTCCGGCTCCTCGGAGTCGATGTACTCCATGATCGGCAGCCCGAACGCCGCCGTCTTGCCCGTGCCGGTCTGCGCCTGCCCGATCACGTCGCGCCCCTCCAGCAGCGACGGGATCGCCTGTTCCTGGATCGGGCTCGGAGACTCGTAGCCGACGTCGCGCAGCGCGCGCAGCGTCTGCTCGGATAGTCCGAGTTCGGCGAAGGTCTTGGACATGCGGCCCCGCAGCTTACGTGCTCGCGGCCCCGAGCCCGCTCGCGCCTCTCATCACCGCGCCGGATCGAGCAACAGCTTGCCCTGCGTGCGCCGCCCCAGCAGATCGATATGGGCCTGCGCGGCGTCGCTCAGCGCGTACGTGTTCCCGACGACCACCCGCAGCCCCCCACGCACGGCGCGCGCGAACAGGTCGACCAGAGCCTCGGTGAACATCCCCGGGCGCTCCAGGCAGTGAAAGACGTAGAAGCCCACGATCGAGCGCGAGTGCCGCAGCAGCGAGCCCGATGAGATCCGGTTCGGCTCCTGCGTGGAGATCCCGCACACCACGATCCGCCCGAACGGCGCCAGCGCATCGTAGGAGGCCTCGAACGCCGCGCCGCCCGCCATGTCGAACACGACGTCCACCGGCCTGCCGCCGTTGGCCTCCAGCAGCCGCTCCGTCAGGCCCTCCGGCGCGGGGTCGATCGCGACGTCCGCGCCCAGCTCCACGGCGAGCGCGCGCCGCTTCTCGCTCGATGCGGTCCCGATCACCGGGTGCGCTCTGAACGCCCGCCCGAGCTGCACCGCCAGCGAGCCCACGCCGCCCGCCGCCGAGTGCACCACCACGCTCTCCCCCTCGCCCACGCGCGCCGCCGTGCGGTACATGTGCCAGGCCGTCGTGCCCTGCAGCAGCAGCGCCAGCGCCACGCCGTAGTCCAGGCCGCCCGGAATTCCGAACACCCGCTCGGCTGGCGCCGTCGCATACTCCGCGTAGCCGCCCACGCCGGTCAGCGCGACGACGCGCTCCCCGGTGTCCTCCCGCACGCCCGCCACCTCTCCTCCCGGTACGAGCGGCAGCGTCGCCTTGCGCACATACGAGTTGGTCCGCGTGTGAGTGTCGGCGAAGTTCACTCCCGCGCGGCTCACCCGGATCAGCACCTCGCCCGCCTGCGGCTCCGGACGCGGGAGCTCGACGAGCCGCAGCACCTCCGGGCCACCGAACTCCGTCATCTGGATCGCGCGCATCGTGCGGCGGAGGCTATATCTTCCCGCGTCGATGCCCATCACAGTCGTCGGATCGATCGCTTACGACACCGTCACGACGCCCTTCGGCGAGCGCAACCGCATGCTCGGGGGGGCCGCCGTGCACTTCGCGCTGGCCGCCTCGTTCTTCGAGGAGGTCCGCGTCGTCGGCCCCGTCGGAGACGACTTCGGCGAGAGCGAGCTCGACGTGATGCGCCACCGCGGCGTCGACATCGCCGACGTCGAGCGCGTCGCCGGCGGAAAAACGTTCTTCTGGCGCGGCAAGTACGGCTGGGATCTCAACTCGCGCGAGACCCTCGACACCCAGCTCGGGGTGTTCGAGGGCTTCCAGCCCAAGCTCTCCGACGGCTCGCGCTCCAGCGAGGTGCTGTTCCTCGCCAACATCCAGCCCGACCTGCAGCGCGACGTGCGCTCCCAGCTGCCCGACGCGCGCTTCGTCGCGCTCGACTCGATGAACCTCTGGATCGAAGCTGCGCGCGACTCGCTGGTGAAGGCGATCGCGCAGTGCGACTGCCTGATCCTCAACGACTCCGAGCTGCGCCAGCTCACCGGCAAGGCCAGCCTCCTGTCCGCCGCGCGCGAGGTGTTTTCCTGGGGGCCGCCCACGCCGAGCGTGATCGTCGCCAAGCAGGGCGAGTACGGCGCCGCGCTGATCACCCCCGAAAGCTTCTTCTCGCTACCCGCCTTCCCGCTGGAGACCGTCGTCGACCCGACCGGCGCCGGCGACACCTTCGCGGGCGGCTTCGTCGGCTACATCGCGGCGCACATCGACGAGGAGCTCACCGACGACCTCCTGCGCCAGGCGATGGCGCACGGCACCGCGCTCGCCTCGTTCAACGTCGAGCAGTTCGGCACCGACCGCGTCGCGCACCTCTCCGGGCCGGAGATCGTCGCGCGCGTGCGCCAGCTGCGCGAGTTCACGCAGTTCTCCGCCGCGCCGCTGCCGCTCGGCAGCGACTGACGAGCTCGCTGGTACGGACGCCCGATGCGGGGTAGCATCTAAGACGCGTGGATACCTGGACGTTCATCTGGCTGATGTTCATGTTGAAGATCCCGATCGTGGCGCTCTTCCTGCTCGTGCGCTGGGCGGTTCGCCAGACTCCCGAGGAGTCCACGCAGGAGGACGGCGGCATCGGCTTCCAGCCCGGGCCGCGGCCCCGCCATCCGCACCGCCCGAGCTCGCGTCTGCCGCGCTCGCCGCGCCGCGGACCGCACCGCGGGGCACCCGCGCTGGCGCCGCCGCCGCGCGTGCGCACGGTGCTCGCGCGGGGGCGCATCTCGCAGCGCTGAGCACCCGCGCAGACCCGGCGCCGGCGCTTGCCCCGAGACGCTACGGTGTAGCCAAGAGCGGCCGACAGGAGGAAACATGAGCACCGAGACCGAGGTGAGCAAAGCGAGCGAGGCCGTCGGCCAGCCGACCCACAGCAACGGCGCGGGGAGCACCCAGACGCTGAGCGTCACCGACAACCGCACCGGACGCACCTACGAGCTGCCGATCGCCGACGGCACCGTGCGCGCGATGGACCTCCGGCAGATCAAGACCGGCGACGAGGACTTCGGGCTGATGGCCTACGACCCGGCGTACACAAACACCGCCTCGTGCCGCAGCGCGATCACCTACATCGACGGCGACGCCGGCATTCTCCAGCACCGCGGCTACCCGATCGAGCAGCTCTGCGAGCACTCCACGTACCTGGAGGTCGCGTACCTCTTGATCAAGGGCGCCCTACCCACGCAGGCGCAGTTAGACGAGTGGGTCCACGAAATCACGATCCACACGTTCGTGCACGAGAACGTCAAGGACTTCATGCAGGGCTTCCGCTACGACGCCAACCCGATGGGCATGCTCGTCGCCTCCGTCGGCGCGCTCTCGACGTTCTACCCCGACGCCAACCAGATCCGCGACGAGGCCGTGCGCGACCTGCAGATCATCCGCCTGCTCGCGAAGATGCCCACGCTCGCCGCGTTCGCGTTCCGCCACAACATGGGTCAGCCCTACGTGTACCCCGACAACGACCTCGAGTACGCCGGCAACTTCCTCGGGATGATGTACAAAATGACCGAGCTCAAGTACCAGCCCGACCCGCGGCTGGCGCGCGCGCTCGACGTGCTTTTCATCCTCCACGCCGACCACGAGCAGAACGCCTCCACGAGCGCCGTGCGCTCGGTCGGCTCCACCCAGGTCGACCCCTACTCCGCCGTCGCCGCCGGCGTCGCCGCGCTCTACGGCCCGCTGCACGGCGGCGCCAACGAGGCCGCGCTGCGGATGCTCAAACGGATCGAGAAGGTCGAGAACATCCCCGACTTCCTCGCCGGCGTCAAGGAGGGCAACGAGCGCCTCATGGGCTTCGGCCACCGCGTCTACAAGAACTACGACCCCCGCGCGCGCATCATCCGCAAATACCTCGACGACGTCTTCGAGGTCCGCGGCAAGAGCCCGCTGCTGGACGTCGCCTCCGAGCTCGAGAAGCGTGCGCTCGACGACGAGTACTTCACTCAGCGCAAGCTCTACCCGAACGTCGACTTCTACTCCGGCCTGATCTACGAGGCGCTCGGCCTGCCCGTCGCGATGTTCCCCGTGATGTTCGCGATCGGGCGCACCAGCGGCTGGATCGCGCAGTGGCTGGAGATGGTCAACGACTCCGAGCAGAAGATCGCCCGCCCCCGCCAGATCTACACCGGCGATCGCGATCGCGACTACGTGCCGGTCGCGCAGCGCGGCTGATCTCCTCGCCGGCGCGGCCGATCTGAGCACGGCGGCGCGATGCCGCCACAATCAAGTGCATGGCAGGCGAGTGGACCCTGACGGTGCGCGACGGGCCGCGCTTCGAGCGCACCCACTTCGCCACGCTTGCCGAGGCGCTCGCCGCGCTCGAGCTCAGGCTCCAGGAGCTCGCGCCGGACGCCGAGCGCAGCGCCGTGCAGTTCGCGCGGCGCCGCTACGAGCCCGCGCGCCAGGTCGCCGTGCGCGCCGAACTGATCGGCCCGGGCGGACTGCTCAGCCGCCCGCACGGCGGAGTGGATCTGCGCGGCGACGGCTCCGCCGAGGCGTACGTCGGACGCGTCAAACGGCGGCTCGTCGAGCTGCGCGCGGGCGAGACGCCATATGCGGGACTGCGGCGCGAGCTCGAAGACCAGGTTGACGGGAAGGATTGAGCGAACGGCCCGGCCGCCCTCGGTCGCCGCCGACCCACATCCGCGAGCCGGGCGCTCACAGCACGAGCGTCGCCCCATTCCGCCGCAGCCAGTCGCGATCCTCGCGCCAGCTCGGCCAGCGCCGCTGCACGAGCGCCCAGAAGCGCGGCGAGTGGTCCAGCACCTCCAGGTGGCACACCTCGTGCCAGACCACATAGTTCAGGACGCTCTCCGGCGCCAGCAGGAGGCGCCAGTTGAAGCTCATCCGCCCCGACGCCGAGCACGACGCCCAGCGCGTGCGCTGCCCCCGGATCGAGAGGCCGCTGTAGGGGGTCCCGGCGAGCGCCGTCGCGCGATCCAGGCGCGACGCGATCTCCTCGCGCGCCGCGCGGCGGTAGAAGCGCTCCAGCGCCGCCCGTGGGTCGCCCTCGGGCACCAGCAGCCGCTCCCCGCGCAGATGCGCGCGGCTGCGGCCCGCCTGCGCCACCAGCTCCAGCGTGCGGCCCAGATAGGGGACCGTGCCGCCGCGCCCGGCGACCTCCGCGAGCGCGGCCTGCGCCTCCTCGAGGCGCCGCTCGATCCAGGGGCGCAGCTCGCGCACCGCGATCGCCGCCGCCTGCGCCGGCGCGCGCGGGGGGAGCACCACCTCGACCTCCGCGCGATCGGCGCCCGCGGGGGCGCGCACGTTCACGCGCACCCGCCGCGCCCGCTGCGAGCGGCGAACCGTGTAGGGGATGTCTCCGGTACGGCTCACCTCGGGTTGCAGTGCATAATCGGCACGCTCATGGTGCGATCGATCGTAAAGCTCCCTCCCGACGTGCGCGCGCCGTACGAGGTCTACCTCAACGGCGTCCCCCAGCGATTGGGTGACGATTACCGCGTCAAAGAGGGCGCGCTGGTCTTCGAGCGCGAGCTGCGCAAGGACCGCATCAGCGGCTGGCGCTGGCTGCTCGGCGCGTGGGGCGTCGGCACCTACCGCCAGAACGACTCCGTCGACGTCCGCTACGAGGCGCCCGACGGCTCGCCCCGCGTCGCCGAGGGCTTGGAGATCGAGCTCGTCTGAGGAGCACCGTTGCGCGTGGCCGACGCTCGCTCCCACGGCCGCGTCAGCTTCAGCGCGCCCAGGATCGCGCGCGTCGCCGGCGAGCGGTTGAGCGTGTAGAAATGGATCCCCGGCGCGCCCGCCTCCAGCAGCTCCGCGCACTGCAGCGTCGCGTAAGCCACGCCGAGGTCCAGTACCGCCTCCGGCGAGTCCTCGCGTAAATGCAGCTCGCGCCGCAGAGCGTCCGGGATCGACGCGCCGCACATCGCGGCCATCCGCTCGATCTGGCCGACCTGCGTGATCGGCATCACACCCGGGACGATCGGCACCTCGATCCCCGCGGCCCGGGCGCGCGCGACGAAATCGAAGTAGTGCGCGTTGTCGAAGAACAGCTGCGTGATCAGGAAGTCCACGCCCGCCCGCACCTTCTCGGCGAGGTGCTCCAGGTCGTCCTCGGCGCTCGTCGCGTGGATGTGCGTCTCGGGGAAGCACGCCGCGCCGACCGCGAACTGGTAGCCGCCGCGCACCAGCGCCACCAGTTCGCTGGAGTACTCCAGTCCGCCCTCGGTCTTGACCCACGCCTCCTGCCCCGCCGGCGGGTCGCCGCGCAGCGCCAGCACGTTCTCGACGCCCGCCTCCACCATCTCCTGCAGCGTGCCCTGCAACTGCTCCGCCGTGGCGCCCACGCAGGTGAAGTGCGCCATCGCCTCCAGGCCGTACTCGCGCTTGATGCGCTTGGAGATCTCGATCGTCTTCTCCCTCGTGGAGCCCCCCGCGCCGTAGGTCACCGACACGAACGCCGGCTCGAGCGTCTTCAGCTCGCGCAGCGCCGCATACAGGTTCTGCTCCCCCTTCTCCGTCTTCGGGGGAAAGAACTCGAAGGAGAACACCGGCCCCGGGCCCCTCAACAGCTCGTCGATGCGCATCGCCAGCCCAGTCTGCCAGGTTGCTACGCCAGCGCCGTCCAGCGCTCCGGCTCGCCCGGGATCCGCTGCGCGCGACCCGTGACCTCCAGGTGCAGCAGCACCGCCAGCGTCTCCGTCAACAGCCACGCCGCGGTCAGCGGGGAGAACGGGATGTCGTCGTAGATCTTCGGCGCCGCCTCGAACGCCGTCAGCGGCTCGGGAGTGATCACCTGCAGCGTGCGCTCCAGGCGCTCGGCGACGAGCTTGCGGTTGCCCTCGATGTGCGCCTGCACGTCGGCGAACGTCCGCCCGTGCCCCGGCAGGCACAGGCGCGCGTGCAGACCCTGCACCACGTCCAGCGAGTGCACGAATTCGCCGACCGGGTCCGGCGAGTAGCCATAGTCGAAATACAGCGAGATCCGGCCCAGCAGGTGGTCGCCGGAGATCAGCAGGCGCCGCTCGGGCTGGAACAGGCACACGTGCGAGGGCGCGTGCCCCGGCGTCTCGTGCACCGTCCACTCCCCGAGGTCCGTCGCGATCGTCACGCCCGGCAGCAGCGCACGGTCGGGGGGTATCACCGCGGCGATGCCCGAGTCGTGCGAGCCGCGCTCGGCCGCGTAGCGGCGCAGCGGCTCCTCCGGCACCCCGCTCTGGCGCGCCACCTCCAGCCGCCGCGCGATCGCCGCGTCGGAGTCCTCCGCCCAGCGCGCCATGTGCTCGTAGTTGGGGTGCATCCACAGCTCGCAGCCCGTGCGCTCCACGATCGTCGCCGCCTGGCCGTAGTGGTCGGAGTGCGCGTGCGTGCACACCACCAGGCGGATGTTCTCGAGGCGCAGGTTGCACATCTCCAGGGCCCGCTCGAGCTGGGCGAGGGAGCCCGGTTCGTGGATGCCCGTGTCGAACAGCACGACCCCGTCGCCGGCCGCCACCGCCCACGCGTTCCCGTGCGGCACCCCCGGCCACGGCAGCGGCAGGCGCAGGCGGAACACGCCCGGCAGGATCCGTTCGCCGCGGCCCAGCTCGCGCCGGCTGTGGGCTCTGTAGTCGGTCGTCTCGGCCACCGGTTGCAGCCTATTCGGCCGGGGCCGCCCCGCGGTCGTCGGGTGGGCGGTCGCCCGACGGCAGGCCGCGCGGGCGGGGCGAGCAGGTGCGTATCGGTGTCTTGAAAACTTGGCCCGCCGCGCGCGCGTGCGCGTGGGGGTTTGTCTTGACCCCGCGCACGCGCGCGGCTCTTGACCCCATACCCCGCGCACGCGCGCGCGGCGGGGTCCTTTTTTTTCTATGCCGCCGCGTACGCCGGCCGCCGGTCGCGCCAGCGCCGTCCCACTTCGCGACCGCCCAGCGTCGCGAGCTCGCCCAACACGTCGCGCCGCCTCGGACGGCCCAGCAGGCGCGTGGTCGCCCGCAGCACGCGCGGCGGCGTCAGCACCCCCGTCGGCTTCTCGCGGTGGTTGAGCAGATCGAAGAACTTCCCCGCGCGCCCCCGCGCCTGCAGGTCGCGCAGGATCTCCACCAGCACCGCCGGCACCGCGCCCTCCTCTTCGAGGTCGTACGCCAGCCAGTAGTGCGGCGCGAACTCCCTGTCGCGCCAGCGTCCCCAACTACGCATCGCGCCATCCAGCGCGCGCTCGTGCGTGTCGCGCGACCCCTCCCTCCCCCCCAACCCATCACCCTGCGCACCCAGCGCGCCGAGGATCCTCGCGGCGAGGCTCTCGGCCTGGATGAACGCATCTCCGATCCCGCGTCCCGGGCTCGGGCTCTTGAAGTGCCCCGCGTCGCCGCACAGCACCCAGCCCGGCCCCGCCGCGTCGCGGAAGAAGCCCTCCCAGCTGACCGCGCCCAGCACCTTGCCCACCTGGCGCGCGCCCGCGAGCATCTCCGCGATCGGCTCGCACGCCCGCGCGTGCTCGAGGAAGGCCCCGTCGACGTCCTCCCCGAAGCGCCCCCGTTCGTGCTTTTCGGGCCACAGCAGCACCTGCTGCAGGCCGCTGTCGGAGGGGATCGCCAGGACGAAGCGCTCGCCCCAGCGGTGCGAGACGAACGTCGGCTCCGGGCCCGCGTCGGCGCCCTCGAAGAACGCCCAGTACAGGAGGCGCCGGTTGGGGGTCACGTTGTAGCGGCGCGCGCCACACAGCTTCGCGACCGTCGAGTGGCGGCCGTCGGCGCCCACGACCAGGCGCGCGCGCAGCTCGCTCTCGCCCGAGGCGCCCGCGACGCGCACGCCGACCACGCGGCCCCGATCGCGCAGGAGCCCCGTGACGTGCGTCTCCGTGCGCAGCTCCGCGCCCGCGCTCTCGGCCGCCGCGGCCAGCAGCGGATCGAGCAGGTGGCGGCGCACCGAGGCCATCCCGCCAACGTCGCCCGGCCGCTGCGGCAAGTCGATCCGGATCCGCACGTCCTCCACGCGCGTATCCGTGCGGTTCACCATCGGCGCCCCCGTCCCCCGCAGCCCCTCGCTCACGCCCAGGCGATCCAGGAACGCGAGCGCGTCAGCCTCGAACAGGTGGCTCGAGAGCGTGTCACTCGGGAGGCGCGCCCGCTCGACCAGCGCGACGCGCGCGCCGCCGCGCGCCAGCAGCGCCGCGAGGGGTGCGCCGGCGCAGCGCGCGCCGACGACGACGACGTCGTAGGGATCTGCTGCCATCGTCACGCCATTATCTCGTGCGCATAGCCAGGGAGCGATTACTGTGCACCCATGCTTCGGATCGTTCGACGGCATGAACGTGATCGGCTCGCGCCCCGACGGCTGGTGGCGCGACCGCCACGGCGCGATGGTCCGGCTCGTCGAGTCGCTCGAGCGCTGGACCGCGGAGCGCGCCGACGAGCATGTCGTAGTCGTCTTCGAGCGCCCGCCCTCGCCTCCGATCGCCGCCTCGCTGATCGAGGTCGCCGCCGCGCCGCGCGCGCACCGCAACTCCGCCGACGACGAGATCGTGCGACGCGTGCGCGCCGCCGCCGAGCCGCACGAGATGCGCGTCGTCACGTCCGACCGCGAGCTCGCCGCGCGTGTGCGGGCCGCGGGCGCCGAGGTGGAGCCCGCCGAGGCGTTCCGCCGCGAGATCGAAACAGAGACCCCGCGCCCAGCGCTTAGAATTGGCGGCCGGGCCAAACCCGTCCAAGGAGCTACACCGATGGCCGCAGACGACCAGCAGAGCGCCGCGCAGCCCGAATCCACGAGCAAGGTCCAGCAGGCCGCCGCCAACATCCAGCAGGCGATCGGCGGATCCTCGCGCACAGCGGGGAATCAGAAGCAGGCACAAAGGTCGTCCGGCCCCGGCGAAGCGGAGACCGTCGCGCGCCAGTACTTCGAGAAGATCAACGCGCACGACCTCGACGGCGCCGTCGCGCTGTGGGCGGTCGGCGGCCGCGAGCACGTGCGCGGCCAGGTCGACGCGACCGCGCCCGAGGGCGTGCGGTCGTTCATCGGCGACCTGCTTGCCGCGATGCCCGACCTGCGCTTCGAGATCCTCCGTACCACCAGCGAGGGCGACCGCTGCGGCGTGCAGTGGCGTCTGACCGGGACCTTCCTCGGACCGGGCTCGCTGAACGGCGTCGCCCCCACCGGCCACCCGCTGAAGCTCGAAGGCCTCGACCTGCTGACCGTGCGGGGCGGCCTCGTCCACCAGAACGACGCGTTCACGGACACCATGGAGGCGCCGCGCCAGATCGGGCTGATGCCGCCGCGGGGCTCGGCCGCCGAACAGGGCATGACGCAGGCGTTCAACGTCAAGACCCGCGTCACCGGCCGCGCGATGCCCGAGGCGCGGCTCGTCGCCGAGGGCGTCTGGGTCGTGCAGGGCCAGCCCGGGCGCTGCAACGTCTACCTGATCGAGGACGAGGGCGGGGTCACGCTGTTCGACGCCGGCGCGCGCACGATGGTCCGCGCGCTCGCCTCCGCCGGCGCCAAGCTCGGCGGGATCCGCCGCGTCGTGCTCGGCCACGGGCACACCGACCACCGCGGCGCCGCGCCCGGGCTGGGCGTGCCCGTGCTCTGCCACCCTGATGCCGTCAAGGACGCCGAAGGCAGCGGCGGCTTCGACTACTGGCCCGCGGGCCTCGCGACGCTCCCCACTCCGCATCGCCAGATCCACCGCGTCCTGCACCGCTTCGTCTGGGACGGCGGGCCGGTCGAGATCGCGGACACCGTGAGCGAGGGCGACGAGATCGCGGGCTTCCGCGTCGTCGACATCCCCGGCCACGCGCCCGGCCAGGTCGCGCTGTGGCGCGAGTCCGACCGCCTCGCGCTCGCCACCGATTGCTTCTACACGCTCGACATGTGGGGCCGCGACGCCGCGCCCAAACTTCCCGAGGCGACGTACAACTTCGATACTGAGCAGGCCCGCGCGAGCCTGCGCAAGCTCGCCACACTGGAGCCCGCCGCGGCGTGGCCGGGTCACGCCAAGCCCGTCACGGGGGACGTCCGCGGGCAGCTCGAGCGCGCGGCGGACACCGCCTGACGCGGCGCCGGCCCGCAGTTTCCTTCGCCCGCCGCGAGCGTGTGCGGGGTTTTCGATTGAAGGCCCCGCCGCGCGCGTGCGCGCGGGATCGATTGCAGTTCTCTTTTCCTGTTTCTTTACAGCGCAAAACTATTTGGTCCTGTACAGAACCCGCAATTGAAAACCCACATCGAGCCTCTAGGCTGCGAGTCACCGTGACCCGCCGCAAGCCCAAGTCCAGGCAACGCCCCGAGCGCCTGAGGGCTCCCACGAGCGACTACGCCGATGCCGCCGGCAACGTGCTCACGCTGCGCGGCTCGCTGACGCCGGCGACGCGCGTGCGCTACGCGGAGATCCTCTCGGGAGCGGGCGCGCCGGCGGCGACGCGCGAGGACGCCTGGCAGCGTGCGGCGGAGTTCCTGTTCGAGCAGCTCGCCGTGCGCTGGACGATCGCGGGCGCGCCGATCGAGCGCCAGCGCGAGCTGCTCTCGCGCTACCGCGCCGCGAGCACCGACGAGCGGACATGGGTGCGGGAGGCGCTGCGCGAGCACTGCGCCGAGCACTTCCCCGACGTCAACGCCCCGTGATCGGGTCCTGAGCCCCGCGATCGGCCGCGGAGCCCGCGATCGGGCCCGAAGCCCGTGATCGGGTCCTGAGCCCCGCGATCGGCCGCGGAGCCCGCGATCGGGCCCGAAGCCCGTGATCGGGTCCTGAGCCCCGCGATCGGCCGCGGCAGCGCGAGCCGGCGGGTGCGCGGGCGGGCGGGCTCGGATACCGTGCCGGACATGCGCAGGCGGACGAAGATAGTCGCGACGATCGGCCCGGCCTCGCGGGAGCCCGAGACGCTGCTGGCGATGGTGAACGCGGGGATGGACGTCGCGCGCCTGAACTACTCGCACGGCACGCTGGAGGAGCACGCCGAGACGGTGCGCCGCGTGCGCGACGCGGCGGGCAAGGCGGGCCGACCGGTGGCGATCCTGCAGGATCTGCCGGGTCCGAAGCTGCGGATCGGGCCGCTGCGGGAGGACGTGGTGGAGCTCAAGCCCGGCGACCGCGTGACGTTCGACTGCTCCGGAAACGACGAAGCGGGGGACGCGCGGCGGATGACGATCTCCTGGGCCGGCCTCGCGGACGCGTTGGAGCCGGAAGCCGTGATCTACCTCGCGGACGGCTCGGTGCGGCTGCGCGTGCGGGAGGTGCGCGCCGCGGCGCAGGAGGTCGAGGCGGAGGTCGAGATCGGCGGGGCGGTGGCCTCGCGCCAGGGGCTCAACATCCCGGGCCCGGTGGACTCGCTGCCGGCGGTGCCGGAGGAGGATCTCGCGCTGCTGCGCCATGGGGAGTCGATCGGGGTGGACATGGTCGCGCTGTCGTTCGTGCGCCGCCCGGAGGACATCGAGTTCGTGCGCGAGCACACGCGCCTGCCGCTGATCGCGAAGATGGAGAAGCCCCAGGCGGTCGAGCACGCGGAGGAGATCCTGCGGGCCGCGGACTGCGTGATGGTGGCGCGCGGGGATCTCGGCATCGAGCTGCCGATCGAGCGGGTGCCGATCGTGCAGAAGGAGCTGCTGCGCCTCGCGGGCTGGCTGGCGCGGCCCTCGATCACGGCTACGCAGATGCTCGACTCGATGGTGACCTCCTCGCGCCCGACGCGCGCCGAGGTCGCGGACGTCGCCAACGCGATCCTCGATGGCACCGACGCGGTGATGCTCTCGCAGGAGACCGCGGTCGGCGCGTACCCGGTGGCGGCGATCGAGATGATGGCGGCCGTCGCGGTGCAGGCGGAGTCGATCGCCCCGTACGAGGACTGGAACGCGTCGCGGGTGCGACGCACGGAGGCCGACCCGGCGTACACGCTGGCGCACAGCCTGTGCATCGCGGTGCGCGAGCTGAGCCTGGACGCGCTGGTCGTGCCCACGCTGTCGGGCCGCTCCGCGCGCCTGGTCTCCGCACACCGCCCGACGGTTCCGATCTACGCGCTCTCGCCGGGCCGCGAGACCGTGCGCCGCTGCGGACTGATGTGGGGGGTGCGCGCCGCGTCGATCCCGCGCCACGAGACGACGGAGGCGCTGATCGCCGACGCCGCGCGGCGCGTCGTGGAGCTCGGGTGGTGCAAGCGCGGGCAGCGCGTGGGGATCACGGCGGGCCTGCCCAGCGGGCGGCCCGGGACGACGAGCCTGGTGCAGATTCAGGTGCTTTGAGCTCGGGATCGTCCGCGTGGCGCGGCCGTGGTGCGGCGCGCGCTGCGCGGGGCGTCCGTGCCCCGCTTCAGTCGGTGTGCAGCACGAGCTTGCCGGCGACGCGGCGGTCGAGCAGCGCGGCGATCGCGTCGGCGGCCTCGCTCCAGCTCGCCTCGCGCTGCACCGAGCAGTCCAGGCGCGCCGCGGCGACGAGCTGCGCGAGCCGGCCGAGGTCGCGCGCGCCGGAGCGCGTGTGGGCGAGCTCTTCGAACAGGAGCAGCCCGTAGACCCGCGCGCGCGACGCGCGACCGAAGAGCGAGCGCGTCGGGTAGGTGACGGGGTCGGAGGGGTCGGTCGAGGCGAACGAGACGACGGTCCCGCCGGGCGCGACGCGCTGGATGGCGAGGCCGAGCGTCGCGCCGCCGACGCCCTCGACGATCGCGTCGAACTCCTCGCCGCCGGGCGCGAGCTCGTGGATGACCTCGTCGGCTCCGAGCTCGCGCAGGGCGGCGGCGCGCGCGGGGCTCGTCGAGTAGGCGGTGACGTGCGCACCGGCGAGCTTGGCGAGCTGGATCGCGAAGTGTCCGACGCCGCCGCTGGCGCCGGTGACGAGGACGCGACGCGCGAGGACGCTGCCGGCGATGTCGAGCGCGCGCAGCGCGGTGAGCCCGGCGACGGGCAGCGCGGCGGCCTGCGCGTCGGAGACGGCGTCGGGGAGCGCGCAGAGGATCTCTGTCGGGACCGCGGCGAGCTCGGCCCACGCGCCGCGGCCGACGAGCCCGACGACGCGCGCCCCGCGCGGCGGGCCGGAGCCGTCGGCGGCGGGCTCCTCGACGACGCCGGCGAGGTCCCAGCCGGTGATCTCGCCGTCGGCCATGTCCGGCAGGCGGCGCACCTCGCCGCGGTTGAGCGAGAACGCGCGGACGCGGACGAGCGCCTGGTTGGGCAGCGGCTGCGGGTCGGGGGCCTCGCGCAGCGCGACGCCCGCGGGCGCGCCGGGGCTGGCGAGCAGCGCTAGCAACGCACCGCGCCCGAGCGGCTGGCGAGCAGCGCTGGCGATGTCGCCCGCCGCGCGCGAGCGCGGCTCGCCGAGATCCTGCGCGAACGTACGGGCATCGGCGCTCAGCCCGCCGCGGCGAAAGACTTGTAGAACTCGGCCTCTTCGCGTCCGAGCTCGGTGACGGGCGCCTCGCCGTACATCCACTCGCGCGCGATCCGGTGCCAGTTGCCGCGCGCGCGCAGCTGGGAGAGGACGGCGAGCGTGAGCATCTCCATGCGCCGCCCGAAGAGGTGCTCGGGGCGCATGTCCTGGTGGCGCATCGAGCGGAAGTGGCGCGAGCGGGGGTCGGAGCTCTCGATCATCACTTCCGTCGCGATCTCCGGGGTGAGCTCGACGACTTCGTCGCGCGTGTACCACCAGATCGCGTCTTGCACGAACTCCAGCAGCTCGCCGGCGTCGACACGCTCGGGATTGGGGAGAAAGCCCGACTGGGCGAGCAGCGCGTGCAGCTTGCCGGCGTCGCCCTCGGTGACGGCGCGCTGCGCGGCTAGCTCGAGCTCGACCGGCGCGGCGTCCAGGCGCTTGAAGAGACCGAAGTCCAGGAACGCGACGCGCCCGTCTCCCAGCAGCATGAAGTTGCCGGGGTGCGGGTCGCCGGAGAACTGGCGGTGGCGGTAGAGGCAGCCGAGGAAGAAGCGGAACACGATCTCGCCGATGCGGTCGCGCTGCTCTTGGGAGTATGTCCTGAGCTCCTCGAAGCGCGCGCCCTGGACGAGGTGGCTGACGAGCACGCGCTCGCGCGAGAGCGAGGTGACGACGTCGGGGATCGCGATGAAGGGGTGCCCGTCGAAGATGCGCGCCAGCGAGCGCTGGTTCTGGGCCTCGAGCTCGTAGTCGAGCTCCTCGACGATCCGCTCGCGGACCTCGGCGGCGACCGCGCGCACGTCGAGCTGCGGGGTCATGCGCTTGAGCAGGCGCATGATGATCTCGAGGTTCTGCATGTCGGCGCGCACCGCCGCGGCGACGCCCGGGTATTGGACCTTGACGGCGACCTCGCGGCCGTCGTCGCGCAGCACCGCGCGGTAGACCTGCCCGATCGACGCCGCCGCGAGCGGCTCCTCGTCGAGGCTCTCGAAGACCTCGTCGACGCGCTCGCCGAGGTCGTCTTCGATGACCTTGCGCATGCGCTTGAAGGAGACCGTCGGCGCGGCGTCGCGCAGCTTGGCGAGCTCTTGCTGGAACTCCTCGCGGAACTCCTCCGGGACGAGGCCGACGTCGACGAACGACATCACCTGGCCGAGCTTCATCGCCGCGCCCTTCATCGTGCCGAGCACCGCCACGATCTGCTTGGCTGTCTCGACCTGCCGCCGCGCGAGCGCCTCCTGCGCCGCCTCGTCGCTGCGCGTGACGTTGGCGGCGCGGGTGCCGAACTGCTTCACGGTCTCGGTCGCCGCGAGCCGCCCCACGGTCGCGGTGCGACGGACTCTGGATGTTGGGATCTTCTCGCGCGGCACGCCTCGATACTAAGGCCTCGCGAGCGCCGTCCGGCGCAGGCAGCCGCGGCCCAGCGGGTCAGCCGAGCAACTCGACGCGCGACCCCGGCACGATGTCGTCGGCGCCGTCCGGCCAGCGGACCCAGACCTTGTGGCCGCCGTCGTAGTCGTCGCACAGCAGCACGAGCGTCGCGGGCTCGCCCAGCGCGGTGCACTGCTCGGTGCGCTCCGCGTCCAGCCCACGCCACACGCGGATGAACGGGTTTCCGACCCACTCTTGCGCGACCGTCGTCAGCTCGGCGTGGCCCGGCGCGATCACGGTGTCCGGCGGGAGCTCCATCAGGGTGCCCATGATCGAGTCCTTCAGGTCGGTGTACGTCGTGTGCCCCGGCGCGCGCACGCCCCCGACGGAGCCGCGGAAAAGCGTATCGCCGGTGAACACCACGCCTTCGCTGCCGGTGAAGCCGCCCGGCGCCGTGGAGGAGCCCCCGCGTCCGCGCGCGGAGGGCTCGCCGGCGAGGAACGACAGCATCCCCGCGGTGTGCCCCGGCGTCAGCAGCGGCCGCACCTCCAGCGTCCCGAAACTCAGTGTCTGGCCGGGCTCGACGGTTCCCCACCCGTCCTCGCCGGCGAGCTCGCGCTCGCTGGGATGGATCAGGATCTCCAGCTTCGGCCAGCGCTCGCGCAGCGCGCCGACCTCGCTCACGTGGTCGAAGTGGTGATGGGTGAGGAGCGCGTGCGTCGGGATGAGATCGAGCTCGTCGGCCTTAGCGATGAGCTCCTTCACGGGGCCGCCCGCGTCGACGAAGAACGCCGATCCGCCCACGCCGTCGGCGACGAGATAGGTGTTGGATAGGAACTTCGGGTGCAGGGCGCGCTCGAGGATCATGCGGGCCATCCTTGCACGACGGCGCAGTCGGGGACCGGCTGGAGCGTAGACTCCGCCGCATGCCCCTCATCCACACCTGCTACCGCATCACCGACATCGACCGCTCGGTCGCCTTCTACAGCGCGCTCGGCTTCCAGGAGATCGGCCGCATCCCGATCCGCGACGAGGCCGTGAACGTCTTCATGAACCAGCCCGGCGACGGCGACATGCCACGCCTGGAGCTCACCTACAACTTCGGCGTCGATCATTACGACCTCGGCACAGGCTATGGGCACATCGCGATCAGCACCCCCGACCTCGACGGCCTGCTCGCGCGGCTCGCCGAGCAGGACATCGAGCCCGAGAAGCCGCCGTACTCGGTGCGCGAGGGCGGGTCGCGGCTCTGCTTCGTCAAAGATCCCGACGGGTACCGCGTCGAGATTCTTGAGATGTAGGGACGCCTGGGTTAAAGAGGTCCGAGATCCCGCCGACGGGGATCAAGGATCCTTCTCGCGCAGCCCCGCGTACCGTCCCCGTCGAGCGGTAGAACCGGGGGATGGCTGAATCGATCGAGCAGTTCAGCTTCGAACTGACCGCCAGCGCACTCGCAGAGCAGGAGCGCGCCCTCGCAGGGCTGCGAGCTCGTGCCGGGACGGTGCTTGCGGCAGCTTCCATCGCAGGCTCATTCTTTGGCGCCAAGACCAGCCACGGCTCCCTCGGCGTCTGGGGCGTCCTCGCCATGATCGCCTTCGCGTTGTGCGTGGGGAGTGCCGTCTGGGTGCTCCTGCCCCACGCATTTGTGTTTGCCTTCCGAGGAGAGGCGCTGCTGGCCGAGAGCGACCACCGAGGCGTCTCCAGCGTGACGGAGGCATACCGCAGCGCGGGCATTTGGGTCGAACCGCACCTCGAGGTCAACCGCAGCAAAATCGCGGACCTTTCGAACTGGCTCGCGGTAAGTTGTGCGCTGCTCGCCACCGAGGTCATCCTATGGACGCTCAGCCTCATCGGCTAACCTGAATTCATGGCAGACAGGCCTCCCCAGACCACCGCACCCCAGGGTCCGCTCAAGCCCCGGCCGCCGGCACAACTCCCGGTCACCGCCCCCCCCGGCTTCGCCCTCCCGGAGAAGCGCGGCGGCTTGCTGGGCGGCAAAGGCAGCTGACCGTCCAACGGCGGGACCAGGCCCCCGGCTCTGGAACCGGACGCTAGTCATCCCGTTCGAGTACCGTCGAGCCACACGCGCGCCAACCGAGGGGGCACCATGAGTGAGCAGAACGTCGAGTTCGTCAAGGACATCTACGCGGCGTTCGCCCGAGGCGATGTGCCCACCGTGCTCGGAGCATTCGCTGAGGACATCGAATGGTTCGAGGCCGAGGGCATGCCATACGGGGGCCTGTACCGAGGTCGCGAGGCCGTGGCGCAGAACGTCTTGGCCCAATTTCAGAGGACGTCGAGGGCTTCGCTATCGCCCCCGAGGAGCTCATCGGATCCGGCTCGACTGTCGCGGCAGTCGTCCGCTACACGGGCACCGGCAAAGCGACCGGCAAGGCGCTGGACGTGCCGGTAGTCCACGTCTGGGACATCCGCGACGGCAAGCTGGCGCGCTTCCGGCAGTTCATCGACACGGTCAAGTTCGCAGAGGTCGTCCCCGCGGGCTGAGCCGCAAACCGACCACTACCTCGATGGGTACCGCGTCGAGATATTGGAGATGTAAAAACGCTCGATGTATCGAGTGATCTTGGCGCAACCGGGTTCATCGATAGCCAATCACTTCTCGTAGTGATAACGAGCCTGTAGCACCACGAGATCTTGATTGAGCACCTGGTAGACGAGCCGGTGCTCCTCAGTGATGCGTCGCGACCAGGCGCCGGCAATCCCGTACTTGAGCGCCTCCGGCTTGCCGATCCCGCTCGTTGGGTTGCGCAGCGAGTCATCGAGCAACCGGTTGATGCGCTTGACCAGCGCGCGGTCTGCCCGCTGCCAGTAGGTGTAGTCCTCCCAACCCTGCGGGGTGAAGACGAGCCTCACGCCCGGTCGAGCCGATGCTCAGCCGTCTCGCCGCGCTCCGCCGCCTCGGCGGCATCAAGCAGACGGCGCGCGTTCGCAGGCGAGCGGAACAGATAGGCAGTCTCCTGCCAAGCGGCGTAATCGTCGGCCGACATGAGTACGGCGTTGCCGCGCTTGGACGTGATCTCGACAGGCGCGCGATCGTCGTTTACCTGCTCGATCAACGGGAACAGCGCCCGTCGTGCCTCGCTAGCTGTGATCGCCACTGCCATCTCCTTTCAACTGGTACCGAATATTGTACCATAGTGACGCGCACCGCATTCGAAGTGGCGCGGGGTGAACAAGTCGGCCGCGTCCCTACCTCCACCAGCCGCGTCAGCTGCCGACACCGTCAGGATCTAGTAATTCGAACCTGGGCCAGCTGTATGCTCGTGCCATGCCCGCTCTCACTGGCAGACTCCTCCTCGCGGGTACCCTCGGCATCCTGAGCCTCACCGTGTCGGCCGTGACCCTGGCAGCAACCGTGTCCGTGCATGTGCAACACACGCTCGCTGCCCACCAGAACGTACACCTCACTTTCGAGGCGAGGCAACTTCCCGAAGGCGGCTACTACTACGGCGTGATCGTACTGAAGCCCTACAGGAAGTACACGCGCAGCTCACCGCCGCCCTGCTCCACCTCGAGCAACATGCAGCGCACCGACTATGGCTATCCACAGCAGAACGGGCAGCTGGCGCTTGCCCTGACTCCGGCAAGATCATCGACCCGACATTGGTGCCCGGGCGGCTCCTACGAAGGCGCGATCTACGCCGTCCCCCACGCACCGCCCTGCGAAAGCTCCTACCCATGCCGAAGCGAACCGTCCAAAGAACCCTGCGCGGGCATCGCGCCCGGATGTGTGCATGGCGTAGTGGCACGGCCGACGGGATATGAGTATCCCGACCGCCTGCCGGCGCCACGCGCGACCGGCACGACGATTGTCGCGCGCTTCTCGGTTCGGTTTCCCCGCTAGCTCGACCTCAGCGCCCGAGATGAGCGGTCCTACACGGTGACGGCGACCGCGCGCTGCTCCTCCTCCACCCCGTCCAGCAGCCGCCAGTTGCCCTCCAGCGCCGCCTCCGCGCGCGCCAGCATCCGCTCGCCGACGGCCTGCGCCTGCGCCTCGTCGCGCGGCATCAGCTTTGAGATCAGCTCCCGCGCCTGGCGCGCGTGCTCGACATCGAGCGTCGCGTGCAGCCTGAAGTAAGCCGACCCCGGCGCGTCCGCGGATACGCCGTAGTGGGTGGCCAGCCCGTCGAGCTTGGTCGTGGAGATCGCCGGCTGGCTCGCCTCCACGGTGTAGAGAATCGCGAGGCTCTCCAGCAGCTCCGCGCCCGCGGTCCACGACTCCGCGCACTCCCGCGTCTGCGCGAGCGGCTCGCACGCACCCGGCTCCTCGTTACCGACGGCCCGCGCGAAGTCGTCCCACAGATCGACGTGCGCCGCCTCCTCCGCCGCGTGCCGCGCGAGCTCGCGGGCGTGCGCGGCGGCCTGCGCCTGCTCGCTGCCCGCCGCCTGCACGCTGCCCGCCGCCTGCACGCTGGCCGCCGCCTGCACGCTGCCCGCCGCCTGCTCGGCCGCCGCGCGCGAGGCGTCGGCCAGCGCCCGCACCGCGTGGCGGTACTCGCCCGCATATAGCGCCAGCTCCTGCGCCTCCAGTTCGCCCGCGCTCCAGCGCTGGTAGAACGGGTGCTCCAACACATTCACGCGGCGGCGCGCCTCGTCGAGCAGAGCGAAGATGTCCATCGTGGATCCCCCTTGGTTCGGCGGTCGGGTCGTGCGCATCGTACGCGTTGGCGTGGCGGACTGGTGGGGTGCCGACCGGCCCGCGTCGTCGCCAGGACGCGGGCCACCGCGCGCCACCAGACGCTACGCTTCCCCCGAGAACGATGGCGGACACCGGCAAGATCGCCAAGAACCTCGAGCGCTTCGCGCAGGCCGTCGCGGCGCACGACCGCGAGAACCCGACGCACACCGCGCATGGCATCGGTCTCGCGCACTTCGACATGGAGCGCCTCGGCCTCGAGGAGGGCGAGGAGATCCTGCCCGGCATCACGATCCACGCGGACAGCGGCGTCACCGGCAACTTCCGCGTGCTTTGCGACGGGCAACACGACGAGCAGCGCGAGGAGTCCGAGCAGGAGGTCGTCGAGGCCGTCGCCACCCACTCCGTCCCGGCGGTAGCGCCGGAGGCGCCACGCTTCCGCCCGTTCGGCGAGTAGGGCCCACTCGCGCGGCGCCCCGACCTGGCAAAGCCACCACGCGAAGCACGGGCGGGCGAAGAAGCCACGGTGGAGGAGCCGGGCCGGCGCGACCTCAGCGAGCGACGACCGGCGCGGGCACGCCCGCGCGCGCGACGATGCGCGCGACGAGGCCCTCGATCGTCGGGCACGCCAACCCGTGCCGCGCCGCGGCGCGCAGCACCGCGCCGGGGATCGCGTCCAGCTCGGGCGTGCGGCCGGCGGCGATGTCGCGCTGCATCGAGCTGCCCAGCGTGGCGTGCGCGTCGCCCAGTTCCCCCAGCGGGTCGCTCGCGTCGAGGCGCGCGCCCTCGGCGTTCGCGACCGCGCAGCCCTCCTCGATCGCGCCCACCAGCGCCGCGCGCAGCTCGGGCGTGTCGCGGATCTCGCCGAGGAGCTTGTCGAACGCGCTCGTCGTGCACGCGAGCGCGTTGAGGCGCACGAGCTTCGACCACAGCACCTGCGGCTCGGAGTCGCGCACCCGCGACGGGATCCCGGCCGCCTCCAGGCGCGCCGCAAGTGCGAGCATCCGCGCCACAAGCGGGGCGGGCGACGCCGCCGGGACCTCGGCCGGCGACACCGCCCCGTCTGCGGCCGCCCCGGAGGCGTAGCTCCCCCCGTCAGGGCCCGCTCCGGAGGCGTAGCGCGAGGCCATGTCGATCCGCAGGAACGGGCTCGTGTGCACCACGACCCCCGGCTCCGGACGGTCGGCCTCGACGCGGATCGTGCCCGCGAGGACGCTTTCCGGCACGAAGCGCTCGCGCAGCAGCGCGACGTGATCGAGCCCGTTGAGCAGCGGAAGCACCAGCGGCGGCTCCACCGCGACCCGCTCCAGCGCGCGCTCCAACCCAACCGCCTTCGTCGCGACCACCAGCGCGTCCACCGGCTCGCGCAGCTCGGCGACCGCGCGCGGGTGCGCGGTGAACTCGCCCAGCCGCACCGAGCTCACGCGCAGGCCGCGCTCGCCGATCGCCTGCGCGGTGGACGCGCGCGCGACCACGATCGCGCGGTCCCCGGCGTGGTCGAGCGCGCCCGCCACGAGCCCACCGACGCCGCCCGGGCCGAGCACGGCGATCGTCACGCCCGCTCCCCCGGGTTGGATGGCGCCCGCGCGAGGAAACCGGGCGCGGAGGGTGACCCCGCCGACCCCGCCGGATCGATCAGGACCCCCGGGTTCATGATTCCCGCGGGGTCCACCGCCCCCTTCGCCGCGGCGAGGGCGCGCGCGAACACGTCGGGGCGCTGGCGGTCGTACCACGGCCTGTGATCGCGCCCGACGGCGTGGTGGTGGGTGATCGTGCCGCCCGCGCGCAGGATCGCGTCGGACACGGCGCGCTTCACCGCCCACCACTGCTCGACCTCCGCGCCGCGGCGCCCGCGCGCGAGAACCGTGAAGTAGGGCGCCGGCCCGTCGGGGTACACGTGGGTGAAGCGGCACATCACTTTCCCCTCGCTCGCGCCGACCTCGCGCAGCGTCTGGAGCGCCGCCTCGCGCACGCTGTCCTGGAGCTCCGCGAAGCGCTCCCACGTGATCGCGGTCTCGAAAGTCTCCGTGATGAGCCCCATCGCGACCAGCGTGTCGCGCAGGTAGGGCGCCCGCAGAAAAGCTTCGCGCCAGGTACCAACTGCGCGACCCCCACCCTCCCCCTCCCCCTCATCCCCCCGCACGTCGGCCACGCCGCCGTGCTGCGCGCACACCGCGAGTGCCGCGTCCAGCGACCCCTGCACCGAATGCTCGACGGACTCGAAGCCGAGGACGAGCAGCGCCCGCGTCCCATCGCCCGCGAACGTCAGGCGCGCCTCCTGCGGATCGATCAGCCGGCAGTTCGCGGGGTTCAGACCGGACTGCGCGATCGCGCGCACGCACTCGGCCCCGCGCGCGAAGTCCTCGAAGCGCACCGCCGCCGACGCGCGGTGCGCGGGGCGCGGCTGCACGCGCATCCAGGCCTCCACGATCACCCCCAGCGTCCCCTCCGAGCCCGCGAGCATCCGATCCGGGCTCACCCCCGCGCCCGACCCGGGCAGCCGCCGCGACTCCCACGTCCCCGCCGGCGTGAGCGCGCGCACGGACTCGACCATGTCCTCGATGTGCGTCCACACCGTCGCGAAGTGCCCCGCGGCGCGCGTCGCGATCCACCCGCCGAGCGTCGCGAGCTCGAACGACTGCGGGAAGTGGCGCAGCGTCAGGCCATGATCGCCCAGCTGCCGCTCCAGCGCGGGCCCCGTCGCGCCCCCCTGGATGCGCGCCGAGCGCGACACGGAATCGACCTCGCGCACCTGCGCCATCGCACCCATGTCGATGCTGATCGCGCCCTCGTAGGATGCGTCCACCGCGGGCTCGACGCCGCCGACCACGCTCGTCCCGCCGCCATAGGGGATCGCCGCGACTCGCTGCGCCGTGCACCACTCCAGCAGCCGCTCCACGTCCTGCTCGCCGCGCGGGTACGCCACGAAATCCGGCGCGTGCTCGAATTCGCCGCGCATCCCGCGCACGATGTCCACATAGGACTTCCCGCGCGCGTGGGACGCGCGCGCGTGGACGTCGCTCGCACAGATCCCCGCGAGCGCCGCCGGCGGGACGATCCGCGGCGCCGGCAGCTCCACCGCGTCCAGCGCGACGGGCTCCTCGACCGCGACCTCGCCCACCCCGAGATGCTCCGCCAGGCCGCGCGCCGCCGCGCGGATCTGCTCGGGCGTGAGCTGCTCGTCCTCGTACCCCCAACCCCAGTGCTTGCGTCGGCGTTCGCGCACGGTCGCCGAGTCTATTGGTCGGTCGGTGAGGGTTTTTCGCCCCGCGCACTAGCCTTCTCTTGCAGATGGCCGCCGATCCCCACCCCGCCACCGCCGACCGCGAACCGCCCGGCGAGCCCTCGCTCGAGCTCCCCCGCATCCTCGCCCGCGGCCCGTGGCCGTTGGAGCACGTCGCGGCGCGCTGGAGCGCGCACGAGTTCGAGGCCGGGCGGGCCCAGGTCGAAGCCGCAGACGCCGCGATCGCAGAGCTCCAGGGGCGCGGCTCGCCCAGCCACGACGGGATCGCCGCACGCCTCGCCGACTACCGCGAGGTCGACGGGCGCCTGGAGGTCGCGTTGCAGCCGGTGCGCTGGGCGCTGCGGCTCGTCCCCCACGACGCCTCCGCCAGCATCGCCGCGCTGTGCGTCACGCGCTCCGCCGACGGGCGCTGGCTCGCCGGCCGCCGCGCGCCGTGGCTCGCCTCGTGGGCCGGCCGTTGGGCGCTGGGCGCGGGCGGCGCGGTCGACCTCGGCGAGAACCCCGCCGACACGCTCCTGCGCGAGCTGCGCGAGGAGTGGTCTGTCACCCCCGACCGCGCGCGCGGCGAGGCGCTCGTGCTGCTGCCCCACCAGCTCGTCATGTTCGTCGGCCAGGCCTGGCTGCCGGAGGGCGCCGAGGTCGTCCGCGACCACGAGCACGACGCTCACGCGTGGTGGCCCGCCGACGTCGACGCCTGGCCGCCCGAGGCCGGCGAGGCGCTGCGCCGCATGGCCCGCTGGCTCTCCTCGGAGTGAATCCGCGTGTCTTCAGCGGCCTGAAGTGGGTTTCGTTCACCCACTCCACGATCTATACCGCGCTGCTCGTCTGCGCCTTCGCGCTGCACAACCCGCAGCCCGAGACCTTCGTCCTCGGCCTCACCCACGGGCTGCTGTGGATCGCGATGTCTCTCACCTGCATCGTCTGCGTGCGCCTGCGCATCGTCCCCATGCGCCTCGCCGCCGCCGTCGCCGTGCTCGGTGGGATCGGCCCATTTTTCGGGAGCTACGAGTTCGTCCGCGAGCAGCGCCGCCGCTCGCGCGCGAGTGCCCGAGAGCCCCTGACCGCCGCTGCAACGTTGACGAATGTGAAGGACAGGTAAAGCCGACCGACGTTGCCGCTTGTCACCCACCCGCCACGCTAGAGTGAGTGTAGATGGCGGCAACCACGGCGACTGGGCAGACAATCGATGTCGTCACCCCCGCCGCCGGCGAGTCCGTCACCGAGGGCACGATCCTCGAATGGCGCGTCAAAGCCGGCGACTTCATCAAGCGCGACGACACCATCGTCGACATCTCCACCGACAAGGTCGACGTCGAGCTCCCCGCGCCCGCCTCCGGGATCGTCAGTGAGCTGCTCGTCGAGGAGGGCGACACCGTCACCGTCGGCCAGGTGATCGCGCGCATCGCCCTCCAGGAAGGCGAGGGCGCGACTCCAGGCGGTGGGGCCGGCGCACAGGCCCCAGACACGCCGCAGGCCGACGCGGGCGCCCCGACGTCCAGCGCCGGAGCCGCGTCGCAGACCGCAGACGGCGCATCGAACGCGGGTGCCGTGCCCGACGGCGTGCGCATCTCGCCCGTCGCCGCGCGCGCCGCCGCCGCCGAGGGAGTCGATCTCAGTGGCGTCTCCGGCAGCGGCCCCGCCGGACGCATCGTCAAGTCAGACGTCCTCGACGCGGCCGGCAACGGCGCCGCGACACGCACCCCCGCCGAGGCCCCCGCCGGCGCCGAACTGATGAAGGGGAGCGCCGCCGCGCTGGCCCGCTACATGGACCAGTCCCGCTCGATCCCCACCGCGACGAGCTTCCGCACGATCGCCGTCACCGTGCTCGACGCGCGCCGCCGCGAGCTGAAGGCCGGCGGGCGCAAGGTTTCCTTCACCCACCTCATCGCCTATGCGATCGCGCGCGCCGCCGCCGACATGCCCGTGATGGCCGACCACTTCGCCGAGGTCGACGGCCGCCCGCACCGCGTGAGGGACGGTCAGGTGAATCTGGGACTGGCGGTGGACGTCGAGAAGAAGGACGGTTCGCGCACCCTGATGGTGCCCGTGATCACAAACGCCGCGACGCTCCCGTTCGACCGCTTCCTCGACGCCTACGACGCGCTCGTCGAGAAGGCACGCACCAACACCCTCACCGCCGACGACCTCGTCGGCGCCAACGTCACACTCACCAATCCCGGTGGCCTCGGCACCGCGGCCTCCGTTCCCCGGCTCATGAACGGCCAGGGCACGATCGTCGCGACGGGCTCCATCGGCTACCCGCCCGGCCTGGGCAACATCGGCGCGATGATCGGCGCCGAGAAGGTCATGACGATGACCTCCACCTATGACCACCGCGTGATCCAGGGCGCCGAGTCCGGCCGCTTCCTGGGCCGCGTCGAGGAATACCTGCAGGGCGAGCGCGGCTTCTACGACGGCGTCTTCGCCGCGCTCGGCGTCGAGCTCGGCCCCGCGCCCGCGCTGCCCGCGCCCGCGGCCGCCGCAGCCGCCGCCGCCAGCGCCGCCCCGCCCAGCGCCACGCATGCGGCGCCCGACGAGCAGCTGCTGGAGGCCGTGCAGGCCGCGACCGCGCTGCTGAAGGCGTTCCGCACCCACGGCCACCTCGCCGCGCGCCTGGACCCGCTCGGCACCGAGCCCGAGGGCGACCCCGCGCTGGACCCCGAGCCGCTGCACCTCACCCCGGAGCTGATGGCGCAGATCCCCGCCAAGATCCTGCGCATGTACGTGCCGGGGGCCACGCTCGCCGACGCCCTCCCGCACCTGCGCGAGACCTACTGCGGCACGATCGCGTACGAGATCGAGCACATCTCCTCTCACCGCCAGCGCGTGTGGCTGCGCGAGAAGATCGAGTCCGGCGCGTTCCGCACGCCGCTCACCGCCGACGAGCAGCGCACGCTGCTGCAGCGCCTCGTCGAGGTCGACGCGCTGGAGCGCTTCATGCACAAGGCCTACCTCGGCCAGCACCAGTTCTCGATCGAGGGACTCGACATGACGGTGCCGATGCTCGACGAGCTGATCCAGCTCGCCGCGCTGCACGGCGGCAGGGAGGTCGTGATCGGCATGGCCCACCGCGGGCGCCTGAACGTGCTCGCGCACAACCTCGGCCGTCCCTACGACACGATCTTCGCCGAGTTCGAGGGCGCCTCGACGCTGGAGGCCGTCACGACGATCCCGCAGGGCGGCACGGGCGACGTCAAGTACCACCACGGCGCCCACGGCACCTACGACGTGCCCGGCGGCGCCACGATCGGGGTCAACCTCGAGTCCAACCCCAGCCACCTCGAGTACGTGTCCGCCGTCGTCGAGGGCGCCACGCGCGCGGCGCAGACCACGCGCAAGGGACCCCGTGCGCACCAGGACACCGACGCGGCGGTGCCGATCGCGATCCACGGCGACGCGGCCTTCCCCGCGCAGGGCGTCGTCGCCGAGACCCTCAACCTGCAGGCGCTCGACGGCTACAAGGTCGGCGGCACGGTGCACCTGATCATGAACAACCAGGTCGGCTTCACCACCGACCCCGACGACGCGCGCTCCACGCGCTGGGCCTCGGACCTCGCGAAGGGCTTCGACGTCCCGATCATCCACGTCAACGCCGACGACGTCCCCGCCTGCATGAGCGCCGTGCGCCTCGCGTTCGCGTTCCGCAAGGAATTCGGCCACGACGTCCTGATCGACCTGATCGGATATCGCCGCTTCGGGCACAACGAGTCAGACGAGCCCGCCTACACGCAGCCCGAGATGTACGCGAAGATCAAGACCCACAAACGCGTCTCCGAGCTGTGGGCCGAGCGCCTGATCTCCGAGGGCGCCGCCACGCGCGAGGGGGTCGACCAGTTAGCGCAGGGCGTCTGGGACAACCTCACGACCCTGCACCAGCGCCTGAAGACGCGCATCGCGGCCGCCGCCGAGAGCGGCGACGCGGGCACCGGCGAATACCAGCTCGACCGCTCCCCCAGCCCCGAAGTCACGACCGCGGTCCCCGCCGAGCGCCTGCGCGAGCTCGGACGCGCGCTGCTGCGCGTCCCCGACGGCTTCACCGTGCACCCCAAGCTCGTCAAACAGCTCGAGCGCCGCCGCGCCGCGCTGGAGGAGCAGCCGCCCGCCGGCGAGGAGCCCGCGCGCCTGGACTGGGCACACGGCGAGGCGCTCGCGTTCGCGTCGCTGCTCACCGAGGGCACCCCGGTCCGCCTCACCGGCCAGGACACCGAGCGCGGCACGTTCAGCCAGCGCCACATGGTGCTCCACGACGCCAAGACCGGCCAGACGATGTGCCCGATCCAACACCTCCCCGAGGCGCTCGCGCCGTTCGAGCTGCACAACAGCCCGCTCTCCGAGCTCGCGTGCATGGGCTTCGAGTACGGCTACAGCCAGGAGGCCCCCGAGACGCTCGTCCTGTGGGAGGCCCAGTTCGGCGACTTCGTCAACTCCGCGCAGGTCATCGTCGACCAGTTCATCGTCTCCGGCCTCGCCAAGTGGGGGCAGACGTCCCGTCTCACCCTGCTGCTCCCCCACGGCTACGAGGGCTCCGGGCCCGAGCACTCCTCGGCGCGCCTGGAGCGCTTCCTCTCGCAGGCCGCCGAGGGCAACATCCGCGTCGCCAACCTCACGACGCCCGCCCAGTACTTCCACATGCTGCGCCGCCAGGCGCTGATCGCCAAGCAGCGCCCGCTCGTGATCATGACCCCCAAGTCGCTGCTGCGCCTGCCGCAGGCCTCGAGCGCGCTGGAGGATCTCGCGGAGGACAGCCGCTTCCAGCCGGTCCTCGCCGAGCCCGGCGTCGTCGACGAGCAGGTCGCGCGCCTCGTGCTGTGCACCGGCAAGATCTACTACGACCTCGTCGGCCACCCCGACCGCAAGGACATCAAGGGCGTCGCGGTCGCGCGCGTCGAGCTGCTCTATCCCTTCCCCGAGCAGTCCATCCGCGAGCTCATCGCGCGCTACCCCAACATCGAGGAAGTCGTCTGGGTCCAGGAAGAGCCCCGCAACATGGGCGCGCGCGCACACATGTTCCCGCGGCTCATGCAGATCCTGCCCGAGCAGCTCCACTTCGGCTACATCGGGCGCCCCGAGCGCGCGAGCCCGGGCGAGGGATATCCGGCTGCGCACGTCGCCGAACAGAACCGGATCGTGCGCACCGCGCTCAACCTCGATCTCGATACGTCGCAGTACCCGCGCAAGACGCCGGGGGAGCGCTGAGCGATGTTCTGGCGGCGGTTCATCGCGATCCTGCGGCAGCGCCGGCGCAAGCGGCGCATGCGGGGCTGAGCTACCGCCCCCGCCAGATCGGGTCGCGCTTCTCCTTGAACGCGCTCGCGCCCTCTTTGGCGTCCTCGGAGGCGAACACGGGGCCTGAGATCGCGGCTTGCTTTTCCCACATCTCGGCGGTGGACCAATCGTATTGCTCTTGGAGGATCTGCTTAGAGGCGACCAGCGCGAGGGGGCCGTTGGCGGCTACCGACGCGGCCAGCTCCAGCGCGGTGTCCACCGCGCTGCCGGGCTCCGCGAGCCGGTTTACGACGCCGAACTCGTGGAAGCGCTCGGCCGGTTGCAGGTCGCCAGTGAGCGCCAGCTCCATCACGACGTGGTAGGGCATCCGCTTGGGCAGCCGCAGCAGCGCGCCGCCGGCCGCGACCAGCGAGCGCTTGGCCTCGGGGATCCCCAACTTCGCTCCGCGGGCGGCCACGATCAGGTCGCACGCGAGCGCGATCTCCAAGCCGCCCGCCACCGCGAAGCCCTCGATCGCTGCGATCAGCGGCTTGCGCGCCGCGCGCTGCGCGATGCCGGCGAAGCCGCGGTCGCCGAACCAGGGCGACTCGCCCCTGACGAACGCGCCCAGGTCCATGCCCGCGCAGAAGAAGCCACCCGCGCCCGTGAGGATGCCGACCGAGAGCGCATCGTCGGCGTCCAGTTCATCGAGCGCTCCTGCGACGCCGGCGGCGAGCGCGCCGTTTACCGCGTTGCGGACCTCGGGGCGGTTGAGCGTGATCAGCAGCACGTTGCCGCGGCGCTCGGTCAGGACCGCGGGAGGGACGGCCTGCTCGGTCGGCTCAGTCGTGCTCGGCTCGGTGCTCATCGGGCCGCATCTTACGCGCCGGCGGCGCAGCCGTGGGGGCCGGCTTGCTCGTGTGGCGCGTGCCGGCTGGCGCAGCCAACGCGGGGGTCCGAGCCGCCCGCGGCGCGCTGGCCGGCTCACGCCGCGAACAGCGTCAGCTCGGGCTCGCGTTCCCCGCGCAGCACTTCCAGATCGACCTCCACGCACGCGATCCCGCGCGCCTCGGCCAGCACGCGCGCCTGCGGCTTGATCCGCTGCGCCGCCAGCACGCCCCGGCAGGCGCCCATCGCGGGGTCCAGGCGGATGCGCTCGAGGTAGCGCGTCAGCTGCTCGACGGCGTCGATCGTCGCGATCCGCTTGATCTCGACCGCAACCCACTCGTCCTCGTCGTCGCGGCACATCAGGTCCACCGGGCCGATGTCCGTCGGCCACTCGCGCCGCACCAGACGGAAGCCCTCGCCGCACCACGTCGGCGCGTCGGCGAGCAGCTCCTGCAGTTCGCGCTCCAGGCCCTCCTTCTCCAGCGACACGAGCGTGTCGAGCTCGTGCTCGATGTCCGCGATCACCTCGCCCACGGCGATCTCCACGCGGTCCTCGTGGCGCTGCTTGCGCACCACCAGGCCCGTCAGCGCGCCCCCCGCGTCGCGCTGCTCCTCGAACACCGTCGGCGGCGTCATCCAGTTCAGCGGCTTCACGTTCGGACCCCCGCCGTCGGCCCAAACCATGAACGTGCCGTCGGACTTGCACATCAAGAGGCGCACCGCCTCCGGCAGCACCGTCGTCACGCGGCCGATGTAGGAAACCTCACAGCGGGCGACGATCAGGCGCATCGGCGGACCCTACCGCGCGCGCCGGATCGTCAGCCGCGAGCGCGGCGGGCCCAGCAGTGTCCGCCGCGACCGGCTGGTACACGGGATCCTCCACCGCGACGGCGTCCTCGACCCGGTCCTCCTCGCCGTTCAGCGCCGCGCGGAACTCGCCCATCATGCGGCCCGCCGCGCGCGCCAGCTCCGGCAGGCGCTTGGGACCGAGGAAGATCAGCGCGATCGCCGCGATGAACAGGAGGTGGATCGGGTTCTCAATGCCCACTGCGCTTCAGGCTAGCGCGCCACCCGCGCCCACAGTGACCGCCGCCGCTCCCCCTCGTACCCTCCAGCGCGTGGCACAGGAACCATCCGCCGCGCAGCAGGCGGGACGTCCGTACCCGCCGCCGGCCGCACCCGAGCCCTTCTGGCCCGCCCAGGCCACGATCCTCGTGGCGATCGCGCTGCAGCTGGCGCTGCCCGACCGTCTCACGGTCGGGCCCCGCTGGCTGATACCGAGCCTGGAGGCCGCGCTGTTGATCGGAATGTTCATGGCGACGCCCCGCCAGCTCGAGCACGAGCACCCCCGCCGCCGCCGTGTCGCGCTCGGGCTGACCGCGTTCGTGAGCGCCGCCAACATCTACTCGCTGGGCGCCCTCACCCACTTCCTGCTGCACAACAACGTCAACAAGGGACGCGAGCTCGTCACCTCCGGCGTGCTGATCTGGCTCACCAACTTCCTGATCCTCGCGCTCTGGTACTGGGAGCTCGATCGCGGCGGGCCCGGTCGGCGCGCGGCCGGCCACGACGGCGCGCCCGACTTTCTCTTTCCGCAGATGTCCGACGATCGCATCGAGCCGCGCGACTGGCGGCCGCGCTTCATCGACTACCTGTACGTCTCGCTCACCAACGCCACCGCGTTCTCGCCCACAGACACGATGCCGCTCACGCCCATGGCCAAGAGCATCATGGGGGTGCAGTCGCTCGTCTCGCTCGTCACGATCGGGCTGATCATCTCGCGCGCGGTGAACATCCTGGCGTAGCGCCCCTCAGCCGCGCCGACTCACGCCTCCGACAGCTGCGGCTCCATCGCCAACGCCTGCACCATCAGGTTCTCCACGTCGCCGCTCGCGCCCAGGCTGCGCGCACGGTCGAGCGCTTTGAGCGCGCCCTCCCGGTCGGCCAGGCGCAGGCGCAGGCGCCCCAGGCGCTCCCACGCGCCCGCGTCGGAGGGGCCGCGCTCGGCCGCGCGCTCGGCGGCTTCCGCGGCGAGATCCACGGCGCCGATGTCTTCGTAGATGCGCGCCGCGAAGCGGTGCGGCGCGGGGCGCTCGCCGTCGGCGCGCGCCCAGTCGCGCACCGCGCGCGCCGCCGCCTCCAGGTCGCCCGCGTGCCAGAACGCGAGCGTCATCAGCCTCAGCACGCCCACGTTGCGCGGTTCCGCGTCGCGCGCGTACACCAGCCGCTTCGCCGCGAGCTTGTACTCGCCTTCCGCCATCGCGCGCTGCGCCGCCACCATGAAGCGCTCCACCCGCTCCTCCGCCGGGTCCGGTTTGGAGAAGTCCACGAACCGCATCGAGCCCGCCGGCACCGTGCGGATGCCATGGCTGAACTTCACCCGCGCCCACTGCTGGATCTCCTCGCTCTCGACGCTGTCGCCGGTGAAGTAGATGCCCGCGACGGTTCCCACGCCCCACTCCGGGTACGCCATGCAGCGCGCGTAGCGGTGCACCACCGAGTGGTCCGGCACGCGCGCCCCGAAGGGGTCGTGTTCGGCGCGGTCCTTCGCCTGCGCCCGCGCGCGCTGCTCGGCCTCGTAGGCGCGCCGCCCCGCCTCCTCGCGCGCGCGCCGCGCCGCCGCCGCGCTCACGCGCACCGCGTTCGCGGACACCCGCCCCGAGCGCGAGCCCTCCGCCAGGCGCTCCAGCTGGTCCGCCGCCTCGTTGATCGCCTTCAGGTGGCGCTCGTGCTCGAACTGCTGGCCCGCGGGGGCGAGGTCCGGATGCCACCGCTTGGCCATCCGCCGCCGCGCGAGCTGCACCGCGCGCTTGTCGAACGGTGGCTCCAGCTCCAGCAGCAGCATCTGCTGCTCTACATCGAGAACCGTGGGCATGACCCGTAAACGGTAGGACATCTCTATCCTGGCCGCCTGATGTCCTCGCAGTACATCTTCACGATGCACCGCCTCTCGAAGGTGCACCCGCCCGACAAGACGGTGCTCTCCGAGCTCACGCTCGCCTTCTACCCCGGCGCCAAGATCGGCGTGCTCGGCTACAACGGCTCCGGCAAGTCCACGCTGCTGCGCATCATGGCCGGGGTCGACCAGGAGTACCGCGGGCAGGCCGCGCTCGCCCCCGGCGCGACCGTTGGGATGCTCGAGCAGGAGCCCCACCTCGACGAGTCCAAGGACGTGCTCGGCAACGTCCAGGACGGCGTCGCCGAGACCAAGGCGCTGCTGGACCGCTTCAACGAGCTCGCCGCCAACTACAGCGAGGACAACGCCGCCGAGTTCGAAGCCGTGCAGGCCAAGATCGAAGCCGCCGACGCCTGGAACCTCGACACGCAGCTCGAATACGCGATGGACGCGCTGCGCCTGCCGCCACCCGACGCCGACGTCGCCACGCTCTCCGGCGGAGAGCGCCGGCGCGTCGCGCTCTGCCGGCTGCTGCTCCGCGCCCCAGACCTGCTGCTGCTCGACGAGCCCACCAACCACCTCGACGCCGAGTCCGTCGCGTGGCTCGAGCAGCACCTCGCCGAGTACAAGGGCACGATCGTCGCCGTCACCCACGACCGCTACTTCCTCGACAACGTCGCCGGCTGGATCCTCGAGCTCGACCGCGGCAAGGGCATCCCATACGAGGGCAACTACTCCAGCTGGCTGGAGCAGAAGCAGGCGCGCCTGGCTCAGGAGGAGCGCTCCGAGAAGGGGCGCCAGCGCACGATCGCCGCCGAGCTCGACTGGGTGCGCACCAACCCCAAGGGCCGCCGCACCAAGTCCAAGGCGCGCCTCGCCCGCTACGAGGAGCTCGTCGCGCAGGAGCGCAACGTCAAGCTCGAGGACGTCCAGATCCACATCCCGCCCGGGCCACGCCTCGGCGCCCAGGTGCTCACCGCCGAGAAGCTCCGCAAGGGGTTCGGCGAGCGCTTGCTCATCGACGAGCTCTCCTTCGATCTGCCCCGCGCCGGCATCGTCGGCGTGATCGGTCCCAACGGCGCCGGCAAGACCACGCTGTTTCGCATGATCACCGGCGACGAGGCACCCGACGGCGGGACACTCACCCTCGGCGACAGCGTCCAGCTCGCCTACGTCGACCAGTCGCGCGACGCGCTCGACCCCGCCAAGACCGTATGGGAGGAGATCTCCGACGGGCTCGACCATCTGAAGGTCGGCGACCGCGTCGTCAACTCCCGCCAGTACGTCGCCGGCTTCAACTTCAAGGGCTCCGACCAGCAGGCCCGCATCGGCAATCTCTCAGGCGGCGAGCGCAACCGCGTCCACCTCGCCAAGCTCCTGCGCACCGGCGGCAACCTCCTGCTGCTCGACGAGCCCACCAACGATCTCGACGTCGACACGCTGCGCGCGCTCGAGGAGGCCCTGCTCGCGTTTCCCGGCTGCGCGGTCATCATCTCCCACGACCGCTGGTTCCTCGACCGCGTCGCCACCCACGTCCTCGCGTTCGAGGGCGACTCTCAGGTCGCGTGGTTCGAGGGCAACTTCGACGCCTACGAGGAACACCGCCACGAGCGGCTCGGTGCGGCCGCCGATCGGCCCCACCGCATCACCTACAAGCGGCTCGTGCGGGGGTAGCGGCCGAGCGGCCGCGAGCCAAGCGATGGAAACGACCTTCGACCGCGACACCGCGGTTCGCCGTCGCGCGACCGACGGCGAACCGGCCGAGGCCGCCGCAACGCTCACCGCTGCGACAACGGCCCTCTTCGACGCCGAAGTCTCACCCGACTGGCGCGCCGGCCGCGGGCCCCACGGCGGCTATCTCGCGGCGATGCTGCTGCGCGCGCTCACCGAGACCGTCGCCGACCCTTACCGCGCACCGCGCTCGCTCACGATCCACTACGCCCGCGCACCCGAGCCCGGCCCCGTCGAGATCCGCACCGCGGTCGAGCGCGCCGGCCGCTCGCTCAGCACGCTCTCCGCCCGCATGGAGCAGGACGGCCGGCTGATGGCGCTCGCGCTCGCCGCCTTCTCGGTGCCGTGGAGCGCACCCGAGATCGCCGAGCTGCCGCTCCCCGAAGTCGAGCCCCCGGAGCCGCGCCGCGAGGGGCCCGTCCCGCCCCATCCGCTCGCACCGCCCTTCGCGCGACACCTGGAATTCCAACCCCGCATGGGGACTCGGCCGTTCACCGGCGCCCACGCCCCGATGGAGGTCGGCGGCTGGCTCGCGCTCGCCGAGCCCCGGCCGCTCGACGCGCTCGCGCTCGCGTTCTTCAGCGACGCCCTCTTCTCGCCGCCCTTCATCCGACTCTCCGAACCCGCCGTCACGCCCACCATCGATCTCACGATCCACTTCCGCGCGCGCGTCGAGCCCGACGGGAACGGAGGAAACGCGAGCCGCCCGGGCACTCACGACGCTGGGGCGTATAGCGCCCGCGCGGTCGAGCACTGCTTCGCGCGCTTCGCCTCGACCACTCTCCACGAAGGCTTCTTCGAGGAGGACGGCGTGATCTGGGGATCGGACGGCACGGTCCTCGTGCACTCCCGTCAGCTTGCGATCGTGCTCCCCGCCGAGTCCTGAGTCCGTCCGCCGCAAGGACCCACCGCCCACTGGTGAGTTGCTTCAAAAAATCCTCTGCGCGATCGTGCCATATGATCCCGCCCATGAGCAACTACACCGCGAAGCAAATCGACGAGATGGAGGCCGCCTTCGGCGGCGGTTTGAAGAAGGCCCGCGCCGAGCTCGGCGTGGAGTCCTTTGGCATGCAGGTCGTTGACCTTCCCCCCAACTACACCGACTACCCCGAGCACGACCACGCCTCCGACGGTCAGGAGGAGGTCTACTCGGTGCTGCGCGGCTCCGGCGAGCTCGACGTCGAAGGCGAGCGCATCGCGCTCACCTCCGACGTCCTCGTGCGCGTCGGGCCAGGCATCAAGAGAAAGGTCTACTCCGGACCGCAGGGTCTGCGGCTGCTCGCACTTGGCGGCGTCCCGGGCTCGCCGTACGAGATCCCCGAGTTCACGCAGCTCAGCGCCTAGCCGAGTAAGCGAGGGGGGCTTCCGGCTCGGCCACCTTACGGCGGCCTGCCTGTGCCCCGTACGGGGTGCGCCACCCTCTAGCGTGCAAACGACGTATCCGCGTCCAGCGTGCGCGCCGCAGCCGCAATCAGCTGCGCGCACGCGTGGACGTCGGTGAGCTCGACCAGCTCCACCGGCGAGTGCATGTAGCGCACCGGGATCGACACCAGCGCCGTCGGGACACCCCCGCGGCTGAGGTGCACGGCGTCGGCGTCCGTGCCCGTGTTGCGCCCGGCGGCCTCCACCGTGAACGGGATCCCCTCCCGCTCGGCGGTTTCATACAGCAGCTCGAACAGCCCCGGGTGCAGCGTCGAGCCGCGGCAGATCACCGGGCCCGAGCCCAGCTCGTGCTTGCCGGTCTGCTTGACCTCGACGCCGGGGGCGTCTGTCGCGTGCGTGCCGTCGACCACGATCGCCGCGTCCGGCGCCAGCGCGAACGCGCTCGTGCGCGAGCCCCCGAACGTGGTCTCCTCCTGCACCGCCGCCGCCGCGACCAGCTCCCAGCCCGGCCCCGCGCCGCCTTCCTCGGCGACCAGGCGCGCGGCCTCCAGCGCCACGAAAGAGCCCAGACGGTTGTCGAGCGCGCGCGCCGCGATCCTGCCGTCCGCCAGCTCCAGCGGGTCGGCGTCGATCACCGCGACGTCGCCGATCCGCACCAGCTCCCCCGCCTGATCGCCGTCGCGCGCGCCGACGTCGATGTGCAGGTCGCGCACGTCCGCCGCCTTCTTGCGATCGTCGTCGCGCAGCAGGTGGATCGGCTTGCGCCCGATCACACCCGGCAACGGGCCCTCGCGGGTCGCGATGCTCACCCGCTGACCCACGAGCACCTGTGGGTCCCAGCCGCCGATTTCTCCGAGCCACAGATACCCCTGCTCGTCGATGTGGGTGACGATCAGGCCGATCTCGTCGATGTGGCCCATCACGAGCAGGCGGCGCGACCCGCCATCCGCTCGCCGCGCGCCCGCGGCCGACGGGTCCGAGCTCGCCACCACCGCCCGCGGAGTGCCGAGCACGTCTGTGTCGACCTCCGCGCCGAAGGACTCCGCGGCCGCGCGCCACACTGCGGCCGGCGCGGTCTCGTTGCCGGACGGGCCGCGCGCCACGAGCAGGTCGCGCAGGACCGCGGGGAACCCACTCACGACGCCAGCAGCCCCCGCAACACGTACTGGAGGATCCCGCCGTGGCGGAAGTAGTCGGCCTCGCGCGGAGTGTCGATGCGCACGCGCGCCTGGAAGGCTATCTCCTCGCCCTCCGGGCGCCGCGCGGTAACGCTCACCTCGCGCGGCGGCGCCGCGCCCGCGTTCAGCGGATCCGCGAGCCCCGAGATCGCAAAGACCTCCTCCCCGCTCAACCCCAGCTCCTCTGCGCCCTCGCCGTCTCCGAACTGCAACGGCAGCACGCCCATCCCGACGAGGTTCGAGCGATGGATGCGCTCGAAGCTGCGCGCGATCACCGCGCGCACGCCCAGCAGCCGCGTGCCCTTCGCGGCCCAATCGCGCGAGGAGCCCGAACCGTACTCGCGACCCGCGAGCACCACCAGCGGCACACTCTCCTGCGCGTAGCGCATCGCGGCGTCGTAGATCGAAAGCACCTCGCCGGCCGCCGACGCCCCACCACCGCCGGCCGCTCCGAGATACCGCGTCACGCCGCCCTCCGGCAGCGGATCGCCGCCGCCGAGGAGATTGCGGATGCGGATGTTCGCGAACGTTCCCCGCATCATCACCTCGTGGTTGCCGCGGCGCGAGCCGTAGGAGTTGAAGTCGCGCGGCGCGACCCCCTGCTCCTGCAGGTAGAGGCCCGCAGGACCGTCGCGCTTGATCGCGCCCGCCGGGGAGATGTGGTCGGTGGTCACGCTGTCGCCGAGCTTCGCCAGGACGCGCGCGCCCTCCACGTCCTGCAGCCGCTGCGGCTCGGCGGGCATGTCCTGGAAGTAGGGCGGCAGGCGCACGTAGGTCGAGTCCGCGTCCCACCTGAAGCGCTCGCCGGTGGGCACCTCCAGCGCGTTCCAGCGCTCGTCGCCCGCGAACACCTCGCCGTAGCTCTTGCGGAACATGTCCGACCGGACGGCCCCCTCGATCGTCTGCGCCACCTCGTGCTCGTCGGGCCAAATGTCGCGCAGGAACACGTCCTGTCCCTGCTCGTCGCGGCCCAGCGGGTCGTTCTCGGGGTCGAAGTCCATCGTGCCCGCAAGCGCGTAGGCCACGCACAGCGGCGGCGAGGCCAGGTAGTTGAGCTTCACGTCCGGGTTGATGCGCCCCTCGAAGTTGCGGTTGCCCGACAGCACCGAGGCGACCGCGAGGTCCCCCTGGTTCACAGCCGCGGAGATCTCCTCCGGTAGCGGGCCCGAGTTGCCGATGCACGTCGTGCAGCCATACCCCACGAGGTTGAAACCGAGCTGCTCCAGCGACTCCGTCAGGCCCGCGCGGTCGAGGTATTCGGTCACGACCTTCGAGCCCGGCGCCAGCGAGGTCTTGACCCACGGCTTGCGCCGCAGGCCGCGCGCGAGCGCGTTGCGCGCGAGGATCCCCGCCCCGATCATCACCGAGGGGTTCGAAGTGTTGGTGCAGCTCGTGATCGCCGCGATCACCACGTGGCCGTGGTCGAGCTCGAAGCGCTCGCCGTCCAACGTCACCTCCGCGGCGGCGGCTCCCCCGACAGGCTGACCGGCAATGCCGTTGGCCGGGGGATCGGAGGCGGGATAGGACTCGGCGACGGCCTCGTCGCGCGCGTCCTCCTGGGCCCCGGCGGTCGAGACGTAGTCACGCAGCGCCGTCCGGAAGGCGGCCCGGGATTCGCTCAGCGCAATGCGGTCCTGCGGCCGCTTCGGTCCCGCCAGGCTCGGCACGACCGAGCCCAGGTCCAGCGCGAGCTTGTCCGAGAAGACCGGCTCGGGGGAGCTCTCGTCGTGCCACAGGCCCTGCTCGCGCGCGTAGGCCTCGACCAGCTCGATCTGCCGCGACGGACGCCCCGAGAACTCCAGGTAGCGCAGCGTCTCGGCGTCGATCGGGAAGATCGCGCAGGTGGAGCCGAACTCGGGCGACATGTTGCCGATCGTCGCGCGGTCGGCGATCGGCAGGCGCGCGAGACCGGCGCCGTGGAACTCCACGAACATCCCCACCACGCCTCGCTCGCGCAGCATCTCGGTGACCGTCAGCACGAGGTCCGTCGCGGTCGCCCCCGCGGGCAGCTCGCCGTGCAGCTCGACACCGAGAACCTGCGGTATCAGCATCGACATCGGCTGGCCCAGCATCGCCGCCTCGGCCTCGATCCCGCCGACGCCCCATCCCAGCACGCCGAGGCCGTTCACCATCGTCGTGTGCGAATCGGTCCCCACGAGCGTGTCCGGATAGAGCTGCGGCACGCCGCCATCGCCGCCGGCATCCCCGGTGTCGAACACCACGCGCGCGAGGTACTCGAGGTTGACCTGGTGCACGATCCCCGTGTCCGGCGGCACGACCGCGAAGTGCTCGAACGCGCCCTGCCCCCAGCGCAGGAACGCGTACCGCTCACGGTTGCGTTCGAACTCGCGCTCGGCGTTGATGCGGAATGCGTCGCGTGTGCCGAACGCGTCGACCTGGACGGAGTGGTCGATCACGAGCTCCGCTGGCGCGAGCGGGTTGATCCTGGCGGGGTCGCCCCCCATCGCGGCCATCGCGTCGCGCATCGCCGCGAGGTCCACCACGGCGGGCACGCCGGTGAAGTCCTGCATCAGCACGCGCGCCGGCGTGAACGCGATCTCGCGGCTGGGCTCCGCCGCGGGATCCCACTCGGCGAGCGCCTGCACGTCGGCCGCGGTCACCGCACCGCGACCCTCGGTGCGCAGCAGGTTCTCCAGCAGGATCTTCAGCGAGAACGGCAGGCGTGCCACGTCGAAGCGCTCCTGAAGTGCATCGATGCGAAAGATCTCGTACTCGCCCTCGCCGACCCGCAGCGTGTCGCGTGCGCCGAAACTGTTCCCGGAGGCCATGCCCCTGAGTCTATGGGCTCCTCGCGCCGGAGTGCCCCGACTGGGGCGCGGAAGCGCTCGCCGCGGGCCCTCGCGGCTCGGTCCCGCGAGCTCTCATGCGGCTTCGCCGAGCTCGACTACGCCGCGCGCTCGACGCGGCCCTTACCGGCGCGCTTGCTTTGCAGCAGCGCCCCGTCGCAGGCCGCGAGCAGATCCTGCGCGGTCATCGGCGGCTGCCACTGCGCGACGCCGATCGACGCGCACACGCCGGGCGCGACGTCGAAGGACGGCAGCTCCGCAAGCCGGTGCAGGGCGCGCTCCGCGGCGTGCCCCGCGCTCTGCAGGTCGGCGTTGGGGAGGATCACGACGAACTCGTCGCCGCCGTAGCGCGCGACACGGTCGAACGCGCGGAACTCGCCCATCAACGCGCGCGCCACGCCGCGCAGCAGAGCGTCCCCGGCGGGGTGCCCGTGGCGGTCGTTGACGAGCTTGAAGTCGTCGAGGTCGAGCAGCAGGCACGAAAGACGCCCGTCGGTGCGCGCGGCGCGACCGATCTCTTCCTCCAGCCGGCGCTGCATCGCGCGGTGGTTCATGCAGCCCGTCACCGCGTCCGTTCCCGCTTCCGCGCGCGCCCGCAGCAGCGCGAGTGCGGCCGCCGCCTGCTCGACGAGCGCCGCCGCGCGTTGCGCCGCGCGCTGCCGCAGCGGCTCGCCGCTGCGTCGCAGGACGAGTACGACGGCCTCGACCTCCTCGCGCACGCTGAGCGGCAACAGCAACGCGCTCTCCTCCGCGCCGCCCGCCGCAGCGAGACGCGGCACCGCAGCGGCCAGCTCGCGCGCACCGGCAAGCGCGACGCGCTGCCCGGTGCTCGCAACCCACGCCACGCCCGGAGACCGCTCGGAGCAGGGCACCTCATAGCCGAGGCGACCCTCGCCACCGAACATGTAAACGACGACGCGGTCGTGGTCGGTCGCGTCCGCCGGCGCCGCACGCGGCCGGCGCTCACGCTCGATCAGATGCTGGACGTGCACCTCGTCGGCTTCCAGCAGCGCGAAAAGCTCGCTCGCGAGCGCTCGCATGACATCTTCGGGCTCGCTAGCGCTGTCGGCGAGCCGCATCAGCCGCCGCAAGCCCCCCAGCAGCAGATCGTGCTCGCGCTCGGGCTCCTCTCCGGAGGAGCCCGAAGCCTGCATGTCTGCGCCGCTCATGGGCGGACTTTAGCCCAGGAGCTGCGCCGCCCGCACCGATCGCACGGACGGCGCACTCCACTCCGGGCTCCCCGCTAGGAGCGGAAGGTGACCGTGGCGAACGCCTTGGAGGTCGGGTGCTTGGTCTTGGGAACGAAGCCCACCCGCAGCTTCAGCCGCAGCGTGCGGAATTTGCGCAGCACTTCCACGCCCGTCCGCGTCAGCGGCACGCTGATCGTCGCCTGCCCCGCGCCCTTCAGATTGCGCGTGACGAATTTCAGATCCGGGCCGCCGCCGCTGACGCGTCCGGCCGCGGGAGCTTTCACGGTGATCAGGGCGCGCGTGCCGGATGTGCGGTGCTTGACGATCACAACCGGGCAGTTGCGGACTTTGATCTTGATCTTGTGCGTCACTTTCGCGCCGTTCTGCCCGACGATCGTCGTCGGAGCAAGCAGTTTGCTCTGGCTCTTGCAGAGATTCCCGTTGGCAGCGAGCAGCGACTGCGGACCCACGGGGAGTTGCACGTTCGCGCTCGTGATCGGCGCATCGGGCAGCGTTTCGAATTTCGACGTCGTGATGCCCGAGTTGGAGATGTTGGTGTGCCCGACCAGCACGATCGTCACGCCGTCGCCGCTGACGATCAGGTCGAGGTCGGGGAACGCCTCCCCTCCGTGCGAAACCAGATAGGCCGGACCGGTCAGCTTGCCCGGCAGGTCCGGCGTGGTGATCGTCGCACTGCCGACGCGCGCCGTGCTCGGGCAGGTACCGGGCGGCGGTCCCGCTTCGAACTGCGCGGCCAGGCAGGCGCCGTGCAGAGTCGTCAGCCGCGACGGCATCTGCTTGGGCAGCTGCATCGTGATCTGACGGATGTTGGATTCGCCCGCCACCTGACCGACGTTCACTTCCAGGCTCGCCCCGTTGGCCTTCGAGGTTTTCGACCCCGTCAGCGCGTTGTATTTCGGTGCGAATTTGAGCTTGCTGCATTCGCCGACCTGGAAGGGGGTCGAGACGGTTTGGGTGGAGCCACTGGATCCCGGCGTCACGAAGCCCGCGAGCGTCGAGTCGGTCGAAAGCGTCCCGCAACTCGTGGGATTCGTGAGGAAGCCCTGCCGGTTGATCGAGATCGTCAGTTTCTGCAGGCGCAGCGGGATGCCCTTGACGATCGTCGGCAGAACGCTCGTGACGACCACGCGACCGGTATAGGGTTCGATGTTGAGCGTCGCCCGCGTCACCACGTTGCCGAGGTTGAACGGCCCGGCCACCGCGGGGATCACGATCGACATGCCGTAGGGCGCGCCCCTGTAGGGACCCGTCAGATATACGGCTCCGGTGAACGGATAGGGACGCCCGGATCCCACGCCAACCGCCACGCTGCCGATCTGGCTCGCGGTGGGGCATGTACCGGCGTTGGCCTGCGACTCTTCGCAGAGGGGAACCGATGGAATCGCGCCCAGCAAGCCCGCGGGCAGCACGGTCTTGACCTGCGAGAGGAATTGGTTGCCTTCGGGACGGGTGAGGCTGAACGTGAAGGACGTCGCCGCACCGGCAGCACCGGACTGGGTCTGAGTGCTTTGCGAGAGCGAGAAGGGCAGCGGCGAGGCACACGCTCCGCCCGTGCCGTTGCCGTCGACCGTGAAGGCGCTGAACGGCGACTTCGACGCTTCGCCCGTGTAGGGCAGGAGGCGGCTTTCGGTCGTCGCGGTCCCACAGGCCAGCGGGTTCGCCAGCGGCGCGACCGAGCCGGCAACAGGCACGCCGGTCAGGTTCATGCTGATGCTGTTGAACGGCGCCTGCGGATTTTCTTCGAACGTCGCCGTCAGCCGACCGGTTTTTTCGTCCGGTACGACGAGACCCTTCTGGCGCACCGCCACGCCATACCGTTTGGATTCGGCGTTGAAGTAGATGGTGTACGGCGGCCCCGTGATCGGCGAGCCGTCAGGCGAACCCAGGTAGACGGTGCCCTGCAGAGATTTCGCGGGCAATGTCGGCACTTCGATGGCGATCGTGCCGATCTTCGAGCTTTCCGGACAGGTAACGGGTCCTTCTTCGCGTTCACCGTTGGCCTTCGGCTTCAGCTGGGCCTGTTCTTCGGTACACGCCGTCAGCCCGTACGCGGCGGCGGGATTGATCGTCATCCCTTCGGGCAGCGTGATGTGAGCTGTCTGCAGGTCAGAGGAGTCGATGTTCGCCGGGTTCGGGTCGTGCGGCATACCCAATTCGATGGTCGCCGCATCGGGCCGATCGGACGCGGTCGTCGAGGGTTTCAGCGCGAGCGTCGGTTCAAACGGAACCAGATTGCAGCCGGAGGCGCCCACGGGGGTCGAGGAGTGCGCGCCGCCGGTTTCGCCCTGGTAGGAGTGAACTTCGATGTTCGTCGTCTGCGGCCCACCACAGGTGCTGGGATTGGTCAGGAACCCGCCGGTGCCCTTGTTGCCTTCGAACACCAGGCGCGACTCCAGCAGCGGCAGCGTTTTCGAGATGTCCTTGATCGTGAAGTACTCGTGGTAGTCGGTGTTCCAATTCACGTGGCCTTCGAGCAGGGTGTGGGAGTACAGACCTTTGAATTCGGCCCCCAGCGATTCGAGCGGGATCGCGATGCCCCACTCTGCCGAAAGCCCTTCGCTGGGGTCGCTGAAAGTGAAGATTTTGCCTGGAAGCGTGACATTCGCGAATACGCCTTTGGCCGGTTCGACCAGCACGGTGACGGCATCGGTACCGATCTGCGTTTCGGGTTTGCAAGCGCTTTCCGTGAAGGTCCCCGGCGCGACTTCGATGCCGTGAAATTCTTCCTGCGAGCATTGCGGTACAGCCTCCGGGTTGGTGCTGAGGCCGACCGGCACGTCAACGCGCAGGCTTTCGATGTTGCCTTCCGGTATGAAGGCTTTGAAGGGGGGGACGGGAGAGGGCACTTCTTTGCTGTTGAGCCTGAAGTCGGTGATCCCGAAGTTGGGATGCCCCGCGGCCTGAGTGAAGAGTTCGCTGTTCTGGAGGGGAGGGCCGCCGAATTCGCCGCATTTGGAAACCGTGCACTCCGACGCGAAGAATTTTTCGACGCCAAACGCCGCGTGCGCGGCCGGCGTAGCGGCGCAGAAGCACGCGCCGGCGAGCAGCGCGAACAACCAGACGCGCACCGAGCGAGTCGTCGTACTAGCGGGAAACCTCATGTCAACCTCCCTAGAAGCCCAGGCTCAATCCTTGTCTACCTGGGAACACGTCTTGGATGCGAGTGTTGCGCTGTTGCCAGCGTAGCGGCAAAAGTTCTTTCAGCCGGGATTCGTGGCCCGGGACCTTTCCGTGCCGACCCGTCGCGCATCGCGCGACCCGAGCAAACGTTCGCCGGAACCGGCCGACGGCGCACCACGACGCGGTCGCACCCCGATGCGGTTGATCCAAACCGCCGCGCGCTGCGAATACCCCATACAGCTTCCCCCGCGCGAACGGCAGATCGGCGGGGAGTATCCGGGGCCCCGGGACCTCGCGCGAGCGAGCCCGGCAGCGGTAAGGAAACCGCACCGGATGTGGCGGCTCGCCTTGCCGCCATTCCCTCCCCAGGGACAGCGATGGCCCCGGCGTGCCGGGGTCGTCGTGTTTAAGGTCGGCGCTAAGCCCTCGACAGCGGCGAGTGCAGCGGCTGCTCGGTCGTCAGCGCGACGTGCTCGGCGCGCGCCGTCGCCAGCGCCTCGTCGAGGCCGCGGCGCGCCGCGATGTCGGCGAGCGGCTGTGCGAGCATCCGCAGCGGCAGCACCGCCGGCACCCAGCGCGGCGCGGTCACGCGACGCGCGCGGCGCTCGATGCCGCGCTCGATCGCGTCGATCGCGACCCGCAGCGGCACCGTCCCCTGCGGGGTCCCCTGCGCGGTGCGGCGCCCCAGCTTCCTGGCGCTCTGCGAGTCGAAGCCGCGTTTGACCATGTCGGTGTCGATGAAGCCGAAGTAGCCCACGCCGACACGCGCCCCGGAGCTGTGCAGCTCTATGCGCAGCGTGTTGCCGAGGGCCTCGACCGCGGCCTTGGATGCGTTGTAGGCGCCCATCATCGGCGCGTGCACCGCGGCCGCGAGCGAGGCGATCGCGAGCGCGTAGCCGTTGGGATGGGAGATGTGCGGGCCGGCGGCCCGCAGGGTGTAGTAGACGCCCATCAGGTTCACCGCGATCGTGCGCTCGAAGATCGCGGGGTCCCCGCCCACGATCGGCACCGCGCCGGCGACCCCGGCGTTGGCCATCACGACGTCGAGCCCGCCGAGCCCGCCCACGGCAGCCTCGACTGCCTCCTCGACCTGCGCGCGCGAGGTCACGTCGCACTCGAACCACGGCGCCTGACCGCATTCGGCGGCGAGCGCCTCCAGCTGCTCGGGCTCGAGCCCCACGAGCGCGACGCGCGCCCCTCGCGCGTGCAGGCGGCGCGCGGTCTCCGCGCCGATCCCGCGCGCGGCGCCTGTTATGAGGATACGGCGGCCCTCGATCGAAACCCCATCGCTCTTGCTCATCTCACACGCTCCGGTTGTCGCGCCGGCCGCCGCACGGCGGCGAGGCGATTGTCGGCCCCGAGCGTAGCGCGAGCGGACCCCTCGGGAAGGCCTCAGCGAACCGTGAGCGTGGCTTTCATGCCTTTCGCCTCGTGTTCGGGCAGCGCACAGAACAGCGTGTAGGAACCCGGTTTCAGTTCGATCGTCAGGTCGAGGTGCGTTTTGGGCGAGCTCGTCGGGAAGGCCCCCGCTTCGCTTCCCGCCGTCGGTTCTTCGAGGTGGAGGTTGTGGGGGTCTTCGCCGCCGTTGACGAACTCCACGATCACCTTCCCCGCCGGCACTTCCGTGCGCGAGAGCGTCAGGCTGTACTCCCTGGCCAGCACCTGCACGCGCGGCGGCCCGCTCGGAGTCGGGGGTGCTTCCGCGGCGGGCGGCGCGCCGCTGCCGGTCGGCTGCGCGGAGCCGGTACCCGCCGGCGTGGGGTCGCTCCCCGACGGGGTCGCCGGGGACGCCGTCGCGGGGCTCGGGCCGCGCGCGACCGACGTCGGTGCTTTGCTCGTCGAACCCGCGCGTCCGCGCCGGGGGCGGTGGCAGCGATGGCGGTGCCGGTGGCAGCGGTGTGAAGAAAAAGGACCCCGCCGCGCGAGCGCGTGCGCGCGTGGGGGTTGGTTCGAACCCCGCGCGCGCGGCGGGACCCCCGATCGAAGTACCCGCACCGCCGCCTCCCACTCTCCACCGGCACCGACTCCCCCTCCCGCTCCGACTCCGAGTCCCGCCCCCGCTCCGACTCCCGCTCCGACTCCCGCTCCGACTCCGACGCCCGCTCCGACTCCGACGCCCGCTCCGACTCCGAGTCCCGCCCCCGCTCCGACTCCGACGCCCGCTCCGGCTCCGGCTCCGGCTCCGGCGGCGAGCGTCTGAGCGGCGAACGCCAACAGCGCGAGCAGGACCGCCACGAGCGGCACGCGCGCGCGGCCCGGGCGCATCTACTTGACCAGCACCGGGCGCGCGAACGACGCGGCTTCCGGGATCGCGATGCCGGCTTCGGTCTGGAACCACTGCTCGAGCAGCGAGCAGTACATCGCGCGGAAGTCCGAGGTGTTGCGCAAATTTTCGTTTTCGTCGAGGTCGTTGGGCGCGAGCCCCGGGAATTCGCCGACCATTTTCCCCGCCGCGCGGGTCCCGATCAGGAACGCGACGCCGGCCGCGCCGTGGTCGGTGCCGGATCCGTTTTCCGCCGGGCGGCGGCCGAACTCCGACCACAGCTGGATCAGGACGCGGTCGGCCAGGCCGCGTGCTTCGAGGTCTCGCTGGAAGGCGAGGATCGATTCGACGGTCTGCCCGAGGTTCGTGCTCAGCGTTTCGGCCTCGTCGGAGTGGGTGTCGTAGCCCCCGACCGCGCTCAGCGAGGCGCAGCGGATCGGCAGCCCTAGGTCGAGCATCGCGGCGAGCGTCGCCAGCCGTTCGGGGAAGTCGCCGGCTGCGGGGTAGGGCACCGAGGGCGTGAACTTCGGGTTGCCTTTCTGCGCGATGAACGACGCCATCTGTTCGAGCACGATGCTCGCGTCTAGCGCCGCCCCGCGCGCCTGCGCGTAGGCCGGCGAGGGCGCCGCCAGCGCGCCGAGCTGGCCGAACGCGTGCATCGTCGGCGCCGTCAGCGGTTCGCTCAGGCCGTTTGCCCACATCTGGTAGTCCGCGGGCGAGGACACCGCGGCGACCGGGACCGTCGCCGTCGCGAGCGCGGGCGCGAGGCTGTAGTCGAGCGAGAGGCCCTGCAGCGGGTTGCCCGGTTCGCCGGTCGCGTCCAGGAAGCGGCCGATCCAGCCGGTGCGCGTCTGGGCGTTGAGCTCCCCGACCTCCCAGTAGTGGCGGCTGGTGAAGTGGCTCTCGTCGGGCGGGTCGTAGCCGACGGCGGGGAACACCGTGACCTTGCCCTCGCCGTGCAGCGCCGCCAGGCCAGCGGCCTTCGGGTGCCACATCAGGTTGGGGTCCTCGGCGAACGGTTCGCCCGTCCCTTCCTGCAGGCGCAGCGTGGGACGCAGTTCGTTGTAGGCGGCTTCCTTGACCGGCGCCAGGACCGACAGCGAGTCCCAGCCGCCTTCGGCGAAGATCGACACCAGCACCGGCTGGTTCGCGCCCGCGGCGGCCGCCTGCGCGATCCCCTCTTCCAGGTGGCGCGGGGAGAGCGCGGAGGCGCCGTACACCGACAGCAGCGCGCCCGCGGAGCGCAGCAGGAAGCTGCGGCGGTCAATCCCCGTGCCCGCCGGCAGCGGCATCCCGGGCTCGATCGACGGCAGCCCGCGCCCGGCGATCGCGGCGCCGCGGCGTAGTAGCTGAGCGCGGTTGAAGTCGTTGCAGGAGCATCCGTCGGGCATCTCGCTCACCTCGTCCGCGGGGATTGGGGTCGTGGGCGCGGCATTCAGCTCACCTGCATGTCGGGGGCCGTGGCGATCAGCATCCGCAGCGCGTTCTGGCGGATCGCGCGATACGGGCTCTGCTGCCATTTCGCGAGTTTCGAGGGGAGGCACGATTCGGCGAACGCCGCGATGCACTGCTGCGATTCCGCCGACAACAAGGGCTGGCCCCAGTAGGCCATCGCGCGGGCGAGCGCCGTCGCGGGATCCTCGGTCGGGTCGTACGGCGGTTCTTCTTCGCTCCACGGATTCGGGTAGTTCTTGGCGGCGGCGTAGTTGGCGATTTCCCAGCGCGCCTTGATCGTCGAGGTGTCCAGCCAGCGCGAGAAGTCCCAGCCCGAGACGTTCGGGGGGTAGAACAGCTGCTGGCCAGCGCCCGCACATAGCCACGTCCAATCGGTCGTGTCGATCGGGCGGCCGATCGCGCGCAGGAGGCCCGCGTTATAGACCACCGGCGGAGTCAGCAGCTCGGGACCTTCGTAGAAGTCGGGGTGCTGGAGGATCGCCTCCACGACCGCGCGGATCGAGTATCCGCTGCCGACGTAGAGGCCCTGCAGCGAGGCCAGCGTCGCTTCGTCGGGCGGCGCCGGGATGAAGTAGCCCCACAGCTTCGTAACGAAGAACGACGGGTGCAGCGGATGTTCCACGCAGAGGCGCACCGCGTCTTCCCAGTTCCAGTTCCCGATCCGCCCGAACACGGTCTTCTGACCCGTGTCGTGGCGTGAGGGGTCGAAGTGGAAGTTCTGCAGGCCGGCCCCTTGGGTCCATTCCGCCCGCCAGCCCGTCAGCGCGCGCGCCATCTCGCGCACGTCGTCCTCGGTGTAGGCGCCGCGGTCGGCGCCGAGCGAGAACAGCTCCATCATCTCGCGCGCGTAGTTCTCGTTGGGTTCGTCCTTGTCGTTGTAGATCCCGTCGAGGAAGACGAGCATCGCCGGGTTGGCGGTGACCGCGAGGAAGAGATCGTGGAAGCTGCCGAGCGCGCCCGAGCGGAACAGCTCGTTCTGGTCGAGCATCAGCTGCTGGCTGCCGACCTTTTCGTTGGAGTTCGCGAACCAGTCGTGCCAGATGAACGTCATCCGCTCCACCAGCGGCTGATCGGTGCGGACCATGCGGTCGAGCCACCAGCAGTGATCCTCGCCCCACGCGTCCGCCGGCGCGAGCGGGTTGCCTTCTTCGTCGACGGGTGCCGGCCCGCTGAGCGTTGCTTCGCCGCTCGGGCGCGTGAGGGCGTGGACGGCCTGCTGCACCGGCTGGCCCACCAGCTCCTGCACCGCTCCCGGCGCCGGCCCGAAGCCGGCGCGCCACAGCAGACGGTGCGCACCGGCGAGGTCGAGGTGCGCTTCGACCGCCGGGACCGGTGCGCCGGAGGGAGCCGGGGGCGAGGACGGCGCGACCGGCAGCGCGACGGGAAGCGTGCCGCGCGTGGAGGAGTGGTGCTTGTGATGGTGGCGGCGCCGGCGGTGCTTGCGGTGCCCGCGATGATGCTTGGGCTCGGTGCGATGCTTGGGCCCGCTGTGGTGCTTGGCTCCGGCACGTGCGGGGACGCCGGCGCGCATGCTGCGCGCGCCCGCTCGCGCGTCCGAGGCCGCCTGGCTCGCCGTCCCGGCCATGTCCGCAGCCCCTCGGCGCCACGGCCGGTTCGCCGTACGCGACAGGCGCGCGACTCGACAAGTGTTCGATCGGAGGGTGGCGCACCCCGTTCGCGGCACAGGCAGGCCGCCGCAGGCGGCCGAGCCGGGCCCCTCGCTCATCCCAGAGGGTGGCGCAGGCCGCGCACGCGGCCGAGCCGGGCCCCTCGCTCATCCCAGAGGGTGGCGCAGGCCGCGCACGCGGCCGAGCCGGGCCCCTCGCTCACCCCAGAGGGTGGCGCAGGCCGCGCACGCGGCCGAGCCGGGCCCCTCGCTCACTCATCTATACCCTCGGCGGGGCGATGAACCTGCGCGAGATGGGAAGCCGGCGGCGCACGGCGTTGCTCTCGGTGATCGCCGCCGGGGGACTCGTGGCGCTGAAGCTCGTGGTCGGGCTGCTCGCGCACAGCCTGGGCCTGATCGCCGAGGCGATCCACTCCGCGACCGACCTCGTGGCGGCGCTGCTGACGTTCTTCGCGGTCGGCGTAGCCGCGCGCCCGCCCGACGCCGAGCACCCGTTCGGCCACGGCAAGGCCGAGCACCTGTCGGCGCTCGGCGAGAGCGCGGTGCTGGTAGCCGCGAGCGTGCTGATCGCGGTCGAGTCGATCGCGCGCCTCGCGTCCGGCTCGAGCCATGTGGAAGCGAGCTGGTACGTGCTCGCCGTCGTGGTCGTCGTGATCGCCGTCGACGCGGGCCGCGCGCTCGCCTCTGCGCGCGTCGCGCGGCGCGAGCACAGCGCCGCGCTGAGCGCCAACGCGCTGCACTTCACGCTCGACATGGTCGGCTCCGTGGCCGTGCTCGTCGGGCTCGTGCTCGTGCGCGCGGGCTACCCTGGCGCGGACTCCGTGGCGGCGCTGCTCGTCGCGGGACTGGCGCTGTACTCCGCGAGCCGGCTGATGCGGGGCAACGTGCGCGTCCTGATGGACAGCGCGCCGCCTCCCGAGGCGCAGGAGCTGGTGCGGGAGGCGATCGAGAACGTCGAGGAGCCCGTCTCGCTGCGGCGCCTGCGGATGCGCGAGGCCGGCGGGCGCCACTTCGCCGACATTGTCGTCGGCGTCGAGCCCGATGCCGGCGTCGCGCGCGGCCATGCCGTGGCGAGCGCGATCGAGGAGGCCGTCCAGCGCGAGCTGCCCGGCGCGGATGTCGTCGTGCACGTCGAGCCCGACGCCGAGCTCGGCCTGCTGCGCCAGCGCGCGACCGCGGCCGCGCTGTCGGTCGCGGGGGTGCGCGAGGTGCACAACGTGACCGTGCTGCGAGTCGGCGCGGGCATCGAGCTCGCGCTGCACATGAAGGTTCCCGGCGACCTGCGGCTGCGCGCCGCGCACGACGTCGCCAGCGAGGTCGAGCGCGCGATCCGTACAGCGGTGCCCGAGGTCGCGCGCGTGCAGACGCACATCGAGCCGCTGGCGGAAGACGCGGCGACCGTCGCGGTGCGCGCCGACGGGGATGGGGATCTCGACGCCGAGCGCGCGGCGATCGCGACCGCGGTGCGCGAGCTCACCGGGCGCGAGCCGCGCGAGCTGCGCTTCCGGCGCACCGAGCAGGGGGTGCTGGCCTTCCTCACGCTCGGCCTGGGTCCCGACGCGACGCTCGCGCAGGCGCACACGCAGGCGAGCGAGATCGAGCTGCGGGTGCGCGCCGAGCACCCGCAGCTCGCGGACCTCGTGATCCACACCGAGCCCGACTGAGCGACCCCGGTGGATAGCGTGGGGCGCGCATGAACGACGTCCTCGAGCGCGCATGAACGACGTCCTCGAACTGCTCTGGCACGGCCTCCGCGACGCGCTGCTGATGGCGTGGGCGGTCTGGTGGGCGCTGGTGCTCGGCTTCGCGATCAGCGCGATCGTGCAGGCGTGGGTGCCGCGCGCGCGGATCGAACGCTCGCTGTCGGGCTCCGGCACGCGCGCGGTCACGGTCGCGACCGGGCTCGGCGCGGCGTCCTCGTCGTGCTCCTACGCCGCCGTCGCGATCGCGAGGTCGCTGTTCGGAAAGGGCGCCTCGGCCACGACAGCACTGGCCTTCCAATTCGCCTCCACGAACCTCGTGTGGGAGCTCGGCCTGGTCCTGTGGATCCTGATCGGCTGGCAGTTCACGCTCGCGGAGTACCTCGGCGGGATCGTGATGATCGCGCTGATGGCGCTGCTGCTGCGGCGGTTCGTCTCTCCCGAGCTCGAGCGCGAAGCACGCGAGCACGCGCGCGCCGCCGACGAGCATGGCGACCCTCACTGCCACCATCACCACGACCACGAGCACGACCACCAAGAGGAGGAGAAAGGGGAGGAGGGGGAGGTGGGGTTGCGCGACCGCCTGCGCTCGCGTGCCGCGTGGTCACAGGTCGCGGGCAACTTCCGCGCGGACTGGCTGATGCTCTACCGCGAGATCGCGATCGGCTTCCTGCTCGCGGGGTTCGTCGCGCAGCTCGGCAACGGCTTCTTCGAGGGTCTCTTCATCCGCAGCGCGCCCGCGCCGCTGCCTGCGCTCGAGAACGCGCTCGTGGGTCCGTTGATCGCGGTCGCCTCGTTCGTGTGCTCAGTCGGCAACGTCCCGCTCGCCGCGGTGCTGTGGTCGGGGGGGATCGGCTTCGCGGGCGTCATCTCGTTCCTGTTCGCGGACCTCATCGTGCTGCCGATCGTCGCGATCTACCGCAAGTACTACGGCGGTGCGTTCGCGCTGCGCATCGTCGCGCTGATGGGGCTCACGATGGTCCTCGCGAGCCTCGCGATCAGCGGGGTGTTTGATGTGCTGGGCCTGATTCCCACCGGCCCGCGCCCCTCGCGCGGCGACATCTTCGGCGAGGTGCGGCTCGACTACAAGCTCGTGCTCAACGTGCTCGGGACCGCGATCTTCGCGGCGCTGTTCGCGCTGCGCACGCCCATGGTGCGTGCCCCCGAGGCCCCGGTCACGGTCGGCTAGGTCCCGTCTCGCGACTCATCCGCCCGGGCGAGTGCGAGGAACGCGCGCGCGGCCGGCGAGAGCGGGCCCTCGCCGTGCACGAGTCCGATGCGCCGCACGATCCGCGGCCGCGCGCCGCGCACGAGTGAACCGCAAGCGTCGCTCGTCCATAGGCAAATCCTATCCCCATCCAAACAAAAAAATCTTTGACCTATCGATATGCAAGCGCTGCAATGGAAGCCATGGACGCCTATCTCATCGAGCGCCTGTTGCGCGAGCCGGCTCGCCCCAGGGCGGTACGGGCGAGCCCCCGCGCGCGGTGGTACGTGGTCGGGACCGTCTGCATCGGGGCGTTCATGGGGCAGCTCGACACCAGCATCGTCACGCTCGCGCTCCCGCGCGTCGGCGCGGACCTCCACGCCGGCGCGGGCGCCGCGCGCTGGGTGGCGCTCTCCTACACGCTCGTCCTCACCGCCACCCTCATCCCCGTCGGGCACCTCTCGGACCGCGTCGGGCGCAAGCTCCTCTACACCTACGGCTTCCTCGTCTTCACGGTCGGCTCCGCGCTCTGCGGGCTCGCGCCCGATCTCGACTGGCTGATCGCCGCGCGCGTCCTGCAGGGTCTCGGCGCGGCGATGCTCCAGGCCAACAGCGTCGCGCTGATCGCCACCGCCCTGGAGCGCCGCGAGCTCGCGCGCGGGCTGGGTGTGCAGGGCGCCGCGCAGGCCACCGGGCTCGCGCTCGGCCCCGTGCTCGGCGGCCTGCTGCTCGCGCTCGGCGGCTGGCGGCTCGTGTTCCTCGCCAACGTCCCCGCCGGAGTCCTCGGGGTCGCGCTGGCGTGGGTCCTGCTCCCGCGCAGCCGGCCCACATATCCCGCGCGTGCGCGCGGGCATAGACGCAGCCCGCCCGCATACCCAGCGCGTGCGCGCGGGCATAGACAAATCGCGCGCGAGGGGCGCGCGCCCACGCGCGCGAGGGGCGCGCGCGCCCTCCTCGACCTTCCCGCGCTCGCCCGCGGCCTCGCCGGAGCCGGAGCCGCCTACCTCGTGATGTTCGGCGCGCTCTACGTCCTCACGTACTTCCTCGCCGCCCACCACGTCCCGGTCGCCGCCGCCGGCCTCCAACTCGCCGCGCTCCCCGTCGCACTCGGGCTCGCCGCGCCTGCCGCTGGACGCCTCACTGGACGCGGCGTCTGCGAGCGGGGCACCGCGTCGAGCGGCGCCCTCCCCCGCGCGCTCACCGTCGGCGGACTCCTACTCGCGACTGCGGGCCTGGTGACGCTCGCCGCCTTTCACGGGCTCGCCGGCCGCCTCACCGGCTTGACGCTGGTCGGCGCGGGGCTCGGCGCGTTCATACCCGTCAACAACGCCACCGTGATGAGCGCCGCGCCGCGCGAGCGCGCCGGTGTCCTGAGCGGGATCCTCAACACCACGCGCGGCCTCGCCGCGGCCGCGGGGGTCGCGATCGGCGGTTTCCTCTATGCGGCGCTCGCGCACCCGCACGCGCCTGGCGCCGCGGGATCGCCGGCGAGTAGCGACCGGGGGCTGACGGTCGCGCTACTGACCCTCGCCGCGATCGCGCTCGCCGGCGCGTCGTTGCAGCAGCACGCGGAAGCCCACAGCGACCAGCCCAGAGCCTGCAGGTAGCGGCCAAGGCGAGCCCCGCAGCGCGCAGATCGCCGCGACGACCGCCAGCCCGACCGACAGAGCCAACCAGACCACCCGCTCGATCAGCTCGACACCGAGCAGCGCCAATTCGAGCTTCTCGCGCGTCCCGTACCCGATGTCGCCCCTTGTCCTCATTGGATACATGCGTCTTACAGCTAATCGTCTGCATCCACAACCCTTTCCGATCGAAAGTCGCACACAGTTGTATGTAGACCCCCGCGCCCCCACGCTCGAAAGTGGCGAGCGTGGGCGTCTACGAGCAAGAGCGCCACGCCATCCTCAAGGACTTCGGCAGCGTGCTGAAGGCCCGGCGTAAAGAAAAAGGCGTATCCCAGAAGGCGTTCGGGCGCATCGCGAACGTGCACCGCAACGAGATCAGCGCCCTCGAGCGCGGCGAACGCGAGCCCGGTCTGCTCATGCTCTTGATCCTCGCCAACGCGACCGGCGCCTCGGTCGCGGACCTCACGGAAGACCTGCCCACCCCCACCGATCGCAAGCCCCGGCGACAGGCAGGGCGCGCGGCCTCCGGTGAAGACAGCCGATAGGCGTGGCCTCCGGCGCGGCTAGATGCAGATCATGTCCAGTTCGTCCAGCGCGCGCGTCGGCTCGGCGGCCCAGGCATCGTCCCGCTCGACGGCGGCCACACCCTTGCTCGTCAAGCCGCGCAGGGCCGACGCGGTCACGTGCGCCGGAATACCCGTCAGTTCGTCCTCGAGCTCAGCGCGCGACCAACGCTCGACGTGATCGCGGCGCAGCAGCGCCAACACGAGCAGCCGTTCGGCCACCCGCTGCTCCCGTGTCGCGGGCTCCCTCCGCGCTTGCTCTCCACGCATATCCGACATCTTCAACACCGCCCTTCCCATTCGTGGGTCGCACCGGGCAAATCCCGGGGTCGAGTGTTTTAGTCGGGGACGGGGACGGTTTGTTCGCGCGGCGCCCCGCGGACCCGGTTGACTGGCGGCATCCGCGCTCGCGCCCCGCGGCGTCACAGCGGTCTAGGGACCCGCAGGCACGCCGCCCGTCACCAGCTCTCGCGCGCGCCTCGCGGCGAACTCGGCCACAAGCGTCAGGTGCGCGATCGCCTTGTTGCGATCCGCGCAGAGAATGAAGCCGACGGTCGCACGATCTTCGTCGCCGGCGATCAGTGCGTCGACGGCGTTGACGTACAGGTTCATCTTGCCCGCGCACTCCGCCTCGAAGGGGCCGAGCTTGAGGTCGATCACGACGAACCGCCGCGTCGGGGGGTGGTAGAAAAGCATTTCGGGCTCCGGCCACGCGACGGCGAATGCGCGCATGTAGCGCAGGCTTCCCAGCGAGTAGGGAACTGTCTGATTTTCGGTGGATCTGCTGCTGGGTTCATCGCCCGCCAGATCCGCAGATGTGGTGGGGCGAGAGAGGGAGTCCCCTAGCCCAAAGCTTGCGACGGTTAAGGGACTCCCTCCCTCGAAACCCAGCAGCAGAGCCCAAACCAACACCCCCGGCAAGCGGGCAGTAGGCCCCGGGCGACCGTGGATCCCAGATCAACACCCAGATCGACAGGCGAGACCGACATCCACGGGGCGGATAGGAGGACGCCAGCGCCAGCGACCCACGTGTCGATGATCGGCTCACGCACCGCCCGGGTTGCCGGCTCCGGACCCGAACGCATTTGTGGACCATTAGAATCGCCGCTGAGATGAGGATTCGAGCCGGAGCGCGCTCGGTGGTGACGCCCTCGGGGGAAGAGTGGGAGGTCGGGCGCCGCTGGAGCACAAGGCCAATGCCCAGATGGCGCAAGGTCCGGATGGGAAAAGCCAAAGCGCAAGATGCCGCGGAAGCGGTCCTCTTTGTCCCCGATCTCGGCAACCTCGATGACCTCGGCGCAGCCGCGCTTGCGCTGCTCGCGGTGGTGGTCGTGGCGATCGTGGTGGTCCCGCTGGTCCTGTTCGGTGTCGAGCTGATCCTGCTTGGGCTCCTCGTCGCAGCAGGGATCGCGGGGCGGGCACTCCTCGGCCGGCCCTGGCTCATCCGAGCCACCCCGATCAACTCAGGGCTCGATGCGCTGAACTGGCGGGTGATCGGCTGGCGACGCTCAAATTGCGTGATCGAGGAAATTGTCGAATCGCTCAGTGCTGGCCGGGACCCTCGACCACCCGAAACCAGCGATCTGCTCCCGAGTGCGTAGCCCGCAGTTTGGGATTCAGCAGACGAGCCCGGCTGGCGCGACGGTCAAACCCAGTGCTCGCAGCGACGGTGGGACGTCCCGCATGATGGTCGCTGAGGGGCTGTTGCCCCGAGCGTTGCCCCAAGGGGCTTTTCGGCATCTCTGTGCTAGCGTAGTGCCCCGGATTTAGCTCAGTAGAGCGGGATCGAGCGATGCGCCTGGAGGGAATCGAACCCTCGAGCTGCGGCTTGAAAGGTAGCTCGATCATGCGTGTCCTTGGACCTCCAGCGGCCGGGCGTTCCATTCCGGTGACGGCGTTATCATGGAGCGATCCCAACCGTGTAGGAGGGCAGCCCCGATGGATCAGCAGTCGAGCGCACATCGTGCGGCCCCCGCGGGCCAGCGCACTCGGTCTCGCCAGTCGGCTCAGAATGGCGTGGGGCCGATTAGATCGAAGGCTCGTCGTGCTCAGATCGAGCGTCTTATTCAGCGGACCACGAAAGACAAAGGGCTCAGCCCCGAGGTCGCGGCCGCCCTGCATGACGATGCGTGGGGCAAGCGTCTGGGTTCGTGACGCTGCCCGACGACGGGCGTATCTATCTTTTCGATACGTCGATCTGGAGCCACACGGAGCATCCGCGGATCGCCTCTGACTGGGCGGCGCTGCTTCGGAGCGACCGGATAGCCGTCTCGCCGGTGGTCGCCTTTGAGGTGCTCTACACCGCGCAGAATCAGGCCGACTTCGAGGCGCTTGAAGAATAGCTCGACGCGCTGCGGCAGGTGCCCCTGACGCGCGCGATTGTCCGTGACGCCCGTGCTGCTCTGCACAAGCTTTCCGCGACGAGCCACCATCGGCTGCCGTTCCAAGATGCCCTGATCGCCGCGTCGGCCGCGCACAAGCACTGGGGCGTCCTGCACTACGACGGCCATTTCGACACGTTAGGCGAAGTCCTCGACTTCGAGAGTCGGTGGATCGCTCCACCGAAGGCGCTTTAGGCTGCTCCCCGCGCAGCCTCGGAGCGAGTACGACGGCTGGTAGCGCGGGCAGCAGGCGGGAGGTGCAGCGCGGATGACGCGGATGAGGGCTGCGCCATCGCAGACCCCGCGTTCGGGCGGGCATGTTTGCACTTCTGTTTACACCCCGACCCAACTGACCCCCTCCAGCGCCCCTCCGGCACAGAAAACCCCCACCTGAGCGGGGCTTTTCCGTGACGCGCCAGGAGAGATTCGAACTCCCGACCTTCGGTTCCGTAGACCGCTTTCTGGGCGCCGACCAGCGTATTTTCAGGGCGCCCTAGTCGGTTAGATCTAGCTCATCAATGCCTGATACGGCTGGTTTGGTACCCATTGCGGTACCCACGGATGGAATGTGGTACCCACTGTGGTACCCACGTGCTACGCTCCGGTTCGAGAACATCAAAAACAAGCGCCCGCGCGGATGATGGCCGCCGGGCGCGCGGACACCGGAGGATCCCCGATGCCAGCGATGAAGCCTACTGCCAACGTCATCGTGCGCGAGCATCGCGGCCAGCCGTTCTATGAGGCGAAGTTCCGCCTCCACGGACGCCAGGTCAAGCGGCGTATCGGCCCTGCATGGCTGCAGCGCGACGCCGGCACAGGCGACTGGCAGCTGCGTAAGGGTCGCGTGCCCGATGGCGCCTACGACCAGCGAGGGGCGATCGTGGCCGCCGCCGGGATCGTGGACGCCTATGTAGCCGAGGCGGCCGATCAGGCGCGCATAGAGCAGGAGCACCGCGCGCGCGGCGTGACTTTCCGTGAGGTCGCGCATAGCTACCTGGCGTGGCTCAGGGATGTCCGCGGTGCCAAGCCCTCCACGCTGCGCGACCACGAAAGCATGCTCGGCGAGCCCGGCATCGAGTGTCGGCGCGGCGAGGCGACCACGCTCGGATACATCATGGGCGCGCTCGGAGACCGGCCCGCAGCGAAGATCACGACCCGCGAAGTCGAGGACCTGCTGGCAACGATCAGCGCGACCGGCGCGTCTCCCAGGACCATCAACAAGTACCGCGCAGTCATCTCCGCAGTCTTCAACTACGGGGGCAAGCCATCCACCTTCGCTCTGCAGGGGAACCCCGCTCGAGCCGCCGACAAGCGCCGCGAACCAGCGCCAGGCGCGCTGGTGTTCTACACACCAGAGGAGGTCGAGGCACTCGCTCGTGCGTTGGCTGCCGGCGATCACCGCGATCCCTCACGACCAGCGGTCACGAGCGGCGAGGTGGCTGCGCGGAAGGCCGATAACGAGCAGGACGCCCAGCTCGTCCGCGTTGCCGCCTACGCGGGGTTGCGTCTCGGGGAGCTGCTGGCGTTGCGCTGGCGCGACGTGGACTTCGCCGGGTCCGCGCTGACGGTCGCCCGGGCAATGAGCGCACGGGTTGAGTCCTCTACAAAGTCCGGCCGCGTGCGTCGCGTGCCGCTCGCCGACCAGGCCGCCGCGGCGCTGGACCAGATGAGCCGCCGCGAGCGCTACACGACACCCGACGACTTCGTGTTCTGCAATGTCTACGGGCACCCACTCGACGACTCCGCGCTACGCCGGCGCTACCGCCGCGCACAGGCCGCCGCTGGTGTGCGGCCGCTGCGCTTCCACGATCTGCGGCACACGTTCGGATCGCGGCTCGCCGCCAAGGGCGTCGATGTCGTGACGATCCAGAAGGCGATGGGGCACAGCGAGCTCGCGACGACCAGCCGCTACCTACACGCCCGTCCGGCATTCGAGCAAGCACACACATTCACGGCCGCGTTCACAGCCGACATGCCAGCCGCAGTGTCCGTATAGCACCTCGCGAACTCGGCGATAATAGGACCATGACCGCTGAGAAGCTAAGCGTCGTTGATAACGTCTCGCCGGCCGACTGGATCGCTCCGCGGCTAAGCGGACGCTTTGGTGCCGTGGGCCTGACGCTGCCACGAGGCTATCCGGCATATGCGCGCATCTGTCATCCTGCAACGAACAGGGTCGGTGAACCGGTAACCTGGTCGGAGGTGGCTAAAGCCACTGGGCGGCGGCCACACGCGTTGATGCAGTGGCACGCACTTGTGGGATCGCCCGACTACCTGAACATGGCGGGCTCCTTGTGGGACGGCGCGAACCCTGATCGAGGTAACCTCGCCTACGCCGCGCTCACCGTTCTCTGCAACCGCCTCGCGGAGGATGCAAAGGATGAGCCCGACTGCTACTTCTGTCTGTGGGAGGGCTACGGCGAGTTGGAGCACTACGGCTGGCTGGAGACAACCTTTGCTTCGCATTCCAAGGTCACGGCGCGAAACCGACATACCTTCACGTCCGACGAGATCGCCCGATCACGACTGCACCTCCCCGACCGGGATTATGTGGTCCTCGCCGGGCCGCTACGCAGCGCTTTGCAAATTGGGAGCTTCGCTGCCGACCACTTCTGGCCCCAATCGCCCAACCTCTTCTGGCCGGCCGATCGGTCATGGTGCGTGGCAAGCGAGATCGACTTCGACTCCACGCTCGTGGGCGGTCCCCTCCGACTGATAGACGCGATCCTCCACACACCAGAGCTGGACGCATGGCCCATAACAGCCGATGACTCGCTCGCGTGCAACGCCGACAAGATCAACCAGGTCTAGCCGAGCATACCCACACGCGAAGATCTCGCCTTCCACAACCAACTCAACGACTATGGAGCACCATCCGATAATTGAGTAACTGACGCATAGGCGGATACAGACGACTAGGCTTCACGATGAACGGAATACTAAACCGTCTCTGCTGTGCCAAGGCTTTCGCCACCTTCAGACGAGTCGAGCCATCAACAAGTCCGGGGCCGAAATGCCGCGTAGGAAAGGCTGTTATCGCCCAGCTTTTCTGGCTCGTGACGCCAGACCTAGAAAAAACGCCACACCGAGCAAAACCACGCCAGCTCCTATTAGGCGATTCGCCTGCGTACCAGTAGCAATGATACCCACCACTACGAGGAGCAGCAGACCAGCGCTCGTGAGATGTTGCGCCGCTCTTGTCGATGATTTAGAAGGATTATTCATAACGCTATCACTGACCTGTGGCCCCTGCAATCATACAGCCAGCCTCAGCGATCGCAACACCAACCGCCCCCGGCGGTGTCCATATCATTGCCGCTCCGGTGGAAGTGGCAAATGCCTCGCAAAAATCTGATTTTTCAGAGGATTTCCCGGGCTGGCATTGGCCTTTTTTGTTTCGTGTTCCCCCACTCCTGCATGATGACCCCGCTGGTTCTCCCCCATGCCCTCCGTGGCTCATTTTGCAACCAGGGGCGCCATGAGCCGTACATCCAGTCGCTGGGTCCGTGATGAAGGACAGCCCATCCCCACCACGATATCCGCCGCCGCCTCCTCCACCGCATCCTTCGACTTCCTGACCGGTGTTGGCAGCTGTTTCGCATAGCCAGCCGGCGTAGCCTCCGAGTGGTGTTGATTCTTCCCCGCCGGGGCCGGCTGCTGCTTCGGCGGCTGCTTGGGCTTCGGCGGCTCGGCGTTCTGCTTCCTCTCGTTCGAGGGTTTCGCGTGCGACTTCTCGTGCGACGACTTCTTGGGCTTCTTGGTTGTTGGCTTCTTTGAGCCAGCCCGAGAAGCCGTAGGTGAGCGCTCCGCTGGGGTCGGCCGTGTTGACGGGGTCCCCAAAGGTGTAGGCGTAGGCGTCTGCTGATCCGCCTGGTATCGGGTCGGGTTGCAGGAACCGTCCGAGCTGGGGGATGTATGAGCGGGCGCCCATCGCGATTTGGCCGGATGGAAGTTCTGTTGGGGCCTGTTCGGCTCCAAGCCAGGAGTATTTGGGTGGGGTGCTGGTTGTTGGCACGCCGTACTCGCTGGGTTCGTTGGTGGAGAGCAGTTTGGTTTCGGTTTCGTTGAGCGCTGCGGTGGCTACGATATCACCGTGTAGGTCGACGAGCTGCAGCACTGGTGTCGCGCCGTTGACTTGGATCGCTGCTAGCCCTCCGCTGATGCCTTGGATGTTGCGTGTCCAGCTCCCGGATGGTGTTTCTATGGTCCATGCGGGCGTGTCGCCTCCACTGCTGTAGTGGGAGATGATGTCTTGGCTGGTTTTGCCGGTGGACACGGTTTCGCGGGTGCGGCTAGCGGGGTCGAGGTTGTAGCCGATGGTCTCGCCGTTCTGGGTCTCGCTTGCGAGCTGGTTGTCGACGTAGTAGCCGCTTGTGAGTTCTGTGCCGCCGGCGTCGCTGGCGGGTAGCGTGGTGGTGTTCCCGAACGTGTTGTATTTGATGCCTGTGTCAGTGAGTCGGTCTGCGGGATCGTAGGTGTGTTTTTCTTCAGTGCCTTTTTCTGTGGCGCATTTTCCTTCGGTGCCAGGTTCGTAGGTTTTTAGACTGGTGCGGTTGGTGTCTTCGTCGTAGGCGTACGCGCGGGTAACGCATCCTTTCCCGCTTGGTGTGTCTTGTACTTGAGTCAGTCGCCCCGCGTTGTCATATGTGTTTGTCGTTTTGGCCAGTGTGTTCGTATCTTCGAGCTGCTGCCCGTGGATCGATGGTAGGACCGTTTCGCTGAACCATGCTTCCGGGCATGTTTTGGCGCAGTGGGCGGTCTTTTTATATTCAAGCGATGTCGGCGCCCCCGCTTCGTTGTAGGTGTAGCTGGCGATCATCGCGTTGGGGTAGCCTACGGTGAGCGGTTTTCCTTCCGCGTCGTAGCTCGCGGAGAATGTGCCCGCGGCCGAGTCGACAAGTTTGGTCAGGTCACCAGTAGTGGTGTCGTAGGTGTAGGTCTGCGTTCCCTTGCCGTCGTTGGCTTTTTCGATGCGGCCGTCGACGTCGTAGTTGTAGGTCGCGGTGTTTTCGTCCGCATCGGTGTAGGAGGTCATTTGACCGAGTTTGTTCGCCGCTGCTGTGGCCGTTTTCGTTTTACCTTCGATGGCTGCGCTCTGCTTTTCCAGTTGTCCCGTTTCGGTGTTATATTCGTCTGTGACCGTCGGCAGCGCGGTACCAACCGATGAACTGGTCGCGGTCGTTTTGACGCGGCCGGCGGCGTCGTAGGTGGCTGTTGTTGTGCGAGTTGTGCTCCCTACCGCTTCGGTCGTTTTTTCTGGCTCGTCCCAGATGTTATACGTAATGGTGGTGACGGGCAGATTTGGAAGCCCGCTGGTTTCGGGCTGTTTGGCGGGTTGGGTCTGGCAGGGCAGGTTCGCCCATTCGGGGTGTTCGCCGCAGGCTGGCACGGTCGTGTTTTTGGCGGTGGTGTAGTAGATCGTTTCGGTTGTGTGCGGTGTTTTTTCGGCAAGATTGCCGGCTGGCATGACTGTTTCCTTGACGGCCCCGGTGCCTGGTTCATAGACGGTCGTGTGCTTCAGTTTCAGTCCTTTGGGGTCGCCAGTGACAGCTGTAGCCTCGTGTAGTTTCCAGCCAAGGTTTTCTTGGCCGGAGTAGGACATCGTCGTTTCCTTGATGTCTTCTTCTTTGCCGGAGTACTGCGCGCCTTCGGTGGTCTTTGTCGGCAGACCATAGGGTCCACCTTCGGCCGGTGCGCCTTCGTCATAGCTGTACTGCGTATGCGGACGTGCTTGGACTTCAGTACCGCTTGAGAGCTTGACTTTATGTTCTGGACCAAGCGTACCGAGCAACTCCGTACCTTCGGCGTTGTAGGTGTTCTCTACGTCGAGCTTTTTTGAGACTTCTGCGGATTTGCTGCCTTCTTTGAGTGCTGCTGCCCTGTTGTCGGCTGATAGAGCGCGTTCGACATCGTTTTTGGTGTTGTATTCTGTCGTTGCGATCGCGCCGCCGGGGGCGACGGCGTTGACTTGTCTTGCGCTTTTGTCGAGGTAGATGAGGCTTGCTCGCCTGTAGTCCTTGGCCGGCCAGCCCATCGGCTCGTCGGGCGGGAAGACTGCGGTCGCTTCGGTCGGGTCGTCTTTCTGTCCCCACGCTTCAACTTCTGTTTTGCCCATCGCGTAGGGCGCACCGGTACCTGAGACGGGTACGTGGTACTCAACGGTCGTTACAGCGCTGCCTCCCGGGTTTGGTGGTTCCGGGGCAGGATTCGGCGTCGTGGTTTCTTCGAAGATTTCGACTTTGTTCGCGGTGCCATCGGTGACGTACATGCGGCTGTTGCTGAATGCGATGCCTTGCGGCCCGGAGCCGGTGGGGAATTGCGCGACGTATTCTCCGTTTTCGTTGAACTCCTCGATCCGGTTGTTGCCAGAGTCGGCGACATAGATGTCGGTGCCAAACCCGTTGCTTGAGAGCGCTATGCCTTTCGGTGATGTGAATTGACCGTTTCCTGTGCCTTTCGAGCCGAACTGCCCCATGTATTCATCGAGCCTGTTGAACTCCTCGACGCGGTTGTTGCCTTCATCGACGATGTAGATAGAGCCGCTTTCAGTAACGACTATGCCCGCTGGCGCTTTGAACTGTCCATTACCGGTGCCTTCTTTACCGAATTTTTCGTATTCAACGCCGGTAAACGGGCTGCCGAATTCCATCGGGTACCGTTCAATTTCGTCTTTGGTGTGGTTGACGACGTACAGTTTTTCTTTATAGGTAGCGTATTCGGTGCGAGCTGCAGTGACCCAGCCCGGTGATTTACCTACCGCGAAGTTCGTGTCGCTTTCGAGTTTCTGCCCCGCTATGCCGACCCTATTGTTTTCCGAATCAGCGATGTACAGGTTCTTTTTTTCTCCAGAGGCTTCGAACGTCGCTACTCCCTCTGGTGTGTTGAATTCCGAGGTTTTAGTCCCTTTTTTGCCGAAGGTTTTGATGAAGCTGCCGGTGCTGGAGAACTTCTCTATGCGACTGTTACCGGAGTCCGCTACAAAGACGTCTTCCGCTTCACCGACCGCAATCCCCCACGGGTTTTTGAACTGGCTGTTACCTTCTCCGGTCGAACCGAATTCTGAAGACTTTTTCCAGTAGCTCACGGTTTCCACAAGCGCGCTCGTATTACTCACGGCCGAAGTCGACCCGTTCGCGTTTGTAGCGGTTACCACCGCATACAATTCGTGGCTTTTGTCGCTGGTGGTCGGCGTAAATGTTTGGCTGGTTGCACCCAGCGGCGGACAGATTTTGAATTTTCCTTCAGCACGTTCTTCTGTGTAGCAGCTGTTCCACTGGTAGCTGTAGGAAAGCGGGCTATTTTCCCATGTACCGTTGGACACACTCAGCTTGTCACCTTCAGCAGGGTGCGAAGTTGAGAGGGCCGGCGCGGTTTTCAAGACCGGCGGTTGACCGTTACCTGTAGCGGTCGAAGCGCTCGGCCGTGTGACGGACACGATACGGGCTCGCGGATCGCCGCTGGCTGTACCATAGTTGAACAGCCACGGTTGACGTCCGGGCGCGGTCATCGCTGTCAAGTGACCCGTGGAGGGTTCATACCCGTAGGTCGTCTCGAGCTTCGGGGAGATCGTCGGGTTCCACTCGCCGCGCAGCTCGCCTTCCTTATCGAAGATGTAGTCCGCGATCGTCGTGGTCGTCATTTTTGCCGATGTCGGATCCCAGGCCGTGAAAGTGACTTCCTTCAGGCGGCCTTCGTATTCGCCCCATTCGCTTTCCGCGTTGCCCGTAGCAGTGGTTTTGGTGGAGTAGACGAAGCCCAGTGCCCTGCAGCCCTTGACGAGCGACGTCGTGCACGACACACCAGCCGGAACCGGCGCTAGAACCTCTGTCGGCTCGGTGATGCCACCAACCGTCTGGAACTCGTATGTCACCGTGTTCGTCGCACCAGGTCCTTCGAGCGTCGCTGGCGCCCATGTATTGCCGGTGCCACCACTCGGGAGCGTGAACTTCGTGACCTGGCCGCTGCCGTCCTTGAGCTGGAATTCCTTGGTTTTTTCGCCTTCGAGGACTTCCGTCAATTTCAGGCTGGCGCTCAGCGGCGGCGAGTTGAATTCGCCTTTGCCTTTGCTCGTGAAGACCGACTGCTGGCCTTCAGCATTAGTCAGCACCACCGCGCCTTCGGCGGCCTTGGTCAAACTCTGAGCCCCACCAACACTCATCGCCCACTGGGGACCCAACGGTCCTTCAGCACCAGCCCTCAAGTGCGAGGAGCTGTAGCTGCGCTTCAGCGAGAGTGTCGCACCCGGACTCGCTACCGATACATCCGTGGTGCCCAAGAAGAACTCGCCGGTCTCCGGGCTCACTGAACCCGGCCCCAATGCGACCGGCGCCGCCAGATGCCCCGTATCAAACGTGTATTCCGCAGTTGCCTTGTCGCCAGCCGGCGACTTCGCAGTGATCACCGCAGTATGCTGCCCGGCCGGATATTCAGAGCCACTGACCGCCCATTCACTACTAGTCGCCGTACACGGCCCCGGAGAACAAGACCCCGACGCCGTACCGACCTGTTTACCATCGATCGTCAACGTGATGGATTCAATACCCGAGCCGCTGAACGATTCTGTGCCGTCTTTCGCGGTGGCTTTTAGTTTCACCGTACCTTCACCGAGTTCTTTATTCAGCGGCAACCCCGAAAGTGCCAGGGCGTAGGGCAGGCTGTAATCAACTTTGACTTTCCCAGAGACCGTCTTCGTGAGGCCCGCCGTGTCAGAAGCCGTGACTTCGACCGTATCTTCGCCGTTAGGCAGTTCGTAGAAACCATAATTTGAGCCATGCACAGTAAATGCCGTTGTCTCGCTTTGAGGGCACTGAGCGCTCTTGCAATCCCAAACGTATTCCGAGGTTTCCGACCAGTTAGCCTTGTTCGGGGACGTAGCTCGAACGTTATAGACGCCCAAGCCCTGGTCGGTTGCGGATATTTCCGAGGTGGAGCGTGGACCAACCCAGGTGCCGGCGTGGAACATGTTGGGTTCGCCGTTAATGGTGGCCGAGGAAGTGTTCAACGCCACTGTCGGGACTTTTTCCTGAAGGATCTTCACCGATGCGCTTTTTAGTTCGCTTTCAAACGCGCTACCAGCGTTCGCCGCGGTCTGCTTGAACTCCGCAACATTGCCATCATTACCCCCGGTCCCTTCGATGACTTTCCCCGTCGCGCAGCTCGCTTCTACACAGAGTTCCTTTTTGACGTTGGCATAACTGGACCCTAGAACTTCTTCCTTTTCGACACCTTTACCCGGGCTCCGGATGAAAAGCTTGTTTTCAATGTTCGCGCCGGCGTTTGACGCTGCGGTTTCCGTGACCAGCTCGTAGATATGCGAGACACCTTGCGTTTCATACGCCATCGCGCCAAATTCACCACGCGCATACGCGGTACCTTCGTCATAATCGATCAACCGCTGCCCCCCAGAAAGGCTTTCCTTGAAATGGAACGGACTAGGTGGAGCCGGTTCCTCCCGCCAATTGGAGGCGTAAGGATCATTGTTGTCAAGCTCACCATCGGAGACCGTCGGATCGACGACAATCGGGTACTCATCAGCGCTCGACCGATTCACCATCAAGGTCAGCGTGCTTCCAGCGACACCCATAGAGACAGGCACCACAGTCCCCACAGCATCCCGCGCACTTGGCGCGAAGATCACCGCGAGCGTCGCCCCTTCCCTAACCACCCGCACAGCACCCGAGGCCGCGTCCTGCGCAAGACTCGCTCCACTCGGCAAGCTCACGCGAAACGAAAGCTGCCCTGGGCTTTCTACGGACCGCAGCATCGTATCCAGCTCAAACCCGTCTGTCGCCGCCTTGACCAGCGTATCCGCGTCCGTCTGCGTATTCGCATACAACACAGTTGTCCCTACCAAAGACCCTGCCGAGCCGCCCAGAGCACCTCCCTGCCCATTCACCGGCGTCAACGATACGCCTGTGTTCGCCAGCTGCACACCTTCGTCCAGGTGCTCGGGGATCTGCACTTCAACCAGCGGCGTGATAGGCGAGAAGAACCCTCCCGACTGACTCAGCGCCAGATTGATCGGCGTCCGCTGCCCCCGCGAGGTTTCCAACGCGATCGGAACCGTCGAGTCAACGACACCCCGCTCCCCACCGCCAACATCGATTTGGGCGACATTCGTCGTCGGATAAGAAGTGATCGACTCTCCCGCCGGGAGCTTCGGCGGCCCACCAGCCGGTTCATCCACCAAGGCCGGGAACAGCTGCCCGGCCAGTTCAGCGACTTCACCGGCACCAAGACCTTTGTACTTAGTCTGGGATTCTTCACGCGCAGCTACCGCTTCAGGACTATTCAGACTCGCCTGTTCAGCTTCAACGATACCCTGCCCTTTCACCAACGGCTGCACCCCAGGGGCCACAAGCGGGCTTTCAAGCCCCGATTCGCCGGTCCCGCCCAAACCCGACGAGGACGAGTCCGCATATGCCACACCCGAAGGGAGAGCAATACACGACAGTAGAACGGCACAGCACGCTGCTAGCTTCATTGTTCTCCTCCAGGGGTTGGCGCGCCTCCGACCAGATTACGAGGTCGGACTGCCGCCTTCCGGTTGAATAGTGGGTGTCGGTCGCAGAGCTGATTTGGGCCGGATGAGTCAATCGAAACCGGCCTGCGCGCGCTTGACGCGATAGTCGAGACGCACGAGGAGCCTTAGAGTGTCGAATGGTCGTCTGTGGGCGCGGGCGACCCGTCAAACAGAGGGAGCGAGACGGGCCGCCCGCGGAACCCAGGTCGAGCCCAAGGGGATCTGCACTCGTACGTGGATCCTTGCCGCCTTATAATTCCGGCGGCAGGATTTGTGTGACAACACAGCACTGCTGGCGCGGCTTCCGCAGCCGCGCCAGCATTTCCCAAAGGCCAACGGTGGGTCATATCATCGGCTTCACCTATCAAACGGGGTTGCTCGCGTTTCTCGACGCGCCTCCCAGCACTTGGCTGGGGTCGGGCTACGGCGCATCTGTATGGTCGCCTCGCCGGCGTTGGCTCTTGGGCGTGTCGAGCGCCGGCGGACGCCAGGATGATCCGTCGTGCGCTCGACTCGCCGTTCTTAATGCGCTCAGCTATTGAGTGTGAAGGTGGGGTGGCGCTTGACCCGCGTCGTTTGGTCGGGGAACGCTTGCGCGCTTTGTTTACCGTCATGGACTGCCAGATCTACAGGAGGGTGGGTCCATCGGGCAAGGCAACGGTTCGGTTGAGAACGAATGCCGTTCTTATCGTAAGAACCCCTGTTCTGATAAGAACCGCCAAGGCGTCAGGAGCGCTTGACGAGTCTATTATGTTGAACGTTGGGAATATACGATGCGCCAGAGACGCAGGGCTGGCATCAAGAGGAGCGTTAGGGAGCCACCTGATCGCGCGAGCTGGCCAGTGCCTCTGCGTAGAGTCATGCTCCACGCACTGTCTCGTGAGAGATGCAGCGCGATCATGCAGGCGACGATGACGCGGTGCCGCTCAGCTTGCTGGAGCGGCCGAGTTGCATCAAGGCCACAGCGCATGAGTCGGGCGATACTCGGTACGACGGACGCTGTGGTTGGGTAGTAGGCGATGTAGGAGTGGTCGCCCGTTTGGGCGTCTTCGGCTTGGTCCACATAGCTGTCGAGCATTGTCGTTACCGCTGATATCGAAGGAAAATACGCACCATATACTCGATCGATATCAGAGCTGTGCGCTTGGCCGGCGCTGGTCGCGAGTAGCCCATATATGGAGAGACCAGCGCTTGCGGCGCCAGCGAACTCATACCAGCTCATGTCCTCCTCTCCTGATTTCTCTCCTAGTACCCACACGCGAAGGGCAGAAGCTCTGGTGGTTTGGTTGGGTTCGTGGTTGATCGCCTGCACCCCTGCGCGTCGCGCGTCGCGGATCACTGTCTCGCGGATCGCGAAATAGGACGGCATCCTCTGGCATGCCTGGCGGCTAGCTTCCACGAGCACCCGTAGATAGCCACCGTCCTCCTTGGAGGGGTGCCAGCGATAGTAGTCGCGGATGGGTCGGACACGGTCAAGCGCGTCAATCAGAGCCGTGTGAAGCTGCTCGCCGTTTGTCCGCCCCGCCGTTGCTCCCCGCTCGCTCAGGTTGTCGAGGAGGTCCCACATGATCTGGTAGGCGACGAGAAGCCGCAGCAGGTGCGTGTTGCGTCGTTGAGGAATTGTCCAAAACAGCGCTGCGCCGTCGATGTGACCCCGCTTGTCAGCTAGCGCGCTAAGAGCATCTTCGCGGATCTCGCGATCGGGAATCTGGGCAGCGCGGGTGCGCCAGTTGCGCGTCTCGCGGGCGGCGCTTCTTAGGCCCCATCCGAGTTGGCGTATCGTGGCCGCCGCAAGTGCGTGCAGTTGCCGAAGTGTCAGGGGCGCAGGGTTGGCTGGGTCCTGCGGGACGTCGACGTGCTGGGCTGGTTCGTCAATAGGCGGGGCTTGCGGTCCTTGCTGGTACACGGACCACGAGATAACCGGGTAGGGCGATCATCGCAAGTGCTGCGATGCTCACGAGCGCGAAGCTCCACAATGCGGCGAGCGCTTCGACTTGGAAGACGATGGGAAAGCCGGTGACGCTCCCGAGCGCGTGGCTGATGAGCAGTTGGCCGAATATGCCGAAGACGGAGCCGATCAAACAGCCGGCAGCGAGCAGGACGGTGCCCTCGGCTAGCAGCCAGCGCCAGAGTACGCCGCGTTGGAAGCCCTGCGCCTTGATGAACGAGATGAGGTCGCGGCGCTGCCAGATCATCGCGATGATCGCCCCGGAGACGGCGACCACGGCGGCGATCAGCAGCAGGAGCTTGATCTGAGTTAGTCGCGAGAGACCTTGTGCGGCGAGCGCGTAGTGGCGCTGCTCGCGTTCGGCTGTTGTTTCTACGACCAGCGCCGTCGAGGGACCTAGAGCGCGCCGTACCAAGCGTCGAACGCCTGCCGGCGGAACACCGGGGTCGGTTTCGATCGCGTACTCGCTGGGGTCGCTGCTCGCCCACGCGTGCGCGTAGTCGTTGGAGTTCAGGATCACCGCCCCTGGAGGCCATCCGAGGTTGGTGCTCAGTGCGGCGACGCGTAGGCGTACCGGCTGCAGCGAGGGCAGTGTGAATGCGTCACCGATCTTGAGGTGGTGTTCGTTTGCAAGCACCTGTGAGAGCACGGCCCAGCCACCTTGTCGGATCCGCGCGAGCGCGGTTGCGTGGTTGCCCGCCACGATCTGGCTCCCTGGCACGGGATCGTCTCGCGCGTCAGGTGGCGCGATGGCCCAAAGGCGCCGGTCGCCCCAGGTCAAGAAGCCACCACGGTAGAAATTGACCGTGCGGACACCGGGCAGTCGCTGTAGGCTCGCCAGGCCGGTCGGCTTGAACGTCGTGGTGGCGAGCACGTTGGATTCTCCTTTGGGGACGACCCAGACGTCTGCTGTGGCGTCGCCTTCGCGGGCTGCGGCATCGAGACCGCGTTCGAGGTTGCTCTGCGCGCCGCCGATCGCGACGGTGCCGAATACCGCGATTGCTCCCGTCGCTGCAATCGCCAGCGAGCGAACTCGGGTCTGCGGTGCCTGCAGCCCGGTGATCGCCAGGACGCTTGCCGCGCTGTTGAACAGACCCTGCAAACGCTCAAGAATTGCGATCAGTCCATCAAACAGCGACGGCAGCAAACACAGCAGAGCGACAACGAGTGTCAGACAGCCAGCGAACGCGCTCTGCGGGCGCACGACGAGCACAACGCCCGTGAAGAGCAGACACGCGAGCCCCACTGTCATTCGAGCGCGAGCCCAGCCCGCGACGCCTTGGCTGTTGCGAGCAATCCGCTCGCGCTCTTCGGGATTTCGCAGGACCTCTCGTAGCGGCCAGAGAACGCCCACAGCGGCAGCCGCCATACCAGCGCCCACGGCGAGCACAACGCTCTGCCATGTGACGATCCGGTCGTTGCCGACCGGAAAGGCCGAGGTCAGATAGCCGGGCGTGGCACGGAACGCGGCTATCGAAAGCAGCTCACCGAAGACCAGCCCAAGCACACACGCAAGCAGGCCGAGAACGGCCGCGTCGAACAGCAGGATTTGCAATGCAATCGAGCGGGTCGCGCCAGCGGGACGGAGCTCTTCGATCAGCTTGCGCCGGGCAGGCACGGTCACGAGCATCGCGTTGAGCGCGAACATGAATCCCACCAGCGCGCTGATCGCCGAGAAAAGCGTTTCGCTCTTGTTCTGAGGGGACACCGCAACGGCAAAGAGCGTCGAGTCGAAATCGGCTGGCTCAAGGTTCACATGCTGTGCAGCCGCAAGGGAAGCCAACCGCTCACGCACGGCCGCGCCTTGACCGGGAGCGACGCGTATGAAGATGCGACTGAGCTTGCCCTCCAGCCCGCCAAGGCGCTGCGCGTAGCCGATCGGTGCGACCGCCACAGGACTGTGCGCCAGACCGGCGATCTCTCGTTCTCCGAGTGTCGCGCCGAGTAGCGTTTCGGTGTCGCGCGCGCCGATCTGGAGCCTGACGACCTGCAGCGATTCCGCACCGATCGCCTGCGCGACCGGAGTCGGCAATGCAATCGCACGCTGCGAGGCGAGCTGTTGGGCAGAGAAATGCCGCAGCAGCGAGCCGACGAACCCGGCGAAACGCGGATCCGCACCGATCAAGTCGACGGAGCGCTCTCCACCCGGCCCGGTCACGTTCGCCTGTTGTTCGAGTACCGGTAGAGCAGCCTGCACACCGGGCACGCTGCGCACCTCGCCGAGCAGACGTTCCCCGAAACCCTGCGGGCTGCGTGCGTCCAGCTGCAACTGTGTGTTGCCAACGAGCTCCTTGGTGAGCTCCTGCACAGAGTGGGTCAGGCTCGTGCTCGCGACCTGTGAGGCGAACAGCAACGCGACACCTACAGCGATTCCAAAGACAGCAAGACCCTCCTGTATGAGCACAGCCCGAGCGCCGAGCCGCGCCCGGTAGAGATAGAAGATGTCCGACAGGCTCATCCAGCTCATCAGCCGACCTCGCGCAGCGAACCGACAGGGATCAGCAGGTGGTCTGGCTGGTACACGCAAAGGCACCCGTCGCGCAGTTCATGCGCCTGGTCGGCAAACCCCGCCGCCTGCGGATCATGGGTGGCCAACACGATCGCCGTGCCGCGCTCTACGCAAAGCTCGCGAAGCAAAGACAGCACCTCGCGCGTGCGCTGGGTATCCAGCGTGCCGGTCGGCTCATCGGCGAGCACCAGCTTGGGGTCCATCGCCAACGCCATCGCGATCATCACACGCTGGCGCTCACCCATCGAGAGCTCCTCAGTGCGATGGCGCATCCGATCGCCAAGGCCGAGACGCTCAAGCAACGGTTCGACCATCCGATCAGCGCGACGCGCGTTCGCGAGCAGCAACTTCAACGAAGCATTCTGGATCGCACGCGCACCCGGAATCAAGTTATGCGGCTGGCCGATGATCCCGACCTGCCGAAGACGGTATTCATCCTGCTCTCGACGCGAGAGCGATGCGATATCGCAACCATCGACCAGCACACTCCCCTCATCGGGATCGCGCAGCCCGGCGATCAGCTCCAACAGCGTTGTCTTGCCCGAGCCACTCGGCCCGTACAACGCGACGAACTCCCCCGCCGCGACCTTCATCGAGACACCATCCACAGCTCGGATCGGCTCGCCAGCACCGACCCGATAGTGCTTGCGCAGACCGCGTAGCTCCAGCACCTATCAGCCTACGGTTCGCGACCCACGCGCCCCACCAGCGGCACCCGTAGGGAACTCGATAACCGTTCCCTCCCCACAGGGCTGACCAGAGACCAGACGCAGCCGGCCACGACGCTCAAACATCCACACACGATCTGCAACCAGCGCGTTCTGCAAGTCGGACGCACTCAGCAGCACACCGCAACCGGACTCCTGGACCAACCCGCGCAGCAGATCCCCGGCCTGCTGGGTCTTGTGCCTTCCCAACCCGTCGAACAGCCCGTCGATCAACGCGAGCTTCGGATCGCAGACGAACGCTCGTGCGAGCGCGACGAGCACGCGCTCCCAATCGGACAGATCCTCCCATCGCCGTGAGGCGCCATCTGCAACACCAACGCGCTCCAGCGCGTCCACCGCCAGCTCGCGGGCCTCACGGTTCCCACGCTTGCGACCCGTGGCAAGCGGAAGACCTACGTAGTCGCGAACTAACCACGGCAGCCGCGGGCCGCCACGATCAGTCCACGCGATCTGGGCGCCCCAAAGGCGCTCACGTTCGCGCGTCGAAAGGCTCCCAAGCTCAAGCTCACCCAGATACACCCCGCCGGCATCAGGGCGCACCATGCCGGCCGCGACTTCGAGCAGCGTCGTCTTGCCTGCCCCCGGCGAGCCCACGACCGCGCCGATCTCGCCCTTGGCGACCTCCAGCGAGACCTCGCAGAGCACCTGCACCGAGCGCTCGCCACGCCGATAGCGCTTGCTCACCTCATCCAGACGCAGAAGCTCACTCATCATCAGAAGCCGCCGAACCCTCCTCGCCTTCCATCTCCTCAAGGACATCTTCGATGTGCTCCCGCAACCCCTGAAGCCGCTTCGCCCGCTGACCCCAGACAACGGCTTCGTCGGCAATCTGGATCTCCCTTGTTAGCACGTCGAGATCCGCAGAACCGCTCCGCGTACCGCGGCGAAGGCGCAACTGCCGCGCCTGCTTGTCGCGTGTATGGGCCCGCGCGTATTCCGCCGCGCAAGCGGTCTCATCCGCCGCCAGCTCCTGTGCCAGCACACGCAGGTCATCCGGCGACGAGAACCAAAGCTTCCCTTGGAGCTCATCACGCAACACTGGCGGCACCAACGCCGACTCGCGGATCCACGCCCGCAGCCTCGCCACGCCCTCCGCTGTCGCCTCATATCTATTTGCCGAGACTTTGCCCGACGGATGGCGACTCACAACGCGCAGGAACCCTTGCTTCTCCAGACTCGGCAGATTGTTGTGGGCCACGTTACGCGACCAGCCGGCCCGCGGAAACCGTTTGTTCAAGCGCACCGCGACGCCCGCCCCCGTGTCAGGCTGCTCGGCCAGCAAGCCGAGCAGCGCCATGGCGGCAGGCAGATCCCCCGGACTGGAAGGCGGCATCGTGGCCGGATACTAACCGGATTCCACCTACCGGGAGTTAGAAACACTTTCGATCAACTCGGAACCTCTTATCTCTCGGCAAGCTTGACTCGCCGGCCCGCGATGTCGAGATCACCGCTTCGACACCCCTCGGAGGCAGCTATGCGTCGTCGGTAGTTCCGTGACGCGATTCGATAGCGCGGGCGTCTCGGAGCGAGAGGGCACCCGCGAGCAATGCCGCCACATAGAGAACCGCACCGATGGCGTGCGGCCATCCGGGGCTCGTGGCAAACCAGACCACGGCAGCCGAGCCGTAGGCGAGAACGGCGCACCAGTAGTAGGGAGACCTGATCTGCGCGCGCCATGAAGGGCGTCGCCCGCGCGCGGCGGGATCGTTCGCGGCTTCCCACGATCTGCGGGCCAGGCCCTCGGCCAGCCTCTGGTCCCAAGGCGCCTTCTTCGAGACTTGACCCATCGCGACGAAGAATCTACCGCCTCGAGGCCCTGATCGGATGGTTAGGATGCCGGCATGCGTGCGATCTGGATGATTCGGCTCGTCGGAGCGTCCGCAGCGTTGATAGCCACGCCGTGGTGCTCGCCGGCACCCGGCGGGGCGCCCGGCCTGCTTGCGGCGCGCGGCGGGGGTGCTATCCGGTGAGCGGCGACCCGCGAGTCGGCCTTTCGGCTTCGAGGCGAAGTCGACCGCCGACCGCACCCGCCTCGATCCCGGTCCTGGTAGCTGCCGATATTTGGCTGCTGGCAGCCGCGGCCGCACTCACATGGGCAGACGGCGAATGGTGGTGGTATCTAGCGCCCCTCGCCGTTGGCGCCGTCGCGATAGTCGCCTCCGGACGGCGGGCGGCAAGATCTATAGGTATCCGCATGATCCACGAAACGCCGCGCGGGCCGCTGATGACCCTGGGAGCGTTTGCTGGCGTGCTCGGAGCCACCGCAGCGCACGCGGGCCGCTACGCCGGGTTTGTCTACACCCTCCTCTTCGTAGCGATCCAGGTCGCAGAGCGCATCGCATGGGCGCGGTACCGCACCCCAGCCCGCTAACGAACTCAGGGACGACCGCGCGCAACGATGATGCGCGGCCCATGGCGTATGTCGTGTATTGGAGCGGTGTTGGCGCTCGGTACCGCGGTTACCGGCGGGTCAGATCGAGCGATCAACGTCTTGTATTTTCCCCGCCGCGAATACCGTTTTTCCCGCCGTGAATCCGATAGGCAAACCGGCTGTTTGTGGCTTGGACACTGAGGTTCCGGGTATTCGCGGCGGGGTAGGCCCAGCAGCCGCAAACCCCGCCGCGAATCAGTCGTACTCGACGCCCGATTTGCCGCAAGAATTGGCTTGTTCATTGAGGATTGAGCCTCGTGCGACCCCGCCGCTAAACGGTGACTAGTTAGGAGATTCGCTGGCTTGCCGAGTCTCAGCGATCGTCCCCATCATGCATCCACCAGGACCGACCCGCCACCGAGCGCAACGCCATAATCTCGACGGCCGAGATAGCAAGCCCAGTTCGCATGCCCGATCGCATACCCAGCCCAAATGACCCGTTCGCCGAGAGAGCGAGACCGTGGTGGCGCCGCCTGCTCGTCGGCGGCAAGCAGACATACGCACCCAAGCGCTATGCACGAGTCGCTGCGACGCTCGGCCCCGTGGTCGCCTTCTTGGTGCCCGCCCATCACCGTCCAGTGGTGATCGTGCTCGTCGGTGCGCTGTTCGTGCTGCCATCGATGCTCGTCGAGGCGTGGTTCCGGCAGCGTGCGCGTCGCCGCGACGAACAGATCCTCCCCTGAACACCACAAGACGCCGTCGAGCCAACAGACGAGCGCCAACATGGCGCGAGTCACCGCCACCGGCACGCACGGCCTCATGACTCGCACAAACCGGGGCGCTCATCAGCCGGCTTCCGTCCGTCCTACCGGCCGAACCGTCCTGCGCACAATCGACACAGGGGAAAGACGACCTCCAGCTCGATGTCGGTATGTGACCCCAACCGCACCCTCGCCCACCGGGTGCCTCACCCCAACCCATCACTGCCCGCGCCTACGCCCTCGCGACACGGTGCAGTGATCCCGCCGACCACCACTCATCTTGCACACACAACCAAACCCGTTGGATACGAGGTCGCCCAGCAGCACGGGTCGCAATCCGCCCGTCGCGCGCCTGAGCGCGAGCGACGTCATGACCGGCCGAGAGGTCGCCGCCCTCCTCCACGCCCCCGTCTCCACCGTCGAAGACTGGGCCCGCCGCGACATCCTCCCAAGCGTCAAGATCGGCCGCCGCAGGCTCTACATTCGCCAACACATCGAAGCCGTCCTCGTCGGCCGCTGAAGCCACTGGCGGCCCGCCATCGTTCCTGCGGCCCGACTTGCGCCGCCGCACCAGCACGACGATCCAAGGTGCGCCGTCGAGCACCGTTTGGTACCCATGAATGGTACCCACGACGCAAGACCCACGACATCCACCGGCCCGAGAAACACAAAACCCCCGGGATTTCCAGGGGTTTTGCCCTACGCGCCAGGAGAGATTCGAACTCCCGACCTTCGGTTCCGTAGACCGACGCTCTATCCAGCTGAGCTACTGGCGCAGAGCAACTTAGTTTAGTGCGCGGCCCGCAATAGAGCACTCCGAGCGGATCTCCGCGGCGGCGGCCGCGTAGCACCCCATCTCGCGGAGCGCACGACGTCGCCGATCGCCGCTAACCCTGCGCGACCGTGGTTTCCAGCGCAGGGCGGCGGGCGAGCGTCTGGTAGACGACGCAGTAGCGCTCGGTCAATCGCTGGAGCGTCGCGACCTGCTCTTCATCGGCGTCGGTGTCGAGCTCGAAGGAGAGCCGGATCGCGGAGAACCCGACGGGAGCGTCGCGGTCAACGCCGAGCGTGCCGCGGAAGTCGAGGTCGCCCTCGGCGCGCACATGACCGCCTGCGACAGCGATGCCGAGCGACGTGGCGACGGCCCGCAACGTCACCCCCGCGCATGCGACGAGGGCCTCGAGGAGCATGTCGCCCGAGCACAACAGCGAGCCGTCCCCGCCGCTCGCGGGATGCAGGCCGGCCTCGGCGAGCGCGCGGCCGGTATCGACGGAGCATGTGATCCCCTCTCCGAGGCTGCCGGTTGCCGACAGCGTGACGCGGGCCGCTTCGGGGTCGACGCGATAGCCCTCCTTGAGCGGCGCCTGCAGCGCGCGTAGCTGCTCTCCATCCACAAGGCCGAGACTAGCGGCTATCGCGTAAAGGATCATCGTCGTCGATGAGTCCCAGCAGGTGCTATCTAGCGGTCGCGAGCAGCAGATCCATCGCTGCCGCCCAGGCGCTCGTGCGCCCCATCGCCGACATCTCCTATGTGCTTGGCGTCGCCGATCGTGTCGCACGCGATTTTTCGACGGCTACCCGTACTTCATCCAGTGGTTCGGCGAGGCGCTGTGGGAAGCGGCCGACCTCGAAGGCACGGCGACGATCGCCACGACGGGGAGCGCGTCGCAACGCAGCGCAACCCTTGACGAGGAGTTCTTGAGCCGCACTCGCTTTCGCAAAGCCCGATCCGCCTCCTCTACGGCGTCAACGCGTACGCCGCTCCGATGTTCGGCGACTTCATGCGCTGGCGATACCCACGGCTCCCGGCAGACGAGTAAGGCTCGTCCGCGGGATATAAGGCAATAGGATCGCTCGACATGAACCTGACCGGCGAGGAGTCGCGCACGTGGCGCTGAAGAAGTCCGACCTGTACAGCTCGCTCTGGCAAAGCTGCGACGAGCTGCGCGGCGGCATGGACGCCTCGCAGTACAAGGACTACATCCTCACGCTGCTGTTCGTGAAGTACGTCTCGGACAAGGCGAAGTCCGATCCGGACAGCCTGATCGACGTCCCCGCGGGCGGCTCCTTCGACGACATGGTCGCGCTCAAGGGCGACAAGGAGATCGGCGACAGGATCAACAAGATCATCGCAAGCTCGCCGAGGCCAACGACCTGCAGCAAGGTCATCGACCTCGCCGACTTCAACGACGAGGAGAAGCTCGGCAAGGGCAAGGAGATGCAGGACCGGCTGTCCAAGCTGGTCGCGATCTTCGCCGACCTCGACTTCCGCGGCAGCCGCGCCGAGGGCGACGACCTGCTCGGCGACGCCTACGAGTACCTGATGCGCCACTTCGCCACCGAGTCCGGCAAGAGCAAGGGCCAGTTCTACACGCCGGCCGAGGTGTCTCGGGTCATCGCCAAGGTCGTCGGCATCGGACCCGGACACGCGGCAGGACCAGACGGTCTACGACCCGACCTGCGGCTCCGGCTCGCTGCTGCTGAAGGTCGCCGCCGAGGCGCCGCGCGGCATCACGATCTACGGCCAGGAGAAGGACAACGCCACCTGGGCGCTGGCCAGGATGAACATGATCCTGCACGGCAACGAGGACGCCGAGATCCGCAAGGGCGACACGATCACCAGCCCGCAGTTCATCGACGGGCGACCAGCTGCGGACCTTCGACTTCGCCGTGGCGAATCCGCCCTTCTCGGACAAGTCGTGGAGCAACGGCCTGGAGAACGACTACGGCCGCTTCGAGTTCGGGCGCCCGCCGGCGAAGAACGGCGACTACGCCTTCCTGCTGCACGTCCTGAAGTCGCTCAAGAGCACCGGCAAGGCAGCGGTCATCCTGCCGCACGGCGTGCTCTTCCGCGGCAACGCCGAGGCCGCCATCCGCCGGCAACTGCTCGACCGCGGCTACATCAAGGGCATCATCGGCCTGCCGCGCCAACCTCTTCTATGGCACCGGCATCCCGGCCTGCATCGTCGTGCTCGACAAGGAGAACGCCGCCGGCCCGCACGGGCGTCTTCATGATCGACGCCTCCAAGGGCTTCATGAAGGACGGCCCCAAGAACCGCCTGCGCAGCCAGGACATCCACAAGATCGTCGACATCTTCAACAAGCAGATCGAGATCGAGCGCTACTCGCGCATGGTGCCGCTCGCGGAGATCGCCGACCGAAGCCAACGACTACAACCTCAACATCCCGCGCTACATCGACTCCTCCGAGCCCGAGGACATCCAGGACCTCGACGCTCACCTCCACGGCGGCATCCCCGACCGCGACGTCGATGCGCTCGAGCGCCTACTGGGACGCGTTCCCGCCCCTGCGCGCCACGCTGTTCAAGCCGAACCGCCCCGGCTACAGCGACCTGGCGGTCGATCGTCTCCGAGGTGCAGCAGGCGATCCTCGACTCCAGCGAGTTCCAGAAGTTCTCAGCCGACGGCGCCGAGCAGGTCGGCGAGTGGTTCGCGGCGCATCGCGACGAGCTGGCCGGCATCGCCGCCGACACCACGTCCCAACGATCTCATCGCGACATTCGGCGACGACCTGCTCGCGCGCTTCAAGACAGACACCGCTGCTCGACGAGTACGACGTCTACGAGCAGCTCATGAGCTACTGGCACGAGACGATGCACGACGACGTCTTCCTGATCATGAACGAGGGCTGGGTCGACGCTGCCAAGACCACGCAACGCGATCGAGGACAAGGACCGCAAGCTCTCCGAGACCCCAGACCTCGTCATCGGCTCGCGGCAGAAGCGCGGACAAGTACAAGATGGACCTCATCCCCCCGGCGCTGATCGTCGCGCGCTACTTCGCTGACGAGCAGGCGCAGGTCGATGAGCTCAACGTCCGAGCCGAGGAGGCGACCCGGGCGGTCGAGGAGTACACCGAGGAGCATGCGGTCGAGGAGGGGCTCCTGTGCGGAGGCCGTCGATGACGGCAAGCTCACCAAGGCGCTGGTGGCGGCGCGCCTCAAAGAGGCCAAGCGCGAGGCGGCGGACACTAAGGAAGTCGCCGCGCTGAAGCAGGCTGTCACGCTCTTCGATGTCGAGTCCGCGGCCAAGAGGGCCGCGAAGGAGGCCCAAGCCGATCTCGATCTCGCGACGCTGAGGAAGTACGGCGATCTCAGCGAAGCGGACGTGAAGGAGTTAGTAATCGACGACAAGTGGCGAGCTACGGTTGCCCGCGGAGCCGAAGGTGTGCTCACCTCTCTCGTGCTTGATCTCGTCGCGCGGCTTCAGGTGCTCGGAGAGCGGTATGGCGAGACGCTAAGCGACATCGAAACGGAGCTCGACGAGCTCAGTGACCGCGTAGCCGGGCATCTCGCGGCCATGGGGGTCGAGTGACTGAGCTCTCAAAAACCACGATTCGAGACGTTAGCGCGTTGGTCACCAAGGGCACGACCCCGACCTCGGTGGGCAGACGATTTACGCAGTCCGGCATCCGATTCATCAAGGTTGAGACGATCGGAGGCGACGGCCAATACGTGCCGGCCAAGGCCGCGTTCATTGACGCGGATACGCATGAGCGTCTTCGCAGATCCCAGCTGCGTGAGGGAGACATTCTCTTCTCGATCGCCGGAGCGTTAGGGCGTTCAACAGTAGTTCAGGCCTCATGGCTGCCAGCGAACACCAACCAGGCGTTCGCTGTGATTCGCCCATCTCAGGACTCGCGTATCGATCCACGTTATCTATTATGGGCGCTTCGAAGCGAGGCGATCCAAACTCGCATTGCAGAGATCAATGTTCGCGCCGCTCAGGCGAACCTGTCTCTAGCGCAGATTCGCGCCTTCGAGATCGACGTTCCAGGGTCGGAAGATCAACGGCGCATCGCAAGAGCCCTGGACGACGCAGACGCACTAATCGCAGGACTACAGTGCTTCATCGCAAGGAAGGAAGCGATCAAGCGGGGCGTCCTGCAGCAGCTTCTCGCCGGCAAGACACGTATACTTGGTTTTGTCGAGCCGTGGCGAAAGGTCGCTCTGGGTGATGTCGTCCGCTACATTCAGATAGCTGCAGTATCACGTGCGCAGCTAAATACAGACTCTCCATTGTGCTACCTCCACTATGGAGACATTCATACTAGCCGCGTCGTGGCATTGGATGCCGCCCGTGCGGTAATCCCCAGAGTGCCAGTCGCACTAGCAAAAACCGCCACGCATCTCGAGGTGGGCGACCTCGTGTTTGTTGACGCGTCTGAGGATCGAATCGGCGTAGGGAAGGCCGTCGAGATCACCTCGGTACCGCAGGGCGGGATTGTGGCGGGGCTACACACCATCGCGGCCCGCTTCGACAAGAGCGTACTCGCAGACGGATTCAAGGCATATCTCCAGTTTATTCCGGCCTTCCGAAATACCTTGCTACGGTTCGCTGCTGGCACAAAGGTCTTAGCAACTACCCGTTCGCACATCTCGTCTGTCGTGCTGTCCTTGCCGAGTCCCGACGAGCAGCGCGCCATCTCTGCAGCACTTCGTGACTGCGACGAGGAGATCGAGGTGCTTCGCGTTCGGCTATCCAAGACGAAGTCCGTAAAGCAAGGCATGATGCAACAACTCTTGACGGGTCAGACCAGACTTCCTGCCATGGAGGAGGCCACAACGTGAAAGACGTCGGCCGCTTCGAGCGCGAAACGCAAGACGACATCGTGGACCTGTTCCGCAACCGACTGGGCTTCTCTTACTTCGGAAACTGGAAGTACGGCGAGGAAAACTCCAATATTGAGATCGCTAGGCTCAAAGAGAACCTCGAAAGCCGCCACTACGACACCGCCCAGATCGACAGGGCGATCGAAATACTCCGTAAAGAAGCCTCGCTCGGCGGCGGCCGCGACCTGTACGAGGCCAACCGCGACGTCTACGACCTGCTGCGCTACGGCGTGAAGGTCAAGCCCGGCGTCGGCGAGCAGCACGAGACGGTCTGGCTGATCGACTGGACGAAACCCGAGGCCAACCACTTCGCGATCGCCGAGGAGGTCACCGTCGCTCGGCCAGCACACCAAGCGCCCCGACATCGTGCTCTACGTCAACGGCATCGCGCTGGCGACGCTCGAGCTGAAGCGCTCGACGGTCGCGCGTGTCGGAGGGCATCCGCCAGACGATCGGCAACCAGAAGCCGGAGTTCATCCGCCCGTTCTTCACGACCGTGCAGCTCGTCATGGCCGGCAACGACGTCGAGGGGCTGCGCTACGGCGTCGATCGACACACCGGAGAAGTACTGGCTGGCCTGGCGCGAGCCATCCGACATCGAGAACCCGCTGCGATCGCGACGCTGACGCAGCTGTGCTCGAAGGAGCGGCTGCTCGAGCTGATCCACGACTTCATCGTCTTCGACGCCGGCGTCAAGAAGATCTGCCGCCACAACCAGTACTTCGGCGTCAAGGCCGCGCAGGAGCGGATCGCCAAGCGCGAGGGCGGCATCATCTGGCACACCCAGGGCTCGGGCAAGTCGCTGACGATGGTCTGGCTGGCGAAGTGGATCCGCGAGCACCAGCGAGACGCCCGCGTGCTGCTCATCACCGACCGCACCGAGCTCGACGAGCAGATCGAGAAGGTCTTCAACGGGCGTCAACGAGAAGATCTACCGCACCGACAGCGGCGCCGACCTGCTCGACACCCTGAACAAGTCGAGCGAGTGGCTGATCTGCTCGCTGATCCACAAGTTCCGCGGCTCCGACGACGAGCGCGCCCGCGACGAGGCCGAGCGGCGACTTCATCGAGGAGCTGCACGCCAAGCTCCCCAAGGACTTCTCGCGCCAAGGGCAACCTCTTCGTCTTCGTCGACGAGGCCCACCGCACGCAGTCCGGCAAGATGCACGACGCGATGAAGGAGCTCCTGCCGGGCGCGATGTTCATCGGCTTCACCGGCACGCCGCTGCTGAAGGCCGACAAGGCGACGAGCATCGAGATCTTCGGCAGCTTCATCCACACCTACAAGTTCGACGAGGCCGTCGCAGGACGGCGTCGTGCTCGACCTGCGCTACGAGGCGCGCAACATCGACCAGCGACCTGACCTCGCCGCGCGAAGGTCGACAAGTGGTTCGAGGCCAAGACCAAGGGCATGACCGACCTGTCCAAGGCCGAGCTGAAGAAGCGCTGGGGCACGATGCAGAAGGTCGTCAGCGCCGAGCCGCGCGCCAAGCAGATCGTCAACGACATCCTGCTCGACATGGAGACCAAGCCACGGCTGATGGACGGCCGCGGCAACGCCATGCTCGTCGGCGTCGAGCATCTACCAGGCGTGCAAGTTCTACGAGCTGTTCTGCCAGGCCGGCTTCAAGGGCAAGTGCGCCATCGTCACCAGCTACGAGCCGCACGCCGGCGACATCTCCAAGGAGGACTCCGGCGAGGGCGCGACCGAGAGGCTGCGGCAGTACGAGATCTACCGGCAGATGCTGGCCGACCACTTCGACGAGCCGGCCGACGCGGCGATGAGCAAGGTCGAGCAGTTCGAGAAGGACGTCAAGAAGCAGTTCATCGAGCGAGCCCGGCCAGATGCGGCTGCTGATCGTCGTCGACAAGCTGCTGACCGGCTTCGACGCGCCCACCGGCGACCTACCTCTACATCGACAAGAAGATGCGCGACCACGGCCTGTTCCAGGCCATCTGCCGCGTCAACCGGCTCGACGGCGACGACAAGGACTACGGCTACATCGTCGACTACCGGGACCTGTTCAACTCGCTCGAGAGCGCGATCACCGACTACACCTCCGGCGCGCTCGACGGCTACGAGAAGGAGGACATCGAGGGCCTGCTGACCGATCGGATCGAGCAAGGCCCGCGAGGACCTCGACGAGGCGCTGGAGCGGATCCGGGCCCTCTGCGAGCCGGTCGCGCCGCCGAAGGACACGCTCCAGTACCAGCAGTACTTCTGCGCCGCCGAGCCGGGCAACGCCGAGCAGCTCAAGGCCAACGAGCCGAAGCGGGTCGAGCTCTACAAGGCCGTCGCCGCCGTCGACCCGCGCCTACGGCAACCTCGCCAACGAGATGACCGACGCCGGCTACACCGACGCCGAGGCCGCCGCGATCAAGGCCGAGATCGCCCACTACGCCAACGTCCGCGACGAGGTGAAGCTCGGCGCCGGCGAGGACATCGACTTCAAGCAGTACGAGGCCGGCATGCGCTTCCTGCTCGACACCTACATCCAGGCCGACGCCGTCCGAGACGGTCGCCGACTTCGAGGACACCGGCCTGATCGAGCTGATCGTCGCAGATGGGCGCCGGCGCGATCGACAAGCTGCCCGAGGGCATCAAGAACGGACCCCGAGGCCGTGGCCGAGACGATCACCAACAACATGCGCAAGGTCATCATCGACGAGCGCGCGATGAACCCGAAGTACTACGACAAGATGTCGCGAGCTGCTCGACGCCCTCGATCGAGGAGCGCCGCCAGAGGCGCGATCGACTACAAGGAGTACCTCGAGAAGCTGATCGCCCACGCCCGGAAGCTCGGCAAGAGCGAGTCCGACACCGACCTACCCCGACTTGGGCCGACAACGGCGCCAAGCGCGCGCTCGTCGACTTCGGCCTCCCGAGCGGAGATCTCGCGCGTCGAGGTCGACGACACCGTGCGCGACACAGCAAGCCCGACCGACTGGATCGGCAACCCGATCAAGGAAAAGAAGGTCCGGCGGGCCCTGATCAACGTCCTGCCCGACGGCTACGACCGCCTCGACGAGCTGATTGACGCTGGTGAAGGCACGCGATGAGTACCGCTAGCGCCTACCTGACCGTCGCGCGGCATCGACATCGACGTCGTCTACAAGGACATCAAGAACCTCCACATCGGCGTCTACCCGCCGCTGGGACGGGTCCGCGTCGCCGCCCCGGCGCGCCTCGGACGACGAGCAGGTGCGGCTGGCCGTCATCCAGCGGCTGCCGTGGATCAAGCGCCAGCGCAAGCAGCTGCAGGACGCCGCCCGCCAGTCCCAGCGCGAGATGGTCACCGGCGAGTCCCACTACGTGTGGGGGCTGCGCCACCGGCTGCAAGGTCATCGAGCGGCCCGGCCGAGCCGCACATCGGAGCTCGACGGCGAGCGGCTGCTGCTCTACGTCCCGCAGGGCACCGACAACCAAGCTCGGCTGAAGCTGCTGCGGGATTGGCAGCGCGTAGCAACTGCGCGCGGCTGATCCCCGGGCTCATCGCGAAGTGGGAGCCGGCCATCGGCCGCGAGCGTGCCACGCTGGAGTATCCGGCGAATGAAGACCAAGTGGGGCTCATGCAACCGCGAGACCGGCCACATCTGGTTCAACCTCGAACTGGCCAAGAAGCACCCACGCTGCCTGGAGTACGTCGTCGTCCACGAGATGACACACCTCCTCGAGCGCAGCCACGGCGAGCGCTTCGCCAGAGCTCATGGACACGTTCCTTCCTGATTGGCGTGGGCGCAGGGATGAGCTCAACAGCGCCCCTCTCGCTGATGAGCGCTGGAATCCGACAAGCTGACGCGGACGAGCCGGCACCCGCGGCGGCTATCCGTGGACCGATCAACAATGGGACGGGGAGTCCGGGACAAAGGGGCCGCCTCCGCATCTCACGCCGAGCAGCATCCTGCCGACGATCCCAAGCTCCGCGACGCGCAACGCGCTCGCCTCGCAGAACTGCGCGACGACCTCGTCGCCGAAGGCGCTGACCCCTCCAAACGCCTACCCGAGCTGCAGCGCCGCGCCGACGCCTGGCCCGAGTGACCCGTCGTCCCAGGCGCGACTTCCTGCTCGACAGCGGCGGCGTCAGTGCGCTCGCAGCCGACCGTTGTCGACCGTCTAATCGGGGCGATTGGCGCCGAGCGCGACATCTACGCTCCGCTGACCCGTCGCCGCCGCCATCCGCGCCGGCGTGCTGCGAGCCGAAGCATCGCGCGATTCGCGTCGAGACATCTCGACCACCGACGCACAGCTCGTGCGATCGCCGAAGAGCTGAGCTACGAGTGCGCGGTAACAATCATCACCGGCGATCCCCACGACATCAACCTACTTGTCGGCCTGACCTGCCGCACCAACATCGCGGTGGATGGCGCCATCTGACAGACCACGGATCTGGCGACAACGGGGAGATCGGGACAGCCTGCAAACCCTAATGCCGAGCTTGCAGGTTTGCTGGGGCTCCTGATGGAATCGGCGGGCTGCGAGGGCGAGGCGAAGCGCCGTTCACGCGATCGGGCGGCTCAGAGATGAGTGAGCGCGAGAGCGCGCCCAAGGCCGGCATCTACCTGGGACATGGTCCAGTCCGGTAGGACGCAGATACGCTCCTCCAGCGCGACTCGATCAATGGTCGCGACCTGCGTTACGTTGACGACCGAGTCGGCCTCCATACCGGTGAGGTCCGAAGAAACGGCGACGTTGCCCGGCAGTGCCGCGAGTTGTGGGGTGGTCGTCAGCACCACGACTGTGACCGTGCGCAGTCTGGAGCGGTTGTATTGGTCGGCGCTGACGATCAACAGTGGGCGCCGCAGTGCCGGGGCAGAGCCCCTCGGCAGGCCAAGATCGGCCCACCACACCTCACCGCGCACCATCAGGTCTGATCGGCCGCCGCCAGGCCCGCTGCCGCGGCGTCTGTAAACGCGTGGTCGACCGGGAGTGCAGCGATTGCGCGATCGATTGCCTCGGTCGTGCCGTCATCGTCCAAGGTGTCCAGCCACCGCTCCGCGGCCCGTGCGAAGAACTCGCTGCGGGAGACTCCCAATCGCTTGGCGGCGTGGTCCACTCGCTGAAAGGTTGTGTCAGAGAGCGAGATCGCGGTCTTCATAAGGCCCAGTATAACAAGGTTATACCTTGTTCGCGGCGGGACGGAGAGGGAGGGATTCGAACCCTCGAACGAGGTCAACCCCCGTTACGCGATTTCCAGTCGCGCCCGTTCAACCACTCCGGCACCTCTCCGGGCTCGCGCTGCCGCGGGCAGCGCCTACCGCTAAGGCTACACGCGCGGACCCTCCGAGCGGCCCGACGAGCGGCTGACGGCGCGAGCGGGTTGATCGCGCCCGCGCACCCGGCCCCCGCGGCGGCGACCGCGGGACCCCCTTGATACGCTGCGTGGGTCCCGCCGACCCCGACCCGGAGCCCGATCGAACACATGCTTCTAGCTAGTGCAGCCGTGAGCAAGGACATCGGCCTGCTCGTGACGTTCCTGGGGATCGGGCTGGTGGTGAACGTGATCGTGGTCTACCTCGCGGTGCAGGTCCGCGGGGAGCGCCAGCAGAACCAGGAATACCTGAACGCGCGGCGCGGCGAGCGCGGCCACTGAGCGGCGCGACAGCCGGCCGGCTGCCAGCGGGGCCGGCGCACTCGGACCCCGGACCCCCGGCCAGGAGATCGGCGCGCTCGGACACGCGGACCGGGACAGGAGATCGGCGCACTCGGGACGCGCGGCCGGGATGATCGGCGCGCGCGGTGCTCCGGCGGCGCTCAGTCGCGGGACTTCGCGCGGCGGGCGGCGCCGCGGACGATCGTGAGCAGCGCGTCGGCGGTCCCGGCGGCCTCGGCCTGACCGGTGCCGAGACGCCGCAACCCTAGCCCGTAGAGGAGCGCGACGACGGTGCGCGCGTGGCGGACGGGGTCGGGCACCTCGAGCGCCTCGAGGATCGCGGCGGCGAGGTCTTCGTAGGCGGCGAAGCAGCGCGCGGAGGCCTCGTGGAGGTGGGGGTCGCGGGAGGCGTGTAGGTGGAGCTCGACCTCGGCGACCTGTTCGATGTGGCGCGCGGCGGAGCGTTCGACGATGCGCTCGACTTCGCGCCCGATCTCGTGGAGCGGGGGTCGCGTGGCGCGGAGCTCGGCGGCGACGGCCTCGACGCGCGCGACCTCCTCGCCGACGTACAGCAGGAGCGCCTCGCGCAGGAGCTGGGTCTGGCTGGGGAAGTGGTATGTGAGCGACCCGAGCGAGACGCGCGCGTGGGCGGCGATGGCGCGGTTGGAGACACCGCCGATGCCGTTCTCGCCGATGAGGTGCAGCGTGGTGCGCAGGATCCGCTCGCGCGTGTCGGTCGTCGTCGCTGCCATTGGCCTCGCCGGGTTGCGCCAGCGTAGCGAATCTGTCATCGTTCGGTCGAACGACCGATCCCGACCTCGTGATCATCGGGGTCAACACTTTCCAGGCGGCCCGGTCCCGCCCCCGCGGGCCCGGGGGGTCGGTCGATATGCAGACCCGCCGCGCGCGCGTGCGGGACGCGCGCGCGGTGGGGTCTGCGAACTGTGACCCCGAGGACGCGCGTGCGCGGCGGAGATGGAGATAGCGATGCCAGAGACGACCGCGGCGCGGACGAGCGAGGAACAGACCGACGCAGAGCGCCTCGGCGCGCCGCACGCGGCGGCCGGCCCGGAGTGCACCCCTGACGCGGACCTGGCGTTCGCGGGGGCGGCGGCGCACGCGGCGATGCTGGCGGCGGGCGAGGTCTCTTCGAGCGAGCTGGTGGAGCTGTCGCTGGCGCGGATCGAGGCGACGCGGGGAACCCTGAACGCGTTCCGCTGCGTGCGCGCGGAGGCGGCGCGCGAGGAGGCGCGCGCGGCGGATCGGCGGCTGGCGGCGGGCGGGCGGCTGCCGTTGCTGGGGGTGCCGGTGGCGATCAAGGACGACGTGGACCTCGCGGGCGAGGACACGCGCTTCGGCTGCCGCGGCGCTTTCGAGCACAAGCGCGAGGACTGCGAGGCGGTGCGGCGCCTGAGGGAGGCGGGCGCGGTGATCGTGGGCAAGACGCACACCCCGGAGATCGGCCAGTGGCCGCTGACGCACGGGTCCGGAGTTCGGCGCGACGCGCAACCCGTGGAGCCTCGCGCACACCCCGGGGGGCTCCTCGGGGGGCGCGGCGGCGGCGGTGGCGGGGGGTATGGTGAGCGCGGCGCTGGGCTCGGACGGTGCGGGCTCGGTGCGGATCCCGGCGGCGTGGACGGGCCTGGTGGGGATCAAGCCGCAGCGCGGGCGGATCTCGACGTGGCCGGAAGCGGAGTCGTTCAACGGCCTGACCTGCCTGGGGCCGCTGACGCGGACGGTCGCGGACGGTGCGCTGCTGCTGGACGTCCTGCGCGGCAACCGCGCGGGCGACCGGCACACACCGCCGCCCCCACCGGAGCCCTACGCGCAGGCGGCGCGCCGCGACCCGACGCGCCTGCGGATCGCGCTGTCGGAGCGGATCCCGTTCAGCGGGGCGCCGGCGGAGCTCGACTCGCGGGTGCGCGCGGCGGTGGGGCGCCTGGCGGACGTGCTGCGCGATCTGGGCCACGAGGTGGTGCGCGACGACCCGGCGTACGGGCTGATCGGGCTGCCGTTCATGCCGCGCTCGACGTGCGGCGTCGATGACTGGACGGCAAACGTCTCGAACCGCGCGCTGCTGGACCGCCGGACGCGCGGGAACGCGCGCATGGGGCGCGTGCTGCGGCCGCTGCTGGGCGTGGCGCGCGCGCTGGAGCGACCGCTGCAGCGCCAGGTGGGCCGCGTGTTCGACCGCGTGGACGTGGTGCTGGCGCCGACGACCGCGCAGCCGCCGCTGGCGGTCGGCGCGATCGATGGCCTCGCGCCGTGGCCGACCGACAAGGTGGTCGTCGCGGCGTGCCCCTACGCGTGGCCGTGGAACGTGCTGGGGTGGCCGGGTGTGAACGTCCCGGCGGGCCTCACCGCGGAGGGGCTGCCGGTGGGCGCGCAACTGCTGGGCCCCGCCAACAGCGAGTCGCGACTGATCTCCCTTGCGGCGCAGCTGGAGGCGGTGGAGCGCTGGCAGGAGCGTCGCCCACCGGCCCCGATCGCGGCCTGAGCGGAGGTCCGTCTTTTGTGATCGTCCGCGTATGTGAGCTGCACGGCCCGGGGTGAGCCGCGCGGGGCGTCCGTGCCCCGCTCCCGAGCGGCGATAATGGGCGGCGTGGGCGCCGCCGCGGGCCTCTACTTCCACGATCCGGCGTGCCTGGAGCACGACCCGCGGGCGCACATGCCGATGCACCCGGACACGCCCGAGCGGATCGTGGCGCTGGAGTCGACGCTCGCGGACGCGGACTGGGTGGGCTGGGAGCGCCGCGCGGCGCCGGCGGCGAGCGAGTCCGAGCTGGAGCTCGTCCATAGCGAACGGCACGTCCATGCGATCCGCGATCTGTGCGTGGCGGGGGGCGGGGAGATCGACGCGGACACCTACGTCGGCGAGGCCTCCTACCGCGCGGCGCTGCACGCGGCGGGCGCCGCGTGCAGCATGACGCGCGCGCTGCTGCGCGGCGAGAGCGCGGTGGGCTTCTGCGGGGTGCGCCCCGCGGGCCACCACGCCGAACGCGACCGCGCGATGGGCTTCTGCCTGTTCGACAACGTCGCCGTCGCCGCGGAGCTCGCGCTGCGGGAGCTCGGCTTGAGGCGGGTGTTCGTGCTCGACTGGGACGTGCACCACGGCAACGGGACCGCCGAGATCTTCCGGCGCTCCGAGGAGGTGCTGTTCGCGAGCATCCACCAGTCGGCGCTGTTCCCCGGGACGGGCCCGCTGGGCGACGTGGGCTCGGGCGCGGGCGAGGGCTACACGATGAACCTGCCGGTGCCGCCGGGCTCCGACGGCGAGCTGTGGCTTTCGTTGCTGGAGCACGTGATCCTGCCGGCGGCGCGCGCGTTCGACCCGGAGCTGATCCTGGTTTCGGCGGGCTTCGACGCGCACCGCCGCGACCCGCTGGCGGGCTGCCGGCTGGAGACGGAGGACTTCGCGGCGATGGCGTGCCACGTACGCGAGCTCGCGCGGGCGCTGGGGATCCCGGTGGGGGCGGTGCTGGAGGGCGGCTACGAGCCGGCGGTGCTGGGCGAGTGCGTGCAGGTCACGCTCGCCGCGCTCGCCGGCGCGGGGGAGGCGATGGAAGCGGCCCCGGAGCCGCTGTTGACGTCGCGCGCGGCCGCCCAGTTCCAGCGCTACTGGCCGCTGTAGGAAAAAGCGCGAGGCCGCCGCCGGGAGCGGGGAGAGGTGACGGCGAGCCCCGCGCGCTGTCGACCGCAATCCGGAGAGGGAGCAAGCGGCCTAAGAGGATGTTCCTGCTTCTGGAGCGATTCGGCATCGTGAAATAACCGCACTCGTGACTGCGGGTTTCCCGCAATCTGCGCGGTCGAGCGGCTGCATGCTCTCCTGGGCGGCGAGGCCGGCCGACGCGGCACCTGATCGGCCCGTCCGGCGGCCGCCGCGTCGCCGTCAGCCTTTGAACGTCGAGGGCCCCGCGTCGCCGAACGGCTCGTCGCGCTCGCGCACCGCCCGGCGGAACCCATCGCGCGCGGCGCGACGCTGAAAGGCGTAGCCCTCGGCGGTGTGGCGCGCGATCCCGTCGAAGACCGTCCCCAGGATCTGCGTGGAGTGCAGCGCGCCGCCCATCACCTCCTGGTTGACGAGCAGCTTCATCATCAGCAGCTGGCTCAGCGGCATCCGCGCGATCCGCTCCAGTAGCACCTCCACCCGCTCGTCGAGCTCCTCCGCGGGCGGCGCCTCGACCGCGAGCCCCCACTCCAGCGCCTCCGCGCCCGACAGCGAGTCGCCCGTGAAAAGCAACCGCTTCGCGCGCTGCGGACCCAGCCGGTGCGTCCACATCGAGGTCGTCGGCGAGCCCCACACGCGAGCCGGTGGATAGCCGATCTTGGCGTCGCGCGCGATCACCAGCAGGTCCGAGCACAGCGCCATGTCGGTCCCGCCCGCCACGCAGAACCCGTGCACCTTGCACACCACCGGCTTGCCGCAGTGAAACAGCGACATGAAGCCGCGCACGTTGCGCCGCATCATCGCGTAGTCCACCAGCGGATCCCACGTCCCCGCCGGGTCGTGGTTGGCCGCCATCACCCGCGGGTCCACCGGGGATCCGGGCGGCGCGAACCCCTCCCCCTCCCCCTCGATCCCCTGTTCCTCGGCGCTCTCCACGAGGTCGTATCCTCCGCAGAAGCCGCGGCCGTTCCCCGACAGCAGGATCGCGTGCACAGCGGGGTCGAGGTCCGCGCGCTCCACGCACTCCTCCAGCTCCGCCACCATGCGCCGCGTGATCCCGTTCCCCCGGGCGGGCCGGTCGAGCGTGATGCGCGCCACCCGCTCGCCGACCTCGTAGGTCATCGTCCCCAGGTCCGGCATCGCGCAAGCTTATTCCAGCCGGGGACGCAACGGAGGGGGAGGGATTCGAACCCTCGTCCGAGGATTAAACCCCGGAAACGGTTTTCGAGACCGCCGCATTCAACCGCTCTGCCACCCCTCCTGGGTGAGCTCGGCCTGAAGGCTAGTAGATCCGTGCGATACGTACCGAAGAACGCCCGGGTGGGGTGGGCGAGCGGTTCACGCTCCCGCGAGCGCGGCCGCGGAAAGCTCGTTGGGACGCGCCCCGCAGGACGCGTCCCAACGCTCGGCCGACCAACCTACCCTTTCTTGCCGTACTTCTTGCGTGCCTGTCGCTTGCACGCCGCGCGCTTGCTCTTGGGCTTCTTTGCGCACGCTTTCAGGGCTTTCGCGAGCTTCTTCGACGAGCCCGACTTCTTCTTGTGGCCTTTCCCGCCGGACGTTTCTTCTTTCGCCGGAGGAAGCACACTTTTGACCGGCAGCACCGGCAGCGACGGAACGCTGTACGCGGGCGGCATCGGGAACGACGCCGTCGTGAACGTTTTGACCACACCGCAGTTCGTGCCGTCCGCGTTGCTCGCGCACGCACGGTAGTAGAAGGTCGTGGCCGGCGGCAGGTAGTTCCCGAACGACAGTTCGATCCCCACCGTCGTCCCCGATTCCGAGCCGGGGATCACCGAGGCCAGTTCCGGCAGGCCCAGCCGCGGCGTCTCGCCCATTTCGAAGCTCATCGTCGTCCGCAGGCCCCGCGTGTCGACCGTGCCCGTCAGCGTCGCCGCGGTCTGCGTCACGCCGACGGCTTCGCGCGTCGTCGCGATCGGCGGTGTCGCCGGCAAGGTCGTGAACGTCGCGGGCGGCTGGGCGATCGTCGTACCCTCCGAGTTGGTCGCGACCACGGCGAAGTCATACGTCGTGCCCGCCTTCAGTTCGCGGAGTTCGATTTTGCCGAGCCCGAACGCTTTGTATTCCGGTTCCGGAATGTTGATGTTGGGCGTCACCCGGCCGCCTTCGCCTTCGAACGGGTTTTCGAGGCCTTCCGCGACCGCCGCTTCGTAGTCTTCCTGGGGCATGTAGGCGATATGCGCCGAGGTCTGCGCGGGACTGGGATTGACGATCCCCGTGACGACCGCTGTCGTGCGCGTGATTTCTTCAGCTGCGCCATCCGTGACGATTGGCGCCCCCAGAGTCTCGAACGCTTGAGTCGGCCCGTGTTCCGGCCCAGACCCGTTCGTCGCTGAAACCCGGTAGTAGTAGACGGTTCTCGGCTGCAGACCACTGATCGGCGAGCTCACCGGTTGGAACGCGAATTCTTCACCGAGCGGCCCCGCGCCCGCGACGACCGTCGCACCCGTGAGTGCTTCGTTCGTAGCGTATTCAAACGAGTACGTCGATGGCTGGTAGTTCGGGTTGACCAGTGCTTCGATCTTGGCGCTCGTCAACGTTACTTTCGTGGCGTTCTCGCCTTCGATGAGCGGCGGTGCCAGCGTCACGGTTGTGAATTGGCCTTCCGGTCCGACCGTTTCGCCGGTTTCGTTTTCAACGACCACGCGGTAGTGATAGGTGGTGGCCGGTTTGAGGCCCGTGAATTCAGCCGGAATGAACTGCGTCCCAGCGCCTTCGAGTGTCCCACACGGCACCACGTTGCCGAACGAGGATGATTCGCCGTATTCGAAAATGCACGTCGTCGCCTGGTTCTCGGGGTCGATCAGTGCGAAGAGCGAGGCAGATTTCGGCGTGAAGCCCGTCACTTCGCCCCCTTCGATGACGGGAGCCGAGGCGAGCGTTTTGAATGTCTGCAGCGACCCTTCTGCTGTTTCCGGTGTTTGCCCTTCCAGGTGCGTCGCCACGACGCAATACGTGTATTCCGTGAGCGCCTCGAGTTTCGTCACCTGCGTGGAGACTTTGATCGCTTTGCCAGCTTTTTCGGCCCCAGGTTTCGTCGTTGGCCCTTCGCAACTTTCCGTGCCGCCGGCATACTTGAAGTAGTACCCCGCTTCGCCGCTGGCACCCGGGTTCAGCGTGCCGTTGAACGTCGCGGACGTGCCCGTGATTTCGGTCGGCGCATCGGTAACTGGCGCTTCCACTGCAGCCAACGCCGGAGCGACCATGACGAGCACCACGACGAACGCGCTCAACACCGCAGACACGACGATCTTGCCGCCCGACACACCCCACGCGTTCCTCATGCGCCCTCCTCTGATGCGTTGTCTGTATCTCACCGCAACGCCACAGCGTCTGGATCTTCCGTGAACGCGGGGCGCCAGAGGAAACCCGAAACGGGCCCCTCTACGACCCATTTACTATCCAGTGCCCCACCACCGACTGTCAAGCAGTGTCTCTAACCCGCGCTACCGCCGCGCCGCGAAGAACTCCGTGAGCAGCGCCCCGCACTCCTGCGCGAGCAGCCCCCCCGTGACCTCCGGGCGGTGGTTCAGGCGCGGCTCGGCCAGCACGTCCAGCACGCTCCCCGCCGCGCCCGCCTTCGGGTCGCTCGCACCGAACACGACGCGGGGCACGCGTGCGAGCACGATCGCCCCCGCGCACATCGCGCACGGCTCGAGCGTCACGTAGAGCACCGTCTCGAGCACCCGCCACCCCCCGACCGCGCGTGCCGCCTCCCGCAGCGCGATCAGCTCGGCGTGCGCCGTCGGGTCCTGGCGGACTTCGCGTTCGTTGTGGCCCACCCCGATGACCTCGCCGCCGCCGTGCACCACCACCGCGCCGATCGGCACGTCGTCGTGTTCCAACGCGAGACGCGCCTCGCGCAGCGCTAGGCGCATGAAGTATTCGTCACGCGGAAAGAAACGGTCGCCCATAGTCTGCAGCCATCAAGCCCCGCGACCGTCGCTGCCGCCGCCGCGGAGTCCGGCGATCATCATTACTCAATCATCGTGTCCGCTCCCCGTACCCCACGCGTGCGCCTCGCGCTGCTCGGCGCCTGCGCCCCGCTGCTCGGCGCGTGCGTCCTGCTGATCGCTCCGGTCCTCGCCTGCGCCGCCTCGACGAGCGCGCCCTACGCTCCAGGGGTCGTCGTCGTCGGCTACCGTCGCCCCGAAGCACCCGCCGCGCAGGCCCGCATCGCGAGCGCCGCGGGAGCGCTCGACCCCGTCGCCGTCGCTCCCGACGTGCGCCGCCTGCGACTACGGCGCGGCGCGAGCGTCACCGCAACGCTCGCGCGGCTGAGCCGCACGCCTGGCGTCGCGTGGGCCGTGCCTGACTACGTCGCGCACGAAACCTCGCTGTACGGGGCCGCCGCCACAGCCGCCTCGGCCGACGAAGCCCGGCGGGCCACCGCGAACGGCGCGGGACTCCGGCCGGCGAGCACCGCCCCCCCGGCGCGCACGGCCGCGCTCTCCGAACCCTTCCCCGACGACCCCGGCACCGCGAAGGCGCCCGGCGGCTGGCAGCAGCTGCAGTGGAACTTCGTCGGCGAATTCGGCGTCCAGGCCCCCCAGGCGTGGACCAACCTGATCGCAGACCACGCTCCCGGCGGGCGCGGCGCGATCGTAGCCGTCCTCGACACGGGCGTCGCCTACGCCAACCGCGGGCGCTTCCGCCGCTCGCCCGACTTCTACCCGTACCAGTTCGTCGCCGGCTACGACTTCGTCGCACACAACCGCTACCCCAACGACCGCAACGGCCACGGCACCGATGTCGCCGGGACGATCGCGGAGGCCACCAACAACGGCCACGGTCTCACCGGGCTCGCCTACGGCGCGCGCATCATGCCCATCCGCGTCCTCGACAGCGAAGGTGACGGCGACGCCTCCGTGATCGCCAAAGGCGTGCGCTTCGCCGTGGCCCACGGCGCGCGCGTCATCAACCTCAGCCTCGAATTCCCCACCGGCATCACCGCGTCGGACATTCCCGAGCTGATCTCCGCGCTGCGCTACGCCAACCGCCACGGGGTCGTCGTCGTCGGCGCCGCCGGCAACGAGGCCCACGCCGCCGCCGCCTACCCCGCGCGCACCCCCAGCGTGATCGCCGTCGGCGCCGCCACCGAACACGGCTGCCTCGCCAGCTACTCCAACTACGGGACCGGCCTCGCGCTCGTCGCCCCCGGCGGGGGCCCCGACGCCGCGCTACCCGGCGACCCCAACTGCCGCCCCGAAGCCCCGCCCGGGCGCGACATCTTCCAGGTCACCTTCACCGGCTCCTCCCCGCGCAAGTTCGGGATCCCCGACGGCTACGAAGGGACGTCGATGGCCACCCCTCACGTCGCCGCCGCCGCCGCCCTGGTGATCGCCAGCGGCGTCCTCGGCCGCCACCCCTCGCCCGCGCGCGTCCTCGCGCGGCTGAGGGCCACCGCGCGGCCGCTTGGGGCCCCCACCGACCGCAAGCTCTACGGCGCCGGGCTCCTCGACGTCGGCGCCGCCACCGCGCCCGGCGGGCCGGGAGCCTAGATCAGGAGCCGTCGAGCAGCTCTTCCAGGAAGAAGCGCGTCTTCGGTGGCGGCTCTTGCGTGGGGTACAGGCGGGCGAGCAGATCCAGCGCCTCCCCCGTACTTCGCATGCCGCACTGCTTCACCAGGATCTCGATGTCCTCGTCGTCCTCTCCGAAGCGCATCGCCATGAGCTTCATCGCGAGCAGGTACCGCGGCGAGGCCGTGGCGATCTCGATTCCTTCGACTTCGGGCAACGGACGGGGTTCCTCGTCCTCCCCCGGCAAGAAGCTCTTGACCGCATCGTTCAGCCAGTCCGCCGGTAGACCGAGATCCTCGGCGACCTCAGCAGCCGCTTCGTAGACCACGCTCTTCGGCTCGAACACCGCATCGATGTCCTTGGTCACCCTGGATCGCGAATAGGCAAGCGCCATCGCAGCGCCACCTACGACGAACAGCTGCGCGTGCACGTCCCTACGAGTCAGCTCGTCACCGAGCGCCTGCAGCGCGGCAACGATTCGCGCCCGCGTGAAGTACTTCGAGGGGCGCTCAGACACGCTCGAACACCTCGCGCGCCATGAACACGCCGTGACGCGCCATCACCGCCGGCGTGTGAGCGAGCGTGTACGCATGGAACGAGGGCCGACTCGCGACGAACCACCACGGCTCGACGAAACGACCCGGTTCGTCAACCCATTTGGGCGCCGGGATGCCCGCCTCGCGAGCGAAGAGCTCGGCGACACCGGCCAACACCGCGTCGAAACGCGCCTGGCCGGTGGGGGGAGGCGCCTCAGCGATCAGCGCAACTCGCCCCGGCCGCGGCGACCCGCGAAAGTCATCGGCGAAGCCGAAGATCAGCCGCAGCGCGTCGCGGTCTCGATCGCCCGCGTCGTCATGCGCCATCGTCCGCGCCAATTCGGCCAGCGAGGCCGCTCCGCGGCGTGTGCGCGGTCGCACGGCAAGCTCCAACTCCTGGTCGCACGCGCCGACCATTCGCTCCAGCGTGCCCAGCGTGGGAGTGCGCGCACCCGCCTCGTACGCAGCCACCGCCGGCTGCGTCGTACCTGCGCGAAGCGCGAGCTCCGACTGAGTGATGCCGGCCGCACGGCGGGCACTTCGAAGTAGATCTGCGGCTGCCCCCTCCATCGATATGACCTATTATACACAAATTGATATATCCAATATCGCGTCTCGCGGGTAAGTTGCGACAGATGTCCCGACGGAGCGCCCTCGCCCTGATCTGCGCCGCCCTCGCCGTCCCGTCCGCCGCCCCCGCCCTCGCCGAACCAGCCTGGACGACCTATCACCACGACCCCGGGCGCTCCGGCGCGGACCCCGAAGCGCTCACGCCGACGACCCCGTCGCTGGCGTGGCAGTCGCCCGACCTCGGTGCGCCGATCTGGGGTCAGCCGCTCGCGCTCGGCGCACGCGTCTATGTGGCGACGGTCGGCGACGACCTCTACGCGCTCGAAGCCTCCACCGGCCACGTGGTCTGGCGCAAAAGCCTCGGCACACCTGTGCCCGCCAGCGCGCTCCCGTGCGGCGACGTCGAACCGACCGTCGGCGTCGTCGGCACGCCCGTCGTCGACCCCACCGCCGGCGTCATCTACGCGGTCGCCGATACCTGGGACGCCGCCCACGAAGAAGCCCACCACCTGCTGAAGGGCGTGAGCCTCGCGAGCGGAGAAGAGCTCTTCAGCGTCCCCGTGGACCCGCCGGGCTTCGAAGCGACCGCGCTGCTGCAACGCACCGCGCTGAACCTCGACGGCGGGCGCGTGATCTTCGGCTTCGGCGGCAACGACGGCGATTGCGCCAACTACCGCGGCACCGTCGTCGCGGTGCCCGAGACCGGCGGGAGCCCGCTGTTCTGGCAGGTCCCGATCGCCGCGCCCGCGCACACCGGCGGGGCGGTGTGGGGGACCAGCGGTCCCGCCGTCAACGGCTCCGGGACGATCTACGCGAGCACCGGCAACCCCAACCCCGACGGCGGATCGGCCGAAACCTTCGACTACTCCGACAGCCTCGTCGCGCTCGACCCCGCCCACGACCTCTCCGCCGACCCCACCCACGAAGCTCACGCGCCGCTCGGCTACTTCGAGCCGCCGAGCTGGATGCAGGACAGCAACAACGACACCGACCTCGGCTCCGCCGGCCCCGAGCTGCTGCCCGGCGGCGTCATCTTCCAGGCCGGCAAGAACGGCACCGGCTACCTGATCGACTCCGCCACCATGTCCTCCGGCGCACCCGCCCTCTTCAGCGGAGAAGTCTGCGGCGGTACCGGCAGCTTCGGTGGCGACGCCCATGCCGACGGCGCGATCTACGTCGCCTGCAGCAGCGGGGTGCAAGCACTCGCCTACGGCCAGGCCGCACACAGCTTCACACCGCTCTGGCAGGGTCCCGAAGACGCTTTCGGCCCACCGATCGTCTCCGGCGGGCTCGTATGGAGCATCGCCACCGGCGGCTTTCACGGCGGCGGCACCAAGCTCTACGGGCTCGACCCCGCGACCGGCCACGCCACGTACACCGAGAAACTTCCCAGCCCCGTCGCCGACCACTTCGCCTCGCCGAGCGCCGCCGGCGGACGCGTGCTGGTCGCGACCGGCTCCAGCGTCAGCGCGTTTCAGATCGGCATCCCGCTGCCGAGCCCCGCAACGCCAGGCGCCCCCGGCGCCGACGCGCCCGACAGCACTATCACTCCTCCTCCCGCGAGCGGCGCAACCCCACCTGGGACAGCGCGCCCGCCGGAAGCCGTGGCGCAGCTCGTGCGGCGCCGCCTGCGCGTCAACCGCCGCGGCGCGCTGCGGGTGACGCTCCGCTGTCCCCACGACGCGAGCTGCCGCGGCACGCTGCTGCTGCTGGTGCCCCAACTGCGCCTCACCGGGTCCGCCCGCCACCGCCGCCGGCACGTCGTCGAGCGCACGCTCGCACGACGCCGCTTCGGCCCCCACCGGGGCGTTTTCCACCTCACGCTGCACCTCGGTCGAGGCGCTCGCGTCTGGCTTGCTCGCCACAGGGGGCGACTGGCGGTGCGCGTGGTGATCGAGGCCCCCTCCCACACCGCGAGTCGCACCGTCGCGCTCCTCGGCGTGTGATCGCTCTTGCTGACCGCGCAATAGGATGCCGCGATCGGCGCTCCCAGCAACGGCATAGCAATCGTCGGCGCCGGCCCCTACGGCCTTTCGCTCGGCGCCCACCTCCACGCCCAGAACCTGCCGGTCCACGTCTTCGGGCCGGTGATGGGCTTCTGGGAGCGGCACATGCCGCGCGGGATGCTCGTGCGCTCGGCGTGGAGCGCATCGAGCCTCTCGGACCCTCGCGGAGAGCTCTCACTCGACGCGTACGAGGCCGCCCAGCCGCAACCGTTCGCGCGCCCGCTGCCGGGAGATGAGCTGCCGCGCTACGGCCACTGGTTCCAGCAGCACGCCGTCCCCGACGTCGACGAACGGCTCGTCACGTCAGTCGAGCTCAGCGGTCCCGGCTTCGAGCTGACCACCGCAGACGGCGAGCGCCACGCCGCCGCGCGCGTCGCGATCGCCACGGGCCTCGCGAGCTTCCCCTACCGTCCGCCGCAGTTCGCGGAGCTCGGGGAGACGCACGCGACGCACTCCATGGACGTCACCGAGCCCACGCGCTTCGCCGGGCAGTCCGTCGCGGTCGTCGGCTGCGGCCAGAGCGCCGTGGAGACCGCCGCGCTGTTGATCGAGGGCGGCGCCACGGTCGAGCTGATCGCGCGCGCCCCCGAAATTCGCTGGCTGATCCGCGGCGAGCAGCTGCGCGGGATCGACCCGTTCTTGCAGCGCGTCCTCTACGCCCCCACCGACGTCGGTCCCGCAGGCGTAAGCCGCCTGGTCGCCCTGCCCAACGCCTTCCGGCGCCTGCCGCGTGGGCTGCAGGACCGCCTCGCCTACCGCTCGATCCGACCCGCCGCCACGAGCTGGCTGCTCGACCGCACCGCGAGCGCCACGAAGACCTTTCGGCGCCAGGTCGCCCGCGCGGAGGCCGACGGCGCCAGCGTGCGGCTCACGCTCGACGACGGGTCAAAGCGCACGGTCGACCACGTCGTTCTCGCGACCGGCTACCGCGTCGACGTCGAGCGCGAACCGATCGTCGGCGCTTCGCTGCGCGCCGGACTGCGCCTGCACGACGGCTATCCGATCCTGCGGCGCGGCTTTGAATCCTCGGTCCCCGGGCTGCACTTCCTGGGCGCGTACTCGGCGTGGAGCTTCGGTCCGATCATGCGCTTCGTGGCCGGCACCAAGTTCACCGCGCGCGAGGTGACGCGCCATGTGGTTCGCTCGCCTGCCGCGCCTGGCTCCCTCGCTGCGAGCCGACCGTAGCCGAAGGTCCAAGCGACGCGTGCGCATCCTGCGACGTCCCACACGGAGACTCTGGCTCGCCCAGGCGCGCAGGATCCGCCGCAACCGCTCGGTGATCCTCGGCTACCACGGGATCACGCGCGCGCCGCTCAGGCATGACCTCAGCATGCTGCTCGTGCGCCCCGAGCGCTTTCGCGCGCAGGTCGAGCTGCTGGTGGATGCGGGCTTTCGGTTCGTCACCGTCGCCCAGCTCGCGAAGCTCAGCGTCGGCGGCGAGCCGCCCGCTGGTTACGCGGCGGTCTCCTTCGACGACGGCATGCGCAACAACCACAGCACGGCTCTGCCGATCCTCAGCGAGCTCGGGATACCAGCGACCGTGTATGTCACGATCGGTTTCATCGACGGTGAGAGCCCCTGGATCGGGGCGGCGAGCGACAGGAGCATGCTCAGCGAGCCGGAGATCCGCGAGCTCGCCGCCGCTGGCTGGGAGCTGGGCGCGCACACGATGACCCACCCCGATCTCTCCCAGCTCGACTACGAGTCCGCGCGCCGCGAGATCCACGACAGCAAGGTCGCGCTCGAGGCGATCGCCGGCGTCGAGGTCGAGACGTTCGCGTATCCCTTCGGCCGCTACAACGAGACCGCGATCGCGGCGGTCGCCGACAGCGGCCTGATCGCCGCCGTCGCCACCGGTCGTGGCAGCTGGAGCGACTACGAGCTGCGGCGCGTCATGATCGGAGCCGCGGACCCGATGCCGGTCGTCGCGCTGAAGCTCGCCGGCCGCTACGAGCCACTGCTGGACCTGCCGCCGATCGACCTCCTGCGTCGCTGGAGCAAGGCCGCGCGCATGCGGCTCCACGAGCGCCGACGGCCCTGACATGGGACCGGCCGTGCTCATCACCAATGCCGAGGAGCGCTCGGTGCTGGCCGCCTGCCGCAGCCTCGCCGACGCTGGCTACCGTGTCGCGGCGGCGTCCCACACCGCGCTCGCCGCAGCACAGTGGTCGCGTGCCTGCGGCCACCGGGTCCGACTCGCCGACCCGCGCCGCGATGCGCAGGTCTTCGTCGAGCAGCTTCGCGCCGAGCTCACACGGCACCCCTGCGCGGCGCTGATCCCCGGCAGCGACGCCGCACTGCTGGCGATCTCGCGCGAACGCGAGCGCCTCCCGGCGGCGACGCTCACGGGTTTCCCGCCGCACGCCGCGGTACAGCGCGCGCTCAGCCGCCCAGAGCTCGCCGAGGCCGCGCGCGCGGCAGGATTCGCGGAGGTCGCAGGCGTTCCCTGCGCCGACCTCCCGCAGGCGCTGAGCGCGGCCCGCGAGCTCGGGTATCCGGTGGCGCTCAAGTCCGCGCAAGCCGCGCACGTCCAGGCCGGCGCGGTCACCGGTGCCGCCAAGGGCCGGCTCGTTCGCAGCGAGGCCGAATTGCGCCGCGAGGCGTCCGATTTCCACGGCGCGCTGCTGCTCCAGCCGTTCGTCGAGGGAGCTCCTGTTTCGTTCGCCGGGGTCCACGCCGGCGAACGGCTCCTGGCCATCGCGGTGACACGCTACATACGCATGTGGCCCCCTGACGGCGGCAGCGTCTCCTTCGGCGAGACGATCGCGCCACCGCCTGAGCTCGAGCAGCGCGTACGCGAGCTCCTCACCCTGCTCGGATGGGAGGGCATCTTCGAGCTCGAGCTGATCCACACCGAGCAGGGCGAGTTCGTCCCGATCGACCTCAACCCGCGTCCCTACGGGTCGATGGCGCTCGCCGACGCCGCCGGCGCGCCGCTCGCGGCGATCTGGTGCGATTGGTTGCTCGGCCGTCGAGCGAGCGATGCGCCGCGGCAAACACCTCCGATGGGGGCCGCCGAGCAGCCGCTGCGCGCCCGTCCCGGCGTTCGCTACCGCTGGGAGGACGGCGACCTGCGCCACCTCGCGTGGCAGCTGCGCCATCGACAGCCACGAGCCGCGCTCGCGGCGGCGCGGCCGCACCGCAACGTCGTCCACGCGCACCTGCGCCGCGACGATCCCGCGCCGCTACTCGCGCGCGCCGCCTACCTCGGGAAACGCATGCTCCCTCGACGTGGGTCTTGATGCCGCTATCCGGCTTCGCCGCCGCCGGCCGCGAGCCGCCGCAGCGGGCGCACCGTCGCACGCATCGCGCGGCCCGCGAGCGAGTCGCGCAGCGGCATGAACAGCCGGCGTGACTTCAGCGCGAACGTGACCCTGCCGTCGAGTGAGTCCACGCTCTCGCGTGCCAGCTCGAACGGGACCCAGCCACCCCGCGCACCGCACGTGACCGCCACGGCATAGCCCGCGCGGCGCGCCGCCTCCGGGCACGCCGGCGAATAGAAGCAGCGCGGATAGGCGAACGACTCGACCGGCCGCTGCAACAGCTCCTCCAGAGCGCGCTTGGAGTCGACCATCTCGCGATACGCCTCCTCCTCGGAGGCGTTCGACATGTCGGCGTGCGTCATCGTGTGCGAGCCGATGCTCGCCAGCGGCGAGCTCGCCAGCGAGCGCAGCTCATCGGCGCTCATCAGGCGCACCTCCGCCTCCGGCGGCATCGCGAAGTGCGGCTCGCCCAACAGGCCCGGGCACACGAAGAAGGTCGCCGGCACCACGAGCTCCTCCAGCAGCGGCGCCACGACCTCGAGGTTGTCGAGCGTCCCGTCGTCGAACGTCAGCGCGCACGTACCGACGACCGAACCCTCATCCTCCAGTGACGCCGCAAACTCGCTCAGCGTCACGAAGCGGTAACCGCGGCGGCGCAGCGCGTAGACCTGGCGCCGAAACCGCGCGGGGTCGACGACGAGGTGGTAGGGATCGAGCCTGCGGGGACAGCGCCCCAGCCCGTGGTAGGCGAGTACGAGTGGAGGTCGCATGGATTCGGCGCATCCGGCGCCGCTGGAGCGGGGTCGTCGCGCAGCCTAGCGACCGCCGCGGCGCGGAGCGCGGCCCCATGCTTCAGACTCCAAGCCGGCGCAGCCGCCCGATCACATGACCGAGCCCGTGGAGCAGGAGCCATCGCACGCCCAGGCACGCGGCGAGCGCGCGGTGATGAACACGATCTACCGCACCGTCGGGGAGATCGTCGGACGCTTCGCCTCGTTGCTGCTGTTCGCGGTCGCCGGGCGCAACCTCGGACAGAACGGGCTCGGCGCGTTCGTGTTCGCGGTCGCGTTCACCGGCTTCGTGATGGTGCCCGTCGGGCTCGGCCTCGACCGCTACCTGCTGCGCGAGATCGCACAGGAGCGCTCCACCCAGCACCACCTGTTCTTCAACGTCATCGCCGTCAAGCTCGTCCTCGCGCTGCCGCTGTTCGGAATCGGCTTTCTCGGCCTGCACCTCGTCGGCTACGGGATCGAAGCGCAGCGAACCGCGTGGGTGCTCGCGCCGGGCGTGTTCGCCGACTCGCTCGCGCGTACCCAGCTCGCGCTGTTCTCCGCGCACGAGCGCAACGGGCCGCCGGCAACCGCGGACGCGATCAACCGCATCCTTTCCGCCGCGCTCGGGATCCTCGCGCTGAAGCTCGGCTACGGCGTGATCTCCGTCGGCGTCACCTATTCGATCGGCTCGCTCACGGGCGTCGCGATCGGCTTCTGGCTGATGGCGCGCACGATCCGGATCCCGAAAGTCGCGCTGACCACCAGCCGCTGGCGCGTGCTCGCGACGACCAGCGTCCCGTTTGCGGTGCAGGAAGTCTTTGCGACGCTGCTCGCGCGGGTCGACACGCTGATCCTCTCGCTGCTCGTCACGCAGGCCGCCGTCGGGCGTTACGGCGCCGCCTACCGCTTGTTCGAATCGACGCTGTTCGTCTCCTATGCGCTCGTGGGAGCGTTCTCGGCGATGTTCACGTATCTCAGGTCCGACACGAGCCCCACGCTGCGCGCCGCATTCGAGCGCTCGATCAAGCTCTCGCTCGTCCTGCTCACACCGCTGGCTGTGATCTTCGTCGTGCTCGCGCACCCGCTATGCGAACTGGTCTACGGCCCCAAGTTCGCCTCGGCTGCGCTACCGCTGCAGATCCTGGGACCCGGAGTGGTCCCGATCGGCATGATCATGCTGATCACCTCGCTGGTCGTCGCACAAGGCGACCCGCGCCGCATCGTGCGCGTCAGCGGCGTCATGGTCGCGATCAACGTCGCGCTCAACTTCATCCTGATCCCGCCTTACGGCGTCGAGGGCGCGGCGGCGGCGATGCTCGCGACAGAGGCCGTCTACCTCGTCGCGACGACCCGGCTGGCGCTGCGGATGGTGCAGCGCATCGCCTGGGGGCCGCTCGCGATCGGAGCCTCGGCCGCGGGGCTGGCGATGACGCTCGCGTCGCTGCCGCTCGACGACAACCTGCTCGCGGGGCTGCTCGTGGGCCTCTGCGTCTACGCGGTCACGCTGTTCGGCGTCGAACGCCTCGTGAACCCCCTCGACGTGCAGTTCGTGATGCGCATGGCCCGCCGCCGCCTGCGCGCGGGCCTGTGATAGCTCCCCGATGAGTACGGCGCCGGAACAACTCGTGAGCGTCGTGGTGGCGACGCACGATGCGCGCGACTCGATCGAGGAATGTCTGCGCGCCGTGCTCGCGCAGAGCCACGGCAACCTCGAGCTCCTGGTCTGCGACGACGCGTCCACCGACGACACGCTCGCGCGCGTCGCGGCGATCGCCGACCCCCGCATCGACGTCCTGCCGGGCGAGGTCAACCGCGGCGTCTCCGCGGCGCGCAACCGCGGGATCGGCCGCGCCGCCGCGGAGATCGTGTTCTTCTGCGACGACGACGTCGTGCCGGAGCGCACCTGGATCGAGCACGGCCTGCGGCGCTTCGCCGAGGGGACGGTCGTGGGCGTCGAGGGCAAGGTGATCTACGTCTCCCCGCGTTACACGCCGCGCTACTCCGACCGCGTCGTGCAGAACCTGAGCGGCGGCGAATACATGACCGCCAACGCCGCCTACCGCCGCTCGGCGCTCGAGCGCGTGGGGAGCTTCGACGAGTCGCTGCGCCGCTATCAGGACCGGGATCTGGCGCTGCGGATCGCCCGGCTCGGCACGATCGCGTTCGCGTCCGACGCCGTCGTCGTGCACCGCAGGGAGCGCTACGACGCGCGCACGTTCATGCGCGAGGCGACGAAGGTCGGGCTGTGGTTGGACTTCGAAAAGCACCACCCCGAGGGCACCCACCGCCGTGGCCCGGTCGTGCGGCCGGGCCACCTGCTCACGATCCTGCTCCCGCCGCTGATCCTCGTCAGGATCCTCAAAAGCGGGCGCCCCGATCGGCGCGACCTGCTGATGATGGCGCTGATCTACCCGCGCCTGCTGGTCGAGCGCTACACGATCTGGCGCTGGGCGCTGCGCAACCGCACGCTCGCGATCTAGCGACGCTCACGGCCGAGCGAGGTGCCGGATGCCCCTCGAGCGTCGCGCGGGCGACAGGCCCCTTCGAGTGCCTCGAACAGACGCGCCGCGGCGACCCGCGGAGCGAAGCGCTCGCGCGTGAAGCGACGGCCCGCCTCGCCCGCGCGGCACGCGAGCTCGTGGTCGCGCAGATAGGGCGCGATCGCGCGCGCCAGCGCCGCCGGGTCGGCCGGCTCGACGAGCGTCCCCGATACGCCGTCCTCGAGCCCCTCCGCGGTGCCTCCGCCGCGCGTCGCGACGACCGGGAGCCCAGCCCAGCCGGCCTCGAGCATCGCGCCGCTGAGCCCCTCCCAGCCGAAGCCGCGCTCGTCGCGGTAGGTCGCGTTGACGAACACCGTCAGCCGCCGCAGCACCCCCTCGACGTCCTCCACGAAGCCGGTGAGCTCGAGTTTGCCGCCCAGACCCAGATCCTCCGCGAGGGCGCGCAGCTCGGCGGGGAACTCGGCGTAGTTGGGCGCCGTGCCCCCCGCGAGCACGACGCGCAGCTCGGGAAACTCGCCCAGCAGCGCCCCGGCGGCTTCCACGATGTGGCGCTGGCCCTTGATCGGCGTGAGCGTCGCCAGCGTCCCGATCGTCGGCTGCACCGCTGGCTCCACGCACAGGTCGAGCCCCAGCCGCACGGGCGGGCCCACCACCGCCAGCAGCCGCCGCCGGCGCAGCGCGGGCCCCAGCGCGCCGGCAACGGCATCGCTCACGCTCACCACGCCGTCGACTGCCGCCGCCAGCGGGCGCGTCACGGTCTCGTCGAGCGAGAAGTCGATCTTGTGCCACACGAGTGGGATCCGCGCGAGGCGGCATGCCAACGCCGACATCGTCGCCGCCTTCAAACCGGTCGCCCACACCACGTCGGGCTTGGTCTCGCCGAGCATGCGGCGCAGCGAGCGCGTAAAGCGCCCCAGGCGCGCCGGCGAGGGCCGCCCGGCGTACCCGTGCGCGACGCGGCAGGGCACTCCGCGCGAAAGCAGGTGCTCGCGCAGGGGGCCGTCTTCGATCAGCAGCGCCTCCACCTCGATGCCCGCGGGGCGACTCGCGACGAACTCCGCCATCGAGAGCTCTCCCCCACCGAGAAACCCGTAGGAGGAGACCGCCAGGACCCTCATCGGCGCGCGGCGCGGCCAGGATCCGCCGCACCGGCGGGCGGCGCCTCCTTGGCAGGCGGCCTCGCGGCGCCCACCGCGCCGACGAGCCCCGCTGCACCGCGCTCGGAGTGCCGCACCTCCCGCAGACCGTCGATCAGCCCGCGCACGCCGCGCCACTCGCGGTTGAGCACGCGGTGGGCGAAGATCATCGCGATCAGCGCCGCGAACCCGATGCGTCCTCGCAGCGTGCCGCCGAAGTTCTTGCGGAAGAGATAGGTCCGGTTGAGGATCACCAGCCGGTCCTGGACGCGACGGTCCATCGTGCGGGTGCCCAGAGCGAGGTGATCGACGACGGCATCCGGCAGATAGCGGATCCGCCCGCGCCGCGAGAGCCTGTAGGAGAAATCGTCGTCCTCCCCCAGCGCGTAGCCGCTGAGCGCCTCGTCGAAGCGCACCTCGGCGGCTATCTCGCGCCGTGCCGACATCAGCGCGCCGGGCATGTACTGGACGTCGCGGGGCTCGTGCACGTCGACGATCGGGCGGCGGAAGCCGAAGCTCGTCATCGTCCCCTGCCGTCCGCCGCCGAGCACGAGCCAGCGCAGCCGCGACTCGTCGTCGCTGCCGATGCGCCCGTTGTTGGATTCCACGACGTGACCGGTCGCCCCCACGACGGCCGGGTCCTCATAGGCGCGGGCCAGCGCCGCGAACAGGCCCGCGTGCAGGAGGCAGTCGTCGTCGGTGAACACCACCAGCTCGCCGCGCGCCTCGTCGATCCCGAGGTTGCGCTGCCGCGGCAGCCCCGGTGGACCTTCGAGGTAGCGGATCTCGGGCACCCCGCGATCGCCACCGGACGCCTGCTCGCGCGCCTGCTCCACGACCTCCAGCGCCGAGCGCTCGGGATCGCCGTCGACGACGACGATCTCGCCGTCGGGCGGCAGGTCGGCGATCGAGCTGGCCAGCGCTTCGCGCAGAGGCGCAGGGCGACCTCTGGTCGCAATGACGTGGGAGACGCGCACGCAGCCGAAGGATAGGCCCCAACCGCGATGTGGACCTCCCGCAGAGCCTCTCCGTGACCCTCTGCAAGATCTCCACCAAACGTCCATTCTCGTTCAAGTTCCTCGCTCCGGCGGCCACGAAACCGATCTATGTCGTGACCAGCAACAGGGCGAGCATCGAAGCGACTCGCTCCTGACAACGGCAAACCCGGTGCGAGCCGGGGACGCAAAGCCAGGGATCTCACGCAGACCGCCCGGCTGCCAAAGGAGCCCCGATGTTCAGGCAGATCCCCCGCATATTCCTCGGAGTGCTGCTCGCCTGCGCACTCACGGCAAGCGTCCCCCTCATCGGCGCCGCCGCGGCGGCGCCGGCCGGCACGGTGCACTTCGTGGGCCTCGCCGACTCGGGCTTCGACAAGTTCACGAGTAACCCCACAGCCACCAGCCAAGAATGGCTGCGCGCCCACATGTGGCGCATGATCGCGTGGTCGCCGTACTTCGACGGACGCACCAGCTGGTACCCCAACGGCTGGGTCTACGACGACTCCTACGCGATCTACCGCGGCAGCTCGCAGGCCAGCGAACACCCCGAATGGATCCTGCGCGACGCCGCCGGGCACCCGCTGTACATCCCGTCCGGCTGCTCGGGCGGCAGCTGCCCGCAATACGCCGGCGACATCTCCAACCCCGCCTACCGCCACGCGTGGATCGAAGAACTGAAGGGCGAGGTCGCCAAGGGCTACCGCGGCGTGTTCGTGGACGACGTGAACATGGTCATGGAGGTCGGCAACGGCAACGAAGAATCGGTCGCCCCGATCGACCGCTCGACCGGCCAGCCGATGACCCCCGAAACGTGGCGCGGCTACATGGCGGGCTTCATGCAGGAAGTACGCGCGCAGTTGCCCAACATCGAAATCGTGCACAACGCGATCTGGTGCGCCGCCGAACACGCGGGCACCGCCAACGCGAACATCCGCGCCGAGATCGAAGCCGCCAACTACGTCTTCCTGGAGCGCGGAGCCAACGACTCCGGCCTCACCGGCGGCGAAGGGCAGTACTCGCTGAAGGCGTTCCTGAACTTCGTCGACCAGGTCCACGCGGTCGGGCGCGGCGTCGTGATGGACGGCACCTCCGGCACGCCGCAGGGCCTGACGTACAACCTTGCCAGCTACTTCCTGATCTCGGGCGGCAACGACGCCGTCAGCGGCGACGCCCAGACGCCCGAAAACTGGTGGTCGGGCTGGAGCACCGAACTGGGCGAAGCGCTCGGCGCGCGCTACACCTGGAACCACCTGATCCGGCGCGACTTCACCGGCGGGATGGTGCTCGTCAACCCGCCGGGCGAACCGACGCAGACGATCGCGCTGCCGACCCCGATGCGCAACGCCGAAGGCGTCACGGTCTCCTCGGTCACGCTCGGCCCCGCCTCGGGCGCGATCCTGACAGGCACGACGCCCCCGCCCGGTGAAAGCGCCGGCAGCGGCTCGCCGACCGGGAGCGGCTCCACCGACGGCTCGACCACCGGCAGCGGAACGACAAGCGGCGGCTTCACGACGGGCGGCGCCTGGAACGCGGGCAGCGGCGGCTCGAGCGGCGGCGGCTCCACCGATGGCGCGACGAGCGGCGGCGGCCCGACGAGCGGCTCGGGTGGCGGCTCGACAACCGGCAACGGTGGCACGACGGGCAGCGGCGGCGGCACAGGCTCCCACGGCGGCTACCGCACCGCGCACCGACATTGGCGCCCGCGGCCGCACGCGAAGATCGGCGACCGCAGGGCGCACGCGGCGCACGTGCGACACCGCGGCGCCCGGCACGAGCACCGCCATGGACGCAATCATCGCGCGCCCGCGACGACCCGCTGAGACCGCGGATCGCTCCGACCGCGGCGCGCGGCGTGGTGTGCGGCGCGACGAGAACCGACGAGCGTCCCGAGCGTCCCGAGCGTCCCGAGCGTCCCGAGCGTCCCGAGCGTCCGCCGACGATGGCGGACGCGGGGGGCGCTCGCGGGCGTATATTGCGGGCGATGCCCGCCGTCCTGGGCGCGATGCCCGCCACGCTCGCCCGCCGCGGAGGCACCTGTCGGCCTCCGGGGAGCGCCTGCCGATGACGCGCGTATTACTCTGCCACCAACCGACGGACGGCGGCGTGGGGCGCCATCTGCGGGACCTCACCGCGGGCCTGAGCGCGCGCGGGTGGGAGGTCGTGCTGTGCTCGCCGGAGCGACCGGCCGGGGTCGCGCGATCGGTGCGCCACGTGCGCCTGGACCTGCGCCGCGCGATCCAGCCGGGCGTCGACCTCGCGGCGACGACGGCGCTGGCGCGCGCGGTCGGGGAGCTGCGACCGGACGTGGTGCACGCGCACAGCTCGAAGGCGGGGGCTGTGGCGCGCTTGGCGCGCGTGCTGCACCCGCGGGTGCCGCTCGTGTACACGCCGCACGGGTACGCGTTCGCGGGCCACTTCTCCCACTCCTCCCAGCGCGCGGCGTATCGCGCGGTCGAGCGCGCGCTGGCGCCATTGGCGAGCCGCGTGGTGTGCGTGTGCGAGGCCGAGGCGCGGCTGGCGCGCGCGGTCGGGCCGGCGGCGCGCGTGCGGGTGGTCCACAACGGGATCGCGCCGGCGGCGCCGGGCCCGCGCGAGGAGCGCGTGGCGGCGCTGGCCGAGCGCGGGCCGGTGATCGGCGCGCTGACGATGCTCAGGCCGGGCAAGGGCCTGGAGACCCTGATCGACGCGACGCCGGCGCTGCGCGCGCGTCACCCGGCCGCGCAGCTGGCGATCGTCGGCGATGGCCCCGACCGAGCGCAGCTGAGCGAGCGCGCGCGGGCGCGCGGGGTGGAGGACGCGGTGCACTTCCTGGGCGCCTGCGAGCGTCCGCTGGAGGCGCTGCGGGGGATGGACCTGTTCGTGCACCCCTCGTGGGCGGAGTCCTTCCCGTACGTGCTGCTGGAAGCGATGGCGCTGGGCCGGCCGATCGTGGCGAGCGACGTGGGTGGCGTGGGCGAGGCGATCGCGGACGGCGTCGAGGGCGTGCTGATCGCGCCGCGCGACGCGGGCGCGCTGTCGGCGGCGCTGTGCGAGCTGCTCGACGACCCCGCACGCGCGCGGCGGATGGGAGAGCTCGCCGGCGAGCGCGCCCGGGGCGAGTTCACGCTGGAAGGCATGATCGACCGCTTGAGCGCGGTGTACGATGAGCTCGTGCGGCCCGCGCGCCGATGTGCGCCACCCGAGTCGGAGCTCGCCGAGCCGCATCGACCCCCGACCATGACCGGACAAGCGACGCAATGAGCTACGAGCCCCAGCCGCCGTCGAGCTCCTCCTCGGCGCAGTTTTCCGACCAGTCGGTGGACGCGCGCCGCTACTTCGACGCGCTGCGCGGCGGATGGAAACTGATCCTGGGGATCGCGGTGGTGGTGACGGTGCTCGTGACGCTGCTGTCGAGCCTGCTCCCCAAGAGCTACCAGGCGAGCGGAAACGTGATCTACAACCCCGCGAACACGCCGCTGCAGCCGGCGGAAGCGGCATCGACACAGCGCCAGCTGGCGACGTTCCAGTCGCTCGCGCAGACATCGCGCGTGATGGAGTCGGCGGGGCGCGACCTGGGCGAATCGGCATCGGCCCTGAAAAGCGCGATCAGCGTCTCGGTCAACGAAAACGCCAACATCCTGACGATCTCGGCGACGGCGCCGCACGGCGCGCAGGCGGCGGCGCGCGCCAACGCGGTGGCGCACTCGTTCATCGAGCAGCAGACCGCGAGCCAGAACCTGGGCCTGACGACCGCCGAGAACCAGCTGCGGGCGCAGATCGCGCAACTGCGCGGGACGCCGGGCGCCGAAGCTGAGATCTCGGCTCTGCAGAGCCGCATCAGCGCGCTGCAGATCGGCGCCGCGGGCACCGCCTCGGAGCTGCAGCTGGCGAGCCCGGCGACGCCGCCGAGCTCGCCCGCCTCGCCGCACCCGTCGCGCAACGCGATCGTGGCGCTGTTCGTGGGGCTGCTGATCGGGATCCTGATCGTGCTCGGCCGCGACCAGCTGCGGCCGCGCTTCGCGACGCCGCGCGAACTGGGGCACGCGCTGGGGACGACGGTGCTGACCGGCGTCCCGTACCGTCCGAGCTTCGCCAGCCGCACACGCCGGCGGGCGCTGTCGGGACTCGAGCAGGAGGCCTACGACGTGTTGCAGGCCTCGGTGCGGCTGCTCGCCAGCGACGCCGACGCGCAGCGCGTGATGCTGGTGACGAGCGCGGTGCACGGGGAGGGCAAGACGACCGTGACGGCGAGCCTCAGTCGCTCGCTGGCGCGCACCGGCCAGCGCACGCTGGCGATCTCGGGCGACCTGCGCTCCCCGAGCCTGCACGAGCAGCTCGGACTGGCGGCGGGACCGGGGGTGGCGGAGTGCCTGCTGGCGGCCCGGACGGGCGACGTCGGCGAGACGCTGCGCGACACGATCCGCACGGTGCCGGGCGATCTGAACCTCGACGTGCTGACCGCGGGCCGCACACCGTCGGATCCGAGCTCGCTGATGTCGGGGCCTGAGCTCGGCGCGTTTCTGGAGGCGGTGCGCGCGCTCGACTACCACTACGTGGTGATCGACTCGCCACCGGCGCTGGGGCTGAGCGACACGCAGTTCCTCGCGCGCCAGGTCGACGACCTGCTGATCGTGGCACGCCTCGATCGCATCAGCCCGGCCCAGGCGGACGACCTGCGCGACCTGCTGCGGCGCCTGCGGATCACGCCGATCGGGATGGTGGCGGTGGGAGCGCGCGTGGAACTCTCGCCGTACTACACCGGCGAGCGCGCGCCGAGCGGAGCGTGGGAGGGCGACGCGGCCGAGCCCGAGCGTCCCGTCAGCTCCTCGCCGCGCTGAGCGCCCCGCTCCTCGCCGCGCTGAGCACCCCGCGCGCGGCGCATCGCGCCGGCCCAGATCAGCGCAGCGACGACCCACAGGTGGCGCCAGTGGAGGGTGTCGACGAAGAAGCTGTTGGCGACCAGGCCGCACCAGGCGGCGAGCAGCGCGGCGGCGCCGATGCCGTAGGTGTCGCGTCCGCGCAGGACGCTGACGAAGGCGAAGGCGAGCGTGACGACGACGAGCGCGACGATCGTGAGCAGCCCGAGCACGCCCTGCTCGGCGAGCAGGCGGACATAGAGACTGTGGCTGGCGACGGGCGAGACGACTTCGAACTGCGCGGGACCGAGGCCGAAGGGGTGCTCGAGGCCGACGTGCAGGCCGCGTTCCTGGGCGGCGAAGCGGCTGGTGTCGTAGCTCTGCAGGTGGGCGCGCTGCTCCAGGAAGCCGAGCGAGCCGGTAACGACGACGGCCCCGGCGATGGCTGCGGCGCCGACGAGCACGACCAGCACGAGCGTCAAGGCGCGGCGGTCGGGCCGGCGCAGGGTGACGACGGCGATCAGCACGACCAGCCCGACCGCCAGGTTGAGCCAGGCGGCGCGGGAGTAGGAGAAGATGACGCCGAGGACGAGCGCGAGGAAGCAGAGCAGCATGAGCGAGCGGCGCAGGCGCAGCAGCCGCGGGCGCAGCAGCTCCTCGGCGAGGATCAGCGTGATTGGGACGAGGAAGGGGCCGTAGACGTTGGGGTCCTTGAAGAGGCCCTTCGCGCGCGCCTGGTCGCCGATCAGCAGGGTGTGGAGGGGGAAGTGCACGAACAGCGCGGCGGAGGCGAGCACGGCGGAGAAGACGGCGGCGGCGAGGTACGCGCGCACGAGCCGGCGCGAGCGGCTCGGACGGTCGATGTAGGCGGCGAGCCAGAGGCTGAAGAGGCCGAGGTAGAGCGTGATCAGCAGAAAGCGCGCCGCGGCGCTCCATTCGGTGACTTCGGCGAGCGAGAGCACGTTGAGCAGGAGCAGCGAGCTGACGATCGCGATCGCCAGGCGCGAGACGCGCCGCAGGCCGAAGCGTCCGGTGACGGCGGCGACGGCCATGATCAACCCGAACAGCGCGTCGGAGGGCGCGGGCTCGACGATGACGACGGCGAGCAGCAGGAAGCCGATGTAGACCGCGAGGTCGTAGCGGGCGATGACGAGCGCGAGGCCCATCAGCATCACGAGGCCGCCGCCGAGCGCGACGCCGAGCGGGACGGGGTTGCGTCCGAGCAGCGCGGCGAGCGCGAGCGCGAGCAGCGCGATCGACGCGGCGCCGGCCGCGACCGCGACGGTCCCGGCGGGGGTGCGCGGCCGCCGGAGGGCGACGGCGGAGCTCATCTGAGGCGCGTGGCGACGCCCGGCATCGCAACATCGTATCCCCGGCGCGGGCGCGGCCGCGTAATGTTGGACGCACGGTGATCGACCTCCACAGCCACGTGTTGCCCGGCATCGACGACGGGCCGGCCACGATCGAGGGCTCGATCGAGTTCGCGCGCGCGGCGCGGGCGGCAGGCACGCGGCGGCTCGTGGCGACCCCGCACGTGAGTCTGCGCTACCCCAACGACGCGGCGACGATCGCGCGTGCCCTGGGGGCGCTGCGCGAGCGGCTCGCCGCGGAGGACGTGAACCTGGAGGTCGTCGGCGGCGCCGAGATCGCGGTGGCGCGCTTGCCGGACATCCCGCGCGAGGAACTCACGCGGCTGGGACTCGGAGGCGGCCCGTGGCTTTTGATCGAGCCGCCGTTCGTGGCGGCGATGGGCGGCCTGGAGCGGATCGTGCTGGCGATCCCGCGCGAGGGGCAGCGGGTGCTGCTGGCGCATCCGGAGCGCTGCCCGACGTTTCAGCGCGATCCGGAGATGCTCGCGCGGCTCGTCGAGGGCGGGATCGCGACGTCGATCACGGCGGGCTCGCTGACGGGCCGGTTCGGCGAGGCGGTGCGCGCGTTCGCGCTGGAGCTGGTGCGCGCGGAGCTGGTCCACAACGTGACATCCGACGCGCACGACCCGGTGCGGCGCCCGCCGAGCGTGCTGGCCGAGCTCGAGCAGGCCGGCCTGGCACCGCTCGCGGGGTGGCTCACCGAAGAGGTGCCGGCGGCGATCCTGCGCGGCGAGGACATCCCGGCGCGGCCGCTGGTGGCGCTACCGGCGCGCTAGGTGTCAGCCCGCCGGGGGCTCGATGCGGCTTGAAAACCACGGGTTCCGTACAGGACTCAATAATTTTGTGCTGTAAAGAAACGAGAAAAGAAGAACTGCATCGAGCCCCCTTCGATCCCCCGCGCACCTTCGCGGGCCTGCTGCGACTGCTACCGGCGGCTCAGGTGGTGCGGATGATCAGGACGGAGCAGGGCGCGTGGTGGGAGACCTTGTTGGGCACGGAGCCCAGCAGGAAGCGCTTGGCGCCGGTCATGCCCTTGTTGCCGACGACGATCAGGTCGGCGCCGCGCTCCTCGGCGACGTCGAGGATGGCGTCGGCGGGGTCGCCCTGGCGCGGGTAGACGTTGACGTCGACGCCGGCCTCGCGGGCGGGCGCGGCGGCCTGCTCGAGCGTGGCGTCGACGTCCTCGCGCGGGTTGATCGCCCACTGGAGGTCCTCGGGGGCGTCGCGCTGTTCCTCGCGCAGGCGCCGGGTGGAGACGGGCTCATAGGCGCTGACGATCTCGAGCTTCGCTCCGACGGCGCTCGCGAGCTCGGTGGCTTGACGCACGGCCTCGCCGGCGGTCTCCGACCCGTCTGTGCCCACGACTATCGACTTGAACATCGCAGCGATCATATCTGTCCTCAGGCGAGCTTGACGATCGCAACGATCATCCCGATCGCGACGAACAGGACGATCGCGACCTGCATCCAGATCCAGTTGACGGGCATCGCCTGCCAGCGTACCTCGTGGGCGAGATATCGTGTGCGGTGGATGGCAGGACGCCTACGCAAGTCCAGGGCTGGACGCCTACTGAAGCTGACGGCGGTTTGCGGCACATCGCTCTGCGCCTGGAGTGCTGTCGGGGCGGGCGAGCTCGCGGCGTCGCAGCCCGGCCGAACGTCAACGTTGCACGCCCGCCCCGCGGCGGCGGCACCGCTTGGAGGAGTCAACATTCCGGGCCTGGGACCGAGCTCGACGCCGGCGGGAGCGGATCGTTCGATCGCGCGGGCGCACGCGCTGCACGCGCGGATCGCGCGGGTGGGCGTGCCGTGGTCGATGCTGGAGCCGCGCGGCGCGGGACAGCTCGAACCGCGGGCGCTGGCGTTCCTGGATCGATTGACGACGGACGCGGCGGCGGCGGGGATCGGGGTGATCGTGACGGTCGACAGCACGCCGTGCTGGGCCTCCTCGGCGCCGAGCGGCGTGATGCGCAAATGCGCGCCGGCGGGGTTCGGCGCGGCGAACGCGTGGCCGCCGCGTGACCCGGCGGACTACGCGGCGATCGTGGGATACCTCGCGGCGCGTTACGGCCCGCGGCTGGCGGCGATCGAGGTGTGGAACGAGCCCGACCAGGCCAACCAGCTGTACTTCGCGGGCCCGGAAAAGCCGCAGCGCTATGCGGCGATCCTGCGGGCGGCGTACCCGGCGATCAAGCAGGGGGACGCGAGCCTGCCGGTGCTTGGGGGGTCGCTGGTGGGCTCCAACGGGGTGTTCCTGCGCGCGCTGTACGCGGCGGGAATCAAGGGCTACTACGACGGGCTGGCGGTGCACTTCTACAACCTCACGCTGGGCTCGCTGCGGGCGATCCACGAAACGCAGCTGGCGAACGGCGACCGGACGCCGCTGTGGCTGGACGAGTTCGGCTGGAGCAGTTGCTGGCCGGGGCGGCGCACGCAGCAGCAGCAGGCGTGCGTGACGCCGCGGGTGCAGGCGCAGAACGTGAGCAACCTGTTCCGCGCGCTGGCGCGCACGCCGTACGTGGCGGCGGAGGCGCTGTACGACCTGCAGGGGTCGCGCGCGGAAGACTTCGGGGTCCTGGACGAACGCGGCGCGCGCAAGCCGGCGTGGGCGGCGCTGGCGGGGGTGCTGAGCAACCCGTTCGCGAGCCCGAGCGCGGTGACGCTGAATCTCGCGGTGCGCCACGGGGCGGTGCTGGTGCGGGGGACGGGCCCGGTGGGCGACTACATGCAGCTGGAAGCCTCGCGCGGCGGCGTGCTGCGCTACCGGGCGCTGTTCACGCTGGACCGCTTCAACCGCTATGCGGTGCCGCTGCCGCGGGCGTTGGGGACGACGGGCCTGACGGTGCGCGTGTTTCAGTACTGGGCGGGCCGCGCGCGCGGGCCGCAGCGCAACATCTGAAGACTCACTCGGTGTCGTGGAGCAGCGCGCCGAGTGTGAGCGCGAGGATCTTGAGGTCGAGCCCGAGGGACCAGTTGGCGATGTAGTAGTTGTCCCACTCGACGCGCTCGGCGAGCGAGGTCTGGCCGCGGAGCCCGTGGACCTGGGCCCAGCCGGTGATGCCGGACTTGACGCGGTGGCGGTCGCCGTAGCGGGCGACGTCCTGGCGGAAGAGCTCGACGAACTCGGGGCGCTCGGGGCGGGGGCCGATGAGGCTCATCTCGCCGCGCAGGACGTTGAAGAGCTGGGGGAGCTCGTCCAGCGAGGAGCGGCGCAGGAAACGCCCGAACGCGGTGCGGCGGTCGTCGCCCTCGACGCCTCCGGGCGCGGTGTCGCCGCCGAGCATGAACTCGAAGGCGGTGACGTCGTCTTTGTTGAGCCCGAGCCCGACGGCGTCGTGCCCCAGCGCGTCCTCCGCCCCGGCGGACCCGTCGGGCGCGGCTTCGGCGGCCCACCCGGAGACGCCGACGGGCACGGGCCGACCCTCGCGCGCGGCGGGCTGCGCAGACGAACGACCCGCGCGTGCGGCGGGCCGCGGGGTGAGGCGCATGGAGCGGAACTTGTAGAGGTCGAAGAGCGTCCCGTCGCGCCCGACGCGGCGCTGGCGGAAGAGGATGGGCCCGGGCGAGGTGAGGCGCACGGCGAGCGCGATCGCGGCGAGCGGCAGCGCGAGCACGAGCAGCAGGAGCGCGGCGACGGCGCGGTCGGAGGCGTGCTTGACGGCGAACTGCAGGCCGCGGGGGTCGACGGCGATGAACGACATCAGGGGGAGCCCGCCGATCGTGTCGTAGCCGACGCGGTTGTTGATGGTGTCGAACATGCGCGGGACGACGGAGACCTCGATGTGGCGTTCCTGGCAGTGCTGGATGAGGCGGCTGACGCGGGCGTCGGCGACGGAGGAGAAGGCGACGATGACGTTGCGGACGGCGGTGTGGGCGATCACGTGGTCGACGTCCTCGGCGCTGCCGAGCACGGGGACGTCGCGCCCGCCGACTTCGGGCAGCGGGCGGGGGTCGTCGTCGAGGAATCCGACGGGGACGAGCCCGTACTCGGGGTGGTCTTCCAGGCGCCGTGCGACCTGCGCGCCGACGAGGCCGGCGCCGACGATCAGGACGGGGCGTCCGATCAGCCCGCGGTGGCGGGCGGCGCGCTGCGCGCGCGCGAGCACGCCGCGCCCGAGGGCGACGGCGAGCAGCGCGAACAGCCAGGCGCGGACCCAGATGGACTGCGTGGGGACGGTCCCGTTGACGAAGACCCCGATCATCGCGACGCCCATCGCGGCGACCGAGACGGCGCTGATGACGGGCACGATGCCGTCGAGGACCAGCGCGCGCAGCCGCGAGCGGTAGAGGCCGCGCAGGTAGAGCAGCGCCATCGTCAACGCCGGCAGCAGCAGCAGCGGAGCCTGCAGCGGCGTCGGATGCAGCGTTGCGTGGAGGCCGCCGAGGGCGAGCACGACCGCGAGGCACAGCAGGACGCAGTCGGCGGCGGGGCGCAGCAGGCTCCAGCCGGGCTCCTCCAGCAGCCGCTGGAGGGGGCCGCGGAACGTCCCCGCGGGTGCCGTGCGCGGTCCAGGCGCGCGCAGCGGCGAGCGGCCGGCGAGGGGCAGGGGCTGGGCAGTCGTCTGCTGGCTGAGGCGGGGGCCGTTCATCCTAGGTCTCTGTCGTCATCTGCGGCCTCTCGCTTAATGATGCTGGGTGCGCGCGATGCGCATCGTTGCCAGGCCGACGAGGAAGAGCGCGCCCGCGGCGAGCAGGAGCGCGAGGAGATCGCCGCCGGAGAACCACGGCGAGGACACCGAGCTCGAGGCCGGCGCGACGAGTGGGCTCGAGGTTTTTGGATTGGCGCCTGCGGCGCCGGGATGGGTGGCGGAGCCGCCTGACGCGGACGGTCCGGAGCCGCGGCCCTGCCGGCTCGCGCTCGGCGAGGAGCCACGAGCGGCGCTGGCGCGCGTGCCGGTGGTTTCTGTGCCGGCGCCTTGCGAGCCCCCACCGGAGCCGCCGCCGTGGGAAGTGCCGCCGGAGCCGCCGCCTGCGAGCAGCGTGGAGCCGAGGACGACCTGCGAGCCGGCCCCAGGCCCGCCGTAGCCGCTGAGCAACGGGCCGCTCGCCGAGGCGGTCGCGGGCACGGGCAGACAGACGCCGGCAACCAGAGCGAACGTGGAGACGATGATGGAGTCGCGTTTCATGGGTTCCCAGCCTTGGGTCTGTTGGCAGCTTTCCGTGCCTGCACCCTGGCATTGACAAGCCACACGCGCCGCTGCGCATGCGCCTCAGCCTCCCAATCGCCGAGGCCGGCCGGCCAAAAAAAACAGGCTCTAACGCAAGGTAGCGAAGGTGGTCGAGGGTGTGAAGGGGAGGAACCCCCACGAGGACCCGTAATTTTGCATTCCCCTACGAGAATTCTTCAGCATTGCTGAGGATTGAGCGGTTAAGCGCCGCTACGTCGATGCGCCGTCCGCGGTGCGCAGTCGCGAGCGCCTGTCTCGCGATCGGATCGCGCGGGCTCAGCACCGCGGCGCGTCGCAAAAGCACCAGCGCAAGCAGCCGCTGCCCGCGCGCGGACGCGATCGCGCCGCGCTCGAGCGTCGCGTAGGCGTCGCCCGGCGTGCGGCGCAGTGCGCCCGCGAATTCGCGATCCGCGCGGCGCAGTTCGCCGCGGCGCAAGGCGATCGTCCCGGCCACGAGCAGCGGTTCGTCGGAGAGCGGGTTCAGATCGCCGGCGTCGCGCAGGCGCGAGTAGGCGGCGGCTGGGTCGGCGACCCAGAGGTGCCCGGCGCTCTGCACCTGGAGCTGGCTCAGCCAGGGGGCCGTGAGGGAGACGACGGCGGCAGCCGCGAGCGGGAGCACCGGTGCGAGGACCGCGGCTCGCTCGCGCGCGCGCCCGTGAGCCCGCGCTGGGGGGCCCGCGGCGGAGGTACGCGCGTCGGCACCCGCGAGGTCCGGCGGCGCGCCTCCCCCTGCGAGCACGCCGCCCCCCGCGCGCCCGCGCGCGGCGGGGCCCCCGGCGGGGGTACCCGCACCGGCCCCCTCGACCCCGCTCGCCGGCGCGGCGGCAGCGAGCCTCCCCGACCTCGCGGCCGCGCCGGCGGCAGCCGGTACGCTCGCGACCTCGCGCGCGTTGCGCGGCGCGAGCGCGCAGGCCAGCCCGAGCAGCGCGAACGCCGGGGCGCCGAGCCCGGCGAACTCCCAGAACCAGTCGAACGAGCCGTGGACGGCCCAATATGCGAAGCCGGAGAGGGCGGCCGCGGCGGCGGCACGAGCGAGCGGATCGGGCGCGCGGGCGAGGGCGCGCCACCCGGCGAGGAGCGCGCCCGCGAGCCCGGCGAGCGCGAGCAGCGCGCCCAGGAGGCCGGTCTGGGAGAGGGTGCGGAGCTCGACGCTGTGGGGGTAGTGGGGCGTCTCGCCGCTGCGCCCGTGCACTAGGTAGGCCTCGGCGAAGTTGTCCGCGCCGATCCCCGCCACCGGGTGGGCGGCGAATTCGTCGAGCGCGACGCGGTAGAAGTCGTAGCGGTTGCTGCCGAGGCCGCTCGTGAGGCGGCTTCCGCCGGAGTCCGCCGAGTAGCCGGACGGGCTCTTGAACGTGTCCCACGCGTGGCGCGCGCGCGTCACGGGGTTCCCAGCGGCGACCCACGCGCCGGCGAGCAGCACGACCAGGCAGACCCACGCCAGCGCGCCGGCGCCGCGGTGCACGCGCAGCGCACTCGCCGCCGGCAGCGTCCGCCGCCGCTCGATCGCGGCAGCCGAGGTCACGACCGCGGCGACCACGAGCGCGCCCGCGAGGAGCGCGACGGTCGCGGTGTGCACGGCGTCGGTCGCGGTGTGCACGGCGTCGGTCGCGCCGTGGCCCGCTTCCAGGCGTTCGCCGACGCGCAGCACGGCGGGCGCGGCCGCGCCGATCGCGGCGGCGACGGGGACGAGCAGCGCGAATGTGCGCACGCGTCCCGGAAGCAGCGCGAACACGAGCACGAGCATCGCGGGCGTCGCGTACAGCGCGCCGCGGCTCTGGCTGAGCAGCGCGACTCCGGCGAGCAGCACCGCGCCGCCCGCGAGCGCGCCGCGCAGCGCGGAGGGCAGCTCGCGGCTGCGCGCGAGCAGCAGCGCGGGCCAGAACGCGATCAGCCACTGCGCGGCGTCCGCGTTGGCGTAGCCCGCCGGGTAGACGAGCCGTCCGCCGGGCAGCAGCGCCTGTAGCCTGGCGGGGCTGCCGGCGGCCGCGTCGACGTGCAGGAGCGTGATCAGCGCGAGACACGCCAGCGCGAGCGTCCAGGCGCTGAGCAGCCCCGTCGCGGTGGCCCCACGCTGGGGCCAGAGCGCGAACAGCGCGAACACGAGGAGGTAGAGCAGCGTGCGGTCGGCGCCTTCCCACGCGTCGCCGGGCACCGCGGCCCACAGGATCGAGAGGAACGAGAGCGCGGTGTACGCAGCCAGGCAGCCCAGCGCGAGCAGCACGGGCCCCGGCACCTCGCGCAACCGCGGCGGTCGCGCGAGCACCGCGATCGCGAGCAGCGCGAGCACGATCAGCCCGCCGGGCGCCCAGTGCGTGAGCGGATACCCGGCGTCCGCGGTCGACCAGACGACCATCAACGCGAGCGCGGCGAGGCACGGGAGCGTGACGGGCGCCGCGCGCAACGCTGCGATCAGCCGGGACGCCATCGCCGAGCACGATAATCGTCTCGATGACAGACCGGGCCGAGCTCGCGGACTTCTACGAGGAGGGCTACAGCGCGGACGCTGCCGGCGCCGAGCGCGGCTCGCGGTGGCGCGCGCTGGGCGCGCGTGGGAAGGCGGACCACGTGGTGGAGCTGTGCGAGCGCGCCGGCCTGCGTCCGCGCTCGACGCTGGAGGTCGGCTGCGGCGACGGCGCGCTGCTGTGCGAGCTGCGCCGCCGCGGCTTCGGGGGGCACCTGGAGGGCGTGGAGATCGCGCAGGCCGCGGTGGACATCGCGCGCGGACGCGGCCTCCCGTGCGGGCTCTACGACGGGCGCCGCCTGCCGGCGTCGGACGGCACCTACGAGCTGGGGATCCTCTCGCACGTGCTCGAGCACGTCCACGAGCCCGCCGCGCTGCTCGCCGAGACCGCGCGCGCGTGCGGCGCGGTCGTCGTGGAGGTGCCACTCGAGGACAACATCTCCGCGCGTCGCGCCGCCAAGCGCGAGCACGCGGCGGAGGTCGGGCACCTGCACCGCCTCTCGCGCGACGCCGCGCGCGCGATCGTGCGCGACGCCGGCCTGCGAGTCGCGGGGGAGCGGGAGGATCCGCTGCCGCTGGAGGTCCACCGCTTTCTCGCCTCCTCCCGGCGAACCGCGGCCACAAAGTGGGCGGTGCGCGCGGGCGTGCACCGCGCGGCGCCGCGAATCGCACGTTCACTCTTCACCGTTCACTACGCCTGCCTGTGCCTGCCCGCCGAACCCGCGCCCGCGAGCAGCAACGGGCGGCGCGACCCATCCCCGGCCCCGTAGGGGCCCATTCCAATCCCCTTACTCCGCTACTCCGCCGGGCAATCCCCTTACTCCGCCGGGCAATCCCCTTACTCAGCCGGGCGATCCCCTTACTCCGCCGGGCAATCCCCTCTTACTCAGCCGGGCGATCCCCTCACTCCGCCGGGCAATCCCCTCTTACTCAGCCGGGCGATCCCCTCTTACTCAGCCGGGCAATCCCCTCTTACTCAGCCGGGCGATCCCCTCACTCCGGCGGGGGCAACGGGCGCGAAGCCCCCGCGAGCAGCAGCGCTAGTACGCGCCCCATCAGCTCGTCGGGCACGGCCTCGGGATCCGCCATCTTCTGCCGCGCGATCCCGTCGGCGAGCGCGTCGATCGCGATCGCGAGCTGCTCGGCCGGGAGCTCGAGCTCCAAGTCGAAGTCGCGCGCCCCGTCGGAGATCAGCCGCGTCAGCACCGCTCTCGCGCGCGCGAAGCTCGCGGCGACCTGGCGGCGCACGTTGGGGTCGCGGCCCGCGTACGCCCAGAACTCCATGAACAGCAGCTGCAGCTCGGGCTCGCGCTCGATCATCGCCATCCAGCGCGCCGCACCCCCCCGCGCGCGCTCGGCGACCGTGTCGCGCTCGCGCACGGCCTCCTCGATCTCGCGCGCGTGCTCGTCGATCTCGCGGTCCAGCAGCGCGAGGAACAGCGCCTGCTTGCCGTCGAAGTTCGAGTACAGCGCGCCCGTCGAGTAGCCCGCCTCGGCCGCGATCTCCTCGACCGACGCCCCGTGGTAGCCGCGCCGCGCGAACACCGTGCGCGCCGCCCCCAGCAGGCGCTCGCGCGTCTGCGCCTTGCTCTGCTCGCGTGTCAGCCGCGCCGTCGCCACCCCGCCATCCTACTTGACCGAACGATCGCTATTGAGATAGCGACTGTTATCCGATAACGTCCGCTATCCGTCTGGAGCCGCGGAGCCGCCAGGGCGGCGAGATGAAGATGATTTTTTTAAAGTCTTTACAGTCGAAAACCATTTTTCCGTGTAAACAACTGGCAAAAGAGATATCGAACCGGACGCGCCCCGCGCGAAGGAGCACACGACATGGCGAGCACCACCACCCTCACTGACGGGTCCGCGGCCGCGGAGAGCCTGCCGACGGACGCGATCTCCTACACCGACCTCTACGCGCGCTGGGAGCGCGGCAACTGGAGCGCGATGGACCTCGACTTCACCGAGGATGCCCGCCAGTGGCGCGAGGAGCTCAGCGACTTCGAGCGCCAGGCCGCGCTGTGGAACTACGCGCTGTTCTTCTGGGGCGAGGACGCCGTCGCCGACAACCTGTCCCCCTACATCGACGCCGCGCCGCTGGAGGAGCAGAAGTATTTCCTCGCCACCCAACAGGTCGACGAGGCCCGCCACGCGGTGTTCTTCAAGCGCTTCATGCACGAGGTCTGCGGGATCGGCGAGGGCTCGATGGCCGGCGGCCTGAACGCGATCAAGCCCCAGCTCACGCCGGGCTTCCGCAAGATCTTCGACCGCCTCGACACGATGGCCGACGAGCTGCGCGCCGACCGCTCCCGCCCGCAGCTCGCCGCGGCGGTCACGCTCTACCACGTCGTGATCGAGGCCGGGCTCGCCCAGCCCGGCCAGCACATGATCTGCAGCTACCTGGAGGAGCGCAACCTACTGCCGGCCTTCCGCGCCGGCATGGAGAACATCGCCGCCGACGAGCAGCGCCACATCGGCTTCGGCGTGAAGCTCCTCTCGGACCTCAAGCGCGAAGATCCCGTCGGCGTGCCCAAGGCGGTCGCCGGGCTGCTGCGCGACGTGCTGCGCTACACCGCCCAGGTGCTAATGCCGCCCGACTGGGACGAGCGCTACCTGACGTGCTTCGGCTACACCTTCGACCGCATCGGCGGCGAGGGCGTGACCTCGCTCACCACCAAGCTCCGCTCGGCGGGCCTCGGTGTCGAGACGCTCCCCGGGCCCCCGCTGTTCCCACCCGACCTGGACCCGGTCGAGGTTTCGCGTCGCGGCCGCGAGCTCGCCCGCGCCGGCATCATCGGCGTCCGCGAGGGTCCCAGCGCGCGCGACCCCGAGATCCTGGAACTGCTGTTCGACACGATGCGCCTGCAGGTCAACCCCAACCACGGCCTGCACCGACCGGCGGTCTTCCAGTGGGAGTTCACCGACCCCGACGTCCCCACGTGGCACCTCACCGTCGACAACGGCTCCAGCCGCGTCGCGCAGGGCAGCGCCGCCAGGCCCGATCTGCGCCTGCGCCTCTCCTACCAGGACTGGGCCGACATCGTCGGCGAGCGACTCAACCCGGTGCGCGCGATCGCCACGCGCCGCCTGCGCCCCCACGGGAGCCCACTGGCGCTGCGCCGCTTCGCGAAAGTCTTCCCGCGCGGCTGAGGCGCGGCTTCACGGGCGCTCGGGGGCCGAGAACTGATTCGCGGGCGCTCGGGGGCCGAGAACCTGATTCGCGGGCGCTCAGGGGCCGGGACGCGGCTTCACGGCGCTCAGGGCCCGAATTCGCGTTCCGCGCGGCTCGCGCCGGTGGCGCCCTGACCGGTGCTCGCGGCGCTCGCGCCGGTGGCTCCCTGGCCAGTGCTCGCAGCGCGCGCGCTCACGGCCGCTCCGCCGCCCGTCCCCGCACCGGGCGCCGACGCGGCCAACCCGGACGGTCCCGCGCGCTCCGGGCCGAACTCGCGCTGCGCCGGTTCGCCGCTGGCACTCTGCGATCGGCCCGTGCGGGGGGTGCTCGCCGCCGCAAGCCGCCGCGTGCGCGTGCCCGAGGGCGTGGAAGATCGCGTCGCGGTGCGCGTCGGTGCGGGTGCGACGCGCGGAGCGCCGGCGAGCAGGGGCGCGGGGCGTCCTCGACGCGCCTCCGAGCTCCCGCCGGATCGGTGCGGCAGACCCGCGATCGCCCCGCACCCGACCCCAAGCACCAGGACGCAGCCCACCGCGAGCTTGGCGCCGCCGACGCCGCCACCCAGACCCATGCCGGTCCCCGCTCCCGTTCCCGCGCCCGCTCCCGTTCCCGCGCCCGCTCCCGTTCCCGCGCCCGCTCCCGTTCCCGCGCCCGCTCCCGCTCCGGTGCCCGCTCCCGTTCCGCTGCCCGCCGCCGAACCGGCGCTCGCGCCGCTCCCCGTACCGACGCCCGCACCGCCGCCTGCCCCGGCGCCCACGCCCGCACCCACTCCCCATGGAAGCGCCAGCGGCGGCAGCACCGCGGCGAGTCCGCGCAGCGACAGCACGTAGCGCCGGCACGCCGGGCACTCGCGGCGGTGGGCGAGCGCCAGCCGGTAGCGCTCGCCGTCGGGGTCCAGCACACCGAACGCGAAGGCCCGCATCAGCGAGGCCTGCTGCTCGCACCACTCACCGCCGCGGATGCTGCCCAGCAACCCACCCACCTTGTTCGCCACGCCCGGCCGGCCGGCGCCGTGGCCCTCCATCAGCTTGCGCATCGCCTTCTCGCCGATCCCCATCCGCTCGGCGGCCTCCGCGCGGGGCAGGCCCTGCAGATAGCAGAGACTCGCCGCTTCGCACTCGCGCTCGCTGAGGCGCCCGCGGAAGGCCTCGAACACGTGGCGCAGGTCCGCGCGGTCGTCGAGCTCGGCCGGAAGATCGCGCTCGGCGGCCGGCCTCGTCCTCGCGACCGATTCCTCCGGCCCGGGGTCGAGCATGTCGGCCAGTCGCTCGCGCGTCCGCGAGCGGTGCTCGTCGAGCGCGCGCCGGTACGTCACGACCGTCAGCCAACCCACCGGGTTCGCGACCTCGCGACCGTCCAGCAGCTCCGCGTAGAGGCCGGCCCAGGCCTGCGCGTAACACGCTTCGAGGTCCGCCGCGTCGAGCCGCACGTCCTTCGTGCGCAGACGCGCACGGACGGCCGTGAGCACCCGCGCGCGCCAGGATCCGAACTCCTCGCGCAGCAAACGCTCGGCTCGGTAGCGGCGCAGGGGCAGCGGGCTCATCGCCCGAGCTTACGCCAAGCCGATGCGATCTGCTCGAATCATACCATTTAGTGACGCATTGTCTGTCGGTTTTTTCGGCTCACCGCGCCCCGCCGCCCGCCCCGCGGGTATCGTCGGCGGATCGGACCTTCGGCGACAACGACCGCTCCGCCGCTCCCGCCCCGCGCGGAGATCCTGGGCATTCCGCTCGCGATCAGCGACTACGAGCACGTCATGGACTGGATGGACGCCACGATCGCCGCCGGCGCGCGCGGCTATGTCACGGCGGCCGCCGTCAACCTCGTGATGAGCGCCCACGAGGACCACGCGACGCGGGTCGCAGTGCTCGGCGCGACGCTCGCGGTGCCCGACGGCCAGCCGCTCGTGTGGGCGCTCAAAGCGCTCGGCCATTCCGCCGCCACGCGCGTCTACGGCCCCGACCTGATGGCCCTCCACTGTGCGCGCTCCGCCTGCACCGAAATCCCGATCTACCTCTACGGCGGCCGCACCCCGCAGGCGCTCGCGCTGTTGCGGGCGAGGCTGCAGGAGCGGTTTCCGGGCCTGGAGATCGCGGGCGCCTACTCGCCTCCCTTCCGCGCGCTCGCCGCCGAGGAGGAGCGGCGGGTGATCGCCGACATCGACGGCTCCGGCGCGCACGTCGTGTGGGTCGGCATCGGACAGCCCAAGCAGGAGCTGTGGATGCACCGGATGCGCTCCCGCCTGCGCGCGCCGCTGCTGGTCGGCGTCGGCGCCGCGTTCGACTTCCACGCCGGCCTCGTCGCGCAGGCGCCACCGTGGATGGGTCGCCACGGCCTGGAGTGGACCTATCGTCTCGCGCGCGAGCCGCGCCGGCTGTGGCGGCGCTACGCGCGCTACAACCCCCGCTTCGTCGCCGGCTTCGCGCGGCAGTATGCGCGCGAGCGCGGCGGCGGCCGTCGCTAACCTCCACCCACGATGAACGCGCACGACACAGCGCCCGAGCGCACCGCCGACGTCGCGATCGTCGGGCTCGGCCGCGTCGGGCTGCCGCTCGCGCTGTCCTTCGCCGAGCGCGGGTTGCGCGTGCTGGGGATCGACAACGACCCGCTGCGTCTGGACGCGGTGCGCGGCGGCGCGATGCCCTTCGAGGAGACCGGCGCGCAGGAGCTGTTGGAGCGCGTGCGCGCGAGCGGCCGCCTGGAGTTGGCCGAGCGCGCCGGCGAGGCGGCGCGGGCGCGGCACATCGTGCTCACGCTCGGGACGCCCTCGTTCTCGCACATCGAGATCGACATCCGCGACATCCGCTCCGCGCTCGACGACCTGCTCGGCGTGCTCGGGCCGGGGCATTCGCTGATCCTGCGCTCCACGATCGCGCCCGGGACCACGGAATTCGTCGCGGGCTACCTGCACAAGCACCGCGGCTTTCGGATCGGCGAGGACGTGTTCGTCGCGCACGCCCCCGAGCGCATCGCCGCGGGGCGCTTCCTGGAGGAGATCGACACGCTGCCGTGCATCGTCGGCGGCGTCGGCGCGCGCTCCGGCGAGGTCGCGGCGGAGCTGTTCGGCGTGTTCGCGGCGCCGATCGTGCAGACCACGCCCGCGCAGGCCGAGCTCGCGAAGATCTGGACCAACATCCTGCGTTACGCGCACTTCGCGCTGCCCAACCTCCTGATGATGGACTGCGAGCGCCACGGCGCGAACGTCTTCGAGGTCATCGACCTGATCAACCGCGATTACCCGCGCGGCGGGATCGCACAGCCCGGGATGACCGGCGGGACGTGCCTGCGCAAGGATTTCGCGTTCTCCGAGGAGCGCTCCAACGCACCCGGGATGCTGCTCGCGGTCTCGCGCGTCAACGAGTCGGTGCCGCTGTTCCTCGTCGAAGGGCTCCGCCGCCGTCTGGGCTCGCTGGAGGGACGCAAGATCGCCGTGCTCGGCCTCGCGTTCAAGGCGGGAACCGACGACGAGCGCGACTCGCTCTCGCACAAGCTGATCCGGTTACTGGAGCGGGAGTTGGCCGACGTCGCGATCCACGACCCCCGCGTCCCGACACCCACCGCGCCGCTGCAGACCGCGCTCCGAGACGCCGCCGCGGTGGTCGTCGCGACCAACCACCCCGAGTTCTGCACGCCGGAGACGCTCGCCGCGATCCGGGAGCTCGCGTCGGCGGACTGCCTCGTCGTGGACCCCTGGAACTGCTGGGGCGCGGCGCAGGTGTTCGCGTACGCCACGGAGCTCGCCGAGCTGACCGCGGCATGAGCCGCGTCCTGGTCACCGGGGGCGCCGGCACGATCGGCGCGGCCGTCGTGCGGCGCCTGCTCGCCGACCCCGCCTACGAGGTGCGCGTATCCGACCAGCGGCCCGCGCCGCAGTGGATGCGCGAGGGCTGCGAGGTTCACACCGGGGACCTGCGCGAGCTCGACGAGGCGCGCCGCGCGACGCGGGGCTGCGCAGAGGTGATCCATCTCGCCGCGATCGTCGGCGGGATCGCCAACTTCCACAAACTGCCCCATACCCTCACCGAGGTCAACAACGCCCTCTACAACGCCGTGATCCGCGCCGCGCTGGAGCACGAGGTGGAGCGTTTCGCCTACGTCTCCTCCTCGATGGTCTTCGAGCGCGCCACCGAGTTCCCCACGACCGAGGCCCACCTCCCCGACTGCCCGACCCCCGAGTCGGCCTACGGTTACTCCAAGCTCACTGGCGAGGTCTACTGCCGCGCCGCGCACGCCGAGCACGGGCTGCCGTTCACGATCTGCCGCCCCTTCAACGCCTACGGCCCCGGGGAGCTGCCCGACGCCGAACCGGGGATCGCGCACGCCGTGCCGGACCTCATCAGGAAGGTCCTCTCCGGTCAGCGCCCGCTGCAGATCTTCGGCTCGGGTGAGCAGACGCGCACGCTGACACACGTGGACGACGTCGCCGACGGGGTCGTTACCGCGATGGGATCGCCCGCGGGGCTGAACGAGGATTTCAACATCTCCGCCTCCCGCGAGCTCACCGTCGCGGAGATCGCGCGCATCGTGTGGGAGGCCTGCGGCGAGGACCCCGACGCGTTCGCCCTGGAGCATTTGCCGAGCTTCGAGGTCGACGTCCAGCGGCGCTGGCCCTCGGTCGAGAAGGCCCGCCGTCTGCTGGGCTGGGAGGCGCGCATCGACGTCGAGGAGGGGATCGCCACGACCGTCGCGTGGCTGCGGGAGCGCGAGCACACTCAGTCCGCCGGAGCCGGCTCGACGGTCGTGTGAGCGCAGACGCCTGCACTGCGACGTTCGCTGCCGGCGGTCACACGGTGGCGACGCAGCTGACGGCATCGCGGGCTAACGGCGATGAGCAGCCCGGCCGATAAGGTCCGCGCATGAGCGTCCCCCTGTTCGACACCGCCGGCCCACTGCTCCCGCTGCGCGCGGAGCTCGATGGCGCGATCGCGCGGGTGCTCGACTCCGGCCACTACATCCTCGGCCCCGAGGTCGAGGCGTTCGAGCGCGAGTTCGCCGCGTACTGCGGCGCGGGCCACGCCGTCGGCGTCGCGAACGGCACCGAGGCGATCACGATCGCGCTGCGCGCGCTCGGCGTCGGCCCGGGCGACGAGGTCGTCGTGCCCTCGTTCACGTTCTACGCCTCCGCCGAGGCGATCCCGCCGACCGGCGCGACGCCGGTCTTCTGCGACATCGACCCCGAGACCTATTGCGTCACGGCGGAGACCGTGAAGGCCGCGCTCACGCCGCGCACGAAGGCCGTGATCGCGGTCCACCTGTTCGGCAACATCGCGCCCGTCGCCGAGATCGAGGCGCTCGGGGTGCCGGTGCTCGAGGACGCCGCCCAGGCGGCCGGCTCGCTGGGCGCCGCCGGCCGGCCCGGATCGCTCGGCACGCGCGGCGACGTTCTCGCTTCTTCCCCTCCAAGAACCTCGGCTGCTTCGGCGACGGCGGCGCGATCACGACGTCCGACCCCGAGGTCGCCGAGCGCGTGCGCGTGCTGCGCTTCCACGGCTCCCACGACAAGGTCAACTACGAGCACGTCGGCTACAACTCGCGCCTGGACGAGCTGCAGGCCGCGATCCTGCGCGTCCAGCTCCCGCACCTCGACGCGTGGGCCGACGGGCGCCGCGCCGCCGGCCGCCACTACGAGAGCTCGGGCCTCGGCGAGCTCGTCACGCTGCCCAAGCCGACGGCCGGCGCGGACCCCGCGTGGCATCTGTACGTCGTCGCGCACCCCGAGCCCGAGCGGCTGGAAGCAGCGCTGAAGGGCGCCGGGATCGGGCACAAGCCGTATTACCGCACGCCCGTCCACCTGCAGGAGTCGATGCGCGCGTGGGGCGCGGGGGCTCGAGCTGCCCGCGACCGAACATGCCGCGCGCACGCACCTCGCGATCCCGATGAACCCGCTGCTCAGCGCCGAGCAGGTCGCGGAGGTCGTCGCGGCGGCGCGGGGCGCAAGCGCCTGACATCAAGGCATCAAAAGCTTTATGCTTTGATGCATGAGGACCACGCTGACGCTTGACGACGATGTCGCCGTAGCCATCGAGCGGCGCCGTCTAGAGCACAACCATTCCCTGAAGCAGGAGGTCAACGAGCTCATTCGTGTTGGCCTCATGCATGTTGATGAGCCACAGCCACCGGCCGACCGTTTTCGTGTAGAGCCACTTCCGGTCGGCAAGCTGCTGATCGATGTGGATGACGTGAGTGCCGCGCTCGATATCGCAGAGGGGCCGTGGCGAAGCTGATCCTGCTCGACGCCAACCTGCTCGTCTACGCACACGCCCGCGACTCGCCGCATCACGAGGCCGCTCAGGCCTGGTTTGAGGAAGTCCTCAATGGCGTCAACAAGGTAGGTCTGCCATGGCCAACCCTGCTGGGCTTCTTGCGTCTCATGGGCAATTCACATGTCGTCCAGACACCGCTGCCTTTACACCAAGGATGGGCCCAGGTGGAGTCCTGGCTGGCCCTGCCAACAACCTGGATTCCGCTGCCCACGGATCGCCATCGAAAGTTGATCGCCGAATTGGTCAAGGAAGAGTCACGACCGAATCTCGTTAACGACGCTCATCTCGCGGCACTTGCGATCGAGCATGGCCTGACGGTCTGCAGCACGGACGGCGACTTCGCAAGGTTCCGGGAGGTACGCTGGGAAAACCCACTGCGACCGCGCTGAGTCGGCCCTCGACCTCAGCGCCAGCGCTCCAGCAGGTCGTCGGCCGGCACCTCGCGCACGACGCGCGCCGGGACACCCATTGCGACACCGCGCGGCGGCACGTCGCGTGTGACGACCGCGCCGGCCGCGACGAACGCCTCCTCGCCGATCTCGATGCCTGGGGTCAGCACGACGCTGCCGCCCACCCGGCACGCGCGGCGCAGCGTCGCGCCCCGTAGAGGAGTCTCGGCACCGTGGCGGTTCATCGTGTCGTCGTTCGTCGTGCTCGCGCCAGGCCCCACGAACACGTCGTCCTCCACGACCGTGAACGCGGTGAGGTACACGCTCGTCTGCACCCGCACGCGCGCGCCCACGCGCACGTCGTTGTCGACCACGCTGCCCCGCCCGATCACCGACCCCGGCCCGATCCGCGAACGCTCGCGCACATACGCCTGGTCGCCCACGATCGAGCCCTCGCCGATCGCCGCGCCCGCGAACACCACCGCGCCACAGCAAACCTTCACGCGCTCCCCCAACACCAGCCGGCCGGTTGCGCCCTCCGCGGAGGAGCCCGGCGCGAGCTGCGGGCCCTTGCCGAGCACGACGTGGTCTTCGATCGTCGCGCCCGCGCCGATCGCGGTCCCGGCGTGCACCACGACGTAGGCGCCGAACGTCACCCCGTCGCCGATCTGCACGTCCTCGCCGACCATCAGGCCCGGCCCGCGCGGGTCCGGCTGCAGGTTGCGCATCGCGCTCATCGCCGCGCAGTCTACGGGCGTGACGGGCGCCTGGTTCGCAGCCGGAGCGGATCCGAGGCGATCGCGACGGGCCGGCGTCGCATCGACCAATGCTCAGCCCACGTCATAGACCTCCGCCAACCCCCGCGCCACGACCTCCGGCGCGCACACCGCGCTCGCCCGCTCGCGCGCCCGCGCGCCCGCACCGGCATCGCCGCGCACACGCTCGATCGCCCTCGCCAGGTCAGCCGCGTCGCCCGGCTCCGCCAGACCCTGCTGCTCGACGAGCTCCGGGAGCGCGCCGATGCGGCTCGCCGCGACCGGCAGGCCCGCCGCCATCGCCTCCGCGGCGGCCAGGCCGAAGGTCTCGGCCGAGCGCGACGGGACCACCGCGAGCGCCGCTCGCGCGCGCAGCTCGGCCAAGCGCGCATCGTCGACGCGCCCCACGAAGTGCACCTCGCCGTCCGATGCGCGCTCCTGCAGACGCGCGCGCTCCGATCCGTCGCCGGCCACGACCAGCGCGATCCCGGCCGCTCGGCACGCGTCGATCGCGACGTCGATCCCCTTCTCCGGGCTGAGTCGCGACACCACGACGGCGTAGGGACGTGTCGGCGCCCGCTGCGCGGAGCCCAGCTGATCCCCGGCGATCGAGGACTGCCGCGTGGAGCCGCGCACCTGCTGCGCCGCACCCTCCTCCGCCCCCCACACCGGCGGCGCGATCACGTGCACCCGCTCCCATGGCAGCGGCGCCCCCAGCTCGCGTAGCCGTTCGCGCGCGAACACGCTCGGCACGATCACCGCGTCGGCCTGCGCCGCGATCCGCCGCTGCCACAGCGCGAGCCCGCCGCCGTAGGCGAGTGCCTGCGCGCGGCTGCCGCGACAGTTGTGCAGGATCCCCGGCAGCGTGTTGCGTCCGTGGCAGCGCGTGCACTCGCGCCCCTCCGTGAAGCACACCCCGACCGCGCACACCAGCCGGTACTGGTGCAGGTGCAGGACCACCCGCGCGCCCTCCGCGCGCGCCGCCGACAGCGCGCGCCAGCCGAGCGTCGGCTGCAGGTTGTGCGCGTGCACAACCCGCGCGCCGCCCGCCCGCACCGCCGCCGCAACCTCCCGTGGGTCCAGTCCCCCGCCGAGCAGCCCCCGCGCCGCCGCCACCTGTGGCAGGCTCGAGGAGTCGCGCGTCAGCAGCTCCGCATCCTCCCCCAGCTGCTCGCGCACGAGCCGCAGCAGCTGCTCCACCGTGCGCTCCTCCCCGCCGGTCGTGCGGTAGCGGTTGTGGAGGAACAGGATCATCGAAATGGGGTTCGCGGCGGTCGCTCGGTTGCGCGCGGGGTTCGCCGTGCCACGCCGAAACCGGGACGCGCGGCCCTCAAACCTAGAATGTCAGCCGCCATCGCGTCCTCCGCTGCCGCCAGCCCCACGTCAGTCCCCCCCGCATCGGTCGTGATTCCCACGCGCGCGCGTCCCCGCTATCTCGAGGTCGCGCTCGCCTCGATCGCGCCCCAGGCACGCGCCGCCGGCGCCGAGATCCTCGTCGTCGACGACGCCGGCCCCACCCCCGCGCTGCGCGAGCTCGCCGAGCGCTTCGGCGCGCGCTACGAGCCGCACGCGCGCCCCCTTGGCCTCAACGTCGCGCGCAACACCGGCGTCGAGCGCTCCCGCGGCGAGCTCGTCGCGTTCGTCGACGACGACGTCGAGGTCCGCCCCGGGTGGCTGCAGGCGCTGCTCGACGCCGCGAGCTCCCACCCCGAGATCCAGGTCTTCGCCGGCCCCATCCGGCCCCGTCTGGAGGGTCGCGCGCCGCGCTCCTGCGGCCGCGAGGGGCCGCCGATCACCGCGCTCGACCTCGGCGAGCGCGACACCGACGACGTCCGCTACGCCTGGGGCGCCAACATGGCCGTGCGCCGCGACGCGCTGCGCCGCGTCGGCCCGTTCGACGTCTCGCTCCGCGACGCCGGCGACGAGCAGGAGTGGCAGGATCGCCTCGCCGCCGCGCTCGGCCCGCGGCGCGTCCTGTATGTCGCCGGGGCCGCCCTCGACCATCGCCGCACCGGTTCCGACGCGCGCCTGCGCGCGCTCGCGCTCGCCGCACGCCATCGTGGGCGCGCCGCGCGGCGCTTCGACGCGTGGGGAGACGGGGAGGCGCCCAGCGTCGCCCGTGAGATGCGCACGCTCGCCGCGTGCGCCGCGCACGTCGTGCGGCGGCGCTGCCCCAACGGTCTCACGATGGTCGCCCACAGCCTCGGACGCCTCGAACAGGCGCTGCGCGAAGCACGGGACGGCGTCGCGCCGACCGCCGCGGCCGCCGGGGCGTACGCGAAGATCGCCGCCGTTAAGGGTCCCGCGGGCTCAGGGGCCTCAGGCCGCGACGCCGCCTCCGGCGCGGCCCCAGGCAAAAACCACCCATCCGCTGCGCCCGCCGACGACTTCCTCTCCGGCGAAAGCGGCACCGTCGGCGGCCTCGACGCCATCCGGCGCGAGCTACACGACCGCGCGCTCGACACGCGCGAGCTGCTCAGCCTGCGCCGAGCACGCCTCGCGCGCGCCGCCCGCCGCTTCCCGCCGCGCCGCAGCGTGCTCGTCCTGAGCGTCGAGCGCCCCGAGCGGCGCGCGCTGACCCAAGCGATCCACGCCGAGCTCGCGCGCTCGCGCCACGACGTCGAGCTGCGCACCCGCGCACCCGGGGAGGCTGGCAAGTTCGAGAACCTCAACGGGCTGCTCACCGCCGGCCTACCGCGTGGCGGCGCCTTCGCAAGCACCGGCGACGCCCTCGCCGGCACCGACGCGCCACCCCACGATTGGCTGCTCGTGATCGACGACGACGTCCGCCTGCCGCGCGGCTTCCTCGACCGCCTCCTGTTCCTCGCCGAGCGCTTCGAGTTCGACCTCGCCCAGCCCGCGCACCGCGCGCGCTCGCACGCCGCGTGGCGCGTCACCCGCCGCCGCGCCGGCGCGGTCGCGAGGCAGACGCCGTTCGTGGAGATCGGACCCGTGACCGCGTTCGCCAAGCGCACCTTCCCCGCGCTGCTGCCGTTCCCGGGCGCGCTGCGCATGGGCTGGGGCCTCGACCTCCACTGGGCCGAGCTCGCCCGCGAGCACGGGTGGCGCTGCGGGGTGCTCGACGCGGTCGCCATCGCCCACGTCGCCGCGCCCGCCGGCGCCGCCTACTCCCACGCCGCCGCGATCGCCGAGGCGCGCGCGTTCCTCGCCGCGCGGCCCCACCTCAGCGCCCGCGAAGCGCAGACCACAATCGCCACTCACCATCGCTGGTAAGGGTGGACGGTGCCGCTGTGAAGGTCACTCTGTGAAGGTCACTCTGTGAAGGTCGCGCGATGAAGGTCGCCGTGGTAGCCGAGTTCTATCCCCGCCGCGACGATCCCGTGCTGGGGGTCTGGGCGCACCGCCAGGCACTCGCCGCGCGCGCCGCCGGAGTCGAGCTGCACGTGCTCGTCCTGCACCGCCTCGTCCCGCCGCGCGCCGCCTGGTCGCAGGGGCCGACCGGAACGGCGCGCTCGCTCGGCGGGCTCCTCTCCCAGCCCCACCGCGAAGACCGCGACGGCGTGCCCGTCACCTACGTCCGCTACGCCTCCCCGCCGCGCGCCCGCGCGTACGCCTCGTGGGGCGCGTGGGCCGCACCCGCGCTCGCGCTCGCCCTGCGGCGCCTCCGCCGCCGCTTCCCGTTCGACGCGATCCACGCCCACAACGCAGTGCCCGCGGGGGACGCCGTGCGGCGCGCCGGCCTCGACGTGCCGCTCCTCGTCTCCGTGCACGGCGGCGACGTGCTCTACACCGCGCCCCGCGTCCCCGGCGGCCGTGAGGCCGTCGCCCACGGCCTGCGCGCCGCGCGCCTCGTGCTCGCCAACAGCCACGGCATCGCCGAGCTCGCGCGCGGCGCCGGCGCCGGCGAGACGCGCGTCGTTCACCTCGGCGCCGACCCACCCGCCGCGGCGGCCTCGCGCTCGGACGGCACCGCGACCATGACCGACGCGATCCCGCGCTCGGACGGCACCGCGACCATGACCGGTGCGACCCCGCCGTCTCCCGGCGGCGCGGCGCCGATGGGCGGCACACGCGCCGCGCGGCCTCCCGCCCCCGCGATCGTCACCGTCGGCCACCTCGTCGCGCGCAAGCGCCACGCCGACGTCCTGCGCGCGCTCGCCGTGCTCGCGCCGCGCCACCCCACGCTGCGCTACGTGATCGTCGGAGACGGCCCCGAGCGGGTCGCCCTCGAAGGACTCGCCGCGCGGCTCGGGGTCGCCGAGCGCGTGGAGCTCTGCGGCCAGCTCGCCCCCGCCGCCGCCCTGGAGCGCATGCGGCGCTGCACGCTGTTCGCGATGCCCTCCACCGAGGAGGCCTTCGGCGTCGCGTACATCGAGGCCATGGCCGCCGGCCTGCCCGCGATCGGCTGCCGCGGCGAGCCTGGGCCGGAGGAGATCGCGGCCGCCGGCGACGGCTTCCTGCTCGTCCCGCCCGGCGACATCGAGCGCCTCACGCAGCGCATCGAGGAGCTGCTCGACGACCCCCAGCGGCTGCGCGAGGCCAGCCGCCGCGCGCGCCGGACCGTCGCCGAGCAGTTCACCTGGGAGCACTGCGGCGCGCAGACCGCCGCCGCCTATGCGGACGCCATCGAGAGCCCGCACCCGCGACCCCGGGCCGACGTTCCCGCCGCACCCACGCGATGAGCACGGCCAGGGCCGACCGGCCGGTGCTGTTCGTCACCGGCCACGCCCCGCCCGACCGCATCGGAGCCTTCGCCCTGCTCGGCGAGCGTGAGGGCGTCGAGTTCGCCCTCTTCGGAGGTCGCTCCCAGCACGGCTTCGACCTCGACCGCGCCGCGCCCGGAGCCCCCCGTCCCCAGACGACCTCGATCGGGGCACAGCCCACCGCGACAACCGGCCCACCGAACCCCCCCCTCCCCTTCCCCCATCTCCACATCCCCCAACGACGCCTCGCGACGCTCGCCGCCTCGGGCCGCTACCGCGCCGTCGTCCTCTCCACCGGCGGGCGCGTCGCGCTGCCCGCCGCCTGGGCCGGCGCGCGGCGCGCGCGCGTGCCCGTGATCCTCTGGACCTCGCTGTGGGCGCATCCGCGCAGCGCCGCGCACCTCGCCAGCTACGCCGCCCTGCGACGCCTCTACCGCTCGGCCGACGCCGTCGTCACCTACGGGCCCCACGTCAGCGCCTACGTCCGCGCGCGCGGCGCCCGCAACATCCACGTCGCACCGCAATCCGTCGACAACGCGTTCTGGGCCTCCGCGGAGTGCATCCCCGCGGAGCTCCCCCAAACGGCCGCGCGCGCCGACGTGAAGTTCTTGTTTGCCGGGCGCCCCACCCGGGAAAAGGGTTTCGGGGTGTTGATTGAGGCTTGGAGCGATTCGAGCTTCGTTGCGCCCTCCGCCGCGCTCGTCCTCGTCGGCGTGGGATCCGCCCCCCCTTGGGTCCCCGCCGGCGGCGCGGTGCGGATGAGCGCGGTTCGGCGCGAGAGTCTGGTCTGGCTGGATCCCGTACCCGCGCGCGAGCTGCGCGGGCTGTACGCAGCGGCCGACGTCGTCGTCGTGCCCTCGATCCCCACGCGCACCTTCCGTGAGCCGTGGGGGTTAATAGTCAACGAGGCCATGAACCGCAAGCTCCCCGTGATCGCCACCGACGCCGTCGGAGCCGCGGCGGGCGGCCTGGTGCGCGACGGGCACAACGGGCTGGTCGTCCCAGCCGGCGACCCCCACGCGCTGGCCGCCGCGATGCAGCGCCTCACCGGCGACGCCGCGCTGCGCGCGCGGCTCGGCGCGGCCGGCGCCCGCGACGTGCAGGCATACAGCCACTCCGCCTGGGCTCGCGGGTTCTCCGGAGCGCTCGCCACGCTCGGTCTTTCCAGGGAGGGGCGCTGGTAGCGTGCGTCACTTGCCTGCGCCGCGCACAGCCACGTTTCGGCCAGCGGCCGCGCTGCTGGCCGCCGCGCTGCTCGCGCTCGCGACGGCCGCACCGGCCGTCGCGGGCTCGACCAAGAAGATCCTGGAAACATGCAGCGAAGGCAAGATCCCGCGCGGCTACAGCCAGCAGGCCTACGACCAGGCGCTGCACAGGATGCCCCCCGAACTCTCCGAGTACAGCGACTGCTCGGACCTCATCCACAAAGCCCAGCTGGGCGCCGCCACCGGCGGTGGGGGCGGCGCGGGCGGCAGCGGTGCGCTCGGGGCCGCCGCCACCGCCCCACCCTCGCCCATCGAACAGCACGCCCTGGAACGCGCCACTCACCACGGCAACGGTGCCGTGAGCGTCGGCGGCGAACCTATCCACCCCGGCGTCGTCCACGTCGACATCGCCTCCGCCCTCAGCGCGCTGCCCACGCCGCTGCTCTCGCTGCTCGTCCTGCTCGCCGCGTGCGCGCTGTGGCTGCTCGGTCGCGGCGCCTACGCCCGCGCCCGCCACGGCCGACCGCGCGCGCCACGATGAACGGTCGCGACGCGCCCCGATGAACGCCCCCATCCCGATGAACGCCCCCATCCCGATGAACGCCCCACCCCGATGAACGCGCTGATCGCCGAGAGACCGACCGAGATCGTCGCGCGCGGCGCCCCCGTCGAGGAGCAGCCGCCCACCCCCGCCGGCGGGGATCGCACGCCAGCCGAGCGGCTGCGCGAGCTCGCGACTGTCTGCTGGCCGGTCCTGCTGATCGCAGCCGTGCTGTGCGCGGTCACGTTCCTCGCGACCGGCGGCCTCAACCTCGGGCCGATGACGACCGTCGCGATCGGTCTCACGATCGGCTGCGGCGCCGCGATCGCCGCGATCGCCGCACTCGTACCCGCCAGCCGCTTCGGGTACGGCTCGTGGGCCGCGGGGCTGCTGCTCGCGTTCGCCGCACTCTCCGCCCTGTCGATCGTGTGGTCCGTGCAGCCCGACGCCAGCTGGCAGGCCGCCTCGCGCCTGTTCGCCTATAGCGGCGTCTTCGCGCTCGCCGTCCTGCTCGCGCGCGTCGCGCCGCGCAGCTGGAGCGCCGTGCTCGGGGGCGTGCTGCTCGCGTGCACCGTCGTCTGCGGCTACGCGCTGCTCACGAAGGTCTTCCCCAACCGCCTCGGCAGCGAACAGGTCGTCTACTACGCGCGCCTGCGAGAACCGTACGGCTACTGGAACGCGACCGGCCTGTGCGCCGCGCTCGGCGCCGTCTGCTGCCTGTGGCTCGGCGCGCGCCGAGCAGGTCACGCACTGCTCAGCGCACTCGCCTACCCCGCGCTCGGCATCATGCTCGTCACGCTCATGCTCGCCTACTCGCGCGGCGCGCTCGTCGCGTTCGTGCTCGGCGCCGCCCTGTGGCTGGGCCTCGTGCCGCTGCGCCTGCGCGGCGCGACCGTCCTGCTCGTCGCCGCGCTCGGCGCCGGCATCGTCGTCGCGTGGGACTTCTCCCAGACCGCGCTCACCACCGACACCGCGACGCTCACCACGCGCATCGCCGCCGGCCACCAGCTCGGCGTGCTGCTCGCGGGCGCGCTGCTCGCGCTCACGCTCGCCGGTATCGCGATCGAGTTCCTCGGCGCCCGCCACTCGCTCCCCCCCACGACACGCCGCCGGGCCGGCACCGTGCTGCTCGGGATCCCCGCGCTCACCGTCGTCGCGCTCGTCCTCGCGCTCGCCGTCAGCCACCGCGGGCTGTTCGGGAGCGTCTCGCACGGCCTCGGCTCGCTCACCAACCCCAACGCGTCCGTTCCCGCCAACGGACCCGCACGCCTGACCGCCGTCGGCAGCGCCCGCGCGCGGTATTGGAAGGAGGCGGTGGAGGTCTTCGAAGCGCACCCGATCGCCGGCGCCGGCGCCGAAGGCTACGCCACCGCCCGCCTGCGCTACCGCACCGCGCCGCTGAAAGTCCAGCAGGCGCACGGCTTCGTCGTGCAGACGCTCGCCGACCTCGGAATCCTCGGGCTGCTGATCGTGCTCGCGCTGCTCGCCGCCTGGGCCGTCGCGGCCGGCCGCGCAACCCACCCCTTCAACCGGCGCTGGAGCGCCTGGCGCTGGCGCCCCTGGCCGGGCGCGTACACCCCGGAGCGCATCGGCCTGCTCACGATGCTCTGCGTCGTCGTCACCTTCGGCCTGCACTCGTTCGTGGACTGGACCTGGTACGTGCCCGGGATCGCCTGCACCGCGCTGCTCTGCGCCGGCTGGCTCGCCGGCCGCGGACCACTGCGGGAGCACGGCTCGCTGCAGGAGCGCGACGCGTTGCGGGAGCACGGCGCGCTTGCTCCGGGGCAAGCGGCACGGCGCAGCTTTTCGACGTACCGCGCCCCGCGTCGCACGATCGCGATCGGCGGCCGCGCGCTCGATCCGGGGGCGGTCTGCACGGCGGCCGTGGTTTTCCTCGCCGCGCTGCTCGCGGCGTGGGCGGAGTGGCAGCCGCAGCGTTCACAGGCCGCTTCCAACCAGGCGCTCGCGCTACTCGCTCGCAGTCCCGCCGCGGCGCTCGCCGCCGCGCACACCGCGGTCGATCGCGATCCGCTTTCCGCCGAAGCGCTGATCACGCTCGCCGCCGTCCAGCAGGCCGCGGGCGAGCGCCCCGCGGCGGCCGCGACGTACGCGAGAGCCGTCCACGTCCAGCCCTCCAACTGGCAAACCTGGGAGGCGTTAGGCGAATACGAGCTCGCCGCCGGCAACCCCCACGCCGCACTCGAAGCGCTGCGCGCCGCGGTCTACCTCAACCCCCAGGCGATCGCGCCCGCAGCGACGATCAACGAGGAACTGCTCGCGCTCCAGAACGACTACTTACAGGCCTTACGCGCGACCGCCACAGCCCCTCAGAACCGTGCCCGCCGCGCGCAGACGAGCAGCACGCGCCGCGCGCCGCGCACCCCTCCGAGCGTGCGCGTGCGCACGTCCTGAAACCCGAAATCCTCCAGCAGCGTGACCAGCGCGCGGCGCGTGTAAAAGCGGACGTGGTCGCCACGGGGGTCGAAGTGCGCTTCGAACCTCCGCGCCGCGAGCCCCAGCGCAAGCCGCGTCAACGGCCCGTGGTCGGGCGTGCTCAACACGAGCGCGCCCCCCGAGCGCAGCACGCGGCGCACCTCCGAGAGCCAGCCGGCGGTGTCGAGGACGTGCTCGACCACCTCCCCCGCCCACACCGCGTCGAAGCCGCAGTCCTCGAGCGGCCACGGCCCCGCGGCCGGCACGAGCCTCACGTCGAGCTCGCTCTCGCGCGCCCGCGCACGACGGAGCGGCTCGCGCGCGACGTCGACCCCGACGGCCGGGCGCCCGGCGCGCACGAGCGCACTCGTGAAGCGAGCCTCGCCGCAACCCGCGTCGAGCACACGCGCCCCCGGCGGGACGTGATCGAGCACGAACCGCAGACGCGCCGCGAAATACGACGGCTCGAGGCCCTCGGGTACGCCCTCCCAGAGGGCCTCGTGGTAATCGCTGGCGCGCATCTTGCGGAAACTACGCTGTCATCTCTACCACGCGCACCCCGAACCCGTTAACGTGGCGCCGTGCGCGTCTCTGGGAGCGACGTGAAGGATCGCCGCGACAGGTGAGGGTCGCGTTCGACAACCGCCCCAGCGCCGGCGTACATCGGGCGGCGCACTACTCGCGCTGTCTCCTGGACGCGTTACGCGAAACCGCGCGCGAGTGCGACGAGATCGTCGAGACCCACCGCCCGCGCCGCGCCGAGATCTTCCACTCGCCGTGGTTCGAGGGAGCGATGCTGCACAGCCCCTGCCCGATGGTCGTCACGATCCACGACGTCGGTGCCCTCACGCGCCGCAGCGAGCGGCTGCGCGGCGGCGGCGTGCACGTGCGGCTGCGCCATCTCGCGCTGCAGCGCGCGACGCACGTGATCGTCTCCACCGACGCGCTCGCCGAGGAGGCCGCCGCCGAGCTCGGCCTCGAGCGCGAGCGAATCGTCGTGATCCCCCACGCCGCCCCCGACTGGACCTGGGTGAATGCGGCCCGCGCGACCTGGCGCGTCTACGCCGACGCGCTCGCGCGACCGGAGCGGCCATGCGTGCGAGGGCTCAATATGCGCCCCGCCGCGAGAACACCGCGGGCACGGTCTTCAGCAGGATCGTGAGGTCGAGCGCCAGCGACCAGTGCTCGAGGTAGATGAAGTCGAGGTGCACGAGGTCGTCGAAGTCGAGCTCCGAGCGCCCCGAGACCTGCCACAGCCCGGTGATCCCCGGCAGCACGAGATAGCGCTTGCGGTGCCACTCGTCGAGCCCCAGGAAGTCGCGTTCGGGCAGCGGACGCGGGCCGACGAGCGACATCTCGCCGCGCAGGACGTTCACGAGCTGCGGCAGCTCGTCCAGCGAGAAGCGCCGCAACGCCCTCCCGACCGGGGTCGTGCGGGGATCGTCGCGGATCTTGAACAGCGCGCCCGAGGCCTCGTTGAGCGCTTCCAGCTCGGGCTGGCGGTGCTCGGCGTCGACGTACATCGTGCGGAACTTCAGGCAGTCAAACGGCCGCTCGCCGATGCCCTGGCGGCGCGAGCGGAACAGCGCCGGGCCGCGTGAGGTCGCGCGCACCGCGACCCAGATCGCCAGCAGCAGCGGGCTCAGCACGACCAGCAGCAGCGACGCCCCGACCAGGTCGAAGGTGCGCTTCAACGCGAAGTCGATCCCTTCGAAGACCGGTGGCTTGAGCTCGAACAGCGGCACCGACTCGCCCGGCACGAACTCCGCGCGGTGGATCAGGATCTCCATCGTCGACGGCGCGATCCGCACCCGCACGCCGCGCCGGTGGCAGCGGTCGACGAGCCCGACGGCCTCACCTTGAGGAAAGTCCGGGTCCGCGATGATCACCTCGTCCACGCTTTCGCAATCCAATACTCGCTCCAGGTCACCCAGCGAGCCCAGCGCGCGCAGGCCGTTGGCCGGGAGCTCCCGCAGGGAGAGGAAGCCCACGACGTCGATCCGCGAGTGCGGCGCGTCGGCAAGCGCATGCGCGACCTCGCGGATGTGGGCCCCGGTCCCGACGAGCACCGCACGCCGCTGGCGGCCGGAGGCGCGCGCGATCGCCCAGGTACCGCGGTCGTAGAGGTGGCGCAGCAACGGCACATACAACAAGGCGAACGTCAGCGAGCCCCAGAAGATGTAGAAGCTCGAGAAGTGCTGCCCGCTGACCAGCGCGAACAGCAGCGCGACGAACGTCACCTGGAACAGCGCCGCCACGATGCGCGTCAGCCCCGGACGCTGGACACGGCCGGCGTAGAGACCCGAACGCGCGAACAGCAGTGCGGTGACCAGATAGGCGAACGCCAGGATCTGCTTGGTCTCTTCGTACGCCTGCGTCGCATCGACGCGCCCGAGGACCGCGGCCTTGATGATCAGCGCCGTGAAGATCGCGAGCGTCAGCCCGGCGAAGTCGAGCGCCAGCAGCGACAGCACACGAGCCGCGCGCCGCGCGGTCTCGGCGCGCAGCAGGAACGAGATCGCCGGCGGTCGCTTGCGCCGCATGTCGTGCTCGCTGGGCTCGCGGACGATCATCGCCGGTGAAAGCGTGCCGGGCCCGGCGGCGGCGCGTGTGATGCGCGCACCCGGGCGCGGGGGCAGCGCACCGTCCGGCCGCGGGGGAAGCTCACGAGTCGTGAGGGCGCCCGCGCGCTCCGCGTGCTCAGCGCTGGACGTCCGCGTGGAACGTGGCCGCATTTCGCTGTTCACAACTCTTTAGGTTCCCAGATGTCGCGGTCGCGACACCCGCCGGCCCTTCCGACGGGGTACCCGCACGACTTCGTGCAGCGCGGTTCAGCCGACCAGAACCTCGACGCCGGAGTCCTCGATCGTGCGCTCCAACCCCTCTCGCAGCGGGACCTCCGGCGACCAGCTCAGCAACTCGCGCGCCAGCGAGATGTCGGGCCGTCGCTGCTTCGGATCGTCCACGGGCAGCGCCTCGAAAACGATCTCGGAAGCGGAGCTCGTGACCTCCTTGACCGTTTCCGCCAGCTGCAGCAGCGTGAACTCGTCGGGATTGCCGATGTTGACCGGATCGTGGTAGCCCGACTCCGCGAGCGCGATGATCCCGCGGATGAGATCGCTGACGTAGCAGAACGAGCGCGTCTGGCCGCCGTCGCCGAAAACCGTGATCGGCCGGCTGGCGAGCGCCTGGCGCAGGAACGTGGGAATCGCGCGGCCGTCGTGGGGCCGCATCCTCGCGCCGTAGGTGTTGAAGATCCGTACGATCGCCGTGTCCACGCCCTGCTGGCGGTGGTAGGCCATCGTGAGCGCCTCCGCGTAGCGCTTCGCCTCGTCGTACACCCCGCGCGGTCCGATCGGGTTGACGTGGCCCCAGTAGGACTCCGGCTGGGGGTGCACGTGAGGGTCGCCGTAGACCTCGCTGGTGGACGCGATCAGGAAGCGCGCGCGCTTGCGCTTGGCCAACCCGAGCGTGTGGTGCGTGCCGTAGGAGCCCACCTTCAACGTGTGCAGCGGCAACCGCAGGTAATCGATCGGGGAGGCCGGCGACGCGAGGTGGTAGACGAAGTCGACCGGCTCCTCGATCGTGTAGGGCTCGATGATGTCGGCCTGCACGTAGACGAACTTCTCCGGGTCGCGGATGTGCGCGATGTTCGCCAGCGAGCCCGTCTCGAAGTTGTCGACGCAGATCACGCGGTTGCCGCGCTTGATCAGCTCGTCGCAGAGGTGCGAGCCGAGAAAACCAGCGCCCCCGGTCACCAGACAGGTAGCCATCGCGCGGGAGGATAGCCCTCCGGTGGGACGACCGCCCGTCCCGGGTCCTTATCATCCCCCCAATGGCGACAACCGAGCAACATCACAGCCCGGCACCCGACGCTGCGCCGAGCGAGCAGTCAGAGCGCCTGACCGTCGCGCCGATCGTCGGCCCCGGGGATCCGCGCCGCTTCACCGACTCGGGCATCGAGATCGAGTCGCTCTACACCGAGTCGGACCTGCCCCGCGACCTCGACCTGGGCCAACCGGGTTCCTTCCCCTACACGCGCGGCGTGCACCGCGAGATGTACCGCAAGCAGACCTGGACGATGCGCCAGTACGCGGGCTACGCCTCCGCGAGGGAGTCCAACGAGCGCTACCGCTACCTGCTCTCCAAGGGCACCACGGGCCTGTCGATGGCGTTCGACCTGCCGACGCAGCTGGGCCTGGACTCCGACAACCCGCGCTGCCTGGGCGAGGTGGGGCGCACGGGCGTCGCGATCGACACGATCGACGACATGCGCACCGCGTTCGAGGGGATCCCGCTCGACCAGGTCTCCACCTCGATGACGATCAACGCGCCCGCGGCGTGCCTGCTGCTGCTCTACGAGCTCGTCGGCGAGGAGCAGGGCGTGCCCTCCGAGCAGCTGCGCGGGACGACCCAGAACGACGTCTTGAAGGAGTACATCGCGCGCGGCAACTACATCTACCCGCCGCAGCCCACGATGCGCCTCACGACGGACCTGTTCCAGTACTGCCATGAGCGCGTGCCGAAGTGGAACACGATCTCGATCTCCGGCTACCACTTCCGCGAGAAGGGCTGCTCGGCCGTTCAGGAGGTGGCGTTCACGCTGTCCTCGGGGATCGCCTACGTGCAGGCCGCGATCGACAAGGGCCTCGACGTGAACGAGTTCGCGCCGCGGCTGGCGTTCTTCTTCAACGGCCACAACAACGTCTTCCAGGAGGTCGCGAAGTTCCGCGCGGCGCGGCGCATGTGGGCGCACATAATGCGCGAGCGCTTCGGCGCCACGAACCCGAAGGCGACGATGCTGCGTTTCCACACCCAGACCGGCGGAGTCACGCTGACGGCGCAGCAGCCGGAGAACAACATCGTGCGCGTCGCGCTGCAGGGCTTCGCGGCGGTCTGCGGGGGGACGCAGTCGCTGCACACCAACGGCTTCGACGAGGCGCTCGCGCTGCCGACGGAGCGGGCCGCGAAAATCGCGGTGCGCACGCAGCAGATCCTCGCGCACGAGTCCGGCGCGGCGGACACGGTGGATCCGTTCGCGGGCTCCTACTTCGTCGAGGCCCTCACCGACGAGATCGAAGGGCGCGCGAACGAGCTGATCGGCAAGGTCGACGCCCTGGGGGGCTCGGTCAACGCGATCCAGTTCATCACCGGCGAGATCGACGAGTCCGCGTGGGGCTACCAGGAGCGCTACCGCATCGGCCAGGACGTCGTGGTCGGCGTCAACAAGTTCGAGGAGGAGGAGCTCGAGGTTCCGGACCTCCTGCGCGTCGATCCGGAGTCCGAGCGCGAACAGGTCGAGCGGTTGACGGCGTTCAAGGCCAACCGCGACCAGCAGCTCGCCGAGCGCCGCCTGGAGGAGTTGCGCGAGGTGGCGCGCGGTGAGGAGAACCTGCTCCCCGCGATCCGCCAGGCGCTGAAGGACCGCTGCTCGCTCGGCGAGGTCTGCGGGGCGCTGCAGGACGTCTTCGGGAAGTACGCGCCGACGTTCTGAGTCCGCCCGACCTGGCCCGACCCCCGACCCGACCCTACCGGCCCCGCGGCACGCCCGGAGGGTCCTGTCGGGGCTTCCTCCGCGAGGGTTTGGGTTTTGGGGGAGGGGAGGGGTTGCGCGTCTTCGAAAAAAGGGCCCGCCGCGCGCGTGCGCGCGCGAGGGTTGGTTCTACGCCCCGTGCCCGCGTAGGGGTTGGTTCTACGCCCCGCGCGCGCGGGGGGGTTGGTTCTACGCCCCGCGCGCGCGGCGGGGTCGATTTTGCAAACCCCGCCGCAGACGCCGGCGAGCATTCCCGACGCCCGATTCCGCCCGACCCGCGCGCTAGGGTTTCGACGATGCTCGTCGCGGCCTCGGCATACGAAATCGCGATGGCGATCCACGTGATGGCGGTGGTGATCGCGTTCGGCGTGACCTTCGCCTATCCGATCATGTTCGCCGTCGCCGCCAAGCACGACCCGCGGAGCCTCCCGCTGGTGCACCGCATCGAGTACACCGTCGAGCGGGCACTGGTCAACGGGGGGCTGCTCGTCGTGATCGCCGCGGGGATCTTCCTCGCCAGCGACGGGCACCACTGGAGCGAGTTCTTCGTGCAGTGGGGCCTGGGCGTCGCGGTCGTGATCGGAGCGCTGGTGGGCGCCGTGATGATCCCGACCGCCAAACGCGCCGAGGAGGCCGCGGCAAAGGACGTCGCCGCGGCCGGCGGCGGCGAGGTGACGATGGGCTCGGAGTATCAGGCGCTCGTGCGCAGGCTGCAGACGGTGGGCTCGGGACTGAGCCTGCTCGTGTTGATCACGATTCTCATCATGGTCGTCAAGCCTTAGACGCCTCGCGATACCCTGACGGCTATGACAGCCCAGGGCTACCGTGTAGCGGTCGTCGGCGCCACCGGCCAGGTGGGCACGCTGATGCTGCGCCTGCTGCGCGAGCGCGAGTTCCCGGCGCGCGAGATCGTGCCGTTCGCCTCCGAGCGCTCGATCGGACGGGAATTGGAGGGCGTCGGGGCCGTCCAGCCCCTCACCGACGAGACGATCCAGGGCTTCGACCTCGCGCTGTTCTCCGCCGGCGGCTCCACCTCGGGTGAGTGGGCGCCGCGCTTCGCCGGCGCGGGTGCCGTCGTGATCGACAACTCCTCGCGCTGGCGCATGCGCGACGACGTGCCGTTGGTCGTCAGCGAGGTGAACCCCGACGCGCTCGCCGAGCACCGTGGGATCGTGGCGAACCCGAACTGCTCGACGATGCAGATGGTGGTCGTGCTGAAGCCGATCCACGACGCGGCCCCCATCGAGCGCCTCGTGATCTCCACCTACCAGGCGGTGTCGGGCACCGGTAAGAGCGCGGTGGACGAGTTGCTCGACCAATCTCACGCGCTGCTGCACGAGCGCGCGATCGAGCCGCCCAGCGCCTACGCACACCAGATCGCCTTCAACGCGCTCCCCCACGCGGGCTCGTTCGCGGCGGGCGACGACCACACCGACGAGGAGCGCAAGCTGATCGACGAGACGCGCAAGATCCTCGGCGACCCCGAGATCCGTGTGAGCGCCACCTGTGTGCGCGTCCCGGTGGTCAACGGGCACTCCGAGGCCGTCAACGTCCAGACCCGGGAGCCCCTCTCACCCGAGCGCGCCCGCGAGCTGCTTGCGGCGGCGCCGGGCGTGACCGTGCTCGACGATCCCGCGCAGGCGCTCTATCCGCTCGCGATCGACGCGTCCGGCAGCGACGAGGTGTTCGTCGGGCGCATCCGCCGCGACCCGGGCCACGAGCGCGCGCTGGACCTTTGGATCGTCGCGGACAACCTGCGCAAGGGCGCCGCGACGAACGCCGTGCAGATCGCCGAGATCATGCACGAGCGCGGGCTGATCGCGCCGGCGCGGGACCGCGCGGCGGCGTAGCCCGCCGATCGCTTGTGCGGATCGCCACGCTGAAGGAGTCGCGCGAACGCGCGCGAAAAGGGGGTCGATGCCCTCCACCGAGGTCCAGCGTACGCTCGTCAAGTCCCCGCCGGAGCTGTGGGCCGAGCTGAGCGACCAAGCTTCGCTCGCGCGCCACCTCGGCGAGCTGGGCGAGATTCAGCTCACGCGCGTCGAACCCGAGAGCGCCGTCGAGTGGGAGGCGGAGAACGTCAGGGGCAGCGTCCAGCTGCAGGCCTCGGGCTGGGGGACGAAGGTGACGTTCTCGGTCACCCGCGAGCTGACGCTACCCGAGCCGGAGCCCACCTCGGCGGAGCCGGAGCCACCTCAGGCGGAATCCGAGGCGCCGGAGGTCACACCAACCGAGCCGACGACGCCCGCACCGCCGGCGCCCGCGCCGACTGAGCCCGAACTGGCCGCGCCCGCGCCGACCCGGCCAAAGCCGACCGCGCCCGAACTGGCCGAGCCGGAACCAACCCCGGAGCTGGAGCCGGAGCCGATTCCACGGCGGGGCTTCTTCGCAAGGTTGTTCAGACGTCGGCGTGGAGCGTCCCGCGCGGAGGCATCCGAGCCCGGCGCGGAGGCACCCGAGCCCGGCGCAGAGGCACCCGAGCCCGCCGCAGAGGCACCCGAGCCCGGCGCAGAGGCACCCGAGCCCGCCGCGGAGGCACCCGAGCCCGGCGCAGAGGCACCCGAGCCCGCCGCGGAGATACCCGAGCCCGTTGCGGACCTTTCCGAGCCGCGGGTCCCAGAGCCAGCGGTCGGGGCTTCGACTGACGATCTCGACCAGCCGCCCGCGCCGGCCGTGACCCAGGAGTCCTCGGCCGACACGATCGAGGAGCCCGCCGCCGACCTCGCTGCGGAGCTGGCGGAGATCGAGCAGGCGATCGTCGAACAGGACACGGCCCTGTTGACCGCCGTCCTCGACCGCCTCGGAGCCGCCCACCACCGCCCGTTCTCGCGCGGCTGAGCGCGCGTTCGCGGCGCGCACGAGTATCACGGGTGAAGTTTTCTTGCCCGCGTAGGGTTATGGAGACGGAGTGGCGGGGCCATCGCGGATAAGATCACGCGCCCACCGACGATGCGAGTGAAAGCACCGGAGACATACGAGGAGAAGCTCGCGCAGCTCCAGGAGCTGCGCGAAGCCGCGCTGCACTCCGCCCCGGAGGCGGAGGAGAAGCAGCACGCCCGCGGCAAGTACACCGCGCGGGAGCGCGTGGAAAAGCTGCTCGACCCTGGCTCCTTCCAGGAGCTCGACACGTTCGTGCGGCACCGCACATACGAGTTCGACATGCAGAAAAACCGGCCGTGGGGCGACGCTGTCGTGACGGGGCACGGGACGATCGAAGGTCGCCGCGTGTGCGTGTTCAGCCAGGACTTCACCGTGTTCGGCGGCTCGCTCGGCGAGGTCATGGGCGAGAAGATGTGCAAGGTCATGGACCTCGCCGCGAAGATCGGCTGCCCTGTGATCGGCATCAACGACTCCGGCGGTGCGCGTATCCAGGAGGGCGTGGTTTCGCTGGGCTCCTACGGCGACGTGTTCCTGCGCAACGTGCGCTGCTCGGGCGTGATCCCGCAGATCAGCCTCGTGATGGGCCCCTGCGCGGGCGGCGCGGTCTACTCGCCGGCGATCACCGACTTCATCTTCATGGTCAACGAGACCTCCCACATGTTCATCACGGGCCCCGACGTGATCAAGACGGTCACCGGCGAGGAAGTCGGCTTCGAGGAGCTAGGCGGCGCGATGTCGCACAACACCAAGTCGGGTGTCGCGCAGTTCGCGTCGGTGGACGAGGACGCGTGCCTGGAGGACTGCCGCTATCTGTTGAGCTTCCTGCCGTCCAACAACCTCCAGGCGCCGCCGCGCGTGCAGCCGAGCGACGACCCGATGCGCATGGACGAGGCGCTCGACCACGTGGTCCCCGACAACCCCAACAAGCCCTACGACATGCGCGACGTCGTGCGCCTGATCGTGGACGACGGCGAGTTCCTCGAGGTCCACGAGCACTACGCGAAGAACATCGTCTGCGGCTTCGCCCGCATGGACGGCTACGCGGTCGGCGTCGTCGGCAACCAGCCCAACCAGCTCGCGGGCGTGCTCGACATCGACGCCTCCGCCAAGGCTGCCCGCTTCGTGCGCACGTGCGACGCGTTCAACATCCCGCTGCTGACGTTCTGCGACGTCCCCGGCTTCCTACCGGGTACGGCGCAGGAGTGGGGCGGGATCATCCGCCACGGCGCCAAGCTGCTGTACGCGTTCGCCGAGGCCACCGTCCCGAAGGTCACGATCATCACGCGCAAGGCCTACGGCGGCGCGTACGACGTGATGTCCTCCAAGCACCTCGGCGCCGACTTCAACTTCGCGTGGCCCACCTCGGAGGTCGCGGTGATGGGGCCCGAGGGGGCGGTCAACATCATCTACCGCCGCGACATCGCCGGCAGCCCCACCCCGGACGAGCGCCGGCAGAAGCTGATGGACGACTACAAAGCGCGCTTCGCCAACCCCTACACCGCGGCCGAGCGCGGCTATATCGACGACGTGATCGTGCCCCACGAGACGCGCCCCAAGCTGATCCAGGCGCTCAGCACGCTGCACACAAAGCGCGAGCCGGGCCCGAAGCGCAAGCACGGGAACATCCCCCTGTAACGAGCTACGAGGCGGTGCGAGGACCGGTTCCTCAGCTCGGGCGCGTCGTCACTCGCGCCGCCCCCGCCGTTCTCCGAGCAGCAGCCACCAGGGATACGTGGCGAACAGCAGCGCCGAAACCAAATGCGTGCGCCGTCCCGCGCGCTTCGCGTCGAAGCGGAAGACTCCTGAGTTCAGCATCCAGTCGCGCCCACTGGAAGCGCGGCAGATCTTCCAGATCGGCCGCGTCCAGGGACGGTCGAGATACAGCGAGATGCTCGTCACGAGGAACGCGCTCGCGGTCGCGGTCTGCACGGCGCGCGCGGTCGGCGTGGGCTCGGGCATCAGCCGGCCGTAGGCGCGGCCTGTCGCATACAGCCACGGTGGGTCGATCAGGAACGACATGATTCCCCTTTCTCGTCGGGCACGCGCTTGCCCAGCAGGCGAAACGCCAGGCGGGTCGCGAGCGCCATGATGGTCAACTGCGGATTGACGCCGAGCGAGCTCGGCATGACGCTGCCGTCGGCGACGTGCACCCCGTCGATCCCGTGGACGCGCAGATCGGGGTCGAGCACGCCGTGCGCCGGGTCGGCGTCCATGCGGGCCGTGCCGAGCGGATGGAAGGCCAGCAGTTTCAGGTCCCGCGCACGCGCGTGCTCGGGCGCGACGCCGGGCGCGAGCGGCAGATAGACCTCGCGCGCGCCCGCCGCTTCGAACAGCTCCCGCAAACGGGCGAGACCGACCCTGAACTTCGCCACATCGGGCTCGGAGAGGTCGTAATGGACCAGCGGCACACTGACGCCGACCGCCCGGCCGGCGCGGCCGCCGCCGAGAGCGTCGACGTGGACCGATCCGCCGCCCTGATCGCTGACCATCAGACCGAACTGCGCGAGCTGCCTGTAGCGAGCCATCGCCGCCGCGTGACGCGCTCCGGTGAGCGGCAGCGCGAGCGCGACGTACGAGGGCGGCCCGGCGACGCTCTCGAACATGATCCCCTGGGAGGCGAACTCGTCGACGTAGAAGCTCTGGGGGACGCCGCGCGCCATGTCGACGGTCTCGTCCATCAGCGCGAACCCTGCCGTCGCGGGATGCAGGACGAGGTTCGCTCCGAGCGCCCCCGACTCGCGACCGAGCCCACTGCGCGCCAGCAGCGGCGGCGTGTGAATCGTGCCCGCCCCGAGCACGACCTCGCTCGCGCGGACCTCGACGTGGCGAGGGCCGAGGCGGACTGACACACCTCGGGCGCGGCGGTCGCGCACCAGAATTCGCTGCGCGTCCGCGCCCGTCAAGACGCGTGCGCCGGCAGCGCGTGCGCGCGGGAGGTAGGTGATCCCCGTGTGCTGCTTCGCGGAGGTCGGACAGCCGAACGCGCAGACCCCGGAGCCGACGCAGCCGCGGGCGTTGCGGCGCAGATACCCGTGCGACCAGCCCAGTCGCTCCGCGCCGCGGCGTGCCACCGCGGCGTTCGCACCCGCGAGCTCAGGATCGACCTCGGCGACCGAGATCGATCTTTCGACGCGCTCGAAGCAGCGCTCGAGCTCGGCGCGGTCGAGCTCGACACCGCGCTCGGAGCGCCAACGATCGAGGACGGCGGGGGGCGTGCGAAAGCACGTGCCGGAGTTGACGAGCGTCGTGCCCCCCAGGCCGCGTCCCAGCGGCAGCAGAATCGGTGGGGTGCCGAACGTCATGGTCTGGCTGCCGTCGCGATACAGACGGGCGAGCATCTCCAGTGGCTGCGCACTGAAGCTATCCGCATCGTGCTCGGGACCCTGCTCGAGCAGCACCACGTCGGCGCCGCCCTCGGCGAGCTCGGCCGCGACCACGGCGCCGCCGGCGCCGGCCCCGATCACGCAGACGTCGGCGTCCAGCCGCTCGCTCACGACCGCCTCATGACGGCGGTCGGCACCGTCATGGCCTGCCCTCGACTCGGCGCAGCTCGCGCCCTCGCGCGACGACCGTCGCCGCGTCCCACCCCAGCGCACGCGCCGCAACCGGATCTTCGCAGCGGCCGGCCGCCAGCAGGCCGCCGGCGAGCAGGTCGACGGTCGGCAGACGTGCGAGGAGCCGCTTCCCGCGCGGGCGCCTACCGAGCGCGAGCAGCACCCGCAGGCCCGCACGCTGAGGCGGGGGAGCTGCTGAGAGGAAGCCCTCGAGCGGCCGAGGCACAGCGCGCAGCGTACCAGCGCTTTGGCCACACAGCCAAACGGGGCCGCGTACTCGTGCTCCGGATCCGAGCGTGCGGATCGACACTTCGTCAGACTGTCAGGCATGCCCAACCGCCGCCCCCGACTGCAGCTCATCGCCCCCACCGCCGCGCCGGCCGAGGCGGCGGCGATCGTCGCGGCGCTCGAGCGCTTCATGCGCGAGACCGCGCCAGTCCCGGCACCGATCGCCGCCGATCCGGAGCCCTGGACGCGCGCGGCTATGCTCGAAGCGGTCGGGCACGAGGACGAGTGGCCTTCCGCCTGGGGAGACCCGCTTCCCTGGAGTTGAGCGCGAGCGCCGGAGCCGGGTACGCGGCGACTCCGCGCGGGACCGCGAGGGAGCCGTTGTGAAGCGGCTGTTTCCGAGTCCTGGATAAATACCCAAAAGCCGCTAGCCTTTAGACCATCTTCTTCTCTCTTCTCTGCCGGCCGGCAGCGTAGGCGCACAACGAACAAGCCCGGGGACGCCCGAATCAGGAGGTCTGATCGACGATGGAGTCAGTTTCCGCACCCAACGCTCCGCGAGGAACCCTCGAGGATCCGGAGGTGCTGCAGAACGTTCCGGGTCACGTGATCCCGATCCTGCAGCGCGAGTTCGACGACTTCAAGACCGAGGCGACGAAATTCTTGGCCGGCGAGACGCCGGAGGACGAGTTCATCAAGTTCCGCCTCAAGCAGGGCGTCTACGGCCAGCGCCAGCCCGATGTGCAGATGATCCGCGTGAAGCTGCCCTTCGGCGGGATCACCCCCGAGCAGCTGGAGAAGTTCGCCGACGTGGTCGAGCGCTACGTCCCGCTCAACAAGGGCCACGTCACGACAAGGCAGAACATCCAGATGCACCACATCCCGCTGCCCGACGCCGAGCGCGCGATCCGCGAGCTCGGCGAGGCCGGCCTCTCCAGCCGCGAGGGCTGCGGCAACACCGTGCGCAACGTCACCGGTGACCCCTGGGCCGGGGTTGCAGTTGACGAGCTCTTCGACCTCACGCCCTACGCCGGCGCCTACGTGCGGTACTTCGTGCGCCACCCCACCACCCAGGCGATGCCGCGCAAGATCAAGACCGCCTTCGACGCGAGCGCGGAGGGCCGCGCGATCAGCGAAATCCACGACATCGCCTACCGCGCGAGGGTCCAGGAGATCGACGGCAAAGAGGTCCGCGGCGTGCAGATGCTCGTCGGCGGCGGCACCTCGATCATGCCGCGCAAGGCGCCCGTGCTGTACGAGTTCGTCGAGCTCGACAACGGCGACTATTTGAAGATCGCCGAGGCCGTGTTCCGGATCTTCGACCGCCAGGAGTGGCTGCGCTCCAACCGCGCACGCGCGCGTATCAAGGTGTTCGTGGACAAGTTCGGGATCGACGAGCTGCGTCGCCAGGTCGAGGAGGAGCTGCGGGGCGACTGGGTCGCAGAACGCGACTTCTCGATCGAGGACCGCCTGTTCGGAGACGACGAGCGCGAGAGCGCGCCGGCGCCGCCCGTGAGCTACGGGACCCCCAACGGGGACATGTCCGAGTTCGAGCGCTTCCGCGCCGCGAACGTGCGCCCGCAGAAGCAGGATGGCTTCGTGACGGTCGAGGCGAAGATCGTCCGCGGGGACCTCACACCCGAGCAGTTCCGCGGCCTGGCGCAGATCGTGCGCGACTACTCGGGTGGCTATGCGCGTACGACCGTCCAGCAGAACCTCGTGCTGCGGTGGGTGCGCGAGGAGAGCGTCTACGACGTTTGGCGCGCGCTGTCCGAGCTGGGTCTCGGCGACGCAGGCTCGCGTGAGATAGGCGACGTCGTGTCGTGCCCGGGCACCGACTCGTGCAAGCTCGGGATCACGAGCTCGATGGGTCTCAACCGGGCGATCGAAGAGCGCATCGAGTCGATGCAGATCAGCGATCCGCTGACGCGCGCGATCCACATCAAGATGAGCGGCTGCCCCAACGGCTGCGGCCAACACCACATCGGCGCGATCGGCTTCTACGGAGCGTCGATCAAAGTCGGCGAGCACACGATCCCCGCGTACATCCCCCACGTCGGCGGCGTCTTCGAAGGCGAAGGCATCGAGTTCGGTCAGCGCCTGAAGCTGCGCCTACCGGCCAAGCGCGTCCCGGATGCCATCGAGCGCTGGCTGCGCCACTACGAAGCCACGCGCGAGGACGGCGAGCGGTGGACAGCATTCGTCGCGCGCGTCGGCACGCCCGAGCTCGAAGGTCTCGTCAAGGAGCTCTCGCTGCCGGTCGAGTTCGGCCTGGAGTCGATGAACCAGTTCATCGACTGGAACCGCGACGTCCCCTTCCAGGTGATTAGAGGAGAGGGCGAGTGCGCGGTCTGAGTGACAGCCTTCATGAGGCCGTGCCGCTCGCACAGCCGGCCTCGGCCCCCGCAGCAGGCAGTGGCGACGCGCAGGCCGAGCTGACAGCCACGCTGCGCGAGGCGCTGGCGCGTCACGGCGGTGGGATCGTGCTGCTGTGCTCCTTCCAGAAGGAGGAGTCGGTGTTGATCGACGAGCTACTGCGCGTCGCCGACCCGGCGCGGGCGCGGATCGTGACGATCGACACGGGCGTGCTGTTCGAGGAGACGCTGCAGACCTGGCGGGCGTTCGAGGAGCGCTTCGGGATCGCGGTCGAGGTGCAGGACGCGAGCGACCCCGACGGCGGCGGCTGGACGGGGCCCGAGCACTGCTGCTCGCAGGCGAAGGTCGCGGCGCTGGAGCGCGCGCTGGACGGCGCGGAGGCGTGGATCACGGGCATCCGCCGCGAGCAGTCGCCGACGCGCGCCGACGCCCAGCCGGTCGAACGCGACGAGCGGCGCGGGATCTGGAAGTACAACCCGCTGGTGTCCTGGACCGAGAAGGATCTGTGGCGGCGGATCCACGAGCGCGAGCTTCCGTACAACCCGTTGCACGACCGCGGCTACTCCTCGATCGGCTGCGCTCCGTGCACGCAGCCCGGCGCGGGCCGCGAGGGTCGCTGGGCAGGCACCAACAAGACGGAGTGCGGACTACACGTGGAGAAGGTCTGAGCGCGATGGACGCGAGGGGAATGAAGGGGGACGGCGCATGTACGAGTCCAGCGGTGCACTGGTGAGCGTCGCGGCGCGCCCGCAGCTCAGCCACCTGCGGGCGTTGGAGAGCGAGGCGATCCACGTGATGCGCGAAGTGGCGGCCGAATTCGAGCGCCCGGTGCTGCTGTTCAGCGGTGGCAAGGACTCGATCGTGCTGCTGCGCCTGGCGGAGAAGGCGTTCCGCCCGGCGCCGTTCCCGTTCCCGCTGATGCACGTCGACACGGGCCACAACTTCCCCGAGGTGATCGAGTTCCGCGACCGCCGCGTGGCCGAACTGGGCGAGCGCCTGATCGTGGCGTCGGTGCAGGAGTCGATCGACAGCGGGCGAGCGGTCGAGGAGACGGGGCCGCGCGCGTCTCGCAACCGCCTGCAGACGGTGACGCTGCTGGACGCGATCGCCGAGCACGACTTCGACGCGGCGTTCGGCGGGGCGCGGCGCGACGAGGAGCGCGCGCGCGCCAAGGAGCGGATCTTCTCGTTCCGCGACGACTTCGGCCAGTGGGACCCCAAGAACCAGCGCCCCGAGCTGTGGAACCTCTACAACGGGCGGATCCGCAAGGGCGAGCACGTGCGCGTGTTCCCGCTCTCCAACTGGACCGAGCTCGATATCTGGGAGTACATCGCGCAGGAGCAACTGGAGGTGCCCTCGATCTACTTCGCCCACGAGCGCCAGGTGTTCAGCCGCGACGGCATGCTGTACGCGTGGCGCGAGGGCGTCGAGCTGATCCAAGGTGAGCAGGTCGTCAGCGAGATGGTGCGCTACCGCACCGTCGGCGACATGAGCTGCACCGGCGGCGTGCGCTCCCGGGCGGTCACGTTGGAGGAAGTCGTCACGGAGATCTCCGCGACGCGCATCACCGAGCGCGGCGAGACGCGCGCGGACGACCGCGTCTCGGAGGCAGCGATGGAGGATCGTAAGAAGGCCGGGTACTTTTGATGAGAAAGCGAGGGGCCCGGCTCGGCGGCCTGCGGCCGCCTGCGCCACCCTCTTTAGTGGTCGGGTCGAGGGGTTCGCGCTTCGCGCGGGGAGGATTTGGCGGGCTGCTCCCGATGGCGAGAGGCCACCGATGACGCTCGATCTACTCCGTTTCACCACGGCGGGCTCGGTCGACGACGGCAAGAGCACGCTGATCGGGCGGCTGCTGTACGACACCAAGCAGGTCTTCGAGGACCAGCTCGAGCACGTCGCGGAGGCCAGCCGCCGCCGCGGTGGCGAAGGCGCACTGGACCTGGCGCTGCTGACCGACGGGCTGCGCGCGGAGCGCGAGCAGGGCATCACGATCGACGTCGCCTACCGCTACTTCGCCACGCCGAGCAGGCGCTTCATCATCGCCGACTGCCCGGGCCACCAGCAGTACACGCGCAACATGGTCACGGGCGCCTCGACGGCGGATCTCGCGGTGATCCTGCTCGACGCGCGCAAGGGCGTGCTGGAGCAGTCAAAGCGCCACGCGTTCATCAGTGTGCTGCTCGGCATCCCGCATCTGGTTGTCGCGGTCAACAAGATGGACCTCGTGGACTACTCGGAGGAGCGTTTCAAGGAGCTCGTCGCCGACTTCCAGGACTTCGCGAGCAGGCTCGAGGCAACCCGGAGCGGCCCGCACCGGACCACCCCGGACATCACGTACATCCCGATCTCGGCGCTCGAGGGCGACAACGTCGTGGAGCGCTCGCGGGCGATGGGCTGGTACGCCGGCCCGCCGCTGCTGGAGTTCCTGGAGCGGGTCGACGTCGCCTACGACCATCCACACGACAAGGCCGCGCGCTTCCCCGTCCAGTGGGTCGTGCGTCCGGCGACTCACAGCGCGGACGCTCCGGAGCTGGTCGACTACCGCGGCTACGCGGGTCAGCTGGCCAGCGGCTCGCTGCGCGTGGGCGAGGAGATCGTGGCGCTGCCGAGCGGCCAACGGACCCGGATTGCCGCGATCGACACCTTCGAGGGAGAGCTCGAGGAGGCGCTGGCGCCGATGTCGGTCACGCTGCGGCTGGAGGACGAGCTGGACATCTCGCGCGGGGAGCTGCTGTGCAGCCCCGAGCAGACGCCCACGGTCGCGCGCGAGCTGCGCGCGGACGTCTGCTGGCTGAACGACAGGGCGCTGCGCGCCGGCGGGCGGTACGCGATCAAGCACACCACGCGCCACGCGACGGCGATAGTGCAGGAGCTACAGGATGTCGTGGACGTGCACACGCTGGAGCGCGCACCTGCGCCCGTGGAGCTGGCGCTGAACGACATCGGCAGCGTGCTGCTGCGAACGAGCGCGCCGCTGGCATTCGACACCTACGCTGACAACCGTCGCACGGGCAGCTTCATCCTGATCGACGAAGCGACCAACGAGACGGTGGGCGCCGGCATGGTCGCAACCGCCGCCTGAGGGCCTTCCCCCTCCAGGCCCGCACGTCTCGGAGCGTCCGTAGCTCGGAACGTCTCCGACTTTTTGGACTTCTTGCACTGATTTTCCGCGCGCGGATTTCTGGCGGTTGAGCGGGAAACTGGCCAAACTTGTGCGATCGCACAACGCGAAGCCGAAAAAACGGACCCGCCGCACATTGACGAGGTCGGGAGCACGTGCGATAGTCCCCGCAGTTCCAAATACCGAACCAGCTCGGCTCCTGGAACGGCGACTCGCAGGGGAAGATATGCCGAAGCGCCCGCTCCGGACTTCAGAGGCAGGCGCTCCGGCACCCATCACACCCAGCGGTTGCCGGGTACGAAAGGAGATCGAGTGCATTGTACACGAGTTTCCTAGAAATGTTTTTAGGCGGATACAACCGCCGACCCAAGCTGGTGTGGCAGCCCTCGCGGCCGTCCACCCGGGCAGGCCGGCACGGAGCGCGAAAGCGCGCCAGGGCCGTGTCGTAACGCTCGCGTCCGGGGTTTGTGGAGCGCTTACCCCGGACGTGAGCTGCCTGCCGTAATACCGCCTCGCGACGACGCACGCGCGGGCCCCGACCACTAATCTGCGGCCTCGATGTTTACGAAGGTACTCGTAGCCAACCGGGGAGAGATCGCCGTGCGCATCGTGCGCGCGTTGGAGGAGCTCGGGATCGCCTCGGTCGCGGTCTACTCCGAGCACGACCGCGACGCGCTTCACGTGCAGCGCGCCGACGAGGCGCACAACCTCGGCGACGGGCCGGCGGCGGAGAACTACCTCAACGTCGAGAAGATCCTCGCGGTCGCGCAGCGCACGGGCGCGGAGGCGATTCACCCCGGCTACGGCTTTCTCGCGGAGAACGCCCCGTTCGCGCAGGCGTGCGCCGATGCGGGCGTCGTGTTCATCGGCCCCCCGGCGTCGGCGATCGAGGCGATGGGCTCCAAGACGCGCGCGCGCGAGCTGATGAAGGGGGCGGGCGTCCCGATCGTGCCCGGGACCACCGAGCCGGTCGCGACGGTCGCGGACGCGCTGAAGATCGCCAAGGCGGAAATCGGCTTCCCGGTGGCCGTCAAGGCGGCCGGTGGCGGCGGCGGCAAGGGCTTTCGCGTCGCGCTCGGCGAGGACGAGCTGGAGGGTGCCTTCGAGGGCGCCAGCCGCGAGGGCGAGAAGTTCTTCTCCGACCCGACCGTCTACCTGGAGCGCTACCTGCCCGACCCGCGCCACGTCGAGGTCCAGGTGCTGGCGGACACGCATGGCAACGTGATCCACCTCGGCGAGCGCGACTGCTCGATCCAGCGCCGCCACCAGAAGGTGATCGAGGAGTCGCCAGCCCCGGAGTGGATCGTCAGCCCCGAGCTGCGCGAGCGCATCGGGCAGATCGGCGTCGAGGCGGCGCGCGCCGTGAGCTACGTCGGCGCGGGCACGATCGAGGGCCTGCTGGCGGTGGATCCGGACAGGGGCGGCGAGGCCGAGTACTTCTTCCTGGAGATGAACACGCGCGTACAGGTCGAGCACTGCGTGACCGAGATGACGACCGGCATCGACATCGTCAAGGAGGGCATCCGCGCCGCGGCCGGTGAGGCGCTCTCCTACAAGCAGGAGGACGTCGTGATGCGCGGCCACTCGATCGAGTGCCGCATCAACGCGGAGGACGCCTCCAAGAACTTCGCGCCCGCGCCCGGCAAGATCGGCGCCTACAGCGAGCCGCGCGGACCCGGCGTGCGCGTCGACTCGGGGGTCGGCGCAGGCGGCGAGGTTTCGCCGATGTACGACCCGATGGTCGCCAAGCTGATCGTCTGGGACGCCGACCGGGCGCAGGCGACGCAGCGCATGCTGCGTGCGCTCGCCGAATACGAGATCGAGGGGTTGCGCACGCTGATCCCGTTCCACAAAGCGCTGCTGCGGACAGAGCAGTGGGCGCGCGGGGAGACCTGCCGGGATCTGCTCGAAGATCGCAAGTGGCTGAAGACGCTCGCGTTCGAGACCCCGCCCGTGGCACAGGACGAGGACGGGCAGGAGCGCGTCGAGCAGTCCTACACCGTCGAGGTCTCCGGCCAGCGCTTCGAGGTCCGCGTCGCGGGTCCGCCGTTCGCCGGCGGCGTCGCGGCGAGCTCCAATGGTGCAGCCACCGCACGTAAGCCGCCGCGGCGCGGCGAACAGGGGTCGCGATCGATCGGCGGCGGTGGTCCGGACACCCTGCCCTCGCCACTGCAGGGCAACATGTGGAAGGTGCTCGTCAAGCAGGGCGACACCGTCCAGGAGGGCCAGCTGCTGTGCATCATCGAGGCGATGAAGATGGAGAACGAGATCGCCGCGCACAAGGCCGGCGTGGTCGTCGAGCTTCCGATCAGCGAGGGCGCGCCGATCGCGGCGGGCGCGCCGATCGCGACGATCAAGAGCGAGAGCTCATAGCTCCCGCGCCCGCGCTTTCCTCGCGAATGTCTCCGACATAGAGCGTCCCTTCCGCGGCACCGCGGTTCGCAAAACACGCTCGTTTGCAGCGGATCCATAAACGCGCGCGGCGCGCGGCGACACCCTTTGCCGTCCCCGTAGCCGATCTGTTTGACGATCCCGGGGGCATCGATGAGAGTGTCATCGCGCGCAGCTCGTTGCGCGCGCCAGGCTCTCGCGCGGCGCGGAGCTCGACATTTGCGAGGAAAGCGAAGGACAGTGCGCATCAAGATCGTGCTCGCGGCGGGACTGGCGCTGATCGCGGTCGCGGCCGTCGCGGCGCTGCTGCACTCCCCGGAAACGGTGGCCGCGACCAACGGCGTCGCGCCCCGCACGGCACTCATGTCGGCCCGCGAAGACGCGCAGGCGTGCCAGGCCAACGAAACGATTCCCGCCGGCACGACCGCGATCCGCCTGCAGATCGTGGCCACGACGGGACCGCGCGTGTCCGTGCAGGTGCGGCAGGGACGGCGCGTGGTCACGAGCGGAACGCTCGAGCCGCCCTGGTACGGCGCGGTCGTGACGGTCCCGGTCGCCAAGGTCGAGCATGCGATCCGGCACGCGACCGTCTGCTTCCAGCTGCGTGACCTCAGCGGCGTGGTGCAGGCATACGGCTCGCCGACGCCGCCCGCGCAGGCGGCGCGAGCAGGCGGGAAGCCGCTCCCGGGCCGCGTCGTGATCTCCTACCTCCGTCCCGGGCCGCAATCGTGGCTGTCGCTCGCGGGGGGCGTCGCCGAACACATGGAGCTCGGCCGTGCCGCCAACGGGAGCGCGATCGTGGTCGTCATCGCCGCGCTCGCCGCGGCGGCGATCGCGCTCGGGGTGTGGACCGCGAACCGGGAGCTCGGATGAGGCTCGCAGAGCAGCCGCGGGTGTGCGGGTGAGCGATCCCGGGAGTACCGCGCTCGTCGAGGACGGCCCGCCGCCGCCCGATGCCGCATCACAAGGTTTCGCGCGGCCGCGGCGCGCGGCGCGCGCGCGGGCCGCACTCCGGCGCCTCCCGCGCGCGGCCTGGGCGTGCGCACTGGTCGCGGTCTTGAACGCCGCGTGCTGGTCGTTGATCAACCCGCCCTTCCAAACGCCCGACGAGCCGAGCCACTACGCCTACACGGCGGCCCTCGCTGAAACGGGCGAACTGCCCACCGCCCCGCTGGAATACTTCTCGCCGGCCGAGAACATCGCGCTGCGCGACCTCCAGCAGACACAGGTTCGCTACAGCCCCCAGAACCACACGATCTTCGGTGCCGTCGAACAGCGCCAGCTGGAGTCGGACCTCGCGCTGCCGCTGTCGCGCACGAGCCCCTCCGCCGGTGTCGCGACGTCCGAGCCGCCGCTGTACTACGCGCTCGAGCTCGTCCCGTACTACGCGGGATCTAACGGGACGGTCCTCGACCGGCTCGCGCTGATGCGGCTGTTCTCGGCGCTGATCACGGGGCTGACGGCGCTGTTCGTATTCCTGTTCGTCCGCGAGGCGCTTCCCGGCGCGCCGTGGGCGTGGACGGTCGCCGGGCTCGGAGTCGCGTTCGCGCCGCTCGTCGGGTTGATGGGGGGAGCCGTCAACTCCGACACGCTGCTCTACACGATCTCCGCGGCGCTCTTCTACTGCATGGCGCGGGGATTCCGCCGGGGCCTGACCCCCCGGTTGGGGATCGCGATCGGCGCGGTGGTCGCGCTGGGGCTGACGACGAAGCTCAACTTCCTGGGGCTGCTGCCGGGAGCGGTGCTCGGCCTGCTCGTGCTGGCGGTGCGCGCTCGGCGCGTATCGGCCCGCCGCGCGTACGGGGCTCTCGGGCTGGGGCTGGCGGTGGCGGCGAGCCTGCCGGCCGCATATATCGCGACCAACCTGCTCTCAGGGCGCGACGCCTACGGGACGCTGTCGCAGAGCGCCAGCTCGACCGCCGGGCGCTCGCTGACGAGCGAGTTGAGCTACATCTGGCAGTTCTACCTCCCGCGCCTGCCCGGAATGCACAGCTACTTCCCCGGGATCTTCACACCGGTGAAGTTCTGGATCAACGGCTTCGTCGGCCTCTACGGGTGGGTCGACACGGTGTTCCCCGCGTGGGTCTACAGGGTTTCGCTGGTTCCGATCGCGCTGCTCGCGATCCTGCTCGTGCGCGGGTTGTTCGTCAGCCGCGGCGCACTGCGGTCACGGCTCCCGGAGCTGTGCGTCTACGCCGTCATGGGCATCGGCCTGGCCGCGCTCGTGGGCGCGAGCGACTACCTGGAATACCCGAATTCGACAGGGAGCTACGTGCAGCCGCGATATCTGCTGCCGCTGCTGGCACTCTACGGCGCCGCCTTGGCGATCGCCGCGCGCGGCGCGGGACGCCGCTGGGGACCGGTGGCGGGAGCCGCGATCGTCGTGCTGCTCATCGCGCACGACGTCTTCAGCCAGCTCCTGGAGATCTCGCGTTTCTACGGTTGAGCACATCTGATACCGATTAATTGTTTCTAGGCTGACTGTTTCCAACTACGTTTTTCCAGTCGCGGAAAATTGTATTTTGCAGGGGAAACGCGCTCGGCCGCCAGGCTCGGGGTCGGCGTCGCGCGCACCGCGCCCGCGGGGCTTGACGACGCCGCGTTCATGGCCCACAGTTTTCGGCAGTCGATTTTCGGAGAGGCCCACCCCCGACCCACGTTGGCGGCGATGTCACATGAGCACCAGTGTCCAAAGTGCAACGGTCGTCCAGGACCGCCGCGAGCCCGGTTGTGTGCTCTCGGTCGTGATTCCCTGCCTCAACGAGGCCGAGAACATCGAGCGCTGCGTGACGATGGCTCGCGAGGCGCTTACGCTGGCGGGGATCGCGGGCGAGGTCATCGTCGCCGACAACGGATCTGAAGACGGCAGCGCCGCGCTCGCCGAAGGCGCGGGCGCCACCGTCGTGCACGAGCCGGTTCGGGGGTACGGGAGCGCGTACCTGGCGGGCTTCTCGGCGGCCCAGGGGGAGTACATCGTGATGGCCGACGCCGACCTCACATACGACTTCGGCGAGATCCCACGCTTCCTCGCCGAGCTGGAGGCGGGCGCTGACATGGTGATCGGCGATCGCATGCAGAACATCCATCCGGGCGCGATGCCGTGGCACCACCGTTACATCGGCAACCCGCTGCTGTCACGATTTCTGAACCTCCTGTTCCATACCGGCGTGAGCGATGCGCACTGCGGCATGCGCGCGCTGCGCCGCGACCGGCTGGAGGTTCTCGACCTGCGCGCGACCGGCATGGAGTTCGCGTCCGAGATGGTCGTGAGGGCGGCAAAGGCAAAGCTCGACATCCGCCAGTTCCCGATCGAGTACCACCCACGCGGCGGCGAGTCGAAGCTGTCCAGCTTTCGCGACGGGTGGCGCCATCTGCGCTTCCTGATCCTGCACTCTCCCCGGCACCTGTTCATCGTGCCGGGTGGTGTGATGTCGGTACTGGGAGCTTTGATTTGCGTGATGGTGTTGGCGCATATCGACGTGCTCGGCCGCAGCTGGGAGATTCACACTTTGATCGGAGGCTCGCTGCTGCTGATCGTGGGTCTGCAGGTGGTCACGCTCGGTCTCTGCGCGCTGGCCTACGCGACGTATCTGATGGGCGAGCACGATCCGTGGTTCGATCGCATGTCCGCGCGCTACCGTCTGGAGCACGGCCTGATGTTCGGCGGAGCGCTGGTGCTCGTCGGAGCGGCGATAAGCGTCGCGATCGTCGTCCAGTGGATCGAACACGGCCTCGGCAGCCTCGCCGACGAACGGCTCGCGATCGTCGCCGCGACGCTGCTCGTACTGGGTGTGCAGGTGATCTTCAGCTCGTTCCTGCTGAGCATTCTCGGCCTACGCCGGCGGTAGTGCACATCCGGGCTGCGCTCGTCGCGGGGGTGGCGCTGATCGCGCTCGCGTTCGCATGGACGCTGTCGCGCACGCCACAGGTCGTGGCGGGCTCCAACTCCGAATTCACCCACAAGACAATTGCGGTAACAACGACGCCGGCGGGTGCGTGCCAAGGCCTGGAAACGATGCCCGGCGGCACCACCGCGATCCGCCTCGGCCTCACCGCCGTCGTGGGCCCTCACGTCGCGGTGAGCGTGCGTTCGGGCTCGCGCCTGCTCGCGGCGGGAACGCGCGGCGCCGGCTGGGAGGGCGGGTCGGTGACGGTGGGGCTGCACCCGGCGGCGCGCACCACGACGCCGGTCACGGTCTGCTTCTCGCTGAGCGCCATGAACGGACCGGTCGAAATGCTCGGCCTGCACACGCATCGCGCGCCGGCGGTGGGACAGGAAGGCAAACGCCTGCCGGGGCGCCTGCACATCGAATATGTGCGGCCGGGCCATGAATCGTGGTGGTCGATGGCACAGGGAACCGCACAGCGGCTCGGCCTCGGCCGGGCGGCGAGTGGAACGTGGAACGCGGTGCTCGTCGCGGTGCTCGCCGCCATGCTGATCGCGCTCTCCTGGAGGCTGGTCGTGCGGGAGTTGCGGTGAGCACGCTCGCGGATCGGCCGCCGATCGCCGACGCACCCGCGCCGGTGCGACGCCCGAGCCGCGGGAGAGCCGCGGTCGGCGCACTGCGGCGCGTGCCGTTCGCGGCGTGGGTGTGCGCGCTGGTCGCGATCGTCAACGCGGTGTGCTGGTCGGTGATCTCTCCCCCTTCCAGCTGCCCGACGAACCGAGCCACTTCGCGTATGTGCAGCATCTGGCGGAGACCGGCCACCTGCCCTCCTCCGACGGGCACAACTTTCCCGCCGCCGAGGAATACGCGCTCTCCTACCTGCTCCAGTCGCAGGTCAGGTTTTCACCCGAAAACCACCCGATCTCCTCGACGGCACAGCAGCGCACGCTCGAAGCCTGGCTTTCGCTTCCACTGACGCGCAGCCGGCCCGGCGCCGCCGGCGAGGCGGCCGCGGAGCCTCCCCTCTACTACGGGCTCGAGACCGTCCCCTATCTGCTTGGGTCCGGCGGAACGCTGCTGGACAGGCTCGCGTTGATGCGCCTGCTGTCTGCGCTCTGCGGCGGGCTCACGGCGCTGTTGTGCTTCCTGTTCGTCCGCGAGGCGCTCCCTGGAGTGCGCTGGGCGTGGACCGTGGGCGGTCTCGCGGTGGCGCTGGCTCCGGCGATCGGCATGATGTCGGGCGCGGTCAACCCCGACGCGCTCGTGTTCACCGTCTGCAGCGCGCTGTTCTACTGCATCGCGCGGGGTTTCCGGCGCGGCTTCACGCGCAGGCTGGCACTCGCGACGGGGGCGGTGCTCGCAGCGGGTTGCGTGACGAAGCTGATCTTCCTCGGCCTGATGCCGGGTGCGGTCGTCGCGCTGGTCGTGCTCGCCCGACGCCAGGCCAGCACCTCCGGGCCGCAGGCGTACGGCTCGCTCGCGCTCGCGCTGACGATCGCGGTCCTCCCGCTCGGCCTGTACCTGATCGACGACGCCCTCTCCGCCGGCACGACGGTGAAATTCCTCACCGAAGGTGCGGCGCAGTCGGGCCAGCGCAGCCACAAAACGCTGCTCGGAGAGTTGGGCTACATCTGGCAGCTCTATCTCCCCCGGCTACCCGGGATGACTCCCGCGCTGCACGGGATCTCCGGTGACCGCATCTGGTTCGAACGGCTCGTGGGCCAGTACGGCTGGCTCGACACCACGTTCCCCGCCTGGGTCGTGAAGGCGGCCCTCCTTCCGGTGGCGATCGTGGCCGCGCTGCTCGCCAAGGCGACTCTCTCCTGCCGCCACGCGCTGTGGGCGCGGCGCGCGGAGCTCGCGGCCTATGCGCTGGTGTGCATCGGCGTGCTCGGGATCGTGGGCGCCGACGACTACCGCGGCATCGCACCCGGGGAATACCTGCAACTGCGCTACCTGATGCCGCTGGCCGCGCTCGGCGGCGCCGGCGTCGCGCTCGCGGCGCGCGGCGCCGGGCGCCGCTGGGGCCCACTGGCGGGCGCGCTGCTCGTGCTGCTCGTGCTCGCGCACGACCTCTTCAGCCAGCTCCTGGTCATTTCGCGCTACTACGGCTGATCGCTCGCGGCGATACGCGCGGCGTTGCGCGTGTGCTGCGCGCGCTGCGCACGGCTGCGACGTCCGTCCGGCAGCTCGGCCGCCTCACCGTGCTCGGCCAGCGCGCCCAGATAGCGGCGATCCTCTTCGATCGCGCGCTCGGCGGCTTCGGGATCGAGCACCGGCCCATGACCCGGGATCACGTGCGCCGCGTCGCTCAGCAACGCCTGCAGACGGTCGAGCGTCTGCAGGTAGTCCCTCAGCGAACCCTCCAGCGACGGGATCTCGACGGTCGAGAGATAGTCGCCCGCGAGGAGCACCCGCGCCCACGGGATCCAGATCGCCATCCCCTCGTCGGTGTGGCCGCGCGCGGGGTGCAGCTCGAGTCGACGCTCGCCGATCTCACAGCGCCCAGGCACCGGCAGGGGCTGGACCGCCCCGAGCGACAGCGGCTGCGCGCGCTCGATCAGGTGCTCCTCGTCGAAACGCCGCAGCTCCCGCTGGACCTCACCGGGGGTCGCGGTCATCCGCGCGGCGGTGTCCTCGGCGCAGCCGAGACTCAGGCCGGGGAAGGCGAGCCTCGCCAGCATGTGATCCCAGTCGCCGTGCGTCACGAGCGCCCCGCTCGGCTTCGGGTAGCCGGCCTGTTCGAGCAGTGCTGGCAGCGCGTCGAGCTCGGCGGGCAGGATCGGCGAGTCGATCACGAAGCACTCCTCGCCGCTACGCACGATCGCGCAGTTGGTCTGCCAGATTGCGCTGCTGAGGAGCAGGACGTCCGGATGCAGCGCCAGCGCGCGCACTTTCCGGCCGGCTAGTCGCGACGCGCGGCCGTGGCCGCGGCGCCCAAGCTCATGAGACCCCGAGCAGCTTGGCGGCCTCGCGCAGGTTGGGGACCTCGGCGGTCGGCTTCTTCTGCGCGCCGCTCAGCGTCTCCTTGTTGCGGTTGACCCAGATCACGGGGACGCGCTGCTTGAGGCACGGTTCGACGTCGTGGTAGTGGCTGCAGGCGACGTGCACCCAGCCTTTCTTGCCGCCGACGCGCCGCGCGCACTCGGTGAAGTGCGCCGGTTCGGGCTTGTAGGAGCGCACCTGCTGGGCGGTGACGACGAGGTCGAAGTCGATCGGGATGTGCCGGCGCGTCTGTCCCAGCAACTTGTCGTCGATGTTCGAGAGCAGCCCGAGCTTGTACTTCTTGGCGAGCTTCTGCAGCTGCGTCGTGGTCTCCTTGAACGGCTTCCAGCGCTGGACGGCGTCAGGCAGGAAGCCCGAGCGCGAGGTTTCCAGCGGCCACTCCATGCGTTTGGCGATCTCCAGCGCGGTGCGTCGCAGCACCTCCGCGTAGAGCTCGTAGGAACCCGCCTCGATTTCGCGCGAGACCTCGTGGAACAGCGGTATCAGCTGAGCGCGGTCGAGCGCGATCCCGTCGCGCTCGGCCTCCTTGGCGAACGCCTCATAGACACCGGTCTCCCAGTCGATGAGGGTTCCGTATACGTCGAATGTGACGAACGTGACGTTCTTGGGAATGGGCATCGCGGGGGGCATTATGCCCTGCATCGCGATCCGCGCGCGCTGCGCCCGGCAATCGGCTAGCATCCCGCGCCGCCATGGACCTCCTGGAGTATCAGGGCAAGCAGCTGTTCGCGCGCCACGGCCTCGAGGTGTCCTCGGGGCAGGTTGTCGCGACCGTCGAGGACGCCGTCGCCGCGGCCGCCGAGGTTGGTTACCCGGTGGTCGTCAAGGCGCAGGTTCTGATCGGCGGCCGCGGCAAGGCCGGCGGGGTAAAGCTCGCCTCCGACGAGGCCGCGGTGCGCACGCACGCGGGCAACATTCTCGGCCTGGACATCCACGGCCACGTCGTGCGCAAACTGTGGATCGAGCACGCCAGCGACATCGCCACCGAGTACTACGCCTCGGTGCTGCTCGACCGCTCGGCCAAGCGGCCGCTCGTGATGTTCAGCACCGAGGGCGGCATGGACATCGAAGAGGTCGCCGAGAAGACCCCCGAGAAGCTGATCCGCCACCACGTCGATCCGCTGCAGGGACTCTCCCGCGAGGAGGCGCTGCGCATCGCGACAGATGGGGGAGCCGACGCAGATGTGATCGAGGGCGTCGCCGACGCGCTGGTTGCGCTGTATGAGGTGTGGATCGAGGAGGACGCGACGCTGGCGGAGATCAACCCGCTGATCGTCACGCCGGAGCGGGTCGTCAAGGCGCTGGACTCGAAGGTCTCACTGGACGGCAACGCGCTCTACCGCCACCCCGAGAACCAGGGGCTCTCGGACGCCGAGAACGAAGACCCGATCGAGCGGCGGGCGAAGGAACAGGGCGTGCAGTACGTCGCGCTCGACGGCGACATCGGGATCCTCGGCAACGGCGCCGGGCTCGTGATGTCGACGCTCGACGTCGTCGCGCAGGCGGGCGGGCGCCCCGCGAACTTCCTCGACGCCGGCGGCGGCTCCGATGCCGCGAAGGTCAAGCAGGCGGTCGAGCTGATCCTCTCCAACGACTCCGTGAAGGCCGTCCTGTTCAACATCTTCGGCGGCATCACCCGCTGCGACGAGGTCGCGCGCGGTCTGATCGCGGCCTTTGAAGACTTGAAGCCGTCTGTCCCCTTCGTGGTGCGGCTCGATGGCACCAACGACGTCGAAGGGCGCAAGCTGCTGGAGGAGGCCGCGCTGCCGAACGTGCACGCCGCGAGGACGATGAACGAAGCCGCCGAGCGCGTCGTCGCGCTCGCGAAGGGGGCCGCTGCCTGATGTCGGTGCTGATCGACAGGGACACGCGACTCGCCGTCGCCGGCATCACCGGCCGCGAGGGCTCCTTCCACACCCTCAACAACCGCCGCTACGGCACCAACGTCGTCGGCGGCGTCACGCCCGGCAAGGGCGGCCAGGACGTCGAGGGGATCCCCGTGTTCGACAGCTGGGCCGACGCCGCGCGCGAAACCCAGCCGAACACCGCGATGATCTTCGTGCCCCCGCGCTTCGCCGCCGACGCGATCCTCGAGGCGGCCGCGGCCGCCGTCGCGCTCGTGATCGCGATCACCGAGGGCATCCCGGCGCACGACGAGCTGCGCGTCTACAACACGCTGAAGCGGGATTTTCCGGGCACGCGCCTGGTGGGCCCCAACTGCCCCGGGATCCTCTCCCCCGGAAAGGCCAACGTCGGCATCATCCCGGCGTCGTTCTTCAAGGAGGGCAACGTGGGCGTGGTTTCGCGCTCGGGCACCCTGACCTACCAGATCGGCAACGAGATCGCCCAGGCCGGCTTCGGCAACAGCTCGATCGTGGGGATCGGCGGAGATCCGGTGCCGGGCTCGTCGTTCGTGGACGTCATCGAGCTCTTCCAGGCCGACCCCGAGACCGAGCTGATCGTGCTCGCGGGCGAGATCGGCGGCTCCGCCGAGGAGGAGGCCGCGGACTACATCGCCGAGCACGTCAGCAAGCCCGTCGTCGCATACATCGCGGGCTTCACCGCGCCCGCCGGCAAGCAGATGGGCCACGCCGGCGCGATCGTCTCGGGCAGCTCTGGAACCGCGACCGCCAAGGCGCAGGCGCTCGAGGCGCGCGGCGTACGCGTCGGGCGCACGCCGACCGAGGTCGCCGAGCTCGCCGTCGAGATCCTGCGCGGCTGAGCGGCGCGCAAGCGACCGCCCAGAACTCGACCTCGGCCGCGACCGGGCCGAGAGTAGGATGGAGTCTCGAGCTTCTCGGCATCGCGATGACAGACATCTTCGCCAGCGAATCACGCGTCCCCGGCGGCACCCCTGCAGAGGGCGCCCCCCCGTCCGGTGACGTCACGGGTGCTCTGACAGAGCTCGAGCGCAAGCTGCGCGAGCTCCAGCAGGAGCTCAGCTCGATCGGCCGGCGCGGCGAGGTCGAGACGGTCATCGCGCCGGCCGCCCCGCCGGCGAGCGGGCGAATCGTCGACGAGGCCGCCGATCCGAGCCCCACGCCCGAGGCCCAGCCGAGCGACGCGCGACTGGAAAGCCTCGCCGAGCTGCGCCGCTTTCGCGACCGGCTGGAACGCTTCGGGCGCGAGCTGGCAACCGAGTACGACGCGCTGCTGGGCAGGGTGATGACAGGCCTCTCCGGCACTGCTGCCCCCGCCCCTGCCGCCGCCGTGGCCCCGCTGACCGGCTCCGCCCGCGGTTGCGCCGCAGCCGGTTTCCGAGGAGGACGCGCGTGAGAACGCGCTCTTCGAAGGTCGCGTCGAGCTTGGCGTCGGTCCCTTCTACGACATCGGCGCGCTCGGCGCCTTCGAGCAGCGCCTCAGCGGCCTGCCGGGCGTCAGCGAGGCGTCGGTGCGGCGCTTCGAGGCCAGCCACGCCGTCGTGGACGTCCGCCTCGCGGCACCCGTCGCGCTCGTCAGGGAGCTGCGCCGCGCGCTGAGCACCGACTTCAACGTCCGCGAGGTCGCGGGCGGCCGCATCCTGCTCACGTTCGACGACGTCTGAGCACCGCCGCAAGCCGGCGGCTCACTTCGCATAAGCTTTGCGCATGTCGAGCTCGACGATCTCCTTCGCCCGCGGCGCCCCATCCCTTGACATCGTCGACGTCGAGGGTCTGCGCGACGCGGCGCAGCGCGCTTTCGCCAACGACCCGGCGGGCACCACAGCGTACGGGACCGCTGTCGGATACCCCCGTTTGCGGGCGTGGATCGCGGAGCGCCACGGGGTGCCGATCGAGCACGTCCTCGTCACGAACGGCTCGATGCAGGCCGACGCGTTCCTGTTCGAGGAGCTCGTCCGCGACGGCGACCACGTGATCGTCGAGCGCCCCACCTACGACCGCACGCTGCTGTCGCTTCGCGAGCGCGGGGCGCAGGTCCACCAGGTGCCGCTGCTCCCGGATGGCATCGACGTCGAGGCGCTGCGAGAGCTGCTCGACGCAGACGCGGGACCGAAGCCGAAGCTCGCCCACATCATCCCCAACTTCCAGAACCCCGCCGGCTACACGCTCTCGCCCGAGAAGCGCAGGTCGCTGCTCGAGCTCGCGGCGCGCCACGACTTCCTCGTGTTCGAGGACGACCCCTATGTCGCGCTGCGCTTCAGCGGCGAGATGCTCCCGACGATGCTCTCGCTCGACCCCGCGCGCGTCGTGTACGCGTCGTCGTTCTCCAAGACCGTCTGCCCCGGCATCCGCGTCGGCTACCTCGTCGGCCCGCCCGACCTGATCTCCTCGATCGTTCGGCGCGCGACCAACACCTACATCTCGCCGAACATGGTCGCGCAGTCGATCGTGTACGAGTTCTGCGCCTCCGGCGCTCTGGAGCGCTCGATCGAGACCGTCCGCACCGCGCTCGCCAAGCGCGCCAAGACGCTCGAGACCGCACTGCGCAGCGAGCTCCCCGAGGCCGAGTTCGTGACCCCCGAGGGGGGCTACTTCATGTGGGTCACGCTCCCCGCAGACGTCCGCGCGCTCGAGCAGGCCGCGAAGGAGCGCGGCGTGATCTTCGTGAAGGGCACCGACTTCCTGTTGGAGGGCGGCGAGAACACGCTGCGCCTCGCCTACTCCGGGGTCACGCCCGAGGAAGTCCAGGAGGGCGTCACGCGGCTCGCCGCGGCAGTGCGCTCCTTGCAGGGCGCACCGGCCTGACGCGTCAGCGTCCGTAACGCTGTTGACCTAGCACCAACTGCTCCGGCAGCGCGGTGCGCGGCGGCGGTGAGGGGTCGGCGACGACCGACACGGTCTCCGCGACGCTCGGGGTCACCGCGCAGCGGCGTCCATCGGAAGTCTCGACCGCGACCTCGCGGCCGTCGCGAGCTGCGAGCGTGCCCTCCAGGCCGGGCTCCAGGCCGGCCTCCTTGAGGTAGCGCAACAGGTCCTCCGCCTCGTTCTCGAAGCGCAGCACGCGCACCTCCGCACCGAGCTCGACGTCGGCGAGCGGCACGCCCAGCTCGCGTGCACCGGCGACGATCGGGTGGCCGTGAGGACAGGTCTTCGCGTCTCCGATCGCGGCGAGCATGCGCGTTTCGAGCGTCGGTGACATCGCGTGCTCGAGGCGCTCCGCCTCCTCGTGAACCTCATCCCAGGGCACGCCCAGCACATCGGTCAGGAAGCGCTCGATCAGGCGGTGACGGCGCACGATCGACTCCGCCTCCTCGGCCCCTTCGGGGGTGAACGCGATCGCGCGGCTCTGCCCCCGCACGATGTAACCGTCGCGTTCCAGGCGCCCGATCATCTCGTGCACCGTCGGCGCCGAGAGCTGCATCGCGCGTGCCACGTTGGCGCCGGTCATCGGCAGTCCCGCCTCCTGCAGCCAGAAGAGGATCTGGAGGTACTCCTCCTCGCCGACCGTCGCGCTTTCGCCAGCCATCCCCGAGATGCTAGAGCGTCGCGGTCAGCTGTAGAGCTGTGCGAACGCGCACTGCTGCGGGTCCTTGTCCTCGCGCCAGCGCCGCAGCTTGGCGCCGTGCCGGATGCGGTCGGCGGCCATGTGGTCGAAGTCGATCTCCACGACCAGCTCCGGCCGCAGCGCGACCCACTCCAAATCGCGCCCCGCGCTCCAACGGCTGGGGTCGGCGGAGCCGCGCTCGCCGGTCTCGTACGGCTCGAAGAATCCCACCAACCGCCGCTTCTCGGCCGCGCTCAGGCCCGAGCAGTGCCCGACGACGCGCAGCTTCGGCCCGTCGTACAGGCCGAGGATCAGCGCGCCCACCGTTTCGGGCTCCTTGCCCGGCCGCCAGCCCACGACGACGGCGTCGATCGTGCGCACGCGCTTGACCTTGACCATCCCCCGCCGCTGTCCCGGCAGATACGGGGCAAAGCGATCCTTCGCCATCGCCCCCTCGGCGTCGCGCAGCCAGCGTGCGGCCTCCTGCGCGGTTGTCGCGGTCGCCATCAGCTCCACTGGCGCGTCCGCGAACGGCAGCTGCGAGAAGAGCTCCTCCAACGCCGCCCGGCGCTCCTGCAGCGCAACCTCCAGTAGCTCCTCGTCCCCGCGAGCCAGCAGGTCGAAGGTGACGTACACCGCGGGCGTCTCCCCGGCGAGGCGTGCGATCCGCGAAGCCGCGGGATGGATCCGCTGGCCGAGCGCGTCGAAGTCCTCGCGGCCGTCGCTGCCGCGCACGACGATCTCGCCGTCGAGCACGTAGCGCCCGGCGGGGAAGCGCAGCTCGGGGAAGTAGCGGCCGAGCGGTTTGCCGTTGCGCGACTGCAGGAACACCTCGTCTCCGTCCACGAACGCCAGGCAGCGAAAGCCGTCGAGCTTGACCTCGTAGACGTACTCCTCGCCGGCAGGCAGCTCCTTGCGCGAAAGCGCAAGCTGGGGCTGCAACGGGGGTGTGAGCGGGAGGGTCATCGTTTGCCGAGCGAGGTCATGCGGTGTCGCGCTCCCCCGTGCTCGCGGCGGGCTTCTTGGCGCGGCTCGGCTGCACGCGTCGGGGCTCGCCGCGCTGCTTGCGGAAGTGCGGGGGCCACGGCGCGTCGCCCAGGCCGTCGCGTTCGTCGCGCGCGGCGAGCTCCAGCAGCCCGTCGAGCGACCCCGGGTGGCGATCGATGTCGGCACCCGGATCGCCACGCTCGCGCAGGCGCGCCGGGACGGTGTCGAGCCGCAGCTCGGCCGGCTCGACGTCCGCGACCTCATCCCACTCCAGCGCGCACGACACGCGCGCATCGGCGACCGCGCGCACGGAGTACGCCGAGGCCACGGTGCGGTCGCGCGCGTTCTGGTTGTAGTCGATGAACACGCCCGTGCGCTGCTCCTTCCACCAGCGCGTCGTCGCGCGCCCCGGCATACGCCGCTCCACCAGGCGCGCCAGCGCGAGCGCGGCGCGACGCACCTCGTGGAAGTCATAGCTGGGGTCGATGCGCACGAACACGTGAATCCCGCGCGAGCCCGACGTCTTCGGGAAGCCGCGCAGACCATGCTCTCCCAGCGCCTCGCGCACCCCCAGAGCGACCTGGCGCACCTCGTCGAACGGCACCTCCGGCTCGGGGTCGAGGTTGACGCGCAGCTCGTCCGGCCGGTCGAGGTCCGCGCGGCGCACCGGCCAGGGGTTCCAGTCGACGACGCCCAGGTTCGCTCCCCACACGAGGTGCGCCGCGTCGTTCACCACGAGCTCGCGCGCGTGGCGTCCGCTGGGGAACGTCACGGTCGCCGTCTGCAACCACTCGGGCGCCGACTGCGGGACGCGCTTCTGGAAGAACGGCTTGCCCGCGACCCCGTTGACCCAGCGCTTCATCACACACGGACGCTCGCGTAGGCCCACCAGCACCGCCTCGTGGCACTCCAGGTAGTACTGGATCAGGTCCATCTTCGTCAGGCCGCGCTCCGGAAAGAACAGCTTCGCGGGACTCGAAATTCGCAGCTCGCGCCCCGCGGCCTGCACCGTCGCGTATTCCTTCTCCTCCGCCATCGCATGTAAGGATGCCGCACTGTGATCTCGCAGACCGTGCTCGTCGCGCTCGCGGACTTCGGCGGCCTCGACGCGGCACGCGCCGCGGCAGCCGTCGGGCGCGGGTTGATCGCTCCGAGCGCCGCCGCGGACGCGGGCGCTCGGACGCTCCAGGCCGATCGGACGCTCCAGGCCGATCGGGCGCTGCAGGCCGACCTCTGCCCGCTGGAGAGCCCGGGCGGTTGGGTTGCGCACGACCCCGCGGCGTTCGCCGCGCAGCTCGCGGCGCTCGACTTCGACGCCCGCATGCGCGCCGCGCGCGCCGTCGTCGTCGGCGCGGCACGCCTCGACGAGGCGACGCTGCTCGGCAGCGCCACGTTCGAGATCGCGACCCGCGCACGCCAGGCCGGTGTGCCGGCCTACGCGGTCACCGCCGCCAACGCCCTCAGCCGCTTCGACGCGCGCATCCTCGACCTGCAGGTCGTCCTGGAGGCGCGCGACGCGCGTGCGCTGCGGCGCGCCGGCCAGAAGCTCGCGGGGATCGTGTAGCTACAGGAAGCACTGCCCCTCGCCGCGGTACGTCGGGACCTCCTCCACGACCCGCTCGCCCTCGATCAGATAGAGGCTCGCGAAGCGCTCGCAGAGCTCGCCCGCCTTCGTGTGACGCATCCACACGCGGTCGCCCACGCCGAGCGCCTCCGCGGCGGGACCGAGCAGTGGCGTCTGCACCTCCCCCGCCCCCTCCTGGCGATCCAGCCGCAGGCCGCGCGGCAGGTACGGTCGCGGCAGGCGCGCGCGATCGCCGGCGCCCGACGCGAGGTAGCCGCCGCCGAGCGCCGTCGCCACGCCGGGGCCCGGCCGGCGTACGATCGGCAGTGCGAACAGTGCCGCCGGGCGCGGCTGGAAGGCGCGGTAGGTGTCGAACAGCGCCGGCCCGTACAGCCCCGAGCCGGCCGCGATCTCCGTCACGGCAGGCTCGCGCGCGGTGATGTGGAGGCTGCCGGTCCCCCCGCCGTTGACGAGCTCCAGCGGCGCTAGCTCGCGCACCGCCGCGACAGCTGCCGCGCGGCGCACCGCGAGCTCGCGCGCCGAAGCCGCCTGCAGCGCGCGGATCGCGAGACTGCGCGCGCGGGCGCCGGGACCCGAGCCGGCCGGCGCGTCGCCGAGACCGGCCGTCTGGGCCTCGTAGGCCATGATCCCCACCAGCTGCAGCCCCGGGCGAGCGAGCACTTCGCGCGCCAGCGCCACCGCCTGCTCGGGGGTGTGCACCGGCGAGCGCTTCGCCCCGATCCGCACCCTCCCACCGAGCGCCCACAGGCCCGCATCGAGCTCCAGGCACACGCGCACACGCCCTCCGCCGCTCCCACGCTCCCCGCCGACCGCGCCCGCACCGGCCCGCGCGGCCGCCCCCTCCACGTCGGCCGCGCCCACCCCAGCCGCAACCCGGCGACCGGCCCGTTCGATCGCGCCGTCGAGCAGCTCCAGGTGCGCGCGGCTGTCGACCATCACCGTCACCCGGCTCTCCGGCTCGGCGGCGCTCAGCTCGACCAGCTCACACAGCGCCGCGCGGTCGGCGGTGGGGTACGCGACGACGATGTCTCGCGCACCCTTTCCCGCGAGCCACAGCGCCTCGGGGAGCGTGTAGGCGAGCGTGCCCGCGAAGCCCGGCCGCGCGAGCACCCGTTCCTGCAGGGCCCGGCACCGCACCGACTTGCTCGCCAGCCGGATCGGCTTGGGCGCCGCGCGGCGTTCCATGTCGGCAGCATTGGCCCATAACGCGTCGAGGTCGGCGACCGCGAACGGGGGGTCGAGGTCGGCGGTGGCGCGTTCCAGTCGCGCGAGCAGCTCAACCATCCTCGGCGACTGATGCCGGCGACTCAATCGCGGACATCGGCGGGCTGCACGATCGTGGACACTGGCGGCTGCTCGGCCGCTGTCCCGGACGCCGGCACCGCCTCGTTTGTCAGCGGACCCAGCACGCGCTCGATGTAGGCGTTGGCAAAGCGCCCCTCGGGATCCAACCGCCGGCGGACCGCCTGGAAGCGCTCCCAGTCCGGGTAGCGCGTACACAGCGTCTGCGCGGTCTGGAAGTGACGCTTGCCCCAGTGGGGGCGGCCGTCGAGCCCGTCCATGATCTCCTCGACCGCGCGGAAGTAGGGCTCCCACTGCATCCCGCGATACATGTGCACCGCGACGAACCCGCTGTCGCGCCCGGCGGCCGTGCTGATCAGGGCGTCGTCGGCGGCGACCGTGCGGACCTCGATCGGGAACGGCACCGCGAACCCGCGCTGGTAACCCCCGTTCCGCGCGCGCGTCGCGACCATCTCCAGCACCCGCCGCACGGCCTCCACCGTGTGCTCGCGCGGGAGCGCGTACTCCATCTCGGTGAAGCGCACGAGGCGCGGGCTCGCGAAGACGCGATCCGAGCGGTCGATGCGGTGCGAGGAGCCCGCCAGCCGCGTCACGAGCCGGTTGATGCGCGGGATCTGCGCGGGCATGCGCCGCCCGAGCTCGCAGAACGCGCCGAACGCGTGGTTGGTGAGCAGCACGTCGTTCGCGTACGCCGACGCGCGACTGCGTGGTCGTACCGGCAGCTCGGTGCGATTGTTCGTGCGCGTCAGCGCCGTGTCGCTGTGCGGGAACACGTAGAGCTCGAAATGGTCGTTCGCGTTCGAGAGCTCCTCGAAACGCTCGAGCGTTCGCAGCAGCGGCGCGGTGCTGTCGCGTCCCTCGAGCCGGAACGCCGGGACGCAGCGCAGCGTGACCTCTGAGATCACGCCCAGCGCACCCACCGAGACGCGCGCCGCGCGGAACACCTCGGGATCGCGATCCGGCGAGCACTCGAGCGTCGCGCCGTCGGCGAGCACCAGCGTCAGCTCGGCGAGGAGCGCCGATATGTTGCGCAGACGCGCGCCCGTCCCGTGCGTGGCGGTCGAGATCGCGCCCGCGATGCTCTGCGCGTCGATGTCTCCGAGGTTCTCCAGCGCGAGCCCGTGCTCGGCCAGGCGCTCGCTGAGCTCTTTGATCGTGATCCCCGCCTGCACCCGCACGAGACCCGCGTCGCGGTCCACGTCCAGCACGCGCCGCATCTGATCGAGCAGCAGCAGGCGGCCGTCGGTGAGCGCGACGTCGCTGAAGGAGTGCCCCGCACCCGCCACGTGCACGCGCTCGCCGCGCGACGCCGCGCGCTCCACCGCGGCGGCGATCTCCGCGATCGTGCTCGGCCACTCGATCGCCGCGGGACGGCAACGCTGGTCGCCCGCCCAGTTGCGCCAATCGGGCGCCTGTGCCGCCGAGGTGCTCATCGGGAATCTCGATCGTTAGGCTCGCGCACTGTATGCCCGAGCGTACATCCACCCGCGCGCGCTCGCTACCCACGCCCGGGGCCAGGCGCGCGACGGTGGTCGGCGCGGGCTCGTTCGGGACGGCACTCGCGGTCGTGCTCGCGCGCGGCGGACTGCGCACGACGTTGCAGGCGCGCACCGCGGAACAGGCGCAACTGCTGGCCGCCGAGCGCGAGAACCGCCGCTACCTGCCGGGCGTCCAGCTGCCCCCTCAGCTGCGCGTCGAGGCCGCCTCGGCGGGGGTCGCGCGTGCCGACTACGTGTTTCTCGCCGTGCCCTCTCAGGGCCTCGAGCGTGTGATCTCAGGACTGCGCGACGCCGGGCTCGGCCGCCGCACGGCGGTCGTCTCGGTCGCCAAGGGCCTCGTCCCACCCGACGGGACGCCGCCCACGGTGCTGCTGCGGGAGGCGTTCGGCGCGCACCGCGTCGCGTGCGTCGGCGGACCCGCGCATGCCCAGGAGATGGTGCACGCCGGCGCCGGGCTCGTCGCGGCCTCCCACGACCAGGAGCTCGCCGAGCAGCTCGCCCAGGTCTTCCTGCGCGCGCGCGTCGTCTGCGAGTGCTCCAACGACCCCGTCGGCGTCGAGCTCGCGGGCGCCGCCAAGAACGCCGCCGCGCTCGCCGCCGGGGCGACCGAGGGACAGGGGCTGAATGCCGCGGGCGCCGCGGCCGGGCACATCTTCGCCGAGGTCTGGCGCTACGCGGAGCACCTCGGCGCCCGGCCGGAGTCGATGATCGGACTCGCCGGGACCGGCGATCTCGTCGCCACCGCGCTCGCGCGTGAGAGCCGCAACCGCCGCGCCGGCGAACTGCTCGCCGCGGGCGTCCCCGCGAGCGAGATCCCCGCTCGTATCGGCCAGGCCGTGGAGGCGCTGCAGTCCGTGCCGCTGCTGGCACGCGCGCTGCAGCGCGCGGGCCCGCGGGAAGGGGGGGACGAACGCGTCGCACCGATCACGACCGCACTCAGCCAGCTCATTTCCGGGGAGCTGCCGCTGCAGGAGTGGGTCGCGCTCGTACGCACCACCGTCCCACCGCCCGCCCGCTGGCGCCGGCGGGCGGCACCCGGCTTCTGGCGGCGCACGTGGCTGCGCCTGCGCCACCCGCGCCGCGAAGTCGAAGGGCCGGAGGCTACGCCGAGCGGTAGCGCACGATGAACGTGCCCGCCTCGGTCGCCGCGTTCGTAACCTCTTGCAGCGGATTCACCTTCGCGCTCTTGGCGATGTGCAGTTTGCGGCCGACCGCGTAGATGCGGAACAGCAGGTTTTCCGGCGTTCCCTTGGGGGGACAGACCGACAGCGGTTCGCCGCGCTGCGCATGAATGGCGACCAGCGCACCGTGAGGATATCTGCCGGGCTTGAGTTCATGCAGCGACGCGTGCAGCCCGAGGATGAGCTCTTCAGCCTTCACTTCGGCTTTCACCTTGCCGCCAGCGACCACCTTCGGCGCGCCGAAACGCACCATGTACAGCGCGATTTCCTTTGTACCCGGCGGCAACGCCCCCCACTTCAGCGGCACCCACACGTCGCGGTTGCTGCACTTGTAATGGGACGGGATGATCCGCGCAGCAGTGACCACTGGGCTGCCGAACGGAATCGAAGGCTTTTCCGCGGTCGCGGTCGGTGAGCCTCCACCGCTGCCGCAACTGGCGATCGCGAGGGCGAGCACTGACATGGCGAGCGCGGCGTATGGGTATCGCAGGTTCACTTGAGCTCCACTAAGTCGATCTGGCAACAAACACAACTGGCGCAGCCTAGCCAGGTCCCCACAGGCCAGTCAATTTATTGGAAATGTTTCCGACTTAATGGGTGCTCAGGCCACACTTTCGCCCCAAGCCAACCGGCCTTCGCGTCCGACCGCCTGCGTGGTAATTCGCTGGTGGTATCAAGGACGGGCCACTCCAAATGGACGGCGGGAACCCACACAGCTCGACAGTGACTGGATATACATGCACCGACCCCAAGCGCCGAGGATCTGGGCAGCGCTCGCCCTGGGTCTCACCGCCCTGGTCCTCGCCATCGGTGTGACGCTGTCACGATCGCCGCCGACCGTCGCGCGCTCGAACCTCGTCGACACCCCCACCCAGTTCCAGGCCGTCGCCGAACGGCCGTTCGCGGCCTGCCAGGGCGGCGAAACGCTGCCCGCGCACGTAACCGCGATCCGGCTGTCGCTCGACACCGTCCTCGGCCCGGCGATCAAGGTCAGAGTGCTCCAGGGAAAGCGCGTACTCACCACCGGAGAGCGCGGCGCGGGCTGGACGGCCGCCGACGTGACCGTTCCCGTCAAACCGCTCGCCACGAGCGCCCAGGACGTTTCGGTCTGCTTTTCGTTCGTCGCCAGGGACGAATCTGTGAACCTGACCGGGGAACAGGTCGCCAGCCCGCGCTCCACGCGCAACGTCGCCGGGCTTCTCAAGATCGAATATCTGCGCCCGGGCGACGTCACGTGGTGGTCGCGGATCTCCTCGATCTCCGATCACATGGCGTTCGGCCACGCCTGGGATGGAGCTTGGCTGGCTCCCGCGCTCGCACTGGCGATGGCGGCGATCGTCGCGCTGGTGGCGTGGTCCGCGATCAGGTTCGTGCGATGAGCGCGGCCGCACCCAGGGCGGCCGCGGCCGAGGAGCTGCCACCGCCGGCACACAGGACGCTGCCCGCGGCGGCGCGCAGACCGCTGGGCCTACTTCGGCGGATACCGCTCGCGGGCTGGCTCTGCGCGCTCGTCGCCTGCCTGAACGCGGTCTGCTGGTCTTACATCACCCCACCGTTTCAGGTCCCCGACGAAATCGACCACTACGCCTACGTCGAGCAGCTCGCGCTCACCGGCGAACTGCCTTCGCTGGAACCCAGCGCCAATTACCCACTCGACGAGGCCGCCACGCTGCAGGGCCTGCGTACTTACCACGTCCGCCTGCAGCCGGAGAACTCGGCCGTCCTCTCGCCCGCGCAGCAGGCGCGTCTGGAGCGGACTTTCGCGGCGCTGCGCTCGACTCCGATCCGCGCCACCGGCACCGGCGGGGTCGCGACCTCAGAGCCGCCGCTGTACTACGCCCTGCAACTGATCCCCTACGAGCTGGGCTCCGGCGGGACGGTGCTCGACCGCGTGCAGCTGATGCGTCTGCTGAGCGCCCTGATGGGTGGCCTGACGGCACTGTTCGCCTTCCTGTTCGTGCGCGAAGTGCTCCCCGGCGCACGCTGGGCGTGGACCGTCGGCGGGATGGCGATCGCGCTCACGCCGCTGCTGGGCTTCATGAGCGGCGGCGTCACGCCCGAGGCGATGCTCTACGCGGTGTCCGCCGCCACGTTCCTGTGCCTCGCGCGCACATTTCGATTCGGCCTCACACCGAAACGCGTCGCGATACTCGCCGCGCTCGTCGCGATCGGCGTGTTCACGAAGCTGAACTTCTTCGGCTTTCTGCCCGGCATCGCGTTCGGCCTGATCGTCGCCGTGCGACGCCTGCGGGGACACGCGCGGGTGGTCGTCTACCGCGCGCTCGGCGCGGCGCTGCTGGCGATCGCCGCGCTCGTCGTCGCCACGGTCGCGAGCGGCGCGATGAGCCATACCCAGATCGGCTCGCCCGGCACGAGCTTCCACAACGTCGCCGGCCACGGCTCGCTGTTGGGACGCGTCAACTACATCTGGCAGTTCTTCCTGCCGCGCCTGCCCGGCATGCCCAACGACTTCCCGGGGATCTTCACCACGCGCCAGATCTGGTTCGACGGGCTCGTCGGCCTCTACGGGTGGCTCGACACGACGTTCCCCGAATGGGTGTACGAGGCCGCGCTGGTCCCGGCGGGGGCGATGGCGCTGCTGCTCCTCGCCGGAGTCCTCGCCAGCCGCGAGGCGTTGCGCCGCAGGTCGGGCGAGCTTCTCACCTACGTGGTGATGGCAGTCGGCCTGCTGACGCTCGTCGGGTCCGCCTCGTATGTCGGCTTTCCCGAATTCGCGGGCGCGTATGCGGAGAGCCGCTATCTGCTGCCGCTGCTCGCGCTGATGGGCGGCGCGGTGGCGCTCGCCGCGCGCGGCGCCGGGCGGCGCTGGGGACCGGCGGTCGGAGTGACGATCCTGCTGCTGTTCGTCGCCCACGACATCTTCAGCGAGCTGCAGACGATCGCGCGGTACTACGGGTAGAGCCGATCGAGCCCGGATCGAGCCTCTACGCGTCCATCAACGTCGCGAGAACCGCCTCGTAGACCCCGGCCCCATATCCGGCCTCGCACTCGCGCACGTTCGCGTAACGCTCTGTGCTCGCGCGGATCGTGGGGTCGCGTTGCAGCGCGTTGGCGACGAGCCAGAATGTGTGAACGTGCTCGGCGGTGGCCAGGTCCTCGCGCGAGTCGCCGACCGCGAACGTCTGCTCGCGTCCGTAGCCGCGCGCGCGCCGGTGAAACGCGACGGCCGCGCGCTTGGAGGCCCCGGCGGGCACGAGGTGGTAGGCGCGAACCTGCTCCAGCGCGGCGAGCGCGGGCGAGCGGCGGCTGACGACCCCGTTGTCGACGAGCCGCAGCCCCTCGTAGCCGTGCTCGGCGAGCAGGCGGTCGGCCTCCTCGGCGTCGACGAGGCCGCGGAACAAATGCGAGACCTCGCGCTCCAGGTGCCACGGGTCGTGGTGCTCCAGGCGCCCCGCGTAGTGCTCCAGCAGCAGCGCCGGCGCACCCGACCGCTCGATCTGTTGCGCGATCGTCAGTTCCCCGGGGAGCATGTTGCCGGTCAGCCAGTGCTCCTCGCCGTCGAGGACCACGCACGCGCCGGCCTCGTAGATGTAGGAGTTCTGCCCCAGCAGGCGCGCATCCTCGGCCAGCGAGTTGCGCCGGCGCCCGGACATCAGGACGACCTCGACGTCGGCCCGCAGGCACGCCTGGATCGCCCGGACCCCCTCGATCGACACGCGCCCCTCGCCGTCGTGCAGCAGCGACGCGTCGTGCCCGAGCAGCGTGCCGTCGAGGTCGAGATACAGGCAGCGCACGTTCACCGCGCGACCCCGAGCTCGACCAGCGGCGGGCGCTCCGGCGGCGCCTCTGGGAGCGTCCCGGCGAAACGCCCCTCGCGCTGCAGGCGCCGGGCGATCGTCGCGAGCACGGTGTAGGCCATCGGCGTCAGAGCCCGCAACGGCTGATGGCGGTTGCGGTGAACCTCCAAATCGGTCTGCGCGAACCCCCCCTCCCCCCCAATCTCCTCCCAAATGTCGATCAGCATCGCGATCTCCACGCCGTAGCCCGTCGTGAAGGGCACCCGTTCCAGCAGCTCGCGGCGCGCCGCGACCTCGCCCGCGAGCGGCTGGCGGATCGCCGCGAGCTGCGGGTAGAAGAGCTCCAGCGCGGGACGCGCCATCAGGTGGTTCACGCGCCCCCCGCCCTCCGGCAACGCGATCCCGTCCTGCTCGAAGGGGCGCCGGTAGAAGCCCTTCACGAACTGCACGCCCGACTCACACAACAGCGGACCCAGGAGGCCTGTGCAGAAGTGGTTGGAGAAATCCTCGCTGTCGGCGTCCAGGTAACACACGTAGTCGCCCCGCAGCACCGACAGCGCGCGCCACATCGCGTCGCCCTTGCCGAGCACCGGGCCGAACCGCGTGAGGAGCTCAGCCTCCTGGTGGACCGTCGCGCCCGCGGCCCGCGCGAGCTCCGCGGTGCCGTCGGCGGACGCCGCGTCGACGACCACGATCTCGTCGACCACGTCCGCCTCGCGCAACTCGCAGAGCCGCCCCACGATCGTGGCGACCGTCGCCGCGCACTCGCGCGCGGGCAGGCACACAGACACCCCGCCGCCCGCTCCCCGCTCCCGCGCCGCGGCGATCCGCTGGGGTGAGAACTGGGAATGGTGGAACGTGCGCACGCGCAACTACTATCCCAGAGGCCCGTGATCAAAGACCGCGCGAAGGACCCCTGGAGCACCCTGCTGGAGGAGGGTCGCTCCGACGGCCGGCTCGTGCGCGCCGCGCGTGAGGGATACGGTCCCACGGATGGGGCGCAGGCAAGCCCGACGTCGGTGCCCGCGCCCAGCGAGCTGCACCCCGACGTGCTCGCCGCGCTGGAGCGCGCCGGCATCCCGCGGCTCTACTCCCACCAGGCCCAGGCGCTGCAGGCCGCGTGGGCGGGCTCGACGATCGTCACCACCGGTACCGCGTCGGGCAAGTCGCTGTGCTTCAACCTCCCCACGCTCGAGGTCCTTTGCCGCGACGCCCGCGCGCGCGCGCTCTACCTGTACCCCACGAAGGCCCTCGCGCAGGACCAGGCGCGCGGGCTCGTCGCGTTCGGCCTCGGCGAGCGCGTGCGCCCCGCGATCTACGACGGCGACACCCCGCGCGAGGCCCGCGCCCAGATCCGCCGCCGCGCGAACGTCGTGCTCACCAATCCCGACATGCTGCACGTCGGGATCCTCCCCAACCACGGCGCCTGGAGCACGCTGTTCGCGAACCTCGCCGTCGTCGTCGTCGACGAGGCCCACGTCTACCGCGGCGTGTTCGGCTCCCACGTCGCCAACCTCCTGCGCCGCCTGCGCCGCACCGCCGCGGCCTACGGGACCGAGCCGCGCTTCCTGCTCGCGTCCGCCACGATCGCCAACCCACTCGAACTCGCCGAGCGGCTCACGGGCCTCGAGGACTTCCGGCTGATCGACCGCGACGGCTCGCCCACGCCGCGCCGCCAGATCGCGATGTGGAATCCCCCGTTGACCGACGCGGCGATGGGTCTGCGCCGCTCCGCGCTCGCCGAGACCGCCGAGCTGCTCGCGCGGCTCGTGCGCGAGGGCGCGCGCACCATCTGCTTCATCAAATCGCGCCGCGGGGTGGAGATCCTGACGCGGTTGGTGCAGCAGGAGCTGGGTGGGGAGGGGGAGGGGGATGGGGATGCGAGTCTCGCGGACCTCGTCGTGCCGTATCGCGGCGGCTACACCCCCCAGCAGCGGCGTGAGCTGGAGGGGCGGCTGATGCGCGGTGAGCTCCGCGCAGTCGTCACGACCGACGCGCTGGAGCTCGGGATCGACATCGGCGAGCTCGACGCCGCCGTCGTCGTCGCGTTCCCCGGGACCGTCGCCTCGCTGCGCCAGATGTGGGGCCGCGCCGGGCGCCGCGGGCGCGGCCTGGCGGTGTACGTCGCCGGCGAGGACGCCCTGGACCAGTTCTTCTGCCGCCACCCCGAGGAGTTCCTGCAGCGGCCCGTCGAGGCCGCGATCCTCGACCACGAGAGCCCGCAGATCTTCGCCTCCCACCTCCTCTGCGCCGCGATGGAGGGCCCGCTCGGCAGCGAGGACGCCGAGCACCTCGGCCCGCGCTGGGAGGCCGCCGCCGAGCAGCTCGTCCTGCACGGCCACCTGCGCCGTCGCGACAACGGCACCTACGTCCCGCGCGACCCCGGCTCCTATCCCGCCGCGAACGTCTCGCTGCGCTCGGCCTCCGCCGAGAGCTACGCGATCGTCGACGTCGCCTCCGGCGAGCTGCTCGGCACGACCGAGGCCGCCCGCGCCCACACCACCGTGCACCAGGGCGCGATCTACATCCACCTCGGCCGCCCCTACGAGGTGCGCGAACTGGACATCGAACAGCGCCGCGCGCTCGTCGCCCCGTTCGACGGCGACTGGTACACGCAGCCCAAGCGCGAGACCGACACCACGATCGAGCGGCTGTTGGATCGTCGTGAGCTGTTTGGCGTCACGCTCTCCTTCGGCGAGGTCACCGTCACCGACACCGTCCTCGCGTACCAGCGCCGCCGCTGGAGCGACCACGCACAGCTCGATCTCGTCACGCTCGACCTCCCGCAGACCACCTTCTCCACGCAGGCCCTCTGGTACGAGCTCGACCTCGACACGCTCACCGAGACGATCCCGATGGAGGAGCTGCTCGGCGCGCTGCACGCCACCGAGCACGCCCAGATCGCCGTGCTGCCGTTGATCGCGATGTGCGACCGCTGGGACATCGGCGGCCTCTCCACCAACCTCCACCCCCAGACCGGGGGGCCGACGATCTTCGTCTACGACGGCCACCCCGGCGGCGTCGGGATCACGCGCACCGCGTTCCTGCGCTTCGAGGAGCTCTGCCGCGACGCGCACCGTCTGATCGCCGAGTGCCCGTGCGAGAAGGGCTGCCCCTCCTGCGTGCAGTCACCCAAGTGCGGCAACCTCAACGAACCGCTCTCCAAGCTCGGCGCGCGGCTGCTGCTGGAGGAGATGCTGGGGGTGGTTCCGGCGCGAGCAGCCTAACTGCCTTATTTCTTCTTCTTGCGCTTGTGGTGTTTGCGGTGGTGCTTTTTGTGATGCTTGGGGGGCGGGTGCTGGCGGTTTTCTCTTGCTTCTTTCGCGTTGATTTCAGCGATCGTGGTGTAGTGCAGGAGCGGGGTACTCAGCGTGGGGGTCGTGATGACCGGGGGGAACGCGGGCGTGGTAAACGATCGCTCCGTGCTGGTGCTCGTGCCGTCTTGGCTGGTGGCGGTAAGACGGTAGTAGTAGGTGGTGCCGGGGGCGAGGGTACCGTTTAGGGTGGCAGCCAGCGCCTCGGTCGTGCCCGACGTCGAGGTGATCGTGACGGCTATCGGAGTGCCGGTGTCTGGGGTAGTCCCGAGTTCGAAGTGGGCAACGGTGGGTAGGCCTTGGGTATCGAGGCTGCCCGTGAGGGTCGCGGATAGCTGGCTGATGCCTTCGGGACTTCCGATGTTCGCGACGGGTGGGGTCGGGGGGGCTGTCGTGAACGTCGCGTCGCTGGCGCGGGTGGCGCCGAGTTCGTTGGTCGCGAGCAGGATGTAGTGGTAGGTGGTGTTGGGCGTCAGTTCTTCCAGAAGAGCCTGCACCGGCTCCGGAGTGTAGTCGGTCGAGGTTTCCCGTGCTTTGTTCAGGACGCTCGCGGCAGGTGTGACCCGCGCGCCTGCGTAGGGGTCGGGGGCGCCTTCGGCGACCGCCGCTTCGTAGGCTGTCTGGGGGATGTAGAGGAACTGGTAGGTCGTCGGCAGCCCTCGCGGGGTGACCGAACCGGTCACGACAGCGCTCGCACGCGTCGGTGTCGACGCCGAGCCAGTCGAGTCCAATGGCGCGGCGAGCAACTGGAAGGTCTGGACAGGTCCGTCGCTGGCGCCGGTCGCGTTGGTCGCGACCACTCGGTAGTAGTAGACCGGGCCCGGCAGCAGACCGTGTAGGCCGACGGGCCCGACGGGTATTTCTTCGTAGACCGCCGGCAGCGTCGCGGCGCCTTTGATGACAATGCCTTCTTCAGCCAAGAGCGCCGCTTCGCTCGTGGCGTATTCAAACTGGAAGCTGGCTTCTTGGTAGTTGGGGATGATCCGCGCTTCGAGTTGCTGTTCGCTTGTCTTCAGCCCCGTGACCGTCTCACTCGTGATGATCGGCGCTTCCAGAGCGGGGGTCGCGAATTCGACGTCTCCACCTTCGGCTTTTTCCGCAGAGGTGTTTTCCAGCACGACTCGGAAGTGGTAGACGCTGCCGGACGCCAGGCCGGTGAGGTTCGCCACCAGGAGCTGCGCGCCGCCTTCGATGACTTCTTGCGGTTCGCATGGAACGGTGGTGCCGTATGCCGTGGTCGTACCGTATTCGAATTTGCATTTGGTGGCTTGTTCGTTGGGCGTAACGTACCCTTCGAGCTGTGCGGTCGTCGGCGTCACGCTGCTCGGAGCCTCCCCGAGGATTTCCGGGGGCGCGGCCAGCGCACTCGTGGCGCTCGTGGCGAGCACGCCGAGCGTGACGGCGCCAAGGGCCAGTGCGCTGCGGAGAACCGTCCTCATCGTGTGCCCCTCCCGGTCGTGCCGGCGGTTCGGCTGTGGTGGGCTGCGCGGGCGTGGCTTGCCTTGCCAGCGCTGCCGGCTTTCGCGCAGCCGGTGATGGCGATCTGGGTGGTCTGCTTGATCACGGCGCCGTTCTGAGCGGTGATCACGGTCGGCATCTTCAGCTTCTTGCCGCAGAGGCTGTAGTTCGCCTTCGCGCTTGCCGGCAGGATCGCCGTGAGCGCGGAGAACGGGCCGGCCGGGAGCTTCAGTTCAAAGCTGCTGATCGGAGCGTCCGGGACCGCCGGGAAGCTGCTGAGCGTGATGCCTTTTTTGATGTCCGTCTTCCCGTCCAGGATCAGCGTGATGCCTTCGCCCTGCAGCACGACCTCCAGGTCGGGGAACGCGGCGTTGCCGTAGCTCACCAGATACACCGGGCCGACGAGGGGGTGCGCGAGGATCGGCGTGCTCGCGCTCGCGGTGCCGACGTTCGATTCGTGGGGGCAGTTGGCGGGGTTCGCTTCAAAGACGCTCGCCAGGCACGCCTTCTTGAGAGTACCCAGCCTCGAAGGCAACGCCCTGGGCAATTCCACCCTGACTGATCGGATATTCGCTTCACCACTGGCCGGACCCTCTTTCGCGGCGACTTTCACGCTAAGGCTGGCCCCCGACGCCCGGCTGGTGTGCTGCGCGACGGCAACCTTGAAGACAGGCTTAAAGGAGAGCAGCCTGCAACCCGATGTCGCGTACGGCGTCGAGACGTGCTCGCTGGCGCCCTGCGCACCCCCGATCGTCCCTGTGATCGCGGACTGGTCGCAGCTCGTCGGGTTGAACGCGAACTGCGGGTTGTCGAGCGCGACTTCGATCGAGCGGATGTGCAGTGGGACGCCGTCGAGGATCTGCGGGAACGGATTGCTGACGGCCGTCACCTGGCCGGTGTGTGGGTCGACGTGGATCGAGGCGCGCACGATCACGTTCCCAAGGTTGAACGGGCCCGCGACCGCCGGAACCACGACGCTCAAGCCAAACGGGCCTCCACCGTAAGCGCCCGTGAAATAGACCTTGCCTGTGACGTGGTAGGGAGCGATGCCCGGGCCGACGGCGACGGTGGTCGTGCCGATCTGGCTCGCGGCGGGGCACCCGCCCTGCGAGGCCTGCGGCTCGGGGCACTGCGCAACGCCCGCCACCGAGGCCAGCAGGCCCGGCGGCAGCGTCGTGGAGATCGCCGAGATGTTCTGTTCGCCGTCTTCGCGACCCAGCGAGAGCGTGAACGGGCTACGCGCGTTCGCCTGCGTCGCGGTGCTTCCGGCGACGAAGCCCGGGGCGAACACGCCCGCGCAACCGGTGACCTCGAATGCGCTCGATGCCTGCGAGGTCGGCGTCGCGGGAGCGCCCCATGGCGTCACCGTCGACGAGCTCGTCACGGTGCCGCACGCAGGCGGGTTCTCGAGCGGCGCTTTCGGGCCGCCGTTGGTTTCCACCGCGATCTTGCTGACCGGGAACTGCGGCGCATCGTCGAAGCGCGTCGTGATCTGCCCGGTGTCGGGGTTCACCGACGCGAACCCGGGGAGCTTCACGACCGCGCCGGCCTGCGGATCGTCCAGTTCGAGATACAGGCGGAAGAGGTTCCCGTCCTGCGCGTCGGCTGGCGTGCACCCGGGCTGCCCCGCGCCACCGCACCCGGGTTCGGCGAGGTAGATGTGTCCCTTGAGCTGTTCTTCGCCGGCCAACAGGGGTGTCGTGGCGGTCACGTTCGCGACCTGCGATGCAGGCGGGCAATGCCCCGCGGCGGGCCGCGTGAAACCGTCTTCTGCCACTTCTTCGGATTCGGCGCCCTCGATGTCGATCCCTTCGGGTCCCGACCCGTGGCACGCGACCAGGCCGTTGGCCGAGGACGGCGAGATCTCGGTGCCGGTGGGGAGCGTGACGCTCACGTCCCGCACCGGTGGGGTGGCCAGGCCCGTGAACACATTCGGGGCCTGCGGTACGCCCACTTCGACGCCGTAGGCCGACGGGCTATCCGCCTGCGTCGTCGCGGGACTCACGCCGAGCGTCGAGGCAAACGAGAGGCGTTCGCAGCCTTCCAGGGACGGGTACGCCGTGTCCGACACAGCATACGGCGGGGCGGCTTCCGTGACCGACGCTTCCGGGCGCTCCCACGTGTTCATCTGCATGGATGCCTCGCGCGCGGCCGAGCTCGCCTGGCAATCGCTCGGGTTCGTCAAGAACGCGCCCAGGTCGTACGTGAAAACATCGCCGAATTCGTCAACGGGATAGGACTCGCGCAGATCGCCATAGAACGTCGCGACCGCGCCGGTGAGCTCGGCGGTGCCGGACACGTCCGGGTCCGCCACGCGCACCATGTAAGCGCCGTCGTGACGGACGAGGCTCGCGTAGAGAAAGAACTTGAGCCCCGTCACCGAGAACGCGAACTCGGCCGCGTAGCCCTTCTCCGCAGGCACGCGATAAAGAGACTCCGGGCTCACGCCGGCTTCGCCCAACACAAAGGGAGCAACTTCACCGACCTTGCTACCGGGCGGGCAACCGCTGTTCCCGCCTTCGATCCTCACGAGCGCGATCGGGCACGTGGTCGCGATCGTGGGGTTTCCGAGCATCCCGACCGGGAGGTAGAAGACCAGGTCCTTCACAGCTTCTACCGGCTGCGCACGTTTTTCCGAGTGTTCCAAGTACTGCGTGTTGAGCATCACCGTCAACGTGACCAGCGTCGGGTGGCCCCCGGCCTGCGTGGCCGCTTCGCCGGCCGGGCCGGTCACGCTGAAGGAGAACTGCGCAGCACCCCCAGGGCCCGCACCCGTTTCCCCAGTCCCCCGTACATGGATGATGCCTTCACCGACGGCCGCATGTGCCGCGCCTCCCCCTGTCGCGGTCGCCACGTCGCGGAGGGTCGAACCGGGCGCGACGACGCCCGCGACTTCGAATCCCAGTCTCGCGACCAAGAAGCCACCGCTGGGGACGACGCTTTCAGGGTACGTACAAACAACTTCGCCCGTTTCTTCCACACAGCCAGGCGATTCGACGAGCGCCAGTCCGGCAGGAACGGCGTCCCTGATAGTGATGGTGCCATGGCTTTCGGCGCCCCCGACGTTCGTGAGGGTGACGTTGTACAGAACCTGCTTGCCTTTCGCGGCCGGCAACACCGATGGCGTACCAGCCACGGTCACCTGCCAGGCTGGTGCAGGCTGCACGGCGCCGGCAACCGATGCCCTCGTCAGCAGGCACAGCGAGACCAGACAAATAACCAGCGCTACGCTCCGCAGCCATGCAACTCGAGCGTTCGATATACAGAGCTCGTTCATCGGCGCTTGCCTTTCGTCTTCGCAGTGGCATATCGTCGCCGTACATTGCGTTCACAGACGGTTCTACCGTGCCGGTTGCGCAGCCGCTTCCTGCAAGCGCGGAGAGCGCGAGACAAGCCGTCTGCGCTGCTCACATGCTTTCCGGTGACCCCCCTACCGGTCGCCGGCCCGGTGGTAGGCGTCAGCGTTTCTGGCAGCTGGATCGAGCTGCCTGGGCGTGCTGAGCCGATCGGCGAGAGCGGGGCACCTTCACAGCCGGCGAGCGACATACAGGCGGCCGGCTCAGGCGAAAGGGGAAAGCCGCCATCGATGCGCGCATCATAGAGATCGACTTGAGAGCCGTCGACATCGCTCGAAAGCAGCGGATCGGCCGTGCCGAAGAGGATGTTCGCACCGGTGCTGTCCATGCCCTGGAAGAGTGCGCCGCACACTGATCCGGGCCCTCCCGATGCCTGAGCGTCGCGTCCGTCGGAGATCAAGCCGACGACACCCTGGGAAAGCGCCCCGGTTGGGGTATGGAACTCGTAGACGCTTTGACACCCCTGTTCGGCCGACACGGCGCGCGGGCTCAACTGCCCAGCAGTTCTGAACGCGATCGTACGCCCATCCGTCGATATGTTCAGGCGGTTGGTGGTGCTTTTCAGATCCTGCAAGTCGAGCTTCTGCGCCGCCGACTCTATCGGCCCGATTTCGACTCCCGCTTGCACACCGTTCCCGTCTTCGTTATAGCCGTCTTCGCCTTTGGTAACGCGGATGAGTTCGGCTGCTTCGCCTTCGCCTTCAGCCTTGTACTCGTAGAGCTGCGTTTGCGTCGATGTCTCGTCGGGGGTCAGGCCTTGCATTTGGCTCGCGAAGAGAACGAAGCGCCCCGTGGCACCGGCAACCTGGGCCGGTCTCGTGAATCGGCGTTGCCAATCCTGCTTGTCCGCCGGGGAAAGGGTCGCGACGAACGCGGTGCGTTCGCTGACCGTGTCGTAGACGTAGAGGTTGGGCTGCCCTCCAAGGGGGGTCTTGCCATAGACGTTGGCCCCTGCCGAGGCCATTTCCGCGCTCGATATGTAGTAGATGTGCGAGCCGTCCTCGGCGATACCCATCACGCCGAGCACTTCGCCGCCGTGCGAGATCGAGCGCAGACGTGCAGAGGCAGGGACAGCTTCGTCGAGACGATATTCGTATAGGTTGCAACCCCCATCCGCGCAAGCGCCCTGGGTGGCATCTCCCACGGCCGTACGATCGACGGCATCATTGGTCAGCTTCTGCGTGCTCGTGAAGAAAACTCGATCGCCCTTTTCGGTAGCGTCGGGCCCCGACGCACCTTTGACGTCTTGGACTTCGGAGGCGCCCTCGAAGTTCATACCGGACTTTTCCCCGCATTCGGACGCACACACACTCGCTGAGATATCAACTGTCGTCGCCGGGAGCGGACTAATAAGCGCACCGTGCAGTCGCGCGTAGAGCTCCTCCTTTTCTTCGGCCGGTGGATCGGGGTTGCACGGCATGGTCGTAAAGAAGGCGGCTTCGCCATCGCTGGACAGCGCGTTGTACGCAGAACCCGCGGAATCGGAGCCCAATAGAGTGCCGCACTTAGAGATCAATCGGTCGCTGCCTTTTTCCCCGCTGACGCCGACAAGAATAGGCTGTTCGTTGCCCACCCCGCTATATTCGTAAAGCGATCGAAAGATCCGGCCTCCGACCGTTTCGTCGAATTCCCAGCGCGCTTCGCTTTTCACGGCGCGTAGGGCTATATGGGTGAAGTCGGGCGTCGCGGCGACGACTTCTGAGCGCCTGGAGGGATTGACGTCTATCGCGTTGCTCGCTTCTTCTTCATAGGTTTCGGTGGGTTTGTCTGGGCCGATGCGACGGTATTCGGGGTCAGAGCCGGGAGAGCGGACGTAAAGCTGCCCATGGGAGGCAGATTGCGACGGTGCGTGCTGGATCCAGAGGGTGTCGCCGTTGTCGGCTTCATACTCTTCGAGCATCTGGCCGGTGAACTCTGCGTTTGGAGCGTTCAGGGGCGACAATTCCCAGCCGGTGGGGCCGCGCTCGTCGCGGTAGATATTGCTGATGTTAGGGGGGTACTCCGTTGAGCCGGCGGCTCCCGCCAAACCGCCGAGCGTCACAAGCATCGCACTATCTCCATTAGAGGCGTAGCTCGCCGAAAACAGACCGAAGCCCTCCTTGTACGGAGGAGTGACCATCTCATATGCGCGGCAATCCGGAAGCGCGATCGTCCCCTCCTGTACGCGGATCCCTTCGTTGGGACACGCAGCGCTTGGGGACCAGTCGTTCGATGATTGGGCGCAGGCAACCGTAGCCATGAAGGCGCCAATGGCCGACGCAGCGACCACCGCGATGACAGCGCCGAGCGAGCGCCACGCAGCAGCGCCCCGCCGGCCACTCGCTTCAACGCTGCGAGCGATCAAGACCATTCCTCAGACCCCTTCCCTCAGACCCCATCATCGGAGCATTATGTTGCCGGCATCAGATTCGTATCCGATCCAGACACGCTCTGTCAATGATCGGCCCAATGGAGCTTCCGACGTAAAGGTGACCAGCTGCGCGAAACACAGCGTTCAAGCAGTAGATTCACTATCGAGCGAGGGCCAAAGAGTTAGAAACATCTGGTCGGAAACTCGCCTTTCCAGTGAACTCGTGTCGCCAGGACTCTCGCATATTCGCCCGTCAGCCGCGCACTGGAGCCGCCCGCACAACGGAATGGCGGGCGGCCCCATTGGTCAATGGATTATAAGAACGCTACAGGTAGACCGCTTGCCAGCTGCACGTCTGCGTCGGCTCCCGAAAGCGTAGCTTCGCTATTGCCGAGCTTCAATGATGCTGCGTTCGAGAACGCTAACACTAAGTGTAACACGGCCGAGACACCGCCCTCATGGATTAAGAGGCTGACAGCCGGGAATTTACTTTGCGTAACAGGCTGGTTGCCTGCCAGGGCACATTTTTCACCTTCGAATGGTATGACAGCGAATGTTTTCGATGGTAACGGCGATGCTAAGATTAGGGTGTTTAATGAACTTGCTCCGTCTAACTCTGCTAATCCGAACAGAGGTAAGGTCGAGATTAAGGTTGTCGCTTTGAGTTTACAGTTAGTCGCGGCTTCGTTAGTGACTTCACAGCCGTGGAAGACCAATCCGTTGGCGAGAACTTCGTCAGGATGCCTGATGAACCCGCCGACGATGTCAACGGTGCTACCTGTACATTCAAGTTCAACCCCGGCGGCTACCAATCTACCAGAGTGTAACACCGGAGCTTTTGATGCGATCGCAGCGGTTCCGGCGAGTAAGGTTCCGTTGACCTCCCAACCCGATACGGCGGCCGACGCAGTGGCCGACACCAACGCACTTGCAGCGAACACTACAAAGCACGTAACAAACAGTAGCCTTGCTTTAGACATACGTCTACTCCCTTTCTCTGTAGTCACTTAGATCTGACTACCCTCTCCTACTTCATGCCCGCCGCGGAATCGGTTCGCGAGGCCGGCTCCGAATAACGGAATAGGTCGTTTTTTTTCGCGACCCAACACTTCTTAGCCCATCTGGTAGCGACTGTCAATGAATCCCTCTGAGGCGACCATGACGGGGCCGTGATCACGTCCTGACAGGCGCCTGAAGCGCCTGCAAATAGCCACTAACCGAGAGGTGCAATATGTCGGAGACAAACAAAGACGGCTGGCGGCTTGAGCTTGGAGCATCTGTCTCTTATTTTGAGCGAAGACCTATCGCGCCTCTTGCGAGCCTGCAGACCGCTCCCGATCGCGACGGTCCCGCCTGACCTCTCGCAACCAAGGTCCATGACAACGGGTCCACACCACAGCGACCGCCGCCTTCGCGGCCTGGTTGATGTGCTGGAACTGGGCGTCGCGGTCGGGATGGGAGGACCCCTCCTTGGTCTTGACGTTGGCCTGCAGCGAGTAGCCAAGCAACCTCATAAGCATCGCCACCGACGTGAAGTGCGCCTCACGGCCCGTCTCGCGCAGCGCACCAGCGATCTGACGCACACTCTTGGCGGGCCACCGCAAAAGCGACTCAGGATCACCCCGGCTGTCCTCGTCAATCAGCCGCTCGATGGCATCCAGAATCTCCGGGTCGCTCTCCAACAACGGCTTGCGACCAGCACCCACACGACGCACCCGCCCAGGCAAAAGACGCTCACCCGACTCGAGCTGGGCGATGCCCTTACGAATCGTCGGCACAGATATACCCGTCGCCCGCGCAGTCGCTGCGATGCCACCAAACCCGCGGCACGCGCCTCACTCGCCGCCCACAGCCGCCGCTGACGCTCGTTCAACTCCGGCGCCATCGACCTAAACCGCTCACCAATCCCCAACTCATCAATCGCACACCAACTGTTCCACGCAAACCCGCAACAACCTGCAACGTTATTTTTCTACGCGCCCTTACTGCACCAGGTGTGCTTTGCGGAGGTCAGCCGTCGCACCACTCCCGGCGAGCAGAGCCAGTTCAGCCTTCGCGAGCGGCACCGTCAGCGCCACTTCAGCGCGATCGACCACACTGGGGGCTCCCGGCCGAGTGCTAGCCGGTTGCACTCGAAGCGCCACGCCGACGCGACGCTGCGGCAACCGCTTGGCCGTCACGATGGCCTCACCGAGTCGAGTTGCGCCCTGGTAGGCGACGACTGCCAGCTCTCGCGGGTGGCCCGGAACCTGCGCCACACGCGCCCTCCACGAATCTGCGGCTCCGGGGCCGAGCACGAGCGTGAGCTGCGAGGCCGCCCCTTCTTCGAGCGTCACAGAGATCGTTCCGCGTACAGACACCGACTCTGTCGTGACAACTTCGCTGACCGGGACAGGCGCCGCTACCAGCCGCACGACTCCGGGTTGGAAGGAGCACCAGAACCCGCCGCCGTGATGGATGCGAAAACTGGCTCCCCCGGCGGAGAACGGCTCGAAGCAGTACCGCATCCAGGCGGCCTGCTCGGGGCCGGGGCGGCGCCCCAGCGTACCCGGCGGTGCCCCCGGCTCTTCCGTATAGCGCGCCGCGATCACCTGGTCGAGCTTCCACATGTAGTTTTCCTCGTACCTCCCCATCCCCGAGCTGTAGCCTCTGTCGAGGGTCGGCAAGTATTCAACCGCGTCGATGCGGCGGTTCAACAGCGCATGCACGAGGTACAGCGGCTGCTCACCTGCAGCCAACAGGTCGGCGATATTGAAGTAGTCGGGATAAAGTGGTCCGCCGCTGTAGGCGTTGAGATCGGAGAGATCCGGCATGTAAAGCAAGTGATGCTGGGTGTAGGCTCGCAGATAGGCGGGGATTTCTTGCCACTGTAAGAGCTTCTCAAGCGGCGGCACCCGAACGCTGAGATTCGCGGCGGCTCGGGTGAACGGTCCCGAATTGAGCTAGCCCGAACAGCACAACCACACAGCCCCCGGCCGCCGCCGCCGTGCCAGCGTGGCGCTGTGCGATGCGCCACCCCAACGCCGCGAGTAGACCGAGTGTCCAGACAACTCCCGTGAACTCGTTGCCACTCGTTCCCTGCTTCCGCATGCAGTAGATCGCTGCCGCGGATCCGACAAAGACATAAATCGTCAGCATCAACACACGCCCGCCCGTCGCGTCCTCCGCAACCAATAGGCCCTTCAGACGATTAACCAACCGTCCTTTGTGCGCGGTCATTTGGCGCCGGCGCCCCACCAGCGCCACGGCGCAACTGGCCCACACAGCGATGACGAAAGCAAGCCCGACGGCAGCCCCCTCCAGTCCCGTGAGCGCATATGAGCCATAGAGATTTCCTAGGGCGTGCCGCGACGGCATCAGAAAGTTGATGTACAGCTCCCATCCGTGCGTGATCAGGTTCAGCGCGAGCAGCACGGCGACATTGATACTAATCATCCCCGAGCGCTCCCAGGGCACGCACGAGCCGAGCAGTCTTGCCGGCAGGGTCGTAAGCCAGCCATACAGCGAGGCCCTGTAGTGAAAAACACGCACCGATCGTGACCGGCGACGACCAACCGGCCCACAGGTGCACGTGGTCCAGCAGCGCGACGACAGCCACATACAGCGGCGTGTAGACCATACCCGTGTATCCGTGTGCCGGATTCTGGTAAATCGTGTGTCCGAGATAGAGCACCTCGGCGTCGGTGTTGGTCGTGGTCGCCGCCAGATAGGGGCAGGATCTGCTCACGAGGTGGCTTACCATTACGGCAATGCCGAGCAGTACCGGGATGCCGAACAGCAACGGCGAGAGACTCGGCAACGCGGCGAGACCGCGCACGCCCGCGGATCGCTGACCGACCCGTTCCTGCCCGATTGCCGATCGCGCAACCATCATCTACAGCCTGGCCCCATGCGTTTCAGATATTGACATCGGGCGCACAACCCAACAAACGATTGCCGCTCGCGCTCAGGACGGCAGGAGATCCCCCGCCTGCGGTGTTTCCGACACCGCGTCACACCGTACCGCCGGACCCGACGGTCACCTCACACCCACCGCAACCGGTCGGCGAGGTACCCCTCACGGGGCCGCCGGCTGGCGCCGCGCTCGATGACGCGCGATCGGCGCTAGGGTCGCTCGAAAACCGTCAACCCACGGATCCCAAACGGCAGGCGCATACCCCGGTCGATCAGCCAATCCTCGGCGCGGCACGCCAGCGCACCGACGGACGAGCTGCTCGTGTCTTCGATATCCCGCGCCACGCGCCGCTCCAGCTCCGCGCGCGGGAGACGACCGTAGCGTCGCTGGTTGTAACGCTTGACAAGCCAATACGCCGGATAGAGCAGCCCGCCGAGGCACATGTCATCCAGCACGCGCAGACCCGCACTGCGACCCTTGCGAGCGAGCTCCCCGCGGGCGTAGCGGCGCTCGTGGCCGAGCACGCTGTCGAAGTAGTTGTAGCTGCTCGGACCCAGCGGTATCACGATCACCGCGCGCCCGCCGGGCTTCAAAATGCGAGCGATCTCCGCCAGCGCGCGCTCATCGTCGGCAACGTGCTCGAGCACGTTCGCGCTCACGACCACGTTGACGGATTCATCCAGGAGCGGGAGCGCGCAGACGTCGGCCTGGAGCAGCAGCGCCTCGGGCAGCGCCGCGTGCGCCTTGACCAGGCCAGTCGCGATCGGGTCCATCCCAAGCAGCCTCGCATCGGGCGTGACGCGACGGATATCGGCGAGCAGGAACCCCGTGGAGCAGCCCACATCGAGCAGCGTCGCCCGCGGCGCGAGCGGCCCCATGCGCGCAACCATCGCGCGCCGCGTCGAGAGGTCCATGAAGTGCTCGCTGACGCGATCGTGCAACTCCTCCAGGCTCTCCGACCAGTTGACCGCCTCCATCTCGTCCTGTCCCAGATAGCTGAGGAAGGGGCGGCGTTGGCCCTGCTCGGTCAGCCAGCCCGCGTCGTACGGAGGCATGCGCGCGACGCCCGCGGGGGGTCGTAGGCGAGCTTCGATCTCGGCCCCGCGCGCATCAACGCCGCCGCGCGGGCTCGCGGCTGGGGAGACGGCCGGCTCAGACATCTCTGCACCCCACGGCCGGCCAGGTTACATAGATTCGTCCTGCCCGAAACGTCTTTGACTTCCGGACGACTCGAAGCCCGCGCGCGCGGGCGCCGAGATGCGCCGTGCGTGTTTCTCTACTGCGCCCCGAGCCGGCGGGCTAGAAGCTGGATGTGACGAAAAAGAAGCTAGCGGTTGCCGCGAGCGATCTTCGGCAGGTCGATCGTCGCGTCGTAGAGCTCCGCGTCCACGCCCTGCTCGAGCGCGACCTCCCGCAGCGGCCGCCCCGAGTCAGTGGCCTGCTTGACGATCGCCGTCGCGCGGTCGTAGCCGATCGCGCCGTTCAGCGCGGTCGCGACCGCCAGCGTCGCGCCCGCCGAGGCCGCCGTTCCGGCCCGGTTGGCCTTGACCCCGTCGACGCACTTCTCGGCGAGCACGCGCGACGCGCTGCTCAGCAGCCGCAGCGACTGCAGGACGTTGCGCGCGATCAGCGGGATGCGCACGTTGAGCTCGAACTGTCCCTGCATCCCTCCGATCGTGACCGCGGTGTCGTTGCCGACGACCTGCGCGCAGACCTGCAGCACGACCTCCGGTATCACCGGGTTCACCTTGCCCGGCATGATCGACGAGCCCTTCTGCAGCTCCGGCAGGTAGAGCTCGCCGATGCCCGCGCGCGGACCCGACCCCATCAGCGCGAGGTCGCCGGCGATCTTCGTGAGCGAGACCGCGACCACCTTCAGCGCACCCGACAGCTCGACCAGCGCGTCGCGGTTGGCCTGCGCCTCGAACGCATCCAGCGGGGCGGCGATCTGCTTCAGCCCCGATTCCTTCTTCAAGCGCGCACGGACCTTCTCGGCGAAGCGCGCGTGCGTGTTCAGGCCCGTCCCCGTCGCGGTGCCGCCGAGCGGGATCTGGCCGACGTGCACGAGCGTCGCCGCGACGCGCTCCTGGGCCAGCGCGATCTGCGCCGCGTAGCCCCCGAACTCCTGCCCCAGCGTGACCGGCACGGCGTCCATCAGATGGGTGCGGCCCGCCTTGACGATCGCCTCGAAGCTCTTCGCCTTACGGGCAAAGGAGCGCTCCAGCGCGCGCAGCGCCGGGAGCAGGTCGTTCTGCGCCGCTTGCAGCGCGGCGAGGTGCACGGCGGAGGGGAACACGTCGTTGGAGGACTGGCCCATGTTGACGTGGTCGTTTGGATGCACCAGGTCCCCCGCCAGCGCCGCGATGACCTCGTTGGCGTTCATGTTCGTGGACGTGCCCGACCCCGTCTGGAAGACGTCGATCGGAAACTGCGAATCGTGCTTGCCGGCCGCGATCGCCGCCGCCGCTTTCTCGATGCGCGCCGCGCGCCGCTTGTCGAGCAGCCCGAGCTCGCCGTTGACGGCGGCCGCCGCGCCCTTGATGCGAGCGAGCCAGTGCACCACCGAGACCGGCATCGTCTCGCCGGAGATCGGGAAGTTCTCGACTGCCTTGGCCGTCTCCGCGCCCCACAACTGCTCGCTCATTCGCTCTCCTCGTCGCCTGACACGATTTCCGCCGTAACCCTATCCGCAGAATGCGCTCAGCTCACGCGCGACCCCCACGGGATCGTCGTAGGCCATCAGGAACCCCGTCGCGGAGAGCACGCGCAGCTGCGCGCGCGGCAGCAGGTCGAGGACCTCTTCGGCGCCCGCCAGCGGGTACACACGGTCGCGGTCGGCCCACAGCAGCAGCACCGGCATGCCGAGCCGGGGGTACAGCTCGCGCAACTGCGTCTGCGCTCCGCGCGGCCAGTGCCGCGCGAACTTCGCCCACGAGCGCATCAGGCTCGGGTTGCCCGGGACGTCAGCGAACGCGTGGCGCACGAGGTCGCGCGCCGAGGGCTCCGCGCGGGCCGACAACCGCACGCCGATCGACGGGTTGAACACCAGCGGCGCCGCGTGCGCCAGCAGCCGGTCCAGTCCCGGCACCGCGCCCGCGCGCGCCGCGATCCGCCACGCCGCGCGTAGGTGCGCGCACTGCTCGGGCAGGTGCATCCGGTTGGGCATCAGCACGAGCCGCGACGGCGTCAGGCGCCGCGTCGCGATCGCGTGCAGGACGATCTCGGCACCGATGTCGTGGCCGGCGATCAGCGGACGCGGCCCCAGCACGTCCGCCGCGAAGCCGCCGAGCACGTCGGCGAACCAGTCGATCGTGTACGGATGGCGAGGCCGGTCCTCGGAGTCGCCGTGCAGCGGCAGGTCGGGCAGCACCACCCGAAAGCGCCCGCCGAGCTGCTCGACCAGCGGCTCCCACTCCAGGTGTGAGAGCAACGCGGAGTGCAGCAGCGCCAGCGGCGGCCCCGCGCCGACCTCGCGGTACGCGACGCGGGCCCCATCGGAGTGGTGATACAGGCGCAGTCTCACCCACGGGATGGTAGGTCCGGCGTTTGGCGCGCGCCGCCGCAGCGCGCCACCGCAGCTGTCAGGCGAGCTTCGGGTGGAAGATCAGACGGCGAAAGACGACGAAGTTCAGGAACGTCGCGAGCGAGGCCGTCGCGAGATACACCACCTCCGTCGACGCTCCCAGCAGGGCGGGCAGGAACGCGGTGCTGAGCGCCGTGAGCCCGTACTGCAGCGCAGCCGTCACGAGATAGCGGCCCGCCTGATAGCGCAGCGGCAGCGCGAACCCCTGGGCATGCGACCAGACGAACCAGCGCTGCAGCGTGAAGTGCACCGCCAGCCCCGCGCAGAAGCCGATCGGGAGCGCCACCTGGAAGGGGACGCCGGCGACGCTCGCCAACAGCGTCGTCGTCAGCAGATAGACCCCCGCGACGGTCCCCCCGGCGAGCACGAACCGCGCGCCCCGTCCGAGCAGGTTCTCCTCGGATGGTCGCAGGAGGCCTCGCGCGCGGCGCACCCGCTCAGCTCCCCACGCTCGCGCCGCAGCGGGCCTCGGCGCGCAGGAACGCGTCCGTTTCGGCGAGCGCCGCCGGCGTCCCGATCTCGTAGAAGCGCTGCGACGCCTCGAAGCCGAACAGCTCCCCGCTGCGCGCCAGCGCGCCGTAGAGCGCCGCGAGATCGCGCTCGCCGTCCGCGACGCGGTCGAGCGCGGATGAGCGCAGTCCGCCGAGGCCGTAGTCGATCCAGCGCATCGCCGGCGTCGGGGCGTGCTTGTCGTAGGCCACGACCCGGCCGTCGCGGTAGATCGCGTTCGACCGCTCCCAGCGGCCGTCGTTGCGCAGCACGGTCATCGCGGCCGGCATCCCGCTCGCGCTCCACGCGCGCGCGAACGCCGCGTAGTCGATCCGCAGGTACGCGTCGCCGTAGAGCGCCAGGAAGCGCTCGCCGAGCACTCCTCGCGCACGCCGCAGCGCACCGAGCGTGCCGTCGAGACCGGGGGAGTCGAAGCTGTAGCGCACCCGCATCCCGAAGCGCTCCGCGCCGATCCGCGACTCGATCAGCTCGCCGCGATGGCCGACGCAGATCACGACGTCCCGGAAGCCGTACCCGGCGAGCATCCGCAGCTGGTGCACCAGAAACGGCTCCCCGGCCACCGGCAGCAGCGGCTTGGGGACCTCGCGGGTGCGCTCGCCCAGACGCGTGCCGAGGCCGCCGGCCAGGATGCAAACCGGCGGCAGTCGCTCAGGTGTTCTCACTGGCCTGGGCGCCTCCGAACTCGAAGTCGAATGCCAATTCGGACACCCCCGCGGTGGCCATCGCCTGCCTCGTCTCCTCCGGGGAGCGCGTGTAGAGCAACAGGAAGCCCCCGCCCCCCGCGCCGACGAGCTTGCCGCCGATCGTGCCCGCGCGGCGCGCCTGCTGGTAGAGCGCGTCGACGCGCTCGTTGGTCATCCCCGGCGAGCGCCGCCGCTTGTTCTCCCAGTGCTCGTGCATGAGCTCCGCATAGCCCTCGAGCTCGCCCTCTTCGAGCAGCGCCTGCGTCTGGCGGCCGAGCTCCTTCGTGCGGTGCAGGTTCTCGACCATCCGCGCGTCGCCGGCCTTCGAGCGCGCGTCCTGGTCGGCGAGCACCTTCGAGGCCGAGCGCGCCTCGCCGGTGTAGAACAGCAGCAGGTGGTCGCGCAGGCGCCTCAGAACCGGCAGCTCGAGCTCCAGCGGCTGCACCTCGACCTCGCCGTTCGCGCCGAACGCATACGCGCAGATCCCCCCGTGCGCCGCGACGTACGGGTCCTGCTTGCCGACCGGCTCGCCGAGCGCGTCCATCTCGATCGCGCACGCCGCCTCCGCGAGGTCGCCGGGACTGATCGAGCTGCGCCGCGCGCGCACGAGACCCTTCAGCAGGCACACCGTGTAGGCGCCCGACGATCCCATCCCGGTGCCCGCCGGGACGTCGGCGACGGAGGCGATCTCCAGCGGCGCCCCGCGCCAGTGGCGCAGCAGGCTCTCACGCAGGATCGGGTGGCGAATCGCCCCGATCTCGTCGACCTCCTCGAGCTCGGAGTACTTCATCCGATAGCGGCGCTGAAACACCGTGTGGATCAGCATGTAGACGTACTTGTCGATCGCTCCAGAAACGAGGAAGCCCCCGTGCTCGTTGTAGTAGGAGGGCAGATCCGTGCCGCCGCCGCCGAGCGAGATCCGCAGCGGAGCGCGACTGAAGATGACGCTCACGGCACCCTCTCCTGGGCCTCCGCGACGCAGTCGCGCCAGCTGTATTCGTTCGCATCGAACCACCGCAGCGTGCGTGCCATCGACTCGCGAATCGTCAGCTCGGGCTTCCAGCCGAGCTCGAGCAGGCGCGTCGCGTCGAGATGGATCAGCGGGCTGTCGCCTGTCCAGCCGCGGCGCCCGCCGGCGTATTCGACCCGTGGCGAGAGCCCGAGGTGGCGGCAGATCACCTCGACGGAGTCCGCGACGCGCAGCGTTTCGTCGGTCCCGATGTTGTAGATGTGGGCGCCCGGCTCGTCGTGATGGTGCACGGCGGCTCGCAGCACCCCGCTGAGACAGTCCTGGACGTACAGGTAGGACTTCTCCTGCTGGCCGTCGCCGAGGACACGCAGGCGAGTCGGGTCGCGCTTGAGCGCGCAGTAGAAGTCGAAGACGTGACCGTGCGTGTAGCGCTCGCCGAGAATCGAGACGAAGCGGCAGATCAGGCCGGTGAAGCCGTAGCCGTGAGCGTACGCCGCGATCAGACCCTCGCCCGCGAGCTTCGAGGCGCCGTACAGCGATGTCTGCGGCGCTGCCGGCGCGTCCTCCGGAGTCGGAAAAACGCTTGGCTCCCCGTACACCGAGCCCGTCAACGCAAAGAAGATCCGCCTCGCGCCCGCTTCGCGCATCGCCTCCAGGACGTTGGAGGTCGCGATCGTGTTCTGCTCGAGGTCGCGGCGCGGGTGCTCCAGCCCGCGGCGCACATCCGCGTTCGCCTGGAGGTGAAAGACCCAGTCACAACCCTCGATCGCGTCGCGCAACGCCGCCGTTTCGAGTACGTCGCCGGACACGAGCCGCACACCCGAATGCGCCAGCGCATCGGCGAGGAACTCCCGCCGGCCGGTGCGGAAATCGTCGAGGATCGCGACCTCGACGCCCTCCCGCACGAGCCTGTCCGCGAGATTGCTCCCGATGAACCCCGCCCCGCCGGTGATCAGGGCGCGTTTGAGCTTCGTGCCCGCGCGCGGCGCCGGCGTGAAGTGCGTGGGGGCCTCCGTCGCCATCCGTCAATCGCCCCAGTCCAGCCCGCGGTCCCTGGGGACGATGCGCCTGAGCGTGTAGACGTCCGACTCCAGATCCTCCAGCCGCGCCGGCAGCTCCTCCCACGGGTCCCAGACCGCGCTCAGCAGCTTGCCACCGATGCCGTCGCTGGCATCCGACGCGAGGAACACCGCCAGCTCGGCCGCCCGCCGCAGCGGGATCCCGCCTGACTGCCGCTGCCGGACGGCGCGCTGGTAGAAGTCCCTTCCGACCTTGCGCGGACCGGCGGCGAGCACCTCGTCGAGCATGCGCGTGTTGAGTGCTCCCGGCGCGATCGCGTTGACGTCGATCGCGAGCTCGCGCTCGCGCAGCTCGGCGGACAGCGTCTCGACGAAGCGCACGATCGCCGCCTTGGAGGCCGCATAGGCGCTGAGCCCCAGCAGGCCGCCCGCGCCGCCGCCGGCGAGCTGCACGATCTTGCCGCGCCCGCGCGGGATGAAGTGCGACAGGGCCTCGCGGATCGGCAGCACCGACCCGAACAGGTTGATTTCCACCGCGCGCACCCACTCCGACCAGTCGGCGTGGTCGATCATGTCCTTCGGCCCGTACACGGCCGCGTTGGACACCAGGATCGTGAGCTCGCCGAGGTCGTCCGCGGCGCACGCGAACAGCCGCTCGACGTCCTCGGGGTTGGACACGTCGGCGAGTACCGCCGAGACGTTCTGGTCGGCGGCGGCGAGCTCCTGGAGCTCGCCGAGCGCGGAGCTCAACATCTGCGGATCCCGTCCACAGATGCAGACGCCGCTCGCGCCGGCCTGCAGGTAGACGCGCGCGATCTCCAAGCCCAATCCACGCGTACCCCCGGTGATGACTGCGTTATGCCCGCTCAGCATTTTCGTGCCTCCCCCTCTCGCTCGCTATTTCGCCTGTGCCGCTCCGAGCGCCGGCCGCGGTGCCCTGCCGACGCGCAGGTAGCAAACGTCGGGGTGCGCGCCGATGCCCTCGCGCAGCCAGCCCGCCGGATCGACGACCAGCGGCCGCCGCAGCGCGTCCAGCACCTCGGCTGCGTCGACCTCGCGGTACTCGGGCCACGCCGTGCACAGCACGAGCGCGTCGGCGCCCGCCGCGGCCTGCAGCGCAGTCGCGCACAGCTCGACCCCGGCGAGGTCCGCCGGGAGCGCCCGCACCGCGGGATCGTGCGCGCGCACCGTCGCGCCGGCCCCCGTCAGCCAGCGGCAGAGCTCGATCGCGCTCGATCGCCGCAGGGTGTCGGTGCCGGGCTTGTACGTCAAACCCCAGACCGCGACGACGCGCCCCGCGAGCGGCCGCGGCCGCTCGGCCTCCTCCTCGCCCAACAGCCCGAGCAGCTTGCGCGCGGTCCACGTCTTGTGCGCCGCATTGCCCTTCGCGACGCCGCCGAACACGTGCGCCGGCAGCCCGTTGCGCTCGGCGAGGTCGCGCAGGAAGCCGATGTCGCGCGCGAGCGTCCCGCCCGCGAACGCGTCGCCCGGCGCCAGGTATGCGCGCGGGCCGACGCGGCGCTCGCTCTTGAGCCCGCGCGAGACCTCGGTCGCGTCGGCGCCGACGGTCTCACAGATCCCCGCGATCTCGTTCATGAACGTCACCGATGTCGCGAGGAAGCCGTTGAGCGCGTGCTTGGTCATCTCGGCCGACTCGACCCCCATCCACAGGATCTCGGCCTGCAGCGGCGCGAGCAGCTCGGCGAGCTCGCAGCGATCGGCTTCGTCGCGCACCCCCGCCACGATCCGCTCGGGCGAGCGAAACGACTCCAGCGCATCGCCGAGGCGCAGGTTCTCGGGTATGCAGGCGAAGCGCAGCCCGCCGTCGCCGCGCGCCGCCGCGCAGCGGTCGCGCAGCGCGGCGACGCTGCCGACCGGCATCTGCGAGGAGACGACCACGAGCGCGCCCTCGGGCAGCGCCGCGAGCAGCCGCGCGCTTTCGTCCATCACCCACTCCACGTCGGCGCGATCCTCGTCGTCGACGGGCGTGTCGAACGCGACCCACGCCCAGCGCGCGTCGGCGAGCGCGCGCGGATCGGTCGCGAAGCGCAGGCGCTCCGAGCAGTCGGCGATCAGCTCGCCCAGCCCCGGCTCATACAGCGGAGGCCGCCCGCGCCGAAGATCCTCGACCGCGCTCGCGTCGGGGTCGATCCCGATGACCTCATACCCGACCTGCGCGAGGCACGCGGCCGTCACGCATCCCAGATGCCACAGCCCGACGACGCCGACGCACTCGGCGCCGCTCGGCGGCGACGGTGGGGGCGCGGCGGCGCTCATGCCGTGTACTCGACCGCCGGCCGGTAGACCGACGCGTACGGTTCCTGGGTGTACGCCGCCTCGATCTGCTCCCACGCGTAGTGCACGGACTGCAGATCTCCGAGCAGCGCGCGTCCGTCGGCGACCTCGATCGCCTCGGCGAAGTGCTTCCATTCCGCGCGCCACGAGGGGTCCTCGTTGGGATAGGCGATCTCCTCGACGTCGGGGGGCCCGAGCTCGGGTCGCATCCGGTAGATGTGCAGGCGTTGCGGCCCGTAGGAGCCCGTGAGCCCGTCGATCTGGAGCTTCGCCGAGCGGCAGTAGATCTCGATCGAGAAGAGGTTCTTCCACTCCGTCCAGGTCACGTGCAGCATCGCCCACGGCAGCGAGCGCGACTGCGACTCCCCCAAGATCAGCGCGGCGTTGTCCTCGACGGGCGTGTCCCAGAAGTGGGTCCGCAGCAGCGCGGAGTGCAGCGGCAGCGCGCCGGCGAACCAGTGGCTGAGGTCGAGCAGGTGCATCCCCTGGTCGACGAGCTCGCCGCCGCCCGAGCGCGCCGGATCGGCGCGCCACTCGCGGTCGTAGCCGATCCGTCCGCCGTGGCCGTAGCGGCCGCGCAGGTGCATGAGCTCGCCGTGGCGGCCCGAGTGGACCTCCTCCGCGGCCCGCAGCAGACCGGGGTGGAAGCGGTGGTTGACGCCGACCTTGACCAGCCGCCCGGAGGTGCGTTCGCACTCGATCAGCCGTTCGATCTGACTGGCGGAGATACCGGCCGGCTTCTCGACGAGCACGTGCGCCCCGGCCAGCAGCGCGCGTTCGCTCAGCTCGGCGAGCCGGTCGTGGTAGACGGCGACGATCACGACGTCCGGCTGCGCGTCGAATGCCTCCTGCGCAGTCGCGCACACGCGGCAGCCGTGGCGCTCGGCCATCGCCTCGGCGGCCTTCGGGTTGGTGTCGTGGCAGGCGACGAGCTCGTCCCCTGGGCGCAGCGCGAGCGCCCGCTTGTTGCCGATCAGGCCGCAGCCGACGAGGGCGACGCGCAGCGAGCTCATGCGCGCTCACCGCCCGCGACCTCGCGGCGTGGCACCCCGGCGAGCTGCCCCCGCCCGTCCTCGCCCTCCCAGCCGCAGCGGGACTCGATGATGTACTTCGGCCGGTCGCGCGACTCGTCGTAGATGCGGCCGACGTACTCGCCCATCACGCCGAGCGAGAGCATCTGGATGCCGCTGAACAGCGACACGACGATGATCACCGTCGGATTGCCCAGCGGGAAGTTCGTCCCGGCGAGCTTCAGCGCGAAGTAGACGACGGCGAGCAGGAACGCGAACATCGACAGCACGACCCCGAGCAGCGAGATCAGCTGCAGCGGATAGCGCGAGAATCCGACGACCCCGTTGAGGCCGATGTAGAACGACCCCCACAGACGGTGGTACTTGCTGTCGCCTCCGGTGCGCGCGTCGCGGTCGTAGAGTACGGTCGTCTGCGGGAACCCGACGAGCCCGACGAGCCCGCGCAGGTAGCCGTGGCTCTCCTTGAGCGAGACGAGGTTGTCCACGACGCGGCGGCTCATCAGCCTGAAGTCGCCGGTGTCGATCGGGATCTCGACGTCGGCGATGCGGTTGATCACGCGGTAGGCGACATGCGCGACCAGCCGATGCCCGATCGGGTCCCCCGCGCGCGTGCGCCGCTGCCCGCAGACGACGTCATAGCCCTCGCGCCACTGCTCGATGAGCGCCGGGATGACCTCCGGCGGATCCTGCAAATCGCAGTCGATCACCACGACCGCGTCTCCGCGCGAGGCTTCCAGGCCGGCGAGCGTCGCCATCGGCTGCCCGAACCGGCGCGACATGCGCAGCATCTTCACGTGCGGACTTTCCGCGCACATCGTGCGAATCAGCTCCTCGGTGTCGTCGGTGCACGGATCGACGCTGAAGATCAGCTCCCATTCCATGCCGAGGCCCGCGAGCACCGTCGACAGCCGCTCGTACATCAGCCGGACGTTGTCGCGCTCGTTGTAGGTCGGAACGACGACGCTGAGCATCTGCACCCGCGATCGTTCAGACAGGGGCTCCGTCATGTCGCGCGCGGCGACCGTCTTTCCGGCAACCACTGTCATCGCTTACAGCGTGAACCCTGCGGCTACCGCGTCGTTGTGGAACATCCGCACCGTCTCCAGCGAGTACTGCTCGAGGCTCTTGCCGAGGCAGTCGAGCTTCTTCAGCAGGTCGTGCGTCACGGTGATGATGTGACAGCCGATCTCGTTGGCCTGTACGAGGTTGAGGATCTCGCGGGGCGATGCCCAGATCAGCTCGGACCTCGGTGCCTGCTCCATGATCTCCAACGAGCGGGACATGATCGGTACGGGGTCGACGCCGGCGTCGGCGATGCGGCCCGCGAAGACGGAGATGTTGGATGGAGCGCCGTCCATCACGGCAGCGGTGATCAGCTCGACTTGCGCGGTAGTGAAAAGCGCCGTCACATTGATTTTGATCCCATCCTCGGAGAGCTCGCGGATGAGTGACGCCAGCGATTCACCATTCGTGGTGGTGATCGGGATCTTCACGTAGACGTTCTCGCCCCACGCGGCGATCAAACGTGCCTGACGCCTGATGCCCTCGGGCTCGTCGGCGAAGACCTCGAATGAGACGGGGTGCTCAGTCACCTGCTCGAGCAGCTCGTGCGCAAACTCGGCGTAACGAGTGAGACCGGCCTTTCGCATCAAAGTCGGGTTGGTGGTGAAGCCCTTTATACGGGGGTCAGCCGCGAGCGCGAGGATGCCGTCGAGGTCTGCCCCGTCGGCAAAGATACGTGTCGAGATCCGGTCTAGCATTTGATTCAACCACCCGTTTGCCACGATATCACCGGGTCTATTTTCGATAAAATGTTTCTATATATCGCTCGGCGAAATGCCGCTGATTTGCTGCGCTTTCCGACGCCCCGTAGACACTCGTCATCCGCGCGACTGTCTCCGACTCGCTCGTAGAGGTGAAGTCGAGCAAATGCTCCACCGCGGCAGGCAGATCGCTCACGCGCAACTGCGGGGAAACGCCGCCCGCGCGCTTGTGTGCGCTGCCGGGATATGTGACCAGGACGGTGTGGCAGCCAGCGGCCTGTCCGGCGGCGACGTCGCTGTCGGTATCGCCCACCATCCACGCGGCGCCGAGGTCGAGCCCCAGCTGCGCGGCGACCTCCAACAGCATGCCCGGCGCCGGCTTGCGACAGGCGCAGGGACCCGCGAGCCCGCTCACCGTCCCCTCGGGGTGATGCAGGCACAGGCGCCACGCGGCGAGGTGCACTCCCTCGAGCGCGAGCAACTCCAGCACGCGCGCGTGCACGGCGCGCAGCTGCACGACCGAGACCTTCCCCTTTGCGGCCGCCGGCTGGTTGGACACGCAGGCGAGCGGCACGCCGGCGCGCGTGAGCCTGCCGAGCGCCGCGACGCCGCGCGTGAGGCGCACGTCCTCGACCCGCAGGGGGGACTCGGGGACGCCGGAAACGGGATCGTGGACGAGCTCGTTGAGCACACCGTCGCGATCGAGCAGGACGGCGGCGATGCTCACCGCGAAGCCGGTTCGGCGAGCGACTCCCAGTGGCCCTGTCGGAGTGCGAGCTCGGGGTGCGAGACGAGCCCGTGCCACACGACCGCCTGAAAGGACTCCACCAGCGGCGTGCGCAGCGCCGGCGGAGGGTCGATCAGGATCGCCACCTCGGCGAGCTCCGCGACCGTGCCCCCGGGGGCGCCCACGACACCAAAGATCGACGCGCCCACGCGCTGCGCGGCCTCCATCGCGTTCACGAGGTTCACCGATACCCCCCGCGCGCGCGAGCCCCCGCCGACGGAGAACACGAGCAGCGCGTCGAGCTCGCCCAGACGCGACACCTCCAGCCAGGCGCTGAGCGAGGTTTCCCAGCCGTCGTCGTTGACGCGCGCCGTGAGCTCGGAGACGTTGTCCGTGGGCGCATAGCTCTCCAACCGACAGAGCTTGCGGAAGTCGTTGACCGCGTGCGAGGCGTGCCCGGCGCCGCCACCCACGCCGAGGATGAACAGCCGCCCCCCGCCCGCGCGCACGCGCGCGAGACCGCTCGCCATCGCGTCCAGCTGGAGCGGATCGACCGCGCGCGCGAGCTCCGCCGCGGCGGCCATGTAAGAGGAGCTGTGGTCGCTGGCCCCCTGCGCAGTTGACACTCACGGCTCCTCTCTCGCGTCGGTTTGAAGTACAGCGGGCCGGCCACGGCCGAGCGCACCGGCGGCGCGCCTGCCGACACCTCCCCGATCACCCGATGGTAGTTCGAATTCCGCATCGATTCCGAATATCGACAACAATGTTTTCGACTGTGTCCGCGTCTGGCGCGCGCCGTCGCAAAGCGTCGCGACCGCCGCGGGACGGCGTGCGCCTTCGGCTCGCGGGCGCGACCCCACGCAGCGCGGCCCACGCGGTCCGTCCCGCACGCCCCCACGCCTAGAATGGGCGACCCGTGAGCGCCCCCGAGCGACAACAGGACTCACTGATCCCGCCGCGCGCGGTCGATCCTCAGCAGGCGCTGCCCGAGCTCGAGCAGCGCGTGCTCGAGCGCTGGCGCGAGCGCGAGGTGTTCGCGCGCTCGCTGCAGATGCGCGAGCACGCCGAGCCGTGGGTCTTCTACGAGGGGCCGCCCACCGCAAACGGGCGCCCCGGCTCCCACCACGTGCTCTCCCGGGTCTTCAAGGACATCTACCCGCGCTACAAGACGATGCGCGGACACCGCGTCGAGCGCAAGGGCGGCTGGGACTGCCACGGCCTGCCGGTCGAGATCGCCGTCGAGCAGCAGCTCGGGATCTCCTCGAAGGCCGAGATCGAGGACTACGGGATCGAGCGCTTCAACGCCAGGTGCCGCGAATCGGTGTTCGAGTACCTGGAGGAGTGGAACCGCCTCACCGAGCGCATCGGCTTCTGGCTCGACCTCGACGGCGCGTACCGCACGCTCGACGAGTCATACGTCGAGTCCGTCTGGTGGGCGCTCGCGGAGATCGACCGGCGCGGGCTGCTGTACGAGGGGCACAAGGTAGTGCCGTACTGCACGCGCTGCGGAACCGCGCTCTCCTCGCACGAGGTCGCGCTCGGGTACCGCGACGTCGTCGATCCCTCGGTGTACGTGCGCCTGCCCGTGCTCGCCCCGCGGACCGGCGACGCGGACGCCCAGACGGGCGCGGAAGACGAGGCGGCCGCTGGAAGCCCGCTGCGGCCAGGCGACGCGCTGCTCGTGTGGACGACGACGCCGTGGACGCTGCCGGGCAACGTCGCGGTCGCGGTGGGTCCGGAGATCGAGTACGTGCGGGCGCGGCACGGCGACCAGGTGTCGATCCTCGCGGCGGCGCGCGTCGCGGAGGTGCTCGGCGAGCAGGCCGAGGTTCTCGACCGCTTCCCCGGGAGCGCGCTGCTCGGGGCCCTGTACGAGGGGCCGATTTTCGCGACGGGCCCAGCGCGCGGTCTTCCGATCGTGGCCGGCGACTTCGTGAGCACGGACGACGGCACCGGCCTCGTGCACATCGCGCCGGCGTTCGGCGAGGACGACTTCGCGGCGGCGACGGCGAGCGGGATCTTCGACCCGGCCGAGCCCGCGACGCTGTTCAACCCGGTGAGGCGCGACGGGACCTACGACGAGCGCGTGCGCGGCCACGACGGGCGCTCCTACGAGGGGCGCTACGTCAAGGACCCCGCGCTCGCGGCCGAGCTGATCGCGGACCTCGACCACCGCGGCCTGCTGCTCAGAGCGACCGACTACGAGCACAGCTACCCCCACTGCTGGCGCTGCGGGACACCCCTGATCTACTACGCGAAGGCGAGCTGGTACATACGCACGACCGCCGTCTGCGAGCGGATGCTCGCCGCGAACGAGACCGTCGCGTGGCACCCGCCGCACATCAAGCACGGACGCTTCGGCGACTGGCTGAAGAACAACGTCGACTGGGCGCTCTCGCGCGAGCGCTACTGGGGCACGCCGCTGCCGGTGTGGCGCTGCCCCGATGGCCACGTACACACGATCGGCTCGTTCGCGGAGCTGCGGGAGCGCTCGGGGCGCGAGCTCGCCGACCACCACCGTCCCTACGTCGACGACGTCGAGTTCCCATGCCCCCAGTGCGAGCAGGGGATGCGCCGCGTGCCTGAGGTGATCGACGTGTGGTTTGACTCGGGCGCGATGCCGTTCGCCCAGCACCACGCCCCGTTCGAGCACGAGCAGCGCTTCCGCGAGCGCTTTCCGGCGGACTTCATCTGTGAGGCGCTGGACCAGACGCGCGGCTGGTTCTACTCGCTGCTCGCGGTCTCGACGCTGCTGTTCGACGCGGCGCCGTACCGCAACGTCGTGTGCCTCGGGCTGATCCTCGACGCCGAGGGCCAGAAGATGTCGAAGTCGAAGGGCAACACGGTCGAGCCGTGGGAGGTGATCGATGCCTACGGCGCGGATGCGTTTCGCTGGTACTTCTTCACCTCCAAGCAGCCGTGGGACGGTTACCGCTTCTCCGCGGAGGCGATCGGAGAGGGCGTGCGCCTATTCCTCAAGCAGCTCTGGAGCACGTATTTCTTCTACGTCCTCTACGCGCACGCCAACCGCGAGGTGCTGACGGGCGAGCCGGCGGGCACCGGGGCCGCGAGCTCCGCGGACACCGACCTCGACCGCTGGGCGCTGTCGCGCACCGCCTCGACCGCCGTGCTCGTGGCCGAGCGGCTGGACGCCTACGACGCGACGAGTGCCGGACGCGCGATCTCCGAGCTCGTGGACGACCTGTCGAACTGGTACGTGCGCCGCTCGAGGCGGCGCTTCTGGGACGGCGAGCACGAGGCGTTTCAGACGCTGCGGAGCTGCCTGCTGACGATCGCCAAGCTGCTCGCGCCGTTCTGTCCGTTCGTGGCGGACGAGATCTACGACAACCTCGACGGGTCGCTGGCCAGCGTCCACCTCTGCGACTTCCCCCTCGGCGAGGAGCTGCCGGCGCGGGACGCGGAGCTCGAGCGCGCGATGGCGACCGCACGCGAGACCGTGCGCCTCGGCCTGGGGGCGCGCGGTCAGGCGAAGATCAAGGTGCGCCAACCGCTGCGCGAGGCGGTGGTCGTGGCGGCCGGCCGCGAGCGCGCCGCGATCGAACGCCTGGCCGACGTGGTGCGAGAGGAGCTCAACGTCCGCCGCGTGCGGTTCGTCTCCGGCGCGCAGGAGCTCGGGCGCTACGAGGTGAAGGCCAACTACAGGCGTCTGGGGCCGCTGTTCGGGAAGGACATGCCGCTCGCGGCGGAGGCGATCGCGGCGCTCGACCCGGCGCGCGTCGCGGCGCTGGTGCACGGTGACGGCGGCGAGGACGGTGGCGGGGACGGCACCGCGGGCCAGACGCGCATCGGCATCTCGGTGGCCGGACGCGAGCACGAGCTGTCCGCCGAGGACGTGATCCTCACGATGCGGGCCCCCGAGGGTTACAGCGTCGAGCGCGAGGGCGCACACGCCGTCGCGCTCGACCTCGCGATCGACGAGGATCTGCGCCGCGAGGGACGCGCGCGGGAGATCGTGCACGCCGTGCAGAGCGCGCGCAAGAGCGCGGGCCTGGCGATCGAGGATCGCATCGAGTTGGTGCTCTCCGGCGACCGCGCGCTGCTGGACGCCGCCGCCGAGTACGCCCAGCGCCTCTCGGAGGAGACGCTCGCGGTCGATCTCTCGCTGGCGGGTGACGGCGGCGCCGGGAACGGTCACCGCGAGGTGGCCTCCATCGACGGTCTCGCGCTGAACATCGCGCTGCGGCTCGCCGCCCGCGACGAGGACGCCGCGCGCGGCTAGCGCGCTCCGCCGAAGCTCGGGCGCAGGCGTCGAGCGCCGAGCACCGCGAAGACAACGGCGAGCCACGCCAACCCGAGCAGCGACAGGACGCGTCCGAGCACGATCGGAAAGCCGGCGACGGGGCTAACGGAGATCACCTCGGTCCAGCGCGACCCCCCTTTGCCAGGGGCGGCCCCCTTCGCCGCGCCGATGCTCGGCCCGATTTCGAGGACGTCATTGCCCTGGAGTTCGTGGCCGATGATCCTCGCGCCGGTGATGTGCACGAATTCGGGCGCACCGGCGATGTTCGTGTAGACCCACGCGCGCGGCGGCAGGTGCACCACCTTGGAGGTGTGTTCGTCGTGCACCGCGCTCGCTGGAAACGTGATCGTCGTGGGCGACCCGTTCGGGTTGACGCGCAGAGGCTGGTCGACGTTGGCGTAGTCGATCAGGCCGGTCGACATCGCGGGGGGCCGGGTGCCGGAGAGAGTCACTTCGTCTCGGTTGCCGCCACCGCGGGGGTAGGCGCCGGTCTGCTGGACCGCGCCGACTATCGCCACGATCGCGACGGGGATCATCGCCCAGCGCCACAGACCGCGTCGCGGCGTCGCCTCTCTGACGGCCAGCAGTCCCGCGAGCACGGCGGCGCTCACGAACATCATGATGTAGCTCTCGAGCCGGTAGGTGAACTGCACGAGGACGTACTGCCGCGGCAGCGCGAGGATCAGCCCCGCGTGGGTCATCAGGACGATCAGCGCCGCGACCAGAGCCAGGCAGATGAGTAGAAATCTCGTCCACGCCCCCCGCAGCGCCCCGCGCCCGCGCGCGAGGACGGCCAGCAGCGACCACGCCATCGCAAGGATCGGCAGCGAGAGCGCGAAATCGCTGCCCGGCGTGATCGCCGTCGCGCGCGAGAGCGTGAACAGGTGCGCGGCGGCGACCGAGAACATGAGCCGCTGCATCAGTTCTTCCCAGTGCCGCATGTCGTTGCTGACCAGCGTGTGCGACTCGTAGGCCAACGCGGGGAGCAGGAACCACGCGCTGACGAGCATCCCCGGAACGACCAGGATCGCGACGCGCAGCACGCCGCGCCGGGTCAACCACCGTCGTGTCGAGGGGATGCAGGTCAGCACGGCGCCAGCGGTCACGAACATCGACGTCAACCCCCACAACATCGTGATGTTGTGACTCCCGAAGAAGATCACGGCGCTGCCTCCAAGCGCGAGCGCGGGCAGCACGCGCAGGCGCTCGTCGCGCAGGACGCTCAAGCCCGATGCGATCAGCAATGGCATCACCGAGACGGCGTAGAACTCCGTCAGATCGCCGCGCGCGTAGATCAGCGTGATGTAGTAGGCGGCGGTGATGAAAGTGACACCGGGGAGCTGCGCCCACCAGCGCCCCAGGCCGGCCATGCGCGCAAGCCAGTACCAGCCGCCGTACGCGATCGCGAAGCCAATCAGGTAACTGAGTACGTACGCCTCGATCGGAGCGTTGCCGAGAATCAGCGACAGCGTCCCGATCAGGGAATACAGCGTCGCGCCGTAGAACGCGTACATCGGATAGAAGACGGCGTGCGTGTAGTTGAGGAAAAAACTGGGGTGGTGGTTGGCACGAATCGCCTCACTCTGGTTCCACATGTACCAGAGGTGATGTATCCAGTCTTCGTTGTAGCCTTCGTGCGTGAACAGCATCGGCCACGCGAGCGCGCCGATCAGCAGCGCCGGAGCACCGATCGCAGCCGCGGCTCCCATCGCCTGACCGGCGGAGACACTCCGCCGCGCCCCGAGCACGCGCCGCCGGGGCGTCGCCGCGGCCTGCTGGAGAGGTGCACCCTGCACCTCGCGAACCATAACCCCATCCATTTGACGCGCCCGCGCGTGGACGCGAGGGCCTGGCGCGATCACCGCGAGGAGCGCCTAACGAGCAGGCGATCGACTGTTTCCATCCAGGCTTCACATGTCTCTTACTGGTCGAATCGGAGAATCGAGCGGACCGGTCGGCCAGCGCACCGGCACGCGCGTGGCGACGCGACGCCGGCGTGCCCACGCGCGCGGCGACGCGACGCCCGCGTGCCCGCTAGGCGCTGTGCTCGCGGGCGCGTTTGCGCAGCCGCTCGAGCTCGGCCCAGGGTTTCGCGTTGGCGACGTCCGCCGCGCGCAGCCAGCCGCGGCGCGCGGTGAGAACGCCCCAGCGCATGTTGCCCAGGGTCTCGACGCGATGCGCGTCTGAGTCGATCGCGATCGACGCGCCCGCGGCGACCGCCGCGCGAGCGTGCACGTCGGAGAGATCACGGCGATTGGGGTTCGCGTTGATCTCCAGCAGCGTTCCGGTGCGCGCGGCCGCGGCGAAGACGGCCTCGAGGTCCAGGGCGTATGGCTCGCGCCGCTCGATCAGGCGACCCGTGGGGTGACCGATCGCGTCGACCAGCGGGTGCTCGATCGCGGCGATCATGCGCTCGGTCATGCGCTGCTCGCTGATGCCAAACGCGGTGTGCACGCTCGCGACGACCCAGTCCAGCGCCGCGAGCAGCTCGTCCTCGTAGTCGAGCGAGCCGTCGGGCAGGATGTTCACCTCGCTGCCCGCCAGCAGCCGCAGGCCGTCCAGGCCGGCATCGACCTCCGCGATCCGGTCCACCTGGTCGCGCAGGCGGGCGGGCGAGACGTCGTTGCCGAAACCATGCGAGGCGGAGTGATCGGTTATCGCGAGGTATTCGTACCCGCGCTCCCTCGCCGCCAGCGCCATCTCGGCGATCGTGGCCCTGCCGTCGGAGGCGATCGTGTGGCAGTGCAGGTCGCCGCGGATGTCGGCGAGCTCGATCAGCTCCGGCTGGCTCTCGGTCAGCTCGCCGCGGTCCTCGCGCAGCTCTGGCTCGATGTAGGGGAGGCCGAGCAGCTCATATACCTCGGCCTCCGTGGCGCAGGTGCGCGTCGTGGAACCGTCGACGATCCCATACTCCGATACGTGCAGGCCGGCGCGCACGGCGCGCGCGCGCAGCGCGGCGTTGTGCGCGGCGGAGCCGGTGAAGTGCTGCAGCAGATTGCCCAGCTGCGGCGGCGCGGCGATCCGCAGGTCAACCGCGACGCCCGAGTGGGTTCGCCCACGCGCCCCGGCGGCGCTGCCGCCGGACACGCTCTCGATCTGCTCGAGGCGCCCCAGCGAGTCCGCGACGAGCAGGGGTTCGGCGGCGACCGCAACCAGGTCGATGTCCTTGACGCTGTCGGCGCCGCGCCGCGCGGAGCCCGCGATCCGGACCTCGACATCGTCGGGTCGATCGGCGCGCAGCCCGGCGGCCAGCGCCTCGCCGAGCTCGATCGCCGCCGGCAGCAGCAACCGCGGTGGGCTCGCCGGCATCGCCGAACCGTCCGCGGGCATTTCCTCCAGCGCCGCGAGCACGCTCTCCTCGAACCTCGGGCCCAGCCGCTTGACGGTGCGCAGGCGATGCCCCAGGGCGGCCTCGCGCAGCGACGCGAGCGAGTCGATTCCGAGCTCGGAGTGCAGGAGGCGCGCGCGCTTGGGCCCGAGGCCCGGAAGACGCGTCAACGCGATCAGGCCGGGAGGGAACTTCGCTCGCAAGCGCTCGGCGGCCGGGATCTCGCCGCTGTCGAGCAGCGCGAGGATCTTCTCCTGCAGCGTCTTGCCGATCCCCGCGAGCTCGGTCGCGCGCCCGGCGCGCGCGAGCGACGCGACCGAGACCGCGGACTCGCGCACGGTCCTGGCGGCGGTGCGATAGGCCAGGACACGATGGACGATTGCGCCGTCGAGCTCGTAGAGGTCGCCGAGCTCCTCGAGCGCTTCGGCGATTGCGAGATTGGACGGCCCGGCAGGCATCGGCCCCATAAGGGTGCCCTACCCGCCCCTCGCGCGCGTACTCTTTAGGGTTCATGACCTCAATGGACGGCGTCGCCTGGCTGATACTGCCCACCTACAACGAGGCCGAGAACGTGGAGGCCATCGTGCTCGCCGCGGCCGAGGCACTGGCGCGCGCTCCCTGCGAGGGCTTCCGCGTGCTGATCGTCGACGACGGATCCCCCGACGGCACTGGCCAGATCGCGGATCGGCTTGCCGGCGAGCATCGGTGGCTGGATGTCCTGCACCGGACGAGCAAGGAAGGCATCGGCCCGGCATATCTGGCTGGGTTTCGCCACGCGCTCGAACACGGCGCTGCATACGTGCTCGAGATGGACTCGGACTTCTCCCACGACCCCGCGGACCTCGTGCGCCTGCTGGAGTCGGTCGCAGACGGCGCCGACCTGGCGCTCGGCTCGCGCTACGTCCCCGGCGGGGGCGTCAGCGACTGGGGGCTGCTGCGGCGCTTAGTGAGCGAGGGCGGTTCGACCTACGCGCGCTACGTCCTCGGCCTGCGCGTTCGCGACCTCACGGGAGGTTTCAAGTGCTTCCGCCGCGAGGTTCTGCAGGCGATCCACTTCGATGGGGTCCGCTCCCAGGGATACGCATTCCAGGTCGAGCTGACCTATCGAGCGGTACGAGCGGGATTCAACGTGGTGGAGATCCCGATCGTCTTCCGCGATCGCCAGCGCGGCCAGAGCAAGATGTCGTGGCGCATCGCGGCCGAGGCGATGTGGCTCGTGCCACAGCTGCGCCACGGCCGCCAGCCGCCGGCGCCGTCGCAGGCCGCCTCGCAAGTGCCCGACCCGGCCGTGAACGGCAGCCATGCGCCCGCTGCGCCACCCGAGAGCGAGCCCTTTACTTTGTATAGTAAGAGGTAGCTACAGCCGACGCCCGCGACGACGAAAGAGAGCTTCCCATGGCAGGCAACCTGAGCGAAGTAACCGACGCCAACTTCCAGGCCGAGGTCATCGAATCCGATACCCCGGTGCTCGTCGACTTCTGGGCGCCGTGGTGCGGGCCGTGCCGTGTCGTGGGTCCCGTGCTCGAGGAGATCGCCGGCGAGCGCTCAGACCTGCGGATCGTGAAGCTCAACGTCGACGAGAACCAGCAGACGGCCGCCAGCTTCCAGGTGCTCTCGATTCCGACGATGATTCTCTTCAAGGCGGGCCAGCCGGTCAAGACCGTCGTGGGGGCCTACCCCAAGAAGAAGATCGAGGCCGAGCTGGAGCCAGTGCTGGCCTGAGCGCCAGCGCTCCGTCAGACCTTGCCGATCGCGTAGTACTGCGGGCGGCGCGTCGGGCAGAAGAGCGCCATCTTGCCGGCGGCGGGATCGAAGCGGGCGATCCAGACGCCGGTGACGCCGGGCTCGTAGCGGTTGACGAAGACTTCCCAGACATTTTTCACCCGCGCACAGGTCGGCGGTGAACTTGGGGCGATCGGCAGGTGTATCAGCGTGGCGACTTCCGGCGAGCGGCTGAATTCGACCCGTTCGGCGAGCGCGGGCTGCAGGCCGGCGACGGTCGCGAGCACGAGCAGCCCTTCGAAGGAGAAGTTCGCCAGCCGGCTCTGTTCGAGGCTCCAGGTGACTGTCCGCACGCCGCTGCGGCGGAGGTCTTTGAGCAGATCGGGGAGGTCGCCGTTGCGAACCGGGCCGGCGCTGAGGAACCCCGTCGTGGGATAGAGAATGATGCGATCCGGAAACTGCTGGGTGCTGGGAGGGGAACTGGCCAGCGCGATCGTCTTTTCGTGGCCGACGCCGAAGGTGATGCCGAGCGTGTTCAACGTTACGCCCAGCGCGACGAGCGCGACGGCGGCGATTCGTGGAGCGCGAGGGAGAAAGACGATCCACCCGGTCGCGACGACCGCGATGTAGGCGAGCAGCGGCATGCCGTAGCGCACGTCGTGGTGGGGGGTCAGCGTGAGGGCGAGCCACGTCAGGAAACCGCCCGCCATCAGCTCCAGGCGCAGGTGTTGCGTCCGGCGCTCGCCCGGATCGGACGCCTTGCGACGGCGCACGAGGTTGACGACCATCCACAGCGTTCCGCCGATCGCGACGAGCGAGAGAGCCGCCATCAGCTGCAGGTTGACGACGCTCCAGAAGTACCAGAGCAGGTTTTTGATGGACAGCGTCGGTGGGATGTTCCCGGGCTGCGGAGGCACGGCGACGGCCAGGTTGGTCGGGTGCGCGTTGGCGACTTCCAACATCGCGCTGAGGATCGAGAGATGGTCCAGGTACCACGGCGCGCCGACCACGACGGCGACCGCGACGAACGTCGCGAAGCCGCGCAGATTGCGCCACCCGCCGCTCAGCAGCATGAACAGCACGAGACCCGCGATGCAGCCCGCGAACTGCACCTTGATCAGCATTCCGCCAGCGGTCGCGAGCCCCGCCGCGGCGGAGACGTTGAACGCGGCGGAAGTCTTCGCTGGCGAGCAGCAGCCAGATCGCGACCGCGACGAACGCGGTCAGCGGAGGGTCGAGCATGAAAACGTGGATGTTCTCGATCAACAGCGGCGATCCGAGCGCGAAGATCGCCGCGAGCATCCCCGCCGCCGACCCGAACAGGAGGCGCCCGGTTCGATAGGAGCCGAGCGCGAGCAGCGATATGAAGACGACGTTGGTGGCGATGATCGGAGCTGCCACATTCACACCGCCGATCAGCGCGCCGACCGCGGCCACGAGGTGCCCCAGTGGCGGATAGACGGATACGTATTCGAACGGGCCGAGCAGTTTTCCGTCGAGGAGCATTTCACGGAACTGAAACGCGATCCCCAGGTGATTGCCGGCGTCGTAGATCGGGATGCTGCGATCCTGGCTCAACCACCAGCACGTCATCGCGACGAAGGCCGCGACTGCCGCGATGGCTCCCCACGCGTAGCGCGTCCAGCGCGATACGCCGAGGCTCAGCGAAAACGAACGCTCGGCGCCGCCGGCGACTGGGGCTCGACCCACTGTCTGCGCCGACGCTCCCATGGCGAGCGCTTGCGGCACGGCTTGAACGTCGTCGCCGATCGACATTACCCAAACGTATCCCAATGGTCGGGTCGCTGCCAATCGGCGAGACTCTTCGTCTCCGACTCGCGTCCAGCACTGGAGCGTCTCGTGAGAGACGTTTCCAAGTGACTGGCGGTCGTCGCGGGGCGACACGAGGATTGCATCGGCGCTCACCCCCGCGAGGCGAGCAAACCCCAGCAAATACACGGCTATCGCCACCCCGGCACGCGCTGCGAGAGACGTGCCGTGCCCACGAACCGCGCCTTCACGACCAGGCGAAACGCGCGACGCGATTGCCGCCGCGACGACCGCCGTTAGAGTGCCCGACGCGATGTCTCAACAAACTCACACAAACACAATTTCACCCGAGCACATCAAATGGTGGCATCAGATCGAGCTTCCCGGGGGGTACGTCACACCGGGGTTCGATCTTTCGGAGTCAAAGCTCGCGCTCCTCAGGCTTCCAAGCCTGCGGGGCAAGTCTGTCCTCGACGTCGGCGCCTGGGATGGCTTCTTCTCGTTCGCCGCCGAGCGGTTAGGCGCGTCGCGCGTGGTGTCCTTGGACACTTACGCCTGGCAGAAACCCGGAGGCAAGGACGGCTTCGAATACGCGCGCAAAGCCCTCGGGTCCAAAGTCGAGGACGTCGAAATGGAGGTGTTGGACATCTCACCTGAGACGGTCGGAGAATTCGACGTCGTGTTCTTCCTGGGCGTGCTCTACCACATGCGCCACCCGCTGCTGTCGCTCGAACGAGTGGCGAGCGTCGCGCGGGAGCTGGTGGTGGTGGAGACGCTGGCGGACATGGGGTACGTCCGTTCGCCGGCGGCGGCGTTCTACCCGTGGGACCTGCTCCACGACAACACCAACTGGTGGGGTCCCAACAAGGCTGCGGTCGTGGGCATGCTCAAAGCCGCGGGCTGCGCGCAGGTCAACGCGTACTCCGGGAAGCCGATCACACAGGAGCGGGTGAGGCACCTGCCGAGCCGCGCCAAAGAGGGCATCAAATGGATGCGCCAGACACCACGGGGGTCGCGCCTGCGTCTGGCGAGAGACGTCGCCAGAACGCTCGTGACGCAGAGCCGCCTGGTCGCCCACGGGTGGAAGTAGTTACTACGCGAGCAACCGTGGCAGCAGCTCGCGCGCGACACGGCGGTCGAGCGCGGCTTTGCCAAACGGCCGCAGCAGCTCCGCCGCCCGCGCGGCGTAATCGTCCGGCGGCGAGCGCAGCGCGGTTTGCAGGGCGGCGGCGAGGTCGTCGGTGACCAGTCGCGAGTCGAGCCGCCGCGCGAGCGCGAGCGCCGCATAGGGCCCCGGAGCGGGTGTCGTGACGAGCCTGCAGCCCTCCGCGAGCGCCTCGAGCTGGACGATCCCGTAGTCCTCGCGACGAGGGGCACAGACGAACACGCGCGCGCGCCGCAGCAGCGCGCGCGCCGCGGCGGGCGGGAGCGCACCGGCGACCTCGACCTGCTCGTCCTCGCCGACTGCGAAGCCCGCGCGCGCGAGCGCGGCGCGTGCGATGCCGACGACCAGCAGACGCTCGCCCGGCCGGCGCACGTGGCGCCACGCGGCGAGCACGCGGTCGAATCCCTTCTTATGTGGGTTGCCGGCGTAGGTGATCGCATCGACGTCGCGCTCGACGGCGACCGACGAACCCTCGCTCGCGTCGCGGAGCTCGACGGGGACGGGCAGCACCAGCGAGCGCGACGCGCAGTCGCAGACGGCCAGCTCGGCCTCGGCGAGCCCACCCTCGCTCCAGGGCAGCAGCAGCGGCGCCTGCCGCAAACGGTGCCGCTCCAGCGGACGCTGCCAGAGCCCGTGGCGGCCGGGCCGGTTGGCGACGGCGGGAGCGTCGAAGCGGATCGCGCCGGGCACCGGCCACAACAGCGCGGCGGTCGTGCTGGAGTAGATCACCGCGCGTGGCGGCCGCGACCCAAGCTGGGCCAGTGCGCGCGCTGCGCTCGCGCGCGCGGCACGCGCCCAGCGCAGATCGGTGAGCATCAGCGTGCGGATCTCGGCGGGAGCGGGCGTCTCGGCAAGCACGACGCGGACCCCGGCGCGCTCGATCGACGCGGCGAGCTCGCGGTCGGCTGCGCGCAGCCCGGGCGTCGCACCGAGGCTGACGATCGTCACGCCCGTTGTGCCGGACTGGGCGGACACGTGCGCTGCGCTCAGGTCGCGGCGCCGCTGGCGCGTTCGGGGCGCAGCGCTTTGAAGCCGGGCGTGCGCTGCAGGACGATGGGTTGCAGCGGCGAGGTGCGCATGACGTAGAAGCGCACGCCGTCGCGGTCCTCGATTGCGGTCACGGCGGAGTGCTGGCGACGCCAGGCGAGCGCCCAGATGATCGCGAAGCCGGCTCCGATCCCGGGGGTCTGGGGGGCGAGGAACGTGAGCGCGGCGGCGAGGACCGTGAACAGCAGCAGCGGCCAGAGCCGGTTGAGCATGATCGCGCCGGGGCGCTGCTCGGGTAGCGCGGTGCTGGTGCGCGCGGCAGCGAGCAGCCTGGCGATCGCGGGGCTGACCTCGGCGCGACGGCCGAGCACGGAGCCGATCGCCGCCGCCAGCACCCACCACGCGGCGGAGAACAGCACGAGGCGGGTTTCCGCGTGCGACGCCGCCGCCAGCGCAGCGACAGCGGCGAGCGCGGTGGCGGCGCCGGCGCTGAGCAGGACAGTGCTCTTGAGGAAGTCCACGAAGCGCACGGAGCGTTGCTAGAGCAGGGCCTCGAGCAGCTCGCGAACCCCATCGGGACCGTCGATCTCCAGGTCGGCCTCCTCGATCAGCTCATCGGGAGCCTCCTCGGAGCCGACGGCGACGCAGACGGCGCGGGCGAGCGAGCCGGCCGCGACCAGCTCGCGCAGTCCACGGAAGGCGTCGAGGTCGGTCGTGTCGTCGCCGACGTACAGCGCCGCACCGAAGGGCTCGGCGTCGCCACTCAGCAGCGCCGCGACGCCGATGCTCTTGTCGAGCGCGACGGGCGGACGAACCTCGAGTACCTTGCGCCCCCAGTGGACCGCGAGACCGTCCTCGAGGGCGCGCTCGGCGATCTCGTGCACGGCGGCCGCGGCGGCCTGCTCGTCGGGTGCGCCGCGCCAGTGGAAGGCGGCGATCGCGTGCTTGTCCTCGAGCCGCACGCGTAGGCGCTCGTGCTCGGCGGTGTAGGCGCGAGCGACGAACGCCTGCACGCGCTCGGTCCAGGTCGCGAGCTCGGGGTCGACCTCGGGCTGGGTCGCCCCGGCGCGCAGGAGCTCGCCGCCGTGGTTGCCGACGTAAGCGATCGAGCCGATCGAGACGACCTGGCGGGCGCTGGCGGCGCGGCGTCCGCTGATGCAGCCGACGAGGCGGTAGCGCTTGGCGATCTCGATCAGCAGCGTGCGGGTCGCCTCCGGCACGTGCGCGTCGGTGGCGTGGCGCACGATCGGCGCGAGCGTACCGTCGATGTCGAGCAGGACGGCGGAGTTGGAGGGATCGGAACGCAAAGGCTCCAGTGCCTCCACGAGCGTGGCGGCAGGGGACACGGTCCTTAGTATGACCCCAGTGTCAACGGAGCAACGCACGGTGACACGCAGGTCGCTGAAGCTGATGCTCATCGGCACGGCGGCGGGCGTGTTCAGCGGGATCTTCGGGGTGGGCGGGGGCACCGTGATCGTGCCGCTGCTCGTGCTGTGGCTCGGTTACGGGGAGCGCGAGGCGACGGGTACGTCGCTGGCGGCGATCGTGTGCATCGCCGCGTTCGCCGCGGCGGCGCAGGCGGGCTATGGCAACGTGCGCGTCAGCGACGGCATACTGGTCGGGATCCCCGCGGTTGGAGGGGTGTTGGTGGGCGCGTGGCTGCAGCAGCGCCTGCAGACGCGCACGATCGCGCTGCTGTTCGCGGCGGTGCTGGTGGCGAGCGCGGTGGAGCTGCTGGTGCGATGATCGGCGCGGTCGGATGATCGGGGCGCTCGCGATCGGCTTGGCGGCGGGCGTCGTGGCGGGGCTGCTCGGCGTCGGCGGCGGCGTGCTGTTCGTGCCGGGCCTTGTGATCTTCATGAGCCTCACACAGCACGAGGCGGAGGCGACCTCGCTGCTAGCGATCATCCCGGTCGCGCTCGTCGGGGCGCTGCGCCAGGACCGCTACGGCAACGTGCGCCGCCGCGACGGCGCGCTGCTGGGCCTGTTCTCGGTGGCGGGCGCGGCGGGCGGGGTGGCGGTGGCGAACGCGCTCTCGGGGAAGGCGCTGCAGGTGGCGTTCGCGGTGTTCACGCTGGTCGTGGCGGAGGAGCTGGTGCGTAAGACGCTGCGCGACCCCGCCGCGCGCGCGGGAGCGGGCATAGACCAAACCCCCCACGCGCGCGCGGCGGGGTCCGCGATCGAACACCCGACGCTCGCGCCCGACCACGACGCGCGCGCCGAACCGGACCAGCGGGCCGGCAACCCAGGAGCCGACGCCAAAGGGCTCTAGACTGGAACGGATGGGACTCGACAACCCTCTCCATATCGCCTTCATCGTCGTGATCGTCCTGTTGGTCTTCGGAGCCCGGCGGCTACCCGAAATCGGGCGCTCGCTGGGCAGCGGGATGCGGGAGTTCAAGGACTCGATCAGCGGCGAGAGCAAGCAGCAGCCGGCACTGACCACCGCGGCGCAGCAGCCGGCGCCACCGGTGCAGCAGGCCCCGGTCGCGCAACCGCAGCAGCCCGTCGCGCAGCCTGCCCCGCCGCCGGCGCAGGCACCCGCCGAGCCGCAGGGCTAGCGCCGCCGGATCGGGCCGCTGCTGACCGCTTCGAACGCGGCGCCTGGCACGCGCTTCAGTTGATCGAGGTCGCTGTCGTCCCAGCGCGGGTCGGGAGCGCCGGTGATGTACCAACTCGATCCGTTGTCGGCGACGACCAGGCCGTAGCGCTGCAGGGCGCGGAGGACGACGAGCGCCTGGCCGTGGTAGGGGGCGACGTCGAAGCGGGCGCTCAGCCGCAACCGCAGGCCCATCGGCGGGAGGCTGGGGTCGCTGCTGGAAGAGGCGTAGTGAGTGGCGGGATGGATGTAGCCGGCCTGTGTGCGCGGCACGGTGACGCGCAGCGCGTGGTCGATGTGCCCGGCGCGCACTTCGTCGTAGCGGACGAGCAGCGGGAAGATCGGTAGCCCGGCGGCGTCCGCCGAAGTCCACCCTTCGGGGCGCAGGGCGTTGCTGCGCAGGTCGAAGACGGCGCCTGAGTCGGCGTCCCAGGCGGAACCGGCGCGGCGGGCGTCGTAGAGCTCGTACAGCTTGCAGGCGCCCTCCTGGAGCACGAGCACGTGGCGGTCGCCTTCAACGCCTGCGCCCTCGACCGGCGCGTTCGGCGGGACCGGGTATGGCCCGGGATCGGATTCGGCGCCGTAGGCGGTGAAGTGGATGGGGACCTTCGGCTGGCGGGGCCCGACGACGGTGTAGGGGATGCCGTAGGCGGGGTTCGTCCCGAAGTCGGCGTGCAGATGCAGGGACGCGCCGATGCTCGCGATGTACTGGGCGGAGTGGGGGTTCACGGGGGCGTGGGCGATTTCTTGGTTGATGGGGTTGCTCCTGGGGAGGATCGGGCAGTGGCGCGAGCGCGAAGTGTGGGCGCGCGGAGTGGTCTGGACGGAGGACGCGAGCGAGCGTCCGGAGAGCGTCACGAGGGCGACGATCGCGAGTGCGGCGGGTGCGGCGGAGAGTGCGATGGTGGAGCGGCGGCGCACCGCGGCTCACTGTACCGTCCGACGCTCGCGCCGCCGCGCGGGGCGGACGAACGGACGGCTAAGCCCCACCGGCGTCGTGAGCGCCCACCGCGTGCAGCGCCGGCCGCTCCTCGAGCAGCAGCGCGGCCCCGCAGTTCCAGCAGTAGGAGGCGCCGCGGCTGTGGACGGAGCCGCAGGAGCGGCAGGCGCCGTGAACACCGGCGTGGGCGCCGGCTAGCAGGCGCTCGACCTCAGACAATTGGGCGTCGGCGCGCTGCAGCTCGGCGGCGCGGCGGGCGATGACGTCGAGTCGGTAGTGGTCGCGGACGGCCATCTCGTAGGTGAGCCCGCCGAGGTCCCAGGTGAGCGAGGCGACGCGCTCGGCGAGCTCGACGCGCAGCCGGCGGAGCTCCGAGAGGGAGCGTGCATCGGCGAGCGATCGCTGTGGGTTGGGGGCGCCGGCGTTCATACGAGAATTTGACGATTGAGCGAGGGGCCCGGCTCGGCCGCCTGTGGCGGCCTGCGCCACCCTCTAGTGGCCGGTTTCGATCGGTTCGTCGCCTTTGATGAGTTCGTTGACTTCTTTGGCGTGCTGCTTGCCGGTGCTTTTGCCGAGTTTTTGCAGCGACTGAGCGGTCGTCTTTTTGTGAATCGGCGGGGGCGCTTTGGGGGCCTTTACTTCTGTGGCTTCCTGCACTTCTTCTTTGGCTTGCAGCTGAGCGGACTTGGCCTTGGCCCCGTGCGTCGATCCGCTCCCCGAGGAAGAGCTCGTGTTGGGAGTGGTGCCGCCGCCGACGCCCGCGGGCGGGGCGGCGAGTGCGCTCAGCCCCTTGACTTCGACCACCTGCTTGCCGGGCGCCGAAGCACCATTGCCGCCGGTGATCCAGTGACCGACGAGCAGTCCGATCAGGAGCGCGACGAGCATCACGCCCATGAGCGCGAGCAATCCGGAATAGCGGCGGAGTCCCCCGAGGAGCCCGTCGGGGTCGGGTGGCGCGTAGTGGGTGGGAGCATGCGCAGTCGTTGCCAGCGCGCTCCGCCCTCCGACCGCCCCGGCCGGCTGCTCGGCCTGCAGGACGTCGAGGAAAGCCAGCCGCACGGGCGAGGCGGGGCGCCCGCAAGCCAGGCAGTAGCGCTGGTCGGCGGCGAGCGGCGCGCCGCACTCGGCACAGGTCGCCGTCGCGTGCGTGTCCGCCGCGACGGTCCTACGATCGGGGGCTGCCCCGCTTGCGCCGTTTGTGGTCGCGTGCGCGGTCGGCAGCGCGGCGAGCTCCTCGGTGGGGCTCGCGGAGAGATCCGGCTGGCTCACCCGAACGCCCCCCGGACGTAGTCGCGCGTGCGCGGCGCGCGGGGCTCCTCGAAGACCTGCTGGACGGTGCCGTACTCGACGAGGTCGCCGAGGTACATGAAGGCGACCTTGTCGGCGACGCGGTGGGCCTGGGCGAGGTTGTGGGTGACGATCACGACGGCGAGCTCGCGGCGGAGCTCGTGGATGAGCTCCTCGATGACGCCTGTCGAGATCGGGTCGAGCGCGGAGCAGGGCTCGTCCATCAGCAGCACCTCGGGGCGCGGCGCGATCGCGCGGGCGATGCACAGGCGCTGCTGCTGGCCGCCCGATAGGCGCAGAGCGGGACGATGGAGATCGTCGGCGACCTCCTCGTAGAGGCCGGCGCGGCGCAGCGCGTCGACGACGAGCGGCTCGAGCTCACCGCGGCGGGGTCGCCGGCGGGACTGCTCGCGCAGCGCGAACGCGACGTTGTCGAAGATCGACATCGGGAAGGGGTTGGGCTGCTGGAAGACCATCGCGACGCGCGAGCGCAGCGCGGTGTCTTCGAGCTCGTGGATGTCGTGGCCGTCGAGCACGATGCGGCCGCTGCGAGCTGCGCTGGGGGTGAGCTCGGTGAGGCGGTTGAGCGTGCGCAGCAGCGTGGTCTTGCCGCAGCCGGAGGGACCGATCAGCGCGAGCACCTCGCCCTGGTGGATCGAGAGCGAGACCGAGCGCACGGCGGTCGTGGCGCCGTAGGCAACCGAGACGTCCTGGAGGCGCAGCCGCTCAGGCCCCTCCGCAAGGAGGGCCCCCCTGACGGCCTGCCGCTGCTCGGGCGGCCGCACTGGCTCGGGCGCGCGGTCGAGCACGATCGTGCGCACGGGCGGGACCGGTTGGAGCGCGGTGGCTGTGTTCGGTTCGCGGGGCGTGGGTGTTTGGAGATCGTCCACGTGTGCCTGTCGCGAACGTGGCGCTTCTGCGCGGGGCGTCCTGCCCCGCGTCCGCGGTGGCGATGCGTACTGAAGCTGGCTCATGGCGTGGTCCTCGGTGTGCTCATAACGGACACTCGATCGTATTTCTCACGATACAGGGTGACATAGTCGAGCTTGTGGTGTTGGATGGACCTCATACGACTCCCGTCACGGTCACGGCGCCGCCGCCGCGGGCATGAGCGCGGCCGATGCGTTCGACGGCGAGATTCAGGAGCAGCACGAACCCCATCAGCACGACGGCGGCGGCGTAGGCCTTCTGCGGCGCGTCACCTTCGCCGGCGGGCGAGTTGTCGAAGACGTAGCTGGTGAGCGTGGAACCGGTGCCGCGCAGCAGCCCGATGCCGGGGGCGCCGCCCTGGGGCGTGAGGCGCAGTTCGTCGCCCAGGAGCACGATCACGATCGCGGTGTCGGCGATGATGCGGCTCACGCCGAGGGTGATGCCGGTCGCGATGTTGGGGCGTACGCTCGGGAGCAGCACGCGGCGGATCGTCGCGATGCGGGTCTTGCCGAGCGCGAACGCGGCCTCACGCATGTGGGCGGGAACGGCGAGCAGCCCGTCGCGGGTGGCGACGAATAGCGGGGGGAGCGCGATCAGCGACATCATCGCACCGGCGGCGAGGAAGGAGCGACCGTAGACGCCGCCGCCTTCGCCGACGAACGAGACGAACGAGAGAACGTGCAGCTGGAAGATGGCCAGGCCGAACAGCGCGATCGCGATGTCGGGCGTGCCGGCGACGACCTCGATGCTCGATTCCACGATGCGCGCGAGCGCGCGGCGCAGGCGGCCGCCGTGCCCGTACTCGACGATCCACAACGCGCAGCAGATCCCCAGCGGAGCGGCGATCGCGACGCCGACGACCGTGAGCAGCGCGGTGCCGATCAGCGGATCGAGAAAGCCGCCGGAGCCGGCCTGGCCCTGGCTGACCTGAGGACGGCTGAAGAGCAGGCTCGGGCGTAGGTACTGGACGCCGCGGTAGCCCATGTAGATGAGGATCGCCGCGGTGATCGCACAGAGGGCGAGGCCGGCACCCCACGCGGCAACCAGTACGAGCCGGTCGCTCCAGCGCCAGGTGCGCAGCGAGGAGCCCCGGCCGCGCTGTGCGGCGGAAAGGGCGGCCGGTGGAGCGAAGGCACTCATCCGCGCACCTGGTACTTGCGCAGCGGCAGCTTGATGAAGTAGCCGCCGACCGAGAGCACGAGCGCGGAGAGCAACAGCATCAGCGCGCAGGCGTAGAGCATCGCGCTGAGCGCGGGCGCCCCGAGCCCTTCGTGGTAGTCGACGATCGTCGACGCGAACGTGCGCACGGGCTCGAACAGGAAGGCCACTCCGTCGCCGGGCCGCGGCGAGAAGAAGCTCGACCCGGAAACCATCGAGATCATGATCGCCTCGCCGAGCGCGCGCGCCGAGGCGAGGACGGCGGCGGCGACGATCGCGGGACGCACGGCGCGCAGCGTGACGGCGCGAATCGCGCGTACGCGGTTGACGCCGAGCGCGGCGGCGCCCTCGCGCCAGGCGGGCGGCACGGCGGCGAGCGCGTCGCAGATCAGCGCGACCATTATTGGCGCGATCATCACGGCCAGCACGGTCGCGGCGACGAGCAGCGAGGCGCCGGTCAGCTGGACGCTGCCCTCGAGCGAGCGGCGCTCGGAGGCGGTGACGAGATGGGTGCCGACGAACGGCACGAGCACGAGCACGCCGATCAGCCCGTAGACGACGGACGGCACCGAGGCGAGCAGCCGCACTACCGGTACCAGCGCGCGGCGCAGCGCGGCGGGAGCGAGCTCGACGATGAAGACTGCGGAGAGCACCGCGAGCGGCAGCGCCAGGACGAGGCCGAGCCCGGTGACGATCAACGTCCCGTACAGAATCGGCCAGACGCGGACGTGGAAAGCGGACGGGGGCGGGTTGCTCGACGTCGCGAGCATGTTTTCCACCTGCAGCGTGAGGTTGCCGCCGGGGCCGAGCCAGGCGAGGCCGTTGTGCGCGAACGTCGGCCACGCGCGCGCGCCGACGAACGCGAGCATCATCAGCACGACCACGGTGACGAGCAGCGCCGCCGCGCCGAGCAGGAGCCCGGCGCGGCGATCCGACCACGGCTTGCGCAGCCGCTGGAGCATCAGTGGCTTGGGATCCACTGGCTGGAGATGATTTTCTTCGCGGCCTTGCTGGTGTCGATCCACGCTATGAACTTGGCGGCGGCACCGGCGGCTTTGCCCTTGGTGACCTCGTAGAAGCGCGCCGTCGCCGTGTACTGCCCGGATGTCGCGTTGGCGAGGTTGCAGGCGACGCCGTTGTAGCCGACAGGGTTCACGGTGCCCTGGTCGGCGCGGTAGTTGGACAGGAAGCCGATCGCGCGCGGGTCGCTCGAGACCTGCTGCTCGAGCAGGCCCTCGGACGGCTCCTGTGCAGCCGTCGTCGCGACGCTTTTGTTGGCGAGGAACAGCGTCTTGAAGTTCGTCAGGACGCCGGCCGTCGAGGTGCGACTGATGAGGTCGATCGGGCCCGACGCCGTCGCGCCCGGGACCTGGCTCCATTCGTGGAGTTTCCCGGTGAAGATTCCCTGGACCTGCGCTTCTGAGAGGTTCGGGAGGGTGTTCGACTTGTTCGTGACGACGCAGATCCCGTACTTCGCGATCGGGTAGAAGACCAGCCCGGGGGGGTCGGCAGCGAGCGGATCGCGCGAGACATCTCCAATCGTGACGCGCCCGGCAGCGACGTCGTTGATGCCGATCTGGGCGCCGCCCTGGGAGATCCTGAAGCTGACCCTGTTGTGCAGCAGCTTGGTGTACTTGTGGGCCAGCAACTGCACCAGCGGATAGGAAGCGGTGGCGCCGCTGATCGTGATCACGCTCGTAGCCGAGGCGATCGCGGGCACCGCGCTCCCTATAAGGGTCACAGCCGCGAACGAGGCGAGAAATCGAGAAAGAGGGGCCCGGCTGGGCGACCTCCGGTCGCCTGCGCCACCCTCTGAGCGACGGATTCGATGCATTTCGGTGGGCCTCCGTGAGGGACGAGTTGACAAGTTTCGGAGCGGAACCCTACCATATTCTTCATAAACAAGATCGACATTAGTTATTTTGTGTCTAAAGTGATGAAGCCTCATCCCCTCCCCCCCACCCCCAGGCTGCCCTCGCGAAGGGCAAGCGCGATCCTCGCGACGGGCATGCTCGTCGCGGGGATCGCCCTGGGGGCGCTGCTCGGCGCGGGGCCGGTGCCCTCGCTCGCAAGCGGCCAGCGCGCGGCGGTCGTCGCACGCCTGCTCGCGCTGATGGCGCTCGACGGCGCGGGGCAGAGCGGTCAGCCGCTGGTCTCGGCGATCGCCGAACACCCGGCCTCGGGCGAGCACCCCGCGGTGCAGACCTCGGGCTCGGCGAGCAAAGGCGCGACCTCGCACGCGCTCTCCGCGAGCGCCAGCGGTGGTGGGAGCGCCGCGCAGTCGGAAACGAGCTCGAGGACGCCGGCGGCCGAAAGCGCGCCATCCCCCACGAGCCGCAGGTCACCAGGTAAGACCGGCCATCAACCCGCACGGCTGCCCGCGATCGGGCACGCGTGGCTGATCGTGCTCCCGTACGGGGAGAGCTTCGCGAAAGTCGACGCCGAACCCGCGGCGTTCCCGTTCCTCTCCGCAGAGCTCCACCGGGGCACGCTCCTGAACAGCTACTCCGCGCTTGCGGCACAGCAGCTGGAGGGCGCGGCGACGCTGCTCTCCGGTGCGGTGGAATCGGCCGTGAGCACGATCGAGCCGCCGAACGAACCGGCGGGGGCGCAGGCCGCGGACGCCTTCCTGCAGAGTGTGGTGGGAGAGATCGTCGCGACCACGGCCTACGGCGAAGGCGGCCTGATCGCGATCACGTTCGCGGGTGGACCGTCCACGCCGTCGGCACAGTCGCCCTCCGGACAGACGCAAACGTCGCCGGCCGCTGCGCAGCCGACGGCGACGCAGCCGGCGCCCAGCCAAGCGGCGACCCCGGGCCAGGCGCAAGCACTCCCCTACCCGCCCGGCACGCAGGCGAGCACGCTGTCCGCGACGACCACGGGCACGCTGCTGCTCTCGCCCTACCTGCGCCGCCCGGGCGCGCGCCTGACGAGCACGTTCGACGCGGCCGCGCCGCGGGCGAGCATCGAAGAGCTGCTTAGCACTTCCAAGAACGTCGGTCGGTGAATCGCCGACACCTCGACGCAGCAATCCATCAACGAAACGGAGGCCATGTGCACCCACCCAAACCCAACCATCGCTCCCACCCCGCGGCCGTCACAGCGCGCTCGGGGAGCTCTGCGCCCACCCTGAAACGGCAGCTGGTGACGACGCTGCTCGGCATCCTGCTGCTGGCGCTTGCCGTGCCGGCATTCGCGCAGGCGGAAGCGACGGAGCCGAGCAACCCCAACAACTACGAATGCTCGGGGAGCATCGGCGCGGGAACCTCTGAAGCGGGCGGGGAAGAAACGCCCGTCAGGTACCAATTCGAGTGCGACGGCCAGATAACGGGCTACCAGATCCAGACGCAGCTCCCGATCAGCGGCATCGAAGGCGCGCCGCTGGTGACCAACCATGCGGGCACGGCACTGACGGACACGTTCTCCTGCAGCGGCGCGTTCCCGGGATACGCGCTCAACTGCGTCGGCACGAGCACGACCGAACCCGAGGAGAAGATCTCGGGCCAGTTCGAAATCGGCTGGAAGCTGTGCACCGAACCACGTGTCGACGCGCTGCTGACGGTGACCTACGCGTACGTGGAAAAGGGCGCGATCACCCAGGCGATCTCCGGCCCGTTCGAGCTCGGCCGCCCGCTCGGGTGCCCGGCGACGGCAGCATCGGGCAAGACCCGCCTGACCGCATACCAGGGGTCGCAACCAAGAGCGCTTGGGCACGCCAAGGGCAAGCAGGGCAGGCACGGCAGGCGGAACAAGACACCCGTCAAGCAGGGGGACAAGCAGTCGAAGTCAAAAGCGCACGTCAAGGGCAAGGCACACTGAGAGCCCTGTGACGCGTAGGACGTGACACCCGGCGGGGCCGCGAGGACAACAACCTCCGCGGCCCCGCGACGCGGGCGACTAGGCTTCGCGAGCCATGAGAAGTCGCTCCGCTCTCATCGCACTCGTGCTCGCCTGCCTGTGCTGTGGCTGCGGGTCGAGCACGAAAGGCGATGGCACAGCTGTGACGTTGACGGACACCGCCTCGCGGGCGCCCGTCAAGCGCGATTGCACGGGCGCGACCCTGGAAGCGCTCGAACGTGTCGGGCACAGCCTTTACGAGGAGTCCGCGACCGGCCGCATCGTCGCCCAGGCGCGCTACCGGCTGACCACCTCGCAGGCGCTTTCCGAAGCCGTCGCGCGCGGCGAGGGCCCGGCGACCAGGCGCGTGCTGCAGGGCCTGTTGCTGAACCAGATCGTGAGCGTGCAAGTGCAGCGCGCGGGCCGCACCCTTGCGCGCATCGAGCGCGGCGAGGGCATCGCTCCCTCCGTCGGGCGGCTGCAGCTCGGGGGACAAACGGTCGGCACGTTCACGGTCTCGGTCCAGGGCGCCAACGGGTACGCACAGACGGTGTCGGGGTTGACCGGGTCGGACGTCGTCGTGCGTGGCGCGGGGCACGCGCTGGCCAGCACGCTGCAATCGACGCCGCCGCGGCTGCGGGTGAACCAGGCCGAAGTGACGCTCGACGGGGTGGCCTATCGCGTCGACACGTTCAGAGCGACCGCCTTCCCGGCCCTGCCGGTGAGCGTGTCGCTGCTGGTGGCGCAGTCGACGCTGACAGAAGCCTGCGCGCGAACAGGTAACCCGGTCGGCGCCTCCCAGGCGCGAGCGAACGCTTGGGGGAAGGTCGCCGAACGCGTCTACGGAGCCGAGCACATGGGCGGCAAAGCGCAGCGGATCCTCGCGATCGTCGAGCGCTCGCGCGCCTTCCGCATGGCCGTGCTCGCCGGCAGTCCGAAGGCGACGCGCGCGGCGATCATCGGCTTCTTCCGCGCCCACCTGCACGTCGTGCGCGTGCGCGTGATGCGCGCGGGCAAGCTGCTGGTGGACGTCGGCGGCCCGCACGTGCTGGCGCCGATCCGGGCGGTGGTCCGCGACGCGCGCGGGCGCGTGGCGGCGCACTTCGAGCTGGCGATCCAGGACGACCTCGGCTTCACGATTCTCGCGCGCGCGTTCACCGGAGCGCAGACGCTGCTGCGGACCTCGGCGGGTCAGGTGATGGGCACGTTGAGCCCCGGACCCGCACAGATCCCCGACCGCGGAGCGGTCAGCTATCGCGGCGTCGCCTACCAGGCGTACTCCTTCGAAGGTGAGGCGTTCCCGTCGGGGAAGCTGCGGATCTCGCTGCTGTACCCCGAGAGCTGAGCGACCGGCCTAAACCAGGCTGGTCGTCATGCGCTCGACCTCCTCCAGCGAGGTGAGACCGTCGCGCACCTTGTCGATCCCGTCCTCGTGCAGGCGCCGCATGCCCTGCTGGGCGGCGGTCGCAGCGATGTCGTCGACGGAGGCGTGCTGGAGGATCTGGGTGCGGATCTCTTCGGTGATGGTCATCACCTCGTAGATGCCGACGCGTCCTCGGTAGCCGGTGTTCGAGCAGCGCGGGCAGCCGACGGGCTCGTAGGGCTGGATGTCGGTGAGCCCGTGCTCCTCGAGCACCGAGGTGGGCAGGTTGGCGGGGCGCTTGCAGTGCGCGCAGAGCATCCGCACGAGGCGCTGCGCCACGATGCAGTCGACCGCGGAGGAGACGAGGAACGGCTCTATCCCCATGTCCGTAAGCCGCCCCAGCGCACTGGGAGCATCGCGGGTATGGAGCGTGGAAAGCACCATGTGGCCGGTCAGCGCAGCCTCGACCGCGATGTGCGCGGTCTCGCGGTCGCGGATCTCGCCGACCATGATCACGTCGGGGTCCGCGCGCAGCATCGAGCGCAGGCCCGTGTCGAACGTGACGCCCGCCTTCGGCGCGACCTGCATCTGCTTGACGCCCGCGATGCGCGACTCGACGGGGTCCTCGATCGTGAGGATCGAGCGCGCGCCGTCGTTGAGCACGTTCAGAGCGGCGTACAGCGTCGTCGACTTGCCCGAGCCCGTCGGGCCGGTTACGAGCACCGCGCCGTGGGGGCGGTGGATCGCGCCGTCGAAACGTTGCTGCTCCTCGGCACGCATCCCGAGCGAGTCGAGGTTCTGCACGACCACGCCCTTGTCGAGGACGCGCATCACCGCACCCTCACCGTGCACGAGCGGCAACGTCACGACGCGGATGTCCACGCGACGACCCTCGATGCTCAATGCCAGGCGACCGTCCTGGGGCGCGCGGCGCTCGGAGATGTCGAGGTCGGCCATGATCTTGATGCGCGAAACCATCCCCGCGGCCATCCGGCGGCGCACCGTCGCGGCCGGGTGCAGGACGCCGTTGACGCGGAACATCACGCGCGTGTCGCCTTCTTCGGGGTTGAGATGGATGTCCGAGGCACCCTGCTGCACCGCCTGCGCGATGATCGAGTGCACGAGCTTGATGATCGGGGCGTCCTGATCGGCCTCTTCGACGAGCGACGTGTCGAGCGGCTCGCGCTCCTCCTCCTCGCCGATGTCTTCGATCGCGCCCTCCAGCTTCCCGAGGCGCGCGGCGAGCATGTTGACGTCCTCGGCCGAGGCCGCCGCGACGCGTACGCGGCGGTTGGTGATCATCGCGATGTCGTCGATCGAAAGGATGTTCGTCGGGTCGGCCATCGCCAGCAGCAGCGAGCCATCCTCGGTGAAGCCGACCGGCACCGCCTGGTAGCGCTTGATCGCCTCCGCGCTCAGCAGGTTGACGGCCCCCATGTCAGGCTCGAACACAGACAGATCGACATAGTCCAGGCCGAAACGTTCCGCGACGACACGCGCGAGCTGGTCCTGGCGCAGGACGCCCTGCTCGACCAGCACCTGGCCGGTCGGCTTGCGCTGCTGGCGCGCAGCCGAAACCGCCTGCTCCACCGCCTGGCGGTCCGCGAACCCGAGATCGACGACGACCTCGCCGATACGCCTGCCCGAGCGCCCCGGTCGCGCCGCGGTGTCCAGCCCCTGCGTGTGCGGGCGATCCGGGGGTGGCGCGGGGGGGTCGAGTACCGCGGTCGCCGTCGCCGGCGCCTGCTCGGCGAGCGCGGTCGCGTGGCCGTTCTCCTCTCCCATGCCCGCCGACTTCGCGACGATCGGCTGGGGAGTCGCGGCCGGCTGGGCGATCGCGGCCTCCAACGCCGAAAGCTCAGGCGCGACCGAGCCTGCGGCCGGGGCCGCGGTTTGGGCGGACGCGGCGTCCGGCGCGGGGGGCGGCGCATCCTGGGGCAGGGGTGCCTGCGACTCCTCCTCGGCCTGCGCCGAGCGTCGACGTCGAAACCAACTCATCGCTTCTTCATCGGCAACGCCCCGCCGCCGCTTGACCGGTGCAACGGCTGCCGCCGTCAGCTGCCCAGGCCGTGCTCGAACGCGCTCTTGACGTGCGCGTCGAGCGCGTTGCAGCGCTGCAGGGCGACCGCCTCCGCGGACGCCGCGCGCTGCGCGCCGCCGGCCTCGGAGCCGTGGTGCGCGAGGACGCAATGCTCGAGCGCGAGCCGCCGCTCCGCGGACAGCGACGCGGGGTAGTGCGAGGCGAGGATGCGCAGGGTGAGCTCCACGTGGCCCAGCATGCGGCCCTCTTCGCTGCGCGCGATCTCGGCGCCGTAGGTGAACTCGCGCGTGCGACCGAGGTCGTGCACGAGAGCCGCCGCCAGCAGCAGGTCGCGGTCGAGGCGTGGATGCAGCGTGCAGAGCTCCAGCGCGAGCGCCGCGACAGCGACCGTGTGCTCCAGCAGCCCGCCCAGATATGCGTGGTGGCCGGTGACCGAGGCGCGCGCCGGCCCCCGCGCGGGGAGCGCGCAGGGCGCGCGGCGGATCTCGGCCCGCAGCTCGCGATCGCCGAGGATCCGCTCCAGCAGCGACCGCAGACCCGGTTCGTAGAGCTCGCGCGCGAGGTGCTCGAGGAAGCCGTCGAGCTCGTCCAGGTCACGCCGCGAAACCGGCAGGAAATCCGCCGGATCGGCCTCGGCTTGCGCCGCGGCCGCGATCGCGCGCAGCTCCACCTGCAGTTGGTCGCGGAAGCGCACGACGCGCCCCTGCACTTGCACGATCTGCCCGCGCTCGAAGCGCCCCGCCAGCAGATCCGCGTCGCGAAACGCACGCGCGACGATCGATCCGGTGTCGTCGCGCAGCTCGACCGTCAGATACGGGGTCCCCGTGCGCGACAGCAGGCGTTCCTTGCGCGCGCACGCGAAGACCCCGTCGACCTCCTCGCCATCGCGCAGCGTCGTGATCTTTTGAGCGGGCATGCCCGCATAATGGACGGTGGAACGGATGCAGCGCTCGTTGGGGACCGCAGCCGTCGGGTCGCCCGGCGGCCCTGCTCAGCCCGAGACGCTCGTCTGTGCTCTCAGCCTGCGGCGCACGCGCAACGTCTGCAACTCGGCGTAGCCCAGGATCGCGAGCGTCGCCAGCAGCCCCACTCGGCTGAGCATCCGCCCTGCCTCGACCGCCGTGCTGTCGGCCGTTTCCACCACCACGTGCACCGGCCCGCTGCCGCCGTTGGAGCGTTTGACGATCGCGAAGTCCTGGTTGTTCCTGCCGACCAGTCGCAGGCCGCCGATGTGCACGAGGTAGGAGCCGCCGATGATGTTGGTCTGGATCGGCTGCGGACCGGGTGGGACGTTCATGAAGGCATCGAAGCGATCTCCCTGTATGGCGCTGGGCGGGATCAACAGCGTTCGACCTTCCGGCACGTTCACCAGCCGCGCCTGCCAGTCGCTGTAGTCGTCGATCGAATACCAGCTGTTCGGCATGACGTTCACGCTCGCGAGCGCCTCGGAACGATTCGCATATGAGCCGCGGAAGCGCGTTTCCGGCACCCATATCTGCCACATGCACAGCGCGAGGCTCACAGCGACGGCCCCCAGCAGCGCGGCCCGCAGCCCCACCACCACGCGGCGCGAACCGCCGCGAGCAGCGAAACGCTGCAGCGCGAGCGCGGCCACGAGCACCAGACCGGCCACCGCGTAGAACAGATAACCCCCGAGCCGGTAGGGCATCTGGATCTCGTTGAACGGGTAATACACGAACTGCCAGAAGGCCTTCAGCATGATCATGCCGAGCAGCAGCACGATCGCCACGATCGAGCTCAGCCATACTCGCCGCAAGGCGCCCCCGATCGCGCGGCGCCACAACAGGAGCCCCGCCGCGGCTATGCCCCACGCCATGAGCCACACAGGCGCCTGTACGTAGAGCGCCGGAGTCGACGATTCCCGCGGAACGTAGCGCAATGGATTGAGCACCGTGCCCGGCAGGTTGAACCCCCTGAACGTCGTCCATATGCGCGTGGACGTCTGCTCGCTGTGCGCGACCGCGACTTTCGAGGCGAAGGCCAGATCCGGCAGCAGGAACCATGCGTTGATCGACGTGCCCGCCAGCCCCAACGCGCAGAGCATCGCCAGACGACGGTACGGCAAGCGTCGCGGGGCGCCCAGCGCGAGCCACAGGAGCAGCAGCACGGCGACGACGGTCGCCGAGCCCCACAGCAGCGTGATGTTGTGCCCGCCCGTGAGGATCACCACCGACCCGACGAAGATCGCCATCGGCAGCAGCCGCCACCGAGGCACACGCACGAGGTACACCCCGCTTGCCACGAATGGGCCGAGCGCGGACACCGTTACGAGCTCCATCCAAGCCCCGCGCCCGTAAAGGTCGGTCATGTAGTACGCGCTCGTGACCACCGTCAGCGCTGGCGCGTGGGCAGCCAGCCCTCGCAAGTCAAATTCGCGCCCCAGCCAGAGAATCGACCCGTAGAGCACGAAGATCGTCAGCATCGTCGAGCCGATGAAGACGACTTCCGCGTTGCCGCCGAGCAGCTCGGATACGGCCCCCGTGTACGCGAAGAGCGGCCCACCATAGAACGCGAACAGCGGGTAGAACGCGCCGAGCGTGGTCGTGTTGACGAAGAAGCTCGGGTGGCCGGCCTGAGCTAGTCCCCTGCCCGCGGCCCACACCATCCACATCGAGTTCGTGAAGTCCTCCGCGAAGCCCGAGCGCGTCAGCAGCATCGGAGCGGACACTGCGATCACCGCCGCCGCCGCCAGCAACGCATCGACTCTCGTGACCCTCGCCGCTCGCACCGCCGCGCATCGTCGCATGCCTCCAATGCGCTCCTTTGGCGCGCCGCGGCCCGCGGCTCAACTGCAAGCGTCGATCCGGCTTCGCTTGTCTCCAATCGATCCCGTCGGCGCCTGCGCCGTGGCGCAGCGCGGCGATCTTCGAGCCGGCTTGCCCGCATGATGTACGGTGGAACCGATGCAGCCACTCATCTGGGATCGCCGCCCGTCGGGTCTACGGGCCCCGGTGATGGTCTGCGCGTTCGAGGGCTGGAACGACGCGGGCGACGCCGCGTCAACCGCGGTCGCGTTCATGAGCCGCGCGCTCGACGCCGAGCGCTTCGCGCACATCGACAGCGAGGAGTTCTACGACTTCCAGGCAAACCGCCCGCGCATCCGGCTCTCCGCGAAGGAGGGGCGCCGCGAGCTCGAGTGGCCGTCGGTCGAGATGTACGCCGCACCGGTCCCGCACGCCGCGCAGGGTCCCCATCCCCGCCGCGACCTGGTGCTGGTGCAGGGCGTCGAGCCCTCGCTGCGCTGGCGTTCGTTCGGCGCACTCGTCGTGGAGCTCGCCGAAGCGCTCGGGGTCGAGATGGTCGTCACGCTGGGCGCACTGCTCGCCGACGTGCCACATACGCGGCCCGTCGCCATGACCGGCTTCGCCTCCGACCCCGCGCTGATGGAGCGCCTCGGAGCGCACCGGCCAAGCGACTACGAGGGACCGACGGGCATCGTCGGCGTTCTCCACAGCGCAGCCACCGACGCCGGCCTCCCGTCCGTCAGCCTGTGGGCGAGCGTCCCCCACTACGTGGCCGCCGCGCCGAGCCCAAAGGCAACGCTCGCGCTCGTACGACGCCTGGAGGGCCTGCTGGGAATCTCGCTCGACACCGCCGAGCTCGAGGAGGCGACCGCGAACTACGAGCGCCAGGTCGGACTCGCCGTGTCCAGCAACCCCGAGGTCCAGGCATTCGTCGATCGTCTCGAGGAGGACGAGGAGGAGGACTCGCCACTGCTGCCCGAGAACCTCCCCTCGGGCGACCTGCTGGCACGCGAGTTCCAGCGCTTCCTGCGCCAGCAGGGCGACGACGCGGCCCCGCGCGGGGACTAGCGCCACCGCAAGCCGGCTATCGCCGCGCGCGAGGCGCAACTTCGTTCGCCCGCACGCGGCGCCGCCTCAGCCGGCTATAAGAAACTCCATGTCTGACCAGAGGCCAAGCTCGTCGTCGCCGTGGTGGTCACGGACGCCACCGATGCACCGACTTTCAATTCCCCCGACACTTCGGTTGTTATCGACGTGGACTGCTGCGTAGACCGTTCATCCTGTGCAGTTAACGATAACACTAAGACACTTCCGGTGATGTTCTGTACCCCTAGGAGTGCACATTTTTCACCTATGAAGCTTGCTGTGGCGATTGTCGTTTTTGTCTGAGGTTTGAGTCTCGCTATAGTAGCTAACACTCCCTCTAACGTCACTTCTATCAACACCGGGACCGTAGTAACGGTTTCACTACCTAAACTGCATTCCCCTTTAGTTCCGTTACATTCCGTGAATTCGATCCCGTGCGCCTTCATGACATTCGGCGAGATAATTTCTGCCGCGTTTCCTTTGAAGGTGTTTGTCCTACATTCTATCGTGATACCCGCAACGTTTAGTCGTAGACTTGACTGGACCGAGGCCGTTGGTGCGAGCTGTTTCGATCCCGAGAGCAAACTCCCGCCGACCATCCATCCCGCCGTAGCCCCCGACGCAGAGTCGGCCGCAGCCGCGCCGAGCGCAAGCGCTACAGCGCATGCGACCACAACAATCTTTGTATTTTGCATGCCGCCTGATCCCTTTCGTTTGTCTGGGTGCGTTCGCCCGTTATAAGAAGCTCCAAGCTTGGCCGCTGGCCAATCTCGTTGTCGCCGTGGTGGTCACTAACGCCGACGACGAACCTGCTTTCAATTCTCCCGATGCTTCGGTGGTTGTAGAAAACGACTGCTGCGTGGTCCGTTCGTCCTGAGCCGTCGGCGATAAGACTGCCACGCTTCCCGTGATGGCCTCTTCACCTTTAACTACACATTTTTCCCCCACGAAATCGACCGTGGCGATGATGCTTTTGGTCTGGGGTTTGAGAGTTGCCTTGACGGCTAAGGTGCCGTCTAATGTGGTTTCGACCGTCACTGGGTTCGTGCTGACTGTTTCATCATTTAATTTACACGCTTCTTCTGTCGCCCCATTGCATTCGGTAAATTCAAGTGAATTCGCCTTTATCTTATTTGGCGCCACCAGTTCCGCACCATTGCCTTTGAAAACACTTCCTTTGCATTCAATCCTGAAGATGCCTTTAAGCTCAAATACGAGGCTTTTTTCGACCGATGCCGTCGAGGCGAGTTGCTTCGTCCCCGAGAGCAGGGACCCGCCGACCATCCATCCCGCCGTAGCCGCCTGCGCGGAGGCAGCCACGGCAACGCTGAACGCAAGCGCCACGGCGCATGCGACCAGGCCCAGCTTTGCGTTGCGCATGTTTGCTCGATCCTCCTTTCGTGGTCCTCGCTGGATGCTCCCCTTGCTTGCCTGCCTTTTGTCCGACGCATATCGATAATTTGACTCCAGGCTGCTCCGTGGGTGTACCGAGCGCAGCGGGCGATGTCAATCGCGCGTGCCCCGGCCTATCGAGGCGCGCACACGCGCCGCCACGCCCCGCGGGCCGGAATCGCTGTCTGCGTGGGCCATGCGACGCGCCCCAGGGCCTCGCGGTCGGCGCAAGCCCCGCATTCCAGTTGCGCGCGGCTGTTTTTCGCTTCGCCGTCAGCACGGCGGCCCGGCCACGCAAAAAGGCCGGCGGGGCGACACGCTTGTCGCCCCGCCGGCTGAGGGAGGAGAGGGTCCTTCTTCCACCGGCGAGATATGGCCGGCAGACTCTCCCGTCAGCGCTCTCCGACGCGACGGGGGAAGTTCGGTGTCGGCTCAGACCAGGCTCAGCACGCGCTCCTGGACGCGGTTCGCGAGGTCCGCGCCGTCTTCCAGGCGGGCGCGCACGGCGCCCTCGATCTGGCCCTGGCGCTTTTCGAGCTCGGTCTGCGTCTGCTCGACCTGGCTCGTGAGGCTCTTCGTCAGCTCACCGCGGCGGCGCTCGAGCTCGCGGCGGCGCTCGCGCAGTTCGCGCTCCACGCGCGTGCGCGTTTTGCGGACCTCGCGCTCGAGCCGGTTACGCGCGGTCGTCCCGCGCCGCTCGAATTTGCGCAGTTGGGTCTGGGCCTTGGCGGGCGTCGAGTAGCTCGCGATCACCTCGTTCACGCTCGACACCACACGATCGCGTGCCACGAGCGCGGCGCCGACCGGGATCAGCACGACGCGCTCGGCGTAGTCGCCTGCGAGCGCCGCGGTCGAGCGGGACGCCGGCCGGGAGGCCGTCGTGCGTGTCGCGCGGCTGCGCGTTGCGGTTTTCGTGGCCGTTTTGCGGGTCTGGGTGCGCGAGGCTTTCGCGGCCGGTTTGGCCGGCCCCGCCGCGCGGGTACGGGGTTTGGGGGAGGGTTTGGGTGAGGTCTGCTCTGCCATCGGGATTGGGTCTCCTGTCTAGGGTCTCGCCTCGGGGAGCGGGCGATCGCGTTCGCTTGGCTTGTTCGGGCTCATTGGGTGTGTCCTGCTCGAACACATGTTTGTACACGAGGCCCACCAGCTAGTTACACCAACCGAGGCTAGCACGCGACACCCCTTTGCTCTCCGGTACTTCCAGCCATCCACTTTGTAACAAGCGGAACATGCGTTCGCACGGGATCCGCTAGGCGACCCGCGCCAGCCACAGCTCGGGGTCGGCCAACTCCGCCGCCGTAGGCAGGTTCTCCGGCCGCTCCCACACGCGCGCCAGGAGTTGAGGCCCGCCAACCCCAACCCCATCCTTCCCTTTCCCATTCCCCTCGCCCGCGGCGACGACCGCGTCGCAGAAGCGTCGCCCGTCCTCGTACTGGCGCAACTTCAACTCCAGCCCCAGCAGGCGCTCGAGGATCCGCCACGGCAGCCCGCGGCTCTCGCGTCGCCGGCCCATCGCGGCGCGCAGGCGCGGCAGCGACGGCAGCACCTCCGCTCCGACCGCGTCCATGACGTGCTCCGCGTGCCCCTCGACGAGCGACATCGTCGCCTGCATGCGCGCCACAAGCTGCCAGCGCTGCTCGCCGAGGGTCACTCGCAGGATCTCACCCCGCCGCAGGCGCTCCGCGAGCGCGCGCAGGTCGCGCAGATCGGGCGGGCGCAGCAGCGCGCCGAGCGAGAACGTCACCTGCAGACCTGAGATCAGCTCCTGCAGCAGGCCCGCGAGGTGCTCGCGCAGCCACGGCGCGCCGGAGAACTGGATCGCGTGCGTGAGCTCGTGGATCGTGACCCACGAAAGCAGCTGCTCGCCGTCGACCTCCATCGTGCGCGCCGCCTGCGCGAGATTGGGCGCCACGAGCAGCAGGCGCGGCGGCGTCGAGGAGTCCAGCAGCGAGAGGTCGTACTGCCCGAGGACGCGCTGCGAAAGCATGCCCGCCATCGCCCCCACCTGCGCGCCCAGCAGCAGACCGCCCGCCGCCGCGAGCCCGTCGTAGAGCGGCGTGAGGTCCTGCGCGCCCGGCTTGCGCGGCCGGGACGAGCGGCGCGCGCGCCCGATCGCACCGGACTGCTGCGCCAGGGGCTCCAGGATCGGCCGCATCGAGCTCAGGTTCGCCGCGATCCACGCCGAGCGGTCGACCGCCTCCAGCGGTGGCAGCTCCGGCGGGAGCGCCAGACCCGAGTACTCGCTCACGCGCGCCGCGAAGCGCTCCGCCAACGGGCGCACGGACTCCCCCGTCACCGCGCCCGCGGACGGCGAGCCCGCGAGCAACTCCCCCACGCGCTGCGCGGTGCTCCAGTCGATTGCGTCCACTCCCAGAGAGTAGCCTTGGATCGTGCACGCGCAATTGGAACGCTCCGCCGGCGCCGCGCAGGTCACGCGACAAGACGGCGAGGCGGCGACCCGACCGCCCGTCTTCGAGCGCGCCGAGGTCCGCGACGTGCTCGCGTGGCTGCGGCTGCTGATCGAACCCCGCGACGCCGCCGCCGCCGTGCGGGCGCTGGGCCGGCCGCCGGTCGAGCTCCATCAGGTCGATCTCGCGCGGATCGTCCAGATCGCGCGCCGCCAGCGCCTCGACGTCGTCGCCGCGCTCGGCACCGCCACCGAGTCGCCGCAGCTCGCGCCACACGCGCGAGAGCGCATCGAGCGTTTCCAGCACCTCTATGGATGGGCGACACGGGCGATCGACAGCGAGCGCCCGGCGGCGTTCGTCGTCGGCCTCGTCGAGCGCCTCGGCCTGCGCCGCCGCCAGCTGTTCGCCGCCGACGAGCAGGACGTCGAGGAGCGCGTCGCCGGCCTCGCGCACCTCTGCGAGCTGGCTGAGGACTTCGGACGCGGCTCGCCCGCCGCCGGCGCGCGCGAGCTCGCCGCGCATCTCACCGCCGTCGCCGAGCGATCCCCCGGGGAGGAGATATCGGCGACGGCGAGGAGAGCGGTCGAGGCCGCCGGAGCCGCGGAGGCCTCACCCGACGCTCACACGCTGCGCGAGATGCTCGGCAGGCTGCGCGCCGAGGTGCTCGGCGACGTCAACCGCATCGCCGAACGCCTCGGCGAGCTGCGCCTGGACACCGACATCGACGTCTCCCACGGGATCGTGCGCTACCTCGAGCTGATCAAGCTCGCCGCGCTTGTGGAGCGCGACCGCACGCGCCGCGCAGCGGGCGAGCCGCACGCGGAGGAGAACCCTGAGCAGCTCGCGGGGGTGCTCGCCGACATCAACGCGCGCCTGCTCGCCGCCGCCACGCCGCTGCAGCGCGAGATCTACGAAACCTCGCCACTCGACGCGCTCCTCGGCGCGCCCGGCGAGGAGCGCCGCGAGCGCGAGCCCTCGACGCGCAACGCCGCCGCGAGCTGGGCCGGCGCGCTCGGGCCGCGCGGCGAGCCCTCGCTGGAGGAGTTCCTGCCGCGCCGCGGCGGCGGCCTCGCGCTGTCGGCGTCCGACGTCGAGACCTACCGCGGGTGCCCGCTGCGCTACAAGTTCGCGCGCGTCCTGAAGATCCCCGTCGAGCAGACGCTCAACCAGCGCTTCGGGATCGTCGTCCACCAGGTGCTCGAGCGCTACCACGGCGCCGAGGAGCAGACGCTGGGGTCGATGATGGAGCTGCTCGACGCCGCCTGGCGGCGCGCGGGCATCGGCGAGGGCGAGCTCGAACGCCGCCTGCGCGTGAAGGCGCGCGCGGCGCTCGTCCGCTACCACGAGCGCCTCCGCGAGGAGTCCGGCCGCCCGCTGTGGTTCGAGCGCTCGTTCGCGTTCGCCCTCGGGCCCCACCACGTGCGTGGACGCGTCGACCGCGTCGACGCGCTCCCCGACGGCGGCTACGAGCTGATCGACTACAAGACCGGCCACGCCAAGACGGCGGCCGAGCTGCGCGACGACATCCAGCTCTCGCTGTACGCGATCGCGGCGCGCGAGGCGTGGCAGCTGGAGAGCTCCCGGCAGGCCTACTACTACCTGCTCGACGACCGCCGCGTCCCGGTCCCCCGCGACGGTGACAGCGAGGCGTGGGTGCGAGAAGCGGTGTTGGGAGTCGGCGAGGGCATCCTCGCGCAGGACTTCGAGCCCACCCCCTCACCGCCGGTGTGCGCGCTCTGCGACTACCGCATCATGTGCCCCGCCGCCGAGCGCTGAAGGATTTGGATTGGCCGGCCTGGCGGCCGGCTGGGAGGGGTTCGCGCGACCGCCCTCCGCGCGGCGTCTGCGAGAATGGCCCCATGCCCACCCGCGAGCAGATCCTCGATGCCCTGAAGGCCGTGATCGACCCCGAGCTGCGGCGCTCGATCGTCGAGCTCGACATGGTCGGCGAGATCGCGATCGGCGACAACGGCGTCATCGACGTCACCGTCCTGCTGACCACCGCGGGCTGCCCGATCAGAGACCACTTCCAGACCGCCGTGGCCCAGGCCGTCGCGGCGCTCGAGGGCGTCAGCCACGTCAACGTCTACTTCGGCGTCCTCAGCGACACGCAGAAGGTGGCGCTGCAGCAGAAGCTCGGGCGCGGGAGCCTGCCCGACGGGGCGCTCGCGGAGGTCGCCAACGTGATCTGCGTCGGCTCGGGCAAGGGCGGCGTCGGCAAGTCGACGCTGACCGCCAACCTCGCGGCGGCGCTCAGCGGCGAGGGCAAGCGCGTCGGGGTGCTCGACGCCGACGTCTGGGGCTACTCGATCCCGCGCATGTTCGGGCTCGGCGCGACGCGTCCCGCCGTCTCGCCCGCGCGCAAGATCGTGCCGCTGGAGGCGCACGGCGTGAAGGTGATGTCGATCGGGTTCTTCGTCGAGGAGGACGCCGCGGTGGTGTGGCGCGGGCCGATGCTCCACAAGGCCCTCAGCCAGTTCCTGCAGGACGTCGAATGGGGCGCGCTGGACTACCTGCTGATCGACCTCCCGCCCGGGACGGGCGACGTCTCGATGACGCTCGCCCAGCTGCTGCCGCAGGCGCGTTTCGCGATCGTCACCACCCCGCAGCCGACGGCGCAGAAGGTAGCGCGCCGCGCGGCGCAGATGGCGCACAAGGTGTCACTGGAGATCGTCGGCGTGATCGAGAACATGTCCGGCTTCACGGCGCCCACCGGCGAGCGCTACGCGCTGTTCGGCGAGGGCGGCGGGCAGGAGCTCGCCGACGAGCTCGACGTGCCGCTGTTCGGCAAGGTCCCGCTCACGATGCCACTGCGCGAACACGCCGACGGCGGCGTACCGCTCGTGCTGGAGAACCCCGACGACCCCGCCGCGCAGGCGATCCGTCACGCCGCGCGCGGGCTGCTCGCGGCGACCCCCGTCGAGCTGCCCGTGCTCGCCACCGTAGCGGCCGCCGCGGAACCGCAGAGCGTGCCCCAAGCGCCCAAGCCGGCGGGCATGTCGCTGCCGATGGCCTGAGCGGCTCACGGCGCCCCGATGGCGTTTTCTGTTTCTAGGACGCCTCGCCGGCGGCCACCGCAAACGTTCGCGAAACCCCTGCAATAACAGGCAGAATTCGCGCCTCGCCGCGCTCGCCCGACGGCGTAAGGGGGTGTTTGCCGAGCATCCTTGACGGCGGCTCGCAGCGCCTGGAGCATTTCCGCATCCGAGCCTCCAGGCCCAGTCGAGTATCCAGCGAGCGCCGCCGCAGCGTCGTGGTCGCGACGATCGCGGGAACCGTCGCGATCGTGACCGCGCTCCTGGTCGTGCTCTCGCGCTCCCCGCTCGTCGTCGGCGGTACCAACTCGATCGCGCCTGCCGGCGTGGTCGGGTCGACGAAGGGACCGGCCCAGGCGTGCCAGGGCGGAGAAACCGTTCCGCGGGGCACGACCGCGGTGCGCATGTGGACTCAGAGCAACGTCAAACCGCACATGCGCGTCGCCGTGCTCGCCGGTTCGCGCACCGTCGCGTCGGGGTCACAGCGCGGCGGATGGCTCGGGAAAGTCACGACCGTGCCGGTCACGCCGATCGAGCACACCCTGCGCAATGCGCACGTCTGCTTCTCGATCGACCGCGCCGTGCAGGCGGTCAACCTGCTCGGGGGCCCCTCGAGCCACCCCGAGCCCGGCGAACAGCCGAACAAGATGCGTATCGAATACCTCCGCCCGAGCTCGGGCTCGTGGTGGTCGGGCATCGGGACCGTCGCGCACAAGCTCGGTATCGGGCGCGCCCCCGAAGATGGCTGGGCGGTCGCGCTGCCGCTGATCATGATGGGCCTTGCGACGGCGCTCGTCGTCGCGACGATCCTACGTCGCCTCGGGCGCGTCCCGCTCGAGCCCGCGCCACGCACGCAGGGGTTCGGCAGGGACGAGCCCCGTGACCGCAGACCCCAAACGTCCGCGCCTCCCCTGGGCGGCGCCCGGCGCGCGCCCCCACCGATCGCTGGCGCCCAGACCACCGCACCCGGGGAGACGCCCGCTCGCCGTGGGTCGCTGCCGCCGACCGGAACGCCGCGGCCGACCGGCACGCTACGGCAGCTCCCTCGTCGCCTCACGCGCGCCGCCCTGCGCCTCGCCCCCGCGACGGCCTGGGTGTGCGCCGCCGTCGCGTTCCTCAGCGCCGCCAGCTGGTCGATCCTCACGCCGCCCTTCCAGGCGCCCGACGAACCGTCGCACTTCGCCTACGTCCAGATCCTCGCCGAGACCGGCGCGCTGCCGAAACTGGACACCTCGCTCGACTCGCCCGAGGAGTCCGCCGTGCTCGAAGACCTCGACATGCGCACCGTCCGCTACAACCCCGCGATCGAGACGATCTCGAGCGCCGCCCAGCAGCAGCGCCTGCGCCGCGACCTCGCGCGACCGCTCTCCCGCATCGGGCAGGGCGCCGGCGTCGCGACGTCCGAGCCACCGCTGTTCTACGCGCTGCAGACGCTCCCGTATCTGCTCGGCAGCGGCGGCTCGCTGCTCGACCGCCTGGAGCTCATGCGCCTGCTCAGCGCGCTGCTCGCCGCTTGCGCGGCCCTATTTGGATACCTGTTCCTGCGCGAGGCGCTACCGCGCGTCCCGTGGGCGTGGACCGTCGGCGGCCTCTGCATGGCGCTCGCGCCGCTCGTCGGGTTCATGTCCGGTGTCGTCAACCCCGACGCGATGCTGTGCGCGGTCTCCGCCGCGCTGTTCTACTGCCTCGCGTGCGCCTTCCGCCGCGGCCTGACGCTGCGCCTCGCGATCGCGATCGGCGCGGTCACCGCGTGCGGGCTGCTCACCAAGCTCAACTTCGTCGGCCTCGTCCCGGGGGTGATGCTCGCGCTCGCGCTGCTCGCGCGCCGCGTCACCCCAGCCCTCGGGCGCCGCGCAGCTCTCCGCCTGTTCGCGGTCGCGCTCGGCGCCGCGCTGCTGCCGGCTTGCGTCTACGTGCTCGCGCTGCTCGCCGCCAACGACAACGCCGCCCTCGCCGCCTTCTCCAACGGCGTCTCCGGCACCCGATCCCACCCCGGCTCGCTGCTGGACGAGCTCAGCTACATCTGGCAGTTCTACCTGCCGCCGCTGCCCGGCATGACCCACTACTTCCCCGGCATCTCCACGCCGCTGCAGGTCTGGTTCGACAAGTCCGTCGGTCTGTACGGGTGGCTCGACACGACGTTCCCCAACTGGGTCTACGACGCCGCACTGCTCCCCGCGGGCGCGATCGCCGCGCTCTGCCTGCGCGAGCTCCTACGCCTGCGGCCCGCCGTGCGCGCCCGCGCCGCCGAGCTGGGCGCCTACGCCGTGATGGGCGTCGGCCTGCTCGGCCTGTTCGGCGCGGACTCCTACACCGAATCCGTCCTCTACACCGGCGCGTTCTCCGAACCGCGCTACCTCCTGCCGCTGGCTGTGCTGTTCGCCGCGGTCCTCGCCCTCGCCGCGCGCGGCGCCGGCCGGCGCTGGGGACCGGCCGCGGGCGCCCTGATCGTGCTGCTGATCCTCGCGCACGACATCTTCAGCCAGCTGCTCCTCGTCGGGCGCTACTACGGCTAGGACTACTTCGCGTTGGCGAAGTAGTCGGCGTTGATCTGCGAGTACTTCCCCCACTCCTCGGGGAGCTGGTCCTCGGCGAAGCAGGCGTCGACCGGGCAGGCCTCGACGCAGGCGTCGCAGTCGATGCACTCCTCGGGGTCGATGTAGAGCATCTCGGCGGCGTCGTATCCGGGCTCGTCGGGCGTCGGGTGGATGCAGTCGACGGGACACACCTCGACGCAGGAGTTGTCCTTGGTCCCGATGCACGGCTCGGCGATTACGTAGGCCATTCGCTTCCTTAGGTCGTCTTTTGCGGAGGGCGGAGGCGCATTTTACGAAGTCTCCGCTAGCTTGTCGGCAGATGCTGCTGCTCACCGGCGCGACCGGCCTGGTCGGCTCCGCGCTGCTCGCGGCGCCTGCTGGCGCAGGGCACGCCGGTGCGCTGCCTCGTGCGCGACCCGCGGCGCCTGGGCGCGCAGCGCGTGCGCGTGCAGATCGCGCTCGGCGACCTCAGCCGACCCGCCGTCGTTCCGCAACGCGATGCGCGGCGTGGACACCGTCGTGCACCTCGCCGCCTCGATCCGCGACCAGCGCCGCGGCTCGATCGAGGAGCTCGACGGGATCGCGACGTGGCGGATGGTGCAGGCCGCCGAGCGCGCCGGCGTCGAGCGCTTCCTGTTCTGCTCGCGCGCTGGGCGCCTCCACGCACAGCCGCGCGCGCTTCTTCCGCGCCAAGGCGCTCGCCGAGCAGGCCGTGCGCGCGGCCGAGCTGCAGGCGATCGTCGTCTCGCCCCTCGATCGTCTACGCGCCCGGCGACCGCTGGCTGACGACTGCTCGAACGGCTCGCGCTGCTGCCCGTGATGCCGGTTTCCGGCCGCGGGCGCGCGCGCTTCCAGCCGATCTGGGCCGAGGACGTCGCCGACTGCCTGCTGCGGCGCCCTGCGCCACGGGCAGCGCGCCGACTTCGAGCTCGCCGGCCCGCAGACGCTCAGCCACACCGAGATCGTGCGCCTCGTGCTGCGCTCGCTCGGCCGCCGCCGCCCGCTCCTGCACGTGCCGACGCCCGTCGTCTCGCGGCTTCTGCGGCTGCTCGAGAGCGCCGCCGGCTCGCAGGCGCTTCGCCACCTGGGACGAGGCCGAGCTGATGGAGGTCTCGATGAGCACCTCGCGCGGGACCGCCGACGCCGAGCGCCTCGGCGTGCGGCCCCAGCCGATGGGCGCCGTGCTCGCGCCGGCTATGTGAGCGCCAGCGCGGGCCGGCGCTCGGCCCACGGCCGCGCCGCTTCGAGCTGCGCGGCGAGCGCCAGCAGCGTCGCCCTCGCTGCGCCGGCTCGCCCGACGAGCTGGACCGCCAGCGGCAGGCCGTCCTCGCCCTCGAACAGCGGCAGCGAGATCGCCGGGCTGCCCGCTCGCGTTGAAGACCGGCGTGAACGGCGTGAACAGCCCCGAGCGCGTGAACGTCTCCATCGGGTTCGGGACCGCCGTGTCGAGCGTCCCCAGCGGCAGCGGGCGCTCGGCGAGCGCCGGCGTGAGCAGCGCGTCGTAGGGCTCCAGGAACGCACGAGCTGGCGCGCGAACGCCTGCAGGCGCACCGTCGCGCCGAAGCCTTCGACCGCGTTCAGTTTCCGCGACAGCGAGTAGATCGCCCAGCTCATCGGCTCCATGTCCTCCGCGCTCGGCTCACGCCCCGCGACCATCCCGGAGTAGGCGATCGACAGCGCGATGTGGGTGCAGAAGACCGCCGCCGAACAGCTCCGTCAAGCCCTCGATCTGCCACGGCGGATCGACCTCCTCGACCTCGTGGCCGAGCTCGCGCAGCAGTCCCGCGGCGTCCGCAACGGCCGCCGCGGCCTGCGGGTCGACGACGGCGTCCGGCACCGGCGGCAGCGTCGTCGCCGCGATCCGCAGCCGGCCGGGCGTCGCGCCGCAGCCGCCGCGGCGAACGGCTCGCGCCGGCGGCGGCGCCCAGCGTGGCGTCGCCGACCTCGTAGCCGGCGAGCACGTCGAGGATCGCCGCGGTGTCCGCGACCGTGCGCGTCAGCACGCCGTCGATCCCGAGCAGCGACTCGCCGAGTTCGGGCGCCGCCGAGATCCGCCCGCGCTGGCGGCTTCAGGCCGACCAGGCCGCAGCACGCCGCGGGGATCCGGATCGAGCCGCCGCCGTCGTTGCCGTGCGCGACCGGCACCATGCCCGCGGCGACCGCCGCCGCCGCGCCGCCGGAGGAGCCGCCCGGGGTGCGCTCGAGGTCCCACGGGTTGCGCGTCGGGCCGAACAGTCGCGCCTCGCTCGTCGGCAGGATCCCGTACTCGGGCAGCGTCGTCGTGCCGACGATGACGAAGCCCGCCTCGCTTGAAGCGGCGCGTGACGTTGTGGTCGTAGTCGGCGACGAAGTCCCCCATCAGCGAGCAGCCGTAGCGTCAGCCGCAGCCCGCTCACCGGCCGGTTGTTCTTGATCGCGATCGGGACGCCCGCGAACGGCCGCTCGTCGCCGGGCGCGACCTGCTCGGCGGCCGCCAGCGCGCGCTCGGCGTCGACGTCGACGAACGCGTTCAGACGCGGGTTGAGCTCCTCGATCGCGTTCAGCGAGGTCTCCACCAGCTCGCGCGCTGACATCTCCCCCGCGCGCACCATGCCGGCGAGCTCGCTCGCCGAGCGGAACATCAGATCGCCGTCGGGCATGGCTCCTCCTCCTCGATCGCGAACCGCCATCATATGGGCTGACAAACGAGCCCAGAAAGCGAGTGCCATGAGCGCGGTCGAACAGAACGAGGTCCGATCCGGCCTGGAGGGCGTCGTCGCCTTCGCCACCGAGATCGCCGAGCCCGACAGAGCCGGTGGCGCGCTGCGCTACCGCGGCGTCGACATCGAGGATCTCGTCGGGGCCGTGCCCTACGAGCAGGTCTGGGGGCTGCTCGTCGACGGCCGCTTCGAACCCGGCCTGCCGCCCGCCGAACCGCACTCGCTGACCGTGCGCTCCGGCGACCCGCGCGTCGACGTGCAGTCGGCGCTCGCGATGCTCGCGCCCGAGTGGGGCTTCAACCAGCTGATCGACATCTCCGACGAGCAGGCCCGCGACAATCTCGCGCGCGCCTCCGTGATGGCGCTCTCGTTCGTCGCGCAGTCCGCGCGCGGCGTCGGCCGCCCGCCGGTGCCGCAGAGCGAGATCGAGCGCGGCCAGTCGATCCCCGAGCGCTTCCTGATCCGCTGGCGCGGCGAGGCCGACCCCGGCCACGTCAAGGCGATCGACGCCTACTGGATCTCGGCCGCCGAGCACGGCATGAACGCCTCGACGTTCACCGCGCGCGTCGTCGCCTCCACCGGCGCCGACGTCGCCGCGGCGCTGTCCGCCGCGGTCGGCGCGCTGTCGGGCCCGCTGCACGGCGGCGCCCCCTCGCGCGTGCTGAAGATGCTCGACGAAGTCGAAGCGACCGGCGACGCCGAGCGCTGGGTCCGGGACGCGCTCGACCGCGGCGAGCGGCTGATGGGCTTCGGCCACCGCGTCTACCGCGCCGAAGATCCCGCGCGCGCGCGTCCTGCGGCGCACGTGCCGCGAACTGGGCTCGCCCCGCTTCGAGGTCGCCGAGGCGCTCGAGCAGGCGGCGCTCGCCGAGCTGCAGGCGCGCAAGCCCGACCGCGTGCTCGCGACCAACGTCGAGTTCTGGTCGGCGGTCGTCCTCGACCTCGCCGAAGTGCCCGCCGAGCTGTTCACGCCGATGTTCACCTGCGCGCGCGTCGCCGGCTGGTCGGCGCACATCCTCGAGCAGAAGCGCGAAGCGCAGGCTGATCCGGCCGACCGCGAAGTACGTCGGGGAGCCCTCGCGCCCGATCACAGCGGTCGAATAGAGGTCGCGACGGCGAATGAAGCCCCATACGAGATAGGTCCAAAAGTCGGAAACATCGCTGCACAAACGCTTTGGCGTGTGCAACGATTCCCGCCAGGTGCCCCAGGCACTTCTCGGGCGGCAACGGGCCAGCAAGCGGGGCCGGCTCGTGCCCAGGCGAGGGACCGGCGCACCCGCCCCCCAGGGCTAGGACAACAAGGGCCCGGCAGGATGCCGGGCCCTTGTTGTTGAAGCAGAAGCAGAGGTAGCGAGTCGCTACATCATCCCGCTCATGTCCGGCATGCCTCCGCCGCCGCCACCGGCGCCTTCCTTCTCGGGCACCTCGGCGACGATCGCCTCGGTGGTGAGGATGTTCTTGGCGATCGACGCCGCGTTCTGCAGCGCCGAGCGCGTCACCATCGCCGGGTCGATGACGCCGGCCGCGACGAGGTCGACGATCTCGTTCGTCGCCGCGTTCAGGCCGTGGCCTTTCTTGGCCTTGCGCACGTCGTTGACGACGACCGAGCCCTCCAGGCCCGCGTTCTCGGCGATCTGACGCAGCGGCTCCTCGAGCGCGCGCAGCACGATCCGCGCACCCGTGCGCTCGTCGTCGGAGCCGTCCGCGGAGGCGCCGTTCTCGTCGAGCTTGACCGCCGCCGAGGCCTGCAGCAGCGCGACGCCGCCACCGGGCACGATGCCCTCCTCGAGCGCCGCCCGCGTGGCCTGCAGCGCGTCCTCGACGCGGTGCTTCTTCTCCTTCATCTCGGTCTCGGTGGCCGCGCCGACCTTCACGACGGCGACACCGCCCGAGAGCTTCGCGAGGCGCTCCTGGAGCTTCTCGCGATCGAAGTCCGAGTCGGTGTTCTCGATTTCGGCTTTGATCTGGTTGATGCGGCCCTTGATCGCCTCCGCGTCGCCGGCGCCGTCGACGATCGTCGTGGTGTCCTTCGCCACGACCACGCGCCGCGCGCGGCCGAGCTGGGAGACCTGGGTGTTCTCGAGCTTCAGCCCGATCTCCTCGGTGATCACCTCGGCGTTGGTGAGGATCGCGATGTCCTCGAGCATCCGCTTGCGGCGGTCGCCGAAGCCGGGTGCCTTCACGGCCACGCCGGTGAACGTCCCGCGCAGCTTGTTGACGACCAGCGTCGCCAGCGACTCGCCCTCGACGTCCTCGGCGATGATCAGCAGCGGCTTGCCGCTCTGGATCACGGCCTCGAGGACCGGCAGCACGTCGCGCACCGAGCCGATCTTCTGGTTGGCGATCAGGATGTAGGGATCCTCCAGGGTCGCCTCCATGCGGTCCTGGTCGGTGACCATGTACGGCGAGATGTAGCCCTTGTCGAACTGCATGCCCTCGGTGAACTCGAGGTCCATGCCGAACGTCTGGCCCTCCTCGACGTTGACCACGCCGTCCTTGCCGACCTTCTCGATCGCGTCGGCGATCACGTCGCCGATCTCCTCGTCGCCGGCCGAGATCGTCGCGACGCGCGCGATCTGCTCCTTGCCGGAGACCTCCTTGGACTGCGAGGCGATGTTCGCGACGACCTGGTCGACCGCCTTCTCGATGCCGCGCTTGAGCGCCAGCGGGTTCGCGCCGGCCGCGACGTTCTTCAGGCCCTGACGGACGATCGCCTGGGCGAGCACCGTCGCGGTCGTCGTGCCGTCGCCGGCGACGTCGTTGGTCGCGGTCGCGACCTCGCGCACCAGCTGCGCGCCCTGGTTCTCGAAGACGTCCTCGACCTCGATCTCCCGCGCGATCGTGACGCCGTCGTTGGTGATCGTCGGGGCGCCGAACTTCTTGTCCAGGACGACGTAGCGACCCTTGGGGCCGAGCGTGACCTTGACAGCGTTGGCGACCGCGTCGACGCCAGCCTCGAGGGCTTTGCGCGCCGCCGCGTCGTACTTGAGCTCCTTGTGTGCCATGTTCTTCTCCTTAAGCGACCTTGGCGAGGACGTCGGACTCGCGCAACACCAGCAGGTCCTCGCCGTCGACCTTGATCTCGGTGCCGCCGTACTTGCTGTAGAGGACCTCGTCGCCCTCCTTGACGTCCAGCGGGATACGCTTGCCGCCATCGTCGATGCGGCCGTCGCCGGCGGCGAGAACCTTGCCCTTCTGCGGCTTCTCCTTGGCTGTGTCGGGTAGGACGAGGCCGCTTGCCGTGGTCTCCTCCTCCTCGATCGCCCGCACGATCAGACGATCGCCCAGGGGCTTGAGCTTCATCTTGCTGAAACCTCCACTATCGAGAATTTGACGCTTCGATTGGCACTCTAGCAAGCAGAGTGCCAACAGAGGTCAGGGGCCGGCGGGACTAGTTCTGCGCGCCGCCGAAGCCCTTCATGGCCTCGGTCATGCCGGCCGGCTTGTCCACGATCTGGGAGAAGCGCACGACCGTCACGGTGTCCTGCGGGGAGACCTTGCGCCCGTAGATCTGCTCGAGGAAGTGGATCAGCTCCTCGTGGCGGCGGAACTCCGGGTTGTCGTGCTTGATATCCCGCGGCGAGAGCTCGCCCAGCTTGGTGACTTCGACCTGGTCGATGACCGCCTCGAAGATCCGCTCCCGCGGCGAGTACTGATAGCCGATCGTCACCAGCACCAACTGGTTCTTGCGATACTTGTCCGACTTGTCGCCCAAGCGGATCGTCGCGGTCTTGCGGCCGCGCTTGAGCTCGTCGGCGAAGATCGTCGAGTAGAAGTTGAGTACCTGCACGCGCGGAGGGTATAGGAAAAAGCGAGGGGCCCGGCTCACCGGCCGGCAGTACCGGCCGCCTGCGCCACCCTCTCGGTGAAAAGCGAGGGGCCCGGCTCGCCGGCCGGCTCACCGCTCCAATAGCTCCAGCGCGCGACCGACCATTTCCCGCTCGCCGCTGTAGGTGAGCGCGCGCGCCGCCTCGCGCAGGTCCATCCAGTAGGCCCGCTCGACCTCGTCGTCGTGGTCGGCGGGGTCGCCCTCGAGATAGCGGAACAGGTAGAAGATGACGCTCTTGGGCACCGTGCGCCCGCTGCGGTTGTACCAGTAGCGCACCTCGCCGAGCTCGCACACGAGCTCGGCCTGCACGCCGGTCTCCTCGCGCACCTCGCGCGTCGCCGCCTGCTGTTCGGTCTCGCCCGGGTCGCCGTGGCCCTTGGGCAGGCCGAGCACGCGCGAGCCGTCCGCGGCGCGGCGCGTCGGCACGATCACAAGCGCCTGCTCCCCCCGAACCACGACCCCGCCGGCCGAGCGCTCCTCGCGGCGGCGCTCAGAAGACATATGCCGCCAGCGCGTCGGGGTCATGCACAACCAGGCGCCCCCTTCCCTGCGAGACGACTCCCGCGCGCTCCAGGACGGCGAGGAAGCGGCTGGCCGACTCGCGCGAGGTGCCCGCGAGCTTGGCGAGGTCGGCCTGCGTGGCGACGATCGTGACGTCGCGCGCGGCGGACTCCTGTGCGACGAGCTCTCCGAGCACCGCCGCGACGCGGCTCTGCACGCTCTGGAAGGAGCGGCGCGCGAGCCGCTCGTTGGTCTCGCGCAGGCGCCGCCCGAGCGCGATCGCGAGGCGCAGCGCGATTTCGGGGTGCTCTCTCATCAGCCTCCGCATGTCGGGTCCCAATACCGCGACGACGCTCGTCGGCTCGAGCGCCTCGACCGTCGCCGAGCGCAGCTCGTCCTCGAACAGTGCGAGCTCGCCGAAGATCTCCCCCGGCCCGAACGTCGCGAGCGTGAGCGTGCGTCCGTCGCCATGCTGGTGCACCGCGCGGGTGTGACCGGTGTGCACGACGTAGCACGTGTCGCTCGCGTCGTCCTCGCGGAAGACCACCTCGCCGGCCTGGAAGCTGCGCGGCACCGCGAGCTGCGCGATGCGCTGCAGATCGTCCTGCTCGAGCGTCGAGAAGATCGGCACGCGCGCAAGCAGCTCCACGACTTCCGCTGAGCTCGGCACGGCCATGGTCATCAGATAGCACACACCCAACGCGCGGACCCGGCCCGGCCACAGAGCCCGCCCGCGGCGCTATCGTCACCTGCGTGCGGGCGACGCTGTCGAGGAAGGCCTACGTGGGAGCGTGCGCACTGCTGCTGGGAGCGGTGCCGACGATCGCTCCCCGCTCGGCGCCGGCCGACGCCCGACCGGTCGCGCACGACGCCAGGACGCCAAGCGCCAAACCCAGCGAGCTGTGGGCGACGGTCGACCTCTGCAATACGGCCAAGCACCCCCACACGATCGGGATCCGCGGGTCGATGCCCGGCGATGGGCACCGGCGCGACACGATGTACATGCGCTTCGTCGTACAGAACTACGACGCCTCGGCGCAGAAGTGGCAGAACATCGGCCTCAGCGCGGATTCGGGCTTCGTGCGCGTCGGATCCGCCGCCCTCACGCGCCAGGCGGGCCACAGCTTCACGTTCAAGCCGACGACCACCACGTTCACGCTGCGCGGGCTCGTCGAGTTCCAATGGCACCACGGCGGCCGCACGGTGCGCTCCGTCACGCTGCCGACCGCCGCGGGGCACAAGAGCTTCGCCGGCGCCGAACCGAAGGGGTTCAGCGCCGCTAGCTGCGCGCTGCCGTGAACAGACGCGGGTCGTTGGTGATGATCCCGTCGACCCCCATCGCGCTCAGCCGCTCCACCTGGGCGGCGTCGTCGACGGTCCACGCGTAGAGCTCCCCCGAGCCTTCGCGCACCGCGCGCACGAGCGCCGGGGTCACGAGCCGCCAGTGCGCCATGATCGCGTCGAAGCGACCCGCGCGCAGCACCGTGCGGGCGCGCCGCGGCAGCCACGTCCGCAGCGCCACGAGCAGCGCGAGCGCCGGCGCATACGTCAGGCGGCTTTCGGTGTAGTCGCGCCGCGCGCGCGGCAACGACCAGCCGACCCGCAGCGTCGGCTCGATCGCGCGCATCGCGTCGAGATCCTCCGGGTACGTGCTGCTGACGAGCGCGCGCTCGATCAGGCCGCTGTCGCGCAGCGCGCGCACGACGCGCTCGCCGTAACCGGGGAGCTTGACGTCGACGTCGAGCTCGATGCCGGCGTACACGTCGCTCGCGAGGTGCGCGAGGCCCTGCTCGAGCGTCAGCGGCGCCGTCGCCTGCGCGAGCGCGCCGTAGTCGTGCGCGAGCAGCAGCCTGCCGCTGCCGTCGGGGCGCTCGCTCAGGACGTCGAACTCGATCATGTCGACGCCGGCGCGCACCGCGGCCTCGAAGCTCGCGAACGTGTTGCCGGGCGCCAGGTGCGCCGCTCCCTTGTGTCCGACCCGCCGCGGCCGCACGCTCGAGCCGATCGCGCTCATCGACTCAGAATAGGGCCCGCCGTGTCGCCGCGACGGCGATCGGCGGGGCGTGGGGCCCTCAGGCCACCTCTTCGGTGAGCCGTCGCCGCAAGCCGTCGATCGTCTGCGCCGCGGCCTTCGGGCCGACGTACGGCGCGAGCGCGAGGAACGCGATGTGGTCGACGAGCGAGGGCAGGTACTTCACGCGCTTGCGCACCGCGTAGCTGCTGATCACCGACCACACGCCGCCCGCGATCGCCTCGTGCGCCAGCAGCGGCGCGCGCACCGGCTCCGGCGAGCCCTCGCGCAGCAGCGTCGAGAGCCGGCCCAGCGTGCGACCGATGCTGTCGGCCACGCCCGGCCCGACGTCGAACAGATCGACGAACGCCATTTTCACGAGGCCCGGCCGCGCCGCGAGATGCTCGACCCCGGCCTTCACGCCGAGGTACGCCGACTCCGCCCAGTCGTCGCCGCGGCCGGCGGCCTCCTGCACGGCTTCCGCGGTTTCCTCCATGAAGGCGTCGATCACCGCGAGGTAGCACGCGCGCTTGTCCGGGAACTGCTTGTGGAACGATTCGGTCGACATCCCCGCGAACTGCGCGATCTGCGGGTCCGAGAGTTCGTCGTAACCCTGGTCGAGTGTGAGGTGAACGACGGCGCCCAGCACACGCGCGCGCTTTTCGTCGTTTTCCAGGAAGCGCGCCGGCTCGGCCGGGGTGTGCGGCACGGCCGAGGTCAGCGCGATCCGCGCGGCCGGCGAGCGGTAGGCGCTGATCCAATCGAGCAGTTCGTCGGTGAGCACGCCCAGCTCCGCCTCGCGCCCGTTGCGCAGGCGGTCGAACAGCACGTAGCGCGCGCCGCCGACGATCGCCTTCGGCGCGAGCGGCGGCAGCGGCACGCCGTCCGGGGCCGCCCTGAAGCCGGCCGCGATCGCGCGTTCGAACGCGACCGCCGAGCGCAGCATGCGTTCGCGGCTGACCGTGCCGAGCCCGAGGCCGTCGACGAGCACGAGCCGCATCGCCTTGGAGTTCTTGATCGTGTCTTCCACGAACGCCTGGCACGCGCGGTGCATGCGGTTGGCCCATCCGCGTTCGCTCATCCACCCTTCGAGCATCCGCTTCTTGGCACGCGCGACCGCGATGTCGTACGTCGCCAGAAAACAATCTTCCTTGTTGGAGAACTGCTCGTAGAACGCTCGACGCGAGACACCTGCCAGGGCGATCACGTGCGCGACGGTGGTCGCTTTGTACCCCTGCCGATCGATCGCCTCGATCATCGCCCCGTACAGCCGAGCCCTCTGATGTCGGGCGACTGCCTCACGGCCCATCCCGTGTGGCCCGTGCGGCAGTCGCCTGTACATCGCGGTCAGCTCCCTCTCAGATCCGCTGATCCCCACGGTTGGGACACACTAATCGATTCTCTGTGGATTGCAAGTTAAATTTGTGGGATCCAACCGAAGTTTCTGATCATGCCTGCAAATACGGCAAATCGCTTTTGCGCCGATCTAATGGAATTCCCCCAAAAGGCCGTCGTGCCTCGACGGGCGTCGCGGAAATGGCCGCGATACAGGCTGTCGGAATCCGCCCATATTGGCGGCGACACCCCGCTCAGGCGCTCAGGGTGAGCCGGCGCGGACCGGCGCGGAAACCGACCTCGGTGAGCGCCGGCTCCCAATGCGAACCGATCACCGACTCCCCGTCGACGCGCTCCAGCGAGATCCGGCGCTCGTAGCGACCCGCGCGCGCGTGCTCGGCGAGCGCCGCCAGCGCCTGCCCCACACGCGCGTCGTCGGGCTCGGACAGCACGCGCAGCGCGCGCGCGCCGCGCTCGAGGTAGAGCACGGGGTCGCCGCCGACGAGCACGACGAGCGCACCGGGCACGCGCGCCGGGCTCGTCGCCTGCTCGCGCCGCGGCCACGCGAGCGTCGCACCGTAGGGCTGCGCGGGATCGGTCGCGGCCAGCACCAGCACCCGGAGCGCCTCGGGGCGCTGGTCGCGCAGGCGCTCGACCGCGCCGGGCAGCGCGAACTGCGCGCCGCCGAGCCCCTCCACGAAATACCCCCGTCGCGCGACGCCGAGCGTCTCCAGGCGGCACAGCTCCGGGTACAGCGCGGCGAAACCCCCCGCGACCCCCTCGGCGCGCACGAGCTCGCGGGTGAGGATCCCGTGGCGCTCCAACAACAGCTCCGCCAGCGCGCGCCGCTGCACACCGGGGTCTGACGTCCGCGGCGAACAGCGGGGCCGTCAGCGACCAGCGGCCCGGCGGGTGGCGCGGGGAGCGGCCCCCGCGCCGGCGCGCCGAGAAGCGCCCGCCCGAGAGCGCGCCGCGCGAAGCGAATGCGCTCTGTCCGCCCGTCGCCCCCGAAGACGCGGCCAGCGCCGGCCGCGCGTCGCTCGCAAGCGCCAGGCGTCCGGCGCGCAGCGGGGCGAACGCGTCGTTGGTCGCCTCCCCCGCCCACGCCAGCTCCCACAGCGCCGCCTCGAGCTCCTGCGCGCTGCCCTCGACGTCGACGAGCAGGTCGGTGAAGAAGCACGGGCTGCGCTCCAGGCGCGCCCGCACCCGCCGCGCCACCTCCGAGGGCTCCGCCGGCTCGCCCCGGGGCTCGCGCCGTGGCGGCGGCCCGAGCAACGCGACGTCCTCGCGAAAGTACAGCGCCACGCGCCCACCCGCACCGCCGCGCGCGTCGCCGCGCCCCAGCGCGCCCGCGCCGATCCACACGAGCTCGCCGCTCGCGCACAGCTCGTCCAGCCACGCCGGCGAGTAGGCGCCCAAGCGCCGCGGCAAGACCTCCCGCTCCCACGTGCGCGGCGTCAGCGCCAAGCCCTGCAGCCCCACGAGCTGCTCGCGCAGGCGCTCGACGCCCGCTCGCCCGGAGGAGGCGTCGACCCCGTGCCACGCCGGCAGGAACGACGCGTAGGCGCGCCGCTCGGCCGGCTCGACCTCCTTGCGCAGCGCCGCCAGCGAGGCGCGCCGCAGGCGTCGCAGGACCTCGACATCGCACCACTCGCGTCCCTCACCGCGCGGGTGCAGCTCGCCCCGCACCGCCTCCCCGGAGCGCTCGAGCTCGCGCAGCGCGATCTCCGCGACGCCCGGCACCAGGGCGTAGCGCGCGGCAACCTGCGCGGTCGGGAACGGGCCGTGGGTCGCGGCGTAGCGCCGCAGCAGCTTCGGGAGCGCGTCGGGGACCTCCGCGAGGAACGCCTCCGGCAGGCCGCCGGGCGGCGCGGCACCGAGCGCGTCGCGGTACAGCCCGGCGTCGGCGGCGTCGACGAAGCGCTCCTCGCCGCCCACGCGCAGGCGCACCGCGCGGCGCTCGCGCCGGAGCGCCTCCAGCAGCGCACCCGCGTCGACGCCGGCGTGCACCCGTTCGCCGGCCTCCGCGAGCGTGATGTCGCCGAGGGCGCGCAGCGTGTCGTGCAGCTCGTCGCGCGTCGCCGCGAGCGTGTACTCGCTACGGCGCTGCAGCTGGTCCTCCAGGCGCTCCAGCGCGCCCTCGTCGATCAGCTCGCGCAGCTCCTCCTGGCCGAGCAGCTCGCGCAGCAGGTCGCGGTCCAGCGAGAGCGCCGCGGCACGCCGCTCCGCGTTCGGCGCGTCGCCCTCGTACATGTAGGTCGCGATGTAATCGAAGAGCAACGAGGAGGAGAAGGGGGAGGGGTTTGGCGTCTCCACCTCCACGAGCTCCAACTCGCGACGGGCGAGCCCATCCAGCAGCGCGCGCAGGCCGGGCAGGTCGAGCACGTCGCGCAGGCACTCCCGGTAGGCCTCCAGCACGATCGGGAAGTCGCCGTAGCGGCGCGCGACCTCCAGCAGCGTCTGCGCCTTCAGGCGCTGCTGCCACAGGGGGGTGCGCTTGCCGGGGTACGCGCGCGGGATCAGCAGCGCGCGCGCCGCCGCCTCGCGGAAGCGCGCCCCATACAACGCCGAGGACCCCAGCTCGGAGACGACCAGGTCTTCGAGCTCGTGCGGCTCGATCAGCGCGAGCTCCGCGGAGGGCGGCGAGTCCGCGTCGGGCAGGTGCACCGCGATCCCGTCGTCGGACCAGATCGCGTCGGCCTCCAGCCCGAGCTCGGCGCGGATCTTCGACGTCAGCGCCAGGCCCCACGCGGCGTGCACGCGGCCGCCGTAGGGGGAGAGAACGCACAGCCTCCAATCCCCGATCTCGTCCCTGAACCGCTCGACGACGATCGTGCGGTCGCTCGGCAGCACGCGCGTCGCATCCCGCTGCTCGCGCAGGTAATCCAGCAGGTTGCGCGCCGCGCGCTCGTCGAGGTCGTACTCGCGCTCGAGCTCCTCCGGGGTCCGGTCCACCGCCCAGCGCGCGAACGCGCCGATCCGCTCGCCGAGCTCCTTCGGGCGTCCCAGCCCGTCGCCCTTCCAGAACGGCACCGCGCCCGGCACGCCCGGCGCCGGGGTCACGATCACGCGGTCGCGGCCGATCTCCTCGATCCGCCACGAGGAGGCGCCCAGCAGGAACACCTGGCCCGGGCCGCGCCTCGTAGACCATCTCCTCGTCGAGCTCCCCCACGCGGCGCCCGTCGGGGAGCGTCACCATGTACAGCCCGCGGTCGGGGATCGTGCCCGCGTTCACGATCGCGAGCTGCCGCGCCCCCTTGCGCGCGCGGATCGTGCCCGCCAGGCGGTCCCACACGATCCGCGGACGCAGGTCGCCGAACTCAGAGGACGGGTAGCGCCCGTCGAGCATGTCCAGCACGTGCTCCAGCTGGCGGCGCGGGAGCTCGCAGTAGTTGTACGTGCGCGTCACGAGCTCGTGCAGCTCGTCCACGGCGACCTCGCCGGCGCCCCCGTCGTCGCTCGCGCGCTCGCCAGGACGGCCCCGGTCGCCGTCCGCCGACGCCCTCCGCCGCGGCCGCGATCGCGACGATCTGCTGCGCGAGCACGTCCAGCGGGTTGCGCGGGACGACCGTCGGCTCGATCGCGCCCTCGCGCATCCCCCTCGCGACGACCGCGCACTCGAGCAGGTCCGCGCGGAACTTCGGGAAGATCCGCCCCTTCGAGCGCTCGCCCACGCCGTGGCCCGGCGCGGCCGATCCGCTGCAGGCCCGCCGCGACCGACTTCGGCGACTCGACCTGCAGCACGAGGTCCACAGCGCCCATGTCGATCCCCAGCTCCAGGCTCGAGGTCGCGACGATGCACGGGATCTCGCCCGCCTTCAGCAGCTCCTCCACCACCTGGCGCTCCTCGCGCGCCAGCGAGCCGTGATGGGCGCGCGCGATCTCGACGGGCGCCGCCACAACCCCCGGACCGCCGGAGGCGGTCCCATTCTCCTCGCCGTTCGCGAGCTCGCCTGCGCCCGCCAGGGTATTCAGGCGCAGCGCCAGCCGCTCGGCCGAGCGACGGTTGTTGACGAACACGATCGTCGAGCGGTGCTCTCGGATCAGCCTCAGCAGCTCCGGGTAGATCGCCGGCCAGATCGAGCCGCGCAGAGGCTCCCCGCCGGCGACCGGCTCCAGCGGGTCCTCCGCGGGCGCCGCTGGTTCGGTCATCGACTCCACCGGGACGTGGATCTTCAGATCCAGATCCTTGCGCACGCCGGCGTCGATTATTTTGCACTCGCGCCGCGGGCCGACCAGGAAGCGCGCGACCTCCTCCAGGGGGCGCTGCGTCGCGGACAGCCCGATGCGCTGCAGCTCGCGCCCCGCCCGCGCGTCCAGGCGCTCCAGCGTCAGCGCCAGGTGCGCGCCGCGCTTGGTCGAGGCCACCGCGTGGATCTCGTCCACGATCGCCCAGCGCGCGCCTCGCAGGATCTCCTGGGCGCGCGACGTCAGCATCAGGTACAGCGACTCCGGCGTCGTGATCAGGACGTCCGGCGGCTCGCGCAGCATCTGCGCGCGCTCGCGCTGCGGCGTGTCGCCCGTGCGGATCGCCACGCGCAGATCCGCGCCCAGGCCGCGCAGGGGGACGCGCAGGTTGCGCTCGATGTCGTAGGAGAGGGCCTTCAGCGGCGAGACGTACACGAGCTGCACGCCGGGCTCGCGCGCGGGCTCCTGCGCGAGCCGGTCCAGCGCCCACAGGAACGCCGCCAGCGTCTTGCCCGAGCCGGTCGGTGCGGAGATCAGGACGTGCTCGCCGCTCGCGATCGCCGGCCACGCCTGGCGCTGCGCCGGCGTCGGCTCCGCGAAGGCCGCTTCGAACCACCGCCGCGCCCCGGGACTGAGCGCGGATAGAGACACGTCGAGCAATGCTAGCGCGGGCAAACCGGGGCGCCCGGTCGGCAACCACGACGACCCGCACCGTCCTTGCGATTCTCGCTCGCGCCCATGACGAGCGTCCTCGAACGACTTGCCGACCGCATCGCGCGACGGCCGCGGATCGCGCTCGTCCTCGCGCTCGCGCTGGGGCTCGCGGCCGGTGCCGTCGGCCTGCCGCTGCTCGGCGAGCTGCACTTCTCCACCGCCGACCTCGACGCGAGTGGCTCTGAGAGCGTGCGCGCCGCGCGCACGATCGAAGCGGACACGGGGATCGCGCCGGCGCCGACGATCTTCGCGCTGCTGCCCACGAGCGCGCTCGCGCTCTCGCCCGCGGGACAGCGCTCGATTCTGGCGCTCGCCAACGCCCTGCAGGGGGAGCCCATGGTTGCGCGCGTGGGCTCATACCCGCAGGCCTCCCTGTTCGAACGAACCGCGCTGCGACGCTACTTCTCCTCGCGCAGCGAACACTGGGCGCTCGCCGCAGCCGCCGCGCGCGCCGGCGTGCTGCGCAGCGACCGCGCCTCGCGGCTCGCGCGCGCGCTGCTCGCCCGGTTCCCGGAGCGCTCGCACGTGCTGCTCGGGGGATCCACGATCGCCGACGAGGAACTCGGCGCGCTCGCACGCGGCCAGCTCGAGCGCACCGAGCTGTGGGTGCTGCCACTGCTCGCGCTGCTCCTGCTGGCAATCTTCCGCCGTCCCGCCGCCGCCGCGCTCCCGCTCGCGATCGGCCTGCTCACGCTGGCAGAGACGCTCGCCGGGTTGCGCGTCCTGCACGGCCTCGGCGTGCACGTCTCGCTGTTCTGCCTCCCCGTCGCCAGCGGGCTGGCGCTGGGGCTCGGGGTCGACTACGGCCTGCTCGGGATCTCGCGCTTTCGCGAAGAGGCCCGCGGTCGCGCGCCTGGAGACGCCGCGCGCACGACCCTGGCCACCGCGGGCCGCACGATCCTGTTCAGCGCGCTCACGATCGGCTGCTGCGGCGCGGCGCTCGTGCCGGTATCCGTGCCGCTGGTCTCCTCCGGTGGGCTCGCCGTTGCGCTGTGCGCGGCCGCGGCGGCGTTCAACGCGCTCGTCCTGCTCCCCGCCGTCTGTGTCCCGTTCGCGCAACGCGTGCAGAGCTCGGTGCCCCGCCGCACGAGCGAGCTGTGGAGCGGCCTCGCCGCGTTCGTCACCCGCCGCCCCGCCCCGATCGCGCTGGCGGTGGCGGGCTGCCTGATCGCGCTCGGCGTGCCCGCGCTCGGCCTGCGCTTTCATGGCGTTGACGTTGACGCGCTCCCGCACGGAGCCGGCGCGCGCGCAGCCGCCGCGGTGCTGCAAAGCGAATTCGAACCGGCTGTCAGCGACGAGCTGGTCTCGCTGCTCGTGCACGCGCCGCGCGCGCGCCGGGAGGCGGTCGTGCGCTACAAGGAACGCGTCGCGGGCCTGCCGCAGGTACGCGACACCCACGAAGCGAGTGCGATCGCGCCCGGGCTGTGGCGGATCGAGCTCGCCTCGCGCGGCGCGCGCCTGTCGAGCACGAGCGTCGCGCTCGTGCAACGGCTGCGGCGGACGCGCGCGCCGTTTCCAGTAGAGGTTTCCAGTCCCTCCGCCAGCTACCTCGACCAGCGCGCCGCGCTGAGCGGAGCGCTCCCGGCGATCCTGCTCGCGATCGCGCTCGGCACGGGCGTACCGCTGCTGGCCATGACGCGCTCGCTGGTGCTCCCGCTGAAGACGCTGCTGTTGAACGCGCTCACGTTCACCGCGACGTTCGGGCTCGTCGTGCTGCTGTTCCAGAAGCGGCCGCTGATGGGTGTGTTCGCCGACGGCAGCAGCGGCTACCTGGAAACGGCCCAGCCGATCTTGATGCTGAGCGCGGTCTTCGGCCTGTCCACCGACTACAACGTGTTCGTCATCTCGCGCATCCAGGAAGCGCGCCGCAAGGGGCGCTCCGAACGCGCGGCGATCGCCCGCGGCCTGGCGCGCAGCGGGCCGGTCGTTACCGCGGCCGCGTTCGTCCTGTGCTGCACGCTCGCCGCGTTCGCGAGCTCCTCGATCATGCTGATAAGAGAGACAGCGCTCGGGATGGCGATCGCGGTCGCCCTCGACGCGACGCTCGTGCGCGCCCTGCTGCTCCCGGCACTGATGGCGTTGCTCGGCCGCTACAACTGGTGGCTTCCGACGTTTCGGATCGGACGCGTCAGAGGGCTTTTTGGATACTCTCGACCAGATGTTGACTCCAAAGCTCGCACTCGATCCGGGCATGGTTGAGTCATGCCGCCAGGCGGCCGCGCAGATCGCGCGGCAGGTCGCCGAGGAGATCGACGGACGCACGACCGTGTCCGTCGAGCGCACGATCGCGCGCCTGCTCGGCGTCGACGGCGCGAACGAGCTCGACGTGCCGCTGCCCAACGTGCTCGTCGACCACGTCCGCGACCACGGCCAGCTCGGCTTCGGGATCGCGTACTGGCTGGGCAACGCGATGCTCCACCGCGAGCGCTCCGCCCAGCGGATCGCCGAGGAAGTCGACGCCGGGCAGCTCGACCTGTGCGCCGTGCCGCGCTCCCCGCACGAGGCGATCCGCGAGCGCATCGGCAGCGAGTGCGCGCAGCGCCTCGAAGAGATCCGCCGGCGCATGGGCGAGCGCCGCACGCTGCGCGAGCGCCTCGGGGAGAGCCCCGCGCCGCTGCGCTACGTGCTGACCGCGACGGGGAACGTGTACGAGGACGTCGTGCACGGGCTCGCCGTCGCGGAGGGGGGCGGCGACATCGTCGCCGTCATCCGCTCCACCGCGCAGAGCCTGCTCGACTACGTCCCCTACGGGCCGACGACCGAGGGCTACGGCGGGACGTTCGCGACACAGGCCAACTTCGCGATCATGCGCGCCGCGCTGGACGAGTGGTCGCGCTCCAACGGCCGCTATGTGCGCCTCTCAAGTTTCTGCTCCGGGCTGTGCATGTCGGAGATCGCGACGATGGGCGCGATCGAGGGCCTCGACAACATGGTCAACGACGCGCTCTACGGGATCCTCTACCGCGACATCAACATCCTGCGCGGGCTGATCGACCAGCGCGTCTCGCGCACCATCAACGGATATTTCGGCGTCACGATCAACACCGGCGAGGACAACTACCTGCGCACCGCCGACGGCCTGCAGGCGGCCCCGTCGGTGACGGCTTCGCAGTTCATCAACCACCAGCTCGCGCGCGACTCCGGGGTTCCCGACGAGCAGATCGCGCTCGGCGACGCGTTCGAGATCGAGCCCGGCGTCACCAACGGGTTGTTGTACGAGTGGGCGCAGGCCCAGCTCACGCGCGAGCTGTTCCCGCAGTGTCCCGTCAAGTACATGCCGCCGACGCGCCACATGGACGGCAACCTGTTCCGCACGCACGCGACCGACACGCTGTTCAACCTCGTCACGGTCGCCACCGGCCAGGGCATCCAGACGATCGGCGTGCCGACCGAGGGGATCTTCACCCCGCACATCCACGACCGCGTGCTCGGGCTGCAGAGCGTCAACTACGTGTTCAACTCCGCGCGCGACCTCGGCGAGGAGATCGAGTTCAAGCGCGGCGGGATCGTGCAGACGCGCGCCCAGGAGGTTCTGACGGGCGCGCAGGCGATCCTCGAGCACATCGCCCACGTCGGCCTGATCGCCGCGATCGACGAGGGGGTGTTCGGCGACGTCAGCCGGCGCGTGAGCGAGGGGCGCGGGATCGAGGGGATCGTGGAATCCGAAGAGGAGTACTTCAACCCCGCGACCGAGCTGATGCGGGGTGCTCTGAGCGTTGCGTGAGGTCGACCTCACGCAGGTCAAGCCGTACGCCGACCACCTCGGCGACGGGATCGTGCAGCTGAGCTTCACGCTGCCGGTTCCCTACGGCCTGGCGGCGCGGCGCGCCGCGCTGGAGCTCGCGGCGCGGATGGGCTTCGAGCAGCCCGAGGTCGTGCACTACGAGCGCCTCACCGACGGCTACACGTATTTCGTGATGTACGGGCACTGCACCCACACCGTCGACTACGCGACGCTGCAGGGCGAGGGCTTCGAGCTGGAGTTCATGACCGAGGACGAGATCGAGGACTACGCGCGCGAGCACATCGGGCGGCCCGTGATCGTCGTGGGCGCCAGCACGGGAACCGATACCCACAGCGTCGGGATCGACGCGATGCTCAACCTCAAGGGCTTTCACGGCCACAAGGGCCTGGAGGGCTACACCTCATTCCAGGCGCACAACCTCGGCAGCCAGGTCCCCAACGGCGCGCTCGTCGCGAAGGCACTCGAGCTCAACGCCGACGCGATCCTCGTCTCCCAGACCGTCACCCAACAGAATCTTCACATCCACAATCTGACCGAGCTCGTGGAGATGATCGAGGCGGAGGGGCGCCGCCGCGAGACGATCCTCGCGTGCGGGGGCCCACGCGTTTCACAGGAGCTCGCCAAGGAGCTCGGCTACGACGCGGGTTTCTCGAAAGGCACCTACCCCCATCACCTCGCGACGTTCCTCGTGCGCGAGGTGGCCACGCGGATGACCGAGCATGGGGCACCGGGCGGGCGCGGCGGCGCGGGGCTGGAGACGCAGGCCCCCTCGGGCGGCCGCGCCGGCTAGTCTGCGCAGACGATGAGCGCGGGCGAGGAGATCGAGGTTCAGCGGGAACCGGCGGCCAGCGACGCGGAGGCGGCCGGTGCGACGGAGCGCGCGGGCACCGACGAGCGCCACTCCAAGATGCGGCGCCTGCGCGAGCAGGGCGTCGAGCCCTACCCGTACATCGACACGCGCGTCCCGCGCACCTGGATCGCGGACATCCAGGAGGCGCACGACCCCGAGCAGCTCGCGGGGGGCGAGCACGAGGGCCTCACCTACCGGATCTCGGGCCGCATGATCGCGCGGCGCGGGCACGCGAAGACGACGTTCTTCGACATCCGCGACCAGTCGGGCTCGATGCAGGTCGTCGCGCGTGCGGAGGCGATGGGCGAGGAGGCCTACGAGGCGATCGTCGACCTCGACGTCGGCGACATCGTCAGCGTGGAGGGCTGCATCTACATCACCCAGCGCGGCCAGCTCACGCTGTCGGTGAACGCGTGGACGATGCTCGCCAAGGCGCTGCGCCCGCCGCCGGATCGCTTCCACGGGATGGAGGATCCCGGAACGCGCTACCGCTACCGCGAACTCGACCTGCTCGCGAACGCGCGCACGCGGGAAATGTTCTTCAAGCGCACGAAGATGATCGAGGCGATTCACGACTTCCTGCGCGGACGGGGCTTCACGCAGGTCGAGACGCCGATGCTGCAGACGCTCGCCGGCGGCGCCGCCTCGCGGCCGTTCGTGACCCACCACAACGCGCTCGACGTCGACGTGTACCTGCGGATCTCCGTCGAGCTCTACCTGAACCGCTGCATCGTGGGCGGCCTCGAGAACATCTACGACCTCGGCCGCGCGTTCCGCAACGAGGGCATCTCCCACCGCCACAGCCCCGAGTTCACGATCCTCGAGTGGATGATGTCCTACGCCGACTACTGGGACGTCGCGAAGATGACCGAAGACATGGCCGAGAGCGTCGCGCTGCAGACGCTCGGGACCACCAAGGTCGAGCAGTACGAAGGGCAGGTCGTCGACTTCGCCACCCCTTGGCGGCGGATCACGCTGCAGGACGCGCTGAAGGACGCGATCGGGCTCGACTTCCTGGAGGCGAGCGAGCAGGAGCTGCGCGACGCGCTCGACGGCGACGCGGAGCCCGACGCGACGTGGGCGAAGCTCGTCGACGCGCTGTACGTCAAGCACGTCGAACCGACACTGCACCAGCCGACGCACGTGTTCGACTTCCCCGTCGACCTGTTCCCGATCTGCAAGCGCCACTCCGGCGACCCGCGCCTGGCCGAGCACTTCGACTCGGTGATCCGCGGCATGGAGATCCTCTCCGGGGACACCGAGCTCAACGACCCGCTCGACCAGCACCAGCGCTTCGTCACGCAGCGCCAGCAGGCGAGCGCCGGCGACGACGACCAGCCGCAGCCCAACGACGAGGAATACGTGCGCGCGCTCGAATACGGGATGGCGCCGACAGCAGGCGGCGGACTGGGTGTCGACCGCCTGCTGATGGCGCTCACCGGGGTGGAGTCGATGCGCGAGGTCGTGCCGTTCCCGACGTTGCGGGCGCTATAAGAAGCTCCACCTTTCGCCGCCGGCCAGCCTGCGAGTGAACTCGCCCGTGCCGACGACTTCGCTGCTGCCTACTTTCATTTCGCCTTTGGTGGTCGCGAGCACCCCCAGCTGCTGCGTGCTTTCAATCTGACCGTTAGCGAATTTCACGGTGGCTTTGCCTGTGACGCCCACCGTTCCATGGAGCGCGCATGTTTCGCCTTCGAAGAAAGCGGTCGCAAAGGTCGCTTTCGTTTTGGGCGTGATCACGGTCACGGAGCCTTTGGTGCCTTCTAACGTCGCTTCGGCCACGACCGGCACCGAGGCGATCGTGGAGTTGGTGATCGCGCATTCTTTTCCTTCTGGTTTGCATTCGTGCAATTCGATACTGGCTGCAGCTCCGTGATTTGGCGCAATGATTTCCGCCTGCGCGGTGTCGAAGGTACTGCTCGCGCAAACCACCGTGGCTCCTACGACTTCGAACTTGAAGGCTTCGACTACTTTCGCCGTACGAGCAAGCGCTTTCGTCCCCGTGAATTCCGTCCCATTGACCATCCAGCCCGCCGTCGCGGCGGGGGCCTGCATCGCGGCACAAAGCGCTACCACCGCGACGAAGATAGCTGCCGACGTCCTTGGTCTCGACATCTCTGCCGGACCTCCTTTCGCTGTCGCGTGCATCAGTCCTGGGGCGAGCAGGATCGCAACGATGCGCCAGCGAAAAGCGTTATGCGACTAGTCTCGCCGTACCGACACGCTGACAGCGGACGGAAACGTTTCTACCTGGGTCCGGCAATCGCCTCCCGTCAAGCGCGAGGGGCCGGGCTCGACGCGTCGCCGAGCCCGGCCACTCAACCAACCCAATTAGCTACGTGCTCAGTGGCTGTTGACCGATCCCACCGTTGCGGTGCTGATCGTGTTTTCCAGCGTCGCGGAGTTGTGGCCCGCCGTCAGCGTCCCGAGCTGCGAGTTTATGATCGGATCGACGAGGTATTCCAGCGGCCAGCCCGCGCAGCCGGAGGCTCCCGGCGCCGACCACGAGTTGTTGACCAGTTCGTTTTCGGTGAGTTCGGCGATTTCAAAGTTGTCTTTGAGGTTGACGAACCCTGGTTTCCCGGTGATCGGTTTGTTCGGTTCGGGCGGGCTGGTGGTGCCCGTGATCAGGTTCCATTTGAGCGGGGAGCTGCTCGAGCCGACGTAACAGCTACCGCCGAGGAACGGGTTTTCCAAGTGCACCTTGACCGGCAGGTACAGAGCGGTGCCTTCTTCGACGAGCAGGTTGAAGTTGCTCAATTTGATTTCGCTCGCCGGCTTCGCCAGTTCGAGCGTCGCGTTGAGCCCCGTCAGACCGTTTTCGAAGAAGAATTTGATCGCTTCTTTGACCAACGGAGGTGCTTCTTCAGGCGGGATGATCCCGGCGAGGCCGCCCGGCACCGGCTGCGGAGTTTTCGACAGCGTTTCTTTGTTGGAGGCTTCGTAGAATTTCGAGAAGCCTTCCGCGTTTTCTTCTGCGTAGCCGCCCTGCAGCGTCACTTTGTTGATGATCGGCGTCGTCTTGTTGCCGAGCACAACCGAACCTTTGTTCGTTACTGAGTAAAGGCAATGTACAACGCCGCTCGTTTTCGACGGGCATTGGTTGAAGCGCGCGAAGTCTCCTGTGTGCGCCATCGCGGTTCCGGTCACACCGGCCGCCATGACTCCAACGCCGCATACCGTCATGCAGCATCGCCTGGCAAATCTCATCACGAGATCGTCCTTTCTGTTTGGGACATGGTCATCCTGGGCCTCGACATCCTGCGACCGTCATCGGAGAATCCCTCGCGTGTTGCAGCTGGCCCCTCCTGGCCGCGCTCTGACGAGCCGTTCACAGCGACCATGTGATACCTCAACCATCTGGGGCATTGCAACAGCCGGCACGCCGCGGGCCGGCTGTGAATGACTTGGAACGCTACAGAACCCCTGCAAACGAAGGTTGTTTCCAGATACAAGCGGACCCCTAAAAGTTAGGAACACCGCTTCTGTCGGCTGCCTAAAACCAAGCGACTGGGCCCGGCACCATGGCCGGGCCCAGTCGAAACGCTGTACAGAATCGGCCGCTTAGTGGCTGTTGACGGAAGCCACGGTTGCTGTGCTGATTGAGTTTTCGAGTAGCGCGGTATTGTGACCCGCCGTGGTTTCGCCCAGAGAGACGTTTACGATCGGATTCACGAGCAGCGCAAGCGCTCCGCCACAGCCTTTCGCTTTCGGAGCCGACCACGCGTTTTCGACAAGTTCGTTTTCCGTCAATTCTGCGATTTCGAAGTTGTCTTTGAGGTTCGCGAAGCCGGGTTTGCCGGGGATCGGTTTGTTGGGCGCCGGCGGGTTGGTCACGCCGGTGATGAGGTTCCAGATGATCGGTTCGGTGTTGGACCCCACATAGCACGAGCTCCCTAGCAGCGGGTTTTCTAGGTGCACCTTGACCGGCATGTGCAGCGCGGTGCCTTCTTCGACGAGCAGGTTGAAGTTGCTCAGTTTGATTTCGCTCGCAGGGCCTGCCAGTTCAAGCGTAGCGTTCACGCCGGTGAAGCCGTTTTCGAGGACGATTTTCTCGGCTGCTTTGACCAGCAGCGGCGCTTCTTCGGGTGGCACGAGGCCGACTAGCCCGCCGGGGACCGGCTGCGGTGTTTTCGACAGCGTTTCGTGGTTGGCCGCTTCGAAGAAGCTCGAGAAGCCTTCTTCGTTTTCTTCGGTGTACCCTCCCTGCAGCGTCACCGGGTTGATGATCGGGGTTTTCTTGTTGCCGAGTACGACTTCGCCTTTGTTGGTCAGCGAGTAGAGGCAGTGGACCACGCCTGGCGTGGTCGATGGGCACTGGTTGAAGCGGGCGAAGTCGCCCGTGTGGGCCAGCGCCGCTCCGGTTAGAGCGGCAAAGGCGGCCGCGGCACAGCAGATCGCTATGCAGCACCTTGTGGCAGATCGCAGAATCACTTGAGTCTCGTCCTTTCTTTTTCCTGATGGGGCTTCGACAAGCCCGTCCGGCTGCCCCGATATGCCGAGGCAGCCGCGAGCATCGGTATACCCGAATCGCTCCCTTTACGCACAGACTTTCCCGGCGGCCACTCGCAGTATCGCTCGCCGGTTTGCAAATCTCCTGCAAATCGGTGCCTTTTTTGGGTTCGCCGTCAGGCCGCGAGTGAGGAACACTCAGTGGGCGTTGACCGAACCGACGGCGGCGGGCGGTCGAGACACGAATCCTGGACCTATAAGAAGCTCCACGTTTCGCCACTCGCTAGTTTTAGCACCGCCGACGCTAAGAGCGTCCCGGGAAAGCTTCCAATTTTCAACGAGCTGCCGACGGCCGTAATTAACTGCAGTGTCCTTTCATCTTGACCTTCAGGCGCTAATACTTCTTGAGTTCCAGTAACTGGTAGCACGCTAATCAACGCACAGCTTGCACCAATGAACTTGGTTGTTGTAAATGTATCTTTAGTCTCGGGGACGAATGTCGCCCATGATCCTGAAATCAGGAGTCTTAAGTATTCCAACACTCTCTATTTTTGCTGTGGTGGCTAACGCCTTAGATCCCGACAAGTTGGTGCCTTTCACCATCCATCCTGCCGTTGCTGCCAACGCCGCACTGGAGGCTGCTGCGCTGAATACAAGCACCGTGGCAAACGTCACGACACCCGGCTTGATTTTGGACATACCGATTTGATCTCCTTTCGGTACTGCGTGACTAGATCAGACTCCCGTTCTCCTCTATCTCGTTAGTACTGCGCATCTATCCCCAATCGAAACCCGAGCCGCCCTCTAGTCAACAAGCCGGGCGACACGGGTACTGGATTCCATGGGGCCTAGATAAAAGGGCTTCAGGACCGGCGACTCGCCGCGACGATAGCTAGTGTCGCTTGTAGCTGAAGATATAGAGGTTCTGATAGCTAGCCTTCTGCTCAGCCTCGAGCCGCAACGTCTGCGGGTCAAACCCACTCTTCGCCGCCAACTTGTGCGGCAGCGCAAAGAGCACCGCGACATACGCTTCGCTCGCCCCCTTCGGCGGGCACATGCTATAGCTGGTCTTCCCCTCGCCGTTGGTCCCGATGATCGCCCCCGCGGGCAGCTTGCCGCCCACGATGCTCCCGCTCGAGCTTGGCTTTATGCGCATGACGGCCCACGGGAAGTAGAGCTTGTTGTTGACCGGCTTGACTTTGATGATGTCGAGCATCAGTTCGGCGGTCCCGGCGGGCACGCCTTTCCAGTGCACGGGCAGCGGGGTGTTGCTCCCGTCGCATGTGTAGGTCGAGGAGAGCAGGCCGTTCTTGACGGCCGGGCTCGTGACTTCGATCTTTTCGTTCGGTGGCGCGCGTTCCGGTGCTTTGCTGGGCGTGCTCGCGGTCGACGCGGTGGTCGTGGTCGTCTGCGTGCTGCTCGTCGACGGCTGCGTGCTCGTGTTGGTCGCGGGCGGCGCTTCCGTACTGGTGCTTGCCGCCGACTGGCTGGTCGTCGTCGAGCTCGATCCGCCGCCCCCGCACCCCGGAAGGAATGCGAGTGCTGCGACCGCGAGCGCGGCTATCGCCTTCGAGCCCCTGTGAGAGCCCGGTTGTACCTCCTGCCCTGCGTGTGCGTTATCCATAAGTCCCCACCAGTAGTCCGGTATGACGCGCGAGCCCGATCGCCTGCTGCCGTAGCGTGGCGGGATCGAAGTTCGCCTTAGGAGCCAGGCTCCGCGGCAGAGCGTATAGCGCGAAGACGTAGCTTTCGCGCGTGCCGTTGGCGGGACAGATCGAGTAGGCGGCATTTCCGTACCCGTTGCGGCCCACGACCATCCCGGCCGACTTGGCCCCGTTGCCGAGGCCGTGGAGGCTGGGGCTGAGACCGGCGATCGCCCAGTCGAAGAAGAGCTTGCCTCCGACGGGGTGGGTGCTGATCACGAACAGCGCCAGTTCCTTGGTGCCGGCGGGCGGGTTTGTCCAGTGCAGAGGCGGGGATTCGTCGGTGCCGCGACACGTGTAACGCTGGGCGAGGTTCGACGCCGACGCGAGGCGAATCTGCTTGATCGCGGGGCTCGACAGCGTGATGTCCGCGACCGAGACGTGCGCGCGTTCGCTCGGGCTCAGTTTCGGCGCCGGCTGGCTGTTCGCGGACGGAAGTATGAGCGGCGCACGGCCTTTGTGAGCGCTCGACCTAGTCCGCGTGGAATGTTTCCGACTGGTCTTCGCCGGCGCCGGACGGCTTGTCGTCGCATTCGCCGCCGTGCTGTTTGTCGGGGCCGGAGTGGGCGAAGACGACGAGCTGGTCGTGCCGGCCCGGGCCGACGGACTGCTCGAGCTCGTTTCGCCGCAGCCGGTCGCGGCGAGCGCACCGACGACTAACAGCGACGCGAGGACCCCCACGCCGGTCGTCTTCGTGAATCTGGGTGATCGATGATTCGGCATCAAGCTCCCCCGCTCTCGGAATTTCGAACGTCCGGATCATAACGAACGGGAGTGCAAACGAATGGTGGCCGGCGCCCTACCCGACGCCGGCCACCTTCCCGCGATGATGCTGTGTTGCTCGGAGACTGCTTTACGCTTCGATGAGCTCTTCCCTGCGCGTTTCGAACGGTTCGGCGGTGAAGATGCCGTTCCATTCGATCGTGGACGAACCCACTTTCAGCGATGTGCCGGTCGCTTCGAACGTCGCTTTGTTGAAGGTGACCGTTTGGGCTTCGTTGTTGACTTCGCCCCCGGCTGTGCCTTTGACGATCGTCAGCGTGCCAGACAGCGCGCACAGGGAGCCGGCGTATTTGATGCCGACTTTGACGCCTTCGATGATCACGTAGTCCTTGCTGGCGACCGTGGTGAGGTGCAGTTGCCACGGCAGTTTTTCGGCCGAGATGCTTTCCACCGTGCACGAGCCGCTGGCTTTACATTCATACAGCGGGAGTTCCGTGATTTCGCCTTTCCCCGCGCCGCCTTCGTTTTTGACTTTCGAGTTGTAGAGGAAATGTTCGCATTCCGTCGTGGCACCCGGAACGGTGAGCTTGCTGGCGATCGCCGCGCCCACGATCGTTTCCGTGGCGCCGGCGCCCAGTTCGGTGCCGTTGAACTTCCACACCGACGCGCCGGCTGTCGTGGCCAGGCTCGCGCTGGCCACCAGGGCCGCGACCATGATGGCCGCGACCGCGAGTCTCCTGGATCTCATCATGTATCTCCTTGTAGAAGCGGTTTAGATCTGATTTGTCGCGGCCTCAGTGAGCGTTGACAGACCCCACGGTCGCTGTGTCGATCGTGTTGTTCAGGATCGCGGTGTTATGTCCGTTGCTCGAGGGCAGCCCGATCATCGTGTTGATGATGGGGTTGACCAGGAACGAAAGAATTCCACCGCAGCCGCTTGCCGTAGGAGCAGACCAGGCGTTTTCCACGAGACTGTTTTCGGTGAGCTCGGCGAGTTCGAAGCTGTCTTTGAGTTCGACGAACCCTGGTTTACCGGTGATCGATTTGTTCGGTTCGGCCGGACTCGTGGGACCCGTCGTGAGGTTCCAGATGATCGGCGAGCTGCTGGAGCCCACGTAGCATTTGCTGCCCAGGAACGGGTTTTCCAGATGCACCTTGACCGGCAGGTACAGCGCGGTGCCTTCTTCGACGAGCAGGTTGAAGTTGCTAAGTTTGATTTCGCTCGCGGGCTTCGCGAGTTCAAGAGTCGCTTTGACGCCGGTGACACTGTTTTCGAAGAACCATTTCGAGAGCAGTTTCACCAGAAACGGTGATTCTTCGGGCGGCACGATGCCAAGCAGGCCACCGGGCACGTTCTGGGGTACTTTTGTCAGAGTTTCGCCGTTAGACGCCGCCGTGAACGTCGAAAACCCTTCGCTGTTTTCTTCGGAGTACCCGCCCTGCAGGATCACGGGGCTTTCGATTTTAGTCGTCTTGTTGCCGAGGACGATTTCGCCGCTGTTCGTGACCGAGTACAGACAGTGGACGACACCTGTCGTGTGCGACGGGCACTGGTTGAATTTCGCGAAGTCGCCCGTATGGGCAGATGCAACCGCCGGTAGGCAGAGAGCGGCTATAGCCGCCCCAAGCACCGCCCGGTAGCAGTATCTCACTGCTTTCACCTGATTTAGCATGGAAGCGCTTCCCTTTCTTTTGAGCATCGACAAGACCCTTACAAAGCGATCTTCTTATGCGTACTGGCCTTTTGCTTTCCAACAGTCAGCCCGAGTGTGAGCTCGGTCTGCTTGTGCCTCCGCGCGGCGACCCTGCCGGCGCTAGTGAGCGCGACCGCCAACCTGTGCGTGCCTGCGCTCACATTGCGCTTGGTCAGCGCCTCGAGCCCGGGGCCGCCGATCGTCAGCCGGCCCCGTACAGAAGTCTTTACCGTCACGATCAGTCGCTGCGCCGATGCCTCGGCCCTGACGACCGAAACCGACGGCCGACACCCGACAATCTCAAGCGTCACGTCTTCGGCGATCTGCGCACCGTTTTGCCCCGTGAGTTGTACCGGCGCGACGAGGTTCTCGCCGCACTGGCTGCCCTGTGCTTTGCCGGACGTCTTCACACTCGTAAATTGCGAGAAGGGACCGGCCGGGAACACGGTTTCAAACGAGCTGATCGGTACATCCGGGACCGACGAGAATGTCGCTTTCAGAGCACCGCTCTTGGATATGAAAGACTGCCCGTCCAGCTCGACGGTGACCCCTTCGCTTTGCAACACGAACACGATATCTGGGAATTTGGCGTTGCCGTAGGAAACCAGATACGCGGGGCCCGTCGCTGGCTGCGAGAGTATCAGCGTGTGCGCCGTCGCCGTTCCGATGACCGACGCCGCGGGACACGCGGCGGGATTAGCTTCGAAGGTCGCCGCGCGGCACGCTTTCTGCACCGTTTCAAGGCGCGTGGGGAGCTGCCTCGGCAACCCGACCACGACCTTCGCGATATTTGCCTCGCCGCCCTGAGGGTAGGTAACCTTGATCCGCAGACCTGTCCCGTTGGCTTTGGTTGCCTTGGCTTCGGTCGAAATGCTCATCGCCGGCCTGAATGGGAGGTTCTTGCAGCCGGCGACGGCAAATGGGCTAGCGATGCTCGCGCTGGCGCCGGTTGTCGACGTCACAGCCCCCGTAATGCTCGTCTTGGCGCAGTTCGTGGGGTTCAGCACGAATTCGCGGTTGTCGAGCGTGACGTTGAGGACCCGCAATCGCAGGGGCACGCCGTCGCGTTCCTGCGGCAGAGGATCGCTGACGGCCGTCACACGCGAGGTGTGCGGGTCGACGAACAGCCTGACGCGAACGAGGACGTCGCCGAGGTTGAAGGGACCTGCGACTGCGGGTACGACGACGGAGAGGCTGAAAGGAGCTCCGCCGTAGGGACCCGAGAAGAACACTTTTCCGGTCACGTAATAGGGGTCGCTGCCCGAGCCGACGGCGACCGTGGTCGTTCCGATCTGGCTGCTCGGCGGGCAGGCCAAGACCGACGGCTGGGAGGCCTGTGGTTCGGGGCAGCGCGCGACCTTTGAGAGGTCGGCTAGTAGACCCTCAGGGAGCGTGGTTGAGAGTGTGTTGATGTTCTGTTCGCGGTCTTCGCGTTTGAGGGTCAGCGTGAAGGGGCTTGTCAAAGCCGCAAGCGGGCTCGTGGTGCCCGCGATAAGCGTTGGTGCGAACGGGTCACCCGTGGGGCAGTCGGCGCCGGCGCCGTTCCAGTCCACTCCGAATGTCGCAATCGCGGTTGCCGACGGCGTGGCCGGCGAGCTCCATGGCGTGACGACCGCTGTACTCGTCGCAGCACCGCAAGTCTGCGCGTTTGCTAGCGGCGCCCGACCGCCAGGCTTCGTTGACACTGCTAGATTGCTGAACGGAAACTGCGGGCCTTCATCGAAGGTCGCAGTAATCTGCCTAGTTCCGGCCTTGACGGTCGCGTGGCCCTTGAGCTTGATAATCACTCCCGAGTTCGGGGCTTCCAGTTCAAGGTAGAGACCAATCAGCCTGCCATCTTCAGCGTCGTCAATTGTGCAGCTCGCCCGACCTACTCGGCCGCATTGTGGGGTCGCGAGGAACAGGTGGCCTGTCAGCGCTTCGCGCAACAAAGGTGTGCTCGCGGTCACAGTCGCTATCTGGGATGCAACTGGGCAGTGACCCGCGACAGGACGCTCTAGTCCGTCCGCAGCGACTTCTTCAGATTCATTACCTTCGATGTTGATTCCGCTTGAGCCAATTTCCGCGCATGCCTCAAGCCCGTTAGCCGACCCGGGGGCGATCGTCGTGCCTTCGGGCAGCGTCACGCTCACATCCCTCACGGGAGGTGTCCCAAGCCCAGATATGTCGTTCCGCGTCTGTGGGACTTCTAGCCGCACTTCGTAGCCAGATGATGCATCGGCTTGCGTCGTCTCCGGTGTCACACCCAAGCCTGTCGAGAAGTCCAAAAATTCACAACCGACCAGAGACGGGAAGGCTGACGTTGATGCAGTGATCGGCAGCGACGGATCGGGATGCTCCCACGTGTTGATCGCGACCGAGGCTTCACGAGCTACAGGCCCCTCCTCGCAGTCAGTTGGAGTCGTGAGGAATGCCCCGCGGTCAAAGGTGAATTCTTGTTCTCCACTCATGTAATGTTCCTGAACATCACCATAAAACGTAGCCACTAGCCCGATGAGGTATGCGATTGGTGGCACGCCCGGCGTCGCAACCCGCAACATATAGGCACCATTATGGCGTACCACGCTTGCGTAAATGAAAAACGTATAATTGTTACTTGTAAACGCGAACTCGGCAGGATAGCCCTTCTCCGGCTCAACGCTATAGATGCCATGTTTGTCCGGGAAAACGTTGTTCAAGATCATCGGTAGAATAGTGCCTACCTGGCTTCCTGGTTGACAGCCAGTCAATCCCGGTTGCGTTTCGACAATAGATGCTGGACAAGGTTGCGATACCGACGGATTGCCAAGCATTCCCAATGGCAGATAGAAAACCATATCCTTTACAGGCTCAACAGGTTTGGAAGGTTCACTTAGATTTTCGACGAACATGTTGTTGAAAAGAACCGTAGTCGTCAAAAAATACGGATGCCCTCCTGCTCGCTGCATTGGTTCTCCATCTGGTTCAGTCACGCTAAACCCAAAATGTGCGATCCCAGCCGGTCCTGGACCGTTTTCGGATTTATTTTGCATTTGTATGCTATTTACAGCCGCAACTTGCGCGGCTCCACCTCCGCTGACATGCACTATGTTGCGGAGTGACGATCCGGCTGTGTGGCTGCTGATCGCTTCAAACGAAATGTTCAACACCAAAAACCCGCTAGGAGAGACAGGGCCCGCATAGGTGCATTCGATTTCTTCCGTACCTAAGCCACTACATTCACCATCGGTCCTTGTCGCAGTCAGCCCAGTGGGCAATGTGTCCCTCACCACGACTGGCCCTTCACTTGCCTTACCCCCGATATTCTCGATCACCACGTCGTACTTACCATGCCTGCTCGGTGGCGACGGGAGCAAGACTGAAGGCACCCCAGCCGTCGTCACCTGCCACACTGGCGTCGGCATGCCTTCCGCCCAGGCGACACCGTGAAATCCGAACAGCCAGCCCACTATCAAACTTCCAAATAGCCCTAGCCATCTAGCGGGTCGGATGAGAGGACTCATCAGACCACGATGTCGTGATGCTATTGAGCGTAGAATCATTACTTGCCCCTCCCCGCCGAGCCCATTCTGACCGTCGTCGCTCTAAAGCGTTGCCGCGCAGCACGCTCACATGCCGGTCTATGAGCCGCCGGCCTACTTTTGCAGGCTTTCAGAGCCCGCGCAAATTGCTGCGCTCTACTGATACCTCTCTTTTTTCTTATTGTTGGCTTGTCATGCGCCGGCAGCACATGCTCGGGGGTTGAAAGTTCCCCATCTGCAGCTGCAGAACTAGGAATGGCGAATTCTGGCGTACTTGGCACTTCTCCTTCGCAGTGACGAGGTTCACACAATCCGATATCTGACAAAGGCAAGAAACCGCCTTCCACGCGCGCATCATAGATATCTCGTTGGACACCGTCAGTATCACTAGGCAGCAACGGATCAGCGGTACTGAACAGCACGTTTTTACCTGAATCGTCGGTGCCCTGGAACTGCGCACCGCATGTAGAGCCTTTGTTCAGCTGGTTATCACGGCCGTCTGACACCAAATGCACGCTGCCCTGTGAAATTATACCGTTACTATGGAACTCATAGAGACTCGTACAGTTTTCCGCCGCCGACGACGCCCGTGGACTCAGTCGGCCAGCCGTTTCAAAAAATACCGTTTGCCCATCGGCCGAAATGTTGAGTTTGTTCGTCGTTGATTTGAAATCAAGCCCATATCCCAATTGCCCTGCGATATCCGCTATTGATGTCGCGCCTATCCCATTGGAGACGCCTTGACCATTGTCACTATAGCCTTGTTCACCTACTGTGACTCTCGCTAGTTCTTTCGTTACAGCGTCATACTCGAAGAGCATGCCCAGTTCGGATTTGTCTTGGGGAGTAAGATTGGGCATGGAACTTACAAAAATGAGGAAACGTCCTCTTTCACCGGCTACCTCTGCGGGGCGCTGGAAGGCCCGTTGCCAGTCGCTTTCATCGCCGCCATTCAATGTGGCGATAAACACAGTCTTTTGCGTATTCGTATCGTATACGTAGAGGTTAGGGTATCCTTCTGTTGGGCTTTTCCCATTTTCGCCCGACACGAGTAGCAGTCGGGAGACAAAATATACACGCGAGCCGTCCTCAGCTATCCCCATTACCCCCAGAACTTCTCCACCAGCCACAAGTCTTAGGCGTTCTCCTGCTGTTTTACTGAAATCATATTCATAGAGATTGCAACCACCCGCTCCTATTTCTCTCGCAGCACATCCTTCACCTTTGGCGGCATTGCCGCTTGCCGTACCGTCTACAGCGTCATTTGTTAGCTTTTGCGTACTTGTGAAGAACACCCTCCTTCCATCTTCAGACGCCCCCTCAAAATTCTTACCGGATTCGATGCCGCACATTGTGGTGCACTCATTAGCCGACACATTAATTGTTTCAGCCGGATGGCGGCTGATCAGGCTCCCGTGCAAGCGAGCGTAGACCTCGGCCGTTGCCGGCGCCGATGCCTGACAGCCGAAACGACCAACCGGCTGCACCGTGAAAAAGAGAGTTTCTCCGTTGCTGGATAGTGCGTTATAGGCTGAGCCCGAGCCGCCCGATCCAAGTTCCGTGCCGCACAGTCCGATGAGGTGAGTGCTGCCTTTCGCTCCGTCAACGCCAACGAGTACCGGTTCACCGTTGTTTCTTCCGCTATATTCGGAGAGAGATCCGGCTTCGCCAACTGTGTTGTCGAATGGCCAAAGATCAGCGAGACGTGGTGCCAAGAGCACGACATGCTGATAATCGCTCGTTGCGGCGACCGGCCTATTGACGTCCTGCGGGCCTACCTCGATCACGTTGCTTTCTTCTTCCTCCACTTCGGATCGGGGTGTAAGCGGTCCTACAAAGCTAAACATACCCGATGCTGAGCGTACATAGAGCCCTCGCGTCAATGCTGATTGGCCGGGTAGGTGTTGCTTCCATAGTGTTTCACCACTGTCAGCTTCAATTGCCACTGGTATCTGCCCGACAAAAACGGACAGCGGCGGATTCATTGGCGAAATAGTCCATCCCTTAGATGTACGGGTATCCAGATATAGAACACCTTCGAGAGCTGATTCGCCGGCACCAAGGCTTCCACCGAGGTCCCCGAGACTATAGAGAATTGCTTTTGCTCCGTCTTTTGAGTAACCCACAGGATACATCGGGTATCCCTCCTTATACGGAGGCGTTACCATCTCATACGCTCGACAATCGGGTAGGCCATCGGAATTCGATGCAAGGCGCGCGGTTTCATTAACGCATGCTGCAGTGGTACCTGTGGCATCAGCCGCCAACGCCGGAGATGAATTGAATACCCGCGATATCCCAGGCAAAAGTATGAGCGCAATTAGCGCGCTATACCGCGCAGCTTTTGCGAGGTCTCTGGTTACTAGAGAAGTACCATTCACTGGAAAATATCCTTTACCTTCCCGACTCTCGTCTCGTGCAGCGCGTCTCGGTCTGGACAATATTGCTTGAGCTTCTTCAGTGGTTGTATTTGAACTAGGCGGAAGCGAGCTGTCCTTTCATGGTGGTAGCCCGCCTCCGCCTTAGATGTCTGCTGTTGAGGGATCCGCCGACAGAACGGTGCTAGGGTTCAAACACCAAGCGGAATTTCCTTGAGCTTATAAGAAGCTCCAGTTTTCACCAGATGCCAACTTCAGTAACGCAGAACCTTCCAGCGTTGCTGCACTAGAACCAACTTTAAGCGAACTTTCGCTAGTAGATAGTTCGATGAGCTGCGACGCGCTTTCGGTCTGGCCAGTCGGTGCTTTGACGACGGCCTTACCCGTTACTGGCTGCACACCAAGAAGCGCACAACTTGCACCTAAGAACTGGATAGTAGCAAATGTGGATTTTGTCTCCGGTAAGAACGTAGCTTTGGCTCCTGTGCCGTCTAATGTGACTTCGGCTAAGAGCGGGACCGATTTGATTACTTTGTTGTCTGTTGAACACGTCGCGCTGCCTGTAGTCACTTTGCATTCAGTGAATTCGAGACTTGACGCTAATCCCATGTTCGGAGCGCTGATCACCGGGTTGAGGCCCTTCAGTTCTTCGCCTTCGCACGTTATGGTGATCCCCGCGGCGGTTAGAGTACCAACTTTGTCGACCTTGGCGGTGTTAGCCAACGCAGCTGTTGTCGCCAAATTGGTTCCACCAACCATCCACCCTGCTGTAGCAGCCGACGCCGCGCTAGACGCGACCGCACTAATTACGAACACCGCAGCAATCGCCACGATGCCCAACTTGATTTTGGACATACCGATTTGATCTCCTTTCGGTACTTCTTGACTAGATCAGACCAACAGTGATCCCTCTACCTCTCCTCGATTTACCTTCCATCCCCCGAGCCCAGACCCGAGCCGCTCTCATGTCATTGGGCAAGTGGGCCCATATTGAGTATCCGATGCAGCGGCCGGCGTCAATGACCTCCTGCGTGGTATGCAAGTGTCTCAGCTCACATTGACGATGACTACTGAGCGAAATCCCTGCAAAAGCCCTACTTCTTGCCAGAACGCTTTTGCAGAACCCAAGTTGGAAACAGCACTTCGACGGGATTGCGAATACGCCGAGATCTGGCCGGAAGAACCGGTTTCGCCGGCGGCGGGCGGCTTCCCATCCCCTGCGGCGCCCCAACTGCGCCCGTTGGGCAGGCGGCGACTAGGCGCCCACCGCGTCGCGCGTCGCGCCGCCGGCGCGCACATCCACCACCGCGACCCCCGGCAGCTCCCCCTCGAGCAGCCCCCGCAGGCGCCGCGACTCGAAGCTATGCGACTGCGGCGCAACCGGATTGAGCGTGACCGCCCTCAGCCCGATCGGCGCGAGCACCCGCAGCGAGACCCCCTGCCGCCGGTACCACTCGCACTCGCGCTCACTGAGGAAGACCTTCGTGCTGTCCTCCACGACGACCTCCAGCGGCCGCCCCCGCAGAGCACCGAGGAGCTCGAGCAGGAACGGCTCGTGCACCGCTCCGCGCGCGACGAGACGATCGGTGCCGGGATTCGCGCGAAGCAGCTCTGAGATTTCTTGCGCGGAGCCCGTCAGGGCAAAGCGCGCGGGCAGTACGACGGAGCGCACCCCCGCGTCCCCCACCACCGGCAGCCGCACCAAATCCACCGCGTCCCGCGTAATCGCCACCACCCGCTCGATCTCCTGATGCAGCACGGCCCCCGTACACATCACCAACCCATCGCAAACCGCCGGCGAAGACGCGGCCCGCCGGTCGATCGCCCCATCCACCAACACCTGCTCGGCCCCACACCCGAGCATCGCATCCGCCACCGCGCGCACGTCCTGAGCCGCGCTGGGCCCCGCGACCTCGATCGCCCCCCCCTCCACGAGCCGCACAACCACGACGCGCCCAAGCGGCGTCCGGATCCCGGTCTCCTCCACCAGCTCGTAGCCCAACGCGCTAGCCCGCAGCAACGCGTCGGTCGTCGCAACCAGGCTCCCCGCCGCGAGCCGCAAACGCGGCTTCTCGATGCGCGCGTCGATCGCGTCGCGCGCCTCCCCGTCGCGCCCCACGGAGGTGACCCCCACGGTCCGCCCAAGCTGCTCGAGCTCGCGCAGGATCGCGCCGAGCGTTTCGGTCTTGCCGGTGTTCTTCGCGAGGCCGACCACCGCGACGCGGCGCGAGGACCCGAGGAGCTCGACTAGCGACATGGATCCCAGGGTATCCCGAGGAGCGGGGCCCACGCGAACCCCTCCCCACCCCTCCCCCTCCCAAAAGCCCAACGAAAGATCTGCTACGCTGCGACTTAGATTTTCCCCATGCAAGCAGACCGCTTCACAATCAAATCCCAGGAGGCGCTCGCCGCGGCGGGCCGCCTCGCCGAGGATGCGCGCAACCCGCAGGTCACACCCGCGCACCTGCTCGCGGTCCTGCTGGAGGCCGAGGACGGCGTCGTCCTCCCGATCCTCGCCAAGCTCGGCACGTCCGCCCCGGCCCTACGCGCGGAGTGCACGCGCGCCCTGCAGGACCTCCCGCGCCTCGCCGAGGGCTCGTCCACCGAAGGCGGCCAGCCGTCCTCGGAGCTCGTCGCGGTGCTGCGCGCCGCCGAGAAGGAGGCCGCGTCCCTCTCCGACCAGTACGTCTCCACCGAGCACCTGCTGCTCGCGCTCTCCGCCGAGGACGGCCGCGCCGGCCAGGCGCTGCGCGCGGTGGGCGCCGACCACGACCGTCTGCTGCAGGCGCTCGCCGAGGTCCGCGGCCCGCACAGTGTGACCGACCAGAGCCCGGAGGAGAAGTACCAGGCCCTGGAGCGCTTCGGCCGCGACTTCACGCAGCTCGCCGAGCAGGGCAAGCTCGACCCCGTGATCGGCCGCGACGAGGAGATCCGCCGCGTGATCCAGGTGCTCTCGCGGCGCACGAAGAACAACCCCGTCCTGATCGGCGAGCCCGGCGTCGGCAAGACCGCGATCGTCGAGGGCCTCGCGCAGCGCGTCGTCTCCGGCGATGTCCCCGAGTCGCTGCGCGAGCGCCGCGTGATCGCGCTGGACATGGGCTCGCTGATCGCGGGCGCGAAGTACCGGGGCGAGTTCGAGGACCGCCTGAAGGCCGTCCTGAAGGAGGTTTCCGAGGCGCGCGGCACGGTGATCCTGTTCCTCGACGAGCTCCACACAATCGTCGGCGCCGGCGCGGCGGAAGGCGCGGTGGACGCCGCCAACCTGCTCAAGCCGATGCTCGCCCGCGGCGAGCTGCGCGCCGTGGGAGCGACGACGCTCGACGAGTACCGCAAGCACATCGAGAAGGACGCCGCCCTGGAGCGCCGCTTCCAGCCGGTGATGGTCGGCGAGCCGAGCGTGCAGGACACGATCGCGATCCTGCGCGGCCTGAAGGAGCGCTACGAGGTGCACCACGGCGTACGTATCCAGGACTCTGCGCTGATCTCCGCCGCGACGCTCTCCGACCGCTACATCTCCGACCGCTTCCTCCCGGACAAGGCGATCGACCTGATCGACGAGGCGGCATCGCGGCTGCGCATCGAGATCGACTCGCTCCCGACCGAGATCGACGAGGTCGACCGCCGCGTGATGCAGCTCGAGATCGAGCTGACCTCGCTCGCGAAGGAGACCGACGACGCCTCCGCCGAGCGCCGCGCGGCGATCGAGCGCGAGCTCGCCGACCTGCAGGAGCGCTCCGCCGCGATGAAGGCGCAGTGGCAATCGGAGAAGGACGCGATCCAGGGCGTGCGCGACCTGAAGGCGCGCCTGGAGGAGGCGCGCGTGGAGGCCGAGCGGGCCGAGCGCGCCTCTGACCTGCAGCGTGCCGCGGAGCTCAGGTATGGCGAGATCCCGGATTTGGAAAAGAGAGTGGGAGCCCTGGCGGGCTCCGGGGGTGGTTCGGTCGATTCGCCCCCACCGGTCTTCCTCAAGGAGGAGGTCGACGCGGACGACGTCGCGGAGGTCGTCGCGCGCTGGACCGGCATCCCGGTCTCGCGTCTCCTGGAGGGCGAAGTCGAGAAGCTGATCCACATGGAGGAGCGCCTGCACGAGCGCGTCGTCGGCCAGGACGCCGCGATCGAGGCCGTCGCCTCCGCGCTGCGCCGCTCGCGCGCCGGGCTGCAGGATCCAGACCGCCCGATCGGTACTTTTTTGTTTCTAGGCCCGACCGGAGTGGGAAAGACCGAGCTGGCGAGGGCCTTGGCGGAGTTCATGTTCGACTCGCAGGATGCGATGGTGCGGATCGACATGTCGGAGTACATGGAGAAGCACACCGTCTCGCGCCTCGTCGGCGCGCCCCCCGGATATGTGGGTTACGAGGAGGGCGGACAGCTGACGGAGGCGGTGCGCCGCCACCCCTACAGCGTGGTCCTGCTCGACGAGATCGAGAAGGCGCACCCCGACGTCTTCAACGTGCTGCTGCAGGTGATGGACGACGGCCGCCTCACCGACGGCCAGGGCCGCACGGTGGACTTCAAGAACACCGTGCTGATCATGACCTCCAACATCGCCGTCCCCCCCTCCCCCGATGGGGCCGCCGCGGACGGCGCCGGCGCGTCACATGCCGACACCCAGTTGCGCGACGCGCTGCTCTCGCACTTCAAACCCGAGTTCGTCAACCGCCTCGACGATGTCGTGCGCTTCGCCGCGCTCACCCGCGAGCAACTCGGCGAGATCGTCGAGCTGCAAGTCGCCCGCGTCCTGGCTCGTGTGCGCGAGCGCGGCGTGGAGGTCGAGCTCAGCGACGCCGCGCGCGAGCTGCTCGGGAACCTGGGCTACGACCCCGCGTACGGGGCGCGGCCGCTGCGGCGCGTGATCCAGAAGCAGCTCACCGACCGGCTCGCGCTCGCGCTGCTGGAGGGCGAGTTCCGCGCGGGGGACGTGGTCAGCGTCGACGCTTCGCCGGATGGCGCGTTGACGTTCGAGCGTGCCGCCGCGGGCGTGGGCAGCCCTTGATCGTCATCGGGACCTTCTTCTTGATCTGCGCACCGTTCTGAGCGACGAGCGTCAGCGGCACGACGAGCTTCTGCCCGCACTGGCTGCCGTGGGCTCTGCCGACGGTCTTCACGCTCGTGAACTGCGAGTGCGGCCCGTGCGGGAGCACCGCTTCAAACGTGCTGAACGGTGCGTCCGGGACCGAGGCGAACGTCGCGGTCAGCGCACCCTTGTGCGACACGAACGACTGGCCGTCGACCTCCAGCGTGATCCCTTCGCCCTGCAGCACGAGGACCGCGTCGGGGAATTTCGCGCTCCCGTATGACACGAGGTAGATGGGGCCCGTCAACGGCGAGGTGAGGATCGGCGTATGCACGACGGCGTTGCCAACCACGGACTCCGGAGAACAGGCCCCCGGATTCGCTTCGAACGTCGTCGCCCGGCACGCTTTCTGCAGCGTTTCCAGACGCACCGGCAGCTGCTTGGGGAACCCGAGCACGAGCTTCGCGATGTTTGCCTCCTTGCCCGATGGATACGTGATCTTCAGTTTCACGCCCGTTCCATTGGCTTTTGTGGCCTTCGCTTCGGTGGTCGCGCTGAACGCGGGTTTGAACGGCAGCAGGTTGCAGCCCTGGACGGCGAACGGGCTCGAGATAGCGGCGCTCGCGCCGCTCGTCGAGGTGACCGTGCCGGTGATGCTCTTGACCGCGCAGTTCGTGGGGTTGAGCACGAATTCGCGGTTGCTCAAGCTGATCTTGAGCACACGCAGGCGTAGCGGCACGCCGTCGCGTTCCTGAGGCAGCGGATCGCTGATCGCAGTGGCCCGCGATGTGTGAGGATCGATGTATAGCCTTGCGCGAACAAGCACGTTGCCGAGGTTGAATGGGCCGGCTACCGCAGGCACCACGACCGAAAGGCCGAATGGCGCGCCGGCGTAGGCGCCCGTGAAGAACACCTTGCCGCTGACGTAGTAGGGGTCGCTGCCGGAGCCCACAGCCACCGTGGTGGTTCCGAGCTGGCTGTTGGCAGGGCACGCCGTCAATGAGGCTTGAGACGCCTGCGGCTCGGGACACCGCGCAATCTTCGTCAGGTTGGCAAGCAGGCCCTCGGGTAGCGTGGTCGAGAGCGTGCCGATGCTCTGTTCGCGGTCTCGCCGTCCAAGGTCGAGGGCGAAGGGACTGGCCGCTGCGGCGAGCGGTACCGTCGTTCCTGCCGCGAATTCCGGAGCAAAGGGCGCGCTTGCCGGGCATCCCCCGCCGGCACCATACCAGTTGACGTTGAACCTGGATTCAGCCGTAGCAGGCCCAGTGGCTGGCGTGCTCCAAGGCGTTACTAAAGCATTGCTTGTTGCTGCGCCACAGACCGGCGAGTTGGCGAGCGGAGCGTGCGCCCCCTGCTTGGTCGACACAACGAGCCTTTCAAGAGGAAACTGCGGGTTTTCGTCAAATTTTACGGTTATTTGCCCCGAGCCCTGCCTAATCGTCGCGCTTCCTTTGAGCTTGACTATGACGTCGGCGTGTGGCGCTTCCAGTTCAAGGTAGATACCTACCAGGTTGCCATTTTCGGCGTCAGCCATCGTGCACGCCGACTGCCCTTCTCCGCCGCAGCCTGGCGTGGCCAAGAACAGATGCCCCGTAAGTTCTTCGTGCAGCAGGGGCGTGCTTGCTTTGATCGTCGCGATCCGCGACGCAAGCGGGCAATGTCCGGCACCAGGGCGTGCGAGGCCATCGGCAGTGATTTCTTCGGATTCGGGGCCTTCGATGTCAATGCCGCTGGGTCCGGTTTGCGGGCACGCTTGGAGTCCGTTCGCCGCCGCTGGTGAGATGGTGGTTCCGAGCGGAAGCGTGACGCTCACGTCCTTTGCGGGGGGGGTGCCTAGTCCGGAGGCGCTGTTTGGGGCCTGGGGCACTTCGAGTTCGGTTTCATAGCCCGACGGTGCTTCGGCCTGGGTGGTTTCCGGCGTGACTTTCAAGCCGGCCGAAATGCTCAGACGGTCGCAACCCTGCAGCGTGGAGAAGGCTGGCGTCGTAGCGCCGATCGTCAGGGCCGCATCAGGATGTTCCCAAGTATCCAGCGCTACGGATGCTTCTCTTGCCGCGAGGTTCTCCTGGCAGTCGACTGGGTCTGTGAGGAAACTGCCTCGATCGTATGTGAATTCCTGGAACCCTGATATGTACTTTTCCTGAATATCTCCATAAAAAGTTGCAACAAACCCGACTAGAGCCGAAACCAAAGGAACGCCCGGCACGGACAAGCGAATCATGTACGTACCGTCGCGTCGCACGACATTTGCATACAGGAAAAATGTGATGTTGTTCGACGTAAAAGCAAACTCCGCTGCATACCCCTTCTCAGGAGCGACGCTGTACACACCATGGGCGTGAGTAGCGTCGGGCGTATTTGCAAATACATTGCTCAGTATCATCGGAAGGATCGTGCCGACCTTGCTTCCGGGGGGACAGCCGGTTGCTCCCTGACTAGTTTCCACGATCGAAGCCGGACAGGTATCTGCCACCGTCGGATTGCCAAGCATGCCAAGAGGCAGATAGAACACCAGGTTCTTCGTTGATTCGACTGGTTGCACAGGTTCTGTCGAGCCTTCGTGGTATACGTTCTTCAACAAGAGTGTCGTCGTGAGAAAATGGGGATGCGCTCCCGCCTGCAGGACAGATTCGCCGTTTGGCCCCGTCGGAGCAAATGCAAAGCTCTCGATACCGGCAGTTTTGGACTGCTCCGCCCCTTCAGGTTGTATCCTTTCATCTTCACTCATAACCGTCGAGGCGCCGCCGCCGCTCACGCTAACTTTGTTGCGCAGCGACGTAGTACCGGCGGTGACTTCGAATTCAACGACCAGAACCATAAAGCCGCTTGGTACGACCGGTTCGGGGTATGTACAGCTGACTTCTCTGGTGCCTTCACCCAGACAGCTAGGACGCCCCCCGTTGACTCCTTCTTCAGGTTCAGCCAAAGCTCGAGTGGCAATCAGGCCGGACGGCAAGACATCTTGAACGGTTACCGGCCCTTCGCTGGTCAGGCCTCCGATGTTCTCAACGATTACATCGTACTTGCCGTGGCGACCCGAGCCGGTCGGCAGGATCGAGGGCGCGCCGGCCACCGTGACTCCCCAAGTAGTGTTTGCCGCAAGAGCTTGGCCGCCTCCGCACGCGCCCAACGCGATCGAGAGAACGCATACCCCCAACAGACCGCGCCTCACAATGCGGTATCGGAACACGCGCGTCACCCTACCTTTCCTTTAATGCGTGGACGACGATCGCTGCCACCGCGAACGCCCGACTTGCGAGCTTTTCGCTTTTTCGTGTGCGATTTGCGCTTGCCGGCTTTCCGCTTGCGCGACCCATTTTTAGCTGCATGAGTCGGCGGCGGCTGGAGCTTTGCTTCACCGTGTTCGTTCGTGCTTTCAGGAGCAACTGTAGTCGAGCCCTGCGTCGCGCCGTCCTCGCACGATCCCCCGTTGCACAGACCGGCGACTGATGTCGGAGCAATCCCGCCGTCGACGCGCGCATCATAGATGTCCTCCTGCACACCATCAGTGTCCTGCGGTAGAAGCGGGTCCGCTGTGAAGAACAACACATTGGCACCGTTGGCGTCCATCTTTTGGAACTCTGGTCCACATATGACGCCTTTGTAGAGCTGTACGTCACGCCCGTCGGATAGTAGGCTTACCGTCCCTGCCGAGAGAGGCCCATTAGTATGAAACTCGTAGATGCTAGTGCAATTCTGCTGCGCGGATGTAGCACGTGAACTAAGTTGGCCTTGCGTTTCGAACACCACAGTTTTGCCGTCCGCCGCAAGATTCACGTTGTTTGTGCGTACTTTCAAATCGCTACCGGCTCCAAGTGTAAGCTTGTTGAGCCATATCGACGATGATTCTACTCCGACAGTAACGCCATTGCCGTCTTCGTTATATCCGTCTTCGCCTTTTGTGACCCGCACTAGTTCTTCGCTGACAGCGTCGTACTCAAAGAGCTGCGTCTGCGACGTTTGATCGTCCGGAGTCAAGCCAGATGCGCTACTTGCGAACAAGAAAAACCCACCGCCTTCACCGGCCAAGTTAGTCGGATGCGCGAAGGCCCGTTGCCACATAAGTTCGTCGCGCGCGCCGAGCGTAGCTATGAAGTGAGTCTTATTGCTAGCAACATCATAGACATAGAGATTGGGCTGTTCATTTTGCGGGGCTTGCCCATACTCATTGGTACCGGCATCGTGCAGATCGTTTCGCGATACATAGTAAACTCTTTGACCGTTCTCCGCGATCGCTGACACACCAAGCACTTCGCCACCCTCGGACACGGTTCGTAGCCGCTGGTTTGGCTCAGCAGAAAAGTCGTATTCGTAGAGGTTGCAGCCGCCGTTACCGGCTAGCATAGCCGCGCAGCCGGATCCTTTGTCGGCGTCGCCGCTCGCTGTACCATCGACGGCGCTAGCTTCACTTGTCAGCTTTTGCGTGCTCGTGAAAAACACCTTTTCACCATTTTCGGATGCGCCCTCGAAATTCTTTCCGGATTCTTCACCGCAACTGCACTCACTCGCGGATATATGCACGGTGGTTGCAGGTTCTGGGCTTATAAGCGAGCCGTTGAGGCGTGCATAAATCTCAGCCTTCGGTGGCGCTACGGCTTCGCATCCGAACCGCCCGATGGGAGCCACCGTAAAGAAGATCACTTCACCCAGACGTGATATCGCGTTGTATTTTGAGGCTGACGGGCCCCCTCCAAGTTCTGTTCCGCACAACCCTATGAGCTGAGAACTATTTTTTTCTCCTTCAACGCCTATGAGAATGGGAGTAAGGTCTTCCGTACCACTATATTCGTATATGGAGCCCACGCTGCCCACTGTTTTGTCAAAAGGCCAGTCGTTGGAACTAACCCGAGCTTCGCTGACTATGTGGCGAAAATCGATCGATGTGGCTATTACACGGTCGAATCCTTCAGGAGGATCCAAAGGTCCGACGCGACTAAATGAACCAGCGGCAGACCTCGTATAGAGATCCAAAGAGGAGCTGCCCAGCAGGCTCTGCTCCCAGAGAGTTTCACCGCTCTCGGCTTCGACCGCAACCGCTCGTTGAGCGCCGAACTTTGTCGAGGGAGGGTTGAGTGGCGACAGCTTCCATCCAGCGGGTGTCCGTTCAGCAGCATAGAGATTCCCCAGTATCGCCGCGTCGCCTGCGCCAACGGTTCCCGCCAAGTTTGCCAGCGTATAGAGTATGACTTTTTCTCCGTTGTTGGAGTATCCGAGCGCATATAGCGGGTAGCCCTCCTTATAGGAGGGTGTGACCATCTCATATGCTCGGCAATCCGGTAGAGCGCTTGACGCAAGTTCGGAGCGCAGACTTTCGTTGCTGCAGTCCGGCGTCGCCGCGACGGCCGCTGGGACCGCTTGTGACAGCATGAATACCGTGATCATCAGCATGGCGACCCGAACTCCGTATCGTTGGGGACCCCGGGTTCCTCGCCATGGCAGATCTCTACCAGCGCAGACTGTCACTGACCTCTCCTCTTTTCCATAAGCTGGGGCGGGCAAACTGAGGTTTCACCCCTAAGTCGGCCCACCCCATATTCGTGGCTTATTTAACTTTAATACATTCCGTCACGGTCGAGACACGAGCCTCGGACCTATAAGAAACTCCACGTTTCGCCACTCGCTAGTTTCAGCAGCGCCGACCCTAAGAGCGTCGCAGGCGAGCTTCCAACTTTCAACGAGCTACCGATGGCCTTGATTAACTGGAGGGTCCTTTCATCTTGGCCTTCAGGCGCTAACACTTCTTGAGTGCCAGTAACTGGTTGCACACCAAGCAGCGCGCAGCTTGGGCCAATGAAGTGGATTGTTGCAAATGTATTTTTGGTCTGGGGTGTGAACGTGGCCTTGGCCGCTAATGCCCCATCTAATGTAGCTTCTACTGATATCGGGACAGTTTTAATCGTGGTTCCTTCAATCGAACAAGGTTCTTCACCTGAGCATCCGGTAAATTCAAGGCTGGTAGCTGAGCCTTTCGCTGGGGAGGTAATCGTCGGGCTGACGCCGTTGAGCGTTTCACCAGTACATGTGATCTTGAAATTAGCGCCCTCGAGTATTCCAGCCTGCTCTACCTTTGCTGTAGTAGCTAGCGGCTTAGACCCCGACAAAAGGGCGCCGTTAACCATCCATCCTGCCGTCGCTGCAGACGCCATACTAGAGGCTACTGCGCTGAATACGAGCACCGCAGCAAATGCCACGATACCCAACTTGATTTTGGACATACCGATTTGATCTCCTTTCGGTACTGCGTGACTAAATCAGACCCTTCCCCTCTATCTCGGTGATACTGCACATCTACCCCCGGCCGAAGCCCGAGCCGCTCTCGGGATCAACAAGCCGGGCGGCATGAGTAGAACTACCACGACCGGTGAGGAGGAGTCAACGGCATGACATGGGAGAAACCGCAGAGAGCCTTGCTTATTCTCAATGAGATAGGGCTTATGCGGCCTGGATGAAGGGCTTCAGGACTGGGCTTTGACTTCTTGGGGGTAGGAAACATAGCTAGGAATGCGCCCACCGCAGTTTGATGAGCCGCAAACTCGTGCGCCAGTCGATCTAGCAGCTAGGGGCGCGAACGACATAACCACGACTATCGCCAGCGACAGCCGACGCCGAGGAGGTGATGGCCACGCTCCTGTTTGCAGTTTGGCTCAGGCGGCATGATCAGCGTCTACGCGTCCGACGATGCTTTGATCCTCGAGTACGCTGGCGCGACCGTGGGCAGTCGCTGATCTTGACTTTCGCCCTCTGCTTGATCCGCAAGCCGTTGTGAGCAACCAGCGTCACCGGCACGACGAGCTTCTCCCCGCACTGGCTCCCGTGCGCCTTGCCGACGGTCCTGACGCTCGTGAACTGCGAGTGCGGCCCGCGCGGGAGCGTCGCTTCGAACGTGCTGAACGGCGCGTCCGGCACCGACGCGAACGTCGCCGTCAGCGCCCCCTTGTGCGACACGCGCGACTGCCCGTCAACGTCGATCGTGAGCCCTTCGCCCTGCAGCACGACGACCGCGTCGGGGAATTTCGCGTTCCCGTAGGACACGAGGTAGATCGGGCCCTTCAACGGCTGGGAGAGGATCGGTGTGTGCACGATCGCGGTCCCGACCGTGGACGCCGCCGGACAGACCGCGGGATTGGCTTCGAAGGTCGCCGCCGGGCACGCTTTCTGCAATGTCTGCAGGCGCACGGGCATCTGCTTGGGGAAGCCGAGCACGACCTTCGCGATGTTCGCCTCCCCACTCGACGGGTACGTGAGCTTCAATTTCAGGCCGGTCCCATTCGCTTTCGTCGCTTTCGCTTCGGTCGTCGCGCTGAACGCGGGTTTGAAGGCGAGCTTTTCGCAGCCTTTCGCCAGGAACGGCGCCGTTATCGGAGCGCTCGCGCCGCTCGGCGATGTGACGGTGCCCGTGATGGACATCGGCACGCAGCCCGTCGGGTTCAGCACGAATTCTTCGTTGGTCAGCGCGAGGCTGAGCGTCCGCAAACGCAGCGGGATCCCGTCGAGCTCCTGCGGCAGGGGGTCGCTGACGGCGGTCGCCTGCGCGGTGTGCGGGTCGACGAACAGCCGCGCGCGCACGAGCACGTCGCCCAGGTTGAACGGCCCGGCGACCGCGGGCACCACGACCGACAGGCCGAACGGCGCCCCGTCGTAGGGGCCGGTGAAGAAGACCTTGCCCGTCACGTAGTACGGCTCGCTGCCAGGCCCGACCGCGACCGTCGTCGTCCCGATCTGGCTGGACGCCGGGCACGCGCTCAGCGAGGCCTGCGACGCCTGCGGCTCGGGGCAGCGCGCGACCTTCGAAAGGTTCGCGAGCAGGCCCTCGGGGAGCGTAGTCGAGAGCGTCCGGATGTTCTGTTCGCGGTCTTCGCGTCTGAGCAGCAGCGCGAAGGGGCTCGTGGTCGCCGCGACCGGGCTCGTCGTGCCCGCGGTGAACGCCGGCGCGAACGGCGGGTTCCCCGGACACGCCGCTCCCCTGCCGTCCCAGTCGACGTTGAAGGAGCTCGTGGGGTGCGCCGCCGGGGTTTCCGGGCTCCACGGCGTGAGCGTCGCGTTGCTCGTCTGGGTTTCGCAGGACTGCGCGTTCTCCAGCGGCGCGCGCGGACCCTGCTTGGTGACGACCGTGAACCTGCCGAACGGGAACTGCGGGATTTCCTGGAAGCTCGCGACGAGCTGGCCGGTGCCCTGCCTGACGATCGCGTTGCCCGCGAGCTTGACGACGATCCCGGAGTGGGGGCCTTCCACTTCGAGGTACAGGGGGATGAGCTTGCCGTCTTCGGCGTCGGCGCTCGTGCAGGCCGATTCGCCCTGGCCGCACTGCGGCGTCGCGAGGAAGATGCGACCGACGAGCTCTTCGCGCAGCAACGGCGTCGTCGCGCGCACGGTCGCTATCTGTGACGCTTGCGGGCAGTGCCCCGCCGCGGGTCGCTCGAGACCGTCGGGGCCGACCTCTTCGGATTCGGGGCCTTCGATGTCGATGCCTTCCGGCCCGGTCGCCGCGCATGCCTCCAGGCCGTTGGCGGAGGACGGCGAGATCGTGGTCCCGACGGGAAGTTCGACGGTGGCGTCCCTGACGGGTGGCGTGCCGAGGCCAGTGAAGCTCTTCGGGGACTGCGGGACTTCCAGGCCGACTTCGTAGCCGGACGCTTCGTCGGCCTGCGTGGTTTGCGGTTTCACGTCCAGCGCAGACGAGAACGTCTGCGCGTCACAGCCGATCAGCGGAGGGAACACGACGCTGGGCTGTTCGGTCGGCGCGCCCTGCACCGGGAAAGGTGTAGCTGGGTGCTCCCATGTGTCGAACGCGACGGTGCCCGAGCGTTCTTCGGGGGTCGCGCCGCAGTTGGAGGGCTCAGTGAGGAAGGCGCCGCGGTCGAACGTGCCTTCCGTTTCGCCGGGCTGGTGGATGTCGCCGAAGAACGTCGCGACGAGGCCGATCAGCGCCGACTTCGTCGGGATGCCGGGCACGGAGACGCGGACCATGTATTTGCCGTCGCGCCGCACAACGCTCGCGTAGGTGACGAAGATGAAGTTGTTGGAGGCGAACGCGAACTCCGCCGCGTAGCCCTTCTCGGGTTCGATGTCGTAAATGCCGTGGGGGACCTCGGCTCCCTCGCCCAGGATCAACGGCATGACCGTGCCGACGCGGCTCCCGGCCGGGCAGCCGGTCGCGTTCGGGCTCGTTTCCACGAGCGAGGCGGGGCATTCGTCGGCGACGGTCGCGTCGCCGAGCATCCCCAGCGGCAGGTAGAAGACGAGATCCTTGACCGCCTCGATCGGTTTGACGCCTTCGGCTTCTCCTTCGCGGAACATGCTGTCGAACAGCACCGACGTCGTGAAGAACGTCGGGTGCCCACCCGCCTGGAACACGTTTTCTCCGGCGGGGCCCGTCGCGTTCATCGCGAAATGTTCGAGGCCGGCGGGCCCGGGCCCCGGCTGCCCTTCGCCCTTGACGTGAATCGTGCTCGCCTGCGACGCCGGCGGTGCCCCTCCGCCGCTCACGCTCGCGAGGTTGGGCAGCGAGGAGCCGGGCGTCAGCGCTCCCGTCTCTTCGTATTGGACGTACAGGAACGCCATCCCACCGGATGGAATCGCTTCCGAGAGCTGGCATTCGAATTCGCGCGGGCCGGAACCGGGCAGGCTTTCGCATTCGGACCCCACGACGAACAGCACCCTCAGCCCGGGCGGGAGCAGGTCGCGCACGACGACCCCGCCTTCGCTGCCTGCGCCGCCGATGTTCGCGACGACGATCTCCGCCCGGCCCTGGCGTCCCAGCCCAGCGGGCAGAGCGCTCGGCACGTTCCCAACCGTCAGCTCCCACGCGGGAACCGGCGGGGGTGCGGCGCTCGCCTGAGCTGCGCCGAGGACGGACATCGCGAACGCGCAGACGACGCAGACGACCAACAGCGCCGCGCGCCTGAGCCGCTGCGACCCGGCCGAGCTCACCCGTTCCTCCGGCGCGACCGGCTGGCTTTGTGCTTTTGCTTGACGCATTTGCCATGCCTCCTGGCGAAGCCGCGCCTGCAGCGTCTTGCCGTCGTACGCCGCTTCGGTTTGCCGCCCGGCGCCCGGTCGATCGAAGGCGGCGTCACGTGGCCGTTGGCGCTCGTTCCAAGCGGCAGCAGCGACGGCGAGCTCGTGGCCCCTTCGCACGCGCGCGCTTGCGCTCCGCACGCACCGGACGACAGGGCGACGAAGCCGCCGCCTTCGCGCGCGTCGTAGAGATCTCTTTGGAAGCCGTCGGTGTCGCCGGCGAGCAGCGGATCGGCCGTCGAGAAGAGGACGTCACTGCCGGAGGCGTCGGTGTACTGGAACTGGGCTCCGCATTCGGCGCCTTTGTTGAGCTGGACGTCCTTCCCGTCCGAAACCAGCCGCACCGTCGCTTCCGAGAGCCTGTTGCTGGGAGTGCGGAACTCGTAGAGGCTCGTGCATTCGTTTGCCGCCGACGTCGCACGCGGGCTCAACTGGCCGGCCGTTTCGAAGAACACCGTGCGCCCGTCTTCGGAGAGGTTGAGCCTGTCGATTTCGGATTTGAAGTCAGGCGAGCCGGGGACGCCGCCGCCGAGCCGTTCCGCGACGGTGGCGACCGAGGAAGGCTTCAGGCCGACGCCGACGCCGACGCCGTTTTGGTCAAAGCCGCCTTCCCCCTGTGTAACCCGGACCAGTTCCGGCGCTTCGCGCTCACCGTCGCTTTCGCCTTCGGCCTTGTACTCGTACAGCTGTGTCGGGGGCGCCGTGTGGGCGTGCGTGACCGCGTCGGGCGTGACGAACTTCGTCGAGCTCGCGAACAGCATGTACTGGCCACTCTTGCCCGCGAGCTCCACGGGCCGGAGATTCTCGCGCCGCCAGTCCTTGCGGTCTTCGCTTTCTTCTTGGTTGCTGAGAGTCGCGACAAAAGCGGACTGGTTTGTCACCGTGTCGTACACGTAGAGGTTCGCGAGGTTCTGCGTGGTTCTTGCCGGTTCGGACCCGTAAACGCTGTCGCCGGCGGCGGCGATCGCGTTATGGGAGACGTAGTACACGTGCGAGCCGTCCTCGGAGATCGCGGCCACGCCGAGGACTTCACCGCCGATCGAGATCGCGCGCAGCCGTTCGCCTTCCGGCCTCGCGAAGTCGTATTCGTACAGATTGCAGCCAACTTCGCCGGCGGCGATGGCAGCGCATCCCGCGCCCGAGAAGCTGGCTTCGCCGCTCAAGACCCCGTTGACCGCGTCGTTCGTCAACTTCTGGGTGCTCGTGAAGAACACTTTGCCGCCGTCTTCGGAGGCGCCCTCGAAGTTCTTGCCCGACGGTCTGAAGCTACACGCTTCGGTGCACTCGCTTTCCGAGACGCGCACGGTTTCGGCGCGTTCGGCGCTCGTCAACGCGCCGTGTATGCGAGCGTAGACTTCTTCTCCGGCGGCCCCGGGAATACAGCCGTCGACCGTGAAGAAGATCGTTTCGCCGTCTGCCGAAAGGGCGTTGTAGTCCGAGCCCGACTCCGAGCCCAACGAGGTGCCGCAGGTCGCGATCAGCTTGCGGCTGCCTTTTTCGCCTTCGACGCCGACCAGTACCGGCTCGCTGTTGTCGGTTCCGCTGTATTCGTAGAGCGACCGCGTTTCGCCGGCCGTTTCGTCGAATTCCCAACGGTCTCCCGCGTTGGCGGCTTCGATCGCCACATGGCTGTAATCGTGCGTGGCGGCGACCGCTTCGTCGAGGCCGATGAACCCTCCGACGATCACGTTGCCCGGTATTTCTTCGGGATGCTCGTGTGGCGAGAGCGGCCCGATCAGGCTGTAGACACCGCCGCGGGAGCGGACGTAGAGATCCCGGATGGACGCGGGCTGCGCGGCTGTGTGCTGCTCCCACAGGGTGTCGCCGTCGTCGGCTTCCGCGGAGAGCGCGGCAAGCGGTATCTGACCCACGAACTGCGACGGCGACGGATTCAACGGCGCGAGCTCCCATCCGGCGGCGTCGCGCCCCGCCAGGTAGACGGAGCCCTGCGGGAAGATCGTTTCCCCGGATCCGGGGTTGCCCGCGAGCTTCGCTTGGCTGTTCAAGATCGCGCTTTCCCCGTTGGACGCGAAGCTGCTTGCCAGCAGTGGGTACCCCTCCTTGTATGGAGGGCTGACCATCTCGTAAGCGCGGCAGTCGGGGAGTGTGCTCGATCTGAGCGTGGCGCGCAGACTTTCGTTGCACGCCACCGCCACGGCGGACGCTTGCGCTGGGCAGATCGCGACGGCGAGGGCAAAGAAGACAGCGACAAGGGGAAGCCCGCGTGATGCCGTCCTGATCCCCTTGCAAACCTCCATCCGGCGCATAATACCCTGCGACCGCCACCCAGTAGGAAACACGTTGTCGGTCAAACTTCGGGACAAGTGGTGTCAGTAGCGCTTAAACGTTTCCGACTTGCACGAAATTGAGCGTGCGCTAATGATAATGATTTGCAGGTCTTTTTTTGCGCGAACGCTACATCACTCGTTTGCCGATGTGACCGCGTGAAACTGTGATTGACAGCGTCGCCGCGCTTGGGTTAGAAGTAGAGCCGTCCGAAATACATATCCGAAAGGAGACCTATCGCATGTCTAAAGCAAAGCTGGTAGTCGTAACGTGCTTCGCGGCCTTTGCGTTGAGCGCACTGGCAACAGCCACGGCATCCGCAGCGGGATGGGATGTCGGGGGCACACTGCTCGGCACAAAAAGCAAAGCGACAATCGCAAGCCCAGCCAAAGTCTTAGAACACGGCAACCTGGAAGCCGCTGGCGTGAAAATCGAATGCACGTCGACGGAACTCGGGATCACCGGCGGCGAACTCGTCGGAACCGGCCGAAGTCAAGGCCAAAGACCTCACCTTCAAAGGTTGCAAAGCGACCGCACCGTGTTCGCTGGCCAGCGAAATCGTATTAACGTTAGCGCTTCACGGAACGGCGGAATTAGACGGTACGTTAGGTGCGTTCGTCAAACTCTTACCGTTACCGAGCAAAACATTCGCGGTGCTGCATTTCGAAGGCTCCACCTGCGCCCTGCTGGGACTCCAGCCGGTCAATGGGACCGCCGACCTGTTAGCACCGTCGGGTAAAGACGCTGCCGTCTTACAGCCGGTGAAAGCGTTCTCGTTAACCGGTAGCCTGAAAGTGGGCTCCAGCGAAGCGTCGCTCACGGGGCTGAACACCGACGTGCAGCTGGAAAGCAAAGAAACCTGGTCGTTCTTATAGGCAAAAAACGGCCGGCGCAGAAAATGCGCCGGCCGCCTTTGCTGCTATCCCAGGTTTGCCTCGGGCGAAGCTCTTACGCTTCGATGTTCACATTCCGTCGTGGCACGCGGAGCGGTGAGCTAGCGGTTTGGAGCCTGGTTGTGTCGCGGCCTCAGTGAGCGTTGACGGATCCCACGGTCGCTGTGTCGATCGTGTTGTTCAGGATCGCGGTGTTGTGCCCCGAGCCCGCGGGCAGCCCGACCAGTGAGTTGACGACGGGGTTGACCAGGAACGAGAGAATCCCACCGCAACCGGTCGCCGCAGGAGCAGACCATGCGTTTTCCACGAGAGTGTTTTCGGTGAGCTCGGCGATTTCGAAGCTGTCTTTGAGTTCGACGAACCCTGGTTTACCGGTGATCGATTTGTTCGGTTCGGGCGGGCTCGTGGGACCCGTCGTGAGCGGCCAGATGATCGGCGAGCTGCTCGTGCCCACGTAGCATTTGCTGCCCAGGAACGGGTTTTCACCGAGTACAGGCAGTGGACCACACCTGTCGTATGCGACGGGCACTGGTTGAATTTGGCGAAATCCCCTGTATGCGCCAGCGCAGCGGCCGGCAGCCAGAGCGCGGCAACAGCCGCCCCCAGCGCACTCCGACACCCGATGGCCCTGATCGGCTTGAGCGTGAGGCAACGACCCTTTCTTTGATGTTTGACGGCTTCCCGATCTCCTTACAGTGCGACTCGCTTGTGGTTTGCCGTTTTGTGCGCCCCAACGACCAGCCCCACGGTGAGGCCGATCTTCCCGTGCGCCCGCGCCGCCGCCCTTCCGGCGGCGGTGAGCGCGATCGTCAGCTTGTGCGTGCCGGCAGCAAGGCCGGGTTTGACGAGCGTCTTGAGGCCGGCGCCGAGGATCGTGAGACGCCCCTTCGCGCTGGTCTTGACGGTCACCGCGAGGCGGGCACCGGCGACCTTGGTCTTCAGGATCGAGACCGAGAGCGGACACCCGGCGATCTGCATCGCCGCGTTTTCTTTCAGTTCGGCATCGTTGTGCGCGACCAGCGTGACCGGCACGACGAGGTTCTCGCCGCACTGGCTCCCCTGCGCTCGGCCGACGCTGCGGACGCTCGTGAACTGCGAGTAGCGACCGGCCGGCAGCGAGGCTTCGAACGTGCTGAACGGGGCATCGGGCACCGACGCGAACGTCGCGGTCAGCGCCCCTGCTTTGGAGACGAACGACTGGCCGTCAACGTCGAGCGTGAGGCCTTCGCCCTGGAGCACGACTACGGCGTCGGGGAATTTCGCGCTGCCGTAGGAGACCAGATAGATCGGGCCCGTCAGCGGCAAGGAGAGGATCGGCGTGTGCACGGTCGCGGTGCCGACGTTGGACGCAACCGGGCACGAGGCGGGGTTCGCTTCGAACGTCGCCGCGGGACACGCCTTCTGCAGGGTTTCCAGGCGCACCGGGAGCTGCTTGGGGAACCCGAGCACGGTCTTGGCGATGTTCGCTTCCCCGGTAGAGGCGTAGGCAATCTTCAGCTTGACGCCAGTCCCGTTCGCTTTCGTGGACTTCGCTTCGGTTGACGCGCTGAAGGCCGGTTTGAACCGGAGCTTGTTGCAGCCTTTCGCGATAAAGGGGCTGGACAGGTTCGCGGTCCCGCCGGCCGTCGAGGTGACAGTCGCGTTGATGCTCATCTTCTGGCAGCTCGTCGGGTTCAGGACGAATTCTTCGTTGGTGAGCGTGATGTTCAGCACGCGCATCCGCAGCGGGATCCCATCCAGTTCCTGCGGCAGCGGGTTGCTGACCGCCGTCGCCTGGGAGGTGTGCGGGTCGACGAACAGCCTTGCACGGACGAGCACGTCGCCGAGATTGAAGGGGCCGGCGACGGCGGGGACTACGACCGAGAGGCCGAACGGGGCGCCGCCATAGGGGCCCGTGAAGAAGACCTTGCCGGTCTCGTAGTAAGGGTCGCTACCGGGGCCGACGGCTACTGTCGTCGTGCCGATCTGGCTGGAAGCGGGGCAGGCGGCCAGCGAATCCTGCGACGCCTGCGGTTCGGGGCAGCGTGTGACCTTGGAGATGTTCGCAAGCAGGCCCTCGGGGAGGGTGGCTGTGAGGGCTTTGGGGTCTTGTTCGCGGTCTTCGCGCTTCATAGTTAGTTCGAAGGGGCTGGTGGCAGCCGCGGTCGGGCTCGTGGTGCCTGCTGTGAAAGACGGCGCGAAGGGCGCGACGGCGGGGCATGGCTGGCCTTCGCCGTTCCAGTCGACCGTGAACGCATCCGTCGGCGTGACATCCCGGGTTTCCGGACTCCAGGGAGTTAGTGTCGCGCTGCTCATGCCCGTACCGCAGCTCTGCGAATTCTCAAGCGGGGCGTGAGCGCCACGCTTGGTTGCGACAACGAACTTTCTGAACGGGAATTGCGGTATTTCGTCGAAAGAGGTCGTGAGCTGTCCGGAGCCTTGCTTGATCGTTGCGTGTCCCTTGAGCTTGACGATAACCCCGGAATTTGGGCCTTCCAATTCGAGATATAGACCAATTAGTTTCCCGTCTTCGGCATCTCCGGAGGTGCAGCTCGCTTCATTTTCGCCGCCACATGTGGGAGTCGCGAGGAAGATGTGCCCCTTGAGTTCTTCGCGCAGCAGCGGTGTGCTCGCATTGACGGTAGCGATTTCTGAAGCCAACGGACAATGCCCAGCCGCGGGACGTTCCAAGCCGTCTTCCGCGACTTCGTTGGATTCAGCACCTTCGATGTTAATCCCGTGCGGGCCTGTTTCTGCGCACGAGCCTAGCCCGTTCGCCGACGACGGCGAGACGGTGGTGCCCACGGGAAGCGTGACCCTAGCTTTTCTGACGGGCGGCGTTCCCAATCCCGAGAAATCGTTCGGCGCCTGCGGCACTTCGAGGCCAACCTCGTACCCCGATGGACTGTCAGCTTTCTTAGTTTCTGGCGTAACGCCCAATCCTGCCGCAAAGCTGAGCGCGCCACAGCCCGCAAGAGATGGAAATACATTACTGGACGCTCTGATCGGAAGCGCGGCATCGGGGTGCTCGACCGTGTCGATTGCAACCGTCGCTTCGCGCGCCGACTGATCCTCTTCGCAATCGGTCGGATCAGTCAAGAAAGCGCCGTGATCGAAGGTGAATGGAATTTCGCTGCGCGTAAACTGTTCCTTCACGTCTCCGTCGAATGATGCAACAAGGCCGATCAGGGCTGACGCCGACGGTATGCCGGGTGTAGCGACGCGGACCATGTAGGTTTCGTTGTGTCTCACAACGTTTGCGTACGATATAAATGTGAAACCGTTGCTTCCAAAAGCGAACTCCGCCGCATCGCCCTTGTCAGGCACGATGTTATAAATGGCGCGTTCTCTCCCGAAGGCTGCGCTGACGACTAGGGGCAAGATCGTGCCTAGCTGGCTGCCGGGTGGGCAATCGCTTAGTTCTCCCCCGCTTTCCACAAGGGATGATGGACATTGTGCCGCGACGGTCGGATTGCCAAGCATTCCTATCGGCAGGTAGAAGACGAGGTCCTTGACCGCCTCAACAGGTTTGACTGGAGCCGGTATCCCTTCGAGGTACATATTGTTGAAAAGCACCGATGTGGTAAGGAGATCCGGATGCCCGCCGGCCTGTGCTTCGCGTTCGCCGGACGTTCCAGTCGCACTGGTTGAGAAGTGGGCAATACCGGCCGGTCCGTGGCCATGTTCGCCTGCTGTTTGCACTGATATCTGATTTTCCGAAACGGCCTGCTGGCCGCCACCGCCTCCCACGGCAGTGATATTGCGCAAGAGCGAGCCCCCGGGCAAGGGACTGGTCTCTTCAAATTCTATATACACGTCGATAAATGCCCCCGATGCCACCGACTCCGGAAAGGTACACGTTACTTCCCTTGTGCCGTTCCCGGTACATGCACTTTCTTCTGGCGTTGTTGACAGCACGGTAGTCACGGTCAATCCCTGCGGCAATACGTCGCGCACGACCTCGTCGCCTTCGCTATTTGAGCCGCCAGTATTCTCGGCGATCACTATGACCCTTCCATGGTGTCCGACGCCAGCAGGCAGTAGCGACGGTACGCCGGCCACAGTCACTCCCCATGCCGGGGCAGGAACGCCGCTACTTGCAATCGCCTTCCCCACGCAGGGGGCCAAAGAGACTAGCCACGCGGTACCCATTACAACGCCAGACAGCCACTTCCGGCTCGACATCAGCTTTCCGAGGAGGCTCTTCGTTGCGTATATCAAGCTCAAGCCTCGAAGCATCGAACGAACGGTCATTACCTACTCCTTTTCGAGCCGGAAACCCTGACCTTGGAGCCAGATGCCTTTGACGCAGCACGTTTACATGCCTGTCTGCGCTTTGCGGGCCTACTTCTGCACTTGCTGCGCGCAGGTTTGCTTCGACCGTCCTTCCGCGGCACTTTACGGCCGATCTCGTTCGTAGACACCCTATTTGGCGCAACAGATATGGTCGGCGGTTCGCTGTCGCCATTTTCGCTACCCAGGCTCGTCAGGTACGGTCCACTCGACTGTCCTTCACACATCGCTGCACAATCAGCTCCAGCTCCGGGGGCAGGTCCGAAGCCACCGTCTATGCGTGCATCATAGATGTCTCGCTGTAGCCCATCTGTGTCGGCAGGCGTCAACGGATCAGAAGAGGCGAACAGCACATTTGTGCCTGTCCCATCCATTCCAAGGAATTCGGCGCCACATGATCCTTTGAACGACTGAGCATCGCGACCATCTGATATGAGATGGACGCTGCCTTCGGATAGGGCGGCTGCAGTACGGAACTCATACAGGTTCGCGCATCCTTGCATCGCCGCCGTCGCGCGCGGGCTCAGCTCTCCGCGCGTCTTGAAGAAGACCGTTTTACCGTCTTCCGTAATATTGAGCGTATCAGTCGTCGATTTGAAATCGATGCTGCTATTGCTTTCGACGGCAATCGATTCTTGTGCGATCCCAGTCGTGGCGTTGCCATTTTCGTTGAAATTAGCTTCGCCTTTGGACAGCCTTTCGAGTTCTGCCGCTTCCCTTTCTCCTTCCGCCTTGTACTCGAACAGCTGAGGATGGGTAGAGATATCGTCAGGCGTGACATCGGGTGTCGAACTTACAAACAAAAGAAAACGCCCAGCTTTGCCAGCGACCTGCGCTGTCCGTTCACCGCCGTTTCTCAGCCAATCTTTTTGGTCTTCACTACCGCCACTGCTCAGAGTTGCGATAAACGCGGTCGTCCCCGATTCCACGTTATAAACATACATATTTGGACTACCTGTGACTGGGAAATCCCCGGAAGGGCTCCCACCAGCAGAGGCAATGGCGGCGCGCGAAACATAGTACACACGGGAGCCGTCCTCGGCAATACCGACTACACCAAGCACTTCTCCCCCGATAGACACTGCTCGCAGCCCTGCGGAAAGGGCACCAAAATCGTATAGGTATAGGTTGCAACCGCCTTTGCCGGCTTTGATCCTGCGGCAGCCTGCTTCAGTGGCATTGCCGCTTTCCGTCCCGTTCGACGGCATTGTTTGTCAACTTTTGAGTACTTGTAAAGAATACTCGCTTGCCATCTTCGGAGGCGCCCTCGTAGTTCTTGCCTGAGGGTGCGGAGCTGCAAGCTTCGGTGCATTGGCTTTCCGAGATGTCTACAGTTTCGGGACGTCCGGCGCTCGTCAACGCGCCGTGTACGCGTGCGTAGACCTCGGTCGTCGCTGGCGCGGCGCCACACGCATTAACGCTAAAGAAGATCGTTTCCCCGTCGCGTGACAGTGCGTTATAGGCAGAGCCAAAGGGGCTAGAGCCCAACGCCGTTCCACACGAAGCAATCAGGTGGTCATCGCCTTTCCCACCAGTAACGCCAACCAAGATCGGTTCCTTGTTACCAGTACCGCTATATTCATATAGGGAGTGTGTCTCGCCACCAGCCGTACTGTCAAACGGCCAGCGGGCTTCAGCGAATTTCGCCACAAGCACGACATGTTGGTAGTCAGAAGTTGCAGCTACTGGCAGATCGAGCGAGCTTTCGTCGCTGAGGATGACGTCGCTGGGTTCTTCTTCGAAGACTTCGATTGGACTCAGTGGACCGATGGCATGGAAGACATCGTTGGGGGAACGGACATAGAGGTCTCTTACGGATGTTGGCTGATCGGCCTTATGTTGCTCCCACAATGTATCTCCGTCATCGGCTTCGGCGGCAAGCGGGAACTGGCCGACGAATTCGGATAGCGGCGGATTCATCGGGGTTAGTCGCCAGCCTTGGGGGGTTCGCGCGTCTAGGTATAGGCCGTTTTCGATTAGCAATTCGGTTGAGCCCGGCGTTCCCGCCAAGGTCGCGAGGCTATCGACGATAGCGCTTTCTCCGTCTGATGCAAAGCTGCGCACGAGCAAGGGATAGCCCTCCTTGAAGACAGGAGTCACCATCTCGTAGGCCCTGCAGTCCGGTAGCGATTTCGAGGCCAGCGTGGAGCGGAGCGATTCGTTGGGACATTCTGCCTGATCGGCTACGGCGCCCATACTTACCTGCGCGTGAAGAATTGCGGCGATCCCAACTCCGAACACCACCATCAATCGGCGGCTCGCAATCGTCACACGACACCGCGCAATAGTTCCCTTGGCCCTATAGCCCCTCATTTGCGTTACCTCATCTCCCTCGCTTGCCGAAAGCCATTCAACGCCTTTCTGCCGGCGGCGCTATATTGAAAGCGATCTTGTGCTTTCTATATACTGATTATCCGATCTCCCCGTGTGTGTCAATGGCCGGATCGGAGCCACGATGGGATTGGGTATTTAGGTCGAGGGGAATACCAGTAGTAGAGCCAGCTTCGATAACGGGGGAAACGGCTCCTAAGTAAGAAACAGGTGTTCACTTCTGAATACGCGCGCGCTTGTGCCAGGCATCAAACCGAGCGCCCGACTTAAGTATACCCGGGTATGTGCTCATTGCGAATAAGGGCAGACTACCCACGCCCATACGATCAAGCGTAGGTGGCCTGCCGCTCACGTCGGTAATTATTGACCTATAAGAAACTCCACGGTGATCCGCTTGTCAATTTCACGTCAGCATCGAGACCGGACAGTGTGGCTTCATCCGAGCCAACTTTGAGTTTGCCCGGTAACGAGAAGACTAATATTAAATGTTCGATCTTTTCATCGAAGCCTTCATGGATTAAGATGTGTACGCTTCCGCTGACGGGCTGACCCGTCGTTTCGTTTTTCAGCGCACATTTTTCACCTTTGAATGCGATAGTTGCAAAGGTATTTTTCGTTTTCGGTGAGATCGTGACAAGTGTGTTTAACGGTCCGTCTAACGTAGCTAAACCACTAACTGGTACGGTGCTGATTGTTTCGGGAACCGAACAGCCACCAGTGTTATTTGTTGTACATTGTTCGAAGACTATGCTAGATGCTTCGGCTAGGTCCGGTCCAACAAGTAAGGCGTCGTTGACAGTGCCTTCGGTAGCAACACATTCAATTGTCACTCCAGCCACCGGCACTTCCAACTTTCCATGTGCTAACACTTTGACGGGGCTCGCTATCTGGGCTTTGGACCCTGGTGCCAGATTGGTTCCGGCGACCATCCAGTCGCCAGCCATCGCGGTAGTCAACGCCACCGCCCCAATTGCAAACACTGCCAAACAGGCTGCAAAAAGCAGCTTTGCTCGAGACATTGATTGATCTCCTTTCGGGTACTGCGTATCGAGATTTCAGGTATGTCTGTTCTAGTAGCCCTTTCCTCTCTCGAATCGCTCCCTTTACCTCGGCGGCACCGAGTCCGCGTAACGGATGGTCCCGCGTTTTGGAAGCAACCTATTTTTAGCCGACTCATGCAACGAAGTCAATGACGCCGTAGGTGTGTGTCCGTGAGTGCCAAGTGGCGAGGGGCGGTCAATGGCAGAAAGCCCTGCAAATGCCAGTGATATGGCCGGGATTACCGCGTCGTGCGGTAGGAAACAGTCGGGCACGGCAGCCTCCGAGCTAGGCCCGACGGACGTGCTCAGCTCCCCCAAGATCCGCTAGAACCAAAGTCCTCAGCACTGCGCCATCAGCAATCCAGAGGAGGAGCCACATGCCCACCTACATCATGCTCGCCAACCTCACACCCGAGGGCGTGCAGACGGTCAAGAACAACCCCCAGCGCATCCAGGAGGTCAACCGCGAGGTCGAGCAGCTCGGCGCGAGCGTCACCGCGCAATGGGCCACCCTCGGCCGCTTCGACTTCCTGAGCATCGTCGAGGCGCCCGACGAGCAGACGATGGCGCACGTCTCCCTGGAGCTCGGCTCGCGCGGGACGGTTCGCTACGAGACGCTCGCCGCGATCCCCGTCAACGACTTCATCCAGTCGCTCTCGTCCTAAGCTCCGCCGGCCCGTAGCGAGCTGCCCTCCCGCCCGTAGGGAGCCGTCCGCAGGCCGATTGCGGGCACCGGCGGCCACGTCCCGCTGCACCCACCCCACCGGCCTGTACGGTAACGGCATGCGGGTCCTTGTCGTCGGCGGTGGCGGTCGCGAGCACGCGATCGTGCGCGCGCTCTCGCGCTCCCAGAACGAGGGCCTGGAGCTGTTCTGCGCGCCCGGGAACGCCGGCATCGCCCAGGACGCCCGCCTGCTTGACATCGCCGCGGACGACGTCCCCGGGATCGTCGCCGCCGTCGAGCGCGAGGGCATCCACTTCACGATCGTCGGCCCCGAGGCCCCGCTCGTCGCGGGCCTCGTCGACGAGCTCGACCGCCGCGGCCGCCTCGCGTTCGGGCCGATCGCGGCCGCGGCGCAGTTGGAGTCCTCGAAGGCCTTCGCCAAGCAGGCGATGGAGGAGGCCGGCGTGCCGACTGCGCGCTGGCGCCACGCGCGCACGCTAGAGGAGGGTTTCGCCGCCGTCGCCGAGCTCGCGAACCCCGGCGTCGTCGTGAAGGCCGATGGGCTCGCCGCAGGCAAGGGCGTCACGGTCGCCGACAGCGCGCCGGACGCCGAGCGCGCGCTGCGCGAGATCTTCGTCGACGGCCGCTTCGAGCGCCCCGAGGCCGTGGTCGAAGAGCGCCTGCGCGGCCGCGAGATCTCCGCGATGGCGCTGTGCGATGGGGAGTTCGCGTTCCCGCTGCAGCCCGCGCGCGACTACAAGCGCGCGCTCGACGCCGACCGGGGCCCCAACACCGGCGGGATGGGCGCCTGCTCGCCCGCGCCCGGCCTGCAGGATGAGGACGCGTGGATGCTCGTCGAGCTCGTCCACCTCCCCCTCCTGCACGTCATGCGCCGCCGCGGCACGCCGTTCCGCGGCGTGCTCTACGCCGGCCTGATGCTCACCGACGAGGGGCCCCGCGTGTTGGAGCTCAACGTCCGCTTCGGGGATCCCGAGGCGCAGGCGATGCTGCCGCGACTCCAGGCCAACCTGCTCGACCTGATGCTGCGCGCGATGCGCCCCGGCGGCCTGCTGAAACCCGACGACGAGGACGGACGCGACTGGTCCAGCGAGTGCGCCGTCACGGTGGTGCTCGCGAGCGCCGGCTACCCCGCCTCCTCCTCTAGCGGCGACCCGATCGACGGGCTCGAGCGGATGCCCGAGAACGTCGAGGTCACCCACGCCGGCACCGCACGCGGCGACGGCGGGCTCGTGACCGCCGGCGGGCGCGTCCTGAACGTGACCGCGTTGGGCCGCGACGCGGATGCCGCCCGCAGCTCCGCGTATGCTGCTGCGCGAATGATCTCCTTCCCGGGCATGCAGATGCGCAGCGACATCGCCGCCGGCATCGCCGACGAGCCGCGCCCCGAGGAGGGCACGATCGAGGGCTGGCTGCGCCAGTGGAGCGAGCAGCATGGGTGACGTCTCCCCGATCGCTACGCCGCTGACCGAGAGCGACGTGCGCACGCAACTGGAGGGCATCGACGTCAACGCCCCGCGCGTCGGGATCGTGATGGGCTCCGAGAGCGACATGGAGCAGATGCAGAAGGCCGCCGCCGAGCTCCAGTCGCGCGAGATCATGCACGAGCTGCGCGTGATGTCCGCGCACCGCGAACCCGACACCGTCGCCGAATACGCCAAGAACGCCCAGATGCGCGGCCTGCGCGTGATCATCGCCGGCGCCGGCATCTCCGCCGCGCTACCCGGCGCGGTCGCCGCGCACACCGAGCTGCCGGTGATCGGCGTCCCGCTCTCCGGCCGTCTGACCGCCGCGGGCGGCCTCGACGCGATCCTCTCGATCGTGCAGATGCCCCCAGGCGTGCCCGTCGCGTGCGTCGGCCTCGACAATGCGCGCAACGCGGCGATCCTCGCAGCACAGATAATCAACGCGTGATCCCACGCTATACACGCCCCGAGCTCGGCGCGATCTGGACCGACGAGGCGCGCATGGAGAGCTGGCGGCGCGTCGAGGTCGCCGCCTGCGAGGAGCTCCCCCACCTGCTCGGCGCCGGGCACGGACCGACGTCAACCGAGCTGCAGGAGATTGCAGCCGCGACGTTCACCGTCGAGGCGGTAGACGAGCGCGAGCGCAGCACCGACCACGACGTCGCCGCGTTCGTCGACGTGCTCGCCGCCTCCGCCGGCGAGGCGGGGCGCTGGATCCACTACGGCCTCACCTCCTCCGACGTCCTGGACACCGCGCTCGCATTGCAGCTGCGCCAAGCCGGTGCCGCGATCGTCCCGGGCGCCCACGCGCTCGTCGCGGCGCTCGTCGCGCGCGCGCGCGAGTACGTCGACACGCTGTGCGTCGGGCGCACCCACGGCGTGCACGCCGAGCCGACGACGTTCGGCCTCAAGCTCGCGGGCTTCGCGTTCGAGGCGCACCGCAACGGGCAGCGCCTGGAACGCGCCTTCGCACAGGCCGAGGTCGGCGCGATCTCCGGCGCGGTCGGCACGTACGCCGCCACCAACCCCGAGTTCGAGCGCCGCGTGCTCGGCCGTCTCGACCTCGCGCGCGAGCCTGTCTCCACGCAGGTCGTCGCGCGCGACCGCCACGCCGAGCTCGTGCAGGCGATCGCGCTCGCCGCCGCCGGCCTCGAGCGCCTGGCGACCGAGATCCGCCACCTGCAACGCACGGAGGTCCGCGAGGTGCAGGAGCCGTTCCGCACCGGCCAGAAGGGCTCGAGTGCCATGCCCCACAAGCGCAACCCGATCAAGAGCGAGCAGATCTCAGGGCTAGCGCGCGTGCTGCGCGGCAACGCGCAAGCCGCCCTGGAGGATGTCGCGCTGTGGCACGAGCGCGACATCTCGCACTCCTCAGTCGAGCGCGTGATCCTCCCCGACAGCACGATTCTGATCGACTACCTCCAGCAGCGCGCGACCGCGCTCGTGCAGGGCATGACCGTCGACACCGAGCGCATGCGTGCCAACCTCGAGCTGACGCACGGCGCGCTCTTCTCCCAGCGCGTCCTGCTCGCGCTCGTCCAAACCGGGGTGACCCGCGACGACGCCTACTACGGCGTGCAGCGCGCGGCGCAGGAGGCGTGGGACACGGGCACGCCCCTACGCGAGCTGCTGGAACGGGACCCCGTGACCGCGAAGCTCGACCTCGACGCACTGTTCGACTACGGGCACTTCGTCCGGTACGCGCGGGAGATCGTCGCGCGGCTCGACGAGATCGCCTGAGCCACCGATAGAGTCAGGCCGATGCCCCCCCTCGCCGCCCTCCCCCTGCTCTCCAGCGGCAAGGTCCGCGAGCTCTACGACCTCGGCCCCGACCGCCTGCTGATGGTCGCCAGCGACCGGATCTCCACATATGACGCGGTCCACCCGACCCCGATCCCCGACAAGGGGAAGGTGCTCACGGGCCTGTCGGTCTTCTGGTTCGAGCGCACGCAGTCGATCGTCGCCAACCACCTGATCTCCGCGACCGAGGACGTCCCCGAGGAGGTTCGCGGCCGCGCGCTGGTCGTGCGCAAGCTGCGGATGCTTCCCGTGGAGTGCGTCGTGCGCGGCTACATCACGGGCTCCGGCTGGAAGGACTACCAGGCGACGGGCGCGGTGTCGGGAATCGCGCTCCCCGCGGGCCTGCGGGAGTCCCAGCAGCTGCCCCAGCCGATCTTCACGCCGAGCACGAAGGCGGAGGTCGGCCACGACGAGGCGATCGACTTCGCGCGCGCCGCCGAGCTCGTCGGCGACGAGGCGCTGATGGGTCGCGTGCGCGACGTGTCGATCGAGCTGTACTCGTTCGCCTCCGCCCATGCTCGCGAGCGCGGCGTGATCCTGGCGGACACGAAGTTCGAGTTCGGCCTGGATGATCGGGATCCCGCCCACCCCGAGCTGGTCGTCGGCGACGAGGTGCTCACCCCAGACTCCTCGCGCTACTGGCCCGCGGAGGGCTTCGTGGTCGGCCACGGCCAGCCGAGCTTCGACAAGCAGTTCGTGCGGGATTGGGCGTCGGGCAGCGGCTGGGACAAGCGCCCGCCGGCGCCGGCGATCCCCGACGACGTCGTGGCGGGCACACGCGCGCGCTACGTCGAGGCGTACGAGCGGATCGCGGGCGAGCCCTTCGGAGCGTGGCTCGACCGCACGGCTCCGGGCGCGTGAGCGACCGGCACGGCTGATGCGCGCCCGCGTCCTGATCCGCCCGAAGGCGGGCATCCTGGACCCGCAGGGCGAGGCCGTCGCGCGCGCGCTGCCGGCGCTCGGGTTCGAGGGCGTCGAGAACGTGCACATCGGGCGTCTGGTGGAGCTGGACGTGCCCGACGCGGACCAGCTGGAGGCGATGTGCGAAAAGCTGCTGGCGAACCCGCTGGTCGAGGACTTCGAGATCCAGCTCCCCGACGGCTAGCGCGCAACGGCGCGGGCGATGAAGTTCGGCATCCTCCAGTTCCCCGGCACGTGCGACGACGTCAACGCGCTGCGCGCCGCGCGCCGCGTCGGCGAGGCGGAGCTGATCTGGCACGGCGAGCGCGACCTGCGCGGCGCCGACGCGATCGTAGTCCCCGGCGGCTTCTCATACGGCGACTACCTGCGCGCGGGCGCGATCGCGCGCTTCGCCCCCGCGATGGAGGCGGTCGTCGAGTTCGCGCGCGCCGGCGGGCCGGTGCTGGGGATCTGCAACGGCTTCCAGGTGCTGTGCGAGGCGCGGCTGCTGCCCGGCGCGCTGCTACCCAACGCGAACCTGCGCTTCACGTTCCGCCAGGTCGAGCTGGAGGTGGTGCGCACGGACGCGCCCTTCACGCGCGCGTGCGCGCAAGGGTTGGTTAATGCCCCGCACGCGCGCGCGGCGGGGTCAGCAATCGATGACCCGACGCGCATACGCCTGAGCATCCCCGCGAAGCACTCCTGGGGCCGCTACCACGCCGACGAGCGCACGCTCGACGAGCTGGAAGCCCGGGGCCAGGTGCTGCTGCGCTACGCGGAGGGCCACAACTTCAACGGCTCGCTGCGCGACATCGCGGGGGTGTGCAACGCGGAGGGCAACGTGTTCGGCCTGATGCCGCACCCCGAGCACGCGGTCGACGCGCTGACGGGCTCGACCGACGGCCTGTGCATCTTCGAGTCGATGCGGATGACGGTGGAGGGGGGCGCGCGTGTCTGAGGGCGCCACGAGCGTCGGCGCGGCGGCACCGACGGCAGGCGACGCGGAGCCGCTGCCCACCCTCGCCGACGCCCGCGCGCTGGGGTTGACGCAATCCGAGTACGAGCTGATCTGCGTCAAGCAGGGGGGCGCGCCGAACCGGGTGGAGCTCGCGATGTACTCGCTGCTGTGGAGCGAGCACTGCGCGTACAAGCACTCCAAGAAGCTGCTGCGCACGCTGCCGACCGAGGGCCCGCATGTGGTGATGGGCCCCGGGGAGAACGCGGGCGCGGTCGACGTCGGCGGCGGCCTGGTGTGCGCGTTCAAGGTCGAGTCGCACAACCACCCCAGTGCGGTCGAGCCGTTCCAGGGCGCGGCGACCGGCGTGGGGGGGATCCTGCGCGACATCTTCGCGATCGGGGCGCGCCCGATCGCGGTGCTCGACTCGCTGCGCTTCGGCGAGCCGGGCGCGGCGGCGCACTCGGACGCCGCTGAGCGCGACACGGGCACCCGCTCGCGCTACCTGCTCGACGGCGCGGTCGCCGGGATCGGGCACTACGGCAACTCGATCGGCGTGCCGACCGTCGGGGGCGAGGTCTACTTCGAGGCGCCCTACGAGCAGAACTGCCTCGTCAACGCGATGGCGCTCGGCCTGGCCCCGCGCAAGCGGCTGATCCGCAGCGCGGCCGCCGGCGTGGGCAACGTGCTCGTGCTGTTCGGCGCCTCGACCGGCCGCGACGGGATCGGCGGCGCCTCCGTCCTGGCCTCGGCGGAGCTCGGCGAGGACGACGACAAGCGCCCCACCGTCCAGGTCGGCGACCCGTTCGAGGAGAAGAAGCTGATGGAGTGCTCGCTGGAGCTGCTCGACCGCGGCCTGGTCGTCGCGCTGCAGGATCTCGGCGCGGCGGGCCTGACGTCCTCCGCCGCGGAGATGGCGTCGAAGGGAGGGGTTGGCGTGGACATCGACGTCGCGTGCGTCCCGCTGCGCGAGCCCGACCTCGAGCCGTTCGAGGTGATGGTGAGCGAGTCCCAGGAGCGGATGCTGTGCGTGGTCAGGCCGGCCGATCTCGAGCAGGTGCTTTTTTTGTGTGGGAAGTGGGAGGTTGGCGGGGCCGCGATCGGGGCGATCACCGATACGCGACGACTGCATGTGTACGACGGCAAACGGCTGGTCGGCGACATGCCCGTGAGCGCGCTCGTCGACGACTGTCCGCTGTACGACCTGCAGCCGGCGAGGCCGTCCGAGCCGATCTACCCCGCGCCGGCGGCGACGCTCGCGGCGGACGCGACGCCGCTGCAGGCGCTGCTGGCGCTGCTCGCGAGCCCCAACGTCGCCTCGCGGCGGCCGCTGTTCGAGCAGTACGACGCGATCGTCCAGTCGCGCACCGTGCGCCGCCCCGAGCAGGCCGACGCGGCGGTGTTGATGCTGCTGAGCCCCGACCCCGAAGCGCCCCTGCCGGGCGTCCCCGACGCGGCGCCGCGGCCCGACGCCGGCCCCCACCCGCCGGATGACCCCGACCCAGCGAGCGGCTCCGACTCGCCCGCCGACGCCGAGCGCGCGCTGCCCGCGCTGGCGGTCTCGATCGACTGCAACGGCCGCCGCGTCGCCGCCGACCCCTACCGCGGCACGATCGAGGCCGCGCTGGAGTGCGCCGCGAACCTCGCGTGCGTCGGCGCGGAGCCGCTCGGCACGACCAACAACCTCAACTTCGGCAACCCCGAGAAGCCCCACATCGCGTGGCAGCTGACGGAAGCCGTGCGCGGCCTCGGCGACGCGTGCCGCGCGTTGCGAGCGCCGATCGTCGGCGGCAACGTCTCGCTCTACAACGAGGGCGCCGCCGGCCCGATCTACCCGACGCCCGTCGTCGGCATGGTCGGCCGCCTGCCCGACGCCACCCGCGCCGGGCGATTGGGGTTCGCGCGCGAGGGCGACGCGATCGCGCTCGTCGGCTGGAACGCGCCGTCGCTGGCGGCGAGCGAGCTGGCGAAGCTGCGCGGCGAGCCGCTGCCCGACGGCCTGCCACCGTTCGATCTGCAGCCCGCGATCGCCACGCAGGCTGCTGTGCGCGCGGCTGTGCGCGCCGGGACGCTGTCGAGTGCGCACGACGTCGCCGAGGGCGGCCTCGCGGTGGCGCTCGCCGAGTGCTGCCTCGCCGGAGGCTTGGGGGCACGCGTGGAGCTCGACGCACTCGCTCACACGCTCGCGGACGCGGGCGCACACGGCGGCGACGGCACACCCGCCGAAGCAGGCCCCGCGAACCCCTCCCTCTCCCCCCAAATGCTGTTCGGCGAGTGCCCGGGGCGCTTCCTGCTCTCCGGGCCGCGCGCCACGCTCGAAGACCTCGCAACCCCCCACGCCCCCGTCGTCATCGTCGGCGTCGTGGACGGCGAGGAGCTGCGGATCGCGCTCGCCGGCGACACCCTCGTCGCGACGCTCGCCGAGCTCGCCGAGGCGCACCGCGCGCTGGAGCGGCTGTTCGCATGAGCCCGGCCGGCGCGGTCCCGCGTCCCCGCCGCCATCCCCGCGCGCGGCCAACCCCCGCCCGCCGCCCTGCTAGCGTGGTCACGTGATGCGTGACGGCCCCCGCGACGAGTGCGGGGTCTTTGGACTGTACGCACCGGGGCACGACGTGGCACGTCTGTCCTACTTCGCGCTGTACGCGCTCCAGCACCGCGGGCAGGAGTCCGCCGGGATCGCCGCGGCCGACCGCGGCAGCCAGATCCTGACGCGCCGCGAGCTCGGGCTCGTCAGCCAGGTCTTCACCGAGAACGACCTCCGCACGCTCGCCGGCGAGCTCGCGATCGGGCACGTCCGCTACTCCACCACCGGCTCCAACGCCTGGGAGAACTCCCAGCCCGTGCAGCGCTCCGAGGGCACCCACGGCTCCCAGCGCGAGCTCGCGCTCGCCCACAACGGCAACCTCATCAACGCGCTGGAGCTCCACAACGAGCTGCTCGCGCGCGGCGTCACGTTCAGCTCCACCTCCGACTCCGAGATCGTCGCCGCGCTGATCGCCACCCACCCCGCCGAGCGCATCGAGGACGCGATCGCCGACGTCCTCCCGCGGCTGCGCGGGGCGTTCTCGATCGTCGCGATGACCAAGGACCGCGTGCTCGCCTTCCGCGACCCCCACGGCCTGCGCCCGCTCGCGCTCGGCGCGCTGCCGCCGCTCGGCTCCGAACCCGTGCGCTACTGCGTCGCCAGCGAGTCCTGCGCGTTCGACATCATCGGCGCCGAGTACCTCCGCGAGATCGAGCCCGGCGAGCTCGTCACACTCGACGACCACGGCGCGCACAGCCGCCAGGTGCTGCCCGGGCAGCGGCGCGCGTTCTGCGTGTTCGAGTACATCTACTTCGCGCGCCCCGACTCGCGCATGAACGACCAGGTTCTCCAGGTCGCGCGCGGGCGCATGGGCGAGCGCCTGTGGCGCGAGGCGCCCGCCGTGGCCGACCTCGTGATCGCCGTGCCCGACTCCGGCAACGCCGCCGCGCGCGGGCTCGCGCGCGCCAGCGGAATCCCCCAAGACGACGGCTTCGTCAAGAATCGCTACGTCGCGCGCACCTTCATCCAGCCCGGCCAGGAGCTGCGCAAGCACGGGCTCCGCCTCAAGTTCAACCCGCTGCCCGACGTGATCGCCGGCAAGCGGCTGGTCGTCGTCGACGACTCGATCGTGCGCGGCAACACCACGCGCCAGATCGTGCAGATGCTGCGCGACGCCGGTGCGCGCGAGGTCCACATGCGGATCTCCGCGCCCCCGATCAAGCACCCCTGCCACTACGGCATCGACATGTCCACGCGCGAGGAGATGATCGCGCACGGGCGCACCGCCGCCGAGGTCGCCGCCGAGCTCGGCTGCGACTCGCTGCACTACCTGTCCCTGGAGGGCGTCTACGAGGCGATCCGCGGCACGCGCTCCACGCACTGCGACGCCTGCTTCAGCGGCGAGTATCCCCTGGAGCGCACCGACGAGGCCGGCGGCAAGTACGCCCTCGAGGAGCCCGCCGGGCCCGCGCTGCCGCTCGTCCGCGCCTGAGTAGTCGGAAACGCCCGCGCGACCCGATCTCCCGAGATCGCGCCGATCGCAGCGCCGGTGCGCGCGCCGCCCCGCACGCGCCGTCACGATGGCGCGGTGAGGGGCCGGCCGACCGCGTGGGCGAGCATCGCCGTCGGCACGGTCGCGCCGCTGGGGCTGATCGCCGCGCTCTGCTGGCCACTGCTGTTCAGCGACGCGACGTTCAACGAAGACTGGCTCAACCACCTCTGGTACATGTGGCACCAGAGCGTCGCGCTGCGCGACGGCCACCGCCCGAGCCTGTTCCTCGACTCCTCCAGCGGCGTCCTCTACCCATTCTACGCGTTCTACAGCGGCACGCTCTACGCCGCCGTCGGGCTGCTCTCGCTCGCACTCGGCGACGCCCCGCTGGACGCGTACGTGCTCACGTTCCCGCTCGCCTTCGCCGGCGCGTACGGCGGCTGGCTGTGGCTCGCGCGCATGTTCGGCGTGCGCGGCTGGCCCGCGCACATGCCGGGCGTCGTCTACGTCACCGCCGCGCCCTACCTCACCGTGCTCTACGGCCTCGGCGACTGGAGCGAGCTCGTCGCGTTCTCCACGCTGCCACTGCTGATCGCCGCGGCCCTCGCCGTGCTGCGCGCCGAGCGCCTGCGCTTCTGGCCCGCGCTCGCGCTCGCCGGGAGCGCCGTGCTGTTCTTCGGCAGCCACCTCCTCACGGAGATCTGGGGGACCACGCTGCTCGCGCTCCTCACCGCCGCGGTCATGCTGTCGATCCCCGCCGCGCGCCGCCGCGTCACGCGCGCCGGGGTCGCGCGCGTCGCGGCGGTCGTGATCCCCGCGGGGCTCCTCAGCGCGTGGTACCTGCTGCCCGCGATCGCGTACGAGTCGCACACCGTGATCGCCCACAGCTACCCCCACTTCCGCCACCTCCTGCGCGACACGATGTACACCGTCGCCGCGCGCCACCTCTTCACGCTCTCGCGCGCGCCCGACTCCGGCACGATCCTCACGCTCGCGCTGCCCGTGCTCGCGATCGCGTGGGCCGTGGGCGCAATCGCCCTGCTCGCACTCGCCGGCCGCCGCGGCCCGTGGATGCGCGCGCTGCTGCTGGCCGCGGCCGCCACCGCGCTGCTGCTCGCGCTGATGACGCACGCCGGCGCGATCCTCACGCTGCCGCGGATCTACGCGACGCTGCAGTTCGCGTTCCGCCTGGAGATCTACGTCGTGATCGGCGTCTGCGCGACCCTGCTCGCCGCGCTCGTCCTGATCCAGCACGGCGGCGAGCCGCGTGTCGACGATGGCGGTCGGCGCCGCCCGCAACAGCTGCTCGCGGGCTGGACCTGGCTGCTCGCTCCGGTCGCGCTCGTGTCGGTCATCGGCGCGCTCGATCAGGTCGGCGCGCACAAACGCCTGCGCCCGCGCTCCACCGCGCTCGCCTCCTATGCGACGCCGACGTTCGAGCAGGAAGGCCTGCTCAACTACGTCGACGACGAGCTCCCGATCCTGCGCAAGCCGCTCCCGCGGCTGCGCTTCGCGCCGGGACACGCGCCCGGGGAGCGGCTCGTCGCGCACGTCCCCGCCGGCGCGGGGACGCGCGTGGACTCCAACCTGCGCGCCGGCCCCGACTTCGTGCACGTCCAAGGCGCCCGCATCGTCGGCACCGACGCGCAGGCCAACGACGTCCTCGAACTGATCGGCGCGCGGCGGCCGCAGAACGGCAGGTCGCGCGCGGCGGCCCCCACGACGCGCGTCGCCGTGAGCGCCGCCAAGAGCCTCCCGATCGTCGCGGGGCGCTACCTGTCGCTGCTGGCGCTGCTCACACTCGCCGTCGAGCTCGGCGCGCTCGCGATCCGCGACGCGCGGCGGCGGCGCGGCCTCCGCGCTGACCGCACCTCGCCTCATCGGCGACTATGGTCCGCGCTCGATGACCGACGGCGCCGACACGCAGGCACCACCCGCTGAGCTCCCCTCGCCGCTGCCGGTCGCGGTGCTCGCGTCGGGCAGCGGCACCAACCTCCAGGCGCTGCTCGACAGCGTTCACGGCCGCGAGGCGCGGATCGTCGCGGTCGCCTCCAACCTCGCGACCGCGACCGCCCTGGAGCGCGCCCGCGCGCGCGACGTGCCGACGGCCGTGTTCGCCCGCGCCGAGCACCCCGACCGCGCCGCGCGCGACCTCGCGATCGCCGACTGGATCGCGCGGCGCGGCGCGCGGCTGGTCGTGCTCGCCGGCTACATGGAGCTGATCTCCAAGTCCTTCCTCGATCGCTTTCCGGGGGCGGTGATCAACGTCCATCCCTCGCTGCTGCCCGCCTTCCCCGGCCTGCGCGCGGTCGAGCAGGCACTGGCATACGGGGTGAAGGTGTTCGGCGTCACCGTCCACTTCGTCGACGCCGGCATCGACAGCGGCCCCGTGATCCTGCAGGGCGCACGCGAGCTGCCCGACGCGCGGACCCCCGCGGAGGTGATGGCCGCGCTGCGTCCGCTGGAGCACGAGCTGCTGCCGAGGGCCGTGCGGTTGTTCGCGCGCGGCGCGCTGCGGCTCGACTCGGAGAACCCGCGGCGCGTGCTGATCGCGCCGTCGGATCGCGCCATCGCCGGCGCGGGATAGCCTGTGAGCATGAGCGCACCCTCCTCCGCGGGGACCACGCCTTCCGCCGGAGACACCGCCACGCAAGCCCAACCCCCCGCCGCGTCGGACGCGGCGCAAGCGGGGCTCCAACACACCGCGCCCGCCGCGGTGCGCGTGCGACGCGCGCTGCTGTCGGTGTCGGACAAGGCCGGCGTCGTGGACTTCGCGCGCGGCCTCGTCGAGCTGGGCGTGGAGATCGTCTCGACCGGCGGCACCGCCCGCGAGCTCGCGCAGGCCGGAATCGCGGTGCGCGCGATCGAGGACTTCACGGGCTTCCCCGAGATGATGGACGGGCGCGTCAAGACGCTCCACCCGCGCCTCTACGCGGGCCTGCTCGCGCTGCGCGACGAGGAGTCCCACCTGCGCGCCGCCGCCGAGCACGAGATCGAGCCGGTCGATTTGGTGTGCGTGAACCTGTACCCGTTCGAGCGCACCGTCGCTCGCCCCGACGCGACGCCGGCTGAGGCGATCGAGAACATCGACATCGGCGGCCCCACGATGATCCGCGCCGCCGCCAAGAACCGCGCGTTCGCGGCGGTCGTCGTCGACCCCGCCGACTACGCGCCCGTGCTCGCCGAGCTGCGCGTCGGCGACGCGCAGCTGTCGATGGCCACCCGCGAGCGCCTCGCGGCGGCCGCGTTCGCGTGCACCGCGCGGTACGACGCCGCGATCGCGGCGTGGTTCGCGCGGCATGCAGAGGCGCCAGATGGCGAGACCGCCGCGCCGGGTTCGGCCGCGGCGGCCGTGGGCGCTCACCCCAGGGCCGCGACCACCGATCCTGCAGCGTGCGCCCCGCTTCCCGAGCAGATCGCGGGCACGTTCGTCAAGCACAGCGAGCTGCGTTACGGCGAGAACCCGCACCAGCGCGGCGCCTACTACACGCAGTCAGGCGCCCCGACACACCTGCTCGCGGGCGTGGAGCAGCTGCACGGGAAGGAGCTCTCGTTCAACAACCTGCTCGACCTGGCCTCCGCGCGCGAGCTCGTCGAGGACTTCGCCGAACCGGCGTGCGCGATCGTCAAGCACAACAACCCCTGCGGTTGCGCGCTCGGCAAGGACGCACGCGACGCGTACGAGCGCGCATTCGCCTGCGACCCGCAGAGCGCGTTCGGGGGGGTCATCGCGATCAACCGCCCCGTCGATCGCGCGTGCGCCCAGGCGCTGAGCGAGCAGTTCGTCGAGGTGCTGCTCGCGCCCGCGTTCGACGGCGAGGCGCTGGAGCTCCTGCAGCAGAAGAAGAACGTGCGCCTGCTCGCCTGCCCCGACCTCGGCTCCCCCTCCCTCGCGCACGCTGCTGCGGCCAGTCCCCAGGCAGACCACCCCTCCTCCCCCCCTCCCTCGAACCGCTCGCTCGAAGCCAAGCCCGTCCTCGGAGGCCTACTCGTCCAGGACCGCGACCACGTGAGCGAGACGCGCGCGCAGATGCAGATCGTCACAGCCGCCGCGCCCAGCGAGGTCCAATGGGAAGACCTGCTGTTCGCGTGGCGCATCTGCCGTCACGTGCGCTCCAACGCGATCGTCATCGCCCGGGACCGCGCGACGATCGGGATCGGCGCGGGGCAGATGAGCCGCGTCAACGCCGTGCGCATTGCGGTCGAGAAGGCCCAGGCGGCGCAGCCGCAGCTGCTCGCCGGCTCCGCGCTCGCCTCCGACGCCTACTTCCCGTTCCCCGACGGGCCCGAAGTCGCGATGCAGGCTGGGGTCACCGCGATCGTCCAGCCGGGAGGGTCGATGCGCGACCCCGAGGTAATCGCGGCCGTCGATGGCGCGGACGTCGCGATGGTCGCGACGGGCGTGCGGCATTTTCGGCACTGACGACTACACGCGCAGCGCTTTCGGCGGCGACTGACTCCTAACGATTTCGCAAATAATGTCTCCGATCGGCAGCCGATTTTCCCAAGACGGAAAATCGAAGATCGCTGACGTTTTTCGGCCGTAACCGCCGATTACAGGCCCGCCACCAGCCAGCAATGACGCTTTGCTTGCACGACGTGATACGTCGGCGGATACTGCGTGAAGACCGGGCCCGGTCTCAGAGGAAGTAGAGACAACCCGCACGAGCGCAAAGCGAAGCGAAGGGAGTGAGACTCAATGCGCAGAATCTGCGTCGGTATCACCGCCGCAATCGCCGCACTTGGACTCAGCATGACATTGGCCGGGCCAGCCTTTGGGGGGTGGTTAATCAGCGGAGAAGAAATTCCTGCGGGGTCGCGAGCGGCACTCGCCACGAGCGCCAAGGTCGACGAACAACCCAAACTCGCGGCTGGCGGGGTCACAATCACATGCAGCGGAGAAGTCATTCATCTGGCAGGAGCAAGCCTTGTCGCGCCGAGCTCGATGGAAGCCGAAAGCATCGAATTCACATCGTGCAGCGTCACCTCGGGCGAATGCGGCCTGAGCACGAGCACGATCAAGAGCGTCCCGCTGCACGCCGAAACGACACTGGACGGCACATCTGCAGCAAAGTCGAGCTTCTCACCAAAAACGAAAACCATTTTGGCCACCATTGGTTACACAGGCGAAAAATGTGCACTGCTCGGCACGCAGCCCGTCACAGGGAAAGCGGTCGCGTTAGCGCCAACCGGACAGGAAGAAAAGACCGTTCAACTCGCCAAGTACACGAGCGAAAGCTCGCTGAAAATAGGCTCCAGCTCCGCCACACTGCAAGGCTCCTCGTTACTCACCCTTGCCAGCGGCGAAAGCTGGCGCTTTGGCGGCGGAGAAGCCGCAGCCGGGTTCGAATTTGAACCAGAAGGCAACGGCGCTTTCAGTGCGGGCGCGAACAACAACGTCGGGGAACACGAATTCAAGTTTGCCAGTACTGTCATAAAATGCACAGGAGCAGAATTTTCGGGCAAACTCGCCGCCAAAAACGCGATGGTCGTTGTCACCCCAAAATACACATGCACAGGCGCTACCGTCAACCCGAAAAATTGCCAGTACAGGTACTTCATCACGAAGGAACCAATGGCTGGCACTTGGGAAGGGTCGATGGAAATCGTCAACAACATGGGCACCTGCAAAATCGTAATCAAATCGGGCGAATGTGAAATCATCGTCGAAGGTCAGCGCGCCAAGCCGAAGATCTTGTATGACAACATCGCCGGCACGCCTATCGAACTAAAACTGGAAAACGAAGTCATGACACTCGATTTTCAGGTCACGACCGAAAACAAGTGCGCCGGCGTGGCGAAAGCAGGGGTCTACAAAGGCTTGGGGATCTATAAGGGAACCGTGAAGCTCCTAAAGGTCAAAATCAAATGATCGTCCGCCCCGATCGCACTCCTGCCCAGAGCCAGGCTTAGCTAGACCACCCGCAGGGAGGCCCCACAGCGGGCCTCCCCGCCAATTGGCACGGCGTCCGCGGCCCCCTCGACTGCCCGCGAGCCACCTCACGGGTTTTGCGAGGCAAGCCGCTACCGAAGCCGCAAAGCCGCGGGGGCCTATCGCGATATATCGTGCTACTATCGCGACATTCAACGATAGGAGCACGATATGTGTACTCATCACGCATCCATGCACGGTCGCCACCGCCATCGCGGCTTCGGCTCCAGGGGCGAGGACTTCGTCTTCGGCCCCGGCGGCTGGGGGGGACCCGGATTTGGCGGGCCGAAGTGGCGCGGGCGCAAGGCGCGCCGCGGCGACATCCGCACCGCCGCGCTGCTGCTGCTCGCCGAGGAGCCCCGCAACGGCTACCAGATCATGCAGGACGTCGAGCAGCGCAGCGAGGGCGCCTGGCGCCCCAGCCCCGGCTCGGTCTACCCCGCGCTGCAGCAGCTCGAGGACGAGGGCCTGATCGCCTCCGAGGAGATCGACGGGCGCAAGGCCTACCGCCTCACCGTCGAGGGTCTCGCGCAGGTGGAGGCGCGCGACGCCGACCAGCCCGCTCCGTGGGAGCAGACCGGCGGCGAGGGCCACGCGCAGGCCGCCGAGCTCGGCAAGACCATGCGCGAGGTCGCGTTCGCGTTCGTCCAGGTCATGCGCGCCGGCAGCCCCGAGCAGCAGGAGCAGGCGCGGCGCGCGCTCGTCGAGGTCCGCCGCGAGCTCTACCGGATCCTCGGCGAGGGCGCCGAGTCCGGCGAGGGCGAGGCAAGCTGAGCGCACGCTACGGTGTCCGAATGGCACCGCCCGCGGTATCGGTCAAAGGACTCCGCAAGAGCTACGGCGACGTCGAGGCGGTGCGCGGCATCGACTTCGACGTCCCGCGCTCCGAGGTCTTCGGGTTCCTCGGGCCCAACGGTGCCGGCAAGTCCACAACGATCAACATGCTCTGCACGCTCGTCCGCCCCACCGGCGGCGGCGCGCTCGTCGCGGGGCACGACGTCGTCTCAGAACGCGACGACGTGCGCCGCAACATCGGCCTCGTCTTCCAGGACACCACGCTCGACGGCTACCTCACCGCCGAGCAGAACCTGCGCCTGCACGCCGAGCTCTACGGCGTCCCGCGCGAGGCCGTCGCGCCGCGCCTGCAGCAGGTGATGGAGATGGTCGGATTGTGGGATCGGCGAGGGAGCCTCGTCGGCTCGTCTGGCGCCGCGAGCTGATCCGCTTCAGCCGCGACCGCCTGCGGATCGTGACCTCGCTCGTGCAGCCCTTCCTGTTCCTGTTCGTCCTCGGCACCGGCCTCTCCTCGCTCGTCTCCGCCGGCACCCACGGGGTGAACTTCAAAACCTTCATCTACCCCGGCGTGCTCTGCATGGCGGTCATGTTCACCGCCATGTTCTCCGCCGCCTCGATCGTCTGGGACCGCGAGTTCGGGTTCCTGCGCGAGATGATGGTCGCGCCCGTCCGCCGCTCCTCGATCGTGCTCGGCAAGTGCTTCGGCGGCGCCACCGTCGCGGCCTTCCAGGGCGTCATCGTGATCGCGATCGCCGGGCTCGTCGAAGTCCCCTACGAACTCGGGCTGATCCTCGAGCTGTTCGCGCTCACGCTGCTGCTCGCCTTCACGATCACCGCTTTCGGCATGATGGCCGCCGCGCGCATAACCCAGATGCAGTCGTTCATGGCGCTCATGCAGATGGCGATCATGCCGATGTTCTTCATCTCCGGCGCCATGTTCTCCGTCGTCAACCTCCCCTCCTGGCTGGCGATCCTCAACCGCCTCGACCCCCTCACCTACGCCGTCGACCCCATGCGCCGCGCGATCTTCGCCCACATCGACATCCCCCAGTCCACCCGCGACGCGCTCGCCCCCGGCGTCACCTGGTGGGGGTGGCACGTACCCACGCTGGTCGAGGCCGCCGTGATCGCCGCGCTCGGCCTCGCGATGCTCGCGATCGCGATCGCCGAGTTCAGCCGCGCGGAGTAGCGCCCGCTCGGCACCAGCGCCGCGGAAGTAGCACCACACAGGAGTAGCACCCCGGTCGCCGACGACTACTACGGTGTGCGCGTGCGTATTCGCGTCTTCCGCTACGACCACCCCGAGGTCACCGAGGTCATCGCATCCGATCATTGCGTCCTGCGCTTCCGCAAGCGCCGCCGCATCCGCGACGCCGGCTTAGAAGCCGTGAGCACCGCACTGCACGATGCCTTCGAGGAGGCCGACTTCACCCACTGGGCTCCCACCTGGGTCGACAGCGACCGCCACGCGCAACTGTGGGCGCTCGTCGACGACATCGCTTTCCCACTCGCCCCCGCCGGGCCGCCCGGGAGCTGGCTCGCGACGACCTGCCTCGTGCGGCCGCACCGTTAGACGCGGCCACCCTGGCGCCACCCCCGATAGGCTCTCCCGCACCGTGGCCGACCCAGACGTGCACAGCGCCTACCGCCGCGCCGGCGTCGACTACGCGGTGCTCGACGCCGGCAAGCGCAGCGCGCTGTCCCATGCGCTCGAGACCTCGCGCTGGCTCGCCGCCGCGGGCGGTCGCGCGGTCGACGCGTCCCGCGGCGAGCCCGCATTCGTGCTGCGCTTCGCCGGGTCGACGCTCGCGTTCGTGCTCGAGACGCTCGGCACCAAGTCGATGCTCGCCCGCGAATACATCGACGAGCTCGCCGCGGCGGACCCCGCGCTCGACGTCAACGAACCCGCCCAGGCGCGCCATTTCGCGGACCTCGCCTACGACACCGTCGCCGCCGTCCTCAACGACCTGATCTGCGTCGGCGCGCTCCCGCTCGTGCTCAACGCCTACTTCGCCACCGGCTCCAGCGCATGGTACGAGCGCGCCGGCCGCGCCGCCGCGCTGCTCGACGGCTGGCACCGCGCCTGCGACGACGCCCAGTGCACCTGGGGCGGTGGCGAGTCCCCCGCACTGGCCGGGATGCTCTCGAGCGACGACATCGAGCTCGCCGGCAGCGCGGTCGGCTACGTCCCCCCACCCCGCGAGCCCCTGCTCGGCGACGAGCTCGCGCCAGGCGACGAGATCGTGCTCGTCCCCTCCAGCGGCCTGCACGCCAACGGCGCCTCGCTCGCGCGCCGCGTCGCCGAGGAGCTTCCCCGGGGCTTGCTCACGCCGCTCTCCCACGACGGCGAGGGCGAGTCCTTCGGCGCCGCGCTACTGCGGCCCAGCCTGCTCTACGTCGAGCTCGTGCGGCGGCTACTCGCCGACCCCGACGTCGAGCTCACCTACCTCTCGCACATAACCGGGCACGGCCTGCTCAAGCTGATGCGACCCCGCCGCGAGCTCACCTACAGGATCCGCGCCCTCCCGCCCGTTCCCGCCGTCCTGCGCTTCCTCGCCGACCACGCCGCGCTCGACCCCGCCGCCGCGTACAGCACGCTCAACATGGGCGCCGGCTTCGCCGTCTACTGCCGCGCCGGCCACGGCGTCCACGTCGTGCGCCTCGCGCGCGAGCTCGGGCTCGACGCGCTGCTCGCGGGCACCGTCGAGGAGGGGCCGCGGCAGATCGTGCTCGAGCCGCTCGACGTGGTGTTCGGGGGAGATCAGCTGGCGCTCGCGCCCGAGCGGTGACGCGGGCCGCCGGACCCGAACCCGCGGCCGCAACCACCCCTCAGCACAACCGCGCCGGCACTCGCTCGCGCAGCATCTCCACGGCCGCCTCGGTCCCGTCGCGGCGCATGATCGTCACCGGGTGCGCGCCGCGTTCGCGCACGACGCCCACCAGCTGCGCGGCTTCGCTCTGCGGCTGCCAGCGCACGAGCTCGAGCACCTCGGTCGCCGCGGACCCCTCGACGACCAGGCAGATACAGCCCTCGTTTGCCAGGTACAGCGGATCGACGCCCAGCTCCTGCGCCGCGCGCGCGGTGTCGCGCCGGATCGGCAGGCGGTCCTCCTCGATCTCGATCGACACGCCCGCGCCGCGTGCGAGCTCGCCGAGGATCGTCCCCAGGCCGCCGCGCGTCACGTCGCGCATGCAGTGCACGTCGGCCGCGTGCTCCTCGAGCAGGTTCCACACGAGGCCGTCCAGCGGCGCGCAGTCGCTGAGCACGGTCTGCGCGTAGTCGAGGCCCTCGCGCAGCGAAAGCACGTGCACGCTGTGATCGCCGAGCCAGCTCGTCACGATCACCGCGTCGCCGGGGCGTACACAGCCCATGCCCAGCTTCAGGCCCCGCCCCACCTCGCCGACGCCGGTCGTGTTGACGTACAGCTTGTCCACCTCGCCGCGCCGCAGCACCTGCGTGTCGCCCGCCACGACCTCCACGCCGGTCTCGATCGCCGCGTCGCGCACCGAGTCGAGCACGCGCTCGAGCTGCACGATCGGCAGGCCCTGCTCGATCACCAGCGACAACGTCAGGTAGCGCGGCACGGCACCGCTCACCGCGAGGTCGTTCACCGTTCCGCACACCGCCAGCCGGCCGATGTCGCCGTTGCCGAAGAAGATCGGGTCGATCACGAACGAGTCGGTGCTCAACGCGATCCGCGCCGCGCCGACCTCCAGGATCGCGCTGTCCTCCATGCGCCCCGTGTGCGCCGGGCCGAGCCGCGGTGCGATCAGCTCCGCCACCAGCTCCTGGCTCAGCTCGCCCCCGCTGCCGTGGTCGAGCCGGATCGTATCCCCTGTCATGCGCGGGCATGATGTCCCTTCACCAGCCCGATACAAGGCCGCAAGCCGATCTCGCCACCCGGCGGCGCGCAGCCTCGCGGATTTGTTTTTGACTCCTCCGAGCTATCCGTAATAGCGCGCGATCTCCTGCAGCTGGCTGAAGATGTCGTGCGCCACGAGCAGCACGACGAGCAACGCTCCCACCGACGCCCCCCAGCGCCGGCCCGCCCCGCGCACCGCGAGCGCCAGCGCCAGCCCGAACAGCGGGATCAGCGGCAGCAGGTAGCGCGCCTCGGGGAAGCCCGCCGCTTCCGCCGGGAACCACAGATAGGAGCTCGCGCCCACCAGCACCATCACGCCCAGCGCCAACCCGAGGTACACGGCGATCTCCGCGAGCCGCGCGCGCAGCACCGCCCTGCGCCGCACCAGCTCGCGCGTCGCGAGCACCACGATCGCGAGCACCGGGACAACCGCGACGCGTACGACCCACGCCGGGAAGAACGTGTCCTCGAACCCGTACTCACCGACCAGCCCGTTGAGCCAGACGTCGCGCAAAGGCATCACATCGGCGAAGTCGACCCGCATCCCCGGCAGCCGCGGCAGGTACAGCTGCCAGATGTAGCTCGCCTCGCCCACGAGCGAGCGTTTCGTGGTCTGCGCGAGCGCGTGCCCGCTGAAGCCCAGCGTCTGATGGTGGGAGAACGCGTTCGCCACCATGTAGACCAGTACGGGGCTCGCCGCCAACGCCAGACCGGGTGCAAGCGTCCGCAGCGCGTTCGGAGCTCCGTGCTCGCGCAGGTCGCGCCCGGCCAGCCACAGCAGCCCGACCACCGCCGCCGGCGCCAGCCCGAGGAAGTTGAGCTTCGTGAGGAACCCCGCCGCGATCAGCGCGCCCAGCGCGAGCGCCAGCCCGCGCGTCAGTCCGCGCCGGAAGCCGCGCGCGAGGCAGTAGAAGATCGCGGCCGCCACCGCGCACAGCAGCGCTTCCGGGTTCACCGCACCGCTGATGAACGCGAGCCCCGGCATGAACGCCACGCCGAGGCCCCCGACCGTCCACGCGTAGCGCGTCCCCGGCAGCAGCTCGCGCAGGAACAGGAACGCGAACAGCGCCGTCAGGCCCGCCATGGCCGCACTCAGCAGCCGCATCAGGGCGAGCTGGTCCAGCACGCTCCCGCCCGCGCCCAGCTCGTACGGGACCGCCTCCAGCGCGTAATACAGCGGCGGCTCCGACGCCGCCGTCCCCGCGGCTCCGGTCGCGCCGCCCGCGGCCGTCGCACCCGGCGTTCTCACCTTCGCGCTCTCCAGCTGCGCCTCGAGCGTGCGCTGCTGCGCGCGCGAGGCGATCGTTCCGTGCTGGGGCTCGAAGCTCACGCGCCCCACCTGCAGGCTTTCCAGCGCCTGCACCTCGTCCAGCGCGTATTCCTGCGAGGCCGACGACGGCAGGCTGTGCCCGCGCGCGAGCTGCTCGACGTACGCGAAGTGCGCCTGCTCGTCGGGGACCTGGAACGGCGGTGTGATCAAGGACCACGCGACCGCGTTCAGCGTCGCCACCAGCGCGCAGATCCACGCCGCCCTGCTCACCGCGCCTCCCGCACCAGCAGCCACGACCCCACCGCGATCGCGGCCGCCGTCAACGACGCCACGAACACCGCCACCCACGTCCCCGCCCACGCGCGCCCGAGCCCCATGCGCCGCGCCACCGAGGACGCCAGCGACCACCACGACGAGTCGCCGGAGCGCACGTATTCGATCGCGACGCGCCCCGGCAGCGCGCGCCCGCCGCTGCGCGCCGCGGTCTGCGCGGGCGTGCGTACCCCGAAGAACGAGATCCGTTCGTAGGCCCCCCTGAAGCCGAAGCACACGGTCGCGCCGCGCACGGTGCGCGCGAGCGGCGCGACCGGGACAGTGACCACGTTGGCCAGCCACCCCTGCCCGCTGATGCCGCGCGCGAGCACGCGCCCGTCGGGGCCCCGCACCGCCGCCGCCACGCGCGGACCCGCGGTCGCGCCCAGCGAGATCCGGATCGCCGAGGTGCCCGCCGGCAGCGTTTCACCGCCCTGGCACGCGCTCCCCCCGCCTGGAACCGTGGTCAACGCGTTGCCCAGCGGTTCGATCCCGTTCGAGCCCGCCAACACCTGCGGGGAGCCGGACAGCACGACCGCCAACGCGAGCGCAACGAGACCGAATCCTGCCGCCAGTGCCACCCGCGCGTCGCGCATTGCCAGCGGCCACTATACGATCACGCACGCAATGCAACGCACTCCCATATCCGAGCTGCCCGGTCGAACCGGCGAGACCGTGCGCCTGCGCGGCTGGGTCAACGCGATCCGCGACCAGAAGCGCATGCAGTTCGTGATCCTGCGCGACGAAGGCGGGCTCGCGCAGGTGGTGCTCGAGAAGTCGGACCCCCCGAGCGAGCTCAACGAGCGCGTCTCCGAGCTGAGCGCGGAGTCCGCGGTGACGCTGACCGGCGAGGTAGTCGCCGACGAGCGCGTGCGGCTGGGTGGCGTGGAGATCCGTCTGGCGACGCTGGAGGTCGAACTCGGCGGCGGAGCCCGAACTGCCGGTGACGGCGGAGTCGGCGCTGGACAAGCGCATCGACTGGCGCTACCTGGACCTGCGGCGCCCCGATCGGCGCCTGATCTTCGAGGTGCAGAGCACCGTCGAGCACGCGATGCGCGAGCACTGGCGCAACCAGGGTTTCCTGGAGCTGCATACGCCGAAGTTCATGGGCTCGGCGAGCGAGTCTGGGGCGGAGCTGTTCAAGGTGGAGTACTTCGAGCGAACCGCTTATCTCGCGCAGTCGCCGCAGTTCTACAAGCAGATGGCGATGGCGGCGGGCTTTGGGAAGGTGTTCGAGATCGGTCCGGTGTTCCGCGCGAACCCCTCGTTCACCTCGCGTCACGACACGGAGTTCACGAGCGTCGACGTCGAGATCTCCTGGATCGACTCGCACGAGGATGTGATGGCGTTCGAGGAGAGCTGGCTGGCGCACGTCTTCGGGGTTGTCGCCGCCGAGCACGGCGATGCGATCCGCGAGACGTTCGGGACGGAGGTGGTCGTCCCGACGCTGCCGTTCCCGCGCGTGACGATCGCGCAGGCGAAGGAGCTGCTGAGCGCGCACGGCCACGAGGGGGTCCCGGGGCCCGACGACGACCTCGACCCGCCGAGCGAGCGCGCGCTGTGCGCGATCCTCGCGGCCGAGCACGGCCACGAGTTCGCGTTCGTCACCGACTACCCGACGGCGGTGCGGCCCTTTTACCACATGCGCTATCCCGACCGGCCGGGCCTGACCAAGAGCTTCGACCTGCTGTGGCGCGGGATCGAGATCACGACGGGCGCGCAGCGCGAGCACCGCCTCGAGCAGCTCCTGGCGCAGGCGGAGGAGAAGCGCGTGGAGGTCGAGCCGATCCAGTACTACCTCGACTTCTTCCGCTACGGGGCGCCCCCGCACGGCGGCTTCGGCTTCGGCCTGACGCGTCTGTTGATGCAGATGCTCGGGCAGGACAACGTGCGCGAGGTGACGTTCCTCTACCGCGGACCAAATCGCCTGGAGCCTTAGGAAAGCGTGCGTACCAAAACGTTCAAGACCCGCGGAGTCGCCGTCGTCGTGGCGGCACTGCTCGCGCCGGTGCTCGCCTCCTGCGGCGGGACCGTCTCGACGGGCAGCTACAAGGGCCCCAGCAGGGCCGTCGCGGAACGGATCTCGGACTTCCAGAGCGACGTGACCTCGAAAGACGAAAAGAAGCTCTGCAACCGCGACTTCGCGAGCGTCGTGCGGGCGCGCCTGCAGGCCGCGGGCTCGACCTGCGTGGCGGCGCTCTCCAAACAGCTCGGCGCGATCACCGACTTCGAACTCTCGGTCTCGTCGATCGCCGTCCACGGCAAGGGCGCGAGCGCGCGCGTGAAGAGCACGTGGTCGGGCAAGCAGCGCACCACCACGATGCAGCTGGTCGAGGAAGGCGGCGCCTGGCGGATAGCCGCGCTGCAGTAGGCCGACTGGACCGCCCGCTTACACAACGCGGGCCGCGGCCGCCTGGAGCAGAGCGGTGACGACCGCGGCCCGCGTGGGCATCCCCTTCCCCTCGAGCTAAGCCGCCAGCAGCGCCGCCTCGTCGTAGTAGAGCGGGTCGCCCGCGGCGCACTGCACGCAGGTCTCCAGATCGCACAGCGCGACGTCCAGCGGCGCGTGGTTGGACGGACGGTAGCCGCGGCGGTAGGTGTGGTTGACCTCGCACTCCCCGACGTACGGAGCGAGGCTCTCGCTGGCGAGGATCAGATCGATGCGCAGCCCGTAGTCGCGGCCGTAGTGGCCCTCGCGCTGGTCCCAACAGGTGAAGCCCGACTCCTCGGGGTGCAGGCGGCGGTAGACGTCGACGAGCTCGCCCTCGTCGAGGATCGCGCGCAGGTCGGCGCGCTCGGCGTCGGCGGTCTGGTAGGACCCTTCGAACCAGGAGGGCTCGTAGATGTCCTGGTCGGTGGGCGCCACGTTGAAGTCGCCGGCGATCAGCAGCGGGCGCGCGTGCTCGTCGTAGGCCTGCCGCGCGACGGCCTCCAGGAACGCGAGGCGGCCGTTGTCGCCCCCCTCGCCGCGCCCCGCGCCGGCGGGGACGTAGACCGAGCCGATCGTGATCCCCTCGGTCGTGACCTCGAGCCAGCGGCCCTGGGCGATGTCGCGGTGGTGGTCGAGCTCGCAGCCGCGCTCGCTCACGGGATGGTCTTCGCGGACGAGGATCGCGACGCCGCCCGCCTTCAGGCCTCCCGCGCTGTGGCGCGCCTGATAGCCGAGGTCGCTCAGCCGCTCGTAGGGAAAGCGGCTCTCCGGGCAGCGCGTCTCCTGCAGGCACACCACGTCGGGCCGCTCGCACGTCAACAGCTCCGTCAGGCGCGGCCAGCGCGCCCGGATCCCGTTGAGATTCCAACTCACCACTTGCATTCCCTCGCTCATCGCTCTGCTCCCGCCCCGAAAACGACCGCTTACAAAACTGGTCCTTACACAACAGGACCATAGAGAAAGGTCAATGACACGCATAGGTCCGCGGCGGCCGATTTCGCGCGCCGCCTTTGGACGTTTTGGAGCGCTGTCATTTTCCCCAGCCAATGACAGGAGTACGACGCGTTGCTTGACAGCCTGGGTGTTGAGGGGGAGGGGAGGGGGAGGGGTCGGTGTGTTCGATTTTCGAGCCCGTTGCGCGCGCGAGCGCGCACGAAGTGCGACCAACACAGAGGGGGGGGGTTCCAGCGAGCGTGCCGTCCGCAGGCGCCTCTAACTTCAGGTTCGTGCTGGTCAAGGAACTGACAGACGGCGCGGAGCTCGACCAGGTGCTGCTCGTGCGCCAGCTCGAGCGCCGCGCGCGGCGCGACGGTGGCGAGTATCTGCGGCTGCAGCTCGGCGACCGCACGGGCGCTGTCGTGGCGATGGTCTGGGAAGGGCTGCAGCAGGTCGAGCAGCTCGCGCAGGCGGGAGCGCCGGTGCGCGTGCGCGGGCGCTATTCGCTGCACCCGCGCTACGGCCCTCAGATCAACCTGCGCGAGCTGCTTGCGGCGGAGCCGGGCAGCTTTTCGCTGAGCGACCTGCTCGACGGCCCGCTGCACGGGGCCGCGCAGATGGAGGGCGATCTGCGCGAGCTGATCGCGACGATCCAGCAACCGCACCTGCGAGCGCTCCTGGATCGCATGCTCGGCGAACGCGGCGCGCTGTGGGCGAGCTTCCGCGAAGCGCCGGCGGCGAAGTACTACCACCAGGCCTACCGCCATGGCCTGCTCGAGCACTGCCTCAGCGTCGCGCAGGCGGTGAGTGCGATCTCGGCGACGTTCCCCGGGATCGACCGCGACGTCGCGGTGACGGGGGCGCTGTTGCACGACATCGGCAAGCTCGAGGCGTACACGTCGGATCCGTCCTGCATCGACCTCACCGACCTGGGGCGCCTGCAGGGCGAGATAGCGCTCGGGTACTACCGCATACGTCGCACGATCGAGGACATCGAGGGCTTCCCCGAGCACCTCGAATGGGCGGTCCTGCACATCGTCCTCTCTCATCACGGCTCGCTCGAGCACGGCAGTCCCGTCGTCCCGTGCACGCGCGAGGCGACGCTGGTGCACATGATCGACAACCTCGGCGGACGCCTCGGCAGCTTCGATCGCCTGGAGAAGGAGCTCGCGCCCGGCAACAGCTGGTCGGTGCTGGACCGCGCGCTCGGGGCGGCCGCGTTCTTCGGAGGGCAGCGGCCCCCCGAACAGCAGGCGCTCGAAGCGGCATAGAGGGTGGCGCAGCCGGCCACAGGCCGGCGAGCCGGGCCCCTCTTCCTTCATTAGCGAAAGCCGAAACCACGCAAATAGCGGAGCGGGCCCACCGGCGCGATCGGTGTCTCGCCGCGTGGCTCTATCGTTGGGGAACCCGATGGCCAAGGACACCGAGAAGCTGATCCGCCAGCTGTCGCTGATCTCCTACCTGATGGCCGAGCGTCGGCCCGTGACGGCGCTGGAGATCCGACGCGACGTGGAGGGCTACAGCGCAATGAACGAGGACGCGTTCGCGCGGCGCTTCTACGCGGATCGCGCCGAGCTGGAATCGCTGGGGATCCAGCTCACCGTCGACCGGCCCGCGGACGCGGCGGCCGAGCAGGAGAGCTACTCGCTGCGTTCGGAGAGCTTCCACCTCCCGGCGATCGAGTTCTCCGACAAGGAGCTCGCGGCGCTGCAGACCGCGCTGCTGCTGCTGGACGGCAAGTTCGCCTACGCCGAGCCGCTGCGGCTCGCGCTGCAGCAGATCACCTGGGGTCGTCCGAGCCCGCTGCAGGCGCCCGAGCAGCGCTCGGTGGCGCTCGCGATCACCGCGTCCGCCGGAGGCCACGAGCTCTCGGCGCGGCTCGCGAAGGTCGAGACCGCGATCTTCCGCCAGAAGACGATCACGTTCGACTACTACACGATGGAGCGCGACGAGGTCGGGGGACGCCGCGTCGACCCCTACCACCTGCTGTTCCAGGGCGGCGAGTTCTATCTCCTGGGGTTCGCGCACGAGCGCAAGGCGATCCGCGTCTTCCGCCTCTCGCGGATCCGCGGCAAAGTCGCGTACGCGACGAAGGCCGAGCACGACTTCCGGCGCCCCGCGGACTTCGACCCGCGCGCGTACGCGAACCGCGCCGAGTGGCAGCTCGGCGAGGAGCGCGGCGTCGCGGAGATCCTGCTGAGCGAGCGCATCGCGTGGCAGATAGAACGCCACTTCGGGCGCTACGGCGAGGTGCACCCGGCGGCGCACGAGGGCGCGGAGCGCTCGTACGAGGCCCACGAGAGCTCCAACCACGAGGGCACGCACGGCGACCGCGTCTTCCGCACCCCATACGGAAGCGCGCGCATGATCGTCTCCTGGGTGCTCGGGCTCGGCGAGCACGCGCGCCTGCTGGGCCCGCCGGAGCTGCTCGACGAGCTCGCGCGGCGCCTCGCGCTGATCGAGGAGCGCCACACCGAGAGCCCGCTCGGAGCCGAGGATGAGCCGGGCGAGGAGAGCGTCGCTGCGCAACCCGCGAGCGGACTCGCGCAGGAGCGCGCCGGCAAGGGCGCGAGCCGGCGCCGCGGACGCAGCGACGAGGCCGGCGAGGAGGATGGCGAGGGGCGCCGCGTGGAGGCCGCGATCCGCCCGGAGCGCTTCGCGCGGCTGGTGACGCTCGCCTCGATCCTGATCCAGGCCGGGCGCGCCGGCGGGGGGCCGCGGGAGGGTGCCGCGAGCCGCACGGGGCGGCGCGGACGCGTCTCGATGGCCGAGGTAAGGGAGCGGCTGCTGATCTCCGACGAGGAGCTGCGCGAGGACATCGAGGTCCTCAACGTCGTCAACTTCGGGGGCGGGTCATACGTGCTGTACGCGGAAATCCTCGAGGACAGCGGCGAGATCGAGGTCGACCCGGAGCCCTACAGCGACAACTTCGACCGGCCCGCGCGGCTGCTGCCGGTCGAGGCGAAGGCGCTGATCGCCGCGATCGACCTGATCGGTGAGCACATCCCCGAGGGCTCGCTGTCCTCGGCGCGCGCGAAGATCGTGGCGGCGCTCGGTGAAGACCCGATGGAGCAGGGTCTGCAGGTCGCGCACGGGCGCAGCGCCGAGGACCCCGACGTGACGCGGCGGATCTCGCAGGCGATCGTCGCGCACCGCCTGATCGAGCTCGACTACTACAAGGAGAACGAGGACGAGTTCTCCTTGCGCCGCGTCGAGCCCTACGCGCTCGTCAACGGGCGCGAGGGCTGGTATGTCGCGACGTTCGACCCCGAGAAGGGCGAGATGCGCCACTTCCGCCTCGACCGCATCAGGCGCGCGGAGGTCACCGAGGAGCGCTTCGAGCCGCGCCCCGAGGTCGACCCGGCGGCCGAAGTCGATGGCTGGATGCGCACCGGAGAGGTGAGCGCCTCGCGCACCGCCCGCCTGTGGATCTCCCCCGAACGCGCCCGCTGGGCGCGCGAGAGCAGGCGCGTGCTGCGCGAGGGCCGCGACGGCTCGGTCGTCGTGGAGCTCGGCTTCGCCGGCATGAGCTGGCTCGTGCGCGAGGTCCTCAAGGAAGCCGGCGACGCCGCCGTCCTGGAGCCCGAGGACGCGCGCGAAGCGGTGCTCGCCGCGGCGGCGCGCCTGCACGCGCCGGCCGGGGTCAGCTGAGGCGTTGAGCCGGCGCGCACAGATCGAGATGAGCCCCGCCGAGGTGCGGGCATTCCTCCAGGAGGAGCGCACCGTCGTGTGCGCGACAAACGGTTCGCGGGGGTGGCCGCACCTGATGCCGCTCTGGTATGCGTTGCGTACCGCTGGCGACGACCTGCAGATGTGGTCCTGGACGTACGGAGCCTCGCAGAAGGTGCGCAACCTCGAACGCGACCCGCGCGCGACGCTGCAGGTCGAGGCGGGCGAGCTCTACCACGAGCTGCGCGGCGTGATGTTCGAGTGCGAGGTCGTCGTGCACCGCGAGCTGGACGTGGTCAGCGCGCTCGGCCACGAGATCCTCACGCGCAACGCCGCGCCGCGCGGCGAGCCGCCGGTGCAGTTGCCCGCAGACGCACAGCAGGCGATCGCCAAGCAGGCGGCCAAGCGGGTCGGCCTGCAATTCGTCGAGTCGCGCCGCGCGACGTGGGACCACCGTAAGCTCGGCGGCATCTATTAGGTTGTTGCCCCGATGCGGCAACTGAAGGGATTGATCCTCTCCGGGGGGAAGGGGACGCGGCTACGCCCGATCACGCACACGAGCGCCAAGCAACTCGTGCCGGTGGCGAACAAGCCCGTGCTGTTCTACGGGATCGAAGCTATGGCGCAGGCCGGGATCGAGGAGGTCGGGATCATCATCGCGCCCGAGACCGGCCCCGAGATCGAAGCGGCCGCGGGCGACGGCTCGCGCTTCGGCGTGAAGATCTCCTATCTGGAGCAGGACGAGCCGCTGGGGCTGGCGCACGCGGTGCTCACGGCCGAGCGCTTCCTGGGCGACAGCGGCTTCGTGATGTACCTCGGCGACAACCTCCTGCAGGGCGGCATCACCGACCTCGTGACCGCGTTCCGCGAGCACGAGCCCGACGCGCTGATCCTGTTGACCCAGGTCGCCGACCCCGAGAACTACGGCGTCGCCGAGCTCGCTCCGGGCGACGCCGACGGCGAGGGAGCTCCTGGCCGCGTGGTGCGCCTCGTGGAGAAGCCCGCGCAGCCGCAGACCGATCTCGCGCTCGTCGGCGTGTACATGTTCACCGCCACGATCCACGACGCGGCGCGTGCGATCGAGCCGTCCGCGCGCGGGGAGCTCGAGATCACCGATGCGATCCAGCATCTCGTCGACACCGGCCTGCGCGTCGAGCCGCACATCGTGCGCGGCTGGTGGAAGGACACGGGCCGCCTGGAGGACATGCTCGAGGCCAACCGCCTGATCCTCGACAACCTCGTCGGGCGTATCGAGGGCGAGCTCGTCGACTCGCAGGTCGACGGGCGCGTCGTCGTCGAGCCCGGCGCGCGCCTGGAGCGCACGACGGTGCGCGGCCCCGCCGTTATCGGGGCCGGCGCGCGCCTGCGCGACTGCTACGTCGGTCCCTACACCTCCGTCGGCGAGAACTGCGCGATCACGGGCGCCGAGGTCGAGCACTCGATCCTGCTCGAGGGCTCCTCCGTGTGCGACCTCGACGGGCGCATGGAGTCCTCGCTGCTGGGCCGCAACGTCACGGTGCGCCGCGGCGACCGCCAGCCGCGCGCGTACCGCTTCATGGTCGGCGACAACTCCGACATCTCGATCCTGTGAGGCTGTTCGTCGCAGGAGCCCGCGGCATGCTCGCCGCAGACGTCCAACGCGCGTGCGCGCGCGCCGGGGTGAACTTCGTCGGCGCTGACCTCCCCGAGCTCGACATCACCGACCCCCAGAGCATCACCAGAGAACTCGACCACGCCCAGCCCGACGCGATCCTCAACTGCGCCGCCTGGACCGACGTCGACGGCGCCGAGAGCGAGACCGCGGCCGCGCACGCCGTCAACGCCAACGGCGCCGGCAACCTCGCGCGCGCGGCCGCCGAGCGCGGGATCCCGCTCGTGCACGTCTCCACCGACTACGTCTTCGACGGGTCCGCCCCCCGCGACGCCGCCGGTGCGCCGCGACCCTACGTCGAGTCCGACCCCACGGGCCCGCGATCCGTCTACGGCAGGACCAAGCTCGCCGGCGAGCAGCAGGTGCTGGCGGCCTCGCCGCGCCATCTCGTGGTGCGCTCCGCGTGGCTCTTCGGCGTCGACGGGCGCAATTTCGTGGACACGATGCTGCGCCTCGCCGACGAGCGCGACGCGGTGCAGGTCGTCGACGACCAGACCGGCTGCCCCACCTGGACCGGCCATCTCGCGTCCGCGCTGCTGGGGATGCTCGAGCGCGAAGTCCACGGGCTCGTGCACCTCGCCGGCGGCGGCGCGGTTTCTTGGAACGGCTTCGCCCGGGAGATCTTCCGCCAGGCCGAGCGCCCGTGTCGCGTCGAGCCCGCCACGACCGCGCAGATGGCCCGTCCCGCGCCGCGGCCCGCGTGGTCGGTGCTGGCCTCCGAGCGTGACGACGTGCTACCGATGCCCGACTGGCGCGAGGGACTGGCCGGCTATCTCGCGGCGCGAGCTGGGATGATGCGCCCATGAGCCCACGTGGCTGCGCTGGATCGGCGTCCTCCCTCGCTCATGTACCGAGCACACTTCGCTCGGTGCGTCCTTGCCCAGCTTGCCATGTGGGCTCATGGGGGCGCGTTCCGCACACGAGGGCCGACGCATGAAGCTCCTGGTCTGCGGCGGCGCGGGGTTCATCGGCTCGCACTTCGCCCGCGTGCGCGTGCGCGAGCACGGCGACGAGGTCACGGTGCTCGACAAGCTCACCTACGCCGGCCGCCGCGAGAACCTACAGGACCTCGCAGAGGAAGACGCCATCCGCTTCGTGCACGGCGCGATCGAGAGCGCCGCGGACGTCACCGAGGCGCTCGGCCAGGGCGAGAACGCGGCGCACGCGATCGTGAACTTCGCCGCCGAGACCCACGTCGATCGCTCGATCGCCGAGCCCGACGCGTTCGTCCGCACGCACGCGCTCGGCACCTACGTCCTGCTCGAGGCCGCCCGCGAGCGGGGGCTGCGCTACGTGCAGGTCTCCACGGACGAGGTCTACGGCTCGATCGACGTCGGCACGTTCACCGAGTCCTCCCCGCTGCGCCCCTCCTCGCCGTACTCCGCGACGAAGACCGGCGCGGACCTGCTCGTGCAGAGCTACTTCCACACCTACGACCTCCCCGCCCTGATCTGTCGCGGGTCGAACAACTACGGGCCCAGTCAGTACCCCGAGAAGCTGATCCCGCTGATGATCCTCAACGCCCTCCACGGGGACGCGCTGCCCGTATACGGGGACGGCCGCCAGGTGCGCAACTGGATCCACGCCACCGACTTCGCGCGCGCCATCGGCTGCGTCCTCGACAGCGGCAGCCCCGGCGAGGTCTACAACGCGGGCGGCCCCGACGAGCTCGCCAACATCGACGTCGTGACGCGCATCATCGAGCTCTGCGGCGCCGACGAGTCGCTGATCGAGCACGTCACCGACCGCCCCGGCCACGACCGCCGCTACTCGCTCTCCTCCGCCAAGGTCCGCGCGCTCGGCTGGGAGCCGCGCGTGCGCTTCGGCGAGGGTCTCGAGCAGACCGTCGCGTGGTACCGCGACAACGCGTGGTGGTGGGAGCCGATCCGCTCAGGCGAGTACCGCGAGTACTACGAGCGGCAATATGGAAGAGCCCTAGCAGCCGAGTAGCAAACTGAACTGCGGGCCAACCCTAGAGGGGCCGGCCCGCAGACAAAGCGCTTTGGCAGGCGTGAAAAAAATTACTCGCGCTCGTCGTCGCGGCGATAGCCCAATCGAGCGGAGATGCGGTCGGCGGTCGAGACCAGGTGCGGGCCGAGATGATCGACGAGCTCCTCCAGGGAGATCATCGAGCTGTGCGCCGCCATGTTCACCGCGGCGACCACCTCACGCGACTCCGAGCGCACCGGCGCACTGATCGAGTGCAACCCCGACGCGAGCTCCTGGTCGTTGACCGCGAAGCTCTCCTCCCGCACGTGCGAGAGCTCGTCGCGCAGGCCTTTCTTGCTCGTGATCGTGTTCGGGCCGCGCTTCGAGAGCTTCATCTCCGCCAGCAGGTTGCGCTGCTCATGCTCGGGCAGATACGCCAACAGCAGCTTGCCCATCGCCGTGCAATACGCCGGCAGCCGCGAACCCGGAGCGAGCCCGAAATCGATCTTGCTCTGCCCCCGACGGAAGCTGCGCGCGCGATCGACATACAGGATCTCCGGGCCGTCGAGCACCGCAAGATTGACCGTGTAGGAGGTCCGCTGACGCAACTCCTCCAGATACGGACGCGAATGCTCACGCAACCCCGTCGAGTTCAACGCGGACATCCCCAGATCGGTCACGCGCAAACCCAGGCGATACTTGCGCGAGGCCCCCTGCTCCAGATATCCGAGCGCCACCAGCGTAATGACGTAACGGTGCGTCGTACTACGACTCATGCCGAGCTCGTCGGCGATGTCCGCGATCCCTAGGATCGGCCGCTCCGGCGTGAAACAACCCAGAATCGCGAGCCCCCGCTCGAGAGACTGGGAATAGCGTGGTTCGCGGAGACTGGGAACGGAACGGACCCATTCCCCCTCTGCGTTCAGTCTGTCGGTGTGCGTGCTTGTTCTTGGCATTTTACCGTGGACCCCTGTCTTAGATCCCCTTAGGCTGACCCCCACGGGGGATGTGTGTCTGGACATCGATCATACTTTGAAGTTCGGATGTTCTCAATCGTTAACGGGGGGCTGCCCAGGGTTCTCGCGTGGTATCCGCCACCCGCGACTTCCAACTGCTCGCAGACCTCCGGCCTATCGCCGGCCTGTACGTGCTCTCATACCCAGGAATTCAGCCGAGCAGGGCTTTGAGGAGGCGTTTGGCTAGCTGCAGCTCGCCGGTCACCCGCAGCGCCGCGTAGTCGCGCCGGGGTCCGAGCGCGTCGACCCAGTCGAACGGGCTGCCCGCCATCCGCGTCGCCGGCTTGACCCCAGGCGCGATCGGCCGCAGATGTCCGGCGGTGATCTCGAAGACGTGACGTTCGCGTCCCTTGCGGCCCTCCACGACGAGCTCCAGCGGACCCCCCGAGAACTGCTCCTCGGCGAGCAGCTGCGGAAGCATGCGAAAGATCTCGCCGATCGCGATGTGTTCGCGCGGTTGGGGACGCGTCCACAGGTTGCGCAGACCCCAGCGCGCGAGCGCCACCACGATCGGCAGCAGCTCGCGGCCGGCCGCAGTCAGCTCGTACTCCACGCGCGGAGGCAACTCGCGGTGGCGCCTCCTGGAGACAAGCCCGAGGTCGACCATCTGCTGCAGGTGACGTGCGAGCACGCCCGCACTGATCCCCGGTAGGCGCGCCCGCACGTCCGCCAGCCGCGCCGGGCCGCCGGCGAGCGCATTGGAGATCAGCAGCGTCCACTGATCGCCCACCGCGAGCACGGCCCGCGCGAGTGGCGTCCACTGATGGTGTTCGCGCACCAGCATCGGTGCGCGTGCGCTGCCGAGCTCACCCTCGCGCACGAAGGTCGCGTGCGTGAAACGCTCGATCCACGTCGGATACTGCTCCACATCGTCCGACACTCACCCAGCGTAGACGACGAATCTAGCTAATGGAAGTGTCAGAAAGGCTCACAGCTGCCGGCTCGGGCACATGCGCACCAGCGCACATTCCCGGCAAGCCGGCGAACGCGCATGGCAGGTGCGACGCCCGTGGCGCAGGAGGTTCACGTGCAGCTCCAGCTCCTGCCCGCGCGGAGTCAGCGCCAGCATCCCGTCGTGCAGCTCCTCGAACGGCGCGCCCGGGCGCAGCAACCGCAGACGCGTCGCAACCCGCGACACGTGCGTGTCGACCGGAACGTCGCGCAGCCCGTACGCGAACAACAGCACGCAGGCCGCCGTCTTACGCCCCACCCCTGGGAGACTCGTCAGGTAGTCGCGCGCCTGCGCCAGCGGGACCTCCGCCAGGCAATCCAGTGCGAGCCCCGGATGGTCGGCGTCGATCGCCCGCAGGATCCGCTGGATGCGCTCCGACTTGACCTTCGAGATCCCCCCCGGGCGGATCGCCTCCTCGACGACGTGCAGCGGCGCGTCGCGCACCTCCTCCCAGCTCGGCAGGCGCCCGCGCAGCCGCAGGTAGGCCACGTCGCGGTTGCGGTCGTTGGTGCTCTGCGAGAGCACCGTCAGGATCAGCTCCGCCAGCGGGTCGCCGTGAGGGGCCATCCGCGGGACGCCGTAGATCGCGCGCAACCGTTCCCTCACAGTCGCCACGCGGCGAGCGCTCGGGGGGCTCCACGTCGCGACGGGCACCGCGTCACGGTAGTACGCGCGCTATATCCTCGGCGCGGTGCCCGAGATCGGCGAGCACAACGCGCTCCTTGGCGAACTGCCCGTCTTCTGGCGCAGCGCGCCCGCGCCTGCGGCGCCCGAGCCGCGCGCGCCCGTGCTCTACCTCCACGGCGTACCCACCAACTCCGACGACTGGTTGGAGTTCCTCGCCCGGAGCGGCGGCCTCGCACCCGATCTCCCCGGCTTCGGACGCTCCGGCAAGCCCGGGCACTTCGACTACTCGATTCCCGGTTACGCGAGCTTCCTGGAGCAGTTCCTCGATCTCGTCGAGGTCGAGCGCGTGCGCCTCGTCGTGCACGACTGGGGCGCCGTCGGCCTCGCCTTCGCCGAGCGCCACCCCGAGCGCGTCGAGCGCGTCGTCGTCACCAACGCCGTTCCGTTCCTGCCCGACTACCGCTGGCACCGCATCGCGCGGGCCTGGCGCACGCCGCTGCTCGGCGAGCTCGTGATGGGCGCCACCACGCGCTGGGCGCTGCGGCGCGTCTCGCGCGAGGCCAACGCCACGCCCGGCCCGCTCCCACCTCAGTGGCACGACTCCGTGCTCGCCCACTTCGACCACGGTACCCAGCGCGCGATCCTGCGCCTTTATCGCAGCGCCCCCAGCGAGGAGCTCGCGCGCGCCGGCCGCGAGCTCGCGCGCATCGCCGCCCCCGCGCTCGTCGTCTGGGGCACGCGCGACCCCTACATCCCGGCCAGCTTCGCCGCCACCTACGCCCACGCGCTGCCGAACGCCGAGCTGCTGGAGCTCGACGACGCCGGGCACTGGTGGTGGCTCGACCGCCCCGACGCGATCGAACGCGTCGTCGAGTTCCTCGACCGCCCGTGAAGTCCGCCACCCGCGCGCCGTGGGCGACGGCGCTGGCAGTCTCGATCCCGCTTGCCGCCGCATATCTCCTCTGGCGCCCCCCCAGCGGCGACCTCGCGGCCGCCACCTACCGCGCCGACCTGTTCGCGCGCGTCGGCTTCACGCTGTGGGACAACGGCTGGTACGGCGGCCACTATCTCCCCGGCTACTCGCTGCTCTCGCCCGCGCTCGGCGCGCTCCTCGGCGAGCGGCTGCTGCTCGCGCTCAGCGTCGTCGCCGCGTCCGCGTGCTTCGCCCTGCTCGTCGAACGCGCCTTCGAGCCGTCCGCCGCGCGGCTCGCGGCGGGCCTGTTCGCGCTCGGGCTCTGCGTCGAGCTGCTCTCCGGGCGCGTCGCCTACGACCTTGGCGTGGCGATCGCGCTGCTCGCGCTCGTCGCGCTGCAGCGGGGCCATGGGGTGGCCGCCTGTGGACTTGCGGTCGTGACAAGTGTCACCAGCCCGGTCGCGGGGGCGTTTCTCGGGCTCGCCGGGGTGGCTTGGGGGTTGGTGTTGGTGTTCGAAAAGTGGGCCCGCCGCGGGCGTGCGCGCGGGGCTGCATCCAACCCTCCGCGCGCACGCGAGGAGTTACCCGCGCCTACACCCGCGCGCGGCGGGGTGGGCAACGCAAACCCCTCCCCCTCCCCCCCAAAAACCCTCCCAGCCGCCGCCGACCGCGCGGCGCTCTCCGCGGCCCTCGCCGTGACGCTGGGCGCGCTAACCCCCATCGCGCTGCTCTCGCTCGCGTTCCCCGAAGGGGGCCACGAGCCGTTCGCGCCCTCCGTCTTCTGGCCCGGAATCGCCGGCATACTCGCGATCGCGCTGCTCCTGCCGCGCCTGCGCCATGAGCTCTCCCCACGCACCAACGCCGCGCTGCGCTGGGGGGCGTGGTTGTACGCGGCCGCCCTCCTCGGCTCATACGTCCTCACGACGCCCGTCGGCAGCAACGCCGCGCGGCTCGGCGAGCTCGCCGCGACGCCGCTCGTCGCCGGTGCCCTCTGGACGCGCCACCGGCTCGCGCTCGCGCTGCTCGCGCCCGTCCTCCTCTACTGGCAGCTCGAGACGCCGCTGAACGACTACGCCGCGCTCGCCGGCGAGCCCTCCGTGCGCGCCTCCTACTACGCGCCGCTCGTCGCCGAGCTGCAGCGCCTCTCGCCCCATACTCCCGTGCGCGTCGAGGTCCCCCAGACCGGCGCCCACTGGGAGTCCGTGTACGTCCCCCGCTCCGGCCGCATCCTGCTCGCGCGCGGCTGGGAGCGCCAGCTCGACACCCGCTACGCCCCGCTCTTCTACGCCCCCCGCCTCACCCCAGGCGTCTACCGCGAATGGCTCTCCGACAACGCCGTCGCCTACGTCGCGCTGCCCGACACCCGCCTCGACTACTCCGCCGCCGCCGAGGGGTCGCTGATCGCGCGCGGCCTCCCCTACCTGCGTGAAGTCTGGCGCGCGCCCCATTGGCGCCTGTTCGCCGTGCGCGCCCCCACGCCGCTCGCGCAGCGCCCCGCCGTCCTCGCCGCCGCCGGGCCCGACTGGTTCGCGCTGCGCACGCCCGCGCGCGGCGACTTCGTCGTGCGCATCCGCTTCACGCCCTACTGGGCGCTGCGCACCGGGACCGGGTGCGTCAGCGAAGCGCCTGGAGGCTGGACACGCGTGCGCACCGACGCCCCCGGGCGCGCCATCGTGCGCCTCGACTTCGCGCCCGCCCGCATCTTCGACCACGGGCCCCGCTGCCGCGCCTGACCTCCGCTCAATCCGCGACGAGCCGCATGGCCATCGTTTAGGCTACTCCGTCATGATCGTGCGGCTCCGCCTCCTGCAGGCACGTCTTCTGCCTCAGGGTGGGCTGGACGTGGCGCGACAGATCCTGCTGTTCGGCGCCGCCTACCTCGCGTACGGGCTCGCTCGCGGGCTCGTCTCCGGCAGCGCCGACGCCGCCTTCACGCACGCCCGCGAGCTGATCCAGTTCGAGCGCACCCTACACGTGTTCGTCGAGCCCTCCGTCCAGGCCTGGGCTTCCAGCAGCCACCTCCTGATGGAGGTTTCCAGCTGGCTGTACCTCAACGCCCAGACCACCGTCACCGTCGGCGCGCTCGTCTACCTCTATCTGCGCCACAACAGTTCCTTCTACTTCGTCCGCAACATGCTCATGATCTCGATGCTCGTCGCGCTCGTCGTCTACGCCATCTTCCCCACCGCCCCGCCCCGTTTCATGCCGGAGTGGGGCTTCGTCGACTCCGTCGCCGACTTCACCGGCATCCGCAACAGCCACGACAGCGCCACCATGAGCGCCCTCTTCAACCCCTACGCCGCGGTGCCCTCCATGCACGTCGCGTTCGCGCTCTCCATCGGCTGGCCGCTCGCCCGCCTCGTACGGTGGCGCGCGCTGCGCCTACTGTGGCTCGTCTACCCGTTCTTAGTCGCCTTCGTCATCGTCGCCACCGCCAACCACTTCATCCTCGACGCGCTCCTCGGCGCGCTCACCGCCGCGACCTCCGCGTACGGCGCGCGCTGGCTCGCGCGCGCGCGCCCCGCCGTCTGGCGCTTCGCACCGGCACGCGCGACCGCCGGCGGGTAATCGAAGGTCCACCCACCCGCACGCCCCAGCCAGCACATGCCCCCCCGACACGCACCCCCGACCCGGACCTCGCGGGGCTCCAAGCGCCGCGGCGCCGCGCGCGCGCCGCGCGGCGGGATCCGTCGCCGCGACGGGCGCGTCGCGCTGAGCGCCGCCCAGCGCCGCGAGCTCGTGCGCAACCGGCTGATCGAGTCGCGCCTCACGCCCAACGCGATCTCGCTCACCGGACTCGCGCTGAATCTCGTCGCGGCCGTCCTCGTATGGGAAGAGCTGTTCGTGCTCGGCGGCGTCGCGTTCGTCGTCGGCTCCGTCATGGACACCCTCGACGGGCGCTACTCGCGGATGTCCGGCAAGGGCACCCCGTTCGGCGCCTTCCTCGACTCCACGCTCGACCGCATCGAGGAGGGGATCGTGCTCACCGCCGTCGCCGGCTACTTCGCGCTGCACGGCGAGCGCGTCGCCGCCGCCGCGGTCGTCGTCGCCGTGCTCGCCTCGCTGATGGTCTCCTACACGCGCGCCCGCGCCGAGGCGCTCGGCGTCGAGTGCAAGGTCGGGATCGCCACGCGCCCCGTCCGCGTCGTGATCCTCTCGATCGGGCTCCTGTTCGCGAACGTCGGCGGCGTCGCGCTGCTCGAGCCCGCCGTGTACGTGCTGGCGGGGCTCTGCGTGATCACCGTCGGGCAGCGCATCCGGCACGTTCGCAGCGAGCTCTCCCGCCCGGTGTGACCTCAGGAGTCCGGCGGGGTAGTCTCCGCTGATGACCTCGAGCAAAGACAACGGCGCCGCGGGCGCCCCGGCAAAGGCGCACATGACCAACGGCACAGCAGCAAGCAACGGAAGCGCGCGCTACCGCGCGGACAAGGTACGAGTCGCGATCATCGGCGTCGGCAACTGCGCCTCCGCGTTCGTCCAGGGCGTCCACTACTACGCGGACGCCGATCCCTCCCACCGCGTGCCCGGCCTCATGCACGTCGACCTCGGCGGCTACCACGTCCGCGACATCGAGTTCACCGCCGCCTTCGACATCGACCGCACCAAGGTCGGCAAGGACCTCGGCCAGGCGATCTGGGCGGGGCAGAACAACACGATCAAGTTCGCCAAGGGCAAGCAGGCCGTGCCCGCCAAGCTCGGCGTCCCTGTCCACCGCGGCATGACCCACGACGGCCTCGGCAAGTACCTCAAAGAGAAGATCGTCAAGGCCCCCGGCGAGACCGCCGACATCGTGCGCATCCTGCGCGAGACCCACACCGACGTCGTCGTCTCCTATCTCCCCGTCGGCTCCGAGCAGGCCACCAAGTGGTATGTCGAGCAGATCCTCGAGGCCGGCTGCGCGTTCGTCAACTGCATCCCCGTCTTCATCGCCCGCGAGGACTACTGGGACAGGCGCTTCAAGCAGGCCGGCCTCCCGATCGTCGGCGACGACATCAAGTCCCAGGTCGGCGCCACCATCGTCCACCGCGCGCTCGCTCGCCTGTTCGGCGACCGCGGCGTCAAGATCCTCCATACCTCCCAGCTCAACGTCGGCGGAAACATGGACTTCTACAACATGCTCGAGCGCGATCGTCTCGAGTCCAAGAAGATCTCCAAGACGAACGCCGTCACCTCGATCATGGAGGACGCGCTCCCCGCCCACGACGTCCACGTCGGCCCCTCCGACTACGTCCCCTGGCTGACCGACCGCAAGTGGGCCCACATCCGGCTGGAGGGGCAGGCCTTCGGCGACGTGCCCCTCAATGCCGAGCTCAAGCTCGAGGTCTGGGATTCGCCGAACTCCGCCGGGATCGTCATCGACGCCGTGCGCTGCTGCAAGCTCGCCCTCGAGAACGGCGTCGGCGGCCAGCTCGACGGCCCCTCCTCCTACCTCATGAAGTCCCCCCACACCCAGCGCCCCGACGACCAGGCGCGCCAGGAGACCGAGCGCTTCATCGCCAAGTACGCGCGCAAGCCCAGCTCGCCCGCGCGCGCCGCGCGCAGCGGGGTGGGAGCGCCCCGCAAATCCGCCCGCGCGAGCGTCAAAGCGGCGCCCGCCCGGCCGGGGAAAGGCACAAAAGCACGAACCGGCGCCACCAAGGCGTGATAATGGCGGCCGATGGCCGCGAAGTACGCGATCGCCCACGTCACGCCCCGCCCGTGGGAGGCCGAGGAGGATCCGGTCAACTCCTACGTGCGCGGGGTCGCCGCTGAGCTCTCCCGCCGCGGGCACCGCGTCCTGATCCTCGCGCCCTCGCGCTCCCAGGAGCGCGTGCGCCACTCGCGCCGCGCGCTGCGCGCCGCGCGCGAGCGCCCGCAGGAGCTGCTCGACGGGACAGCCGGCGGCGAGCCCCGCGTGATCGCGGTCGGCGAGGTTCTCGACGTGCCGGTCCTCGGCGGCCAGGGCGGCGGCCTGGGCAACCTGAGCGGCAGGCTGGGTGTCGGCGCGCCTGCGCCACGGCCCCCGCGCGCGCTGCCGATCGACGTCGCGCGCACGATCGAGCAACTCCTCAGCACCCTCGAGCTCGACTTCGTCCACGTGCACGAGCCGTTCGCCCCCAGCGCCGCCAACGCCGCGCTGCGCCACTCGCGCGCGCTCAACGTCGGCTCCTTCCACGCGCCCACCGAGCGGCTGCTCTCCACGCTGCTCGGCCGCCGCTTCGTCGCGACGTTCTTCGGACGCCTCGACGTGCGCACCGCGAGCCACCCCGCCACCGCCGAGCTCATGCAGCGCCACTTCCCCGCCGACTACCGCCTGCTCGAGCCCGCCGACGCGGGACGCACCTGGGAGCACGTGACCGGTGAGCTCGAGTCCCTCTATGACGAGCTCGCCGCGCGCCGCCGCGACCCGCGGGGCGACGAGCGCCTGCGCGAGCGCCTCGCCTCCAGCGAGCTCATCGACGTCAACCTGCACATGCATACCGACCACTCCCACGACTGCGCCACACCCGTCGAGGTCCTGCTCGCGACCGCCCGCGCACAGGGCCTCGGCGCGATCGCCGTCACGGACCACAACGAGATCTCCGGTGCCCTGGAGGCGCGCGAGCAGGCGCAACGGTCGGGACCGGCGAGCTCCCACCCAGGGACGGGCGGGGACGCGATCCTCAAGGTGATCGTCGGCGAGGAGGTCAAGACCGCCTCCCAGGGCGAGGTGATCGGGCTCTTCCTCCAGGAGCGCATCCCCCGCGGTCTCTCGATGGCTGAGACCGTCGCCGAGATCCGCCGTCAGGGCGGGCTCGTCTACGTCCCGCACCCCTTCGACCGCCTGCACGCCGTACCCGATTACGAGCACCTCCTTCCGATCCTCGACGACGTGGACGCGATCGAGGTCTTCAACCCGCGCGTCGCGATCGGCGCGTTCAACGAGGAGGCCGCCCGCTTCGCCGCCAAGTACCGCATCGCTGCCGGCGCCGGGAGCGACTCGCACGTCGCGCAGGGTCTCGGCTCGGTGCGCGTACGCATGCGCGACTTCGACGGCCCGCAGGAGTTCCTGCAGTCGCTGCGCGACGCCGAGATCCTCACGCGCCCCACCAGCCTGCTGTACGTGCAGGCGCTCAAGTTCCTGCAGACCCGCGCCACCCCGCCCGCCGCGCGCCGCGCAGCGCGCGCGCGCAAGGTTCGCAAGGCGACAGAACGCAACTAGCGATGCAGCGCCAAGGACAAGCCGACCCGCCGTCAAATCCCACGGCGTCCATGCCCACCACCGACGACGAGATCCGCGAGAAGTACCTCGAGCGGGCGATCCGCGAGCTCAACACGCTCACCCGCGAGCTGCAGTCCTGCCCGCACTGCCCGCGCGGCAACCTCATGCCCGTGCTCGGCTCCGGCCATCCGCAGGCCGACATCATGCTGCTCAAGTACGCGCCCCTACCCTCGGAGATCGAGGAGGGCGTCGCCTTCTACGGGCGCGCCGGCTCCGCGCTGATGAAGTCGCTCAAGCGGCTGCAGATCGACCCGCTCGCGGTCTACGGCACGCTGTGCGTCAAGTGCCCCCTCAGCGACTCCTCGCTCGCCGACGACGCCTGCATCGCGCGCGTCGCAGAGGAGATCGCGATCGTCGCCCCCAAGATCGTCGTCGCGATGGGTGCCGAGGCACTGGGAGTGCTCGGCGACCTCGAGCTCCCACTCGCCCAGGAGCTCCAAGCCAAGGCCGGGGTCGTCCAGGACTTCACGCCCACGATCGACGCGCTATACGTCCCCAACATCGACGACTCCCTCGACGAGCGCGACGCCAAGCGCGACTTCTGGGAGGCCTTCCGCGCGCTCGGGGAGTGGTGGGCGGCGCAGCCGCCGTATTGAAAGCGCGCAGCATCACACGCAGGGAGCATTTGGGCGCGACGCGAGCCGGAGATGCGCCCGCAACCACGTCGCGGTGTCGCTTACCATCGCGGTGCCCGTTTCGAACGACGCCGCACCTGGCGGCGGAAACGCGACAATCGCCACCGCGACGGCCCGTGGCGAGCCGGCGTCAACAATGCCCGACTGGCGAACCAGGTAAGCGCCGCCACTCTCGGGGCCCCATCCGCCCTTGAACGCCACGCCCGGCAGCCCCGCAGAGCCCAGCCCCCAGCTCTCGCTGGGCTCGATGTGCCGCATCAGGCCGAGCACGTAACTCGTCCCGCGCGCGGACAGGATGCATCCCCGGGCGAGCGCACCGAAGAACTTGACAGCCTCGCTCGGACGCCACTCGGTTTGGCCGAACGTGGTCGCCGCCCCAGGTGGCGGGGGAGCAGTCGCAACCACCGTTTCTTCGTCCCCGCTCATACGCAGCAGTTCCTGCACATATTCGCTGGCCCCCACCAGGCCGCCCTCGAGCCGCTCTAGCGAGTCAAACAGCGAGAGGATCGATTCGTTGCTGGATTCCGTGATCGCCGAGCGCGCCCACGCCTGCTCTTCGGCGCTCAGATCCTCTTCCTGCGCCTTCAGCACCGCCGCGAGCACCGCCACCTTGGTCGTACTCCAACCGTGCGCCGCCGCATCGCCCCCGAGCACCTCCACGTGCCCGGCACCCAACGGCAGGACAGCCAGCTCTACCCTCCCCGGCAGGCCGGACACCAACCGCTCGAACGAGCCCCCGGCGTCCGCGGCGAGCGCAGGGGCCGGAGGCTGCGCCGCACCAACTTCGCCCGCGGACACGCCGGCGCCTCGCTGCCCAGCGCTCCGCGAGCTCGCGGAAAGAGGACGTTTCGCCGCCACGCCCGCAACGGACGCCGCGCGCCCGCCGGGCGCGGAGCTGCCGGGTTCGGCGGAGTCTCCCCGACCCAAGATCAGCGCCGCAATGCCGACGCCGACCCCCACGCCAAAAAGCAATCCAACCAGCAGCTCCACGGCGGGCCGCCGTGTGAAGATCGCGCGAAAACGTGTGGTCATGCCACTCATGTGAACCCGCCGCCGAGGCGAAATAACTCGCTGAGCCGAATCGTATAGGCTCCTAACATTCACGGGCGTCTGGAGAGGAATGAACCCCCGGCTACGCAGGCTGCGATCCGACTATGAGCTCATCCGGGAAGTCTTCTCGGGCCATCCCCACGTTCTCGTCGAGCCGCTCGGCGAGCGACTGCCGCCCGTGTGCTACAGGATCCAGTTCAGGCTCCGCGGCCTCTATCTGAACGAAGGCCGGCCGGATTATCGAGACGTGCACACCGTCGAGCTCACCCTCCCGCGTCGCTATCCCGCCGAGAAACCCTACGCGGTTCCACTCGCACCGATCTTTCACCCCAATATTCGGGAGTACTTCTGCATCGCAGATCACTGGTCCGCGGGGACGTCACTCACCGATGTCATCGTCAAGCTCGGCGATATGATCCAGTGGCGCGTTTACAACATTTCCAGCCCACTGGATCCCACCGCGGCGCAGTGGGCGGCCGAACAGGAGCCGCACGGCCTGTTCCCGATCGACAACGTCAACCTCGGAGTCGCAGACGTCGAGGTTCGCAGGACCACCGTCACGAACACGGTCGCCCCCGTCCCCGAACGTCTCACGACGCTGCCCGCGCCGATCGAACCAACCGGCCCCGACGGTGACGAGCTCGTGAAGCTCCTCACCGCGCCAATGCAGAGCGAACCCGCGGAGGAGCAATGAACCTGACAGTCGTCGATGCCACCGGCAACAAGAACGAGCAGGTGAGCGTTCCCGAGACCGCGGCCGTGGGGCGCATCGTGAGCAAGTTGGTGGAGCTGCTCCAGCTGCCGGTGGTCGGGCCGGACGACCAGCCGCTCTCCTATAAGTTTCACCACAAGCAGTCCGGGCGTCAGATCAACGACAACGAGACGCTCGTCGGTGCCGGCGTCGAGGAAAACGACGTGCTGCGACTGGTGGCGGAAATCACCGCGGGGGCTACGCGGCTAGCTCGGGCCGAGTGGTGAGATGGAAGCACAGCGCGGCCTCGCCACGGTGATCGACGCGGAGGACGGCGACGATCGCTACCACCGCCAGGGCTTGATCTCCTGGTGGGACCAGCGACGGCTCAGCGACGCCAGCATCCTGGTCGTCGGAGCCGGGGCGCTCGGCAACGAGATCGTCAAGAACCTCGCACTGATGGGCATCGGACGGATCGTCGTCGTGGATCTCGACCGCGTCGAGAACTCCAACCTCGCGCGCTGCGTCTTCTTCCGCGACGAGGACGAGGGCCGCGCCAAGGCGCCGGCGCTGGCCACTCGCGCCGCCGAGCTGAACCCTGACGTCGAGTTGATCCCGGTGGTCGGCGAGGTCTCGATGTCGATCGGCCTGGCGGTGTTCGCCGAAGTCGATCTCGTGGTTGGAGGGCTCGATAACCGCGAAGCGCGACTGTTCGTCAACCAGGCCTGCTGTAAGACCGGCACGCCCTGGATCGACGGCGCGATAGAGGGTCTCATGGGAGTGGTGCGCGTGTTCGTGCCCCCGGATGGCGCATGCTACGAGTGCACGCTGAGCGAGCGCGACCACGAACTGATCGCTGCTCGCCGCACCTGCGCGATGCTCACCCGCGAGGAGATGCTCGGGGGTCGAACCCCGACGACCGCGACGAGTGCGAGCGTGGTCGCCGGAATACAGGCGCAGGAGGCCGTGAAGCTGCTGCACGCGGCGCGCCTCGGCAGGCCGACGCTCGCCGGCGCGGGGTTTCAGTTCGTCGGGTCCACGCACGACTCCTACGTCGTCCGCTACACGCGCCGCGAGGACTGTCTGAGCCACGACACCTACGAGGCCGACCGCGTGCTCCCCGTGCCCCACGACGCCTCGTTCGGCGCGCTGCTCGAGCGCGCGCAAGCACAACTCGGAGCCGACGCCGTACTCGAACTCGAGCATGAGCTCGTGCTGTCCGGCAACTGTCGCGCGTGCGACCGCGTGGACGCCATTCGGCGCCCGCTCGACACGCTGAGCGCCGGCGCGGGCGCATGCCCCCAGTGTGGGCGCCCGTGGCAACTCGAGCTCGCCCATACGATCGAAGCGGGCTCCCCGCTGCTCGACTGCTGCGCCGCCGACCTCGGTCTGCCGCCGGCCGACTACGTCGTGGGGCGGGCCGGGGAAGACCGCTGCTTCCTTGCGTTGATCGGCTCGGCAACCGGCATCGAGCTGCTGCGCCGCGCGGCCCGGAGCGACGCGTGAGCCCGCGCAGCCGCCGCCTGATCAGCGACCTGCGCCAGATCGAGGAGCTCGCGTGTCGCGGCGAGATCGCCTTTCACAGCGAAGGCGACCCGCCCGATGTCTACCAGCTGATGCTCAACGGCAGCGGCTTGGCGCGCGGAGCCGAGGACCGGCTGGTCGTGCGCGACGTGCACCGCTGCCAGGTGTATCTCCATCTCGACTACCCCCGGCGGCCTCCGGTGGTGAGCTGGCTCACGCCGATCTTCCACCCCAACATCCTGGGGCCCGACCGCAACGGCGGCGTGTGCCTGGGGAGCTGGAGCGCCGCGGAGAGCCTCGCCGACCTGTGCGAGCGGCTGCTCGAAATGGTGACCTATCGGTCCTTCAACGCCGACGACGCGCTCGACCTCGAGGCGGCCCACTGGGTGGTCGAGCACTCCGTCAAGCCCGGCGACGACGTGCAGATCCTCGCCCGCCTGGGCCTCGACGAGGAGCTGCCCGTGACGCCGGTGAGTGGCAACCGATGACCGGGCGGCCGGACACGCGCCCATCGGACGCCGCGCGACGCCCGTCCTTCTCCGCCGAGCTCTCCGCTGCGAGCGCCGATGAGATCGTCGGCCTCCAGACAGCGTCGCAAAGCGTGATCTACGAGCACGTCTTCACGAACTCCGACCGCGAGGTGGGCGGCATTCTCGTCGGTCGCGCGCCGGTCGCCGGCGGCCTGCCGCTCGTCACCGGTGCGATCCCGGCGGTCAGCGCGGACGAGCAGCAGGCCACGCTCACCTTCACACAGGACGCCTGGGCCCACATCCACCGCACGCTCGAGCGCGAGTTCCCCCCCGACGAACAGATCGTGGGCTGGTACCACAGCCACCCGGGGTTCGGGATCTTTCTCTCCGGTCACGACACCTTCATCCACGAGCACTTCTTCGGTGCCCCCTCCCAGATCGCGCTCGTGATCGATCCGCAGAGCCGCCGCGAGGGAGTCTTCGTCTGGCGCGACCACAAGCTGACCCCACTGTTCGAGCGCCTCACGGCCGGCGACTGGGCCGCCGCGCCAACCGCACCGGTGCCGTGGCGGCCACCAAGCAGCGCCGGCCACGGCGGGTCGCGGCGGGGCGACCCCACAGCGTCACGCCCCGCGAGCGCCTCGCCAGCCCGCGTCGCGGGTCCCGTACACGGGGGCTATCCGCTACTCGCGCTCGCGCTCGCCGCCACCCTCGGGGTGATCATCGGGTTCGCGACCTGGACGCTGCTGGAGACGGGAGGCACCACGCGGCAGGCGCCGCCTGCCGCACACTCCGCACCCGCGCGCGCGCATGCCGCGCATTCCCCGCGCGGCCGGGCGCAAAACCACATCGAAGTCATCGGCGAATGACGGGGCAGGTCCCTTGAGCGAGCAACCCGACAGACCCCGCTTTCACGGCGCAACCGCCACCCACGCCGAGACCGGCCGGGCGTGTCCCTATTGCCGCTTCACCCTCAAGGAGGGCGCCGAACTGGCGGTGTGCGGGGCCTGCGGAGCGCCGCACCACAGCGACTGCTGGCACGACAACGGTGGGTGCGCAGTCTTCGGCTGCGCCGGCGCGCCGCCGGCCGGCGGCGGAGCGACAGCACCGCTTCAGGCCAAGACCCCGCCCACGGCGATCCCCCCAGGCGGCTCGGTCGGTGCGGGCTCGACCGGCGCAGGCTTCCCCGCACCCCTCGGCGCGGGTGACCCCGCACCCCTCGGCGCGGGTGACCCCGCACCCATCGGTGCCGGTTCGCCGCCCGTCGCGGGTACCGTTTCGCCGCCCGTCGCGGGTACCGTTTCGCCGCCCCCGGCCGGCCAACCGCCGTGGCCTGGCCAGCAGCCCTCACCGGGCTGGTGGGCGAACTGGTCGCTTGCCATCGCTGTCGTGATCCTGGCGCTGGCGGTGGCGGGCGCCGCCGTAGCGATCGTGCTCACCCGCCAGAGCAGCGGCGGCGCTCACGAGCTGGGCGGCACCACCACCATCGTGACGGCGCCCTCGAGCTCCGCGACAGCCACCTCGCCGGCCGGCACGACCTCGAACGCGGGTCGCGCGGGCGGTGAAACGTCCACCGACGCGCAGACCGCGACCGTGCCCGCCAGCGAAGGACAGCTGCCGGCGGTATCCAGCGAGCAGATGCAGGGCGAAATCCAGCAGATGCTGCTCGCATGGCACGAAGACGTGGTCCATGGCGAATACCACGCGGCCTGGGAACTGTTGAGCCGGCGCAAGCAGGCCCAGGACAGCAGCGAATACGGCTACGGAACGTGGGTGCGCAACCAGTTGACGCTGCGGCCCTACCTGAACCCGTCGGGCCTTCAGGTTTCGGTGGAAAGCACCGAACCCGGCGAGGGCGTCGCCCAGGTCGATGTGACCGGGATGGGTTGGGACAAACCGGGGGCATCGTGCACCCAGTGGTCCGGCATCACATGGGTCAAATACGAAGACGGAAGCTGGAAATACGACCCCGGGTACTCAACGACGCCGCAGCGCGAACGGCGGTGGAAGCCGAAATTCTCCGAGCTCCTTGGTGGGCAGTGCTGAGCGAGCAGTACACCCATGCTCGCCGCCGGCCAGCGCTGGTGCTGGGCACACTCGCCGGAGGTCTGCTGCTGGGCATGCTGCTCGCCGCGATCGCCGATCGCAGCACGGGTACAGCCGCTCGGAGCGCTACCGACACCGGCGTGGGCGCACGAGTGCGCCGGGCCGCGACAGAAACGGGTGATCCGCGCGATCACGGCGTCATCGCTCCCGCGCGCGCGACCGGACGGCCGCGATCCGCGAGCGGCGCGGTGGCGGGTGGTGGCGCGAACGGCGCCTCCCCCACGCGGCCGGCGCTACGCGCGGCGCTGGATCGCGGCGTCGAACGGGCGCGTGCGCTCGGCGGCGAAGCCGCGGCGGCGGTCTGGGTGGACGGCGACGCCCAGCCCGTCCGCAGCGGCCCCACGCAGGTGGTGCATCGCCTGTGGAGCACGAGCAAGGCCGTCGTGGCAATCGCGGCGCTGCGCGCGGTCGCGGACGATCCGGACCCGGTGCTGCGCTCGGCCCTCTCAGACGCGATCCGGCGATCGGACAACTGTGCGATCAGGCGCGTCATCGTCGGCCTGCAGGACCGCATATCCGCGGGAGTTAGCGGCGCGGTGGCGGCGTTCGAACGGGTGCTCGCGCTAGCCGGCGCGCACCTCGCCCAAGTGCCGCAGGCGGCAGCGGCCGAATCCGACTGCGTGAGCTACCTCGAGAGCCACCGCGGGGGGCTCCCCGGCAGTCCACTCGGCGTGGCCCCCGAGTTCGGTACCGCGGAATGGAGCCAGAACGACGCGATCGCGTTCGCGCACGCCCTCTCGGAGGGCCTCTACGGCGCGCCCGGCGCGTCCCTGCTGGGGCTCATGGAACTGCCCAAGCAGCCGCCACTGGAGGAACCGCCGCCCCCGTCGGCGCCCCCGCTGAACTGGGGCGCCGGCATGATCTTCCCGGCCTCCTGGCACGGCGCTTGGAAGGCCGGTTGGGGCGGTAGCCAGAATGCGCCTCCCCACTTCCTCACGACCCAGCTCGTCGTCGTGCGCCTCGGCGGCGTCCCGGTAGCGCTCACCGCGATCTTCCTGCCACGCGCGCAGCCCGCCACCGACAATCCCGGCCTCACGCAGGGGCCACATGCACTCGAACTCATATTCCAATCGACCCGCGCAGGCCTGGAAGCGGAACGGGTGGGCGGAGTTAGATGATCGCGTCACCGGGGAGCCGCCCATGACGCGCGTCGTCGCGAGCGACGCCGACGCCGGGCGGCCATGTCCGTACTGCCACTTCGCGATCAAGCCGGGGGCGCCAGCGGAGCGCTGCGACGCGTGCAGCTCGCTACACCATGCCGACTGCTGGCACGACGGCGGCGGCTGCGCGATCCACGGCTGCGCAATGGCCGGCAGCGCGCCACAGCAGACGGTGGGGATCGGTGCGCCGCACCCAGCCGGCCCACCGCCTCCCGGGGCCCTGGTGATGACGCAGCTGCCACCGACGCAGGTGTACGCGAGTCAGGTTCCGCCCGGCCAGGCTCCGCCCGCCGGCCCGGTTCCGCCCGGCTACCCCCCATCCTTTTCCTATCCGCGCCGCGGAGTCAGCTCGGCGGTGCTCGCAGTCGCGGCGCTGATCGCGCTGCTGGGAATCGGAACGGGCGTCGTGGTCGCCACCGGTGTGCTGTCAGGCGGCACCCACCCGAGCTCGCCGACTCAACCGGCTGTCACAGCCCACGGGAGTCCCGTCCCGAAGAGCGTCGCTCCCGCCACCCCCACGGCCCCCGAACAGCGCGCCGCTCGCTCCTCGATCATGTCGCTGCTCGCCGATTATCAGAGTTCGTACTCCGCGCACGACGTCGGCGGGCTCGCGAGCATCTTCTCTCCCGGAATCACCCGCCACGGGTTGGCTGCGGGTGGCTGTACGGTGGCACGCGGCCGCCGGGCGGTACTCGGCGACTATCGAAGCCAGTTCGAAGCAGGCAGCGGCTCGTATCGATTGATCGGACTGACTCCACAGGAGATCGCAATCGACAGCATCGATCGCGCTCATCTCGACGCCCACTACGAAATCGACCCCGGCGGCACCGGCTATGTGAACTTCAAGTTCGCCGCCCTCGGCGGAGGCTGGAAGATCAGTGAAGTGTATGCGACCTGCGATTGACGAAAGAGGTTGAAAATGGACGACGGGCTCCCCGCAATCAACGGCCCCGGAGGACGCATCGAGATCACCGAAGCCGACCTCGCACCGCCGCCGAGTCGCGCGGTGCGCCCGCCGGTACCTCCATCTCCCGAGGACGCCACCCGGCGGTTCGCCTCGCACGCCGATACGGGCGCGGGAGACTGGACGGAGGCGACGCGGATGATGTGCACGGCGGCGTACCTCGAGCCCACATTCGCCCAGGAGGTCGTCAACGAGATCGTCCACGAGGAGCACCGCGCCGTGCACATGCCGACCGGGGTCAACATCGCGACGGTCGTCAAGCACTGCCTCGCGGCGCGCCGGCAGAAGACAGCACGCGATCTGCTCCTCACGGCCGATGTCGTGCTCTCGATCGTGCTGGCGTTCGCCGAGAAATCGGTCGCGTGGCTCGCGCTCGGCTTCCTGCTGGCTTGGGCGATCGTGCTGTGGGACATCTGGAGCGCCACCTACCTGGTCGTGCTGCGCCGCCTCAACCCCCGCAGCTTTCCCTCGTACCCGGCGCCGATGCCGAGCGACCCGCGCCTGGCGCTGCGCATCGAGGAGCTCGCGCGCAACCAGCGCGGCAATCTCAGCGTCTACAGCGGCTTCATGCCATTCTCGAGCGCCGGCGTGGACACGGGCGACGGCTGGTCGTTCCTGATTGACCTGCGCAAGGGCAACCAGGACGTCTTCGGTGGCCGCTCGTCGGCGAAAGAGCCCACGCCCGCCGCGCTCTACGGGGCCGTCGAGCAGGCGCTGAGCGCGCTCGGCATGACGAATCTCGAAATCAGGGATCGTCTGTTCGTCAGTGGCTCGGACGTGCGCGACGACCGCGTGCTGATGCCCAACCCACTCGGTCCGCCGCTGGCCTGGGTCGATGCCGGCGTGATGCAGCAATTCATGGTCTCGCCGACACACCGCATCCGCCACTACCGCTGTATCGAGATCGTCAACTGGCGCGGAGAATTGGTCGTGTCGCTGTTCCTGCGCTTCGCGGTCGGCAACGGACGCTTGTTCTGCGAGCTCAACAAGTTCGTGCTACCCCCTCTCAAGGAGGAGCTGCACCGCCTCAACCATCAGGCGGGCGTCATGCGGTTCAGCTATCTCATCTCGATGGTCGTGCGCGCGGCCGCCACGACCCCCGGGCTGTCACTGCGCGCTCCCAGCGTCATCGTCCGCCCGCTACGCCAGGCAATGGAGAGCTCGGGCAGCGCAAAACGCGTCGAGAAAGATCCCTTCTTCGACTTCGGAGCGGCCGCCACCGCGCTCGACCGGGTGCGCTCTACGAAATACCGCCGCTATTTCCAGCGTCTGGACAAGGAAAAGTACGACAAGGTACTGGAACGCACGGTCCTCGACGCACTCGTCAAGGTGCTCGACGAGCACGGAGTTGACACCACCGAGCTCGCCGAAAAGCGCACGATGATCGTCAACAACGGCATCATGATGGGCAATGAGAGCAAGTTCAACGCACACAATCTCGCCGTGGGGTCGGGGTCCCGCTCCGGTACCTTCCATCTACCGCGGCGCGGCGGCGGCGCGGATGGCGGGGGCGCCCCACCGCAGTCGTAGACACGACCGCGTCAAATACGAAAGGCCACAGCCATGTCCGAATCGATCAATTACGGAATCAGCGGCGTGCACAACATCACGGCGCAGAACATCGCGGTGGGACCGAACAGCAGAGTCGAGCAGACCAACTTCTCGGACGCATTCGCCCAGCCACTCGCGGATCTCGCGCACGCGATCGACGCGTACGAGGGGCCGAAACAGACCGAGGCGCAACTGCGTAACACGCACGCGGAAATCGCCCAGCAGTTGCGGGCGCCGGAGCCGGACAAGAACGGGGTCATCGCCAAACTCGCCTCCGTGATCCAGATCGCGGGCCCCGCTACCGCGATCATCCAAGCCGCGGCGGCGCTTACCCAGGCAATCACGGGGGTTCTCTGAGCCGCCGTGAAACGCGCCGCTCAGAGAGATGACCACCCCCTCAGATCACCGCGAACGCGATCACCGCGTAGTGCAGCGCCGCGGCCACGATCACCAGCGCGTGAAAGACCTCGTGGTAGCCGAACACGTCCGGTACCGGGTTGGGGCGTTCGCTGGCGTAGACGATCGCGCCGATCGTGTACAGCAGCCCGCCCGTTGCGAGCCCCGCCACAGCCCACCAGCCGATTGCGCCGGGCAGCTCGCCGAAGACCGCGACCGAAACCCAGCCGAGCCCGAGGTACACCGCCGCGAGGATCCACTTCGGCGCGTCGATCCACAGCAGCTTGAACAGGATCCCCGCGCCCGCACCCGCCCACACGACGATCAACACCGTGCGCGCCAGCGTGCCGTGCAGCGCGAGCAGCGCCACCGGCGTGTAGGTCCCCGCGATCAGCACGAAGATCATCGAGTGGTCCAGCCGCCGCATCCAGCGCCGCGCACGCGGGCGCCACGTGACGCGGTGGTAGAGCGCGCTCGTCCCCAACAGCGCCGAGACCGCCGCGGCGTAGATCGCGGCGGCCAGCCGCGCGCGACCCCCGTCGGCAGCGATCACCAGCGCCAGGCCGCACGCGAGCGAGACGAAGAACGCGTACTGATGTGAAACCCCGCGAAGGCGCGGCTTGACGCTCTGCACGAGCTGGCCGACTTCTGACCCCATACGTAAACGGTAGAGGACGTTCAGTCAACCGTAAGCACGATCTTGCCGAGCTTGCCCCCGGCGGCAAACCGCTCGTAGGCCTCGGCGGCATCGTCCAGCGGCACCGTCGCGGCGATCGGGACGCGCAGGCGCCCGTCCTCGAACAGCGGCAGCACCTCGCGCTCGAGCGCGCGCGCCGCGAGCCCTTTCTCCTCCAGCGGACGCGCGCGCAGCGTCGAGCCGTGGATGCGCGCGCGGCGGCCCATCAGCGCGAGCAGGTTCAGCTCGGCCTTCACGCCCCCCGGGACGCCGATCACGGAGATCCGCCCGCCGGTCGCGAGCGCGTTCAGATCCTCGGCGAAGTTGGGCGCGCCGACGAGCTCCAGCACGACGTCGAACGGCCCGTGCTCTGAGAAGCCCTCCGGCGCGATCGCCTCGGCGCCGAGCTCCGCGACCTGCGCGCGCAGATCCTCGTTGCGCACCGTCGCCGTGACGCGCGCCCCGCAAGCGCGCGCGAGCTGGATCGCCGCGGTACCGACTCCCCCGGCGCCGCCGTGCACGAGCAGGTGCTCGCCGGGGCGCAGCTCCGCCTGGGTGAAGAGCGCGTCGTGCGCGGTCGTGAAGACCTCCGGCAGGCCGCCCGCCTCGGGCCAGCCCGACGTCTGCGGCACGGGCATCAGTGTGCGCTCGTGCGCGACCGCGAGCTCCGCTTGTCCGCCGCCCCCGACGATCGCCATCACGCGGTCGCCGACCGCGAAGCGTTCCGCTCCGGGACCCAGCGCGGCCACCTCGCCGGCGAGCTCCATCCCGGGGATGTCCTGCGGCCAGCCCGGCGGCGCGGGGTACAGGCCGCGGCGCTGCATCATGTCGCCCCCGTTGAGCCCGGCGGCGCGTACGCGCACCAAGATCTCGCCCGTCCCCGGGACCGGATCGGGGTGCTCCTCGACGAGAACCTGCTGATCGCGGATGGTGGCGGCGCGCATCGGAGCGCCGAAGCCTATTCCTCGCCGGCGGGGGTGGCGCCGGCGGTGGAATCGCCACCGCTGGTGACGGAGTCGTCGCCGGGCCCCGAGGAGTCGTCAGCGGCTGACGCGGCCGCCGCAGAGCCGCGCTCCAAGAGGGCGACCATCTCGACGTGGTGTGTCTGGGGGAACATGTCCACCGGCCGCACGCGCCGCAGCACGTAGCCGGCCTCGACGAGCTGCGCGGCGTTGGGCGCGAGCGTGGTCGGGTTGCACGAGACGTACACCACGCGCCGCGGCGCGGCCTCGATGATGCGCCGCACCACTTTCTGCGAGAGCCCCGCGCGCGGCGGGTCGACGACGAGCACGTCCGGGCGCCCAGCGCGCGTGACCAGCTCGGGCAGCGCCAGGCGGATGTCGCCGGCGAAGAACTGCGCGCGCTCGATCTCGTTGCGCCGTGCCGCGGCGATCGCGTCGGCGACGGCGGACTCGACGATCTCGATCCCCCACAGCTCGCCGGCGCGGGGGGCGAGCGTGAGCGCGATCGCGCCGATCCCGCAGTACAGGTCGTAGACGCGCTCCCAGCCCTCCAGCGCGGCGTACTCGGCGGCCACTCCGTAGAGAACCTCGGCCATCTCGGTGTTGGTCTGGAAGAACGCTTCGGGTGAGATGCGCAGGTCGAGCTCGCCGAGGCGCTCGCGGAGCTGCGGCTCGCCCCAGATCAGCTCGGTTTCGCCGCCCGCGGTGGTCTCGGCGAGCGCGGTCGTGCGCGTCCACAGCACCCCGGAGAGGTGCTCGCCGAGCTCGACCGCGAGCACGTCGGCGAGCGAGGGGATCTCATCCAAGGCACCCGGCGTGGTGACGAGCCTGATCTGCAGCGAGGGTCCGCTGCGGCGGCCTTCGCGCACGACCAGATTGCGCAGCAGCGCGCGCCCGTCGGCCCCCGGCTCGGTATTGCGCGAGCCGCGCTCCCACGCGCGCAGACCCTGTTCGCGGCACCAGCGCCGGACGATGTCGCGCGCGCGGTTGCCGAGCGCCGACGCCAGCAGGCAGTCGTCGATCGGCACGACCTGATTCCAGCCGGCGGGGGCGTGGAAGCCGCACTGGAGCTCGCCGTCGCCGGGCGCCTCCGAGATGGCAGGCGCACCGCTCGTGGCTGCATCGTCGTTGTCGGCCGCGTCCCCGCCCCCACGCGCGTGCTCGGCCAGCCGCGGCCCGACGAGCCCGCGCCCGCTGGCCGCGCCTGCCGCGAGCTGCGCGAGCGTGACCGCGCCGTTGCCAAACGAGTACTCGAGCTTGTTGCGGTAGCGCCACCGTTCCAGCGCCGGCACGATCGGCTCGAGCTCGAAGTCCCGCAGCCCGCCGATGCGGCGCAGGGCGTCCTCGACCTGGTCCTGCTTGACCTGCAGCTGGCGCTCGTAGGGGAGCACCTGCCACGGCACGCCCGGGTGGTTGGCCTGCGGCGGGATGCGTTCGGGGCTCGGCTCGAGCACCTCCAGGGTGCGCGCGTGGGCGTAGCTGCGCTTGCGCTTGTAGACGACCGCGCGCACGCGGTCGCCGGGGACGGCGTCGGCGACGAACACGACGTAGCTGCTCTCGCCGAGCCGCGCGACGCCCTCGCCACCGTGCGCGAGCGACTCGATCGTCAGCTCCAGCAGGTCGCCGCGCTCGGGCCGGCCCTCGCTCGGCCGCGCGGCGCTGGTCGGGGTCTCGCTCATCGACCCGTCATCCGGCGTCGCCGCTCGCACCGACGAGCAGCTCCAGCAGCGCCTTCTGCGCGTGGCGGCGGTTCTCGGCCTGCTCCCAGATGCGCTGGCGCGGACCGTAGAGCACGTCGGCCGTGATCTCCTGGCCGGGGTGCGCGGGCAGGCAGTGCAGCGCGAACGCATCCGGAGCGCCGAGGTCGAGCAGCGCGTCGTCGAGCCGATAGGGCTCGAGCGCCCCGCTGCGCGCGGAGGCGGTGGCGGCGTCGTCGTTCATCGACACCCACACGTCGGTGTAGATCATGTGCGCGCCCGCGGCCGCCGCGCGCGGGTCCTCGTGGATGCTGATGCGCGCGCGCTCCTCGGGGGTCAGCTCCAGGCCGTCCTGCTCGCCGATCGTGAGCGCGTACTCGGCGGGCGACGCCACCGCGACCTCCGCGCCGGCGCGCGCGCCGAGCGCGGCGAGCGAGCGGGCGACGTTGTTGCCGTCGCCGACGTACGCGAAGCGCAGACCCGCGAGCTCGCCGTGGACCTCTTTCACGGTCATCAGGTCGGCGAGTGCCTGGCAGGGGTGGTGCTGTGCCGTGAGCATGTTGAAGATGGGGATGGAGGAGTGGGTCGCGAGCTCGCCGAGCATCGCGTCGGGCCCGGTGCGGACGCCGAGCGCGGCGACGTGGCGAGAGAAGACGTAAGCGGTGTCGCGCAGCGACTCGCCGCGCGCGAGCTGCAGATCGTCGGGGCGCAGCACCAGCGGATGGCCGCCGAGCTCGTGGATGCCGGCCTCGAACGACAGGCGCGTGCGGGTGGAGGGGCGCTCGAACAGCAGCGCCACGCTGCGCCCGGCCAGTGCATCCGAGAGCGGCTGGGCCTTCAGCTCGATCGCGCGCGTCAGCAGCGCGTCGAGCGCGGCTGCGCTCAGCTCGGTGCCCGTCAGATAGTGGCGCGGGGAATCCATGTCGCCGGTGGCTGTCGCGGTGGATGCGGGGGCGGGCTGCTGCATGAGATCGCCAGTCTAGGCTAGGCTGCCTGCCATGCGAGCTGGGGAGCGTGGCCGGCCAGCTGCGAGGACGGCGTGGTGGTCGGCGAGAACGTTGACGGTGGTGGCGCTCTGCGCCGTGCTGGGCGTCGCGGCAGGCTGCGGCGAATCGGGCTCGGGCGGGTCGAGCACCGCGAGCAGCTCCAGCGGCACGCCGACGAGCGGCGCGAGTAGCTCCGGCGGCACGAGCGCACCCGGCTCGGCGAGCACGGGCGCCGCGAAAGGCGGCAGCAGCTCGAAAAGCGGCGGCCTGAAATACGACACGGCGCCGAAATTCGCCAAGCCCTCGACCTCGGAAACCCCGCACGGCGGGGTCGTGCAGATCGAATACCGCAACTACGCGATCAACCCCGACACGGTGCGGGTGAAAGCGGGGAGCACGGTGCGGTGGACCAACTACGACGAAGCCAAGTGCAACGTCACCAGCGAGGGCGGCCCCGAGCACTTCAAGTCGAAGGACTTCGGTGAAAGCGGTACTTACGAAATCAAACTCACCCATCCGGGGGTCGTGCACTACGAGTGCACGTACTTCCCGACGACGATGAACGGGTCGATCGAAGTCGTCAAGTAGCCCCCGCTGCGCGCGGGTCCGCACGGCGCGCGTCCTCGCCGCGACGCACTAATCGAAGAACTCGGCGCGGCCCTCCTCAGGGGTCGAGGCGCTCGCGTAAGTGCGGCGCGGGATGCGGCCGGCGGTGCGCGCGAGATATCCCCCCTCCACGGCTGCGCGCATCGCGCGCGCCATCCGCACGGGATCCGCGGCGCGCGCGATCGCGGAGGCCGCCATCACAGCGTCGCAGCCGAGCTCCATCGCGAGCGCCGCGTCGGAGGCGGTGCCGATGCCGGCGTCGAGCACCACCGGCACGCGCACCGCTTCGCGCAGCAGCGCGACGTTGTAGGGGTTGCGGATCCCCATGCCGCTGCCGATCGGCGAGCCCGCGGGCATCACCGCGGCGCACCCCACGTCCTGCAGGCGCCGCGCGAGCACGGGGTCGTCGGTCGTGTAGGGCAGCACCGTGAAGCCCTCCCCCACGAGCTCCTCGGCGGCGCGCAGCAGCTCGGGGGCGTCGGGCAGCAGCGTGTCCTCGTCGCCGATCACCTCGAGCTTGATCCAGTCGGTCGCGAACGCCTCGCGCGCGAGCTTCGCGGTCAGGACCGCCTCGCGCGCGGTGTGGCAGCCGGCTGTGTTCGGCAGCAGCAGCACGCCGGTGCCCGCGAGCACCTCCACCAACGCCGAGGAGCGAGCGCCGTCGGCGGGCAGCCGCCGCAGAGCAACTGTCACCAGCTCGCTGCCGCTCGCCTCGATCGCCGCGGCCATCAGCTCCAGCGAGGGGAAGCCCCCCGTGCCGAGCAGCAGCCGCGAGCGCAGCGTGCGCCCGGCGATCGACAGCTCGGAGGGCTGACCGGAGGCGGGGTGCTCGGTAACGCTGGCGGAGGCGGGGTGCTCGGTGGTGATCGCCATCGGTGCACCCCACGATATAAGGGCCCTCCCACGCCCGAGGCATCAGCCGCCCTGCATCGCGGTGAGCACCTCCACGCGCGCGCCAGCGCCCAGCGCGAAGCTCTCCCAGCTCGAGCGCGGCACCACCTCGCCGTCGACGGCCACGGCGATGCCGGGCGCGTCGCGCTCCACTCCGAGCCGCGCGAGCGCTCGCGCGACGGTGTCCCCCGCCGCGAGGTCGCAGGCCTCGCCGTTGAGGAGGATCACGACCGTGCTCCCGCGTGCGCGGCCACCTGCGCGGGCGCGCCCGGCGCGAGCAGCGCATCGACGACGATCTGCGCCGTCAGGGGGGCGAGCAGGATGCCGTTGCGGTGGTGGCCCGTCGCCCACAGCAGGCCGTCGAGCGCGCCGCGACCGATGATGGGCGTGTTGTCGGGGGTCGACGGTCGAAAGCCGACCGAGAGCTCCTCGATCTGCCACTCCAGCACGCCGGGCAGCAGCTCGCGCGCGTGGCGCAGCAGCTCGTAGACGCCGCCCGCCGTGGGCTGCTCCTCGAAGCCGCGCTCCTCGACGGTGGCTCCCAGCACGTAGCGCCCGTCGTCGCGCGGAACCACGTAGCCGCCCTCGAAGCGCAGCACGTGCCGCAGCAGGCCGGGGCCGGCGGGATCGCGCAGGCGCAGGATCTGACCCTTCAGCGGGCGCACCGCTACGCGCGCGTACGCGGGCAGGCCGTCCAGCTCCGCGCTCCACGCGCCGGCGGCGACCACGACGCGGCTCGCCTGCACGCGCTCGCCGTCCGCAAGCACGACGCCGGTGACCGCCCCGCCCGCGCGCGCAGGCGGGTCTCCCCCTCCGCGCGATCGCCCCGCGCCTCCGCGCGGTCCCTCCGCGCCGACCGACGACCCGTCCGCGCCGGCGACCGCGACGCGCGCGACGGGCGCGTGCTCGCACACCGCGACGCCCGTGTCCTCGCAGGCGCGCCGCAGAGCGCCAAGCACGAGGCGTGGATCTACGCTGTGATCGTCCGGCGCGTGCAGCGCGAGCCTCACCGTCGGCGCGAGCGCCGGCTCTAGCTCGCGCGCGGCGCTCGGGGTGAGGCGGGCAGCGCGCAGACCGAGCTCCTCGCGGAGGGCGATCTGGCGCTCGAGCTCGCGCGCCTCGTCCGCGTCGCGCGCGACGACGAGCGTGCCGCTGGGCCGCAGCCCGACCGCGACCCCCGACGCGCGCTCCAGCTCGGCGGCGAAATCGGGCCACAACGCAGCCGACCGCACGCCGAGCTCCAACGTCCGGCGGCCGGCATCGCCGAACTCGACCTCGGAAACTGGAGCGAGCATCCCCGCGGCGACCGTCGAGGCGCAGCGCGCGCCGATCGTCTCGCGCTCCAGCACAACCACCGACATCCCCGCCTGGCGCGCGCGCCAAGCGACGGCCAGGCCGATCGCGCCGCCTCCGACGACCAGGACGTCGGGTCGCTGCGCATCCACTGACATGGGGCTGATGCTAGCCCGGGTGCGCGGATGCCAGTCTGGCGCATGCGAGACTCACGACGGATGGCTCCAGACTCCAACCTCGGCGCCGCGCGCCGCGCGCGACTGGCGGCGGCGCGCCTTTACCTGATCTGCGACTCGCGCCCCGGCGGGCGCGAGCTGGCCGACGTGCTGGGCGAGGCGATCGCGGGCGGCGTCGACGTGGTGCAACTGCGCGACAAGCAGCTCGACGACGACGCGCTCACCGCGATCGCGCGCGCCGCCGCCGCGCTCTGCAGGAGCCTGGGCGCGCTGTTCGTCGTCAACGACCGCCCGGACGTCGCGCGCGCCGCGCGCGCGGACGGGGTGCACGTGGGTCAGCAGGACACACCCGTCGCGCAGGTGCGCGAGCTCCTCGGCGCGGACCTGCTGGTGGGACTCTCCACACACGCGCCCGCCGAGATCGACGCGGTGGCTGGAGACAATCTCGTCGGAGTGGACTACATCGGCGTCGGGCCCGTATACGCGACTCCGACGAAGCCCGGGCGCCCGGCGACGGGCCTCGAGCTCGTGCGTTACGCGGCCGCGCACACCGCGCTGCCGTTCTTCGCGATCGGCGGTATCCATGCGGGAAACGCGCCGTCGGCGATCGCGGCCGGCGCGCGGCGCCTGGCGGTCGTTCGCGCGATCTCCGAGGCTCCCGACCCGCACCTTGCCGCGCGCGAGCTGCGCGCCGCGCTCGAGCACGAGCGCCGAGGCTCTTGCTTTCAAAACCCCGCTGCGTAGCATCGTCTCGCGAACAGCTCCAGGCATCGCGGCCCGCGAATCGACCCGCGCGGAGCATGTCTGAGATGCATGACTACGGAGCCGAGAAGCCTGAGAGCTATGAGCAGATTCAAGGTCACACTCGTCGTTAGCCTCGTCGTGATGATCGCCGCGGTGGCGCTCGTGTTGACCGCTTCACCGCCGCGGGTCGCGCGTGCCAGCGGACCGCTTGCGAGCCAGGGTTTGGGCGTGACCCAAAACGAACTCACCCTTTGCCAACCGGGTGAAACGCTGCCGGCGGGCGTCACGGCGGTCCGCGTGTCGATCGTCGCCTTCATCGGTTCCCACATGCAGGTCGCCGTACTGCACAACGGCAAGGTCGTCACCAGCGGCAGTCGCAACCCGGCCTGGTCGGGCTCCACCGCGACGATTCCGATCAAACCGGTCGCACGCACGATCTCCAACGTCGAGGTCTGCTTCGCGTGGGTTCCCAACAGCGAGCTCCTGCAGATCTTTGGCACGCCCGTCACGCGTGCCAACCAAAACAGCGGAGCGATCATCTTCAAGAACAACCCACGCAACCCGGCCATTCCCGTCGGCGAAGGGCAGCTGCTGCGAGGCAGGGTCCAGATCGACTATCTCGCGCCCGGCGGCAGCTCGTGGTGGTCACAGGCCGGAGCGGTCGTCGAACGCATGGGCTTCGGTCACTTCATCGGCGGAAGCGCCGTCGCTCTGCTCGCGCTGGCGCTGATGGCAGCCGTTGGCGTTCTCACCGTGAGACTCGCACTGCGGGAGCAGCCATGAGCGAAACCTCAGCTCGCGATCTGCTGCCCGAGGAGCCCAGCCCGCTGGTGCTGCGCCCCGAGTCGGCGCAACGGGACGGCTCGGGCTCCGCACACGCCGCCGCCGGGCCGATCCGCAGCGGCGCGCTGACCGGCGTGCGCAAATCGCTGCGTGGGGTACCCCGTGCGGCGTGGGTGTGCGCGCTGATCGCGTTCCTCAACGCCTGCACTTGGTCGTTGATCATCCCGCCCTTCCAGGGCCGCGACGAGATCGACCACTTCGCGTACATCGCGCAGATCGCCGAAACGGGCACGCTGCCAGCAAATGGAAAAGCCGAAGGCCAATACTCCGAACAGCAGACGGTCTTGACCCAGAGCCTGCACTACTACCAGGTGCGATTCGCGCCGGCCGAACCGGCAATCTCCACGCCCACCGAACAGCGCGTGTTCGAAAAAGCCCTGCACGCCAACGCGTCGCTGAAAGGCTCCGGGGAAGCCGGCGTGGCGACGCCCGAGCCGCCGCTGTTCTACGCGATCCAGACGATCCCGTATTTCATCGCGCAGGGCAACATGCTCGACCAGCTGCAGCTGATGCGCCTCCTCGATGCGCTCCTGGGAGCGATCACGGCCGTGCTGTGCTTCATGTTCATCCGCGAGGCCGTGCCGCGCGTACCGTGGGCGGCGACCGTCGGGGGCATCTGCGTGGCGGTGCAGCCGCTGTTCGGGTTCATGGCGAGCAGCGTCAACCCAGACGTGCTGACATTCACGATCGGAGCCGCGATCTTCCTGTCCCTCTTGCGCGCGTTCAAGAACGGGCTGACGTGGCGGTCGGCGCTCGTGCTCGGGCTGCTCACCGCCGCGGGCTACCTGACGAAGCTCAACTTCATCGGGTTCGGGATCGGCGTCCTCTTCGGTCTGTGCGTGCTGGCCGTGCGCGCCTGGAAAGCACGCGGCCGCCGCGCCCTCGGGCCGGTCTCGCTGGCGACCGCGATCGGGTTCGCCCCGCCTGTGATCTACGTGTTGATCAACAAGCTCTCCAACAAACCGACGTTCGGACCGACCTCCGAAAGCGCCGAAGGGTTCTCCCCGGAACAGCTCTTCCACGAGCTCAGCTATGTGTGGGAGCTGTACCTGCCGCGCCTACCCGGCATGCCCCACTACTTCCATGGGCTGTTCACGTTTATCGACGTCTGGTTCGACCGCTCGGTCGGCTTCTACGGCTGGATGGACGTGTACTTCCCATCGTGGGTCAACACGCTGGCGCTGGTCCTCGCGATCCCGATCGCGCTGCTGTTTTACAGCGAGCTGTTCAGGCGGCGCGCAGACGTGAGGGCGCGCATCTGGGAGCTCGCGACGTACGCCGTGATCACGATCGGCGTGTTGCTCGTGATCGGGGTCCCGTCCTACCACAGCGACATCCTCGGGCACATCTACGGGTTCGGGGAGCCGCGCTACCTGTTGCCGTTGCTGCCGCTGTTCGGGGCCGCGCTCGCGCTGACCGTGCGAGCCGGCCGACGATGGGCGCCGCAACTGGCCGCGGTGCTGATCGTGCTGTTCCTCGCGCACGACATCTTCAGCCAGCTGGAGGCGGTCGCGCGCTACTACGGCTGAGCGCCACGCGGCGGCTAACCTGAGCCGCACAGGATGACGAGAGCCGACCGCGACGAACCGCTCCGCGCAACGCTGACGCCGCTGGGCGAGGACGAGCGCCCACGCCCGCTGCTGATCGCGATCGCCGTCGCGGCGCTGCTGGCGGTCGGGATTGCGGTTAGCGTGGCCACCGTCCAGGATCTGCGTCGCCACGGCGGTTCGGTACCGGGCGGGCTGTTCCTCGCGTTCGTGCTCGCCGCGCTCGCGGTCGGGATGTACCGGCGGCGCTACTGGGCGGTGCTCGGCTTCGAGGGGCTGCTCGCCTTCCAGATCCTCGTGACCTCGCTCGCCCTGGTCGTCGCCTCGACGATCGTCGCGGCCGTCGTATGCGCGCTCAGCATCGGCCTCGCGGGCTGGCTGTTCTGGAAGCTCGTCCGCGTGATGGGCAGGATCCAGGCCGTCGAGCGCACGCTGCGATAGGCTCGCCCCAGATGGCGGAGCCCTCCTACGACTGCATCGTGATCGGCTCGGGTCCAGGCGGGTACGTGGCCGCGATCCGCGCCGCCCAGCTCGGCAAGAAGACCGCCGTGATCGAGCGCGACAAGGTCGGCGGACGCTGCCTCAACTACGCGTGCATCCCCGCCAAGGCCGTGCTGCGCTCGGCGGACCTGCTCAGCGAGATCCGCGAGGCCGGCGACTTCGGCCTGACGGTCGCGGGCGTCGAGGTCGACTACCCCGCGGTGCAGGCGCGCCGCGCGAAGGTCGTCGAGACGCTCACGAGCGGCGTCGGCGGCCTGTTCAAGACGCAACGGCATCGATCTGGTCGAAGGCGACGCCACGCTCGCGCCGGCCCAGAGCGCGAGCGGCAACAGCGACGCCTCCACGCACGTCGGGGTCCGCGTCGGCGACGCCGAGATCCAGGCGACGACGGTCGTGCTCGCGACCGGCTCGACCGCCCGCTCGATCCCGGGCGTCGAGCTCGGGGGGCGCGTGCTCGGTACCGAGCAGGCGTGGGCGCTGGCGGAGCTTCCGGCGCGCCTGGCCGTCGTCGGCGCGGGCGCCTCCGGTGCGGAGATCGCCTCCGGGTTCGCGCGGCTCGGGAGCGATGTCAAGCTGTTCGAGATGCTCGACCGCGTGCTCCCGACCGAGGACGCCGACATCTCGCGACTCGTCGAACGGGGCCTCAAGCGCCAGGGCATCGAGGTTCACACTGGAACCGCCATCGAGAACGTCCAGCTGTCCGAGGGTGACGTCAGCTTCAGCTATGGAGACGCGTCGGCGACCGTCGATTACCTCGTGATCGCCACCGGGCGCGGCGCCGACGTGACAGGTCTCGGATTGCAGGACGCCGGCGTCGAGCTCGATACCCCGTCCGGGGCACAGGGCGAGCGCGGCCTCGTGAAGGTCGACGGCGCGCTGCGCACAACCGCACCCGGCATCTACGCGATCGGCGACCTCGTACCCGGCCCCGCGCTCGCGCACAAGGCCTCCGACGAGGGCATCATCGCCGTCGAGGACGCGGCCGGCCTACCCACCCATCCCCTCTCCTACATCGACATTCCCCGCGCGACGTTCTGCACGCCGAACGTCGGCTCGTTCGGGCTGACCGAGGAGCAGGCCCGCGAGCAGGGCCACGAGGTCGTCGTCGGCAAGGTCCCCTACGGCGCGGTCGGCGGGGGAATCGTCTACGGCGATCGCACCGGCCTGGTGAAGCTGGTCGGCGACTCGCGCTACGGGGAGCTGCTCGGCGGGCACATCGTCGGCAGCCGCGCGACCGAGCTGATCCAGGAGCTCGTCAACGTGCGCCTGCTCGAGGGCGGCTACCCCGAGGTCGCGCGCATCATCCACGGCCACCCGACGCTGTCGGAGGCCGTGATGGAGGCCGGGCGCGCCGCCGACGGCTGGCTGATCCACGGCTGAGGCAGCCGGCGAGCGGCCGGGTTAGGCTGGCTGCTCGATGGACGCGGCCTTCTACTTCGATCTCGCGAGCCCCCTGGCGTATCTCGCGGCCGAGCGCGTCCTGCAGGCGCTCGACGGTCCGGCCGAATGGCAGCCGGTGCTCGCGCGCGAGCTGCCCGGCGGCGCGAGCCCCGAAGCGTTTCGCTGCGAGGCCGAGCTCGACGCGTTTCGCGAGGACACCGCGCGCGCGGCGCGCGCGCAGGGCCTGCAGCCGTTGCGCTGGCCAGATCCATTCCCGTTCGACAGCGCGCTCGCGATGCGCGCCGCGACGTACGCCAAGGGCATCGGGCGCGTCGTGCCGTTCGCGCAGGCCGCGTTTCGTCAGGCATATGCGGGCGGGCACGACCTGGAGCGCACCGACTTCGTGCTGATCGCGGCCGCGGCCTGCGAGATGCACCCCGAGGCGGTGCTGCGCGGCGCCGAGCTGCGTTCGGTGCGCGAGCAGCTCGACCGCGCCACCGCCGAGGCGGCGGCCGCGGGCGTGCGGGAGGTGCCCGCGGTGCGCATCGGTGAGCAGGTGTTCTCGGGTGCGCGCGCCATCGAGGAAGCGGCGCGGCACATAGACGCGCACCACGGGGCGGAGCAGAACGGCGAGGCGCGGCGCGGAGGAGCGCTGCACGGAGGCATATTTTGAGGGCCAACCGCGCCTACCGCCTGATCGTCAAGCGCCGCGGATGGGCGCCCGCCTGGCTCGCCGACCCCGACCGCGTCGACCACGTCGAGGTCGTCGAGATCGACGCCGGCGAGGTCGTGCTGTTCTGGGACTGCCCCCCGCCGAGGCCACGCGGCGCGCACGGGCGCTGCGCGCCGACCTCGCGCAACTGGAGGCCGAGGAGTTCATCGCGCGCTGGGCTACCGTGGAGGGCTGATGCTTCCCGAACCCGACGTCGCGCGCGAGTGGCTGGCGACGATGACGCTGATCCGTCGTTTCGAGGAGCGCGCGGGCGAGATGTACGCGCGGGCCAAGGTCGGCGGGTTCCTGCACCTCGCGATCGGCGAGGAGGCCACGATCGTGGGTAGCGCGCGGGCGCTGCGCGACAGCGACTACCTGATCTCCACCTACCGCTCCCACGGCCACGCGCTCGTGCGCGGCACGCCGCCCGAGAATGTGATGGCCGAGCTGTTCGGACGCGTCGACGGCTGCTCGGGGGGCCGCGGCGGCTCGATGCACATGTTCGACCTGAAGCGCCGCTTCATGGGCGGCTACGGGATCGTCGGCGGCAACCTCCCGATCGCCGCCGGGATCGCACTCGCCGGCGACTATCTCGGTGAGGACGACGTCACGCTGTGCGTGTTCGGCGACGGCGCCTCCAACCAGGGCACCTTCGGCGAGACGCTCAACCTCGCCGCGCTGTGGAGGCTGCCGGTCGTGTTCATGGTCACCAACAACCAGTTCGGAATGGGCACCGCGTTGCAGCGCCACTCTGCCGTAACCGATCTGCGGCGCAAGGGCGAGAGCCTCGGCGTACCCGGCCTGCGCTGCGACGGGATGGACGTGCTCGACACCCACGCCGTCCTGGACGAGGCGCTGCGCCGCGTGCGCGAGGAGCGCCGTCCGCTGCTGGTCGAGGCCGTCACGTACCGTTTCCGCGGCCATTCGATGGCCGACCCCGAGGAGTACCGCAGCCGCGAGGAGGTCGAGCACTGGCGCGAGCGCGACCCGATCCCCGCGTTCGGCGATCGGCTGGAGAGCGAGGGGATCGTCTCGGCCGAGGAGCGCGCCGAGATCGACCAAGGCGCGCGCGAGCGCGTGGAGGAGGCGGTGCGATTCGCCGATGCCTCGCCGTTCCCGCCGCCGGAGTCGCTGTACGACGACGTGTATGTGCTCGGCGACCAGGTCCAGGGCACCTACTCGGTGCGGACCACCTGATGGCCGAGCTGCGCTACCGCGAAGCACTGAACGCCGCGCTGCGCGAGGAGCTCGCGCGCGACGAGCGCGTGCTGCTGATGGGCGAGGACATCGGCGTGTTCGGCGGCGCTTTCAAGGTGACCGCCGGCCTGCTGGAGGAGTTCGGCGAGCGCCGCGTGCGCGACACCCCGATCTCCGAGAACACGATCGTCGGCATGGGCGTCGGCGCCGCGATGGTCGGGTTGCGCCCGGTGGTCGAGCTGATGACGATCAACTTCGCGCTGCTCGCGCTCGACCAGATCGTCAACCACGCCGCCCACATCCACTACATGTTCGGCGGGCAGGCGCGCGTGCCGCTCGTCGTGCGCATGCCGCAGGGCGCCGGCCACCAGCTCGGCCCGACCCACTCGCACTGCCTGGAGGCGATCTTCATGCACGTGCCCGGCCTGCTCGTCGCGACCCCCTCGACGCCGGCCGACGCGAAGGGACTCCTGAAGGCAGCGATCCGCGACGACAACCCCGTGATTTTCATCGAGCACGAGTCGCTCTACGGGCAGCGCGGCGAGGTGCCCGACGACGAGGATCACGTCCTGCACTTCGGCCGTGCCTCCGTGCGGCGCGAGGGGAGCGACGTCACGATCGTCGGCATCTCGCGCATGGCCATCACGGCGCAGCGCGCCGCCGAGACGCTGGAGCGCGAGCACGGCGTGCAGGCCGAGGTGATCGACCCGCGCACGTTGCGCCCGCTGGACCTCGACACGATCCGGCGCTCGGTCGCGAAGACCAACCGCTGCGTCGTCGTCGAGGAGGGCTGGCCCCACGGCGGCGTCGGCGCGAACCTCAGCGCGCTGATCTCCGAGCAGGCTTTCGACGACCTCGACGCGCCCGTGCGCCGCGTCACGGGCGCCGACGTCCCGATGCCCTACTCCAAGCAGCTCGAGGACATCGCCTACCCGCACGAGCCGCAGGTCGTCGCCGCCGCGCTCGAGGTTCTCGGCCACGGCGCCGGCCTCGGACCCGACCGACCGGCCCGGCCCGCGCCGGTGCAGACCGCGGGAGCGAGCTGATGGCCGAGATCGTGATGCCGCGTCTGTCGGACACGATGGAGGAGGGCACGATCCTGCGCTGGCTCAAGTGCGACGGCGAGCACGTCGCCCGCGGCGAGGAGCTCGTGGAGATCGAGACGGACAAGGCCGCGATGGTCTACGAGTCCGACGAGGAGGGCCTCCTGGAGATCGCCGCCGCCGAGGGCGACACGCTGCCGGTGGGGGCGACGATCGCGCAGGTCACGGCCAGCGCCCGGTCGGCCCCACCAAGCGCTTCGGGGCTCGCTGGCGAGCCGAGCGCCGCCCGCGGTCGGTTTCCGGCACAGCCCGATGCCGCAGCACGCGCACAGCCCGAGACGGCGCCGCCGGAGATACCAGAGCCGACACCGCAGCCCGGCGTCGAGGGCGCGGCCGGAACCGCACAGCCGACCGAGCGCGTGAAGGCCTCGCCTGTCGCACGGCGGGTCGCCCGCGAGCGCGACGTGGACCTGCACGCGATGACCGGCAGCGGCCCCGGTGGGCGGATCGTGAAGGCCGATGTGGAAGCCGCCTCGGGCGCAGCGCCGAACGCTGACAGCCTGGCGGGCATGGCCTCGTCGACCGCGCCGGCGCCCGCCGCTACACCGGCGGGGGACTCCACCGAGTCGCAAGCCACGCTGGCCGAGCGCGTGGCGACCGCCAAGGGCGAGACCACAGTGGTCCGGCTGACCCGCACCCAGCAGGCGATCGCGCGGCGGATGGCGGAGTCCAAGGCGACGATCCCCGACTTCTCGCTGCGCGCGGAGATCGACATGGAGGCGTGCGTGACGCTGCGCGTGGAGCTCAAGCGGCTCTCTCCCGAGCAGGCACCGACGTACAACGACATGGTCGTCAAGGCCTGCGCGCTCGCGCTGCGCGAGCACCCCCCCGCCAACGGGAGCTACCGCGACGGCGAGCTGCAGCTGCACTCGCGCGTGAACGTGGGCGTCGCGGTGGCCACCGACGACGCACTGATCGTTCCCACGGTGTTCGACGCCGACGCCAAGGCGCTCGGGGAGATCGCGCGCGAGACGCGCGCCCTGGCCGAGCGCGTGCGCGCCGGCACGATCACGCCGCCCGAGCTCGGCGGGGGGACGTTCACGGTGTCCAACCTCGGGATGTACGGAGTGGCGAGCTTCGCCGCGATCATCAACCCGCCGCAGGCCGCGATCCTGTCGGTCGGCTCGCTCGCACCGCGCGCGGTCGTTCGAGAGGGGGAGGTCGTGGCGCGTCACACGATGTCGGTGACCCTGGTGTGCGACCACCGGATTCTCTACGGGGCGGACGCGGCGCGGTTCCTGGCGCGGGTGCGCGAGCTACTGGAGGAGCCGGCGGCACTGACGCTGTAGCGCATGATCTCGGCGTCTTCCAGCTCGCCGACCAGCGTGAGCGCGCGATCCAGATCGACACCTGGGCGGGCGCCAAGCGGAGCCGTGGGCATGCGGTAGCGCTGGTTGGCCTGTGTAACAGGATCAAGCGTCATAGCCGTCCTCACCCTACTAGGCTGGGAAACGATGACCGCGAGCACTCAAAGCCGCCCCGAGCTCTGGGTCTGCCACCTCGGCGTCGTCCCCTACCGCGAGGCGCTCGCGATCCAGGAGGCGATCCGCGCGCGGCGCCAGGCGGGGGAGCTGCCGGACACGCTGCTGCTGCTGGAGCACCCCCCGGTCTACACGCGCGGCCGGCGCTCGCGGCCCGAGGAGCTCGCGCTCGGCGAGGACTTCTACGCGGCCCGCGGGATCGAGGTGATCGCAACCGACCGCGGCGGGCGCGTCACCCACCACGGCCCGGGCCAGCTCGTGGGCTATCCGATCATGGCCGCCCCCGACGTGCTTGCGCATCTGCGCAACCTGGAGGACGCGATCGTCGCGGCGCTCGCGCAGGAAGGCATCGACGCGCGCTCGCGTCCGGAGGACGGCGCGGACTATACGGGCGTGTGGATCGAGGACCGCAAGGTAGCCTCGCTGGGAGTGCACGTCGCGCGCGGGGTTTCCACGCACGGGTTCGCGGTCAACGTCGAGAACGACCTGGAGCCGTTCTCCTGGATCGTGGCCTGCGGGCTGCCGGACGTGACGATGACCTCGATCGCGCGGGAGATCGGCGAGGCGGATATGAGCCGCTTCCGGATGCGCGCCGCGCATCACGTCTGCCGAATCTTCGGTCGCCGCGAGCGAATCGTGGCACCGCAGCAGCTTGGGGTCGACTTGGGAGACTCGGCGCAGACCGACGCGTCGCCGACCCCATCCACCGCAGCGGCGGCCGCTCGGGTACAGATCCCCATCACGATCCCGGCATGAGCGAGACGACTGCGCCCATCCCGACCCCCACCCCCACCCCCACGCGCTCCCGCGCGAACCCGGGCGGGATGGACGTGCTGCGGGTGCTCGGCTCCGACGTGCGACCGCTGCGCGAGCGCAAGCCGCCGTGGCTGAAGGTGCCCGCTCCGGGAGGCGAGCGCTACCGCGCGCTGACGCAGCTGATCCGCGAGGAGGGCCTGCACACGGTGTGCCAGGAGGCGGCGTGCCCGAACGTGGGGGAGTGCTGGGAGCGGGGCACGGCGACGTTCATGATCCTCGGTGACACGTGCACGCGGCGGTGCGGGTTCTGCAACGTGAAGACGGGTCGCCCGACGTGGAACGATCCGCTGGAGCCGGCGCGCGTGGCGCGCTCGATCGCGCGCATGGGCCTGCGCCACGCGGTTGTGACCTCGGTCGACCGCGACGACCTGCCCGACAAGGGCGCGGGGGCGTTCGTGGGCGTGATCCGCCAGGTCCGCCGCCAGGCGCCGTCGTGCCAGCTCGAGGTGCTCACGCCCGACTTCCAGGGCCAGGAGATGCCGCTGGCGAAGGTGGTCGCGGCGCGCCCCGACGTGTTCAACCACAACGTCGAGGTCGTCCCGCGGCTGTACCCGCTCGCGCGGCGCGGGTCGAGCTTCGCGCGCTCCTGCCGAGTGCTGCGCCTCGCGAAGGAGCTGGGCGGGAGCGAGGTGACGACGAAGTCGGGGCTGATGGTCGGGTTGGGCGAGACCCACGACGAGCTCCTCGAGACCTTCGGCGCGCTGCGCGAGGACGGGGTGCAGGTGCTCACGGTGGGTCAGTACCTGCGGCCCTCCGAGCGCCACCTGCCGGTCGTGCGCTACTGGCACCCGGACGAGTTCGCGGCGCTGGAGCGCGCGGCGTACGAGCTCGGCTTCGAGCACGTCGCGGCGGGCCCGCTGGTGCGCTCCTCCTACCACGCCGACCAGCATGTGCCGCAGCCGCAGGCGGGGGTGGGCCCATTGGCGCAGCCGCGTGCGGGGGTGGGCCCGCTGGCGGACGCGCAAGCGGGGATGGGCGCGGCGGCAGCCGAGTAGTCTGCGCCGATCCACCCGCCGAGAGACATCGTCCTCGTCGATCGCCGGCGCGAAGCGAGCGGTCGGCGCCGGTGACGCGCGTCGCGATCCTGATCGTCGCGGCGCTGTTCATCGTGGGATTCGCGTTCCTCACGTTGAGCGCGATCGCCGCGCAGGGGTTTACGCTTGGAAGCGCGATCTCGATAGTCGTGATCGCACTGATGGGGATCGGCATCCTCGGTGCCCTGTTGAACCCACCACGGCGATGAGCGGCTCACCCTTTCTGCCCCCCACCCGCCGGCGTCGGCGGCGCCGACGCGACGGACGCGCAGCGGCAACCGGGGTCCTCGTGGCAGCGCTGCTCGTGGTGGCCGCCGTGGTGCTGGTGCTGACTCGCCCGTGGAGCAGCCACGCGGCGGCGGCTCCTCCGCGCGGGCAGACACATCCACAGACGGGCGCGGGTGGACTCGCGCGCACGGCGGTGCCGCTCTCTCCCACGGGCCTTCCGCTGGCGCGCCCGCCGCTCGTGCTCGATCTCGCCAACCCGAGGGCGGACCCGCTGCGGGTCCGGTTCGGAGAACCACCGCGGGCGGGCGTGTTGATCGACCTGACCAGCGGACGCGTGCTGTGGCAGCGCAACCCCCTGCGGCGCGTGCGGATCGCGAGCCTGACGAAGATGATGACCGCGCTGCTGACGGTCAGAACCGACCCGCCGGACGCGCGCGTGGAGATCACGAAGCAGGCGGAGGAAACCAGCGGCTCGAAGGTCGGGGTGCTGCCGCTCGGACACCACGTGCGACTGGAGTCGCTGCTGTACGGGCTGCTGCTCCCCTCCGGCAACGACGCCGCCGTCGCGTTGGCGCAGCATGTGGCTGGCACCGTGCACCACTTCGTGGAGCGGATGAACGAGGAGGCCGCGAGCCTCGGAATGGGCTGCACGCGCTACTCCTCGCCGTCGGGCTATTACAACACGCACAACTACTCCTGCGCGGCGGACCTCGCGGAGCTCGCGCGCGAAGACCTGCGCGAACCGCGCATCGAGCACGTCGCGAGCCAGCGGGCGGCGGTGCTGCGCTTCCCGATCAAGGGCGGGAAGCTGTACCTGTACAACAACAACCCCCTGCTCGTGTACGGCTACCCGGGCGCGACCGGCCTGAAGACGGGCTACACGATCGAAGCGGGGCGCTGCCTGGTGGCGAGCGCGGAGCGCCACGGGGTGCGGCTGGCGGTGGTGCTGCTGCACTCGCCCGCGCCGGGGATCCAGGCGCGGGACCTGCTCGACGACGCGTTCCGGCGCGTCTACCACCAGCGGCCGGTGCCCGAGCCGCCGATGCCGCCGGGGGCGTAGCTGCGCGACACCCACCGGGAGCCGCGTCGTCCGGCCGGGGGAGCGTGCGCGGCGTTATTTCCTTTGGGGACCCCGCCGCGCGCGTGCGCGCACGTGGGGTTTGCGCCGCGTTGCGCCGCGCGCGTGCGCGCACGTGGGGTTTGCGCCGCGCGCGTGCGCGCACGTGGGGTTTGAGTCTGCGCCGCGCGCGTGCGCGCGTGGGGGTTGGTCCGCGCCCCGCGTACGCGCGCGGGGTTTGTCCTATCCCCGCGCACGCGCGCGCGGCGGGGTCCGAAATCGAAACACCACCCGCACACCCCCCGCGGTCGTAGTACCGTATGCGAAGCGATTGACTGGTCAGTCAACCAAGGAGGAGACGGTGGATCTCGACGACACCCCGGAGCAGGCCGAGCACCGCGCGAAGGTGCGGAGCTGGCTGGAGCAGAACAAGGCCCTCGCGCCGGTCCTCCAGGGCCCGGGTGCGCTGGAGGACGAGGACGAGATCGTCGCGGCGCGGCGCGCGTGGCAGGGCCGGCTCGCGGAGGCGGGCCTGGCGGGCGTGACGTGGCCGAAGGAGTTCGGCGGCCAGGGCCTGGGCCCGCTGGAGCAGGTGATCTGCAACCAGGAGATCGCGCGCGCCGGGGTGCCGGGCATTCTCGACGCGATCGGCGTGGGGATGCTGGGCCCGACGATCATCGCGCACGGCAGCGACGAGCAGAAGGGCCGCTACCTGGGCCCGATGCTGCACGGTGACGAGGTCTGGTGCCAGCTGTTCTCCGAGCCGGCGGCGGGCTCGGACCTGGCGGCGGTGCAGACGCGCGCGCGTCAGCTGGACGACGGGAGCTGGCGGCTGTCGGGGCAGAAGGTGTGGACGACGAACGCGCAGTTCGCCTCCTACGGGCTGCTGCTGGCGCGGACGGATGCGGACGTGCCGAAGCACAACGGGCTTACGATGTTCGTCCTGCCGATGGACGCGGAGGGCGTGACGGTGCGCGGTTTGCGCCAGATCTCGGGTGAGGCGGAGTTCAACGAGGTCTTCCTTGACGACGTCGCGCTGGACGCGGACGCGGTGGTGGGCGGCGTGGGCAGCGGCTGGGGGACGGCGCTGACGACGCTGATGTTCGAGCGCGTGACGATCGGCCTGGGCGGCGAGGGCCTGGGCTACAACTCGCAGCGCTTCGCGCGCGCGATCGCCTCCGACGAGCACGCGCGGCGCGACACGGAGGTGCGCCGGCAGCTGGGTGAGATCGCGGCGGAACTGATCGCGGTGCGCTTCACGGGCTACCGCACGCTCTCGGCGTTGCAGCGCGGTCAGATCCCGGGCCCGGAGGCGGGCCTGGCGAAGGTGACGATCGTAAACGGCGCGATCAAGTCGGGGGATCTGATCGCGGACGTGCTGGGGCCCGACGCGCTGGACACGGCGAGCGAGTGGGCGTACATGATCTCGTTCCTGCCGGGCCTGAAGTCGGCGGGCGGTACCGAAGAGATCCTGCGCAACACGATCGGCGAGCGCGTGCTGGGCCTGCCGCCGGAGCCGCGACTGGACAAGGGAATCCCGTTCTCGGAGCTGCGCACGAAGGAGACGGCGAGGGCATGAGGGTTTTGAATGGGAGCTGCCTGGCGGCAGCTCCGGTGATGGGTCGGCAAGCCCTTGAGGAGGGAGTGACGCGATGAACCTGGCACTGTCGGACGAGCAGGTGCTGCTGCGCGAGGCCGCCCGCGGGGCGCTGTCGCGATTCAAGACGCTGGAGGCGGCGCGCGAGGCGCTGGACGGCGGGGGCGGGGCGGGTGGGGTCCCAGACCTGTGGCCGACGGCGGTCGAGGCGGGCTGGCCGGGACTGTTGGTTTCCGAGGTGCACGGGGGCGCCGGGCTGGATGCGTTCGACGCGATGCTGGTATTGGCTGAGTGTGGGCGGGTGCTGGCGGCCGTTCCATTGCTGGGCCACCTGCCGGCGAGCGCGATCCTCGACGCGGCGCCCGCGGCGGCCGAGATGGTGGGGCCGCTGGCGCACGGCGAGCAGCGCGCGGCGTACCTTCCGGCGCGCCCGCCGGACGACCTGCGCGGCGCATGGACGGTCGACCCGGCGGGCGGGATGGAGCGCGCGAGAGTCCCCTCCATCGTGGTGCGCGACGGCGAGGCGCGCGTGAGCGGCCAGGTGGCGTTCGTCCCGAACGCGCCGGGCGCGGACGTGCTCGTGGGCGTCGCGATGCGCGATGGCACGCCCGTCGGCTTCGCCGTCCGCAGCGACGCGCCGGGGCTCAGCGTGGAAGCGGTGCGCCGCTACGACGCGACGCGCACGCTGGGACACGTGGCGCTGAGCGACACTCGGGCGACCGTGCTCGACGCGCCCGTCGAGGCGCTGGCCGGCGCGTGGCACCTGGCGCAGGCGCTGATCGCGGCCGAGTCGCTGGGCGCGGTGGAGACCGCTCTGGAGACCTCGGTGGCGTACGCGAAGGAGCGCTTCACGTTCGGCCGCGCGATCGGCTCCTACCAGGCGGTCAAGCACTCGCTCACGGAGGTTCTGCGCCAGCTCGAGAACGGGCGCTCGCTGCTCTACTACGCGGGCTGGGCGCGCCACGGCGCACCCGCGGAGTTCCCACTGGCGGCCGGCGCGGCGCGTTCGGTCGCGGGCCGCGCGCTGGACTGCGCGGCGCGCACGATGATCTCCGTGCACGGCGGCATCGGCGCGACGTGGGAGCACGACGCGCCGCTGTACTTCCGCCGCGCGCAGCTCACGCGCCGGCTGCTGGGCGGGACGGCGCTCGCGTCCGACCAGGTCGCGAGCGAGCTGATCGCACAGGGCTGAACGGATCGCGGCCGTCAGGCGGGCGACGGTGGCATAGAACGACTGATGCGTGGAGTCGAAGAACGCGCTGGACATGAACGCCGCGCAGGCGGCGGCAGCGGACCCCACCCAGTAGACGATGTGCAGGGAGGCGGCGAGCTGAGTGTCGGTGCTCTCGCCCTCCGCGCGCGGCCTGGACCTGAGGAGCTTCACCACTGTGTGAATGCCGACGACGAGTAGCGCGAGCAGCGCGGCGGCCATCACGAGGTCGCCCGCCAACCCGAGCTGGCGGCCCAGCACGCCGGGAGCGGGGCCGCCATGAACACGGCGAGTGCGCGCGGCGAGGCGACGATCGTCATGAGAACCGCGAGCGCGGCCGCGCGGCGGTTCGCGATCTGCGCGACCGACCAGCCGATCGTGAGCGCCGAGAACAGGAACAGCGCGGTCGGACCCAGGGCCAGCAAGCCGCGGATGCCCGCGAACGGGTTGCGGCGCGCGGAAGCCCCGGCGACGCCGGCCGCGGAGGCCTCGCTTGCCCGCATGTCAGGAGAGAAGCGCAGACCGTCAAGGGTAAGTCAATGACTATTGATCGCCAAAGATACCCACGTCATTGTTTTCGATTCCCTGGGCGTCGTTGGATGAGCGGAACACCATCCATTCACTCGGGGGCGCAAAGCCCCTGCGGCTAGCTTCGCTTGACCAGCGCGCGTGTCGCTGCGCGACCCACAGAGCAGGCCGGCGCTACCGGCGCCGGCTGTGCCTGGCGCGATGCGCTCGCGCGGCCTTCGCGACGGGTGCCGCTTCGAGCGTTTCCAGCACCGGCGCCCCGTAGGCCGCGTGGACCGCTTCGACGAGGCTCGCCTCGACACCGCAGTTGATGCAGAAGCCATGCTGGGACCAGCCGATCGCGCGCGCAAGCACCTCGTCGGCGTAGGACACCCCGAAGGTGTCGTGGCCGTAGTAGTCGTAGGCCGCCCACCACGCGGAGTCGTCGAGCGCTGAGCGCGCGCCGTCGGAGGACAGCAGCCACGCGGCGGCCATCACGGAGTCGAAGTCGTCGTAGATCGACGGGTGGCGCGCGGTGCGGTGGTCGTAGACCGCGGGGCGCTTGCCGTAGCGATAGGCGCTGCGCACCAGCTGCCACGTCGAGACGGGACCGTTGGTCACGTTGAACTGCATCGGGCCGCCGCAGCAGCCGGCGAAGTTGAGGCCGCGATAGGTGCTGGGTGCGGTCGAGAACGCGGTCTCCTGCATGTGGATCGATGCGAGCAGGAGCCAGTTGACGCCGAACACTTGCTGCGCCTCGGCGTAGACCGGGTAGAAGCCCGCCTCCCACGCCGCCGGGATGTGGACCGACGTGGGCGGGATGACGTCCGCGCCCGCGGGCGCGGCGGCACCGGTCTTGGCGACGACGCCCCCCGCGAGCGCCGGCACGCGCGCTCCGCCGCCGGTGTCGCTGACGTCGCGTGTCGTCCTCCGAGCGCCCGCATATGGGCCGGCCGCGGGAGCGCCGCGGCCAGCCGCCTGCGCCCGTGCGGCGCCGCCGGCGACGACCGGCGTGTTCGCCGTCGCGAGCACCTCCGGAGGCGCGGGCGCCTGGGGAGCGGAGCCGAGCAGGCCGCCGAGCGCCGCCGCGAGCACCGCGACGCCGAGAACGAGCAGCGCGAGCGCGAGCAGCCACGCGCGGCGTTCAGACGGAGCGCTCGGGAGTCGGCCTTCCTCGGACAATGCCCTGACGGTAGCGTGCGCGCCCAAAGCACGCTGCACCGCGCGCGCGAAACGACCCCACGAGTGGGTATACCTTCGAGGATGAGCGATCCCGAGCGTCCGTCCGTGCCGCCGGATGGCACGCCCGAGCCCGAGCGCAGCGAACCGCTGATCTGGGAACGCCACCGCAAAGCCGACGGTCGCCTGCTGATCCTCTACCGCGCGGCCCGCGAGGACGCGGCCGAGGAGCGCTGATGGGCGAGGTGCGCTTCAACGAGCTGCGTGGCGAGCACGTGGACTACGCGATCCACCGCCAGGAGCGCACGTTCCTGCCGCCCGCGGACCACTGCCCGCTGTGCCCCACGCGGCCGGGCGGGGACGCGACCGAGATTCCGTTTCCCTCGTTCGAGATCGCGGTCTTCGAGAACCGCTTCCCCGCGTTCGAGGCGCCGCTCGGGGCGGCGGAGGTCGTGGTCTACACCGACCGTCACGACGGCTCGTTCGCGACGCTCGCGCCCGAGCGCGCGCGGGAGCTGATGTGGGTGTGGCGCCAGCGCTACGTGGAGCTGGGCGAGCGATCGGACGTCGACTACGTGCTCATCTTCGAGAACCGCGGCGTCGAGGTCGGCGTCACCCTCCACCACCCCCACGGGCAGATCTACGGTTTGCCGTTCCTGCCCCCGGTGCCGGCAGCGGAGGCGCGGGCCGACGAACGCCTCGGCGGCTGCGCGCCGTGCGAGCTGTTGCGCCGCGAGCTGCGCGACGGGCGGCGCGTGGTGTACGAGAACGCGGAGGCGGTGGTGTACGTGCCGTATGCGGCGCGCTGGCCGTATGAGGCGCACGCGGTGCTGCGCGCCCACCGCGCGAGCCTCGCGGAGTGCTCGTCGGCCGAGCTGGCGGCGCTCGCGGATTCGCTGCAGGCGCTGACGCGCGGCTACGACGCCCTGTTCGAGCGTCCGTTCCCGTATGTGATGGTCATGCACCAGGCGCCCACCGGCGGCGAGGGTCGCGGAGCCGGACACCTGCACGTCGAGTTCTACCCGCCGCTGCGCACGGCGGACAAGCTGAAGTACATCGCCGGCTGCGAGCAGGGCGCGGGGACGTTCATCGTGGACGCCCTGCCCGAGGCCACCGCGCGAGCGCTGCGCGAGGCGATCGCCGGTGCCAGCTGAAGTACAGGCGTTCGCCCCGGGCCGCGTGAACCTGATCGGGGAGCACACCGACTACAACGACGGCCTCGCGCTCCCCTTCGCGATCGCCGAGGGCGTCGCGGTGCGCGCGCGACCGGCCGCCGCGTGGATCCGCGCCGTCGCGCTCGACGTCGGAGAACGCGACGAGTTTCCCGTCGAGGAGCCACCGCCGGCGGACGGGTGGCGCGCGTTCGTGCGCGGTGTCGCCGCCGAGCTGCGCGCGGCCGGGGTCGCCGTCGGCGGCGCGGAGCTCGAGATCCACGGCGACGTGCCGCGCGGCGCGGGCCTCTCGTCCTCGGCCGCGCTGGAGGTCGCGCTCGCGCTCGCGCTGCTAGCGCTCGCGGACGCCGAGCTCGATCGCGTCGAGCTGGCGCGTCTGTGCTCGCGCGTCGAGAACGAGTGGGTCGGCGCGCGCACCGGCCTGCTCGACCAACTCGCCTCGCTGTGCGGGGAGCCCGACACGGCGCTGGAGATCGACTTCGCGAGCCTCCGGGTGACGCCGGTCCCGCTCGTGCTCGACGACGGATGGCGGATCGTGACGCTCGACTCCGGCGAGCCGCGCAGCCTGGCCACCTCGGGCTACAACGAGCGCCGCGCGGAGTGCGCGCGCGCCTGCGAGCTGCTCGGCGTGCGCGCGCTGCGCGAGCTCGAGGAGTCCGACCGCGAGGGCACTCCTTCCCACGCGCCTCGCCAGCCGCGTGCGCCACGTGCTGGAGGAGAACTCGCGCGTGCGCGAAGCGGTCGCCGCGCTGCGGGCCGGCGACCTCCCGCGCGTGGGAGCGCTGCTCGACGCCTCGCACGCGAGTCTGCGCGACCTGTACGAGTGCTCGACACCCGCCGTCGAGGCCGCCGTCGAGCGCCTTCGGAACGCGGGGGCGGCAGGCGCGCGCCTCGTGGGCGGCGGCTTCGGCGGCAGCGTCCTCGGGCTCTTTCCCCCGGGCGCGCGACCGCCCGCGGACGCGCGCGAGGTGCGCCCGTCGGGTGGCGCCCACGTGCACCGGACGAGCGCCTGAGAGGCCAACCCGACGGCGCGCCTTTCCGCGCCATACCCGGCCTTGCCCGGTTTCGCGGGCGCCGTGGAGGCGTCCCGGCTCTCAGGCGGCCACGAGGGCGCTCTGCTTCTCGGCCAGCGACGCGACGAGCTCTTCGAACGCCTTCGCGAATTTTTCGACGCCCTCGCGCTCGAGCGTGTCTGTCACGTCGGCGTAGTCCACGCCGGCGTCCGCGAGCTCCTCGAACAGGCGCCGCGCCGCCTCGAGCTCGCGCTCCAGGCGCGGCTCGGGACGACCGTGGTCCTGGTAGGCGCGGATCGTCTCCTCGGGCATCGTGTTCACGGTGTCCGATCCGATCAGCTCGTCGACGTACAGCGTGTCCTGGTAGTCGGGGTTCTTGGTCGACGTCGACGCCCACAGCACGCGCTGCGGGGTCGCGCCCTTGGAGAGGAGGTACTCCCAGCGTCGCCCCTGGAAGGCGCGCTTGTAATGCTGATAGGCCAGCCGCGCGTTGGCCACGGCCAGCTTGCCCTTGAGATGGTCGTAACCGCCGATCTCGTCGAGCCGCCGGTCGGCCTCGGTGTCGATGCGCGACACGAAGAAGCTCGCCACCGACGCCACCTTGCTCGGGTCGCCGCCGCCGGCCACGAGTCGCTCGATCCCGCGGATGTAGGACTCCACGACCTCTTCGTAGCGGCGCAGCGAGAAGATCAGCGTCACGTTGATCGAGCGCCCCTTGGCGATCACGTCCTCGATCGCCGCCAGGCCCGGCTTGGTCGCCGGGATCTTGACCAGCAGGTTCGCGCGATCGACCGTCTCGTGCAGGCGCATCGCCTCGCGGCACGTCGCGAGCGTGTCGTAGGCCAGCGCCGGATCGACCTCCAGCGAAACGTAGCCGTCGCGCCCGAAGCCCCCGTCCCAGACCGGGCGGAACAGATCGCACGCGTCCTTGATGTCGCGCTCGGCCAACCGCCAGAACGCTTCGCCGGCATCCAGACCCTGGTCGCTGAGCTCGCGCAGCTGCTCGTCGTAGGCGTCGCCCTCGGCCATGGCCTTCTGGAAGATGCTCGGGTTCGAGGTCGCGCCCACCACGACGTCCTCGTCGAGCAATTGCTGCAGATGGCCGTCGCGGATCGAACCCCGCGAGAGATAGTCGACCCACACGCTCTGTCCGAGCGCCGAGAGCCGATGTAGGGGAGTGAGGTTGTGCGTCGCCATGGGAACCTCCTTCGGGTCGCTCCGTCGCGGTCCTCGTCAGAGACTACCCGCTGGGCGGGCTCCTCAGCACATCTTTGCGCGGGGTGCGCGAGCCGCCTCAGCGCAGCACGCGAGCTCGGGTGCGCGAGCCGCCTCAGCGCAGCACGCGAGCTCGGGTGCGCGAGCCGCCTCAGCGCAGCACGCGAGCTCGGGTGCGCGAGCCGCCTCAGCTCAGCGCAGCGCGCGAGCTCGCGCGGCGATGTCCTCCGCGGTGAAGCCCAGCTCCTCGAGCACGCGCGTACCCGGCGCAGAGGCGCCGAAGCGGTCCAGTCCGAGCACATCGCCGTGGCTCCCCACCCACTTCCACCAGCTCATCGTCGCCCCCGGCTCGACCGCCAGACGCGCGCTCACCGACGGAGGCAGCACCGCGTCGCGATACTCCTGCGGCTGGGCTTCGAAGAGCTCCATGCAAGGCATCGAGACCACGCGCACGCTCGTGTCGTCCTCCGCCGCCAGCGTCCGCGCCGCCTGCAGCGTCGGCTCCACCTCGGCGCCCGTCGCGATCAGGATCAGCTGCGGCGTGGCCGCCGAGTTGGAGGAGGGAGCCGAGTCCCACAGCACGTAGCCGCCGCGCTCCAGGTCACTCGCCGGGGCCAGACCGTCGCCGTCGCGGTCGAGCACCGGGATGCCCTGGCGCGAGAACAGCAGCGCCACCGGGCCGTCCTCACGTTCGAGCGCGACCCGCCACGCGTGCGCCGTCTCGTTGGCTTCGGCCGGACGGATCACCCACAGCCGCGGGATCGCGCGCAGCGCCGCGTAGTGCTCGATCGGCTGGTGCGTCGGGCCGTCCTCGCCCAGCGCGACCGAGTCGTGCGTCCACACCCACACCACCGGCAGCCCCATCAGCGCCGAGAGCCGCACCGACGGGCGCATGTAGTCGGAGAAGATCAGGAACGTCGAGCCGTACGGCTTCACGATGCCTCCGTGAGCACACGCGCCGTTGACGATCGCGCCCATCGCGTGCTCGCGGATCCCGAACGGCACGTTGCGCCCCGCGTGGACGCGCGAGAACTCCCCCGCCCCGTCGAACAGCGTCTTGGTCGACTCCACCAGGTCGGCCGCCCCGCCGATCATCGTCGGGGCGAACTGCGAGAACGCCGCCATCGTCTTCTGCCCCGCCGCCCGCGTCGCGAGCTTTTCGCCCGCCGGGAAGCTCGGCAGCGCCTCGCGCCAGCCGTCGACCAGCCGGCCCGCCCAAGCGCGGTCCCAGTCCTCCGCCAGCTCCGGGAAGCGCTCACGCCAGGCGTCGAAGCGCACCCGCCACTCGCGCTCGGCGCTCGTGCCCGCCTCGACGATGCTCATGTGCTCGTACACCTGCTCGTCCACCCAGAACTTGCGATCCGGAGGCCAACCCATCGCTTCCTTGGTCGCGCGCACCTCCTCCTCGCCCAACGGCGCCCCGTGCGCGGCAGCGGTGTCGACCGCGTTCGGGGCCGGGTAGGCGATGTGCGAGCGGATCGCGACGAACGACGGGCGCTCAGTTTCCGCGCGCGCCGCGCTCAACGCGCGCTCCAGCGCGTCGAGGTCCTCGGAATCGGCCACGCTCTGCACGTGCCAACCGTCGGCCTCCAATCGCGCCACGTGGTTCTCGCCGTCGAAGGAGATCGACGTGCTCCCATCGATCGTGATGCGGTTGTCGTCGTAACACACGATCAACTTGCCCAGCCCGAAATGGCCCGCGATCGACGCCGCTTCCTGGCTGACGCCCTCCATGATGTCGCCGTCCGAGCAGATCGCGTAAACGTGGTGGTCGACGATCTCCCAGCCCGGGCGGTTGTAGCGCTCGGCGAGGAAGCGCTCCGCCATCGCCATCCCGACCGCGTTTCCAAAGCCCTGTCCCAGTGGACCGGTCGTGACCTCGATGCCGGGGGTGTGACCTCGCTCGGGGTGCCCAGGGGTGCGCGAGCCCCACTGGCGAAACTGCTCCAGATCGGCCAGCTCGAGGTCGTAGCCGACGAGATGGAGCAGCGCGTACTGCAGGATGCACGCGTGCCCCGCGCTCAGCACGAAGCGGTCGCGCGCGGGCCACTGCGGATCGCTCGGGTTGGCGCGCAGGAAGCGCTTGAACAACGTGTACCCAAGCGGCGCCAGCGCCATCGCCGTGCCCGGATGACCCGCGTTGGCCTGCTGCACGGCGTCCATCGCCAGGCCGCGGATCGTGTCGATGGACAGAGTGCGCAAACCCTTTTCCGCCGCCCCCGCCGCGGGTGCCCCGGGAGCGATCGGCTCTTCGTTTACGGCCATCCGCCCCGATGCTAGCGACACGGGCGGGCGACGCGTCGGGCGCGTGGCGACACCGCGGGGGACGCGTCGCAGGCGGGCGACGCGTCGGGCGCGTGGGACACCGCGGGGTACGCGGCGCAGGCGGGCGACGCGTCGGCGCGCGGCTCAGCGCACGGGCCGCCGTTGCACCGCCGGCAGCGTCCTCACCGGATGCGCACGGCCGAGCCCACACCAGCGCCGCGGGCGTACCCGAACCAGCCAGTGCAGGTCGTGACGGCAGTGCGAGCGACGGTACGGCCACCGCGCGTGCAGCGAACGCAGCATCCGCCGCTCATCGCAGACGAGCACTCTCATGATCTGACCTCCTCCTACCCCTGCAGTTGGCCCGACGGGCCAACCGGCAACATCCCCTTGGTCCGCTTCGTCACAGCTAATAGTACGTCCCCTACAGAACCCACTCGGACTGCGAAGGCCCGGAAGAGCATCGCCCCGAAGCCCGTCCCTGTATCCCATTGGAATTCTTTCCGAGACCATTCGTAGTCTCCCCCTGCCTTTCGCAACCCCTAGCGCCGATATCTCAGATCTTTGACTTCGAACCGCGAGCCTCACGCGCTATATACATATAAATCATGTTTTACTCAGCCTGTCAATGCTCCTTTGAGAATCCGCCAGCTTCGGGCGACTGCGGCGTTCGTCCAGATATGACGATCGGGCCAATTGGCATGCTCGCTCCGGTCAACTAAGGTACCGGCGGTGCCAGAGGGTCCACTCCAGAAACGCAGCGCCCGACAGGGGATTCGCGCCCGCGGCAAAAGCATCGACGAGCGCCCACCCGCGGGGGGCGAGGGCACGAGCGGCGGCGACAACGGCCAGAAGGCACTACCGCGAGGCCCGCAGGCGCTGCCGCGCGCGCAGGTCGCCGCGCACCAGCGCGAGCGGCTCGTCGAGGCGATGATCGCAGCCGTCAACGAGCGCGGCGTCGTCGCCACCACGATCTCCGACCTCGTCGCCCGCGCCGGCATCTCGCGGCGCACGTTCTACGAGCACTTCGAGAACAAGGAGGACTGCCTACTCGCCAGCTACGACGCCGTCGTCGAGGGCGAGGTCCAGCGGCTGCTCGGCGTCTATGCCTCGACCGACGGCTGGCTCGAGCAGCTCGAGGCCGTGATCCGCGCGCTGTTCGAATCGATCGCCCGCCGCCCCGACGCCGCGCGCCTGATCTGCGTCGAGATGGGCGCCTCCGGCGCAGCCGGAGTCCAGCGCTGGGCCGAGGGCGCCGCCCGTTTCGAGAGCTTCATCGGGCGCGGCTTCCAGCAGGCGCCCGGTCCCGGCACGATCCCCGACCCGATCGCCCGCGCGATCGTCGGGGCGCTGCGCAAGATCATCTACTCGCGCGTCCGCGCCGAGCGCTCCAGCAAGTCGCTGAAGAGCGAGCTAATGCGCGTCGTCCCCGAGCTGATGACGTGGATCTCCGCCTACTACCCCAGCCCTCCCAACCTCGCCCAACGCCCACCGCAGCGCAGGCCGCGACGCATCGAGGGCGGCCGGGCCCCGGGCAGCCTCTACCCGCCCGCGCCGTGGGGCGTGCGCGGCCTCCCGCGCGGCGAGCACAACCTGCCGCGCCCATTCGTCGTCTTCAACCAGCGCGAGCGCATCTTCGACGCGATCGCCCGACTCACCGCCAGCGGCGGCTACCAGGCGTTGAGCCTCGAGGACATCGCCTCCGCCGCCGCCGTCTCGCTGCAGACCTTCTACAGCCACTTCGAGAACAAGGAGGAGGCGTTCCTCGCCACCTACGAGGTCGGCCACGCCAAGGCCAAAGCCGCCATCAACCGCGCGCTCGCGCACGAGACCGACTGGATCTCCGGCGTCCGCGCCGGGGCGCTCGCGCTGCTGGAGTTCCTCGCCTCCGAGCCCGCGCTCGCGCGGCTCGCGTGCGTCGACATCCTGATCGCCTACCCCCACGTCGCCGGGCGCGTCGACGAGGCCAACGCCTCCTACGCGCAGCTACTGGATCTCGACCTCGGCGAGGGCGCGCCCTCGCGCTCATCCACGCCCGTCGCCACCGAGGCGATCACGGGCGGCGTCTTCGAGCTCCTCCACGACTACATCCTGCGCGGCCAAACCCGCCGCCTTCCCGAGCTCGCCGACCACGTCAGCTACATCGCGCTCACGCCCTTCATCGGCAGCGAGGCCGCCGGCCGCGCGATCTGCGGCTGACCTACGCCACCGCGCGTAGATGCCGGTACGGCGCGCCGCGCAACTCGCGCACGAGCGCGTCGAGCACGCCTTCCTCGCCCTCGCTGCGCCCATCCGTCACCGCCGCGATCACCGCCCGCTTGCGCTCCAGCAGCGTCGCGATCGTCTCGTCGATCGTGTCCGCCGCCAGCAGGTACGTAGCGTTGACCGCATCGCGCTGCCCGATCCGGTGACAGCGATCCTCCGCCTGGTCGTGCTTCGCGGGCGTCCAATCGAGCTCCAGAAAAGCCACGTTCGAGGCTCGCGTCAGCGTGATTCCCTGCCCGGCCACCTCCAGCGAGCACACGATCAGCCGGTTGCGCTCGTCCTCGGCCGCCTGGAACTCGCGCAACGCGTCCTCGCGCGCGGCGGGCGAATCCGCGCCGAGGATGTGCAGCGCCGACGGGAAGCGCTCCAGCACCGCCCGCTGGATCTCGCGATGATGGGCAAACACCACCAGCCGCTCGCCCGAGCTGCAGAAGTCGTGGATCCACGCCAGCGCCGCGTGGAGCTTGCCGCGCGCCGCCAACAGCTTCAGCGCGTTCAGCCGCACGAGCCGCTCCGCGCGCAGCGCCGCCGCGACCTTCGCGTCGAGCTCGCGCAGGTCCAGCGGCTGGCTCTGCAGCCACGCCACCACGTCGTGCTCCGCGAGCCGGTACTCGGCCGCGTTGTCCAGCTCCACCGGCACCACCGCGCGCGTCTTCGGCGGCAGCTGCGGCAGCACGTCCCGCTTGAGCCGCCGCACGAAGCAGCGCGCGCGCAGATGCCAGTGCAGCCGCAGGTGCGCATCCGCGCCCCGGAAACGCCTCCCGAGCTCCACGCCCGAACCGAAGTCCCCCAGACGTCCCAGGATCCGCAGCTGCGCGACGAGCTCCGCCGGGCGGTTCATCACCGGCGTCCCCGTCAGCGCCAGCACCAACCCGTCGTCGGCCACCGCGCTCGCCAGCCGCTGCGCCGCCTGTGTCCGCTGCGCCGCCGCGTTCTTGCAGTAGTGCGACTCGTCCAGCACCAGCGCGCGCGGCTGCAGCGCGCTCAGCTCCCGCACGCGCGCCGCCAGGATGTCGTAGTTGACGATCGTCACGTCCGCCGCCGCATCGCCCGGCGCAGCATCGGGGCCGCCGGTCCCCGCGAGCACCCGCACGCGGCGCCGCGGCAGCCACCGCTCCACCTCTCGCAGCCAGTTCAGCTTGAGGCTCGCCGGACACGCCACCACCGCCGGATACGCGCCGTCCGCCTCCAGCGCCGCCAACGCCTCGATCGTCTTGCCCAGCCCCTGCTCGTCCGCCAGGAACGCCCGGCGCTGGGAGAGCAGATAGCTCACCCCGGCCCGCTGGAACGGCTTGAGCTCCCCGCCCAGACCCGCCACGTCCAGCGCCGCGTCATGCGCCTCCGACAGCGCCACCAGCCCCGCCGCGTGCGCGTGCCGCTCGCGGATCTCCTGCAGCACCTCCAGCGCCCGCGGCGCCACCCATGAGCCTCGCTCGGCCAGGAACGCGTCGAGCTCCGGCACGCAGAACGGGTCCGCGCGGATCGCCGGCAACCGCGCGTGCTCGTGGCGCGTACGCCCCTGCGGCGCCAGCGCGCCCTCGAGCCCCGCGAACACCTCGAGCTGGGAGGGCTCGTGGCCGGGCGCCAGCACGAACGTCGGATCCTCGTGCACCGCCGAGAGCTCCAGCACCGCCGGTGGCGCCGCCCGTCCTTCGCGCAGCGCCGCCACGCAACGCGCCGCCGCCGGAGCGATCCAGCCGCGCAGCCGGCCCTCCATCAGCCGCCAGTGCTCGCGCGTCAGGGGAACCGTCACGCCGCCCCCCGCCGCTGTCGCGTGCTCCCGCAGCTCCGCCGGCAGCAGCGAGGAGTCGCCCAGCAGTACGAACACCGGCGCCTCGCGCGGCCCGCCCACCTCGACCGTCCCGCGCCACTCCCGCACGCGCTCCCTCCGTGCCGCGGCCGCGCGCTCGGCGATCTCGGGGCCCTCGCGCTCGCGCAACGCCTCCAGCGCACCGCGCGCCTGGGGGGTGAGCGTCATCGGCGCTGCGCCCGCCAGCAGCGCCTGCACCGTCCACGCGGCGCGGTCGTCCACGGGAACCAGCCCACGGCCGATCGCCGGCAGCCGGTAGGCGTCGGGGTGCTCGAGCAGCGGCCCCGCGAGCTCCGCCGGGCCATCCGTCGCGAAGCTCAGCCACCAGTTCGAGTCCGGGCGCGCCAGGGCGAGCACGTGCTCGCCCCGTCGCCGCCGCTGCGCGCGCCCGCGCGCGAGCGCCCGCGCGAGATCGTCCGCGACCCGCGGCGCAGCCGGCAGGCCCGCGAACAGCGTCGCCAGCGCCTCGCAGTTGTCGGGGTCCAATGGCACGCACCACGCGTGCTCCACCGCATCCCAGCGGCGTCCCGGGAGCGCGCGCAGCAGCACGCGCAGACGCTCGTCGTAGGGGAAGCGCAGGACCGCCTCCCCCGCCGACATCGAAGCCTCCAGAGGTCTCATCGCCCCACCACGATACGCGGGCATTGGGATGCAATTTGCGCACCCCGCCGCGCGCGCGTGCGGTCGTAGAACAGACCCCGCCCGCGCACGCGGGGTTTGAGCAAGACTCCCACGCCAAGAGGCGAGACCAAGTCCCACGCGTGCGCGCGGCGGGGTCGTCAACGCAAACCCCTCCCCCTCCCCCAAAAAAGAAAACCGCCCGCCCCCGATCCGTCCGTCGCATCCCGCAGCATGCCGGGTTCTTTGACCCGCTCCCCCACACCCCACCCGAACGCGCTCCGCGCCTGGCAGCGCCACACGCTGCAGCAACTCGCGCAGTGGCGCGGCGGGCCGTTTCTCGTCTCCGCCGCCCCCGGAGCCGGCAAGACGCGCCCCGCGCTCGAGCTCGCCCGCACGCTGCTCGCACAGCGCGCCGTCGCCCGCATCGCCGTCCTCTGCCCCACCACGCCGCTCACGCGCCAATGGGCGGCCGCAGCCGCCGCGCTCGGCGTGCAGCTCGAGCCCGACGCCGCCAGCGCGCAGCCGCCGCGCGACTTCCACGGCGTCGCCGTCACCTACGCCCGCGTCGCCTCCGACCCCCGCCCGTGGGCGGCCACCGCGGGAGAGGACATGCTCGTGATCGTCGACGAGGCCCACCACCTCGGCGAGGAGCTCGCCTGGGGCGAATCGTTCCAGCGCGCCTTCGCCCGCGCCCCCCGCTGGCTGCTGCTCTCGGGAACCCCATTCCGCTCCGACGCCACCCCGATCCCGGGCGTCCGCTACGACGACGAAGGGCTCGCCGTCCCGGACGTCTCCTACACCTACGCCCAGGCCGTCGCCGACGGCATCTGCCGCCCCGTCGCGTTCGTCACCTTCGACGGCACGCTCTCCTGGCGCAGCGGCGAGGACGTAATCGAATCGTCGTTCGAGACCGTCCTCACATCGCGCGAGGCCAGCCGCCGCTACCGCACCGCGATCTCCACCGAGCTCCCCGACGGCCTGCCCCGGATCCTGCGCGAGGCCCACGCCAAGCTCAGCGCCCTGCGCGAGCAGGGCCACCGCGACGCCGGCGGGCTCGTCGTCGCCGCCGACGCCCAGCACGCCCGCCGGATCGCCAGGCTGCTCGGAGAGGTGATCGGCAAAGCGCCGCTGGTCGTGCTGCACACCGAGGCCCGCGCCGCGCGCAAGCTCGCCGACTTCCGCGGCTCCCGCGAGCCCTGGATCGTCGCCGTCAACATGGTCTCCGAGGGCGTCGACATCCCCCGCCTGCGCGTCGGCGTCTACGCCACCGCCGCCAAGACTCCGCTCATCTTCCGTCAAATCGTCGGCCGCTTCGTCCGCACCGTTCCCGGCCGCCCGCCCGAGCCCAGCTGGGTCTACCTGCCCGCCGACCCCCTCCTGCGCACCCACGCCTCCGAGGTCGAGGCCGAGTTGCGCCACGTCCTGCGCCGCCGCGACGAGGACGACCAGCTCGGAGCACTCGACGAGCCCGACGAGCGGCGGCGCACCGAGCGCTCCGAAACCGCCGAGTTCATCCCGCTCAGCGCCGAGTTCTCCCCCCAGCTGACGCTGTTCGGAGGAGCCGCGCGTATCGAGAGCGCTCCGACCCACCACACCGCCGTGGTCGCCGAGCCGGCGCTCGCATCCTTCGCGGTCGGCGAACCGGTACCGCCCATCCCGGCCACCCTCGTCGAGCATCCTGAGCTCACGCACGTCGGGGGTGGCTCCCCAACCTTCGAGCGCCGCAGCCACCTCCGCGCCGAGCGCAGCCGCCTCGTCGCCGAGCTGCAGCGGCACGGCGGCGGCAGCCACCGCGAGATCAACGCCTGGATCAACCGCAAGGTCGGCGTCGCGAGCGTCCAGACCGCGACGATCTCCCAACTCGAGCGCTCCGTCGAGACGCTCGTCAAAGAGCTCCTACGACGCAGCCGGCGCGAGGGAAAAAACGGATGAAGGGCTTCGAAGGTGCCCGATCGGGCAATCTGTAACTACAGGGCCGACCAATGAGTCTTCAAGATCCAATCATCGGGAACGAGCTGACAGATGTGGCCGAGCCGCCGCGGGTCGCCGTCGTCGGCCACGTCGAGTGGGTGCAGTTCGCGCGCGTCCCGCGCGTGCCCCACGCCGGCGAGATCGTGCACGCCCGCGACCCCTTCGCCGAGCCCGCCGGCGGCGGCGCCGTCGCCGCCGTCCAGGCCGCCCGGCTCGCCGGAGCGGCCACGCTGATGACCGTGCTCGGCGACGACGACCACGGCAGCCGCTCGGTCGTCCGCCTGCGCGAGCTCGGCGTCGTCGTGCACACCGCGTCCCGTCCCTCCGCCACGCGGCGCGCGATCGCGCTGCTCGACGACGAGGGCGAGCGCACGATCACCACGTTCGGTCCGCGCCTGGAGCCGACCGGCTCCGACGAAGAGCTCCCGTGGTACCTGCTCGAGGAGATGGACGGCGTGTATTTCACCGCCGGTGACGCCGAGGCCCTGCGCGCCGCGCGCGCCGCGCGCGTGCTCGTCGCGAGCCCCCGCGCGCTCCACGCGCTCGGCCACGAAATGCCGCTCGACGCACTCGTCCTCTCGAACGGCGACCAGATCGAGCGCGAGGAGGCCGCCGCCGCGGCGCGCGACGCCGCCGTCGTCGTCACCACCGACGGCGCACGCGGCGGCTCCTACCGCACCCGCGACGGCAGGTCCGGCACCTGGGACGCCACCCCGCCACCCGCTCCGCCCGTCGACTCCTACGGCTGCGGGGACTCCTTCGCGGCCGGCCTCACCTACGGTCTCGCCGCCGGCCTCCCCCTCCAGGACGCACTCGACCTCGGCGCCCGCTGCGGCGCCGCGTGCCTCAGCGGGCGCGGGCCCTACCGGCGCCAGCTCAGGCTGGCGCCGGTGGGCAACGGCACCATCGCGGACTGAGCCCCCGCTCGCCCGCCTGCTCAGCCGCCCAGGCGGTAGGCGATCATCTCGGCCGTCTGACCTTCCGCCACCGGCGTTCCCGCCGGCGCGATCACCGTGTCGCCGCTAACCGCCACACCCGTGTTGGCGCCCGCGGGTAGCTGCTTTTCCCAGACCACGCTGCCGGTTTCGGCGTCGAACGCGAACAGCTTGCCTTCGAACGCCGTCGTGAACACGAGATCGTTGACGACCGTCGCCGACCCGAACGCCGCCGAGGAGAACGGGTGGTACCACTTGACCGCCCCCGTGTTCGCGTCGAGCGCGACCAGTTCGCCCGTCAGCGACCCGTTTTCCTGGGGTTCTTCCTGGGAGTTGAACGTCACCGAGTGGTTCACGACCGGGACGAAGATCGTCGAGCCGTTGCTCGCCATCGGCGCGATCACGCCGCCCAGCTCGCCCGGGTAGACCGTCTCGGGGATGTGCAGCTTGGAGAATTCGTGTTTGAGCGCATGGATCGCATCCTGGTCGTGACCGTTGTGGATCCCCACCGAGCGCTTCCACAGCGGCTTGCCCGTCGCGCGGTCGAGCGCCACCACGAACCCCACCTTGCCCCCCGCGATCACCGCCGGGCGGCCTTTGACGGTGGCCAGGATCGGCGGATCCTGCAGGTCCCAGTCGTAGAGATCGTGCGGGGTCTGCTGGTAGTACCACTCCAGCTTGCCCGTGCGCGCGTCGAGCTTCACGATCGAATCCGTGTACAGGTCGGGGCCCGGCCGGCTGGACCCCCACGGGGATTCCTGGGTTCCCGGGAACGGCGCGGGGTTGCCCACGCCGAAGTACATCGCGCCATGTTCGTCGAATGCCGGCGTGTACCAGAGGCCGCCGCCGGAGTTCACGCCCGGGTTGCCCCACAGGCTCTGCGGCACCGTGTCGAAATGCCACAGCTTGCGCCCCGTGCTCGCTTCCAATGCCCACAGGATCCCCACGCCTTCGGCGCCGTAGAACTTGTTGTTGTTGCCCGGCACCGTCGACACGTACACGATCCCGTCGTGGTAGCCCGGCGCCATGTCGATCCCCTCGTGCGCATTGCGCGTCAGCGTCACCGACCACACCTCCTTGCCCGTCTTCTCGTCGAGCGCGAACGCCGCGGTCGCCGTCGCCCCGAACACGCGCCCACCCTGTACGACGATCCCGTTCGGCCCCTGGTCGGGCGAGGAGAAGCTCTTCGTCCAGATCACGTGCCCCGTCTTGGCGTCGATCGCCTGCACGTTGGACGCGAGATCCTGCGAGTAGATCACCCCGCCGCTGACGATCGGCGAGGCCGAGTAGCTGCCGTAGGCGCTGCGCGCCGTCAACGGCATCGACCACGCCGCCGCCAGCTTGGAGACGTCGGCGCGGTCGATCGGCCCGCCTGTGCGTCGCGTGTTGGAGGTGTCGAAGTTCGGGTAGCCCGAGCCCGTCAGCGGTGGGTGGTTGGAGCTCGACGCGGAGGATCCCAGTGACGCGACGAGCACCACTATCGCCACCACGACCACCAGGCCGCCCGCAGCCAGCCAACCCCATTTCGGCACGCGCTCGTGGGATGGGAATCCCACCCTCCCCACGCGCGACTGGCGCGCGCGGGTCGTTTTCTGCGTCTGCGTGCGGCGCTCCTGAGCGCGCCGCACCTGACGGGAGCGAGACGGCATTAGACGACCTCCGTTGTCGTTGTCTGAATCGAGCGCGCACCCACGTCGACCTCGGTGAGGAGCGGCGCGAGCACGCGATTGGCAAGCAGGCCCAGGCAGCCGAGATTCGCGAACCCCGGACCCTGGCTCAGGCCGGCGAGTCCGGGGATGTGCAGTCTCGGCTGCATCCCGTGCAGCTCGAGGTGGCGCCCGATCGGGACCTCGACGTCCGCCGGCGCATCCCACAGACGGCCCACCCGACGCTCGATCTCGGTGCGCACCGCCATCGGGAACAGTCCGCGCAGCTGCTCGAGCAGGTCGAAGCCGGTGCAATTGACAACGTAGTCGTGCCGCGCGCTGCGTTCGCGCCCGGCGGATGTGTATTGGAGGTTGAGGCCCTCCTGCGGGCTCGCCGTCGCGACCCGCGCGACGCGCCCGAGGACGAATTTGCAGTTGTCGTCGTATGCGCGCAGCGCGAGGCTGCCCGCGTCGAACACGCCGCGGTCGCAGTGCTTGACGAAGTCGCGGCGCGATGTGAGGTCCAGCGAGCTCCACTGGACCTCGTCGGGGTTGGAGAACACGCGGTTCTCCAGGAAGCTCTCCCCGCGGCTCAGCGGCAGGCCCGTCGTGTAGACCGTCAGCTGCGCCTCGGGGCGGAAGATCCGCAGGAACGCGACCGCGCTCAGCGCGCTCTCGCCGCCGCCGACGATCCCGATGTCGACCGCCTCCTCGGCGGGGATCCGCGTGAAGTCGCCGCGGCGACTGTCGCAGTGGAAGATCCGCGGCGCCGCGTCGGGGTCGTGCGGGAGCAGCCGGTGCACGCCGGGCCCGGTCAGCACGAGCGCGCCGCACCGGTACCGCTGCGTGCCGGAGGATTCCGAGACATCCACGACCCAGTGCGAGTCGCCCTCGAGCGCGAGCTGGGTGACACGCCCACGCACGTGCGTTACGCCGTGCGTCGCCCGTGACATCACCCACGCCAGGTAGTGGCCGTAATCGCGGTGCTGCACGGCAGGCGCGCCAGCGTTGATCCAGCGCGCGTACTGGCGTTTGCTCATCATGTACTGCTGCCAGGTGAACGCCAGCATCGCGTGGTCGATCGCGTCGCCCACCTCCCCCAGGTCCCGCGGGCTTTCGTAGGGGAAGCCCACGTCCTTGATCGGGGGGATCGCGAGCGGCTCCTCGCCGGAGGTCATCCCGTTGCGCCCCGTCCACGACGCGGCCGGTTCGACGGCCTCGACGATGGTGACCGTCAGCGGCCCGCGGCCGAGCGAGTTGATCGCGTGGATCTTCGTCGCGAGTGCCGCCGCCTTCGCCCCGGCGCCGACAACGATCAGATCGCCATCCACGCTCGCTCCATCCCCATCCACGAGCGCCCTATCCCACCGGCACGCTGGTCGGCCCGGGTACGCGGAGCGCGGCGCGGCGCTCGCCCGCTGGCGGCGGCGCGGCGAGCCTGCGCACCACGATCGCCTCGGCGTGGCGGTCGGGAACAAAAGCGATCGATGCGCGCGCGACGCGCTCGGAGCGGCGACGCGTCGGCTGCAGCTCGACCTCGCCGAGCACCGTCTGCAGCACGCGCTTCATCTCCAGAAGCGCGAAGCTCGCCGCCAGGCAGCGCCGCACGCCGCCGCCGAACGGGATCCACGTGTAGGTGCCCGCAGGTCTCTCCAGGAAGCGCTCCGGCAGGAAACGGCGCGGCTCTGCGTAGATGCGCTCGTCGTGGTGCAGCAGGTAGGCGCACGGCGCGACCGTCGTCCCGGCCGGCACCGTATGGCTGCCCAGCTCCATCGGCTGCATCAGTTTGCGCACCACCACCGGCACCGGCGGGCACAGACGCAGCGTCTCCTTGATCACCGCGTCCATGTACAGCTCCTGCTCGCCCGCCCGCACCTCCTCGCGCAGGCGCGCGAGCTTGTCGGGGTGGCGCAGCAGCCGCTCGAACGCCCACGCCAGCGAGCTCGACGTCGGACCGTCGACGAGCAGCGTGATCAGTTCGTCGCGCAGTTCCTGGTCGGTCAGCGAGGAGCCGTCCTCGCGGTGGGCCTGCTCGAGCATCGAGGCGATGTCGTCCCGCTCGCGCGTGCCGCGCTCGGCGCGCCGTTTGCGGATCTCCTCGAGCACCGCCGCCTCGGCCGCGTCCATCATCGCGCGGAACGCCGGGTTGCGCACCATCGAGCGCGGGCCGACCGCGGCCAGCAGGGTCAGCTGCAGCGGCCGGTTCATCCATTCGGTCAGGCCGCGTAGAAGCTCGCGCAGCTCGAGCAGGTGGTCGGTGTCGAGCTCGCCGAAGACCGCGCGCATGATCACCGAGAGCGTGATGTCCTGCATCCGCGGCCACAGCGCGAAGGGCTCGCCGATCGGCCACTTCGCGATCTCCTCGCGCGCGACCGCGCCGGTCGCGGCGCCGTAACGTTCCATGTATCTCCCGTGAAACGACGGCAACATGCGGCGACGGTGGGCCATGTGCTCGGGCTCTTCCAGCAGCATCACCGAGCGCGGGCCGAGCACCGGGCCCAGCAGACTGTTGGCTTCCCCGACGCCCATCGCCTCGGGCTCGGCGGTGAACACGCGCTTGATGTCCTCGGGGTCGCACAGGAACACCCACACGCCCGCGTGACGGATCCGCAGGGTGAATGTATCGCCGTAACGTTTCTGACAGCGTTCCATGAACGACAGCGGTCGTTCCGCCCAGCCGACGGCCTGCAGCGCGCTCGGCATGCGCGGACCGGGCGGCAACGGCGGGTGAGGGCGCAGAGCTCTCACACCCGGCAGTTTCCCGTTGGTGTTTCCGTCCTCGACCTCGCCGTCAATGTTTCCGTCTTCGTTATCCATCGCATGGGTTTCGCTTCACCTTGAGAATTTTGTTTCTCTCGGGTGGATCCCGTTTGAACAAGCCATTCATGGCCCACACACAACTCCCGTAGGCCCGCCCGAAGCCGTCTGGGGCACCTTCAAATTATCCGCCCGGGCCATGGTAGCTGGTATGGTCCAGCGGGCAGATTCGGCTGCGCGAAACCGCGCGAGGGGTGGCGGAGATGCGTCGTCGGGCGCCTTGAATGGCAGGGCACCAGTACCTTAATCGGTTAAGGGGCGGCCTTAAACGCCGTTGATCCGGGTTCGAGCCCCGGCTGGTGCATCGAACACAAACGTCGATTTGCACCAGGAATGAGCGTCAATCTTTTTGACTACTTCGAGCACGTTCCGAGCCGGAATGGTGAAACTGCGCGGTGGGCCGCGCGTGCACCGCGACGGCCGCACCGGCGCTACGACTTGAAACTGGTTCCGCGCCTGCCCGAGTGGCAGGAGGATCCGGCATCGGTGGAGGATCTGCGACGCCTGGAACGGGAGCCGTGGGTGGACGCGGTGATGCACATCCGCGGGGGTATCGCGGTGCGCCTCACCGATCCCTGGATCGAAGCGACCGGCGCGGCACTCGAGGCCGGCGGGAGCGCCGAGGCGACGCTCTCCGACCTGGCTCACGGGCGGCGCTACTCGGTGCAGTTCTGGGACGCCAACGCGACCAAGGCGCTGCACGTCGGACACCTGCGCAACCTCGCAATCGGAAACGCGCTCGCGGCAGCGCTCACGCAGGCCGGCGCCCAGGTCGAGCGCCGCTCGCTGATCTCCGACGCCGGGCGCTCCATGGGCGAGGCGATGGCGGGCGTGATGAGCAGCGGCCGCCACGCGCCAGGGTGGCTGGACGGAGACGAAAAGAGCGATCACTTCGTCGGCCTCTGCTACGCCGACTACGTCGCCGCAAGTGGGTCGCTCGGCGGCGAGGAGGTCGACTACCCCGAAGACTCGCTCACGCGCGAGCTCACGCTGCGCGGCGACGCCGCCGACGAGCTGCTCAAGCGCGTACTCAGCGGCGAACGCTCGGCGCTGGAGCTCTGGTACAAGACACGCGCCTGGGTGATATCCGGCCAGCGCAAGACGCTCGCACGCCTCGGAGTCGCGTTCGACCGCGTGTTCTTCGAGTCGGACTTCCTCGAGGAGGCCGCTGAGCTGACAGAGGCCGGCCTGCGCGACGGTCGCCTGAAGCGGCGCGAGGACGGCGTCGTGATCTACTCGACCGGCCTCGAGGACTTCGAGGAGTTCCCGCTCGTGCGCGCCGACGGGGTGCCGACCCAGCACATGCGGGCACTGGCGTATTGGATGACCGCGCCCGACCTCGGGGAGATGACCTCGATGCAGGTGTGCGGCACCGAGTGGGTCTCGCACGTCACCTGCCGGCGCAAGCTGATGGACGAGCTGCTGCCCGCGGCGAACGGCAGCGCGCGCGTGCCGATGCACCCGACGCACGACATCTTCAACGGGATGGTCGCGCGCCAGAAGCGCGCGGTCGCCTCCAGCGAGGGTGGCCTGCTGATCGACGATCTGACCGACTGGATCGACCAGCAGATCGACTCCGACGCTGCCCGTCACGAGGTGCGCCGCCGCCATCCCCTGCCCGAACGGCTCGCGGCGCAGATCGCGCTGGGCTTCTTCCTGCCCCACCCCGTCGCACCGCGCATCGACTTCGACACCGACCGGCTGTTCGAGGGGGGCGAGAGCCTGGGCTGGGATCTGGTGCGCGCGCGGGCGAGCCGCAGCAGCGGCCAGGGCGCCACCAGCGGCGGGCGCCCCGCGCAGGACGCCGAGTACCGCTTTGCGGTCGTGCAGTCCGAGCTCTACCGGCGCTACCTGCGGTTGGCTGTGGAGCGCCTGGACGTGCGCCCGATGGCGCACTACCTCAAGCATCTCGCCCTCTGGCATCTGGAAGCCGACCGGGGCGAGCACGTCGAGCACATCGTGCAGACGCTGATGGAACGCAGCGCGCGCGGTCTGGGCCTGGAGGCGACGAGATGAACACGCTGCTGGTCGACAACTACGACTCCTACACCTACAACGTCTTCCACCTGCTCGCCGCCGTGTCCGGCGAGGAGCCGATCGTGGTGCACAACGACATGGTCTCCTGGCGCGCGCTGTCGCGCTGGGATTTCGACGCGGTCGTGCTCTCGCCCGGACCGGGGCGCCCGGAACGGTGGCACGACTTCGGCGTGTGCTCGGACATCCTGCGCTCCAGCGACATCCCCGTGCTCGGGATCTGCCTGGGCCACCAGGGTCTCGGGCACGTGCTGAGCGGAATGGTCGCGACCGCGCCGATGGCGATGCACGGACGCCTGAGCCGCGTGCAGCACATCGGAAGCGGTCTGTTCGCCGGGATCCCGCAGGACTTCTCGGTCGTGCGCTACCACTCGTTGGCGGTCAGCGGCGCGCTGGGGCCCGAGGGCCGCGTTACGGCGTGGACACCAGACGGCGTGGTGATGGGCATCGAACACTGCAGCCGCCCGATGTGGGGCGTGCAGTTCCACCCCGAGTCGATCGCGACCGAGCACGGGCTGGCGCTCGTGGAGAACTTCTACGCGCTCGCACGCCACCACCGCCGACCCTCGGCGCGCGCGACACGCAAGCCGGTGGTGCCGGCGCGCCGCCCGCGCGAGCGCGCGCAGCGCTCCTCGAACACGAAGCTGCGCGTGCGCACGATCGCGGGCGAACCCTCGACCGAGCTCGTATTCGAACGCCTCTTCGGGGACATGGAGTACGCGTTCTGGTTGGACAGCGCCGACGCCCCCACGCGCCTGGCGCGCGCCTCTTACATGGGCACCAGCGAAGGCCCCGAACGCTGCGTGCTGCAGTACGACGTCCGCGAGGGCGCAGTACAGATACAGGGCGCGCAGGGGAGCGGCGTCGAGTACGCGTCGATCTTCGAGATCCTCGACCGCGAGATCGCGGCGCGCGCCGTCGAGGCGCCGCCCGACGCTCCCAACCTGCTCGGCGGCTTCGTCGGCTACCTGGGCTACGAGTGCAAGGCCGACTGCGGCTCGCCTTGCGTGCACCACTCCGACATGCCCGACGCGGTCATGATGTTCGCCAACCGCGTGCTCGCGGTCGATCACGAGCGCCACGTCACGCATCTGATGGTCGTCTCCGGCGAGGACGACGCGGGCGCCGAGGAGTGGCTCGACGAAGCCGAGGCGGTCGTGCACGAGACGCTCGGCGCGCCCGCACCAGCACCGCCGCAGCCCGAGCCGCGGGCGCCGGGACCGGTGCGCTTCATGTGCGGGCGCGGGCGCGAGCAGTACCTGGCGGACATCGCGCACTGCCAGAGCGAACTGGTCGCGGGCGAGTCCTACGAGGTGTGCCTCACCGACCAGATCTCCACCTCCGCGCAGCCCGACCCATGGACGCTGTATCGACTCTTGCGCCACCGCAACCCGGCGCCGTTCGCGGCGTACCTGAGGCTTGGCGAGTGCACCATCGTGAGCTCCTCGCCGGAGCGCTTCCTGTCGGTCGACCGCGAGCGCCGCGTCGAGGCGCGGCCGATCAAGGGCACGACGTCACGACGCGAGGATCCCGTCGAGGACGCGCGCGTGCGCGAAGAGCTCGCGCACGACGAAAAGACCTACGCCGAGAACCTGATGATCGTGGACCTCCTGCGCAACGACCTCGGGCGCGTGTGCGACGTCGACAGCGTGCGCGTGCCCGAGCTGATGGTCGTCGAGCCCTACGCGACCGTGCACCAGCTGGTCTCCACGATCGAGGGCCGCCTGGAGGCGGATCGCTCGCCGGTGGACTGCGTGCGCGCGTGCTTCCCCGGGGGCTCGATGACGGGCGCGCCGAAGCTGCGCACGATGGACATCATCGACGACATCGAGCGCGTCGCGCGCGGCGTGTACTCCGGTGCGCTCGGCTACTTCGGCCTCGACGGGATGGTCGACCTGAGCATCGTGATCCGCACGATCGTGATGCGCCCCGGCGCAACCACGATCGGCGCGGGCGGCGCGATCGTGATGCAGTCGGACCCCGAGGAGGAGTTCGACGAGATCCTGCTGAAGGCGCGCGCGCCGATGGCGACGATCGCGCTCGCGGTCACCGGCAGCGACGCCCCCGACGCGTGGACGGTCGAGTTGGAGCCGGCGCTCGGCATGGCGGAGGCCGCCTGAGATGGGCGAGCGTGCGGCGGAGGCCGCCTGAGATGGGCGAGCGTGCGGCGGAGGCCGCCTGAGATGGGCGAGCGTGCGGCGGTCGCCACGTGGCGCGTGCGCGAGGCGCTGCCGAGCGACGCGCGCGCGGTCGCGGAGGCGGTGCGCGCGCTGCTGGTCGAGCTCGGCGGCAAGCCGGCGACGGTGGGCGCGATCGAGCGCGAGGCGCAGGGGCTGGTGCGCAATCCGGACGCCGGTGCGTTGCTGCTCGCCGAGAGCAACGGCACGGGACTCGTGGGGCTCGTCGGCGCGAGCTGGCTCAGCGCGCTGCACATCCCCGGCCGCTACGGCCTGATCCAGGAGCTGTGGGTACACCCCTCGTGGCGGAGCCTGACGATCGGCCACGACCTGATCGAGGGCGTGTTCGCGCTGGCGCGCTCCAAGCGAATCGCGCGCGTGGAGGTGGGACTGCCCAGCGACGGCTTCGCGGGCCTCTCGGCGACGGAGGCGTTCTACAGAGGAAATGGCTTCGAGCTGCTCGGAGCGCGGATGAGACGGACGCTGCTGTGAGCGCGGCGACGCGGACGACGGCGGCGCCCCCATCGGCGCGGATCCGCGCGGCGGCGCCGGCCCGCGTTGCTGCGCCGCTGGCCGCGCGGGCGCGACTGGTGACGATCGAGCAGCGCCGCGAGGGCGAGGGTGCGGTGCCGTGGATCCTCGACGAACGCGGCCGGCGCACGCCCGGCTACGACGACGGGCGCCGACTCTTGGAGGTGCAGGCGGGCCTGATGCGCCACCCGGGAGTACGCGCGAGCGCGGCGGACACGAGCAGCGAGGAGATCGAGCTCACGCTGCGGCGCCTGCACGAGCCGGCCTATCTGAACGCGCTGCGGGGCGTGCGCAGCGAGGAGCCGGTGCTGCTGCGCGGTCTCGCCGAACCGGGTCTGGAGCCCGACACGCCGGTGTGCGCGCAGGCGGTCGCGACGGCGCGCGAGGGCGTCGGCGCGGCGATCACCGCCGCGCGGCGGATCCTCGCGGGCGCACGCTTCAGCTACGCGTTGTGCCGGCCGCCGGGTCACCACGCGGGGCCCGCGTGGCTGGGCGGCTACTGCTACCTGAACAACGCGGCAGCCGCGGCGGACACGCTGCGCGAGGGGGCGATCGGACGGGTCGCGATCCTCGACCTCGACCTCCATTACCCGAACGGGACCTCGGCGCTGGTGGAGCGGATGGCGGACACGACGCTGCACTCGCTGCACGGCGCGACCGGGGCCAACCTGCCCTGGAAACGCGTGCGGGCACGCTCGGAGCGCGAGCACCTCGTGACGTTCCGCGCGGCGCCGCGCCGCGAGACATACCTGGGCGAGGCGGCGCGCTGCATCCGCACGCTGGCGGGCTCCTCGGATGCGATCGTGCTGTCGCTGGGGTACGACATCGTCGCCGGCGACCCCCACGGGGCGTGGTCGTTCGACGCCTCGATCTTCCAGGGCATCGGCGAGCTGCTCGCGCGAACCGCGCTGCCGGTGTGCGTGATCCAGGAGGGCGGCTACGCGCTGGGGTCGCTGGCGAGCTGCAGCTACGCGTTCGCGACCGGGCTGCTCGGCGGGGGAGGCGACGGGGCGTGAGCGCGGGCGAGGCCCAGACCGCCGGAGGCACCGGGCAGGCCGCGGCGGGCCTCGAGCCCTTCCGCCTCCGCTTGGACGAGCTCGACGAGCAGATCGCGCGCGCGTTCGGCGAGCGCTTTCAGATCTGCCGCGAGATCGCGCTGTACAAGCGCGATCACGAGATCCCGATGATGCAGCCCGGGCGCGTGGAGGAGGTGCGCGCGCGGTATCTGGCGCGCGGCGCCGAGGTGAACCTGCCGGAGGACTTCACGGGCGCGCTGTTCGAGCTGATGATCGGCGCGACGTGCAAGCTCGAGGACGAGCTGATCGACGGAGCCGAGCAAGCCGGCGCCCCGGAGGCCGCCGCGAGATGACGCGCCCGCGTTTCATCACGCTGGGCCCCGAGGGGACGTGCCACGAGAACGCGCTGCTGCACTACCTGGAGTTCCAGCGGATCGCGCGCGACGAAGTCGAGATCTCGCTCACCGAGGACCTCCTGGGCGAGATCGTGCGGGTGCGCGACGAGCCCAACACGTTCCTGGTGCAGTGCAGCGCCCACGTGCAGGTGCACCTGGTGACCGAGCGCTACTACATGGATGTGTTCGTGATCGACACGTTCATCTACCCGACGAAGGCGCTCGCGCTGCTGGTTCGAACCGACGTCGAGAACCCGCGCAGCCTGGGGATCGTGTCGGCGACGAAGGGCTACCCCGACCTGAGCCGCTGGGAGACGATCATCGACGAGCCCTCCAAGCCCGTCGTCGCGCGGCACCTGCTCGCGAAGGAGTACGACGCGGGGCTCACGCATGTCCACCACGCGCACGAACACCCCGAGGAGCTGCGCATCGAGGAGGAGTACGGAGCGGTCGACACGACTTGGGTCGTGTACGGGCACCGCAAGCGCTTCCAAGGAGCCGTGATCGGGATGCGCAACCCGTGGCTGTTCATGGGGGAGCGCGAGGCGGCGGCAGCGTAGCCGTGGGCGCGCGCAGCTGGTGGCAGCTCCCACCGAGCGCACCGCGACTGAGCAGCTCGTCTGATCGCCGGGCCCGTCAGGGCAGCAGTACCGCGAGCCGCGTCCGCCGACGTGGGACGCCGCTGGCCGCGAGCTCGCCGACAAACGCCTCGAGCAACCCCGGACGCGCCGCCATCCGCCGCAGGTTCATGTCACGCAGGGCCCCCACGCCCGGGAGCCGCGCGGTCGTCGCGAGCGCCCACAGCGCGGAGACGCGCTGCGCATAGGCCACGCGCGTGCCGCGCCTGCGCTGAAACTCGCCGAGCGCGGTGGCGCTGACGTCGCCGCGGGCCAACGCGCCCGCGACGACGTCGGCCATCACCGGCACGTCCTCGAGCGCGAGGCTTCCCCCCAGTCCCAGGTGCGGGAGCATCGCGTGCGCCGCGTCGCCCATCAGCAGAGCGCCGTCGCGAGCCCAGGCCGCGACGTGCACGGTTGACGGTCGCAGCAGCGCGACCGTCGCGAGCTCGCTCGCCGCGTCCCGCACCGACGGGTCGCGGCCCGCGCGGGCCCGCACCAGCTCGGTGGGGTCGCCCGCCGGCGGGCCGTGCGAGATCCCGTACAGCCAGCTGCCGCCGTCGCCGAGCGCGAGCGAGCCGCTCGACCAACCGCGCCCAAGCGACTGGCGCGACTCCTGCATCGGCAGCTTCCCGCCGATCCCCGTCAGCACGATCTGGCCGGGTGCCCATCGGATCGCCCGCAGCTTCAGGCGCTCGCGCACGCGCGATTGCGCGCCGTCACACCCCACGAGGACGCGCGCGGACAGCTCCCTGCCGCCCTGTCCGCGCACGCTCAGCCGGACCCCCGTCACCGATCGCCGCGCGATCCGCCAGTCGGAGACGCCGCGGAGGATCTCCACGCCCGCGTGCTCGGCGGCGCGCGCCAGGATCGCGTTGACGCGGGACGGCAGCACACCGACGAACGCCCCGCGCTCGTCGACCCTGATGAGGTCCAGCGCAGACCACTCGCGCGCCGAGGCGTCATACCAGCGCAGCCGCTCCAGCGGGCAGCCCGCGGACAGAACCTCGTCGAACACACCCAGTTCGCGCAGCACACGCGTCGCCGGCGGCCACAGCGTGTATCCGAAACAGTCGCGCGGCGGACGCTCGAGCGCGTCGAGCAACGCCACCCTCAACCCGCGGCGGGCGAGGGCAACCGCCCCCGCGAGTCCGCCCAGCCCGCCGCCCACGACGACCGTGTCGAAGGCGTCCGCGGCATGTTTACTGTTTCTGACTATCAGACTAATCCGGATGATAGTATCGCGCGCCATTCGATCTGTGCCACTCAGCTGCCGCGGACTGCGCCGGGTATTTCACCAGGGTGAGACCGACATCCGCGCGGTTGACGGAATCGACTTCGAGGCCGCCGCCGGTGAATTCGTGGCGATCATGGGCCCGTCGGGATCGGGCAAGTCGACATTCCTTCACCTGCTGGGCGCACTCGACCGACCCGACTCCGGGCAGGTATTTCTCGAGGGTCGCGAGATCTCTTCCCTGACCGAGCGCGAGCTCACCGTCGTGCGCCGCCAGCGACTCGGGTTTCTACTGCAGTTCTTCAGCCTGCTACCGACGCTGAGCGCCGTCGAGAACGTGGCGTTTCCGTTGTTGCTGGACGGCGTGACGGATCCGCTCGCGCGCGCCCGCGCGGCGCTCGTGAAGATGGGGCTGGAGGATCGTCGCGATCACCGTCCCAGCCAGCTCTCCGGTGGCGAGCAGCAGCGCGTGGCGCTCGCGCGGGCGCTCGTGACACGGCCGGCCGTCGTGCTCGCGGACGAGCCGACGGGCAGCCTGGACTCGGCCAGCAGCGAGGTCATCCTCGACCTTCTCAAGCAGGCGGCCGGCGCCGGGCAGACGGTGGTGATCGTGAGCCACAGCGCGAGTGTGAGCTCCTACGCGAACCGCGTCGTGCGACTCGTCGACGGGCGCCTGAGCGCGCCCGCGACACCGCGTGCGGCGGCGGCATGAGCCGCCACACCGCGCCGCCCCTCCCAGCCCTACCGGGCAGCTAGCGATGGACCGCCTGCGGGTTGACCGCGAGACGCTGCGCGGGGCGTGGACGATCGTGCGCCTGGCCAACCTGCGCCATCTCCGCGAGCACCCGCGACGGACGCTACTGGCGCTCGCCGGGCTCACCGCGAGCACGGGCCTGCTGATCGCGATCAGCGCGATCAACTCGACCTTGAACCGCTCGATCGAAGCCGAGACGCGTGGGCTTGCGGGAGACGCCGCGGCCGAGATCGCCCCGGCGGGCGCCGGGTCGCTGAGCGAAGTGGCACTTGCGACCGTGCGCGCGACGCCCGGCGTCAAGGACACCGTCCCCTTCGTACAGGAGTTCTCGCGTGCACGGCACGACGGCGCGTTGACGCGCTTCCTGGTCTTCGGGCTCGCGGGCAATTTCACCCATCTGTTTCCACATGAACTGACCGAAACGGCGCGCGAGCTCTCGGCGCCCGCCATGCGCGACGGCGGTCTGCTCCTGACAGGAGCGCTCGCACACTCCCTGGGCGTCAGCGCGGGACAGCGGCTGGCGGTCGAGACGCCGCACGGCTATGTGCGACTGCGGGTCCAGGCCCTGCTCGCGCGCGGCCCGCTCGCGTCGGTGAACGGCGGCCAGTTCGCGCTGATGACGCTGGGAGCCGCGCAGCGTACGTTCGGTCGCGCGGGCGCCCTTGACGGCATCTATGTGGGCGCGCGGCGCGGCTGGTCGCCCGCGAAGCTGCACGACTCCCTGGAACGCACCGTCGCTCACCGTGCGACCGTCGAGCGCCCGGGCGGCGGCGCGCAGGCATACCAGCACACGTTTGACTCGATCGCGTCGATCAGCCAGGAGTCGCGCACCGTCGGCCTGGTGGCCGCGCTGTTTCTCGTCCTCAACACGATGTCGATGGCGCTCGCCGAGCGGCGCGAGGAGCTGACGCTGCTGCTGATCGGCGGGGCCTCGCGCGTGCAGGTGATCGGCGCGTTCCTGGCGGAGGCCGCATTGCTGGGAGTCGTCGGCGGGATCCTGGGCGTAGCCTGTGGCGCGGAGCTCGCTCACCTGCTGCTGCAGCGCGCCGTTGACAGTTACAACATCCTTCCGTTCACCTCCGCCGGACCGCTCGTCGTGCGCGCGGTCGACATCCTGCTCGGCCTCGCCGGGGCAGTGGGAGTCGCGGTGCTCGGCGCGGCGCTTCCGGCCGTGCGGATCCTGCGGGCGACGCCGATCGACGCGCTGCGGCCCGAAGCAGCGTTCGAGTGGCACAGCGGCGGCGTGACACGGATTGCGCGCAGGCTGCTGCCGCTCGGCCTGCTCGCGATCGCGATCAGCGCGCTGGTCAGCTGGCTCGCACCGCTCGGCTCCAGCGTGCCGCTCGTCGGTGTGGCCCTGGTGACGGCGCTGGGTGGCGCCGCGTTGGTGCTTCCGTGGCTCATACCGAAGCTCGCCGCCGGCGTGCGCCGCCTGCTGGCGCGCCCCTTCTTCGGACAGGTTGGCCGGCTCGCCTCCGACGCCCTCCTGCGGGCACCCGGGCGCACCACGATCGCCGCCGGCGGCATGGCGATGGCCGCGTCGTTCGTGCTCGCCGTGGGGACGAGCGTCGGCTCATACCGGGCGGAGACCGAACGCGCCGCCCGCGCGTGGTACGCGACGCCGCTCTACCTCAGCGCGGAAGGTTCGGCGGCCTACGTGTTCGATCAACCGCTGCCCGGCTCGCTCGCGACGAAGCTGGCCGCTGTTCCCGGCGTACAGGCCGCCTATCCGATGCGCTTCGGGCTCATCAACCGAGCGAATCATCAACTCGTCGTCTACGCCCTTCCGGTCGCGCAGGCCGCGCGTGCGGGTCACCGGATCACGGGCAGCCTCGGCATCTCCCAGCGCCGACTGGTCGCGGCACTCGGGCACGGGCAGGTCGTGATCTCGCGCCTCACCGCCCGCCACCATCATCTGGCGGTCGGCGACAGGCTGACCCTGCCGACGTCGTTCGGGAACGTCAAGATCCGCATCGGCGGCGTCTTCGACGACATCGCGTCGTTCGACTCGGTGTTCCTCGAGCAGTCCCTATACGAACGGCTCACCAGGGACTCCGCGGCGGATCGCTTCGCGATCGTGGTGAAGCCCGGGGCCGACGTTGCAACCGTCAAGCGCCGCCTGGAACGGTTCGTGCAAGCCAACCGCATACCGGGGTCCGTTCTGACACGAGCGCAGATGGAGAGCTATCTCGTCAACTCCATCCAGAGCCTCTTCTCGATCGCCGAGGGCATTCAGGTCGCGGCGCTGGTCGTCGCGGCGCTGATCGTCCTGAGCACGATGTTGACAGCGACGTTCGAGCGCAGCCGCGAGTTCGGCATCCAGAGAATCCTGGGAATGAGCAGGGGGCAACTGGGCGGCTCGGTCGTGCTCGAGGCAGGCGCGATCGCGGCCGTCGGAGCCGTCGTCGCGACCGTCATCGGACTCGGACTCGGGTTCATCATGACGTCCTCGATCGAGGACGAGCTCGCGTGGCGCGTCTCCTTCTCCCCGTCGCCGTGGCTCGCCCTCGGGACGGCGCTGATCACCGTGCTACTGGGAGCGCTGGCGGCGCTGTACCCGAGCCTGCTCGCCACCAGACAGACGATCGTCGCCCTGCTGGGCGACGCATGAGCGCGCCGGGCAAGCGATGCTCCAGCGAGGACAGGCGATCGTCGTGGGAGCGGGCTTGGCCGGCCTGTATGTCGCCTGCCTGCTCGCGCGACGGGAGGTCCCGACGACCGTGGTCGAGAAGCGTCCGACGATCGGCGGCTACTGCTCGAGCATCGAGCGCGACGGCTACCGCTTCGACATCGGCGCGACCATGCTGCACGCCCCGCAGGTGCTGGTGGACTGCTTTCACAGTCTCGAGGAGGATCTCGACCGGCATCTCGAGATGGTCCCCCTCGACCCGCTCTACGAGGTCAGGTTCCCAGACGGCGAGTCGCTCACGTTCCGCCCCGACGTCCAGGCGACAGCCGACAGCATCGCCGAGCTCTCGCCACGCGACGCGCGCAACTTCTCGAGGTACGCAGAGGATCTCGGGGGGATCAAAAAACTACTGAAGTCGCTGTTCATCGAGCATCGCTACCGCGACGCCCCGTGGCGGGCCTCGTTGAGCGAGGCGAGCGTGCTGAGCAGGCTCGGCCCGTGGCGTTCGGTCGAGCAGCTCATCAACAGCTATTTTCACTCCGAGCACGTGCGCACGGCGCTGACGTTCCAGGTCTACTACCTCGGTGCGCCTCCGTCCGCGTGCCCAGCGGTTTACGGGATGATTCCCTATTTCGAGGTCACCAAGGGAGTCGCCTACGTGCGCGGCGGCCTCAGCCAGATCACCCAGGCGCTGGCGCGCATCCTGCTCGACAGCGGCGGTCGCATCGAGACGAGCAGGGAGGTCGAGCGGATCCTCCTATCCGGGTCGCGCGTCCGTGGAGTCAGGTGTAGAGATGGAGAGGCGCTCGAGGCGACACACGTGATTTCGAACGCCGAGGCCCTCTACACCCTCGGCGAGCTGCTACCGGCAAGCGCGCTCGGGCCGCTGACGCGGCGCCGCGCAGCCGGCTGCCAACCGTCATGCGCCCCGCACCTCACGCTGCTGGGAGTCGACAGGGCGACCGTCGACCTCCACGATCACCACACGTTCTTCATGCCGCGCGACATGGCGGCGGTCGCCCACAACCTCTTCGAGTTGCACCAGATGCCTCCCGAGTTCTGCTGCTATGCGTGTTACCCGTCGGTGACCGACCCGACCCTGGCTCCCGCGGGGCGCGGCAGCCTGTACGTGCTCACCCCCGCCCCACAGGCCGAGCGATCCGCGTGGCTATCGAAAAGAGACACGCTCGCACGCTATGCCGTTGACGGCCTTGGATCGCGGGGAGTGAGCGGCCTGGACGGCGATGTGCATCCACATATCGTGCTCGACCCCCCGTACTACGAAGCCGAGTTCAACCAGCTCGGCGGGATGGGGTTTGGCGTGCGCCCGTCGCTCACACAACTCGGCCCGCTGCGGCTCGGACCGCGCGTGGCCGGCGTGCGCGGGCTGTACCTGACGGGTGCGAGCACGAATCCGGGAGCCGGCGTTCCGCTCGTGCTCTCCTCGGGCCGCTCGACCGCGGGGGCCGTGCTCGCGGACCTCGGACGCGCGCAGCGCTAGGGCGCGACGGAGGCGATCAGCGCCACCAGTGGCTCACCTGGTAGCAATTTGCGGCGCGCGATCTCGGCGAAGCCACTTTCACGCAAATCGTCGAGCAGCTGCGACTCAGTCGGCAGCTCGGTGCACCCGCGCGTCGCCGCCAGCACCAGGCTGAGGCCCAGCGATGCCGGCGTGCGACCGCGCATCATCGACACGATCGCCAGGCGGCCGCGTGGTGTCAAGCGGCTGCGCAGGTCGCGCATCAGCGCTTCGCGCTCGGCGGGCGCGAAGTAGTAGATGTTGTTGAACAACGTGATCAGATCGAAGTCGCCGGAGAGCTCCGCCCCAAGCAGGCGCGCGTCGCCCTGCTGAACCGCGAAGCGGTCGGAGATTCCCCAGCGTTCCAGCGAGGTCCGCGCGGTACTCACGAGCTCGGCTTCGCGCTCGAGGCCGACTCCGACGGCAGCCGGGTTGGCGTCGTGGGCGTGGCGCATGTATACAGCCGAACCGCATCCCAATTCGAGGACGCGCATCGGCGTCCGGCCCCGCACGAGCCTGCGCACGAGAGCTCCGACGACGGGCTCGACAAGCTGTGACGAGCTCGCGATCAGCGCCTCCCGACCGGCGAGGTAGTCCCGCTGCTGCGCGCCGCGCAGGTAGTCGGGGAGGTCACGATATGCGCCTGCGTGGTAATCGACGAGCTCGAGTACCGCGGCGCGCATCGGTCGCCCCGTCGGGCCGGCGAGCGCGCGCGCGATCGAGTTGCGACGCACCCGGTAGCTGGTCCCGCGGCGGCGCAGCTCGCCGAGTGCGACCCCGAGGTCGAGCAGCGTATTCAGGGTGGCGCGGCGCTGCGCGGGCCAATCGGCGGCGAGATCCGAGAAGCTCGCTGGTTGGAGCAGACGCTCCAGCAGCCCCGCCTCCAGCGCGACCGTCAAGAACTGCAGGCGCAGGAACGAGCGCAGCTCCCGGCGCAGGAGTACGCGCGCGAAGAGGTCTGGCGACCGCAGCACCCCCAGGACCGTCGGAAACATTTCTCGCGCTCGAGGCAACTCGACAACCCAATGCGGAGGCCAGATTCTATCAGCCGATGATGGATCGATTCGATCAACTTGAAGGCATCGGGGATCGCTGTCTAAGCTGCGCCGGCCGGGTTTCACCACCGACGTCCACTGCTGGATGCCGGAATCGAGAGGGGTGGCACACAGTGATCGCGGGACGCGCGCAACGTCGAGCCGTCGCCTTGCTGCGGTGCTCCAGCTGCCGGTTCGCCGCACTGTACTTCGCCCCCTTCTGCGGCGGCCTGGCCGAGAGCGGCCGCATCTCGCCCCTCTACCTCGCGCTCGGAGCCGTGTTCTGGATGGCGCACTCGGCGGGCATCGAGATCACCAACCGCCTGGCGGAGCCGCACCGAGGACGCGATCAACCGTCCCGAGCGCACCGAGCTGTGCGAGCTCGTCGGCTGGCCGACGCTCGCGAGGGTGCAGTCGGCAATCTGGGGGGCGGTCGTGGTGCTCGACGGCGCGTGGATCGCGCTCGCGGGCAATCCGCTGCTGATCGGCCTGTTGACGGCAAGCGTCGCGCTTGGCCTCGCTTACTCGCGCGGCGCGCGCCTGTCCCGGAAACGCGCGTTCGCTCCGCTGACACTCAACCTGTTGTTCGGTGGGGCGTTCCTGCTGGGGTGGTCGACCGGCGATCCGCTGGGGCGGCCGCACGGGCTCGGTCTGACGCAGTTCACCGAATTCATACCGATGCTGGTCGTCGTCGGTCTGTTCGTGCTGGCCCTGGCAGGCATCAAGGACATCACCGACCGCGAGGGAGACGTCCAGGTGGGATACCGCAGCCTGTTCCTCGATCTGGTCGATCGACCGAGCTCACTGTTGATCCTGGGCGTCGCCGCCGTGCCCTTCGTCGGCCTCACCGCGTTCGTCGCGAGCGGACTGCTCCCGACGCGCCTGTTGTGGCTGATCGCATTCGTGCCCTGCTCGCTGGTGATCGTCTCGGCTTCGCGCCGCGCACCGACGGGAGCGGAGCAGATGCTGATCAGGGAGAGCTTCTACGGCTACTGGCTCGCGTTCTCCTCGGCGGCGCTGCTGCTCTACCTTCCAACCGCCGCGCTGGCGGGGGCGATCCTGGCGACGGTCGTGTATTGGGCGGGCGCGACGCGCTGGCTGCACTGGAGTCCTGCGCTGGGCCTCCGCGGAGTGCTGCAGGTGATCCGCATCTCCGGTTTGACGGGCGAGCCGATGCCAGGGCCCCTAGCGCAGTGACGACCACCCCGCCAACGCGCGACGACCTGGCAGAGCTCGTGCGCGCGATCCTCGCCGAGCTCCTCGAAAAGCCCGCCTCAGAGCTGGAGCCGGAGAGCGACCTGATCGACGACCTCGGCCTGGATTCGCTGCAGCAGCTGGAGCTGATGACGAATGTGGAGCGGCGCCTGCAACTGCGCCTCGACGTGGATGACTGGCTCGGCGGACGCACAGTCCTGCAGCTGGCGGAGCGGGTACACGCGCGGCTTCAGCACGAGCACACCCAATGAGCGCGCAAGCCGCGATCGCGGTGACCGGGATCGGCGTGCTCTGCCCGTTCGGCACCGGGGTTGACGCCTTCTGGCCGCAGGCGCTCGCGGGAGCGGTCGCGACAGGCGAGCTGCGCGACTTCGCCGGCACGACCACGCCGGCACCCCGCGGCGGCGAAACGCGCGCGGTGCGCGGCGATGCGGGCTCCCACGGCGCTCGCGCACGCCATCCGGATCGAACGGATGGATCGCTCACGGTAGAGCTGGCGCTGGCGGCCACCGAGATGGCACTCACGGACGCGACTCGGGCCGACGCGACTCGGGCCGACGCGACTCGGGCCGACGCGACTCGGGCCGACGCGACTCGGGCCGACGCGTCGCGGGCCGACGCGACTCGGGCCGACGCGACGCGGGCCGACGCGACGCGGGCCGACGCGACGCGGGCCGACGCGACGCGGGCCGACGCGACGCAGGCCGCCGCGACGCTCGCCGCCGCCGGTATCGAGCCGCAGCGGATCGGCATCTGCTTCGGCACGGTGATGGCCACGCGCCCGGCAATCGAGCGAACGCTGCTGGACCGCTGCCGGCCGGACAGCGCTCCACCGGAAGACTTTCAGCGAGACGGCCCTCGGCCAGGCCACTCTCAGCCAGACGACCAGCTCCGCGGCCCGCGCCCGGTTTGGATGTCGCCGTCTCGGGTCACGCGGACACCGGCGCGCGCGCTCGGCCTGGGCGGTCCGAACTGCGTGATCGCGACAGCGTGCGCGGCCGGCAACAGCGCGATCGCGTATGCCGCCGCCGCGCTGCGCGACGGGCGCGCCGACGCGATGGTGGCGGGCGGAGCGGACGAGCTGTCGGGGGCGATGCTGATGATGTTCGACAGCTTCCGGGCGCTCGCCCCGGACGTGGTCAGGCCGTTCGACGCGAACCGTCGCGGCCTGCTGCTGGCAGAGGGCGCCGCGGCGCTCGTGCTCGAGCGCGAGCATGACGCGCGGGCGCGCGGAGCGCGCATCTACGGGCGTGTCCTGGGCTGGGCCAACAGGGCCGACGCCCACCACATGACGGCGCCCCACCCCGAAGGGCACGGCGCGATGAACGCGATGCGGGCGGCGCTGGAGCGTGCCGAGCTGAGCCCGGGCGACATCGACTTCATCAGCGCCCACGGCACCGGGACGCCGAGCAACGATCTCGTCGAGGCGCGCGCGATTCGCGGCGTCTTCGGCGACTGCGCCGACCACATCCCGGTCTCGGCGCTCAAGGGGTCGCTCGGTCACGCGCAGGGCGCGGCGAGCGCGATCGAGGCCGTCGGCTGCCTGCTGGCGCTGCGCGACGGCGTCGTGCCGCCGACCGCGAATCATCTCATCCGGGACCCGGACTGCGACATCGACGTGGTCGCCGGCGACGCACGTCGGGGGACGCTCCGGTTCGCGCTCAACAACGCGTTCGGCTTCGGTGGCAACATCGAGTGCGTCGTCTTCGGCGCGGCGTGAGGGCAAGCATGCGCGCGCACACCGCTGCGATCGTCGGGCTGGGGACATTCGCACCGAACGGCCCCAACGGCGCGGCGCCGGCGCGCGCGATGCCAAACGGCGGGGCGCCGACTAAAGGGCGCAGGAACGTCAACTCCGAGATCGCCCTCCTGCGGGCCGCGACACGGCTCGCGCTTGCCGACGCGGGCAGCTGGAGCACGGATGCAGTCGAGGGCGAGGGCACCGTCGGGTACGCGCGGCACGAGGGCCTCGGGGTCGTCGTCGCGACCGATCGCGCCGGCCTGCGGGACTACACCGAGCTGTTCTGCGCAGGCGCCAGCGGGGAGATCGGCGCGGTGAGCCCGGCGCGCGGGCCCATGACCGGTCTCAACGGACCCGCGGCGCAGCTGAGCATCGACCTGGGGGCACGCGGGCCCAACATGACGCTCGCCGGCGGTGCCGTCGGCGCTCTCGACGCGCTCGCCTACGCCGCCGATGCGCTCCGCGTGGGCGACGCCGAGACGATGCTCGTGGGGGCCGTCGAGCTGCCCGCCGACGCCGTCGCGGTGCCCCGCGACGCCGTGGCACCGGCGCAGGGCACCGCTGCGGCGGTCATCCTCGAAGCCGGCGCCCGCGCCGAGCACCACGGGCGACGGGTGCGCGCGCTGCTCGGCGCGGTCGCGAGTGCGTTCTCACCCCGAGGCGACCGCGTCGAAGCCTCCGCGCGCTGCCTGGCGACCGTGCTCGCCGGCGCCGCGAGCGAGCCGATCGCGACACTCCCAGCGGGCACCGGCGATGGCGCGGCGGGCGCGCTGATGCAGATCGCGACCGCGGTGGCCGGCCTGGAGCGCGGGACGCTGCTCGTGTACGCGTGGGACGAAGACTGCAGTGCGGGTGCCGCGCTCATCCACGCCGGTGACGCCAACGCGCACTCCCCGTCGCACGCCGTCCTCGGTACGCGAGCGCGGCCGTCGCTGGCCGCGACCGGGAGGCGCCACGAGGATGGCTAGCGCCACCAGGGTCAACGCGGTGGATCGCTACCTCACGCGCCACATTGATGCGGGCCGCGCGGGGCAGCGCGCGCTGGTCGCGGGCGACGCCACATGGACCTACGGCGCGCTCCATGAGCAGGTGCAGCGCGCGGCGTGGGTGCTGCGCGAGATGGGAGTGGCGCGCGGCGAGCGCGTCATGATCCTGCTGCCCGACTCCCCGATCGCGGTCGCTTTCCTGCTGGGCGCGATCGCCGTCGGGGCCGCGCCGGCCGCGATCCCGACGCAGATGCGCGAGGCCGAACACGCCTTCATCTGCAGCGACTGCGAGCCGCGCGTGGCGATCGTCGACGCGGCGCACGCGCGGAGGATGGTCAAGGTCCGCGCCGCGAGCGGATGGCCCAGGGAGATCCTGCTCGCGGGCGGCGCCGCCACGGCCGGGGAGGAGGATCCCCTCGACGGGGACCAGACGCCCGTCCAAAACGACTTCCCGCGCGGCCTTGTGACTGTCAACGACGCCCTCGCGCGGGCCGAGCTCGCGGAGACCGTGCCGGTGAATCGGGACGACATGGCGCTGCTGCAGTACACGTCGGGCAGCACGGGCCGACCGAAGGGTGTGGTGCACCTTCACCGTGGCCTGCTGGCGCTCCCGGACGGCTTCGGCGCGCGTCTGGCGCTGAGGGACACGGACCTGTGCTATTCGACCGCGAAGCTCTCGTTCGGCTACGGCATGGGCAACTCGGTGTTCTTCCCGCTGGCGGCCGGCGCGGCGGTGCTGCTGCGCGGGGCCCCGTCGGATCCGCTGGGGGTGCTCGCGACGATCGACGCGGCCAGGCCGACGGTCGTGTTCTCAGGACCGACCCTGTACGGCGCGATCGCCGCGATCCGGGGGGCGGAGCGCGCGTTCGATCTGTCGGGCGTGCGCCTCTACGTGTCCGCTGGCGACGTCCTGAGCGCGGCCCTCTTTCGCCGCTGGCGGGAGCGCTTCGGGCGGGAGATCCTCGACGGCCTGGGCTCGACCGAGTGCCTGCACATCTTCATCGCGGGCCGCGTCGGCTCGCTGCGCGCGGGCCGCGTGGGCGAGGCCGTGGCGCCCTACCGGGTGCGGCTCGTCGACGACGACGGGCGCACGGTGCAACCCGGCGTGGCCGGCCACCTGGAGGTGAGCGGCCCGTCCAACGGCGCGCGCTACTGGAACCGCGCGCAGGAGACCGAGACGACGATGGCGGGCGGGTGGATCCGGACGGGCGACCTGTTGGAGTGGGACCCCGATGCGGGCTTCCGCTACCTGGGGCGCAGCGACGACGTCTTCAAGGTCCGCGAGCTGAAGGTCTCGCCGGTCGAGGTCGAGGAGCTCCTCAACCTGCATCCGGCGGTCGCGGAGAGCGCGGTCGTGGGACGCGCGGACGCGAACGGCCTGACGGAGGTCTGCGCCTTCGTGCGTCCCGCACCCGGGTGCGAGCCGGGGCCCGAGCTGGCGCGCGAGCTGCGCACGGAACTGCGCGAGCGGCTCGCCCCGCACAAGCTGCCGCGCGCGTTCGAGTTCGTCGAGGCGCTGCCGCGCACGAGCACAGGCAAGCTGGCGCGCCACGCGCTGCGCGCGAAGCGATCCGCGACTCAGGGCAGATAGGTGCGCAACCCCTGCTCCAGCGGCGTCGGCGAGAGCGCGAACGTGGCGCGCAGCGGGTCGAGCTCGGCGACGAAGTCTTCCAGCATGAAGTCGATCGCGAGCGGGCTGAGCAGCTCGCCCGGCAGGCGCGCGAGCACCTCGGCGCCGAAGCGCACGAACGGGAGCGGGAAGTGAACCAGCGGGCAGCTCAGACCGGCGGCCGCGAGCGCGCGACCGAGGAGCTCGTTCATCGACATGCGCTCCGGACCGCCGATCGCGAAGCACCCGGTCGGCGACCCGGGCTCGAGCACCTGCCGCACGAGCTCGCCGACGTCGGAAACGAATACGGGTTGGTGAAGCTGCTCGCCGCGCCCGACGACGGGGATGAACCGAGCGGCGCGCGCGAACGCGAACGCGCGGTTGAGCGCGCGGTCGCGCGGTCCGAAGACGAGCGTCGGCTCGATGCAGACCCCTTCGAGGTCGCGCGCGCCGAGCACGGCGGCCTCGCCGCGGCGCAGCGCCTCCCAGTAGGGCTTGGTGCCACCCGAGCGCGCGCCGGCGCCGGCTATGAACACGTAACGACGGGCGCCCGCCGCCTGTGCCGCGGCGACGAGCCGTTCGGTGCCGTCGGCGTCGAAGCTCGCAAACGTCTGTCCGTGGCGGCGCTTCTCCATCGGATAGCTGCCGAAGTTGGCGCTCTGGATCACGACCTCGGCGCCCGCGAGCGCGTCCGGGAGCGTGCGCGCGGAGAGCATGTCGCCAAAGCGATAGCCGGGAAGCTCGGCGCAGGAGCGCGAATGGGTGACGACCACGACCTCGTTCCCCGCACGGCGCAGCGTCTCCACGATCGCCCCGCCGATGACGCCCCGACCCCCGACGACCGCGATCACAGCTGCACCCGCAAGTTCACGATTTTCAGACGGTGTGCGATCGGAAACATTTTGTGAATAGTTGACGGCGTATAATCATAAAGTTAGTTTTGTTTCATATAATAGCGAGAAAGGGGATCCCCATAACCACCTCGAGCCTTCCGGACGTGCAACCGCTTGACGTGGCGTCACTCACTTATGCGGCCGCTGTCGAAACCGCTCCGGCGGAGCTCGCCGAGCCGCTGCGCGTGGTCCTCAGTAGCAGAGGGAAGGGGATTCGACCCGCGATCGTGTTCGAGGCGGCGCGCTGTGGGCCGGGCGCGGACGGCGAATCGGTGCAGATGGCGGCGCACGCCGTGGAGTTGTTGCACATTGCGACAATCACTCACGACGATGTGATCGACCACGGCGAACTGCGACGCGGGGTGCCGACGATCGCGGCCGAGTGTGGTAGTCACATGGCGGTCACCGTCGGCGTGTGGCTGCTTGGACGCGTCGCCGAGCTGCTGATCGACTGCGGGCCGGGGATCCTGGCGCACGCGAGCGGCTCGATCGCACAGATGTGTGACGGCCAGTTGCTGGAGGCGCGCGATCTATTCAACCCGGATCGCACGGTCGCCGACTACCAGGAAACGATCGCCGGCAAGACGGCGGCGCTGTTCGCGCTCTCGGCCTGGCTCGGCGCGACGCTCGCGGGCGCTCCCTCCGCGGTCGTCAAGGCACTCCAGCGATACGGCCACGAGCTCGGCGTCGCTTACCAAATCGCGGACGACCTCGGTGACCTGCTCCGCGAGGACCCCACCAAGCACCCAGGCAGCGACCTCCGCGAGGGCGTCTACACGCTGCCGGTGATCTACGCGATCCAAGCCGAACCCCGACTGCGCGAGCTCCTCACCCAGACGCCCACAACCGCAAACATCGAACGCATCGTCCAAACGGCGACACACACGGGCGCGCTCACACGCACCCGCCGACACTGCCACCACCACGCCCGCGCCGCCGCACACACACTCCACCAAATACCCACACCCCAACCACTACTCGAAGGACTCACACAATCGATCCGCGCCATGTGCGACGGGTGAAGCGATGCGGGCGGCGAACGCGACACTCCGGCAGCGACCGGGCACCGAGGATGCGCGACTCGCGACCCTGCGGGAACAGTGGCGCGGGGACCTGCTGGATGCGCTGCCGCAGCCGATCGGCGCGATGCGGGCTGAGCTGACGAGCAGCGCGGATCTCGCCCCGGCGATGGTCGTCGCGTGCGTGAGTCGGGCTCTCGGGGGAGCACCGATCGAGCTCGTGCGGCGCGCGGCGTTGGCGAGCGAACTGCTGCGTCTCGCCCACGTCGCGTTCGCTCGCGTCCCAGGCGTGGAGCTCGAGCGGCACAGCCATCTCGCGACGGCGGTGACGGTGCTCGCCGGCGATGCGTGCCTCACGCGGGCGATGGAGATCTCGATCCCTGCCGGCGCGGCGGTGTCGCGAGCGATCAGCGTGACGAGCCGGCAAATGTGTGACGGCCAGCTGCGCCAGACGCGCGACCTGTTCAACCCAGACCGCACGGTCGCCGACTACGAACAGACGATCGAAGCCAGGGCGGCACCGCTGTTCGCGCTCTCGGCCTGGCTCGGCGCGACGCTCGCGGGCGCTCCCTCCGCGGTCGTCAAGGCACTCCAGCGATACGGCCACGAGCTCGGCGTCGCTTACCAAATCGCGGACGACCTCGGCGACCTGCTCGGCGAGGACCCCACCAAGAACGCAGGCAGCGACCTCCGCGAGGGCGTCTACACGCTGCCGGTGATCTACGCGATCCAAGCCGAACCACGACTGCGCGAGCTCCTGACCCCGACACTCACAACCGCGGACATCGAGCGCATCGTCCAAACGGCGACACACACGGGCGCGCTCACACGCACCCGCCGACACTGCCACCACCACGCCCGCGCCGCCGCACACACACTCCACCAAATACCCACACCCCAACCACTACTCGAAGGACTCACACAATCGATCCTGGGACCATGAGCTCATTGCGAAAGCAGACGGCGGCGATCGCGCTGATCTCGTGGTCGGCGCTGAGCATCGCGGCGGCGTGGCTGGCGCGGATCCCGTGGATCGTCGCGAACCCGTTGATCCTCGGCGTCCCGCTGACGCTGCTCGTAGCGGGCTTTCCGGAGGCGCGTGCGCGCCTGCGGCTGTCGTTCGTCGTGCGCTACGTCGTGTTCGTGGTGGTGTTCTTCGACTACCTGTGCGTCAGATACGGCGGGTGGGGCGGCGCAAGCGCCGTGCCGAGCCTGCCGGGCGGAGTCAGCGTGGAGCAGGTCACGTGGACCGCGCTGTTCATCCCGTTGGCGTTGATGACCAACGAGGTCTTCTTCTCGCGGCCCACCGCAGCGGTGCCGCGCGGTTACACCCGCCCGATCCTGATCGGCCTGTTCTTCGGCGGGTTCGCGGTCGCACTGGTGCCGCCGCTGCACGCGCTCGTGACCGGCGAGGTGTATCTCGAGATCGGCCTGATCCTGTATCCCCCGGTGTTCGCGCTCGCGCTCCTCGTCGACCGCTCGATCTGGCGCGAGGCGCTGGGAATCGCGTGCGTGTTCGGCGTCTTCAACCTCGCTTTCGAGCTGCTCGCGCTGCACCTGCGCTACTGGACCTTCGAAGGCCGCTACCTCGCGACGGTCACGCTCGCCGGCTACCGCTTCCCGGTGGAGGAGCTCACGTTTCTGATCCTGCTGTGCGCGCCGGCCGTCGTGGTGACGTACTCGATTTACAAGAACTGGAAGGGCATGGGGGCGAGCCCTACGATCGAGGCCCCGCGCACTTCCGCGCCGCAGCCCGCCGTGTCCGAGTCAGCGGTGCCCGAGTCCGCGGTCAGCTGAGGTGGGGCTCGCACCCGCCCGTGCCGCGAGCGCGGCGCAGACCCCGCGCACGAGCCGGGTAGCTTCGGCGACGGTCCCGTAATCCAGGTTCTCGGGGGTGTCGCTGGGGAGGTGGTAGTTGGCGGGCGCGCGCCAGTCGGTCATCGAGACGAACGTCGCGGTGGGGTAGCCGGCGCGGCTCGGGATGACGCTGTCGGTGGAGGCGCGCGCGCGATACCCGCGGTGCAGCGTCACGCCGAGCTCGCGGGCGAGCTCGGCGACGAGATCGCGCAGCCACGGGCCGTTGTAGTACTCCATGCGCATCGGCCCCTCCGCCTCGAGCAGCACGAGGTGCGGCGAGCCGACGGTGTCGAGATTCACGAAGTAGGTGCGCCCGGCGGGGAGCTCGTGACGGTGACTGGCGAGGAACGCGCGGATGCCGTCCTGCAGGGTCTCCTCGGCGCCGCAGGAGACAAGCAGCACGCGCAGGCCGGGGATCGGCTCGGCGGCGAGCGACTCGGCGAGTGCGACGAGCACGGCGCAGCCGGAGAGATTGTCGTTGGCGCCAGGCACCGTGGGGCTGCGCCACATGTCGGCGAGCAGCGCGGTCCCGATCGCGCCGATCGCGATGCCCGCGCGCGCGGGACGGCGGCGGCCGCGCAGCGCGCCGTAGAGCGTGGCGAGCGGCCCGGAGAGCCCGAGCCACCACTGCGGCGGGGGCGTCTTGAAGCGTTCCAGAAGCTGCGGCGCGCGTTCGTAGATGCGCTGCTGGAGCGTCTGGTCGAACAGGAGCCCAGTTTTGGGGGCGTCGTGGTGGGCGATCAGGACAATGGTGTCCTGCGCGTCGTGGTCGCCGGCGCGCGCGATCAGGTTCACGGTGGTGCGCTTGCGCCGCACTAGGCGCCGCAGCACGCGGGGTCCGTTGTGGGCCTCGTCAACGATCCCCGCGAGCGTGGCGGCGGCGAGCGCGGCCCCGCGGACGCGGCGACCGCGCAGCACGAGCGCGGCGGCGAGCATCCCGGCGACCCCGAGCCAGGTGAGCGTGGGCTGGAAGATCCCCCAGGAGGGCTCGTCCTCGAGCTCCACGCGCACGCCCTCGACCGCGCGCAGCCGCGCGGCGAGCCACTCGGCGGCCTCGCGCTCCCCGGGGGAGCACGGTGGGCGCTCGATCGGCGCGAGGGTCTCGACGACTTCACGCAGGGTGGTCTGGATGTCCTTGACGGTGTCCGGTTCGGTGACGGTCATTTTTGGGGGAGGGGAGGAGGGGTCGGTGGGCCGATTCGGACTGCGCACGCGGGTTCCGAAAGGGAGTATTGGATCTTACGCCCGCGGAGGGGGTCGCGGCTGACATAGGATCCACCGATGATCGACCCGGTCCTCCTGAGAAGCGACGTGGAGAAGCTGCGCGCGACGATCGCGGCGAAGGGCTTCGAGGTCGATCTCGACCGGTTGGTTGCATTGGACGAGCGCCGGCGCGAGCTGATGCAGTCCGTCGAGCAGGCGCAGGCGGAGCGCAAGCGCGTCTCCCAGGCACTGCGCTCGGCCGACGAGGAGACGCGCGCGCGGGTCGCGGCGGAGCGACGCGAGGGGGGCGAGCGCCTGGACCGCGAGCGCGAGGAGCTGCAGGATGTGGAGCGCGAGCGCACGGACCTGCTGCTGCGCGTACCGGGGCTGCTCGCGCCGGACGTGCCGCCTGGGACGGGCGACGAGGACAACGTGGAGCTGCGCCGCTGGGGCACGCCGCGCGAGGAGGAGGGGCTGCTCGACCACTTGGAGCTGCTGGAGCGCATGGGCGGGCTGCTGCGCGAGCAGGCGCGCGAGGTGGCGGGCTCGCGCGCGTACGCGCTCAAGGGTCCGGGCGCGCGCCTGGAGCAGGCGGTGCTGCGCTTCGCTTGGGACCTTGTGTGCGAGCGCGGCGCCGAACCGGTGTCCCCGCCGGTGCTGGTGCGCGGCGAGGCGCTCACCGCGACGGGGTTCTTCCCCAACGGCGAGGAGGACACCTACGCCGTCCCACAGGACGATCTCTATCTGGCGGGGACCTCCGAGGTGGCGCTCGTGGCTTTGCAGAGCGACCAGACGCTGACCGACGAGGATCTCCCGCGCCGGCTGGTGGCGGTTTCGACGTGCTTTCGCCGCGAGGCGGGCGCGGCGGGCCGCGACACGCGCGGGCTCTACCGCGTGCACCAGTTCCAGAAGGTCGAGCAGGTTTCGCTCGTGCGCCCCGACCTGGAGGAGCAGGCGGCCGAGCACGAGCGCCTGCTGAACGTGTCGGAGTCGATCCTGCAGATGCTCGAGCTCCCGCATCGCGTGGCGCTGGCGTGCGCGGGCGAGACGGGCTTCGGGCAGTACCGCAAGAACGAGATCGAAACGTGGATGCCGAGCCGCGCGAGCTTCGGCGAGACGCACTCGTGCTCGAGCCTGCTGGACTTCCAGTCGCGCCGCTCGGGCATCCGCTACCGCGGCGAGGGTGGCAAGCGCTTCGTGTACACGCTCAACAACACGGCGATCGCCTCGCCGCGTATCCTGATCCCGCTGCTGGAGGCGCACCAGGACGGGGATGTGGTGCGGATTCCGGAGGCGCTGCGGCCGTACCTGGGCGGGGACGCAGAGCTGCGGTTGGACGCCTAGCGCGCGACGGGCCGCGGCCCGGTGCACATCACGCGCAGCCAGACGATGCGCTCGCCGTCCTCGCGCGCGTATGCCTGCTGCTCGAAGACGAACGGGCCATCGCTCCCACGCCCGTAAACGCGCCAACCAAAGCGATGCGTGTCCTGGAGCGCTCCGGGCTCGACCGGCTCGACGCGTTCGACCTCGCGCTCGGGGTGCTCGAACCAAGCTCGCAGGACGTCCTCCACGCCGGCCGGGTCTTCGGCCTCCCAGATGCGCTTGGGCGTCATGCCGCGGAAGTCAACGTCGGGGTCCAGGAAGGCGGACGCGCGGGTGAAGTCGCGCGCGACGATCGCATCGACGAAGTCCGCCGTCACGCTGATGGATACCGGACCCACGCCGTCAGTGTGACATGCGCCGAGCGAGCTAGCGAGGCGACCTGCGTTGCGTCAGGCGCCCGACGAGCTCGTTGGCCCTGCGCGCGATGAGGTTTGAGAGATCGAGATCGGAGATGCGCACGAGGCGCTCGCTGATCGTGCGGAACTCCGCCCTGTCCACCGAACCGACGGGCTTGCTGGCGAGGGCTGTGCGGTGCACGCGGTGCAGTGACGTCAACAGCACCGCGTACTCCTTGTCCATGCCGTACTTGCGCCGATCGTGGCCGAGGTGGAAAAGCGTCTCCTCGCTTCCGTCGCGGATTGCCTGCTGGTCTTGGGCGTCGAACTTCTCGAGACGCACCAGACGTAAGGCTGCGTAGTCTTCGAAGCGGCCCACCGGGCGATCCTGCAGCAGCAGCACGGGGCGCAGCTTCGCTCCGACGGCGATCTCGAAGTCGCCGGCCATTTCCTTTCGCAGCACTCTGCGCGCCAGGCTCTGCGCATCCTGTAGCCGCGTCTCCGTTCCGTCGTGCTCGACGACCCGAAACGGCTGCCCGACCTCAAACGCGCTGATCGCCCAGACGATCGCGCCCCTGCCGGTAGGCGTGGAGCTCACTCGCCCAGCGCGTGGGCGAGGCCGGAATAATCGAAGTCAGCGCCCTCGGGCCGCTGGTCAACCGTCTGCGCGCGGATCGCGAGCGCCGAGGCGCCCAGCTCGTGCGGCGGTTCGGCCAGATACCGGTCGATCAGGTTCTCCAGCGGCGCGAAATCGTCCCACCGCAGCACGACGAGCTCGGGGGTGCCATACCGGGTGATCACGACCGCCTCGCCCGGCCCTGGTTGACGGGAAAGGCGCGCGTCGTTGGCGGGTATCTCCGTGTGCAGCATCAACCGCAGCGTACCACAGACTCCGACGATACATTGGAAAGTCGTACGACATTATCCCCGTCTCGGTTCCGCCTCGGCCGCCTGCGCGGCGCGCGCCGGCCGGGCCTCGTGCTGATCATCCCTCTGATCGAGCGCACGCGCTGGGTGAACCTTCAGATCGGAGTAGCCACGCGAGCTTTGCCGGCGTGTCGTGGTCGGGCGGCGAGGCCCGACGTCAGATCGCACCCCGACGTCGGACCGCCGCCACCCGTGTTCACCCTTCGCCGCGGTCCCGCTTGATCGTCTCGCCGATCACCGTCCAGCGTCCCCTTCCGTCCCGCTGGATGGTCTGGTCGATCACGGTCCACCGCGAAGCGGAGCAAATAGGGCTCGAATCACGGAAGAAAACCGGCTCGAACTACCTGATAGATCATCCTCGAATTGCGGAGCAACTGGGGCTCGAATTGCGGATAAATGGTAGAATACGTATGTGCCTGAGCCACTTTCCGCGATCGTCGAGCGGCGCCTGATCGAGACAGCGAACAGCCGCCTCGAGACAGAGCCCGTCGTGGTGTTGCAGGGTCCGCGCGCGGTCGGAAAGTCAACGCTCCTACGAGCGCTCGCCGCCAGCCGCAGCCACGAGATCATCGATCTCGACGACCTCGGGACCCGCGAGGCCGTGCGCTCGGACCCTGCATTGTTCGTGCGCGGCGCCGCGCCCGTCCTGATCGACGAGTTCCAGCACGTCCCCGAGCTTCTCGATGCGATCAAGGCCGAGCTCAATCGCGAAGACGTACCCGGAAGGTTCGTGCTCACCGGCTCGACGCGCTACGCGACGCTTCCCGCAACAGCGCAGGCGCTCACCGGGCGCGCGCACCGGCTGGACGTCCTGCCGCTCTCACAGGGCGAGGTCGCGGGCGTCCGCGAGGACTTCGCAGCCACCCTGCTGCGCGACCCGGGCTCGCTCGTCACCCCCAGCCCGCCGGCGCTCGCCCGCGACGAGTACGTAAGCCGGGTGGTCGCCGGGGGCTTCCCGCCGGCGCTGCGCCGCACTCGACCGGCCGACCGAGCGCGCTGGCACGAGGACTACCTGGAGCTCGTGCTCGAGCGCGACGTGCTGGAGCTCACACGCATCCGCCAGCGCCGGCAGCTGCCGCTGCTCCTGCGCCAGCTCGCGAGCCAAACCGCACAGGTGCTGAACATCGCCAACGCCGCCGCCGTGGTCGGCATGGACAAGTCAACCGCCGAGAGCTACGCCAAGCTGCTCGAAGCCGTTTTTCTCATTCACCGGCTCCCGGCGTGGGGCACGACGCTCGGCCCGCGCGTCGGCGCGGCGCCCAAGGTCCACGTCGTCGACAGCGGGCTCGCCGCGCATCTGCTGCGACTGACCGAGAGCAAGCTCCGAGCGGCCTCCGCGCAGGCGCTCAGCCAGCTCGGCCACCTGCTCGAGACGTTCGTCGTCGGCGAGATCTCCAAGCAGCTCGACTGGCTCGACGCGCCCGTCCAGCGCGGCCACTGGCGCACCCACGACGGCGACGAGGTCGACCTCGTCCTCGAACGCGAAGACGGGATGATCGCGGCAGTCGAGGTCAAGGCCGGCTCGCGCGTCACGGCCCGCGAGCTGCGCAGCCTGCTCACACTCCGGCGCAAACTCGGAAGTCAGTTCCTCGGCGGGCTCGTCCTGTACACCGGTGCCCACGCCTACACACACGAGCGCGACCTGCACGTCGTGCCGGTCGCGCGGCTCTGGCAGGGACCCATACGCCGAGTGTGACGGCGCGGTGCCAAATCTAGCAAGCGAGGGCCTTATACTGACAAAAGACCCGACCGTTTGATAGATTTGCGCTCCTATTTCGACATCCCGGCTCGTTTCGGCGAGATCCCCCTCGAGATCGTGACCCTCATCGGGTCCATCGAAAACAGCCACGGACGCGAGCAGCTCTACCGCACACAGAGCCCCCGGGTTCTCGAACGCCTGGCTCGGCGCACACGCTTCGACTCGATCACCGCGTCCAGCGCCATCGAGGACATCGTCCTGGACGACGACCGCGCGCTGGAGGTCGTCCGCGGGACCGCCACCGGCCCATACCGCGATCGACCCGAGGCCGAGTTCGCGGGCTACCGCGATGCGGTCGACTACCTCGTCGGGAAGCCCAGCGAGCCGCTCTCCATCCCACTCCTCCTCCACCTGCACCGGCTCTTGATGCGCCACACAGGCGATCCACTCGCCGGGGAGCTCAAGCACGACGACAACTTCATCGGAACCCGCAATCCGGATGGATCGCGCACCGTGATCTTCGAGACCGTCCCCGCCGGGGCGCCGACCCGCTCGCACCTCACCGAGCTCGTCGAGCGCTACGAGCAGGCGCTCGAGGACAAGCGCGTTCCGACCCTGCTGTTGATCGCAGCGCTCGTACTCGACTTCCTCGCGATCCACCCCTTCGAGGAGGGCAACGGGCGCGTCGCGCGACTGCTGACGACGAACGAGCTGCTCCGCCACGACTTCGGCGTCGCCAAGTACGTGTCGCTCGAGCAGCGCATCTTCGACTCCAAGAACTCCTACTACCTCGCGCTGCGCGAAAGCGAGAGCCGGTGGCACGAAGGCCAGCACGACCTCGCTCCCTGGACGCTGTACCTGCTTCGCGTCATCCAGGACGCATACCGCGACTTCGAGCAACGTGTCGCCGCAGACACGCGGCTGATCGGCGCAACCAAGCGCGAGCAGGCCCGCAACTACATCCTCACGCAGGCCCCCCTGCGATTCCGGCTCGCCCAGATCGCCGATGCGCTCCCCGACATCAGTGCCGCGACCATCCGCGACGCCCTGGAGGACCTACGCGCCGAGGGCGCGCTCAGCGTCGGCCGCGGGAGACGCGCGATGTGGGAACGGACTTCCTAGGCCGGTACAATCCCTTCGTCAAAATGGGTACGATCGCTACGCCTGCCAGGGACAGGCCGTGATGACGATCGAGGCAGCGGCCGCTCAGCCCGCCGCCGGCTGCATCACCGTGAACGACGCCCCCTGGGGGTCGATCAAGCCCGCGAAGCGCCCGATCGGCATGTCCATCGGCTCGTTTGTGACCGTCGCGCCCAGCTCGCGCGCCTTGGCGACGGTGGCATCGGCGTCGGCGACCGCGAAGCACACGCCCCAGTGCGGCGGGATCTCCTTCGGGAAGTACTCGTCGCTCATCTGCATCATGCCGCCGACGGGGTGCCCGTCGAGCTGCCACACGGTGTAGGAGTCCGGCGCGCCCTCGAATTCCGGACGGCGCGGCTCCCAGCCGAAGACGGCCGGGTAGAAGGACTTGTTGGTCTCCGCGTCGCGCGTCAGAACCTCGTTCCAGCACAGCGAGTTAGGCTCGTTGACGAGGTCCGCGCCGGTGAACGTCTTGGGCTGCCACACGCCGAACACCGCGCCCGAGGGGTCGGCGAACAGCGCCATCCGCCCGATGTCCATCACGTCCATCGGCTCCACCAGCACCGTGCCGCCGTTTGCCCTGACCTTCTGCGCGGTCTGCTCGGCGTCGGCGACGCTCACGTAGGAGGTCCACGCGGTCGGCTGGCCCTCCTGCATGAGGCCCATCAGGCCCGCGATGTTCTTGCCCTGCTGCTGGAACATGCGGTAGCCGCCGCTCTCCGCCGGCCCGGGCTCGGTCGCGCTCCAGCCCATCAGCTTGCCGTAGAAGTCGGCTGCCGCGTCGGTGTCGGGCGAGCCGAGTTCGATCCACGACGGGGTTCCGGGTGCGTACTCGGGCATGGCTTCTCCTTTGCGGGCGACTGCGCGATGGCGCGGATGGACTACGAGCGATCGTCGCACATCGCCGTGCGGGGCGCGTTGCGCGGTGGTTACGCGGACGCCGCGCCATCAAGTCTGAAACCTTTCTACCTTTTTGGTATTCTTCAACCATGGCGCTGAGCATCAAGGACGACGAGGCCGAGCGGCTCGCCGGCGAAGTGGCGCGCCTCGCCGGCGAGAGCAAGACGCGCGCCGTGAAGGTCGCGCTGCGCGAGCGGCGCGAGCGCCTGGCGCTTGCCCAACCTCCGCGCGATCGACGCACCGAGCTGCGGCGCTTCCTCGAGCAGGAGGTATGGAGCCAGGTCCCGCGCAGCGAGCTCGGACGCCCGCTGTCGCGCGGCGAGCGCGAAGCGATCCTCGGCTATGGCCCAGAGGGCGTGTGATCCTCGACAGCTCCGCGATCGTCGCGATCCTGCTGCGCGAGGACGGACAGGAGACTCTGATCGATCTGTTGGCCGAAGCCCAGACCCCCGCGGTCGGGGCGCCGACGCTGACCGAGTGCGGCATCGTCCTGAGCGCCCGCCTGGGGACCCAGGGCAAGACCTGCTCGCGCGCTTCGTGGAGGAAGCGGGCGTCACCGTGATTCCCTTCACCAACGCGCACAACACGGCAGCGCTCGACGCATACCTGCGCTACGGGAAGGGCCGTCACCCCGCCGCGCTGAACTTTGGAGACTGCATGACCTATGCGACCGCGCGTCTCGCCGGCGCACCGCTGCTATGCGTGGGGGAGGACTTCGCCCAGACCGATCTGGCGCTGGTGCAATAGCGCCGCTCGCGACCACTGGGGCCAAGCTCGGCCCCGAGCTCAGAGTGGAACGACGACGAGCTCGACTTCTTCGAAGGTGCCCGTGCCGCCGCTGTCGGCGAACCGCAGCGAGAAGGTCTTGCGGCCCGGAGGATTTCGCGGGCGGGCGCGGGTCTCCTGCCTGCGGCGCCCTATCGCGCGCAGCCGGCCCGCGCGGCCGCCCCGCGAAAGACCTCGGCGCGATTGTTCTGGGTGTCCGCGACGAGCAGGTCCCCGCGACAGTCAACTGCGATCCCCCCAGGCCCGCTGAGCTCCCCGCGGCCCACCCCCGGCGCCCCCCACCGCGCGAGCAAGCGCCCCCGCGCGGTGAGCTCCTGAACACGGTCGGCGCGGCGGTCGGACACGAACACGCGCCCGCGCGCGTCGACGGCGATCCCGGCGGGTTCCTCGAAGCAGCCGGCGACCTGCTCGCCGGGGTCGGACGCAGCCTTGCAGGGGCCGCCCCACGCCCCCAGGAAGCGCCCGCGGGCGTCGAACACGGCGACGCGATGGTGGCCGCTGTCGGCGACATAGACGTCGCCGTCGGGCGCGACCGCGACCGCGCTCGGCCGCCGCACGGCTACGCGCGCGAGGCCCGCGCGCGCGGGGTTGGACCGACCCCCGCGTGCGCGCGCGGCGGGGTGCGCGCCGAAACTACCGACGGCGACACCGGCGGGGGTTAAACGGATGACGCGGTCGTGCCCGCTATCGACGACGTAGACATCCCCGTCGGCGCCGACGGCGACCCCTTCGGGATGCGCGAGCGGGTAGCGGCCGCCGAGCCCGAGCGTCCCGAGGAAGTCTCCGGCTGCGTCGAGGTGGCGAATGGCGTCGTTTTCGCGGTCGGTCACCCACAGCGTCCCGTCGGGGGCGAGCGCGGCGGCGGTGGGCGCGAACCAGTGGCGGCCGACGACGACACCGCCCCCGTCGTACCAGCTGCCGAGGTAACGCAGGGCGGGGCTGAAGCGGTAGATGGGGCTGTCGATCCCATAGGTGGCGACCACGAGCATCCCCCCGTCGCGGGTGGCGGCGACGTCGAGCGGCAGCGTGATCTGCCCGTGGCGGATCCCGATCGCACCCCAGGTGCGCAGCGGCGCCCCATCGCGCGCGAGCTCCACGACGCGCCCGTGGGCGGAGTCGGCGATGTAGAGCGAGCCGTCGGGGGCGACGGCGACGTCGCGGAGCCACTTGCTGACGCGGTCCTCCCCGGAGCCGCTGTAGGCGCGCAGGAAATGGAGCCGGGAGTCGAGCTCGACGATGCGCCCGCCGTTGTCGTCGGTCTCGTACACGCGCGCGCCGCGCAGCGCGAGCCCCCAGGGGTCGTGGAGCCGTTGTGCGCGCGGCACCCGCCGCGAGGTCGCGCCGAGGAAGCGGCCGCGGAGGGTGAGCGCGACGAGGCGCTGGTGGCCGAGGTCGGCGACGTAGACGCGACCGCCGCCGACCGCGATCCCGCGCGGCCCGGCGAAGCGCGCGTGGCGGCCGCCGGCGCGCGTGAACGAGACGGGGTCGGCGCCGGTGAGCGTGAAGCGCTCGACGCGGTCGTCGTTGGTGTCGGACACGTAGACGTGGCCCCCGGCGACCGCGATCCCTCCGCCGGGCGGCTTGTCGGGCCCGACGCCGGCGCCGAAGCGAAACTGCCCGAGCCGCCGCCCGTGGCTGCCCCACGCGAGCAGGAAACGCCCGCGCCAGTCGAACACCTCGACGCGGTCGTGGGTGCTGTCAACCGCGTACACGTCCCCCTGCGCGTCAACGGCGAGCGCGCCGACGGCGCCGAACTGGCCGGGGCCGCCGCCGTAGGAGCCCCACTCGCCCTCGAAGCGCCCGGAGCGGGAGAAGCGCTGGATGACGTGGCTGAACTGGTCGGCGACATAGACCTGACCGTGGGAGCCGAGCGCGATCGCCTCGGGGACGCGGAGCACGCCCTCGGCGCGGCGGCCGACCGTGGTGACGGAGGTGTAGGGGCAGCGGGTGGACCCGCCCGGGCGCCACAGCCCGGGGCACGCGTGCGGTGTCGCCCGCGTGTGGGTTTTGGGGGGAGGGGGAGGGGGGGTCGCGCGGCCGGGACCGGCGGTATGGACCTGGGTTCCCGCGGCGGCGAGGAGCGCCGCGGCGAGAAGCGTCCCCGCGAACAGCAGCGCGAACATCGCGCGCCCGGCCGACGTGGTTGGCCCGCGCGATGCCAATCCGCCCCGCATCGTCAACGGGCGGGGTGGTTCGCATACATCCACCCAGGCTAAGAGTCGCCGACTGTCCCTATCGCGGCCCTGCAGGGCGGGCACGCAACCACGCGCGGTGACGCTGCCGAGCTGTCTCCGACCGGTCGCCCGACGGCTGAGATCCGTGGCTCGCGCAAGCTCAGGAGTTGCGGATCTTGTTGCCCAGCACGAAGCCGATCAGCCCCAGCAGCGCGACGCCGAGGAACACCTCCGCTGCGGCGATCAGGTGGGCGGTGCTACCCACGGCGCGGAGGCCGCCGGGCGAAACGTTGACCATCTGCGTAACGCTGAACAGCATCGATTTCGAGAGCGACGCGGAGCCGGTCGCCGTGTGCACGCTGCCCGTACACCAGAAGATCGCACCGGTGCCGACGACGAGCAGCGGCAGCCACACGATCGCCGGCAGCAGCAGGTTGTTGCCGAATCCGCACAGCGCGTCCGCCACCAGCAGTACCGCCCAGCGGAATGCATATCGTATGCGCGTCCACAGATTCATGCCGACGCTCCGCTTGAGCCCGACGTTGCTGCGTTCTTTGCGGCGCGCGCGTACGTAGGCCCAGCCCGCATCGGACGCGAAGCCCTGGCTGCTCCAGAGCGCCGACAGTGACCGCCACACTTCGGCCGCGTCGCTCAGCCGCTTGCCCATCGACACGGCGACCTCGAGCTTACTGTCGGGAATCGGTTCCAGGAACGCTTTGTAGCCGGGATCTTCCTGGATGAGCGCGGTCCCCGTGAGCGCTCTGCGTTCCTGCGGGTCCTCCGCGCGCCACGGCGCAGCGACCTGCGCAGGCTGCGCAGGCCCGCCGTCGGGCTGGGTTTCGGAGGGGCTCTCCGTTGGCGTCGCCCGCGGGTCGAAAGCTGCGCGGCGCAGACCGAGCGTTCCGGCGAGGGTCGCCTGGCTGATACTGACGCGCCGGAAGCACGTGTTTTCCATCAGGTTGTTGGACACATACACCACGCGATAGAGATCGCACTCCACGAACACGGAGCTGGTGAACGTGCAGCGGTCGAACGTCGAGTGCTTGAACGTGCAGCCGCTGAACCAGGTGCTCGACATCACGCAGTTCTTGAAACGGCAGCCCACGAACTCGACGTTCTCGATTGTCCTACCACGGATCTCGACTTCGGTCAGCTCGGCACCTCCGAATCGCGCGCCGGACAGCCCCTCGCCGAAGCGCACCTTGCGGATCGGCTTCCCGATCGCGACCAGATCGGACAGGTCGAGCGCAGTCGCGTCGCGCCAGCCGTCGGCAGCAGGCGTCAGGTTCTCGATGCGTGGATCCATTTGCACCCCCCAAACAGTCGAGATGATTCGACGAAGTCGTCGCCACATGGACTCGATGCGAGTCTAACGGCGCACGCACGCAAACGCACACGCCTGTCAATGGCCCGTCCGCCGACCGACGACTCGTTCCTCGTTCAACCTGCGGCACTCGCCGAGACCGTGGCGAATGGGACGCACGCATCGAGAAAGGGCGCAAGGTTGCGCAGTGAAGATCGCGGAGAGGGTGCGGTTCCGGCGAGCGCGTCGATCGCTGCTCCGAACGCTTCGCTGTGGCCGCGGAAGCGCTCACGCGCATACACGCCGGCGCCGCCGCGGCTGATGAGATAGGGCCAGTCGCTCGCCTGCAAAGCGAGCAGCTCGCGCGCGGCACGCGCGAGCGCCGCTCGCCGGGTGGAGTCGCTCGCGCCGTGGTCACGCCGCAGTGCGTCGACGAAGGCGAGCTCGGCGTCCGCGGCCGTGCGACGCAGACTCGTGACCGCGGGCGCTGTCCACGTGGACAGGTCGCGGCCGGCGCCCCAGCTCGAGGTCTGCAGCCTTCCAGCCGGCGGCGGCGCGTCACCGGAGCTCGCCTCGAGCGCTCCCCCGAGGCGCACCCCGCGCGCGTCGAGCTCGCCGAACAGCGCCCGCAGCCACAGCTGCCCCTCGTACCACCAGTGCCCGAGCACCTCGGCGTCGAGCGCTACGCATACCGATCCGGCGCGGCCGGTCGCAGCGCGTTGCCGCCGCAGCGCGACGGAAACGCGCTGCGCAAAGTGCCTCGCGTCGCGTCGCACCCGTGCGCTCGCGGCAGCGCGGTCGTAGCGAGCACCGTCGTTTCGCCACAGGTGGATCGCCTCGGGCGTCGCGCGTCCGTACGCGCGGTAGGCGGCCGCGCACGGATAGGAACCCTCGTCGTTCCAAACGAGCCGCCAGAGGTCGCGGTCGATCGGCACCGCGCGGCAGCCGGCGGCGAGCGCAACCGGTACGAGCGGGCCGCGTGAGCTGCATGAGCCCGGCGCGGCAAACGCAGCCGCGTCCAAGCAGAACGCACGCACGCCGCGGGCCACAAGCGCGTCCTGTATGCCCGCCGCGAAGGCGCACTCCGGAAGCCACAGGCCGCCGCCCCATGCCCCGAAGCGCCGCTCGTGTGCGCCGATCCCCTGGTCGAGCTGCAAAGCGACGCCCTCGCCGGTCGCGAGCAGCGGCAGGATCGCATGCGTGGCACTCGTCGTCCACAACTCGACACCCGTGTCGGCGAGCTTGGCGAACGCTTCGATGAGCCGTCCGTCGCGCGCGACGAAGGCCGCCTCGGCGCGCTCGTAGTCGCGTGCGGCACACGCGATCTCAGCCTCCGCACCCGCGTCACCGGCGCGGGCGGCGACAGCGGAGGCGCGCGCGTGCAGCGGCGCCCTGACCTCGCGCAGAAACGCCAGGAAGCGCTCACCCGCGGGCCCGGCGAGCGCTTCGAGCTGATCGGCCAGCACGGGGCTCACGACCAGGGTAATGCGCCGGTCGCGCAGCGTCTGCAGGAGCGGCAGGTAGACGCACGCGAGCGCCTCCCACAACCACTCCTCCCCAAACGGCCACGTCCCGAAGCCCTCGACATAGGGCATGTGGCAATGCAGCACGAGCGAGAGCGTGCCTAGCGCGCCACCGCCGTCCACGTCCACGCCCCCGGACGATCCGAGCCCAGCTCGAGAGCTTCGGGGCGATCCCATTCCAGTGGCCAGACCCAGATTCGAACTGGGGACACCACGATTTTCAGTCGTGTGCTCTACCAACTGAGCTATCTGGCCGCGATCGACGCGTGCAATCGACGCGCGATCGGGCTTCGATGCTAGCGCTTACGCGCCCCCGCGGAACTCCTCCACGAGCGCCTCGTAGGTAAGCCGCAGCCCCTCCGCGATCGGGACCTCCACCCGCCAGCCCAGCTCGCGCTGCGCGCGCGAGGCATCGAGGCAGCTGTGCTGCAGCTCCCCCCGGCGCAGATCCGCGAGCCGCGGCTCGATCTGGGTGCCGGCGGCACGCTGCAGCCCGTCCCAGACCGCGCGCACGTCAGTCTCGACGCCCGTCGCGACGTTGTAGGTGCCGCGGTGCCCGGACGCGGCGAGCAGCGCGCGCACGACGTCCCCGACGTAGACGTAGTCCCGCGTCGGCTTGCCGTGCCCGTAGAGCGTGGGCGCCTCGCCGACGTGGATGCGGTGGCTGAAGATCGCGACCACGCCGGCCTCCCCATGCGGGCTCTGGCGTGGGCCGTAGACGTTTCCGAGACGGCACACGGCGTGCGGGATCCCGCCGGACAGCGACCACGTGTTGACGTACGCCTCAGCCGCCCACTTCGAGGCCCCGTAGGGGGACAACGGCGCGGGGATCCGCTCCTCGCCCGTGGGCATCGGCGCCTCGTCTCCGTACAGCGCGCCGCCGGTGGAGCTGAACACGACCGGCGCGCCGAGCTTCGCGGCGGCGTCGAGCACGTTGAGCGTCCCCTCCACGTTGACCGCGCAGTCGCGCAGCGGGTCCTCCACGGAGGCCACCACCGAGGCCTGCGCGGCGAGGTGGAAGATCGCCTCCGGTCGCGCCTCCTCGATCGCGCGATGCAGCTGCTCGCGCTCGACGATGTCGATCTGGCACAGCTGCGCGCCCGCGGGCACGTTGCTGGCGCGCCCGGAGGAGAGGTCGTCGATCACGGTCACCTCGCTCCCCTCCGCGAGCAGGGCGTCCACGAGGTGCGAACCTATGAAGCCGGCTCCGCCGGTGACAAGTGCGCGCTGGGCCACGCGGGAACCCTATCGGAGCGCTATCGGAGCGCGTGCTCGCGCTCGGCGAGCAGACTCTCCACGGCGGGCACCGCGAGCTCGATTCGCTCCAGCACGTGCACGCCCTCGCGCGCGTGTCGCGCGAGGCCGTTGAGCGCGGCGCCCGCGCTCGCGCTGCCGAGCAGCACCGGCAGGCCCGGATGGCGCTCGCCGAGCGTCTCCAGGAGCCGATCCAGCACATCGTCGGGCAGCTCGGGGTCCGCGCCCAGCACGAGCACGTCGGGCGGGTGGTCCTCGACCGCGCCCGTCACGCGCTCGGGCGAGACCTGCGGCTCCAACGTCGTCTGGTAGCCCGCCGCGGCGAGCTGGTCGTGGACCATCTGGAGCCCCAGCGTGTGGCCGCCAAGGTCCCGCTCGGAGCTTTCGATCCCCGCGAGCAGGATGTGCTCGCGCGTCGGGTCCGCGCCGCCGAGCATGTAGCGGTAGAGCGTCGCGAGGATCCGCCGCGTGATGCCCGTCGCGAGCTGCTCGGTCTCGGCGTCGATCTCCCCCGCCTCGCGCAGCTCGCCGATCCGGCGCAGCGCCGGGGCGATCACCTCGCCGTGCAGCGCCGCGGCCGAGATCTCGTCCTCGATCGCCTGCGCCACCGCGCCCTCTGCGGTCTCCGCGTCGCCGCGTTCGAGCGCGCGCGTATAGGTCTCCAACACATCGCGCACCAAATCCGCCGGGTTCGCCTTCAGCGCCGCGCGCGCGTCGGGCCCGGAGTTCGAGAGCACGTCCAGGAAGATGTCCAGCAGCACCGGGTCGAAGTGCCGCCCGCGCTGCTCGCGCATCATCTCCACCGCGCGCTCCACGCTGAACGCCGGGCGGTACACGCGGTCGGTCGTGAGCGCGTCGAACACGTCCGCGACCGCCACGATCCGCCCTTCGATCGGGATCTCCTCGCCGGCGAGACCCCGCGGGTAGCCGCTGCCGTCCCACTTCTCGTGGTGGCTCAGCGCGATCGTCGCCGCCATGTCCAGGATCGACGAGGACGAGCCGCGCAGCAGCCGGTAGCCCTCCTCGGCGTGCGTCTCCACGATCGCGCGCTCCTCGGGCGTCAGCGAGCCCGGCTTCAACAGGATCGCGTCGGGGATCGCGACCTTGCCGACGTCGTGCAGCGGCGCCGCGTAGCTCATCAGCTCGCACAGCTCCCCCTCCAGGCCCGCCTGCTCGGCGAGCAGCGTCGAGAAGCGCCCGATGCGCTCGATGTGCGCACCCGTGTCCTCGTCCCGGAACTCGACCGCCATCGACAGGCGCCGCACGGTCTCCGCCTGCGCGATCTCCAGCTCCGTCAAAGCCCGCCGCAGCTCGCTCGAGCGATCCTCGATCTCGGCCTGCAGCGCTCGACGACGACCGTCGCCCGCGCGCCACCCGGCCACGGCGGTGACCGCCCCGAGCGCCGCCGCACAGACAGCCCCGAGCGCGCCGCCCGCGAGCGCCGCGGCGGCGGTGACGAGGGCGATCGCTGAGATCAGCGACGCCCAGACAAGCCGCGCCGCCAGGGTGTGGCGCGGGACATCTGCGGTGGGTGGCTTCCCCACAGGTTCGAGCTTACTCCACCATTCGGGTTTTTCTACGTAATTCGGGTCTTTGTCCATATGATCGGCGCGAGCACCGCCAGGCTTGAGCGGGCGTGCCATCCGTGAGCCCGAGTATGGTCCGCACATGCGCTCCCGCTCCCGCTCCCTTTCCCGTTACCATTCCCGCTTCGCCCCGCTCGCATGCCTACCGATCGCGCTCGCGGCCCTCGCCGGCTGCGGCGGCTCATCCAGCAGCGGCAACGGCGTCGCCTCTAAGAGCCCCACCGACATCGTCTCGGCCGCCAAGACCGCGGCGGACGGCGCGAGCTCGGTCCACGTGACCGGCTCGATCGTCAACGCCGGCTCGACGATCGCGCTCGACATGGAACTGCTCAAGGGCACCGGCGGCCACGGAAAGCTCTCCCAGAACGGGCTCAGCTTCGAACTCGTCGAGGTCGGCGACTCGGTCTACATCAAAGGCAGCCCCGCCTTCTACCAGCACTTCGCGGGCGGCGCCGCCGCGCAACTGCTGCAGGGCAAGTGGTTGAAGGCACCCGCCAACACGGGCAACTTCGCGACGCTCGGCTCGCTCACGGACCTGCGCAAGCTGCTCGACTCCACGCTCGCCAGCCACGGCACGCTCGCGAAGGGAGCGACCACCAAGGTCGAAGGCCAGGAAGCGATCGGCGTCAAGGATCTCTCGCGCGGCGGGACCCTGTACGTGGCGACCTCCGGCACGTCCTATCCGCTGCAGATCACGAAGGGCGGCAGCGGCGGGGGGACCGTCACGTTCAACCACTGGAACGCGCCGGTGACCGTCACCGCGCCCACGAACGCCGTCGATCTCTCAAAGCTTGCCTCCGGGCACTGAGGGCCCTACACCGCCACCGCGACGTACTTCGTCTCGAGGTACTCCGCGATCCCCTCGAAGCCGCCCTCGCGGCCGAAGCCCGACGCCTTGATCCCGCCGAACGGCGCAGCGGCGTTGGAAACCATGCCCTGGTTGAGCCCGATCATGCCGGTTTCCAGGCCCTCGGCGACGCGCAGCGCGCGGGCGAGGTCGCGCGTGTAGAGGTAGGCGACGAGGCCGTACTCGGTGCGATTCGCGGCCGCGAGCGCCTCCTCCTCGCTGCCGAACGTCGCGATCGGCGCGACCGGGCCGAAGATCTCCTCCTCCAGCAGGCGCGCCTCGGCGGGCACCCGGTCGAGGACGGTCGGCGCGTAGAAGTAGCCCGGCCCTGCCAACGGCTCCCCGCCGTGCAACACGCGCGCCCCGCGCTCGCGCGCGTCGCGCACGAGCTCGTCGACCTTGTCGCGCTGCTCTGAGTCGATCAGCGGGCCGATGTCGGTGTCCGGCTCGGTGCCGCGCCCGACCTTCAGCTTCGCGAAGCGCGACGCCAGGCGCTCGGCGAACTCCTCGGCGACGGCCTCCGCGACGTGGAAGCGGTTGGCGGCGGTGCACGCCTCGCCGACGTTGCGCAGCTTCGCGACCATCGCCCCCTCGACGGCCGCGTCGAGGTCGGCGTCCTCGAACACCAGGAACGGGGCGTTGCCGCCGAGCTCCATCGAGACCCGCAGGACGCGCTCGGCGGACTGTTCGATCAGCTTGCGCCCGACCTCGGTGGACCCCGTGAACGAGAGCTTGCGCGTGCGCGCGTCGCGCAGCAGCGGCTCGACGATCGGCCCCGAGCGCGCGGCGGTGATCGTGTTGAGCACCCCCGGCGGCAGGCCCGCCTGCGCGAGGATCTCGGTCAGAGCGAGCATCGAGAGCGGTGTTTTCTGGGCGGGCTTGACGACGATCGTGCAGCCCGCGGCGATCGCGGGGGCGAGCTTGCGGGTGCCCATCGCCATCGGGAAGTTCCACGGCGTGACGAACACGCACGGCCCCACGGGCTGGCGCATCGTCAGGATCCGGCCCTGGCCGGTGGTGTTGGTCATGTAGCGGCCGTGGATGCGCACCGCCTCCTCGGAGAACCACCGCATGAACTCCGCGGCATAGGCGATCTCGGCCCGGGACTCCGCCAGCGCCTTGCCCATCTCCAGCGTCATCACCAACGCGAGCTCCTCGGCGCGCTCAGTCAGCTGCTCGTAGGCGCGCCGCAGGATCTCGCCGCGCTCGCGCGGCGCGTACGCGCCCCACTCCGCCTGCGCGTCGGCCGCCGCCGCCAACGCCGCGAGCGCATCGTCGGCCTGGGCGTCGGCTACCTCGCACAGCGTCTCGCCGGTGGAGGGATCCTCGACGGGCAGCATCTCGCCGCCGGACGCAGCGCGCCATTCGCCGGCGATGTGGAGGCCGGTGGGGATCTTCGCGAGCACCGCCCGCTCGCCGCTGTCTGGTGTCATAGCGCGACTCGCTCCTGTGGGTCGTGTTTTTGGGGGGGATGGAGGGGTTGCAACGGTCGGGCTCATGCTGTCGCGGTGACCGGCCGATCCAAGGCTAGTGCGAACCCTCGCGTGCAAAGCCCCAGCGCTCGCCGCGGCCCTGCTGCTCGCCGCCATACTCCTCGTATGCCCCGCGGCGGCGCTCGCCACGCCCGAGCTCGTGATCGACGGCGCGGGCTTCGGCCACGGCGTCGGGATGAGCCAGGAGGGTGCGCTTGGCTACGCGCAGCACGGCTACGGCTACTCCGCGATCCTCGCGCACTACTACACCGGCACCGCGCTCGGGCGGGTCCCGCGCGACACGGCCGTGCGGATCCTGCTGAACGGCAAGGTCCGCCGCATGCCGCTGGAAGCGTACGTACGCGGTGTCGTCGGAGCGGAGATGCCCGGCGAATGGCCGCTGGCGGCGCTCGAGGCGCAGGCGGTCGCGAGCCGCACGTACGCGATCACCGACCACGCGGGCGGCGCGCGTTTCGACGTCTACTCCGACACGCGCTCCCAGATGTATCTCGGCGTGCGCGCGCAGACCGCCCAGACCAACGCCGCGGTCGCCGCGACCGCCGGGCAGATCGTCACCTACTCCGGGCAGCCCGCGATCACCTACTTCTTCGCGAGCTCCGGGGGGGCCACCGAGGACGTCCAGTACGGGTTCCCCGGCGCCGAACCAGAGCCGTGGCTGGTCGGGGTGCCCGACCCCTACGACCAGGGACCCCAGCACCGCTGGAGCGTCACGATCGGCTTCCCCGCCGCTGCGGCGCGCCTTCGCGGCCTGGTGCGCGGCGCGTTTCGCGGGATCGAGGTCCTGCGGCGCGGCTACTCGCCGCGCATCCTCACCGCCGAGGTGCTCGGGAGCAAGGGCGTGACGCAGGTCGGAGGACCAGAGCTCGCGAGCCGGCTCGGTCTTTACGACGACTGGGCCTACTTCAGCGTGAAGACATCGCGCGGCGTGCAGCCCGAGCCCGATCTGAGCGGCCACTCGGCGCCGACGGCGAGCTCGCCGAGCGCCGCGGCCCCGTCCACCCCACCGGTCGCGTCCCCGTCCGCGCCCTCGGAAGCGACGACTCGAGCCAGCTCGGCCAGTACGCAGAGCGTCGGCGTGCAGGGCGGCGCTCAGGGACCGCTGGGTCCCGTCGGGGGCACGCAGGCGCGCTGAGCCGTCCCCACCGCCCACCCCGGAGGGGCCACTCCTCCGCCGAAGCCTTAGGCTGCCGCCATCCCCGCGCCACTGCTGATCGCCGACGTCCCCTGGCTGCTCTATCGCGCGTTCTTCGCGCTGCCCGACTCGATCGTCGACGGCGAGGGCCGCCCGGTGAATGCGCTGCTTGGCACCGTCAACACGCTGCTCACCGCGACCGAGGCCGCCTCGCCGCGCGCCGTCGTCGCATGTTTGGGCGCCGAGCAGGCGGCGTACCGAGTCGAGCTCTACGCGCCCTACCACGCTCACCGCCCCCCGATGCCCGCAGAGCTCGCACGCCAATGGGAGCTCGCGCCAAAGCTGCTGGCGAGCCTCGGCTGGACTGTCGGCGAGAGCGCGGAGCTCGAGGCCGACGACGTGATGTACTCGTTCGCGCTCACCGAGATCGAGGCGGGTGGGCGCGCGTTGCTGCTCAGCGGCGACCGCGACATGTTCCAGGTCGTAGGTTCCGATGTCGCGATCCTGGAGTTGAGCAAGGACGGCGCGCCGACGGAGATCGGCCCCGACGAGGTCCGCGAGCGCTACGGGATCGGGCCAGAGCTCGTAACCGACTTCATCGCGCTGCGCGGCGACCCTTCAGACGGCCTCCCCGGCGCGCCCGGGATCGGCGCGAAGACCGCCCGCGACCTGCTCGTGCGCCACGGCTCGCTCGAGGGCGCGATCGAAGCCGTGCAGCGCTCGGTCACCGCCGAGCGCCCGCGGATCGCCACCGCACTGCGCGAGCACGACGAGCAGCTGCGCGACTTCAAGCGGATCGCGACGCTCGTGCGGATCGAGGTCGAGCGGCCCGGCGATCACCGCACGGACTTCGCCGAAGGCGCCCGCGTGGCGCGAGAGCTCGGCATGCGCAGGCTGAGCGAGCGGCTCGACGCGCTCGCACACTAGAGCGGCGCGATGCCCTCCGCCTCGACCCACCGCGCAAAGCGCACGAGGTATGAGTCCAACTCTTCCACCAGCGTCTCCACACCGGCGTGGAGAGCTCTCAGGTCGGCCGGCGGATAGGCGTGGGCGAGAACGTCGCGCAGCTCCTTCGCCTCCTGTAGGCGCTCGGCTGACCGCGCCGAGATGACGCCCAGCTCCGCCAGCCGCTGCCATGGACCGCCGTCGCCCTTGTTCACCACCCCGATGCGCTGCCCCTCGGCCAGCGCGCGCGCCGCCAACTCGTGCAGCCAGTTGAGCAGCACCTCATACAGGCGCTCCACGAGCGCGACCCTGTTGCGCTCGTGCGCATCCGGCGAACGCGCCGCGGCGAGAAACGGCGCGTCGGGAAACCCCTCCCCAAACCCCTCCATCGCCACCAGCAACTGCTCGCGCGCGGCCGGGATCTCCTGGAGGACGACTCCGATGCGGCGCTGGCCCTTGCTGGTGTTCGGGCTCACGCCGGCGTCAGCCGCTCACGAGCGGCCGCGACCGCCGCGCGCGCGCGCTCCGCGACCGCGTCGTCTTCGCGCGCACCCGCTGCGACGATCTCATCGCGGCGAGCGCGAAGGCCCTCCCAGAGACCATCACGGTCGATCAGCACGCGACCCTCGCGCAGGACATCCGCGAGCAGCGCCGGCAACTGCTCGGCTTGCGCGAGCTCGATCAAGTCCACCGGCCTCCCCAGAGCTCCACGCAGGCGCGTGCGCAGCGCCGCGTGACTCCGCCAGTCCGGCTCGCGGCGAACGACAAGCAAGTCCACGTCGGAGACCGGCGTGTTCTCGCCGGTAGCCGTCGAGCCGAACAGAACCGCGAGGCGCACCTCGCGCTCGGTGCGCAGCGCGGCCATCAGCTTGCTCAGCAGCGGCCAATGGCTGAGCAGATACTCCTCTTCGGAGCGCGAGAGCTCGAGCTGGCCGCCGGCGACGCGGCGTCCGCGCAGCAGGCCACCGTTGACGTAACGGCGCAGCGTGCGCTCACTGCACCCCACCCGTTTCGCGGATTCGCCCAGCAGCCAGCCCATGTGTCCAATATCCTATCTGGTAAGTCCATGGTTTCCCTCCATGAGTCCAAAGATCCTCACGGTGTGTCCAGCCATGGCCGAAGCGCTTCGATGGCACCCGCGCCGGCGCCCGCCTACGGCGCGAACTTGACGGTGATCACGTCCCCGTCGCGCATCGCGTAGTCGCGCCCCTCCAGCCGCAGCGTGCCGCGCTCGCGGGCGCGCCCGTAGCTGCCGGCGTCGACCAGCTCCTCCCAGCCGATCACTTCCGCGCGCACGAACCCCTTCTGGATGTCCGTGTGTATCTCGCCCGCCGCGTGCCACGCGGTGAGGCCGTCGCGCAGGTGCCACGACTGCGCCGGCTTGGCCTCGCCGGCGGTGAAGAACGCGATCAGGTGCAGCAACTCGAAGGCGCCGCGCACCACGCGCTGCAGGGGCGGGTGGGAATCTCCATCGCTGATCGCGAGCTCCGCGCGCATCGCGGCGGCTTCCTCCTCGTCGAGCTCCGCCAGCTCGGACTCGATCCGCGCCGAGACTGCAACCACGCCCGCCCCCTGCGCGGCGGCGTGCGCGGCGATCTCGCTCGGCACCTCGTCCGAGCCCTCGTCGACGTTCGCCACGAACAGCACCGGCTTCGCCGTCAGCGAGCCCAGCTCGCGCGCCGCGTTCGGCGCGTCCTCGGGGAGTGACACGCTGCGCACCGGCCGGCCCGCCTGCAGCGCCTCGATCGCTTCCTGCAGCCATGCCTCTTCGGCGATCGCCACGCGGTCGCCGCCGCGCGCCGTGCGCACCACGCGTTCCAGGCGCCGTTCGGCCTGCTCGAGGTCCGCCAGCGCGAGCTCCACCTCGATCGTCTCCATGTCGCGCTGCGGATGCACGTCCCCCACGGGGTGCACCACGCCGGCGTCGCCGTGCGCGCGCACCACGTGCACGATCGCGTCCGTCTCGCGGATGTTCGCCAGGAAGCGGTTCCCGAGGCCCTCGCCTTTGTGCGCCCCCGCCACCAGGCCCGCGATGTCGTGGAAGTCGATCGTGTCGTAGACCACCTCCGACGCCCCCACCGTCTGCGCCACCCGATCGAGCCGCGTATCCACAACCGGTACGACCGCCACGTTGGGCTCGATCGTCGTGAACGGGTAGTTCGCCGCCTCCGCGCCCGCCTTCGTCAACGCGTTGAACAGCGAGGACTTACCCGCATTGGGGAGGCCCACGATGCCGATCCGCGTGCTCATCGCACCGCCTGCGCGATCGCCGTTCCCAGCAGCGCCCCGCCGAGCACGTCCGACGGGTAGTGCACGCCCAGGTACAGCCGCGAGAGCGCCAGCGCGCCCGCCAGCCCGTACAGCGGTCCCGCCGGCAGCCCCAGCCGCGAGTACAGCCGCGCCCCCGCGAACGACGTCGCGGCATGTGCGCTCGGGAAGCTCAGACGCGTCGGCGTACCCGTCAACGGCGGCAGGCCCGCCAGCTGCGGGCGCCGCCGGCGGAAGAGCAGCTTGAGCGCAGTATTCGCCGCATACGTGCCCGCCACCGCCGCGACCGCGCGCCCCCATGCGCGCCGCCGTACGCCGCCGCTGAGCGCCGTTCCGGCGAGCCCCAGCCCAAGCCACACCCCGCCGTGCTCGCCCAGGCGCGAGAACGACGCGACCGCGCGCTCCGCTCGGGGTCCATGGCCGCAGGTGCGCGCGAGGACGAGAACGCGGGTGTCGAGGGACTGCACGGCCGGCACGTTAGAGTCCCCGTTCGTAGGACTTCGCCGCTGGGGGGCGCTCTGAGCAAGCGATGCAAGGACGCACCGAGCGCCGTGTGCTCTGCACACAAGCGAGGGAGGACGCCGCAGCGCGCCGCTCAGAGCGCGCCCCAGCTAGCCGAAACCGACGCGCTGGTCCTCCTCCTCGGAGCGCACGTACACCACCTGCGCGAGGTCCAGCCGCACGGGCCCGTCCTCGGTCTGCAGCTCGTGCCAGCCGTCGCCGCCGAGCGATTTGTAGAGCGCCTGAAGCTGGTCGTCGCTGACGCGCAGCGCGAGCACCTGGCCACCCTGGAAGCCCACGCTGACGCGAACCGAGGCGGCCATCAGTGGGCCCCCGCGGGTTGCACGATCTCGGTCAGCACGCGGCCTGTGCCCTTCGGGTCCAGGAACGCCACGCGGCTGCCGCCGATGCCGACGCGCGGCTGGGAGTCGATCAGCGGCAGGCCCGCCTCGACGAGCGCGGCGAGGGTCGCGTCGATGTCCGAGACCTGGTAGGCGACGTGGTGCATCCCCGGGCCACGCTTGGCCAGGAACTTGCCCACTGGCGTGTCCTCGCCGAGCGGCGCCAGCAGCTCGATGTGGTTCTCGCCGACGTCCAGCAGCACGGCCTCCACGCCCTGCTCCTCCACGATCTCGCGGTGCGCGACGTCGAGTCCCATCGCGTCGCGCCAGAGCTCCAGCGCGGGCTCGATCTCGGCGACGGCGATGCCGACGTGGTCGATGCGGTCGAACACGTCGGAGAGTCTATAGAGGCTGCGGCTCGCCGCCCGCCGGGGGCGAGCCGCGACCCGGCGCGGGAGCCGCCGGGACCGTCAGCGGACTCGCCGGCGGTCCCTCCAGCGGGGCGGCGGCCACGACGCGTAGCCCCACCACCCCCGGCGTGCGCTCCAGGCGCGGAGTGCCCGCCATCACGCGGTCGATCGCGTCGCGGTCGAGCACCTCGTGCGCGAGCAGCTCGCGCGCCAGATCGTCGAGCTGGGCGCGGTGGCCTCCGATCAGCTTCAGGGCCGCGCGGCGCGCCTCTTCGACGAGATCCTGGCGCTCCTCGTCGCGGATCCGTAGCGTGGTCTCCGAAAGGCGCACGTCGCCTTCCGGGGCGCGGCCCACGTGGGCGTTGCCCATCGCGAAGTCGTGCACCATCGAGTGCGCGATCTCCGCGACACGCTTGAGATCGTCCGAGGCGCCGGTCGTGATCGCGCCGAACACGACCTGCTCGGCGACGCGCCCCCCGAGCAGCACCGTCATGTAGTCCAGCAGCTCCTCCCGCGTCTTCAGGTAACGATCCTCCGCGGGGAGGTTGAGCGTGTAGCCGAGCGCGCGCCCTCGCGGCACGATCGAGATGCGGTGCACCCGGTCCACCGCCGGCAGCAGCTCGCCGCACAGCGCGTGGCCCGCCTCGTGGTAGGCCACGACGCGCTTCTCGTGCGCGTTCAGCACGCGGTGCGACTGCACGCCCGCCACGACGCGCTCCAGTGCGCCGTCGAAGTCCCTGCGCCCGATCGTCCGCGCCTTGCGCCGCGCCGCGAAGATCGCGGCCTCGTTGCAGATGTTCGCGAGGTCCGCGCCGGTCAGCCCGCTGGTCTGCTGGGCGACCAGCGAGAGATCGACACCCTCCAGCGGCTTGTTGCGGGTGTGCACACGCAGGATCCCCTCGCGGCCCTTCACGTCGGGCGGCGCCACGAACACCTGGCGGTCGAAGCGTCCGGGCCGCAGCAGCGCGGAGTCGAGCTTCTCCAGCAGGTTCGACGCCGCGATCACCACCAGTCGCCCGCGCGAGGAGAAGCCGTCCATCTCCACCAGCAGCTGGTTGAGCGTCTGGTCCTTCTCGCCCGAGATGTCCATCCCGCGGCGACCGCCGACGGCGTCGAGCTCGTCGATGAAGATGATCGCCGGCTCGTGCTCGCGCGCGATCGCGAACAGCTTGCGGATCCGCGCCGCGCCGAGGCCCGCGAACATCTCCACGAACGACGCCGCCGACTGCGCGAAGAACTGCGCGCCGGACTCGTGCGCCACCGCCTTCGCGAGCAGCGTCTTGCCGGTTCCCGGCGGGCCGTGCAGCAGGATCCCCTTCGGGACCTGCGCGCCGAGCTTGCGGAACTGCCCCGGGTCGCGCAGGAACTCGACGATCTCCTGCAGCTCCGCCTTCGCGTCTTCGGCGCCCGCGACGTCGTCCCAGCCGACCGACTGGTCGGAGGCCGGCTTGATCTGCTGCGGCTTGACGCGCGGCATCACCTTCAGCGTGCGCCACAGCAGGAAGATGATCGCCGAGAAGAACAGGATCCCGACCACGGGCTCCCACTGGTAAGCCCAGTTCTGGATTTCGCTGACGAGCGACGAAACCGATCCCGTGATCTCGATCTGGGTCATCGGCATGTCCTCTTGTATGTCGCCATCCTTGGCTCCATCCTCCCTACATTATGCGCCCACGGCGCCATTCGGCTCATCCAAGGACAGAACGCGCCAGATCCCTGAAGAATTCCGTCGCGAACTCGAGGTCCCGCACGTCGATGCGCTCGTCCGGAGCGTGCACCAGCGGCGCCGTGTCGAGCAGCGATTGGTGGCGGTGCGGGAAGAAGCCGTACGCCACGCACTCCGGGAATGCGGCGCGGAAATGGCGCGAGTCGGTGAAGCCCGGCAGGATCACCGGCACCACCTCCGCGCCGGGGTCATGCGCGGCGACCCAACCGGAGATCGCATCCATCAAGGAGGAGTCCAGTGGCGAGCGATTGCCGACAACGCGCTCGGTGAACTCCACATGGAAGGGCGCCAGCCGCGGACCGCCGGCATACGCGCGGGCGTCGGTGCCGCCATCGTCGCCCTCCCCATCCCCCAAAACCTCGGCGATCGCGCTACGGACCTCCCGCTCGCCGAGCCCCGGCGGCACGCGGCAGTCCACTTTGACCTCCGCGCGGCTCGGGATCACGTTGATCTTCTCCGACGCCCGGATCCGCGTCGGCGTGAACGTCACCCCCAGCATCGGCTCGAACATCGTCGCCAGACGCTCGTCGACGTCGCGCAGCCGCTGCACCGCGGCCGCCGGGTCAGCGGGGTCCTCGCCGAGCCCGCGCAGGAACGCCTCGGGCTCGGCGGTCAACGCGTAGGAGGGCTGGCGTTCGCCCAACCTCGTCAGCAGCGGACCCATCTTCAGCAGTGCGTTCTCCCCCATCCTCGGCATCGAGGCGTGGCCGGCGACGCCGTCGGTGGCGAGCGTGAAGCGGAACACGCCCTTCTCCGCGCAGCACACCCCGTACAGCCGTCGCCCGCCGTATTCGAAGAACGCGCCGCCGCCCTCGTTGACGAGCATCTCGCAGCGCACCTTCTCGGGGTGGTTGCGCGTGATCCACTCCGCGCCGAGCTCCCCGCCGGTCTCCTCGTCGACGACCGCGACGATCAGCAGGTCGCCGCGCGACGGGCGCCACCCGGAGCGGCCGAGCTCGACGGCGGCGGCGACCTCGGCCGCGACCTGCGACTTCATGTCGAGCGCGCCGCGCCCCCATATGCAGCCCTCCGCGAGCTCGCCCGACCACGGGTCGTGGCGCCACTCCGCGGGGTTCGCGAGCACGGTGTCCACGTGACCCAGGTAACACAGCGTCGGATGGCGCTCGCCGTCGCGCGGCGCGGTCGCGCAGCGCAGGCGCGCCACGAGGTTCGGCCGCTCCGGCTGCGCGCCGAGCAGCTCGCACTCGAAGCCCGCGGCGGCCAGCACGTCGCGCAGCAGCTCCTGCGCGGGCCGCTCGTTCCCCGGCGGGTTGACGGTGTTCAGCGCGATCAGCCGCTGCAGCAGCGTCCGCGCGTCGGCCTGGCCGGCAACCATGACTGGGGGATCGTACGCCGTTCGCGCGTGGTGCCGGCGCTCACGCCGGGATCTGCGGCACCGCGGCGAGCAGCTCGCGCGTGTATGCCTCGCGCGGGTGCGCGTAGAGGTCGGCCGCGGTGCCCAGCTCCACGATCCGCCCCGCGCGCATCACCGCGACCCGCTCGCACATGTAGCGCACCACGGACAGGTCGTGGGAGATGAACAGCAAAGCCAACCCCAGCTCGCGCTGGAGATCGCGCAGGAGGTTGAGGATCTGTGCCTGGATCGAGACGTCCAGCGCCGACACCGGCTCGTCGGCGATCAGCAGCCGCGGCTTCAGCGCGAGCGCCCGCGCGATTCCGATCCGCTGCCGCTGCCCGCCGGAGAGCTCGTGCGGGTAGCGATGCTCGTGCTCGACACTCAGACCCACCAACTCCAACAGCTCGCGCACCCGCGCGCGGCGCTCCGCACGCTCGACACCCGCGATCCGCAGGGGCTCGGCGACGATCGCGCCCACCGTGCGCCGCGGATTCAGCGACGAGTAGGGATCCTGGAAGACCATCGCCAGCTCGCGCCGCCGCGCGCGCAGCTGCCGGCCGCGCAGGCGCCCGAGATCGTGGCCGGCGAAACGGATCTCGCCGGCGGTCGGGTCCAGGAGGCGCACGATCAGGCGCGCCGTCGTGCTCTTGCCGCACCCCGTCTCGCCCACCAGGCCCAGCGTCTCGCCGGCCGCCAGCGAGAAGCTGACGTCGTCCACCGCCGCCACCGTCTCGCCGCGGCGCGGCGCGAGCAGGCCGTGCGCGAGCGGGAAGCGCTTGCAGAGGCCCCGCACCTCCAGGAGCGCCTCAGGCATGTGTCTCACTCCTCTCGCTCCACAGCCGCGCGCGCAGCTCGGGCTCCAGCAGGCACGCCGCCGCGTGCCCCGGTTCGCCCGGCAGCGCTTGCAGCGCCGGGTCGATGCGCGCGTGCTCCGGGGTCGCGTGGGGGCAGCGCGGGTGAAAGCGGCAGCCCGTGGGGGGGCGCACGAGGCTCGGCGGCCGTCCCGCGATCGGTTCGAGTGCATGCGGCGCGCCGTCCAGGCGCGGGGTCGAGCGCAACAAGCCCCACGTGTAGGGGTGGCGCGGCGAGCTCAGCACCTGCGCGGCGCTGCCACGCTCGACGATCCGCCCGGCATACATCACCGCGACCTCATCCGCCATCTGCGCGACCACGCCGAGGTCGTGCGTGACGAGCACCATCGCCATCTCCAGCTCGCGCTGGAGGCGCCGCAGTAGCGCCAAGACCTGTGCCTGCACCGTCACGTCGAGCGCCGTCGTCGGCTCGTCGGCGATCAGCAGCTTCGGCTCGTTGGAGAGCGCCATCGCGATCATCGCGCGCTGGCGCATCCCGCCCGAGAGCTCGTGGGGGTAGGAGTCGAGGCGCCGCCGCGCGTCGGGCATCCCGACGAGCTCCAGCAGCTCCGCCGCGCGCGCACGCGCCGCGCGCCTGGAGACGTCGCGGTGCGCGCGAATCGCCTCCACGATCTGCCAGCCCACGCGGTGCAGCGGGTGCAGCGCCGAGAGCGGGTCCTGGAAGACCATCGCCAGCTCGTTCCCGCGCAGTTCGCGCATGCGCTCTGGCGCGAGCGACAGCAGCTCGGTCCCGTCGAGCTCCACGCGCCCCTCGATGTGGGCTTGCCTTCCCAGCAACCCCATCAGCGCGAGCGCCGAGACCGTCTTGCCCGACCCCGACTCGCCCACGATCCCCAGCGTCTGCCCGCGCGCGATCTCGTAGTCGATGCCGTCCACCGCGTGCACCACGCCGTGTTCGGTGGGGATCTCCACGCGCAGGCCCGACACGCGCAGTAGCGCCGTGCCCGTTTGCGAGGGAGCCTCCCGCCCAGCGGGGGCGTGGGTCACGAAGCGCATCCCGTTCATGCCAGGCGCACCCGCGGGTCGAGGTAGGCGTAGGAGATGTCGACGAGGATGTTCGCCACGACGATGAACAGCGCCGCCAGCAGCACCGTGCCCTGCACGATCGGGAAGTCGGCGTGCGTGATCGCGTCGTAGTTGAGGCGCCCGATCCCCGGGATGTCGAACACGACTTCGATCAGCAGCGCCCCTCCCAGGAGCGTCCCGATATCCAAACCCAACACTGTCACCAGCGGCGCGATCGCACCGCGCACCCCGTGGCGCATCACCACGCGCCGCTCGCGCAGCCCCTTCGCGCGCGCGGTGCGGATGTAGTCCTCGTCGAGCACCTCGATCAGGCTGCCGCGCAGCAGCCGCGCATAGATCGCGGCGAACGACGCCGCCAATACCAGCCATGGGAGGACCATCGAGGCCAGCCATTTGCTCGGGTCCTCACTCAACGGGGCGTAGCTGCCCGCGCCGGGGAGCAGCGGCAGCTTGCCGATGTCCGACGCGAACAGGAACAACGCCAGCAGCCCCAGCCAGTATTCGGGCGCCGAGATGAAGACCAAAGCGGTCCCCATCGCCGAGCGGTCGAGCAGCGAGCGCCGGCGCACCGCCGAGACGATCCCCACGCTCACCCCCACCAGCAGCCAGATCGCGACCGCGCCGACCGCGAGCGAGACCGTCGCCGGCAGGCGATCGGAGATCAGGCTCGCCACGGACGCGTGGCTGAAATAGCTGTAGCCGAGGTCGAAGTGCCCCACGACGCCCTTCACGTAGTCGTAGAACCGCGTGTAGATCGGCTGGTCCAGACCGAGCTCGTGGCGGATGTGGAGAATCGTTGCGTGGCTCGCGCCGCGGCCCGCACGCAGTTTCGCCGGGTCCCCGGAGGGGAGCACGTCGAACAGGAGGAACGTCAGCGCGACCACGACGAACAGCAGCACGATGCCCCACAGGATCCGGCGCAGGATGTAGCGAGCCATCGCGCTACCCGCTCATCACTTCAGCGAAGTGAAGTCGTAGTCCCACGCGCCGCTGTCCCACAGCTGGTTGACGCCTTCGACGCCGTGTCCCTCGATCGCGGCGATGCTCGCGAACACCTCCGGCGCCGCGACCGCCTGTTCGACGAGCATCTCGTCGATCTTCGCCCATGCCTGCGCGCGCGCCGGTTCACCAACGACGAGTTCCGCTTTTTCCATCGCGGCGTTGATCTGCGGGTCGTTCACCTGGCTCCAGTTGGAGTTGCTTTCCGGCACGATCGCGTGACCGCTGAACGGCACCTCGAGCACGGTCTGCGGATCGGCGAAGTCGCGCACCCAGCCGGCGTTGGGGCAGACGTCGATCTCCTGCGCCGGGACCGTGCAGTACTTTTCATACATCGCCGACTTGTCCACCAGGCTGAGATGCGTTTTGAAGCCCAGGTTCTGCAGCGTCTGGTCGACGATCTGCGCCATCCCTTCTTCGGGTTCGCCCGTCGCTCCCACGACCTGAACCGTCTGCCCGCCGGTGTACCTGCCGCTCGGGTAGCCCGCGAGCTTCATGTACTTGGCTGCGACGGCCGTGTCGCCTTCGGGGTGTTCGTTGTAGTCCACATGAGGACCCGCCGCACCTCCGGCCTGCTCGTAGCCGTTCACCCCGGGATACAGGAAGTGAGTCATCGGCTCACCGGTCAGCTTGCCGCCGCGCACCTTCACGAGCGCATCGCGATCGAGCGCGGCCCACACCGCCTTGCGCAGGTCGACGCTCTTGAATGGCCCGTGCGCGTTGTTGAGCGAGGCGTAGTACGTCCCCGAACCGGGGGTGAAAGTGATCTGTTGCGGGTAGTGCTCATAGGCTTCCTTGACAACCGCCTGCGTCGGGTTGTCGTTCTGGATCGTGTTTTCACCCTTCAGCACCTGCTGCCCGATGACCGCCGGTTCGCCGCCGATATTGATTTCGACGCGATCCACGTAGGCGGGGCGGTAGTCGCTGTGAGGGTTCCACGACGGGTTGCGCACGAGCGTCGCCGACTTGCCCGGCTGATAGCCGGTGCCCAGGAACCGGCCCTGACCGTTTGACTGAAACATGTACGGCCCCGTGGCGACCATGTATTCGGTCCCGTACGTAGTCGGGTGGTGCGCGTCGAGCGGCTTCACGAATTCCGCCGGCAACGGCGCCGAGAGCGGCAGGCTCAGCGCGCCGTACAGCAGCGACGCTGTGGGCTTGGTCAAGTGAAACGCGATCGTGTACCTGCTTGGCGTTTCGATTCCCGCGATCGGGCCGCCCTTCGCTTGCTTCGCACCCACGACGTCGCCGAAGTACGATTCGAAGTAGGGGCACGCCACGTTGGGGTTCGCGCCGCGCTCGATCGCGTACGCCACATCCGCTGACGTCACTTCGCGGTTCACCGGCGGGCTGAAGTAGATATGCGGCCGGATCCTGACGCTGAGCGTCTTACCGCCGTCGCCGATCGTCGGCGCGGCCGCGGCGACGTCCGGCGAGAGAATATTGGCGGTATTTGGGAGGGAGGAGTAGAGGGGTCGCGCGACCGCGTAGAGGACGGTGTAGTCCTCTCCGCCGTACGCCTCGGCGGTATCGAAGTGTTCGAAGTCCTCGTGGTCGTACACCTTCAGCACGCCCCCGCGGCGCTTGCCGTAGAGCTGCTGCTTGCTCGGTGTTTTGGGTTCGACGCGGGAGGTGTCGCCCGAGCAGGCCGCGAGCGCGAGGGCCAGGATCCCCGCGACCGCCGCGCCCGCTCCGGCACGCATCCAGCCATCGTTGGTGAACGTCATCGATTCCCTCCTGTCGGGAGCGCTTGTCTTGGGTTCAGCGCGTCCTGCAGCCCGTCCCCGAGCAGGTTGAACGCGAGTACTGTCAGCAGCAGGGCGAGGCCCGGAAACGCCATGTACCACCAGGCCTCGCTGAAGATCGGCGTCGCCTGCGCGAGCATCTGCCCCCAGCTGGCCGTCGGTGGGCGCACGCCGACGCCCAGGTAGGACAGCGCCGCCTCCAAAAGGATGTTCTGGGGGATCAGCAGGCTCGCGTACACGATCAGCGGCGCCAGCAGGCTCGGAAGGATCTCCACGCGCAGGATCCGCGCGTTCGACGCGCCCATCGCGCGCGCCGCCTGCACGAACTCCTGCTCGCGCAGCGACAGCACGCGGCCGCGCACGATCCTCGCGATGTACGTCCAGTTCACCAGGGCGACAATCGCGATCACCGTCGGCAGGCCCGGCTGGATCGTGCCCTTGGCACACCCATGTACGCCGCAAGCCGCCCCCAACCCCAACCCCAACAACAACACCGGGAAACACAGCACCACGTCGATCGCGCGTGACAGCAGCGTGTCCAGCCAGCCCCCGAAGAATCCCGCGATCAATCCCACCACGGTCCCGATCGCCGTTGCGATCGCGGTGCCCAGCAGCCCCACCTCCAGCGAGACGCGCGTCCCATACAGCACCCGCGCGAGCACGTCGCGTCCGAGCTGGTCGACCCCGAACGGGTGCGCCGCGCTCGGGCCCAGCGGACTGCCGAACGCGTCGGTCGCATTCGGGTTCTGCACACTCGGGCCGGGCACCCCCACCAGTTCGCAGATCAGCGGCGCCGCGAGCGCGACGACCACCAGCAGCGCCACGAACACCAGCGACGCCACCGCCAGCCTGTCGCTGCGCAGCCGCCGCCAGAACAGTGCTCGCGGCGTCGCCGCGCCCAGCAGCGCGCCCTCCGCCTCGGCGTCAGGGGAGGTCAGGGGAGGTCTGGCGAGCAGGGGCTCGCGGACGAGGATGTCGGCGGCGCCGGTCGTCATCAGCGGGAGGCGCCCCTATGTGTGCCTAATGTGTGCCACCGGGAGCTTTGGAGTTCGACACTTTCTAGTCGGCAACCTCCTGCTCCGACCTTTAGCGATGGAACACCTGTTCGAGCCAGAAGCACCCCACCACGAGCCCGCCGAGAGCGCGCGCGGCGGATCTTCGAAAAAAGAGCCCGCCGCGCCCGCGCGCGCGGCGGGGTCCGCAAAGGAAGCCCCGCAGGACACCCGCCCGCTGGCGGCACGCCTGCGCCCGCGCACGCTCGAGGAGTTCGTCGGCCAGAGCCACCTGCTGGGCGACACCTCCGGGCTGCGCACCGCGATCGAGCGCGGCGAGCCCCACTCGATGATCCTCTACGGCCCGCCCGGCGCCGGCAAGACCACGCTCGCGCGGATGGTCGCCGAGCACGCGCGCGCCGCGTTCGAAGAGCTCAGCGCCGTGCAGGCCGGGCGCGCCGAGGTGCGCGCGGTATTGGAGCGCGCCGCCCACCGCCAGGCGACCAGCGGGGAGCGCACCGTGTTCTTCCTCGACGAGATCCACCGCTTCAACAAGGCCCAGCAGGACGCGCTGCTGCCCGCCGTCGAGGAGGGCCTCGTGACGCTGATCGGCGCCACCACCGAGAACCCCGCGTTCGAGGTCAACGGGGCGCTGCTCTCGCGGATGCGGGTCTATGCGCTCGGCGCGCTCAGCGCGCAGGAGGTCGGCGAGGTCCTGCGGCGCGCGCTGGGGTCGCCGGAGTTGGGGGGCGCGCCCGCCTCGCCCCGGCCGGAAGGCACGCCGGAGCCGGCAGGCGCGCCGCCGCAGGTCGAGCCCGCCGCGCTCGACTTCCTCGCGGCGCGCGTCGAAGGCGACGCGCGCGCCGCGCTCAACGCACTGGAGCTCGCGTTGGCGACAGCGGCGGAGCTGGGGGAGACCTGCGTCGGCATCGAGCGCGCCGAGGACGCCCTGCAGCGTCGCGCGGTGCTCTACGACCGCGGCGGCGACCGCCACTACGACTACGCCTCGGCCTGGATCAAGGCGACGCGCGGCTCGGACCCCGACGCCTCGCTCTACTACCTCGCGGTGATGCTCGAGGGCGGCGAGGATCCGCGCTTCATCGCGCGCCGGATGGTGATCCTCGCCTCCGAGGACATCGGCAACGCCGACCCCGCCGCGCTCGGACTCGCGGTCGCCGCCGCGCAGGCGGTCGAGCACGTCGGCCTGCCCGAGGCGCGCTATGCGCTCGCGCAGGCCGCCATCTACCTATCCCTCGCGCCCAAGTCCAACGCCGCGGGGCGCGCGCTGGGAGCGGCGATCGGGCACGTCCGCGAGCAGGGCGCCGCGCCCGTGCCCGGGTGGCTGCGATCCGGTCCGAGGCCCGGGCAGGACGTCGGCGGGTACGACAACCCCCACAACCACCCGGGCCACCTCGGTTCGCAGGCGCTTTTGCCCGAGGAGCTCGCCGACGCGCGCTTCTACGCGCCCGACGACGCCGAGCGAGCGCTCGCCGAGCGGCTCGCCGCGGTTCGCGCCGCGCGTGGGGTCGACTCGGGGGAACGACTGAAGCAACCGCGGCGCGAGCGATAATCGTCATGGTGACCCCCACGTCCCCCGAGACGGCCGCGCGAGCTGGCGCGCCCGCGGAGCTGCACAGCCGCAACCCCGCCACGGGGGTGCTGCTCGGCAGCGTGCCCGCGACCGCGCCCGAGGACGTCGAGCGCGTGGTCGAGGCGGCGCGCAAGGTGCAGCCGCTGTGGGCGCTGCTGCGCGTGCAGGACCGCGCGCGCTACATGCGCCGCGTCGCACAGGCCGTGATCGACGAGTTCGACGAGTTGGTCGAGGTGCTCTGTCACGAGCAGGGGCGTCCGCGCGCGGAGGTCGCCAGCATGGAGCTGCTGAGCGCGATCGACGCGCTCATCTGGATCGCAGACGAGGGCGCCCGCGTGCTCGGGTCGCGGCGCGTTGGCGTGCACCGCTCGATGGCGCTCACCAAGCGCGCGCGGCTCGCCTATGAGCCCTACGGGGTTGTCGGGGTGATCGGCGCCGGCTCCGCGCCTTTCGCACAGCCGCTCGGGCAGATCGCCGGCGCACTGCTCGCGGGCAACGCCGTCGCGTTCAAGCCCGCCCGCCGCGCGACGCTGGCCGGCGAGCGGATCGTGCACGTGCTCGCCCGCGCCGGGCTCCCCGAGGGGCTCGTGCGGATCGCCCACGGTGGAACCCAGGTCGGCGTCGCGCTGGCGCACGCCCCGATCGACAAGCTGCTGTTCACAGGCTCCCCCGGGATCGGGCGCGCCGTCGCGCGCGCCTGCGTCTCCCAGGACAAGGAGGTCGCCGTCGAGCTCGGCGGAAAGGACGCGATGCTCGTGCTCGCCGACGCCAACGTCGCGCGCGCCGTCGACGGCGCGCTGTGGGCCGGCTTCGCCTTCGCCGGGCAGGCGCGCGGATCGGTCGAGCGGATCTACGTCGAGCGCGAACGCCACGAGCGCTTCCTGGAGCGCCTCGTCGCCGGCGCCAGCGCGCTGCGCGTCGGCGACCCCGAGCGGCCCGGCGTTCAGGTCGGGCCGCTCGCTTCGCGCCGGCGGCTGGAGCACGTGCGCGAGCTCGTCGAGGACGCCATCGCCCAGGGCGCCACGCTGCACTGCGGCGGCCCGCTCGAACAGGCGGCCGAGGGCTGCGCGCCCGATGCTCCCTTCTACGCGCCGGCCGTGCTCAGCGGTGTGACACACGCGATGCGCATCATGCGCGAGCCGCTCGGCGGACCGGTCGTCGCGGTGATGAGCGTCGAGGACACCGACCGCGCGCTGGAGCTCGCAGGCGACTGCGACTATGCGCTCGGCGCGTCGGTCTGGACGGCCGACCGGCCCCGTGGGCAACGCATCGCGCGCGAGCTGCGCGCGGGCATGGTGTGGCTCAACGACCACCTCCCAGCGCCGGCCGTCTCGCGCGGACCGTGGGGCGCGGCCGCCGGCGGAGGGATCGGGCGCACGCTCGGCGCGGCCGGGCTGCGCGGGTGTGCGCAGGAGAAGCTCATCACCTCCGACCCCCCGGGCGTCCGCGGGTTGTGGTGGTCGCCGTACGACGGGCTTCTGGAGGGGGCCGCGCATACCGTCGCGCGGCTGCGCTCCGCGCGGGATTCCGATCGCGAGCGCGCGTGGCGTCACGGGGTGGGCTCGCTCGCGCGGGCCGCCGCGCGGACACGCCTGTCGCGCGGATGATCCCCTGACACCCCCTAACCTATGGGGCATGCCCGCCCAGGCCTATGCCGGCAAGGAGTGCGTGTGCCAGTTGCGCAAGGGGATCTGCGACCAGTCCTGCGTGCGGGGCATGCTCGACACGCCGTTCTACATCGCCTGCCTCAAACTGAGCGGGCGCCGCTGCGTCGTCGTCGGGGGCGGCGACATCGGTCTGGAGAAGGTCGAGGGGCTGCTCGCCTGCGACGGGCAGGTCACGGTGATCGCCCCGAGCGCGCATCCCGCGTTGGAGGAGCTGGCCGCCGAGGGGTCGATCCGCTGGGAGCGGCGGGAGTACGACGGGCCCGCCGACCTGCAGGGCGTGTTCATGGCGATCGCCGCGACCGACGACACCGACGTCAACATCCGCGTCTGGGAGGACGCCGAGCGGCGGGCGATGCTCGTCAATGTCGTTGACGTCCCGCCGCTGTGCAACTTCATCCTGCCCGCGATCGTCCGCATGGGGGCGCTCGCGATCGCGATCTCCACCGCCGGCGCCTCGCCGGCGCTGGCCAAGCGCATGAAGCGCGAGATCTCCGCCCAGTTCGGGCCCGAGTACGCGCGGCTCGCGGAGCTGCTCAACGAGGTCCGCGGCTGGGCCAAGGGCACGCTCCCCACCTACGACGAGCGCAAGGCCTTCTTCGAGGGGATCGTCGGCGGCGATCCCGACCCGATCTTGCTGCTGCGCGACGGCGACGAGACCGCCGTGCGCGAGCTAATCGCGCACGCCCAGCGCGAGCACGCGCTGCTCGCCAGCGCCTGACGCGGTGGCTGCGCCCGAACCCGACGCCGTAGCCGCGCTCCGACCCGACGCCGTAGCCGCGCTCCGACCCGACGCCGCGGCCGCGCTCGGACCCGCGGCGGCTGCGCTCCAACTCGACGGCCTCACGCGCCGCTACGGCGAACGCGACGCGCTCGCCGGGGTCACGCTCACGCTCGCCGCCGGGCAGACCCTCGTCGTGCTCGGGCCCAACGGGGCCGGCAAGACCACGCTCCTGCGCGTCCTCGCGACGCTGCTCCGGCCGCACGCCGGCAAGATCCACGTGCTCGGCAGCGCGCTTCCCGACGCCGCGTGGGCGGTGCGCGGACGCATCGGGCTGCTCGGCCACGAGCCACTGCTCTACCGCGAGCTCTCCGCGCGCGAGAACCTCCGCTTCTACGCGCGGCTGCACGACGTCACGGAGGAGCGCGTGCAGGAGCTGCTCGTCGCCGTCGGGATGCAGCGGCGCGCCGAGGAACCCCTGCGCGAGCTCTCCCGTGGGATGGTCCAGCGCGTCGCGCTCGCGCGCGCCGTCCTCCACGACCCCGAGCTGCTGCTGCTCGACGAGCCCCGCGCCAATCTCGACCCCGCCGGCGCCGAGCTCGCCGGACCGCTGATCGAGGGACACGCCGCATCCTCCGCGACCAGAACCGCCGGCGAGGACCGCCGGCGCACGCGCGTCCTCTGCAGCCACGATCCGGACGCCGACCTCGCCGACGCCGACCTGGTGCTCGGGCTGCGCGACGGGCGGCCCGCGCTGCTGGCGCCGCCCGCGCAGGTCACGCAGGCCGAGATCGGGAGGCTCTACCGGTGAGTGCCGCCAGCGAGCGCGCGCCCGTCGCCCCGGCTGCTCGCGAGTCGGCGCCGGGGAACGCACCCGCCCCCGGGCGGCCTGACGCGGTCGTCCTCGCGCGGCCGAGCTTCGCCCGCGTCGTCTCCGCGCTGCTGCGCAAGGAGCTCCGCGTCGAGCTGCGGACGCTGGAGTCCGCACCCGGGATGGTGCTCTTCTCGGTCACCGTTTTCGTGCTCTTCCACTTCGGGCTCAACAAGAACTCTGTCGTCGGCGACGAGGCCGCCGGGGTCCTGTGGGTCACGCTGCTGCTCGCCGCCGTGCTCGGCATCAACCGCCTGTTCGTCGCCGACGCCGAGGAGGGCGGGTTCGACGGCTTTCTGCTCGCGCCGGTCGATCGCAGCGCGCTGTTCGTCGCGAAGGCCCTCGCCCTGCTCGTCTACCTCGTCGCCCTCCAACTCCTCGCGGTGCCCGCGTTCGCGCTGCTGCTCCTGGAACCCTCCCTGGGGCCCGCGCTGCCCCAGCTCCCCCTCGTGCTGCTGCTCGGCGACATCGGGGTCGCGGTGATCGGCACGCTCGTCGCCGCACTCGCCGTGCGCACCCGCGCGCGCGACCTCCTCGGCGCGCTGCTCGCACTGCCGCTGCTCGTGCCCGTCGTGATCGCCGGAGCCCGCGCCACCGCGCCGCTGCTGTCCGCGCACGCCACCGGAGCGCCGCTGCGCTGGCTGGCGACCCTCGGCCTCTATGATCTGGTCTTCGGGCTCGTCGCCTACGCAGTCTTCGACTTCCTCCTGGAGGACTAGGGTGTCCCGGACACAGAAGCCATCACGTAGCCGCGCTCCCCGCACGCCCGCTCCCACCGCCGGCCGGCTCGTCCGCCTCACAGGCACCGGATCGCTCGCGCTCGCGACCGTCCTCGTCGTCGGCGTCGCGCTGGCGATGGTCTTCTTCTACGCGCCCCTCGAAGCCGAACAGGGCTTCCTGCAGAAGATCTTCTACCTCCACGTCCCGCTCGCGATCGTCTCGCTCTGCGGCTTCGTCGTCGGAGGGCTGCTCGCCATCCAACACCTCCGCACGCGCGACTCCCGCTGGGACTACCGCTCCTACGTCGCGATCCACATGTCGCTGATCTTCGGCGTCGGGACCCTCATCACCGGCTCCATCTGGGCCAAGGGCTCGTGGGGGCACTGGTGGGTGTGGAGCGAGCCCACGCTCGTTTCCTTCCTGATCGTCTTCCTGCTCTACGCCACCTACCAGCCGCTGCGCTTTGCGATCGAGGATCCCGAGCGCCAGGCACGCTACGCCTCCGTCTTCGCCATCACCGCCGGCGCATTCGTCCCCATGAACTTCCTCGCCGTGCGCCTCTCCACCGCCTACCTCCACCCTCGCGTGCTCGGCTCCACCTCCAACCTGCCCGGCTCGATGGCGCTCACCTTCCTCGTCTCGCTGATCGCGATCGCGCTGCTGTTCCTCACGCTCTGCCGCCTGGAGCTCAGCGCCAAGCGCACCCGCGGGCGCCTGCGCGCGCTGCGCCGCCGGCTCGCCGAGGAGGACCCCACGATCCCCGTGCGCCGCATCCGCAGCGCCGCGCCACTCCAGCAAGAGGTGCACGCGTGATCGGCTCCGCGCTCGTAGCCGTCACGCCCGCGCTGCCGCTGCACGAGGCCGGGAAGTACGTCGCCGCCGCCTACATCGTCGCCTTCCTGATCGTGCTCGTCTACGTCGCGATCATGGCCATCCGGCTCACCCGCGTCGAACGCGAGCTCGGGGAGCTGCTCGAGCTCGCCGAGGCCAAACGCCCCGAGCCAGCGGAGCTCCAGACACCCGAACCCGTCGGAGCGCCTGCCGAATGAGCGAGCTGCTCGCGCTCGGGATCTCCCACAAGACCGCGCCGGTCGCGCTGCGCGAGCGCCTCGCGTTCACGGAGCCCGCCGCCGTCGCGCTCGCGCAGCGGCTCACCGCCACCGAGGAGATCCGCGAGGCGGTCGTGATCTCCACCTGCAACCGCACGGAGGTCTACCTCGTCGTCTCCAACCCCGTGCGCGCCGAGGCCGACGCGCTCGGGATGCTCGCCCGCGACGCCGACATCCGCCCGACCGAGCTCGCCGAGTTGATCTACTCGCCCCGCAACTGCGACGCCGCGCGCCAGCTCTACCGCGTCACCGCCGGCCTGGAGTCGATGATCCTCGGAGAGGCCGAGATCCAGGGCCAGGTAAAGCGCGCCTTCGACGCCGCCCTGCGCGCCGGCGTCACAGGAGCGCTCACGAACCGCCTCTTCAACGCCGCGCTCTCGACCGGCAAACGCGTGCGCTCCGAGACCGCGCTCGGGTCGAGCCGCGTCAGCGTCCCCTCCGTTGCCGTCGGGCTCGCCCGCGAGGTTCTCGGCGATCTGCGTCAGCGGCACGTCCTGATCCTCGGCGCCGGCGAGACCAGCGAGCTCACCGCGCAGGCGCTCGCCGACCAGGGCGCCGGCACGATCTTCCTCGCCAACCGCCGCGCCGACCGCGCGCTGAGCCTCGCCGAGCGCTTCGGAGGCTCCGTCGTCGGCCTCGACGACCTCCCTGAGCAGCTCATCCTCGCCGACATCGTCGTCTCGTCCACCGCCTCACCCCACCCGATCGTCGGGTGCGAGGAGCTCGAGCTCGTCCTCGCCGAGCGCCACGGGCGCCCGCTGCTGCTGATCGACATCGCCGTCCCCCGCGACATCGAGCCCGGCTGCGGCGACCTCGACGGCGTCACGCTGTATGACATCGACGACCTCCAGGGCGTCGTCGCGCGGAACCTCTCGAACCGCTCCGAGGAGATCCCCCGCGCCGAGGAGATCGTCGAGGAGGAGATCCGGCGCTTCGCCCGCTGGCTCGGGCAGCTCGAGGTTCTTCCAACCGTCAGCGCCCTGCGCGAACACGGCGACGCGATCGTCGAGCAGGTTCTCGCCGAAAACGACGGCCGCTGGGAGAGCGCCTCAGAACGCGACTTGGTCCGCATCGAGGCGCTCGCGCGCACGATCGCCAACCGCCTCCTGCACGAGCCCACGATCCGCCTGCGCAGCCTCTCGGAGGCACGCAGCCACTCGAGCCTGCAGGTCGTGCGCGAGCTCTTCGGGCTGCGCGAGGACGGGGTCGAGGAGGACGCCGACACCGGTCGCCCGGGCGAGCTCGCCGAGATCCACGACCTCGACCGCTCCCGCATCGACCGCCGCCGGCGCAAGGGCTGATGCGCCTCGGCAGCCGCGGCAGCGCGCTCGCGCTCGCGCAGGCGCGGCTCGTCGCGCAATTGCTGGAGGGTGTCGAGGGGGGTGTCGAGATCGTCACGATCTCCGTCAGCGGGGATCGCGGGACGGCGGGCGGCGACAAGTCCCGCTGGGTCGACGCCATCGAGGACGCGCTGCTCGCCGGCACGATCGATCTCGCCGTGCACTCCGCCAAGGACGTTCCCGCCCGGCTCGCAGATCGTCTGGAGTTGTTGGGGGCGCCGCCGCGCGCGGCCGCCGAGGATGTGTTGTGCGCGCGGGCGGAGACAATCGATGGAGTCGACGCGCTGAAACCCGGCGCGCGCGTCGGCACCAGCAGCGTGCGCCGCGCCGCCCAGCTCCGCGCGGCCCGCGAGGACATCGAGGTCGTCACGATCGCCGGCAACGTCGACACCCGCCTGCGCAAGCTCACCGCGGGCGACCTCGACGCGATCGTGCTCGCCCGCGCCGGCCTGCAGCGGCTCGGACGCGAGGGCGAGATCGGCGCGGTGCTCGACCCCGCGCGCTTCGTCCCCTCGCCCGGCCAGGGCACGCTCGCGCTGGAGGGGCGCGCCGACGACGACGCCACGCGCGCGGCGGCCGCGGCGATCACCGACGAGCGCACGCTCGCGTGCCTACTCGCCGAGCGCGCCCTGGCCGAGGCGCTCGGCGCGACCTGCAACACGCCGCTCGGCGCCCACGCCGTCGATGCCGGCTGCGGCTGCCTCTACCTGCGAGGCTGGGTCGGGCTTCCCGACGGGGGCCGGTGGATCGCAGACGAGCTCATCGGGGGGTTCTACGACGCGCCGCAGCTCGGGCGGCGCGTCGCGGAGCGCATGCTCGAGGTCGGGGCGGGGGAGCTGCTGGGTCATGTCGGCGGCGTGCACTAGATGGCCGGCCGCGTTTACCTCGTCGGCGCCGGGCCCGGCGATCCGGGGCTCCTGACCGCGCGGGCACTCGAGCTGATCGCGCAGGCCGACGTCATCCTCCATGACCGGCTCATCCCGCCCGAGGCGCTCGACGGCGCGCGCCCCGACGCCGAGCTGCTGTACGTCGGCAAGGAGGGCGGCGGGGAGTCCGTTCCGCAGGAGGACACCGAGGCACTGCTGATCGCGCGCGCCCGAGCGGGCAAACGCGTCGTGCGGCTCAAGGGCGGCGATCCGTTCGTGTTCGGACGCGGCGGCGAGGAGGCGCTCGCGCTGCGCGAGGCCGGCATCGAGTTCGAGATCGTGCCCGGGGTGACCGCGGGCGTCGCCGCGCCGGCCTGTGCGGGGATTCCGGTCACGCACCGCGGGCTCGCCACCGCGGTCGCGCTCGTCACCGGGCATACCCGGGCCGACTCAGTGGGTGCCGCCAGCACAGGCAGCGACGCCACCGCCGCCCAAAGCGTAGTTCCACGCTTGGAACCTGACGACGTCGCCGCCCTCGACTGGGACGCGCTCGCCGCGTTCCCCGGGACGCTCGTCTTCTACATGGGCGTCCGCCAGCTCCCCCAGATCGCCGCCTCGCTGATCGCGGCCGGACGCCCGCCTCAGGAGCCCGCGGCCGTCGTGGAACGCGGCACGCTGCCCGACCAGCGCGTGATCACGGGCACGCTCGCCACGATCGCCGAGCGCGTGCACGAGGAGGGGGTTCGCCCGCCCTCGATCACCGTGATCGGCCCCGTCGCACAGCTCGCCGGGCGCCTGGCCTGGCAGCCTCCGCGGCCGCTCAGCGGGCTCACCGTCGCCGTCACGCGCGCCCGCGTGCAGGCCAGCGGCCTCGCTCGCAGCCTGCGCGAGCTGGGCGCCCAGGTCGTGCAGGCACCCGCGATCCGCATCGAGCCGCTGCCGCTCGATCCCGCTCAGCCGCTCCGCATCGAGGCCTACGATCTCGTCTGCCTCACGAGCCCCAACGGTGTCGAGATGCTGTTTGGGCGTCTCGCCGCGACCGGCCTCGACGCGCGTGCGTTCGCCGGCGCGCGCGTCGCCGCGATCGGTCCCGGCACCGCACGCGCGCTCGCCGAGCACGGGATCGCCGCCGACATCGTGCCTGAGCGTTTCGTCGCGGAGTCGCTGGTGGAGAGCCTTGCCGAGATCCCGATCGAGCGTGCGCTCATCGCCCGCGCGCGCGAGGCCCGCGACGTCCTCCCCGACGCGCTCCGCGCCCGCGGCGCCGAGGTGGACGTGCTTGCGCTGTACGAGACCGTCGCCGAGCCGGTCTCGCCCCGCATCCTCGCGCAGGCACGCGCCGCGGGCTACATCACTTTCACATCATCTTCCACGGTGCGCTTCTTCCTGCAAGCCGCCGGGGGCACCGCCGAGCTATCGCCTTCTACTCGCATCGTCTCGATCGGGCCCGTCACCAGCGAGACTCTCCGCGAGCACGAACTGGAGCCACACGTGGAGGCGCAGCGGCACGACGTCGAGGGCGTGGTGGAGGCGCTAGTCGCTGATGCAGCAGAGCGCACGGCCTGAGCCGCGTCGAGAACAGCGCGCTGTAACGTGGTACATCGAAGTCAGCCGACGCTACCGAGGGTCGCTTCCATAAGCAATCGACCGGTGGCGGATCGCGGCCACGCGAACCATCTTGTCGTCGCCTGCGAGCTGGTAGAGGATCCGGTAAGAGCCCACTCTCAGTGAGTAAAGGCCGCGCAGCCTGCCCCGTAGTGGGTAGCCGGTGCGGGGCTCGCGCTGCAGCAGTGCCAATGCCTCTTCGGCCGCGTCGATCAGAGGCCAGTCGAGTTCGAGCAACTCGCCGCGTGCACGCCGCGCGAGTACCAGTCGAGCCACCGGCTGCTACTTCGTCGTCCGCCGCTCCGCCAACTCGCGACGGAGATCCTCAAACTCAACCGTTTCCCCGCGCGCGAGCTCATCGAGGCCGTCCTGTAGAGCTTCCATCGTGGCGGCATCCGAGAGGATCTCGGCCGTCTCCTCGAGCGCCTCGTACTCGTCGATAGGCACTAGCGCGGCCGCGGGCCGCCCGTTGCGCGTCACGACCACGTGGTTGCGTCGGTCGGCCACATCGCTGAGCACTTCGGCCAGGTTGCTCCGGAGCTCGCGTACGGGGATCGTCTTGGTCATCGAGCAAAGTGTACCTAATCGCGTACGCCCTGGCTGGGCCCTCACGGCACTCGAACGCCGATCTCCGCATTGCAAGCTGATAGCACTGCGGGCGTGGACCCCCGCCCCGTCGTCACCTTTCTCTCCGACTACGGCCTGCAGGACGAGTTCGTCGGCGTCTGCCACGCCGTTATCGCCCGCCGCTGTCCGGCGGCGCGGATCATCGACGTCACGCACGCGATCGAGCGTCACGACGTGCGCAGCGGGGCGCTGACGCTCGTCGGCGCGCTGCCCTACCTGCCCGTCGGCGTGCACCTGGCCGTCGTGGACCCCGAGGTCGGCGCCGGTGGCGACCACGCGCGGCGCGCCGTCGCCGTGCGCTGTGCGAGCAACGGGCAACTGCTCGTGGGGCCCGACAACGGCCTGCTCGCGCTCGCGGTCGAGCAGCTCGGCGGGGCGCTGGAGGCGATCGAGATCGGCCGCTCGCCCGAGCGCCTGGAGCCGGTCTCGGCGACGTTCCACGGCCGCGACATCTTCGCGCCCGTCGCCGCCGCGCTCGCCGACGGGGAGCCGCCGGCGGGTCTCGGCGAGCCGCTCCCCGTCGAGAGCCTCCAGGGCCTGCAGCTCCCCGTCCCCTACCGGGACGAGCGGGGACTGCACGTCCACGCGTTGCACTTCGACCACTTCGGCAACGTCACGCTCGACGCCGATCACGAGCAGCTCGCGCAGGCCGCGTTGCGGCTCGGCGCCGAGGTCTCCGTCGAGGTCGCCCGGGTTGACGGCGGCAAGCGCCTCGCGCGCTACGCGCGCACGTTCGCCGACGTCGCGCCCGGCGAGATGCTGCTCTACGAGGACGCGCGCCGCATGGCCGCGCTCGCCGTCAACCGCGGCTCCGCGCGCGAGGCGCTCCGCTTGGAACGCGACGACGAGCTCTTGGTGCGCTCCGCGTGAGCGCACACGAGGTGGCCCATCTGGGCCACCCGCGCATCCACCTGCGCCGCACCGACTCCACCAACGACCGTGCCCGCGAGCTCGCGCTGAGGGGGGCACCGCACGGCACGCTCGTGACCGCCGCCGAGCAGAGCGCCGGCCGCGGACGGCAGGGGCGGCAGTGGAGCGCGCCGCCGGGCAGCTCTTTGTTGATGTCGATCGTGTTGCGCCGGTCGAACTCCGACGGCGACCCGTCCACGCTCTCCGATCGCGATCCGGACGAAACATCCGGGTCCCCGGCGACACCCTCGCCGCCGACGCTCATACCGCTGATCGCCGCCGTCGCGCTCTGCGACGCCGTCGGCCCCGACGCGCGCATCAAGTGGCCCAACGACGTCCTCCTGCACGGCCGCAAGCTCGCGGGGATCCTCGTCGAGGGACGCCCCCAGCAGGGCTGGGCGGTGCTCGGCATCGGCGTCAACGTCGCGGTGCGCGTCGAGGACCTGCCGGCGGCGCTGCGCGAAACCGCCGCCACGCTCGGCCGCAAGCGCGGGGCGATCGAGCCGTTTCTCGCCGACCTGCTCGCGGCCCTCGGGCAGCGCCTGCGCGAGCCCGCAGCGAACGTGCTGGAGGCGTGGCGTGCGCGCGACGCCCTGCGCGGCCGCGAGATCGCGTGGTCCGACGGTCGCGGGCGCGCCGCCGGGATCGACGACGAAGGGCGGCTGCTCGTGGACCTCGGCGAGGGCTCCCGCACGGCGCTCGCCGCCGGCGAGGTGCACCTCCGGAGCGAGCCCTTCGAGGGTGGGCTCTAAGAGCGTTCGGTCTCTTTGCGCGCGCGGGCTTTCGGCGCGCTCGCCGGCTTCGAGGCAGCTGTTTTCTTGGCGGCAGCGGTCTTCTTCGTCGCCCCCGTCGTGCCTGATGCTTTCTGCGTGGCGGCTTTCCGACCGGCCGTTTTCGCAGTGCCCGCTTTCGCCGTGTCCGCTTTCGCCGTGTCCGCTTTCGCGCTGGCCGTTTTCGCGCTGGCCGTTTTCGCGGCCGAGGCCTTCGGGGCCGCGGTTTTCTTCGCCGCCGGTTTGCGCGGTTTGCGGGTCGTCGCTTTCGTGGGCGCGGCCTCCGCCGCGGCGGAGGCCGTTGGCTCGGGGAGCTTGCGCGCCGCGAGCTCGGCATTCGTGATCTCGGAGGGCCCCGACGCAGCGGCCTCCTCTTTTGCGGCCTGCGCGCCGTTCGTGGCCTGCGCGCCCGTGGGCTGCGTCGTCCGCGTCTCGCGGCCCTGTGCCGCCTGGGCACCGGCGGCCTGCGCAGCCCGCGCCTCGCGCCCCCCCTCGCCGAACCCCTTGGGGCCCTTGCGCCGCCGCTTGTTGTTGCGCGTGCGGCGCTTGGGGAAGTTGCGCAGCAGCTCGCGCGCGAGCGCGGGGGGCTTGCGCGCCATGCGCGTGCGCGCACCGCGCAGCGCCTCTTCGGCCTCCGGCGTGTGCGCGAGCGCGGCCGCCAGCAGTGCCGCGGCCAGCCGCCGGTCCTGCTTGCGCGAGGCGTGGATCAGGCGGCGCGCGTTGCGCGCGTGGGCCCCGCCGGAGGAGTTCACGAGCAACCCCAAGAGCCGCTTTGTCTCCGGCCAGCGCTGTACCGCGTACTCCTCGTGCAGCTCGCGCGTGTACTCCGCCAGACGCCAGATCCAGGCGCTCGCCTGGTCGCGACGGCCGATGCGGCGCTCGACGAGCGCGCGCAGCATGATCTTCGACGCCTCGCGGCGCTCGTCGCGGGGCCAGCCGCCGATCACGTCGATCGCGGTATCGAACGCGTCGGGGTCGCGTCCCGCGGCGATGTCCGCGAGCGCGCGCAGGCGCAGCTGGGCGCTCTTGTTGCGCTGCACCGCGGTGATCAGGAAGCGGCTGCGGAGCTCGCCGGAGCGGTCGAAGTGGAGCATCGCGCGCGCCCGGCGCCAGCCCGCGGGGGTCACGCGCGCGCCGGCCAGCGCGGCCCACACGTGCTGCTCGCCGTAGTCGAGGTTCTCGACCGCGATCCGCCACAGCTCGCGCTCGAAGACCGCGAACCGCCGCTCCTCGTCGGCGCACACCGGCAGCACGCGCCGCTCGACGCGCATCCGCCGGCCGCGCCCCCGCCGCACGGGCCCGACGACGATCGCCCCGCCGCGGTACACGTCGCGGTCCAGCAGCGAGTGCAGCGTCACCACGGGGTCGTCGTGCTTGGTCGCGGGGTGCACGAAGTCGACCACCAGGCCCGCCTCCTTGCCCGGGTGGCGGCGCGTGACGCGCCCCACGCGCTGCTGGTAGATGCGCTTGGAGGCCGTCGGGGCGAGGTGCACGCAGACCGTCGCGCGTGGGCTGTTCCAGCCCTCGGCGAGCAGCTGCGCGTTGATCAATACGTCGATGTCCCCGCGCTCATACCGCGCCAAGACCGAGGCGAGCTCGCGCTTGGGCGTCTCCCCGGACACCGCCATCGCCTTGAGCCCTTCCGCGCGGAACGCCTCGGCGAGGTTGTACGCGTGGCGGACCCCCGCCGCGTAGACCACGCCGGGGACGCCGTTGAAGCGCGTCTTGTAGAGGTTCGCCATCGCGAGGTTGAACGGCTGCTGGTCGAGCAGCTGCGCCAGCTCCTCCTGGTCGAACTCCACGTCCACTTCGCCGCGCCGCAGCGGCACCTTGGCGATCGTGCGCACGCCCGAGCCCGGGGAGATGCGCAGGCAGCGCAGCGGCGCGATCACGCCGCGCCGGGCGGCCTGCGCGAGATCGAAGCGCGAGGTCTGCGTTGGGAAGAGATCGGTGACGTGGCGCGCGATCAGCGCGCCCGTGGCGGTCATCCCGATGAAGATCGGCCCCGTCCACTGGCGGATCGCGGTGCTCGTCTTGTCCCCCAGCGCGGTGTGCGCCTCGTCGCAGATCACGATCGTGTACGCGCTGGAGATGCGCCCGGCGTTGCGCACGAACCACTGGTAGGTCTCGACCGTGACTGGCCCCTTGGTGGAGTCCTCCCCGACGTACAGCGGGCGGCTGATGCGTTTGGTGTAGCCGCGCTGGCGCAGCTCGCCGTTGAACTGGTTGACGAGGTTGCGCCGGTGGGTGAGGATCAGGATGCCGCCGGTCTGGGAGGCCTCCACGAAGCCCAGCGCCGCGACCGTCTTGCCGGCGCCGGTGGCGTGCTCGAACCAGAAGCGCTTGGCCGCGTTGGGGTCCTCGGGCTGCTCCGCGAGCGACTCCTCCTCCTGGTCCTCGTCGACCCAGTCCTGGGGCTCCTCGTCGCTCTCGGCCTCCTCCTCCCCCTCGTCCTCGCCGGGGAGCGGCTCGAGCTCGTCCTCGATGTCGCCGAGATCCTCGCCGTCGTCCTCGGCGTCCTCCTCGGCCTCCTCCTCGGCTTCCTCCTCGGCCTCGCCGTCCTCCACGGCCTCGCCGTCGCCTTCGCCGGTGGGGCCGGAGCCGTTTCCGTCGGGCCCGAAGATCGAGGCCGACGCAAGCAGCTCCGGCGCTGCGCCAGCGGCGCGCCCGTTGCCATTGCCGGCGCTACGCTCGGCCTCGGCGAGCAGCGCGGTCAGCGTTCCCGACAGCGCGTTGACCTGGTGCGCGGAGAGAAGTGTCCCGTCGCGCAGCCGCGGCTCGTCGTCGGAGAGGACCCGTTCGAGGCCCAGCAGCAGCGAGAACGAGCGGCGCCAGGCGGTGGAGGGGTATTTGGCGCTCTCCTCCAACTCCCCCAGCGCGCCGTCCAACGCGCGGCGGCGAGCGCTGCCCGGAGCGAGCACGACCGCGGCGTCCTCCCCATCGTGCAGGAAGCGCTCGCGCACGAGGTTCTCCGCGCGCTCAATATCGTCGGAGCTTGGAATGGGCGCGGCCACGACAGCCGCTTGGGTGGACTCGGCCATAGGAGGCTCTGGACTTCGAGATGGAGCTGCCGCAGCGCAACAAGCTCGGCGTAGCTCGGGGCACCGGCGACAGCCGGCATCGGACCCCCGGATACGTCAGGCAACCCGGCCCCTGACGTACTTCCAGGATATAGCACACCGAGGCGGTATTGAAGGGACGCCGTTTCTGGCACCCTTCAGTGCCCGTGCCCGAGGTTCGCGTCGATCCGCTCAGCGGACACAAGACGATCGTCGCCGGCGAGCGCTCGCGCCGCCCTGGCGGGGAGCCCACGTGCGCGCCCGCCGACCCCATCGACGTCGCGCGCGACCCCTTCGCGGAGGGCCACGAGGACCGCACCCCGCCCGAGCTCTACGCGCTGCGCCCCAATGGCGGAGAGCCGAACTCGCCGGATTGGAGCGTGCGGGTGGTGCCCAACCTCTATCCCGCGCTGACCTCGGCCGCGCCCGGTCCCGGCGACGGCGACACGGGCGCGGCCGACCGACAACCCCCGGCCGGCTCGCCGGCCCCCTCTCAACCCCAGAGGTCCGCGCGAGCGGAGCTGTTCACCGCGACCGCCGCGAGCGGAGCGCACGAGGTGATCGTCAACGGACCCCAGTCGGTGCTCTCGCTCGCGGACCTCCCCGTCGAGCAGCTCGCGCTCGCGATGGGCGTCTGGCAGGAGCGCATGCGCGCGCACGCCGACGCCGCCTACCTGCAGCTGATCGTCAACGAGCGCCGCGAGGCGGGGGCGTCGCTGCCGCACACCCACGCGCAGCTGTACGCGCTGGACTTCGTGCCCGCCGAGGTCGCGCGCGAGCGCGAGCGCTTCGGGGCGCACGCGGCGCGCACCATGGGGCAGAACCTGCTCGAGGAGCTCGTCGCCGAAGAGGTCCGCCTGCGAGAGCGGATCGTCGCGATCGACGACGACGCGGTGCTGCTCGCGCCGTACGGATCGCGCGGGCCGTTCCAGCTGATGCTCGCCCCGCGGCGCCCGCGCGCGCGCTTCGAGGAGGAGGGCCCGACCGGGGCGGCGCTGCTGCACGACGGGCTGCGCCGGCTCGCACGATATTTGGGATGTAATCCTCCCCTCAACCTCTGGGTTCGTACCGCGCCGCGCGGCGCGGAGCATTTCTGCTGGCGCATCGACGTCCTACCCCGCCTGACGCATCTCGCGGGGCTGGAGCTCGCGACGGGGGTGAACCTCAACATCGTCGCTCCGGAGGACGCGGCCGCCGCGCTGCGGGCTGTGTGAGGGCGCTGGGCGCGTGCGTCGTGTGTTCGATCGATGGCCCCGCCGCGCGCGCGTACGCGTACGCGGGGTTGGGTCAACGCCCCGCGCGGAGGGTCGGTTCAAAGCCCGCGCGCACGCGCGCGGCGGGGTCCGCAAATGAACACCCCCGCACGTTCACGCCGACCCCACGCGAGCGAGCCCTCGGGGGCGGTCGTTAGGCTCCCCTGCGATGCCCCCCGAGCCGCTGATCCCGCGATTCGTCGCCGAGCCCCCCCAGGAGGGCCTCCCCTACGGCCGCTGGGCCGAGCGCCTCGGGCGCGAGCTCCTGGCGGCGTGCCTGCGCCTGCACGACGAGCAGCCCGACCTCGGCGAGCCGGGCGAGATCGTCTGGTACCCCGACCGCAGCTGGCACGGCCACACGTACGTGCCGGCCACGTGCACGACGTTCGACCGGCTTCGAGCTGTTCGGCTACGTCCGCTTCGTCACCCCCGGCGAGGACGGCGCGGAGCCCGACGAGCTGCTCGCGCACGCCGACTTCACCGACCAGACCGCCACCGACAACCCTGACTGGAAGATCGACCTCTGCGACGAGGTCGTCGGCCGCTGGCGCGGCGAGGGCGGCGACGTGGCCGCGATGACGCTCGTCTGGGGCCGTCCGCTGGTAGCCGGGGGGCGCTACGCGACGGCCGAGCTCGAGGAGCTCGTCGTCGACCGCTGCGACCTCGTCGAGAACCGCTTCACGTTGATCGCCCCCGACGACTACCGCGAGCGCCTGCTCGACATCAAGCTCTTCGGTGGCCGCGGGGGGAGCTCGCGCGGGAGTCGTTGTACGAGGGCGACGACGGAGACGAAGAGGAGGAGTAAAGGGGGAGGGGGAGGGGTTCGCGCGGCCCCCACCGCGCGGGGTCGGCCAACGGTTGGGCGGTCGCGCACGGCGCTTCAGGTTGGCGGTGGGATGCCGAATAACGGTCCATGCCGCGCACGCGGAGGATGCAGTTCAGCCTCACCGGCCAGGTCGCCGTCCTGAGCCTGATCCCGATCGTCGCGCTCGGCGTCGTCCTCGCGCAGGTTCTGCAGTCGCGGATCGTCGCGCGCACGCTCGCCGACGCCGCGCAGTCCGCGACGCTGGTCGCGCACCTCGGGATCCAGCCGCGCTTGACGCCGGGCGAGCTGCGGCGCGGTCTGAGCGCGGCCGACGTGCGCTCGCTCGACGAGCAGCTGCGCGAGCGCTCCGTGCGGCGCGACCTCGCGCGCATCAAGATCTGGAACGGGGCGGGGCGGATCGTGTACTCCGACGACCACGCCCTGATCGGGCGCAGCCCCGGCGAGAGCGATGACCTGCGCGACGCGCTCGCCGGCGCGCCGCACGCGGCCGAGGTCGTCACGCCCACCCCGCACACCGAGACGGCCAGCGAGGTCGGCCTGGGAAGGCTCGTGGAGGTCTACGTGCCGCTGCGCTTCGTCGCCCACGGGTCCCCGGCGGGGGTCTTCGAGATCTATCTCTCCTACGCTCCGATCGCCGCCGCGATCTCCGGCGACCAGCGCACGATCGCGCTGCTCGTGTTCCTCGGGCTCGCGCTGCTGTGGGCCGTGCTGTTTCGCATCGTCGCCTCCGCCTCGCGCCGCCTGCGCCGCCAGGCGCAGGAGAACGATCGCCTCGCGCGCTACGACCGGCTCACCGGGCTGCCCAACCGCACGCTGTTCGCGGAGCGCCTCACCGAAGCGCTCGCGGTGCGCGCGAGCTTCGACGACGCGGAGCACTCGCTCGCGGTGTTGCTGCTCGACATCGACGCCTTCAAGCAGATCAACGACACGCTCGGCCACGACGTCGGCGACGAGGTCCTGCGCGAGGTCGCGAAACGGTTGGGCGAGCTGCTCGACCACGACGCGCTGCTCGCGCGGCTCGGCAACGACGAGTACGCGATCCTGCTCCCGCTGCGCAACGGCCTCGGCGACGCGCTGCAGCTCGCCGCGGCCACGCAGGGCGCGCTGGAGCGCGCGGTCACGCTGGGGGAGATCGCGCTGAACGTGGAGCTCTCGATCGGGATCGCCTTCAGCCCGCTACACGCCTCCGAGGCGGGAGCGCTGCTGCAGCGCGCCGACGTAGCGCTCGACCTCGCGCGAGCGCGACGCGGGCGCATCGAGGTCTACTCGCCCGAGCACGACCGCTCCAGCGGCGAGCGCCTCGCGCTGCTCGCCGAGGTCCGCCCGGCCCTGGAGCGCGACGAGTTCGAGCTCTACTACCAGCCCCAGCTCGACCTCGCCTCGGGGCGCGTGAGCGGAGTGGAGGCGCTGCTGCGCTGGCGTCACCCCACGCGCGGGATGGTCCCGCCGCTGCGGTTCATCTCGCTGATCGAGCAGACCGCGCTCGTCGGTCCCGTGACGGCGCGCGTGTTGGAGCTCGCGCTCGCGCAGCTCGCCGCGTGGCGCGCGGAGGGCCTGCCACTGGGTATCTCGGTGAACCTGTCCGCGCGCAACCTCCACGACTCCGAGCTGCCGCGCCAGATCGCGCAACTGCTGCGCGCGCACGCCGTTCCCGCGGCCGCGCTCACCGTGGAGGTCACCGAGAGCGCCGCGATCGCCGACCCCGACGCCGCGGTCGGCGTGCTGCGCGAGCTGCGCGCGCTCGGCGTGGGCGTCTCGATCGACGACTTCGGCAGCGGCCACGCTTCGATCGCCTACCTCGCGCGGCTCCCCGTCACCGAGCTCAAGATCGATCGCTCGTTCGTCTCGCGCATGTGCGAGAGCCCGCGCGACGAGGCGATCGTGCGCACCACCGTCGACCTCGCGCGCCACCTCGAGCTGCACGTCGTCGCCGAGGGCATCGAGACCACCGCCGTCTGCGAGCGCCTCACCGAGATGGGCTGCGACAGCGGGCAGGGCTACCTGATCTCGCGGCCCGCGCCCCCCGAGGAGCTCACGCCTTGGCTGCGGGAGCGGGTGGGGCGCGACGCCGCCATCGCGTCGAGCACCGGCGCCGGGTAGCCGAGCCCGTCCAGCCTCCGTCCGCGCTGCGATGTCAGCTCATTGCGGCGTGGCGTCGGCGAGGGGCTTCGCGCGGAGGCCGGAGAGGATTCGTAGGGCTTCAGCGCGGCGTGCTCGTGTCGCGTGGGCCCCGAACGCGACCTGGGCCTGGAAGAGGCGCCCCGCCGTTCTGAAGCGGATCAGATAACTCGGCACGGTCGAGCACTCGTAGTTGGCGAGGTCGCCTCGGTGGAGCGCGATGCCAGCGCTTAGGGGTGGGAAGGACATGCCTTTGGGCTCACCGAAGACGCTGCCCGGAGTCGCCGTGTATTCGATGAGGAAGATCAGCGCTCCGCCGACTGGCAGCGCGTTCTCGGCGCGCGTGGGGCCGCATTCGCCGCCCCGGGCCGCGGGGTAGGAGGTGAGAAGCAGACGGTCGTATGGGTACGCCACGGAGCTGATTGGCGCTGTGAGGAGGTGCCAGCCGCGACGGTAGCCGACCGTGATGCCAGCGCCGATGTGGTAGCGAGGCGCGGAGCCGCTCGATATATCGCGGCGGTCGCCGCCGACGCCGTCGCCGCCCCCAGCCAGCAGGCCCCAAAGGACGGCTCCGATCGCTGTGACAGCAAGAGCGCCCCCGAGTCGCCTCGTCCGGCGATGGCGCTGCCGTCGCCGGGCCTCTTCGATCACACCCTGATCTGGTCCGGTCGTGCGCGGCGGTGACGCGGCGGGAGAGGGCGCGTCACGAACAGCCGCCGGCGACATGGATCAGCGTACTCCCTGGATGATTGCGATCAGCTCTTCACGCTTGTAGCCCTGGTTGCGCGCAAAGGCGACGAGCTCACGCGCGCGGGCTGTCACGACGCTGCGCTCGGGCGTTCCGGCAACTCGGATGCCATGCCCGCGGCGAAACTCCAGGAGACCTTCGTCGCGAAGGATGCGCAGGGCGCGCAGAACGGTGTTTGTGTTGACCTGCAGCACCGCTGCGATGTCTTTCGCCGGCGGCAGACGCTCCCCTCGCGTAGCCTCACCGTCGGCGATCGAGCGGCGTATCTCCGCGGCGACCTGATCGTGCAGGAGCGTCGGGTCCGATCGGTCGATCTCGACATGCAGCATGGTGCTGGTGAGAGTAGCACCAATGACTCCCGGAGGCGTGGGCCGACGAGGAGGCCTCACTCCACCGTTCTCCGAAACCTCGACACCGCCCCACGAAGTGCTCGGGCATGGGCGCCAGCGAGGCCGTTGCCGTGGTCTACCGCAAGCGCTGCCGATCCCGTGCGACGGCCGAGGCGTCGATCACCGGCGCCGGATAGCCGAGCCCGCGGCGTGCGCTCGCAGGGAGCTTCCACGGTTCGTGAACCGCACCCCCTGCGACCGCCGCAAGCTCCGTGACGTAGCGGCGCACGTACTCCCCTTGCGGGTCGAAGCGGCGCGCTTGGCGCAGCGGGCTCAGGACGCGGTTGGGACGCGTGTCGTTGCCGGTGCCCGCCACCCGCTGCCAGTTCCGGAGTTGTTGGCGACGTCGCCGTTGACGAGCAGATCCCAGAAGTGCGCCGCGCCGCGCCGCCCCGTAAATCGAAAACCACACCGAGCCTCTATACGCCGCTCGGCGCTCGAGCCGGATCGGTGCGCCTGGCCTGCTCGCGTTCGCGGTCATCGCGCGAGGCCGCGCGCTCGGTGGCGCTTGCTTGCGTGGCGACACGGCGAGCGCTGGCCTCGGCTCGCGCGGTGGTGCTAAACGCACCCAGCGCGAGCACCACCACGCCGCAGCCCGTGACGATCCACCAGCCGGCGTGGCTGTCCTGCACGAACGCCGGGCCGACCGCCCCGGTGGCGGCCGCGGCGACGGCGCCGACGACGGCGACACCCAGCGTCTGCCCAACCTGCCGCGAGGTGGAGGCCACTGCCGCTGCGACCCCGGCCTGCTCGGGTGGCATCCCCGCGACGGCGGTGTTGGTGATCGGCGGGTTGACCGTCCCGAAGCCGATCCCGAAGACGAAGTACGCGGGCAGCAACGACGGCAGCGACGTGTGCGGGCCGAGGCTCGTCAGCAGCGCTCCGCCGAGCGCGATCCCGAGACCCCCGACCAGCAGTCCCGCGCGCGGACCGCGGCGGCCGGTGATCCGACCCGACAGCGGCGCGAAGACGATCGTCATCGCGGCGATCGGCAGCGTGTAGAGGCCTGCGTCGAGAGCCGAGAGACCGCGGATCTCCTGGAGGTAGAGCGTGTTCAGGAACAGGAAGCCGCCGAGCGCCGCGAAGGAGCACACCGCGATCGCGCTCGCGCAGGAGAACGGGACGCTCCTGAAGAAGCGCAGTTCCAGCAGCGGCTCGCGGCGGCGCGACTCGTAGGCGATGAGCGCGACGAGCGCGGCGGCGGCGAGCGCGAACAGCGCGACGCTCTGATCCGAAAGCCAGCCCGCGGAGGGCGCGCCGATGATCGCGTAGGTCAGCGACGCGAGCAACACGATCACGAGCACCTGCCCCACGGGGTCCAGGCGCCGCGCGTGCGGCGCGCGGGACTCCGGGACGAAGCGCATCGTGAGCACCAGCGCGAGCAGCCCCACGGGGATGTTGATCCAGAACACCGAGCGCCAGCCGGCGGACTCGACCAGCGCGCCGCCCACGACCGGCCCGAGCGCGAGGCTGATGCCGACCGTCGCGCCCCACATCCCGATCGCCTGCGCGCGCTCGCGCGGGTCGGTGAAGACGTTGCGGATGATCGACATCGCGACCGGGTTCAGCATCGAGCCGCCCGCGGCCTGCACCATCCGGAACGCGATCAGCCAGCCCAGGCTCGGCGCCGCGCTGCACAGCAGCGAGCCCAGCGTGAACAGCACGAGGCCCGCCTGGAAGACGCGCCGGCGCCCCAGGCGATCCGCGGTGGAGCCCGCCAGCATCAGCAGGCTCGCGAGCACGAGCGTGTACGCGTCGACCGTCCACTGCAGGCCCGCCACTTGCGTGTGCAGCTCGCGGCCGAGCGAGGGGAGCGCGACGTTGACGATCGTGTTGTCCAGCCCCACCAGCAGCAGGCTCATGCAGCAGATCGCGAGGATCAGCCAGCGGCGCGCGCGGGTGGGGGCGGTTTGGACGGCGGTCACGGCCGACCAGGAGCGGTCATGACGCGGTTGGCTTGCCCCGGGGCACCTGACCCGCGTCGCCGTGTGTCGAGATGCCGCCAGCAGAGCCTCGCTGGACAACGAACTGCCGCATTACCTATGGCAAGACCGCAGCTGGCCAGCGCGACAGCGCACGAGGCCACACCAACACAGACACGCTTGGGCACCCCGCGAGAGTACGACACTGCGATGCCTGGGACGCGCGGCGGCTTCGATCAGTGGGACGTTTCTCGCGCGAGGTGTAACGCTCGGCGGCTGGCGGCCATTACATGAGCATGGAGCGGCGGGTCAGGTTTGAGTTGCTGTACGGCGAGCACGCGCCCGCCGTCAAGGCGTACATCCTGCGCCGTGCGCAGCCTTCGGTGGCGGACGATCTCGTGACCGAGGTGTTCATAGTGTGCTGGCGGCGCCTGGACAAGCTCCCAGCCGAGCCGCTGCCGTGGCTGCTGGGCGTCGCACGGAGTGTGCTCAGTACGCAGCGCCGCGGCGAACGACGCGGCGCTGCCCTGCACCGGCGGCTCGCCGAAAGCGGCACGTCACAACCGGCCGGCGGGGCACTCCCAGCGGTCGTGGACTCCACCGGGGCCACACTGCGCGAGGCGCTGGAACAGCTCAGCGAGTCCGATCGCGAAATCCTGCTGCTGATCGCCTGGGAGGGACTCTCACCCACTCAGGCGGGGTTGGAGTGTGATGCGTCCGCCGCGTGCGGGCACGACGAATACGTTGCGGTGGGCGACCCGCTCTGAGCGTCGGCGTGAGGGCTCCAGGCGGGCGTGGCGCAGGATGGTCCTGAGCACGATTCGCGTCTCGGTCAGGGAGAACGCGGCGCCGATGCATCGTCTGGGTCCGCCGCCGAAGGGGATCCAGGTGTAGGTGCCGGCGCGGGTGTTTAGGAAACGCTCGGGGCGGAAGGTGAGTGGGTCGGGGTAGAGCTCTGCGCGGCGGTGCACGAGCGTTATGTAGGGGGCGATCATGGTGCCGCTCGGGATCGTCAGTCCGGGTAGTTCGAACGGCTCGGTTGCGAGTCGTGCTGTGAGCGGGAAGGCTGGGCGCAAGCGCATTGCCTCCTTGATGACCGCGTCGAGGTAGTCGTCGTCTCCGTCAAGCGCGGCTATTTGCACGCGGGCTAGTGAGTCGGGGTGGCGAGTGACCCGCTCGAGAACCCATGTCAGGGTAGAAGCGGTGGTGTCGTGGCCGCCGAGCAACAGGGTGCGCATCGCGTCGCAGATCTCCTCGTCGCTCATCAGGCGGCCTTGGCTATCGGGTGTGCGCAGGAACATGCCGAGCACGTCCTGGCCGTCGAGTTGATCGCTGTTGCGGCGCTGGGCGATCTCTTCGAGCACGATCGCGTCGACCGCATTGATCGCGCGACGGACTCGCGGGAACGGTTTGTCCCATCCGTTCTGTCGGCTGGTCGCGATCATCGTCTGCAGGAAGAACCGTCGTGAGTGGCCCTCTCGGAGCAGTGCGAGCGTCGCCGAGCGCAATCGGTCGACGCGTGCGTGGTCGGTGACACCGAACACGGTGGCCATGATCACCTCAAGGCTGATCGCTTCCATGTGCGGCTGGGAGGGAGTGGGATGCCCGTAGGGCCAGCGTGTCAGGATCTCTTCGGTCTTGTGTTGCATCGTCTCGTGGTAGCCGCTCAACGCGTCGCCGTGGAACGGGGGGAGCTGCGTTCGTCGCCTGCGCATGTGCTCGGCGCCGTCGATGTTCGTGAGTCCCGTAGGGCCGAGGAAGAGATGGTGCGCGGATACCTTTGCCAGCGCCACCCCGAGGCGAAGCACGCCGGTGTCGGCCGTAAAGACGCGCTTGATGTCCTCGGGGTTGGTCAGGCACAGCCACGGCCCCGTCCCCGGCATCGGCACCAGGAAACGATCGCCGAGCCGCTGGCAATGGCGTGCGAACTGCTCTGGCGCAAGCCAATACTGAGCGGCATTGACGACCGCCGGCCGTCGCAGTCGAGGCACGTCGGTAAGCGTTTGGCTCATAAGCCCAAATCCTCTCCAGTTACTCAGGGAGGAATAGAGTAACATAGTATCCAATGGTGGCAATAGCCGAACTCATCGAGGCGGCTCCCGTCGTGGGCGAGGACACGCTCTTTGACCGTGTCGCCGCAGCGGCGCTCGATGAGTTCGCCGAGCACGGCATCCGCCGCACCTCCATGGAAGACATCGCCCGCCGTGGCGGTGTCTCGCGAATGACCGTTTTCCGCCGGTTCGCGAGCAAGCAGCGTCTCGTCGAGGTCGTCATCGCACGCGAGGTTCACCGAGGAATGCAAGAGCTCGACCTCCTATGGGAAGGCGCGGAAACGCTGGAGGACCGACTCGTCGCAGGATTCGAGTTCGCCGGGCGCTACGTGCTCGGCCACCCACTATTCGATCGGCTGCTACGCCTCGAACCCGAGGTTCTGCTACCGCCACTCACCCTCGACGGCGGACCCGTGCTCAACCTCTACCGGTCACTCATCGCCAATCGACTCCAAGCCGAAGTCAACGCGGGCCGCGCCGCAACAGAAGACCTCGACGGTGTCGCCGAAGTCATCGCACGCCTCGCGATCTCACTCCTACTCACCCGCGACGGAACCATCACACTCGACGACCCACACTCAGTCCGGCGCCTGGTCAACCTCACGCTACTCCCCATGCTCCAACCACGCGACGGCTAGCTGCAACCACGCAACTCAGTCGGCCTCGACGCTTTGGGCGGGTGGCGCTACCGCTTCGCGTGACAAGACAGGCGTCTCGATCACCCTTCCACAGAGTGTCGCAACGGACGAGCCGCGCAAGCGGGGCACCGCATGGAAGTCCGCGCCGATCCGGTTCACGCCAGTCTTCACCTCGCTGGTCCCCAACGAAGACGACCGCATGCGCCCACCGCCAGGTCAAGCACTATGCCGACCTCGCCTACCTCGCGATCGCTTCCCGCCTGGACGACGGTCGACTGATCGAGCTCGACTCCACCCGCGCCCGCGAGGCACTCGACGGCAAGCTCTCGGCCATGAAGCATGTCCAGCCCGACATCTACGCCGCCTTTCCCAACATCGACGCACTGATCGCCGACCTCTCCGTCAAGCCCCCGTTCGACGCTGCTCAGTGGGCCGAGATCAGCTGCCCAGTGGGCCGAGATCATGTACCTGCGCGACCAGCGTGACGGATTCAAGCCCGCTCTCGTCACCGTGGCCGTGACGCGCATTCTCGTGGCCCGTCTGCGCGGCAGTTGAGCGCCGACACAAGCCGTCTCCGACGCCTTCGTCGTCGCCCACGCCCGCGCATCAGAGAACTCGCTGTCCTGCGGGGCTGAATGGGCAGCAACGGAGCGCAGAGGCCCTCGGCGGCGCTCGCGAGCGCCGCCGACGTCGCCCCCCACAAATGGCCTGAACACAGGGGATTCTCGGAAATGCACCTGCTTGGGATCTATTCGAACCAAGACCTACAGGGGTCGTTGGGTCGTCTGGCCGAGAAATTGGCGGCTGTGCGGGCCAGCGACGATCCGCGGCGGCAGCTGATGAGTTGCCGACGGCGGTCTCGTCGACCGGGATGGGTGCTCAAGGCCGTCGTCCAGGTGCTGGCCGATCGAGACGAGCCGCTGCACGTCAAGGACATCCACGCTGCTGTAGAGGCCCTGGTTGGCGAGTCGGTGCCCTCGCCCTCGGTTAGGGGCGCGCTCGCCGAGAACGTCGCGGGCTCCTCAGCGCGATTTGTCCGGGTGGCGCGAGGACGCTACATCCTGGCCCAGCCACAACACCGTTGACTACGTGCGGACGCCGGCAAGCTGCTCATTCGCGCAGCATCGAGACGCAGGCTGGACCGCTGCTCGTCGTCCAGAGGGGGCATCTGTCGAGATCTGATCGGGACGCCTGCCTTGGGGGGAAGCAGGAATGATGGAGTCAGTCCCTCGTCCGGCACCGCGTCGAGATCCGGCAACGGCAGCGATGGCAGTGGGCGTCAGCCGCCTCGATCGGCCGACGCAGCGGGGCTGATGAGACAACATGAATGCCCCAGCAGGCTGAATGCGCGAGGGAACGAGCTGCCCGATGGGGTGCTCGTGCATCCATCCACGGCCGATCAAACGCCCTCCCAGGTATCAGCTCTTCCTAGAAGACCTTGGTAAAGATGAGCGCTGGCCGGTCAAAGGCCGGTCGGCGTGCGGGTACCTATGAGCTGCTGGCCTACATGGGCGTTTCGTCCGCCGGCCGGCAGCCGGGACGAGCTGATCGAGGCTATCTGGCCGGCTCAGGACCCTAAGCGCACACGGCCTCGCTTATGCGACCCACTCCGACCCGACCTACGTCGATCCACCCCCCGGCTGAGCCCGCTCCTGCGGTCGTAGAGTCGTAACCCTTGTTGTCGCCGCGTGATCTTCCGCGTCGAGTTTCTTCTGCCACTCCGCGACCTCCCGAGGAAAGCGCTCGCTGCTGTAAGTCGGCCATTCAGCAGCGGGGATGACGGTGGCCGGGTGTTGCACCTCGGTGAGCTCCTCGCCGTCGTCGAGCACGAAGACGGGCTGGACGACCACCTTTAGCAGGCGGACCTTCACAGGATGATCCCGATTGCTTTGATCGCTTCGATGATTTCTTTGATGGCTTTGGTGTTCGCTTTTGTTTCTTCGGCGGGGACCGCGATCGTGGCGTGGCGTTTCACGGGGGCAGCCCCGTAGAACGCGAGTTCCTGATTGGCTGCGGTGGCCGACATGACGCCGGAGATCAGCGAGACCGTCGTGTTGTTGGCGATGACGAGTTTGTTGCTGACGGCACCGGACGCGTCAGCATGATTCCCGATGAAGATGTTGCTGGAGCCAGTATTGGTTTCGCCGGCGGAGTAGCCGACCGCGACGTTGCGTTCTCCGGTTGTGTTGGCCAGGAGCGCTTCCTGGCCGATGGCGGTGTTCTTCGATGCGGTCTGCGAGGAGGCCCCCGCGGCTGCGCCGAAGTAGCTGTTTTCGTTCCCCGAGGTGAGGCTCTGCCCGGCGATGATCCCGACCAGCGTGTTTTCGCCGCCCGAGGTAAACGATTTGCCGGCGTTGGTGCCGACAACGGTGTTGCTGTGCCCCGAGCCTTTCTTCAGGGCTTCAAAGCCGATGCCGACGTTTTTGCTGCCGGTGTTTTCTTGCAGCGCCTTGTGGCCGATGGCAACGAGTTCGGCGCCGGCAGTTCCTTGTTCCAGGGCCTGATTGCCAAGGACGGTGATGCCAGTGCCGGTTTTGTTGGCGCCGGCCGCGCGGAATCCGACCGCGACGTTGTTGCTCGTCGTCTGCTGGGCGGCGAGGGCTTCGCAGCCGACAACCGTGTTTTCTTCTCCGCTGGTGAGGTTCACCCCCGCGTTCTCCCCGACCGCTGTGTTGCCGCCACCCGTCGTCAGGAAGGCGAGCGCCTGGCTGCCGATCGCCGTGTTGTCTTCGGTGCTCGTCAAGCTGGTGCCGCTGAGGCTGTGCAGCGCATGCCAGCCAAAGGCGGTGTTGCCTCGGTGTTTTTCGTGTTCGGCTTTGGTCTCGCCGACGAAGCTCGCGAACGCCCCTTCACCGATCGCGGTGTTTTCGCCGGGTAGCTCCATGATCTCCGATGCCGGGGCCGCTTCGACATCGGCTGCCCCGAGCACTACTGCGCCCGTTTTGCCGTTCACGCTCGACACGCCTTCCGCTTGCGCTGGCGATGAGTTAATCGCAGCGTCGGCCAACAGGGCACCGGTCGCGGCTGCCGTGATCCCCACGAGCGCACGTCAACGCGTGAGCGGCTCGTCCGTCGCGGGTTTGGGTTGGGCGCTCATATGATCGCCTCCTCACAGATCGGGTCCAAGATAGGTCATGGCAAGGTACGCCAAACTCTGCCACCGCTAGCCGCAAATGCGCGGTGCTGAGCAAAACCCCGCAGACAAGCGCTAGCGGCTCCGGCGTCGCGCGGCTCGCTTGCGCGCCGATGTTTCCGATCTTCCGCCCAGATATTGCCGCCGAGCGCCGGCGTGGCGCAGACCCTCCACTGCCGGCCGCACACTCGAAGCTTTCGGGTGCCGCGAGTCCCGGGCAGTCCCCACACATGCGGCTCGGATGGGTCGACACTGCCGCTTCGCTTGAGCAAAGCAAATGTCTAGATCACCCATCCATCAGCTGCCGCAGTGGACGAGCCGCGCAAGCTGGGGTCGGCCCTTGGCTGGCCGCTCCTTTCTACCGCCGGACGGCTCAGGCCGCGGCCAGCGCCTCGGCCAAGGCGTCCGCGCCGACGGCCACGTGCTCGGGGACTGTGACGTTGATGGCGTGGTCTCGTTCGAGCAGCCACTTGGCGTTGATGATCGTGAGTCCGATGACCTTGCCGTCGGCGTCGAAGCGCAGGACGTGCCCCTCGGGCGTCTCCTCGCTCCCTGCCGCCTCCTGGGGATCGCCGAGGTGCAGGTAGAGCACGTCGCCTCGCGCATCGTAGGAGGCGTGATCGAACGTCAGGCTGCCGATGGTCACGGTCATTGTCGTGTCGATCCTGGCGGGTCTCTGCGGTTGGCGTAGCCGGTGACGATTCGTGCTGGTGTCTCGTTGAATTGTACGACCACGAACAGCCAGCGGCTGGGTCCGACGTCTCGGCTGTAGTAGCGCTCCCGTCCTGGACGGGGATCCGGACGTCGGTGATCCGGGGAGTTGACGGTCGCCATGATCTCGTGACGGTACGGAGCCAACTCGGATGCTCGTGGAGTATGTGCTCCCAGCCCTCGTCATCCAGTACGACGGTGCGTGCGTCCGGGTCGGTTGTTTCAGCGAGGGCGCTCAACGGTCAGCCCTGACGGTTCGGGCGGTTCAGCGACCGCCATGCCGATCCTCGAACCGCTCCTCGCGCACTGCGAGGAGCGCCGATGAGATGGCTTGGCCATGCCTCAACAGGCTATCGGCCGCGTGCGACGCCTCGTCCTACGCGAGTGGGCGACGCACGACTCGCAAGCCGGGCCTCGGTGGTTCGACTAACGACGTTCAGGTGTCGAAAAATGCCCCCGCCAGGAGTCGAACCTGGATCCACCGCTTAGGAGACCGACTCCACTGAGGGCGGAGAGGCCGGATCTACAGGCGGTTACTGGCGATTCGGCACGGTTGGGCCGATCTCGGATCGGGCGGGATTGGACGCGATCCGCGGGGTTTGGGCAGCAGGATCGGGGCTGCTGCCCAAACGGCTGGCCGGCTGCACCCCGATTGGTATTCGCCGGACTCAGCCGGCGTACGAGCGTCGACCTGAGCGGTATCCTGGATCGGCGATGGCTACCCGTAAGATCAATCTGATGCTCGATGAGGAGCTGGTCCGCCGCGCACGTCGCCAGGACACCGGCGAGGCCAGCAAGAGCGACGTGCAGGTCGTCGAGGACGCGCTCGCCGTATTCCTCGGCCTGCGCGCGCTTGAGGATGCGCGAGCGCAGGGCACCTTGGAGGCCGACGAGGCAGACCGGCTCGCGGTGCAGGAAGTTCGGGCGGTGCGACGGGCGCGCCGCCGGGCTGCGTGATCCGCGCGGTCATAGACCCGAGCGTCTTCGTCTCGGCGTTTATCGGCAACCCTGATGCCGGGCCGGGCCGGCTCGTTGAGGCATGGCGCGATCGTCGGTTCGTCCTTGTCGTCTCACCGCTGCTGCTCGCCGAGCTTGAGGAGGTGCTGTCGCGACCCAAGTTCGCCCGTTGGGCGGGCGATGGAAGGGGCGATGCCTACGTCGCCGGGCTTGGGGCTCGCAGCGAGCACCAGCCGGACCCGCCTCAGCCACCGTCCCCACGGGTGCGCGATCCCGACGACGACTATCTCGTCGCGCTGATGCACGCAACACATGCCGACGTCCTTGTGTCGCTCGACCGCGACCTGCTCGATGCCAAGCTTGACGGCATAACGGTTGTCGATCCGGCCGTCTTCGTCAGCCGGTTGGAGCAGGCCAAGGGCTGAGCAAACCGTGGTTTCCCCGGACGCCGCTCGCTTGCGTTGATCCACTGCCATGAACGACCTTCCCACTTCGCACGACTGCGCGCAGACGCCGAGGCTGCCGCGATCGCCTGGGCCAATGACGCGTTGATTTTAGATTCCATATAGTCAGTGCTATGCCCAGTAACGCGAGGTCTTCGTTCGACGAGAACTGCGGCGATGTCGAGCGTTGCTCGACATCCATCGCGAGCTGGCAGGCGAAGGGCCGGGGAAGAAGCATGGTGTCGAGGTGCTCAACAAGTCTGCGGTCGTCCTGATGTGCGCTGCGTGGGAGGCCTACTGCGAGGACATTGCCGCTGAGGCTGTGGACCACCTCGTTGAGCACGCTACGGATGCCTCGAAGCTGCCCAAGGAGTTGCGCAAGCAGATCGCAAAGGAACTAAAGACCGATCTGGACGACCTGGCAATCTGGAATTTGGCAGACGACGGCTGGCGCCAACATCTTCGAACACGGACAAGGGTCCTTGCCGACGAGCGCAACCGAAACCTCAACACACCGAAGACCGAGAACATCACGAAGCTCTTTCGAGATGCGGTGGGTTTACCCCGCGTGCCCTCGGCCTGGTATTGGCAGAAGATGAGCGCCGAGCAGGCCGCTGACAAGCTCGACGGCTATGTGTCGCTACGCGGGGATATTGCGCATCGATCCAAGGCAGCCGAAACAATCAAAAAGAGTGATGCGAGCAAGTTTGGAGAGCATGTAAAGAGACTTGTCGAGAAGACAGACTCCTATATCAGCCAGCAGCTTGAAAAGGTCTGCGGCAAGGGTCTGTTCTAGCGAGGTGTCATCACCGCGAAGACGCTCGTCGCGAGCACCTGAGCCGAATCGATTACCCCCAAATGCTCCGCCAGGAGTCGAACCTGGATCCACCGCCTAGGAGGCATCGGCGAAACTCGCCATGCCTGTAGTGGTGCGGGTTTCTGAAGCTGGGCTCATTGTGGGTACCTCGCTTTCGGGGTGAAGCTACCCCATTTTGCTCGTCGGCGCGACGAATGTCGGGCCGAGCCGTCGTACCGAGCGTTACACTGTCGGGCAACAACCGGGCCTCAATGGCAGCGCTGATGTCAGCGGCGCGAGGCACTACAGAGCAATAGGAGAAACCGAGTGGTGGCACTGCCGCTGGTCGTCTTGTCGGTCTGCTACGACTATGCCTGTCGCAGCAGCTCGCCATAGCCCTTTTTGGACACAGGCGGTCTTTGCTTCTGCGGCGGCCCGCGCTTGAAGACCCCGAGCGCAATCCGGGCCATCGGGTCACTTTCGGCATGGAATTTTCGAGCAAAGGACGGCCTTTGAAGCGCAGAAAACGAGCATAGGTTTGGCGGGAGGGCGAGCGCTAACTCGTCCCTCCCGCCGCGTGCGGGGGTGGCGGAATTGGTAGACGCACCGGATTCGGAATCCGGTGGCCACCATGTCAGCAGGCCCGGTCTAAGGCGCCTCTGGCTGGCCGTGCGGGTTCGAGTCCCGCCCTCCGCACTTCATGAGCGCATGGTGTCGCCACTTGCTCAAGCTCGGTATACCCCAAACCGGGCCGTCATGCCGTGCCCGAGGCCAGGCTTGCGGGTCGTTTGCGCTGCCCGACGACGGCCCGGTCGGACGGTCTTTCCGTCCGACGCAACCTGTAGTTTTCCTTGTACTGAAGCTAAAAACGACCCCCGCGACGTTGGCGCGTCCGGGGGTCAGGATCAAGGAGATAGGACCCTCCGTGACCTCCCGGAACGTAGCACGGCGACCCGTCGCCGAAGACCTATCGGACATCCTCGACTCGCAGGAGATCCGCGACCTCATCGACCAGCTACAGGCGACCCGCTGGACCGGGCGCCCCGGCTATCCGCTCAGGACGATGGTCGGCATGGCGCTCGCGAAGTCGCTCTACGCACTCCCGACGTGGACCCGCACGGTGCGGCTCGTGCGCGAGCATCGCGAGCTTGCAGCAGTGATCGCGCCCGACGGGCAGGTCCCGTCCATCGATGCGTGCTACCGCTTCACGCGCAAGCTCCGCGAACACGCGACCATGCTGGAGGACTGCATCGCCGCCGTGATCGCGGCGCTCAAGAAGCGCAACCCGCTGCTCGGCTGGGACGTGGCGATCGACGCCTCCGACCTCCCCGCCTACGCGAACGGGCAGCGCTTCGTCTCCAAGGGCGGACGGGAACGCTCCGACGACGAGTTCTCGGACCCCGACGCGTCGTGGGGGCACCGCTCGGCCGTTTCGACGCGCAAGGGGGGCGGCTTTTACGGCTATAGACTGCACCTTGCTGTCTGCTCGAAGACGGACCTCCCGCTCGCGTGGACCGTCGAGACGGCGCGGGCGCACGAAACACTTTCGGTTGCGCCGCTGCTCGACAAGCTGCACACGCTCGGAATCGACCCGGAGACTTGCGCGATGGATAAGGGCTACGACACGGGCGGGATGCACGAGGCGTGCGCCACACGCGGGATAGCGCCCGTGATCCCCCTCAAGAAGACGCCCGCCGTCAAGCGCGGGGATCACAAGCCTCCGACGTGCGCGCACGGCGAGTGGCGGTTCGCAGGCGCCGACCACAAGCGCGGAGCGTGCAAGTGGCGCTGTCCGACGGGCGAGTGCAAGCCCGCGTCCGTTTGGGTCCGGGCCGACCGGCTGCATCCGTTGATCCCCAGGGAGACGCTGCGCCGGAAGGGCCTCTACCGGGGCCGTGCGTCCGTCGAGCGCGCGTTCGGCCGCTCCAAGAACGAATGGGCTCTCGCGCCGCTCCGCGTCCGCAGGATCGAGCGCGTCCGACTCCACGCGGATTTGACGATCCTCTCGCAGTTGACGTGCGCGCTCGGTCGGGAGCGGGCAACCGTGTCGCTGGCGGCGTAGTGGGGCCGTCTCCGAAGACTTGGCCGGTCGGGAGACGGCCCCCGCCATTTCCCGGATGAGGCAATGTCCAACGTACTGGACAGTCAGGACGACTCTTCCGCCGCACCCGTCGGTAGATTCAATCGCCACAAGGTTCGCCAAGACTGGCCGGTCGGGCGAGCGGAAACCCGGATGAACAAGGAGGTCTGCCATGACGGCAACCCCGGAAAGCGGTCCCACGGAAGCTTACGTGGCCTTCGTGGGCCATATCAACGACGAAACCGTCTCTGAAGTCGTGTCTCACCTCGACGGACTCGCCAACCAAGGAATCGAACGTGTTGTGCTGGCAATTAATACGATGGGCGGCAACATCAACGCGGGCATGCACCTCTATGAAAGGCTGCGCGCCATGCCGTTCCACCTCGTGACTCACGGTGTCGGCTTGGTGGCATCGATGGGCGTCAGCATCTATATGGCCGGGGAGGAACGGCTTGCAGGGCCGCAATGCCAATTTCTGCTACACCCCGCGACCTTCACCGCCGAAGCCGGAAAAGTCTTCGATGTCAAACTCCTGCGCGAAAGAATCGCAATGCTCGAAGCTGACGATCAGCGTGAGCGGGCAATTCTCGAAAGTCGAACCACGCTTACAAGTCCCGAGATTCAAGCCCTCGTAGATGCGGGAACCAAAATGGGGGCCGAAGAGGCCGTCGGCTGTGGCATCACTCACGCCGTCGCGCCGTTCGTGATTCCTCCAGGTCAGTCTCTCACCATGATCGGGGACCCATAGCGCCTTGAGCCTCCGACGACGCGCTCAGTCGGTCGCTTTGTTGTAGGCGCGGCAGGCCGGACACTGGACAACGACACTCTCGGCAAGCCGGCCCGCAACAGGCCCCATAATCAACGGCTGCCCGCAGTTTCCACACGTATGCGGCCCGGAGTCGTCGCTCGGGCTGTTCGGCTCGATGGTGATGACGAAGGCGCCCCTCGGGCGCACCTGTTCGCACGGCGTGTCGAAGATCACGTGCGTTGCGGGGTCCGGCGACTCAACCAGCTTGAGCGGTGTCTGTGGCATCGTCGTTTTGCTCCCCTCGGCTCGCGGCGGATCGACATTGTACAGCAATGCACAAGCCTCGGACGCACTCCGTGATCGGCCGCTATCGACATATCTTGAGAGCGAGCGCCACGCCCAGCCCTGCGACGTGGCGCCCTCAGCGGCCGTTAGCCGACCTTGCCGGTGATCTCGATCAGCCGGTCAGCGGCACGGGTCGCGAACACGAACCCGTCGGCGGTCTGGTGAACGAGCCCAGCGGTCTTCAGGCCGTACACCGCGTCGCTGGCACCGGACGGGTCGTCCAGGTGGCGGCCAAGATCCTCCACGGACCAGATCGGCTGCGTCTCGCCGGGCATCGCGTAGAGCACCATCAGTTCGAGGCGGTCGTAGCGTTCCCCGGGATACGGGGTATCTTCGTCGGGCATCGGAAGGTCCAGCCTTTCGGTGTCACGGCCCCGGGGCAGTTCACGCTGTCGCCGGGGCCAATTTCTAGGGATAGCCCGACGCTAGACTTTCCCCGCCGTGAGCGCAAGCCGTTTCGCCGTCAGTTTCGCCGACCCCTCCTAGGAATGAGGCTGGATCTATAGGCTGTTGCTGACGATTCGGCCCCTCTGGCCCGATCTTGGGTCGGGCGCGATCGGCGGGGTCTGGGCAGCAGGATCGGGGCTGCTGCCCATTGACCGAGGCGTCGGGGGTCGTGAGTAGTCTGCCCGAGTCATGATGCTTTGGAGCCGACCTCTCTGTCCGTATGCCCAGCCCATCCGCGAACGCCTGGGGCGTGATGTTTGATGCCGCGGATTAGCGCGTTCTACGGGATCGTCGTGACGATGTACAGCAGCGATCACGCGCCGCCCCACTTCCATGCTCGCTACGGGGAGTACGAGGCGCAGATCGTCATCGACACCGGCGATCCTCTGGCCGGACAACTGCCGATCCGAGCCCTGCGGCTCATTCGGGAGTGGACTGGACTGCATCAGGCCGAGCTACAAGACAACTGGGAGCGTGCCCAGGCTCGCACGCCGCTCGCTAGCATTGATCCACTGCCATGAGCGATCTTCGCCTTCTTGCCCGGATCACCGCCGTCGAGCCGCTGGATGGCTTCCGGCTGCGGCTGACGTTCACCGACGGCCTGGTCCGCGAGGTCGATCTCTCGGGCGATCTTTGGGGGCCGATGGCTGAGCCGCTGCAAGACCCCGCCTACTTTCGCCAGGTGAGCGTCGATCCCGAACTTGGCACCGTCGTATGGCCAAACGGCTACGACCTCGATCCCGACGTGCTCCACGGCGACCATGAGCCAGTCGGTCGGCCTGCCGCGCAGGCATCACGGTAGTGCGTAGCACGCCCCTTCTCGGCGAGGCCCGGCCGCTGGATGGGAAGGCCGTGCACGTCCGGTTCGAAGACGGCACCACGGCCGACGTGGACCTCTCCTACCTGCTCGACTACGGCGGCGTGTTCGAGCCGCTGCGTGACCCGGCCTACTTCGCGCAGCTCCGCACGGACGCCGAGGCAGGCACGATCGTCTGGCCCAACGACGCCGACATTGCGCCCGAGACGCTGTACGCGCAAGCGCAGCAGCGCGCCGCCGGCGCGCCGGGCTGAGCGCCCACCGAGAATGGTTCCTCGGACTGTCGCAAGCATCTGAAGACGGCGGGGCAGCCCGATGAGGGACCGTCGAGCGCCGCTGAAAAGTACGCGCGATGACGCCACAACGAGGGGTACGCGGACGGCCGCCATTATTACTTCGAAAGCCGCTTCTGGTCGCCGCTTTTGAGCACCGCAACGAGCCGGGCTTCGCACATGCTCCAGGCTACTGCACGCGCCTGCTCCTTCAGATGCCAGGCATCATCGGCCCCAGGTCGCTCAAGCCTTTGTCGGCCCAGTCGCGCGCCACCTTCACGTTGTTCGCCGCGATGAGCTTCGCCATAACCTCCGTGAGCAGGTCCAACACTTCTTGTGTTTCTTCCGACTCCCAGTAGAAGCTCGTGGACGCCGCGTAGCGCCGCAACTCCGCCTCCAGGAACCGGCGTGCTTCCGCCTCCGTGAACCCGTAGTCCGCCATCAGTCGGGCTCGTGCTCGTACTTGTCCGCGATCCGCTTCATCGCCGCGTCAAGCTCCGCGATCGCCGCGTCTGCCACCTTGTCCAGCCCGCGTTCCGCCTCGCCGAGCTTCGTCGCCGCGGCGCGCACAGCCTCGTCCCCCTCCCAGAGGGTCACGAACGCCTCCTGTTCCTGCGTTGGCGTCTCTGGCAAGCTCGTCAACGGGGACACGTCCCGTTGGGGGTTGGAAGGGCCGGGGTATATGCGGAAAATCCGGGCGTTGCGTACGCCGTGACGGTACAGCGGCTCAAATTCGTGCCTAAGCTGGTGCGGATAGTCAGGAGTGAAGCCAGATTGCTCCACGATCGCGTCGCCGCGTTCGTCAAAGGTGCTTTGCGTGGCTTTGAGGGCTAGGTTGAAAACGTCCGTGGCTCCTTCTATGCGCTCCGATGCTTCGCGGACACTCGGGCTCGCCGTCGTGTTCGCGCGCCCGTCGTCAACGAACTCGCGCCAGATGACGAGGAGGGGCGCGTCACGGGGCCATTGGTGCAGGCGTGTCACGACTGGAGCGAAGCCTATGGCGAGATCGGACCCAAGGACCGTCTGGAAGCTGGCCAGCAGCTTCAGGACCAGCTCGATGCGCTACGCGAGCAGGCACTCGTCGTCTATGCCGCCACACGCCATCTGACGCTAACCGGCGGTGTTGGTAAAGACGCGCCTTGGCCTGAAGCAGTCGTGAAGATCGTCCATGAGCGCGAAGCCCGCACATCGCCCTCGCCGCAGCCTGCATCCGAGCCGTGACAGAAGACCGAGATCACTTGGCTTGATTGGACAGCAATGGGCAGCAGAGAGGCCCAAGCGCCCCTGTGCGAGCTTGCAGCGAACGGCAACCGCTACACAAACCTGCCCATGAACAGGGCTTTCCTGCCAGTGCCCCCGCCAGGAGTCGAACCTGGATCCACCGCTTAGGAGGCGGTTGTCTTATCCATTGGACTACGAGGGCGCGGCGTCCCCGACGGGACCACCGAGAAGGCTACCGCCGCTACGCGGTGTGCTCCCCCGCGAGCCGCGCCAACTCCTCCCCGACGAGCCGGTGCGTGACCCACTCCCCCATCGCCTGCGCGCCGAGCGCGCGGTAGAAGCGCAGCGCGGGCTCGTTCCAGTCCAGCGCGGCCCATTCCAGCCGCTCCCCGCCGCGCACCCGCAGCTCGGCGGCGACCGCGGCGAGCAACGCGCGGCCGACCCCGGCGCGGCGGTGGGCGGGCCGCACGAACAGGTCCTCGAGCCAGATCCCGGGGATCGCGAGGAACGTGGAGAAGGTCGCGAAGAGCACGGCGTAGCCGATCGCCGCGCCCGTCTCGGGGTGCTCGGCGATCAGGGCCTCCGCGACGGGGCGCTCGCCGAACAGCGCCTCGCGCAGCCGCGGCGCGGTCGCGCGCAGTTCGTGCGTGAGGTGCTCGTAGTCGGCCAGCTCGCCGAGCATCTCCAACAGCGCGGGGACGTCATCGGGGCGAGCCGGGCGGACGATCGCCGCGTCTTGCTCCCCGCCGGCGCGCGCGGCCTCGCTCACCGATCGGGCCGCTCGGGGTAGACGTCGTCGATCGTGGCGAGCGCGGTGTAGGGCGCGTCGGGCCCGAGCGCCGCGCGGATCGCGTCCCCACCGCCGGCGAGGCGGTCGAGCACACTCACCACCCCCCCCACCACCAACCCCTCGCTGCGCACGCGCTCGAGCGCCTCGACGGTGGAGCCGCCGGTCGTGACGACGTCCTCGACGAGCATGCAGCGCTCGCCGGGCACCGGCAGGGGCCCCTCGATCCAGCGCTGCAGCCCGTGGGCCTTGCGCTCCTTGCGCACGATGAACGCGCGCGCGGGGAAGCCGGCGGCGAGCGCGGCGCAGGCGACCGGGATCGCGCTCACGGGGACCCCGCCGACCGCGCTCGCGCGGCACGCGCGGGCGGCGTCGGCGAGCAGGGCGCCCAGCGCGGCGAACGTCCCGGAGAGCAGGATCGCGCGCTTGGCGTCAACGTAGTACGACGCGGTGCGCCCGCTCGTGAGCGTGACGTCGCCGATCACGAGCGCGTGCTCGCGGAGGTCCGCTATGAGCTGCTCGCGCGCGGCGGCCAGATCTATGGAGGCGTCCATTGCGGGCTCTAATCTAGCCGCCATGGCCATCGCCGCGACACTGCTGCGCCTGGCCTCGCGTGTGGCGTGCGTGATCGTGATCGTGTCCTTCGCGATCTTCGCGGTGGAACAGACCGACAAAGCCTCCGCGCATCAGCAGAACGCGCTGAAGGGCACCGGCGTCGGTGGCAGCGCGCCGCAGCTCGCCGAAAAGCCCAAGCACGAGGGGACCGTGCACAACGCGATCGACGAAGCCGCCGAAGCGCTGACCTCGCCGTTCTCCGGCGTCACGTCCGGGTCCAGCAGCCAGTGGGTGGTGCGCGGCGTGGGTACGGCGCTGGCGCTGCTCGTGTACGGCGTCGCGTTGGGCTACCTCGCGCGGATGATGCGCATCCGGGTGTAGCGCTACTCGTAGTACACGTCCACCGGCGTCCCGAGCTGCACCCACGCGTAGATCGCGGGGGCGTCGGGGATCGGGACGCGCAGGCAGCCGTGGCTGGCGGCGTAGGGGGGCACTTCGGCGTACCCGTGGATGGCGTAGCCGCGGATGAAGTAGTTGGAGTCGACCATCCCCTCGGAGTTCGTCCCGGGCGTCTTGGAGTAGACGCGGAAGCGTCCGAGGACGGTCGGCGTGGAGGGCTTGCCGGAGCTGATCGTGTAGATCCGCCGCACGCGCCCACCGGGTTCGATCTCGGCGAGCACCTGTTTGGAGAGGTCGGCCTCGACGTGCCGGCCGTCGCCGCGGTAGCGCACGCGGAACGCACCCGCGCGGCGGCGCAGCAGCCGCAGGACCCGGGCATCGGTCGTTTCCACCCGCGCGAGCCCCGTGAGCTTGCGGTACGCGATCACGGCCTGCGCGGTCCCTTCGTCGAAGACGCCACTGCGCGGGACCGCGAGGTGCATCGCGGCGAGCCGCGACTGCAACAGCGACACCGCGGGACCGTGCGCACCAACGGACATGTCGGGGGCGACGAACCGCACGCCCGCCGCGCGCGCCGAGAACGCCCCCTGCTGCGACGAGGCCGCGTGCGTCGCGCTCACCGACACGACCCCCGCGCGCCGGGACGCGTAGCCGAGCCGGAAGCGACCGGTCCCGTCGCCCTTCGCCAGCACGCCCACCGTCCGCGTCGCGACGCCGCGCCCGTCGCGCGCGAAGCGCACCACGACCCGCTGGCCGGCGACGTAGGGCTTGACCTCCCCTTCCACGACGAGCCGTTCGTGGGTGAGCATGAAGCTCGCGCGGCCACGCGTCGCGAGCTTCAACTGGCCCACGACCGGTGCGGGGGCCGTCACGGGAGGGATGGAGGGAGGGGGAGGGGGAGGGGTTTGCGCGGTCATCTGCCCGGCGATGCTAGGCGGTCGAGACGACGATCGCCGGCGTCGCGCTTGCAGGCGCTGCCGGCGGCGGCGTGATCACGCCGGCCCGTTTGAACGCGGCGGCGAGCAGCGCGATCAGGCCGAGCGCGCCGAGCATCAGCAGCGGTATCTGCCACCCCCAGCTCTCCGAGGCGCCGAACGCGAGCGAGTTGTTGAGCGAGTGCGCCGCGATGCACGGGTACAGCGAGCCGGTGCGCCGGTACAGCAGGCACAGCCCGAACCCGAGCACCGCGAGCGGCACCAGATCGACCGCCGGCGCCGAGCCCGCGTGGACGCCGCCGAACAGGATGCCGGTCAGGACCGCCGCCGGCCACGGGCCGCGCAGGCTGCAGAGCGCCTTGTAGATGAAGCCGCGGAACAGGATCTCCTCGCAGATCGGCGCCATCACGCACGTCAGCGCCGCGCTCAGCAGCAGCAGCGCCGTGCCGTCGTCGGCGCCGAGCTGTTCGAGCACTTTCTCCTTCGTGCTCACGTTCACCAGCTCCGCCCAGATCACGTTGAAGATCAGGAACGCCACGAGCAGCGCGACCACGAAAGCCGCGCACGCGCGCCAGCTCAGCTGCGGCGGCCGCAGCCCCAGCTGCCACGCGCTCACCGCGCGCGTCGTGACGTACGCGAACAGCACCGCGCCCCCTACGAACGCGCAGTCCTGCACCACAGTGTCCGCGAGCTCCAGGCCCGGGGGGAGCTTGGCGGAGGAGGTGATGTTGACGCCGCCGAGCAGCGCCACCGGGACGTCGACGACGAGCGCCGCGACCGCCGCCAGCACGAGCGCCGCGACGAGCGCCGCCGGCGCCGTCCACCACGGCCAGCCCTCAGCGGGCGCGGGCTGCGGCGGCGGGGCCTGGGCGACGGGCGGCGGGATGAGCATCTGCGGTGGCTCGGCCACGAGCCCAGCTTAGGCGAGCAACTCAGCGAGCGATGCGATCACCGGCACGCCCGCGGAGCGCGCCTGGAGCGCGTCGCTTCCCACAGCCGAGCGATCGATGAGCACCGCGGCCACACCCGCCGCGCGCGCACCGCGCACGTCGAGCGCGAACGAGTCCCCCACGTGCAGCGCCTCCGCCGGCCGCACACCGGCGCGCGCGAGCGCGGCCTCGAAGATCGCGCGTCCCGGCTTGGGCTCCCCGACCTCCGCCGAGGTCACGACGCCATCGAGCAGCTCGCTCAACCCCAGCTCCCCCAGCACCGCCGTCAGCGAGACGTCCCAGTTGCTCACCGCCAGCAGCCGGCAGCCGCGTGTGCGCAGGCCCGCGAGCGTGTCCGCCGCGTCGGGGAGGGCCTCGAAGCGCAGCGCTCCCAGCATCGCCGCGGTCAGCTGCGCGCTCGACAGCGCGCCACCCGCCTCCGCCGGCAGCTCGGCGCCCAGCACCCCCGCGCAGCGCACCCGCAACTCTGCCAGCGTCCGCGCGTCGCGGCCCGCGACGTGGTGCGCGCGGTAGTAGGCGATCTCCGCGCGAAACGCCCGCTCGGCGTCCCCCGGCTCGACCTCCAGGCCGTGCCGCTCGCGTAGAATCGCCGCGAGCGCGTCCCCCGGCGGGCGCAGCGCGACGAGCGTGCCGAGGCCGTCCAGCAGGACCGCGCGCGTTCCCACCGGCACCACCCGCGAGTGCACGTCAGCGATCCCCGGGAGCGGCCGCCCCGCGCGCATCGCCCTCGCGCCCCTGGCGACGCCGGATCGGAGAGCCGATGCCGGCTACGCCACCCAGTGCCACGTCGCGAACTGCCCCGCGAAGAACACCATCAGCAGCGCCGAGCCGCCCAGCAGCGCGAACCGCGCGCGCGGCCGCCCCGCGAGCACCGCGCCCAGCCACATGAACAGCGGGAACAGCACGACCTCGAAGCGCGGCAGCGACATCAGCGGCTGTGCGGCCACCGGGTAGGACAGCGGCAGCGCGAGCGCCGCGAGCACGTACGCGCCGTACGCCAGCGGGAGGCGCCGCAGCACCCCGACGATCGCGACCGCCGCCGCCGCGAGGAACGCGAACAGCACCACGTTGTGCTCGGCCGCGACCATCGGGTCGCCGCCCGCCAGCGGGAAGTAGACGTGCGCGCGCTGCATCGAGAGCAGCTGCCGCACGCCGTCGAGCGCCGCGCGCGCCCCGTCCCACACCGCGACGTACGGCCCCGCGAACTGCCGGTCCCAGACCTCCTGCGCGTGAAACGGCTGCAGCGGGTCGCCGCCAGCCAGCGCGAAATACGCGGCGTAGGCCACGACGCCCAGCGGCAGCGCGGCCAGCCACAGCGCGTCGCCGCGCGGGCGGTAGCGCACGCGGGCAAGGCGCCAGCGCGGCGCGAGGTCAGGCGCGCGGTCCTCGCGCGGCCCGTACAGGTAGAGGATCGCGACCGGCACCAACAGCACCACGCCCGCGCTGCGCGTCGCGCTCGCCAGCGCCCCGAGCGTCCCCGCCCACGCCCAGTGGCCGCGGCGCGCGCACCAGAACACGCCCACCGAAAGCGCGAGGTACAGCGACTCCGAGTAGACCGCCGAGAAGTAGAACGCCATCGGCGCGAGCGCGGTCGCAAGCACCGCCCACCGCGCGACCTCACCGAGCGGGTGCTCGCGCGAGCCAAGCAGCCGGCGTGCTTCCATGGCGGTCAAACGATGGATCCCGTAGAGCGCCGCCGCGAACGCCGCCATCGATATCAGCACCCCCGCCAGCACCGCCGGCACGCCGACCTCCGAGAGCCCGCGCAGCGCCAGCGGGTAGAGCGGGAAGAACGCCGAGCGCGACGCCGTGAACACGCCGAGCTCCGGGTGGTAGCCGTAGTGCGCGATCACCAGATACCAGACCGCGTCCCAGCGCGCCGCCGGGGCCGCCAGCAGGTCGCCCAGCCAGCCGAAGCCGCCCGTCACGTGCGGCGGATCGAAGACCGCGTGGCGCGCGAGCACCCCAAAGGCGAGCACCGCCCCCACGCCGCCCACCCACACCAACACCCGCGAAACCCACAGCGCGCGCCACACCTCGCGCAGCGCCACCACGCGCTCCGGGCCGAGCCGCTCGGCTAGGGATCCCGGGCGCGCCGCGCGCGGGTCGATGCGCCCCGCGCCCCGCGCCGCCGCGGCAGCCGCGAGCTCGCGCTGATCGGCAGTGGCGATCTCGGCGGTGTCAGGGGTCATCTCTGCGCCGCGCCCGCTCGTGTGAGCCCGCCCCGCAACGGGGCGCGCGTGGGCGCAAAGTGCAGGAAATCACAACCGCAGGCGATATTCTTCGCTTGCCTCCCCGCACCCGCCCGCGCACCCGCCCGATCCGGGCCGCGAGACCCCCCGTCGGGAGCAAGCTCAGAGGAACCCTCCGGCCGATGTCTCTACAAGCACGACAACGCCGCCGCCGCCACAGCCGCGGGGGCTTCTCCCGCGTGGTGTTCGTCGGGCTTGGCGCGACCGCCGCCGCCGTCCTGCTCGCGATCGGGGGGGCGGTCGCGTACGTGCTGAACGTCGCCGAATCGGCGCCCACGGTCGACCAGCTGCACCCGATCCTGCCCGGCGCCTCCTCGCAGGTGTTCGCAGCCGACGGCACGCGTCTGGGCTTCATCCAGACCGACACGCTGCGCTCGCCGATCGGCTGGGAGGAAATCCCCAGCGATCTGAAGGACGCCACGGTCGCGATCGAGGATCAGCGTTTCTACAAAGACGACGGCGTCGACCCCACCGGCATCTTCCGCGCCGCGGTCAAGGACATCATCCACGGCCAGGCGCTGCAGGGCGCGTCGACGATCACGATGCAGCTCGTCCGCAACATCTATCTCGGCGGGGACCAGCGCACGATGCGCCAGAAGATCACCGAGGCCAAGCTCGCGCTCGAATACGACAAAAGCCACACCAAGCGGCAGATCCTCACGAGCTACCTCAACAGCGTCCCCTACGGCACGCTCGGCGGCCAGACCGCGATCGGCGTGCAGGCCGCGTCGCGCATCTTCTTCGACAAACCCGCCTCCCAGCTGAACCTCGAGCAGTCCGCGCTGCTCGCCGGCCTCCCGCAGGCGCCCTCCGAATACAACCCCTTCCTGAGCCCCGGCGCGGCGCGCCGGCGGCGCAACGAGGTTCTCGCCAAGATGGCCGAACGGCACTACGTCACGCCGGCGCAGGCCGCCGCCGCCGAACGCGCCCCGCTGGAGATCCGGCGCGGCAACTTCTACTCGCAGAAACGCGAAAGCTTCTTCTTCGAATACGTCCGCCAGCAGCTCATCCACCGCTACGGCCGGCGCACCGTCGAACAGGGCGGGCTGAAGGTGTACACGACGCTCGACCTGCACATGCAGGAACTGGCCCACAGCGCGATCGCCGAAGTCCTCAACGAGCCCGAAGACCCCGCGTCGGCGATCGTCACGATCGACCCCCACAACGGCTACATCGAGGCGATGGCGGAGTCCGAGAGCTACGAGCAGTCGCAGTACAACCTCGCCTCCGAAGGCCACCGCCAGCCGGGTTCCACTTTCAAGGCGATCGACCTCGCCGACGCGCTCTCACGAGGCGTGGACCCCAACAGCACCTACTACGTCTCTCACACCCTCCCCAAAGGCTGGTTGTCGATCGAACCGAACTACGAAGTGCACACATTCGAGGGCACCTCGCTGAACAAGTCGATCAACCTCGTGCAGGCGACGCTGGAGTCCGACAACACCGTCTACGCGCAGCTCGCCGCCGACCTCGGCCAGTCCACGATCACCGAAATGGCCTACAAGATGGGCGTCAAAACACACCTCAACAGCTACCCCGCGGAGGCGATCGGCGGCCTCACCGTAGGTGTCACCCCGCTGGAGATGTCCGTCGTCTACGCCACGCTCGCCGACGGCGGCTGGCGCAACACGCCGATCGCGATCACCCGTGTCAAGTTCCCCGACGGCCACGTCGACTCCAGCTGGGGTCAGCCCCACCGCGTGAAGGTTCTCAGCGACGGGGTCACCTCCGAGGAGACCGACATCCTCCACCAGAACGTCCTCGGCGGAACCGCCGTGCGCTCGGCGATCGAATGCCCGACCGCCGCGAAGACCGGGACGACGAGCGAACTCGTCGACGCGTGGCTCGACGGCTACACGCCCGAATACTCGACCGTCGTCTGGATGGGTTACCCCAAAGGGCGCGTCCCGATGACCTCCGTCCACGGCGAAGCACAGCAGGGCGGCGCGCTGCCCGCCGTGATCTGGCACGACTACATGTCGCGCGTCGTCGGCACCCACTGCGTCGAATTCCCCAAGCCCACCGAACCGATCAGCTACCAGCCGTTCTTCGGGAAGTTCGCCACGACCGGGCAGGCCAGCACGCCGGAAACAGAAATCCCGGAAACACCGCAGACGGGGGTGGGGCAGGGCAAAGGGCGCCACGGCGCCCCGTCGCGCGGGGCCGCGACTCCAGGAGCGCAGGGCACGGGCACCGCGGGTGCGGGCGGCCAGGTCGAAGCGCCCGGCCGCGGGCACGCCGAAACGTCCGAACCTCCGGCTGCGGGCGGCGAACCGGCCGCCGGCCCCGCCGTTCCCCCCAACAACGCCGCCGACGAACACGGTCATGGCGGCCGACCCAACCCCGGTGGTGCCGCCGGCGGCACCGCTCCCTCCGGCTGACGCTGGTAGGTTGAAAAGCGCAAACCCCGACGCTCAGGCGGCCGCGAGGCCGCGGATGGGATACACGGCAGTGGCAAAGGAAGACAAGGTCGAATTCGAGGGCGAGGTGATCGAGGCGCTGCCCAACGCGATGTTCCGGGTGAAGCTCGACAACGATCACGTCGTGCTCGGGCACGTCGCCGGTAAGATGCGCCGCTTCAGGATCCGGATCCTCCCCGGCGACCGCGTCCGCTGCGAGCTCTCCCCCTACGACCTCGACCGCGCCCGCATCGTCTACCGGCATCGCTGAGCGCTCCCTGATCGACGCAATCGCGCGCGAGCTCGCGCTCGGGGGATCGGCCGCGCGCCGCGCGGCCGAGGGACGGCAGCCGACAGCCCAGGGTGAGGAGCGCACCGGTGGCCGCGTCCTGCGCGGAATCGGCGACGACGCCGCCGTCGTGCGCGCGCGACCGCTGTGCGTCACGTCCGTGGACGCCATGGTCGACGGCGTCCACTTTCGCCTCGAGGGTGGACCAGGGGATGGTGGCGCGGGGCACGGTGGCGCGGGGCATGGGGGCACGGGGCACGGTGGCGCCGGGCACGGTGGCGCGGGGCACGGGGGCACGGGGCACGGTGGCGCGGGCGGCTGGAGCACGCCCGCGCAGGTCGGCGCCCGCGCGCTCGCCGGGGCGCTCTCCGACCTCGCCGCGATGGGCGCCGATGCCGGCGAGGCCTATCTCGTGCTGGGGCTGCCGCCCGGGTTCGCACAGGACGCCGCGGTCGAGCTCGTGCGCGGCGCGCGCGAGCTGGCGCGCAGCTGCGACGCGACGATCCTGGGAGGCGACGTCGTCGCCGCACCCGCGCTCACGATCGCGGTCACCGCGGTCGGCTGGGCCGAGCGAGAGGACGAGCTCGTCGGGCGGGACGGCGCGCGCCCGGGCGATCTCGTCGGGGTCACGGGACGGCTCGGGGGCGCCGCCGCGGGGCTCGCCGTACTCGACGGGCGCACCGGCGCGAAGGGTCGCACCCCGCACGAGGAGCCCGCCCCGCGAGCACCGCACACCGATGCGCCGCTGCGCCGCGTGCAGGCGCCGCGACCGCGGCTGGCCGAGGGCCGCGCGCTCGCGCGCGGCGGCGCGCACGCGATGATCGACCTCTCCGACGGGCTCGCCACCGATGCCGCTCACCTCGCGCGCGCCAGCGGGGTGGTCCTCGAGATCGACCTCGACGCGCTCCCGCTCGAGGAGGGCGTCGCCGAGATCGCCGCCGAGATCGGCGTGCCCGCCGCGCAACTCGCGGCGCAGAGCGGCGAAGAGTACGAGCTGTGCGCGTGCGTAGCGCCGACCGATCGCGCCCGCGTGGAGCGCGAGCTGCTCCAGGCAGGCGGCGAGACGCTCGCCTGGATCGGAACGGTCACGGAGGCCTCCCCGGAGCACCCGCCCGGAGTGCGGCTGCGCGCGAGCGGCGAGGAGCTCGAGCTCGAAGGCTACGAGCACCGATGGTGAGAGGCGCGCGGACCCCGTCGCGACCGTGTCAGGCGTGCACCGCCGCCCCGACCGGCGTCGCCGCGCTCAGCCGCGCGTACACGAGGATCCGTTTCGCCGCGCTGAACAGCGGCGTGCACGCGGACAGCACGAGGCGGCTGTAGCCGACCTGGGCGGTCGCGGCCCTCACGTCGCTGGGTTCCACGACGCGTTGCCCGGTGACTTCATAGAGGAAGTGCGCATACGGCATATCCAGCCGGATGCGGTCGCCGCGGTGCAGTTCGTCGATGTGGCGGAACGGGGCCAGCCAGGTGGTGCGGTGACCCGCGATCGCTGTCGTGCCCCCCACTCCTGGGAGGCGTGTTTCGGGGTAGACGCCCGGGCCCTTCTCGAGTTCGTCGAGGCCCGTCCCCATCACCACCACGAAGTCCGCGCCGATCCGCGGGATGTGGATCGAGCCCACCGGGCTCCCCGGCGCCGCGTGCCGCTGCAGCTCGCGCGCGAGGAACGCGACGCGGCGCTCCTCGGAGAGCTTGCCCAGGCGCAGGCGTTCCAGCACGCTCGGCTGAGCGCGTTCGACCCCTCTCAGCGCGCTGCGCAGGTGGTCCTGCTCGAATTTCGCGTACAGCGCGGACAGCGGCTCCTGCCACACGAGCGTCACGCCGGCGTCCAGCAGCGCGAGCACGCCCGCGAGCACCATCAGCGTCGACAGCACCCGCAGCGCACGCCCGGGGCCGCGCGCGAGCAGGAGGCGACGCCGTCCCCCGCGTGTACGGCTCAGGGGCGGATCGGTGAGGAAAGGGAAGTCAGACACTGTCGGTCTCGCGCCCGGACGGCGGCGGTGCTGTGGCTCAGCGGCGCAGGGTGGACTCCGTGCCGCCCAGCGACCCCGGACCAGCGTAGGACATCGGCCCGCGGATCGGCGGCAACTCGTGCTCGGGGGGCGCATCGCCGGCATCCCCATCGTCGAGGCCATGCCGCGGCACCCTGACCAGCGCGAGCGACAGCGCCGCCACCACGCAGCCCAGCGCGACGCTCCACAGCGCCGCGCCCTCCGGCCCCACGCGGCCGGAGGCCAGCAGCAACAGCGCGGTGTGCGCCACGCCGGCCGGTCCCAATCCGAGCTGCTGCGCGTAGAACGCGATCAACAGCGCGAGCGGGGCCACGCCCAGCGCGACCAGCGCGAGTGCTCCCACCCGGCCCGGGACCGCTGCCCCACCCGTATGCGAGCGCTCCGGGTCAGCCAACGGAAGCCACAGGTGCAGCGCCGGGACCAGCAGCAGCGCCGCGCAGGGGTTGAACACCCACACGACCACCGCCAGCGCACCCAGCACGAGCATCAGCGCCAGCCCCGCCGGATCCATCGACGGGCGCACCGGCAAGCCGATCCCCCGCACCAGCAGCGGCCACCTCCACCACGCCAACCCAAACACGAACAACATCAGCAGCACAGACACGAGCGCGGATCCGCGCAGGCCCAGCTCGCCACCGGCGACGGGCGGATAGGGGGTCGCCAACAAGCCGAGCCACCCGCAGACGATCGCGAGCAGAGCCACCCCGAGAAACGGCAGCGCACAGGCCCCGACCCAGCACATCGAGCGCGCAACGGGCTGCAGCGGCTCCACCGCGGCGCGCCGGCGGCGTCGCTGACGCGCGAGCCCGTCCGTGGAGGTCAGCAGCGGCGGCAGCAACAGCGCCGCGACGAGCAACCGCACCGCCCACGCTCCCAGGAGCTTGTGCGCGAGTGGGAGGGCGCTCTGTCCCGCACCGCCGGCGCCCGCCACGTTCGGGCCCGCGTCCAGTGCGTAGACCGCCGCGAGGACGGCCCGCCCCAGTCCCTGCAGGCGCGCAGCTCCAGGCGGCGCGGCCGCCCGCGGGGGCAGTTCGCCGCCCGCCTGCAGCATCACCGCGGGGATCCCCCGCGCGTCCAGCGGCGCCTGTTCGCCGCCCGCGAGCGGGAAGCTCGACTGCGCGAGGCGATCCAGCAGCGTAGGCGCACGCGGCGCGATGCCCGCCTGCTGGCGGATCGCCTGCGCGACGGTCTGGCGCAACAGTTCCGGCGCGGCACCCGGGGTGTCCGCGAGCGTCCCCAGGAACAGCGGCGAGCTCACCGAGCCGCCGAGATCGCCGACGACGAGCGCCGCGTCCAGCGGCCCACCCACCCACTGTTCGGCGTGCTCGGCGAAGTCGCGCGCACCCGCGTTCCCACCGGAACCCCCGCTGGTCGACACGAGCACGATCCCGCGGTGCGTCTCGCTCGTCGCGAACACGCGCGCGAGCTCCAGCAGGGTCGCGGTCGCGGAGAGCCCCGAGCCGTCCGCCGTCGCGAGCGCGTCGCGGCGCGCGAGAATCGCGATCGGAGCGTCCCCCGTCGTCCCGGGCCGCTGGGCGACGACGGTCTCCAGCGTGCGCGACCCTTCGACCGTCTGTGCCTGCACGGTGTGCTCGGTGACCGCGAAGCCGCCACCCGCCGCGCCTCCCAGTGCGCGCAGCTCGCCCGCGAGCGCGCTCGCCAGCGCCTCGTCGCTGCTCGAGCCCGGCCGGCGTTCGGGATAACGCGAGCGGAGGGCGCGCAGCGTGGACAGCGCGCGTTCGCCCTGAAAGGCCTCGGGAGCGAGATTCGAGCTCAGGGGCACCGGGCGATCGGACAGCGAGAACCCGGCTATCGCAAGGGCGAACAGCAGGGGCAGCCAGGCAGCTCGATACACACGTCCGTTGAGCACGCGCGCAAAGACCATAATCGCTGGTGAACATGGTTGGGCGCGCCTCACGAATACTGCTCGTCGACGACGAGCTCGCGATCCTGACGCTGCTCTCCTACCCGCTGCGCAAGGACGGCTACGAGGTCGTCCAGGCCTCCGACGGCAGCGAGGCCCTGAGCCGCTTCGCGGAAAGCCGCTTCGATCTGGTGGTGCTCGACGTGATGATGCCCAAGCTCGACGGGCTGGAGGTGTGCCGCCGGCTGCGCGCGCAGAGCTCGGTGCCGATCATCATGCTCACCGCCAAGGCCGAGGAGATCGACAAGGTCCTCGGCCTCGAGCTGGGCGCGGACGACTACATCACCAAGCCCTTCTCGATGCGCGAGTTCCGCAGCCGAGTCAAAGCGGCGCTGCGGCGCGCGGGAATGGGGTTGACCTCGGTGAATGGGTCCCAGGGGGGGCAGGACGAGCAGCCGCTGCACGCCGGCGAGCTCGCGATCGACTTCGCCAAGCGCTCCGTGCGCCTGCGCGGCGATCACGTCCAGACCACGTTCGTCGAGTTCGAGATCCTCAGCGCGCTCGCGCTCAGCCCCGGCCGGGTCTTCACGCGCGACGTGCTGCTGTCGCGCATCTGGGGCGACTCCGCGTACCGCGATCCGCGCACGATCGACGTGCACATCCGCCATCTGCGCGAGAAGCTCGAGCGCGACGCCAAAGAGCCCGAGTATCTCTTCACGGTGCGCGGCGTCGGCTACCGCTTCCGCGACGACGAGCTATGAAACGCGCCCCGCGGGGCCTGCGGTCGATCAAGAACCGCCTCGCGCTGCTGTTCTTCGCGATCACGTTCGTCGCGCTCGCGGTCGCCTACGTCTATGTCGCGCCCACGCTCTCGGCGGGCCTTCGCACCCAGAAGCTGCACGCGCTGCAGATCGCCGCACAGGCCTACTCGCACCGCCTCCAGGGCGCGCTCGTGGCCGGCGCCGACCGGCGCACGCTGGCGGGCACCGTCCACCATGCGGCGCAGCTCTCCAACGACCGCGTCACGCTGCTCGGGATCGAGCGCGCGGGCGGCAGGGCACGGACGGTCTACATCGACGACTCCTCCACCGAGTCCCCCGGCGAGCACATCTCGGGGTTGAGCTTTGCGATCGGAGATCGCGTGGTGCGCGAACGCAAGCTGCTCACAGGCACCGAGAGCAGCGCCAACGGGCCGATCGGCGAGGCCGCAAAGCCGCTGTTCGACCGCGGACGGGTCGTGGGAGTCGCGGTCTTCTCGGGAACGCTCAGCGACGTCGAGCGCAGCGTCGCCGCGATCCGCGAACGCATGCTGATCGCGGGCGCGCTCGCGCTCGCGCTCTCGCTGCTCGCGGGCTACCTGCTGGCGCGTGCGATCAGCCTGCGCGTGGGGCGACTGGAGGAGGCCGCCTGGCGCGTCGCGCAGGGCGACTTCGGCGCGCACTTCGCCGTGGACTGGAAGGACGAGCTCGGGCAGCTCGCGCGCGCGCTGGACTCGATGCAGCGCCAGCTCGCCGAGCTGGACAGCGCGCGCGAACGGTTCATCGCGACCGCCTCCCACGAGCTGCGCACGCCGATCTTCTCGATCGGCGGGTTCCTGGAGCTGACTCCAGGACGAGGAGCTCGACGAGGAGACCCGGCGCCAGTTCCTCGGCCAGGTGCGCACGCAGGTCGAGCGCCTCGGACAGCTCGCCACCGGCCTGCTGGATCTCTCCCGCCTGGAGTCCGGTGCGCTGGAGCTGCGTTCCGAACGCGTCGACCTCGCCGAGATCGCGCAGATGGTCAGCGCGGAGTTTCTCCCCGCGCTCACGCAGCACGACTCCGAGCTGCGCCGTCGCGGGGGTCCCCGAGCCTGTCCTTGCGCGCTGCGACCCCGAACGCGTCGCGCAGATCCTCCGCGTGCTGATCGACAACGCGATCGTCCACACGCCGCCCGGCACCGGGATCATCGTGTCGGCCGCCAGCAACGACCATACGGCCCAGCTGTCGGTGCGCGACTTCGGGCCGGGCATCCCAGCGGGCATTCAGGAACGGATCTTCGAGCCTTTCTACACCTCCGACGAGGGCCGCGGATCGGGGCTGGGGTTGGCGATCGCTCACGAGCTCGCCGAGCGCATGCGGGGCGAGCTGAGCGTCGACTCGACCCCGGGGCGCACGATCTTCACGTTGAGGCTGGCCGCTTAGGGATTTCCAAAAAAGGGCCCGCCGCGCGCGCGCGGAGCGTAGAACTAACCCCGCACGCACGCGCGCGCGGCGGGGCCCACGAGCGATACACCACGACCCGCACCTGCCCAACTGTCGAGACGCGCCTCACCCGGCGGCGCCCTCCGATATCTTGCCCGCCGTGCTCCAGCCGGTCGCCGTGGCCCACAAGACGCTCTCCGACTACACCCACATCTGTGGGCGCGAGCTGATCGACGAGATCCGCGAGCTCGCCGAGCCGCTGAAGGGCAGCCGCGTCGTGCACATCTCCGCGACCGCGTTCGGCGGGGGCGTCTCGGAGATCCTCTACACGCTGATCCCCCTCATGCGCGACGTCGGCCTGGAGTGCGAGTGGCAGGTGATCTACGGACGCGAGGAATTCTTCAACGCGACCAAGCTCATGCACAACGCTCTGCAGGGCGCGCCGCAGGATCTCGACGAGCAGCAGTGGGAGACCTGGCAGCGCTACAACGAGATGAACGCCCGCGAGCTCGCGGGCGGCTGGGACGTGTGCCTCGTGCACGACCCCCAGCCGGCGGCGCTGTTCAAGCTGGTGCCCGAGAAGGCGCGAGGGTGGGTTTGGCGCTGCCACATCGATCTCTCCACCCCCAACCCGGAGACGATCGCGCGCCTGCTGCCCTACATTCAGGACTATCCCCAGTCGCTGTTCCACATGGCGGACTACGTCCCCCCCGGCATGGGGGGCCATGTGAACGTGGTGCCCCCCGCGATCGACCCGCTCACCCCGAAGAACATGGCGCTGTCCCCCGAAGACGCGGCCTACGTGTGCGGGCAGTTCGGGATCGACGTCGACCGGCCGCTGATGTGCCAGGTCTCGCGGTTCGATCCCTGGAAGGACCCGCTCGGTGTGATCGACTGCTACCGGATCGTCAAGGAGCAGCTGCCCGAGGTGCAGCTCGCGCTGGTCGGCTCGATGGCCAGCGACGACCCCGAGGGGTGGGACTTCTTCAACGCCACGATCGCGCACGCCGACGGCGACCCCGACGTGCACATCCTCAACAACTTCAACAACGTCGGCGCGATCGAGGTCAACGCCTTCCAGTCGCACGCGGACGTCCTGATCCAGAAGTCGACCCGCGAGGGCTTCGGCCTGACTGTCTCCGAGGCGATCTGGAAGGCGCGGCCGTTCATCGGGGGCAACGTCGGCGGGATCCCGCTGCAGGTCGAGGACGGCGTGACCGGCTTCCTGGTCGACAGCGCGGAGCAGTGCGCGGAGCGCTCGGTCGAGATTCTCGGCGACCCCGGCCTCGGCAAGTCGCTGGGGCGGCGCGGCAAGGAGCACGTGCGCACGCACTTCCTCACGCCGCGCTACCTGCGCGACTACCTGAAGATCTTCAACGCGCTTCGAGAGTCGTGAGCGCGACGCCGGCACTGCGGGATCCGCTGGTGCTGGTGTCCAACCGGGGGCCCGTGACGTTCGGCCCCGGCGGCGAGGTCCAGCGCGGCTCGGGGGGGCTCGTGACGGCGCTGACCGGGCTCGCCTCGCACCGCGAGGCGGTGTGGATCGCCTCGGCGATGAACGAGCACGACGCGACGGTCTCCGAGGAGCATGGCGGGCGGGCGTTCGGGGTGCGCTCCCCGGCGGGCGGCGAGTACCAGGTGCGTCTCGTGGTCTCCGATCCCGAGGCCTACGACCGTTTCTACAACGTGTTCGCGAACCCGATGCTGTGGTTCATCCAGCACTACCTGTGGGACCTCTCCAACGCACCCGACATCCGCCGCCACGAGATCGAGGCGTTCGAGTTCGGCTACAACGCCGTCAACGAGGATCTGGCGCGCGCGGTGACAGAGGAGTTGGATGGCGCACGCGAACCAGTGGTGATGGTCCACGACTACCACCTCTACACGCTCCCCGACCTCGTGCGCAAAGCACGCCCGGACGTGTTCCTGCACCACTTCATCCACATCCCCTGGACGCAGTCCGACGCGTGGCGCGTGCTGCCCTCGCGGATCCGCGAGGAGATCTTCACGGGGCTGCTCGCGAACGACATCATCGGCTTCCACACGCGCTCCTACCGACGCAACTTCCTGCAGTGCTGCCGCGATCTGATGGACCTCGAGGTCGACTTCGAGCAGGGCGTGGTGCGCTTCGGTGAGCGCGAAATATGGGTGCGTGCCTATCCCCTGCCGATCGATCACATGGCGACCCGGCGCGTGGCGCGCTCGGAGCGCGTGCGCGCACTGGAGCGCGAGCTGCTGGCGCGCCGCCGCGACTTCCTGATCCTGCGCGTCGACCGCGCCGACCTGTCGAAGAACGTGCTCCGCGGCTTCTCCGCGTTCGATCTCTTCCTGGAGCAGCACCCCGAGTTCATCGAGCGCGTGACGTTCATCGCGCAGCTCATGCCCTCGCGTACCGACGTCCCGCAGTACGCGGAGTACCTCGAGCGCATCGAGGCGCTGGTCGCGGTCGTCAACCACCGCCACGGCACGCCCGACTGGATGCCGATCCAGCTCAAGCTGCGCGACGACATCGAGGAGGCGATGGCCGCCTACCGTCACTACGACGTGCTGCTCGTCAACGCGATGTTCGACGGCATGAACCTCGTCGCCAAGGAGGGCCCGATCGTCAACGAGCGCGAGGGCGTCTCGATCCTCTCGGAGAACACGGGAGCGCACGAGGAGCTCGGCGAGTACGCCCTGTCGGTCAACCCCTTCGACATCCAGGAGCTCGCCGACTCGATCTACGCCGCGCTCACGATGCCCCCCGAGGAGCGCCACCGCCGCGCGCACGGGCTGGCGCAGATCGTCACCTCGCGCGATCCCGGCGACTGGATCGACGAGCAGCTCGCCGATATCCGCGCCAAGGGGCGCTCGCGGTAGGAGGATGAGCGAGATGCCCATGCCGCATGCGGCATGGGCAGGAACGTCCGCATGCGGACGTTCCATGGGGCCGCGCATGCGCGGCCCCACCGGGAGGTGCATGCACCTCCCGGCCAGTCGGCGCATGCGCCGACTGGAACTGCAAAACCCGCTACTCTTCTGCGCCGGACCCCATGGCCCAGCCCGCACCGACATACGACCTCGTGTTGCTGCTCGACGCCGAAGCGGAGGCGGACGCGCGCGCGAAGATCGTCGCCGACGCGAGCGCCGCGATCGGCGCGCAGGGGGAGCTGCTGCGCCACGACGCGTGGGGCGATCGCGCGCTCAGCTACCAGATCTCCCATAAAGCGACCGCCGAGTATCACCTACTGCAGTTCCACTCGGGCACGCCGGAGCTGCTGCGCGGTCTTGACCGCTCGTTGCGGATCGCCGACGAGGTCGTGCGTTTCCGGATCGTGAAGCTCGCGCCCGGCACGCCCGACGCTCCCGAGATGGCGGGCGCGGGCGCCGTGCCGCGCAGCGACGAGGCACCGGCCGAGCCGGTCGCCGAGCCGGTCGCTGAGCCGGCCTAATTGCAGGCTCTCCCCTGCGCGCTCGCGGGTAATAGACTCGGAGTTGTGAGCACGCTGAACGAAAGCGGCGGGCCCCGCCGAACCGATGTGCTGCGGGCCTCTCCCCCGATGTTCGAGTCGCGGTTGCTGGACTTCTTCTCGCGCGTGCACCCCATCGTGCCGGTGCTCGTGTTCGTGCCCGTGATCTCAGCGATGATCGTCTGGAGCCTTGGCCAGATCAGCCTTCTCGCGACGTTCGCGCTCACGCTCGGCGGATACGCGCTGTGGACGCTGTTCGAGTACTGGCTGCACCGGATCGTCTTCCACTTCGAACCCAAGGACGGCTTCGGGGCGCGCCTGCATTGGATCATCCACGGCGTCCACCACGAGCACCCCAACGACCCCCTGCGCCTCGTGATGCCGCCGGCGGTCAGCGTCCCCCTGGCGGCGCTCGTGTTCGGCGTGCTCTACCTGATCTTCGGCGAGCGCTACGCGCCGGGGCTCGGGGCGGGCTTCTTCGCGGGCTACCTCGTGTACGACATGCTGCACTACTACCTCCACCACTTCGCCCCCCACGGCCGCCTCGGCAGGATGCTGCGCGAGCGTCACATGCGCCACCACTTCCAGGACGACACGCGTGGCTTCGGGATCAGCGCGCCCTACTGGGACGAGGTCTTCCGCACCTCGTCGCGCGGCAGCACGCGGCAGCGAACGTCGCAACTAGCGGAGTAGCGGCGCGCGGCGCGAAAATTGCGCCCGCAGCCGTGGCTAGACTCGGGCTCCAGCCCCAGACGGCGAGAGCTCCGCCTCCCGCGCACGGCAAGACGAGATAGCGAAAGGAACCACAAGATGGCAGCCACCAACATCAACCGGGTCGTACTGACCGGCAATCTCACGAGGGACCCCGAGCTGCGCTCGCTGCCGAGCGGCACGTCCGTCTGCGACCTGCGCATCGCCTGCAACACGCGCCGCAAGGACTCCGCTTCGGGCGAATGGGTAGACAAGCCCAACTACTTCAACGTCAAGGTCTGGGGTGCGCAGGGCGAGAACGCGGCGCGCTACCTGTCGAAGGGCCGCCCCGTCGCGGTCGACGGACGCCTGGAGTGGCGGGAGTGGGAGACCCAGGAGGGCGCCAAGCGGCAGGAGATCGATATCATTGCCGACTCGGTGCAGTTCCTGGGCTCGCGGGAAGACGCCTCAGCAGGGGGCGGGTTCGCGAGCTCCGGGCCCTCCCAGGGGGGCGACGTCCCGGTGGACAACCGCGACTATCAGCCCGCACCGGTCGGCGCCGGGACCGGCGACGACGACATTCCGTTCTAGAGGGTGGCGCAGGTGGCCGCAGGCCGCCGAGCCGGGCCCCTCTGTTATTAATCTGCGGTCGCAGACAACAATTTCAGCGAGGTAGACAGCAGTGGCAAAGGCACGTCGCAGCAAGCCGGCTCGCCGGCGAGAGAAGCGCAGTGGAACCGGGAGCACCCGGCGCAAGCCGTGCCAGCACTGCCGCGACAAGGTCGAGCAGGTCGACTACAAGGACGTCGCGACGCTGCGCAAGTTCATCTCCGAGAAGGGCAAGATCCGCTCGCGGCGGATCACGGGGGCCTGCCGTCGCCACCAGGGTCAGATCGCGCGCGCGGTGAAGCGCGCGCGGGAGCTCGCGCTGCTGCCGTACGTCAACGAGGGCGGACGCGACGACAATCCGCGTCGCGAGCGCGGCGATCGCGACCGCGGGCGCTGACGGCGAGGAGACGGCGATGCCCGAGGCCATTCTGCTGCAAGACGTCGAGACGCTGGGCGCGCAGGGCGCCGTGGTGGACGTATCGAAGGGCTACCTGCGCAACTACCTGCTTCCCCGCAAGCTCGCGCAGCCCGCGACGCGGGGTGCGGTGGAGGCGGTTCGTCGCCGCCAGGAAGCCGAGGAGCGCGCCGAGCGCGAATACGTCGAGCGCGCGCAGGAGAACGCGAACACGCTGGGCCGCACGGTGCTCACGATCGCGCAACAGGCGGGCGCCGACGGGCGGCTGTTCGGCTCGGTCACGGCGCAGGACATCGCGCAGGCGATCCGCGAGGCGCGCGGCCTGCGGGTCGACAAACAGAACGTGCATCTCCCGGAGCCGATCAAGAACGTCGGCACCTACATGGTCGTCGTCGATGTCGTCGAGGGCGTCCAGGCGACCGTCAAGACGATGATCGTCGCCAAGAAGTAGCCGCCCGCCGGCGGCTGGAACGTGAGTGGGAGCCCGCCAGCGCGGCGGGCCGAGAAGAGAGGAAAGAGCGATGGGCGAACCGCCCGCGATATCGCTGCGGGGCGTGGTCAAGCGCTTCGGCCCGATCACCGCCGTCGACGGACTCGACCTCGAGGTGCCGGTGGGCGTGTGCTTCGGCCTTCTGGGGCCCAATGGTGCGGGTAAGTCGACGACGATGCGCATGCTCACCGCGCAGGCGCGCGCCGACGAGGGCGAGATCGCCGTTCTCGGCTACGCGCTTCCCCGCGAATCCAAGCAGGCGCGGATCGAGATGGGCGTGGTCCCGCAGCTGGACAACCTCGACGTCGAGCTCAACTGTCGCCAGGTCCTCGCGGTGTTCGCGCGGCTCTACCGCGTGCCCCGCGCCGATCGCGCCGCGGCAATCGAACGCGCGCTGCAGATCGCCAACCTGAGCGGGCGAGCCGAGACCGCGGTGCGCGAGCTCTCGGGAGGCATGCGCCGCCGGCTGCTGGTCGCGCGCGGGCTGATCCACTCCCCGCGGCTCGTGCTGCTGGACGAGCCCACCGTCGGCCTCGATCCACAGGTCCGCCAGGAGCTGTGGTCGCTGATCGATCGGCTCCGCAGCGAGGGCGTGACGGTGCTGATGTCCACGCACTACATCGAGGAGGCCGAGCGGCTCGCCGATACTGTCGCGGTGATGGCCAGCGGACGCATCGTCGCGCGGGGAACGCCCGCGGAGCTCGTGCGTGCGCACGCCGGCGATCGCGTGCTCGAAGTCTACGGGCCGCCCGCGCGGCTGCAGGAGATCGACGCGCTCGTCGCCACCCACGGCTGGTCCAGCCGCCGCAGCGGCCCCGCCGTGGCGATCATGCGCGCGGAGGCACTGGGCGGCGAGGCACCCGAGGGGGTGTTGCGTCCGGCGAATCTCGAGGATGCGTTCGTGGCGCTCACGGGCGAGGAGATCGAATGAGACTCCCGACATCCGCGGGCGAGGAGGGGGATGAGCGGTGAGCACGGCCACGACCGGCGGCGCCGGAGATTCGCGCCCGGCGGCCGCGCCGCGGCAGCTGCGGCGCTTGGAACCGGCGGCGCTCGCCGGCGTGATGAGCCGCGACGTCGCGATCTTCGGGCGCTACTGGAAGGCGACGACGTTCTCCTCGATCGTCCAGCCCACGATCTACCTGCTCGCGTTCGGACTGGGGATCGGGACGCTCGTCAAAACCGTCGGCCACGTCAGGTACGTCGAGTACGTCGGCACCGGCGTCGTCGCGACCGCCGTCCTGTTTTCGTCGGCCTTCCCCGGCATGTTCAACACGTTCGTCCGCTGGCAGTTCCAACGCACCTACGACGCGATGCTCGCCGCCCCGGTCGACGTCGAAGAGCTGATCACCGCCGAGGTCCTCTGGATCTCGATACGCGCCGGCGTCTACGGCGTCGCGCCGATCCTCGTCGCGATCGCGTTCGGACTGGAACCGTCCTGGGGGATTCTCCTGGTCCCGCCGATCGGCTTCCTGACGGGCTTCGGGTTCGCCTCCTTCGGAGTCGCGATCGCCGCGATCGCGAAGACGATCGACAACTTCAACTACGTCACCAGCGCCGTCCTCACACCGCTGTTCCTCGTCGCGGGCACCTTCTTCCCGATCTCCACGCTCCCGGCCGGCGTGCGCGTGGTGGCCCAGTTCAACCCGCTCTACCACTGCGTCCAGCTCGTCCGCGACGCCGTCCTCGGCGGACTGGCTCCCGTCGACCTGTACCACGCGGGTGTGCTGCTCGCGTTCGCGCTGCTCATGTGGCGTCTGGCGGTCGCGCAGCTCGGCCGGCGGCTGATCGATTGAGCTCGCCCGCCGGTGTGCGAACATGTGTTCGTGAAGGCGATTTCTTCCGACATAGCGGGTTGCGCGCCCGAGCGCGCGCGACGCCCGATCTAGACTCGCCGGGTCGATGAGCGCGATCCCCGCGACCAATGGGAGACGCAACGGGGCAGCTGAGACCGCGCCGGGTGCTCCAGGCGTGATCGCTCCGCCGCACAACCTCGAGGCCGAGCAGTCGGTGCTCGGCGCGATCCTGCTGTCCGACCGCTCGCTGTACGCGCTGGTGATCGAGGAGGGCCTGCGACCGGAGGACTTCTACCGCGAGCGCCACGGGCTGATCTACGAGGCGATGCTCGCGCTCTACAACGAAAGCGAGCCCGTCGACGTCCTCACCGTCACCGACCGCCTGCGCCGCGTCGGCAAGCTCGAGGCGGCCGGCGGACCGGCCGCGATCGACGAGCTCACCGGCGTCGTCCCCGCGGCGGGCCACGCGCGGCGCTACGCGCAGATCGTGCGCGAGAACGCGCTCCTGCGGCGCCTGCTGGCGAGCACGTACGAGATCCAGTCGAGCGTGCTCGGGCACGACGCGCCGCCGCGCGAGCTCGTGGAGCGCGCCGAGAAGGCGATGCTGGAGGTCGCGCGCGACGACCGCCAGCAGGACTTCCGCGCGATCGAGGACGTCCTGCACGAGGAGCTCGACAAGCTCCACCGCCTCTCGCTCGAAGGGACCGCGCTGACGGGCACGCCGTCTGGCTTCAAAGATCTCGACGAGGTCACCGGCGGCTTCCAGCCGGGGAACCTGATCATCATCGCCGCGCGCCCCGCGATGGGCAAGAGCGCGCTCGTGTGCAACATCGCGGAGAACGCCGCCGTCGAACACAACCGGCCGGTCGCGCTGTTCTCGCTGGAGATGGCCGAGGCCGAGCTCGCGCAGCGCTTCGTCGCCTCCCAGGCGCGCATCCGCGGCGAGGAGCTCCGCAAGGGACGCGTCGCCGAGCAGCGCTGGCCCAAGATCCTCGCGGCCAGCCAAAAGCTTGCGGCCGCGCCGCTGTGGGTCGACGACTCCAGTGACGTCGGCCTGCTCGAGATCCGCGCCAAGGCGCGCCGCCTGCACAGCCAGTGCGAGGGCGGCCTGGGGCTGATCATCATCGACTACCTCCAGCTGATGCGCACCGACTCGCGCTACGACAGCCGCGTCACCGCCGTCGGCGAGCTCAGCCGCGGGCTGAAGATCCTGGCCCGCGAGCTCGGGGTGCCGGTGATCGCGCTCTCCCAGCTCAGCCGCGCGGTGGAGACGCGCCCGGACAAGAAGCCCCAGCTCTCCGACCTGCGCGAGAGTGGAAACCTCGAGCAGGACTCCGATCTCGTGATGTTCATCTACCGCGACGAGTACTACGACGAGGAGTCCGAACGGCCCGGCGAGGCCGACCTGATCATCGCCAAGCACCGCAACGGGGCCGTCGGCAAAGTCACGCTGACGTTTCTCAAGGATTACCCCAAGTTCATGAACTACGCCAGCGAACGCCGCCTGGAGGGCGGCGCGCGGTCAGCGGGAGCGCCGCCGGCAGCCGAACCCTCGGCCCCATTCTGAGGCGCGAGACGCCACTAAACTCCGCAGTCGGACATGCCTGGAATCGTGATAGTCGGCGCCCAGTGGGGCGATGAGGGAAAGGGGAAGGTCGTCGATCTGCTCGCCGAGCACGGCGACGCGGTCGTGCGCTTCCAGGGGGGCAACAACGCGGGGCACACGATCGTGCGCGGGGATGAGGAGTGGAAGCTGCACCTGATCCCCTCCGGGATCCTCTACCCCGGCAAGCACTGCGTGATCGGCAACGGCGTCGTGATCGACCCCAAGGTCCTCATCGAAGAGCTCGACTCTCTGCGCGCGCGGCGCGTCGACGTCAGCGGCCTGCGGATCTCCGCCAACGCGCACCTCATCATGCCCTACCACCTGCTGCTCGACTCCGCCGGCGAGGCCAAGCTGGGGCGCCTGCAGATCGGGACCACGCGCCGCGGGATCGGGCCGTGCTATGCCGACAAGGCCGCCCGCCTGGGGATCCGCATGCAGGATCTCCTCGACGAGAAGATCCTCAAGAAGAAGATCGTCGCCGCGATGGAGCCCAAGCGGCTCTCGCTGCGCCCCTTCGAGCGCGATCCCTCGCTGGATCTCCGCACGATGACCGAGGAGTACCTCACCTACGGGCATCGCCTGGAGCCGCACATCGCGGACACCGCGAAGCTCATGTGGGAGCTGCTCGACTCCGGCCAGCGCGTGATCTTCGAGGGCGCGCAGGCCACGATGCTCGACATCGACCACGGCACCTATCCCTTCGTCACCTCCTCCAACCCCATCGCCGGCGCGGCGTGCGTCGGGGCGGGCGTCGGACCGAGGGACATCGACGAGGTCTGGGGGGTCGCGAAGGCCTACGCGACGCGCGTCGGCGCCGGGCCCTTCCCGACCGAGCTCGACGACGCGATGGGCGAGCAGCTGCGCGAGCGCGGAGGCGAGTTCGGCACCACCACCGGCCGCCCGCGGCGCACGGGCTGGTTGGATCTGGTCGCGCTGCGCTACGCGGCGCGCCTGAACTCGCTCTCGGCGCTCGCGATCACCAAGCTCGACGTGCTCTCCGGGATCGGCCCGATCAAGGTCTGCACGAGCTACCGCGGCGCCGAGGGCGCGGAGTTCGACAGTTTCCCCTACCACCAGACCGTGCTGCACCACACCACCGCCGAGTACACCGAGCTCGAGGGCTGGGACGAGGACATCGGCGAGTGCCGCGGCTTCTCCGACCTGCCGCGCGGCGCGCGCGAGTACCTGGACTTCATCTCCCAGCACAGCGGCGCCCCCGTCACGCTCGTCGGCGTGGGCCCCGGACGCGACCAGGTGGTGTGGACCGACGCCGGGCGCGCGACGATTGCATCCAGCAACGGCAAGCCGGTCGGCTGAGCGCACGCCGCACCGAGAGTGTCAACGCACGCCGCGGCGGCGATCGGGCGGCGCAACCCGAGGGGGTTACTCGACCCCGCTCTCCTGCCGCTCGCGCTCCAGGAGCGCCATGATCGCGTCGACGACGCGCGGGTCGAACTGGGTGCCGGCGTTCGCGCGCAACTCGGCGGCGGCGTCCGCGGGGGCCATCGCGCGGCGGTAGGAGCGCGTGGTCGTCATCGCGTTAAACGCGTCGCACGCCGAGACGATGCGCGCCTCCAGCGGGATCGCGGTGCCGCGCAGGCCGTCGGGGTAACCGCCGCCGTCCCAGCGCTCGTGCGAGGAGCGTACGATCTGGCCGACCTCGCGCATGATTCCACCCACGCGCTCCAGCATCCGCTGGCCCTCGATCGTGTGCGTCTTGATGATCTCCCACTCGCGCTCGTCGAGCTTGCCGGGCTTGTTGATGATCTCCTTCGGCACCGCGATCTTGCCGACGTCGTGCAACAGCGCGCCGAACTCGACATTGCGGCGCGCGGCGGCGTCGAGCCCGAGCTCGGCGGCGACATCGAGTGCGAGTCGCACGACGCCCTTGCAGTGCTCGCCGGTGTAGGCGTCGTCGGCCTCCACGACGTCCCCCAACACGAGCGCGGTCCCGCGATACGCGTCGCCGAGCTCGATCAGCTGCTCCAGGCGCGCGCGGCGTTCGCGCGAGAAGAACCGCAGCAGCCCGAACAGCGGCGCGATCAGCAACACCGCCCAGTGGTGGTGCACCGCGGCGAGCGCGACCGCGAGTCCGAGCGGCGCGAGCGCGAGGTCGATCAGATAGACCTCGCGCACCTCGCGCGCGAGCTCACCGACGGAGATGCCCCCGCACAGCCGCTCGCGGATCGCGCTCGCGACGAAGTCGCCCGCGAACTGCGCGACCAGCGCCAGCGCCAGCACGCCCGGCTCCGCGCCCGGGGGCGGTTCGCCGGCGAGCGACAGGACCACTGCGGGGCCGACCGCGAACCAGCTGTTGGCCGGCACGCTCAGCAGGCGGCTCGGCGCGACGCGACGCGCGAGTACCGCGGGGAGCATCCCCAGCGCGAGCGCCAGCGCCACGAGCAGCGGGACGAGCGCGACGGGCACCGCGAACAGGAGTGGGACGAACACGACCTGTGTGGGCACCGTGAAGCCCGAACCCACGTCGATGCGGACGTGGCCGCCGGCGGCGAGGCTCAGTACATAGAGCGTCGCGAGCGCCGGCGCGAACGAGGAGTGTCCGGGGTAGGAAAGCGCGAGCGCCGCGGCCGCGCACAGGAACGCGCCGCCAACGAGCAGTTCCGCGCGACGCTCCGCGAAGCCCATGCGCTGACCCTCGCGTTGAAACGAGGTGCGAGCGCGCTCGGATTCGTTGATGGCATACGCCGACACGGACCAACCCTGTTGTGCGACACGGATCTACGCAGGTCTCCCCATCGCCCCCCGCCCTCCCTATCGCCCGCCACTGCGAGCGCCTTGAGAACGACCGCCACAACAGCTTGATGGGTGGTTCAGTTAGCAGAATTTCCTGGCTCCAGTACAGATAAATCGCGTGGCTGGAATTTCGGGACGAGGCCTGCTCATACATGCGTCCAAGCCCTTGCACCGTCGGGACGACACGGCCTCGAACCGCCGAAAGACACCCGAAGTCACAGCAAACCGAAAAAGGCAAACTCGTCGCGAGGCGGGGACGCAAAGCCAGAGGTCTCCTGCGGAGACGGCTCAGCTGCCGACGACTCAGGAGGCTCTTGTGTTCTCGTACCCCTTCAGGTTCCCCTACCCGCACCAGCGCGGTGCGGCCTCGCAGCTCGGTGGTGTAGGGGCGCGCGAGCAGCGTCGCACCTCCCACCTCCACCTCTCCCACGCCGGCGCCGTCGCGCTCGGCATGATCGTCGCGGCCGCCGCACTGCTCGGCGTGACCTCCACCGCGGGGGCCGCGCTCATCAGCACCGGCGCCTGCAGCGAAGCCTCGTTCAGCGAGCCCTTCGCGCAGTGGGGCGACGCGAGCTCCTACGAGCTGGTCGCACAGGGCGACTTCGAGGGCTCGCTTTCGCAGTGGACGCTGGGCGGCGGTGCCGCGAGGGTGAGCGGCAGCGAGTCCTACGGCGCCACGGGCACCGTGGGCGGTCATTCGCTCGAGCTGCCCGCGGGGGCCTGGGCGCAGTCGCCCTACACCTGCCTGAACGCCAGCTACCCCACGTTCCGCTTCTTCGCGCGCGGCGGCGGGCTGCTGCCGACGCTCTCGGTTTCGGTGATCTACAGGACCGCGCTCGGCGCCGTCGCGCTCCCGCTCGGCGTCGCGCTCCCCGCTGGCAGCTGGAAGCCGACCGCGCCGATGCTGACCGGCTCGGTCGTCGCGGGGCTGCTGTCGGGGGGCACACCGCAGGCGGCGCTGCGCTTCACCGCGCTCACCGGCAGCTCGCAGATCGACGACGTCTACATCGATCCCCGCATGCGCTGAGCGAGGCACACCGAGAGAGGATCTCGAGCGCGGGGCGCCGGGTGGGGGGGTCGCCCGGCGCCCTGTTGGGCTCCATCGCCGACCCATCGCTTGACTAGTGTGCTGGTGAACTAGTACACTTGGCCCATGGATGGCTCGCCACTGCGAGCGGCGCTACTCCCGGCGAGGGGCGCCCTGGAGCAAGTCGGCGACATGATGCTGCTGACCGGCAAGACCATCATGTCCGCGCTCCGGCCCCCCTACCCCTATGGGGGCGAGTTCGTCTCGCAGTTCCTTTTCACGCTGCGCCTCTGCTGGCTCCCGCTGCTGATCTCCACCGTCGCGATCGACTACGGAGCGGCGGGCCTGCAGGCGGTGAACATCCTCAAGATCATCGGCGCCGTCGACCGCCTCGGCGGCTTCTTCGTGCTCGCGGCCGTGCGCGAAATCGGTCCGCTCATCACCTCGATCGTGCTCGCCGGCGCGGCGGGGACCGCGATCACCGCCGACCTCGGCGCGCGCAAGATCCGCGAGGAGCTCGACGCATTGCAGGTCCTCGGCGTGGACACCGTCAAGAACCTCGTCGTCCCGCGCTTCCTCGCCCTGATGCTCGTCACCGGGCTCTTCAACATCTACGCGATCCTGTTTGGCATCTTCGGCGGCCTGCTCGCAGCGCTCGTCAGCGGCGCGCCGCTCGGGCCGTTCTGGACGACGTTCTTCCTCAACAGCTCGACGACCGACCTCTGGGGCTCGACGCTCAAGACGACGGTATTCGGCGCGATCATCGCGATCGTCTGCTGCTACAAGGGCATGACCGCCTCCGGCGGCGCCGAGGGCGTCGGCCGCGCCGTCAACCAGGCCGTCGTCACCTCGTTCTTGGGGATCGCAGCGTTCAACTACGTCTTCAACCAGATGCTGCTAGCCACGCATCCCAACATTCTCGTGATCAGGTGAACGGCGGGTGAACGAAATGCTCACACTGACGCGCGAATGGTTCTCGTTCACCGGAGACCTCGGGGGCTTCATGGGGAGAGTGATACGCGAGGTCTATGGGCTGCGCGTGCTGCGCTTCTTCGGAGAGACCCTGCGCCAGGCGGGCACGCTCATCGTGTCCTCGACGCTCGTCATCTGGGGGCTCGTGTTCATCACCGGGCTCAGCACGTGCGGGATCGAGGGCGCCTACTTCACGCTAGCCGTCGGTGCCCCCGCCTACGCGGGGGTGTTCTCCGCGTGGTGCGACCTGCGCGAGGGCGTCCCCTACGTGTTCGGCTACATGATGGCCGCGAAGGTCGGCACCGGGATCGTCGCCGAGATCGGCGCGATGCGGATCTCCGACGAGATCGACGCCCTGGAGGTCATGGGAATCGATTCCATCACGTTCCTGTGCGCGACGCGCCTGCTGGCGACTTGGATCGTGCTGCCGTTCATGTACCTCGCCGGCATCGGCGCCGCCTACCTCGCCTCTTACATCGCGGTCGTTCAACAGGTGAAGTCGGTCTCCGCGGGAGGCTTCTTCCTGGTCTTCTGGCAGTATCAGAATCCGCCCGATCTGCTGTTCAGCGTGATCAAGGGGATGACCATGGCCACGGTGATCGTGCTCGTCGGCTGCTACTACGGCTACAAAGCGAGCGGCGGCCCGGTCGGGGTCGGAACGGCGACCGCGCGCTCGATGGTCCTCAACATCGTGCTCGTGAACCTGATCGGCATGTTCGGGACCCAGGTCTTCTGGGGCTCCAACCCGCGCGCCCCGATCGGCGGATAGCGCAGAGCCGACACGAAATCGCCCCATTAGGTGTTTCTCACTAATGCGCTTCCCGCGGCTCGCCGCGACGGTGTCGCGTGGTGGAGTTTTGCAGGGATTTGGCGCGGCTCCGTATGCCATCGCGGGGGATGCAAGGCCGCACCGCTCGCGTCGCTCTTGACGCGGCGACCGGGATGAGGTAGGTCTAGGCGCGTACGACGCTCGAAGCGGGGTATCGGGCTGCCCGTTCGGGCCTGGCCGCCGGAAAGCACATGAGAAAGGGACAGTCGGACGCATGTGCAGTAGCAGGGGACGATGCGAGCGGGACCGGGCTCTGGGTCGGGTTCACGTGGGTCGAATGGAATGGCTACTTCCCCTCCGAAGCCTTCCAGACGCACCGCGAGCAGTCGCTGAGCGTTTCGTAACTCGCGTAAGCGGGACGGGACCGGCGACCGCCGTGCGGGTCGCCGGTTTCCCCGCGAGCGGCCGTCAACCGATCGCTACGCCTGGATCGGCCTGCGCGGCGCTGTTCCAGGCAGCCAAATCTGGCTATTGACTGCGCCATCGACCTCTGAAATACTGACGCGCCAGGACCCTGGTGAGCAGCGTGAGCGTCCCCACGGACGGGAACCTCGGAGGTGATTGCGATCAATCGGACAAGGAAGCGCGCAACGCTGGAAGGAGCGGGCGGTAGACCGACCCTCCCTCACCGGCGGCCACCCACGCACGGAAGGAATCGCTCGTGGCTGCGCGACCGGCGCGTCTCGCGCGCTGTGCGGGCCATCCCTCCAACACGATGGCCCCATTTGGTTGTCGTGGCGCCCCTGGCGTGGCTACTCCTGGCGACGTCCCAAGCGGCCGCCAACGGGCCCTGCGGACAGGACCTCGAAGGCAACACGGCATGCGCGATCAACTCCCCGTATGGCGCGAACGGCCGGCTCGTCACAAACAACGATCGCGACTATTACGTGTTCTACGCCCTCAAGGACACTGAGATCAGGGTGGCAATCAAGCTCACCGAGACCGTTGCCGAATGCGAAACCGACCACAACTGCGGCAGCGAACAGGTGGATGTCGTCCTGGACAACTCCAACGGCTACAGCGTCGGCCAGGATGCAACGTCTTCGATCCACAACGGGGTCACCTCGGAAGGGTCCTTCTCCTACACCATCGAAGAAGCGGGCACCTACTACCTGATTGTGAGCAGCGAATGCTGCGGCGCCTACGAAGGCCCCTACAGTCTCTCGGTGACCGCGTCTCCGAACGTGGTCTGGCCGGCGCCGGCGCCGCCACCTCCCCCACCCCCTCCGCCCCCGCCACCCCCACCACCGTGCGACGTGCCCGGTTTCGCGCACGACGCGAGCATCGCGAGCGTCGAGCGCCTGATCGTCGCCCAGCACTGCACCGTCGCGGGGTTGAAGTACCGCCACAGCAGCTACATCCGGCGCGGTGCCGTATGGGGCCTCAGCCCCAGCCCCGGAACCCAGCTCGCACATGACGCGGGCGTGATCGTGATCGTCTCCAGCGGTCCTCCACCGCGCCGGCACAGGACCCGTCACCGGCGCCACCGCCGAGGCTGAGCACGCTGTGATCTGGCGATCGACGATCGATCGATTCGATGATGGGCCGTGCAGGAATCGAACCTGCAACCTTGGGCTTAAGAGGCCCCTGCTCTGCCAATTGAGCTAACGGCCCACGAGGGGGATAACCGGGCGGAGCGGCCCGGACGCGGTATTTTAGCCGTCGCGGAGGGGCGACGGCTCGCGCTGCGGCAGCGCGCGTGGATCGGACTGCCTCAGAACACCACCGTCCGCCCGCCGTCCACTATCACGCGGTCGTCGAGGTGCAGCGCGACGGCGCGCGCGAGCACCACGCGCTCGATGTCGCGCCCCACGCGTTCGAGCTCGGCCACGCCGAGCCGGTGGTCGACTCGCTCCACCCCCTGCTCGATGATCGGGCCGCCGTCGAGCTCCGCCGTCACGTAGTGCGCGGTCGCCCCGATCAGCTTCACGCCGTGCTGGCGCGCGCGCCGATACGGCTCCGCGCCCGCGAACGCCGGCAGGAAGGAGTGGTGGATGTTGATCACCGGTGCCCCCAGGCGCTCCAGGAACTCGCCGCTGAGGATCTGCATGTAGCGCGCCAGCACCACCACGTCGACCGAGCCGCCCAGGATCTCGAGCATCCGCTCCTCCGCACGCGCCTTGCGATCGCGCTCGACCGGCACGTGGTGGTAGGGGACGCCAGCCGCGCGCGCCTCGCCCTCCAGGTCGCGGTGGTTGGAGAGCACCGCCACCACCTCCGCCGCCAGCTCCCCACGACGCCAGCGCCACAGCAGGTCGACGAGGCAGTGGTCGTGGCGCGAGACCAGGATCGCCAGCCGCGGGCGCCACCCCCAGAAGCGCAGCTCCCACTCCATCTCGAAGGCCGCCGCCACCTCCTCGGCGAAGCGCTCGCGCAGACGCGCCCGCTCGGCCGGCGAGTCGCGGATGCCCTCGAGGAAGAACTCGGTCCGCAGGAAGAAGCGCCCGCCCGTCGGGTCCGACGAGTACTGGTGCGAGGACACGATGTTCGCGCCCCGCTCGAACAGGAAGCCCGAAACGGCCGCCACGATCCCCGGGCGATCCGCGCAGGCGATCAGCAGGCGCGCCGTGTAAGCGGGAACCTCCTGCGCCACCATCTGCCCGGAGCCCGCCACCGCAGTCGGTCTATTTTTTTGTCGAGGTCGTCCCCGACGCTTTCAGGACCGTCTTTTTCCCGTTGATCGTCGTCGTGTACGTCCCGCTCGGCACCGACGTCCCCGTCGCCGCGCTCGACGCGGTGCCGCCCGTCGGGTTCTTCTTGATCGATTCCAGGTAGCTCTTGATCCGCGCGCGTTCGCTCGCCGGCGCGAGGCTGACCGCTCGTTTGGCGGCCAGGTCGCCCTGGTTGGCGTTGTTCGCCCGATACGACGCCTGCGCCAGCGACGCGTACAGCGCGGCGCTCGGCGGTTTCGTCGGGATCACGATGTTCAGCGCCACCACCTCTTCGTGGGGCAGGTTCAGGCCTTCTTCGCCGTACACCGTCAGCATCCGCTGCGCGAGCGTCGCGTCGGGGTTGCGCGTCTGCAGCTTCAGGTACGTGTTCCACGATTGCGAGATCTCGTTGAGGTACTGCTTACCCTTGCTCGTGAACGCCCCCGTCACCGGGTTGGAATACGCTTCTTCGCCCGCCTGGTGCAGCTGCGCCTCGGCCAGCGCCGCCCACGCCTTCGCGTTCTGCGGTTCGTGCCGTGTGCGCTTCTTCGCCGCTTCCACCTTGCCCGCGAAGCTCGCGCTGCCCGCGCCGTTGCTGTTTTCGAAGATCGCGTTGTAGAGCCCGCCGCCGCCCCCGCCGACGCCCACGCCGAAGCCGATGAACCCGATCAGGAAGATCAGCGCCAGCCCAAGGTAGATCACCTGCACAGTGCGGCGCCGGCCGCGGCCTCTCAAGTCGAAGAGCATCAGTCAGACAGCTCCGTGTCGATGTGGTCGATTATCGCGCTCAATTCCGCATCCTGCGTCTCGCTCGCCTTCGCAACCGGCACCGGCGATCCCCCGGCCCCGCCCTGAGGCGGCGTCGGGGCACCTGTGGTCCCTCCGCCCGAAGACGGTGGGCCTCCCGGCGAGTCGCCGTCGGAGCCCCATGCCCTCTCCCGTGCGGCGTCTCGTCGCGCCGTGAACGATGCCACCAGGATACTGGCCTCGTAAAGCACATACAGGGGTATCGTCTCCAACAGCAGCGTGATCGCGTCGCCTGGCAGGAACGCCGCCACCGCGGCGCACGCCACGATCGCGAAGCGCCTGCCCTTGCGCAGCTGGTGCGGCGTCACCAGGCCCGCGCGCGTCGCCCCCACGACGGCCACCGGCACCTGGAACACGAGACCCATCGCCAGGATCACGGTCGCCGCGAACTGGTAGTACTGGTTCGCCTGCACCATCACTTCGAACTGGCTGCTGTTGAAGTTCTGCAGGAACCGCACCGCCGCCGGCATCACCACGAAGTACCCGAACAGCGCGCCCGCGGCGAACAGGAACGGGACCGCCGTCAACAGTGGCCGCACCGCGCGTCTCTCATTCGGACTGAGTGCCGGCAGCACGAACCCGTAGAGCTCGAACAGGACTACCGGGAGCGAGAAGATCAGCGCGAACACCAGCGTCACCGTCAGCGTCGTCGTGAACGGCTCCCCGATCCCCAGCGTCACCGGCTTTTTGCCCTCCGGCGTCCGTGGGATCCTCGCCACGTCGGCCCGCAGGCGCGGGATCGTGGCGCGCAGTTGCGCGCGCGTCGCCGCGGGCAGGCCGCTGGAGGGTGCCGCGAGCACCCCCGCGAGCGCTTCGGTGTCGTGCGCGACTTTGATCACGCCCTGCTGCGCCAACGCGGTCTGCCCCAGCGGACCTTCGCCTTTGTTGACCTGCTTCTGGGTCTGATGTTCCAGCGGCCGGTTTATGAGGTCCAGCAGCGCGTGGTTCTGCCAGAAGCACACCCCGAATGCCACGGCCAGCGCGACCCCGCCCACGATCAAACGCGTCCGCAGCTCGTCGAGGTGCTCGACGAGGCTCAGGCGATCTTCGTGGCTGATCGTGCGGATCGCGGTGGCCATACGCCCCTGAAGCTAGCACCGTCGTGCCCCCACAGCCCGTTGCGGGTAGCCCACAACGGGCGGTGGATTATCCGGCCAATGCGCTGCACAAACCTCGGAAATCCTGCCCCCGCGCTAAAGACCCCGCCGGGGCCAGTCGATGACTGCGGCGAGGAAACCGCCATGCACACCGACGACAGCCACCAACACGCCCGCCACCACGTGCGCCTCCCCAGCGGCAGGCAGATCGAGGTCGTCTACCTCGACAACCCCGTGCCGCCCTCGCTCGAGAGCACCCCGCGCGAGCAGCGCACCGATCCCACCACCGAGCCGCTCCACGTCTGCTTCTACTGCAACGGCGAGCTCGTCCATCCGATCGACTGGTCCGAGGCCGGGCCCCGCCAGTGGCGGATCCTGTTGCGTTGCCCCGAGTGTGAGTCGACGCGAGAGGGCGTCTTCGAGCAGGGCGCCGTCGAGGCCCTCGACGACGAGCTCGACCGCGCCACCGGCGCGCTCCTCAGCGACCTTCAGCGCGTGACCCACGCCAACATGGCCGAGGAGATCGACCTCTTCGTGCGCGCGCTGGAGGCCGACCTGATCGTGCCCTCCGACTTTTAGCGGTAGCGCTCCACCACCGCGTCCGCGACCAGGTCCAGTAACGCCGCCCGATCCTCTGGGAGCAGCTTCGGCAGGGCCGCCTTCGCCTCCGCCACGAACGCCAACGCGCGCTCCCTGGCCTCGGCCAGCGCCCCGGTCGCCGCGATCCTGTCGCACAGCTCCGTCGCCTCCTCCGGGCCTCGCAGCGACGCCAGGTCGACGGCCGCCAGCTCCGCGTCGCGCTCGCGCGCCAAGATCAGGGGCAGCGTCACCGTTCCATCGAGCAGATCCGCCCCGCGGGTCTTGCCCGTGCGCTCCACCGGCCCCGACACGTCCAGCACGTCGTCCAGGAGTTGGAAGGCCAGCCCGATCCGCCTCGCGAACGCTCCCAGGCCGTCGGCGAGCCCAGCGGAGCGCGCGACCAAAGCCCCCAGGCGACACGCCGCCTCGAACAGGGCCGCCGTCTTCAGCTCGCAGCGGCGCAGGTAGCGCTCGACCGCGACGTGCGCCGCGTAGGCGTCCTCGCGCTGCAGCAGCTCGCCCGCCGCCAGTGCCGAGCTCGCATCCGACAGCGCCCGCAGCTGGTCGAGGTCGTCGTTGCACGCGAGCTCCGCGAACGCCCGCGAAAACAACAGGTCCCCCGTGGCGATCGCCACGCCGCGCCCCGCGTCCGCCACGACCGTCGGGTGGCCCCGGCGCAGGTCCGCGCCGTCGATTACATCGTCATGCACGAGCGTCGCCGAATGCACCAACTCGACCGCCACGGCCGCCCGCACCAGCGCCCGCTCGCCCGGCTCCTCCTCCGCGGCGCCGCTCGCCGCATCCTCCCCCACCCTCACCCCGGGACCGCCCGCCGCTTCACACGCCAAGATCACCAACAGCGGGCGCAGGCGCTTGCCGCCCGCCGCGACCGTCGCCGCCGCGTGCACCGCCAACGGCACGCCTGCCTGCGAGGTCACCTCCTCCAGATGGCGCTCCGTGCGCTCCATCCGCTCCCGCAGCCGCGACCCGCCACGGCGGACGATCGCCGCCACCGCATCGTCGTCCTGCGCTGTCACCCTCGCCAACGTGCTGCTCACCGTACTCATGATGCGCCATTCCCCGCCACCGTACCCAGATGGATCGCTACGATCCCGCCCGCCGTCAGCACGCAGCGCACATTCGCGATGCCCGCTCGCCCCATCTCCGCCGCCAGCGCTTCCGGATTCGGCCAGCGCTTGACCGAGCTCGGGAGATAGCTGTAGGCCTGCGCAATCCCCACCTCGCTCTCGCCTGGGCCACCCCCGGCGCCAGGCCGCAGACGCGCGAGCGCCGTCGCTGCACCCGCCAGCTTTCCCAGCAGCGGCACCGCGCGATCGAACCACAGCCCGTAGAAGATCGACAGCGGCGGGCGTCGCGGCGTCGTGAACTCCAACACCATCACTCTCCCGCCCGGCCGCACCACCCTCGCCATCTCCGCCAGACCGCGCCCCAGGTCCGAGAAGTTGCGCGCGCCGAACCCCACCGTAGCCGCGTCGAACGCGTCGTCCTCGTAGGGCAGCGCGAGCGCGTCGCCCCACTCGAAGCGCATCGGCGCCGTGTCCGGTGCGCGCTGCGCCTTCACGCGCGCCCGCGCCAGCATCCCCTCCGAGAAATCGCTGCCGACCACTTCCCCGCCGGCGACGCGGCCCGCAAGCTCCAGCGCCAGATCGCCCGTGCCCGTCGCGACGTCCAGCACCCGGTCGCCCGGCCCCACCTCCGCGAGATCCACCGCGCGCGCGCGCCAGCGATGGTGCAGGCCCGCCGTCATCGCGCTGTTCAGCGCGTCGTAGATCGAGGCGATCCCGTCGAACATGCTCCGCACCTGAGCCGCCTCCAGCTCTCCGGCGCCGGCGCCCCGTGCGGTCATCGACTCCCTACTTGAGCTGCGAGAGGAACGCCACCGCCTCCTGGAACTTCTTTGGCGGCAGGTGACGGAAGGATGGCATCGGTGCCGTCGGGTTGACCAGCGTGCGCGCGATCCCCTGGCGCGGGAGGCGCGAGCCGATGTGCGTCAATTCGGGACCCGGCCCGTTGTTGCCGTTCTCGCCGAGTTTGTGGCAGGCCAGGCACCCCGACCCCGCGATCACTTTCCGGCCAGCTTCGAATTCGGCCAGCGCCCGCCCCCCGGCTTGACGCACGGCCGCAGGAGTCGCTATTTCCACTGCGTACGGCGAGCCCGTGCTCGCGCCCTCCCACGTCAGGAACGCCATCGCCCCGATCACGAACAGGCCCGTGATCGTCGCGATCGGACGCCGCTCCGGTCGGCGCTCCGGGCCGCGGTCGTAGAACGGCAGCAGGAACAGCAGGATCATCCCCAGCGTCGGAACCCCGATCGTCGCCAGCGGCACGAGGCTCGGCGGCTTGATCACGCGCAGCACCTCGAACAGGAAGAAGAAGTACCACTCCGGGCGCGGCACGTAGGACGTCGTCGTCGGGTTCGCCTTCGACCCCAGCTCCGCGCCCAGTACCAGCGACATCGTGATGATCACCGCCATCACCACGCACGCCATCAGCGAGTCCTTCGCGACCGCGTACGGGAAGAACGGTTTGCCTTTCGACTTCAGGATCGCGTACTCGCGGAGGTACTCCTCCTTCTCGCGCTGGTTCATGCCTCAGACTCGCGCAGCTCGGGGTCTTTCTGGGCTTTGCTCCACGGCGGCGCCGTCGTGCCCAGCTTCGCCACCAGGTACAGGTGCGCGCCGATCAGCGCCGCGATCAGACCCGGCACGAGCAGCATGTGGATCGCGTAGAACCGCGAAAGCGTCGTCGCTCCGAATTCCGCGCCGCCGCGCAGGAAGTCGCTCAGGTAGGGGCCCAGCAGCGGGCCCGTGCCGTTGATGTTCACGCCCACGATCGTCGCCCAGTACGCGCGCTGGTCGAACGGCAGCAGGTAGCCCGTGAACGACATCACCATCGTCAGGATCAACAGCACCACGCCGATCACCCAGTTCAGCTCCCGCGGGTACTTGTAGGCGCCGAAGAAGAACGTGCGACCCATGTGCAGGAACACCAGCACCACCATCACCGTCGAGCCCCACTTGTGCATGCCCCGCACGAACTGGCCCAGGAACACCTGATTCGTGACGTAGCGCACCGATTCGTACGCACCGCCCGACGCGTCCGGGCGGTAGTACATCGCCAGGAACACACCCGTCACCGCCTGGTTCAGGAACGCGAACATTGTCGCCGAGCCCAGCGTGTAGAACCAGTTGGTGCCCTTGGGCACCTTGCGGAACAGCATCCAGCGCACGCCGCCGCTCAGCGACGTCCGCTCGTCCACCCAATCGACGACCGCGATCCCCGCGTTGGCCGCATGATGCTCCGGTTTGACCTTGCCGTTTCCCTCGCCCGGACGCGGCGGCGGCGTGCGCAGCGGAGCCGGCAACGGCGGGGCGGGGAGCTTCGGCGCTTTCGGCATCGCCCGCTACCTGTGGATCGAGGGTCGCGAGGGATACGCGTACTGGCCGATGCCGTCGATCGGCTCGCCCGGGTCGCGTGGGGAGAAGCGCCGCAGCTCGCTGTTCACGCTGAAGCGCGAGCCGATCTGCACCATGCCCCCCACCACGCGCGTGTAGAAGCGGTCCAGCGGGCGCACCGGGGGCCCTCCCACCGGCACGCCCAGCAGGTCGTACACCCCGCCGTGGCACGGGCACAGGAAGCGCTCCGCCGCATCCACCCACCGCACCGGGCAGCCCAGGTGCGCACAGCGCGAGGTGATCGCGATGTACGGCATGTCGCGGTCGTAGGGGTCCGTGTCGATCGACGGGTTTTTGCGGCGCATGTACACCGTCGTCTTACCCGCCTCCCCGATCCCCGGTGTGAGCGTGATCACAACCGGCACGTAGTTGTTGTCCGGGAACATGTCCTCCGGGCCCGCCGTTTCCCAGCGGTGCGGGGTGCTTTTGAAGATCGGCCCGATCGCGAAGCCCAGCGCCGGCAGCGCGAACGACATCGCCGCGATGGCGCCCGCCCCGTGCGCCGTGCCCGTCATGAAGCGACGCCGCGTCACCGTCTCGCCCTCGAAGGCGCCCGGGATGCCCCGGTCGACCGTGTATTTGGAAGGAGTCTTGTCGTGCTTGCTGGCCAAGGGCTGCAAACAATAACGCCTGGCGCGTAGGGTCCGCGGGCCCTCAGCGCCGGTCGAGCTGCGCCGCCGCGCGCATCGCCTCCAACGCCTCCGCCTCGCCGGCGCGCGCCAGCTCCTTCGCGCGGCCGTGCGCGTCGCTGGGGCCCCAGCCGACCGCATGCGCTCCGGCCGCCCAGATCGCCGCCGCCAGATCCGCGCGGTTCGCCCCGTGCGCCAACGCCGTCAGCGTGATCACGTCCGCCAGCTCCTCCACGGCCGCCAGGTCCCCGAGCTGCACCAGCCGCGCCAGTCCCAGCGCGTAGAGCTGGTCGCCCGCCAGCAGACTCAGATCTGCCTCCGGGGCACACAGCACGCGCGGCGCCCCGTAGTGCAGCAGATAGCCCTCGTAGATCGCCTCCAGCAGCAGCTCGTACTCCGTCTCGCTCCCCGCCGCGCGCGGGCCCGCCGCCGCGAGCTGCGCCGGGCCGGCGCCGTTGGAAGCCTCCGCCGAGGGCACCAGCAGGCTGGCCAGCAGACCTCCCTGTTCCTCCACCAGCGCCCGCAGGCTGCGCAGCCCCTCACTCACGGCAGCTCCCTGAACGCCGCCTCCGCCGCCGTCAGCGTCCGCTCCACGTGCTCCGGCGTGTGGGCCAGCGACGGGAACCACGCCTCGAACTGCGACGGCGGTGGGTACACGCCACGCGAGAGCAGCCCACGACACCACGACGCGTACGCATCCAGATCGCATGCCTGCGCGTCCGCGTAGTCGCGCACCGGCCGCTCGCTGAAGAACACCGTCAACAGCCCCGGCATGCTCACCACGTGCACCGCGCGATCTCCCGCCGCCACCCGCAGTCCCGCCGCGAGCTGCTCCGTCGAGGCCGCCAGCCGCACGTACGCGCCTTCGTCCAGCAGCTGCAGCGTCGCCAGACCCGCGGCCACCGCGAGCGGGTTCCCCGAAAGCGTGCCCGCCTGGTACACGTCGCCGACCGGCGCCAACAGCTCCATCAGCTCCGCCCGCCCGCCGACGGCCGCCGCCGGCAGACCGCCGCCGATCACCTTGCCCAGCACCACCAGGTCGCCGTGCACCTCCATCAGCTCCTGCGCGCCGCCCCGCGCCACCCGAAAGCCGCTGATCACCTCGTCCAGCACCAGCAGCGCCCCGCTGCGATCCGCCTGCTCGCGCAGTAACTCCAGGAAGCCCGCCGCTGGCGGCACGAGACCCATGTTCGCCGGGATCGGCTCCGCGACGATCGCCGCCGGAGTGTGCGCGCTCACCGCCTCCACCAGCGCGTCGGGGTCGTTCCACCCCACCACCACCGTGTCCGCCGTCACCGCCGCGCTCACGCCCCCGCTCGCCGGGATCGCCTGCGTCGCCAGGCCCGAGCCAGCCTGCGCCAGCAGCCCGTTAACGTGGCCGTGGTAGGCGCCCGCGAACTTCACGATCTTCTCGCGCCCGGTGGCCGCACGCGCGATCCGCAGCGCCGTCATCGTCGCCTCCGTCCCCGAGGACGTCATCCGCAGCATGTCCACCGCGTCCATCCGCCGCGCGACCTCCTCCGCCAGCTCGACCTCCGCTGACGTCGGCGCGCCGAAGCTCGTCCCGCGCTCCGCCGCCGCCGCGATCGCCGCCAACACCTCCGGATGCGCGTGTCCGTGGATCAGCGGGCCCCACGAGCACACGTAGTCCACATAGCGGTTCCCGTCCACGTCCACCAGCTCCGCGCCCGCCCCCCGCTCCACGAAGATCGGATCGCGGCCGATCGCGCGCATCGCCCGCACCGGCGAATTGACGCCGCCGCACAGCACCTTGCGAGCGCGCCCATACAGCTCCCGCGAACGGGTGTCGGTCAACGAGGCCATCAGGGGCGCCCGCTCGGGATCCGACACCGCGAACCCCCACAAGCGCCCCTCAAGGGCGCTCATCCATATTTTCTCTCCCAATCACGGAACTCGTCCGTGAAATACAGCAGGCGGATCTTCTTGAACTCCGTCGAGGAGTACAGCGTCGCGCGCTCCTCGATGCCCGTCTGCTCGGCGATCGCGTCCAGGATCGCGTCGCACTCCTCCTTGGAGCGACCGTGCGCCATCGTGAACACCGAGTACGGCCAGTCCTCGTACGTCGGGCGCTGGTAGCAGTGTGAGATCCCCCGGAACGCCGCCATCCGCGGGCCCAGCTCCTCGATCCGCTCGTCGGGGACGCGCCACACACCCATGCCGTTCGCCGAGAAACCGGCGCGCCGGTGATAGAGAATCGCCGCTACGCGGCGGAGGAGGCCGCGCTCCTGCATCCCCCGCAGGTGCTCCAGCAGCGCCTCCACGCTCATCCCCAAGCGCTCCGCCGCCGGCACGTAAGGCTCCGGGACAACCGGCATGTCGCCCTGCGTCGCCCGGATCACCGCGATGTCCAGCTCGTCGTAGGCGACCGAGTCCAGCATCGCCTCCTGCTGGGTCTCGCCCTCGCTCGCGAGCGCCTGCGTATCGCCCTCCATCTCCAGATCCATCCGAATCTTGAACAGCTTCAGCGTCGGCAGCTGGCGGATCGACTCGGCTTGCGTCAGCTCCGCCAGGATCTCCAGCGTCCCCTGCAGGCCCAGCTTCGAGTCCGGCTCCGTCGCCAGCGTGAACCACATGTTGAATTCGTGGTTGCGCAGATAGTTATGGGAAACCCCCGGGTGCTCGTTGACGATCTTCGCCGCCCGCCACGGGTGCTCGGGGTCGACCTTCGCCGCGACCAGCATCGAGGAGTACCCCAGCGCGCGCGTGTCGAAGATCGGCGTCACCTGCCGGATGATCCGCTGCTCCAACAGCTCGCGCACCCGCGTCAACACCGCCCCCTCCGACATCTCCGCGGCGCGCGCCACCGCCGCGTACGGGCGCGCCTCGATCGGGAAGCTCCCCTGCATCAGGTTCAGCAGGCGCCGGTCGCGGTCGTCCAGCGCGACTGCCGCGCCGCCCGTGCGGCTGCGGAGCTTGGGGATCGCCTGCGCCCCGGCGCCCTCGGTCTCTGCGGTGCTCAGCTCTGCTCTCTCAGCCATCGGGCCGCGTCCTTCGCGTGGTAGGTGATGATCGTGTCCGCCCCCGCCCGCCGCAACGAGGTCAGGATCTCCAGCACCACCGCGCGCTCGTCCAGGTGGCCCGCGGCGGCCGCCGCCTTCACCATCGCATACTCGCCGCTCACGTTGTACGCCGCCAGCGGCAGCGCCGTCTCGCGCCGCAAGGTCGAGATCAGGTCCCCGTAGGCCAGCGCCGGCTTCACCATCAGCATGTCCGCGCCCTCGCCCACGTCAAGCAGCGCCTCCCGCAACGCCTCGCGGCCATTCGCCGGATCCAACTGATAGGCGCGCCGGTCGCCGAGCTCCGGCGTGCAGTCGGCGGCGGCCCGGAACGGGCCGTAGAACGCCGAGGCGAACTTCGACGAGTACGCCATGATCGGCGTCGCCGAGAAGCCCTCCGCGTCGAGCTCCGCCCTGATCGAGCCGATCCGCCCGTCCATCATGTCTGACGGCGCCACCATGTCCGCGCCCGCGCGCGCGTGGCTGCAGGCGATCCGGCCCAGCAGCTCGATCGTCGCGTCGTTGTCCACCGCCGGCGGCGCGTCCGGGTCCAGCGCCGGCGGCGCGTCCGGGTCCAGCGCGGCCGTGGAGAGATCGGTTTCCAGCACCCCGCAGTGGCCATGGTCGGTGTACTCGCACAGGCACACGTCGGTCATCACCAGCAGCTGCGGCAGCTCCGCCTTCAACGCCCGCACGCAGCGCTGCACCACGCCCTCCTCGTCCCACGCCGCCGAGCCCTCCGCGTCCTTCTGCGCCGGGACCCCGAACAGCAGCACCGCCGCGATCCCCAGCCCGGCGGCTTCGCGGGCCTCCGCGACCGCGGCCCCGATCGAGAGCCGCTCCACGCCGGGCATCGCCTCGATCGGGGCGCGCTCCGGCAACGCGTCGTCCTCGCGCACGAATAGCGGCAGCACCAGCTGGCCGGGGCGCAGATCGGTCTCGCGCACCAGCCCGCGCAGCGCCGCCGATGCCCGCAACCTGCGCAGGCGCGTCTCCGGGAATGCCATCCCCGACGAGGATAGTGCGGCGCGGGCGCGAGAGCGGGGGAGCGGTAGTTCGTTTGTGGGGCCCGCCGCGCGCGCGTGAGGGTTTGATCTAAGCCCCCGCGCGCACGCGCGCGGCGGGGTCGTTTTTGGAACTACCGCACCTCAGCTGCCGGCGGCGACCGCTACTCCGCCCGCCGCAACCCCACACGCGCCAACGCCCCGAACGCCAGCGTCAGCGCCAGCAGGTGCACCAGCGAGATCCCGAGGCCTGGCGCCGAGCGGTTCACCGCCGCGTCGAGCGCCTGCAGCGCGGCCTTGTACGGGAACACGAACGAGATCACGCGGATGACGTCGTACAGGCCGCCCGTCACCGCGCCCGCCGGCACCAGCGCCAGGAACGCGAGCGGCAGCGACAGCAGGAACGCCAGCAGCGACGCGGCCCGCACCTCGCGCGCGAGCGCCCCGATCGCCACGCCCAGCGCGCCGAACGCCAGCGCCCCGCCCGCCAGCGCCGCCAGCCACTGCGCCACGCGACCCCAATCCAGGCCCACGAACGCCCCGATCCCCGCCAGCATCGCGAGCGCGAGCGCCAGCGAGCACGCCGCCGCCAGCACCAGCTTCTCCACCAGCAGCGCCTCCCGCGAGATCAGGGCGCCGCGCGTGCGGCCACGATCGGCGCCTGCGTCCGTGCCCGCGCGACCGCGCGGGCCCCCCACTCGCGGGTTGCGCACGAGCCGCGCGAGCGTGTGCTCCTCGCGCTCCAGCGCCACGCTCCCCGCCGCCAGCAGCACGCAGACGAACATCAGCGAGATGCTCACCGCCACCACCACCGCGTACGCGTCCAGCGGCGTCCGCCGCCCCCGCAGCAGGCTCGTGCGCACCGCGATCGGACGGCTCACCGTTTTCAGCACGCGGCTGCCGATCCCGAGGTTCTGCGCCGCGAACTGCGCGAATTCCGCCACCCTGCTCAGCGCCGTGCGCCTGGCGCCCGGCGGCTCGTTGCGCAGCACTTCCCGCAGGATCCCCGGGATCCGGCGCAGACCGGGCAGGTTCTGCGGCGTGCCCGGCACGCCCAGGTTTCCCCCCTTCACCAGGTCGCCGATCACGCTCGCCGCGAGGTTGCGGATCTGGTTGGAGAGCTCCAGGTTCGCCTGCGCCAGCGCCGCTTCGATCGTCGAGTGCACGAAGCTCTGCTCCAGCGCTTCGCCGTTGTAGATCACTTCGATCTCGCCCTGGCTCGTCACCGAGGAGAGCTGCGCCGCGATGTTCGCCGGGATCACGATCGCCGCCAGCACGCGCCCCGAGCGCACCTGCGCCACCGCCTGCGCCCGCGTCGCCACCGGCACCGCCTGGACCTGCTTGAGCAGCGCGCCGTAGTAGTGGCCCACCTGCACCCTACGGGCGGGGCGGGAACCCAATTCCACGCTCGCGCCCGGCGGGGACAGGTTGACGACCGCCACCTTCGGCTTCGACGGCGCCCGCGAGATCGCCAGGCCGATCAGCAGCGCGACCGCTATCGGGTACACCACCAGCGTCCCCACCAGCAGCCGCGAGCGCGCGAGGATCAGCAGGTCCTTCCTCAGCATCCACCGCATAGGACCCGCCCTCAGTGCCCCCGCGCGCGCAGGAACTCCACGAACGCCCCCTCGAAGTCCAGGCCCCCGTCGCTGCCCGCCGAGCGCGCCAGCTCCGCGGGCGTGCCGCTGAACAGGAGCTCCCCGTCGGCCAGCACGATCACGCGGTGCGCATAACGCTCCGCCTCCGCCACGTTGTGCGTCGAGAACACCACCGCCCGCCCCCGCCCGGAGCTCTCCAGCACAAACCGCCACAGGCGCGCCCGCTGACGCGGATCCAGCGAGGAGGACGGCTCGTCCAGGATCAACACCGGCGGATCCGCGAGCAGCCCCAGCGCGATGTTCACCCGCTGGCGGTTCCCGCCCGAGAGCCGCCCCACGCGCTCGTCCGCGCGTTCCGCGAGTCCCGTCTGCTCGAGCATCGCGCGCACCGTCCGCCGCGGGTCCCGCGTGCCCTCCAGGCGCGCGAACAGCTCCAGGTTCTCCGCCACCGTCAGGCGCGAGTACAGCGCGGGGGATTGCGGAACCCACCCCACCCCCCAACCCCTCCCCTCCTCGACACCCTCCGCCACGCGGTCGCGCCCGGCCAGCTCGATCGACCCCGCGCTCGGCGGCTGCGCACCTGCCAGGATCGACAGCAGCGTCGTCTTGCCCGCGCCGTTGGGCCCGATCACCGCCACCAGCTCGCCCGCGTGCGCGTCGAGGTCCACGCCGCGCAGCGCCTCCCGCTCGCCGTACCGCTTCGCGATCCCCCGCGCCGCCAGCAGCGGCGCACCGGGCCCCGAGCTCACAGCACCCCGCTCCCGGAGCGCTCCCACGACTCCAGACGCAGATGGCGACTCAGGTACACCGAGGTCTCGCGCAGCACCGAAAGGATCGGCAGCGCGATCAGCGCCCCCACGATCCCGTACAGCTGCAGCCCCAGCAGCAGCGCGAAGATCACCAGCAGCGGGTTGATCCGCAGCGTGTGCCCGAAGATCTGCGGCGCCACCACGTGCCCCTCCAGCTGCTGCAGCCCGACGAACAGCAGCACCACCCACAGCGCGCTGATCGGGTTGGTCGCCAGCGCCACCACGATCGGCGGCGCCGCCCCCAGGATCGGGCCGATGTAGGGGATCAGCTCCATCACCCCGTAGAACATCGCGAACGCCACCGCGTACTTGCTGCCGTCGGGGAAGATCCCGAGAACCCCGAACAGGTACAGCGCCAACCCCGCCGACGCGCCCATCACGAAGCTGAACAGCAGCTGCCCGCCCACGTAGCGCGACACCGCGTGCTGCACCAGCGTCGGGTAGTCGTCCGCCGGCGTCCCGTCGCCGTCGGGCATCGCGCTGCGCACCAGCCGTCCGATGTGCTGGCCGTAGAGCAGCATGTACACCGACAGCACGAAGATCAAGATCAGGTCGAAGATCGCGCTCGCCACTTCCGAGAGCAGGCCGCCGCCGAACGACGCGATCGAGCCCGCGCTTTTGGCGATTTTCTCCTGGATCGTCTGCAGCGCCGTCTTACCCTGCTCGATGAACTTCACGTGCATGCCGTGACGGTTCAACCAGCCCTGAAAAGATTCCAGCGATCTGTTCGCTTCGTTGACCAAAGTCGGCAGATTGTGGGTAAAGGTCTGCACCTGGTGGGAGATCGGGTTCGCCAGCAGGAAGCCGATCCCCGCCAACGTCAGGAAGAATGCGAGATACACCGCCAGCACCGCCAGGCCGCGCGGGAGCCGCCCGCGCTGCACCATCGCCACCAGCGGGTTGAGAATCAGCGCGATCACCCCAGCCACGATGAACAGCACCAACACCTTTCCCGCCGCGCGCGCCAGCGCATACAGCGCCAACAGCGCCAGCGGCAGCAGCACCAGCTGCACCCAGCGCGGCACCACCGCGCGCGGGGGCTCCGCGTGCTCGGCCTCCCCGGACTGGGACCCCGCCGGCTGCACAGACCCGCCCGAAGGGTCCCGCCGTGACGTGCCCCCGCTCGCCGGCTCGCCCACGAGCTCGCGCTCCTGCTCGCGCGGGGGAGCCGCCTCCGGGGTTCGATCCCCGACGCTCACATGCCTCCCATCATGGGCAGAGTATGGCTGAGACGCAGGCGCCCGCCGCCGCGCCGGAGCTCACCGACAGCTCCCACACAGGGGACGTCTCGATCCTGTTCGTCGGCGATCTCGTCGGGTCGATCGGGCGGCGCACGCTGCTGGAGTGTCTGCCCGTTCTGCGCGAGCGCCACGCGCCCACGTTCGTCGTCGTCAACGGCGAGAACGTCGCCGGTGGGCTCGGCATCACGCCCAAGGCCGCCGACCAGCTGTTCGCGGCGGGCGTCAACGCGATCACGCTCGGCAACCACGCCTACCACCGTCGCGAGATCTACCCGTATCTCGACTCCCAGCCGCGCATCCTGCGGCCCGCCAACTACCTCCGCGGGCAGCCCGGGCGAGGCACCTGCGTCGTGACCTCCGCCGAGGGCGTCCGCCTCGGCGTGATCAACCTCAGCGGCAGCCTCTACCTGCGGCCAGGGCGCTCCGCGTTCGTCGAGATCGACGTCGCGCTCAAGGAGCTCGGCGAGGTCGACCACATCCTCGTCGACATGCACGCCGAGGCCACCAGCGAGAAGGTCGCGCTCGGGTGGCACCTCGACGGGCGCGTCACCGCCGTCGTGGGGACGCACACGCACATTCCGACCGCCGACGCGCGGGTGCTGCCCGGGGGGACCGCCTATATCACCGACGTCGGGATGACAGGGCCGCGCGGGGGGGTCATCGGCGTCAAGCGCGAGCTCGCGCTGCGGGCGCTCATCACGCAGATGCCCGTCCGCTTCGAGACCTCCGAGGAGGATCCGTGGTTGAACGGGGTCCTCATCCGCTGCTCGGCGCCGCTGCGCGCCGACTCGATCGAGCAGATCCTGATGCCGCGGCCGCCTGCTGCGGTGGGGCAGTAGACGCCAACACGACGTTTACGGCACGGTGTAAGTTTTGTGTGCTACCCTTCGGCCCATGCCCTCTACCGCAAGCCGAAGAACGGGTAAGGGCGAGCCCTTCAGCGTCCGCTTCAGCCTGCCGACGGACCATGTCGTGGAGGCCGAGGCCAGGAGGACCCGTCGCTCGAAGAGCGCGATCGTCGAGGCCTTGACCGAGGAGGCAGTGCGCACCCGCCGCTTCGCGGGGATCGGCTTCCGGGGAGAGGACGCCGCGCGGCGCCCGTGGGTGATCGGCTCGGGCCTGGATATCTGGGAGATCATTCAGATGCTCGAGGACTTCGGGTCCACCGAGGCCCTCGTGAACGGGACCCAGTTGGGCGAGCGGCAGGTCCATCTCGCCGTCGCCTACCGAGACGGTTACCCAGAGGAGATCGCCGAGGCGATCGCTGAAAACCGCCGCCCAGTCGAGGAGTCGCGCGAGCTCTACCCGTTCATCGAGTTCTCGCCCGCCGCATAGCCAACCTTGCGGCTGCTGCTCGACGCGAATCTCTCGCCTCGCGGCATCGCCGCCCAGCTACGCGAGGCCGGCCACGACGTGCTCGCGCTAGCCGAAGACGCCGCCCACGAGGGACTCCCCGATCCGCAGGTGCTGGAGCTCGCCGCGTCAGAGCGGCGCGTTCTGATCACGCGCAACAGCCGAGACTTTGCGCCGCTCGCCCGCCAGTGGGCCGAGGCGGGACGCTCCCATGCCGGCATCATCCTCATCTGGACGCTCGACCACAGCCAGTTCGCCGAGATCCTCAAGGGCATCCAGCGTCTACTGCGTCAGCGCCCGACTGAAGAGCAGTGGCGCGACATCACCGTCGCGTTCTGAGGCCACATCGGCCGAAAAGCCGGAACGGCGTCCTCGTCAGCTGCTTACGGCCGTTGCGAGCGGACTCGATCGAGCAGATCCTGATGCCGCCGCCGACTCCGGCGAGGCAGTAGGGATCTTCGTCGGGCGGGCGGCCACCCCCAGCAGCGCGACCATCGCCGGCGCGAAGAACCACGGGACGTACAGGTAGAACCAGTGTTCCACGCCCAGCTGTAGAGCGATCAGCACCGCCGCGCACGCCGCGGCCAGCGCAGGGACGCCCGGTGCGCGCGGGATCACCGCCAGCAGCAACGCCATCGCCACTGCGCCCACCTCGACCGGCGCCTGCAGGCCGTGCAGCGTCGAGCCCTCCCCGTGGAGCCCCCACAGCGAGAACGGCGAGCCGCGATTCGCCTGGTAGACCAGCGTGCGCTCGTAGATCGCGTGCAGCGTGTCGTGCGCCAGCGCCGGGATCGAGACCACCGCGACCGTCGCCGCGAACGCCCCCACGAACAGCGCCAGCGCCAACGGGCGGCGCCGGTAGGGCAGCTCGCTCAGACCGTGCGTCGCCAGCAGCGGCGCCAGCGCCAGCGGCGCGAACTTTGTCAGGCCCGCCAGCGCGGCGAACACGCCGCGCGCCGGGGGCGAGCTCGCGAACAGCAACGCCGCGAGCACCAAAACCGCGACGAGCATGTCGTTGCTGTTGCTCTCCAGCGCGTACAGCGTGAACGGGTAGGACACCCACGCGTAGGCCAGACCCGCCGCCAACGTCGGCCCGCGCACGCGCAGACCCAGCGCGACCAGCAGCGCCACCGCGAGCAGGTCGAACACGATCGCCGCCGCGTGCGCCGCCGGCAGGTCGTCCCATGTACCGCTCCACCCGAAGATCCGCTCGAACGGGACGTACGCCTCGTAGTTCACCGGCCCGTACGTGTCGCCGTGTTCGTTGTCGCTCGGGAAGTGCCCGTACAGCGACTCCCCCTCCACGATCCGGTGCGCCCCGATCACGCCCGCGTAGCCCACGTCGATCACGTTGGAATCCGTCACGTCCAGCGCGATCCGGAAGCCCAGCAGGAACACGACGCCCACCGCGAGCCACGCCGGCGAGATCCACGAGCGCAGCGGGTGGGCGGCGCCGCGGCGCAGGAACGCGAGCACCAGCATGCGTACCAACAGGTACACCAGCGGCGGGTACACCAGCGGGACCGACGCGTAGATCTCGCCGTGGTTGAAGAACGCCAGCGACACCGAGAACGCCAGCAGCGCCAGCAGATCCAGGTGCGCCAGCGAGAACGGGCGGCGCCAGTTCACGAACGGGATCACGAATAGCACGCACAGCGGGATCCAGATATATAGGGCGTTCACGTGGCGCCCGAACGCGCCGGGGTAGCCGCGCGCCATCGTCCACGCGACCTGGAAGCCCGTCCACTGTTCCAGGATTTCGCCGTGCGCGTCCGCGATGATCACCTGGCCGATTTCCTTGCCCGAGCGCGAGAAGTAGCTGACCTGCCAGCGGGATGGGCCTTTCAGGTAAGCGCCGCCGTAAGAGCCCGGGTTTTTGGCGCGCTCGGCGCGCATCTTCGGGAGACGGCTCGCGATTTCCAGGACGCGGTCCGCGGAGAGGTGGCGGCCCGTTGGAGGGATCTCCGAGGGGGAGACCGGGATTGGGTTTTCGGTGGTGGTGGCCGCGGAGGAGGCAGTCGCGCCTCGGGTCGTCGCGGAGAGGGTCGTGGCCGGGCTTCGCGCCGGGCCGGTGCTGCCGGCGGCCGAGGCCGGGTGCGGGGTCGCCAGGGCGTTCGTCTGGAGGGGGTCGGGGTTGGGGGTGGCCAGGGCCGCCGGCGCCAAGGCAGGGGCGAATGCCAAGGTCAGGAATGTCGCGGTCAGCAGGCGGCGCATCGCACCGAGGGTACCGGCGGTTGGGTGGCGCCGTCCCAGGGCCGTTGCGGCCGCTGCTCGTCCCGGACGGAGACTGGCCCGCCGTCAAATCCGTCGGCTACATTTGGCTGCTCAAGGGACCAGCGGCAGGCGCCTAGCGCGGATCCGCTGGGTCTCGATGACGACAACGCTGCCCTCGATGAGCGCCTGCTCAATCGTCGCCGGGGAAAGCGCGTTATCGATGAGGAACTTCACCCGGCGGCCGCGAGCGGAAGCTCGCGTTCGCTAACAGCCTGCGCGGCATAGCGCAGCGCCTCGCGAATGTCCTCGGCCTCGAGAGCGTGACGACCTCCGCGTCTGTGACGCTTCTTCTGGCGTTCCCCGGCCTCGCGGGCAGGAGATCGTCAGCCGTGACATAAACAGCAGTGAAACCCCCCAAAACCACGCGCTCCACCGTGGAATCAATCATCTAGTTGTGCCGAGGCGCGCACGACGGCCTCGTCAGTGATCTCAAGGTGCCGCGCAAATACCTCCAGGTCGCCTAGCCCCAAGGCCGAAACCCGGCTCTCGGCCGGGAGAGTTGCCCATTCGCGCGTTCGGCCCCGTTCGAGCCTCGACATCGAGGCGTTGGTGCTGGATCGCCACAACACCGTGGCTTAGCTACTTTGTTGTGCAGCATGTCGATGATCGAGCCGCCTAAACCCCTCCGCATCTACCACATCACGCACATCAAGAATCTTGCATCGATTCTAAACGACGACGGACTCCTATCCGACGCCGAAATGATTGCGCGAGGAAACCCCCAGCTCGCTATCGGCATGGGCGAGATTAAGCAGAATCGTATGCGATTCCCGGTGAAGTGTCATGGCGGCGACACGGTTGGAGAATACGTGCCTTTCTACTTCTGTCCACGTTCGATCATGCTCTATCTGCTGCACATGGCAAACCATCCCGGCTTGACCTACCGTGGCGGGCAAGGTCCCATCATCCACCTCCAAATGGACCTCGTGAGCGTCGTCGATTGGGCAGCACGATCGGCCACTCGCTGGGCGTTCAGCCTCGCGAACGCGGGTGCCGCGTACGCGCCGTTCAGGAAGGATCTTGCCCAGCTCGTCGAGGTCGACTGGGGCGCTGTGGAGGCGACAGACTTCCGAGACGCGAGGGTCAAGGAGGGCAAGCAGGCCGAGTTCCTGGTTAGGAAATGGGTTCCTTGGAACTCGGTCGAGCGTATCGGGGTCAGCTCTGCGCGTGTTCAATCCGAGGTGCTCGCCACGCTCAACGATGCTGCGCACCAACCTCCTGTTGACGTCCTGCCCGATTGGTACTTTTGAGCCCGTCATGATCGAATACATGCAGGGCAACATCCTTCAAGCCGAGGCCGAAGCTCTCATCAACACGGTCAACTGTGTCGGCGTGATGGGCCGCGGAATCGCGCTGCACTTCAAGCATGCCTACCCGGCGAACTTCAAGGCTTATGCCGCCGCCTGCAAGCGCGAAGAGGTTCAACCTGGGCGGATGTTTGTGTACGACACGGGACGGCCGGCACCTCGTTGGATTATCAATTTCCCGACCAAGCGCCATTGGCGCGCTAAGAGCCGCATCGAGGACATCGAATCTGGCATGGCCGCGCTGGTACATGAGATCAAGGCTCGCGGCATCCGCTCGGTGGCCATCCCGCCTCTAGGCAGCGGTCTCGGTGGGCTCGCCTGGAGCGACGTGCGCCCAGTCATAGAGGCCGCATTGGCAGATGTGCCCGATGTGCGCGCGACTCTCTACGAGCCGGGTGGCCAATCCGAGTCCGCGCCGGTCAGGTCCAGCCCGAAGATGACCGCCGGGCGCGCCGCATTGGTCGGTCTGATGCGCCGCTACCTGGCCGGCATGATGGACACCTCCATCAGCCTGCTTGAGCTACACAAGCTCATGTACTTCCTACAGGAGTCCGGCGAGCCCCTGAAACTGCGCTATGTCAAGGCACCCTATGGTCCCTACGCCGAGAACCTCAGACACGTTCTCCGTGACGTCAACGGACATCTAATCGAGGGGTACACCGGGAGCGGAGACGCGCCGACTGAGCAGGTGACGCTCATGCCGGGTGCCGTCGAGAGGGCCGACTCATTCCTGGCTGCTCATCCGCAGACCCACAAGCGTTTCGATCGCGTTGGTGAGCTGGTCGAGGGCTTCGAGACGCCATTTGGCCTGGAGTTGCTGGCGACCGCCCATTGGGTTGCTGCCAACGAGAACGCGCATACAGATCAAGCGATCACCGATGCTTTCTACGCCTGGAATCCGCGCAAGGCGCAGTTCGCCCCCGAACAGATCGCCATAGCCGTCGGGCGGCTCCGAGAAGGAGGCTGGGTCGGTGGTCACGGGTACGTGCGGGCGGGCTGACGCCGTTCGAGAGCCATGCGGGACGCCCTGTTCGTTATTGACCGGCGTCTACAGCCGGATCTCAATACCCGAGGCATCAACCGCGCGTCCGACCACTCCTCGTCCAGCGTCGACGAATACGACCCCGAGGAATAGGTTCCCCACCCATACAGAACGTCGTCGAGTAGTGCCTGGGCAGCTCGCTCGAGAAGCCCGACGCTCATACAACCAAAGTCGCGGAACCCAGACGCGCGCGCAGCAGTTCTTCGGCTATGCCCCGCACACGTGCATCGCCAAGGCGGATCCCGTCGATCAGGCTTTACGTCCCCACCCCGAAATACCCCCGCACCAGCCCCGCCACGTCCCGAATCGACCACTGCACCGGTTCCCCATCGGGCCCCTCCAGCGCCCCGACGGTCTCCACCCCGCACAGGATCAGCGCCCCCAGCGAGTCTTCCCCCCGCAACGACCCGTGGCTCCCACCCCCCACGTGCGCCTGCCCGCCCCAATCCAGAAACTCGAACCCCGGCCCCGCGGACAGCAGCACGTCCCCGGACGTCTCGCAAACCAGCGCCGACCAAGCGCGCCCCAGCGCATCGGGGTGCTCGGGGCACTCCAGCAGCCCGTCGCAGATCTCCGCGCCGAGCACCCCCAACTCCCCCTCCACGGACCAGCGCCCGCCGCGATCATCGCCCACGGCCCCACCGGGCGCAAACCGCAGCTCTCCCACCCCCGCCCGCGCGATCGCGCCCTCCACGGGCGCCCCGTGCGCGTCGCGCTCCAACCACATCACGAGCTCCACCCCATCGAGCACCAGCGCGCGCCGCACCACATCCGAGCGCAGCTGCCCCAGTCGCCGCTCCCCCAGCAGGTACACCATCGCGGCGCGCTGCGAGGGGCACACCGCGATCCGCGGCTCCGCCGCGCCGTTGCCGCCGATCGCGCCGCGCGCGCGAGAGGCGACACCACGGCCGGCCCCGCCGCCACCGTCCCCCCTACGACCGCGACCGGAGCCGTTCGCGCGCCCCGGCATCAGTATCTCCAGCTCCCCGAGCGCCGCCTGCAGATCCACGGTCTCGCTTACCGGCGCCTGCGAGTGATCGGCCATCACGATCACCGCGTGCTCCTCCAGGAACGGCTCCACCCCACCCGCGGCCTCCATCACGCGCGCCAATTGGAGATCGGCCGCCGCCAGCGACTGGACCTGCCCCTCGGGCCCGCGCTTGTGTGAGTGCCAGTCGTTGTCGGGCAGCGAGAGCAGCATGAAGTCGAACAGGTCGTGCTCGACCATGTACGCGCCCACGCAGCCTGAGTGCTGGTCGCGCACGCCCGGCATCCCGAGCGTCGAGCGGCAGCCGGTGCGGCGGCTCGCGAAGATGTCCGCGTAGAACAGCTCCCGCGGCCCCAGCACCGCGTGGCGCATGAGCGTGCTCGACGCGATCCGCGTCAGCGCGCTGTCGCGCTGGGGCTCGTGGCGGTGGCGCCCGCGGTAGATGAGATAGGTGGTGCCAGCCGTCCGCACGCCCGCGTCGTCGAGCTCCTCGAAGACGGTCAGCACCTCCGGCGCGAGGTGCGCGCGGTTCATGTTGTAGACCGTGTCCGTCAGCTGCCGCGCGATCCCGAAGCGCTGGGAGGCGCGGAACGAGGAGCCGTACTCCACGTAGCGCTGCTCGGAGCGGTCGTACCAGTTCATCGCCGGGATCCGGTGGCGGTCCTGGCCGACGCCGGTCGTGATCGACGCGGCGCACACGGGCGTCACCGACGGAAATGCGGCCGCGCAGTCGGAGACGTAGCGGCCGCGGCGCATCAGCTCCGCCATCACCGGCACGGCGCCCTCCGCTGCTGCGCGCTCGAGCATCGCGGGCGCCATCGCGTCGACGACGCACAGGACGAGCTTGGGCGCGCTCAAGGCGTCACCGGCGAGCTCGCCGCCTCATCGACGCGCTCAGCGCCCCAGGATGCGCAGGCCCGCGTAGCGCTCGCCATCGCGCCGGCGGCCCGCCCCCATGAGCCACGCGAACGGCACCAGCGCGACGTAGCCCAGCGGGTGCAGCACCGCCACCAGCGCCGCCAGCACGAGCGCGGCCGCTTCCACGTACAACGTCAACGCTTCCCGCGCCCCGCGGTCGGGCAGGCGCTCGCGGGTACGCGCCAGCAGCGGCCGCGCCGCCGCCTGCGCCAGCAGCGCCGCCGCCGCGCCGCCGACGAGGCCCGGCCAGGTCGCGTCGCCGTGCTCGCCGAGCGTGCCCGCGAACAGCACCGCGCCAACCCCCACGCCCAGGCCCGCCAGCGCCGCGCCCACAGGCCCGCCCTCCACGCGCGTCGCGCCCAGTCGCAGCTGCAGCGCCCACGCCGCCACCAGTGCCACCGTCACCGCGAGCAGCCACCAGCCGGACTCCAGGAAGGAGTAGCCGCTGTGGGTGAAGTCCACGCCCAGCGCGTTCGCCGAGCCCAGCGCGCCCGCGAGCAGCGCCGGCAGGAACGGGCGCAGGCCCGCCGCGATCGCGAGGCCGAGGCCGAGGCCGATGTAGAAGAACAGTCCGCTCATGGTGGCGCGCCTGCACCGCCGCCCTGCGCGTGCGCTACGGTGCGAGGCGCCATGACGATAGAGGATGAGAGCCCCCCCAACCGGCGGGCTCGCTCGACGGCGCACGAGCTCGCCCGCTACGAGCGCCTGTTCGCGGAGCGCACCCGCGGGATGCGCTCCTCGGCGATGCGCGAGATGATGGCTCTCACCGAACGCCCCGAGGTGATCTCGCTCGCCGGGGGCCTGCCGGACACCTCGACGTTCCCCCCGGAGCTGTACGCGAAGCTGATGGCGCGCGTGGCGGCCGAGTCGACCGCGCGCGCCCTGCAGTACGGGCCGACCGAGGGCATGGTGGCCGCGATGGAGTGCATCGTGCAGGTGATGGCCGAGGAGGGCACGGCGGTCGGCACCGAGGAGATGATCGTCACGACCGGCGGCCAGCAGGTGATCGACCTCGTCTGCAAGGCGCTGATCGACCCGGGCGACACGATCGTCGCGGAGGCCCCGACCTACCCGGGCGCGGTGCCGACGTTCGGTGCCTACCAGGCGGATGTGGTGCAGATCGACATGGACGGAGAGGGCATGCCGGTCGAGGAGCTCGAGGCCGCCCTCGACCGCCTCGCCTCCGAAGGCCGCAGCCCGAAGCTCATCTACACGATCCCCAACTTCCAGAACCCGGGCGGTGTGACGATGTCGCTCGATCGCCGGCGGCGCCTGGTGGGAATCGCGCGCGAACGCGAGCTGCTGATCCTGGAGGACAACCCCTACGGCCTGCTGCGGTACGAGGGCGAGGCGCTGCCGACGCTCTACTCGCTGGACGCCGCCAACGGCGACCGCGACGGGAAGTCCGACTTCGTGATCTACCTGGGCACCTTCTCGAAGATCCTGTCCCCCGGCATCCGGCTCGGCTGGGCGGTCGCACCGCGCCCGGTGTTGGAAAAGCTCAACCTCGGCAAACAGGGCGCCGACCTGTGCTCCTCGCCGGTCACGCAGCTGTTCGTGGCCGCCTACTTCCAAGAGCACGATTGGCGCGGGTATCTCGACGAGCTGCGCGCGCTCTACCGCCGGCGCCGCGACACGATGCTGCGGGCCCTGGAGGAGCACTTCGGTGAGCGCGCCCGGTGGACGACGCCGCAGGGCGGCCTGTTCATCTGGGCGACGCTGCAGGACGACGTCAACACCGCCAACCTGATGGCGCGCGCGCGTGACGTGGCGTTCGTGCCGGGACGCGCCGCGTACATGGACGGGCAGCGCGGCAGCTCCTCGATGCGCCTCAACTTCGCGGGACTCCCCGAGGAGACGATCCGCGAGGGCATCAGACGCATCGGCGAGCTCATGGGCGGCGAAACCGGCCTGCTCGGCGCGCTGACCGGCTCCCCACCGCCGACGCCGCGTGGCGCCGCCCCAGCTCGCACGGGCGGCGAGGACGGGGCGAAGACGGATGCCGCGGCCGAGAGCCTCGCCGACGCGCTGCGCACCGACGGCCGCCGCCAGCGAGGGCGATGAGCGCGGGCGGAGCGGCGCGGAGCGGCGCGGGCAGAGACCGCGTTGCGGGGCAACGCGCGCACCTGCGGCTGGCCGGCGGCGCGGAGGCGCAGGAGCCCCGGCCGGTGGCGGTGCTCAAGGGCGGGGCGTCGCTGGAGCGCACCGTGTCGCTGCGCTCCGGCGAGCGCGTGCAGCGCGCGCTGAGGGCGCTGGGTCACGAGGTCGTCGCGATCGACGCCGGGCCCGAACTGCTCGGCGAACTGCTCGAGCATCGGCCCCAGGCGGCGTTCGTGACGCTGCACGGCCGCGACGGCGAGGACGGGACGATCCAGGGACTGCTGGAGGCGATCGGCGTCCCCTACACGGGCTCCGGGCCCGCCGCCTGCGCGCGCTGCACCGACAAGGCGCTCGCCAAGTACCTGATGCGCGAGGCCGGCATCCCGACGCCGGACTTCCGCGCCTTCAAGGAGAGCGCGATCAGGGAGCTCGGCGTGGTCGCGGCGCTGCCGATGATCGGGCGGGAGCTGGGGTTCCCGATGGTCGTCAAGCCGGCCAGCCAGGGCTCCGCGCTCGGCGTGAAGTTCGTGCACTCCAGCGACGAGTTGCCGCGCGCGATCGTGGGGGCGCTCTCCTACGATCGCAAGGTCGTGCTGGAGCGCTACGTCAAGGGCCGCGATCTCGCGGTTTCCGTCCTGGATTCGGAGGATGGGGGTCCCAGTCCGGTGGCGATGCCGGTGATCGAGGCGATCCCGCGCGAGCAGGATTTCTATGCGTACGAGTCGCGCTACGAGATCGGGATGACGACCTTCGTATGCCCCGCTGAGCTGCCCGCCGAAACCACCGCGCGCGCGCAGGAGCTGGCGCTCGCGACATACAGGCTGCTCGGCTGCCACGGCGTGGCGCGCGTCGACATGATGCTCGACGGCGACAGCGACGAGCTGACGGTGTTGGAGACCAACGTGGTGCCCGGCCTCACCGAAACCAGCCTCCTGCCGATGGCGGCGGAGGTCGCGGGGATCGACCTCGACGAGCTCGTCGCGCGGATCCTGCAGAGCGCGTTCACCCGGTAGGTGTTTTTTGGGATCGTCCGCGCGCGTGGGTGGCGCGGACGGCGCTCGACGGGGCCGGGCGTCCTGCCCGGCCTGCGAAGGGATCGCTCAGGAATCGCCTGCCGCGAAGTCCTCGGGGGAGACCTGGTCGAGGAACTCCTTGAACTGCTCCACCACGTCCTCGGACTCCTCCTCGTTCTGCTCGAATTCGATCGCGGACTCCGCGATGACCTCCTCCGCGGCGAAGATCGGCGCGCCCGAGCGCACCGCGAGCGCGATCGCGTCGCTCGGGCGCGAGTCGATTTCCAGCTCGCGGCCGTTGACGTTGAGCGTGATCGAGGCGAAGAACGTGTTCTCGCGCAGTTCGGTCACCGCGACCTGCGTGCAGCGCACCTCGAGCTCGCCGAGCATGTCGCACAGCAGATCGTGCGTCATCGGGCGCGGCGTGCTCGCGCCCTGCAGCTTCATCAAGATCGACGCCGCCTCGGGGTGCCCGATCCAGATCGGCAGGAACTTGCTGCCCTCGACAGTCTTCAGCAACACGATCGGCTGCTTGCCGACCATGTCGAAACTGACGCCGTAGATGACCATCTCCTGCACGCGAAAGTCCTCCGCAGTGGGGAATCCAGAGTATAGGTACCCGCCGGGGCCCCGTTCACCCGACGCGCGGGGCATTTCCGGCGCGCATGGGGCGTCCCTCAGCCGGCCCGGAAGCTCCAGAGCTTGTTGCCCAGGAAGTTCAGCGGCGTCGCCAGCGCCACGGCGAGCGCCTGCGCCGCCACCTTCGCCAGGCCCGCGTCCTCGACGAAGACTTTCAGCAGCAACAGGCTGCAGATCTCCGCCACGAGGCTCACCAGCAGGAAGCGCCCCGCCTGGCGGTGCGCCCGGTCGCTGCTCGCGTCGAACGTCCAGTGGCGGTTGAGCACGAAGTTGTTCGCGACCGCCACCAACCACGCCACGACCGACGCCGCGAGGTACTGCACGCCGACCGCGTGCACGAGCAACGCGTAGACCGCGAGGTTGACCATGAAGCCCACCCCGCCCACGAGCCCGAAGCGCACCAGCTGCAGCCAGTTCGCCGGGCGCCGCATGCCGTGCAGCAGACGCGTGCGCGGGCTTGTCTTGGCGGCCGCTCCGACGGCCGGGCGGCTAACGCGCACCGCGGAAGCTTCCTCTTGCACCCACCCAGCCTAGCCGAGGCGGCACCGGAGCGATGCCAGGCCGCTAGCCTGTATCGCAGTGGCCGCGCAGCAGGGAGAGAGCACAGCCGTCGGCGAGGCGGTGGTCGGAGGGATGGGCGGGGACGCAATCGCCCCGCTCCGACGAGCCGGGCGCTTCGGGCTGTCGCGCTATTCGATCGCCGGAGCGCTGCTCGGGGCGGCGCTCGTCGTCGCCGCCGCCGTGCTCGTGCTCGTGCTGGGACATTCGCGGCATGCCGCGGCGCGGATCGCCGGGAGCGGAGTGCGAGGTAGTTACGCCGCGGAGCCCGTCGCACGCGTGCGACGGGGTTTGGCCAAGCCCCACGCGCGCGCGCGGCGGGGCCCTTCGGCGATGACCCCGCACGCGGCCAGCGGTTCGGCTTCAGCCGGCGCGCACCCATCTGTCGGAGTCGCCGCCGCCGCGACCGGGGCCGCCGCGGGGGCGAGTGCGACCGCCGAGGTGCCCGACCCCGAAGAAGCCAGGAGCTTCCCCGCCCCCGCGACGGTCCACCATGCGCTCGCTACGAAGCCGAGCACGGCCGCCGAAGAAGTCGTCGCGCCCGGCGCGCCCTCCAACGCGGAAGTCCGCGCCGAGCTCCATCAGATGCGCGCGGTCGAACGCGCCGCGCAGCGCCAGCAGGCCAAGACGCTCTCGATCGTCCCCGGCGGCGACTCGATCGGCGGCAACGGCCAGCTCCCGGTCCCGCAGGGGGTCCCGGAAGTGATCCAGCGCGTGATCGCCGGCGCCAACGCGATCACCGACTTCCCCTACGTCTTCGGCGGCGGCCACGCGTCGTTCGTGTCGAGCTCCTACGACTGCTCGGGCTCCGTCAGCTACGCGCTCGCCGCCGGCGGGCTGCTCTCAGAGCCGGAGACCTCCGGAACGCTCGAGAGCTGGGGTGCGGCGGGGCCGGGCAAATGGATCACGGTGTACGCGAACGCAGGCCACGTCTACATGTACGTCAACATCGGCGGCCGCTGGATGCGCTTCGACACCGTCGGGCGCAGCGGCGAGTTCGCGTCGCGCTGGCAACCCGAAATCCGCTCCAACGCAGGCTTCGTCGCGCGGCACTGGCCGGGGCTGTGACCCTCCCGCGCTTAGCTGTCGGGCTAGGCCCCTAGGGCGACGCTGAGCAAGCGATGCAAGGACGCAGGGAGCGAAGTGTGCGCTAGCACATGAGCGACTGAGGACGCCGCAGCGCGCCGCTCAGCGACGTCCTAGGCTAGTGGTGGAGGACGACGGTGCTCAGCACGGTCGTGAAGAGCGGGCTCTTGGAGGCGTTGCGCACTTTCAGGCGCAGCGTGAGCGTCACCTTGTGAGCGTGGCGCAGGCGCTTGGAGGTGTGCTTGGAGAACTTGATCCGCACCGAGCTGTGACCGCCTTTGGTCGTGACCAGCAGCGCCTGGCCGATGACCAGCGACTGCGGGAAGCCGGCGGGCAGCTCCGTCGCGGGTTTGCCGCTGATCCCGAGGCTGTGCGCGGTGGACGCGGCGAGCAGCACTTCGAAGCGGCCCGCGACCTGCTCGTTGACGCTGTAGTCGACCACGAGGCCGCGCTTGGCGACGTGCTTCAGCGAGCTCGCGACCGCCGCCGCCTTCGCCACCGGCCCGGGGACCGGCGGAGTGGAGTTGGCGGTGGATCCCGGCGCGCCGGTCGTGGTTCCCGTTGCGGCCGGCGACCCGTTGCCGGGGCTCGGGCCTGGCGACCCTCCGGGGGGGCTCACTGGAGCGGGCGGTCCTTCGACCGTCACCGGCTGCACGACGCTCGCCGTGTTGCCGGCGATGTCGGTCACGGTGAGCGTCACCTGGTAGGTGCCGCCGTATTGATAGGAGTGAAAGGTGCTCGCGGCGCACGGCGACAGCCACGGCTGCTGGCAGAGGCTTCCCGGCGGATTGACCCCGGGCGCCCCGGGGGCGTAACCGGTGATTTCCTGCGAACCGTCGCCGAAGTTCCACTTGTAGGTGCTGTAGGTGTATTCCTCGCCTTTGGGGCCCCCGAACTTGTTGGCGACGTTGAGGGTGATCTCTGACTCCATGCCGTTGAAGCCGACGATTTCGCCAGCGTTGACCGGGTTGGGCACGGTGAAGTGCGGTTCGAGCATCACGCTGTGCAGGCACGGCACGCCGGGATACGGGAGCTGCATCGACGCCAGGTCGAACGCATCGTTCAGGTAGTAGCTCTTGGTGTTGAAGTTCTCGTTGCCGAGGGTCCCCGCGCGGCTCTGCGGCGATGCCGACGCGCTGCCCGCGGTGGTCCCGAAGAAGGAGTTGCGGCACTCGTCGGTGACCTCTTTGCCGGCCGAGTCCTGCCAGCCGTTCAGCAGCGGGTCGGTGACCGTGTTCTGTTGCTCGATGCCGATCTGGTTGACGATCAGGTCAGCCAGGCCCGTGTCGAAACCGCCGTCGGGGTCGCGTTTGCCGGGAGTCTGGTTGGGCTCCTGGTTGTGCGGGTTCGCGAGACCCAGTTCTTCGGCTTCGCGCTGTTCGCGTTTTTCGGTTTGGGTCTTCGCAGCGAATTCTTCTTCTTCCTTCAGGGACGTTTCTTCTTTTTCGCGCTCCTTTTCCTGCAGTTCGCCGGCCGGCAGTTTCATCGGGGCGAAGCCGCCGTCCTCGCAGTCGTATCCGGGAACTATGTCTGCGCCGTTGAGATGCGGGTCACCCTCACCGCCAGCGGTCCAGGGAATCGCGGCGTACAGGATCGTTTCGGCGTTGCCGCTGCCGATCGCGCCGTGATAGCTGCAGAAGCTGTTCTTGTAGCCTTTGTATTCGGCCGGTTCGATCCAGGGTTCTTTGTTTTTTTCCGCGAGGGCCTTGGCCTTTTCGTCTTCTTCGATTTTCGTCACCGATCCGGAGAATTCCGAGCAGCGTTCGGCCGCCAGGCACACAGCCACGCCGGGAGGCGTGAGCACATAGAAGATCGTTTCCATGCCCTTGCGCAGTTCGTGTTCGTGGATGAAGGTGCTGAGCTGGCTCTGGATCTGGGGATCGGTGAGGCAGACCGATTCGTATTTACCGAGGCTGACTTCGAACAGCGGGCCTCCGAACCCGAACGGTTTGGGATCTTCGCAACCGGCTTCGGGGGCGGGGTAGGGCGTGGTATCGGTGTAAGCGCCCAGGAAAGCCGAGCTGTCGGCGGCGGGGTGATTGGTGGAGTCGCTGTACTGCGCGTCGACCGCGAACACATCGCCCAGATTGGTGCCGGTACGCCCGAGGTTCGAGAGGTAGCCGTCGATCACTTCCTCCCAGTCGTCGTGGTAGAAGTACTGGGGATCCCAGAAGATCGCGTAGGTGCTCACCTTGTGCAGCACGGGCGAGCCGCTCGGGTTGTTGAAGCTGTAGACCGCCGGTTCGAGTTTGGGCCCGGGTTTGAATTTGGTCGTTTCAAGCCCGGTCCACAGCAGCGGGCCTTCCTGGTAATAGGTGACTTCGCGGGGTTGCAGACCGACCTTCGTCGCGCCGAATTCCTTGACGACGGCACCGGCGGGAGCCGCGAACGCGAGCAGCCCGAACGCGCACAGCGCGCCCAGCGGGCGCGTCGCGCGGCGGGCGACGCCACGAGAGGGGCGTGTCCGGCAGAGGGCGACGGGCGTGCGCGGGAGAAGCTTCACGGCCCCATCATCGGCAGCGACCCCCGGCGCCCTTTAGCGGCCGCGCTGACCGTGGACGCCCGCTTGCAGGCGCGGCGCGCGGGATGCGCGCTCAGCGCGCGCGTTCGAACAGCGCGGCCTGCCCCTGCCCGACGCCGACGCACAGCGTCGCCAGGCCGAGCCGCGCCTCGCGACGGCGCAGCTCGTGGACGAGGCTCACGACGAGCCGCGCGCCGCTCATCCCGAGCGGGTGGCCGATCGCGATCGCGCCGCCGTTGACGTTGACGCGCTCGGGGTCGAGACCGAGCTCGCGGATCACCGCGAGGCTCTGCGACGCGAACGCCTCGTTGAGCTCCACGAGGTCGAGCTCGCCGACCTCGACACCGGTGCGGCCCAGCAGCTTGCGCACCGCGGGCACCGGCCCGACTCCCATCACGCGCGGGTCGACGCCCGCCGCGGCCGAGCCGACGAAGCGCGCGAGCGGCTGCACCCCGAGGCGCTGCGCCGCGGCCGCCGAGGCGATCACGAGCGCTGCCGCGCCGTCGTTGACGCCGGAGGAGTTGCCCGCCGTGACCGTCCCGCCGTCGCGGAAGACCGCGCGCAGCTTCGCGAGCGCCTCCGGGGTGGACTGGGGACGCGGGTGCTCGTCCCGAACGCACTCGCCAACCGCAATCAATTCCTCGGCGAAGCGGTCGGCAGCGTCGGCGGCCGCCCAGCGGCGCTGGCTCTCCAAGGCGAACGCGTCCTGGTCGGAGCGGCTGATCCCCCAGCGCTCGGCGACGTTCTCGCCGGTTTCGCCCATGCTCTCCAGCGGGAACAGCTCCTCCATGCGCGGGTTCGGGAAGCGCCAGCCGATCGTGGTGTCGTACATCGTGCGGTCGCCGCGCGCGAACGCCTTTTCGTCCTTGCCGACGACCAGCGGCGCGCGGCTCATCGATTCCACGCCGCCGGCGACCGCGAGCTCGATGTCGCCGGCGCGGATCGCCTGGCAGGCGCACACGACCGCGGACAGGCCGGAGGCGCACAGGCGGTTCACAGTCACGCCGGGGATCTCCTGGGGGAGGCCGGCGAGCAGCAGCGCCATGCGCGCGACGTTGCGATTGTCCTCGCCCGCCTGGTTCGCGCAGCCGAGGTAGACCTCCTCGATCTGCGCCGCGTCGAGCTCCGGCAGGCGGTCCACCACGGCGCGCAGCGCGACCGCGGCGAGGTCGTCCGGGCGCACGCCGGAGAGGGCGCCGCCGTAGCGGCCCACCGGCGTGCGTACGGCGGCGAGGATCACCGGGTCGGTCGGCTGGGTCACGGGCGCCAAGTTATCGGAATCGCGCGTCACGGTGGCGATCACCGGCGGGGCCGGCCCGTGTGGCGCGGGCGGCGTGCTCGTCCAGTGGCCGGTGGACGCCGACGGCAGCTCCAGGGGAGGCCCAGGCGCGGGACGTGCCGGGAGCAGACGCGGGGCGACGGCGACCAACGAGGAGCGGCCCGGGAGCAGGAGACGTGCGTCGGCGACCGCGCGCGGCTCGCCGTGCAGGACCCAATCCGCGACGAGCTCCCCGATCACCGGTGAGAGCTGGATGCCCGATCCGCCCGCGCCGCCCGCGAGGATCACGCTCGGCTCCGCCGGCGCGGGCCCCACGATCGGCAGGCCGTCGGGGCTCACCGGGTACAGGCCCGCCCAGCCGTGCGCGAGGCGCGCGTCGGCGAGGGTCGGCAGGCGCGCGGCGAGCAGCGCGGCGACCTCTTCCAGGAACTCCTCGTCGGCTCCGCGCGCGAAGCGGTCGGGATCGTCGACCGCCGCGAGCGCCTCCTCGGAGTGCAGGCCCGCGATCAGCTGTCCGGGGCGCTCGTCGCGGAAATACACCCCGCGGCCGCCCGCGCCCGGCGTGTAGTCCATGACTGAGGGCATCGTGTAGGGGAGGGGATGGGGTAGGTGGACTGCGACCGCCTGGTGGCGCTGGGGTAGGAGCGCCATCTCGACGCCCAGCAGCCCCGCAACGCGCTGCGCCCAGGCGCCGCCGGCGGCGACGACGACCTCGCAGCGCAGGCGCTCCTCGGTGCGGCGGCGCGTGCGCAGCACCCAGCCGGCGCCCTCGCGCTCGGCCCCCACGAGCTCGTGGCCCACCAGCACCCGGGCGCCTGCCTCGGCAGCGAGCTCGGCCAGCAGCGCGCAGTACAGATGGCCGTCGACGAACCCGTCGCTCGGCCCGAACAGGCCGCCCGCGAGATCGTCCACCGCCATGTCCGGGACCAGCCGCCCCACTTCCGCACGGTCGAGTACCCGCGCGTCGAGCACGCCCAGCCCACGCTGGATGTCCACGCTCTCCGCGAAGCGCTCCAGCGCGGCCGGCGTGTGCGCCAACCGCAGGTAGCCGTTGCGCACAACGCGCAACCCCCTCTCCCTCTCCAAAAAATTAAAAAGCGCCATCGAGCGAACGCGCAGCTCGATGTCGAGCGGCCGCACGTACTGCGTCTCGACGATCCCCACCGACAGCCCCGAGGAGCCCGCCGCGACGTGGCGCGCCTCCAACACCGTGACCTCGCGCGCCCCGCGCCGCGCCAGCGCGAGCGCGCTCGCCAGGCCCACCGCACCGGCGCCGATCACGCAGACGGAAGGTCCGCCGCTCACCCCAGCGCCTGCGCGAACCCGTCGAGCGCGCGGTCGATCGTGGTTTCCGCCATCGGCGTCGACACGCACAGCAGCCCGCCACCGGCGATCAGCACGCCGGCGCGGTAGGACCGCCACCACAGATCGACCGGGTCCTCCACGTGGACCTTCGCCAGCGACCCCCGCCCCGTCACGGTGCAGCCCAGCTCGCGCAGCCCAGCTCGCAGGCGCTCGCCGAGCGCGTCGATCCGCTCGATCGCGGCCGCGTCCAGCGCGCGCACCGACGCGAGCCCCGCACCCAGCGAGACCGGGTTCGCCGAGAACGTCCCCCCGTGCGCGACCGCGTCCGCGCGGCGCGGGTCGAACACGTCCATCCACCGCGCGCGCCCCCCGATCGCGCCGATCGGCAGGCCGCCGCCGATCAGCTTGCCCAGCGTGACGAGGTCGCCCTCGATCCCGTACTGCTCCTGCAGGCCGCCCACGCCGAGGCGGAACGTGATGACCTCGTCCAGGATCAGCGCGATCCCCCGCCGCGTGCACTGCTCGCGCGCGAGCGCCACGAACGCGGGGTCCGCCGGGCGCAGGCCCGCGCGGTTGGGCATCAGGTCCAGCAGCACGCACGCGAGGCTCCCCTCGTGCTCGTCCAGCGCCGCGACGAAGGCGCGCTCGTCGCCCACGGGAACCGTCACGGTGTCGCGCTGCGCGCCGTCCGTCACGCCCGGCGCACTCGGCTGCACGATCGCGTCCCAGCTGCCGTGGTAGCAGCCCGCGAAGCGCAGCAGGCCCGCGCGGCCGGTCACCGCGCGCGCGGCGCGTACCGCCATCATCACCGCTTCGCTCCCGGAGCCCGCGAAGCGCCAGCGCTCCGCCCACGGCATGCGCGCGGCGAGCAACTCCGCGAGCTCCACCTCCGCCGCCGTGGGCAGCCCGAACGCCGAGCCGTCGCCCAGCGCGCGTGCGGCCGCTTCCACCGCGGGGGCGAACGCGTGGCCGTGCACGAGCGACGCGTAGTTGCACTGCAGGTCCACCAGTTCGCGGCCGTCCGCGTCGAACACCCGCCAGCCCTCGCCGCGCAGCGCGTACGGGGGGTGCGGGGGGACGAACACCGTCGTCCGCGTGCTCCCGCCCGCGAGCACGCGCAGCGCGCGCTCGTAGAGCGCGTCGGCGTGCGCGGTCCCACTCCCGCTCTGCGTCTCCTCCGCTGCCATGCGCGTTCCGCTCCCAATTTAAGCGATCCCGCCGCCCCCAGCCCGGTTCGCGCCGCCCAACCCCGGCTCGTGCGACCGCCGCGCCTGGGATGATCGCGCCGTGCACGCCGCCGAGCTCGCCTGGCCGGCATTTCGAGAGCGCCTCCAGCGCGGCGCGCCGCTCGTGCTCGCCGTCGGAGCACTGGAGCAGCATGGGCCGCACCTGCCGCTCGCGACCGACACGATCATCGTCGAGCACCTCGCCAGCGAGGTCTGCGCGCGCGCCGGCGGCGTGCTGCTCCCGACGCTGCCCTTCGGCGCGCCCTCGCGGCCGCGCACCGGCGGCGGCGACGGGTTCCCCGTCCCCACGCTCACGCTGCGCGCGCTGCTCGACGCCGTGGAGGCGATCGCGAGTGGAGCGCTGCGGGCGGGCGCGCGCTCCCTGGTCGTGATCTCCTGGCACATGGAGAACGCCGCCGTCCTGTGGGATGCGCTGCGCGGGCCGCTGGAGCGCGCCGAGGGCGCGCGCGCGCTGCTGTTCGAGGCGCCCTGGGACTACCTCGGCGAGGCCCTCTCGGCCGAGCTCTTTCCCGACGGAGCCGCGCTGTGGCCCGTGGATCACGCCGGGCGCCTCGAGACCGCCGTCATGCGCCACCTCGCGCCCGAGCTCGTCGGCGAGCCGCCCGCGCCCGTCGCGTTCCGGCCACGCCACGGCTACGACGTGCTGCCCACACCCGCCGACGCCGTCCCGACCACGGGCGTCGTGCTCGACGCCCGCCACGTCACGGCGCAGCTCGGCGAGCGCTGCCTGCGCGCGATGGTCGACGGTATCGCCGACGCCGTCACCGCCGAGCTGCGCGAGCGCTAGGGGCGCCGCCGCGACCGAGCTGCGCGCGCGGTCGTCGGGCACCGCCGCGACCGGCCCGCGCGGCGCTAGGCAGAGTCCGCGGCGCTCGCCTCGGGCGGCGGCGCAGCGGCCGCCGGCCCCTCGATCTCCTCGGGCTCCTCATACCAGCGCACGCGGTCGCCGACGCGCGCGCGCGCCCTCCAGCGCATCGACTTCGGGGCGTCCTCGATCGCGCCCTCCAGCGCTGCGATCCGCTCGCCGATCCGCTCGCGCTCCGGCGCCCCGATCGCGACCTCCTCCAACCGCTCTCGGCAGCTCGCTAGGTTCGCCGTGAGCGTGCGCCACCAACCCCAGTCGCGCGCGCACAGCGCCGCGACGTACGCCGCGTCCACCGCGCCCGCCGCCGCGTCCCCGTCGACCACGACGTCGTGGTTGTGCAGCAGGTTGTAGAGATCGAGCCGGTCCTTCGCGGTCAAGCGCGCGATCTGGCCCTTGCTGAGCACCAGGTCCGTCGCGCTCAACGTCAGCGGGTCGTGCTCGAGCCGTCGCCGCAGCGGGACCACGTGGCACATCTCGAGGTCGCCGACGAACACGTCGACCTTCGCCGCCGCGTCGCTTTCGCCGACGAACACCAGCCGCCGGTGGCCGTGCAGCTTGTTGAAGCGCTCCGACAGCGCCACCAGGCCCGCGGCGGACAGCACCTCGCCGGCGCGGCGCCCCTCGCCCTCGCCGACCACCAGGTCGAGGTCGTTGATCGGGCGGCGCAGTGCCACCGGGGTCTGCGGGTCGGCGCGCAGCGCGATCGCGACGCCCCCGAGCACGCGCAGGCGCACTCCCCGTGCCGCGCCCGCTGCGACCAGCTCGCGTGCGCGCTCCGCCGTGACGGGGGCGCTCACCGGTGTTGCATCTGTCGGAGTCATCTTGCTTATCCGGTCGTGAACTGGAACGACGGCCGCTCGACATCGAGCGTAGCGATCGCGCCTTTGAGCGCCGCCGCGGAGTATTCGCTGCCCGGGTTCAGCGCGAGCGTCCGGCCGACGCGCGCCGCGCCGCGCGACTCGTGGATGTGCCCGTGCAGGCTCAGGAACGGCTGCAGCCGTTCGAGCGCCTCGCGCACCGCGGTCGAGCCCGCGTCGAAGTACTGCACCTCGCCGCCCACCCGTACCACGCTCGGAGGATCGGTGCTCGTGTCCAGCACCGGGCAGCGATCCAGGCCGGCCCCCACCGGCGGCACGTGCAGGTTGAAGATCGTGCGCCGCGGATCCGGCGTCTGCTCGGCGAGCGCGAGGATGCGGCTCAGCAGCTCCTCCTCTTTCAACTCCCGCGGCGTCCTCCACGGGGTCGGGTTGCTGTAGCCGAGGCTCAGGATCGAGATCTCCGCGCCGAGGTCCTCCACCGCGCCCTCGCAGAACACCACCGGCGAGCCGCGCGGGCGGCGCAACGGCTCCAGAACCTCGTCCGGGTCGTCGTTGCCGCCCGTCACGTAGCAGCGCGTGCCGAGCGGAGCCAGGCGCTCCTCGGCGAGCGCGACCCACTCCTCCAGGCGCACCCGCGCGGCGGCGATCAGCTCGGCGTGCAGCTCCCGCGGATCGGCCGCGAGCTGCTCGGCGCGCTCGCGCGTGACGCGCACCGCGTAGCTGCCCTCGTCGGCGACCCGCCGCGAGAAGGCCGCGATCTCATCGTCGCCCCGCAGCAGCGGCGCGTCGGCCCCCTGGCCGGCGCGCAACCCGCCGGAGGGGTCGGGGATCAGCGGTACCACCGCCTTGCCCATCACGTCGCCGCCGAGCACCAGCAGGTCAACCTCGTACACGCGCGCCGCCGCTATGAACTTGCGAAAGCACGCCTCCGAGGCGTGCAGGTCGGTGGCGAAGAACAGCCGGCGGGTGTCCGCGCCGCGCGCCCTGCGCCAGCTCCTCATGCCCTCACTCTACGGGCAGCTCCTTCATCACCGTGCTCAGGTTGATGCCCTGGTCTTTGCGCACCCACCACGAGATCCCGTAGATGCCCGCCGCGACGAACGGCGCGAGGAGCATCGCTATCGCCTCGCTGCGGTTGTGGTCCCAGCTGGTGCCCGAGGAGGGGTCGGTGAGCAGCACGTAGGTCATCACGCCCAGGCCGATAACGCCGAGCACGCCCGCGATCGTCAACAGCGGGATGCCCGCCACGCGCACGTCTCCCGGCGAGCCCTCGTACAGGTCGCGGCGTTTGAAGGGGAACACGATCGCGGCCAGGCACGCGATCATGAACGTGATCGTGAAGCCCAGGAGCGCCGTGATGACGGAGAAGAAGGACGTGAAGGAGTAGAGCGCGAGCAGCCCGATCGCGATGACCGTCGTCACGAGCGTCGCGTTGACCGGGTTGCCGCGGTCGTCGACGCGGCCCAGCCACTCCGGCATCACGCCGTCGAACGACCACGCCAGCATCGAGCGCGTCACGAGGATGGTCAGCGCCGGCACGTACTGCCACAGCCACGCGCCGAGGCCGATCGCCAGGACGATCCCGACCGCCGGCCCCGTCCACGCGGCGAGCAGCTCGACGAAGTAGGGCACCGATTCGAACCCATACTTCGTCGATTCCGTGTTGCCCAGCGCCGAGAGGAAGTCCGTCCCGAACGCCGAGAGGGCGAGCGCGAGGACGACGATGATCACGATGAACGAGATCACGAACGGGACGACGATCCCGATCACGTGCGAGCGCAGCCCCGTGCGGTGCTCGCCGGCCCAGTAGGCGGACATCAGCAGGAACGAGGACACGTAGAACGGCCACGTGGACGACAGCAGCGACTGGTGGAAGTTGAACGCCCCGTGCGGGCCGCCGGTCGCGAGAATCAAGGAGTAGGGGTGCGCGGTGCCCGGCGAGTAGGAGCGCACGTAGTGGTTCCAGGAGGAGATGAACGCGCCGTGCCCCATCACCGCCATCGCGACCGCCGTCGCGAGCAGCGTGATCCCACAGAACCAGAACACCCAGCGCTGGAAGTGGAAGTAACGGCGCAACCCGCGGCGGCTCGTCAGCAGGACCGGGTAGACCAGCAGCGCGAGCAGCACGAGGCCCGAGATCATGCGCCCCCAATGGCCGTTGAACCAGTTGCCCCACGTCTGCAGGTGGTGATCGCCGGTCCAGTAGCCGAGCTCGCGGAACACCGCGGTGAGGGAGACCTGGCCGATGAAGGAGCCGGCGGTGCCGATGTAGAAGGCGAGCCAGAACATGAAGCTCGCGTTCGCCGCGAAGCCGACCAGCGGCGAGAAGGTGCGGCTGATGAACACGTAGTCGCCGCCCGAGCGCGGCATCGTCGCGGCGAACAGCGCGTAGACGACGTTCAGGCCGACGCAGCACGCGAACGCGATCGCCGTCGCCAGCAGCACGTTGGCGCCGGGATAGAACGGCAGCCCGAACAACAGGATCCAGCCGATCACCGGACCGAGCGTCGTGCCGAGTACGTTGAACAGAGCGCCGTCGGTCGGCTTGCCCTCGCGCACGAGGCCCGACGCCTGGCGGTGATAGATCGCTTCTGTGGCCATCCTTCAACCCTCCCCCGGGTCGCTTTGCGGGCAAGCGAGGAGCCCGGGCGGGCCCGCCCCTCCACCCTCAAAAATTCCTCTCCGAGTCTAGGTCTTCGCGCAGCGCCCAGTCAAGCTCTGCAAGCTGGATTTACCGAATCGTTCCAGTGGGGGCCGGATCGCTCCCGATCAGCGGAACACCACGTCGAGCGTCGAGCGGTCGAACGCGGGCGTCGAGTCGAGCACCCTGCCACCGACGACCGCCAGCACCGCGAGCGCCGCGTAGCGCGCCGTGCGTCCGCCGCCGACGTCGTATTGGGGGATCATCTCGCACACGTCGAACGCGCCCAGCGCCTCGTGCGCGGCGACCGCCCCGAGCGCCTCCAGCACCTCGCCCGAGGTCAGCCCGTCGAGCACGATGCTGTGCGTGCCCGGCGCGAACGCCCCGTCGGTCGCGTCGATGTCGAACGTCACGTACAGATGGTCGACGCCCTCCGATGCGATCGCCAGCGCCTCCTCGATCGTGGCCAGCACGCCGCGGCGGCGGATCGAGGCGACGGTGTACGCGGCGAACCCGCGGTCGCGGCAGATCTCCAGCTGCTCGGGCTCGAGGATGTTCGCGCCATTCAGGCCCCACCAGACCATGTTGCCGACGGCCTCGTGCTCGCTGACGCGTCGCGCGAACGTGCCGTGGTTGTAGCGGCCCATGTCGCGGAGCTCGTCCCAGAAGTCGAAGTGGCCGTCGATGTTCAGAAAGCCCACCTTCGCGCCGGGCCGACGCGCCTGCACTCCCCGTACGTAGCCCAGGAACGAGGGGTAGGGGACGAAGTGGTCGCCGCCCAGCACCACCGGCATCGCGCCGCGCTGCGCGATCTCCGCCACGGGCGCCGCGATCGCCTCGATCTGCGCGTGCACGTCGCCCTGGTGCAGGCGTACGTCGCCCGCGTCGAGGAGGCGTGGCTGCTCGGGCACCGTCCATACCCGCCCGCTCGTCACGTCGACGTAGCCGACGGGCTCGGTCTGCAGGCCGTAGTAGCCGGCGAGATACAGCGAGGCCTCGCGGATCGCGCGCGGCGCGTGGCGCTGGCCGTTGCGGCCGAGCGTCCAGGAGTCCAGCGGCACGCCGAGCACCGCGACCGCGCCGTCGGGTACGTCCGCGGGCGCGCACGCGGGAGCGCGGTAGAAGGTGGTGGGACCGGCGTACCAATGGACCGTGTCGCCCTGTGGTGAGTCGGATTTCACTTGCAGATCAGCTCGGTGGTGACGTCGTTGAGAACCTCGGGGGCGCCGTCGGTGACGAGCACGTTGTTGCCGAACATCATCGTCGCTCCGTCGGCGTAGGAGAGGCCGGGCTCCATCGTGATCACCATCCCCGGCTCCAGGACGTGCTCGTCGCCGCGCATCAGGCTGAGGCCGCCGATCCAGATCGGCGGGTAGGCGATCTCCATCGAGAAGCCGAAGCGGCCCCACGTGTTGAGCTCATAGCCGCTCTGGAGCCGTGCGACGAGCTCGACTATCTCGCGCACGCTGACGCCGGGGCGCAACGCGTCGGTCGCGCGATCCAGCGCATCCTTGACGATCGCATAGAGCTCGCGCAGGCGCGCGCTCGGCTCACCCACCGCGACGGTGCGCGAGATGTTGCAGTGGTAGCGGCGCACCACGCCGCTGACCTCCATGTAGACGGTGTCGCCGGGCGCCAGCACCTTGCCGATCGGCGTGCCGTGCAGCGTGCCGCGCGCGTCAACGAGGAACGGGTAGGCCGGGAACTCGCCCCCCGCCGCCGAGGCCGCCGCTTGGATCGCCGCCATCACCTCGCAGTCGCTGACGCCGGGGGCGATCGCCTCGATGCCGGCGCTCACGCCGATGTCCGCCACGCGCGCCGCGCGGCGCAGGTACTCGATCTCGGCCGGGCTCTTCACCAGCCGCAGGTCGTCCATCGCGGCCGTCACGTCCACGATCGCCGCCGGCGCGAGCGCCTCGCGCAACTCCAGGGCGAAGCGCGGGCGCAGGTGGTAGCTCATCAGGTTCAGTCCGATCCGCCGTGCCTCCAGCAGACCGCGCTCGCGCAGCACCTCCAGCGTGCGCGCCGTCTGGTCCTCGTGCGTCCACACGACACGCACGTCGCCCACCCAGCACGTTTCCTCGCACAGCGCCAGCTCGGCCTTGTTGCAGATCACGGTCAGCGGCTCCGGCGCCGCCGGCACGATCAGCGACTGGTGGTAGAAGACGCTCGTCGGGTCGTAGCCGGAGAGCCAGTTGTAGTGCTCGGGCTGGTTGAGGATCAGCAGGTCGACGCCGCTGTCGTGCATCCAGCGGCGCGTCTTGGCGACGCGCTCGGCGTACTCCTCCAGGGCGACCGCCATCCGCGGCGCCGCGCGGGCGTGCGTGGTCGGCGCAGCCATCCGGTCGCCGGCGCCATGCGATTCGACTGCGGGGCTCTCGCTCATCCCTCGGCCACCGTGCGACTCTGCTCGCGCATGAACTGCGGCAGGTAGTACGGGCCGAGCCCGCCCTTGCCCGTGGTGCCGCTGGACTTCCAGCCGCAGAAGGATTGCGCGCGCGGCCAGGCACCGGTCGTGGCGCCGGCGCGGCGGTTGACGTACAGCACGCCCGCCTGCATCTCGTCGAGGAAGCGCTCGACCTCCGCGGGATCCTCGCTGAAGATGCCCGCGGTGAGACCGTAGTCGGTGGCGTTGGCCTCGGCGAGCGCCTCGTCGAGGTCGGCGACCGAGGTGACGGTGAGGAAGGGGAGGAACAGCTCGCGGCGCGTCAGCGGGTGACCCGCAGGCAGGCCGGTGACGACCGTCGGCTCCACGAACCAGCCCTCCGCGCGTGGCGTGCCGCCGCCGATCGCGACCTCGCCGTCGCGGCGCGCCTGCGCGACGCCGTCGCGGAAGCGCTCGAACGCGGCCGCATTGACGACCGGTCCGAGGAACGCGTTGCGGTCGGAGGGGTCGCCGAGTTGCATCGTCGCGGTGAAGGCCATCAGGCGCTCGAGCAGCTCGTCGTGGATCCCGTCGAGCACGATCGCGCGCGAGCACGCGCTGCACTTCTGACCCGAGAGACCGAACGCGGCGCGCGCCAAGCCCTCGGCGGCCTTTTCGAGATCGGCCGCTGCGGTCACGATCGTCGGGTTCTTGCCGCCCATCTCGGTGAGCGCGGGCCGCGCGTACGGACCTTCGGTGAGGCGGCTCGCGATCGCGCGGCCCACCTCCGCGGAGCCCGTGAACGCGACCCCGTCGACCACGGACTCCACCAGCGCCTGGCCCGTCTGCGATCCGCCGTGCACGAGGTTGAAGACCCCGTCGGGCAGTCCTCCCGCCTGCATCGCCTCGGCGAGCAGCGCCGCCGTCCACGGTGCCTCCTCGGAGGGCTTCACGACGACGGTGTTGCCGGCGATCAGCGCCGCGACCGCCATGCCGGCGGTGAGAGCGAAGGGGAAGTTGAAGGGGGAGATGACGCCGAAGACGCCATAGGGCCGCAGGATCTCTGTCCCGCGCTCGGCCGGCGTGAAACTCGCGAGCGGCTGCACGAACCCGTCGTGGCTCTCCATCTCCTGCGAGTAGGCCTCGATCAGCTCGATCCCCTCCTGCACCTCGACGATCGCTTCGGTGCGGCTCTTGCCCGTCTCGAGGCTCATCGCCGCGGCGATCTCGACGTGGCGCGCGGAGATCGCCTGCGCGACCTCGGCGAGCCGCTGCAATCGGTCCCGGTAGGGGGTGCGACGCCATCGTGCGCACGCGGTCTGCGCGGCCCGCACCGCGAGCGCGACGGTGGCGGCGTCGGCTTCGTGGGCGCGGCTGGCGACGTCGGCTATGCGGGATGGATCGCGGCGCTCGAACACCGGCCCATGGGCGTGGGGGGCGCCGTCGATCAGATGGGGATGGGGCTGCGCGTCTGCGCCGCGAGCGTCCTGGAGGCACCGCTCGAACTCGGCGTGCGTCCCCGCGTCGATCCCACCACTCGTATAAGTCAGCCGGTCGGCCATCTCCCTGCGGCCTCTACGCTAGCGCACGCCGTCGAGGCCACGCAGCGCAGTTCATCTATGGAAACGAACCCACTGGCGTCCGCTGACAGGCGTAGACATAAAGCTTGATCGCCAACCGCCGACACTGGTGGGGTGCACGCTGCAACCGACGATCACGTGTTGCGTGCCCGCCGGACGGCGGCCTGCACCCGTGCGGTCCTGGGCGCGGGCGGCGTCGCGCTCGCGCTGAGCAAGCCGCACCTCTCACCGCACGCGCAACTCGCGGCGGTCGGCTTCGCGACGATCGCGGCGTGCGCGACGGTACAGCTCGTCGCTCCCAACCTCTCCTGGCTGCGCGTCGAGGAGGCGCTGGCGGGCACCGCGGCGATCCTGATCATCGGCCTGGGCGCCCAGCGCGTCACGGTCCTCAGCGTGCTCTGGCTCGCGGCGGTCGCGAGCGGCGTGATGGCGCGCGCGGGGCGCATCCACTGGATCGGCCGCGCGCTCGTCATCGTGGCGCTGGCGCTACCGAGAATCCGCTATGGGCACCTCAACGCAGAAGAGGCCGCGCTGACCGCGTCGGCCGCGGGCCTGCTGGCGACGAGCCGCCTGCTCACACGCGAGCTCAACCACCTCCTGCAACGCGCGCGTTGGGACGCCGACCACGACGATCTCACCGGCCTGTACTCGCGCGCCGCGTTTCGCGCGGAGCTCGAAGAGGCCACCGCGGGCGCATCGCCGCAGAGCCCGGTCTCGCTGCTGCTGCTCGACCTCGACGGCTTCGGGGTCATCAACAAATCGCTCGGCCACGCCGCCGGTGATGCGCTGCTGGCGTCGTTTAGCGAGCATCTCCGCACCTCCGCCGAGGGCGTCGGCGTAGCAGGGCGGCTCGGCGGGGACGAGTTTGCGGTGATCCTCCCGGGCGCGGACGCGCGCTCGTTCGCCGAGCGCCTGCTCGCCACGCTGCCGCACGACGGCGAGGAGCTGCGGGGGGTCTCGGCGAGCGTCGGCATCGCCCAGGCGCCGCGCGACGGCAGCGACGCCGAGGCGCTGTTGCGCGCCGGCGACGTCGCGCTGCGGGTCGCCAAGCGCAGCGGCACGGGCGGGCAGATCTCCACGTATGTCGGCCAGTCGCTGAGCGGCACCGGCGAGCAGAGCGCGCGCGGCGCGCTGACGAAGCTGATCGCCGGCGAGGGCCTCTCGATGGCGGTGCAGCCGATCGTCGACCTGCGCACCGGCTCGATCCACGCCTACGAGGCGCTCGCGCGGCCCGGCGGCGCGGGCGGCCCGCTGCAGTGGTTCTCGCTCGCGGACGAGTTCGGGGAACGCGACGCGCTCGAGCGCGCCTGCCTGAGCGCCGCGCTGGACCTGTTCGCGCAGCGCCCCGCGGGAATGCGCCTGTCGGTCAACCTGTCCGCGCCGGTGCTGCTCGACCCGCGCACGCTGCGCATCCTCGACCGCGCCGGCGATCTGGACGGGTTGATCATCGAGGTCACCGAGGACGCGCTCGTCCAGAGCGACGTCCAGATGCACGCCGCGATGGCGCCGCTGCGCGAGCGCGGAGCGCGGCTGGCGGTCGACGACGTCGGCGCCGGGTACTCGGGGTTGCGTCAGCTGACGACGGTGCACCCGAGCTATCTCAAGCTCGACCGCTCGCTCGTGAGCGGGATCGACACGGACTCCGAGCGCGCCGCGCTCGTGAGCGCGCTCGTGGGCTACGCCGAGCGCGTCGGCAGCCTGCTGGTCGCCGAGGGGATCGAGAACGAGGCCGAGCTGCGGACGCTGCGGGGACTCGGGGCGCCGCTTGCGCAGGGTTTCTACCTCGGGCGACCGGGGGCGCCGTGGCCGGGGCTCGCCAGCCCTCGAGCGCGAGCGGCCTCTACCTACGCCGGCGCGGTCCAGGAAGCGTCGTCGAGCACTGGCGGCACACTGGACGAAGGGTGGCGGGCACCGGCCATCCACGCGGCGACCTCCTGACAGGGCGCCGCCCACAGCTCACCCGCGGCGGCGAGCGTGCACACACGATCCAGGACTTCGCCGACCGCGTCGCGCTCGAGCTCGATCAGCCAGGTGTGGAGCACGAGCATCGCGTGGCCGCCGCTCGCGAGCGCGTACTCGACGCAGCGCAGGAGCGCCTGCGCGACCGCTGCTGCGCCTCCCGCCTCGGCGCTGCCGGTGAGCCGCTCTCGCAGCGGCGCAAAGGCGGGCAGGACGTGGAAGGCGTCGACGGCCTCCCAGGCGAACGGGAGCACCGCGATCTCGTCGATCCCGGGGGCGCTCCCGGCGGGCGAGCAATAGGTCAGGCCGCGTCTGCGCAGCAGCGGGAGCGTGCCACCGGTGAGCCGGCCTCCCGGCGGCCGCATTCCGAGGATCTCGACGTCGAGCGCGTCGAACGCGGCCAGGCCGCGGTCCAGGTTGGCGGCCTCCGCCGCGGGATCGAGCGCGGACCAGTCCTCGTGGCACCACGCGTGGTAGGCGAGCTCGTGGCCGGCCTTGGGGATCTCGCGCAGCGCGTCGGGATAGGTCTCGGCGTTGACACCCTCGACGAAGAACGTCGCGCGCAACTCGGCGCGCGCGAGCTCGGAGAGGACGATCGGGAGGGCGGTAGTGACCGAGTAGTGCTCGCCGCGCGGGGCGACCGGGTCGCGTAGGCCGAGCTCGATCTCGGCGGCCTCCCCGAGGTTGTCGAACGTGACCGAAACCCCGGCGCGCGCGCCGCTGGGCCAGCGGCTCAGTCGATCAGCGCCGCGCTCCACCGCTCAGGATCCTCGCGGGCCTGGCGCTTGGCCCAGGCGAAATGGTGGCGGGCGGACGCGAGCAGCAGCGGCGCGGTGGCGAGGCCGGCGAGAGCGTATCCGCGGTGGTCGCGGCGCGTCTCCAACAGCACGCTACCCGCACCGCCGAGCCCCCAGAGCCAGAGGATCGCGTTGTAGAAGGGGAGCTGCGCGGGCGTGAGCCCCTCGGCTTCGTCGAGGCACGGCAGCACGCCCCAGCGCCGCGACCAGGGCCAGTCGGCGAAGTGGACCAGCATGCCGGCGACTGCGATCCCCGCGTTGAACGCCAGCAGCGGCTGGTCGCGCTCGGCGGGGCGCAGGGCGCGCAGGAATCCGTAGGGCAGGACCGTGGCCCACAGCGCGTTCGTCGCGCGGCGGCCGAGCCAGGGCTCGAGCACCATCCCGACGCCAGCCCAGCGCTCGAAGCCGTTGTGGGCGGCGGTGCCGAGGGTGGCGAGGGCGTTTAGGGGCTTGGGGGTGGGGTGGGGCATCGGTCAACGTGCATTGTGACCGATGGTGGGAGCGGCGCGCGGCGGCTGGAAGCGCTTGAGACGCGGGTGCAAGGGCGACCTGGACGCGAAGCAAGGAGCTCGTCCTTCTCAGAAGCGCTCAAGGGCGGGGCCTGCGCGGGGCCGAAATCCAGGTCCCGCCCCGCGCGCATGGGGCTTCGCAGTTCCTGTAGCAGGCCACTGCGGGTTGGATCCGGGCGGCCAAGGCTTCCATCGCGCTTCCAGAAGCGCACTGCATGGCGCGACTGCACCCGGAGCGAGCTTGGCGACCGGATTGCACGCCAACATTGCGCGGGTGCCGACAATAAGCCGCTTCTTCGGGCTCACGATCACGATGTACTTCGATGACCACGGGCCTCCCCACTTCCATGCGCGCGGCGCAGGGCACAGCGCCAAGGTCCAGATAGACACGCTGGAGGTGCTGGCGAGCGACCTTCCGCGTCGAGACCTTCGGCTTGTGCTCGCGTGGGCCGAGATGCACGCGGCGGAACTCCTTGAGAATTGGCGTCTTGCGCGCGAAGGTGCAACACTGAACGAGATCGAACCGCTGCGATGATCGGGCTTACCCCAGATATCACCCACGCCACGGCTCCGCAGCACGGCGTCTTGCGGCTCACCTTCGCCGACGGCGTGAGCGGCGAGGTCTACGTGCTGGACCGTATGCGCGGCCCGGTATTCAAACGCGCACGGACCCCCGGGGGCTTCACCGAGGTCAGTGTCGATCCTGAGACAGGGACAGTGTGCTGGCCGAGCGGCGCAGACCTCGCGCCAGACACGCTCTACGAGCGCGTGCGCACCGGAGTCTGGCCGAGCAAGAGCCAAGCCGCGTAGATCCTCGTCGATGGGCGATCCTGGACTCGAACCAGGGACCTCTTCCTTATCAGAGAAGCGCTCTAACCGGCTGAGCTAATCGCCCTTGTCGGCCGATGCGGCGTCGCCGCAAGCCGCCCGCCATGTTACCGCGACCGCGGGAAGCGGTTGAGGTACGCGCCGATCCCGCAGTCGGGCGATGCTGGAATATCACGATATACATGCTTGTCGGGTTATCACGGCATGCTATCGTGTCGTGATATGCCGACTACTCTGCCCGATTCCGGCTCTCAGGGCCCCTTCCGGATCTACACGCCCGCCTCCTTCGGCGACGCACTGCGCCACTACCGGACAAGCGCCGGGCTGACCCAGAGCGAGCTCGCGAATCTGACCGGGCTGCAGCGCAGTTATCTCTCCGAACTCGAGAGCGGCAAGGAAACCGAGCAACTGAAGCGCATCTTCCGCGTGCTGAGGCAGCTGGGAGTCCGGATCACGCTCGACAAGGCGGACTGGTAATGGCCGATGAGCTGGCGGTGTGGCTCTATGGCGAGCGGGTCGCCGTTATCGAACGCGAGCGCGGGCGGCCGCGCTTGACCTACACACGAGAGGCGCTGGCCCGGTACCCGCTCGGGACGCCGCTCCTGTCGCTGTCGCTGCTCGTCTCCGACCGTCGCTACACCCAGGGGGTCGCAAAGCCCTTTCTCGACGGCCTGCTTCCGGAGGGCGCGGCGCGCAGGATGATTGCGCGAGATGTGGGCGTACGGGAGGATGACACGTACGGCCTGATCCGCGAACTGGGGCGTGACGTCGCGGGCGCCCTCGTGATTGCACCAATCGACGAGGCGGCCCGCGGGTCGGCGACGACGGCGACTGCCGAGCCGCTCAGCGAAGACGAGCTCGTGGAGCTCATCGCCAATCTGCGCAGCGCGCCCCTCGGTGCGGGTGGACGGGTGCGCGTCTCGCTGGCCGGGGTGCAAGAGAAGCTGCTGCTGACGCGCATGCCGGATGGCTCGTGGGGACGGCCCGTTGACGGGACGCCATCGACTCACATCCTCAAGCCGGAGATCGCCGCATATCCCCATACCGTTGAGAACGAGGCGTTCTGCATGCGCGTCGCCAAGCACCTCGGCTTTGCTGTCGCGTCCGTCCAGACGGCCGAAATCGGCAAACGCAAGCTGATCGTCGTCGAGCGCTTCGACCGCGATGTCAGCAAGGACGGCGCGGTCCAGCGCATCCATCAGGAGGACTTCTGTCAAGCGCTCGGGAAGCGGCCGGACACCAAGTACGAGGAGGACGGCGGCCCATCGCTGAGCCAGATCGCCGGCATCGTCGCTGCGGTCGCGGAGACGAGCTCGCTCGACCGCATGCTCCAGGCGACGGTCCTCAACGTGCTGATCGGAAACGGCGACGCGCACGCCAAGAACTTCTCGTTGCTCCATCGCCCTTCGGGCAATTTGACACTCGCGCCTCTCTACGACCTGATGTGCACGCTGCACTACGGCGATAACCGCTTGGCGATGTATGTCAACAGCGTGCAGCGGATCGACCGGGTGACAGCGAGGCGCATCGTGAACGAGGCCGTGGGTTGGGGGATGTCGCGTCAGTCCGCCGTAACGATCGTCAACGAGATCCTCGATCGGATGCCGGACGCGATCGCAGCGGCCCGGGACGAAACGCCTGGGCTTCCGGCCGAGCTCGTGTCAACCGTCAGCGGCCAGGTCAGCAGCGTGGCGTCCGAGCGCTGAGACTCGGTCAGTCAGTGCCGGTGAGCAGGCATAGGCACGCCGGTGTTATGCCGAAACCGCAGCCCCCACCCGCTCGGCCAACTCCAGCGCCTCCTCGCGCGACGCGAACGAGAGCTCGACCCTGTAGCCACCAGCACTGCCAGGCCGCACCCGGACATCCGCGCCGAGCGCCGCGCCGAGCGCGGTCTCAATCTCGGCGGCCGCCTCCTCCTGATCGGGGTGCGCAGCCGCCTTCTTCTTTGCGCTGCCGCCGCCTCCCCCGTTCCCCTTCGCCACCTCGTTGCTGAGCCGCGCCCGCTCTTCCACCACTCGCACCGACCAGCCCTCCGCCGCCGCCGAGCGCGCCAACGCCCGACGCGACGCGTGGTCCTTGGCCAGCAGCAGCGCCCGCCCGTGGCCCTCGCTGAACGTGCCCCGCTCCAGCAGCTCCAGCGCCTCGTCCGGCAGGTCCAGCAAGCGGATCAGGTTCGACACCGCCACCCGGCCGCGGCCCACCCGGCGGCCGACCTCCTCGCGCGTCAGACCCAGCTCCTCCACCAGTGCCGCGCACGCGCGCGCCTCCTCCACCGGGTTGAGATCCTCGCGCGCCATGTTCTCTATCAGCGCCACCTCCAGCGCCTCCGCGTCCGCGCGCTCGCGGACGAGTGCCGGGATCTGCTTCAAGCCGGCCAGCTGCGCCGCCCGCCAGCGGCGCTCGCCGGCGACCAGCTCGTAGCTGCCATCCGGCTTCGGGCGCACCAAAACCGGCTGCAGCACGCCCCGCTCGCCCAGCGAGCCCGCCAGCTCGTTCAGCGACTGCTCGTCGAAGCGCCGCCGCGGCTGATTCGGGCTCGGCGCGATCGACGCCACCGGCAGCTCGCGCAGCTGCTCGCGCTGGCTCGCCGACGCGGACACCGAGAGGATCGCGTCCAGACCGCGACCCATCCCACGCTTGGGGCTAGCCACGCGCCGCCACCTCCTTCGCCAGCTCGAAGTACGCCTCCGCGCCCGAGCTGTGCGGATCGTGGTGCGTGACCGGCAGGCCGAAGCTCGGAGCCTCGCCGATCCGCACGTTGCGCGGGATCACCGTCTCGAACACCAGCTCTCGGAAGTGCTCGCGCACGTCGCGCTCCACGTCGCGTCCCAACCGCGTACGCGCGTCGTGCATCGTCAGCAGCATCCCCGCGATCGTCAGGCCCGGGTTGAGCTCCCGCCGGATCAGCTCGAGCGTCTCCAACAGACCGGCCAGGCCCTCCAGCGCGAAGTACTCCGTCTGCACCGGCACGATCACCCTGTCCGCCGCCACCAGCGCGCTCACCGCCAGCGGCCCCAGCGAGGGCGGGCAGTCCAGCAGCACGTACTCGAAGTCCCCCCGGATCGGCTCCAGGACCTCGCGCAGCCGGTGCTCGAACCCCTCCAGCCGCGGCAGCTCGACATTCGCACCCGCCAGACCCGGGCCCGCGGGCAGCAGTTGCAAGCCCCCGATTGAGGTCTCCACGACCGCCTCCCCCGCGCCGCTCGTTCCCGTCAGCACCTCATACAGCCCCGGCGTGTGGCTGCGCGGCTGGCCCAGCCCAACCGTTGCGTTCGCCTGCGGATCGACGTCGACGAGCAGCGTCTCGAAGCCCGCCTCCGCGATGCACGCCCCCACGTTCACAGCGGTCGTCGTCTTTCCCACGCCCCCCTTCTGGTTGGCGATCGCGTACACCGTGCCCATGCACCGAGCAAGCTAGCAACCCAACGGGCGCTTGCGGGCCACGCCCGCGCGGCGCGGGAACCTCTCCGGAGTTGGGGCGACCTTCACGAACTCGTGCAAGTGGTGGTCGCGCGCGCCCGCGTACGGCTCGACCCAGTGCGCCTCGCGCAACTCCATGCCCAACTCCATCGCGGCGGCAGCCGCAGCGTGCTCCTCGCTCTCATCGCGTCGGCCGCGCCAGTCGACCAGGGTTCCCCCCACCCTCAGCAAAGGAGCCGCGTACTCCAGCACGACCGACTGGGGAGCCAACGCCCGTGCGAGCGCCACGTCATGGACGCCTATCCCGTCTCGCCACTCCTCCGCCCGTGCGCACACCACCCGCACATTCTCGATGCCCAGCTCCACGCAAGCCGCCCCCACGAACGCGCACTTGCGGCGCTGGCTCTCCACCACCCACAGGTCGCCCTCAGGCAGGGCCACCGCAAGCGGCAGGCCCGGGAGGCCCGCTCCGGCCCCAATGTCGATCATTGCCTTCGCCGAGCGCACCGAGGCCAACTCCAGGGCGGAAAGCGAATCGGCTATATGCACGCGCAGCACCCGCTCCGGGTCATGCACCGAGGTCGGGGCGAGCGGTTTCTCGAGCACGCCCACCAGCGCTCTCAGCTGCTCAGAGGCGCGTTCCGGGAGCGGGTAACGGGCCAACAGCTCGCCCAGCTCCGCCTCAAATGATTTCACGTGAAACGTTTTCCCATCGCGTCTCGATCCGGCGCGGAGATGCTTTCACGTGAAACGGAGCGGGCGTGTAGACCCCTGCCCGCAGCGCGGGGGCGAAGACCTACTGCGCCGGCGAGACCACGAGATACCGCTCCGGCTCCTCGCCCTCGCTGTGCGTCTCCACGTCCCCCCGCTCGCGCAGGTACTCGTGCACCACCCGCCGCTCCGACGCCGGCATCGGGTCGAGCTCGACCGGTCCACCCAGACGCAGTGCCTCGTCCGCCGCCTCGTCGGCCTCCTCCCGCAGCGACTCCGCGCGCCGCTCCCGGTAGCCGTCGGCATCGACGATCACGCGCGCCGACGCGCGGCCACCCGGAAACACGATGCGCTGGGCGAGGTGCTGCACGGCGTCGATCGTCTGGCCGCGTCGCCCAATCAGCAACCCCACATCCTCCCCCTCCACACGACCCCTGAGGACGTCGGCGTCCTGCTCCACGATCACCTCGCACTCCAGGCCCAGCCCGTCCGTCACCTCGCGCAACACATCCTCCAGCAGCTCCGCGGGATCCTCCTCATGCTCATGATCCACGCTCATCTCCGTTTACCCGAGCGTTTTTTCTTTTTGCGGGGCGGAGGCGGAGGCGTGCTGGTCGCACCCGAGACGCCCGCAAGCGCCGGCTCCCCGCTGGGCGCCTTCTTGGAGCCGGCCGAGCTCCCATTGGCCGCACCTCCAGCGCCGGGGCCCCGATCCGGGGCCGCAACCGTCGCCCCCTTGCCCTTGTCCGGCGGTGAGGGAGCCGGCGGGACAGCCATGCTGCGCCGCACGAAGTACTGCTGCCCCATGGTCCACAGATTCGTCGTTATCCAGTACACCAGCAGACCCGCCGGGAAGCGGAAGATGAACAGCACGAACACGAACGGCAGCGCCAGCATCATCCCTTTCGAGCCCCCCGGCGCCGATGCCGACATCATCAGCGTCGAGGCCACCTGCGAGCCGACATATAGGACGAGCAGCACGATCAGCGCGATGCCCGTCGCCTGCACCGTGATGTCCGGCAGGAACAGGAACTTCGCCGAGTGCGGCGCCACCGCGTTGCAGCCGATTTCCGAGAGACCCTTGACGTGTCCCACTTTCCCCGACGGGATCTGGCTGTTGCTCGTAATCGTTCGGTGCAGTTCCCGTGAGTAGTACGCGCGCAGCTGCGGACCACAGATGTCGAGCTTGAGGTTCTGGCGCAGCGCGTAGAACAGCGAGATGAACACCGGGAGCTGCAGCACCAGCGGCAGGCACGCCCCGAACGGGTTGACCCCGTTCTCCCGGTAAAGCTTCATCACCTCCTCGTTCTGGCGCTGTTTGTCCTCCTTGTACTTCGCCTGGATCTCTTTCAGCTGCGGCGCCAGCACCTGCATTTTCTGCATCGAGCGGAACTGCCGCAGCGTCAGCGGCACCATCACCGCCCGCACGATGATCGTCAGTCCCACGATCGCCAGACCCCAGCTCGTCGCGACGATGTGGTCGTGGACGAAGACCAGGATCGACTCGAACAGCGTGATCAGCGGGGAGAAGGCTTCCTCGATGATGTTCGCGAAGATCGGCATCTGGTTCGGGCTTCTAGGTCGAAGGGTGTCCGGCGTCGGCGCCCGTCAGCCGCTGCGGCTGTCGGAATAGTCTCTGTGCCCGAACCGGGTCAAAGCCGCCGGGACTCCACGGGTTGCACCGCAACAGGCGCCAACCGGCGAGCACGAGGCCCTTCAGTATGCCGAACTCCCGGATCGTCTGTACCGCGTAGTGCGAGCACGTCGGCTCGTAGCGGCAGCGGCGCGGGAGGCCCGGTGCCAATAGGCGCTGATACGCGACGATCGGTGCCGTTACCACCAGGCGCGCAGCGTTCGTGAGACGGGCACCGTTGCCCCTCGGCGTTGGGTCGCACTCGTGCTGGTGCTCGCGCCCCTCTCCAGGGCCGGCCTCGGCGTTCACCTGTCCGTCCCCCCGCCTCGGCCGCCGCGGAGTCGGCGAGCGCGTCCTGCCCCTCGCCGTCCTCCGGCTCCGCCTCCTCCGCGCTCGCCGTCGCACCCCTCAGACCAGCTCGGTCGACCAACTCGATCAGCGCCGTGTCGACCCCGGCCAGGCCCTCGCGCTCAGCCAACTCCAACACCTGCGGGCGGGCCACGACCACCAGATCCTGCCCCTCGCTCAGTTCGCTCTCAACCTTCCCAAACGCCTCGCGCAGGAGACGCTTGACCTTGTTGCGCTCAACTGCACCCCCGACCTTTCGCGAAACCGACAGACCCAAGCGCGGGCGCTCCGAGCTCTCGTTGGGGAAGCTGTACAGCACCAGGTGCCGGTTCGCCGACGACCGCCCGTGGCGATAGACCCGCTCGAACTCCGCGCTGCGCGAAAGGCGCTGACGCCCTTTGCTGGCACGTCGCGCGCCGCGCGGACTCATCTCGCGGGGATCACGTCGCGAGGCGCTTGCGTCCCTTGTCACGACGGCGCTTGAGGACCAGGCGACCGCTGCGGGTAGCCATCCGCGCACGAAACCCGTGCGTCCGAGCACGCTTGCGCTTCTTGGGCTGATAGGTGCGCTTCATCCGTCTTCCTGTCGTCCGATAGGGGCTCTCGCAGGTGCCGTCAGCCCGCCCTCGACGAACGTAGACAGGCACCACCAACAGCCGAGGGCACCCCGGCCTGGCTCGAAGTATAGCCCTCTCAGAGCCCAGCGAAATTCCTCGCCAAATGCGGCACGCAGGTCGCTCGCCGCCGCTGCGCGTCGGTTATATTCGCCGGGCCGGGCCGTCCGCGGCCCTCCATCTAGCGCCGCACCGACCTCTCTTCCAGGAGTTGCTGAACGCTGCCGTGAACACCGAGCTCGACCAAATCTGGGCAGGTATACAAGCCGAGCTCGCCTCCGCCGTCGAGGAGCCCACCTACCGCGTCTGGCTCGCCCCGCTGAAGCTCAGAGACCTCGCGGCAGGTGGCCTCGTCGTCGAAGCCTCTCCACAGGCCTGCGCCTGGATCCGCGAGCGCTTCGGTCGGCTCTTACAGAGCTGTGCCGCGACAGCCCTCGGGCGGGAGGTTCCCGTGACGGTCGTCTCGTCCACCACGGCCACCGGGACGCTGTCGGCGCGTGGCGAGCACCCCCCAACGATCGCCGCGACACAGACGGCCCCGCTGCTCGGCAATCCGCGCCATACCTTCGACCAATTCGTGATCGGCGACTCCAATCGCCTCGCGCATGCCGCCTCGCTGACCGTCGCGGAGCTGCCCGGGCAGGCCTACAACCCGCTCTTCATCTGCGGTCCGCCGGGCGTCGGCAAGACCCACCTCATGAACTCCATCGCCGGCCTCCTGGCCGAGCACAACCCCGGCATCGTGCTCAGGTCGACCACCGGCGAGTCCTTCACCAACGACTTCCGCATCGCCCTCGGCGGTGGGCAGATGGACGGCTTCAAGGCGCGCTACCGCCACGCCGACGTGCTGCTCGTCGACGACGTCCAGTTCCTCGAGCGCAAGGCTCGCACCGAGGAGGAGTTCTTCCATACGTTCAACGCGCTCTACGAAGCCGGCGCCCAGATAGTGCTCACCTCCGACCGCCCGCCCCGCGACCTGCAGGCGCTCGAAGACCGTCTGCGCGAGCGCTTCGAGGCCGGACTCGTCGCCGACATCAAGCCACCCGACTACAACACCCGGCTGACGATCCTGCGCAAGCGCGCCGCGCACGACGGGGTCGCCGTCGAAGACCCCCAGGTGCTCGACACGATCGCCAAACGAGTCGTAGACAACGTACGCGCCCTCGAAGGGGCGCTCATCCGGATCGTCGCCTACTGCTCCCTCACCGGTCGCCCACTCTGCGACGAGCTAGCCCGCGAGGTCCTCGACGGCCTCTATCCACAGGCCGCCCACCGACAGTGCACGCTCGCCGACATCCAGGCGCGGGCATCCGCCCAGTTCGGCATCACCGTCGAGGAGCTCCTCTCCAGTGCCCGCACCGCCCAGATCGCATGGCCGCGCCAGGTCGCCATGTACCTCGCACGCGAGCTCACCGACGAATCCCTCCCGGCGATCGGGCGTCAGTTCGGAGGGCGCGATCACACGACCGTCCTGCACGCCTGCCGGCGCACCACTCAGCGCCTCCTCGACGACGCTTCCTGCAGGCGGGCTGTGGAAGATCTGCGCACATCGCTCGAACGCGGCGACTCATGACCGGAGGACTTGCGAAACTTCACAGCTTCGCCCACAGGCCCACCGCCCACCACAGCCGTTGATCGCCACAATCCACATCCTCACAGCCCCTACTAACACCATAATCCCAACGTCATCAGAGGCTTTCTGTAGATGAAGCTCTCAATCTCGAGCGGCGAGCTGCTCTCCCAACTTCAGACCGTCACGCGCGCTGCCTCGACCCGTAGCGCCGTGCAGGCACTCTCGGGTGTGATGATCTCTGCCGCCGACGGCGCCGCCGAGCTTCTCGCGACCGACATGGAGCTCGGCCTGCGCGTCCGGCTGCAGGCCGACGTCATGCAACCCGGCCGCGCCGTGCTGCCTGCGCGTTTGCTCCTCGACGTCTCCCGCGCCCTCCCCGCCGACACGGCCACGCTCGAGCTGCGCTCCGCCGAGCAGGACGTCGAGCTGATCTCCGGCGGCGCCACCTTCCACCTGCGAACGCTCCGCGCCGAGGACTTTCCCACGCTTCCCGACCCGACCGCCGACACGCGGATGACGTTGCCCGCCGCTGCGTTCGTGGAAACCGTCGAGCGTGTCGCCCGCTCGGCCTCCAAAGACGAGACGCGCCCGGTGCTCACGGGCATCCTCATCTCCGCGACCGCGAACGAGCTGCGCATGGTCGCCACCGACTCCTACCGCTTGAGCGTCAAGCGCACCACGCTCGAGCACGAGCTCGCCGGCAATTTGGAGGTCAACGTCCCTGCCCGCGCGCTGCAGGAGCTCGCTCGCATCGCAACGCAGACTCAGAGCACCGAGCTGTCCGCGAGCGTCGGGCAGAACCAGGTCGTCTTCGAGCTCGACGGCATCGTGCTCTCCTCGCGGCTGATCGACGGCCAGTTCCCCAACTACCGTCAACTCATCCCCGAGACCGTCGAGCACGAATTGCGGCTCTCGACCCCCGAGCTCACCGACGTCGTCCGCCGCATCAGCCTGCTCGCGCAGAAGAACACGCCGCTGAAGCTCGCCTTCGGCGAGGGTGAGCTCACCGTTTCCGCGCAGGCCCCCGACGTCGGCGAAGCCAGTGAGACGCTCCCCGTCCCCTTCCGCGGCGAGCCCTTCGAGATCGGTTTCAACGCCGAGTTCCTGCGCGACGGACTGGAAAGCGTCGACGACGACGAGTTCGTGCTGAAGCTCATCAGCCCGCTTCGCCCCGGCCTGGTGGAGTCGCCGCAGCCCGGCGACTTCGTGTATCTGGTCATGCCCATCCGCCTGAACGCCTGAGCGGCCGCGATGCGCGTCGTGAGCGTCACGCTCCGCGACTTCCGCAGCTACGCCCAGGCCGAAGCGCGCCTCGGGGCCGGCCTCACCGTCGTCCATGGCCCCAACGGAGCGGGCAAGTCCAACCTGCTCGAGGCGCTCTTCTTCGGCTGCACCGGCCACGCCCTGCGCGCTCGCAACGAGCGCGAGTTGCTCCGTTTCGGCTCGCAATCCACACGTGTCGTGATTGCCCTCGAGCACGAAAGCGAACGACACGAGTTGAGCATCGGCTATGGCGTACTCGACGACTCCGACAAGCCGACCAAGCGCATGCGTGCCGACGGCGCTCCCGTCGAACGCCTCCTCGACGTCGAGACTCGTCCGTTGCTTGGGGTCTTCCTGCCGGACCGCCTCGAGCTCGTGAAGGGCTCGCCGGCCCCCCGCCGCGCCCACCTCGACCGCCTCGTCGCCGCGCTCTGGCCAGCCCGCGCGGGCACCCGCCGTGCTTACGCGCGCGTACTCGCTCAGCGCAACGCCCTGCTCAGCGGCATTCGCCACGGCCGCGCCTCGCGCACAGCGCTCCACACATGGGACCTCGAGCTCGGACGGCACGCGCTCGCGCTGAGCGCCGATCGCGCGGCCGCGGTCGAGCTGCTCGCCGAGCCCTTCGCTGCGCGAGGCGCACAACTCGGCCTGATCGGCGAGCTGGAGCTGCGCTACCGTCCCCGCTCGCGCGCCGCCGACGTCGATCAGTTCGTCGCCGAGCTCGCCGAGCGGCTGGAGAGCGACCTCGAGCGCGGCTTCTGCTCGCATGGACCCCACCGCGACGAGCTGCTGTTCCTGCGCGACGGTCGCGAACTGCGGACCTACGGCTCGCAGGGCGAGCAGCGTCTCGCCCTGCTCGCCCTGCTACTCGCCGAGCGCGCCGTCCTCGCCGAGGTGCGCCACGAGCCGCCGCTGCTGCTCCTCGACGACGTCATGAGCGAGCTCGACCGCGGCCGCCGCGAGCTGCTCACACACGAGCTCGAGGGTGGCGGGCAGAGCGTGATCGCGACCACCGACCTCGAGCATGTACCCGACGCCTGCAACGCCCGCGTCACGCGCTTGCGGGTAACGCCCGGCGCGATCCTGCAGGAGGCGCTCGCAGCGTGAGCCGCACCACCCCCCGCCTACTCGCGTCCGCGCTCGACGCATTCACCGAAGAGCGCGTGCCCGACAGCACGCTCGCGCGTGTCCAGAGTGTTTGGGAGAGCACCGCGGGCGCAGCCGTCGCAGCCGCCGCCACACCCACCGCGGAGCGCAACGGAACGCTCACGATCACCTGCTCGGCGGCGGTCTGGGCGCAGGAGCTCGACCTGATGGCGCCGGTGCTCCTCGGGCGTCTCAACGAGGCCCTCGGAGCGGAGCTGCTGCACAAGCTCCGCTGCCGCACCGAATGACGGCGATTTCCGCTTGTTTGCAGGGAATTGAGGGGCGCTGACGGACGGTTCCGGAGCCCCACTGTGCTATTCTCCGTGAACAAACCAACTGCCCCGGCCCACGGTCAGTAGCGCCTGGGAATCCGGGGCTTTCTCACGTCTTAGTGGAGGGCCAAATTGGCCGCAGGCAACGACAACAAGGACAGTCACGCGCGCTCGAACGGGGTGTCGAGCTCCTCCGTAGGGGCCGACGCCAGCTACGACGCGCAGGACATCACCGTACTCGAGGGGCTCGAGGCCGTGCGCAAGCGGCCCGGTATGTACATCGGCTCCACGGGCGTCATGGGCCTGCACCACCTCGTCTATGAGGTCGTCGACAACTCTGTCGACGAGGCCCTCGCCGGATTCTGCTCGGAGGTGTCCGTCACGATCCACCCCGACAACTCCGTCACGGTCGTCGACGACGGACGCGGCATCCCGGTCGCGATGCACGAGAAAGAGGGGCGCCCGGCCGTCGAAGTCGTGCTCACCGTCCTGCACTCGGGCGGCAAGTTCGGGGACGGTGGCGGCTACAAGGTCTCCGGTGGCCTGCACGGCGTCGGCGTCTCGGTCGTCAACGCCCTTTCCGAGCAGCTCACCGTGGAGATTCGCCGCGACGGGCACGCCTTCTCCCAGGACTACTCGCGCGGCGCACCGCTGGGTGAGTTGCGCAAGGGCGAGGCCCTCGCCAAGGGCGCAAAGACCGGCACGATCATCACGTTTCTCCCCGACGCCGACATCTTCGAGTCGCTCGACTTCGACTTCCGCACCCTGGAGGAGCGGCTACGCGAGACCGCCTTCCTGACTCGTGGGCTGAAGATCTCGATTACCGACGAGCGCGGCGAGGGCCACTCCGCCTCATTCCAATACGAGGGCGGCATCGAGGATTTCGTCACCTATCTCAACGAGAACAAGGACACCGTCCACCGCAAGGTCGTGTTCTTCTCCGGCGAAGGCGACGAAGGCGCCGCCGAGGTCGCAATGCAGTGGAACTCCTCATACCAGGAGTCGATTCACTCTTTCGCCAACAACATCAACACCCGCGAGGGCGGCAGCCACATGTCCGGCTTTCGCTCCGCGCTCACGCGCACGCTCAACAAGTATGCGCGCGACCACAGCCTGCTCAAGGAGAAAGACGACAACCTCTCCGGCGAGGACGTCCGCGAGGGTCTGACGGCCGTCATCTCCGTGAAGCTGCGCGACCCCCAGTTCGAGGGGCAGACCAAGACCAAGCTCGGCAACCCCGGGATGGCCGGCTTCGTCGAGTCCGTCGTCAACGCCGGTCTCGCCGAGTTCCTGGAGGAGAACCCCAGCGAGGCGCGCGCGGTGATCATGAAGTCGGTGCAGGCCCAGCGCGCCCGCGAGGCAGCACGCAAGGCGCGCGACCTCACGCGCCGCAAGTCCGCGCTGGAGAACTCGACGCTGCCGGGAAAGCTCGCGGACTGCTCCGTCAAGGATCCCTCACTTGCCGAGCTGTTCGTGGTGGAGGGTGATTCCGCCGGCGGCTCCGCCAAGCAGGGTCGCGACCGCAACACGCAGGCCGTGCTGCCGCTGCGAGGCAAGATCCTCAACGTCGAGAAGAGTCGCATCGACAAGGTTCTCCAGAACACCGAGATCCAAGCTTTGATTACCGCGATCGGGACCGGCGTGCGCGATGAGTTCAACCTCGAGAACGCGCGCTACCACAAGCTGATCATCATGACCGACGCCGACGTCGACGGCGCGCACATCCGCACGCTCGTGCTGACGTTGCTGTTCCGCGAGATGCAGGAGCTGATCGAGGCCGGGTATGTGTATATAGCCAAGCCCCCGCTTTACAAGCTCAAGCAGGGCTCCCGCGAGCGTTACATCGAGAAGGACTCCGAGCTCGAAGACATCCTGCTCGCCGACAAGTGGGAGAAGCTCGAGGTTCTCGACCGCGAAGGCAAACAGTTCAAGTTGACCGACAATCGCTGGCAGAGCTTCACGCGCAAGCTCAAGCAGTACGAGGGCTGGTCCTCATCGCTGCGCGCCGCTCACGGCCACGACGTGGTGCAGTTCCTCGAGGAGTCAGCGCTGCTCGACGAGCAGGTCATGAGCGCCGAGCAGGCGATCGAGGTGCTCTCGCGTCAAGGCCTCGAGGGTGAGACGCACGCCGTCGAACTGCTGGAGCAGGACCCGCTCGAGCTGCGCGTCAAGGCGATCGAGACCGGCAGCGGCTTCGCTCGCACCCACCGCATCCGGCGTGAGATGTTCGACTCCCAGGAGTACCGGCAGCTGGCCGCTGTGCACAAGCAGCTGATCGAGCTCGCCGGTACGCCCGCCTTCGAGGTCCGGTTGGGGGACATCCGCGAGAGCGCCCCATCCTTCGAGGCGCTCCGCGCAGCTGTCATGAGCGCCGCCGAAAAGGGCATCAAACTGCAACGCTTCAAGGGGCTCGGCGAGATGAACGCCGAGCAACTCGGTGAAACCACGATGGATCCCGCCAGCCGCACGCTCGCGCAGGTAACGCTCGAGGACGCCGCCGGCGCCGACCGCATCTTCTCGATGCTGATGGGCGACCAGGTCGAGCCGCGACGAGAGTTCATCGAGGAGAACGCCCGCCTGGTGGCCAATTTGGATGTTTAAGAAGGGGAGGAGGTGAGGGATGGCAACTGCTGACGTGATCGGCGGCGGCAACATCGAGCCGCGCGCGCTCGAGGAGGAGATGCGCACCGCGTACCTCGACTACGCGATGTCGGTGATCGTCGGGCGCGCGCTGCCCGACGTGCGCGACGGGCTGAAGCCCGTTCACCGCCGCGTGCTCTACGCGATGAACGAGCTCGGGCTCGGGCCCACCCGTTCGTACGCGAAGTGCGCCAAGATCGTCGGGGAGGTGATGGGCAACTATCACCCCCATGGCGACTCCGCGATCTACGACACGCTCGTCCGCATGGCGCAGGAGTTCTCGATGCGCAACGAGCTCGTCGACGGGCAGGGCAATTTTGGCTCTATTGATGATGATCCGGCAGCCGCGATGCGCTACACCGAGGCGCGCCTCGCCCGTATCGCGACCGAGATGCTGCGCGATCTCGACATGGACACGGTCGATTTCGCCGCGAACTACGACGGCTCGCGGCGCGAACCGTTGGTGCTGCCGGCGCGCTTCCCGAATCTATTGGTCAACGGCTCCTCGGGGATCGCGGTCGGGATGGCGACCAACATCCCGCCGCACAACCTGCGCGAGGTGATCGACGCGACGGTCGCCTACATCGACGACCCCGAAATCGACCTCGACGGGTTGATGAGCCACATCAAGGGCCCCGACTTCCCCACCGGCGGGATCATCCTCGGCCGCCAGGGGATCCGCGACGCGTACGAGACCGGCCGTGGACGCGTGCGTGTTCAGGCCCGCGCGCACATCGAGCCGCTCAAACAGGGCAAGGAGGCAATTGTCGTCACCGAGCTGCCGTTCATGGTCAAGAAGGCCGGCGAAGGCAACCTGATGACGAAAATCGCTGATTTGGTGAATGACAAGCGGATTCCTGAGATATCCGATCTGCGCGACGAGTCCGACAAGCGCGGGATGCGCCTCGTGATCGAGCTCAAGCGCGACGCGATCCCGAAGGTCGTGCTGAACAAGCTCTACAAGCACACCCCGATGCAGACGACGTTCGGGGTGAACATGGTCGCGCTCGTCGACAACGTGCCCCGCACGCTGAACCTGCGCGCGGTGATCCACAACTACGTCGCTCATCAGCGCGAAGTGATCGTGCGTCGCACCAAGCACGAGCTCACCGAGAAGGAGGCGCGCGCGCACATCCTGCAAGGACTGCTGATCGCGCTGGAGAACCTCGACGCGATCATCGAACTGATCCGCGCCTCGCGCGACCGCGACTCCGCGCGCGAGCAGCTCGTGGAGCGCTTCGAGCTGAGCCCGATCCAGGCGACCGCGATCCTCGACCTGCGCCTCTCCCAGCTCACGGCGCTGGAGGCCGACTCGATCAAGCAGGAGCACGCCGACGTCACCGAGCGCATCGCCGAGCTGCGCGCGATCCTCGGCGACGAGAGCCGTGTGCTCGCGGTAATCAAGGAGGAGCTCGCCGAGATCCGCGAGCGCTTCGGCGACGAGCGACGCACCGAGATCACGCACTCCGAGGACGAGATCGACATCGAGGATCTGATCGCCGACCAGCAGATGGTGATCACGATCACGCGCACCGGATACATCAAGTCTCTGCCCCTCGCCACCTACCGTCAGCAACACCGCGGCGGACGCGGCGTCGCCGGGATGGACATGAAGGACGGCGACTTCATCGAGCACCTCTTCGTGTGCTCCTCCCACGACTACCTGCTGTTCTTCTCCAACCGCGGCAAGGTGTACCGCTCGAAGGTCTACGAACTGCCCGAGGCCTCGCGCACCGCCAAGGGCCGCGCGCTCGTCAACGTGCTGCCGCTGCGCGAGGGTGAGCGCGTGCAATCCGTGCTCGCCACCCGCGACTACGGCGAGGGCGCATATCTCGTGTTCGCCACCCGCCAGGGGGTCGTCAAGAAGACCGAGTTCCAGGCGTACAACACGCCGATCAACGCGGACGGCATCATCGCGATCAAGATCCGCGACGACGACGAGCTCGTCGCGGTTCGCCGTACGAGCGGCGAGGACGACATCCTGATGGTTTCCCGCTCCGGGCAGGCCGCGCGCTTCCACGAGTCGCAGGTGCGCTCGATGGGCCGCGACACCTCTGGCGTGCGCGGCATGAACGTGAGCAAGAAGGACAACTACGTGCTCTCGATGGACGTCGCGCGTGACGATCAGGAATTGCTCGTGGTCACCGAGAACGGGTACGGCAAGCGCACCCCGATCGCCGACTACCCGCGCAAGGGCCGCGGCGCGATGGGGGTCAAGACGATCGCGCTCACCGACCGCAAGGGGGCGCTCGCCGGCGCGCTTGTCGTGCGCGAGCATGAGGAGCTCGTGTTCATCTCTAGTGGCGGGATGGTGCAGCGGACTTCGGTCAAAGGCATCAACCGCTATGGGCGGGCGTCGCAGGGGGTGCGGCTGATGAACCTCAAGGATGAGGACGTTGTTAGTGCTGTGGCGCTGATCGTCGAGGGGGACGAGGAGGACGGGGACGAGGAGGACGGGGACGCGGAGAGCAACGGCCAGGGCGCGCTTGAGGAGGGCTAGGGCCCCGCGAGACGCGGCTCGTCTACCGGCGGCGTGGCAGCTGGATACCGGGGCCTGGCCACCCGCGCTGTTGGCGACGTTCGGTCAGGAAGTCTACGCGCGGATCTTCTCGGCGAACCGCTCGCGCGCTGCCTGACGCGATACGCCGAGCGCAATGCCGATCTCACCCCACGACCGGCCGCCGGCGCGCGCCCGCGCGACCAGCTCGCGAACACGAGCCTCGCCCACGCGCACGCTGTTGACGGCCTCTGCAAGCGTGCGCAGGTCGCTCGTGTCGTCCATCGGCACACCGGACGGGTCAAACTCCTCGGCCAGCTTCGCCGCTCGTTGGATCTCCCCTTCGGTGTGCATGGCTTTCGCTCCGGTCATCGGTGGGGTAGGTATTGGGGGCGGGCGCGCATGGCGTGGACGATCACGGGGTCGTCCGTGTCGATGCCGAGGATGCCGGCCTCGATCAGGTCGCCATTACGGGCGGGGCCGACGCGCATCGAGAAGTCGTCGTCGAGTTGCCACTGCGCGATGGGGTTGCGGATCGCGTGGAGCATGTCGTCGTCTGCGATGCCGTGCTTTCGAGCGGTCAGCGCGATACGCACGGAATGACAAGGTACCTTGTCGGGCGACGCTTGTCAAGATTCCTTGTCAGGCGGACCAGGCCGGGCGGCCCCCGGTCAAAAACGCCCTTGCCCAACGTCGCCTCCGTCCGCTACCCTGAGCAGACCAGAGAAAGGAGGTGGTCCGTACGTTATCTGACAGTTCTTGCGGGACCCTGGAGGTGACCGGCCGCTAGGTCGGACCCTTGTTTGGGAGCCCTCCCACCCAAGGGCAGGCAGGCTGGACCGCTTAGCGGAATCCAACCCGGGACACCCCGAGACGCCGGCCGGATCTGGTCCCCCCGGCAGCAGCACGAAACGTCTCGGCCTTCCAGTCGAAGCAGCGGGCAAGGGGCGCCGGAATGTCGACCGGCGCCCCTTGTCGTCTCTGGCCCGCGCCGACCGGCGAGGCCGCCGCCGACGGTGGGAAGCGATCGCAATGTGCGCGGCCGCCGCGCGGGGTGTGGCGCGCGACGCGAGGGATCGAGCCGGCCTACGCCGCCTGCGGCAGATACTGGCGCCAGGACGCGGGGATCGTCGGCGAGGCGACGTGGATGAAGACCTCCGCGCGGGGCACCCGCGGCGCGTGGCGCGGGTGCATACCGGCCTGCCGCGGTAGGCGGTCGCCCTTGCGCCGGTTGCACGGGGCGCACGACGCGACGATGTTCTCCCAGCTCGACGAGCCGCCCTTGGAACGCGGGATCACGTGGTCCACCGTGAGGTTGGAGCGCGAGCCGCAGTACTGGCACGTCCACCCGTCGCGCGCGAACACCGCGCGCCGCGTGATCTTGCGGTGGTGGACGTCGCGCGGCACGTGCACGTAGGTCACCAGCCGGATCACCGTCGGCCGCGCGAGCGTCGTGCTCTCGGAGTGCAGCTCCCACCGTCCCCGCTCCAACAGCTCGGCCTTCTCCTTGAGCAAAAGCACCACCGCGCGCCGTACCGTGCACACGTTGATCGGCTCGTACGTCGCGTTCAGGACTAGCACACGTCCACTGTCAGGCCCGCGCCGCATGTGCTCTGGCGGCACGGACCGTTCTGAGTCTGGTGAAGCAGGTGGAACGCTGGTTTCCATCTCCGTGCGCCGCAGTGTAGCGGCGCGGCGGGCCGATGAGGCGACTAGGCCGCCGTCGGATAGGAGCCGAGGACGCGCACGTGCTCGCAAACGGCGCGCAGCCCATCGATCGCGTCGGCGAGCCCCGGGTCGCGCACACCGCCCTCCAGATCGACGAAGAACATGTAATGGCCGAGCGTCGCGCGCCGCGGCCGCGACTCGATCTTCGTCAGGTTGATCGCTCGTCGCGCGAACTCGTTCAGACAGCCCACCAGCCAGCCCGGGCTGTCCGCGCCCGGCCCCCAGAACACGACAGATGTCTTCCACCCCTCCCCGTCGCGCGCCGCCAGCGGCGGCAGATCCGGGCCGTCGCCCTCAGCGCCGCGTGCCAGCCAGACGAAGCGCGTCACGTTGTCGTCGCGGTCCTGCACGCCGTCGCGGATCACGGTGCCCCCGTAGATATCGGCCGCCAGACGCGTTCCCAATGCGGCCTGTCCCCGCACGCCCGACGAGCTCACGATGCGCACCGCCTCCGCCGTCGAGCTCGCCGGCAGGACACGCGCGTGCGCCAGCTCCCCCCGCAGCAGTCGCGTGCATTGCCCCGGGACCTGCGGGTGCGACAGGACCGTGTCGATCTCCCCGAGCGCGAGCGGCTCGGCGGCGATCAACGCGTGCCTGACGGGCAGCAGCGCCTCGCCCACGATCTCCAGGTCGCCGCGCCCGCCGGACGGAACTGCGTGAGGCGCGCCAGCGGTGCTCGTCGCGGCCAGCAGATCCAGCGTCACCGTCACCGAGCCGTCGAGCGAGTTCTCGATCGGCACGACCGCCCAGCGCACCGTGCCGTCGCGCACCGCGGTCACGGTGTCGTAGATCGTCGCGATAGCGACGGGCTCATACGAGCCGGGGCGCGCGCTCCCCAGCAGGGCCTCCTCGCTGAACGTGCCAGCCGGCCCCAGGTAGCCGACTCGCGGCAGCGCGCTGTCGCCCATCCTCAGCCCGTGCGCTCGACGGCGCCCGCATCCACCGGCGGTGCCAGCACGGCCTGGCGCACCGCCTCGGCCTCCTCCGGGGAGAGCTCCAGTTCGCTGCGCCCGTCGCGCACCTGCTTGGCGTAGACGCGCGCCTGGTCGCGGTGGTGGATGCAGGACAGCACGATCCCCGAGTGCGTCGCGTCGAGCAGCGCGATCGACATCGACTGCTGTCCGGAAAGCTCGTTGTAGGCGTCGTAGCGCACCAGCGAGCGGTGCGCGATCGTGCCCTGCAGCTGCAGCTCGAGCGCCGCCAGGCGCGCATCGAGGCGCTCGGCGACCTCGCCGACGTAGTCGCGCAGATCCTCGAACGCCTGCTGTAGCGAGGCGGCGTGCGCCGCCAGGTCGCGCTGTTCGGAGCCCAGCACGACGCGCTGCGCCGCGCGCAGCCGCCGTATCCGCATGGCGAGCACCGCGCACGCCAGCAATGCCAGCACCGCGGCGCCAGCCGCGGCGAGCGCGACGATCCCCTGGGTGTCGGTCAGCGAGGAGGCCGGGTCGGTGAGCGATGCGGCGAGCACCAGGACAAGCTAGCGGGTGGGCAGGAGCGACTCGCCGCGGTGCCCTCAGGCACCGAAGACGGCGAGATAGGTGCCCTTGTTGTTTTCGTTGTTCGTCTCACCCGGGACCGGCTGGACGTAGACCGTGATGCGCGCCGCGGCTCCCTGCGGCACGCCTTCGACGGGGATGTCGACCGTCGAGGTCGCGCCGGGTTCGGTCTTGTTGATCACGTGAGACGCCTTGTATTCCCTGCCGCCCGCCGTCACCGACACTTCGACCTTCACGCCCGTCTCGGGGTTGCTGCCGGAGTCTTCGACCTTCACCGAGAACGTCGGGTTCGAGCCGCCGCTGATGTGATTCAGCGTGGGCGAGGGTTCGAGCGCCGTGGAGCCCACGCTGACGCCGAGTAGAGACGACCCGTGCGTGCCGGGCGCAACCTGGCTGCTTGCCCCCGAGCTCGACGCCTTGCCCGTGAGACGGTCTTCGACGGTGGTCGGTTCCAGCCAGCCCAGGTTCGGCAGGAACTGCGTGCCGTGGGTTTCCTCCCCCTGGATGCCGGCGCCCGCGAGCGTCTGCGCGATCAGCGGCGCCACGCGCTGCGACCAGATCACGTCGGAGGAGAGGAACAGCTCCATCGCTCCCGCGATATAGGCGGTCGCCTGCTTGCTCTGGCTCCCCAGCGCCGTGCGCACCTGGTTGGCCACCTTGGTCAGCCCTTCCGAGCGCAGGTGCATGGTCAGCAGCAGGTTGCGCTGTGCGGCCTGCATTTCGCCGGGCACGCTCATGCCCTCGGCGTGCTGCGCCTGCGTCTGGGCGAGCGAGCTCAGTTCGTTGACCTTCTCCTCTACATCCAGCGGCGTTTTGCCAGCCGCGCCCGCGAGCGTTTCGAAAAGCGGGCGCGCGACCTGCTGGTCGGATTCTTCGACGAGCTGACCCGCGTTGCGGTTGTATTCCTTTAGCGCCGCTTCCTTGCCGCTTTTCAGGCACCCGTTGATCAGCAGCACGATCAGGATCAGCAGCACCACGCCAACGCCCGCGGCGATGCGACGCCGCACGACCATCGCGTGACGGTCGTGCGCGTAGCCCGCGGGCGCAGGCGCCGGCCTGCGCGTCCGGGGATGCGCGCGCGTCTGCGCCGAAGCAGCCGCGGGTCGCGGCGCGCCTCCCTCCTCATCATCGAAGAACGACAAGAGCCAGGTGCTCCTCTCTAGCTTGTCGATGCAATTTCTCGCTCACCGCGGCTTTTCCTGCCATTCCCGGCAGGGGGCAGGAGCGCCGACGGCGAACGCAGAGCCCGGTGGACCATCGCGACACCCTAGTCATGCCGGCCTCCGCCGGCCGCGCGCCCGTGCTCGGACGCTACCGCCTGCAGCAGCGGCTCGGCGCGGGGGGCTTCGGGATCGTGTGGCGCGCCCACGATGAGCTCCTGCACCGCGAGGTCGCGCTCAAGCAGATCTCGCTGCCCACCGAGGAAGACCGCGAGCGGGCCAAACGAGAGGCGCTCGCGACCGCGCGCCTCTCGCACCCCGCGATCGTCGCGCTGTACGAGGCGTGCGCGGATGACGAGCACTTCTATCTGATCTCCGAGCTCGTGCACGGCCAAACGCTGGCCGAGTTGATCGCCCAGGACGCGCTCGACGACGACGAGATCCTCGACGTCGGGATCGCGCTCTGTGGCGCGCTGTCCCACGCCCACGCGCGAGGGGTGGTGCACCGCGACATCAAGCCCCAGAACGTGCTGCTGCCCGACCCGCCCGACGATCCCGGGGCGCCCGCGCCCGTGATCGCCAAGCTCACCGACTTCGGCGGCGCCCACCTCGTCGGCGAGGACGGGCTGACCCGCAGCGGCGACGTGCTCGGCACGCTCGCGTACATGGCCCCCGAGCAGAGCGAAGGGCACGATCCGGGGTGGGAGGCCGACCTCTACTCGCTTGCGCTCGTGATCTACGAGGCGCTCTGCGGGGAGAACCCCGTGCGCGCCGCCACGCCCGCCGCGACCGTGCGGCGCATCGGCCAGCCGCTGCCGCCGCTCGAGCGTCGCCGCCGCGACCTGCCGCGCGACCTGACGCGGGCGATCGACCAGGCGCTGCTCCCGGATGCGCGCGACCGGGGGACGCTGGCGGAGCTGCGCGGGGCGCTGCAGGTCGATCTCGAGGGTGCGGATGACCGTGCCATGGAGCGCTCCCCGGGCGGCCGCGTCTCGCGCCAGCGCCCGAGCCGATCCGAGCGGGTGAGCGACCGCGCCGCGCCGCCGCCCGACGGCAACAGCGCCGCGCCGCAACCCGACGGCGACCCGGCCGCCGGCTGGCTCACGGCCGAGCGCTTCGTGTGGGGCGCCGGTGCGCTCGCGGCCTGCGCGTGGCAGCTCGGCGCGGGCCAGGCGGGCGTCGCGCTGTTGATCGGATGCGCCGTGCTGCCGCTGATCCTGCTCGTGCGCCGCCCCGGGCCGGCCTGGCTGGCGGCCGCACTGGCGCCGGTGCTCGGGGCGATCGGGCTCGCGGGCGCCTTCCCGGCGATCGCGGGCCAGGCGGCGCGCTGGCGCACACGCGCGCTGCTCGGCGCGCTCGGCTACTGGTGGCTGGCGCTCGCCGAGCCGCTCCTCGGCGAACCGGCCCACCCCCTGTGGATGGGCCCGCCCGCCGGCGTCGGCGGCCTGGCGGGTCTGGCGTGGCGCGACTCGCTGGTGCGGACGGCGGAGCACGTGCTGGCGCCCACCGTCACGCTGGGCCTGCTGCTCGGTGCGGCGCTGTGGGCGCTCGCGGCGGTGGCGCTACCGCTGCTCGTGCGCGGGTACACCGCCAAGCGCGACGCGCTGGGCGCGATCGCGTGGGCGGTCGCGCTCGCCGCGGCGACGCCGTTGGCGCTCGCCGTCGGCACCGGCCGATCCGGCGGGCTCAGCCCCGCGACGCCGCGCGGACTGCTGCTCGGCACGGCCTGCGGCGCGGCGCTCGCGATCGGCGCGCGCGCGCTGCGGGGCGGCGTCTCGGCCGCCTCGCCCGAGCGCCCGGACGAATGGGCGGACCCGATCACTTAGCATGGCCCGAGGGCGCCGACGAGTTGCGCGCGCTCTCCGCCGATGAACCCCCTGCGAACTCTGGAGACCACGCTCGCCTCGCTGGTCGAGGGCGCTTTCGGGCGCATGTTCCGCTCGGAGGTGCGCCCGATGGAGATCGCGCGCAAGCTCACGCGCGAGATGGACGAGCACCGCACGACCTCGGTCTCGCGCGTCTACGGGCCCAACGAGTTCGCCGTGTGGCTCTCGCCCGAGGATCGCGCGCGCTACGAGGGCGTCGAGCAGGACCTGATCTCGGAGCTCTGTGCCTACCTGCTCGAGCATGCCCGCAGCGAGCAGCTCACGCTGGTCTCGCATCCAGCGATCGCTTTCCACACCGACGAGGATCTCTCGCTGGGCGAATTCGGCATCCAGGCGCGGCTGGTGCGACTCGACGAGGACGACCGCCACGCCGAGGACGAGCGCGGCGCTGCGGGGGACGAGTGGGACCGGGGCGTGACGGAGCCCGCCGAAGAGCACGGCCAGACGATGATCTACAGCACCTCGCGCCGCCTGCGCGAGCCGCTCGCCGAGCGCGGCGGGGCGAGCAGGCCGCCCGCGCGGGCGCTGCTGTTGGTCGACGGCCGGCGGCTGCTGGTGCCGCCGCGCGGGGGGGTGATCGGCCGCAGCCGCGACTGCGACATCGTGCTCGACGACGCCGGGGTGTCGCGGCGCCACGCCGAGCTGCGGGAGGACGGCGGGCGATGGGTGATCGAGGATCTGGGTTCGACCAACGGCGTGTACGTCAACGGCCACCAGCTCCACGGCCCGCACGCGCTGCAGCCGGGCGATCGCGTCGAGGTCGGTTCGACGAAGATCGTGTTCGAACTGCGATGAACACGCTCGCCCCGATCTCCGTCGCCCTCAAGTTCGGCTTCCTCGCCGTCCTCTACCTGTTCCTGCTGTGGGTTTCGCGCAGCGCGCTCCTCGACCGCCCCGCGTCCCGCTGGAGGCGCGAAGATCGGGGAGGCGACGGCGTCGCCGCGAGCGACGGCGCGTACGCGCCGGACGCCACCGGCCTGCACTCGGCGTCCACCGTCGGGCGCGTCGATGTAACGAGCCGGGCACCGCGCCTGGTCGTGCGGCGCGCTCCGGGCCACGACCCGGGGATGATCTACGACGTCGACGCGGACCTCGTGTTGGGACGTGGCGACCGCGCCGAGGTCCGCCTGGAGGACCCGTTCGCCTCCTCCCGTCACGCGCGCGTCTACCGGCAGGGGGGCGCGGTCGTGCTCGAGGATCTCGACTCGACCAACGGCACGTACCTCAACGAGGAGCTGCTCGACTCGCCGCGCCCGCTGCATCCCGGCGACCACGTGCGGATCGGCGACAGCGAGTTCGTGTTCGAGGTGGACCGCTGATGCTGCGCGTCGCCGAGCAGTACACCGGGACCGACACCGGCCTGCAGCGCCGCGCCAACGAGGACTCGCTGCTGGCGCGCTCGCCGCTGTTCGTGGTCGCCGACGGCATGGGCGGTGCGCAGGCCGGCGAGGTCGCCTCGCGGATCGCGGTCGAGTTCTTCCAGGAGGGGCTCGGGGATCCCGAGCTGCCCGAGGAGCGGCTTGCCGAAGGCGCGCTGGCGGCCAACGCGCGCATCCACGAGCTCTCGCAGAGCAACGCCGAGCACGCCGGCATGGGAACGACCTTGACGGCAGTTTATGTCGGCCAGGAGGAGGTCGCGATCGCGCACGTCGGCGACAGCCGCGCGTACTGCATGCGCGACGGCGAGCTGCTGCGCCTCACCGACGACCACTCGCTCGTGGACGAGCTGATCCGCGAGGGACGCCTGACGCCCGAGGAAGCAGAGGAGCACCCGCAGCGCTCGATCATCACCCGGGCATTGGGACCGGAAGAAACGGTCGAGGTCGACACGCGCTCGTTCCGCGCGCGCGCCGGCGACGTCTACCTGCTGTGCAGCGACGGCCTCACCTCGATGGTCTCCGAGGCGCGCCTGGCGGAGATCCTGCGCGAGCACGCGCGCCTGCGCGACACCGGCGAGGCGCTGATCGCCGAAGCGAACCGCGCGGGTGGGCGCGACAACATCACGGTGATCCTGCTGCGCCTGGAGGAGGTCGGCGGGGGCGACGCCGGCGGAGTCCGCGGCATCTCGGCGCAGGACGCCGCGAACGGGGCAGACGGGAGCGACGCGCTGACGCAGGGCCACACGACGATCGTGCGGGCGCCGCCCGCCGCGCGGCCGACGCCGGCGCAGGAGCTCCCCGTCGCGCCGCGGGTTCCGCGGCGACCGACACCGCAGCAGCCCCGGCCGCGTCGCCGGCGCCGCCTGCGCCGTGCGCTGCCCGCGCTCGTCCTGCTGGCGATCGTGTGCGTGCTGCTCGCGGGGGCCTACATCGCGTCGCAGTCGGTGTACTTCATCGGCACCGACTCGCGCGGGCTGGTGAGCGTGTTTCGGGGCGTGCCCTACGAACTGCCCGGCGGGGTCAAGCTCTACACCCTCGACTACACCTCGGGTGTCAGCGCCGCGACGCTCCCCGCGAGCCGGCGCGGCGCGCTGCTCGACCACAAGCTGCGCTCCGAAGCGAAGGCGAGCGCAGTGATCCGCGACCTCGAACGGGAAGCGCCGGGCGAATGAACCGGCCGATCGTCAAGCTCTACGCGCTGGTCGTCGTGCTGTTCGCGCTGCTGATCGCGTTCACCTCGCGCTGGACCGTCTTCCAGGCGGCGTCCCTGCGCGACAACCACCTCAACCACCGCCGCCTGCTGCAGAGCGAGCGCATCGACCGCGGCCGCATCGTCGCGGCCGACGGGACGGTGCTCGCGCGCAGCGCGCGCGGCCGCGAAGCGACCTACGAACGCCGCTACCCGACCGGCGCGGAGTTCGCGCACGCGATCGGCTACTCCTACGTCGACCTCGGCAGCACGGGCCTGGAGCTGTACCGCAACGGGCCCCTGCAGGGCGAAGCCTCCAGTGGCCTGCAGGCGATCCTCGACCAGCTGCAGGGTCGCAGCGACCAGGGCGACGAAGTCGTCACGACGCTCGACCCGCGCGCGCAGCGCGCGGCGATCGCCGCGCTGGGCGAACACACCGGGGCGATCGTCGCGCTGGACCCGCGCTCGGGGGCGGTACGCGTGATGGTCTCCTCGCCGAGCTTCGATCCCGAGGCCGCGCGAACCCCCTCCTCCTTCCAAAAATTTGAAAAGGACCCCTCCAATCCGCTGGTCAACCGCGCCACGCAATACGGCTATCCGCCGGGCTCGACGTTCAAGATCGTGACCGCCACCGCGGCTCTCGATACCGGCGCGTTCACCCCCTCCTCGGTGCTCAGCGGTCGCGACGGGATCGTCGTCTCCGGCGTCGCGCTGCACAACGACGAACACGAGAACCTGGGCCCGCTCACGCTGACGCAGGCGCTCGCGAAATCGGTGAACACCGTCTGGGCGCAGGTCGCCGAGCGCGTCGGCAAGCCCACGCTCGCGCGCTACATGCGCCGCTTCGGGTTCGACTCCAAGCCGCAGCTGGACTACCCGGCGGGGCAGATGACGCCCAGCGGCGAGTACGACGAACACGGGCGGCTGCTCGCGTCGACGAGCCCCCAGGTCGATCTCGGCCGGCTGGGTATCGGCCAGGACAAACTGCAGGTCACCGCGCTGCAGATGGCGCAGGTGGCCGCCGCCGTCGCCAACCGCGGGCGCTTGATGGCGCCGCATCTGACGAACCGGATCGTGAGCCCCGAAGGGCAGACCGTGCAGCGCATCGAACCGCGCGTGCAGGCGGTCGTGATGAAGCCCTCCACGGCGGCCGCGATCACGGGCATGATGGAAGCCGTCGTGCGCGAAGGCACGGGCGTCTCCGCGCAGATCCCCGGCGTCCAGGTCGCGGGCAAGACCGGCACCGCCGAGACGCAGATCGGCACCGCGGTCAACAATGTCTGGTTCGTCGCGTTCGCGCCGGCGTCCGCCCCGCGGGTGGCGATCGCGGTGACGCTCAAGGGCGTGCCGGGCCAGGGCGCGGCGTTCGCGGCGCCGGTGGCGAAGACGGTCATGGAAGCGCTGCTGCGATGAGAGCGCCGCTGAGATGATCGCCTCGGGCACGGTGATCGACGGGCGCTACGAGGTCCTCTCGCGGATCGGGACGGGCGGGATGGCCGACGTGTACCTCGCGCGCGACCAGCTGCTGGGCCGGCAGGTCGCGGTCAAGCTGCTGCACCACCGTTTCGCCGAGGACCAGGAATTCGTCGAGCGCTTCCGCCGCGAGGCCTCCAGCGCCGCGGGTCTCTCGCACCCGAACGTCGTCGCGATCTTCGACCGCGGGGAGTGGGACGGGACGTACTACATCGCGATGGAGTACCTCCCGGGCCGCTCGCTGAAGACCGTGATCCGCGAGCAGGGACCGCTGGATCCGGTGAGCGCGATCGACGTCGTCGTGCAGATCCTGCAGGCGGCGCGCTTCGCGCACGGGCGCGGCGTGATCCACCGCGACCTGAAGCCCCACAACGTGATCCTCGACGAGGAGGGCCGCGCGAAGGTCACCGACTTCGGGATCGCGCGCGCCGGGGCGTCGGACATGACGCTCACGGGCTCGATCATGGGGACCGCCCAGTACCTGTCGCCCGAGCAGGCGCAGGGCCACGCCGTCAGCGCGGCGTCCGACATCTACGCGATCGGGATCGTGCTGTACGAGCTGCTCACCGCCGCGGTCCCCTTCGACGGGGAGACCGCCGTGACGATCGCCCTGAAGCAGGTCTCCGCGAGCCCGCCGGCGCCGAGCGCGCTCAACGCGGCGGTCCCGCCGGAGCTCGACGCGGTCGTGCTGCGCGCGCTTGCGAAGGACCCCGCGGAGCGCTTCGCCGACGCCGGCGAGTTCCTCGCCGCATTGGAGTACGTGCGGCGGACGCTCGTCGGAGAGCCCAATGGCGCGGGCCCCAACGGGCCCGTGTCGACCGCGACGGCCGCGCTGCTGCTGCCACTCGCCGAGCCGCCGCCGAAGGCCAGGCGCGAGAGGCGCCGGTGGTGGTGGTGGGGAGCTGCCGTGCTGCTGCTCGCGGCGGCCGCGGTCGCGCTGTTGCTGTTGCGCGGGCCGTCCAAGCATCAGGTGACGGTGCCCAACGTGACGGGCCAAGCGCAGGCCGCGGCGAGTGCGCAGCTCGTGCACGCGGGGCTCACGCCGGTTCCGTCCCCGACGCCGAGCACGATCGTCGCGGCGGGCCTCGTGATCGGGGAGAACCCGCCGCACGGGAGCGTCGTCGACCGCGGTACGCGCGTCACGCTGCTCGTCTCGAGCGGCCCGGGCAGCGCGGTGCTCCCGGAAGTCAAGGGCTTGAGCGAAGCGCAGGCGCTGCAGAAGCTCAAAAAAGCCGGCTTCAAACCCACGGCGCAGAGCCAGTCGAGCGCGACGGTGCCCGCGGGCAAGGTGATCTCGACCGAACCCTCCGCGCACACCGAGGCGCAGGCGGGGAGCCCCGTCACGGTGCTCGTCTCCAGCGGCCCCCAACAGGTGCAGGTGCCGGAAGTCTTGGGTCAGAGCGAAGCCGAAGCGAAGGCCTCGCTGCGCGGTGTGGGCTTGCAGCCGGGCACCGTCACGCGTCAGGAAGCCCCCGCCGCGCAGGCCGGCGCGGTGCTCTCGCAGTCGCCCTCCGCCGGCAGCTCGGTCGCGAGCGCCCAGCGCGTCGACCTCGTCGTCGGCCAGGCGCCCAAGGAGACGACGGTGCCGCGCGTCGTGGGCCGCCGCGAAGAACTGGCGGAAGGCGAGCTCGTGGGCGCGGGCTTCAAGCCCAAGACGCAGAAACGCACCGTCACCAAACCCGAAGAAGCCGGGATCGTGCTGCAGCAGACCCCGGCTGGCGGGACGAAGGCGAAGCCGGGGGCGACCGTGACGATCGTCGTGGGCGAGCTCGGCACGCCGACGACCCCCAGCACCACGACGACGCCCCCGAGCACCACGCCCAGCACGACCCCGGCCCCGCCGGCGGGAAGCGCGACCCCGGTGCCATGAGCGCAGCGCGCGACATCGACGGAGCCGCGAACGGCGCGCGCGGCGACGTCGGCGGCGAGGCGCTGACCGTCGCATTGCTCGCGGGCGGCCGCTCCTCCGAGCACGACGTGTCGCTGGCGTCGGGGGCCGCGGTGCGCGACGGTCTGGAGCGCGCCGGCCACGAGGTGCGCTGGGTGCAGATCGAACGCGACGGGACGTGGTGGGAGGGCGGCGAGCGGCTGTGCCTGACGCCGGGGGAGGGGTTGCTGGGCGTGGACGTCGTGTTCCCCGTCCTGCACGGCCCGTTCGGCGAGGACGGCACGGTGCAGGGGGTGCTGGAGGCGCTCGACGTCGCCTATGTCGGGTCGGGGGTCGCGGCGTCGGCGCTGTGCCTGGACAAGGTGCGCTTCAAGGAGCTGATGGCGGTCGCGGGCGTGCCGCAGGTCGCCTATCTCGGGGTGCGCGAGGAGCGCTGGGCGCAGGAGCCAGAGGCCGTTCTGCGGGACCTCGCGCGGCTGGGATTGCCGGTGTTCGTCAAGCCCGCGCACCTCGGCTCCTCGGTGGGGATCGTCAAGGTGGAGGGGGGAGAGGGGGAGGGGTTGGGGGTGGGGGTTCCCGATCAGCTGGCGCGGGCCCTGACCCAGGCGTTTGCGCACGACCCGCTGGCGATCGTGGAGGCCGCGGCGGGCGGGATCGAGGTCGAGTGCGCGGTGCTCGGCTTGGCGCGCTCCGAGCGGCAGGCGCCCGCGCCGACGCCGGCCCCGCGTGCGCCGGGTCCAGGTGCGCTCGCTCCAGGCGCGCTGGCGTCGCAGCCGGGCGAGATCGTGCTGCCGGGAGAGTGGTACGACTTCGAGGCGAAGTACGCGGCGGGCGGGATGGAGCTGGTGTTGCCCGCGCGCATCTCACCCGAGGCGCGCGCGCGTGTGCGCAAGCTGGCGCTCGACGTCTTCTCGTACGCCGGCTGCGAGGGGCTCGCGCGCGTCGACTTCTTCGTCGACGGCGAGGCGGTGCTGGTGAACGAGCTCAACACGATGCCGGGGTTCACGCCGACGAGCGTCTACGCGAAGCTGATCGAGGCGGCGGGTATTTCCTACGCGGAGCTCGTCGACCGGTTGTGCCGGCTGGGGTTGGAGCGGCACGCGCGGGGACGGGCGCACAGTTACTGAATCCGCATGTAGTTCGGCGACGTCGAGGAAGCGTCGGCCGGCCGAGCTAGGAAAGCAGCAGCTCCAGAAGTCTGCGCGGATCGCGCCGCACGCGCCCAGCCGCGCCGTCCGCATTCTTCCCACCGGCGCGCTTTGACAGGTCGAGCTCCCCCGCGTCGCGCAAAACCCGCATGCGCCCCTCGGCAATGAGCCGCTCGTCCACGGCCCCCATGCGTCCCTCGAACGTCGTGTAGACGGGCGTCCCGAGCGCGACGGCCTCGCGGTTCATGGTTCCCCCCGCGGAGATCACGAGGTCGGCGTATGCAATCAGCGACTGCGCGTCGATCGCGCGTTCGGGCACGAGGAAGCCGGGGATCGCGCGCAGCGCCTCGCGCTGGGCCTCGGTGCGGGGCAGCAGCACGGGCTGGACGCCCTCGCCGCCGGGCTGCGCGGCGCCGCGCAGCCGCTCGATGACGGCCGCGAAGAGGTCGTTGCCGAAGCGGTGGTAGAGCGCGACCTCGGGGGGCGTGCGCACGACGACGATCGGCCGGGCGGGGTCCAATTCGAGCTCGTCCAGGACCGCCGGGTCGGGCTCGAAGTCCGCCAGGTAGTACTCCTCCTTGAGCCCCTCATAGCGGCGCAGCTTGCCGTTTGCCCCATACCGTTGGAGACGCTCGGGTCCGATCGCGTCGGGCACGACCACGGCGCGCGCGAGGCGGCAGTTGATCTGGTGCTGTACGGCCGCCCACTCGTAGTCGAACATCGTCGCGCTGGGGATCCGCAGGAGGGCGGCGGCGACGGAGATGTCGTTGGAGCCGTGCCCGAGCGCGAGGTCGAAGGGCCGCGCGCGTCGCCCTTGCCGTCCGGCCCCTTGTCCCTCGGCGCGGCCGCCACTTGCCGCCTGCCCGCGCGCCCAGCGCGTCAGGGCAGCCGACCGCGACGCGAGGCCCGTGGCCTTCGCCGCGAGCCGCTCGCCGCGGTGGTGCCCGATCGCCGTATGGGGCTCCTCGAAACGGCGCAGCAACCCGAGCGTCTGGGCGAAGTCGCGCGCGGTCACCTCCACCTCGTGGCCGTCCTCGCGCAGCAGCCGCACGATCGGCCGCATGACGAGCACGTGGGGGCTGTTGGTGAGGTCGATCCAGATGCGCATCGTTTGCCCGGGCACCGTACAGGCCGCCGATGCCAGCTATCGTTGGGCGGCCATGCTCGTCCTCGCCTCGATCACCGAATCGGTCGTGACGTTTACTTCGGAATTCGTCCGCGACGGCGGCTTGCCCGCGATATTCGTATTGATGGCGGTGGGGTCTGCGTGCATCCCGATCCCTTCGGAGGTCGTAATGCTATTCGCGGGCTTCGCCGTGGCCGATCCGACCAGCTCGCACGCCCACCACGAGCTGTCGATGACGGGTGTCGTGCTGGCGGGCCTGCTGGGCACGCTCGTTGGCTCGTGGGTCGCCTACGCGGTCGGACGTGGGGGCCGGTTGGAGTTGCTGGAACGCCACGGTCACCTCGTGCACATGGGCCCCGCGCAGATCGACCGCGCGGATCGCTGGTTCCAGCGCTACGGCGATCCGGCGGTGCTGTTCGGGCGGATGGTGCCCTTGGTGCGCGCCTTCGTGTCGCTGCCGGCCGGCATCGCGCGGATGCCGATCGTGCGCTTCACGGTGCTCACCGTGATCGGCTCGATCCCGTGGGTGTTGGCGCTCGCGCTGGTGGGGCACGCGGTGGGCGGCAACTGGACGAGCGTGCGGAAGGGCTTCGAGTACTTCGACTACGTGCTGCTGGCGTGCATCGTGGTGGGGATCGGGTACCTGTGGATGCGCCGCCGATCGCGGCGGGAGGCGCCGGCCGAGAGCTGAGCGGCGCGGGCGCAGCGATGCGCGCCGGGCTGCGCGGTGCGGTCAGGTCCCGCGATGTTGTCCCCCTCGGTGCGTGACGCCCTGCTCCTGGGCGCGGTGCAGGGCCCGACGGAGCTGCTGCCGGTGTCCTCCTCGGCGCACATCGCGCTCGCACGGGATGCGCTCGGTGCCGCGCGCCCGACGGCGGATGGCGAGCTGGAGAAGATCCTGGAGGTCGCCCTGCACGGCGGCGCAGCCGTGGCGCTGCTGATCGCCGGTCGCCGCGACCTCGCGCGAACCGCGCGCGAAATGACTCCGCGGCGCTTCGCGGCGGGCGTGCTGGCGGCGGCGCTCCCGGCGACGGCGGGCTACCTGCTGGAGCGCTTCCCGGCGGCGCGCCGCAGCGGGCGGCGGTCGATCGCGTGGGGCCTGGCGCTGGGCGGCGCGGCGATGGCGCTCGCCGACCGGGCGCCGCAGGACCGAGGGCTCACAGACGTGGTCCCACGCGACGGCCTGGCGCTGGGCGTGGCGCAGGCGCTGGCGCTGCTGCCGGGCGTGTCGCGCAACGGCGCGACGTTGACGGCTGCGCGCGCGCGGGGCTTCGGGCGCGACGACGCGCAGGCGCTGTCCTGGCGGGTCGGCTTACCCGTGATCGTGGGTGCGACGGGGCTGCGCGCGTGGCGCCTGCGCGGACGTGGCCTCTCGGGCGAGGAGCGCGAGACCCTGGCGGCAGGCACGGGCGCGGCGTTTGCCTCGACGCTGGCATCGGCGAAGCTGCTGGAGATCGGACGTCGCGGCCGCCATGGAAGCTCGCCCCTCGCCCGGGACCGCAATGGACGGTCGGGACCCCTGCTGGGCTTCGCGCTGTACCGAATCGTGCTTGCGCTGCTCCTGGCGCGTGCACAATAGGGGCAGATGACTACGCTGCTCGGCTCGGCGCTCGGCGGGCGCTATCGCCTGGATGCCCAGATCGGGAGGGGCGGGATGTCGACGGTGTACCGCGCTTTCGACACGGTGCTCGAGCGGCAGGTGGCGATCAAGCTGATGCACCGCGAGATCGCGTCGGACTCCGACCAGCTGGAGCGCTTCCGGCGCGAGGCGCGGGCGGTGGCGCAGCTGAGCCACGCGCACATCGTGACGGTGATCGACGCGGGCGAGGAGACCCAGCCGGACGGCTCGGGCACCCCGTACATCGTGTTCGAGTACGTCGAGGGCGAGACGCTGAAGGAGCTGGTGCGTCGCGAGGGGCCGCTGGAGATCGCGGAGGCGATCGCGTACGCGATCGAGATCGCGCGGGCGCTGGGCGAAGCGCACGCGCACATGATCGTGCACCGCGACGTGAAGCCCCAGAACGTGCTGGTGAGCGCGGAGGGGCACGCGAAGATCATGGACTTCGGGATCGCGCGGACCTTGACCGAGGAGGGCCTGACGCTCGACGGGCGGGTGCTGGGGACGACCGACTACGTCTCGCCGGAGCAGGCGCTGGGGCAGAAGGTGACGGGCCAGTCCGACATCTACTCGCTGGGGGTCGTGCTGTACGAGATGCTGACGGGGAGCGTGCCGTTCACGGGCGACACGCCCGTGGCGGTCGCGATGCGGCACGTGCGCGAGGACGTCCCCGACGTGCAGCTCGCGCGCCCGGAGGTCTCGGCGGCGACGGCGGCGGTGGTGGACCGGATGACGGCGAAGGACCTCGAGCGGCGCTATCCGGACGTGCCGACGCTGCTGGCGGACCTGGAGGACGTGCTCGCGGTCGAGGCGTCGCGGGCGGGGCAGGCGACGGGCGAGGTGACGACCGTGCTGCGCACGCTCCCGGGCCGCAGCCGGCGGCGGCTGCCGTGGCGGATGCGCCACCCGGTGCGGTGGCTCGTCTCGCTGGTGGCGCTCGCGGGGCTGGTGGCGCTCGCGCTGACGCTGATCGCGGGCAACACGCACCGCGGGACGGGCGGGGCGAACGTGGGCTCCAAACCGGGCCTCTCGGAGGTTGCGCTGGCGGCGGGCGCGGCGCACGACTACAACCCGTTCGGGACGGACCTCGAACACCCCAAACAGGTCGCCAACGTGCTCGACGGCGACCCGAGCACGACGTGGAGCACGGAGTTCTACATCGAAGACAAGCTCGCGGGGAAGCCGGGGACGGGGCTGTACCTGGACGCGGCTCCGGGCCTGCGGGCGCGGGCGGTGGAGATCCAGACCCCGACGCCGGGCATGCAGGTCGCGGTGTACGGGGCGAGGAGCTTCGACTCGCAGCTGCCCTTCGGGGCCGCGCAGAGCCTCGCCGAACGGGGTTGGCTTCAGCTGGCCGCGCCGCGGACGGTCGGCCGGCAGACGACGATCCGCGTGGACACGGGCGGGGTGCGCTACCGCTACTACCTGATCTGGATCGTGCGGCTGCCGCCGAACAGCGAATCGGCGCAGATCTCCGAGGTGACGCTTTTCAAGTAGCGCGCCGTACAATCAGGGCAATGCACCGAAGGATGCGTTCGGTGGCCTTCGTCCCCTTCCACCGGCACGTGCTGCCCCAGATCGCCGTGGACGGGGTGCTGGTCGCACTGGCCTACTACCTGGCGTTCCGGCTGCGCTTCGACGAGGGCTTGGCGCACCGCTATGCGCTGCTGCTCGGGCGCACGATCTGGTGGGTGACGTCGGCCGGCGTGGTGACGCTGGTGCTCGCGCGGGTGTACCTGCGCAGCTGGAGCTTCGCGGGACAGCGCGACTACTGGGCGATCGTGCGCGGGGCGGTCGCGGTCGCGGTGCTGGCGGTCGTGGGCGTGGCGGTGGCGCACCCGGTGCAGATCGGCCATCGCAGCGGCACCGAGACGCTGAACCTTCCGATCGGGGTGATCGGGATCTTCTTCCTGCTGCTGCTGGTCGTGCTGGTGGGCGTGCGGGTCGCGGCGCGGGCGGTGAACGAAAGACGGCTGCCGGGTGCGATCAGGGGGGTGCGCGACGGCGAGCGGGGCGTGCTGATCGTGGGCGCGGGCGACGGCGGGCGGCTGGTGGTGCGCGAGATGGTGCGCAACCGCGAATTGGGGCTCGTGCCGATCGGGTTCCTCGATGACGACCCCCGCAAGCAGGGGATGCGGATCGACGGCATCAAGGTGCGGGGCGACACGCAGGGCGACCTGCCGCGGATCCTGGAGGAGGCGGAGCCCGACGAGGTGATCATCGCGATCCCCTCCGCGCCGGGTTCGACGCGCGCGCGGGTGGTGCGCGAGTGTCGCGTGCGCGGGATCCCGGTGCGGACGCTGCCGACGGTGTTCGAGCTGCTGCAGAGCGATGGCCCGGGGACGATCGCGCGGCAGGTGCGCGAGGTGCGCGTGGAGGACGTGCTGGGACGCGAGCCGGTGTTGATGGAGCTCGACGGGGTGGGCTCCTACCTGCGCGGCGAGACGGTGCTGGTGACGGGCGCGGGCGGCTCGATCGGCGCGGAGCTGTGCCGCCAGATCGCGCACGTCGGGCCGCGGCGGATCGTGCTGCTGGACCACGCGGAGGACAACCTGTTCGCGATCCAGCGGGAGTTGGAAGATGAGCGGCACGTCGCGGCGGGAACGTTGGCGGCGGTGCTCGCGGACTGCAAGGAGGCGGAGCGGATGCGGGAGGTGCTCGCCGAGCACCGCCCGACGGTGGTGTTCCACGCGGCGGCGTACAAGCACGTGGGGCTGATGGAGTCGAACCCGGTGGAGGCGATCCGCAACAACGCGATCGCGACGCGGATCGTGGCGCTGCTGTGCGGGGAGCTGGGGGTGGGGCGCTTCGTGCTGGTGTCGACGGACAAGGCGGTCGCGCCGGCGACGGTGATGGGCGCGTCGAAGGCGCTGGCGGAGTTCGCGGTGGAGGGCGCGGCGGCGCGCTTCCCGGATACGGCGTACAAGGCGGTGCGCTTCGGCAACGTGCTGGGCTCCTCGGGGAGCGTGGTGCCGATCTTCCGCCGCCAGATCGCGCGGGGTGGTCCGGTGACGATCACGGACAGGCGGATGACGCGCTACTTCATGACGATCCCGGAGGCGGTTCAGCTCGTGATCCGGGCGGGTGCGCTGTCGAGCACGCCGCGTCCGGGGGAGCCGGCGGCGGCGCCGCGCGCGGAGGTGCTGGTGCTGGACATGGGAGAGCCGGTGCGGATCGTGGATCTGGCGCGCGCGATGATCGAGCTCTCGGGGCTGGACCCGGACCGCGACATCGAGATCGAGGAGGTCGGGGCGCGGGCGGGGGAGAAGCTCGAGGAGGAGCTGTTCAACGACTACGAGCGTCCGCGGGCGACGGTGGCGGAGAAGATCCTGATCGCCGAGCGCGAGCCGCTGCCGGGGGAGTCGGTGGCGGCGATGTTCGACGAGATCAACCTGCTGGTGTTGGAGGGCGACGCGGCGGGGCTGGCGGCGAAGGTGGCGGGCCTCAGCGCGAAGGTGCGGCGCGAGGTGCAGGAGGCGGCGAACAGCGGTGGGGAAGCGGTGGAGCGCTCCGTCGCGCCTGTCCCGCTCGTACACTCTGGCGAGGCATGAGCGCCCCGTTGCCAGCGCTGTCGGTTTCGAACACGCTCCTGCAGGTCGGCGCGGTGGCGGCGTTCGCGGCGCTGCTGGGGATCGCGGTGCTGTCGCTGCTGGTGTTCTCGCAGGCGCGCGAGCTGAAGCGGCTGCGGGAGTGGGCGGGGCGCGCTCCGGAGCGCGCGACGGAACTGGAGCAGCGCGTGAGCGCGGAGGCGGCGGCGCGAGTGCAGCGCGTGGTACAGCCCGCCGTGCCGCGCGCGACGCCGGTGGTGACGCGCGCGGCCGCTCCGCCGCCACCGGGTGGGCAGGCCGGGGGACCGCCTGCGCAAGTCGCGAGCCAGCCCGCGGGCGCACCGGCGGCGGCGGTCCCGGGCCGCGCGCCGCTCCCGCCCGCGACGGCCGCGGCAGCGGGTGGCGCGATGGCGGGTGGCGCGATGGCGGGTGGCGCGGCGGCGAACGCTGCGAGTCCGCCGGCGGCGCAGCCCCAGCCGGGCCAGCCGGCGTTCGTAGCGACGCCGCAGCCGGATACCGTGGCCGGCGGAGCACCGGCTGCAGGCGCGCAGCGGCCCGGCGGGGCGGCGTCGTCGTCGGCAGATCCGACCCCGAGGACGCCTCCGTCGAGGGAGGCGGCTGAGCCGGGCGCCCCGACTCAGGCGGCTGCCGCGGAGGAGCCGATCGTGGCGGCGGCGCGTGGCGGCGACGCGGACGAGTCGGACGAGTCGCAGCGCGGTACGCCGGAGGACGCGGAGCCCGAGGCGAGGCGTGTGGCGGAGCCGGCGGCGGCGATGGCGATGGCCGGATCGACGCGGGCGGCACCGGACGCGAGCGCGCTCGCCGCGGCGGAGGCGGAGGGGGCCACGGCCGTGGGCTCCTCGGCGCCGGCGACCGTGGCGGCGCGGGCGGCGGGATCGGTGGTGCGCGCGCCGGCGCCGCCGGCACCGGTGCGGGCGACCCCGGCCGGAGCGGGAGCGCCGCACGGTGCTCGTCCGATCGCCTCGTCGCGCTCGACGGTGCGCGGAGATGCGGGGGGGCCGAGGGACCCAGCCGCACGGACACGCGCGGCGGGGGGACGTGGGGGAAATATGCAGGGGCCGCCGTTCCTTCAGGAAGAGCGGCGCGCGACGGGCCGCACGACGGCGCTGATCGTCGGCGGCGTGGTGTTCGGGGTGGCGGTGTTGGTTGGCGTTTTGTTGTCTGTGGGCGGGGGGAGCTCGAGCTCCAACAAAGCGTCGACGACGGCGTCGCACCGCACGAGCGCCCGGCATGGCCGCTCCAAACACCACGCGCGCGCGAGCGGCGCGGTGGCGGGCCCGGCGGAAACGCAGGTGGTGGTGTTGAACGCGACCGCGACGACGGGGCTGGCGCACCGGATCTCGGGGAACCTGCAGCAGAGCGGCTACACGCAGGCGGCGGCGCTCGACGCGCAGCCGGCGGCGCGTTCGACCTCGGCGGTGCAGTACGCGGAAGGCCACAAGCCGGAAGCGGAACACGTGGCGCAGACGTTGGGAGTCGGAGAAGTGGCGCCGCTGGAAAGCGCGCTGGCGGGGCAGGTGGGCTCGGCGACGGTGGTCGTGGTCGCGGGCGCCGACCAGGCGGCGCTCGGCGGCGGCGAAGGGTGAGCTTCCTCGAGCTGCCGGAGCGCACGCGCAAGCCGCGCGAGTGCGGTCTGACGCACGTGCTCGACCGGGGCCTGTCGCTGGCGGAGGTGGAGGGCCTGATGGAGGTCGCGGGCGAGTACGTGGACATCGTGAAGCTCGGGTGGGGGACGGCGCTGGTGACGGCGAACCTGCGCCCGAAGCTGGAGCGGTACGCGGCGTACGACGTGCCGGTGGTGCTGGGGGGGACGCTGACGGAGCTGGCGGTCAAGCAGGGGCGCGTGGAGGGCCTGATGGGCTGGCTGGAGGAGCTGGGGTTGCGCCACGTGGAGGTCTCCGACGGGACGATCGAGCTGGAGCCGGAGGTCAAGGCACACCTGATCCGGACGTTGGCGGCGGCGGGCTTCACGGTGCTCGCGGAGGTGGGCAGCAAGGACGCGGCGACGATCATGGCGCCGTACGTGTGGATCGAGCGCATCCAGGCGGATCTGGAGGCGGGCGCGTGGAAGGTGATCGCGGAGGCGCGGGAGTCGGGGACGGCGGGGATCTACCGCGCGGACGGAGAGGTGCGCAGCGGCCTGATCGACGAGATCGCGCACGCGGTGGACCCGGAGCTGATGGTCTTTGAGGCGCCGCGCAAGGAGCAGCAGGTGTGGCTGCTGGAGTTCTTCGGCGGCGAGTGCAACCTGGGGAACATCGCCCCCAACGACGTGCTCTCGCTGGAGACGTTGCGCCTGGGACTGCGCTCGGACACGGTCGAGCGGTTCGCGCGGGGCGGCGGGGATTGAGTGGGGAGGGTGGCTCCGCCTTCGGCTCCGCCGGGGGTGGTTCGCGCAGCCACGAACCGGAGCGCGGCACGCAGCGCCTGGCGGCGATCGTGTTCGGGGCGCTGGTGGTGGCGAGCTTCGTGGCTTTCGGGCTGACGCAGCGCCTGAAGCACACGCCGCCGGCGGTGGGGAACTTCAAGATGACGCCGTTCTTCGCGCCGACCCGCGCCGCCGGGCACAGCTGTCTGGGGCGGGTGTCGCGGCGGCTGATCCTGGCGCACGAGGAACGCATCGAGTACGTGTCGTTCAAGCCTTCGCAGGCGAACCTGGTGACGGTCGCGGTCGTGAACGCGGCGGGCGGCGAAGAGGCGCGGCTCGTGCGGGAGCTGCCGGTGGAACGCTACAAACAGGTCTCGCTGTGCTGGAACGGCCACCGCGGGAACCACCAGCGGGGCGCGCTGGCGCCGCCGGGCGAATACCGGCTGCGGGTGAGCCTCGAGCGGGGCGGCCACGCGCCGGTGTATTCGCCGCGGTCCTTCGCGTTGCGGGCGGCGAGGTGAGCGCGGCGACGCCAGGGGGCGCGCTTGCCGCTGGAGGTATGACCGCGGCGCACGCGCTGGCGGTCGCCGCGGGATCGGTCGCGCTGCCGCTGGCGACCGCGCACGGACTGGGCGAGGCCGCGCAGAAGCTGGGCGTGATCGCGGTGACGCTGCTGGCGGCGCTGGTCGTGCTGAGACCGCGCGCGATCCCTCGGCGCGCGCGCGCGTCGGCGCTGGCGGCGGTGTTGGTGCTGGCCCCGGTGCTGCTGGCGGTGGACGTGTGGCATACGACGCAGTTCGTGCACCTGCGCGCGCACCCGGCGGAGGCGGCGGGTGCGGCGGTGGCGGGCCTGGCGGTGGTGGCGGCGCTGGCGCTGCTCGTGCACCGGCGCGCGGAGGCGTTCGCGGTGCTGGCGATCGCGGCGCTGCCGTTCCGGCTGCCGATCTCCACGGGGGGGAGCACGGCGAACCTGCTGATCCCGCTGTACCTGGTGGTGGCGGGGGGCGCGGTCGCGTACATCGCGCGCCTGCTGGGCTTCACGGATGCCTCCGCCGGACAGGATCTCGACGCCGAACGCGACGCCGCCACGCACCGCGCCGCGGGGGATCCCGCCGCGCTCTCGCGAGATGCGACCGCGGCTCGGGGTGAGGCAGCGATCGTCGCCGATCATGCGGGCCCCGCCGGCGGCGGCGTGCGCGGCTGGGCGGCGCGCGCGCTCGCCCCGCGCGGCCTGGAATGGCTGCTGATGGCCTCGGTCGTGCTGTACGGCCTGCAGGCGGCGTACTCGGCGGACTTCTCGAAGGCGCTGGAGAACGTGGTCTTCTTCTACGTGCCGTTCGCGCTGCTGTTCGCGCTGCTGCGCGAGCTGCGCTGGACGCGGGAGCTGCTGCTGGCGTGCCTGGCGACGGCGGTCGCGCTGGCGGTGCTGTTCGCGGGGATCGGCTTCGTGGAGTACGACCGCAAGCACCTGTTCTTGAACCCGAAGGTGGTGGCGGCGAACCAGTACGACAACTTCTTTCGAGTGAACTCGCTGTTCTTCGATCCGAACGTCTACGGGCGCTTCCTGGCGCTGGTGATGCTGGCGGTGATGGCGGCCGTGTTGTGGAGCGCGCGGCGGCGCCCGGTGTGGGCGGGTGGCGCTGTGCTGCTGTGGCTGCTGGCGGGCCTGGTGACGAGTTTCTCGCAGTCGAGCATCGCGGCGCTGCTGCTCGGGCTGGCGGTGCTGGCGGCGTGGCGGTGGGACGTGCGCGCGACGCTCTACGTGGCGGTCGCGGCGCTGGCGGTGGCGGCGGTCGTGGTGCTGATCGCGCCGCCGAGCCTGCACCTGGGCCTGTCGGGGAGGGGCGGCTCGGCGAGCAACGCGACGAGCGGGCGGACGAAGCTGATCAGGGGCGGCCTGCGCCTGTTCGCGGACCGCCCGCTGGAGGGCTTCGGCCCGGGGTCGTTCGCGACGGAGTACCGGCGCCACGAACACGTCGAAGGCCAGAGCGCGACGTCGGCGTCGCACACGATTCCGATCACGGTCGCCGCGGAGCAGGGGATCGTGGGGCTGGCGCTGTACGTGGCGCTGCTGATCTCGTCCTTCGCCGTCCTCTTCAAAGGGGCGGGCCGCTCCCCGCCGCGCGTCGCCCTGGCGGCGTGCTTCGCGGCGCTGGTGCTGCACACGTTCACGTACGCGGACTTCCTGGAGGACCCGTTGACGTGGACGCTGCTGGGCGTCGGCGTCGCGCTGGCGGCGCCCGCGACCGGCGGGGTGTCGCGGCGGGCGGCGCGCGGGGAGCCGGCGGCGCTGGCAAGCTGAGGTCGTGCGCGACTACCTGAAGCGGCTGGTCACGACGGGCGCGGCGTACCAGGCGGCGGACATCGTGGCGAAGGGCTTCGCGGTGGTGCTGCTGCCGCTGTACACGAGCCACGTCCCGGCGAAGGAATACGGCGCGTACAACACGCTGCTGACGAGCGTGATCCTGGCGAGCATCGTGCTGCGGCTGGGCATCGGGGAGGCGTTTGTGCGCTTCTACTTCACCGACCACGACTCCGAGCGGCGGGCGCGGATCGCGCGGACGGCGACGGCGACGGTGGCGTGGACGACGACGCTCGCGGCGCTGCTCGCGGTGGCGTTCGCGGGAGATCTCTCGCAGCTCGTGCTGGGCTTCCGCAACGCGGGCCTGATGGACGGCGCGGTGCTCGGCCTGTGGGCGTTCACGAACATCGAGATGGCCTACGCGCAGCTGCGCGTGGACGAGCGCGCGCGCGCGTACCTGGTGGCGTCGATGTGCAACGTGGCGCTGACGATAACCCTGACGGTGACGCTGGTCGTGTTCGCCGGCCTGCAGGCGCGCGGGCTGCTGCTGGGCAACTTCGGCGCGTCGGCGGTGGTGGTGCTGGGCCTGTGGGCGCTGGTGCTGCTGCCGGCGCGGCGCCTGTCGCTGCGGGTGGAGCGGCGGGACCTGGCGGCGATGCTGCGCTTCGGCCTGCCGACGGTGCCGGCGGACGCGAGCGTGTATGCGCTGCAGGTGGTGGACCGCCTGTACCTGTTCCGCGCGTACTCCGAGAGCGCGGCGGGCCTGTACTCGATCGCGCTGCAGCTGGCGACGGTGGTGTTCGTGGCGGTGCGCGGCTTCCAGTACGCGTGGCCGCCGCTGGCGTACTCGGTGAAGAGCGACCGCGAGGCGTCGCGGCTGTACGCGCTGGTGACGACCTACTACGCGCTGGGCACGGGGATCGTGGTGTGCGGGGTGGCGCTGCTGGGCCGTTGGCTGGTGCGGCTATTGGCTCCCCACCCTGAATACTTCGGCGCGTACAAAGCGCTGCCGTGGCTGGCGCTGGGGTGGGCGCTGTACGGGCTGTACCCGGTCTTGATGGTGCTGGCGGGCCGCGCGGGGACGACGTCGCGCAACTTCCCGGCGGCGGCGGCGGGCCTGGCGGTGAACGTGGTGCTGCTGCTGTGGCTGGTCCCGGCGGGCGGCCTGAACCTCGGCATCGCCGGCGCGGGCCTCGCGCTGTGCGGTGCCTACGTGGCGATGCTCGTGGTGCTGTACGCGCTGACGCGCTCGCTGTTCGCAGTCGAGTTCGAGTGGCGGCGCCTGGCGACGCTGTGCGCGATCTTCGCGGGCGTGGCGGTCTCGGGCGAGCTGCTGCTGCCGACGAGCGGCGCGGAGGGGTTCGTGCTGCGTGCGTTGTGGCTGGCGCTGGCGCCGGCTCTGCTGCTGGGGATGCGCTTCTTCAGCGGGCAGGAGCTGCGCGGGGCGCGGGGATTGTGGCGATCGGCGCGCGCCTACCGGCTGGGGTCGACGCGGTCCTGACCGCCGGCGGCGCTCCCGTGCCCCCATGCGCGCCCGCGGGCGGCGGGGTCCTCGGAGCGGTTGTACGCAGCGGCGGCCTCTCGCAGTCCCGTACCCCGCTCGGGGTGCAGCGTGGCCGTCACGTGGCGCCAGTAGCGCGCGGCGGAGTGACCCGGTAGCGCTAGCGCGGCGAGCGCGCGTACCGCGTAGGCCCATGCGGTCAGCCAGCGCACGGCGCGCGCGGCGGCGGGCGAGTGGTGCTTGCGCATGTAGAGGTCGCGGTTGCGCGCCATCTCCACGATGCGCGCCTCCGGGACGGCGGCGGTGGCGAGCTGCTCGTGATGGATGGCGACCGCGGAGGGCACCCAAAGGGAGCGCCAGCCGGCGTCGTGCAGGCGCTTGGCGAAGTCGACCTCGTCGGAGTAGACGAAGAAGTCCGGGTCCAGGTAGCCGACCTGCGCGGCGGCCTCGCACCGCACGAGCAGCGCGGCGGACTGGCACCAGTCCACTTCGCGGGTCCGCCGGCCAAGACTCTGTACGACGAGCCAGCGGTGCAGGAACAGCGCGCCGGCGAGCGCGGTGAGCGGCGCGGGGAAGCGCCACGCCGAGGCCTGCGGCGGCCCCACTTCGCCTGCCCGCGTACCCAGCCCGTGTGGGCTCGGTCGGTGCAGCGCCGCGCCGGCGCACGCCGCATCCGGCCGCTGCTCCAGGGCGGCGTGCAGCGCGAGCACGGCGCCTGGCAGCAGCTCGGAGTCCTCGTTGAGCAGCAGCGCGTAGCGCCCGCGCACGCGGCGCAGGAGCTCGGAGTCGTTGAGCCCCTTGCCGCGGCGTTCGGGGATCGCGAGGAGCTCGTCGACGGTGGGGTGCGCGCGCGCGGCCTCCGCGGAACCGTCGCGCGAGCCGTTGTCGAGCACGAGCACCTCGGTCGCGAACGGCAACCCGTCGCGATCGCGCGCGATCGCGTCGAGCCCCCTCAGCAGCAGCTCGCGCTGGGAGGTGTTGACGACGCAGAAGGAGAGCTCGACGCCCGGCATCGCTCCGACCCTAGCGCGTGCTCTCCGCGGCCGACGCCCTTAGATGCCGCCGATTGTGTGGATCACTTCCCAATATATGCAGCGTCTAACAAGTGTTATCTATCAATAAGACCAGCATCTTTCTCGCGTTCTTGCTATCGTGGGGCCTCGCGTGGCGCTCCCCGACGGGCAGATCTACAACCAGAACCCATGGTGGACGAACCCGGCGTGGGCTGCGAGCGACCCGCACGTGGTGGCGCTGGAGGCGCAGCCGGCGCGCCTCGCGTCGGACGTCGTCGAGCAACTCGATCTCGCGCGTCCCGGGATCCACATCCTGCGAGGCCCGCGCCAGGTCGGCAAGAGCACGGATTTGAAGCTCCTTGTGAAGCGGGCGCTTGCGAGCGGCTTCGAGGCGCGTTCGGTGATCTATCTCGCGCTCGACCTGCTGGAGGGTCAACGGCTGAGCGAGCTCGCGGCGACCGTCGAACGCGCTCGCGAGCTCGCGCATGGCGGGGCTGCCTCCGGCTTGCTGCTGCTCGACGAGGTGACGGCGGTGCGGGGCTGGCAGACAGCCGTGAAGTCGCTGTGGGATCACGGCGCGATCCGCGCATCTGTGGTCGTCTGCACGGCCTCCTCGGCGATCGACCTCCAACGCGACGCATCCGAGCGACTGCCGGGCCGGCGCGCGGCCGGCTCCGACCATCTCGTTCTCCCGCAGAGCTTCGCGGCGTTTGCGCGCGCGACCCGCGGCGAGATACCGTCCTCGCCGCGCCTGACGATCGCTCAGCTGCGAACGGCCGAGGGCGTGGAGCTGCTGCGTGACATGCGCGTGTACAGCCCAGCTTTGGACGCGGCGCTGGAGCGGTACCTGCGCTTCGGGGGGCTGCCCGCCGCGGTGGCCGAGGCGGTCTCGGGGAGCCCGGAGCCCTCGCGGGAGGTCAGGCGCGTCCTGTGGGACTCACTCCTGCGCGAGCTTCAGCGCCGGGGGTCGAGCGTGCCGGCGACGCATGCGCTGCTCGAGCGCGTCGTGCGGTCGCTGGGCTCGAAGGTCAGCTGGAGCAGCATGGCGAGGGAGATGGACGTGCCGCTGGGCAGGGGCTCGGGCCGGCCGCACTACCAGACGCTGCGCGACTACATCGAGCTGCTCGCCGCCGGCTACTTCCTGTTCGTTCTCTACTTCTGGCGCGGCGGCTCGCAGACCAACGAGCAGTCGCGAGACAAGAAGGTCTTCTTCGCCGACCCATTGCTATGTGGCCTCGCGCTCGCGGAGGCGCCGGGGCTCGCGCTCGACCAGCCGGCGCTGGTGGAGAACGCGATCGGCATCGCGCTGCTGCGCCGCTACGAATCCCCCGAGCGCCTCCTGGAAGCCTTCGCCCTGCCGGGGCGCCTGCATATCTGGCAGACCGCGCGCGGCGGCGAGATCGACTTCGTGTGCGGCCCGCGCAGCGCACTCGACGTGGTCGAGGTCAAGTATCGCCGCGACCCCGGGACCACGGCGGCCGCGGCTGCCGCCCGCGCGCATCCCGGGCGCCCGGTGGTGATGGCCACGAAGGACGCGCTGCAATTCACCGAGCGCTATGCGCTCGTTCCGGCATCGCTACTTCTGTGGGCGCTCGGGTAGCCCATCGTTAGTTCGATGCGCGTCCACGTCGTCAACCCCTCCGCGTACACGCCGCCCTACGACCACGCGCTCTGCCGCGCGCTGGGGCAGGCGGGAGCCGAGGTGGCGCTGTTCACGAGCCGCTTCGCCTACGACGCCGCGCCGGTGCCCACGGGCTACGTGCGGCGCGAGTTCTTCTATCGGCGGTCCCACCGCGGCACGGCGGTAGGCCCGCGCTCGCGCGCGCAGCTCGCGCTGAAGGCGGCCGAGCACGTGCCGGACATGCTGCGCTACCGCCGCGCGGCGCGCGCGGCCGACATCGTGCACTTCCAGTGGCTGACGGTGCAGCCGCTCGACGTCCACCTCCTGCCGCGCCGGCGGGCGAGCGCCGTCGGCGCGGGCACGGCGGGGAGAGCCACGGCGGCGCGCCCGCGGCTGGTGCTGACCGCGCACGACGTGCTCCCGCGCGAGCCGCGCCCGGGCCAGCTGGCGGCGCAGCGGCGGCTGTATGAGCGGATGGACGCGGTAGTCGTGCACTCCGAGCACGGCCGGCGGAGGCTGATCGAGGAGCTGGGGCTGGCGAGCGGGCTCGTCCACGTGATCCCGCATGGGGTGCTGCGGCCCTGGGAGGAGCTGGGCGGCCCGTCGAGTGGCGAGGACCGCGGGACGCCGTCGACCGCCGGAGCGGAGAGCGCTGCGCCGACCGGGCGGTTGCCGGAGGACTTCGAGGACACCGACGGCCCGGTGGTCCTGTTCGCGGGCCTGCTGCGCCCGTACAAGGGGCTCGACGTGCTGTTGGACGCCTGGCGCGCGACGGCCGGGCCCGGCGCTCGGGACACGGCGAATGGGTCGCGCCGCCCTGGGCGCGCCGCCGCGCGCGGCGTGGCCACCGACGCGGAGGCAGCTGCCGGTCACCGGGCGGCGCCCGAGCTTTGGATCGTCGGCATGCCGCGCATGGAGATCGCGCCGCTGCGCGACGCGGCCCGCCGTGCCGAGCGGGCCGGCGCGGGCCGGGTGCGGTTCCTGTCGCGGTTCGTCTCCGCCGCGGAGCTCGGCGCGTTCATGCAACGCGCGAGCCTCGTCGTGCTGCCCTACCGCGAGATCGACCAGTCGGGCGTGCTGTTCACAGCGCTCGGCGCCGGCAAGCCGTTGCTGCTGAGTGACGCGGGCGGCTTCCCCGAGCTCGCCGCCGGCGGGGCGGCGCGAACCGTGCCGGCGGGGGACGCGCAGGCGCTGGGCGAAGCGCTGGTTGAGCTGCTGTCCGACGAGGCCGCTCGCGAGCGGATGGCGTCGCACGCGAGTGGGGCGGCTGCGGGGCGGTACTCGTGGGAGGCGATCGCGCGCGCCCACCTGGTGCTCTACGAACGACTGCTCGGCGGGTGAAAATACAGCCGGGCCATCGGCCGCGCCCGCGGCGCGGTTCCACTTTGGACTTGACAAGTATCTCGCGCACTGGATATAGTAGTCCTACCTTGGTGATCCAAGCGGGTTGCCGGGCGTACAGAACATAGGGCTCGGTCGGGTCTGGCCACTGTGGTCAACCTAACTTCAGCGCTGGCAGGGTTTCAGAGAAACCCCCTGGGGAGAGGGATCGGGTCAACGTCGAGGGAGCTGGTTTTCGCGTGAGTTCGGGAGGGACATACGTGCAGGAGGTCTTTGCGCCTCCGCACAACACCGTTGCTAGATGCCTCAGCAGCTTGCTGATGCATCTCTCTCTCTCTCTCTCTCTCTTCGGCCTGGTGCCTAGACCTTAGGCGCCCCCTCGGCTCGGCCCTCGCGGGCCGCACTGGATCCCCCGTAGGGGGTAGGGCTATAGCTGGGCTCCGCTCGGCTCTGACCGATCGCCTGCCCCTCCCTGGAGGTATCGCGCCCCTCGGCGCGCTCTCATGCAATCGAGGGGTCGTCCCCTCTGTCTTTAAGGAGACGGCTCGATGACCGCTGCTCGCAGGTTGACCTCGCTGACCCTGGTATCGCTGTGCGCGCTGACAGGGCTGCTCGCGCTCTGGACCGCGCCCGGCTGGGCGGCCGACGAACACAAGTACCTTTCGCAGTTCAGCGAAGTACCGGCCGTCGGCCCCCACGGCGAAGCGGTCCCTGTGCCCGGCCCCCTCAACCTCGGCTTCCGCAACGCTATGGCCGTGGATTCGGGCGAAGTGTATGTAGCCGACAACTCTCGGATAGACAAGTTCGACGCTGCCACGGGCGCCTTCCTCGCGCAGTTCCCCCAGGTCGGTTCTCCGCTGGAGCTGCTCCACCAGGGCCTGGCGGTCGGGCACGCTGGCGGCAAAGCCCGGGTCTACGTCGGCGGCGACGAACAGACCGAAGCGGGCGCGAACGGGATCGTCGCCGTCTTCGACGCGGCGACGGGAGCGCTGCAGAAGGTCTGGACCGGGGTCGGCGCGCCGAGCAAAGAACGCTTTGGCTGCTTCGAATGCCGCCATCTTTCCGACGTGGCGGTCGACAACTCGGGCGTCGGCTGGGCCGCGGGCGACGTGTACGTCACGGATCCCGAACACGGGGTCGTTGACATCTTCGAACCCGAAACGGGGGGTGGGGAAAAATTCGTCACCCAGCTGAGGGGCATCTCCCCGAGCGAACCCTTCAACGCACCCTACGGGGTGCAGGTCGAGGAAGGCAGCGGCGACGTGCTGGTCGCCGACCGCCCGGCAGGCGAATTCGCGAAGAGCAGTGTGTACATCTTCAAGCCGGCGGCGATTGCTGGCCAGTACGAATTCGTCGGGAAACTGGCCCTGCCAACTAGCGTCTCGGTAGAAACCGTGCTTTCACTGGCGGCCGACGACGGCGAAGGTGACGTCTACATGACCGCACATAAAGTCACCGAAAACGGAAGCAAAGTGCCCGACCAGGTCTTCGAGTTCAACTCCCTCGGTGAATTCGAGGGGCGCATCGGTCCTTCGAGCGTGCCGGGCGGGTCGTTCGGCAGTGGCCTCGAACACCCAGAACAAACGGTTCCTTATAGCGTGGCGGCCGATCCGGCCACACACAAGGTCTACGTCGCCAGCGCGAGCAACAGCTTCGAACGCCCCGACCCGGTGTTCGTCTTCGGACCCAATATCGTGCTTCCAGACGTGGCCACTGCGCCGGCCTCGAGCGTGGAACCGACGAGCGCGACGCTGAATGGCACGGTGAACCTCGACAAAGGCGGCGCAGCGAGCTGCCAGTTCGACTGGGGCAGGAGTCCCTCGCTCGGTGAAGCCGCGCCGTGTCCGGCGAAGGTGGAAGTTGAAGGGAAAGTGTCTGTCAGCGTGGACCTGACGGGACTGCAGCCGGACACGACCTACTACTACCGCCTGCAGGCCACGAACGCCAACGGGACCAACGCCGAATCGCAGCTGCAGGAATTCACGACGCCCGGGACCGGGCGGCCTGTCTGACGAGTGGGCCTCGCAGGTTTCCTCGACGTCGGTGACGCTCGACGCTCAGCTCAACCCGGACGGTGCTTCCACGAGCTACCACTTCGAATACGGCAGGAGCAGCGCATACGAAGCCCAGACCGCTGCCGCGTCGCTGGGGGCGGGCACCGAAGCCGTGGAAGTCGCTCGGCACGTGGAGGGCCTCGCGCCGGGAGTCCTCTACCACTACCGCGTGATCGCGGTCAGCGATCTGATGGTGAAAGGCGCGCTCACCGCGGTGGCGTTCGCGGGACCCGACCGCACGTTCATCACGCAGGGCGCCGGCGGCGAAGCAAAGCTACTCGACGGCCGCCAGTGGGAACTGGTTTCGCCGCCCGAAAAGCACGGCGGCTTGATCGATGACGCCGACGCACAGCAGACTGGTACCCAGGCCTCGCTGTCGGGCGATGAGATGGCGTACTGGTCCACGCAGCCGCTCGAAGACGCCCGAGGGAACACATCCGTCGAGCCGCTGATCTCCACGCGGGGTCCTGCCGGCTGGTCCACGCAGAGCATCGCGCTGCCGCACGCGACCACGACGAGCGCGACCGGTGGACCTGAATACCAGCTCTTCTCCGAAGACCTCTCGCTGGGATTGCTCCAACCGGCCGCGACACTCGACAAAGTCTTCACGTCGCAGGGTCCCGACTTATCGCCGCCGGACACGGAAATCACGCCCTACCTGCGTCACAACGACACCTGTCCGACCACGCCCCAGACCTGCCTGCAGCCGCTCGTGACGAGCGCCGCGGGCTATTCCGATGAGCCGGCGGGTGCGAGCGGGTTCGGAAAGGGGGCTAGGCTCGCCGACGCGACGCCCGATCTCGCTCACGTGATCCTGTACGAAAGCGAATACCCTAGCCAGCAAGCGCTCTATGAGTGGTCCGGTGACAGGCCGGCGGCCGAGCAGCTGCAGCCGGTGAGCGTATTGCCGGAAAGCGAAGGCGGCGCGCTTACCGCTGGTCTAGTTGGCCTCTACGCTGGTAATTTTGGATCAATCAGCGTGAGGCACGCGATGACCGGCGATGGCTCGCGCGTCGTGTGGACACACGCCGCCGGGTCCGTCTCGCATCTATATCTGCGTAATCTGGCCAAAGGCGAAACGCTCAGGTTGGACGCGGTGCAGGGCGGCTCAGGCGCGGGCGGCGAAGCAGCGCACTTCCAGATCGCTAGCGCGGACGCCTCGAAGGTGTTCTTCACCAGCAATCAGCGCCTGACCGCGGACGCCGGCGCCACGTCAACCGAAGAAGATCTCTACGAGTGCGAGATCGCCGAGGTTGCCGGCAAGCTCACGTGCGCCCTGAGCGATCTGACGCCGCTGAGCGCCGGGAGTCGCGCGCGGGTCCAGGGGGGAGTGCTTGGCGCCAGCGAAGACGGGTCCTACGTGTACTACGTCGCGTCTGGCGTGCTGTCGAGCGCGGAGAATGGCCGACACGAACGCGCGGTGGGTGGCGCCGACAACCTCTACATGTCCCACTACGACAGCGCCTCCGCCAGATGGGAAGCGCCGCGCCTGCTGGCGGTGCTCTCAAGCGAAGACGCGGGTGACTGGAACCCGCAAACGGAAAGGCAGTCGACGCGTGTCACGCCCGACGGCCGCTACCTCTCGTTCATGTCGAGTCGCTCGCTGACGGGCTATGACAATCGCGACGCCAGCAGCGGCAAGCCCGACGAGGAGGTCTTCCTGTTCGACGCCGGCAGCGAACGCCTGGTCTGCGCGTCCTGCAACCCGACGGGAGCGCGGCCCGAAGGCGTCGAATACGCCTTCCAGGAAGAAGCCGCGGGCACCAAAAGCATCGTCGCCCGAATGGACGACGAAGAAGTGTGGCCGGGAGATCAATGGGTGGCGGCGCAGACACCCGGGTGGGCAAGGTCGCCGTTTCAGCAGCCGCGCTACCTGTCGGCGCAGGGGCGGCTGTTCTTCGACAGCACCGATGCGCTCGTGCCGCAGGACATCAACCACAACGAGGACGTCTACGAGTACGAGCCGGCCGGTGTCGGCGGTTGCACGACGTCCTCCCCCGCGTACCGCGAAAGCTCCGGCGGCTGCCTGGGATTGATCAGCTCGGGCACCTCGGGGCAGGAATCGGGGTTCGTCAACGCCAGCGAAGACGGCAGCGACGTGTTCTTCCTGACGTCGGAAAGGCTCGTGGCGCAGGACGTCGATCAGGCGATCGACCTGTATGACGCTCACGTCTGCACCAGCCAGTCGCCGTGCTTCAGCGCTCCGGTATCCCCGCCGGCGTGCACGACGGCCGACGCCTGCCGCGCCGCGCCGCAGCCACAGCCGGCGATCTTCGGCGCGCCCTCGAGCGCGACGTTCTCCGGCGCGGGGAACGTGACTCCCGCAGGGCCGGGGTCGCCGGCGCGGCCAAGGTCGCTGACGCGCGCGCAGAAGCTCGCGCGAGCGCTCGGGGCGTGTCACCGGCAGCGGGCGCGCCGGCGCCTTGTGTGCGAGCGGCGGGCAAAGAAGCGGTACGGGCCGGCGCGCTCCGGCAAGGCAAATGCGACGAGGAAGGGCAAGGGGTGATCGCGGTGAGTTTGATCAAGAGAGGCCTGCTGGTCGTTGCCCTCGCGGGTGCGCTCGCGGTGGTGAGCGCCGGCTCGGCGTACGCCGAAGCGCTGGCCCCGTGGTGGGGAATGACGATGGGATCGCGCCCGACGAGCCTGCGCCCCGAAGCGCTCAAGAGCGACGTGCAGGAACTGACGGTCAGCGCGACCGGCGGCGAATTCGCCGTACTGAAGTTCGAAGGCGAAGAACTCGTGCATCGGTTCCTGCCTTGGAACGCGAAAGCCGAAGCCGTGCAGACGGCTCTTGAAGAACTCTACGGCAGCCACCGGGTAGAAGTCACCGGAGGCCCGGGCGACGCGGGCGGGACCACTCCGTATGTGATCACGTTCCCCGGCCAGTCGGTGCAAGCGCCGCTCGTCAGCGGGGAATACCCGGGGTTCTTCGGTGGGAAAGATCTCACTGGTGGTCGCGCCGAAGCGACGCTGACGGAAGTCTCGCAGGGACCTTCGCCAAACGAAACGGCGCAGGTGATCTACGTGATGGCCGAAAACCGCGGCGACGCCACCACCACCGGCTTCACGACGGTCACGGATACGTTGCCCAAGGGCCTGGAAGCACTGGAAATCGAAGGCGTCGCGGCCGGGGAAGGCCCGATCGAACGCGGTCCCGTGAGCTGCTCGCTCAAAACGCTGTCCTGCACGTACGGAGGCGGCAGTTTCATCAATGGAGGAACCGGAAAGCTGACGCCCGACGGGCTGCTCCCCTACCAGCCGCTGGAAGTCCGCATCGCGGTGCGCGTGCTGCCCGGCGCGCAGAGCGGTGAACAGAACAGCGCGAGCGTCTCCGGCGGCGGCGCGGCGAGGCCCGCGAGCGCCAGTCACGCGATCGAAGTAAACGGAGCGGAAAGGTTCGGGTTCGAAGAAGTGCAGGTGCTTCCCGAAAACGTGGGCGGCTCGATCGACACGCAGGCCGGCTCGCACCCCTTCCAGCTCACGACGATCCTCACGCTCAATACGAAGCCGGCCCCCAAAAAGCAGCCGCGGACCGTCGCGCTGCCCAAGGAAATCGTCAGCCAGCTGCCCGCGGGACTCGTCGGCAACCCGACGCCGATCGCGCAGTGCACCGACAAACAGTTCAGCGAAACGACCTCACCTCAGGAAGTGTCCTATTTCTGGAACAAGTGCCCGCCGCAGTCCGCGATCGGCGTCGCGGTAGTCCCAGTCACGATCAGGGTCAGCGAAGCCGAACGCGAACTCTACCAGCCGGTCCGCCAGCCGATCTACAACATGCAGCCCAACCCGGGCGAGCCTGCTCGCTTCGGGTTCAAGGTCTCCGGCCTCGTCCCGGTGTTCCTGGACACCTCGGTGCGCACCGGCAGCGACTACGGCGTGACCGTCACTTCGCGAGACATCCCGGAGCAGAGCTGGCTGATGGGCGTGCGGTTGACGTTCTGGGGCACGCCGGGCGACCCGCGGCACGACTCGGCCCGGGGCTGGGGCTGCCTGGAAGACCTCGGTGCCTGTCCGGCCTCCACGATCCCGTATCCGCAGCCGTTCCTCGCGCTGCCGACGTCGTGTCAGGGAGCGTTCGAAACGATCGTCAGCGGGGAATCGTGGGAGACGCCCACGGGCCCCGGGCTGGTGGCGCAGCCGTTTGCGTATCGCTCGCCGGAAGGGATCTCTGGTTGCAACCACTTGCCGTTTGAACCGTCGGTTTCGGTGGCGCCGGATGTCCCGAGCGGCAGTAGCTCGACGGGTTTGACGGTGGGGGTGCATGTTCCGCAGACGGCGACGTTGAACGCGAAGGGGTTGGCGGAGTCAACGCTCAAGGACACGACGGTCGCGTTGCCCGCGGGTGTGGGGTTGAACCCCGCGGGTGCGAATGGGCTGGAAGCGTGTTCGGAGAGCGAGATCGGGTTCACGGGTGTGGAACCGGGTAGCGGCCTGGATCTGTTTACCGCGGGGTTGCCTGAACCGTTTTGTCCGGATGCGTCGAAGATCGGGACGGTGAAGGTAAAGACGCCGTTGTTGCCCAATGCGCTTGAAGGCGCGGTGTATCTGGCGGCGCAGAACGCTAACCCGTTCAGTTCGCTTGTGGCGATGTACATCGTCGCGAAGGACCCCGTGTCGGGTGTGCTGGTGAAGCTGCCGGGGGTCGTGCGTCTGGATGAACAGACGGGCCGGATCGTCGCGACGTTCGAAAACACCCCGGATCTACCCTTTGAAGACCTCGAAATGCACTTCTTTGGCGGGGAACGCGCGCCGCTGGGGACCCCTGCGTTGTGCGGGAGCTATACGACCGAAGCGGCGTTCACGCCGTGGTCGGGTAACGAAGCGGCGCACCCGACCTCGACGTTCCAGGTCACTTCGGGGCCCAACGGGCGCGCGTGCGCCGACCCGTTGCCGTTCGCGCCGTCGCTGACGGCGGGCACGACGAGCATCCAGGCGGGCGGGTTCAGCCCGTTCACGATGACGATGAGCCGCGAAGACGGCAACCAGGACCTACGCTCTGTGCAGCTGCACATGCCGCCGGGGTTGTTGGGGACGCTTTCCAGTGTGAAGCTCTGCGGCGAAGAACAAGCCAACGCGGGGACCTGCGGCGCGGAGAGCCTGATCGGGCATACGACGGTCAGCGTCGGCCTGGGCGGGGACCCCTACAGCGTGACCGGCGGGGAAGTGTTCATCACCGGCCCCTACCACGGCGCGCCGTTTGGGTTGTCGATCGTAAATCCCGCGAAGGCCGGCCCGTTCGATCTGGGGAAGGTGATCGTGCGCGCGAAGATCGAAGTCAACCAGAGCACCTCCGCGCTGACGATCACAACGGACCCCTCCGGGCCGTATGCGATCCCGCACATCATCGACGGGATCCCGTTGCAGATCAAGCACATCAACGTCTCGATCGACCGGCCCGGGTTCACCTTCAACCCGACCAACTGCAGCCCCCTACAGGTCACCGGCACGCTCTCAAGCCAAGAAGGCGCCAGTGGGGCGGTCGCGGTGCCCTTCCAGGCGACCAACTGCGCGGTCCTCGCGTTCAAGCCCAAGCTGACCGCCACCACCTCCGGGAAGACCTCCCGCAGCGGCGGGGCGAGCCTCAGCGTGAAGCTCACCTACCCCGCGGGCCCCTATGACGCGAATATCGCGCGCGTCAAAGTCGAACTACCCAAGAAGCTACCCTCCCGCCTGACGACGCTGCAGAAAGCTTGCACCGCGGCGGTCTTCGAAGCAAACCCCGCCAACTGCCCCCCAGCATCGATCGTCGGGCACGCCACCGCCAGCACACCAGTGCTGCCCGTCCCCTTGTCGGGCCCGGCGTACTTCGTCTCCCACGGCGGCGAAGCGTTCCCGAGCCTGATCGTCGTCCTCCAGGGCTACGGCGTCACTGTGCATCTCGTCGGCTCGACATCGATCAGCAAACAGGGCGTCACCAGCAGCACCTTCAAGACCGTGCCCGACGTCCCCGTCGGCACCTTCGAACTGACCCTCCCCGAGGGCCCCTACTCCGCGCTCGCCGCCAACGGCAACCTCTGCAAAGCCAAAAACCTCTCGATGCCCACCGAATTCACCGGGCAAAACGGGGCACTCATCAAAACCAGTACCAAGATCCAAGCCACCAACTGCCCCAAGGCCAAGAAAGCCACACGCAGAAAGACCCGCCACAAGAAGAGCAAACAGCACAAGAACAGCCACAACAAGACACGCGCAAGGAAGAAAGGCTAGGCAGCGGTGGCCGGAGCAGCCGTCATGCCGCCGAGCGCTCGCGATCGTGCGCCTGCCCCTACGAGGGGCCGCCGCGGCGGCCCGCGGGCGGCGCGAGCTGGAAGCCTGAGCTCCGAGCGGCGCGCGCTCGAGCGCGCCGGCGTCGGCGAGATCCAGCGCGCGCGCATCGTGGCGGCGATGAGCGAGCTCGTGCACGAGCTCGGCGCGGGCGGGGTGACGGTGGCGCACGTGGTGTCGCGCTCGGGCGTCTCGCGGCGCACGTTCTACGAGCTGTTCGACGACCGCGAGGACTGCTTCCTGGCGGCGTTCGATTGCGCGGTGCACAGGTGCGGTGAGGCGGTGCTCCCCGCCCACCGCGCCGCGGCGCGCTGGAGCGAGCGGATCGCCGCGGGCCTGGAGGCGGCGCTGCGCTTCATGGACGCCGAGCCCGACCTGGCGTACCTCGGCGTCGTCGGCTCCCTGGGCGCGGGTCAGCGCGCGCTGGAGCGCCGCACGGAGGTCGTCGCCGCGCTGGTCGCCGCCGTGCACGAGGGGCGCCGGGAGGCGGTCTCCGCGCGCCGCCCCGACCGGCTCGTGGCCGAGGGTGTGGTGGGCGCGGTGCTCGCGATCGTGCAGGCGCGCCTGGTGGAGCGCGACGCGCGGCCGCTGGTGGGCCTGCTGGGCCCGCTGATGGCGGCGATCGTGCTGCCGTACCTAGGCGCGGAGGCCGCCGAGCGCGAACTGCGCCGCCGCGCTCCCCGGCGCCGCGCGGCGGAGGCGCGCTCGCGCCGGGACCCGCTGCGCGACCTCGACATGCGCCTCACGTACCGCACGGTGCGCGTGCTCGCCGCGATCGCCACCGAGCCGGCGTCGAGCAACCGCCAGGTGGCCGCGGCCGCGGGCATCGCCGACCAGGGCCAGATCTCGAAGCTGCTCTCGCGCCTGCACGCGCTCGGCCTGATCGCGAACGCGGGCGGCGACCACAGCAAGGGCGAGCCCAACGCCTGGAGCCTGACGCAGCGCGGCGAGGACGTCCAGCGCTCGCTGCAGGCGCAGGCCGCCTGAGCGACGGGCGTCCCGGGTACGCGCGCCGGCCGCCTGAGCGATCGGGCCTCCCGGGCGCGCGCCTCCGGCGGCTCCCGAGCGGCCACCCCGGTTCCGCCGGGCGACCCGCTCGCGTTGTTAGGGGGAGAATGCGCGGACGATGGGCACCGTCCTGGAGATCGTCCTCTGGCTCGCCCTCGGGGTGATCGCGTGGACGCAGCTCGGCTACGCGCTCGCGCTCGCCGTCGCCGACCGCCTGCGGGGGCCACGCCGCCGGGATGGCGCCACGCCGCCGCACGCGGCCAGCGAACCCCCCCCGTGGAGGGAATCGGAGCCCGCCCACCCCGGAGCCCCCTCCCTCCCTCTCCCCGCGGTATCGCTGATCGTCGCGGCGCACGACGAGGAGACGTCGATCGCGGCCAAGGTCGCCAACGCGCTCGCGCTCGACTACCCGCGCGAGCTGCTGGAGGTGATCGTCGCCTGCGACGGCTGCACCGACGCGACGGCCACGCGCGCTCGCGAGGCCGGGGCCGACGTCGTGCTGGAGCTGCCCCGCGGCGGCAAGATTCGCGCCCAGGACGCCGCCGTGGAGCGCGCGCGGGGGGAGATCGTGGCGTTCTCGGACGCCAACGCGCTGTGGGAGGCCGACGCGCTGCTGGCCCTCGTGGCGGTTTTTTTGAGGGAGGGGGAGGGGGGGGAGCGGTATTTCGAAAAAGGGGCCCGCCGCGCGCGCGGGGGGTTGGATCTAACCCCGCGCACGCGCGCGCGGCGGGGTCCGAAAAGGAAGATCGGCTACGCCTGCGGCCAGGTGCGCTTCGTGCAGGCCGCCCGCGGCTATGGCGCGACCAACCAGGAGGGGGTCTACTGGCGCTACGAGATGGCCGTGCGCGGGCTGGAGTCGCGGCTCTCCTCAGTCACGGCCGGCAACGGCGCCATCTACGCCACGCGCCGCGAGGCCTACCTCGTCGTGGACCCGATCATGGGCCACGACCTCTCCTTCCCCTTCAACCTCGTCAAGCGCGGCTGGCGCGCCGTGTACGTGCCCGCGGCGCGCGCCACCGAGCCGATGGTGCCCTCGCTGGAGGGCGAGCTCGCGCGCAAGCGCCGCATGATGAGCCACACGTGGCCGATCGTGCTGCACGGCGGCCTGCTCGACCCGCGCGGCTACCCGCCGGGGTACGCGCTCATGATCCTCTCCCACCGCGTGCTGCGCTACGCCACGCCCTTCCTGCACGCGCTCGCGCTCGCCGCCAACGTCGCGCTCGTCGCGCGCGGCGTCGCGCCGCACGCGCTCTACGTCGCGACGCTCGCGCTGCAGCTCGGGCTGCTCTTCGGAGCGGGGGTCGGCGGGGTCGTGCACGTGCGGCCGCTGCTCGTAGCGCGCTACTACGTGCTCACCACCACCTCGATCGCGCTCGGGCTGTGGGACTGGCTGCGGCACGGGACGAGCGCGAGCTGGGAGGCCGCGGAGGGGACGCGGCCGGCTGCCGGCGACCGGGCCACTGGTAGCCTCTTGCCGTGATCGTGACGCTGGACAGATCGGGGCGTTTTGTGATCCCCAAGCGGTTGCGGGAAGAGCTCGCCTTCAAGCCAGGGCAACCGCTGAAGCTGAGCGCAGTCAACGGCAGACTCGAGGTGGAACACCCCACGACCCCGTTTCGCCTGATCGAGCGCGACGGGCGCTTGGTGGCAGTCGCGGATCGACCAATGCCAGAGTTGACATCCGAGGTCGTGCGCCAGACCCTGGAACAAGTCCGTCGGTGATCCGGCGGATCGTCAACGTCGCCGTCTCCGCGACGCTGCTCGTCTTGACCGCCCCGCTGCTCGTGGCCGCGATGCTCGCGATCCGGCTGGAGTCGCGCGGGCGCGCGCTCTACCGCCAGCGGCGCATCGGCCGCGACGGCCGCCCGTTCGACCTGCTGAAGTTGCGCACGATGGTCGACGGCGCCGAGCACATCGGGGCGGGGCTCGCGGTGGACGAGCACGACGCGCGCATCACGCGCGTCGGCGCGCTGCTGCGGCGGACCTCGCTGGACGAGCTGCCCAACCTCGTAAACGTCCTGCGCGGCGAGATGTCGCTGATCGGGCCCCGGCCGACCGTGCCCGTGCAGGTCCAGCAGTACACCCCGCGCCAGCGCGGGCGCCTCGCGATCAGGCCCGGCCTCACCGGCTGGGCGCAGGTCAACGGTCGCGCCTCGCTGCCCTGGAGCGAGCGCATCGAGCTCGACCTCCACTACATCGAGCACCGCTCGCTCGCGCTCGACCTGCGCATCCTGTGGCGCACTCCCGCGCTCGTGCTCGGCGGCTCCGGCCTCTACAAGGGGCAGACCGGCGGCTGGGAGGGGGCGTCGGGGGATGGGTGATGGCAAGGTCGCCGGCGAGCCCCCCGCGGACGTCGCCCTCCGCGCGACCGATCGCGCGACGTCAGCGGCGCCTCCCGCGAACCGCCCGGCGGTCCTGCTCACCGGGGTCGGCAAGCGCTACGACATCGTCGCCTGCTTCGCCGCGCTGACGACGACGATCGCCGCCGACCCCAACCCGCTCGCGCCCGCCCAGTACGCCGCGCAGATACGCGCCGCGGTGCCCCGCATCGAGGACCCTGGCTACGTGCCCGCGCTGCGGGAGCTCTGCGCGCGGCACGGCGTCGGCGCGGTGATCCCGCTCACCGATCTCGACATCGAGGTGCTCGCGCACGCCCGGGAAAGCAGTGTCCCGCCCACCCTGCCCGCGCTCGTCCCCTCCGCGGAGGTCGCGCGCGCGACCTACGACAAGTACGAGACCCACCTCCTGCTGGGGAGCCTCGGCCTGCCCTCCCCGCCGACCGTGCTGCCCGAGGAGGAGCCCGAGGACTATCCCGTGATGGTCAAGCCACGCCGCGGCTCCGGCGCCCGTTCGATCCACCTCGCCCGCGACCGCGCCGAGAAGGACTTCTTCGTGCGCTACGTCTCACAGCCCCACGCGGGCGCCGGGGCCGAGCCGGCGATCGCGGACCACGAGCCCGAGCCCGTCATGGTCCAGCGCGCGATGCGCGGCCCCGAGCTCTCGATCGACTGCCTCGGCGACCTCGAAGGGCGCTGCCTCAACGCGATCCCCCGCACCATGCTCGAGTCTCGCGGGGGCGAGTCGATCAAGGGGGCCGTCGTGCACGACGAGGAGCTGATCGAGTTGGGGCAGCGCACGATGGAGGCCCTGGAGGTGCGCGGCCCCGCGACGATCCAGGTCTTCCGCGACCCCGACGTCGGCCTCGGCATCACCGACGTCAACACCCGCTTCGGTGGCGCCTTCCCCGCGCCCGCCTACGCCGCGCTGCCCGCGCGCAGCTACCCCGAGCTGATCGTCCGCATGGCCGCCGGCGAGCACGTCGAGCCCCACGTCGGCGAGTTCCGCGCCGGGCGCACGTTCACGCGCTACTACTGGCAGCTCGAGCTCGACGAGCAGCTGCAGCCCACCGGGCGCGAGATCGTGGCCGGCGGCCCGCCGGCGCCACGCGGTGAGCAGGCGGATGCCCCGCGCGCAAAGGCCGCGTCCGATGCGCGCGATCGCCGCTGACACGCCCAGCGGCGCCCCCGTGGGAGGCGCGGGCTAGAATCGAGCTGCAGTGAACACGTTGCTGGTCGATCCACCGGCTGCTCCCCGCTCCGAGCAGCCCACCGCAACTGACCGCGATGGCGGGCACTCCGGCGGCTCGGGTCCCGACGGCCACCCGCCCGCGCCACCCGGCCCCCAGGGGCGCACCTGTGCTAACTGCGACGCGCCCATCCAGGACTCCCAGCAGTGGTGCCTGCACTGCGGAGCCGCCCAGCCCGGCAGCCTCGCCGAGCGCCAGAGCTGGCGCCCGCTGACGGCGCTTGCGCTCGCCGCGGTCCTGCTCGTCGGCGCCGCTGCCGCCGCCGGCGCGGCGGCGCTGAGCTCCAACCCCGCGAGCAAGCCGCCCGTGCCCGTCGCGAGCGCCCCGGCCCCCACCGCGAGCACGCCGACCACGAGCGTCCCCACGACCCCCACCGTTCCCGCGACCCCCGGCGCGGCGGGAACCCCGACGGTGCCCGCGGGGGGGGGCGGGGTCAAATCCCCACCGGTGGGAACCGGGACCGGAAGCGGCAACTCGCTGTTCCCCTCCACCGGCAAACCGCCCAAAGTCCCCTCGACCACGCCCACGCCGAAAAGCTCCGAAACCGGCGCCGGCGTCGGCACGGGGACCGGCTTCGGCACCGGATCGAGCGAAAAAACCTCCACCACGACCGGCTCCAAATCGGAATCGGGTCGCGGCGGCGAAAAACAGACCAAAGAAGCGCCCAGCCCCTTGTTGCTCGACACCGACGCCGCGAGCACCTACAACCCCTACAACTATCCCACCGCCGGCTTCGGCGACCCCGCGCTCGCGATCGACGGGGAACCGACCACCGCGTGGACCGCCCAGGTCCAGCCCAGCTCCGCGCCCAACATGGCCGAGGGCCTGCTGCTCGACCTCAAGAGCCCCACGAAGGTCGGCGCCGTCACGCTCGTCACGCAGACCAAGGGCACCACCGTCCAGTTCTACGGGACCACCGACAAGCAGGCGCCCGCCACGATCACCGAACACGGCTGGAAGCAGATCAGCGCCGCGCGCGTCCTCAGGAAGAAAACCACCCACGTGAAGCTGCACGGCGACCAGGCGCTGCGCTACCTGCTCGTGTGGGTCGTCAAGGCGCCCGAATCGGCCGTCGGCACGCCGACCGCGCCCGGGCACGTCAACCTCGACGAGGTCGAACTGTTCCCGCCGAGCTCCTAGGCGGAGCGTTTCCGGCTGGACCTGCCGCGAGGCGCCGCGCGCGCCGCCGTTGCCGCCCGCTTCCTCGCGGGCCGCTTACGCCAAACCCCGTCCAGGAACGACGCGATCTCGTCCGTCAGGCGCTCCGGGCTCAGACGCAGCTCGACCAGCGAGTCCGCTTCCAGGAGCTTGCTGTTGGGGAGCTCCTCCGCGAGCATCCCGGCGTCGGAGAACGGGTGCACCGGGTCGCGGCGGTGGCCGATCACGAGCGCCGGCGTTCCGAACGTACGGCGCTCGCTGCGGTGCGGCGCGATGCGCCCGAAGAACAATCCCTGCAGCACCGCCGCACCCGGTCCCGGCTCCTGGCGGACGGTGTCGAGCACCACGTTGCCGTAGTGCGGCAGCAGGCGCCGAGGTATCGCGCGGGTCACGCGCGAGACCTGCTTCATGATCGGCTCCCCGAACGTCAGCGCCACGAGGATCGGGGTGAACGTCAGTGCGGAGGCGAGCAGCGCGTTGTCGAGGACGGGCATCTCGATCACCATTCCCCGCAGGCGCTCCGGCGCCGCCGCCGCGAGCTCCAGGGCGGCGTTCGCGCCCAAGGAGGTACCCATCACGACGGCCTCCTCCAGCTCGAGATGATCCAACAGGCCGAGCAGCTGCTCGCCGAAGAAGCGCATCGAGTACCGCCACATGTCGCGCGGGCGATCCGATTCGCCGTGGCCCAGCAGATCCACCGTGATCACCCGGTTCCCCCGCGCCGCCAGGTCGCGCGCGAGCGGCCGGTGCATCTCCTGGGACAGCAGCAGGCCGTGCACCAGGATCACCGGGCGGCTCGCCGCCGGAGCCGAGCGCGCGGTGCGCGCGCGGTTGCCGCCCCCATCCAGCGCAGCCGGGCCGCCGCCGTACTCGGTGTAGGCGATCCGCTGGCCGTCGTGCACGAAGTGGGGCATGGCCTCCTAGGGTAGTCCGCGCGGGGCGCGGGCGCGGGTGCGGGTCCGTGGGAGGCACGCGCCTCCACCTGCTACCGAACTGCTACCAAATTGCTACCGTATTGGGATGAGCAAGCAGATCGCGATGCGGCTCCCCGACGAGCTGGTCGACTTCGTCGAACGCGATCGTGGGCTCCGGTGCAAGCAGCAGTCGCGCGGCGGTGGTGGCTCAGGCGCTCGAACGCGAACGACGCCGCGCCGTCGCCGAACGCGACGCGCGGATCCTCGCGCGCACCGGACCAGACCCGGATCTGCAGGGTCTCGCCGAGCACGTCGCGCGCCTGCCGATAGCGTTCGACTGATGCGCCCGATTCACGTCGCTCGGCTGGACAAGGCACGGCCCGTGCTCCTGCTCACGCGCGAGATGGTGCGGCCCCACTTGAAAGCGGTCACGGTCGCGCCGATCACGACGACGGTCCGCGGCCTTTCCACGGAGGTCCCCGTCGACGCCGCCAACGGCGTGGCCGGTCCATCGGCGGTCAGCTGCGACAACCTCGTGACGATCCCAACGGAAGCCTTGGGCGCCCAGATCGGCGTGCTGCTCGATCACCAGGAGCAAAAGCTCAGCGAGGCGATTCGAGCGGCGTTCGATCTCGACTAATCACACTGCCTACCCGAGCTGCGACTGGCTGAGCTGCCAAATCTGCGCTTGAGGTGTGCGGGCCGCCGACATGTCCTGAGTCAGGGCTCGCGGGCGAGCGCAGCCGTGACGGTTCGCTCGTGCTCGCATATCCATGCGTGGATCTCCTGGAGGATCCGCCGCGCGTCGCGTCGCGGCGCCCACTCGCTGAGCTCGCCCAGCCTGCGGCAGTCGGAGATGTAGAGCGGCACGTCGCCCGCCCACGCCATCGTTCGAATCGTGGGCGCGGCGCAGCAGGGCCTTCGCTCGAATCGCAGAACCTCACACGTACCCGGGCGATGCCGTGGGTCGCCCGGGTACTGTGCCCCTCTTCCCCAGTGGGATTCCCGCCATCCCAGGTCGGCGGGTCCTCCGACGGTTGGAACCCGCGGGGCGCGTGAAAGGTGCGGTTGGCGGCGGCCCCGTACTGGCTGAGCTGCCAAATCTGCGCTAGCGTGCTGTCGTTGCCGTCGGGACGCGGCGGCGCGCGACGACAGGAGGAAAGACGCATGGCCAAACAGCCCCGCATCCTCGCCGGCCAGGCCGCCGCGATCACGGGCGCGGCGCGCGGCATCGGCAGGGCCACCGCGCAGGCGTTCCTGCGCCAGGGCATGCGCGTCGCGATCGGCGACGTCGACCTCGCGGCCGCCGAACAGACCGCGGCGGAGCTCGGGCAGCGCACGATCGCGTTGCCGCTCGACGTCACCGAGCGCGAGTCCTTCGCGCGCTTCCTCGACGAGACCGAAAAGCAGCTCGGATCGCTCGACGTACTCGTCAACAACGCCGGGATCATGCCGCTGGGGCGGTTCGTCGACGAGGACGACATCACCGCCCGGCGCATCGTCGACATCAACCTCCACGGCGTCATCCTCGGCATGAAGCTCGGACTGGAGCGCATGGTCGCGCGCAACCACGGGCACATCGTCAACATCGCCTCCCAGGCCGGTAAGTTCGGGGCGCCCGGCGGGGCCACCTACTCAGCGACCAAGCACGCCGTCGTCGGGCTCACCGAGGCCGTCCGCGGCGAGCTGCGGCTGATGGGCGCCGACGTCGACCTCAGCTACGTCATGCCGTTCGTCGTCAACACCGAGCTCGGCTCCAACCTCGGCTCCGCGCGCGGACTGCACAACCTCCAGCCCGCCGAGGTCGCCGACGCGATCGTCGAGGCGCTCCAGCACCGCATCGTCGAAGTCTGGGTCCCGAAGTCCACCAAGCGCACCTACCAGCTCGGCCAGCTGCTGCCGCGCTCGCTCAGCGAGGGCCTCGGGCACGCGATGAAGGCCGACCGCGTGCTCGCCGACGCCGACCTCGGCGCGCGGCGGGACTACGAACTGCGCGCCGCGCGCTCGGAGCCTGCGCTCGCCGCCGGTGCCGAGCAGGCACAGCTCGCCGGGGGCCCTGCGAGCGAGGACTGATCGCTGCGACTCGAGCCGACGGCGGCCTGCGCTTTGCGCACGTCCGCCGCTCGCCGACCGGCGTCCGCGCTCAGCCGTCGGTCAGCCACTCCGCCACGATCGCCCCGATCTCCGGGCCTTTGTCCTCCTGCAGGAAGTGGCTCGCATCGGGGATCGTGCGCGGCTTCTCGCGTCCGATCGACGCCGCGAAGCTCTCGCCGACCTCCAACGGCAACACCGGATCGGAATCGGCCCACAACATCAGCGTCGGGCGCGTGTCCTCGCGCAGCGCGTGCAGCACGCGCTGGCCCTCCGCGGCGCCCGGCGCGTCGGGCGTGTGCGGGATCAGCAGCGGGAACGCGCGCGCGCCGGCCTTCGACGCCGGGTTCGGGAACGGCGCTTCGTAGGCCGCCACCACCTCCTCGCCGGGGTCCTGCTTGCAGGCACCCCTCACGAGGAACCCGACCGGGAGATCCTCCGTGTGCTCCACGAAGTCGCGGAAAGCGACCCACGCGTCGGTCATCTGCTGACTACCCGTGAACAGGCCCGAGTCGAGGATCACCAGCCGCTCGATCCGCTCGGGGTGCTCCACCGCCAGGCGCAACCCGATCGGGCCGCCCCAGTCGTGTACGACGATAGTCGCGCCCCGCAAATCCAAATCCTCCAGCAGGGTCGCCGCGAACGCCGTGTGGCGGTCGTAGGAGTACCACCCCAGATCGGTCGGCTTGTCCGAGCGCCCGAACCCCACCAGGTCCGGTGCGATGCAGCGAAAGCCCGCGTCGCGCACCGGCGGGATCACCTCGCGCCACAAGAACGACCACGTCGGCTCGCCGTGCACGAAGATCACGGGGGAGCCCTCCCCCTCGTCGAGGTGCGCCAACCGCAAACCCTCGACCTCGCGATAGTGCGCCTTGAACGGGAAGTCCGGCAGATCCGCGAAAGCCTCCTCCGGTGTACGCACCGCGTCGCTCACGAAGCGGATCCTATGCGACGCCGGCCTTCGGGGATTGCCCGACCCCTCTGCATGCGTTAGGCTCGCGCACCAGATGCACGCCGCCGCCGCATTGTCAGTCGCCCATGCCGCCCCGGTGCTCGCCGCAGCCAAGAGCAAAGTGCCCTTCTACATCGTCGGCGGGCTGCTCGTCGTGTGGGCGCTCACGGTTTCCATGGCGATCGGCATGCGCTCCCCGGCGTTCCCCGAAAGCGCCTCCACCGAGCGCATCGTGATCGCGATCAGCGCGGTGCTAGTCGTCTGCGCGATGGTCACCGCCGTCGCGACCTCCGGCGGCGGCTAGCGGTAGGCGCCCCCGGGCGTACTGCCCTTGCAGACGACGCGACGCCAGACGACGCAGCGCTCCTCCCCCGCCGCGGGCGATGCCGCCTCACCCTAGGCGGTGTTCCACTTGGCTGAGTAACAAGCGGCTCAATCGGGAAGTACGGAGTTAGGTTCCGTCGTACCCGGTCGCAGAACGAGGAGGATGCGAATGTCCGAAACCGATGTGGCTCACGAAGCAGTGGAGCGGTTGGATTACGCGGACCCGCCCGAGGAGGATCGCGCACCCGGCTTCGACCGGCGCGCCTTCCTGCGCCGCGCCGCGCTCACCGGCGTCGCGGCGGGCGGCGCCAGCGCACTGCTGGAGGCGTGCGGAGGTGGCGGCACCAGCTCCACCAGCGCGTCCGGGGGGAATGTGTCAAACGAAGTCTTCGGCTCGCACCCCTCGTACAAATTCGTGTTCGTCAACCATGTCACGACGAACACCTTCTTCACGCCCACGCAGTACGGCATCGCCGACGCCTGCAAGCTGCTCGGCTGCTCGTATGAGTGGACCGGCTCGGAAAGCAGCAACGTCAACCAGATGATCAACGCCATGAACACCGCCATCGCCTCGAAAGCCGATGGGATCGCGGTGGCGCTGATCGACCTGCACGCCTTCAACGCGCCGGTCGAAAAGGCGCTGCAGGCGGGCATCCCGGTGGTCGCGTACAACGCCGACGCGCCCGGCAACAAGCGCCTCTCCTACACCGGTCAGGACCTCAAACTGGCCGGCGAAAAGATGGGCGCGCGGATCGTAGCCGCCGTCGGCGAAGGCGACGTGGCGCTGTTCATCGCGACGCCCGGCTCGGCCAACCTGCAGCCGCGCATCGAAGGCGCCGTCAAGGTGATCAAGGCCTCCGGCAAGCCGATCACGCCCCATGAAGTCGCCACCGGCGCCGCCGAACCGGGCGAGCTCTCGGCGATCGAAGCGTATTGGACCGGACACAAGGAAACGAAGGGCATGTACTCCGTCGACGGCGGCGACACCGCGCAGCTGGCGAAAGTCATGCAGAAATTCGGTCTCGCCGGGAAAGTCAAGGCCGGCGGCTTCGACCTCGCCGAAGTCACCCAGAAGCTGCTCCACGAAGGCCAGATCGAATTCACGATCGACCAGCAGCCCTATCTGCAGGGCTTCTACCCGGTCCTGCAGATGTTCCTCTGGCACGTTTCCGGATCGCTGACGGGTCTCTCCGAAATGGACACCGGCCTGAAGTTCATCGACAAAGAAACCGTCGCGCCCTACGTCGAATCCAAATCCCGCTTCGAGGGGACCTCGACCGAAGCGAAGGTCATCCCGATCAAAGCCGGGACGCCCGCCTAGCCGGGAGCGCCGACCGTGGCCAGCGCGGAGAGCGGAACCCACCCGCCCGAGCCGGCCGCGGCGGCGAACCCGAGCTCACCCGCAGGTGGAGGTCCGGGAAGCGTCCGGGCCGGGAGGGCGGGCTCCCCATCCCTCGCGCGGCAGCTGCGCGATCGCGTCCTCGGGCTGCGCGAGGGCAGCATCATCCTCGTCACGCTGATCGCGGCGATCTACTTCGCGGTCAACACCTCGAGCTTCCTCACCACCGAGAGCTTCAAGGCGCTGCTGCCCTACTTCGCGCCGTTCGCGATCCTCGCCGCGGGCGAGGTGTTCGTGATGATCCTCGGCGAGATCGATCTCTCGATCGGCGCGATGTACCTGTTCGCGCCGATCGTCTTCTACAAGTTCACCACCGCCGGCCTCCCGCTCGTGCCGAGCGTGATCCTCGCGCTGCTGATCTGCATGGTGGTCGGGCTCGCCAACGGCTTCTTCGTGTCCGTGGTCGGCATCAGCTCGTTCGTCACCACGCTCGCCATGCTGTTCACGTTCGAGGGGCTCGCCCTGATCATCTCCCACGGCACGCCCGTCGCCACGCCCGGCTCGCGCATCGCGACCGGCGGCATAGGCACGTTCGCCAAGATCTTCGGCGCCGGCACCTACTCCGAGCTGATCTGGGCGGTCGCGATCGTCGTGGTCCTGCAGATCGTGCTCACGTTCACCCGCTGGGGCCTCTACACGGTCTCGATCGGCTCCAACAAGCTCGGCGCCGCCGAGGCCGGCGTGCGCGTGCGGCTCGTGACGATCCGCAACTTCATCCTCTGCAGCCTCACCGCCGGCCTCGTCGGGATTCTCGAGGCGGTTCGCGCAGAATCCACGACGCCCGATCCGGCCGGCGCCAACGAAATCCTGTTCCTGGCGGTCGCCGCCGGCGTGATCGGCGGCACGCTGCTCACCGGTGGCTCGGGCACCGTCGTTGGCGCCCTGATCGGCGCGCTGTTCCTGGGGATCCTCAAAGAGGGGCTGACTCTGCAGGGCGTCAACGCCAACTACCTGCTGTTCTACCTCGGTCTCGCGATCATCGTCGCGATGACGCTCAACGTTTTCGTGAGGCGCGTGCGCGTGGGGCACGTCGGTGGCTGAGCAGAGCGCCAACCAGCCCGTCGTGGCGCCGGTCTCCGCGCCGGACGACGTGCTGCGCGTCGAGCACGTCGCCAAGCGCTTCGGCCCCGTCACCGCGCTGCGCGACGTCAACCTGCATCTGCGCAAGGGCGAGGTGCTCGGGCTGCTCGGCGACAACGGCGCCGGCAAGTCCACGCTGATCAAGATCATCTGCGGCCTGCACCGCCAGGACAGCGGGCAGATGTTCCTGCACGGCGAGCACTACCGGCCGAAAAGCGTCGACGACGGCCGCGCCCACGGGATCGACACCGTCTACCAGGATCTCGCGCTGATCGACGAACTGTCGGTCTACCACAACCTCTTCCTGCGCCGCGAGCGCGTCCACCGCCCATTGCCGCTACTCGCCAACCGTCAGATGAAGCAGCGCGCGCGGGAGGCGCTCGACGAGATCGGGATCAACATCCCGCGCATCGACGTCGCCGTCGCGCGCCTCTCCGGCGGCCAGCGCCAGGCGATCGCGGTCGCCCGCACCGTGAACTCCGAAGCCGACATCCTGCTGCTCGACGAGCCGCTCGCGGCGATGGGCGCCAAAGAGGGCGCGATGATCCTCGACCTCGTCGCGCGCCTCAAGCAGGAAGGACGCGTCTCGATCGTCATGATCCTCCACAACTACGTCCACGTCCTGCAGGCCTGCGACCGCGTATCGATGATCCAGGACGGCGCGATCGCGCTCGACAAGCCCACCGCCGAGACCTCCGTGGAGGAGCTCACGGAGATCGTCGTGGAGGAGTACCGCCGCGCGCGCGCGGAGTCTCGCAGCGCGTGAATACGATGGTCCAATGGTTCGCACGCTGCTCGGTTCGCTGTGCGCGCTGCTCGCCCTCGTCCCGGCGGCGCACGCGGATTGGACGGCGCCGGCACCGCTGAGCGGCTGTCCGGCCGCGGCGACGGGCTCCGGGCATGCGTTTGGGGGTGCGGGCCAGCGTGTGACAGCCGCCGCACCGCTGATCGTGTACCCGAGCTCGGAACCGCAGGTGCGCAGCGGCGCGGGTGCGCTGCTGTGGAGCGCCGCGGGGCGCTGCGCAGGTGGTGCTCAGGGGGTTTTCGCGGCTTCGCTCGGTGCCAGCGGCCTGCCGGGCGGCAGCGCGCCCGCAGTCGCGCTCGCGGCGCTCTCGGCGGCGGTGGGGACCACGGCGGGGCAGGTGCTCGCGCTGGGCACCACGACCGCCGGCACGGGCGCGTTCGTCGAGGGGGGACTCGCCGGGACGTTCTCGACGGCGCGCCCGCTCGGGGGGCCCGCGGAGCCGGTCGCGGCGGTGAGCGGATACCTCGGGGATGCGGTGCTGGTCTCTCTGAAAAAGGGCCCGCCGCACGCGCGCGGGACGTTGACCAACCCCCCGCGCGCGCACGTGAGGGGAGCGGCTAACCCCTCGCGCGTGCGCGCGCGCGCGGCGGGGTCCGCAAAAGAAGTACCGAAGCGCGCGCCCTGGACGCTCGCCGTGCGCGTCCAGCGCCACTACGACTCGGTGCCCCAGCCGCCGCGCGTGCTGCCCCTCGGTAGTGCCCCACCGGACGCGCTCGCGGTCGCGATGGACTTCCGCAGCGACCTCCTACTCGTCTGGGCCGCGCAGGGCGCGATCTACGCGCGCGAGCTCTACCAAGGCGGCGCCGCCGGACCCGTGCGGCGGCTGGCGGGCGTTGCGGGCGTCCCCGAACTGCGCGCGCTGTTCAGCGACGACGGGCGCGCGATCGTCGCCTGGCGCGGACAGCGCGGATCGAACACCAGCATCCTCATCAGCATCTCCGACGCCACCCTGCGCTTCGGCGCACCGCGCACCGTCGAACGCTTCACGGACCTCTCCGCGGTGGCCCCGCCGCCCGGCTCCCTGCGCCTCGCGCGCCTCTCCAGCGAGGCCGTCATGATGGCCTGGACGGGGATGCGCGCCGGTCGCTACGTCGTGCGCGCCTCGCCCGTCTCGCTGCGCCGCGGGGTCTGGGCGCCCATTGTCATATCGGCCCCGCCCGCATCGACCGGATCGCCCACGTTGCTCGGACGACCCGGGCTGCCCGTGTCATCCAGGGTCGCCGGCGGCTCGCGGCCAACGCAGGCGCTGCTCGCCGACCTCGTGTCGGGGCCCCGCGCGGAGGTGCTCGCGCTCTGGAGCACGGCGCCGCTCGCCCGCGGCGGGCAGCTCGACGGGCGCCGACGCGCGATAGCGGCCGCCTGGGGCCACTACGGCGGACACGGCGAAGCGCGCTTCGCGTCGCCCGAAACGATCAGCGCTCCGGGAGCCAACGGGACGCCGGCGGCCGCCTTCGACCCGCAGAACGACCGCGCGCTCGCCGCGTGGGTCACGGGATCGGGATCGAGCGCGCAACGCATCGCCTACGCGCAGCGCAGCGTCGGGCCGCCCACGGGGGTCGCGGTGGCGGCGCGCCCGTACCGTCCGGTGTCCGCGGTGCGCCGGGCCGGTAGAGCGCCGGCGACGGAACGCGGAGTGCGCCCCGTCTGGCTCTCCGCGATCGGACTCCTCCTGTTCGCCACCGCCGCCGCCGTGCGCCAGCTCTCCGCTCGGCGCCGCGGTATCCGCGGCCCGCGCGGGCCGGCGCGTTGGGAGGGACGCGTTCGAGTACCCCGCGAGCGCGCACGGCGACCGCGGTCGCGGCGTCAGTAGCGGCCACGGCGCGGGGGGAGGGGTCGGAGAGGGTCGAGCTTAGTTCTCTTTCCGAGTTTCTTTACAGGACAAAACTATTTAGTGGTGGATAGAACCCGCGATTGAAGACCACACCAAACCTCTGGCGAGCGTCCGGCCGCCTGCCTCAGGCGAGTAACGAGAGCAGCGCCATGCGGATCGGGATCCCGTTCGCCGCCTGGCGGAAGTACGCGGCCTGGGGGAGCCCGTCCACGTCGGTCGCAATCTCGTGCACCCGCGGGAGCGGATCGAGCAGCAGCGCGATCCGCGAGTCCTCCAGGTCGGCCGCCGCGATGCAGTAGCGCGCGCGGAACGCGCGCGCGGCCTGCGCGTCGTCGATGCGCTCCTCCTGGAAGCGGTTGACGTAGACCACCTCGCAATCCAGCAGCCGCCGCGGGTCCTCGCTCTGGGAAACCGCCAGGCCGCGCCCAAGCAGCTCCTGCTCCTGCTCGGAGCTCAACCACAGCTCACGCGGGCCCACCAGCAGTACCTCGTTGTCGGAGTGGTGCGACAGGCCGCGGCACAGCGAGTGGATCGAGCGCGAGTGGCGCGGGTCGAACCCCATCCCCACGCGCAGCCCGTGCAAACGTCCCAGTTCCTGGCGGATCGTGTAGAGGTCGATCAGCGCCTGCGTCGGGTGCTCGTTGTGGCCGTCCCCGCCGTTGATCAACGGCACTGGGCTCACCGCCGCCGCGCGCGCGGCGATGCCGGCCTGCTCGTGGCGTAACACGATCAGGTCCGCGTAGGCGCTCACCACGCGGATCGTGTCCTCGATCGACTCCCCCTTCGACAGCGACGAGGACTCCACGCCGCGGTGCTCGATCACCGCCGCGCCCAGCCGCGCGGCGGCCGCGTGGAAGGAGAGGATCGTGCGCGAGGAGGGCTCGAAGAACAGCAGCGCGATCACGCGATCCGCGAGCTTCGTCAACCGCGTGCGCGTCCGCACGGCCGCGGCCATCTCGTCGGCCGTCGTGAAGATCTCGCTCGCGAGATCCTTGTCGACCTGGTCGATCGAGATCAGGTGATCCAGCACGTGGCGCAATATATGCGCGTCGCGCGGTCGGCGAGTCCCCACGGCGCTCGCCGCGGCCACCGAGATGTGCGTCGGAGCCGCGCGTGCACGCGCTTCTGGCAAGCGCCGCGTCAGACGAGCGCCGGCGTCCCCGCCTCGAGCGCCAGCAGCTGCCGCTTGCGATCGAGACCGCCGCCGTAACCCGTCAGCGAGCCGCCGCTGCCGATCACGCGGTGGCACGGGACGACGATCGCGATCGGGTTGCGATTGTTGGCGCCGCCCACCGCGCGTGCTGCACCCGGCTGGCCGACGGCCCGCGCGATCTCCCCATAGGAGGCCGTCTGGCCGTAGGGGATCGCGCGCAGCGCCTCCCAGACCTGCAGCTGAAACGGCGTGCCGCTGGGAGCGAGATCGAGGTCGAAGTCGCGCAGCTCGCCCGCGAAGTACGCGTCCATTTGGCGCCCCGCGTCGGCGAACGCGTTTGCGTCGCGCCGCCAGCCGTCACGCGTCGTACGTGTGTGCGGGCCGTTGTTGAACTGCAGCCGCGTCAGACGCCCCTCGGCGTCCGCGGTCAGGAGAAGCTCGCCGACGGGGCTCGCGAGCTCGGTGTAGCGGGTGGGGGTCATGCTGGAAGCAATCATGCCAACACTGTGCCACCGTCGCGGGCAGAAGGCTGGCGGGAATCGGACGCGGACAGCCGTGTCGCTGTCGGTGTCCGAAATCCGCTCATCACAGCGGGCATACTGGCGGCATGGCAACGCCTGTCCCGACCACCAACAGGCGCTCTCCGGCCGGCGGTAGCGCCGCGCCCGACGTCGTGGTCGGCCCCGGCGCCGCCGAGTTCGAGGCGCGCTACCGCGTGCTCGGCAGCCGTGACCGGCGCTTCGACGGGCGTTTCTTCGTCGCCGTCGCCTCCACCGGCATCTACTGCCGTCCCAGCTGCCCCGCGATCGTGCCCAAGCGGCGCAACGTGCGCTTCTATCCCACCGCCGCCGCCGCCCAGGGCGCGGGCTATCGCGCGTGCCTGCGCTGCCACCCCCACGCCGCCCCGGGCTCGCCGGAGTGGAACGCGCGTGGCGATCTCGCGGCGCGCGCGATGGCGCTCATCTCCGACGGCGTAGTCGACCGCGAGGGCGTCACCGGCCTCGCGCGCCGCCTCGCCTACAGCGAGCGCCACCTCACCCGCCAGCTCACCGCCGAGCTGGGCGCCGGGCCGCTCGCGCTCGCTCGCGCTCAGCGCGCCCAGACCGCGCGCATGCTGATCCAGACCAGCGACCTGCGCCTAATCGACGTCGCCCACGCCGCCGGCTTCTCCAGCGTGCGCCAGTTCAACGACACCATCCGCGCCGCCTACGGGCGCACGCCGACCGAGCTGCGCCGCCGCGGCCCCGAGCTGCGCCAACGGGTGCAGGGGCTGCGCCGGCGGGCTCCGGGGGGCGCGCGGAACGGGACGATGCGAACCCCTCCGGCGGAGCCCGAAGGGCGGAGCATTCCATCCCCAAATCGCGCTCCGGAGAGTGGGCCGGGCGCGATCGCCGTGCGTCTCTCCTACCGCGAGCCGCTGGACTGGGCGCGGCTGCTGGGCTTCCTCGCCGTGCGCGCCGTCGCCGGCGTCGAGGAGGTCCGCGGCGGCGACGGGGTCTACCGCCGCACGCTGCGCCTCCCGCGCGGGTACGGCGTCGTCGAGCTCAGCGCGCCCGCCGTGCGCGGCCGCGAGCAGCCCCACGTGCAGTGCGCGCTGCGGCTCGCCGACCTGCGCGACCTCAGCGCCGCCGTGCAGCGCTGCCGGCGGCTGCTCGACCTCGACGCCGACCCCGTCGCGCCCGCGGAACTGCTCGCGGGCGACGCGCTGCTCGGGCCGCTCGTGCGCGCCACGCCCGGGCTGCGCGTGCTCGGCGCCGTCGACGGCGCCGAGCTCGCGGTACGGGCCGTGCTGGGCCAGCAGGTCTCGGTCGCCGCCGCCCGCACCGCCGCAGGGCGGCTCGTGCAGGCCTTCGGCGAGCCGCTGCCCGCCCCCGACGGCGCCCTCACGCACCTCTTCCCCGCCCCCGCGACGATCGCCGCGGCCGACCCCGCGGGGCTCGCCGCCTCGCGTGCGGTCGGGCCGGCGGGGCGCCGCGCCTCGCTTCACAAGCTCGCCCGCGCGCTCGCCGAAGGGGACATCGAGATCGACCCCGGCAGCGACCGCGACGAGGTACGCGCGCGGCTGCTGGAGCTGCCCGGCATCGGGCCCTGGACCGAGCGCTACATCGCCATGCGCGGGCTCTGCGACCCCGACGCCTTCCTGCCCTCCGACATCGGCGTGCGGCGCGCGCTGGAGCGGCTCGGCGCGCTCGACCCCACGCTCCGGGGGCCCGCCGCGAGCGCTGCTGCCGCGCGACTGGCGGAGCGCTGGCGACCGTGGCGCGCGTACGCGCTGCAGCACCTCTGGGCGTCGCTCGCCGTCAGCACGCCGAAATCGCGTCCACGGCGATAGCCCGCCGCCAAGGCTTGACAAGTATCTACTCAACTGCTTATAGTAGTCCTACCTCGATCGGGATTCACCAATCGAGCGTGTGAACATAGGGTCTGGGCGGGTCCGGCCTCCTGTGGTTGACCTTTCCAATCAGCACTGACAGGGGTTCGTCCTCGGGAGAGGGACCGGGTCTTCTAATGAGGGAGAAGGATTTCGCGTGAGTTCACTGCCGACAAGCGTGACAGGAGTTGCTGGCACCCGCGGGAGCCGCGTAGCTAGATGCGTCAGCAGCCTGACGCATCTCTCTCTCTCTCTCTCTCTCTCTTGCCCTTGGCTAGGGCTCGCTGAATCGCCTGCAACGGCGCCAAGGCGCCGGAGTGGAGCGCCGCGCACCCGCGGTTGGGTCACACACGCGCGGGTAGCCGCCGCGCTGTGCGCCGCCGCGGCTACGTTCGCCTGCGCCTGCGCGGGCGCGCAGGCCGCCGACAAGCACGACTACATCTCCCAGTTCGACGAAGTCCCCGCGGTCGGTCCCCACGGTGAAACGGTCGCCCTGCCGGGCCCCGTCATCAACCCCAATGCGATGACGGTCAACTCCGGCGAACTGTACCTCTCGGATGACATCTACCACGAAGCGGGCAGGCCGATCTCCCGACTGGACAGGTTCAACGCCGCGAACGGCGCTTTCACAGGACAGTTCGCCTGGCCGGCGGGGCCGGCGACGTACTCTTCCGAAGGCATAGCGGTCGGTCACGCCGGCGGCGAAACACAGATATACGTCACGGCAATCGAAAGCAATGCCGGCGAATCCGCAGGCGTACTTGGCGTGTTCGACCGGGCCGGCGCGCTGCAGAGGGTCTGGCGGGGCAGCGAAACAGCCGGCAAAGATTTCAGCTGCTGCGGTCAGAGTGGCGTCGCTGTCGATGACTCCTCGGGCCTGCTCGGCGACTGGGCCGCCGGCGACGTGTACGTCACCGATTCGCAAAACAACGTGGTCAACGTCTTCGAACCGGAAGCCGGCGCGGGTGAAAAGAAACCTGTCGCCGAACTGAAAGGGGTCTCGCCGAGCGAACCGTTCAGCGGTCCCTATCGCGTCACCGTCTCGCCGGTGAGCGGCGACGTGGTAGTCGCCGACAGCGACGGTGTGCACGTCTTTCGGCCGTCGGCGATTCCCGGCCAGTACGAATTCGTCGCGACCCTGCTGCATCCCAGTGAAACCCCGTTCCAGAGCCGGGTCTCGATCAGCGCCGACGACGGCGAAGGCGACGTCTACGTGATCGACACCATCGAACAGAAGATCTACGAGTTCAACTCGGCTTACGAATATCAGGGTCAGCTCACGCCGGAAACCGCGCCGGACGGGTTCTGGGGAGGAGAAGCGGCGCAGCCCGCCGTCGTGGGGAGCGATCCCGAAACCCACCGCGTCTACATCGGCACGTACGACTCCAACCAGCCGGCCCCGGTGTTCGTCTTCGGGCCGAACGTCGTCCTCCCGGACGTGGAAACGGTCGCCGCTTCAAACGCCAGGCCGACCAGCGCAACGCTGAACGGCACCGTCAAACTCGACAAAGGCGGCCCCGCGACGTGCCAGTTCGAATGGGGCACGAGCAGCGCGCTCGGCGAGGTCGCGCCCTGCCCCGCCAAGGTCGAAGCCGAAGGCAAGGTACCGGTGAGCGTAAGCCTCGGCGGTCTGGAATCCGGCACCACCTATTACTACCGCCTGCAAGCGACCAACGCGAACGGGACGAACGACGAATCGCAGTTGCGGCAGTTCACGACGCTCGGCCCGCAGCTGGTGGAAGCGTCGGCGTCAGACGTCGCGTCAACTTCGGCGACGCTGAATGCCACGATCGACCCCGACGGCAACTTCACGACCTACTACTTCCAATACGGCAAGAGCGCCGCATATGAAGAGGAGGTCCCGCTGGCGCCCGGTGCTCCGCTCGGCGCCGGCACGAGCGAAGTTGCGATCAGCCACCACATACAGAACCTCGCGCCCGGCACCACCTACCACTATCGCACGGTGATGGTCAGCGAAATCGAAGTCGAACCGAAAGTGATGGAGCGCTTCGAATTCCCCGGTCGCGACGCAACCTTCACGACGCAGATCGCCGGCGGCACTGGGCTCGCCCTCCCCGACAACCGCCGCTGGGAGATGGTCTCACCCACCGACAAGCACGGTGCCACGATCAAGGGGATCATCAAAGCGGGGGCGATCGGCGAGGCGGCCGCCACCGGCGAAGCGCTCACATACATAGCGACCATCCCCACCGAAAGCGAAGCCGCCGGCTCCTCCAACGGAGTGCTCGTGCAGGTGCTCTCGACCCGCGGCGCCTCGGGTTGGTCATCGCACGACATCATGCTCCCCCACGCCGCGCCGACCGGCCCGAGCTTCGACAACGGCGGGGAGTACCGCATGTTCTCCGAAGACCTCTCGCTCGGCCTCATCGAACCCTTCGGCGAATACACCCCGCTCGCTGACGAAGCCACGCCGCCCGACAGCGAACGCACGCTCTATCTGCGCCACGATTTTACCTGCACGACGACGCCGGGGAGCTGCTACGAGCCGCTCGTCACCGGGTCGCCGGGCTACGCCGACGTCCCGCCCGGCACCGTGTTCGGTGGCGAATCCAATCAACCCTCGCCGCTGCATTTCCTCGGCGGCACCCCGGATCTGGCGCACGTCGTGCTCGGCTCGAGCGTGCCGCTCACGCCCACCGGCGGCGATCTCTACGAGTGGTCGGCCGCCAGTGCGCCCGGCGAACGGCTGCAGTCGGTCGCGGTCCTGCCCGCGGACGAAGGCGGCGGCGCCGTTACGGGTGCTTCGCTGGGAATCAGCCAAGCTGGCAGCGCCAACAGGGCCACCGCGATCTCCGCTGACGGCACGCGCGTCGTTTGGAGAGCAGCGCAAGCCCTCTACCTGCGCGACCTCCCGCTGGGCGAAACGGTGAGACTCGACGCCGTGCAGGGCGGCTCCGGGCACGGCTACCCCGAACCGATCTTCCAGTTCGCCAGCGACGACGGGGCGCGCGTGTTCTTCACCGATTCGCTGCGGCTGACCGCCGACTCGAACGCCGCCGTCGGCAAGCCCGACCTGTATGAGTGCGAAATCGCCCGTGCGCCTGGCGGCCTCGAATGCCGGCTGAGCGACCTCACGTCCGGCAGCGGCGGGCGCAGCGCAAACGTGCAGGGCGGGCTGCTCGGGGCCGATCGAGACGGCCACACGCTGTACTTCGTCGCGACCGGTGCGCTGTCGAGCGCAGGCAACGCACGCAACGAACGAGCGACGGCCGGAGCGGACAACCTCTACATGCTGCGCTACGACGCCCGCGCCGGCAAATGGGAAACTCCCCGGCTGATCGGGGTGCTCTCCCGCGAAGACGCGCCGGACTGGACCAACACGCTCGCCTACAAACCCGCGCGCACGTCTCCGGACGGTCGCTACCTGGCCTTCATGTCCGAACGGCCGCTGACGGGCTACGACAACCACGACGCCGCCAGTCGCAGCGCCGACGAGGAGGTGTACCTGTACGACTCGGCCTCCAATCGCCTGGCGTGTGCATCCTGCAATCCGACCGGGGCGCTGCCCCACGGCGTGGAAGACGACCCCACTGGCCTCGGCCGGCTCGTCAACGGGAGCATCTGGCCGGCGAGCAGGTGGCTGGCGGCCAACGTCCCGGGCTGGACGCCCTATGCGCAGTCCGAAGCGCTCTACCAGTCGCGCTTTCTCTCAAACGAAGGCCGCCTGTTCTTCAACAGCAGCGACGCGCTTGTGCCACAGGACATCAACGGCACCGAGGACGTCTACGAGTACGAGCCCGCCGGGGTCGGCGACTGCACCGCAGCTTCGCCGACGTTCGGCGAAGCCTCGGGTGGCTGCGTGTCGCTGATCTCCTCAGGCGCCTCGGCCGAGGAATCGGCGTTTCTCGACGCGAGCGAAAACGGCGGCGACGTCTTCTTCCTGACCGCCGAAAGCCTGCTTGCGCAGGACGTTGACACTGCATATGACGTGTACGACGCGCACGTCTGCACGAGCCGCGCACCGTGCGTCGAAGCTTCCGTGCCCGCCCCGGCGTGCGCCACCGCCGATGCGTGCCGTGCGGCTTCCACACCCCAGCCGGCCGCGTTTGGGGCGCCCGCGAGTGCGACGTTCGCGGGCGCCGGCAACGTCACCCCAGTGGCGCCGCTTGCCAGCGTCAAGCCCAAGGCGCTCACCAATGCCCAGCGGCTCGCGCGCGCGCTCTCGGCCTGTCACAGGCGCTACCGCTCGCACAAGGGCAGACGGGCCGCGTGCGAACGGCAGGCGCGGAGGCGATTCGGCGGCGTCGGACGGCCGCGCAAGGTGAAAGCGACCAAGAGGGGTGGCAGGTGATGCAAGCGGTTACCACCAGGAGAGGCCTCGCAGGGGGTTCCATCAGGACGTGCCTCGCAGCCGCGGCCTGCCTCGCCATCTCGTGTCTGTTGAGTGCTCTGGGTGCCCAGCCCGTCCACGCTGCGTCGCGGGCGCCGTGGTGGGGTCTGACGACCGGCACGCAACCAACCGACATCAGGTCCGGCGTAGCTCAGGACGACGTCCAGCGCCTAACGATCAGCGCCACTGCGGGCGATGTCGCGATCCTCGAACCGCGGCGCCTGGAAGAAGTCAACGAGGGCGTGCGCACGTTTGAAGAACTGCTCGTCGCAGTAGTCCCCCACAACGCGACGGCGGGCGAGCTGCAAACAGCGCTGGAAAGCATTTTCACCTCGCAAAAGCTCACCGTGGTCGGAGGGCCGGGGGACGAAACGGGCTCCTCGCCATACACAATCACGTTCCCCGGCCAGCGCACCAAGCCGATCGTCGCGAACGGACGGCTCGCGGGCCTGTTCGGCGGGGAAGCGCTCTCCTGCGAAGGGGCCACCGGCTCCGGGTGCACCGGGGAAGCCAGCGTCAGCGAGGTTTCCAAGGGGAGGCCCGACGCGCAGATCGTCATTTCGGCGGAGAACCTCGGCGACGCGGACGCGAACCCGGCGGTTGCGCCCGTCACGATCGCCGACTCCCTGCCCCCCGGCTTGGAAGCCGTCGCGATCGAAGCGGTCGCCGGCGGCGATCACAACACCCTCAACCGCGGGCCCATGAGCTGCTCGCTCGAAGCTCTCACCTGCAGCTACGAGCCGGGCACTTACATCGGGGCCCACGAAGAACGTCTGCCCAGCGCGCTCGGGCCCTACGAGCCGATGGAAGCGGTCATCTCGGTCGTCGTGCGCCCCGGAGCGTCCAGCGGCGAACGCAACTCGGCCACGATCGCCGGCGGTGGCGCCGCGCGCACGGCGAGTGCGAGCCACGCGATCGAGCTCAACGGAGCCGAACGCTTCGGTGTCGAAGAATACGAGCTGCTCCCCGAAGACGCCGATGGCACGATCGACACGCAGGCCGGCTCTCACCCGTTCCAGCTCACGACGGTCGTCAACCTCGCCACGCAGCAGCCCGACCCCAACACCGGCGACCCGCGTCCGGTGCGGATGCCCAAGGATCTGATCTCCAACCTGCCCGCCGGGCTCGTCGGCAACCCCACGCCGCTGCCGCAGTGCACCGACCAGCAGTTCAACCGTCAGATCGAAGCAGGGGAAAACATCGCCACCGAATGCCCTGTGCAAACGGCCGTCGGCGTGGCTGTCGTCAAGGTCAACGGGCCCGTCGTCGGCTTTCACACCTTCACCGACCCGATCTTCAACATGCAGCCCCGGCGCGGCGAGCCGGCGCGGTTTGCCTTCAAAGTCGCCGGCGTCACGCCGGTGTACCTGGACACCTCCGTGCGCACCGGGGGCGATTACGGCGTCACCGTCGGCGCCTACAACATCGACCAGACCACCTGGCTGCTGAGCTCCAAGCTGACGTTCTGGGGGGTGCCCGGCGATCCGCGCCACGATCACGAGCGCGGCTGGCAATGCCTGGAGAAATTCGGCTCCTGCCCACCCTCCACCGCGGCGGCCCCGCCGCCGTTCCTGTCGATGCCGACCTCCTGCGAAGCGCCGTTCGAAACGACCCTGCGCGGCGACTCCTGGTCCTCGCCGGGCGACCCCCAACAGCTGGCCGAAACCGCCTCCTACAGCCTCGGCGAAGCGCTCGACGGCTGCAACCACCTCCCGTTCGACCCGTCGATCACGGTTGCGCCGGACGTCCCCGACGGAAGCAGCTCGACCGGCTTGACGGTCGGCGTGCACGTGCCCCAGACAGCGACGCTGAACCCGGAAGGGCTCTCCGAGTCCACGCTGCGCGACTCGACCGTCGCGCTGCCCGAAGGCGTCGCGCTGAACCCGGCGGGAGCCGACGGCCTGGAAGCGTGCTCCGAGGCGCAGATCGGGTTCACCGGGACGCAGGCGGGGACGGACCTGTTCACCGACGGGCTGCCGGAGCCGTTCTGTCCCAGCGCGTCGAAGATCGGGACGGTGAAGATCGAGACGCCGCTGCTGCCCAATCCGCTCGAAGGCGCCGTGTATCTGGCGCGGCAGAACGAAAACCCCTTCGGGTCGCTGGTTGCGATGTACATCGTCGCCCAGGACCCCGTGTCGGGCACGCTCGTGAAGCTGCCGGGGTCGGTGCACCTCGACGAAAACAGCGGCCGCGTGGTCGCGACCTTCGAAAACACACCGGAGCTGCCCTTCGAAGAGCTGGAACTGCACTTCTTCGGCGGCGAACGCGCGCCGCTGGGCACACCCGCGCTGTGCGGCGCCTACACGACCGAAGCCGCTTTCGCGCCGTGGTCGGGCAACGAAACGGTGCATCCGACGTCCACGTTCGACATCGCCTCCGGTCCCAACGGCAAGCCGTGCTCGAACCCGCTGCCGTTCGCGCCCTCGTTGACCGCCGGGACGACCAGCATCCAGGCCGGCGGGTTCAGCCCCTTCACGATGACCATGTCGCGCGAAGACGGCAACCAGAACCTCAAGGCGATCACGCTGCACATGCCGCCGGGGATGTCGGGGACGCTCTCGACGGTGAAGCTGTGCGGCGAAGCGCAGGCCAACGCCGGCACCTGCGGTTCGGAAAGCCAGATCGGGGAAACGATCGTCTCGGTCGGCCTCGGCGGCGACCCCTACACCGTCACGGGCGGCAAGGTCTACATCACCGGCCCCTACAAGGGCGCCCCGTTTGGCCTGTCGATCGTCAACCCGGCGAAGGCCGGGCCGTATGACCTCGGCCAGGTCGTGGTGCGGGCCAAGATCGAAGTCAACCCCGAAAGCGCCGCGTTGACGATCACGACCGACAGCGACGGCCCCTACAAGATCCCGACGATCATCGACGGCATCCCGTTGCAGATCAAGCATGTCAACGTCAACATCAACCGTCCCGGGTTCACATTCAACGCGACCAACTGCAGCCCGCTGAAGATCGGCGGCACGCTGGAAAGCGCCGAAGGTGCGACCTCCGCCCTGGCGGTGCCTTACCAGGTCACCAACTGTGCGGTGCTGGCGTTCAAGCCCAAGCTGACCGCGTCGACGACTGCGCACAGCTCACGGGCCAACGGGTCCAGCCTGCACGTCAAGCTCGGCTACCCCGCCGGCCCCTACGACGCGAACATCGCCAGGGTGAAAGTCGAACTGCCCAAGGCGCTGCCCTCGCGCCTGACGACACTGCAGAAGGCCTGTCTGGCCCAGGTCTTCGACGTCAACCCCGCCAACTGCCCGGCGGCGTCGATCGTGGGTCACGCGACCGCCACAACACCCGTGCTACCAGTCCCGCTGACCGGGCCGGCGTACTTCGTCTCCCACGGCGGCGAATCGTTCCCGAGCCTGATCGTCGTGCTGCAGGGCTACGGCGTCACCGTGCACCTCGTCGGCTCGACCTTCATCAGCGCGAAGGGGATCACCAGCAGCACCTTCAAGAGCGTGCCCGACGTGCCGGTCGGCAGCTTCGAACTGACGCTGCCGCAGGGCCCGTATTCGGCGCTGACCGCGAACACCAACCTCTGCAAAGCCAACCTCGACATGCCCACCGAATTCGTCGGGCAGAACGGCGCCGAAATCCACACCACCACCAAGATCCAAGCCGCAGGATGCGCCAAGGCCAAAAAGACCGCGCACAAGAAGCGCCGCCGCCCCGTGCACAGGCGCAAGCGTCGCGGGGGCGGCAGGCGAAAGGGAAAGTAGGTGCGCACGATGACGGTCGCGCGCGAGAACCGAGGCACGACCGCCGGCGAGCTCTCGCGCGAGGGCGTCGCGGAGATACAGCGCGCCCGGATCGCCGCCGCGATGGGCGAGCTGGTTCGCGAGCGCGGCGGCGGCGATATGACCGTCGCGCACATCGTCGGTCGCTCCGGCGTATCGCGGCGGACCTTCTACGAGTTCTTCGACGACCGCGAAGACTGCTTCATGGCGGCGTTCGAGGGGGCGCTCGCGGCGGGGGCGGCCCGGGTGCGCCCGCCCCACGAGGCCGACGGCCCGTGGCCCGAGCGCGTCCGGGGGGCGCTGGCGGCGCTGCTGGGGTTCCTCGATGAGGAGCCCGATCTCGGCTACCTATGCGTGGTCGGCTCGTTGAGCGCGGGCTCCCGGGCGCTCGCGCGCCGCGCCCAAGTCACCGCAGCCTTCGTCGGCGCGCTGCACGCGGGCAGGCGCGAAGCGGGTGAGCGCCGGCGGCCCGACCGCCTCGTCGCCGAAGGGCTGGTCGGTGCTGTGCTCGCGATCCTCGCGAGTCGCCTGCAGGACGGGCAGCGACGGCCGCTGCTCGGGTTGCTCAACCAGCTGATGGCGATGATCGTGCTGCCCTATCTCGGTGCGGAGGCGGCCGAGCAAGAGCTCCGGCGTCCCACGCCACGCTCCCGGCGCGGCGCGGCCCGCAGTGGAGACCCGCTGCGTGAAGTCGATATGCGCCTCACCTATCGCACGGCCCGTGTGCTGCTTGAGATCGCCTCGCACCCGGGCTCGAGCAACCGGCTGGTCGCGCAGGTGGCCGGCGTCAGCGATCAGGGTCAGATCTCCAAGCTGCTCACGCGGCTCGAGGCGCTGGGCCTGGTGGCCAACAGTGGCGGCGATCACGCCAAAGGCGAGCCAAACGCCTGGAGCCTCACCTCCAAGGGCTCGAGCGTCGTGCAGACATTGCAGGCTCGCGCCGCCTGAGCGGCCGAGTGTCGCGCCGTCGATCACGCTGAGCGCTCCGACGCGCGCTCGCGCTGTGTCAGCACCACGCGCGCACCCCCCGAAGGGCTCAGCGTGATCGAACGCCGCCGTGCCCGCTCGGGCTCGCCGACCGGCTGCAGCTCGAAGCGCGACAGCGCCGCCGCCAGCACGACCTTCATCTCCAGCACCGCGAAGCTCGCGCCGAGGCAGCGGCGACGGCCGCCGCCGAACGGCAGCCACGTGTAGGTGCCCGGTGCCTTGCCGCCCGCGCTCTCCAGGAAGCGCTCGGGGCGGAACTCGTAGGGATCCGGATAGATCGCCGGGTCGTGGTGCACGAGGTACGCGCTCACGATCAGCACCACTCCCGGCGGGTAGCGCACGCCGCCGATCTCGACCTCCTGCTTGACCAGGCGCGGCTCCGCGTTCGGCAGCACCGGGCGCCGGCGCATCGCCTCGTTGATCGTCGCCACCAGGTAGGAGTCCCCGTCGTCCGCGTCCAGCTCGGCCGCCAGGCGCCGCTGCACGCGCGGCGCCCGCGCGAGCTCCGCGAACGCCCACGCCAGCTGCGAGGCCGTCGTCTCGTGGCCCGCCACCAGTGCCGTCATCAGCTCGTCGCGGAGCTCCTCGGCGCTCATCGGCGTGCCGTCTTCGTGGCGTGCCGCCAGCAGCATCGAAAGCACGTCCGCGCCATGCGCATCCGAGCTCGCCGCCTCTGCGGATCGCTCGGCGGACTCGGTGGACTCGCCCTCCTCGCGCGCCCCGGCCGGCGCGGCCTCGTGCTCGTCCCGCCGCTCCTCGATCAGCCCGTAGATCAGCTCGTCGACCTGCAGCTTCAGCTTCTCCAAACGCCCGAACGGCCCGTGCGCGCCGACCACGCGCTCGACGCGCGGCGGCAGCGGGATCAGCGACAGCGGGCTCTCGGTGAACTCGAGCACCTGCGTCAGCAGGTCCCGCAGCGAGTCCAGTCGCGCACCGCGCTCCAGGCCGAAGACCGCGCGCAGCACGATCTCCAGCGTCAGGCGCTGGAGCCGCGTGTGCAGCTCCAGCGGCTCGCCCGCAGGCCAGCTCTCGACCTCGCGCTCGGTCAGCTCGCGCATCAGATCCTCCAGCGCGCGCATCCGCTCGCCCTGGAACGCCGGCAGCATCAGCTTGCGCTGCTCCAGGTGCGGCGCCTCGTCCAGCAGGATCACGGAGTTGGAGCCCAGCAGCGGTTCCAGGATGCGCGCGCCCTCCCCCGGGTGCAGCACGTCGGGTGGCGCCGTCAGGACCTGCTTGATCTCCTCCGGGTCCGACAGCACGACGAACTTCGGCGCGCCCAGGAAGTGGGTCGTGTAGCGCGTCCCGTAGCGCTTTCGATTGCGCTCCAGGACTGCGGTCGGGCGGCTCCAGGTGCCGAGCGTCTGCAGCGCGCGCGGCATCCGCGATCCGGGGGGAAGCTGGGTCTTCATGGGACGGCTCCTCACGATAAACTGTTGATTCGCGCGAGTATATCTACTCGTGGGTATATTGCAAGGGAAGACGATGATTCGAATGGGTCGTGATGCCCGCGGTGCAGATGCCACGGGGTGAGTTCGATCGCAGCGAGCGGCGCGCGCAGACGCGCGCCGCGCTGCTGGAGGCCGCCGCGCGCGTGTACGCGCGAAACGGCTTCGCGAGCGCCACGCTCGAAGAGGTCGCCGCCGAGGCCGGCTTCACCAAGGGCGCGGTCTACGCGCACTTCGGCTCCAGGGAGAACCTGCTGCTGGCGCTCGTCGAGGAGCACCTCGCCGCGCAGGTCGCCGAGCAGATGCAGCTGTTCGACCGCGACCGCGCCACCTGGGAGCGCCCGCTCGCCGGCAGCGAGCACTGGATGGGGCGCGTGCAGGAGAACCCCGAGCGCTTCCTGCTGTTCGTCGAGCTCTGGACGCAGGCACAGCGCGACGAGCGCCTCCGGGGCCGCCTCGTCGACGGTCTCGCCGCGCTGCACGCGACGTTCGCGCGCTTCTGCGCCGAGAGCTCGGCCGACGCCGGCTTCGAGGTCCCCGATGCCGTATCCAGCCAGTTCGCCAACATCATGCTCGGCCTCGGCGTCGGGCTCTCGATGCTGAAGCTCCTCGCCCCCGAGGCCGTCGCGGACGAGCTGCTGGGGACCACCCTCTCCGTGCTCATCCGCGCGACCGAGTCCAGCGTCGACGCGCAGGAGGCGTTCGGGCGGATCGCGACCGCAGACGCCTAGGGCCCGTGTCCGCCGCCCACAATGGGGCGAGCAAGCCGTCTATTGCTGTGCCGCGGCGCCGGCCGCGACGGGGACCTCGTCGCTCGCGGCTTCCGCTCCCTGCAACGCTCGCGAAAGCAGCCGCCACAGCGTCGCGCGCTCCTCCGCGTCGAGCCCCCGCAGCACCTCGTCCTCGATCTGTTCCTGCGCGCGCTCCGCGCGGGTCAGTGCACGCGCGCCGGCCGCCGTCAGTTCGACCAGGTGCCGCCGGCGGTCCTCGGGGTCGCGGATGCGCGCCACGTAGCGCAGATCCTCCAGCTCGTTCAGCAACAGCACCACGTTGTTCGCGTCCATGCAGAACGCCTCCGCCAGCTCCTGCTGCGGGGCGCAGTTGTGGTCGCGCAGGTAGCTGAGCGTCATCAGGTGACGCAGGTGCATCCCCAGCAGGTGCTCGTCGCTACGTCGGTAGACCTGCTTGGCCAGGCGCGTCAGCAGCACCATCGAGCCTGGCGCACACGCGCGGAGCTCCTCGTGCGGCGCGGCGCGCGGCGCGCGCTCTCGTTGAGGGGTCTTCGTGGCCATCTTCAGCTTCTCCTCCCGCTTCCTTCCGCTAAGGATTGTACCACGTAGTACACATCATCACAACATGTTAGATCGTCCTTGCAATAGTGACGATCTGTGTTATGGTGGTGCTCACTGCAACGGAAGGAGTCGATATGAGCACGACGATCACCACCTCGCAAACGTCCACGTCCGCCGCCGAGCACGCCGCTCGCGCCGAGCGCCGCCGCTGGATCGCCCTCGCGGTCCTCTGCCTCGGGCAGCTGATGATGGTCCTCGACGCGACGATCGTGAACGTCGCGCTGCCCTCCATCCAGCATGACCTGCACTTCAGCCAGGGCAACCTGACGTGGGTGATGAACGGCTACCTGATCACGTTCGGGGGCTTTTTGCTGCTCGCGGGGCGTCTCGGCGACCTGGTGGGGCGCAAGAAAGTCTTCCTCACCGGTCTCGTGATGTTCACGGCCGCCTCCGTGCTGTGCGGCGTGGCGGACAGTCAGGCGATGCTGATCGGCGCGCGGCTGCTGCAGGGCGTCGGCGGCGCGGTCGCTTCCAGCGTGATCCTCGCGATCATCGTCACCGAGTTCCCCGCCGGGCGCGAGCAGGCGAAGGCGATGGGCCTGTTCGCGTTCGTCTCCGCCGGCGGCGGCTCGATCGGGCTGCTCGCGGGGGGCGCGCTGACGCAGTCGCTGGACTGGCACTGGATCTTCTTCGTGAACGTCCCGATCGGCGTGTTCGCGTTCGTGCTCGGCTCGATGCTGATCGAGGAGAACGAGGGGATCGGGCTGGCGGGCGGCGTGGACTGGCTGGGCTCGCTGTTGATCACCGCCTCCACGATGCTCGGCGCGTTCGCGATCGTGAAGTCGACCGACTTCGGCCTGCTGTCCGCGCGCACGCTCGGCGCGGGCGCTGGCGCGCTGGTGCTGGCGGGCGCGTTCCTCGCCCTGGAGGCGCGCCTGGAGAACCCGATCATGCCGCTGCGGATCCTGCGGCTGCGCTCGCTGATGGGTTCGAGCCTCGTGCGCGGGATGCTCGTGACGGGCATGTTCTCCGCGTTCTTCCTCGGCTCGCTCTACCTCGAGCGGGTTCTCGGATATGACGCGATCCGCACCGGTCTAGCGTTCCTGCCGCTCACGATCGCGATCGGCGTGCTCTCGATGGGGATCGCGGCGCGCGCGATGGAGCGCTTCGGGTCGCTGCCGACGCTGACGTTCGGGCTGACGATGATCGTCGCCGGCCTCGTCCAGCTCGCCCTCCAGGGCGTTCACGCGAGCTACTTCCCGGGCCTGTTCTTCGCGTTCCTCAGCATGGGCCTCGGCGCGGGCTCCTCGTTCCTGCCGCTTCTGACGATCGGCATGAGCGACGCGCCACCGCGCGACGCGGGCCTGGCGTCGGGGATCGTGAACGTCTCGGTGCAGCTGTTCGGCGCGATCGGGCTCGCCGCGCTCGGGACGATCGCGACCGACCACTCCAAGGCGCTCGCCAAGAGCGGGGATTCGCTTCCCGCGGCGCTCACCGGTGGCTTTCACCTCGCCTACGTCGTCGGCGCGGCGTTCGTCGCGCTCGGGATCCTCGCGAGCTTCCTGTTGCTGCGCCCGCCCGCCGGGGCGCAGCGCCAGGAGATCGAGGGCGAGGGTGAGCTGGCCGTCGCGCAGGCCGCCTGACCGCCCGTGGCGAGGGTCTCGCGGGGGGCCTCCGAGGCGAGCCCGGTCGCCCGTCGAACGCGGATCGACAGGCCAGCAGGCAAATCACATCGATTTTGATGTATTAACGCCATTATCGCGCTTAGTACATCGAAGATGATGCATCAGATCGAGGCCGGGCATGCTATGATCACATCAGATTCGATGCCTATAAGCTCAAACAAGCGCTAGCGCATCACAATCGATGCCCCTTGATCGACTCCTCACCGATGCGGCTGTGCTCGGCGAGCTCGGGCGGCGGCTCGCGCGCCATCGCCTGGAGCGCAACTGGACGCAGGCGGAGCTCGCCGCGCGGGCGGGGGTCGGGCAGGCGACGGTGCAGCGCGCCGAGCGCGGGGGGTCGGTGCAGATGAGCTCGATGGTCAAGCTGTTGCGCACGCTGGAGCTGCTCGACGGCCTCGACGCCGCGATCCCCGACTCGATCGACCTCCCGATCGCGCAGCTCGAACGCGAGCAGCGCGTGCGAGCCCCGCGTGCGCGCGCCAGCCGCGGGCGCGCCGAGCGCTCCGCCGCGCGCCCCGCAGAGACGCCCGCCGAGCGGCGCTGGCGGTGGGGGGACGAGCCCGCCCCGTGACGGTTGCCGCGGTCACGCTGTGGGGCGCGCGGATCGCGGCGGTCTCGGTCAAACCGGGCGCGCACTACGCGACGTTCCAGTACGACCCGGCGTTCGCGCGCAGCGGCATCGAGGTCGCGCCGATCGGGATGCCCCTGCGCACCCAGCCCTACAGTTTCCCGGGGCTGCCCGCGGACGCGTTCAGCGGCCTGCCGGGACTGCTCGCCGACGCGCTCCCCGACCGCTGGGGGACTGCGCTCGTCAACGCGTGGCTCGCCTCGCAGGGGCGGGCGGAGGCGAGCTTCGACGTCGTCGAGCGGCTCTGCTACGTCGGGACGCGCGCGGCGGGCGCGCTCGAGTTCCAGCCCGCGCACGAGCCGGTCTCGCCCGCGGACTCCGACCTGCAGGTCGGCGCGCTCGTGCGGCTCGCCGGCGAGGTGCTCGCGCAGCGCGCGGAGTTCGTCGCGGAGCTCAGCGAGAACCCCGAGGAGCAGGCGATGAAGGCGATCCTCGCCGTCGGGAGCTCCGCGGGCGGTGCGCGCCCGAAGGCGTTCGTCGCGTACAACGACGCCACCGGTCAGGTCCGCTCCGGCCAGGTCGCGGTGGGCCCCGGCTTTCGCCACTGGCTGCTGAAGTTCGACGGCGTCGCGCGCGCCGGCGACCACGGCCTCACCGACCCGCAGGGCTGGGGGGTCGTCGAGTACGCCTACTCGCGGATGGCGCGCGCCGCGGGGATCGAGATGAGCGAGTGCCGGCTGCTGGAGGAGAACGGGCGCCGGCACTTCATGACGCGCCGCTTCGACCGCCCCGACGCGGGCGGCAAGCTGCACGTGCAGACCGTCGGCGCGCTCGAGCACGTCAGCTACAACGAGCCCGGGACCTACAGCTACGAGCAGCTGATGCTGCTCACGCGCCGCCTCGGCCTCGGGACGCCCGCCGTCGAGCAGCAGTTCCGGCGCATGGTCTTCAACGTCGTCGCGCGCAACCAGGACGACCACGTCAAGAACGCCGCCTTCCTGATGGACCGCGACGGCGCGTGGTCGCCGGCGCCGGCGTACGACGTGACCTGGGCGTGGAGGCCTGGCAACCTCTGGCTCGAGAGCCACCAGATGACGATCGCCGGCAAGCGCGACGGTTTCACCGTCGCCGACCTGCGCGCGGTCGCCGAGCTCGCGGGCCTGCCGCGCGGGCGCGCGCAGAGCACGCTCGCGGAGGTCGTCGAGGTCGTCGCGGGCTGGCCCGCGATCGCCGCGTGGGCAGGCGTCGAGGAGGCGATGGCCGAGCAGATCGCGCGCTCGCACCGGCTCGCGCTGCCTCGATCCTGAGGGACCGGGCGGGCGGCCGCTCCCGGGGGGGCGGGCGGTCCTACGCGGCGAACGGCCGCGAGGTCCCGATCACGCGGCCGCCGGAGTCGAGCGCCTGGACCTCGAAGCTCGTGTGGGCACCGGATACGGGGATCGCGGTCTCGAAGCCCGACCTGGGGGCGTGCGCGACGACGCGCGGGTGGCCGCCCGCTTGGTCGGCGCCCGATCCGGCGGCACCCGCGACCCCGAGCACGCGCCACGCCGCCAGCCGCGTCGCCCCATTCCAGCTGGCGTACACCGTCGTCCCGTTACCCGTCCGCCGCGCGGCGCCCACGGGCGGCGTGAGCGGCAGGCCGACCCACTGCTGGAGCGTCGCGCGGTAGGAGATGTCGGGCCACGGGAATTCACCGTCCACGACCAGCTTGCCGGAGCGATCGAGCTCCGAGAAGTACGGTTCCGAGCCCCAGCCGACGAAGTTGCCGCCGCCGGGGAGCGGCTGGGAGCTGCCCATGTAGTCGCTGTCGAAGTCCTGCGCGCGCGGGTACTGCGCCGCGAGACCGACGGTGCGGCGGGACTGGTCGACCTTCAGGACCAGGCCGCGCGAGGGCGCGGTCGGGTGCACGTAGGTGCCGCCGCCGGTGATCTGGCAGCAGTGGTCGTCGTACATTGTCACCGTCGAGGGGTCGCGCAGGCGCACGTCGTGCTGCCACTGGAAGGCGGCGCCGCGGCCGAAGCGGAAGTCGGAGTGGCGCCCGCCGAGCGTCCACTGGATGCGGCCGGTCTTGATGTTGACGAGGTAGGCGGCCCAGGTGTTGCGCATCGAGACGAGGAAGTGTTCGGAGTCGACGAGCTGCAGGGAGTTGACGTGGTAGGCGTCCCAGGGGAACGCGTTGGTGGGCAGCGAGGCGTAGGAGTAGCTCAGCGGGATGTGGTCGATCGCGTCCCAGTTGTAGAGCAGCTTGCCGGTCTTGAGGTTGTACTCCTGCACGGCGGAGTCGATCAGCGCGCCGTTGTAGGCGCCGCCGACGTTGGAGAGGTCGTGGGGGACGTTCTTGTTGACGGTGACCCACGCGTCTTCGCCGTCGATCAGGAACTCGTGCAGCGTCAGCACCCAGCCGCCGCTCGCTTTGAGCTTGGCGACGGTCTGGTAGTGCTGGTTCATCACGACGTCCGTGCCGCTCTCGGTGGCGCCGGTGTTCGTGACGAAGCCCTGCCACCACGCGAGCACGGGCTTGCCTTCGTAGGTCTGGAGGCCGAGGTTCGCGGCGACGACGCTTTCGGGGACCGGCTGGAACCACAGCGGCTGCAGGTCGCGGTCGAGGATCAGCGGGCCGCTCTGGCCGATCATCGGCGGTTCGGAGAGGTCGTAGAAGTCGGCGGTGAAGATGTAGCCGGGCGAGAGGGAGCCGGTGGTGGCATGCGTCTTGCGGACGATCGGGGGGTGCAGGTGGGGGGCGGTCACGAACGTGTAGGAGCCCTGCATCTTGTACGCGCCGATCGGGGGGCCGTGGGAGCCGGAGAAGGCGGCGACGAGCGCGACGAAGCAGGCGATCGTCGCGCCGACCCCCAGCGCCAGGCGCCGCACCGCGGGGGCGAGCTCGGGGGCGGGTTTGGGGAGGGTGAGGAAGGTGAGCAGCGCAGCCGCGCCCGCGAGGCCGGCGCCGATCTCGAAGCCCAGCCGGAAGCCGTGCGTGAGGGCCTCCGGGACGCCGTAGCCGAGGCCGATCAGGTGCGTGGTGTGCTGCGTGGCGAGCGTGATCAGGACCGCGAGGCCGAGGCCGCCGCCGACCTGGCGGGAGGTGTTGACGAGGCCCGAGGCGAGCCCCGCCTGCTGCACGCCGGCGCCCTGGGTGGCGGCGATCGTGGAGGGCACGATCGACATCGCGATCCCCGCGGCGGTGAGGATGCCGGGGATCATGATGTAGACGATTCCGCTGCCGCTCGGCCCGATGCGGCTCAGCATCAGCAGCCCGGCGGTGAGCATCAGCAGGCCGCTGCCGAGCACGGGGCGCACCCCGAAGTGGCTCACGAGGCGCCCGGCGCGGGAGGCGACGAGCATGATGACGAGCGTCATCGGCAGGAAGATCAAGCCGGTGTGCAGGGGTGAGAGGCCAAGGGCCTGTTGCAGGTAGAGCGAGGAGAGGATCCACATCGGGAACAGCGCGGCGCTGAACAGCAGCACGATGTTGTTGGCGTCCTTGAGTCCCTTGGTGAGCTTCTGGAAGGGGATCAGCGGGTCCGAGGCGATGCGGGTCTCGATCGCGAAGAACACGACCAGCAGCGCGATGCCGCCGAGGATCGGGCCGAGCGCCTGCGCCGAGCTCCAGCCGGCGAGACCGGCTTCGACGACGCCGTAGACGAGCACCATCTGGCCGACGGTGAGCGTGATCGCGCCGGCGAGGTCGAAGGTCTCCTCGCGGTCGCGCACGCGCTCGCGCACGACGATCCACGCGACGATCGCCGCGCCGACGGCGATCGGGGGGTTGATCAGCAGGATCCAGCGCCAGCTGATCTCCTGCGTGATGATCCCTCCGAGCAGCACCCCGGCGGAGCCGCCGAGGCCGTTCATCGCGGCCCACGTGCCGATCGCGCGGTTCAGCTGCGGGCCGGGGGCGAACGAGGAGGTGATGATCGCCAGCGAGCACGCGGCCATCAGCGCGCCGCCGAGACCCTGCACGCCGCGGGCGAAGATCAGCATCTCGCGGCTCGACGCGAGTCCCCCGATCAGCGAGGTGATCGCGAACAGCAGCAGGGCGACGACAAACGTGCGGCGCTGGCCGAAGTGGTCGGCGGCGCGTCCCCCGAACATGAGGAAGCCGGCGAACGTGATCGCGTAGGCGTCCACCACCCACTGCAGTTCGGGCGGCGTGAATTCCAGCGCGTCCTGGATCGAGGGCAGCGCGACGTTGACGATCGAGAGGTCGAGGATGACCATGAACTGCGCGACGCAGCACACCGCGAGCAGCCAGCCCAAGCGCGGGCGGCGACCGTCGAGGGAGGCGCCGTCGGCAGCGGTGTCGCTGCTGCCTGCGAGGGCGCCGCGCACGTCGGCGGTGGGCGTGGTCTCGACGCTCATGAGATACGCTCGGCTCCCGAGCCCGCGATCGACGATTGGAGCCCTGCCCATGAGACGGAAGCCACTGACCGCCATGCTAACGCTACTGGCCGCGAGCGCGGCGACCGTCGCGGTTGCGGGGTGCGGTGGCGAATCGGGCAGCAGCTCATCGACGTCCTCGACGCCGAAATCGACGAGCACCTCGACGGCGCCGCCGTCGCACAAGCACTCCTCGAAGCCCTCTTACTAGCGGCTCAGCGACGCGTAGTACCCGATCGGGGCCACCGCGCGGGAGGTCCCGAGCACGTGCCCGGCAGCGTCGAGCGCCTGGACGGCGACATAGGAGTACTTGACGGGCAGCGTGGTGGAGACCTCGAATTCGCTGGCGGGGAGCATCGCGTGCGGGCTGAGCGCGCTCGGGGCCTTGCCGGCGAGCACGCGCCAGGCGGCGACGTCGGTGGCGCCGTTCCAGCTGGCGTGGACGACGGTCTCTTCGCCGGTGTTGTTCAGCGCGGCGAACACGGCGGGCGGGGTGAGAGGACGCGCGCTCCAGGGGAAGCGGTAGGCGCGGTAGAAGATCATGTCGTAGGGGAGGTGGGCGTCGAACAGCAGCGAGCCGTCGCGCGCGTACTCGCTGATCGCGGGCACTCCGCCCCAGCCGACGACGACGTTGCCATTCGAGAGCGTCTGCGCGTTGCCCTGGCTGGGGGCGAGCAGCGGCGGGTCGCGGTGGGTGTAGGAGGAAACCAGGCGCGCCTGGTGGGTCTTGAAGTCCAACCCGATGCGAATGGCTCGGGATTGGGAATGGATTGGGGGGTTCGCGCCGTCGTCGAAGAAGCTGACCTCGTTGCCGGAGAGGATCCGCCCGTCGTGCTGCCAGGCGGTCTTGGTCCCGGGGCCCATGTGGAACGAGCTGCGGTTGCCGCCCAGCCGCCACAGGATGCGGCCGCTGCCCGCTCCGAGCATGTAGCCCGCCCAGGTGCTGCGCCCGGATACGAACAGGTCGCCGCTGCGCTGCGGATCGATCGAGTTGATGTGAAACCAGTCCCAGGGCTCGCTGGTCTTGGGCGTTTCGACTTCTGACTCCGCGGTGGCGACGTGGTCGAGGGTGTGCCATTCCCAGCGCACGAGCCCGGTCTTGACGTCGATCTCCTGGACGGCGTTGTCGGTGATGACGCCGTCGTGCGAGCCGCCGATGGAGGTGAGGTCGCAGCGGATGGGGTTGAACGCGGTGAGGTAGGCGACCGCGTGGGGTGCGACCTGGAAGTCGTGGAGGTCGGCCTTCAGCCCGTTGCCGCCGCGGACGTGCGCGAGGGTCTGGTAGCGGTCGTCCATGATCACGTCTTCGCCCTGGCCGAAGCCGAGCGAGAGGACGCGCCCGCGCCACCAGGTGAGCACGCGCCGACCTTCGTAGCTCTGCACGCTGAGGTCCTCGGCGGTTTCTTCGCCGGGGAGGTCTTCGAACCAGACGAGGCGGCCCTGGGGGGTGTAGATCAAGGGCCCGAACTGGCCGGGGCCGGGGCCGTTGGTCGTGAGGACGTCGCCGGCGGCGGGGTCGCGATCGGGTGTCGAGACGCTGAGGATCGGGGGGTGGAGGTTGGGCAGCGTGTAGAGGAACTGCTCGTCCGCGGGTGACGCCGGGGGGGCGGGGAACTCGGGGACGTGTGCGGTGGGGAAAGGAGTGTCCACGGTGAACGAGAACGTGGCGGGCCGGGCGGGGGAGCGGAGCGTGGCGCGCACGTTGACGCGCTCGCCCTGCTGGAAGGGCGCGTCGGGGACGAAGCTGGCGCCGTCGCCCTGGGAGTAGGGGCGGAGGTGGCCGCCGTGGGAGCCGCTGCGGGCGCCGACGACGGTGACGCTGCGGATCTGCGCGGCGGGCACCCCGAGGAAGCTGATCTGGGCGTGGGGGTTGGCGGTGGTGGTGCCGGGCTCCGGTGAGACGTCGGCGGTCGTGCCGGGCAGCGCGGCGCTGTGGTCGATGGACGCCGGCAGGCACGCGGGCGCGGGGGCGGAGGAGCTCGACCCCAGCTTGAGGGTGGGGGAGTCGAGCGCGATCGCGAGGACGCCCCACGCGAGCACGACGATTCCCAGGGCGATTGGTCCGTAGCGGCGCATGCGAGAGCAGTCGACGCGCACGCGCGCGCGAGGCCGCGCCCGCGGGGGTCGAGGCGGGAAGGGTTTCATATCGGATGCGCCGAGCGCGTCGGGGGGCCTAGCGGCGCACGGCGTCCGAGGTGGCGAGCGGCTTCCCGTCGGCATCGAGCGCGGTGACGGCGAGATAGGGCTGCCCGGATCGCGCGGGGATCGCAGTCTCGAACCCCGTGCGCGGGACGGTCGCGATCGGCGCGAGCTGGTGGGATCCCGGCCCGGCGAGCAGTTGCCAGGCGGACACGCCGGTGGCGCCGTTCCAGCTGGCGTAGGCGGTGAGCGCTTCCCCCGCACCGGGGTGCACGGCGAGCGCGGGCGGGCTCGCGGGCGTGCCGCTCCAGGGGTAGGTGAACGCGCGGTAGGAGGAGCCCGGCGAGGCGAGGCGCGCGTCGAAGACGAGCTGGCCGGAGGGGCTGAATTCGCTGGCGTAGGGGAGGTTGCCCCAGCCGACGAACGAGGAGCCTCCGGGGAGCAGCTGGTCGTTGCCCTGGCTGTTGGCGAGCAGCGACGGCGTGTGGACGGTCTGGGAGATCTCCTGGACCGCGCGGTGGGGCCAGTCGATGCGCTCGTGGACGGCGCGGGTCTGGGGATGGACCTCGGGGGAGTCGCCGTTGTCGAACAGGGTGAGCGTGTGGTCGGGCTGCCAGCGGATGTCGTGCTGCCAGGCGGTCGGAGTGCCGCCTCCCATCCTGAAGCTGGGGTGGCGCCCACCGAGCCGCCACAGCACGCGGCCGGTGGCGTGGTCGATCTCGTATCCGGCCCAGGTGTTGCGGGCGGAGATCAGGAAGTTGCCGTCGCCCCAGGGGTCGAGCGAGATCGAGTTGAGGTGGAACCAGTCCCAGGGGTTGGTGGGGGAGGAGGGGTGCGACCAGTAGGAGTCGGCGAGCGCGACGTGCCCGAGGGCGTGCCACTCGAACATGACGAGGCCGGTCGGGACGTCGATCTCCTGGACGACGGCGTCCTGCAGGGCGGCGCGCGGGGCGCCGCCGACGGACGAGAGGTCGGCCTCGACGAGCGTGTAGGCGGTGATGAAGGCCGAGCGCGCGGGGGTGAGCTGGATGTCGTGGAGGTCCGCGCTGTAGCCGTTGCCGGCGGAGATCGAGGCGAGCGGCCGGTAGCTCTGGCTGTAGACCTCGTCGGTGCCGAAGCCGACGCCGAGATCGATGTGCCCCTGCCACCAGACGAGCACGGGCTGCCCGCGGTAGCGCTCGACCTGGAGGTCCATCGCGGCTTTGCCGGGTGGGATCGGCTTGAACCAGACGAGCTGGCCGGAGCGGTCGAAGATCATCGGGCCGCGTTGGGGGATGAGGCCGTTGGCGGCGACGAACACGTCGGCGGTGGAGGCGGTGGGCGCGTCGGTGGTGACCGCGACCGCGGGCGGCGCGAGCTTGGGTTGGGAGGCGAACCGCTGCACCGTCCCGGGCTTCGCGGACGGCGCCGTGGTGGATGTCGGCGCGAAGCGGTAGGGCGCGAGCTGGGCGACGGTGAAGCTGCTGCCCAGGCGCCGCTCGTGCCCGGCGCGACGGGTGAGCGCGGTGACGCTGACGCTCTCCCCTTCGACGAAGCCCTGCGCGGGGACGAAGCTCGCCCCGGGCGCGCTCTCGTAGGCGCGCAGGTGGCCGCTGTGGGAGCCGCTGAGCGAGCCGACGACGGAGATATCGTGGATCTCGCTCTCGGGGACCCCGAGGAAGCTGATCTGGGTGTGGGGCGAGGCGTCCGGGGTGCCGGGGAGCGGGGAGATCGTGACCGCGCGCGCCGCGGGCGCGAGCGCGCCGAGGACGAGCAGGGCGGCCCCGGCTCTCGCAAGCACGTGTCGTCGTCTCTCCTCGGTCATCCGTTGCGGGTCGTGATTCGACCCGCGCTCGAAATTACCCGCAACTGGGCCGAAAGGTGCGGCGGACGGCGGTCGATCTTCGGTTGTTCTTCTGTTCGGATCGGTGCGTGGATATGGGCTGGCGCTGCTGGGCGGAGAAGGAGGCGCACTGCTTGGGATGGAGAAGCAGTCGGCGCATGCGCCGACTGCGGGAGCCGCGCATGCGCGGCTCCCTCCGACACGTGCATGCACGTGTCGGCCAGCCGGTGCATGCACCGGCTGGATCCCAATCCGAGTGCCCTGTCACGATGAGCCCGCGGATGGGGGCCATCGAAACCGACGCGCTGACCAAGTCCTACGGACGCCACCGCGGCATCGAGGAGCTGACGATGACCGTCCCCGAGGGCGAGGTCTTCGGCTTCCTCGGGCCCAACGGGGCGGGCAAGACGACGACGATCCGCACGCTGCTGGACCTGCTGCACCCGACCGCCGGCAGCGCGCGGATCCTCGGGATGGACAGCCACCGCGACAGCGTCGCGATCCGCGCGCGCCTGGGCAACCTGCCGGGCGACTTCGGCTTCGGGAATCGCTCCAGCGGGCGCGAAGCGCTGGCGGTGCTCGCGAGGCTGCGGGGCGTGCGCAGCCTCGATCGCGCCGAGGAGCTCGCGCGGCGGCTGCGCGCCGACCTGACCCGCCCGCTCGGGCAGCTCTCGCGCGGCAACCGCCAGAAGGTCGGGCTGATCCTGGCGCTGTTCCACCGGCCGGAGCTGCTGATCTTCGACGAGCCCACGTCCGGGCTGGACCCGCTGATGCAGGAGGAGTTCCTCGCGCTCGTCGCCGAGGAACGCGCGCGGGGCTGCACGGTCTTTCTCTCCTCGCACGAGCTCGACGAGGTGCAGCGCGTGTGCGACCGCGTCGCGATCGTCCGCGAGGGGCGCCTCGTCGCGGTGGAGCGCGTCGCGGACCTCGTCGGTCACACCCAGCGCCGCGCGGCGGTGCGGTTCGCGGCGCCGATCCCCCTCGACGAGCTGCGCGCGTGCCCGGGGGTGAGCGGCTTGGAGGGCGACGGCACGCGCGTCGCGTTCCGCGTCGCCGGCGAGCTCGACGCGGTCGTGAAGCTGCTCGCGCGGCACACCGTCGTGGACCTCGAATTCGCGCACCCCACGCTCGAGGAGGTCTTTCTCTCCTACTACGCCGGGAGCGGGCCGCCCGCGGGGGTGCCGGGCGCCGGGGAGGGGGCTCCGTGACCGCGCTGCTCGCCGCCCAGCTGCGCGAGCGGCGGCGCTCGCCGCTGTCGTGGGGGCTGCCGCTCGGAGCGTGGGCGGCGTTCATCGTCGCGATCTACCCCTCGATCCAGTCAGCTCTGACGAAAGTCGTGCGGGGCTACCCCGAAGCGCTCAAGCAGGCGTTCGGTGTTGGCGAACTGGCGAGCGTGGAGCAGTACCTGCACGCGGAGATGCTCAGCCTGATCGTGCCGCTCGCCGTCGGCTACCTCGCGGTGCGCTCCGTCTCCAGCGCGCTCTCCGGCGCCGCCGAAAGCGGGCGGCTGGACGTGCTGCTCTCCGCACCCGTCTCCCGGCGTACGCTCGTCGCCGCCGGCTTCGCCGCGGCCGCGATCGAGGTCGCCGTGGTGCTCGCCATCGCGCTGCTGCTCGCCGAGCTCGGCAGCGCGCTCGCGGGCTCCGGCCTCTCGTTCGGCTCCGCGGCGGCCGGCTTCGCCAACGTCTGGCCGCTCGCGCTGCTCGCGGCGGCGCTCGCGATCGTCGTCACCGGGTGGACGCTGCGCACGAGCGTCGTCACGGGGTCGATCGCGGGGGTGCTCGTCGGGATGTACGTACTCGACCTCGTCGGTCGCCTCGACACGGGCCTCGGCGGGATCCGCTACGCGTCGGTGTTCCGCTACTACGGGAAGGCGATCCAGGAAGGGATCGACCCGGTCGCGTTCGCCGGGGTCACCGCCGTCGCGGTCGTGTTCGCCGCGATCGGGGCGCTGCTGTTCGAGCGGTGCGATCTGGCGGGGTAGGGAGACGGCCGCGCCGGCCGCGCGAGACTGGCCCGCTGCCCGCTGCCCGCTGCCCGCTTCCGCTGCCCGCTGCGGGCGCCGGAGGCGGACTCAGAGGTTGCGCACGCGGCGGCCGATCTCGCGGTCCCGCGGGTAGCCGGCCGCATCCCAGAACGACCCGGCGAGCTCGTCGTCGTACGCGACGAGGGCCGTGATCCGGCGCGCGCCGAGGCCGTGCAGGTGGGCCTCGCCGGCGCGCACCAGCGCGAGGCCGATGCCGCGGCGGCGGTGCGCGCGGAGGACGGCCAGCCGGTACATGTTCCCGCGCCACCCGTCCCAGGCGGCGATCAGGGCGCCCAGGAGCGCGCCGTCGCCGTCGGTGGCGACCCGCACGCTGTCGGGGGCCTCCGCGAGCAGTTGCTGGATGTCCTCGACCCGGTCGGCGGTGCTCGCGTGGGAGCTGCGCTCCTGGTGCCACAGGTCGAGGATCGCCGCGGCGTCCTCGGGGCCGGCGGCGCGGACGGTGAAGTCGGGGTGGGTCAAGCGGCAACCATAGACGACGGCGCGCGCTGGGATACCGCGGCTATAGCTGGACGGCCCCGCAAAGCGAGCATAGGTCGGGTCCGGCGCGCCGGCTACCTTGCGTTGGTGCTTGCGGCGGTCAGCGAGATACACGATCGGGCGCTGTCGGAGGTGGAGGCGGCCGTAGGGTCGCAGTCGTTTGAGCGCGGCCGCGGCTACGCGCGCGGCAACAGGGTGCTGAAGATCGAGTGGGACGCTGGCACGGGGACGCTGATCGGCGCGGTGGTCGGCAACGGCGCGCTGTACGACACGGCCGCGTTCTTCTCGGGCGTCGAGGACGAGGGGGGCTGGTGGAGGTTCGCCGACGGCGAGTGCACGTGTCCCGTGGGGTACAACTGCAAGCACGTCGCCGCGATCGTGATCGCGGCAAACGGCGGCGGCGGGCGGCTGAGCGCGGCCGCCGCGACACGAGCGGCGCCGCGCGCCCTGCGGCGCCGACGCAGCCGAGCTCCCCCGCGCAGCCGAGCTCCTGGGAGACGTCGCTGCGCGCGCTGATCGAGACGCCGGCGGTGCGATCGGTGGGTGCGCCGCTGGCGATCGAGCTGACCCTGCACGCAAGCGGCCTCGCCGGCAGCGGCCCGCGGCGTCTGCAGGCGAGACTCATGCGAGAGGGCGCGCGCGGAGGCTGGATCAACGGCTCGCTGAGGTGGGACGGGCTCGACTCGTGGCAGCTGCGCGACGGCGGCTACCGGCTCGATCACCTCGACCTGGTGCGCGAGCTATACGCGATTCACCGCGTGCGCGACGTCCGCGCCTCCTACCACTACGGCTATGGCGCCGAGAAGACGCTCGATCTGGGTGGCTGTGAGAGCACGCGGCTGTGGGCGTTGCTCGAGGAGGCGTCGCGGCGCGACCTGAAGCTCGTCCACGCGCGCGCGGGAGCTCGGCGAGGTGCGCTGCGCGCAGGGCGAGCTGGTGATCAAGCGCCGCACCAAGGAGCTGGTGGCGGCCGATCTGCCCGCCAAGCAGGAGCAGACGCTCGAGGTCGACCTTCACCCGCGCCATCGCAAGCTGTATCAGACGCGCCTGCAGCGCGAGCGCCAGAAGCTGCTGGGGTTGATCGGCGACTTCAACCGTCACCGCTTCACGATCCTGCGCTCGATCACGCTGCTGCGCCAGTTGAGCCTGCACGCGGGTCTCTCCGACGACGGCCACGACGGCGTGCCGTGCGCGAAGCTCGACGCGCTGATCGACCAGCTCGGCGAGGTGGTCGGCGGCGGCCACCGGGCGCTCGTGTTCAGCCAGTTCACGGGCTTTCTGGCCAAGGTTCGCGAGCGTCTGGAGGGCACGGACATCGGCTACTGCTACCTCGACGGCCGTACGCGCAAGCGCGAGTGTGTGCTGGAGCGCTTCAAGGACGGCAGCGACCCGGTCTTCCTGATCAGCCTCAAGGCGGGCGGCTTCGGCTTGAACCTGACGGAGGCCGACTACTGCTTCCTGTTCGACCCCTGGTGGAACCCGGCGACCGAGGCGCAGGCGATCGACCGCACCCACCGCATCGGCCAGACGCGACCGGTGATGGTCTACAGGATGATCGCGCGCGACACGATCGAGGAGAAGGTCGCGGCGCTCGCGCGCCGCAAGGCCGCGCTGTTCAGCGGAGTGATGGACGACGGCGACCTGTTCGCGAGCAACCTGACCGCGGAGGACGTCCGCGGGCTGCTCGGCTGAGCTCGGGGATGCCGTCCATCGGCGGCAGCGGTATGAAGGCGATCCCGTCCGCGGCCGCCGCGGCTTTGCGCACGTCCACCTTGAAGAGGTTCGGGTGGTCGTAGGTGCTCGCGTACATCACCGCACCGGCCTGGTCGATCACGGTCATCCACTGAGTGATCTCCGCACCCGCGACGCCGCCGCCCTCGCCGCCTCCGGCGGCCTCGGTCATCACGGTCCCGGGCGGGATGTCGAACTGGTTGAGGATGTGACGCGCGATCTGCACCCCCTCCTGGGGACTGCGGAACGGAGTGGCGAACCGCCGGAACCAGAACGCGCGCACGAAGCGGCTCGTGGCGAGGAACCCGGCCGGGAGACAGTTGACCCCGTCGCCGGAGCTGGGCGCCGCCAGCGCGAGGCCGTTCACCTCGATCGGCGCGCGCGCGTGGTCTCGCTCGGCTGTGTGGTCCTGCGCGGGCGCTCCGGGCCGCATGGCTTCGTCATCCGGCCGTTGCGCTCCGCGCTGCTGCGAGTCGCTGTCCGAGCTGTCCATGCCTGCTCCTTTGCCTCAGCGCCGGCCGAGCGGGAGCCCATGCGTCCAAGCGGTAACCGACGCGGTGCCATACCAACAGGTTTATTCGATTCTGTGGACTTCTGCTTAGCGACCCGCGAGGTCAGGCGCGCAGACCGGCGAGAAGGTGCCGAGCGCTCTCCCGCGCCGCTCCGCGCGCCGTGGCCGGATCGTCGGCGGTGGCGATCGTCATCGCGGCCTCCTTCAGCGCGGCCGCGAGCATGCGCGCGAGTGGCTCCATCGGGGCGTCTGCGACCTCGCCGCGGTCGCGCGCGGCGGTGAGGCTGGCTTCGACCATCGCCTGCGCTTCGTCGAGGACGCGATCGGAGCCGATGACCGTGGGTCCGTCGATCGTGATGCGGTTGAAGGCCGGGTCGGCGCATGCGTCCAGGTACGCCTCGCAGTCGGCGAGCAGGCTGGGTTGCCCGCGGCGCTCGCGGGTATCGAGTACGCGAGTCCAGACGCCCCGCACGAGATCCGCGTAGACGGCGCCGAAAAGGCCCTGCTTGCTGGCGAACTGGTGGTAGAGGGCACCGGTGGTCACGCCGGCGCGCGCGGCGATCTCGCCGACGGATACGGCCGCGTATCCGTGCTCCGCGAACAGCTCGCGCGCGGCGTCGAGCAGCGCGCTGCGTGTGGCCTGGTTTCTCTGTGCATGGGTGACCATTTGACATGCGTAATGCAGTTATGCAAATATTCGTAGCGTCATTACGTGAACTATCGCATGCCCCCGAGCTGGGCGGAAGGGAGGATCCAGGATGAATGTCGTCGAGAAGCTGCTGGTGCGCAACGAGCGCTTCGCCGAAGGCCACAAAACGGGGCTGAAGACCCTGCCGCGGCTGAGAACGTGCGTCGTCGCCTGTCCGGATCCCCGCGTGGATCCCGCGCAGGTGCTCGGCCTGGAACTCGGCGACGCCGCCGTGGTCCGCGCGGCGGCGGGGCGCATCTCGCCGATCGTGCTGCAGCAGCTTCTGTTCCTGCAGGCGACCGGCGCCGCTGTGGGGATGGGCGAGGAGCCGTTCGAGCTGGTGTTGATGCAGCACACCGACTGCGGCATCAGGCATTTCACGAGTCCTCCGATGCGCGACGGGCTGGCCGCGTTCCTCGGCTGTTCGGAGGAGGAGCTCGACGGTAAGTCGGTGGACGATCCGCATGGCGCCGTCCGGGTCGACATGGACGCGCTCGCGGACAACGCTCTCATTCCCGACTCGCTTTCGGTCACGGGCCTGGTGTACGACGTCGTTACCGGACGCGCCGAGCTCGTTGAACGCCGCAGTCCGCTGCGCGGAGCGGCAAATGGCTGAGTCTGGGTGCGTCGCGCCGCGAGGCGGCCGAGGAGGTACCCGACGGCGGACTCGGGCTGTCGGTTGCGGGGATACTGCGAAATGGGCGCAAGCGGAAGGAATTCGAACCAACATTCTGGTTCGATTAGCAACGTTATGGTGGAGCCAACCGGGATCGAACCGGTGACCTCCTGCTTGCAAAGCAGGCGCTCTCCCAGCTGAGCTATGGCCCCTCGAGGGCTCAGGATACCCGTTGCGGAGCGAAATTTTTGGTGCGCAGGCTGGCATTGCCTCGGCGGCGTCCACGGCCGTATCAGGCGCTCGTCTGCCTATCTCTGCCGTTTCGGCCTCTCGATCCGCCGCTATTGGCCGGATGGCTCCAATGGGCCGGGAGCCACGGAACCCATTGACTAGCCTCCCGCGCGAGCCGCCTCGCCACCGTCGGGCCTGCCGAACCGGCGTGCCTGCGGCGTCGTCTCCCATGCGAGCTGATCCTCGTCGATATCGAGGCCAAAGGACGGGCGCGTGCCGCCGGCCGCGACCGGCGCGGCGCACTCGGCTCTGCGGACGCGAGCCCCACCGCCGTCTTCTTCGTCAGACATCGCGTCCTCTAGCTCGCCGAGTACCGTCCGCATGTCGATCTCGGCCGTCTCTTCCATGAAGCTCACCACCTCGCGCGCCGCCCCGGCGACGTCCGAGGACGTGGAGCTCTCGGTCGCCCTGCCTGCGGCGCGCTCGCCGTCGAAGGGCGACCGCAGTCCGGTCGGGGCTTTCGCCGTTGGGGGGTCGGCTGGCTTCTCAGCCGCTATCTCCTGCCGCTCCCGTTCGCGGTCGACCGGAGAGAGCGCATCGAGCTCTTCGCGGGCAACTTCGTCGGGGTCGGCTCCGTGGCGGCGCCTGAGCTCGAGGTGCTCCCGAATGGCCTCGTCGAGCAATCCCATCTTGGTCCGGAACCATAGCTTCCCCACCGAACGGCAATATTTTCGACCCCGATCGACCGCAAAGCGGCCCTCTAGCGAGTCCCGCCGAGACGCGCAGCGACTACACTTGGGACCGTCGCCGTTTCGCGGGGCTATAGCTCAGTTGGGAGAGCGCCTGGATCGCACCCAGGAGGTCGCCGGTTCGAGTCCGGCTAGCTCCACCATAACGATCACAGTCGAACCGGCCCAGTCCCCCAGGGGGCTGGGCCTTCGGCGTCTTTTGGCCCGGCCGATCGAGTCCGTCGGCTGATCGAAGTACTGACGGTGGTTTGAGTCTTGCTGCTCGCGCCAGGGTGGACCCGAACGAAACCCGAAAGTCCAGGTCGAGGGTTTGGTCCGGATGCTACTGGGACCGCTGGGCCGAAGGCAGCGGCAGAAGCTCCTCGGGCTTCTCGGCGAGTAGATCGCGCGATTCCGGTCGGGATAGGGGCGTGGGTTCGAATCCCACCGTCCGGGGAGATCCGGACTCATCGCGAACGGTCAAGCCACGGCGATCGAGGCGGCGGTGTAGTTCGGCGGTTCGATGCCGGCTGGGTCGACCATTTTCTTGAAGGACGAACCGCCCCGGTCTCCGAGAAGGAGGCCGGGGTCTTGGTGTCCGGAGATCGTGCGGAGCGTGTGCGGCCGCTGATTGAGGCGTTGACCGGCGGGCGATGAGCCCGCCTTGTCGGCGCCGGTGAGAAACTGACCCTCCTTCGCCGGTTGAGATTTGACCCCTGTGGGCGGTGGCGGAGGCGTCCGGGGTCGCTTGGAGCCTGGTTCGATCGTTGTCATCGAGACCGGGAGAAGGGTCGTGCTGGACGTGGAGCGTTGGGCTGAGCTGCGCCGGGAGCATTTCGTTCGCGGGGTGTCGATCAAGGAGTTGATGCGGCGCACTGGGCTGGCGCGCAACACGATCCGCTCAGCGTTGCGTTCGGATGAGCCGCCGGCGTTTCGTGTGTCGGAGCGCCCGTCGATGCTCGATCCGTTCAAGGAGGAGATCCACGAGCTTCTGCGCCGGGATCCGAAGCTGCCGGGCGTGCGGGTTCGTGAGTTGATCGAGCCGCTCGGCTTCCAGGGCGGCAAGACGATCGTCGATGACTACCTGCGTGAGGTGCGCCCGCTGTTCGTGGCAACGCGCACGCACCAGCGCACGGTCTATCTGCCGGGGGAGATCTGCCAGTGGGATATGTGGGAGCCCTCAGCGCGCGTGCCTGTCGGCCATGGCCAGCTCCGGCGCGCGTGGGTCGTGGTCGCGTGTCTTGGCTACTCGCGTGTCGGCGCGGGCGCGCTGATCTTCAGCAAGGAAGCACCAGACGTGCTGTGGGGCATGGCGCGTTGCCTGTGGTCGCTTGGGGCGCTGGCGAAGCTGATGGTCTGGGATCGGGAGGGTTGCTTGCACGCCGGGGGCGGGCGCCCGACCGATGTCTATGCCGGCTTCTGTGGGCAGCTCCCTGTTCGACTGGTATTTCTGCGAAGCGAAAGACCCCCAGGCCAAGGGAGTCGTCGAGCGGCTGCAGGGATATCTCGAGACGAACTTCGAGCCCGGCCGCTGCTTCGCTAACCACCTCGACTTCCAGCTGCAGCTCGATGCGTGGTTCGAGAAGGCGAACGGTCGGGCGCACCGGGGGCTCCGTGCCCGGCCGATCGACAGGCTCGCCGAAGAGATCGATGTGATGCGTCCGCTGCCCGCCCGCGAGCCCGACGTTGACCGGCGCTGGGTGACGCGTGTTGCGCCCGACCCATACCTACGTTTTGACACCAACGACTACTCGCTGGACCCCAACCTGGTCGGGCGGCGTGTCGAAGTCCGCGCCAGCCAGCATGTGATCACCGCTGTCGCGTTGGACACGGGCGAGATCGCTTGCCGTCACGAGCGGAGCTTCACGAAGAACCGCACGATCACTGCCTTGGAGCATGCCAGGACACTCAAAGCGCGTCGCGGGCACATCGAGCCCGAGGTTGAGCCGCTCGTGCAGCAACGCCCGTTGTCCGTCTATGACCAGCTGATCGCATGAGTGCTACCTCGGAGCTCGCGCACCTGTTCAGGGCGATGAAGGCGCCGGCCGCCGCCACGGCGCTGCCGAAGCTCGTCGAGCGCGCCCGCGCGGAGGAATGGAGCTACGAGCGCTTCGCCGAGGCGCTGCTGTTGACCGAGACCTCCGCGCGGGAGGCACACGGCGGTGAGGCACGCATCCGCTCCGCACGGTTCCCAGCCCGAAAGACGCTCGAGGAGTTCGACTTCACCTTCCAACGCTCGGTCAAAAAGCAGGTGATCGAGCATCTCGGGCAGCTCGACTTCCTGCACGCCAAGGAGAACGTGATCCTCCTCGGACCGCCAGGCACCGGCAAGACACACCTAGCGATCGCGCTGTCGATCCGCGCATGTCTCGCCGGGCAACGCGTCCTGTTCCACACCGCCACCGAGTGGGTCGCGCTCCTCGCGGAAGCACAACGCCATAACAGCCTCGAGGACGAGCTGCGGCGCTTGGAGCGCTACCCGCTGCTGGTCTGCGACGAGGTCGGCTACATCCCGTTCGACCCGCAGGCCGCGAACCTGATGTTCATGCTCGTCTCCCGCCGCTACGAGCGCGCGAGCCTGATCGTGACCAGCAACAAGCCCTTCTCCGCCTGGGGCGAAATCTTCGGTGATGACGCCACCGCCGCGGCCATGATCGACAGGCTCGTCCACCACGCCGAGATCCTCTCGCTAAAGGGCGACAGCTACCGCCTCAAGAACCACGACCTCGGCACGCCGCCCAACAAACACGCCGACTGACCCCACCCACGCGGCCGCGCCGGCAGCAACCCGCTCCGCCTCGCCTACGGCTCGGCTACGCGAGCAGCCGCCGCAGGGGGGTCAATTCTCAACCGGCGCTACAGGGTCAATTCTCCGCCGGCCTTGACACACGGCTGGGCGGTGGCCGACGTGATACCTATGGCGGATCGAGCACGCATCCAGCGCTGGAACCTAGATCCGCTCGAAGGCGACGCGCCAGCCTTCTTCGCCGCGTTGCTCCAGACTATGTATGAGACGTAGCCGCTGGCGAAGATTCCAGCAACGCCTATAGCGATATTGGGCCGCCGGCAAGCCGTGCAAGCCGGTTCGCATTGACTTCGGCTAGCTCCATTTAGTAAAAGCCTGCTAATTGGATACTTTTCGACCGGACGCTCAAAACGCTCCCACTCGGTAGCCGCGGCCCCAAGAACCCGACCGCCACCACGCATCTCGCGCCCCTCGCCGTTCTCCCGATCCCAGCTCGCACCCTGGTCGCCCGCCCATTTGTCCGACAGCCCCCGCTCTGTGCCTGGCCGGTCCAACCCCACACATCTGTGTTGGGTTGGTCGAGGGAGGGAGTCCCCCGGGTCCAAAGCGCAGCGACGAGCAGGGGACTCCCCTTCATCAAAGGCCAGGCACAGAGCCGAAACCGACACACCAGCGGGGGGGTCAGGGTGCCGCCCCGCGTGTACCGCTCAACAGACCGACACCCAAACCGACACCCGAAACCGGCACGCACGGCCGGCGTGGCTGCGTGCGCGGAGCGACGACCGCGTTGCTGGGCGCGATGGTCGTCGCGATAAGCTGCACGCATGGCCAAAGCACGTCGCAGCGAAACATCAGGCGGCACGCCCTCCTTGCGGAGGGTTGGCTCGCGTGTGGGCGTAGAGACGACCCGGCGCCTGCGTCCGCCGACTCGCAGCCTGCGCGATGTGCTCGCCGAACGGGGTCCGCTGACCGGGCCGGTCACCGACGCCGGCACGAAGGCTCTACTCGCGGTGCGCGGCGATGAGCCGGACGCGGCGCATGGCAGGCGCTGAGCGCCGGCAGCAGCGTCAGGGATTCCTCTACGTAGATACCTCGGCGCTGGTGAGGCTACTCGTGCGCGAGGCGGAGTCGGAAGCGCTCGAGGTCGAGCTGCTGGGATGGCCGCAGTTGGTAACGAGCCTCATATGGCGCCCGACGCGCAGACATGGCAGGACGCCGGAACGTACTGCTTCGTAGATCCAGCTCCTGCGAACCGACAAGGACGCGCCAGATGTCCCATCAGGAGACGAAGGCGGCACCGCTCTTCTACCTAAACGCGAGGGTCAAAGCTTGCGCCAACGTTGACGGGACTCGGGTCAAGGGCGTCGTCACAAGATCCAACGCCTCCCTCCGCACCGGTTGCACAATGGCCTGGTCCCTAGTTCCCAGGGCGGCGGAGGCTCCGGGAACCTCGGCTCTCGGCCGGTGCCTTTGCAGCGGGGACACTCCCTTCCGTAGCCAGATAGGGAAGAGCGGCTCCGCGGTTGGCTCGGCTGTGTAACGACATCGACAAACAACGCAATCACGGCGCCCAATCCGAGAATTACGGGGAGGAATCCGAGAATCCCGGCGAGCAGAACGGCCCCCTTTGCGAGAAGCAAAACGACCGCGAAATTCGAGCAGCTAGCCGAGCAGAACAGGGATGGATGTGATTGCGCTGCAGCTCCTGTGTGAATCCCCAGGCGAAGATGGACGATGGCCGCTACAACTGGCGTGAGCGTGCTGGTAGACATGTGATACTCCTTTTAGGTGGTTGTTGTCGCCAAGCGAACGCGGATTGGGCGCCGCATCGATGCGCACGACTTGTGCAGGGCCGCCCAGCGCTCCTGCTCGACCCGCCGATGCGCGCAGAGCGCCCGCCTGTCGCGGGCGCGCTCTGACAATGGCCCTCAGCAGTTCGGCACCCGCTGGACCGAGGTGACGATCGCCGGAGCGGTCCCGTTTCCTGCGATCGCGTACGTGGACCCGTGCTCGGCCCAGTACTCGTCGTATCCCGTGTATGGCGGATGCATATCCCACAAGCTGAATCGTGACGGCAGGCGTTGCTATAGGCAAAACGACCGGTGCGTTCGCGATAGCGCGACTGGCGGCAGAAACGGCTAGCAATTGCTACTTCGTCTAGCGTCGTCTATGCTCGTTCGGTGTCCGCGTCACGCGAGCCCTTGGTGGCCTATCTGACCGCGCTTCGCGGGGTGCGCAAACGGTTGCCCGCGCTCGACCCCGAGCAAGTTAAGACGGTTGGCTTTCCGGAGCCCTGGCCTGGTGACCCGGGCGGTGACGATTCGGAGCGAGCCGCTCATGTCATCAAGGACCTGCGCCGCGCGATCCAGGAAATCGGAATGCGCGACAGCCTTTACGGAGCGGTCCTCGATCAATACTTCTTTGGGGAGGGCACGCAAGACGAACGTCAAAAAAGAGCCGCGCGCGCCGCAGCGGGGAGAAAGGCCTCCGCGCCCCGAAACGCTCAGCGCACGGCGCTACGGGAACTCGCACGCCAGCTGTACCTGCAGGTCGAGAAGAGCGACACGTCCTCGAGCCAGAGGCGAGGCGCCGTACCCACCTCGCGTAAGAAAGCGAAACCCACGGCTGATAATGTAACAAGGGAAATCCTGAGCGACCTCGAAGGTCTTTATGAACCGGACGTCGAAGGGCTCGACAGGCTCGCTCGGATGATCGTCAGTGATGCTCCAGTCTGTGACGCCACAGTGAGGCTGACGCTGAGCAACGGTCCAGACGACTCCTCGTATCGTCTGGTCCTTTTCACCGAGGACGTCTGTCGTCGTAGCGCCTATTATCTCGCGGTGACAGCCCGCGCGACGTTGACCGACTTGGTCAAGTCCACATGCGACCAGGTTGACGGTTTCTTTACGTGCTCTGACCGAAGTCGCGTCACGGAGTGTGTTGGCGCCTGGATGAGCAATGAGAAGACGTTGAAGCTGTTGTCGTCCACCGAACTGGGGGAAGAAGTCCCGTTGCCGCTCCGCCGCGCGAATAGGGCTGAGCGCAAGGAGGTGCTCGCGAAGCTCCGACCCACAAGGCTCCATCAAGACGTTGTGCTGCTCCGGGCCACCATCCCACCCGTCGCGGTCGGGCTGCGATCTCGTGTTGCGCTTCAACTGTCCTCCCTTATGGCGCGCTCGGACCACTGTTGCTCTTGGTTTGCGGGGCGCCCGACCTTCTTGAAAGAGATTACGTTCGACGCGTCTGGGATGAAACTCGACGAGGGCGAACGGTTTACTCTTCAGCCATGTTTTCGAGGGCCGCGCGACGAGCCGGAGCTGGTTGACAACGTCTGCCACATCTTCGTGGGCGGGTGGATCGTCCGCGGGCAAGGTGCAGTGCTCGTATGGGCATAAAAGCGTAAGTGAATGACCTGTGGCGTAAATCAAGCCCAGCGTCGTGCGGAGCTTCTGACGACGCTGGTGGACGCGATTTATGGTTCAGTCCAGCAACCGGCTGCGTCCGGCCAGCACAACGGTAGATGAAGAGCTCCTGGCGCGCGCGGCAGGCACGCTCCGCGCTGACGGATGCGGCTCTTCTCGACGAGGCGCTGACAGCCCTCGTCGCGAGCCACCGCGCTGCGGAGATCGACGCTTCTTACACCGCTTACGACGAGCATCCGCTCACAGAGCCCGATGCGTGGGGAAACCTCGCGTCGTTCCGCGAGGCAGCCGCTGCCTCGTGAGCTCGAGCGCTCTGCCCGCGCGAGGAGAGATTTGGTGGTGCGAGCTGCCCGAGGTCAACCGGCTCCCCCCGGCTGCGTAGCCAGACCCTCAGGTCTTCGACAGCTGCCGCTCCGGCGTGATGCGCACGACATCCCAGATGAGCCCCGTGCGCTCGAGCGCGGAGATCAGCCAGCCGGAGGGATCGAGCTGCCACCAGCGCAGGCCGTGCCGCGCGGAGGTGGGGAAGGCGTGGTGGTTGTTGTGCCACGCCTCGCCGAGCGTGGGCAGCGCGAGCCACAGCAGGTTGCGCGACTCGTCGCTCGTCTTGAAACGGCGCCGTCCGAAGAAGTGGCATAGCGAGTTGATCGAAAACGTGGCGTGGTGCAGGAACAGGATGCGAACCGCGCCGCCCCACAGCAGACCCGTGAGCCCGCCGGCGATCGACCCGGTGAGTGCGACGCCGAGGCCGAAGGGGAATGCCATGCCAAGCGCCACCCACAGCAGGAAGGCGCGGTCCACGAAGCGGGTGGCCGAATCGGCCAGCAGATCCCTGGCGTAGCGCTCCGAGCTGGCTCGACCGCTGCCCGCGCCGCCGAACGTCCAGCCGACATGGGCGTGGTACAGGCCGCGCAACGCTCCGCTCCAGCCGTCGCCGCGCCCGACGTGAGGACTGTGGGGGTCGCCCTGGTGGTCGGAGAAGCGGTGGTGCTGGCGGTGGGTGGCGACCCACTCGATCACCGGCCCCTCGATGGCGGCCGAGCCGAGCGCTCCGAGCAGGACGCGCATCGCTGGGCTCGTCTTGAAGCTGCGGTGGGTGAACAGCCGGTGGTAGCCGACCGTGACCCCGAAGCCGGTCAACACGTAGGTGATTGCCAGCACGACCAGATCCTGCCAGTACAGGGTTCCGCCCCACGCCAGCCATGAAGCCCAGCCGAGTAGTACGAGCGGCACGACCGTGACCACCAGGTTGGCGATCCGATCGAGCGTCTCGTGGTCCCCCACGACCATGTCCTCGCCGGTCCCGCGCATCTTGCCGTCTGCTTGGATGGGGGTCACGGAAACCCCTTTCTTGGCCGCGCGCCCGGCCGGTCTGGATTGATCACGTATCACGTGTTTGGCGTCAAGCGCCGTGGCCGGGATGATCGCGTTGGGCGGATCGCATCTCCCGCTCGGTCGCACCGGCGTCCAGCGCGTCGTCTTGGAGCCTGCGCTCGAACACCGCGAGCTCCTCATCCGGGGCGTCGCGGAGTCGAAGGAGTGCTACTTCCTTGTCGCGTGGATCGGACGGCTCGCGGTCGGCACGCTCGCGCGCGCCAACCGCCTGCTCGGCCGGACCCGGGTCAGCGGCCGCATCCTCGCTCGGATCGCTCACGTTGTCATCGGCGCGGGGGGCCGCGCCCTCAGATCGTTAAGCCAGCTGAACGTTGCTGGCCTTGGGGCCCTTGTCGCCGGGTTCGGCCACGTAAGTCACCTTCGCACCTTCGGGCAGTGAGCGGTAACCCTCACCGAGGATCGCGCTGTGATGAACGAACAGATCCTTCGATTCGTCATCGGGCGTGATGAAGCCGAAGCCCTTGTCGTCGCTGAACCACTTCACGGTTCCTGTAGCCATTCCAATTCCTCCTGCGGTAGTAAGTAGTGCGGCGAACGCGGAGATTGCTGGGCAATGGCTACGAGCGCTGACACTGCGGCGTCGGGCTGACCGCCCGACCTGTTCCCGCAGACTTTAGCAGCATTTCCGGTTCCTGGCTCACGCCCTTTGGCCAGCGAAGCATTCCAGCGGCCACGTCAGCGCCCTGCCGCCCGCGCGTCTGAGCCCGCGGCGGGCCATGAAGCCGTTGGCGAGCAGCGGCAGCGTTTTAGTTCGCGGGCGCGCGGAAGCCGCTCTCGGTGTGTGGGGCGTGCGCGCCGTCCTGCAGCCAGCCCGTGTGTTGGCGGGTCTCCAGGCGGATGAGCTTCGCCTCGTAGCGGTGCGCCATCACGCCCGCGCGCCGCCCACCGGCGGGAAGCGGCCCGGAGAGCTCGATTCCCTGGGCGCCGGCGGCGCCGACCTCGACGGGCACGACCACCGGGAAACTGAGAGCGCCTTCGCGGGCGTGTCCGAAGACGAGCGGGAGGCGGCGACGCTCCACGCCATCGTGTCGTGTCCCGAGAAGGTGACCTTGAAGCGCGCCGCGTCGGCCGCACCCGCGTGGCCCGCGGCGGCGACCGCGGCGAGCACCGCGACGACCGTGTTGCGCATCAGATCAACCGTCACATCGTCCCCCGATCGCTCGTCCCAGCAGAGCCGATTCTACGCGGCTCGCTACGAATCTGGCGTCGAGGTCAGTGGGCGATGCGGACTTCCACGCGGCGATTCAGCGTGCGGCCCCTCGCGGTCGGGTTGCTCGCGCACGGCCGTTCTGGGCCGCGGCTCTCAGCGTTGAACGTCGCGTGCACGCCGAGCACGCGCAGCTTTGCGCACACGGCCCGCGCCCCTGCGCGAGCCCGAGAGCGAGGTTCACGCTTCTTGCGCCGAGGTTGTCGGTGTAGCCGACACAGGCGCCGAGCCGCGCGTGAGGTACCGAGGTGGCGATGCGCTTGACGAGTCTCCGCGCGCGTCCCACCAGCGCCGAGCTCCGCGGAAGGAACGGTCGGATCACGAATTTGGTGCCCACGCCGCGGGCCCCGCGATGGGCTGCGGGCTTGCGCTTGGGAGTCCGCCGCGTGGCGGGGGCGCGTGTCTCGCCCTTCGGTCCGGGTGGCGGGTCGTGATGCGCGGCGCGCGCTTGGGGGTGTGCCGAGCGGTGCCCGCGATGGCGGGTCCAGGGGGCTCGTGGGGGTGGGTGATGTGGCCCCGGGTTGCCGCGTCGCGGCGGGTGGCGGGGTCGTGCGGGCCGGTTTGGGGGCGCGCGTGGGTGGGGACGCGTCGGGCTTTGGGCTTTGCGCTTGTGCGTTGCGATGTGCCGAGGGCGCTCACGGTCGTCGCGCTCGCGTCGCCGTCCGCGGCGAGCGTGAACGAGGGGTTCCTGCTCGTAGCCGAGATAGACCGACAGCTTCCCCGCGGGTTTCCCGCCCGAGTCATCGCGATGCTGCGCCTCGTCACGATCCCGATCAGCCACCACTGCGAGAAGGCTCGCTGGGCGCTCGAGCTTTCAGTAGTCTCGCGCCCCCGACGGCGCGCGGGAGGGATCGAGCTGGTGTGACGAGCGGGCCCTAAAACAGGTCGGGCCCCACGCGTTCACCGGATCCCTCCCGCTCGCTGGGTACCTTCACCGCCGCGATGTGCGCGGCGGTGATCTTCCCGTCGGAGGGCACGTTCGGATGGTGCACGTGACACAACCGGTAGTGCCCGTGGCGGAAGCGCCCCCGGCGGTAGCACCCGGAGCGGTGGCAGACGAGGTTCGCGATGATCCCACCGATCCCGATCAGGCTGACGACAGCGACGATCAGACCGAGCCATTCGGCGTGTGACGTCGTGAACGGGAGGGTGGCGAGCATCAGATCTCGAGGCCGGACATGTAGCAGACGGGGGTCGCGGTCGCCTTCGCGCCGTACCAGAGCTCGAGCCAGGTGGTGAGTCCGGTGGCGGGGTTGGTCAGCGTCACGGTGGCCCACACCTCGACGACCTTCCCGCTGGCGACGTTGTCAACCTGTGGGGTGGGCGGGACCGGGGCCTCTTCACCCTGTGTCACTTCGGGGGCCGGCTGGGTCCCCGAGGAGGCGAGCGTCTCGAGTGTCTGGGTGTAGTCGAGCGCGGCGGGCACGGTCGTTTCGACCTTGAAACCCACATCGCCTGTTTTTTCGCCCGGGAGGCAGCTCACGCTGAGCTGGAACGGGCCGACGGGCAGCACCGCGTGCGCGGGGTCGTTGGCGGTGGGTTTGCCGTAGTAGCCGAACTTCAACGCGCCGGGGCCCGCCGGACCCTGGGCTCCCGCTGGTCCGGTGGGACCCTGCGGGCCGGTCGCTCCCTGCGGACCGGCCGGCCCCTGTGGACCCTGCGGACCGCGTGTGTCGTGCTTGGCTTTGGGCTTGGCCTTGTGTTTGCTCTTGGCGGCGTGGGCGGGATGTAGAAGGGACTGGGGAAAGAGTCGGATCTCGTGCGCGGCGGCGCCGGTCGCTCCGACGGATGCGATCAGCGCGAGTGTGCCAGTCGCGCACAGCCAGCGGCGGGCGAGGGTCGCGATGTTCATGGGCTTCCTCCTGTTGGCGGGCGGCGCGTGGGCGCCGGTCGACCTCGGCGGCCGGCGCGCGCAGGTTAGCGGTGGACCCCGCGGCAAAAGTCTCGCGTAGACGAACGGACGGCCCAGCCGGCTACGGTACGCGCGTGCGCCTCGCGACGTGGAACGTGAACTCCGTCAAGCAGCGCGTCCCGCGCCTGCTGCCGTGGCTGGACGAGCGGCGCCCCGACGTGGTGTGCCTGCAGGAGACGAAGCTCACCGACGACGCCTTCGACGAGTTGCTCGGCGTCGAGCTCGCGGGGCGCGGCTACGCGGTCGCGCGTCACGGGGAGGCGGCGTGGAACGGCGTCGCGATTCTCTCGCGGGTGGGCCTGGAGGACGTGGTCGCGGGTTTGCCCGGCGCCCCGGGTTTCCCCCACGCGGAGGCGCGCGCGGTGGCGGCGACCTGTGGCGGGGTGCGGGTGCACTCGGTGTACGTCCCGAACGGCCGCGTGCCGGACTCCGAGCACTACGGCTACAAGCTTGCGTGGCTGGAGGCGTTGCAGAGGTCGCTGACCCCGGGTGACGCGGTGGTGTGCGGAGATATGAACATCGCGCCGACCGACCTCGACGTGTACGACCCGGCGGCGTACGTCGGCGACACGCACGTGACCGCGCCCGAGCGCGCGGCGCTGGCGGAGCTGCTGGCGGCGCTCGACCTGCGCGACGTGGTGCGCGACCGCTGGCCGGATCGCGAGCGGGTGTTCACGTACTGGGACTACCGCGCGGGGATGTTCCACCGCGACCTCGGGATGCGCATCGACCTGGTTCTCGCGACACCCGTCGTGGCGGAGCGCGTGCGGGCGGCGTGGGTGGACCGGCAGGCGCGCAAGGGCAAAGGACCGAGCGACCACGCGCCGGTGATCGTGGACCTCGACGAGGCGCCCGACGGGGACATCGGGCCGGTGGTGCCGCCACCATCGGCGCCGGCCGCAACCCCGCGCGCACGCGCGCGGGGTTAGATCCAACCCCGCGCACGCGCGCGCGGCGGGCTCCTTTTTCGAACACCCACGCACGCCCACCCGGCGGGCTCCTTTTTCGAACACCCACGCACGCCCACCCGGCGGGCTCCTTTTTCGAACATCCACGCGCGCCCACCCGGCGGGCTCAAACCTCGAGCATCACCGTCACGGGCCCGTCGCCCACGAGCTCGACCTCCATGTGCGCCCCGAAGACCCCCCGCCGCGCGCCCGTCCTCGCACAGAAGCGCTCATACAGCGGCTCGGCGTGCGCGGGCGGCGCGGCTGCGACGAAGCTGGGGCGGTTGCCGCGGCGCGTGTCGGCGTAGAGCGTGAACTGGCTGACGCACAGGAGCTCGCGCTCGCCGAGCGCCTCGTTCATGCGACCGGCGTCATCCTGGAAGACCCGCAGCGCGAGGATCTTGTCGGCGAGGCGGTCGGCGGCGGCGGCGTGGTCGTCGTGGGCGATCCCGAGCAGCACGAGCAGCCCGGGACCGATCTCCGAGACGGTGCGCCCGTCGATGCGGACGGCGGCGCGGCTGACGCGTTGTACAAGTGCGCGCATTCTCGCTCTCCTTGACAGCGGTGCGATTCGGCGGGACGATGGAGGTTCCTCTTATGGAGAGCCAGAGGGGGAGAGAGCGGACGGTGACCGGTGTGCTGTACGCAGTGGCGCGGTTCTGCGTGCGCCACCGGCTGGCGGTGGTGGGGACGTGGCCCTGTCGGTGACGCTGGGGTGCCGCCGGGCGAACTGTCGAAGGGGGAAGCGCAGGAGATCGTCGACGCGGGGGACCCCGCGAAGGCGGCGGGCCTGCGGGTGGAGACGGGCGGCCAGTTGGGCCAGAAGGTCTCCAAGCCCGCGACGGAGGCGAGCGAGCTGATCGGGATCGTCGCGGCGGTGGTGATCCTGACGTTCGTGTTCGGGACGGTGGTGGCGATGCTGATGCCGATCCTGAACGCGGTGCTGGCGCTGCTCACGACGCTGGCGATCGTGCGGGTGCTGGGCCACGTGACGACGGTCCCCACGGTGGCGCCGACGCTGGCGACGATGATCGGCCTGGCGTGGGGATCCTCGTGGGTCGCTTCAACTGGTGGATGCCGGCGTGGCTGGACCGTCTGGTCCCGCACGTGAGCATCGAGGGCGCGGAGCTCTTCGCGGCCGACGAGGACCCGCTGGTGGCGGCGCCGAGGAGCGAGCCGCTGCCAGCGGCGGGCGGCGCCGGCGGGCCGGGGACCTGACGCGCGGCTCGGCGATCTGACCGTCGTCGGGCCGCGCGATGGGCGGCCGATCCGCGCTCGTCCGGAAGCCGGGAAGGAATCGCGATCGGTGGCGTCTTGGAAGGGGAATCGTGCCTTCGGCACGTGGAGGGGTCGCGTGGCTCAGCCCGTCGCGCCGCCGCGTGCAACGAGCGAAATGGAGTCGAAAATGGGGTTGCGCAGGCGCTATCTGGTGTTGGCGGGCATGTTGGGTGCGGGGGTCGCGGTGATCCCGTCGGTGGCGAGCTCGGAAACACCGCCGGTCGAAGCGGTCAACGCGGGGCTGTACAGCCACTACTGGTCGCCCGCGCAGGCCACGCTCGCGGTGGGCGACGCGCTCACGATCCGCAACTCCACGGCGACGCCGCACGGCGTGGAATGGCACAGCGGCCCTGCCACTCCCGTGTGCAACGGCATCCCGGTGGGCACGACCGCCTCGGCCGCGGGAACCAACTGGAGCGGGTCGTGCACGTTCTCCAAACCGGGGACCTACGTCTTCTACTGCACCGTGCATGGTCCCGAAATGACCGAGACGATCACGGTCGGCGGCGGTGAAACGACGACGACGACCTCCACGACGCCGACCACGACCACCCCGACCACGCCCACGACGACCAGGCCACCGGCGGGTGAAGAAGCGGGGCCGCCGGCGGGCTCGGTTTCGCTGCACCCCAGCCAGCGCGGGCGCGCGGTGCGCGGCGTGCTGACGATCGCGCAGTCCGGTGCGGGCGGGCGTTTGGAGATCGACGTGTTCGCGCGCGGTGTGCGCGGCAACGCGGGGGTCCGCGTGGGGAGGCTCGTGCGGGGCGCGCTGAGCGCGGGCCGGCTCTCGTTCGCGGTGGCGCTCGACGCGCAAGCCCGCAGGACGCTGGCGAGGAAGCGGCGACTGGCGCTGACGGTGCAGATCGTGCTGAGGCCGACCGGCGGCAAGCCGTTGACGGTGAAGCGCGCCGTCGTGGACCACGCGTGAGGGGGTGCGGAGAATGAGATCGCGAGCGCGTCATCTGCTGTTCGCGGCGGCCTTCACGGCGGTGTTGGCGGCGCTGCCGGCGGGGGCGGCGGAACCGACGGTCGAAGCGGTGAATGCGGGCCTCTACAGTCACTACTGGTCGCCCCCACAGACCGCGGTCGCGACCGGCGGCAGCGTGGGGCTGAAGAACTCCACCGCCATCCCCCACGGCGTGGAATGGCGCAGCGGCCCGGCAACACCGGTGTGCAGCGCGGGCGTTCCGGTGGGCACGACCTCGGCGGCGTCGGGCACGAACTGGAGCGGGACGTGCACGTTCTCCAAATCGGGGACCTACACGTTCTACTGCACGGTGCACGGCCCCGAAATGACCGAGACGATCACGGTCACCACGCCGGGCGCGCCCGTGGCGACCACGGGCGCGGCGAGCGGCGTGGGCGAAACCGAAGCGACGCTGCAGGGCAGCGTGAACCCGAGCGGGGAAGCGACTACGTACTTCTTCGAATACGGCACCACCGAAAGCTACGGGGCGAGTACGAGCGAAGAATCGGCCGGCGAAGGGAGCGTGGCGAAATCGGTCTCCTCCGCGGTGGGTGCGCTGGCGCCGGGCACGACCTACCACTACCGGCTGGTCGCGAAAAACCCTGTGGAAAAAGTGTTCGGGGCGGATCGCACGTTCACCACCGCCTCGCCGCCCGCGGCGCCGAGCGCGACAACCGATGCGGCGAGCGCGGTGGGTGAAACTGCCGCGACGCTGCAGGGCTCGGTGACACCGAACGGGAAGCCGACGACGTATCTCTTCGAATGGGGCACCACGAGTGCCTACGGGCAGACGACGACCGCGGTGGCGGTCGGCGAAGACCAGACGGTCCACCCCGCGTCGGCGACCCTGAGCGGCCTGGCGGCGGGCACGACCTACCACTATCGGATCGTCGCGAAAAACTCGCTCGGCGTGACACCCGGCGCCGATGGCACGTTCGCCACGGAAGCGATCCCACCAACCCCTCCTCCCCCTCCCCCTCCCACAACCCCCACCGAACAGTCGCCGCCGCCGTCGCCCGCCACGACGGTCGCGCCCACGACCCCCCCGCTCCCGCTCCCGCAAGCCGCGGCGGGCGCCGCGGTGACGCTGCGCTCCAGCCAGCGCGGCTCCGCGGTGAAGGGCTCACTGGAGGTGCCCGCGGCCGACGCGGGGGCGCGCATGGAGGTGGACCTGCTGGCGCGCTCGCTCGCCACCGCCCGGGCGGGGCGTTCCAGCGTCGTCGTGGGCCGGGTCGTGCGTGCCACGGTGGCCGCGGGCGCGGTGTCGTTCACGGTGCAGCTGAACGCGCGGGCGCGCGCCGCGCTGCGCCGCCATCGCCGGCTGGCGCTGACGGTGCGGATCGTGCTGAACCCGGCCGCCGCGGCTGCGGTGACGGTGTCGCGCGCGGTGGTCCTGGTGCGCTGACGGCTCCGGCGCGCGGCCCATCCCCGGGGCGCGCGGGAGGCCCCCGGGGTTGGTACCCTCCGGTACCGGCAGCGCGCCGCCTGTCGGATCGCACGCCCGGACCCGATTGCCACGGAGGTCGCCATGAGCGCAGTCGCAGCCACCGCGAAGTTCCCCCCGGGCCCCAGGATCCCGAGACTCGTCGCGGGCCTCATCATGCTCAGCAACCGCGGGCCCACCATGGAGCGCCTGCGTCGGCGCTACGGCGACGCCTTCACGATCGACCTGCCCGTCTTCGGCCGCGGGGTCATCGTCTCGAGCCCCGAGCTCGTCAAGCAGGTGTTCACGGCCAGCCCCGACGTGCTCGTCTTCGGCGAGTCCAGCCCGCTCGGCGACATGCTCGGTCCCGGGTCGCTGTTCTCGCTCGACGGCGCCGCGCATCTGCGCGAGCGGCGCCTGCTGCTGCCGTCGTTCCACGGCGACCGCATGAAATCGTACGAGCCGATCATCGAGGACGAGGCCCGGCGGGAGATGGCCGGCTGGCGGGAGGGCGTCGAGTTCGCGACGCTGCCCTCGTTCATGCACGTCACACTCGGCGCGATCCTGCGCACGGTGTTCGGCGCCGAGGGACCCCACCAGCGCGAGCTCGCCGAGCTGCTACCCAGCTTCGTCGCGCTCGCCTCGCGCCTGACGCTGATGCCGTGGGCGCAGCGCGACCTCGGGCCGCTCTCCCCCGGCGGCCGCCTCGCGCGCCAACGGCGCGCGTACAACCGCATCATCGACGCCATGATCGACGAGACGCTCGCCGACCCGCGCCTGGAGGAGCGCGCCGACGTCATGGCGCTGCTGCTCCGCGCCCACTACGACGACGGCTCCAGCATGTCTCGCGCCGCGATCGCCGACGAGCTGCTCACGCTGCTCGCCGCCGGGCACGAGACCACCGCGACCTCGCTCGCGTGGGCCGTCGAGCGGCTGCGCCGCCACCCGCAGGTTCTCGCGCGCCTACAGGCCGAGGCGCGCGCCGGGGAGGGCGCGCTGCGCACCGCCACGATCTACGAGGTCCAGCGCACCCGTCCCGTGATCACCGGCACCGGTCGCGTCGTCGTCGCCGAGGAGTTCGCGCTCGGCGAGTGGCGGATCCCCAAGGGGCACCGTGTGTTCGCCGCGGCGAACCTCATCCATGGCGACGAGCGCTTCTTCGAGCGCGCGCGGCAGTTCGATCCCGAGCGCTTCCTCGAGCGCAAGCCCGACACGTACACCTGGATCCCGTTCGGCGGCGGCACGCGGCGGTGTATCGGGGCGGCGTTTGCGCACATGGAGATGGACGTCGTGCTGCGCACGCTGCTGCGCGAGTTCGATCTGCAGCCGACGAGCGAGCCCGCCGAGCGCTGGCACAATCGCGGCGTCGCGTTCGCCCCGGCGCGCGGTGGGCGCGCGGTGGTGCGTCGCGTGGATCCGTCGGTTGCCTCCTCGCCGGCGGGCGAGAAGGCGCTGGTCGCGGTCTGAGCGCCCGGGGCAGCGGCGCCGGCGTCGGCTAGCGCGGCCCGTCGGCACAGGCACGCGCTACCGAGCGGCGTCGCCGCCGGGATCGGCTCGCTAGGTCCCCGGCGCGGCGGGAATCGCCTGGCAGTTCGCCGAGGTGCTGTTGCCGTCGCCGCCGGAGACCGTGCTCCCGTTGTTCTGCGCCGTGTCCTGCTCGCCGCCGAGGACCGCCGCGTCGAACGTGGTGGCGGAGTTGTTGAAGCCGCCGAGGATCGCCGCGAACGTGCCGCTGGCGAGGCTGTCGTCGCCGCCCGCGATCGCCGCGCCGCCTCCGGAGGCGACGTTGAACTGGCCGCCTGCGACCGACGCGGCACCGCCGCTGGCGGTATCGACCTGGAGGTGAACGTCTGGTGGTCGCCGAGCACGAGGTTGTGCGAGCCGGTCTGCGTGCCGGGTTCCTCGTCGTAGCCGATGATCAGGTTTCCGAGGCCGTTGACCGTGCCCGTGGTTTTGCCGGAGCCGCTGAGGATCTGGAGGTTCATGCCGCCGAAGCGCAGCGTGCTGCCCGCGCGCGAGACGCCCGCGAGGGTGCTGCTGAGGGCGCTGACTTCGCCCTGCGCCCATGCGGGCACTTGCCGGACCTGCCGGCTGCGACGATCGTCTTGCCGCGCGCGCCGGCGCACGGCACCGTCGTCCCGGACGCCTGCGCGGTGGCGGCGCAGACCAGGCAGAGCGCCGCGACGGCGAGCGGATAGCGAGCGGCACGTCGTCTCATCTCAGATCCTCCCCCGGCGCGCCCGCGCGCCTGCGGTGTGCATTGCGGGGCGAGTTAGCGTCCGCGGCGGCGGGCGCCGTCGACTTGGTGCGCCGGTGGCGAGGGTGGTGCGCCGGGCGCCACTCCAGCCGGTCCCCTCGTTCGCCGATACTCTCGCGCAGAGATTCGGACCCGTGGGAGAACTCGACATGCCGCACCCCCCGAGATGACGACCCCGCCTCGCTGCGCCCGCGCCGACCTCCTTGACTTCTGGCGAGCGGTGGAGCTCTTCGCCCCGCAGCGCGTCCCGCGCCTGGACGCCGAGAGGTGCGTGTACCCCGTCGCCGAGCCTCTCCCCTGGCATCCCGACCACCCCGTCCAGGGGGAGCCGCTGGGCGAGAAGCAGGCCTGGCAGCACGTGGTCTACTGCGGCGTGTACCCCGTCGAGAGGGCCTTCGCGGAGATCCGAGCGCAATATCCGAGCCAGCGCGACGTCTACGACGAGGGGCCGCCCGCGGGCTTCAGCGCGCTGGCGGTGTTCGTGCTGGACGAGGAGGGCTGCCCGGTCGCGGGCTCGGAGGTGCTCGCGAGCTGCGCCTGGGCGAGCGCGCAGGCCCTGCTCGAGGGTCCCACCGCCGTCGGGACCGGTGCGTTCGAGCGAGCGGCCGCCGACTTCCGCGCGCGCCTTCGCGAGCTGCTGGCCTTGGAGGAGGGAGAGGAGGGGGGTGGCGCCGACGCACCCGACGCCGCGCCCCTTGACCGCGCGAGCCTGCGGGCGGCGCTGGAGCTCGTGGCGGACCTGCTCGACCTGCGCCACCTCCCGGAAACCTCGGCGCTGCGCGGAGCGCGCGAGATCCGCATCAAGTCGCGCCGCGTGAGCCGCCGCGAGGCGCGCGACCCCGGCGGGCGGGAGCTGCTCAACAGCTTCCACGCGGCGGACCTCGCCGCGGTCGCCAATGCGGTTCGCCACGACGACCTCGGCGGCGGCCTGCGCGAATACCTCACCTCTGCGCAGCAGGTGGACGCGGGGCGGCGGATCGACGTGGAGCGCGACCTCGCGCACGTGCGCCGCGCGGTCGGCGTGCGGAGGGTGCCCGGCGGTCGCTGGCCGGCGCCCGCGGAGGAGTGCCTGGCACTGGGGCAGCAGTTCGCTCTGAACACGATCGCGGGGGACCGCGGCGAGCAGCGCCTGTTCGCGGTCAACGGCCCGCCGGGGACCGGCAAGACGGTGATGCTGCGTGACCTGCTGGCGAGCAACGTCGTCGAGCGCGCGCTGCGGCTGGCGAAGCTGGAGCGGCCGAGCGACGCGTTCGCGGGTATACGGACGTGGAGGGCCGCGCGCTACGAGCGCCGCGTGCACTGCCTGCGCCGCGAGCTGACGGGCTTCGAGATGGTGCTCGCCTGCGCGACCAACGCCGCGGCCGAGAACGTCACCGCGGAGATCCCGGCGCGGGCGGCGATCGCCGAGGAGTGGGACGAGGAGGCCGACGCGGTCGACTACTTCGCGGAGATCGCCACCGCGATCCTCACTCGAGGTCGTGATGCCGCGGGCGACGCCAATCGCGAAGCGTGGGCGCTGACGGCGGCCCCGCTGGGCAACCGCGCCAACAACCAGGCGTTCGTGAGCTGGTTCTGGTTCAAAGGGCTCCTGAGCGTGCTCGACGCGAGCCGCGAGCCCGAGCTGCCCTGGGAGCAGGCCGTGACGGACTTCCGCGAGGCGTGCGCGTTTGCCCAGCGCTGGCCCGACACGTTCGGCCCGTACAGCGACGTGCTGGACGAGCTCTCCGACGCGACCCGCTCGGGCGCGAGCGAGCGCCAGCGGAGGTTGCTGGTGCTCGCGCGCGAGAAGTGGCACCGCGGGGCGCCCACACTGCCGTTCCCCGACGAGCAATGGGAGCAGCCGGAGGAGCGCGCCGAGCGCGAGCGGCGCACGCCGTGGGTGAACGAGGAATGGAACGCCGCGCGTACGCGGGTGTTCCTGGCGGCGCTCGCCCTGCACCGGGCGCTGATCGAAGGCGCCGCACGCGAGATGCGGGAGTCGCTGGCGGCGACGATGGACCTGCTCTCCGCGAAAGCCCCCGCCGACCTGTCGTCGAAGGCCGCGCTGGCGGCGTGGCAGGCGCTGTTCCTGGTGGTGCCGCTCGTGAGCACCACGTTCGCGTCGTTCCCCTACCTCTTCCGCCACCTCCGCGCGGAGGCCCTCGGGTGGCTGCTGATCGACGAGGCCGGCCAGGCCACACCGCAGTCCGCGGTCGGCGCGATCTGGCGTGCGCGGCGCACCGTGGTCCTCGGCGACCCGCTGCAGCTCGAGCCGATCGAGCCACTGCCGTTCAGCATCCAGACGATCCTGCGCGAACGCCACGGGGTGCCCGAGGCGTCGCTGCCGGTGAGCGCATCCGTGCAGGCGCTCGCCGACCAGGTCGCCCGAGTCGGCACCTTCCGGGGCCGCCGCGGCGAGGAGGCCGTCTGGGTTGGGGCGCCACTGAACGTGCACCGCCGCTGCGAGGAGCCGATGTTCGCGATCGTCAACGAGGTCGCCTACCAGGGGCAGATGATCAACTGCACACCGCCGCGCGCCCCCTGCGAGCTGCCCGTGAGCGCGTGGCTCGACGTGTCCGGCGAGAGCCACAGGGGAAACTGGATCGCCGCTGAGGGCGCCGCGCTCGATGGCCTCCTGCAGGAGCTACGCGCGTGCCAGGCGGACTTCGCGGAGGTCTTCGTGATCTCGCCCTTCCGCGACGTCGCACGCGAGCTCGCCGCCCAGAGCGGCCGGCTGCGTCGGCAGTACGGCGCGCTGCGCGCCGGCACGATCCACACCGCCCAGGGCCGCGAGGCCGACGTCGTGATCGCCGTGCTCGGCGGGAACCCCCAGCGCCCGGGCGCGCGGGCGTGGGCGGCCGAGAGACCCAACCTGCTGAACGTCGCCGTCAGCCGCGCCCGGCGGCGGCTGTACGTGATCGGCGACCGCTCGGCGTGGTCGCGGCTGCCGCACTTCGACGTGCTCGCGGAGGCGCTGCCGCACGTGGAGGTGCGGCCGACGCAGAGGAGCGCGTCGCGGGGGTAGCTGGCGGCGCTAAGCGGGATGCGGTTAGTGCCACTCCGTAGTCCAGCCAGTCCAGCCGTCGGTCGTTCGCCAAAGATGACACGGCGTTCCATCTGGCGTCCATGCGGCGAGCTCGACCGCCCATCCGCGACTCACCCCGGTAAGGGGTCCCACCACGTCGCCGGGGAGCCGCTGCACGTCCCCGGCGGTGCAGTGGCCGCCAGACCTTATGACCCACTCCCTGTACCAAACCTGACCCGTTCCGTGGATGCCGAACAGAATCTCCAGACCGTCAGCGCTGACAGCGGCGAGGTGGTCCGCCTTGACCTCACCCATGCGTTCGACATGGGACCAGCCCTCGTCTCCCAGCCACCAGCGGTACCGCACGTTTGCGGAATGGTCGGCCCAGAACATCTCCATGTGGCCAAGTTCCCGAGAGCAGGCAGCGGCACTTACAACTCCGCAGTGCGGCAGGGACGCTATACCCTTCAGGTGGCGCGTCAGGTCCCCAAGCCATTTCCTCTTGCCGTCACTCCACGTTGTGGCTTTTGGTAGCAGGCCCACTGCGTTGCCGACGCGATCGTGTAACTCATCCAGCGCTCCGTCGTCGTCGACTGTCCTCACGAGCAGGCTCGTAAGGATTCCGTCGAGCTCGTCAGGGGACACTTCTGGGGAGAGCAATGGCAGCAGATTGTCGGCCTGGCCCCACGCTGCCCCCAGCTCTGCGATGCAGAATGGCCGACGCAGGAATGTGGGAGTGATCAGCGCCACCACGAGCACATCGCCCCCTACGCGACCACGCACATAGGCGCCCAAGTCGGCGCCTCCCGGTACACCGGTGGCGGCCCCCGAAGAGTAAAAAATCTGCCGCCGCGGTACTTCGCAGCCGAGCAGGAGAAGGTTGTCGACGAACGCATCGACAAATGGCTTGTCAGAGGCCGCGTGGCTTACAAAGACGCCGGGCACGGACGCGTATGCTACATGCTGCGGCGAGCCCAGGCTTAGGATTATTTCGACCTTTGGGCGAGTGAGCTGCGGCGGCAAAAGCAAAGTCTGATGCCTCGTCCAGGCCGGCGAGCTCAGGCTGACGATCCCCAGTCGCGTGCCGGCGGCGGACCTGGCGGCCGCTCAGTCGATCGATCCGGGCTTCGCGATCCAGATGCTCTCGATCCCGAGAGCGCGGCAGAGAGGCTCGAAGTGGCGATCGTAGTGAAGGACCGCATAGCCGCGCTCGGCTGCTGCCGCCGCGATCATGTAATCGGCGGCTGGCAGCCGGCGCTCACCGCGCAGCTCGCGTGAAGCATCGAGCGCTCGTTCGCAGGCAGCGCGGGTGACCGGGGCGCCGGGGAGTGCCGCGAGCGCCTGATCCAAGGCTTGGAAAGCCGGCTCGTCGCGTGCAGCCGCGAGCAGCTCCAACGCGACGATCGGGCAGACGGCCAGAAGCCCGCCATCCCGGGTTGCGGCCCAGCGAGGCAGCACCGTCGGATGGGTGCGGCGCGTCCACGCCGAGGTGTCGAACACGAGTGCCGTGCCCGAGCCGTAGCGCTCAGCGTTCTGCATGAAGCCGGGTGGAGACAGAGAAGTCGAAGCGGTCGTCCTCACCGGCATCCAGTCGCCGCAGGAAATCGAGACTCTCCTGCAGTCGCTGCTTCTCCGCCCGGATGGCCTCTGCGCCGCGCAGCGCCAGATCGTGCACCGTACGTGACCTCGACTTGCCGCTACCGAACTCCGCGACAGCGCCGGCGAGATCCTTGTCGATCGTTACCTGGATGCGGGACTTCGTCGGCGGCACCCGAACAGTGTACCGCACGGCTGGTACACTTTCGGTGCCAGGCGAATGAGGAGACGGCCTGTCCTCCGATGAGAACGATGTGTTGCTCGCGGACGACTCACGTGTCAGCACATCACGTGCGGCGGTGGCGTTGTGCTACGTTGCATACATGTCGGTCAACGTGTCGGTGCGCCTCGATGATGCCCTGGCCGAGAATCTTCGTCTCCGGGCGCGCGCTGCCGGTGAGACGCTCTCGGATCGTTTGCGTCGCTACGCCGAAGAAGGTACTCGTCGTGAGGAACATCCACTGGTCGTGTTTCGCGACGGGCCAGCCGGTCGGCGGGCCGGGCTGCTCGGCGGTCCCGATGTATGGGAGGTCGCGATGTGGGTGGATGATCTCGCCGAGGAGCCCGATCCCTCGGCGGCGCTCGTCGAGGACTCCGCGCTCACGCGCTCCCAGGTCGATGCGGCCTTGCGCTACCGCGCTGCGTATCCCGGCGAGGTCGCGGCTCGCATCGAGCTTCACAGGCGAGAGACCTCGGCTGCCGAGCAGCAGTGAGGCTGCTGCTCGATGAGATGTATTCGGCCATCCATGCCGAGGCTCTGCGAGCCGCCGGCATTCATGCGACGACGGTCCTCGAGCTCGGATTGGCGGGCAGTCCCGATGCGGAGGTTTTCGCGGCGACGATCGCGGAGGGGGCTGCGCTGCTCACAGAGAATGTCGCTGACTTCACACGGATATCCGCCGAGCATCTACTCGCAGGTCAACATCATCCGGGCATCCTGATCGCGCTTTCGTCCCGGTTTTCGCGCCGTCCCGCGGGCGTGCGGGCGCTCGTGATGGCCGTATCCGGCCTTGCTGGGCGGTCGATGGCGGACTGTGTCGTCTACCTCCAAGCACCAAGCGAGAGCTGATCTCGAGGCCAATATAGTCGGCCGGTCAGCATGCGCCAGGTGGGGTCTCAAAGAAACGGTCAAGAACAGGTCGAGGCTTTGGTGCGGCTGCTGCTCGAGCCTGTGGGGCGGAGACAGCGGCAGAAGGTGATCGCGCTGCTGGATACATGACGCTACGGTCACATCCCGCCTCTAGGTTCGGCTAGGGGCAGTTCATCGGCCGTCACGCGGTGCCTGCTCCTGCTCGCTTGATCTCGATGTAAGCCATATTGAGAACCTCTACGGCAAAGTATTCTCCGCGCTGCCGCGCCCGCACAAACTCGATGGCCGTTAGGACTACGGAGAGGCAGGCAAAGTAGATAACACCGGGTCGGACACTCGCGCTCGCCGAGTACACAGCCACTGCCAGCAGGATCGTCGTCACTGCTCCCGTAGTCAGCAACGCACGGTGGAAGGCATACGAGGCATTGAAGTCAGCAACTCGCCCGAGGGTTTCTCGGTTGCACAAAGCCATCGCATCGGCAAACAGTCCCTCACGCTCGTCCGCCGTATCAGCTGGGCTATCAAAATATGCAGCGAGTGCGCTCATAACCCTCTCCAAGCGCGCGCCTTTCAAGCGCCTGCTCTTCCCTTCCACAATGACGGTCGATGGCATGCCACCCCAAAGCTTGTAATACACCGGCTGCATCATGCTCGACAATCCCTGTACCACCTGACCGATCGTGTAGGTAAGCGGTAGTCCTGCGACGACTGCGATCAAATCGGACTTAGGGGTCGGTACTTGAAAACCAAAGACTTCCGGCAGAAGTGCGAGTACACCTAGCACCAATGTACCCGGCACAATGTGCGCGATCACGTCGTAATAACTGAACTTGTCGTCCATAGCTACATTCTATTTCTTTCGCTAGGCACGGACAACGGATTAGTCCTCTTGCGACTCATCCATCGGCGCCAGCCCATCGACTGGGCTGTAGGTAGGTCTATCCGGCACGTTGCCGTGGTAAGACCACTTCGCTGATCCTGCCGTGGGAACTACCTTACAGCCTCTACGCGTATGAGCGTTGACGACCTTGGCCGACGGGTGCTTATCAGATTTTGCAACGACACTGACAAATGCCGTGCGGGTACCGGCCTCCTGTCCGGTAGATCCCAGCAAGCGATCAAGCCAGGCCGACGAAGCATTACGGCGACTTCCGTGGTGGGGGATTTGGACAAAGCCAGGCGTGGCAGCCAACCCAAGCGCCTCTGCCTTATCCCAGGCTCGTTCTAGGGCCGGGACACCAGCGTCGGCGGTGAAGAGCAGGGTTCTCCCATCGACCGATAGTAGCGTGACGATTGAGGAGTTGTTACGCGGTGTCACCTCCTTCGCCTCGAATGGTATCTCTACTGGCATGGCATTGATGATGCGATCAAAAAGCCCACGCGCCGCCTCCAACAGCGTGGACTTCGCGATGGCCCTTGCGGCGGTCTCGCCAGTCACTTGCTCGGTAACGAGCTGATCGTAGTAGGCCTTGTCTGGGCCGAGAACAGTCAGTGCGCCCCCGAACGCTTGCTGCCCAGCCCATATCTCAAAGACTTCGGTTCCTTCACCCCTCGCGACGTTGATCAGATCATCCACCTCTGCCGCCGCCGGCAGCGATGAACCGCCATGGCTGCCGAGTTGGTGCAACCAAAGTTCGGCTACTTTTAGCCCACGCACCACTTCGCCCATGCCACCAATGTGATCGCCATCTGGATGGGTCAAGATGGCTAGGTCAATTGAGGAAGTGCCATAGTATTTTTTGATGTGCTCTACGAGAGCCGCACCATCATCTTTGTAACCAGCGTCGATAACTACGTAGGCCCATTGACCGTTATCTGGCCTAACGAATCGCAACGCAATAGCATCACCACTGTCCGTGCCGTCACCGACCGGCAAAAAGTCAACCTCGTACATATGACCCCCAAGTCGCCGTTTATGCTGCGCCGTACTATTCGAGCAGTCTGATCCTATTATACGCGCGTCGGACGGGACGCGACTATCGCCGCGAGGTCGTACGTCGCACAAGCGGCATTGACCGACTGACAAGTGTTGACGGTCAGCGATCCTCGATCTCTCTTGTCGCTCGTTTCAGCTCCCGATCGAACTCGGCCAAGAGTTCGTCATCAACCGTGAGCACGAGTGCCAGTTCGATCTTTACCGGAAGCGGGTCGGAGCTCGCTAGTGCCGTTGGTATTCGGTCGGTTTCCTCGATTGCATGGCTTATAAAGCGCTTGATGTCGGTAGCCGGCTGGTCGGCTGTCTGTGCCGCCAGATCTACGGCCTTCTTAAGGGGATCGGGAACGTCGAGCCTTCGCATCGCCAGACCCCAATCGAGCGTCTGCTCATCCATATCTACGATCCACTGTGCAAAGTGCTCGATACGGGCAGCGTCGCCAGGCTCCCCCGGTGCCCCAAACGCTTCCTCTTGCGTGGAAGGTTCAAAGAGGCGCCCCATCGGCTTCCACACCGCTGCGAGGTCGCCGAACGCATGGGACAGGTATTGGGTGATCTCTCGCAGGTCAAGGTGCCGGCGCGATCCGCGAACGAGTTGCAACTCGTGATCGTGCTCCTTGAGCTCCAAGCGTCGCACATTCTGAGCCAGCACCCCAGCAAACAACAGATGCTCCCACCCGGGTTGCCTGACTATCAAGAGTTGTCGCCGCTCTTGGGCAGTTCGCGGTGAGCGCGTCAGCGGCGTAGTCTCGTCGGAAATTCCGCCGCCGACGACCGTCGCCAACGAAGCAAGCGCGCCTTGAATCCCGTCGAGCTGGGCACTGACTCTAGAGCCGTGTAGTTCAGGGAACTGGTCAAGCAGGTGTTTATGCTTCCCGAACCCAGCCGCTAGCTCGTCGGGTCCCCGCCAACTAACGCCGATACCGGCGTCACGACCGAGCGCTACGAGCCTGCGCCCGCCGAGGTGGTCGAGCAGCCTGCCGGGTTGCGCTCTGAGCCCGTCGGCGAGCCGTAGGATCGTTTTCAGTCGGGGCTCGCGTGTGCCGCGCTCCAAGCGCCCGATCGCCGTGGCGTGGATGCCAGTTCTTTCGGCGAGGGTGTCTTGGGAGACGCCACGCTCGGCGCGTAGTGCGCGCAGGCGTTGCTCGAAGGCGGCGGTATCGCTATATGTTGGGTCGTTCATGGCGGCTAGCGGGTGATGTCGTGGTGGCGGACGGCGGCGCGGCTGGCGAACAGGAAGCCGTCGCTGGTTTTGTGGATGAGCCCGTCGGCGTGGAGGTTTGCGATGGCATCGGCGGCGACCGTCTCGCTGCCGATTTCTAGGCCGATCTCGTGCAGCGTCAGCGGGCGTTGGGAGTCGCCGTAGAGGAAGAGGTCGAGGACGGTTTCATCAGTGGCGTACTCGGCGGGGTCGGTCTCGGGAGTAGGCTGCTCATCAGGCATGGGGAGGTTCACGCTCCTTATGTCTGGGCCTCGGTACGGGCCTCAATCCCGTGCCGGGGCCGCTTTGGCTTATGGGTGCCGCTGACGCTAGGAGTGTGGCCGCAGCGTCGTCAAACTGTGGAGGCCCGCAGGAATCAGCGGCTGCTCAGCGGCTTACGACGCTACAGGCCGTAGGCTCGGCCGCATCCGTCAATTGGCGTCAATGTAATTCGCCTGAGTTACTGCTTGTCACACTTTGATATTTCACTTTAACTCATGGCTTCATTGGTCGTTCCTTTGTAATGGCCGGGGTCTATGCCTGGCTGCGACCGGATGGAGGTTGTATGGCAATCGTTCTCAATCGGGCTCAGCGTGATGCGGTGTATCGGTTTGTGGTGAGTGACCTGGCGCGGGCCGGAGATCTAGCGACGGTTCTGGAGGAAGGTCAAATTGCTACGGCCGAACAACTTCGTCAGCATTTCGATCAGGCGGTACGGCTGCTCGATGAGATTGAGTGGACGCCGGCCGGTACGCGCGATCGGTACGAGGTGGAGTTTGCGACGGTCGACGGGCAGGGCATATTCGAGCGCTTGCATGCCGACGCCACCGGAGTGATAAGCGAGGCCATCACTGAGTTTGCCGATGCGGTTCTCAAGGAGGCGGTTTGCGCGGCTGAGGTCTTGGGTGCGGTGCTGGGTAGGGACGCCGCGCCCACCGCTCGCCCGCAACTGCGGGCGGTGCCGGAGCCGCCTGCTTAGGAGTTGATCGCGTCGGGGTATCCCGCCGCGAGGATGACGAGATCACGCCGTCGGTCGATGAGTCGGGCGGTGCATCTCCTGGTCAGAGACTGCCGTGCAGGACGCACGAGAGGTCATGGACGCGCTTTCTGAGGCGCTGCTGCTGCTCGAGAAGGCTCAGGTGGCCTACGGCCAGGCCACGACGACGGTTCGGCGCCTGCTGAACCAGGCCCTCTTTGAGGGGCTTTTGATCCGGGATGAGGACGATCTGGAGGCCAACCCGACGCCGTGGGCAGCGGAAGTGCGGCGGCTAGCTCGGGCCTCCCAGGGCAACCAGACGGCCCCGTGCGCCCAGGAGGACGGCCGGAACGGCCACGACCCCCTTTCGGGGGCCGTGGGTTTCCATAAAGCAAACTTGGTGCAGAGCCGGGTACAACGTTGGAACCCGGATAGCTTCCTTGAGGATCTCATGGAGCCGGTGGGGAGGCAGGCCCGGCGGCGCGCCCTGGGAGCTATACGTCGGGGGGCGGAGCGCTCGACGTCGGATTTTCGTGGCGGGCGAGTTTGATGGCGTGCTTGCGCCAGCGCTCGACGGTGTTGCGCAGTTGCTCGTACCGAGCGTCGTCGAGCTCGAATTCCTCGCGTCGCAGCCGACCGAACTGGCTGAGCATGTCGGCGAACACTCCGAGGTGGAAGCCGCGGTCCTTCTCTGCCGCGAGTCGGCAGAGCCGATCCAGGCCGTAGCGCGGCTCGACCTCCATCAGGTCGGCGAAGTCGCGGGCCTCGGCTCGTCCGAATACCGCGAGTACCTTGTTGACGGCCAGCTCCTCGGCGCTCAACAGCGGCGCTGGCGTTCCGGGCTCGGTGGGGAACAGCCTTGCGTCGGTGCCGAGGTCGAGCTCTGTGCGGCCCTGGTCACTTTCGACGACGAGGCGCGCAAAGCCGTGGCTCGTCTGTACGCGGTGCACCATCAGGCCGGCGGCTTGCAGTGCGCGTTCGACGGCGGGGAGCAGTTGGTCGACGGCGTCGGCGGTCAGCCCGAAGAAGTCGAGATCGCGGGTCTGGCGTTGGATGTCGCCGTGGGCGATCAGTGCGCTGCCGCCGGCAAGAGCAAAGTCCGATGCCTCGTCCAGGCCGGCGATGATCTCTGCAACCTGCTCCTGCAGCCGGCTCAGCACGTCACGTGCGGCGGTGGCTGTCCAGCCAGTCGGCCCACGCTCCTCGCACTGGCTCTGGCAGCACGAGTTCATCAAAGATCTCAGCCAGCTGGGCGGGGTCGATGTAGAGGCGCACGTCTTTCTCGGTGCCCTCCCTGAGAACTTGCTCGTATACACGCGCGCGGTCGGCGGGATCGTCCAAGTCGTAGGTCATCGGCGAGCCGCTCCAGCGAATGTGCAGCGGAAGCTCGACTCGGCCCGTGGCCTTCTGCGATGAACGATCTTCCAGATCCTCGGGCACCGCGATGGGCCTCGCGGTGGGACCGATCTCTTGGGTACGTGTTCGTGCCACGATGAGCAGTTTAGGAGCGCAAGGGTTGTGGGGCCATCGTGATCTCAGGCGCCGCGTCGTTGCGAGGTCGAAACCAGTGGCGTTCGGCCGCCTTGACAGTATATTCGCCGATCTATATCCTGATCTGCAATTATTTCCGGTCTATTTTGGGGATTAATCGATGTCTATACAAAAAATAGCCGCTGAGTGCGATGACGGAGGCGGCGTCCTCAGTCTCAGCTTGGGCGAACTTCGCGAGGCTGTCGGCGCCGGGAAGCTCGGGCGCTGGGTTCTGCAGGAAATCCGCGAGGAACTTGAAGCCGCAGGTCTCGGCTACTTCCCGAAGGTCCTCCTCGACGAAAACGAGGAACCGCGGCAGCACCAGCAGATCCGGGTTTACCGGAAGGGACCCGGCACTCTCGCTCGCGTCATCGATGCCGTTCTGGCGCCGTCTGGCCGAGGAGACGAGGTCTTGCGGGACCTTGGGAGCGACGATACCCGCGAGACCCTCGCTCAGATTCGCAGGCTAGTTGGAGCCGCCAATTAAGCACGTGCATCGCTTGGCTCGTCCCTAGTTCCTACCTCGGCATTCCACGATGCATTCCTCCACGCCATCGGCCTGTAGCAGCAGGAAGGCCGATTTGGCCGTCGCGTTGTACGGGAAAAGGCAGCTTCCCGGCTTCCCACGTCGTACAAGCATGCGCCGTGCGGGACTCGAACCCGCCCCACCGGATTAAAAGTCCGGCGCTCTGCCCGATGAGCTAACGGCGCGCGAGTGGACCGCAGGAGTCTGGCAGATATGCGGCGCGCCGTCGAGTGCGGGCGGGCGACGCCGGGGGCCGGGCCCTGTTTGCGGGCTCGCCCCCGGCGCCGGTGTCTCCGCTTGGTGCTACGCGCCCCGCCCCGCGCCGCCGACCGATCCCGCGCGCGGCGCGGCGCGGCTCACCGGAAGGCGAGCACGACGCTGGCCGCCGAGCGCGCCCCCGCGGTGCCCTTGAACGACGCGTGCAGCGTGACGCGCAGGTGCCGGTGGTGCCGGCGCAGCGACGCGGCGCCGGCCCTGGAGAGGTTGAGGTGCACGCTGAGGCGCCCGGCGCGGCGGACCTGGAGCGTGCGCGTGCGGATCCCGCTGGCGCGCAGCACGAGGCGCCCGGCGACGGGGGCCTGCAGGACGACGGTGGCGTGCGATCCGTGTGTGCGGGTCCCGAGGATGCGCAGCTTCGAGCTCCTGGCCTTCGAGGCGCCGGCGCTGTTCGGGGCCGTGGCGCTCCCGCCCGCCGCGCCGCCGGTGGGGGGCACGTTGAGGATGACCGTCAGCGGGCCCGTGCTGCCGCCCGACCCGCCTGGGGCGGGTGTGGAGTTGCCGCCTGTGCCGCCCTGACCTGTTCCCTGACCGGTGCCGCTGCCGGTGCCGGACCCTTTGCCTTCCCCGGACCCCGTGCCTTCCCCGGACCCGCCGCCTTCTTTGGGCCCGCCTTCCCCTCCTCCCCCTCCTTCTTCTTTTCCCCCGAGCAGCCCGACCGCGAGCCCTTTGAGGGCGGGTGCGACGGCGAGCAGCTTGCCTTCGCTGACCGGCGCGGTGAGCATCGTCGCGTCGGCGGGCAGTGCGGTCGCGCTCTGGCCGAGCTCGCCGCTGACGCCTTCGGCGGTCGTGCCGAGCTGTTTGGCGGCGGCTTCGACGGTGGTGGGGCTGAAGGGCGCTTCCAGCGGCGCTCCGAGGAGTTCTTCGACGTTGCCCGCGCCGAGGCCTTCGAAGATGCCGCCGGCGAGTTGCGAGAGCCCGCCGAGCTGTCCCGGTTCCTTGGCGCCGGCGAGCAGCGAGCTGACGAGCTGGTCGAGGTCGAGCGTCCGCAGCGCTTTCGCGAGTTCTTCCTGCGCTTCGCCTCCGAGCGATTTGCCGAGCAGCAGGGTCAGGAGGTCGTCGAGCTGCGTTTCCAGATGCGGGAGCAGACCGGAGACCTGGGTCAGTTCGCCGATCGTCGCCGCCGGCCCCAGCGCTTGGATGGCTTCGGCGAGGTTTTCTTCGAGGCCCACGAGTCCCAGCGTTTCTCCTCCGAGCAGCCCCACCTGCAGCTGCGCGAGCGCTTCGATTTCGGGGAGGCCGGCGAGGTATTCGGCGACCTGGCTCACGCTGAGGTCGCTCAGCGGGAGGCTCGCGAGCAGTTCTTCGAGGCGGCCCGCGGACAGCAGCTCGCCCGGGGCGGGCACGGTGCTGGGTGTTGCTCTCGAGGCCGGGGAGGTTGTGCTACCTGAGCCGCCCGCGGCCTCGGCGACGGCGGTCGCCGTCGGCGTCGCCGCGAGTAGTGCCGCCGAAGCCGCCGCGAGCGCGGCCGCGCGACGGCGTCGAGCTGGGGTCATCTGCGATGCCATAACGTTTTCTCCCCTATTCGAATTTCAGCCACCTAGAGCTCGTGTGGTTCTACCCCATCATTCGCATCACTCGAACGAAGATCGAACGAATGTTTATTTGATGAATCGAATTTGAGGAATGGTTGACATGAGGCCTGGCGGGCGCCTCCATGCAGCCCGTCGTCTGCGGCGCTGGGCGGCCCAAACCCGCTTCCCGCCTGGCGATTTGCGGGGCGAGAGGGAGCTTGCGTCGGTGGCGCGCGTCGCAGCTCCGCGCCCCCTCCCGCGCCCCCTCCCGCGCCCCCCGCGCGCTGCTTCAGCGCTGCGGCGACTGCTCGGCGGCGACGCGCAGCATGTCCTCGATGCGCGTGAGCTTCACGCGGGGGCGCCCGTGGCGCTCGCCGCGCTCGCGCTCGTGGCGGTCGATCTCGCTCCACCCGGAGTAGGTGACGAGCTCCGGCTGGCGCTCGCGCAGGGTCTGGTCGAGCTCCGCGGGGTCGGGCGCCGGCGGGTCGTGGAGGCGCCCCGCGGCGAGATCTTCGAAGATCGCGTCCACGGTCTCCTGGGCGTCCTTCTTGTTGGTCCCGATGACGCCCGTCGGGCCGCGCTTGATCCAGCCCACCGTGTACTCGCCGCGGAGGGGGCGCTCGTCGCCCACGACGCGACCGCCGTCGTTGCGGATGACGCCGCGGCGCTCGTCGAACGGGACGCCTGGGAGCTCCAGGCCGCGGTAGCCGATCGCGCGCAATACGAGCCCCGCCGCGAGCGTCTCGCGCTCGCCCGTGTCCTGGGCGCGCAGCGTTCCGTTGGGGCCCGCCACGAGCTCGTTGCGCGCGAGCGTCACCGACGCGACCCGGCCGTCGGCGCCGGCGTGGAGCTCGACGGGGGAGAGCAGGAAGCGCAGGACGATGCGGCGGCGCGCGCCCGGCTGATGGGCCGCGGCGTTGCCTCTCGCGGCGCCGTTGCCGCCCGCGGCGGCCTCCGCGGCCCCGGTACCGCCCGTGTCGGATCCCGCGGCGGGCTCCGTCGCGGGGCGCTGGGCGTACTCGCGCAGCATCGCGACGTTCTGCTTGGCGGTGGCGGTTTCGAAGGGCTCGGCGACCGCGAGCGCGCGCTCGAGCTCCTCGGCGTCGACGACGATTTCGGCGTCGGCGAGGTCGCGGAGCTCGCGTAGCTCGGGGTTCGTGAAGGCGGCCTGTGCGGGTCCGCGGCGCCCGACGACGACGATCTCGCGGATGGCGCTCTCGCGCAGGGCGTCGAGCGCGTGGTCGGCGGTGTCGGTGGGGGCGAGCTCGTCGGGGGTGAGCACGAGCATGCGCGCGACGTCGAGCGCGACGTTGCCGTTTCCGACGACCAGCGCGCGCTCGCAGGAGAGGTCGAAGTCGAGGTCGGGGTGGTCGGGGTGGCCGTTGTACCAGCCGACGAGCTCCGTCGCGGGCCAGCTCCCGGGGAGCTCCTCGCCGGGGATCCCCAGCGGGCGGTCGGTGGGGGCGCCGGTGGCGTAGACGATCGCGTGGTAGTGCTCGAGCAGCTCCTCGCGGCTGACGTGGCGGCCGAGCTCGACGTTGCCGAAGTAGCGGAAGCGGGGGTGCTCGGCGGTCTTCTCGTAGACGCGCGTGACGGACTTGATCTTGGGGTGGTCGGGGGCGACGCCCGAGCGGACGAGGCCCCACGGGGTGGGGAGGCGCTCGAGCATGTCGACCTCGACGCGCCCCTCGGAATCCTTCAGGAGGTGGCCGGCGGCGTAGAAGCCGGCGGGACCGGCGCCGACGACGGCGATCCGGATCGGGGAGTCAGCGCTCATCTACGCGGGGCCTTTCGTGTGCGGGGGAGTTGTGGTGGGGATCTCGCAGTGGGCGCGGCCCGACTCGAACGGGCGACCCCCTCGGTGTAAACGAGGTGCTCTGGCCAACTGAGCTACGCGCCCCCGTGCCCACAGGCTAGCGGTGCAAAGCTATGGGCATGAGGACAGGGGCGCGCAAGCCCGTGCGCATGGCGCTGTGGGTCGCGGGAGGGGTGCTGGTTCTGCTGGTGGTGCTGCAGCTCGTGCTGCCGGGGATCGCGGCGCGGATCGCGCGGGACCAGATCGGGAAGTACGGCGTGGTGCGCAGCGTGAGCGTGAGCGCGTTCCCCGCGATCGAGCTGCTCTGGGGCCACGCGGAGTCCGCGAGCGTGCGCGCGGGTGACCTGCGGATGAGCGTCTCCCAACTCGACGGCCTGATGCCGCGGATGCGCGGGATCGAACGCCTCGACCTCAGCGCGACGAGCCTGCGGATGGGTCAGCTCAAACTGCGCGACGTCGCGGTGCGCAAGCGCGCCGGGGAGATCGAGCTGCACGGGACGATCGACCAGGCGGACGTCCAGGGCGCGCTGCCCGTGGGCGTCCAGGCGCAGCTCGCCGAAGACGCGCAGGGCGCGGTCGAGGTGAGGGTGACGGGGAGCCTCTTCGGGGTTGGCGCGACGCTGTCCGCGACGCTCGCGGCGGAGGACGGCAGGCTCGTCGCCCAACCGAAGGGGATCCCGTTCGCGGGGCTCGCGCGGCTGACGCTGTTCTCCGATCCGCGGCTCTACGTCGAGTCGGTGGGCTTGCGGCACGAACAGGGTGAGGCGGGCGGGAGCTACGCGGTGACGCTGCGGGCGCGGCTGCGCTGAGGGGCGCTGGGGGCATCGGCCGCCGTCGCCGCGTCCCGATCCGCGCCCGCGTCCCGAACCGCGCGAGCATCTGCACCCGCGTCCCGCGCCGCGCGAGCATCTGCACCCGCGTCCCGCGCCGCGCGAGCATCTGCACCCGCGTCCCGCGCCGCGCGAGCATCCCCGCGGCGGCGCGGGTGGACGAACATGGGGAGTCCCTCGCGGGGGCTGATCGTGGGCATCTGGCGGATGGAGAGCTCGAAGCCCGCGGGGAGCTCGAGCGCGAAGCGGCGCAGGAGGAGCGTCGCGATGGTGCGGACCTCGAGCTGGCCGAAGCGCATCCCGATGCACGTGCGGGAGCCTCCGCCGAACGGGATGTAGGCGCCCTTGGGGATCTCCGCGCGCGCCTCCGGGGAGAAGCGCTCGGGCAGGAAGCGGTCGGGCTCTCCGAAGACGTCGGGGAGGTGGTGGGAGGCCCATGAGCAGTAGTTGACGTAGGCGTTGGCGGGCACGGTGTGGCCGTCGAACTCGAACGCCTCGACCGAGCGTCGCGGCCCGATCCACGCGGGGGGGTACTTGCGGAGGGTCTCCTCGAGCACCATCTCCAGCTGCGGCAGCTCGCCGCCCATCAGCTGCGCCGCGGTGGGGGGCGCGCCTCCCAGGATCTCGTCCTGCTCGGCGAGCAGCCGCTCGACGACGTGGGGGTGGCGGGCGAGCTCGTAGAACATGAACGAGATCGTGGACGTGGTGGTGTCGTGCCCGGCGAACAGGAGCGTCATGACCTCGTCGCGGACCTGGCGGTCGGTGAGCGACGTGCCCTGCTCGTCCTCGGCGTCGAGCAGCAGGCTGAGGATGTCCTCGCCGCGCTTGCCCGTAGCGCGGCGGTGGGCGATCTCGCCGTGGATGATGCGATCGAGGCGCTCCGACGCGCTGAGCAGGCGCGCCCAAGGCGTGAACGGGCCACGCAGGAGGCGCGTGGCGTATTCGGTGGCGTAGAAGGAGAGCGCGCGCTCGAACAGCGCGGCGGCGTCGGTGTCGCGCGCGAGCTCGCCGTCGGGGTCGAGGCCGAAGAGGGCGCGCATCGCGATGCGCATCGCGAGGTGGCGCGTCCAGTCGTAGAGGTCGGCGCGGTGCGCCGCCGCGAGATCCTCCAGCGCGCGCTCGGTCTCCTCGCGCATGACGTCGATCGACGCCGCGATGTGCTCGCGGTGGAACGCGGGCAGCATGATCTGCCGCGAGCGGCGGTGGAACTCGCCGTCGGTTGTCAGCAGCCCGTCGCCGAGCAGCCCGATGAGTTCACGGAAGTGCGATTCGCGCCACGTGAAGTTCGACGCGTGCGAGACGGTCATGTAGTGGTTGGCGGCGGGGCCGAGCATGAAGACGACGTTCCCGTAGAGCACCCGGATCGTGAACACCGGCCCGTGGCGCTCGTAGCATTCGAGCAGCAGCTCCAGGGGCTCGGTCGCGAAGCGCCGCGTGCGCACGAGGCTGAAGCTCGTCTCGCCCGGGGGATAGGGGGTCCTGTTGGCGCGTTCGGCGCGGATGTCGCGCAGCATCACCCCCATCGGGTTGCGCGGCCTCAGCGGGGGTGGTCCGATCAGGGGCACCGACGTAGCCTACACCCAGGACTGGCTGGCTGGCCAGGGTGGGGTTTTGGGAGGGGTGGCCTCGCGGCCAGGATGGGTTCGCGGCGTGCCGGACGAACGCCGAGCCGCAGGGACGGCGCGCGCTTGGCATACTGTTCCCTCGCGTCCCGAGCCGCGACGGAGCATCCCGTGCGCGCCCGGCTACGCGGGGGCGTAGCTCAGTTGGTTAGAGCGCCGGCCTGTCACGCCGGAGGCCGCGGGTTCGAGTCCCGTCGCTCCCGTCATTTACCCCCGCGGCGGCTGCTGCTGTTTGGCGCTGGTTTTCGAAGAAGGGGAGGAATGAGGGCTTGGGTTGGACCGCGACGACGCGGTTCTCGTCGAGCCAGACGCCCTCGAAGATGAGGTGCAGGAAGCGGCGCTTGGCGTCGGGGTTCTGCTCGTTCTCCCAGAAGACCGTGAAGTCTTGGAGGACCCGCTGGGCCTGGTCGAGGTCCGGTGTCGGCTGGGGGGCGAGCGTGTTCAGCTCCGCGTGGATGGCGTCGCGGCGGGCGATGTACTCGGGGCGCTCCAGGTCGCCGAGCTCGTAGAGGTCGCGCGTTCTTGCCAGGCGCTCTTCGAGGGCGGTGCGGCGTGTGGTGATCTCGCTGCTCTCGGGGGCGGCGGCGTTTGCGAGGCGGCGGAGGATCTCCTCGCGGATGCCCTTGCTCGGCGCGAAGCCGGTGATGAACTGTGCGAGTTGGCGCTCGACGTGCTCGGCCTTGGCGATCGGCTGGTCGCAGGAGCGGTCGGCGCGGCGGGTGGAGCAGTAGTAGCGGGCCTCCAGTTTGCGTCCGCCGGTGGTGCCTTGCATGCGGGCGTGGCAGCGCTGGCAGTGGGCGATGCCGCGCAGGAGGTAGCGTGGGGAGGGGCGGCCGGGGTGGAGGTTGCGGGCGCGCTGGCGGCGCATCTGCTGCACGCGGTCGAAGAGGGGCTCGTCGACGAGCGGCTGGTGGAGTCCTTTGATCGCCTTGCTGCGGTCGCGGCGGCCGGAGACGTAGCCGGCGTAGGCGGCGTTGCAGAGCATCTCCCTGACGGTGTCCACGCCGAACGCGCGGCCGCGGGCGGTGCGCTGCTCGTTGACGTTCAGCCATGCGGCGAGCGTGCGGTCGGTGTGCTGGCCGGTGGCGTACATCTCGAACAGCCGCTGCACGTAGGGCGCCTTCTCAGGGTCGGGTGTCGCGATGCCATCGGCACCGCGGATGTAGCCCCAGGGGAGGCTGCCGGTGAGGAGCCCTTGGCGTGCCTTCTCGCGCAGCCCCATCTTGGTCCAGAAGGACAGCGAGACGGAGTAGTACTCGTCGAAGATCTCGTGCACGGACTCAGAGAGGAACGCGGCGGGGTCGTCGGCGTTGGTGCCGAGCGGTTGGGTGACGGAGATGACGTCGATGCTCAGCTCGGAGCGCAGGAGCTTCTTGTAGCGCTTGGCCTCCACGGTGTTGCGGGCGAAGCGGCTGGTGTGGAAGACGAGCACGACCTCGAAGCGGCGCTCCATCGCGTCGTCGATCAGCCGCTGGAAGCTGGCGCGCTTCTCGGCTAGGCGGCCGGTCTCGAAGTCGATGTACTCCTCGACGAGGCGCATCCCGTGGTCGGCGGCGTAGCGCGCGATCGCCTGGCGCTGGCCGTCGGGTGAGTAGCCGCGGCTCTGCTCCTCGGTCGACTCGCGGATGTAGGCGACCGCGCGCCTGGTGGGCTGCTCGGGAGTATCAGGCAATCGGGGCCTCCTTCTCGCTGGTGAAGAGCTGGGTGCCGCTGTTGCGCCAGTAGGCGACGAACCACTCCACGAACGCCTCGTGTTCGGGGTCGGGTAGGCGGCGGTGCTGTGGGCAGACGTCTCTGGCTTGGCGTGAGCCGGCGCGGTGGATGGCAAGGCGGGGTTCTTGCGGGCCGGTTGTGTCGCAGGCGGTTGGCCTGCGGCGACGATTACGTGGCGTGCTCAAAGGAGACCCCCGTTGGTCCGCGAGATGTAGAAGGCCCCGGCATTGTTGGGACGCTCGGCCGCAGTAGTGGCAGGCCGCTCGGGCGTCTTTGACGCGCGCCGGAGTCAGGTCGACCTGTGGGTAGACGAGTTCGCTGCACGAGGGACACGTCCATAGGTATTCGTCGTCGAGCTGGGCGTGGAACTCCTCGGGCGAATGTGCGAGCCGTGCCAGGGGTCCGGTCCTGCGAACGAGCGCTCGGGCTGCGTCCGCGCGCCAGGCCAGGTAGGCGAGCCGGCGCTGCTGTTGCTCCTCGCGCGCGAGCGCATCGCGTGCGGCCGTGCGCGGAAGCGCCGCGACTCTTCTGTGATCCAGCAGTGCGCCCTCGTCGAGCCGGCGGTGTGCTCTTCGCAGGCGCGGGCCGACGCCGTGGTCGGCGGCGAGCTGCTTGACGAGCTGTTGCTGGCGCTCGCGATAGAAGGCGACGAGCGAGGTGACGGCCTGGTGCGTCTCGGCGCTCGGCGGGGATGTATGGGGCGGGCCGGGGTGTAGGAGGGTGGTCTGGAGGTCGTCGACAAGCGTTCGAAGTGCGTCGCGCTCCTCTGGGCACGGCTCGCCGGTAGAGGCCGCGAGGATGCCGACAACCTGCCGGTTGACTGGCCCGAGGTCTTGCAGGTAGAGGCTCTCTGTGCCCATGAAGCGCTCCAGTGCTCGGCGTGCGAAGGCCGGGTCTTCGTGCAGCCGGGCGCGCTTTCGCTGCAAGGCTTCGCGGCGCTTTTGCTTGGCGTGCTCGGCCTGCTCGTACGGGGCGCGGGCCGCTTCGAGCACATCGATCAGCCCCACGGGCTCGGAGCTTTCGAGCCCCGCGAGGCATCGCTCGCGCGGCAACTCCTTCGGCTGCAGCGCGAGAGCGCCCGCGGCCGCGACGAGTCTCGTGCGACCGTAGCCGCGGCGCTGGCTCTCAGCGAATGCGCGCTGCAGGGTCTCCAGGAAGCGCAGGGCGCGGACCTCGGTGGTTGTGAGGAAGAGAAGCGCGGGGAGGAACAGGTGCTGTTCTCGCCATGTCCCGGCGGCGGTGTAGGCGGCGTAGAGGTCGGCCTTCTGCCGCAGGCGAGCGTGGGACATGGTGCCGAGGTCAAGCTCGACTAACGCGCCGAACTTACGCTCGCGCTCATCGAGCAAGATCACGAACGCGTCCGGTGCGAGCGCGCGCTGCCTGCCGGCGTGCTCGAACGGCTCGCGCGCGGCACCCTCGCGACGGTAGTCAAACAGCGTGAGCCCCGCGGCCGGCGCGTCCAGTGCGAGCGTCACGTACAGGTCAGTGAGCGCGGCGGAGTGCGCGAGAAACAGCGGGTTGGGTTCGCGGCGCTCCCCACCGCGCGGCACACGCTCACCGCTGGCCAGGCAGTCGGCGCGCCGCGTGGGCCAGTGATGGTTTGGCGCCGATCCCCGCTCTCGATACGGACGGCTGCGACCGACAAGTCCAAGGTCGTGAAGGCGCCTGGTGCGGTAGCGAAGCGTGCGTTGTGGGATCCCGGGGAACAGGCGCTGGAGCTGATCCTGGCGCACCACCCGGTGCTCGCACAACACGGCGAGCAGGCGGCGATCGATATCGGCCAGCATGGCGGCGCAGTTGGGATCGGAGCGACGACGAGGCCGGACGACTCGATCCCGGTCAGCAGAGACAGAGCGAGCAGACGAACTCAAGAGAAGACCTCCCGGACACAAGGGACAATGAGCACGTAGAGAGTCGGGCGCGCGTCCGCGCCCGAATCCCACCATTCCAAGCCACAAACCCCGCGGTCTCCGTTGCCGATCGGGGACGACCGAACGGCAAAGCCACGAGCACAAACGGAAGGCGTGTGAGGGTTGCGGTTGCAGCATTGCGGCGTGAATGGACCGGGTGGTGTAGCTCCACCGCGCGCTGAAGTCCAGTCCACGCGAGCGTCCTTAACGCGATGGACACACTCCAAGCCGGCCGCTCTGGTGCCGGCGCGGCGGCTTCAGGTGCCGGTCGTCCGCTGGATGTTGCGGCGCCCGTTGCGCAGGTAGCGCAGGCGCGCTCGCTTGTCGCGGTCGAGTTTGCTGTCGCCTGGGTCGTTGTTGTCGTCGATGTCCGCGCGGGCGTCGTCGGGCTCGGGCCACTCCCGCAGGCAGTAGACCGCTACACCGAGGTGCTTCGCGGCTTGTTGCAGGCGATTGGCCAGGCACAGCCAGCGATCCGAGCGTGCCCGCTCGCCGCTGGCAAGCAGTGCGCTGGCGTCGTCCAGAAGCGCTCGAAGCTCGCGCTCGTACCCGCAGATTCGCTCGGCGGCGCTTTCGCGGGAATGACGCCAGACGCGATGCTGCGGGGACTCGGGCAGCCGCGCGGGTCCCTCGCGACGGTGTGTCCGCGCCAAGCGACGCCGGCCCGTGCTCGTGAGCACCCACATTTTGAGGCCGTGGCGGCGCGCGTGCGTGAGGGCGCCGGCTGCGAGAAGCCCGTCGAGGCGGGGTCGCAGTTGCCGCGTTGCCGCGCCGTTGTAGATGAACCCCATGTGCGCGAACACCTCCGCGAGCAGCACGCCCGGGCTGGTCCTTGTCGCGTGGTGGCGTTCGGCGCGGTCGGTCGCTGCGAGCACCAGGGCATCGCTGACCGGATGGGCAAACGGGCGCAGCTCGCATGCCGGCGCTGGGTCTGTGGGGGTGCGATCGCGAGGCGTCCTGGGGCGGTTGCTCTCGGCGTTGGGCACGGCGTCCTCCTTTCGGGCACCGAAGGACGCGCGCAGCGACGCAAGAGATCCACTGTCTCCGCGGATGGATACGGTGATCCGGTGGCATCGAAGGCCTCGTCTTCGGTGCTGCAGGTCGGGCGGGTGTCTCAAGCACCCGTCCGACCACGATGGTCGATTGGTCGGCGACAACGTCTAGCTCGATCCGCGACGGAAAGCAAGTCGAGCGGAAAGCGGTGCAACGAAGCACTCGCGAACCCGCCTGGCAATGCGGGTTGCCTGGTTGCGCCTCGGCATCCCGCCGCGCTACCGTGAGCGCGTGATCGACGAGGCGACAATCGATGAGGCGGCACGCCGAATCGCTGACGCGAGCCCTGCGGGCACCCGCGTCATCCTCTTCGGATCGCACGCCCGAGGTGAGGCGGGCAAGCACAGCGACCTGGACTTCCTCGTGATCGAGCCGGAGGTCGGCTGAGGAGTCCGTGAGGCTGCGCAGGACCCTGCGAGGCCTGCTACTCGCGGCCGACGTGATCGTCGCGAGCGAACAGAAGGTGCGCGACTGGCGCGACGTCAAGGGCAGTCTCATCCACGCGGCGCTTGCCGAGGGTCGAGAGCTGGCCGCCGCCTGAATGGGCGACGCGGCAGCACCCCGCACAGCAGCTACTGCGCAACGCCGCGGACGGTAGAAACGCCGCCTCGGCGTCGCTTCATTAGGACGGAATACCTCAGCTTCCGAATGGTGCGGAGGCAGCTGGCCGTCGTGCTCATGTTGGGTGCGAGCCTTGTCAGTCCTGCGTCCCAAAGGAAAGAAAAGAACTGGTTCCAATCCCGCAAAATGCGGATCATCAATGACTCCGCAGATACATCGTCAGCGAGTCAATGTTAGATTTCTGGCCGTGGACGCTAGTCGGGGCCCGACTTTTCTTGATGCCGCAGAGGCTGTACTTGCGGAGGCGGGGACGCCCCTCCGGCCGGCTGATATCGCCTATGCCATCAGCGAGGCTGGACTCATTGAAAGCTCTGGCCGGACTCCCGAGCAGACCATCAAGGCAAAGCTCTCTACAGACATCCTCAGACGTCGAGACGCGTCGAGGTTTATGCGAACCGACAAGAATCGGTTTGCGCTTCGTGCGTGGCAGGATCGGTACAGCGAGTATGTAGCTGACCGGTTTCAAAAGGCCCTTCTCGACGAGGACATCGTCGTCTTTCCCCGTGAACTACTATCCCGCTTCGTAGATGGACCTGGTCTGCAGACTCTTTCGCCCGAGTCGACAGAGGAGTTGCTAGTAAGTCTGTCGCCTATGCAGCGACGAGAGGCGGAGGAGGATTTCTCGGTCATTCAGCTCGTATCGGCATTTCTTGTTCGCGTCGGCAACACTGTTGCGACTTACAAGCGCACAAAGCGCCTACCAGAGGCACGGCTTCACGGCTACTTCTCGTTGCTGTTTGGGGGGCACTTGAACCCTGATGATGTACCTCCTTTGTTCAGTATCTTTGATCCCATCGTTGGACCCGCCTATATTCAGCGGGAGCTTCATGAGGAGCTGAGATTCCCGACGCCGCCTGCCTTGACGTTTGTCGGCGTAATTTACGATGACTCGCGTGAGGTAAGCCGCCAGCATCTTGGAGTGCTTTACGAAGCGACCCCAGCCTCGGCTGCGGATATTGAGGTTGGCGAGCGCGGTTTCCTTCAACAGCTTCGCTTTGAGACGCCGACGGAAGTCCGGCAACGGATCAGCGATTTTGAGAATTGGTCGGAGATGGTTCTCCACGAGTATCTTATGGCCTAGCTCGTTGATGTCTTCACAGAATGAGCATTTTGACATCGCGTCCGTTCACGGACGCTTTCAGCCTTTGCACAACGGCCACATGGAGTATATATTGGAGGCTCTTGAGCGGGCCGATTTCCTATATATCGGTATAACGCAGCATGTGCTTCATCGGCTCATACAAGTCGAGTCAACAAGCGCCATTCATCGAGCCCAGCCTGTGAGCAACCCGCTCAACTACTTTGAGCGTGCCTCGATTATCAAAGCGGCGCTGACGGGGTGTCAGATTCCACTTGAGCGGTTCGCAATCCTGCCATTCCCAATCGAGGAGCCAACCGAGTTGCACGAGTTTCTGCCTCCCGAGATTCCCGTTCTGACGACGACATATGACGACTGGAATCTTCTTAAGATAAAGACTCTCGAAATGGCTGGCTACACGGTCGTCAATCTGTGGACACGAACTAAGAAGGAGGTGGCCGGACATGAGATACGTCGCATGATCCAAGAAGGCGATCCTGCGTGGCGGGCGCAGGTGCCAGACACGGTAGTACAGCTACTTGAAAAGTACAATGTTGCGCGCCGACTGCAGACGTTGGCACCAGTTCTGGACTCCACGTAACGCGTTGAAAGCCGTGAACGTTCAGCGACGCAATGCGTCACCAATCCTTCGATGGGCTGGAGGTAAGCGGTGGTTACTGCGGCATATTGAGGCCCTCTGCAGGGTGTGGGGCCCAAACACCTTCTATGAGCCCTTCGCAGGTGGGGCGGCCGTATATCTCGGCTTTCGTTGGCCGGGTGCAACACTGGGCGATGTAAACGATGACCTCATGGCGACTTACCGAGCACTGGCGTGCAATCCCGCAAAGGTGGAAGCAGGACTCGTGGCGCTTACTGTATCCAAGGAACAATATGATCAGTTAAGCCAAAGTTCTCCATCGGATGATGTTCAGCGCGCAGTACGGCTTCTGTATCTCAACAGGTGCGGCTACGGTGGGATATACAGAATTAACAAACATGGCGTTTACAACGTCCCATTTTCCGGCGGTCGTGGGATTGCTAGTCTCTGGACCGATGATCGGCTGGTACAGATGTCCGCGGCATTAAATGGTGTAAACTTAGTTACGGGCGATTTTGAGTCGAGCCTCACTGACGTAAAAGCCGGTGCCTTTGTCTACTGCGATCCCGTTTACGTTCTTCCTGAGTCAGATGGACCGTTTACGCGATACTCATATCCCAAATTCACCTGGCGCGATCTGGAAAGGTTGGCGACGGTCGTTCATGAGCTGAAGGCTAGGGGTGCTCTGGTTGCTGTGAGCGGCTCTGCTGACCCGCGTGTCGCACGCCTATTTCGAGGCGCTATCATGGTCAAGTTTGCGCGTCGTGCTCCCCTACCCAAAGCGCGGGGCGGAATTTTTACGGAGGCGCTCTATGTCTTGGGCGATCGTAAGACACAGGTCGCTGTCGGCCGAGAAATGGCACAGGTCCGATGACGGGAGACGAGTCGTTGGGTGGAGGCTGTGCACGAAAGCTTCCTAGCTCAATGCTCGATTCCTTGCTTGAGCCGCTTGGCTCGGTGATCGGGCACATTCCGGCATCAAGCCCAGCGAGCTACCTTTACGATCTAGGTGACGCATGCAGAGTGGGGCTCGCCGATTCAGCTGAAGAGCTGGTTACAAGTGTCAACATGCTTTATCCAGTCTCAGACGATCCTGGGACCTCTGGCTATATCGCTGGAGTACACGCGCTTTCTGACCTATTCGCAACGCTTTCCCAGCCGATCTATGGTGTTGTAACACTTGGCGCTACGTTCTCGGACGTTAGCTCGGGTCGCGCCTCAAAGCTGCTCGGGGGTGTGGTAGAGGCGTTGCACGATCACCGGGCAGTGATCGCCGGTGGACACTCGGTCATCGCCGGTGAAACTTTTGTCAGCGTAGCCTTAACGGGCCGTGCATCGGTAGGTGTCGTTGCTGATGCTATAGAGCGTGGTGACGTCATAGTGCTCTGGAAGCGGCTTGGGACCGGTCTGGCTCTCACCGCACGTAAGCTCGGGGTGGCTACCGAGGACGAGCTCACTGAGGAGTACGCTTCGATGCGAGAATCGAATGAGTCGGCGGCTAGGAGTCTAATTACCCTAGAGCGTAATTCACCAGGGGCGGTACGGGCTGTCTGTGACGTTAGCGGATTCGGGTTCCTGGACGCTTTGCGGCACCTGATAGGGGCCGCAGTGGTGGACATACCAGCCGATCGAATTCCGCATTTCACGCTTTCTGAAGAGTTTGTACATCAGCATTGCTGGTCGGCATTGGCGGACGCTAACCTCCTCGCGTCGCAGGGTTACACGTCGTACGAGTTGGCTCCAAATGATGGGTTTGTGCCAGCTCTACTGAACGATCCTCAAACCTCTGGCGGGCTGCTTGCCGTCGTATCTGCCGAAGCTTGGCGACGTGCGATAGCGGTGCCCAATGCCCAGGTGATTGGCTCAATCACCGAGTCGAGTGGAGGACCCCGCGTAATTGTCAGCACGAGCGACCTACTATCCTGAGCAACGATCATGTCCAAAATCCCAAGACTTCTCCCGCCGCGGCTTCTTGTTGCCTCAACGAAGGAGGCGCTCCCGTATGCCAAAGCGTTACAAAGTCTGCTTTCTCCTGAGATTACCGCTGAGATCTGGGACGAGGGACTTTTCGGGCCGGGTGAGTATACGCTGGAGTCGCTTGAGACGCACGGTCGTCAATTTGACGGGGCTCTGGTAGTCGCGACTGCCGATGATCGCGTAGTTTCACGTCGCAAGGCGTCGAAGGCCCCGCGAGACAATATCGTGTTTGAGTTCGGGCTTTTCGTTGCGTTCTTTGGTCGCCGACGCGCCCTGCTTCTTGTGGAGTCGACGAAGGCGTTGAAGATTCCAACCGACGTTGGCGGACTTACTTGCATTCGATTTGCCAAAAGCACTCCAGTGGAGGCAGGCCTTGAGGATACCGCGAAAAATCTCAAGAGGATCACTTCGCGCTGGCAGGAGACGACGGTTGACGCAGAGCGCGTCAAGCGACTCGACGGGCTACTCAGGCTTGTCCTAAACGATATCCAAGAGCGGTCTGGCGTAGTCTCGGGGTTGGGGCTTCACGTTTTTCTGCCGACGCATAGAACCGATCCGCCGACACTGGCGCGTGTAGCCCGACAGCGTTCAAGTCCGAAGTCACCTAAGGCACGCTCCTTTGCATATGGTGAGGGAATTGTAGGCACCTGTTGGCGTCAAGAAGAGTCCGTGTTTGCTGACTTCACTCTAGGGCGGCTTGGCAATGCATCGAAGGCGGAATGGACCACCTTTGGTACAGACAAGAGGTACGGCATGGATTGGAAGCTTCTGAAGAGCAGTCGGGAAAGATACAAGGCGGTTGGAGCGATTCCGATAACAAGCTTTAGCAAGGATCCCGGCTTCATCGGGTCGGTGGCGTATAATTTGAGCGCAGACTCAAATGCTGAGGCTTCAGTGCTACAGGATCCTTCTGTGGTTCGTAGACTGGACGCCTGCGCGGAGATGATGACTATAGTGCTGGATCAATAGGCTTCACAGTCCGACCCAGACCACTACTGTAAGGGGTGCCGGCTACTGCAGGTGCTGTTGAGGTTCCTCTGCCGAGCGCTTGAGTTCCTCCGGCGTCACGACGTAGCCGAGATTCCTGGTCGCGCGCCACAGCGGTCCCGTCGAGCGTCACCAGCCGGCAATCGAGTAGCCGCGCGAGAGCGAGATACTCGGCGTCGTAGGTCTTCGCCCAGCCGCGCTCCTTGGTGATACGCCACGCCTCGGTGATCAGGCCGTCAGGATGGAGCGGCTCGACCTTGATCGTCGCAAGACGCCCGAGCGCAGACTCCCCCAGCTCGCGAGATATTTCGCCGCGGAAGACCATCGCGCTGAGCGCCGCCGGAACCTCGCTCCAAAGCAACCAGGGCGCGGCCAACTGCTCGTCGCCGAGAGCGTCCAGCGCCGTTACGCCGAGTCGCTCCAGGGTGACCTCGACAACTACGTTCGCGTCAACGACCAGCACGCTCAGTGCTCGTCGCGCACACGACGCACGGCGGCGACGACGTTCGGCATCGGCTCGCCGGTCAGCGTCTCGCCCCAGCCGTCGGGGAGCCCGACGACATCGGGCTCAGGGCGCCTGACGATGATCTGCGCGTACTCCGCCTCTTCCTCGGAAAGCTCCTCAAGCTGAGCTCGCAGCTTTTCCTTTGTCGTCATGTCGCCAGCTTAGCGACCGTGCCCCCGCGAGCGGTAGCCCTGGCTACCGCCGCGGCTCGGAGGCTCCGTCCAAATCTCGATGTCGCCTCCGCCTGGGGGCATACCCCGGGACCGAACCCCCGTCGCTCCCGCTCATGGCACCGCAGCTTCCGGACCGGCTTTCGTGGTCTCGGGCGACTGCTTGGAAGTAGGCCGCGAAGGCGGCGCGGGGTTTGACAGCGACGACCTGCCCGTTGTCTTGCCAGATGCGCTCGAAGAGACTGACGAGCAGGCGGTGGCGCTAGGCGGGCGCGGTCTCGGTCTCCCAGAACTCTGCGAAGTTGGCGAGGAGCTTCTCGGCGCTGGCGAGCTGCGGGTCGGTTGGTGGCGCAAGTCGTTCGAGCTCGTCCTGGAGGGCCTGGCGGCGCATGACGTATTGGGCCTTGGTGAGGTCGCCGAGCACGTAAAGGTCTTGCAGGCGGCGGAGCTGCTCGGTCAGCTCACCGCGGCGGTCTGCTTCGCCGGTCTGATGGCTGGCTTGGCTGGTGATGGTGTCGAGGACGAGCTCGCGTAGGGTGGCGTCGGGTTGGAAGTCTCGTAGCCATTGTGCGAGCTGGTTCTCGAGGGGCTCTGCGCGGACGATCGGCTGTGCGCAGCCTTGGCTGTAGCGGCGGGTAGCGCAGAGGTAGCGCCGGACGGGTGGCCGTGAGCCGCGATTACCGTGCATCCTTGCGCCGCAGCGCTCGCAGCAAAGGAGCTTGCGCAGGAGGTACTCGTCCGATGGCGGGCTTGGTTGCTTGACGGTCGCCTTGTAGGAGCGGAGCTCTTGCACGCGGTCAAAGAGCGCCTCGGGAACGATCGCGTCGTGTAGGCCGCGGATCGAGCGGTCCTTGCTGCGCAGGCCGCTCACGTAGCCGGCATAGGCGGCGTTGCAGAGCATCTCGCGAACAGTGTCCTTGGCGAACTGCCGGCCGCGGCTGGTCCGCGCGCCCTTGGCGTTCAGCCACGCGGCGAGCGTGCGGTCGGATTCTTGGCCGGTGGCGTAGCGCTTGAACATGTCGAGCACAAGCGGCGCGTGCTCGCGGTGCGGGACTGCGAGCTTGGTCTGCGGGTCGCGCGTGTAGCCCCACGGCAGGCTCCCGACGAGATGCCCCGGAACTCACGGCGGAATCGCTCGACCTCCTGTCCGGCGAGCGACCGAGCACGACGCCACTCGCGATGCTGCGGCGACTCAGGCAACACGACCTCCCCCGAGCGCTGCGCGTGCTCCAGACTGAGACGACCGGAGCTCGTAAGGCTGAATACGACGATGCCATTGCGGCGGGAGCGTTCGACCATCCCAGCGGTCTCGAGGGTCGTGAGCCGGCGATGGACATGGCGCGCCGGACCTGAGCGCGAGGGGATCGCGAGATGGTCATAGATCTCGTGCTTGCTCACCTCCTCCCCTCGGGCCCAATGGCGGACGGCGCGGTCGACCGCAGCGAGGATCAGCGCGTCGGGGATCGGGTCGGGCTTGGTGCTCATCGGGTTCCTCCTGTGGTTGGAGGCCCCGGGAGGACTGCTCATGGGCGGCGAGGACGCCCCACCAATGCAAGTAGGGTTCCTCTGCGCCGGGAGTTCAGGCTCTCGGTGCCACGGCGCCCGGCGGTCCTACCCGCGCGGGCGCCAACTCTTATGTTTGGTCGGCGCACCCTACCAGGACTTAGCTGCGACGTAAAGTCCATAGGTGGCGTCTGAGCGATGGACAACGACACCACAAGCCAGATCGCCGCCTCTCAGCGTGCCCTCGGCCGCGCCCTGCGCGAGCTACGCCTACGCGCCGACCTCACGCAGAAGGAGCTCGGCGCCCGCGCCGACGCCAGCGACACCTACCTCTCGCGCTCGACGTGACCGTCGCCGACTTGGCGGCCGAGGTCGAGCGACAGGTGCGGGCAGGGGGCTGACCGGTCGCGTCCGCCACGGAAGTGCGCCACTTCTGCCATCGAGTCGAGGCTGGCCACTGCAACGCCGTCCGGCAATGAGACTAGGGACCCGATTGCATGATCACTGCTACAGGACGATATTTTGCCGGGCAGCCAGCTCCGGCGGCCGCTGCATATATGTGATTGCTAGCGTGGGTGGCCGATCGCCTCTCCGGGCGTGGATCGGATGATGAAGCCGGCAGAGCTTTGTAATTACCTTCTGTCGTTCGCGGGAGCCGAGGAGACGTTCCCGTTTGGCCAGAACACTTCCGTCTTCAATGTCGCGGGAAAGATGTTCGCGCTCTCGCAGCTGCAAGCCGAGGTGCTGCGGGTCAGTCTCAAGTGCGAGCCAGCACTCGCCGAAACGTTGCGCGCTGCCCACAATGCAGTGCTGCCCGGCTACCACCTGAACAAGCGCCACTGGAATACGGGCGTGCTCGACGGCTCGCTGCCGGACACGACTGTCTGCGACATGATCGAGGACTCCTACGACCTGGTCGTCAGCAGGCTGCCGCGTGCTGCGCGCGCAGCGCTCGACTGGGACGGCGACACTTAACTCCCTGCAGGCATATCGCCATGCCACATTCTCAAAGAGCGGCATGGGCGGAGCAGAAGCAGCGCGCTGCATTCCCGGTCTCTCCTCGCCTCTGCGTCACGACAAGAGCTCCAGGACCTCCGCCAGCACAAGTTCCGGCGTCGACGCCGTACAGACCAACGCGCTCTCTCCTTCGAGCCACCTTAGATGGCTTTCCGTCTCATGCGCCTCCCAGCGAACGCGCTCCGCGGTCGACTCTCCGCTTGCCTCGACCCGTTGGCGGCGCGCTGCCTCCTCGGGCACGAGCGTCACGAGTGTCACGGGGGCTGGCGCGTACAGCTCGCGAAGAGAGTGCAGAACTTCCGGATGGCGAACCCCGTCCCACACGACCGGCCTCGTCCCGCGAGCCACGTCTGCCGCATCGAGCGCTCGCTCAGAGAAGAGCGACGCTCCGAGCTCGTCCAACAGCGCTTGACCTAGCTCCTGCAGCTCGTCGCGAGAGCCGTCGAGCCCGCGTCGCGTGGCCTCCATCCGCACGAGGTCCCCGAACCCCACGTAGGCCGCGCCGGTGCGGGCGGCCACGGCGCGGGCGAGCGTCGTCTTACCCGATGACTGGGCTCCCGCCAGGGCGAGGACAAATGACGCGGGCATCAGGCCGGTATCGCTAGCTGGAGCGGCGCTCGCGTCACGCGGACCCAGCCCCGCCGGTCGCGCTTGGCGAGGCGTAGCGGCTCGATGCGCAGCGGCGCGGCGACGCGCAGTAGGCTCCCGTAGCGGGCGTTCGTACGGGCCTGCCAGAACGCACCGTCGGCGCAGATCCGGCTGGTGAACTCGCGCCGGATCTCGGCGAGTGTGGCGGGGTCGAGTTCGTAGAAGGCTGCGTGCTCCACAAGGGCGAGGCCAACGAGCGGCCCGGACTGCTCCTTTAGGGCAAGCACGTCGCCGGCCTCGACGGCGTCGAACGGGCAGACTCGGTTGACGGAGAATCGCGACTCAATAGTCTTGCGGCCTTCGAGCAACAACGTCAGGTATGGCTCACGCATCACCGCGACGTGAAGAGCGCCTCCGCCGTTGCGCAGACACTGGGACAGGCGTGTAATCCATCCACGGTCGGAAATCGAGTCGAGCAGCGCACCGAGCAGCGAGTCGTGCTCGAGGGGAATCGGGCGCAGCATTAGCACGATCATGCCAGGAGTCTCGGCCGCTCGCCCGCGACGCTCAGCGGAGCAGGTGCTCAGAGCGCTCCGCCGCGACAAGGTTCAGCAACCGATGGGCAGTCTCGGCGTCGGCAGGGTCCGGGCTGAGACCTCCCTCAAGCCGTCTTGCGAGTGCGGCTAGGCGCGGCGGATCGGAAGAGCAGAACACGCGGTTGAGGCTAGTCCACAGGGACGCCGTCTCACGCTCGGGCACTCGCGCGCTGACCGAGGCAAGCACGTCGCCGTCGACCAGGCTACCGAGCAACTCGGAGCCGAGCGGAGGCGCGTTTTCCCATACGTGCAAGGGGATCAGCTCAATCTCGATTCGCCTCCAGCGCGCAGCCCTGTCGGCTGGCCGGAAAACGCGCCGGGGCTCCAACGCGCTCAGCATCCAAAGATCGGCCCGGCGCCAGTCCCCCGGTAGCCCTGGTACTCCAGCGGCGCTCATCGCGGCTCGCTCGAACGGTGGGGTCCGGTAGCGCAATAGGCCGATCCCTTCGCCAGCGAGAGACAGCCCAGCCTGGGTGCTCACGTCGATCAGCTCCTGTCGCTCGTCGGCGACCCCAGGCCGGGTCAGCGCTGAGGGCATCGCGATGAGCAACACGCCGCCCTCACGCAGGCTCTCGGCCGCGGCACCCACGAATGCACCCGCGTGGCGCGGGTACCAGGGCGGGTCGGCGACCACGACGGCGGCGCCGCCCACGCCTGGCCCGGCGACGAGCAAGTCGCGCACGACGGCGCTCCCTGGCCTGAGCCTGTTCGCCGCTCGCACCTGTCGAGCATCGCGGTCGACGAGCAGGTGTCGGCGGTCCGACAGCTCTTCGCAGGCGAGTGTGTGCAGCGCCGGCGTACCCAGGTGGAGTACTAGTTCACCGGGCGCGCTCGCCGCGGCGATCTTCTCGAGCAGCATCCGAGCTGTATCCGTGGTGAACATCCACGCGTAGTCCAGTGGGTGGGGGACCGGCGGCTCAGTCGGAACGACGGGCTGCGGCGTCCGGGCCTCCTCCAGTAGCGCTCGGGCGCGCGCCGCGAGCGGAGGGTCCTCGACCGCGATCGCCTGGAGCAGCCTGGCGATGACGATCGGGTCGGCGCCGCTCAGCTCACCGAGCACGGCGCCCAGTCCGCGCACCGGTCTTTCGAGTGCGCGCCGCAGCGATTGCTCGACCAGTGCGGTGAACACCGGCACAGCGCTAGTCGCGGAGCTGGACATCGCAAATCGAGAGCGCGAGCTGCTCCGGACTGAAGCGGCGACGAAGCTCGTCCTGCCAGGCCGCCACCGCCTCCGCTTGCACTGTTAGTGCGCGCTCGTGCTCGGTCCCCATCCGCGGCCGGGTGGGCGTGAACGCACCGACCTCGAGTGGCACCACGCGCAGCGGCAGCAGGGGCGCCACCTTCTGCAGCCGGTTGACGAATGTGGCCATCCGCCCCTCGATGTCGCGGTCGTCGGGTGTCGTAAAGGTGACGTAGCCGTAGAGATCGATCGAGGTCTCTCGGATCAGCTTGTCGATCAGCTCGAACTGACGCCCGAACAGGCTCGGTGCCGCGGCCGTGTTGAAAGCGAAGGAGTTCTCGTCGAAGCCCTTGAAGCAGCCGACCTTGCCGTAGGCGGGGGCGCTGTCCAGCAGCTCGCGATCCTGGCGGGAGAGCAGCGCAAAGAAGTAGTCATTCGAGAGGTTATCGTCGGACCACAGGTAGACACTGCGCTCGAGGCCGCGCTCTCGAAGCTCGCGGAGCATCCACGGGACCCACTCGGGCACGAGGTCCGGCTGGCCGCCGGAGAGGTCGATCACGGCGGGGCCGTCGGGCTCGGACAGGAACAGCTCGACCAGCTCGGCCGCGCTGCGCATCCGCGAGTGCTCACGGTTTCCCGCCAGCAGCGAGAAGTCGACGTAGCAGTACCAGCAGCGCCAGTTACAGACGGCGTTCTGAAAGACCTGCGCGCGCATCTGCGTCGGGGCATCGACCCCAAGCGCGCGCGCGGCGGGCACGGTCGGCAACGGGTTCTCGGGCCAGCCCGGAGAGGTCTCGCGCAGGAAGTGGCGGATTCGCCCGAGGCCTTCGCAGTTGACGGGCTCGCTGAGATCCTGCTCCTGCTTTGAGCCCTCGAGGACGCTGACGAGCACCTTGCGCGACTGGGGATCGATGCCGCGGGCACGCAGCACCGAGGAGAAGCGGTCGGTGTCGATCGCTGTGCTCATTGCTCGATCAACTCCAGCGAGTCCTGCCAGTCCATGCGCTTGCAGATGTACGCCCACACAAGCGTGGCGAAGTACTGCTCCTCCGCCTCGGTCAGCCTGTGATCGCGTGGGATGCCGTGCCAATACTCCATGCACTTGCGGCAACAGACGGCGACGGCGTGCATGCCGAGGAAGTAAATCTGTGCGTGCTCGGAGTGCTCGTCTTGGGTCTGCGTACCGTCGCGGAATATCTCGCTGCTGGGCGCGCCAACATGGCTATGTATTGCGGCGTGGGTGCGCTTGGCGATGGTCTCGCGTTGCCAGCGGGCAGTGCGGTCGAGCATCGCCTGGGGCAGCTCACGGTGCCAGTAGTGGTGGCGGATCAGCTCCTTTGGCAGCTCGGCGAGCACCGCGTCGATCCGTTCGATCTCGCGGCGGTGGACGGTATCCCAGTCGAACGAGGTCCGCCCCACAGTCGCGACAGCGTCCGTGCTCGTCCTCGTCCATCCCTCGCGCTGGGCGGAAACAATGCAGGTTCTGGTCACAGGCCGAGTCGGTGCAGGATACCTTCAAAGGCTCGCGCTCAGCCACTGTGCACTCCCGCGAAGATGGGCTCTGCGAGCCGCTCGACGGTGTAGCTCCAGGTCAGCGACTCCAGGTAAGAGAACTCTTGGTCGGTCAGTCGCCGCTCGCGCGGTATGCCATGCCAGAGCTCTAGGCAGCGCCGGCAGCACGTCGCGGTGGCGTGCTGCGCGCAGTGCACGATGCGGGCGTCATGGTGAGTTGCGAAGTAGGTGCGTTTGCGCAGCCACGGGTTCTGCGGTTCGGCAGGGATTAGCTCACGGGCGAGCATCCGCCGCTGCGACTCGCGTAGCGCCTGCGCATCGCGGCGCAGCGCCAGCATGACGATCCGCTCCGGCAGTGCCTCCCCCCAGTAGACGTCGCGGATCAGCTCCTTGCGTATCTCCGCTACCAGCTGCTCGACACTCAACGGGTCATTGGCGTGGCAGAGCTCCCAATCGACGACGTCGGCGCCACAAGCCCGACAGGTGCCGCCGACGCCGGGCAGCGCGCCCGTCAGCTCCTGGAAGCTGTGTCTGTGCTCCGTGGGAGGGACCTTGCTCGCACAGCTGGTCTGCTTGCAGGTGACCACGATTGGGGTTCTCGCCGTAGTGCTCACGTCGCGAACTCCGGCACATCGTTCATCAGCGCGCCCTCCAGCATCAATGCCTCGTCCTCGGCCACTCGCTCCGGCCGCAGGTGACGGTCGAGCTCCCGGGCGGCCAGCTCGGGAGCGTTGCGCTCACCTGACTGGAGGTTCGCAGCGACGCTCCAAAAGGAGAAGGGGAAGTGCTGCAGTTGAAGGCGCCACGCGAGTGCGTTGGCCAGCGTGCCGGCCTCGACGTCGTGCCTCGCGGCGACAGCAGTAACGGCCGCCTTCAGGCGCCGTCCTTTGCCGTCGGCGTGCTCGACAACCTCTTGTATGAGACTCTCCGAATCACCGAGTAGCAGCTCGCTCGCGAACTCCGACGCCTCGCTCTCCTCGTCCTCGCTTGCCTCGCCGATCGGCTCGAACTCGACTACCGCGGGCTGGCCCTCGTCAAGGTGGCGCAGCACGTGTGCGAGCTCGTGAGCCAGGTCGAACGCCCAGCGGCTGTGGTAGGAGGCGCGCTGCTTGAGCACGACGACCGGACGGCCGGCAATCAGCCAGCAGGCGCCGTGCAGCTGGCCGCGGTCGAACAGCGGCACGATGACGATCCCGTGCTCCCAGCAGTAGTCGAGCAAGCCGGTGAAGTTGACCCGCCCATGACGCTCGCGGATCTCCGCGGCGATCTGATGCGGATCGTCGGGCGGCGGCGTGTAGGTCGGGCGCTCCGCCGCCTGCTCGGCAAGCAGCGCCACGGTGTGCGCATACATCACGTAGGTGTCAGCCGCGCGCGAGCCGCGGCCCTGCGCTTTAAAGCGTCCAGCCAGAGCGGGGTGGGCGAGCATCGGCGGCGCGGCCGGGCCAGCGAGGTCTGTTGCCGACCAGCCGAACACCCGCCTGACCCGCCTGAGCAGCTCAGTGGGATTACGTGCTCCATGCAGGACGCGCGCGACGGTGTCGCGCTCAAGGCCTGAGGCGATCAGCGCGGCCTGTACTTGGCGTGGCTCGACATCACCCCCGCCGAGCGCGGCAAGGTCAGACAGCTCGAGGTTCATCGCGGCGAGCAGCCGCTGCAACGTGGAGAACACGATGTCGTGCCGGCCGCGCTCGATCCGCGAGAGCGACTGTGGACTGATCCCGGCACGCTCGGCCAGCTCACGGGCGGACAACCCGCGGCGACCGCGCAGGAGGCGCAAGCGGTGCCCGACGTTACGTGCCTGCTCGCTGGCGCGCTCGGCGAGGTACGAAGCGAGGCGCTCATCGGCAAGCGCGCGGATGTCCATCCACGGCACAATCTCCGGCTTCCCATCAACGGTGAGCTGAAGCTCGTAAGGATTCAGCTCGAGCGTCTCCCAATCGGCCTCGGCCCCCGGCCGGTTCAGGAGCGCCGACAGCGCGAGGTTCACGCAGTCACCGTTCTCGAAGGCAACGCGCAGCGTGTCGTCTCTGCCGCTCGCCTCGCTCAGGCGCTGGTAGGAGGCCTCGTCCCAGACTGCGGGGGAGGCTGGGTTCTCATGGATTGAGCTCAGCCCAGGCATCGATCGTTACCTGCAGGTTGGAGAGCAGGAACTCGTTCTCGATGAGCGTCGGCGGTGGTCCGGCGACCAGTCCGAGTAGCGGAAGTGCCAGCACTGTTGATGGCGCCCCATCGCCGCGGCGGAGATACGCGCGCGCGGGCCGATCGTCGCGGTTGGTTTCGCGGTAGACGTGCAGCGAGAGTAGGCCGTCGTCTGCTACTTGGGAACTCACTTGGGCACCACACGCTCTAAGCGTAGACGTTTAGTCGGACAATTTCAACCGTCACTCGAAACCTCCTCATAGCGGGCACGTCCCGATAAGCCAAATCTGGCAGGATACGCGCGCCTGAGAGCCGACCGCGATGAGCTTCCCGCTGCTGAAACCTCCGCACCCGGTGACATACGCCTACGTGGGCACGTGCGCGGGACTTACTGGCGGCGTCATCCGCGCCCTCTACGCATGCCTACCCAGGGCGCGGCGCCCAGGCAAGGACACGTTGCCACTGCTCGCGCTGTGCCTCGGTGGTGTCTACGGTCTCGCGGTATGGCTTGGTGGACTCGCGCACGCGTGGCGCCACGTCAGTGCGCAGTGGAGCCCCACCGCGCACGACATACTTTCGATCGCCGTCGGCTACGGCGGCATCCTTGGCGTCGTCGGCGCGTCGACCGGGCTCTTCTTTCGGTTCGCGCTCAAGAGGGAGGTTTCCCCAGCCGACACACTGGAGCGCTTCGCCGGCTTCGGGATTGTCGGCTCGATCGCGATCTACACGCTCGTGCCGGGACTACACTTCTAGAGACGATGGCTATTACGCGAACCCCACGGCGGGCGCGGAGCCGTCTCGCAGTCCGCCTCGCCCCTATCGTCTGCGCCGCAGGCGTACTGCTCGCCGGGGTCCTGGTTGGCAAAGCCAATCACTGGAGTACGGGCGCCTACTGGGCAATCGGCCTTGGCGCGAGCCTAATCGCGGCCTTCGGTTATACGATGCCGGACCTCCTGCGAGCTCCTAAGCGCGAAAAGGCGACGATCGTCGGCCTCGCTGATGGCGAGACGCAGCTTCCCGAGAAGCTCTCGCTCGGCATGCCTGTCGAGGCCCAGTCCGATTACGCTGAGCTCGCGCCGAGCCGTGTGATTGTCCTTTCCGGGCACACCGCCTCGAGGAAGACCGAGATCGCCAAACGTCTCCAGGAGCAGCACCCGGACTGGGCTTGGGCGAGCTGCGGCTCCTTCGTAAAGGCCGAGGCGAGTAGGCGCGGGGTCGATGCTGACAGCCGTGTGGAGACAGACCAGCTCGGACAATGCCTGGTCGAAGAGCTCGGCGGTGCCGGCTTCCTCGATGCGGTACTCAAGCATGCCGCGCTGCCGCGCCACCCCGAAACGCTCCTGATCGAGGACGTCTACCACGCGGCCGTGTTCGAGGCGATCAATGACCGCTGGCGACACATGCAGTTCGTGTCGATCGACATTCCTGCGTCGATGCGCCAGCGTGGTGCAGGACCGTCCGGGGACAGCACGCTCGACCGCGAGCTACAGGCCCTGCTCGACGAGCATCAGCCAGAATGCACGGTTCCGGCCGCCGAAGACGAGAGCCAGGTGGCCGAGCGCACCGAAGAGCTCAACCTCGCGCTGGCCTGAGCGCAGTCGGACGCGAGATCACTGATGCCAGCAGTTGTCTCCTAGCCACGGCTATATCCGGATCTCAACGCGGTGTCCAGAGAGGGTTCGAGTCCCGTCGCTCCCGCTCTTTACACACACCGCTGGTCGCTTGTCGTGGATCTCGACGATCCTCGAGGTCGGCCACGCATCGCTCAGAGCCCGATCCGACGGCGCGCGTCGCTCCCCGCCGTGAAAACCCCGACCGTGAGACTGCGAGCACGTCGCACATCACAGGGACTGGGAAACTGGCCTTCTCCGTCGAGATGATTCGGTGGACGCTCACCGGGGCTCGGTTTCCGCTGCGAAGAAGACCGCGGCTCGCTCGATGATCTCGCGCCCCTGCTTCAAGCCGCTGCGTCTTTGCGGATCGCTAGGGTGGCGTCTTGTGACGACGACCTGGTCTCTCTTCTCGGGTGCGATGGGCCTGGACCTGGGGCTGGAGCGCGCTGGCGTCGCCCCGTCGTTGGCGGTCGAGATCGAGCCGCTCTATTGCGAGACCATACGGCTCAACCGTCCACGGCTGAACGTGCTCCAAGCAGACGTGAGGGAACTGACTGTGGTTGACTTGGCGTCCAGCGCGGGCGACGGTGAGGTCGATTACATGGTCGGCGGGCCTCCATGCCAGAGCTTCTGTCCAGGGGGTACTCGCGCCGCGCTGGCTGATCCACGAGGGAACCTCATCTTTGAGTACCTGCGCCTTGTATCTGAAGTGCGCCCGCGCCGGTTCGTCTTGGAGAACGTGTCGAACCTGATCACTGCTGCTGTACGGCATAGACCTATCTCGCAGCGACCCGGCAAATCGTGGAACCTTTCGTCTTACAGCCGACCGGGGCAAGCGTCGCTGTTTGCCTCTGATCGAGTAGCTGGCGAGCCGTCTCCACTCGAGCCTGACGAGCAATCCGGCTCGGCCCTACGCCTCCTGTTGGATACCGTGATCGCAGAGATGGGGTACCGCGTCACCTTCGAGATCCTTGATTCCTCGCGGTTTGGGGCACCACAACGCCGGCTGCGCTTTGTCATGATCGGCGACCGTGACGGACCTGCACCCTTGGGACCTTCCCCCACCCACGGGGACGGCCTACGTCCGTTTGCGACAGTAAGGGACGCGATCGGTGACATGGTTGACAACCCTGGGCCTGGCTCACAGTACACGGAGGCCGTTCGTGAAGTGTTCGCTCTTGTGCCCGAGGGAGGCAACTGGCGCAATCTCCCTCCCGATGTAGCTCGGGAAGCAATGGGGGAGGCCAGTTACGCCGCGGGTGGTGGGAAGACCGGGTTCTTTCGCCGGCTGAGTTGGGACGGGCTCGCCCCTACCATCACCGGAAAGGCCAATCGAAAGGGATCGGCGCTATGTCACCCATCGCAGAGCAGGCCCCTGTCCGTAAGAGAGTGCGCGCGTCTCCAGGGGTTCCCTGATGACTGGCACATCGCGGGGAGTGTGAGTCACCAGTATCAGCAGATCGGCAATGCTGTCCCGGTGGCGCTCGGTGAAGCCATCGGTGCGACACTCCTGTCCTCGTCAGCCACGGATGCGCCGGACCATCACGCACTCTTGGCCGAAGCGCTCGCAGTCCACCGCGCCTCGGCACGTAACAAGCGGGCCGCGCTCGTCGCATGACGGGTCCGGACTGGCTGACCGAGGAGCTCGCCGGTCTGGCGCCGGTTCTGCTCCAGCGCATCGGTGCGGCACAAGCTGCGATCGAGTGGGTACGCGAGGCGTCCGCCGCTGAGCTTTTGGACTTGGCGTGTGCATCGCTCGGTATAGCGTCGATTGCCTCGCCCTTTGGGGATCTCAGTGCGGTGGACCTCGGAGACATGCCTCGGCACGCGCTCATTGAGAGACTGTCGGAGTCGTTCCCGTCTGGCACCGGTGTCGCCGCCGACCTTGCCGACCAGGTGCAGCTCTGTAGGGCTTTCGAGGACCCGGTGGGGGCGACGGCGATGGTCGAGACCGTGGTGCGGGAATCAATCAAGAAGTTCCCAGCAACGGCGGATGCCATCAAGGTTGGGCACAACCCCGGCGACGTACTCGATCCGTTCATTTTGGCCGCAAACTTCGAGCTGCTCAGCGACCGCAGTCTTCGACAAACCATCGAAGCGACAACCTCGCACAAGATCCTCATGAAGATCGAGGACCTGGCCGGCAATCTCCACCAGAACACGATCGCCAGCATGCGAGGCAATTTCCGAGTGCCAGAGCCCGGCGGTAGCCGGAAGAAGGGGAAGAACTACCTTGATCCGGTGCTGAACCCGTTTCCCGGGGCAGACGTGGGCCAAGTGCCCCTACCCAGCCGCCCCGAGGCTCTCCGGCTCTTTCAGGTCAAGAGCAAGACGGGCTCTGCGAAGGGCGGCGATGGTGAACGATTGGGTAAACAGCTCGCGGTGTTGGAGGAGACATATAGGGCCGATACCTTCTACGTCTCGATTGTAGGCAATACGCTCCGCGGGCACCGGTCGAAAAGGGGAGTGCTCACGGAGTCTCCACACACGGCTGTCTTGGTCGGTGAGGCTGCACTGAACGAGCTGACACAGTCGGCGGTAGGAGGCGAGATGCTGCTCAGGATCTACCAACGCGCGTTTCGCAGTGCGGCGGAAGCCGAAGGATATGAGTTCGCGCAGGTCGTCCAAAGTATCGTCGCGGGCTTCGAACGCGAAGCCGGAGAAGCAGGGGAGGATTTCCTGACGACCTGGCTTCATGAGGCGATCGACGGTCCCCGGAGCGAACAGGACTCGCGGGCAATTGAAACCGGCGGACGGCTAGAGATTACGGGACTCTGACCGAGCGTCACGTACCGGCGGCAACCAGGCATACGACCGCGCTAGGGGGCGGTTGTTCACCCGCGCCTGTGGAGATCCGCCTTCAGACTCGACCGCTGTCGCGCTGATCGATCCGGGGCAGAGCGCGCACCGTGGCGGAGCTCGAGACAGCGCGCACCTCACCGGGCACGGACGCGAACTTCACGTTGCGCACGAAACCCAACTCTCCGCCGAGCGGGCGGAAGAAGTTGTCGTAGTGCGTCGGCACGACCACGCGCGGGTCGAGCTTGGGCAGCGCGCGCTCCCAGTACCGCGGCGTCACGCTGCGCCCGGCGACGCCCGCGAGGAAGACGTCGACCGGCTCCATCCCCAGCGCTTCGTCGTCGAGGTCGGCGCTGCCCTGGTGGTAGAAGCTCGTGCCGGCCACCTCGATGCGGATGCCCCACACCTGCCCGCAGCGGTAGGCGCTGGGGCAGAGGCGGTCGAGGTGATCGCAGGTGAGCTCCCCGTCGAGCGGCACGCGGCGCCCGAGGATCAGCTTGGAGTGGCGGCTCGGCACGAAGCGCGCCACGAACGGGCCCAGCTCGTACGCGTGCCGCGGCTGCACCTCGACGGCCTGCGCGCCGAGGCCGTGCAGGCGCATGAGGTGTGCCAACGATGCCGACCCGTAGGCGTTGCAGCCGAAGCGACGCGCCAGCGCGGGCGCGTCGACGGCGTGGTCGAAGTGGGTGTGACCGACGAGCACCCCCGCGACCGGCTCGCCGATCTCGCAGTAGCGGTCGAGCATCGCCGCGTCGGGCCGCGCGGGGCGCCGCAGCAGCAGCGCGCTCAGTGGGACCCGCGAGAGGTACGGGTCGATCAGCAGCGAGACGCCCTCGTAGGAGAGCCGGTAGCCGGAGACTCCGAGCCACTCGATCCGCAGACCCCGCGGTAGGCCCAGCGCGGCGTCTTCCAACTCGCGCATCGTCTGCAGGTCGGCGGTGGCGCGCCCCATCCGCGCAGTCTTACACGCGGACTCGTCCGATAGTGGCGTGGCGCGGATCGGCTTGATACGGTCACATTCGGCGGGGAGGAGCGGGTGATGCAGCGTTCTGCGCCGGCGTCGCTGAGTTTTACGATTTTGAAAATGAGCCCGGCCTGGGCTGGGAGCCGAGCTCTGGGCGAATCTCGCGGCACGGGCGCGTAGCTAAGCTGCCAAGACAGGTCTACCGGCGGCGGCTGGGGGCTTTGGGTGGCTGCTGAAAGCTTTCGCGCCGCGCGGAGTCCTTTGGAGCATCGACATCGGGGCGAGCGCACCGCGACGGCGGCCAGCTGGTCGGATGACACCGAGAACGAGAACGGAGGTCCCATGAAGCGCAGCGCAAGGCTCCATAAGATCGCAACCGACGGCCCGCACGGCTCAGCGACCGGTGACCGGTTCGACGCGCACGCCACCCAGGGGGTGGGCGCGCCGCGTCGTGGCGCTGCTCGCGGCGCTCGCGCTGCTCGGCGCGGTCGCTGGCTGCGGTGGCTCCAGCTCGGGCTCGGGCTCGTCGAGCAGCTCCTCCACGCCTGCCTCGCAGTCGCAGTCCGGTGGGGGCTCCTCCGAACGATCCGGCGCCGGCTCAGGCTCCTCGGAAGGCGCGCAGTCCGGGGGATCCTCCTCGAGCATCCCCCAGAACGGCGGTGGCGACGGCGACGGCGACAACAGTGGCGGTCCGAGCGACGGGGATGGGAACGTCTAGGGCGCGCGCGCTCCCGACGCTGGCGGTCGGGCTCGCGGTGTTGCTCGCCGCGTCTGGTTGTGGTGGGAGCGGGACGTCGTCGCGCGCGGCGTCCCGCGCGGCGGTGGCGCGGACGGCGGCGTCCGGGGGGGCGACCGCCGCGAGCTTCGCGTGGCTGCACGCAGGGCCGCCCCCCGCGGGCTGGCGGCGCGCGCGGATCGCGACGGGCGCGGTGCTCGCGTACCCACCGCGCTGGCGCGCGGTCGCGGGCGACCTCGGCACGGTGACCGCGGGTCTGCGCGACGTGCGGGGTCGCTACCTGGGCTACCTCAACCTGACCCCGCGCCAGGGCTCGGAGACGCTCGCGGACTGGATCGGGTTCCGCGTCGCGCACCAGCGCGAGGAGGGCGAGCGTGACGTGGAGCGGCTCCGTGCGGTGCGGGACGCGCGTTTCGGAAGTGGGCGCGCGAGCTGCGTGCAGGACGCGTACACGACCGTGATCGGGGCGCGCTACGTGGAGATCGCGTGCCTCGTGCGCGGTTCACGCGCGAGCACGGTCGTGGTCGGCGCCGCGCTACGGGGCTCGTGGGCGGCGCAGCGCGCGACGCTGGAGCGCGCGATCGCGGCGCTGAGCACCTGAGCGTCCCGCTGGAGGCCGACGCGTCGGTACGCGCGCGTGCGCGCACGCGCGCGGCGGGCTCCGAAAACGCAGTACCGACACCCGCTCGCTCCTCGCGGCCCCCGCCGAGCCGGGGCTGGGGGACTACTGAGTAGAAACCCGCACCTCACCCCGATGCCGGGGGGGGGGGGGGGGGGGGGGGGGGGGGCGGGCGGGACGTACCTTCGTCGGCATGATCCATCTGGCCGACCTCGCGATCCGCAAGCCGCGAGCTTCGTCTACTACACGGGCTCGCCGGTGACGCTGTCGAGCTCTTCGAAGTGCAAGTGAGGTTCTGAGCCGCTCGAGCGGAGCGGCGCTGGTGTCCCCCTCCTTACCGGTCTATATATAGCTTTTTATAGGCTACAACAGCCTGTATATGGACCCTAAAAGCCGGACGGCTACCACTCCTCTACCCGTCCGCCGTGCGCTGCGGGACGTCTCGAGCAGCGTCTCGCGGTGGCGGCGCCTGCGTGGACTGACCCAGGCCCAGCTCGCCGAGCGCGCCGGGGTCTCCCGCGGCGTGGCCAGACGTCCCCGCGGGGCAGCTGTGGACGCACCGTCAGAATCGGCGCGAGTCGGCGACCTTCGCCTATGAGCCCGGCCCGTATATTCCCTGCATGTCCAGCTCGACGCCGCTGGGGTTGACGCTCTTGCCGGGCGCGCGCGATCTGCTGGAGGCGCACGCGCGCGAGCTGCCCCAGCGCGACGACCTGTGCGGGGCGTTCTGCGGGGCGCTGGCGCTGAGCGCGGCGGGGTTCGCCGAGCGTGATGGGCAGCCGCTCGATCAGGACGCGGTGGCGCTGGCGGCGGGCAGCACGGTGTCGGCGCGCGCGGACCCGCGGCATCTGCCGCACGGCGAAACCGGTCGGCGCGACTACCGGCTGCGGCTGCCGTTCATCGAGGACGCGGCTATCTCGGGGACGGCGGCGGCGGGGCTGGTTGACGCGATCGTCGCGCTCGCCGGCGACATGCTCGCGGCGATCCCATTCCGCGGGCCGTGGACGGCGGCGACGCTGGCGGGCCTGTTCGACGCGCTCGCGGATCTGGAGCGGCCGGCGACGCTGGTGGCGAACGTCGCGACGCGGCACCTGTGGGGCGGGCGGCCGAGCACGGCGCAGGTGCTCTCGCATGTGCTCGACGGTGACGACGGCGGCCCGCCGGCGGACTGGGACGTGGGGCACTTCGTGTGCGTGTTCGGACGACTGCGGGGGCCGGGTGGGAGCCTGTATGGAGTTGCCGATACATACCCCGCCTTGGGAAACGGCGGCGTGCACCTGCAGCCGGCGCAGCGGCTCGCGCGCGCGATCGAGCGGCGCGAGGAGCCCGCGGGCGGGGCGATCGCGGTGACGACGGTGGACGACGCGCCGGCGGTGCGCGCGGCGGCAGCCGCGGCGGGTCTGACGGAGGGGGCGTGGGACAACGGGAGCGCGATCGCGGCCGGTCATCGCCTCGAGGACCCGGAGGGCTCCGACTGGCGATGACCGCGGGCTGCCGCCGATGAGCTCGGCCGATCTCGTCGCGCTGGTGTGCTGCGACCTGGGCGCGATCGTGCGCGGTCGCTCTGTCCTCTCCGCGGAGCTCGGCGCGCACCTGGAGGCGGGCCTGGGGTGGGTGCCGGCGAACATGTCGCTCACGCCGCACGGCCCGCTGGCGCGCGAGTCGCCGTTCGGCTCGGTCGGCGACGTGCGGCTGCTGCCGGACGCAGACACGCACGTGCGCGTGGAGGCCAACTCGCACGGCGGGGCATTGGAGATGGTGCTGTGCGACATCGTCGAGGCCGACGGGCGGCCGTGGGACTGCTGCCCGCGGCGCTTTCTGCGGGAGGCCCTGGAGGAGCTCCGCGACGAGCTCCGGGCGCGCGTGGTGGCGAGCTTCGAGCACGAGTTCCAGTTGGTGGGCGGCGCGGCGCCTCGGGGCGCGGCGTCTGCCGGACTGGACGCACTCGCGGGAGGTGACGTGCCGGCCGAGGCCCCCTTCTCGCTGGCGGCGCAGTGGCGCGTGGAACCGTTCCCGGCGAAGGTCATGGACGCGCTGATCGAGGCCGGCGTGCAGCCGGAGCGCTTCTTCGCGGAGTTCGCGCCGCGCCAGTTCGAGATCCCGGTGGAGGCGGCGGAGGGGGTCGCGGCCGCCGACCGCGCGGTCATTCTGCGCGAGGTCGTGCGCGAGCTCGCGCACCGCCTCGGCATGCGCGCGAGCTTCGCGCCGCTCGTGGACCCGGGCACGGCGGGCAACGGCGTGCACATCCACCTGCGCCTCCTCGACGAGCACGGCGCGCCGCTGTTCCACGACGCCGCGCGGCCGGCGCGTCTGAGCGAGCTGGGGGGGAGCTTCGCGGCGGGGATCCTGCGCCACGCGCGGGCTCTGAGCGCGCTGAGCGCACCGAGCCCAGCGTCGGCGACGCGCCTGGTGCCGCACCGCTGGAGCGCGGGCGCGGTCGCGCTGGGGCCGGGCAACCGCGAAGCGCTGCTGCGGATCCCCACGCCGGTGACGCTCGGCGGCGCCGATGAGGCCGGCCAGCTGCGCCTGGAGTACCGCGCGGCGGACGCGACCGCGAACCCGTACCTCGCGCTCGGCGCGATCCTGCGCGCGGGGCTGGAGGGCGTGCGCGCGGGGCTCGGGGCGCCGCCGCTGCTGGGCGTCGACCCGGGAACCCTCGACGCGGATGAGGCGGAGCGCTTCGGAGTGGGGGCGCTGCCGCGTTCGCTCGAGGAGGCGCTGCAGGCGCTCGCCGGCGACGAGGTCGTGCGCGGCTGGCTGAGCCCGCGGCTGTACGAGGCGTACGTCGGGCTCAAGCGCGCCGAGATCGACGCGGTCGCGGAGCTCGACGCGGCGGAAACCTGCCGGCGGTATGCCGAGCTCTACTGACCCCGGTGGGCCGGACGACCCCGCGAAGCCGACCGGCGGCAATCCGCCGGCAATCGCCGAGCGCACCGAGGATCTGCTGCGCCGGCTGCTGAGCGAGCTCGAGCGCGAGCTCCCAGACGCGATCGCGCTGCGCCACCGGCTGCACGAACAGCCCGAGCTGGCGCACTCCGAGGAGCGCACCGCGCGGACGGTCGCGGACGCGCTGCCGGTTCGGTCGCAGCCGGCGGCGGACACGGGCCTGATCGCGCGCATCGGACCGGCGGACGGCCCGGCGGTCGCGGTGCGCGCGGAGCTCGACGGCCTGCCGGTGCAAGAGCGCACCGGCGCGCCGTTCGCGAGCGCGCGGGAAGGAGCGATGCACGCGTGCGGGCACGACGTGCACATGGCGGCGCTCGTGGCGCTCGCGCGCGCCGCGCACGCGCTCGACGAAGAGCCGCGGGAGGCTGGGCTCCCGGCCGCCCTGCTCGCGGTCTTCCAGCCCAGCGAGGAGGCCTACCCGTCGGGCGCCGAGCGGCTCGCGCGCGGCGAGCTGGCGGCGCTGGTCCCCGCGGCGGTGGTGGCGGCGCACATCCACCCGCAGCTGTCGTGGGGCGCGGTCGCGCTCGACGCGGGCACCGTGAACGCGTCGTGCGACGCGGTGGAGATCGTCGTCGAGGGCGAGCCCTCGCACGGCGCCTACCCCCATCATGGCCGCGACCCGATCCTCGCGCTCGCGCAGATCGTGGTCGCGCTGCACGCGCAGGTCGGCCGGCGCATCGACCCGCAGGCGCCGGCCGTCTTGACGGTGGGGGTGATCGAGGGCGGCACCGCGGAGAACGTGATCCCCGCGTTCGCGCGCGCGCGGGCGCTGCTGCGAGCGCATCGGCCCGAGGACCGGCGCGAGCTGGCGCGGATGGTGCAGGAGGTCGTCGCGGGGGTCGCCGCCGCGCACGGCTGTCGCGGGACGGTCGAGCTCGTGCCGGGCGAGCCGGCGCTGGAGAACGACGCGGCGATCGTGGACAGGGCACGCGAGCTGCTCGCCGACGCCGGCCTGGGGCGCGCGCCGGAGTGGCGTTCCAGCGGATCCGACGACTTCGCGTTCTTCGGCGCGCTCGCGCCGCTGGCGATGGCGTTCGTCGGGCTCGACGGGGCGGAGGGGTTCCAGGTGCGGCCGCTGCACCACCCCGAGCTGCTGGTGCCCGACGCCGCGGTGGGGGCCGTGGCGCGCGCGCAGGCCGTGCTTTACGCGGCGGCAGCCGAGGCGCACCGCGGGCGCCATCCCGGTTAGGGGCTGCGCTCGAGTGGTCGGCTGTATGGCTTTGGCACCTTGCCCGGTAGGGTGCGCGCAGTGAGCGGCGAGACCTCCACGTGGCGCGGGACGCGCGTGCTGACCTCCACGTGGCGCGGGACGCGCGTGCTGTTCACCGGCGCGCAGGGCTTCATCGGCTCGTGGGTCGCGGAGCGGCTGCTCGACGAGGGCGCGGAGGTGCTCGTGCTCGGCCGGCCGCCCGCGGACCCTTCGCGCTTTCTGCTGCGGGGCCTGGACGAGCGCTGCACGGCGGTCGCCGCCGATCTGCTCGACGTGCAGGCGCTGCGCGCGGCGCTCGACGAGCACGGGGTGCAGGCCGTGTTCCATCTCGCGGCCTCTGCGATCGTCGGCTCGGCGGCCGCGTCGCCGCTGGCGACGTACGAGACCAACGTGCGCGGGACGTGGAGCCTGCTGGAGGCGTGCCGCACCGCGAGCGATCAGCCGCGGCGGATCGTGGTCGCCTCGACCGACAAGGCCTACGGCGCGCACGAGGAGCTGCCCTATCGCGAGAGCCACGCGCTGCGCCCGCGCTACCCCTACGACGTGTCGAAGGCGTGTGCGGACATGATCGCGCGCTCCTACGCCGAGACGTTCGCCCTGCCGGTCGCGGTGACGCGCTTCGGCAACGTGTTCGGCGGTGGCGACTTCAACTTCTCCCGCGTGATCCCCGGAACGATCCGCGCGCTGCTCGCGGGCGAGCGGCCGGCGATCCGTTCCAGCGGATTGCTGGAACGCGACTTTCTCTACGCGGCCGACGCCGCGTCGGCGTACCTCGCGGTGGGCGAATCGCTGGATCGGCCTGCGCTGTGGGGTGAGGCGTGGAACGCGAGCATCGGCGAGCCGGTCTCGGTCTTGGAGATCGTGCGTTGCCTGATCGATATCGCCGGCGCGCAGGTCGAGCCCGACGTGCGCGGGCAGGGCACCCCGCATGGCGAGCTCACGCGTCAGTGGCTCGACTCCAGCGCGATCGGCGAGCGGCTCGGGTGGGCCCCGGAGTGGGATCTGCGGAGTGGGCTGGAGGACACGTTCCGCTGGTATGAGCGCGAGCTGAAGCGGGGCTCGACGCTCGCGCGCTCCGGCGGCTGAGCGCGTACCTTCGCTGCGACGAGCACTTCGAGATCGGGCTGGCGCAGCACCAGGGCGTGCTCTGAGTGGGGTTGACAATTCTCCAGTCCCCGTGTATGTTTGCCTGGTCCGGGTTGCTATTTGGGTACTCGGGAGCTGGTTTTGACATATGGTTGGGTTGGTGTCTTGGGTTTCCGGCTCGGGTTGCCAGCGTTGGCGGGACTCCTTGGGAGAGGGGCCGGGATCTTGAACTTTGAGGGAGATGGGTTGCGCGTGGTTTCTGCGGGGACAGACGTGTCGGGTGTCGTTGCGCGGCAGCGCGACGCCGTAGCTAGATGCGTCGGCATCGCCGACACATCTCTCTCTCTCTCTCTCTCTCTGGTCCTGGGGGGGACTAGCAAGATCTAGCCGGACGCGGCCTGCGGGCCGCCTGCGGCGCGCCGACACGGGCGCGCCTGGCTGGCGCTGCGCAGCGCCGGCGGGAGCGGGGGTGGCGTAGGTGGCTGCCCGCGCCCAACTCCAAGGCGCAGCGCGCACACGCCCGCGCGCGAGCGGGTCGCTCGGCGGCCGCTCGCACCGCGCCGTGCGCGAACCGTCGCGCTCCGCCGTCGCGTCCTCGCCGGGTGAGCAGGTCGTCGAGATTCAGCGCACGAGGCTGCTCGGGGCGGCGGTGCGCACGATCGACGAGCTCGGCTATGCGCACGCGACGGTCGCGCACATCACGCGCCGCGCGCGCGTCTCGCGGCGCACGTTCTACGAGCTGTTCGCCGACCGCGAACAGTGCCTGATCGCGGTGTTCGACGGGGCCGTCCAGGAGCTGCGCGGCGAGCTGGCGGCAGCGGGCCTCCAGGACGCCGACTGGCGCGAGCGGGTGCGCGGCGGGCTGGCCGCGATCCTCGCGTTCCTCGATCGCGAGCCCGCGCTCGCGCGCGTGTGTGTCGTGCAGGCGCTGCGCGCGGGACCGGCGATGCTCGAGCGCCGCGAGCAGGTCCTTGCCGCGCTCGCGCTCGTCGTGGACGAAGGCCGCACGCAGCGACCGCACGGGGGCGAGCGCACCGCGCTGGCCGCGGAGGGTCTCGTGGGGGCCACGTTCGCGATCGTCCACGCGCGCCTGCTGCGCGGTGAAACGGAGCCGCTGGGGGCGCTGCTGGGGGAGCTGATGGGGATGATCGTGCTCCCCTATCTCGGTCCCGCTGCCGCGCGACGCGAGCAGCGCCAATCGCTTTTTCCACCGGTGCGGGAGGGCGCTCCCGCGGTGGCGCAGGCCGTGGCGGACCCGCTCGCGGAGCTGCCGATGCGAGTCACCTATCGCACCGCGCGCATGCTGGGCTGTGTCGCCGAGCACGCGGGCGCCAGCAACCGTCTGCTGTCCGACTGCGCGGAGATCCACGACCAGGGCCAGGTCTCCAAGCTGCTCGCGCGACTGCAGCGCCTGGGCCTGCTCGAAAACCGCGGCGAGCGCGCGAAGGGCGAACCCAACTCCTGGAGCCTCACGCCACTCGGACAGCAGCTCACGCGGAAACTGAAACTCCAAGACCGCGACGCTCCCGTGGTCCTGGAGGGAGCCTCATGACATCTCCAAGGGCGTCCCGGCCGCGTGCGGGACGTGTCAAATGACAACCGCCGGACAAGCAGGCTCGGGGCTGGCGGGACCGGCCACGCTCACCACGTCGAACGAAAGGAAGCAGGGAATGTCAAAGATGTGCCGGTCGAACCCGACGTTCGCGGCGCTCGCGTGCCTGCGACGCAATCAGCTTGCCCTCGTCCTCTCGCTTGTGGCCGCCTGCCTGACGCCCTTGCTGGGCGCCGCCCCGGCGTCGGCCGTCATCGCCCACCCGTTCCTGTCGAGCTTCAACGGCGAAGCCACCCCGGGGGGTTCGTTCTATCCCGGCGCGCTGGCGGTCGATTACTCGGCCAGCCAGTCCGCTGGCGACGTTTATGTGGCTTCTAGCGGCGCTGTCGATAAGTTCTCGCCCCCTCCGGGTTCCTCTTATCTTTGCCAGATCACGGGGGCCGGCAGCGCGACGAGCTCGCCGAGCGAGTGCGACGGCTTCGGCTCGGGGGCGCCGGACGGCTCGTTCAACGGAGCAGGCGGCGTGGCGGTCGATCCCGCGAGCGGCGACGTCTATATCGCAGACTCGAGCCATGACGTCGTTGATAAGTTTGATGCGACCGGTGCCTACCTGTCGCAGATCACCGGTCTCTCCCGCCCGACTTCGTTGGCGGTCGATGCCTCGACGGGCGACCTGTACATCCTCAACGGCGACACCGACGAAGTCAAGAAGTACGATCCGACGAGCGCGTCGCTGACGACGTTTGCGACCGGGACGCCCGCCGGCTCCTTCGGCGCCGCGTACAAGGTGGCGGTCGACAACTCTGCCGGCGCATCGGCGCGCGATGTGTATGTAGCAGATATTGCCGGTAGCGGCGTGGTCGATAAGTTCACTGCCTCCGGCGCTTTTCTGTCGCAGTTGAGCGGCCCTGCGAGCGCTTCGTTCAGCGGTCTGTTCGGTCTCGGTGTAGACCCGGCAAACGGCGACCTCTACGTCCTAGACGGCGGTGTCGTTGACCAGTTCGACGCGACCGGCGGCTTCCTCGGTCAGATCGCTCACGGCCCGATGATACCGGCGTCGGTTGCGTTCGCCGCCAACGGCGATGTGTATGTCGGCGACACGAATGAATCCAAAGTTGACGTGTTCGGGCCGGGTATCGCCGTTCCCGGTGTCCATACCGGTGGGGCGAGCGACGTCACCGCGACGAGCGCGACCCTGGAAGGCACCGTCAACCCAGCCGCTCTGATGGTGAGCGATTGCCACTTCGACTATGTCGATGAAGCGCACTACGACCCTTCGCTTGCCAACCCATACCGCGCCGGTCAGACCGCGCCGTGCGTGCCGGGAGCGGCCTCGCTGCCCTCCGACTCCGAAGACCACGCCGTCAGCGCCGGCATAACGGGCCTGATACCCGGTACGACCTACCGCTTCAGGCTTGAGGCGTCAAACGCGAACGGGACGGGGGAAGGCAGGGACGCGACGTTCACGACGCTGCCGACGCCCGTGGTCAACAGTGCGACCGCGAGCGAATTGACCGCGAGCTCGGTGGTGCTCACGGCGAAGATCGACCCGCGCGGGTCTGACACCCACTATCGCTTCGAATACGGAACCAGCACTGCCTACGGCGAAAGCGTCCCGGTGCCCGCGGAAGACATCGGCTCCGGCGAAGAAGACGTGACCAGGTCCCAGACCGTGGAAGGCATCTTGTCAGATCGCATATATCACTGGCGGGTGGTGGCAGTCAACGCGAACGGAACGACGTTCGGTGCCGACCACACGTTCATCCACGACACCAGCACAGGACAGGGCCTGCCCGACAACCGCGCCTACGAGCTCGTCTCGCCGCCGCATCGCAACGGCGCGGCCCTGGGCTTTGAAGGCGGGTCACTGGTTACCGAGGTGGCGCCGGGCGGATCGCGCGTGATGACCGAGAGCTTGCAGTGCTTTGGCGCTTCGGAATCGTGCAACGCGCAGAACTCCAACGCGCTCGGCACTCCGTACGAGTTGGATCGCACCAGCTCCGGCTGGGCGACGACGGCGCTCACGCCGTCGGCAGGCCGGTTCTCGCGGGCGATCCCCTGGGGCGTGAGCGTCGAAAGCGGCATGCTGCTGTTCGGCGCGCCGACGGAACCGTTGGGCGAGGAAGATCTCTATGTCCGGCAGGCCGGCGGAACGTTTGTGCACCTCGGCCCTGTGACCCGGCCCGAAGCAGGCCCGCAGACGCCCGCAGGTGGCGCGGCGGGCGGTCGCGAACAGGCGTTCACCGCCGACCTTTCCCATGTCGCGTGGGAAACCTCTTCAGAAGAAGGCCGTGCGACGCTGTGGTCATTCGATCAAACGGAGACCGGTGACGCCTCCGTGTATGAGTACGCTGGCAACGAAGAGCCGCTGCTGGTCGGCGTCACAGGTGGGCCGGCCTCGCACGATCTGGTCAGCAGGTGTGGCACGCACTTGGGGGGCACAGATCACGGCGGTCGGCCCGGTATGATGTCTACAGATGGGCGGATCGTGTTCTTTACCGCGGCGAATGACGGCGTTGGGTGCGTGGGCTCGGGGGCGAACTCCGGCACACCGGTGACCGCCGATGCGCTGTATGCGCGGGTCGACGGAGAACGTCCCGATGCGCACACGGTCGCGATCTCGGCGCGCAGCGAGAGCGGCTGCACGGGTGAATGCCTGTCCTCGCCCGCCGGCGACGCCAGTTTCGTCGGTGCCTCGGCCGACGGATCGAAGGCGTTCTTCCTCTCCACGCAGCGCTTGACCGACCAAGCCAGCCAGGACAACAATCGCACGGATGATTCCGAAAAGAGCGGTTGCGCGCGTACCAAGGGTGAAAATGGCTGCAACCTGTACGAGTACGATTTCGGTAACCCTGCGGGTAAGGAGCTGGTCACGGTCTCCGCGGGCGACTCCAGCGGCGAAGGCCCGCGCGTGCAGGGTGTGCTGGCGATCTCCGACGACGGGTCGCACGTGTATTTCGTGGCCAGGGGCGTGCTCGCCTCGAATCTAAACGGTGCTGGTCAGAGCGCGCGGGACGGCGCTGACAACCTGTACGTGTTCGAGCGCGACGCAGCCAGTCCGGCTGGGCGTGTGACGTTCATCGCGTCGCTGCCGCAAACCGACCTAGTAGAGTGGCAGGGGGGGAAGCCGAACCTCCAGCCGAGCGTAACCCCTGACGGGCGTTATCTGGTGTTCGTCAGCCATAGTGACTTGACGGTTGACGACTCCAGTGCGAGCGGCGCCTACCAGGTCTTTCGCTATGACGCGCAGACGGGCGATCTGATTCGCATCTCGATCGGCAACAACGGGTTCAACGACAACGGCAATCGCTCCGCCCCGACTCCGTGCGAACCGTTTCGCTGCTCGGAGGACGCGGGTCTGGCGAGTAGTCCCGCGCGACGCGACGCGACGATGTCAGACGACGGCTCCTACGTCTTCTTCCAGAGCCCCGTGGCGCTGACGCCGCACGCGCTTGATGACGTGCAGGTCTCCAGCGGGGCCATACCCGGGTATGCACAGAACATCTACGAGTGGCACGCAGGGCATGTGTATCTGATCTCCGGCGGGCAGGACGCCACCAGAGGCGGCAGGGAGCGAACCTGCGCAGGCGACAGCGCAGTGTGCCTGCTCGGTACCGATGCGACGGGTTCCAACGTGTTCTTCACCACCGCCGACCGGCTCGTCTCCTCGGACGTGAACACGGAAGTCGACTATTACGATGCGCGTGTCTGCGATCCGCAGCACGGCAACCCGTGCATACAACCACCCGCAGCCCCGTTGCCGCCCTGTCTGGGTGAAGTGTGCCACGGCACACCGGCTGGGGTTCCTGGTGTGCCGAGCGCCCCGACTGTTACGTTCAACGGTCAGGGAAACCTCTTCGCGGCTCCCGCACCGGTGGCATTGACGCCGAAGTCGTTGACGCGGGCGCAGAGGCTCGCCCGAGCGCTGCGCGCGTGCCGCAAGAAGCGAGGCGCGCGCATGCGAGTCGCCTGCAAGCGATTGGCGCGCAAACGGTACGGGCCCGCAGGTAGGGCGAAGAGGTCGAGCACCGTCAACCGAGCACGCGCCAACGCGAGGAGCAAGTGATGAGTGAGCAGAGGAAGGGTTTCTTCGGCGTGCGTGGCCTGGTTTGCGTCGCGGTCGCGTCCTGTCTGATGTTGGGGCTGGCCGCGTCTGATGCCGCGGCGGCTGTGGCGCCCGGGGCGGGCTGGATGATCGAATCGCAGGCGATGCCAACCAATTTTTCAGCGGCCGACAACGAAAGGTGTTTGAGCGCTGGTCTGGAAGAAATCGAAACTCATTGTGATTCTTACACCGTGACGCTGCGCAACAGTGGCAGCGTGTCGGCGGGGGGCGGCGCCACCCTTTCTGACACACTGCCGGAAGGGCTGAGCGTTCGTCGTGTGAGCCTGTATTTCCCGGGACTCGCGCGGCTGCTGGAAGCCGATCCAGCTGAAGATCTGTTCCCGAAACTGGAAGAATTCGGGCTGTGCTCGTCGAGCCCGTTGAGCTGCCTGTTGCCTTTCTTCGTCGCACCGGACGAAGCGGTCAAGCTGATCGCATATGTGACCGTCGATGAAGCGGCCGCGCGTTCGTTGAAGAACGTCGCCGAAGTATCCGGCGGCGGCGTGCCGAGCGCATCGACGGAGTCGAGCAACCAGGTCAGCCCGGCACCCGCCCGGTTCGGTTTCTCCAACTTCAGGTTCTATATTGCGGGCCTCGACGGCGCCCCCGACAGGCAGGCCGGGGACCACCCCTACGGCGTGACGACGACGATCGGCCTGAACAACGATCTGCGGGTCGAACCGGAAGCGAGGTTCGGTCCGACGAGCGTGCAGGACGTCAGGGACGTCGTGACCGACCTGCCGGTCGGCTTTGTCGGGAGCATCCTCGCGGCGCCACAGTGCTCGTTCTCCCAACTGTCGTCCGCCATCGGCACCGGTGAAGGAGGATGTCCCAGGGAAACGATCATCGGCCACATACGCGTGCAAGCCCCGGGCACCCACCTTTCCAGCATCAACAGTCCCATCTACAACATGCAGCCCGAGCGGGGGGTCCCCGCCGAGTTCGCCTACGTTGACCTGACCAGCGAGACACATGTCTTCTACGCGCACGTGGTGCCGACCGCGAAGGGCTATGTGCTGCGTGTCGTGAACCACGAAATCCCACAGATCGCGATCACGAACATCACCGTCATCTTCTACGGCGATCCAGCGCAGAGGGACGAAACAGGCAACCTGCCGCTCCCGTTCTTCACCAACCCGAGTGACTGCACAGGCGAAGAACCGACCACAACGATCTACATGGACTCATGGCAGAACCCGGCACGGCTCAACCCCGATGGCACACCTGTGGATCTCCAGGAAGCGGCATGGGCGAAGGCGCAGTCCACCTCACCGCCGATGACGGGGTGTCCCGCGTTGCAGTTCCCGGCGGAAATCAACGCGCAGCCGACGACCCGCGAAGCGGACAAGCCCTCGGGCATGAGCTTCGAGATCAAGCTACCGCAGTCGGAGACGATGGGTGTGCCCGCCACGCCGACGCTGAAGAAGGCGGTCGTGACGCTACCCGAAGGCCTTACGGTCGACCCCTCCGCGGGCGACGGCCTTCAGGCCTGCTCTGAGGCGCAGATCGGCTGGCTGGGCGGTACACGCCTGAACTTCAGTCCGGCGGCGCCAGAATGCCCGGAAGCGTCCAAGATCGGCTCGATCACGCTGGAATCTCCATTGGTCGGGCACCAGCTCGAAGGCGAGATGTTTCTCGCCCGGCAGTATGAAAACCCGTTCGGGTCACCCGAACATCCGGGTGGCTCGCTGCTCGCGGCGTATGTCGTGGTTGACGATCCGATCACGGGCGTGCTGATCAAGATCCCCGGGAAGTTCGAACCAGACCCGCGCACGGGCCGGTTGACCGCGGTGTTCGACGAAAACCCGAACCTGCCGTTCAGCGACCTGCAACTGCACTTCTTCGGCGGGCCGCGCGCGGAGCTCGCGACACCGGAGAGCTGCGGCACGTTCACGGTCAACACCGAAATGTCCCCGTACTCCTTGGAAGGCTCCGAGCTCCCCGCGACCCCGTTCGACAATTTCGCGATCGACGAAGCGTGCCCGAGCGGGGCGTTCGATCCGTCGTTCACAGCCGGCAGCCTGAACCTGCAGGCCGGCGCCTACACCCCGTTCGTGGCGTCGTTTGGTCGCTCGGACACAGACCAGGAACTCGCGGGATTGTCGGTCACTCTGCCGCCCGGGCTCTCGGCGGTCGTCGCGGGCGTCCCGCAGTGCACCGACGCGCAGATCCACGCCGCGGAAACCGGCAGCGGCGAATGCCCGCAGGCCTCCCAGGTCGGCACGGTGAAGGCCGGTGTCGGCCCCGGACCCAACCCATTCTTCGCGACCGGCAAGGTGTATTGGACCGGCCCGTACAACGGCGGCCCGTTCGGACTGGTGGTCGTGGTGCCCGCCGTGGCCGGCCCGTTCAACTTCGGGACGGTCGTGGTGCGCCAGTCGATCAGGATCGACCCGGCCACAGCACAGGTCACCGACGTCTCAGACCCATTCCCGACGATCATCGACGGGATCCCGCTGCGAATGCGCCGCGTGGACCTCGAACTGAACCGGCCCGGTTTCACGTTCAACCCCACCAGTTGCGAAAAACTGGCGTTCAACGGCACGATCGCGGGCTCCCCCCTCGGAGCGCCCAGAACCCTCAACGACACCGTCGGCTACGCCACCCAGACCGGAGCGACAAGCGGCTTCTCGACACCGCTCCAGGTCACCAACTGCGCGACGCTCGCCTTCAAACCGCGGTTCAGCGTCTCGACGTCGGGGAAACCCTCACGCGCCAACGGCGCGAGCCTGCACGTAAAGCTCACCTATCCCAAAGCGCCGTTCGGGAGCCAGGCGAACATCAAGAGCGTCAAAGTCGAACTACCCAAACAGCTACCCTCGCGCCTCAAGACACTACAAAAGGCCTGTTTGGCAGCACAGTTCCAAGCAAACCCCGCAGGTTGCCCGGCAGCGTCGATGGTGGGACACGCCACCGCGATCACACCGCTGATACCGGTCCCCCTCACAGGTCCCGCGTATTTCGTGTCCTACGGCGGCGCGAAGTTCCCAGAGCTGGTGATCGTCCTACAGGGCGACGGCATCACGCTCGACCTGCACGGCGAAACGTTCATCAGCAAAGCCGGGATCACCTCGAGCACGTTCCACGCGGTGCCCGACGCTCCCGTCAACAGCTTCGAGCTGACGCTACCCCAAGGCCCCTTCTCCGCGCTCGCAGCGAACGGGAACCTCTGCAAGAGCACCATGAAGATGCCGACAGCGTTCGTCGCGCAAAACGGCGCAACGATCAAGCAGAACACACCCATCACCGCCACAGGCTGCGCAAAGAAGAAGACGCACAAGGCGAAACGTCGCCACCGGAAGAAGTGAGCGGCGCGCGGTCGCGCCAGCGCAGCTCCCCGTCCAGCCGCCCCTCCGCGAGCAGCTCCTTGACGCGCGCGATGCGCATGAAGCGCGAGCTCTGGAAGTCCTCGATCCGCAGGTCCGCCGCGCGGTACGCCGCGAGCATCTCTTCCGCGCTCGTGCGCACGCTCCAGCGCGGCGCGAGCTGAGGGAAAGTGTCGCGGAGCTTCGCGAAGCTCACCCGGTAGCTGCGCCTGTCCGGGGCCGCGCCCTGCGCCAGCGCGACGCGCGAGCCCTCCACGACCTCCTCCACGATCTTGGCCACGTCGCGGATCTGGTAGTTCTCCGCGTCGGCCCCCACGTTGAACGCCTCGGAGTGCACCAATTCCCGCGGCGCGTGCAGCATCGCCACGAACGCGCGCGAGATGTCCTCGATGTGCACCAGCGGTCGCCACGGGGTGCCGTCGCTCTGCATCAGCACCTCACCGGTCGTCAGCGCGAACGCGACGAGGTTGTTCACGACGAGGTCGCCGCGGTGGTGCGGGGAGAGGCCGTGCGCGGTCGCGTTGCGCAGGAACGTCGGGCTGAACGAGTCGTCGGCCAGCGCTGCGATGTCGCGCTCTGCGAGCACCTTCGACTCGCCGTACGGGGTCACCGGGTTGAAGGGGGCGGTCTCGTCGAGCCAGTCGCGCTCGGCGGCTCCGTACAGGCTGCACGAGGACGCGAACAGGAAGCGCTCCACGCCCGCCGCCTTCGCCGCGCGAGCGAGCGAGACCGACGCGCGGTGGTTGATGTCGTACGTGCACTGCGGGTTGAGGTCGCCGATCGGGTCGTTCGAGAGCGCCGCGAGGTGGATCACCGCTTCGAAGCCCTCGAGGTCCGCGTGCGCGACGTCGCGCACGTCCTTGCGGATCGCCGGCACGATCGCCCCTGCGCCGCCCGCTGGAGCTGCCGTGTCGGAGGACGGCGCTGAGTCCGCCGTGCGATCGTCGGCTTCCACACCCGGCGCGCGCGGTTCGAAGGCGCAGCCCTCGAACAGGAACGCGTCGAGCCCCACCACGTCGTGGCCAGCGTCGAGCAGCAGCCCCACGAGGATCGGGCCGATGTAGCCGTCGTGGCCGGTCACGAGCACGCGCATCGCCGCGCAGCCTACCCGAGCCCGGAGGGTCGCTCGGGGAGCCCGAAGGCGCGCTCGGCGCGGTCGGCGATCAGCGACGCGATCGCCAGCGCCGAGGTCGCGCCCGGCGAGGGGGCGTTGCGGACGTGCAGCGCGCGCTCGGTCTGCGAGAACGCGAAGTCGTCCACGAGGCGCCCGTCGCGGCCGACGGCCTGCGCGCGGATCCCGGCGAACGCCGGCTCGACGTCGTGGGGGCGCAGCTCCGGCACGAACCGCGCCGCGGCGCGCGCCAGCGCCGCGGTGGAGGCCGCGTAGCGCAGCTCGGTCAGCCCCGTCCGCCACCAGCGGCGCGCCATCCGCCACGTCCCCGGCCACGCGAGCGTCGCGCCCAGGTCGCGCGCGGCCCCGTCGTGCGGGCGACACGCGTCGCGCAGGCGGTACGCGGTGCGCCCCGGCGCGAGCAGCGCGGTCGGCCCCACGAGCACCGAGCCGTCCACGTGACGCGTCAGGTGGACGCCGAGGAACGGCAGCGCCGGGTTCGGCACCGGGTAGATCAACGCGCGCACGAGCTCTTGCGCCTCCGCGCGCAGCCGCAGGTAGGCGCCGCGGAACGGCACGATCCGCGGGTCCGGGTCCGCGCCCGCCAGCTCCGCGAGGCGGTCAGACCACAGCCCGGCGCAGAACACTGCGTGGCGCGCGCGCAGCTCGCCGTGCTCGTGCCGCAGGACGAGCCTCCCCTTGGCGACAGCGATCCCGCGCACCTCACACGACGTCGCGACCCCCCCTCCCCCCTCCCCCAAATCATCCGCGAAGGCCCTCGCGACCGCGCCGAAGTCCACGATCCCCGTGTCGGGCGAGTGCAGCGCCGCCACCCCCCGCGCGTGCGGCTCGAGCTCCGCGATGCCCGCCGCGTCGACGCGGCGCAGGCCCCCCACCCCGTTGGCCCGCGCGCGGCGTTCGAGCTCCTCCAGGCCCGCCAGCTCGCCGGGCCCGCGCGCCACGATCAGCTTCCCGCAGCGCTCCGCCGCGATCCCCTTCGCGTCGCAGTACTCGTACATCCGCCGCGCCCCCTCCACGCACAGCCGCGCCTTCAGCGAGCCCGGCGCGTAGTAGATCCCCGCGTGCACCACGCCGGAGTTGTGGCCCGTTTGATGCGAACCCACGCGCCCCTCACCCTCCAATACGACCAGCGAACGGTCAGGATGGCGGCGCTTCAGCTCACGCGCGAGCGCCAGGCCCACGATCCCCGCTCCCACGACCGCGAGATCGCACTCGCCGGAGGGGTCGCTCGCGAACGCCATGACCGAGACGGTAATGAGGGGTGGCGCCTGCGGCGCCGTGATGGGTTGCGCGGTCCCCGGCCTCAGCGCAGCTCGGCCGACGTCTTGCCCAGCAGCAGCCGCGCCACGATCAGCAGCTGGATCTGCTGCGTGCCCTCGAAGATGTCGAGGATCTTCGCGTCGCGCGCCCACTTCTCCAGCAGCCCGCCCTCGCCGTAGCCCAGCGGACCGCACAGCTCCACGCAGCCCAGCGCGACATCGACGCACGTGCGGCCCGCCTTTGCCTTCGCCATCGACGCCTGGAGGGAATTGGGCTTGCCGTTGTCCGCCATCCACGCCGCCTGCAGCGTCAGCAGGCGCGCCGCCTCGTAGTCCGCCTCCATCGCCTGCAGGCGTGCGGCCGCCGCGTGCTGGGCGTGCGCCGGCCTGGCGTCGTCGAGCTCCACGCCCGCCTGCGCCAGCCACTCGCGCGTCTCCTCCAGGCACGCCCGCGTCAGGCCCACCGCCATGCCCGCCACCAGGGGGCGCGTGTTGTCGAACGTCTGCATCGCCCCGCCGAAGCCCTGTTTGACGTCGATCTCCGGCGAGCCCAGCATGTCCTCCTTCGGCACCCGGCAGTCCTCCAGCCGGAACGCCGCGGTGTCCGACGCGCGGATCCCGAGCTTGTGCTCCAGGCGGTCGAGCTTCAGGCCCGGGTTGTCGCGTTCGACCACGAACGACTTGATCGCCGCGCGGCCCTTGGAGCGGTCGAGCGTCGCCCACACCACGACGAGGTCCGCGCGCTCGCCCGCGGTCACGTAGATCTTCTCGCCGTTGAGCACGTACTCGTCGCCGTCGAGGATGGCCGTCGTGCGGATCGACGCCGAGTCAGACCCCGCCTCCGGCTCGGTGATCGCCATCGCGGCCCAGCGCCCGTCGTAGCGCTCCAGTTGCTCCGCCGTCGCCACCGACGCGATCGCCGAGTTGCCGAGGCCCTGGCGCGGCATCGAGAGCAGCAGGCCCACGTCGCCCCAGCAGAGCTCCATGATGCCCAGCACCGTCGACATGTTCGTCCCGTTGCGGTTGCCCTGCTCGCCCTTGGAGCTGCTCTCGCGGCGCACGCCCGCCGCGCCCGCCCCGCCGATGTCGCTGCCCGCGTTCATCCCGTCGATCAGCGACGCCAGCATGTCCAGCTCCTTCGGGTACTCGTGCTCGGCGAGGTCGTACTTGCGCGAGATCGGCCGGAAGACCTCCGTCGCGACCTGGTGCGCCTGGCTGACCAGCGGCGCGAACTTCTTGGGTGTCTCGAGATTCATCATCAGACCAACAGAGCTCCCTCCATCAGGCCCACCGCGCGCAGGTCCCTGTACCAGCGCTCCACGGGATGCTCCTTCACGAAACCGTGCCCGCCGAGCAGCTGCACGCCTTCGGAGCCGATCCGCGCGCCCTTGTCCGCGCACAGCCGCCGCGCCAGCGCCGCCTCGTGCGCGAAGTCCACGCCCTGATCCGCACGTGCCGCCGCTCGATAGGTCAGCAGGCGCATCCCCTCCAGCTCGATCCCGATGTCGGCCACGCCGAATGCCACCGCCTGGCGGTTGGAGATCGGTTCGCCAAACGCCTGGCGCTCGTTCACGTACGGAATCGCGTAGTCGAGCGTCGCCCGCGCCGTGCCGACCGCCAGCGCGCACCACGCGATCCGCGCGCGCTGCACGCACTCGCGGTACGCCTCCGCCGGGTCCGCGCTCTCGCCGGCGCCAGTGCTGTAGCCGGCGCCAGCGCTCTCGCCGGCGCCAGTGCTGTAGCCGGCGCCAGCGCTCTCGCCGGCGCCAGTGCTGTAGCCGGCGCCAGCGCTCTCGCCGGCGTCGTCGCCGTCCTGCGTGCGCTTCCCGAGCAGCGCCGTCGCCGGGACGCGCGCGTCCTCGAGCGCCACCCGCCCCGTCGCTGCCGCCCGCAGGCCCATCGCCGGCTCCGGCGCCACGAACAGGCCCTTCGTCGAGGACTCCACCACGAACAGCGCCGGCCCCATGCCCTCCGCGTCCGCGGAGATCACGAACAGCTCCGCCTCCGCCGCCCGCGGCACCAGCGACTTGGTCCCGCTCAACACCCACTCGCCTTCACGCCGCCGCGCCTTCACGCTCAGCGCCAGCGGGTCGAACAGCGCGCGCGGCTCCAGCACCGCCAGCGCCGCAGCCGGCGCGTTCTCTGACGTGAACGCAGGCAGGTACGTCGACTGCTGCTCGGCGTCCCCCCACAGCCCCAGCGCCGTCGCCACCGCGCCCGGCGCCAGCGCCGCCAGCGCGATGCCCATATCGCCGTGCGCCAGCGCCTCCGCCACCACCACGCCCGTCACCGAGGACTGCTCGGCCATCACGCCGCCCACCTCCTCAGGGACGCCCAGCGTCGCGATCCCCAGCTCCTGCGCCTGCGCCAGCAGCTCCGCGGGTGTCGCGCACGCGGCGTCCGCCGCCGAGGCCGCCGGGCGCACCTGCTCGCTCGCGAACGCCGCCACCGCCTCGCGCAGCATCTCCTGCTCCTCCTCCAGCGTGACGTCGAACAGATCCCCGCCGCGCCTCTTGCTCTGGCGCGCCGGGCGCCCGAGGCGGCTCGCCGCCGTGAACGTCCTGCTCGCCGCGCCCACCGTGCGAAAGCCGCCGCGGGTGCCCTGGAACAGGGCACGCTCCAGCGGCCGGCGCAGGCGCGTGCGGTCCAGCAGTTCCGAGCCCGCCAGCCGGTTCAGCGTGCGCAGGCCCAGGCCCATGCCGCGCTCCGCCGGCGTTGGCGCGCGTTTCGAGCTCTCGGCCCGTTTGTCGCTGCTCATCTGCCCCACCTCTCCTGACGGGTGTCGGTGTATTGGTTGTCGTTTTGCGGACCCCGCCGCGCGTGCGCGCGTGCGGGGTTAGGACAAACCCCCCGCGCGCGCGGCGGGCTCTTCGACTCGAATGCCACTACGCAGCTCCTCCGGGCCGCTCCAGCAGCCCCTCGAGATGGCTCACCGCGCCGTCGCCGCTCCACACCGCGAACCGCGTGCCGCCGTCCTGAGCGGGCGCCGCCCCAAACCCCACCTCGCCCGGCAGCAGGATCGGCTTGCGGAAGTCAACCTCCACCGCGAACCCCGCGGGCAGCTCCCTCTCCAGCGCCGCCAGGCAGCGCGCCTTCGTCCACATACCGTGCGCGATCGCCCGCGGGAAGCCGAACAGCTTCGCGCTCAGCGCGTGCATGTGGATCGGGTTGCGGTCGCCCGACACACCCGCGTAGCGGCGGCCCAGGTCGCCCGGGAGGTCCCACACCGCGCTCTGCGGCGGCGTCGGTGGCGCGGCGTCGCCCGGGGAGGTGCCCGCGTCCGCCGCGGGTGCATCCTCGGTCTCGGCGCTCCGCCCTCGCCGCAGCATCGTGCTGTGGTCCTCCCACACCATCTCCCCCTCCACGCGCGCCTCCGAGACGATCGTGAACGTCCGCCCGCTGCGGTGCGCGCGCAGCGGTGTCAGGCGCGCCCGCAGCCGGAGCGTCTCCGAGGCGTCGATCGGGCGGTGCTGCACGATGCGGTTGGAGAGGTGCACGAGGCCGATCGCCGGGAAGGGGAAGCGGCTGTCGGTCATCAGCGCCAGGTGCAACGGGAACGCAAGCACGTGCGGGAACGTCGCCGGCAGCGCGTCGCGCAGCGAGAAGCCGCACACGTGCGCGTACGCCGCGAGGCGGTTGCGGTCAACGCGCACGTCATCCAGCTCGAGCTGCAGGTCGGGCAGCTCGCCGCCGCCTCCCCCCACGAACGGCAGCCGCGACGCGCCAGGCAGCAGCGGCGCCGCCGCGCGCGCATACAGCGGCAGGGTCCTCGGTGGGCTCTTCAGCGTGCGCGTCGCCATTGCGCTCCGATCACGCCCCCAGCAGGTTCTGGCCGCAGACGCGCACCACGTTGCCGTTGACCGCCCCCGACGCCGGGTGCGCCAGCCACGCGATCGTCTCCGCGACGTCCACCGGCAGGCCGCCCTGGCGCAGGCTGCTCATGCGCCGCCCCGCTTCGCGGATCGCGATCGGCATCTTCGCCGTCATCTGCGTCTCGATGAACCCCGGCGCGACCGCGTTGATCGTCTGGCCCTTGGGGGCGAGCAGCGGTGCGAGCGCCTGCACCATCCCGATCACGCCGGCCTTCGACGTCGCGTAGTTCGTCTGGCCCGCGTTCCCGGCGATCCCGCTCATCGAGGACACGCACACGATCCGCCCACCCGCACGCAGCGTGCCGGCTCCCAGCAGCGCGTCGTCGATGCGCTCCTCGCTGGACAGGTTGATCTCCATCAGCTCGCTCCAGCGCTCCGCGGGCATCTTCGCCAGCGTGCGATCGCGTGTCACGCCGGCGTTGTGCACCACCACATCCAGGCCCTCCGGGAAATGCTCCACGATCGCCGCCGGCGCCTGCGCCGAGGCGATGTCGAGCTCGATCGCCGCGCCCCCCAGCGGCCGCATCGCCGCGCGCAGCTCGTCGCCCAGCGCCGGCACGTCGAGGCCCGCGACGCGCGCGCCCTGCTGCGCGAGCGTCTGCGCAATCGCCGCGCCGATGCCGCGCGACGCGCCCGTCACGAGCGCCACGCGGCCGCCGAACGGGCGCTCCCAGTCGATTGCCGCCGCCTGGCCGTCCTCGCCAGACGCGGCGCCGGGCTCGCCCCTACCGCCCGCGGCCACTAGCTCCCAGCCGCTACCGGCCTGCGCTGTGCCGGCCGCTCCGACGTAGATGACCTGTCCCGATATATACGCCGAGCGCGGCGAGAGCAGGAAGCGCAGCGTCGAGGCCATCCCGTCCTCCGCGCCCTCCGCGACGTACACGAGCTGTACCGTCACGCCCCGCCCGCCGAGCTCCTTGCCCAGGGAGCGCGTGAAGCCCTCCAGCGCGCGCTGCGCCGTCGCCGCCCGCGGCGAGGTGCAGGCAGCGGGCGGGGTTCCGAATACAACCACGCGTCCGCAGCCCTCCAGCAGGCGCACCGTCGGATGGAAGAAGCCCTGCAGCTGCACGAGCTCGCTCGAGTCCGCGATCCCGCTCGCGTCGAACACGAGCGCCTTGAAACGCTGCCCGCCCGGAGCATCCGTGTCGAACACGCCCGCCTCGAGCCCCGCGCCGGCGGCCGCCGAACGTACGGGCTCCTGCAGACTCGTCGCCGTGTCCACGCGCGCCTGAGCGAGCACCTGCGCAGCGGCCTGCGCGAGTCGCGCGCCCGGTGCGGCACCCAGCAGCGCGAGCCCGCGCAGCACCCGGTCCCCCTCGCGGTGGCGCTCCAGCTTCGCGGGCTGTGGCAGACCCACGCGGCGCGCGAGCTGGCTCGCGACCGGGGCGTTGACGAGCTGGGCGTAGCGGTCGTTCATCCTGAGCGCCTCTCGCAATCGTTGTCCGACGCGCCGGGGCGATCGCGCGCGCCGTGCCAGCCGCTTCCGCGGTCGCCGCCCCAGGACCGCCCGCAGCCGCGCTCGCCGCCCCAGGACCGCCCGCAGCCGCGGTCGCCGCCCCAGGACCGCCCGCAGCCGCGCTCGCCGCCCCAGGACCGCCCGCAGCCGCGGTCGCCGCCCCAGGACCGCCCGCAGCCGCGCTCGCCGTTTCCACTCCGGCCGCTCACGACGCCGCCTCCAGGATCGCGACGACGCCCTGCCCGGCGGCCGCGCAGATGCTGATCACGCCCCGCCCCGCGCCGCGCTCGCGCAGCTCCTTGGCGAGCGACGCCACGACCCGGCCGCCGGTCGCCGCGAACGGGTGGCCCGCCGCGAGCGAGCCGCCGTTGACGTTCAGGCGCTCGCGGTCGATCTCGCCGAGCGGCTCGGAGCGGCCGAGGCGCTCGCGGCAGAACACGGGGTCCTCCCAGGCGCGCAGCGTGCACAGCACCTGCGCCGCGAACGCCTCGTGGATCTCGTACAGGTCGAAGTCCTGCAGAGTCAAGCCCGCGCGGTCGAGCATCCGCGGCATCGCGTACGCCGGAGCCATCAGCAGCCCTTCGCGCTTGCCCACGTGATCGACCGCCGCGGTCTGCGCCTCGGTGAGCCAAGCGAGCACTCCCAGCCCGTGCTCGCGCGCCCACTCCTCCGAGGCCAGCAGGACCGCCGACGCGCCGTCGCTCAGCGGTGTCGAGTTGCCTGCGGTCATCGTCCCCTCCGCGCCGCCGAACACCGGCTTCAGCTTCGCCAGCTTCTCCACGCTCGAGTCCGCGCGCAGGTTCTGGTCGCGCTCCAGGCCCAGATACGGGGTCATCAGGTCCGCGAAGAAGCCCCGCTCGTACGCCGCCGCCATCCGCTGGTGGCTGCGCGCCGCGAGCTCGTCCTGCTCGGCGCGGCCCACGCCCCATTCGCTGGCCATGATCGCGCAGTGCTCGCCCATGGACAGGCCCGTCCGCGGCTCGGAGTTGCGCGGGATGTCCGGGATCAGCTGCCCCGGTCGCAGGCGCGACAGGAGGCGCAGGCGGCCCGCCGTGGACTTCGTGCGGTTGAGGTCGAGCAGCAGCTCGCGCAGGTCGTCGTTGATCGCCAGCGGCGCGTCGGAGGTCGTGTCCACGCCGCCCGCGATCCCGACGTCGATCTGCCCCAGCGCGATCTTGTTCGCGACCAGCACCACCGCCTCCAGGCCCGTCCCGCACGCCTGCTGCACGTCGTACGCCGGCGTCTCCGGGGCCAGCCGGGTGCTCAGCACCGCCTCGCGCGTCAGGTCGCGGTCGCGCGAGTGCTTGAGCACGGCGCCCGCCGCCACCTCGCCCATCCGCTCGCCCTCCAGGTCGAAGCGCTCGATCAGGCCGTCGAGCGCCGCGGTCAGCATGTCGTGGTTTGACGCGTGCGCGTACGCCGAGTCCGAGCGCGCGAACGGGATGCGGTTGCCGCCCAGGATCGCGACGCGGCGGGTTTCGGCGATCATGCGCCGCGCCCCGCCCTCGTGGGCCCTGTCCGCGGGTGCGCCATCCCCATGGGCCGCGTTTGCATCTGTCGCCTCATTCGCCCTGTCCCTCCCGGACCAGGGCGCGCAGCCCGGGCTCGACGGCCCGCACCAGCAGATCGGCGGCGTCCTCCGCCGACAGGGCCTCGGTACGCAGCCACCAGCGACCCAGAGCCTCCGCCGCGCCGAGCAGCGCAGTGGAGATCGCCTCGACTTGGACTCGATGTGCGGAGGAGATCTGCTCCAAGAGCGCGCCCGCCACCAGGTCGGTAAGGCGTTCGCGGTACTCGGCCACGCGTCGCGCGATCCCGCCCTCCATCGGCAGCGTCTCGTCGAACAGCACCCGCCACGCACGGCGGTCACAGTCGACGAACTCGAAGAACGCGTGGATGCCCCCGCGGAGCGCCTGAATCGGTGTGGCGCTCTGCTCAACCGCTCCCACGACGGCCGCCAGCAGCGCGTCGCCTGCCGGTTCCATACACGCGAGATACAAGCGCTCCTTGTTGCCGAAGTAGTTGTAGAGCAGCGGCTTGGTCACACCCACAGCAGCCGCGACCTCGTCCATCGTGACCGTCGCGTAGCCGCGCTCGGCGAATAAGTCGTGCGCGACCGCCAGCGTCTGCTCGATCCGCATCTCCCGCGGCAAGCGCGTGCGCGTCAGCGTCTGGGAGGTCATCGACGCCAATATTACTCACATATAAATTTCTATGTCGGTAGCGCGCGGTTTGGGCCCGCCTGGACTGTCGAAGAGTTGTCAGCACCCGCCCCATCGCGGGAGCTCGGCAGAGCGATTCGTCTGATTGGGCTGGTTATGTAAACGATTTTGCTCGTCCGGTCGCGGGGGGGCGAAGCCGAGAAATCGGTTTGCGTTTGAATTCGGTTGGCTTCGCCCGGCTGGGCCTGCGCACGGAGCTCCGCCCGGGTCGGCCGCCACTCAGATCAGACCGCTTGTCTCCGCAAGGATTTCCGCCACGCGCGCGCGATGGCGCGCAGGCCCGCCCAGCAGCGCTGCGTCGAGCTGCGCGCGCTTGTAGAGCCAGTGCACGTCGGCCTCCCACGTGAACCCGATCCCGCCGTGCGCCTGGATCGCGCTCGCCGTGACCTCGAGCCCCGCGGCTGAGGCCGTCGCCTTCGCGATCGCTGTCGCCTCGGCCAAGCGCTCGGGCTCGGCATCGGCCGTCCACGCCGCGAACGCCGTCGCCGAACGCGCGCGCTCGGTGTCGAGCAGCATCTGCGCGCAGCGGTGCGAGACCGCCTGGTAGGCGCCCACCGGCACGCCGAACTGGCGGCGCTCCTTCACGTACTCCACGGTCATCGCCAGCGCCCGCGCGCAGACCCCCACGAGCTCCGCCGCGACCGCGACGAGCGCACGATCGCGTGCCCCCGCCACGTCTCCCGGCAGTGGCTCGCCGGCCCCCGACGGCACGTGCACCCGGCCCGCCGAGCGCGTCGGATCGATCGCCGCGAGCGGCTCCACCCGAATCTCGGCGGCGTCCAGCACGCGCGCCGTCACCCCAGCGCCCGCGCCCAGCTCGACCAGCACCAGCGTCTGCGCCTCCGGCGCTCCGATCGTGAGCTCCGCGACGCGCTCCCCGGTGTCCGCGATAGGGGCGATGCCCGCCGCGATGCCCTCACCGCTCCTCGCCGAGCGCGCCACCCCAACCGTCCCGCGGGCCTCGCCGCGCGCGAGCGCCGGCAGCAGGCGCTCGCGCTGCTCTTCCGAGCCCGCGTGCTCGATCAGAGTTGCCGCCAGCACGCTCGGCAGGAACTCCACGGGGGCCAGCGTGCGCCCCAGCTCCTCGCAGAGGATCGCGAGCTCCACCGTCCCCAGACCCTGTCCGCCGTAGCGCTCCGCGATCGCGATCCCCGGCCACCCGAGCTCCGCGAGCTCGCGCCAAAGCCGCTCGTCGGTACGGCCCGACTCCGCGTGCTCGCGCACCCGCTCCGGGCGCGCCCGGTCAGCGAGCAGCTCGCGCGCCGTGCGCTGGATCTCGCGCTGGTCCTGGGAGAGGCCGAAGTCCATGGGCTAGAAGCCGCGTCATGGTAGCCCCAAATCGAGTATTCCCTCGGGACAGTCGTCTACGATCCCTCTGGTATGGGGATGGACGCCGAAAACGACGCACAAGAGCTCCTGAGCACGGTTTGGGTGACGCCGATATTGCCGGTGGACCCATTCACGATCGCGCAGAGGCTCGGGATCAAGGCGTACGCCGCCAATCTTGACGACGGTGTGTCGGGGATGCTGGTCAAGCGGCCGGGGGAGGACCCCGAGATATACGTCAATGCCTCCGATAGTCCGAACCGACAGCGCTTTACGTGCGCGCACGAGCTCGGCCATTATTTCAAGCGGAGTGCCACTGGAGACACCGAGTGGGAGTACGTGGAGCACCGAGACCTCCTGACCTCGCAGGGCACCGACCCGGAGGAGATCTACGCCAATCGTTTTGCCGCCAGTCTCCTGATGCCTCGCGACACGCTCAGAGAGATGTACGAAGAGAGGAAACTCGGGGCCGTCGCGCTCGCCTACGAGTTTGGCGTGTCGGCCGATGCCATGCACTACCGGCTGGTCAACCTCGGCCTTCTACCGAAGTAATGTCAGACCAGGGCGCCCAGCCCGAGGGCGCCTTGCCTCCTGAGCTTGCTCCCCTTCCCACTGCGTCGGAGGAGCTGGCTCGGGTGGATCTGCAGCCAACTCTCGTCCCTGAGCTTGGAGACGATCACAAGCGGCGCTACCACGAGGCATGGGTCAAGGAGCACGAGATTCGTGCCAAACAGGCGGACGATGACCGTGCGATGCGTAAAGACATCGCCGAGCGCGTATTCCGGGCTATCAGCGTCCAGGTCGTTATCGCTGACATAGCTTTCCTGACATATGGATTCTGGAATGGTTGGGCAATTCCAGGGAGCACCATAAGCGCCTGGCTCGGTGCCGTGGTGGTTCAGGTGATCGCGGTTGGGCTGGTCATCGCGCGCTCCTTATTCCCGCCCAAGTCGTAGAGCTACCATTGGTCCGCCCGCGCGGTAAAGGTCGATCCCACCTACGCCGCCACCTTCAACCGCGGCAACCCCAGCACGCGCTCCGCGACGATGTTCTTCAGGATCTCCGTCGTCCCGCCCTCGATCGAGTTCCCGCGGGCGCGCAGCAGCTCGTAGCTCCAGCTCGTCCCCGCGGTCAGCGCCTGTGGCCCGACGATGTCCGCGGCGAGCTGCGTCAGGCGCTGGTTGGTCTCCGACCACAGCCACTTCACCAGCGAGCCCTCCGGGCCGGGCTGCCCGTAGCGTTCGGTGTCGGTCAGGCCCTTCCACGCGAGCAGGCGGATCGACTCGCAGCGCATGTGCAGGTCGGCGAGCGCGTCCGCGTACAGCGGGTCGTCCAAAAGGCCCCGCGCCGCGGCCTCGGCGAGCAGGTCGTCGAGCAACTGGCGCAGGCGGATCTGCAGCGTGAAGCCGAGGCCCGCGCGCTCGTTCATCAGCGTCGTCAACGCCACCTTCCAGCCGTTTCCGACGCCGCCCACCACGTTCGCGTCCGGGATCCGCGCGTCCTCGATGAACAGCTCGTTGAACTCCGCCTCGCCCGTGATCTGGCGCAGCGGGCGCACCTGCACCGCGTCCTGCTCCATGTCCATCAGGAAGTAGGTCAGGCCCTTGTGCTTCGGCGCGTCGGCGTCCGTGCGCGCGACGAGCATGCACCACTTCGCGTACTGCGCTCCGCTCGTCCAGACCTTCTGGCCGCTCACGATCCATTCGTCGGGGTGGGCCGGGTCGCGTACCGCGCGGGTCTTCAGCGCCGCCAGATCCGAACCGGCGTCGGGCTCGGAGAAGCCCTGGCACCAGATCTCCTCGCCGGAGAGGATCGGTGCGAGGTGATGCTCCTTCTGGGCGTCCGTCCCCCACACCATCACCGTCGGCCCGCCGAGCAGCAGCCCCAGAACGTTCGCCGGCAACGGGACCCGCGCGCGACCGATCTCCTCGAAGTAGATCGCCGACTGTGTCAGCGTCGAGCCGCGGCCGCCGTACTCCACGGGCCAGTGCGGCGCCGCCCAGCCGCCGTCGTACAGTCGCCGCTGCCACGCACGCCGCCACGCGTAGTGCGCGTCTTCGCCCCCCTCGCGCGGCGGCTCCGGATCGGGCGGGTTCTCTCCGAGCCACTCGCGCAGCTCTTCGCGAAAGGCGCTCTCGGCGGCGCTGAACGTCAGGTCCATCGTGACGGTCAGCTTACGCCAGACCCCCCAGCTCACGCGCGCGCTCCATCACCGCGTCGATCATAGGCTCGGTCAGCCTGCCCGTGAACGTGTTCTGCTGACTCGGGTGAAAGCAGCCCAGCAGGCCGAACGGCTCGCCCGCGTGTTCGGCCCCGTGCGTGAAACGCGGCCGCGGGCGAGGCACCGTCGTGCCGCCGAGCTCCGCGCGCAGCCGCAGCGCCGCTTCCCACGCGAACGCCCCCAGGCACAGCGCCACGCGGATGCCGGGCAGCAGACGGAGCTCGGCGACGCTCCACGGCTGGCACGCGTCGCGCTCGGATGGCAGCGGACGGTTCGCCGGCGGCGCGCAGCGCACCGCTGCCGTGATCCAAGCATCCCGCACGCGCAACCCGTCGTCGCGGCTCCTCGACGTCGGCTGATTGGCGAACCCGGTGCGCCACATCGACGCGAACAGGAAATCGCCCGAGCGGTCGCCCGTGAAGATCCGTCCCGTGCGGTTGCCGCCGTGCGCCGCGGGCGCCAGGCCGAGCACCAATACGCGCGCCGCCGGGTCGCCGAAGCCCGCCACGGGGTGCGCCGCGTAGCGCTCCTGCGCGTACGCCGCGCGCTTCTCACGCGCGACCTGCTCGCGCCACTGCACCAGCCGCGGGCAGCGCCGGCAGGCTTCGACGTCGCGTGCCAGGGCCGCGAGGTCGATCTGATGGCTAGCGGTATTCATGGGATAGCCGCTAGGAGGTTCGCTGAACAAGCGAGACAAGGACGCACCGAGCGCCGTGTGCTTCGCACACAAGCGAGGGAGGACGACGTATCGCGCCGCTCAGCGGGCCTCCTAGGACTTGATTGCAGCGGAGGTCCCTAGCACCGCGCCGGTGGACGTCAGCGCCTGCACCTGCACGTACGCCTCGGCGGCGGGTGTCGTGATCGCCGTCTCGAAGCCCGTCCGCGGCGCGGTCGCGACCGGCGCGAGCTGATGCGTCGAGGGGCCCGCGAGGACCCGCCAGGAGGCGATCTCGGTCGCTCCGTTCCAGCTCGCGTACACAGTCACGGGCCCGCTGTGGGAAGCGCTGGCCGCGATCGACGGGCTGCCACCGGGGGTCCCGTTCCATTCGAAACGGTACGCCCGGTAGGACTCGTCCTTGCCGGGCATCCGCGCGTCGAAAAGCAGCTGCCCGCTGGAGTTGAATTCGGAGACCCACGGTTCCGCGCCCCAGCCCAGGAACAGGCCGCCGTCGGCGAGCGACTGCACGTTGCCCTGGCTGCCCGCCTTGAGCGCGCTCGGGTGCTCGTACTCCGCGACCAGCGTCTCGGTGCCTTTCTGCGGGTTGAGCGCGACGACGATCCCGCGCGACTGCGGGTGCACGTTGGGGGTCCCGCCGTTGTCGAACACCGAGACCAGCCCGCCCGGCAGCGCCGTCGCGTCGTGTTGGTAGGCCGTGAGCGTCCCGGAGCCCATCTTGATCGTGCTGTGCTTGCCGCCCGCCCGCGCCTGCACCTGGCCTGTTTGCCCGTTCAGCTCGTACAGCGCCCACGTATTGCGCGCCGAGAGCAGTAGGTTGCCTTCGGGCTGCAGGTCGACGGAGTTGATGTGGAAGTAGTCATACGGCCACGTCGTCGAGCTGCCCACCGGCGAGGAGTAGGAATCCGACAGCGGGACGTGGTCGAGGCTCGTCCATTCGCGGCGCACCAGGCGCGTGCGCATGTCGATTTCCTGGAAGATGCTGTCGGTCACCGCGCCGTCCTGCGGCCCGCCGACGTGCGCGAGATCGCAGTGGATCGGGTTGAACACCGTCAGGAACGCGGTGTCGTTGGCGGCGTCGATGTGGAAGTCGTGCAGGTCGGCTTTGTAGCCGTTGCCGCCCTGGATGCGGGTGATCGTGTGGTAGGCGCTGTTCGCGACCACCTCTTCGCCCTGCCCGAACCCCTGCGGCGGAATGTAGCCCTGCCACCACGTCAGCACCGGCTTGCCTTCGTACTGCTGCACCTGCAGGTTCGTCCCCTCGATACCGAACGGCAGCGGGTCCATCCACACGAGCTGCCCGCTGCTGTCGAAGATCATCGGGCCGTCCTGGCCGGGGCCCGAGTAGGGGGCGACGAAGATGTCCCCGGGGGTTTCCGTGGTGCTTTTCGCGGTGACCTGGATCGCGGCCGGTTCGAGGTGGGGTTCGGAGTGGAAGCGCTGAACTTCGCCGGGCTTGCCCGCGGGCTGCTTGCCGGGGTTGGCGTAGGGGAGCGGGTCGGGTATCGCGACCGTGAAGTGGAACGCGAACGGCTCGGTGCCCCTGCCGGCGTGCAGCCGGCCGTGCACGGTGACCGTCTCGCCCGGCTCGAAGGAGTGCGCGGGCACGAAGCTCGCGCCGTCGCCCTGCGAGTAGGCCAGCAGCCTGCCGGAGTGTCCGCCGGTGTAGTTCCCGTTGACCGTCACGTCGGAGAGCTGCGAGGAGGGGACGCCGAGCAGGCTGATCTGCGTGTGCCGCGAGGCGTCCAGCGAGTCGGGCAATGGCGAGACCTCCAGGTGCGTGCCGGGCAGCACGTCGCTGCGATCGATCGTGGAGGGCACGCAGCTCCTGGTCGCGGGGCCCACGAACGCGGACTCCTCCGCGGCGATCCGCTTGCCGCCGAAGGCGAGCGCCGTGATGCTCGAGAACAGCACCAGCGCGCCGCCGAGGATCAGCGCGCGGCGCAGACGGTGGGGGTGGGAGCGGGGGCGGTTGCCGTTGTCGTTTGGGGACCCCGCCGCGCGCGCGGGGCGCCACGACGGGCGCGTCTCACCGCGGGCGCGCCGTACGGGCGTCCAGTCGTCGTCGCCGTCGCGCGGACGGCGGACTTCGCTCACGATGTGGGTGCCGCAAGACGGCGGTGGTTCATCGCTTCCTTCTTCCGTCGCGCTGCCGACCGGAATGGCAGATCCTAGCTGCAAGACAACCGGTGCATCTGCGAGTTTCGGTGCCCGTTTGCTGAAGCCTGCAAGCGTTCGGCGCCCGCGACCGCCTCTCCGGAACTTCCCGTAACCGCCAATGTTAGGATCCGATGTCAAGAGGACTGTAAGAAGCCCGCTGGGGGCCGGGCTCCTCGAAATCCGTGACCTGGGAATGTGGATGAGAAGCAACGGCCCTGTCGATATGAGGTGCTCGCGTTGAGGGCGGCGCTCGGGGCGGCGCTCGCCGCCGGGGTCGCGGTCGCACTGGGCGCATGCGGGGGCACCTCCGCCTCCACGCCTGTTGCGCTGGGCGATCCGGCCGCGATCGCGGCGGCCGCGGCCAACGCGGTGACGGTCTCTCCGCTGCCCGGCACGCCCGACGCCTCGCCGGACACGCAGATCAGCTTCCTGGGCGGCGCCGGCACGCAGGTGTCGGCGGTGCGCGTCGTCGGCTCGCGCAGCGGCTGCCACAGCGGGCGCCTCGAGGCCTACTCGACCGGCACCGGCGAGAGCTTCCTGCCGGCCAAGCCGTTCTCCTCCGGCGAGCGCGTCACGGTCCACGCGACGCTCGCCGGCAGCGGGCAGGCGCTCGACGCACGACGCTTCACCGTCGCCCACCAGGCGAGCGTCTGCCGAGGACCAGTTCGCCAACAACCCCGGCGACTCGCGCGCCGTGCAGCACTACCGCTCTGCGCCGACGCTGACGCCCTCGACGGTGCGGATCACGACGCCCGCACATACCGGTGCCGCACCCGGCGACCTGTTCCTCGCGCCCTACCAGGGCACGGGCACACCGGGGCCGATGATCGCCGAACAGAACGGCGCGCTCGTCTGGTTCCACCCGCTCCCACGCGGACGACGCGGCGACCAACTTCCAGGTTCAGCAGTACGAAGGCAAGCCCGTCGCTGACGTGGTGGCAGGGTCGCATCCTCAAGGTCGGCTTCGGGCAGGGCGAAGACGTCATCTACGACAGCTCCTACCAGCAGATCGCCAGGGTCCGCGCCGGCAACGGCTACCACGCCGACCTCCACGAGATCCGCGTGACTCCGCAGGGGACGGCGTGGATCGACGCGTTCGACCCGATCCACATGAACCTCTCTTCGGTCCACGGTTCGGGTGCGCGAAGGGGTCCTGTCCGACGGCGTGATCCAGGAGATCGACATCAAGACCGGGCTCGTCATGTGGGAGTGGCACGCGCTCGGGCACATCCCGCTGCGCAACTCGCTGAACAAGGTTTCGGGCGGCAAATACCCGTGGGATTACGTCCACTCAACTCGATCTCGGCTGGGGACCTCCGGACGATGCTGCTCCTGTCCGCGCGCAACACGTGGACGCTGTACGACGTCAACATGCACACCGGCGGCTTCAACTGGCTGCTCGGCGACGGCGGCCACACGAGCTTCAGGCTGCGGGCCGGGCGTGCGCTTCTACTGGCAGCACGACGCCGAGCTCCAGCCGGGCGGGCGAGATCTCGGTGTTCGACAACGGCTCCACTCCCCCCAAGGAGAAGCAGTCGAGCGGCCTGCTGCTGCGCCCGGACTTCTCCAACCACACCGTCGCGCTCGTGCAAGCCGCTTCGTCAACCCGACCAAGACGCTGCTCGCCTCCAGCCAGGGCAACACGCTCGACGCTGCCCGGCGGCGACTGGCTGCTCGGCTACGGCGGCCTGCCGAACTTCACCGAGTTCGACGCCGCCGGGCACGTGCTGCTCGACGGGACGCTCGGCAGGAACGTGCAGGACTTCCGCACCTACCTCTCCCCGTGGAGCGGGCAGCCGACCTCGCCGCCGGCCGTCGCGGCGCAGGCCGCGCGGCGCCGGCGTGAGCGTGGAGGCGAGCTGGAACGGCGCGACCGACGTCGCCTCGTGGCAGGTTCTCGCGGGGCCCTCTCCGACGAGCCTCGCCCCCGTCGCGAGCGCGCCCCGCGCAGGGCTTCGAGACGACGATCGCGCTGAGCGCGGCGGCGGTGCGGCACTCGATACGTCGCGGTGCGCGCTTTGGGATCCGCGGGGCAGACGCTGCGGCAGCTCCGCCGCGGTCGCCGTCTCCTGAGCGCGCTCCGTGCGGCTCAGGCCCCGATCGGCTTGACCGGCGGCGCGACCGGCCTCGCCGGACGGCCGAGGGCGTGGTTGCCGAACGGGCGCGAGCGGGCCGTTGCCCTGCTCCTGGCGGCGCAGGCGCGCGGCGGTCGCACCGACTGCCGCTTTGGTCGCCGTGAGGTAGTAGTTCTCGAACCCCAGCGTGCGCGCCCTGTCGAGGTGATGCGGCAGCGAACCGCGCAGCTCGGTGCGCACCGCGTGGGCGTGCAGCGCGCGCAGCTGCCGCTCCAGGTGGCTGCGCCCGGCGACGTTGTGCAGCTCCAGGCGCCCGCCGCGCGAGCTGTAGTCGTAGAGCTCGCGTTCCTGGCTGCGGGCCTCGGGAACCGTCGAGCCGAGGCTCCAGTTGGAGTACGTCACGTACTTCGCGCGCGCGGTGCGCAGCGCGACGACGTGCAGCGGCGCGTTCGCCGCGTAGGTCTCGACGGCGAACTCGGTGACGATCTCGTCGGTCGCGTGCAGCACGTAGCGGCGCCCCGCGGCGCGCGGGTTGGTGAGGATCCCGGCGAGGTCGGCGCGCTGCGCGAGGTGCGAGCCGAGGCGTTCGTTACGCCACGCGTTCGAGCCGGTCGCGATCGAGAGCAGCAGCGGCGCGATGTCGACGCTCGAGGTCAGCTGCGTGCGCGCGGTGCGCCGCGCGGCGCTCAGCACACCGCGGGGGTCCTTGACGATCAGCGGCACGCGGATCGCCTCCTCGTAGGCGCTCGCGCCCTTGCCGCGCAGGCCGTGCGAGGCGCCGTACTCGCCGTGGTCGGAGGTGAACAGGACGACGGTGTTGGCGGCCACGTGCGGATGGCTGTGCAGCGTGTGCAGCACGCGCCCGATCTGCCTGTCGACCATGTGTTGCAGCTGGAGGTAGAGGTCCATGAACGGCAGCCACCCCGCCTTCATTTCCGCCTCGGAGCCGTTCAGCGGCACCGGCCCGAAGGAGGCGGCGGCGGTCTGCTGAAGGGAGCGCTGTAGCAGCGGCTTGCGGTGCGCTTCGAGCATCGCCGCTGTCTCGAAGTTCGGCGGCAGGGCGCGCACGCGCGAGGGCGGTTCGGCCTCGCGGGGCACCTGGTCGCTCCAGTGCCACCACCAGGCGATGTCGTGCGGGTTGACGAACGACACGGTCGTGCACCATGGCCGGTGGTGGTCGGTCGCGGCGAACCATTCGTCGAACTGGTCGGAGATCTGCGGGTCCACGCGCCAGCCCTGTCCGGGGCCGCCGTCGGGGGAGGGGAACGTGCCACCGGCGAAGCCGTAGGGCTCCAGCGCGCGGGCGTTGCGGAGCACGCTCCAGTGGTTGTCGCCGTGCGTGAGATGCCACTTGCCGAACCACCACGTCGCAGTAGCCCAGCTCGCGCAGCAGCGTGCCGTAGGTCGGAAAGGCGGGGTCGAGGGTGCTGCCGCCCGTGATCATGCAGCCGGTCTGGTGGGTGTAGAGGCCCGTGAGCAGCGCCGCGCGCGCCGGCGTGCAGTCGTTGGAGGCCGTGTAGTGGCGCTCGAAGGAGATCCCCTCGCGCCGCAGGCGCGAGATGTTGGGCAGCAGCCGCGCGACCATCGGCGCCGCCGTGTACCACTGGGGCGTGCGCAGCTGGTCGACGAGGATCACGAGGATGTTGGGCCCGTGGCTGTGGCGGTGGTGAGCGACCGGCGGTTGCGGGGCCCGCGGCGCCTGAGCGCTCTGCGGCGAAGTCCGGGGAGCGCGGGGACGGCGCGGTTTGGGCGCCGCGGACTCCTCGCCGCCGGTCACGAGCTCGGCGACCGCGGCGCCGCCGGTCGCGAGCAACCCGCCGGCGAGCAGGCCGCCCTTGATGAATGTGCGTCGGTCGATGCGTCGTTCGGTCATCGTCGTGCCTTGGTCCAGGGACCAAGGCACGGTAGGCGAAGCTGTGCGAACTCTGCGCGTACATGACGTTAAGAAGAGCTTTGCCCTTGAAGGGATTCACTCATCCGAATTTGCGGCGATCCAGGAAGGGGCCGCGGGACGACTCGGCCAAAACGGTGTGGCGCAGACACGAACCATTGGGAGTTTTCCAAAAATGTTTCTGACCGCCAGAGTTGTTTATCTGTGCGGGGTTCGCGCTTGTCGAGTGCTAAATGCCGTGTCTGCCCTTATCGACTGGTTGGGATAATTTCACGAAACGCTGCACACGGCGGCGGCTTTTGAAATAAGATTTACAAGGCAATGCCACCACCACGCAGCGGGGAGCTCTCGGCCAGCATGGCGATATTGGGCCTGGTGATCCAGGAGGCCGACACCGCGGCGGGCGTGGGGGCACGCCTGGTCGATCGTTTCCCCCGCGCGCGCTGGTCGCGCTCGGTCGCTCACAACGACCTGCCGAGCCTCGCGCGGCAGGGCCTCGTGCGGCTCGTCGAGCGCGGCGCCAAACCGTCGCTGGACCGCTACGAGGCGACGCCGGACGGGGTGGATCAGTTCCAGGGCTGGCTGCGCTCCTCGACGATGGGCCCGCCGACGTTGCGCGATGCGCTGTCGGCAAAGCTCGCGTTCTCCGAGGAGCGCGACCTCCCCGAGTTGCTGGCAGCGATCCGCGAGGAGGAGCGGATCTGTATCGCCGAGTTCGAGGCCGCGCAGATGCGCCTCGGCGCGGCGCGGCGTCTGGGCCGGCTCGGGCCCGCCAACGGCTCGGAATGGGCGGGTCGCGTGCAGAGCGCGGTCATGACCGACGAGGCGATGATGTGGGGGCAGCGCGCGAAGCGCCTGCAGTGCCTGCGCCAGGAGCTCGAAGAGCCCTACGAGAACGAATTCGACCTGCCCGGTGATCGCCGTGGGTGAGCTGCTCGCGCTGCGTGGCGTCGCCAAGGGCTACCGCCGCGGAGGACGCTGGCTGCGGGTCCTCTCCGATGTTTCGCTGGATGTGGACAGCGGCGAGATCGTCGCGGTCGCCGGCAGTCGCGGCGAGGGCAAGACGACGCTGCTGAAGATCGCCGCCGGCCTGGAGGTCCCGGACGCCGGCGAGGTGCTTCTGGGCAATGTCGATCTGGCACGCTGCTCCGATGGGGAGCGATCGCGCCACCTCGGTGGCGAGATTTCTTGGGTCCACCGCGATGGCACCGGACTGCGGTTCGAGGCGCTCGATTACGTCGGCCTGCCGCTGGCGATCGGACGCCGCCGCCGTCGCCGCGCGGTCGAGGCGCTCGCGATGCAGGCACTGGAGCGCGTTGGGGCAGCTGACTGTGCCCACCAGCGCTGGGAGGAGCTCTCCAATTGGGAGCGCGTGCTCGTTGCTTTCGCGCGAGGTATGATCGGCGAGCCGCGGCTGATGGTCGTAGACGATGTGGTTGACGGACTGGGGATGCGCAGGACGCGCGAGGCGGGCGAGATGCTGGGCTCGCTCGTAAGGGAGCTCGGGTGTGGGGTATTGATGAGCGTCTCGGACCTGGAGGCCGCGCTGGTGGCTGACCGGGTCTGGTCGTTCGAGCGCGGGGGGTTGAAGCTGATGTCGGACCAGACCCGCACCCAGGCGGACATCATCGACTTTCCTGGTAGCGCTCGCCAGAGCAGTGCCCGCGCGGGCACCTAGCTGTGCTAGAGCTGCGCGAGCTGGTCAAGCATTACCCGATGGCCAGCGGTGAGCCTGTCAGGGCGGTTGACGGCGTGTCGATGACCGTTGGTCCTGGCGAGTTCGTCGCGCTCTACGGTCCGAGTGGGTCTGGCAAGACGACGCTGCTGGAACTGATCGCGGGTCTCAAGGAGGCCGACAGCGGGGAGGTGCTCGTCAACGGTCGCGACGTCCTGAAGATGTCGCGTAAGGAGAGCCAGGCCTATCGGCTCAACGAGCTCGGCATCATCGGTCAGCCGAACAATCTCATGCCAGGCGCGCGGGCTGTCCAGAACGCTTCGCTGAAGCTCCTGCTCGCCAATGTGCGCCGGGCGCAGCCGACAATTGAACCGCTGCTCTGTCAGCTCGGCCTGGGAAACCGACTACAGCATCGCACCGAGCAACTGTCGATGGGCGAGCGCCAGCGCGTTCTGATTGCGTTGGCGTTGTCGATGGACCCGCAACTCGTGCTTGCCGACGAGCCCACGGGGAGCCTCGACACTCAGCGTACCCGCGAGGTATTGGGACTGTTGCGGGATCTCTGCCATGAGCGGCAGATGGCGCTTGTGCTGGCGACGCACGATCCGCAGGCCGCTTACTTTGCCGATCAGGTGCACGAACTGCGCGACGGGCATCTCACCGCGTATCTGCCGGACCACATGCCGACGGAGCCCGCGGGAGCGCTACCCGAAGGGGTCTGATCGTGACAGGGGTCAAACTGTCAGGCATTCTCTACCTGTACGAGATACGGCTAAAATCGAAAACCGTCCTCATACAGGAGGCGTTTGCCGTTCTCGGGATCGCGATCGGTGTCGCTCTGTTGTTCGCCTCGCAAATTGCCAGCACTAGCCTTACGAGTTCCGTCGCGCAGCTCAATACGCAGTTTGTGGGCAGCGCGCAAGTTCGAGCTCGAGGCGAGAGGGCCGGAAGGTGTCAGCGAACGGCTACTCGGCGAAGTAAAGCGGCAGCCTGGCGTGCAAGTGGCTTTGCCGGTGCTCGACAAGCAGGTGAACGTCGTCGGTCGCGAGGGTGAACGTTCGGTCTACCTCATCGGCGTGAACCCCCAACAGGTGCGCGCCAGCGGGCCGCTGTTGCGCCGCTTCTCCGCGCGGCAGCTCGCAGCACAACAAGCAATTGCGCTGCCCACGCCGCTTGCGAAGGAAATCGGCGTTGGCCCACTACAAACCGCTAAATTGCAGATCGGCGCGAGCTACGTCGAAACGCTCGTCGGCACCACTCTTGGGCAATCCGAAATTGGTGAGCTGGTGCATAGCCCCGTGGCGGTAGCGTCTATCGGTTATGCACAGCGCATTACCAAAACGATTGGGAAGATCAACCTTATTTTCGTGCGCTACGATCCTGCGCGCGCCGAAGTTGCGTGGGCGGCACTCAAACGCCTCGCTGGGCAGTGGAACGTCAATCTGGTATCAGGGGCGTTCGACTCGCAGTTGTTTTCAATTGCTGTAGCCCCGGAGAGCCGGAGCGAGTCGCTGTTCTCGGGCATCAGCGCCTTGGTGGGTTTCATGTTCGCGCTCAACGCGATGCTCATTACCGTGCCGTCCCGGCGCGCGCTGATCGAAGGCCTTCGGCCACAAGGAGCAAGTCGCTGGGACACGGTCAGGATCCTGCTGTTTGATGCGCTGGTAATTGGCGGCATTGCGTGTGTGATCGGGCTGGTGCTTGGCAATTTTCTGTCGATCGCCGTCTTTCGTGGCACCCCAAGCTACCTCGCGGTGGCATTCCCCATCGGCAACAACCGAGTCGTGACGTGGCAGTGCTTCGCGCTGGCGATCGGCGCCGGCATGGCCGCCGCGGTCCTCGGGGTCTTTTGGCCACTGCGTGAAATTCTGACGCGAACGCTGCGGCCGCTCTCGGGCCGCGCCGATCACGGACGCATTTGGACTGCGGCGCGGGTCGTTGTCGGATTGACCTGCCTCGCGTTCACCACGGCGATCCTGCTGTTCGATACCAAGGTTGCGCTTGTCGGCAATATCGCGCTTGTTGCGGCGCTCGTTGCGTTGATGCCCCTGCTCTTCGATGCTCTGGTGCGTCTCTTCGAGCGCCTGTCGAAGCTCTTGGATGGTGTTGGCTCCGCACTCGCCGTCACCGAGCTGCAGACTGTACATACTCGAATCCGCTCGCTCGCCATCGCCACAACCGCGGCAGTGGCAGTCTTCGGCGTGGTCGAGTTTCAAGGCATACAGACCAACCTCGAAAGCGGCCTGAACAGGGCTTCGAAGGACATCGACGCGGCTGCCGACTTGTGGGTATTGCCTGGCGGAAGATTGAATGTCCAGCCGACCACGCCGTTCTCGTCCACTGCGGTTAGCACGACCGCGCTCGCCCGTACGCCGGGTGTCCGCCAGCTGAGCGTCTTTCGAGGGAGCTTCCTGGACTGGGGGAACCGTCGCCTATGGGTGCTCGCGCCCTCGAGCAATCTCTCCCATCCAATCCCCTCCACGCAGGTCGTCAGCGGCGATCCGACGCTCGCGGCCGAACGAGTACGCCAGGGAGGCTGGGCAGTGCTCTCTCAGGCGCTCGCCGAAGAACACCATCTGCATGTCGGGCAAACCTTCGTGTTGCCAGCACCCCGACCGCTGCGGCTGCGCGTCGCTGCGCTGACGACCAATCTCGGCTGGGCGCCCGGTACGCTCATACTCAGCGCCGACACCTACGCTCGCGCATGGCACAGCAGCGCGCCGACGGCCTATGCGATCCAGATTGACCGCGGCGCTGATGTCGCAGACGTGCGCGAACGGGTCCGGCAGGCGGTGGCCACCGTGCCGGGATTGGTCGTGGAAACCTCCGCCGAACGCGACCGACGCCGATTTGCGATCGCCACCCAGGGGCTCTCGCGCCTGACCCAGATCAGGTTGTTGGTGCTGATCGCCGCGATTCTGGCAGTGATCGGCTCGATGGGCGCGATGATCTGGCAACGGCGCGACTTGATCGCGTTCATCAAGGTACAGGGCTACGAGGAAAGCACATTGCGGCGCTGGCTGCTTTGCGAAGCGGGCATTCTGCTTGCCGCCGGTTGCCTGATAGGCGTTGTCTTCGGCCTGTACGCTCAGCTGCTCGGCAGCCGGTTCCTCGCGACCGTCACGGGCTTCCCAATCGTCTTCAACGTCGAAGTGCTCGCGGCGGTCACCAGCTTCGCGCTTGTCAGCGTGATCGCGTTCGCAGCCGTCGCGCTACCCGGCTACCTCGTGGTGCGTGTGCCTGCCAACACCGAGAGCCCGGCCTACTAGAGCAATGCCAAGACGATTTCGCCGCCGACGGCTCTGACGCAAGCCCGCTGACGGCGCGCCAACTCCTGGCGCTTGGTGCAGCTGCGATACGCGAGCTGGCTTGGGGACTTCCTTCTGTTGCTCGCGAGGTGAGCCGCTGGAGACGCATGGCGCGCTTGATCCCCCATGCGGTGGTTCGCACTGACGCGCTGAATGCCATCACCGAGCAGCGTACCCACATCGATGGTGCCGCCCTGTTTTCGATTCTGCCTCGCGCACGCAATCTGACTCTGCTTCGCCTGCTGGTCGCCTATGAGATCATCTGGGACTACCTCGACAACATCAACGAGCGCAGCGCCGACGTCGGCGTCGTCAACGGCCTTCAATTACACGCCGCGCTTGTCAACGCGCTGGACCCGCGGCGTCCCATCACTGATTACTACCGACTTAACCCGAGGCAGGAAGACAATGGCTATCTCCGCACGCTTGTCACGACTTGCCGGGAATATTGTGACCACCTGCCGTCATACAAGGCTGTAGGCCAACACCTCATTCGCGAGGCCACTCGGGGGAAGGTTTGCGCTCTCAATCACGCTCCCGACGCAGCTCAGCGCGACGCCATGCTCAAGGTGTGGACCGAGATAGAGTTTCCGCAAGGGCACGACGCGCGGTGGTTCGAGTTGACGGCGGCAGCGAGCACCAACCTAACCATTTTCGCCCTGCTAGCTTTGGCAAGCAAACCTACCTGCGGTGAGCGTGCAGTCACGCAAACCACGCGAGCCTATTTCCCCTGGATTTCAGTATTAACGGCGATGCTCGACAGCTACGTCGACCGGGAGGAAGACGTTGCTAGCGGCAGCCATAGCTACGTCGCCCACTACCAGACGCTGATGCTCGCGATCGAGCGCATCTTGCAACTCATTAGCCGCTGCGTCGCCGAAGCCCAGTCGCTCGATGAGGGAGAGAAGCATGTCGTAATCGCCGGCTGCATGTTCGCCATGTACCTCTCGAGGGACAGCGCGCTGACGCCCCCCATGCGCGAAATTACGATGCGTTTCATCGATGCGGGAGGCTCGCTCTCCTGTATCCTCCACCCGCTGCTCCGACTGTGGCGGACGGCGTACGGGCTTCGGTCGGCCTAGCGTTCGCCCCGCGACGGTGGGGCCGCGCGGATCGGCCGCCAGCTGCATGGTGGCCCGGTTGAAGCCGTGGTTCGAATGCGTCGAGCACCACATCCCGATGCCGGCGTGCATGGCTGCTATGTATCTCTCGGAAGAACAGTGCCTATAGCGACGTCTTGCGATCGACACCGATGTTTTGGTCCGGGGAACCTCGCTGACTAGGCTGTTGCTCCCGACTCTCCGGCTATGGAGGATTGCCTACTTGCAGCGGGCGAGCTAGATGAGCGCCCGTTCCGATCGGAACATTTCTGTTCCGATCGGAACGTTTCTGTTCCGATTTGGGACACAATTCGGGATCTCCGGGCTTGCAACCGGCAATATTCAGTGCGGAATGGGGAATTGGGATGGACACCGTGGCAGCGCCGCCGAGGATGGCAGGGACGGACAACGCGAGGGGGTGCGCGCGGCAGGGGGGGTTCTTGCAGGGGAGAACCGCCCCGCCGCGCACACCGACCGCGGCAGGCGCCCGGGGTGGGCGTTTGCCGCCGACGCGAATGTCGAGGGCGGTGTGCGGGGTCGCCGCCCGGACACGCGTAGCGCGACGCTCGACCGCGAAGCGCTCGAGATCCTGATCGTGCAGCAGTGGACGAAGATGTTGAAGGACCCCTACGACTGGGCGGAGTGGCCGCTCGCGCGCTACACGCTGAGCGCGGACGTCGTGAGCTCGGTGCGCGGGGCTTCCAGCGCGACCGTCCACTGCAGCCATCCCGGTGCGCTGCGGTTGGCGTGGGTCTGCGCGATGGTCGCCTGCGGACGCGCCCCGCGGCTGCGAAGCCTCGACCCCGCTCCGCTGGTGGACGCCGCCGGCGAGGAGCTCGTGCGCGACGACGGCGCCCGCGGCTGGCGCTGCAACGTCAAGCGCGATACGCCCGAGGGTCCGCAGCTGCGCTACTGGATCCACCCCACCGGGCTCGTCGAGTTCGACGCGATCTGCGGACGGGAGCAGCTGTGCCTCGCGTGAAGGCACCCGAGACCTCGGTGCCCGACGGCGCGTGGGCGCTGTCGACGTCGACGCTCAAAGAACCGCGTTTCTCGCAGTCGCTGGAGCGCGGTCTGGCGATCCTCTGCTGCTTCAGTCCCGAGCGTCCCGTCATGGGGATCGTGGATCTCGCGGAGGAGCTCGGGATGAGCCGCAGTACCACCCATCGCTATGTCATCACGCTCGCCGCGCTCGGCTATCTCGAGCAGGGTCCCGGCCGCAAGTACCGCCTGGGCCTGCGCGTCACGGGCCTCGGCCTCTCCGCGATGAGCGGCACCGCGCTGCGCGAGCACGCGCACGACGACCTCCAGGAGCTCTGCCAGCGGACCGGCTTCAACGTCAGTCTCACGGTGCTCGACGGCCCCGAGATCCTGCTGCTCGACCGGATGCGCGGCAGCCGCCGCGCGCTCCACGGCTCCGAACCAGGGATCGCGGCGGGATCGCGGATGCCGGCGCACTGCACCGCCGCCGGCAAGCTCCTGCTCGCCTTCCTTCCCGAGCGCTCGCAGCGCGAGCTGATCTCAGAGCTGCAGCTCGAGAAACACGGTCCCAACACGATCCGTTCCAAGAGCGCCCTGCGCCGCGAGCTCGCCCAGATCCGCGCCGACGGTCTCGCGGTCGACGATCAGGAGTTCTTGGACGGGTTGTTCGCGATCGCGGCGCCGCTGCGCTCGGACGCCGGCGACGTGGTCGCGGCGATCGGCATGGCCGCGCACAGCAAGACGATCGGCCTCTCGGAACTGATCGACGCGCTCGGGCCGCATCTGATCTCCACCGCCGACCGCATCTCCTCGCGTCTGGGCTACCGCCGCGCCGACGAGCTGCGGGGCACTCAGAAAACGGGCGTCTCGGTGTAGTCGCCGAAGACCTGCTGTAGGGACTCCACGATCTCGCCCTCCGACGCGCACGCCCGCGCGCACTCAAGCAGCGGGTCCATCAGGTTCGTGCGCTCCTGCGCCGCCGCCGCGCGCAGCTGGGCCAGCGTGCGCTCGACCGCGGCGCTGTCACGACCGGCGCGCGCCGCCTGCAGGCGGTCGAGCTGCTTGCGCTCGAGCGCCGGATCCACGCGCAGCGTCGGGATCGGCTCTTCGTCCTCCAGCGCGAAGCGGTTGACGCCGACCACGACGCGCTCGCCGGAGTCGATCTCCTGCTGCAACTCGAACGCCGCGTCGGCGATCTCGCGCTGCGGGTAGTTGCCCTTGACGGCCTCCACCATCCCCCCGAGCTGCTCGATCTTCTCGAAGTACTCGTAGCAGCGGCGCTCCATCCGGTCGGTCATGGCCTCCACGAAATAGGACCCGCCGAGTGGGTCGACGGTGGCGGCGACACCGGTCTCGTGGGCGATCACCTGCTGCGTGCGCAGCGCGACACGCACCGCCTCCTCCGTCGGTAGCGCGAGCGCCTCGTCGAAGCTGTTGGTGTGCAGCGACTGCGTACCGCCGAGCACCGCCGCGAGCGCCTCGACGGTCGTGCGGATGATGTTGTTCAGCGGCTGCTGCGCCGTCAGGCTCACGCCGGCCGTCTGGGTGTGGAAGCGCATCAGCCACGAGCGCGGGTTCTTCGCGCCGAACGTCTCGCGCAGCTCGCGCGCCCAGATCCGCCGTGCCGCGCGGTACTTCGCGATCTCCTCGAACAGATCGATCTGCGCGTTGAAGAAGAACGAGAGGCGGGGGGCGAACTCGTCGACGTCGAGGCCGCGGTCGACCGCCTGGCGCACGTACGTGAGACCGTCCATCAGCGTGAACGCCAGCTCCTGCTGTGCCGTCGCCCCTGCCTCGCGGATGTGGTAACCGGAGATCGAGATCGGGTGCCAGCGCCCCATCCGGCGCGTGCACCACTCGATCATGTCCCCGCACAGGCGCATCGCGGGGTCGATCGGGAAGCACCACTCCTTCTGCGCGATGTACTCCTTGAGGATGTCCGCCTGGATCGTGCCCGCCAGTTGCTCCGGCGCGACCGGCTCGCGTCCCGCGGCGGGCGACTCGGCGGCGGCCACGTAGAACGCGAGCATGATCGCCGCGGGCGCGTTGATCGTCATCGACACCGACACCGCCCCGAGGTCGATCCCGGCGAACAGCGTCCGCATGTCCTCGACCGTGTCGACCGCCACGCCCTCGCGCCCCACCTCGCCGAGGCTGCGCGCGTGGTCGGAGTCGTGGCCCATCAGCGACGGCATGTCGAACGCCGTCGACAGCCCCGTCTGGCCGTGGTCGAGGAGATAGTGGAAGCGCTCGTTGGTCTCCTCGCTCGTGCCGAAGCCCGCGAACTGGCGCATCGTCCAGAGGCGCCCGCGGTACATCGACTCGTACACGCCGCGCGTGAACGGGTACTCGCCGGGGCGCCCGATCGGATCCTCCTGGCCGCCGATCCCGGTCGGGAGGTCGCGCTCGGTGTAAAGCGCGTCGACGGGTTCGCCCGATAGCGTGCGCGGCTCGGAGGGGGCCGCGCCGGAGTCGGACCCGTCCGATCCGTGAGGACCGTTCCCGGAGGGAGTCGTAGCGATCGCCATGTCGAGAACAGATGCTACTTGGAGAGGGAGCGCGCGCCGCGGAGCCGCAGGGCCCCCCCGTGGGGCCGCGCGTGGGCGCATCGCGATCGCATGCCGCCGCCCTCCGATCGCGGCCGCGCTGCTGTGCGTGCTCGCCCTCGCAGGGCCGGCAGGCTGCGGCGGCGGCTCGAAGTCCGGCGTCTCCACCCAGGCGGCCGCCACGTCGGGGCCCGCGGCTACGCTCCCCGCGCCGCTTCCGCACCCCGACAAGGTGTCGCTGATCCTCGACTTCACGCCGAACGCGATTCACGCGGGCATCTACCGTGCGCTGGCCGCCGGGTACTACCGTGAGGAGCACATCGACCTGCGCGTCCTCGCGCCGAGCGCCACCGTCGAACCGCTCAGCCTCGTCGCGGCGGGCCGTGCCCAGTTCGGGCTTGCCGACGGCAGCGACGTGATGAGCGAGATCGCCCACGGCGGCTCCGACGAGGCGGTCGCGGCGATCGTGCAGCAACCGCTCGGAGGTTTGATCGCGCTCGCCTCCCAGCACCTGAGCTCCCCGGCGCAGCTGCAGGGCCGCACTGTCGGCATCACCGGCGTCCCCTCCGACCGCGCGGTGCTCGACACCGAGGTCCGCCACGCCGGCGGGAACCCCGCGAAGGTGCACGTCGTGACGGTCGGCTTCGACGGCGCCCAGGCGCTGGTCGCGGGGCGCGTCGCGGCGTTCACCGGCTTTGTGCCCGACGACGGCATCGGCCTGCAGGTCGGCGGCCATCCGATCACACCGTTCTGGCTCGACCGCGAGGGCGGGCCGGCGTATCCCGGCCTGGTCGTGTTCTCCAATCGCGCGCAGCTCGCCGCCGAACCCGCGCTCGTGCGCGACTTTCTCGCCGCAACCGTGCGTGGCTACGAAGACACGTTGCGCAACCCCGCTCGCGGTCTCTCCGAGTTGCTGCACGCCAATCCGTCGCTGTCGCGGCAGCTCACGGCGGCGTCGCTGCAGGCGTACCTACCGCTGTTTCGAGAAGGCGCGGTCCCGTTCGGGACGCTGCAGCCGGCGCACGTCGCGGCGCTCTCGGACTGGATGGTCGCCAACGGCCTGATCTCAGCTCCGGTGCCGGTCGCGCGCTACGGCAGCGACGCGTTCTTACCGTAGGTGCCGGCGCGGCGCAGCGCGCTCGACCGTTCCCTCTATCGCACGCCCGCTCGCCGGCCCTTCGAGTCGGGCAGGGCGTGGGTAGTCAAGCCCTCACTGGCCGCGACTTTGAGCAGATCGTCGTCGGAACTCGCGATGCGCCCGCCCACCGGCGCGCTCGCCACGAGCACGGCATCGGCGAGTGAGATCGGACAGCGAGAGCGGTGATAGTGATTGGCACGAATTTCAGCCGCCCGCCATGCGCCGGCGGGTTCGAGTGGGAACAGCGCCAGGTGTTTCGTCAGAAGTCCCTCGATCACCGGTCGTGTCTGCTCGATCTCAAGGCGATAGCGTCGCTTGAGTCGATCGACTGCCTCGGCGAGATTGACCGTTGTCATCACGGCACCGCGATTCAGCAGCTCCTTTACCTCACCAGCGGCCGGCTCGGCTCCCAATAGCGCAATGAGCGCCGAGGCGTCGATCAGGGTAGCCGTCGAGGCGTCGGTCTGCTCACCGGCGATCGCGCTCTTGGGCACTCAGTTCCTCTTCGCGGTCCAAGCGCTTGGCTTCCTCGGAGCCAAGCGTGCCAATCTGCGTTGCGAAGGCCCCCAGGGCGGCCGCAACGGGATCGTCTGGCACCGGGCGCAGCACCACGTGGTCACCGCGATCTTCGGCTAGGACCGTCTGTGTATGCCATCGCTTGCGAACCTCGGCGGGTACGGATACCTGGCCTCCCTTGGATATCGCAAGTCGCTTTGCCATGACCATTACAGAATATCATGAGACTGTGTTGGGGGGGCGCGTCGGAGGGGGCAAAGGGCGCGCCCGCGCGCCGCCACTGCCCAGACCCCCCGTGCACCCGGCGCCTCGGCGAATTCACATCAGCCTGTTTCAACAGGCGGTATTCCTTTATGTCCTTGACAAAGACAGCGGTTGGTGTATTTTGTCAATGAGATGTGTGGCATGCCACATGCGACGCATCGCCGGTCGGGGGACCGGCTGAAGTCCGAAGGAACCAGGTAGACACAGGGGATCGAGGGCAGGCAGGCAGGTGGGGTCATGGATCGGCAGGGGCTCACACAGGACCAGATCAACGCTCTGACGCGGCGCTTTCAGATCAAGCCGATGGGCGACGAGCCGCTCGCGGTGGACCGCGCCGAGGGGCTGCGGGTGTGGGACGCGGACGGGCGCGAGTACCTCGACGCGATCGCGGGGGAGTGGGTCGTGAACCTCGGCTTCCGCAACCCCGAGATCGCGGACGCCGCGATCGAGCAGCTCTCGCGCGCGGAGTGGACGGCGCCGCTGTACAACTCGCTGCCGCGCGCGCTGCTCGCCCAGAAGGTCGCCGAGATCGCGCCCGGCGGGCTCTCCAAAGTGCTGTTCGGCCTGTCCGGCTCCGACGCGGTGGAGGGCGCCATGCACATGGCGATGCGCTCCACCGGCCGCGACGAGTTCGTCTCGCTGTTCCAGGCGTACCACGGCCGCACGTTCGCCACGATCGCGCTCTCCTACACCCATCCCGGGATGTACGAGGGCGCCAAGCGCGGCCTCAGTCGTTATCTGCCGCGCCAGGTGCGGGTCCCGAACTTCAACTGCTACCGCTGCCCGTTCGGCCTGGAGTACCCCTCGTGCGATCTGTTCTGCGCGCGCTTCGTCGAGCAGATGATCCGGGAGGGCTCCGAAGGCGCCGTCGCGGGCGTCATCGTCGAGCCCTACCAGGCCAACGGCGGGATGGTGCCCGCGCCCGACGGCTACCTGCAGGTTCTGCGCGAGATCTGCGACCGTGAGGGCTGCGCGTTGATCTTGGACGAGGTGCAGACCGCGTGGGCGCGCTGCGGCGAGCTGTTCGCGGTCGAGCACTACGGGGTGGAGCCCGACATGATCGTGCTCGGCAAGGCCTTCGGCGGCGGCTTCCCGCTCGCGGGGGTCGTCGTCAACGAGCGCTTCTCCCAGCTCGCGTCGTGGGAGTACGGGTTCACCGAGATCGGTCACCCCGTGGCCGCGGCCGCCAGCCTGCGGATGATCGAGGTGATGCAGCGTGACGACCTGTCCGGCAACGCGCGCCGCATGGGGGAGCTGTTCGCGGAGCGTCTCGCCGCGCTCTACGAGTCCCATCCGTTGATCGGTGACGTCCGGGTTTTGGGATTAATGATCGGGGTGGAGCTGGTGCGCGACCGCTCCACCCGCGAGCACGCCTTCCAGGAGGCCGATTGGGTGCTCCACCGCGCTTTGGAGCACGGCCTGATCCTGGGGCGAACCGGGCCGACGTTCGCGCCGCCGCGCGGCAACGTGCTGAAGCTCAAGCCCGCCGTCACGATCGGGCCGGGAGAGGTGGAGGAGATCTGCGCGATCCTCGACGTGACGCTCGGCGAATGCGAAACGCACTTCGGGTACCGCGCGGCTCATACCGCGCCGCAAACCAACGGCGACGGCGCGGTCACGGCGCGCCGGGGGCCCGCGTCGCAGCAAGGGCCCGCCTCGCACCGCGGACCTGCGTCGCGGCGGAGGCCTGCGTGATGCGCGTGCTCGTCACAGGCGTCAGCGGCCTCGTCGGCTCCAACATCGCCGCCGCCACGACCCAGCAGAGCTGGCGGACGCTCGGCACCTGGCATTCGCTGCCCGTGCGCCTGCCCGGCGCGCGCACCGCGCAGCTCGACGTCGCCGACCGCCAGGCGTGCGTGGCGGTCGCGCAGGAGTTCGAACCCGATGTCGTCGTGCACGCCGCCGCCAGCGTCGAGCTCGGTCGCCTCGAGCGCGAGCCGGGGCTGACACAGCTGAATGTGCTCGGGACAGAGCACACGCTCGCGGCCGCGCGCGCGGTGCGCGCTCGTTACGTGCTCGTCTCCTCCGACTGGGTCTTCAGCGGCCACCGCCCCGGCGGGCAGTGCTGGAGCGAGTCCGACGCGACCGAGCCCGTCAACGCGTACGGGCGCTCCAAGCTCGGCTCGGAGCTGATGGTCAGAGGTTTTGGCGGCGGCTGGCTGATCACGCGCCCCGCGAACGTCTACGGCGTCAACCTCTCGCTGCCCGCCACGCGGTTGAGTGCGGGTTCGACGGGTGAGCGCGAGGCGCACGTCCAACACGTGTGGGAGCGCTCCAGCCTCGCGCTGCGCTGGGTCGCGCGGCTGCGCGCCGGACAGCCGCTGCCGGCACCCGCCGACGTCTACCAATCCCCGACGTACGCCTGGGACTACGCGCAGCGCCTCTGCGAGCTGATCGCGCTCGAATGCGACGGCGTGTACAACACCGCCGGCCCGGAGTCCCTGAACCGACACGACTACCTGCGGCGGCTCGCCCACGCGTTCGACTGCGACCCGCGGCTCGTACGCGAGGGCACCACGCGCGAAATGCTGGCCGCCAGCGGTGAGCGGACGGCGTTGCGGCTGCCGTCCAACACGACGCTCTGCGACGAGCGCGCCACGTTCCTGCTCAGCCGTCCCGCGGTCGACTCGCTCGCCGGACACCGGCTGATGCGCGAGCAGCTGCGCCACGTCCTGGCCGGCGGCAGATTTGCAAGAGCACGCATCGAGGAGGCACGTCTATGAAGCTGTTCCTGTTGTACCGGCTGCGCGAGGGGGTCGCGATCGAGCGCTACCGCGAGTGGTCGCGCACCCGCGACCAGCCCACGCTGAAGGGCTGCGAGGGGATCCGCGAGTACCGCGTGTTCGCGGTCGAGGACCCCGATGGCGGTGCAAATACCTACACGATCGTCGAGCACGTCGACGTCGCCGACTGGGAGACGTGGAAGCGCGTCACCTCCACCGGCCCGATGGTCGCGATCGGCGAGGACTTCAAGGAGCTGGTCGACACCGGCTCGGTCATCACCCTGCGGGGGGAGGAGATTCACTGATGTCTGCCACACCGGCGTCCGACTGGGCGCCACCGCTCGCGCCGGCCGCCTCCGACGAGGCCGACCTGACGCAATTCGGTTACAGCCAGCGGCTGCGACGCACGATGTCCTCGTTCACGTCCTTCTGCCTGGCGTTCTCGATGATCACGATCACCGGCTCGATCGTCGGCCTGTTCCAGCCCGTGCTGCTGCAGGTCGGCGCGGTCTCCACGTGGTTCTGGTTGCTGGCGCTCGTCGGCATCATGCCGGTGCTCGCGGTGTTCATGCACATGGCCGCGCGCGTCCCGGTCACCGGCTACGCCTACCAATGGGCGAGTCGCATCACGAGTCCCTACTACGGCTGGATCGTCGCCGTGTTCGGGCTGATCACGTTCACCACCGGCGCCGTCTCGATCGGCGTGTTGTTGGGGTCGGTCTACGCGCCCGAATTCGGCCTGCAAGCCACGCCCGAAAACGCCGCCTATCTGTCCGCGGGCGCGCTGTCGCTCGGGTTCATCGTGAACATCGTCGGGATCCGCCTCGCGAGCCGCATGAACAACGGCTTCGCGATGGCCGAGATCGTCGGCACCGGCGCGATCACCGTGCTGCTCGTCGTCGGCGTCGTGCTGTTCTTCAAACAGACCCAGGGCCTCGGGATAATCGTCACCAACAACGGCGCCGGCGCCGTCAACGGGGCGCACACGCCGACCGTCAACTACATCCTCGCCTCGCTGCTCCCGATCCTGTCGCTGCTCGGCTGGGAGGCCTCCGCCGACCTCGCCGAGGAGACCAAGAGCCCGCGCAAGGTCGCACCGCGCGCGATGCTCCGCGCCGTCGTCGTCTCGGGTCTCGCGGGCTTCGTCGTGATGTGGGTGCTCGTCGCCTCGATCAAGGGCCCGATCCCCGCCGCCCTGGAACGGACCAACACGATCTTCTGGATCGTCAACTCGCACCTGGGTAACTTCGTCGGGTTTCTATTTCAAGATAATCGCGTTCGGATCGATGATGGGCTGCATCATCGCCAACATCGCCGTCGCCACCAGACTGATCTACTCGGTCGCGCGCGACAACATGCTGCCCTTCTCCGGCCAGCTCGCGCGCGTCAGCGACCGCTTCCGCACCCCGATCGTCGCGATCGTCGTGCTGTGGGTCGTCTGTTTGATCATCAACATCGCCGGCGCCGGAAAAATCTTCCGCATCATCTCGATGGCCGCGGTGGCCTACTACTTCACCTACGGCTCCACGATCCTCGGCGTCATCTGGGGGCACGTCAAGAAACGCATCCCCGAGGCCCCCGCCGACCACTTCGGCCTCGGGCGCTGGCTGATCCCGGTCGCCGTGCTCGGCGTCGCGTGGTGCCTGGCGGTGATCCTCGCCTACCTGCTCCCCAGCGCCAACTACTACGTCGCCGGCTACTTCGCCGTCGCGCTCGCGATCGGGGCGCTGTTCACCGTCTACGCGTGGTGGGCGCTGCGCACCAAACGCGCCGCGGTCCCGCCGACGCACACGCCCGGGCTCGCGTCGGTGTCGGGGACGCTCGCCGCAGAGGCGGGGACGCTCGCCGCGGAGGCGGGGACGCTCGCCGCGGAGGCGGGGACGCTCGCCGCGGAGGCGGGGACGCTCGCCGCGGAGGCCCAGGAGGTGAGAGGGGGCGATGGCTGAGGTCGGCATCGGCATCGTCGGCCTCGGCGAGATCGGCCAGGTGCACCTGCGCGGCTTCCAGGGCGCGCCGGGGATCGCGCGCGTGCGCGCCGTGACCGACGTCGACGCGGGGCTGCGCAGCGCGACGGCGAGGGCCTGCGGTGCGGCGGACTGCGCGACGCTCGAGGAGCTGCTCGCCGCGGAGGGGGTGCAGGCGGTGAGCGTGTGCGTGCCCCACAACCTCCACCGCGAGATCGCGCTGGCGGCGATCGCCGCCGGCAAGCACGTGCTGCTGGAGAAGCCGATGGCGGTGACCTCAGGTGAGTGCGACGAGATCATCGACGCCGCTGCGCGCGCCGGCGTGCGCGTGGGCGTCTCGCACAACCAGCTGTTCTACCCGCCGCACGTGCGTGCCTGCCAGCTGCTGGGAAGCGGGGCGCTGGGTCGGCCGCTGCTGCTGCGCATGCGCCTGGGCATCGGCGGGAAGTTCGGAGGCTGGCGCGCCGACCCGGCGGCGACCGGCGGCGGGCTGCTCCTCGACGCCGGCGTGCACCGCTTCTACATGGCGCGCGCGCTGTTCGGGGATGTCAGCGAGCTCGCGGCGATGGCCGACGCGCCGCGCCCGCGCGGCGAGGACGTCGCGGTCGTCCTGATGCGCTTCGCCTCCGGTGCGCTCGGTGCGATCGAGGCCAACTACCACTGCCCGCACGGCGCCTTCGACGACGCCATCGAGGTCTGCGCGACCGACGGCATGCTCTACATCGCCGGTTGCGAGGCCGACTTCGAGGGCTTCCGCACCGGTCCCGCGTTGCGCCGCTACGACGGCGCCTGGCACGAGGAACACGTCGCGCCCGGGAGCTGGGAGGAGTCGGTGTACGCGAGCGTGCAGGCGTTCGCGAGCGCGCTCGTCCGCGGTGAGGAGCCGCCGGTGGATGGGCGCGACGGGCGCGCCGTCGTGGACCTGATCGAGCGCGTCTATGCGCTGACCGCGCCCGGTGGCGCCTCCGCGGCGGCCGGTTCCGCGGGGAGCTCCGCCGCGCGTCAGGAGCGCCGCGCGGTGCGCTCCGCGATTCACGGAGGTCCCGCGCGATGACGGACGTCGCTGTCGAGGATCTCGCTCCGGTCGCGCGCGGCCTCTCCCCCATCAGCCACCACCGCGGCCTCAGCGCCCAGGCGCGCGAGGAGCTGCGCGACGCGATCCTCGACGGGCGCCTGCAGCCCGGCTCGCTCACCTCCGTTCGCGCCCTCTCGGACGCGCTGGGGATCTCGCGCACCCCTGTCCGCGAGGCGCTCGTCGACCTCGCCAAAGAGGGCCTCGTCACGTTCGAGCGCAGCCGCGGCGTGCGCATCAACGACAGCAAGGGCCACGACGTCCTGGAGATCTTCCAATTGCGGCGCATGATCGAGATCCCCGCGATGCGCGAGGCCGTCCTGCGCTTCACCGCGCGCGACGTCCGCGCGCTGGGCCGCGAGCTCACGGCGATGCGCGCCCACTCCGACGACGAGCGCCTCTTCATGCAACACGACCGCGCGTTTCACATGGTCCCGCTGGAGGTTCTCGGCAACGCCCGCCTGATCGCGATCGTCGAGTCCCTGCGCGACCAGACCCGCGTGCGCGGGCTCTCGACCGTCGGGTGCAGCCGCGACCTGCGCGCGATCGTCACCGAGCACCAGGCGATCTACGAGGCCGCGCGCGCCGGAAACGCCGCGCGCGCCGCCCACGCGATGGAGCGCCACCTGCTGATCACGGAGGAGCTGCTGCGCTCGCAGGTCGGCGCCGAGCCCCAACAACAGAGGAGAACGTCATGACCGACAGCAACGGGGGCCGCCGCCCGCGTACCGGCGGCGAGCTGATCGCGGACTACCTGATCGAGCAGGGTGTCCCCTACGTCTGCGGCATCCCCGGCCACGGGGACATGGGCATCTTCGACGCCTTCAAGGACCGCGCCGATCGGATCACCGTCCTGCAGGCGCGTCACGAGCAGTCGGCGGGCCATATCGCCGACGCCTACTTCCGCGCGTGCGGGCGGCCGCTGGCGACGCTCACCTCGATCGGGCCCGGCTCGGCCAACCTCACGATGGCGCTCGCCACCGCCTACGTCGACTCCCAGGCGGTGATCTCGATCACCGGCGGCGTGCAGAGCTACATGGACGGCACGGGCGTCCTGCAGGAGCTCGAGCGCCAGCGCGACGCCGACTTCCCCAGCGTGCTGCGCCCCGTCGTCAAGCGCGGGTTCTCCGTGCACCGCGTCGACCAGCTCCCACGCGCGCTGCACCGCGCGTTCAACGTCGCGCTCGGCGGGCGCCCCGGCCCCGTCCACATCGATGTCCCGATCGACGTCCAGGCACGCAGCGGGGAGGGGCACATGCTCGATCGGGGGGCCCACCGACCCACCCATCCCCATCCCCATCCGGATCCCGACGGGATCGAGCAGATTGCGCAGGCGCTCGTCGAGGCCCAGAGGCCGGTCATCCTCGCCGGCGGCGGCTGCATCCAGGGGGGCGCGCACGCCGAGCTGCGGCGCGTCGCCGAGCTCGCGCAGGCGCCCGTCCTCGCGACGATGATGGGCAAGGGCGTGTTCCCCGAGGACCACCCGCTCGCCGCCGAGCACACCGGCGCGAACGGCACGATCTGCGGCAACCACTTCTCGCGCGAGGCCGACGTGATCCTTGCCGTCGGCACGCGCTTCGCCGAGCAGACCGCCTCCTCCTACAAGCACGGCGAGTCCTTCGCGGTCCCGCCCACCCGCATCCTCCACGTCGACCTGGACCCGCGCGAGATCGGCAAGAACTACCCCGTCGAGCTCGGCGTCGTCGCCGACGCCCGCGCCGCGCTCGCCGCGCTCGTGCAAGCGTTGGAGGAGCGCCACGCGCAGGTCCCCGACCGCCGCGAGTACATCCTCGAGTCCGCCTCCTGGAAGGGCCGCTGGCGCGCGATGATCCGCGAGCGCTGGGATCCCGACGTGCTCTCGATGTCGCAGGCCATCCACGTCCTGCGCGAAACGCTCCCGCGCGAGGCGATCGTGATCGCCTCCGCCGGCCACCCCCAGATCCAGATGTTCCAGGAGTTCGTCTCCTACGAGCCCCGCACCTGGATCACCCCCGGCGGCTACTCCACGATGGGCTTCACCGTCCCCGCCGCGATCGGCGCCAAGCTCGCCCGGCCCGACGTGCCCGTCGTGGGGGTCGCGGGCGACGGCGACTTCCTGATGTCGATCCAGGAGCTCGCGCTCGCCGTCCAGGAGGGGCTCTCGGTCGTCTACCTCGTGCTCAACAACATCGGCTGGACCTCGATCCGCGACTTCCAGCGCGGGATGTTCGGGCCCGAGCGCGACTTCGCCGTCGAGTTCCGCCGCCGCCGCGACGGCGAGCTCGTCAGCCCCGACTTCGCCGCGATCGCCCGCGGGTTCGGCGCCGCCGCGTTCAAGGTCACCGAGCTCGCGCAGCTGCGCCCCGCCCTCGACGCCGCCCTGCGCACCGAAGGGCCCGTCGTCGTCGAGGCGATGCTCGCGCGCGAGCCCCGCGCGACGGAGGGGATCAACGCCGGCTTCTGGGACCTCCCACGGCCGGAGTACCTCGCGGCCGCGCGCGGGTGAGGGGGCGAGGACGTGACCGAGACGGCCGGTGTCGCTGACGGAGGACCCGTCGGGGAGGGTCGCCGGCCCCACGGGAACGGCCGGCCCGCCGGCCGCACGACGATCGTCTGCCGCAACCCCGCCGACACGCGCGAGGTCGTCGCGACCTACCGGGCGAACCAGCCGTCCGAAGTGTCCGCGATGTGCGCGCGGGCGCACGCTGCCGGGGCCCACTGGGGGTCGTTGCCGGGCCCCGCACGGGGGGAGCTGCTGCACCGTGCCGCCGATCTCCTCCGGCGGCGCGGTGAGCAGCTCGCACGGCGGATCGTCGCCGAAGAGGGCAAGCTGCTCGCCGACGCCACCGGCGAGGTGCAGCGCGCGGCCGCCGTCCTGCACTTCCACGGCGGCGAGGCCGAACGCTTCGGCGGCGAGCTCCGCGACGCCGCGCAGGGCGGCACGCTCGCCTTCACGCGGCGCCGCCCGCTGGGCGTCGTCGGGCTGATCGCGCCGTGGAACTTCCCGATCGCGATCCCCGCCTGGAAGCTCGCGCCGGCGCTCGCCGCGGGCAACGCCGTCGTCGTCAAGCCCTCCTCCAGCGCGCCCGGGGCGGTGCTCGAGCTGGCGGAGGTCCTGTACGAGGCGGGCCTGGAGCGCGACGTCCTGCAGGTCGCGCTCGGCGGCGCCGACGTCGGGCTCGCGCTCGCCGACGACCCACACCTGCGCGCGCTGTCGTTCACCGGCTCCACCGCCGTCGGGCGCATGCTCTCTCAGCGCGTCCAAGACCGCGTCCAAGACCGCCTCCAAAACGGGGTCCAAAACTGTGTTCAGCACTGGCCTCCCGAGCGACACGTCCGCTTTCAGGGGGAGCTCGGCGGCAACAACCCGCTCGTCGTGCTCGCCGACGCCGACCCCGAGCACGCCGCCGCGCTCGCGGGCGACGGGGCGTTCGCGGCGGCGGGGCAGAAGTGCACCGCCACGCGGCGCGTGATCGTCGAGGAGCCGCTGTACGAGGCCGTGCTCGCCGCGTTCGCGCGCCGCGCCGGGGAAATGGTCGTCGGGCCGGGTGCAGGCGCGGGCGTCGAGGTGCCTCCGCTGATCGACTCCGCCGCCGTCGAGAGCGCGCTCGACGCGATCGTGCAGGCACAGCACCTCGGCGCCGAGCTGCGCAGCGGCGGCCAGCGGCCCGGTGGAGAGCTGGGTCACGGTTGCTTCCTCGCGCCGGCCGTGCTCGCTGTCGGGTCAACGACGTCCGCCGGAGAATCGGGGATGCGGGTGCTCGACGAGGAGGTCTTCGGGCCGGTCTGCGCCGTGCAGGGCGCGCGCGACCTCGACGAGGCGATCGGGCTCGCCAACTCCGGTCCCTACGGCCTGTCGGCGGCGGTCTGCACGAACGATCTCGACCGCGCGCTGCGCTTCGTGGAGCGCAGCGCGGCGGGGATGGTGCACGTCAACCGCCCCACGCCGGGCGCCGATCCGCACATGCCGTTCGGGGGTCTGCGCGGCTCGACCTCATCCGGCTGGCGCGAGCAGGGCACCGAGGCGGTGCGCTTCTTCAGCGAGCAGCAGACCGTCTATCTGCACCACGAAGCACCATGAGGGACGAGGCGCCATGAGGGACGAGGCGCCATGAGGGACGAGGCGCCATGAGGGACGAGGCGCCATGAGGGCGGCGACCTCGACCGTGGACCGTCCGATCGGGTACGTCGCGAGCGACATGGGCGGGCGCTCGCCGGCGGAGATCGTGGAGCTGCTCGTGCGGGCTGGCTACGGGGCGGTGGACTGGACGATGGAGCAGTTCGACCCCCTGCGCGATCCGCCGGAGCGGCTGCTGGAGATGACCGAGCTGGCGCGCGGGGCGGGCTTGGAGGTCGCGCAGCTGATGGTGCACCAGGATCACGTCGCGCTCGACGCGGAGGTTTGGGAGGAACGGGTGCGGCGGGCGGAGTGCGCGGTCTATGCGTGCGACCACGCCGACATCGCGTCGATCGGGGTGCTCACGGGGCCCAACCTGTGGGAGCCGGGCGCGGCGCGGATCGGGGTGGACATCTCCGAGGCCGACGCCTGGAGGCTCGCGCAGGGCGCGCTCGACCGCGTGCTCGATTGCGGTCTGGAGCGGGGCGTGCGCGTGGCGCTGGAGCCCTGCTGGGGGACGCTCGCGCACGGCCGCTACCGCGCGGAGCACATCCTGGCAGGCCCGAAAGGGCTCGGCCGGAACGCGGCGCTCGCGGTCAACTTCGACCCGAGCCACCACGCGCTCTGCGGCGACGACATCGCCGGGGCGGTGTGGGCGTGGGGCGGGCGGATCGCGCACGTGCACCTGAAGGATGTGTTTGGCTTTTTCGGCCCCGCCGCGCGCGCGGGGGGGTTTAACCCAACCCCGCGCGCACGGGGGCTCTACCCAACCCCGCGCACGCGCGCGCGCGGCGGGGTCCAAAATCGAACACCCGACGCGGACGTCCCCGTCCCCGTCCCCGTCCCCGTCCCCGACCCCGACGTCAACACGGACTTCGACCCGGGCGTCGACACGGACTTCCTCTTCCTGCTCCCCGGCGAGGGAGCGGTTCCGTGGGACGAGCTGTTTGACGCGCTCGATGCGATCGGGTACACCGGTGTGATGAGCGTCGAGAACGAGGCCCACCGCCTGCTGCAGGGCCCCCTGCGGGGCGACGTCGCGCGCGCGGCGGGGCTCGCGCGGGAGCTGGTCGCGGGTCTGCTGGACGGACGAGACGGACGAGACGGACGCGCGGGGGTGCGGTCGGGCGCGGGGGCGTGAGCGTGCGCTCGGCGAGCGACCCCGCACTGCGCTGGACCGGCGACACGGCGCTGCTGCGGGCAGACCTCGCGGCGCTGGTCGGGGCCGAGCACGTGGCGGGCCCCGAGGAGGCGGGTTTCGGGCGCTACGAGCAGGACGCGACCAGCGCGCGCGGCCTGCGCGGGCGGGCCGACCTCGTCGTGCGGCCGGGGAGCGCGGCGGAGGTCGCCGCGGTGCTGGAGTGCTGCTACGAGCACGAGGTCCCACTGACGCCGCGCGGCGGAGGGACGGGTCTGGCGGGCGGCGCGGTGCCGCTGGGGGGCGGGGTGGTGTGCTCGCTGGAGCGTCTGCGCGCGATCCGCTCGCTGGAGCCCGAGCTGTGGCGGATGCATGTGGAGGCGGGTGTCACGACGCGCGACGTGCGGCGCCTGGCGCGCGAGAACGGCCTCTGCTTTCCCCCCGACCCGGGGGCGTCGGAGCAGTCGCAGATCGGGGGCAACGTGGCGACGAACGCCGGCGGGCCGCACGCGCTGAAGTACGGGGTGACGGGCGCGTGGGTGACGGGGCTGGAGGCGGCGATCGCGCCGGGCGAGCTGATCGAGGTGGGCGGCCCCTACCGCAAGGACGTCGGCGGCTACGATCTCAAGAGCCTGCTGATCGGCTCGGAGGGGACGCTGGGGATCGTGACGGCGGTGCGGCTGCGGCTGCTGCCGGCGCCGGAGGTGGCGCTGCCGCTGCTCGCCTTCCAGCGCAGCGCGGGGGAGGGCTGTGAGGCGATCCTCGCGGTGCTGGCGGCGGGCGTGCAGCCGGCGGCGCTCGACTTCGTCGACGGCGAGGCGCTGCGGATCGCGCGCGGGGCGTGGGGCGGCGGGGGGATCGATCTTCCCGAGGAGGCTCGCTTCGCGCTGCTGGCGGAGGTCGACGGGACACGCGAAGAGGCGCGCGCGGCGCACGCCGAGCTCGCGGCGGCGCTGGGGGAAACCGCGATCGAGTTGCGGCGCCCGGATCGCGAGGCGCTGTGGGCGTGGCGCGACCGCGTGAGCGGGGCGGTCAGTGCGGTGCGGGGCGGGAAGGTCAGCGAGGACGTGGTCGTGCCGGTCGAGCGCATCGCGCAGGCGCTGAGCGGGTTCGCGGCGATCGCGGCGCGTCACGGGCTGCAGGCGTGCGCGTGGGGCCACGCGGCGGACGGCAACGTGCACGCGAATCTGCTGGTGGATCCACGCTCTTCGGAGGATCTCGCGGCCGCGGGGGCCGCGGTGCAGGAGCTGTTCGCGCTGGCCGCCGAGCTGGGCGGGGCGATCAGCGGCGAGCACGGCGTGGGGTGGCTCAAGCGCGGCCAGCTGGCGCGCCAGTGGCCCCCGCGGGCTGTCGAATTGCACGAACAGATCAAACGGGTGTTCGACCCGAAGGGCCTCCTGAACCCGGGCAAGAAGGTCGCGCGCGAGCACGCGGGCCTGTGAAGCGGGCCCATCTCGTGTAGGGAAGCGGACTTTCCGCGGGCGGGCGCGCTACTCTTGCGCGCTCGTGGCACCAATACAACAACTGAAAGGACGCCGTTCATGAACAAGACGCAGTTGGTCGAGGCGGTCGCTGCGGACAGCGGTCTCTCCAAAGCTGACGCTTCGCGTGCGATCGAGTCGTTCGTGGGCACCGTGGGCAAGACGCTGAAGAAAGGCGACGAGGTCGTGATCACCGGCTTCGGCAAGTTCTCGGTCGTGAAAAGGGCGGCGCGCCAGGGCGTGAACCCGCGCACGGGCGAGAAAGTCAAAATCAAAGCGTCCAAGGCGCCGAAGTTCACTCCGGGCGCGGCGCTGAAGCAGACGGTGCACCCGAAAAAATAGGTTGCGCTGAGAGGAGGAGTTGGCAAGGCGTCCGGGGCATCGGACCTCGGACGCTCGGTCGCGCGTCGCGGGTCCCGCGCGCTGATAGTTTCCTGGCGCGATGACGCAGGTCGACGAGCTCGAGCTCCCACGCTTCGACTACACGGACCCCGCGTTGCGGGGCGCGCGCTTCCACGATGAGATGCGCGCACTGCGCGAGCGGGGCTGGCTGGCGGCGGGCCCGTTCGGGTACATCGTGCTGGACCATGAGGCGGGGGAGTTCTTCCTGCGCAACCGCAGCGCGATCTTCCCGGGCCTGAAGATTGCGGAGATCTTCGAGGTGCGGGAGGGGCCGCTGTTCGAGGAGATGCGGCGCAACATCCTGCACGTCAACGGCCCCGACCACACGCGGCTGCGGAGCCTTTTGAACCCGTCGCTGTCGCCGCGGGCGGTGGAGCGCTACCGGCCGGCGATGGTGGAGCTGCTGGAGGGGTTGTGGGAGGGGATGGCCGGCCCTGCGGGCCGGCTTGGGGTTGGCGGGTGCGAGTTCGTGGAGACGTTCGCGAAGCCGTACCCGTCGCGGGCGATCGCGCACTTCATGGGCGCGCCGCTGGATGACGCGCCGCGCCTGCACCACTGGTCGAACTGGATCCAGCGGCAGTTCGACGCGGTCTCGATGGCGGGCGAGCGGCCGGCGATCGAGCAGGCGGTGGCGGAGTTCTACGAGTACGCGTGGGAGTTGCTGCGCGCGCGGCGGGAGGACCCGCGCGAGGATCTGATCTCGGCGCTGATCTCAGCGGAGGAGGAGGGGGAGCGGCTCTCGGACGTGGAGTGCGTGAACCTGGTGCTGAACGTGCTGGTGGGGGGCGTGGACACGACGCAGAGCCAGCTGGCGCACGCGCTGCGGCTGTTCGCCGAACACCCGGAGCAGTGGGAGCTGCTGGCCGAGCGCCCGGAGCTGGCGGGGCGGGCGGTGGAGGAGGCTTTGCGGTTTGAGCCGATCGCGCCGTTCACTGCGCGGATCGTGACGGAGGAGCTGACGTTCCGCGACGTGGTGTTCCCGGCGGAGACGATCGTGATGGTGTGCGCGTTCACCGGCAACCGCGACGTCGGCGAGGGGGGCGAGGTCTTCGACATCGCGGCCGAGCGTGGCGGTGGCGGGCGCGTGCTGACGTTCGGTGCGGGCGTGCACTACTGCGTGGGCGCGAACCTCGCGCGCGTGGAGCTCGAGGAGGCGCTGGCGTTCCTGGCGCCGCGGATGCCGGGCCTGGAGCTCGCGGGGGAGCCGGTGTACGAAGGGATCACGGGGATCTACGGTTTGGCTGAGCTGCCGCTGCGTTGGCGGCAGTAGACAGCGTCCTGCGGCGACATCCGTCCAGCGGGTTCCAGCTTCCGGCATCGTTCGGCGGAGGGCGTCGAAGAAATCCGCGGGGGGTCGCGGGCGACTTCGCTGCGACATACCAATGGGCGTTTTGCGCCCGGAGGAGTCGCGCGACGCGCGGCACAACCGAGATCGACGCAAGGAGGAAGCAGACTATGTGCACGTACGCACGAATCGCGGGGCCCGCGCGCACCGCCCTATCGCTGGCAATCGCCCTCGCCCTGACCGTGGTGGGGGCCGGCGGGGCCCGCGCCGGGGAGTATCACGTCTACTCGTGCCGCACGCCCGGGGGGCAGGCGGCGCCGACGGATGGGTGGAGTGAAGGGGTGCACTCGGGCGAGGACGTCACGCTCGATACCTGCGGGCAAGCCGGGGGTGGGTTGATTGCGGGGATGGATGATGGATACGTGCACGCCGCGCACTCTCCGGCAGACAAGGCGACGTGGACATTTACGGCGCCGAGCGGTGAGACCGTTGTCTCTGGCCAGCTTTGGCGTGCCGACGACGTAGCCGGCGGGTCGAATCAGCACGCCTACTACGCCGCCTATTTTGAAGGCAGTCAAATTGCAGGCGAAGATGAAGCGTTTGATGCTTGTACTGCGTGGCAGCCGTGCACCGGGAATGGCGACTTCAATACGCCGCTCGGCTCTAACAATCTCGCGTCTATGCCAGCTAGCGTGCTGCCGGGCAACTTTCTTTCTCTCAATGTTGCTTGTGGCTCTGCGATTGTTGAATATGGCTGCCCCGAAGGCAAAAACGATCCTGACGGCTACGCCGCCACGATCGAGCTCTTTGCCGCCGACCTGACCCTCTCGGACACGGAAGCCCCAACGGTGTCCGCCGTGAAAGGCGCGTTGGCGGAAGCGGCGAGCGTGAGTGGGGCGAGCGATCTCGAGTTCCATGCGAGTGACGGTGGTTCGGGCGTGTACGAGGTGGTCGTCAGGGTCGACGGCAACATCGTGAGCAGCGCGATCCCCGACGAAGCGGGTGGCCATTGCCGCGACCTCGGTGGGACGAGCGACGGGCTGCCGGCGTTTCTCTACGCGCAGCCGTGCCCGCCGGCGGCGGGCGTGGATCTGCCGCTCGACACGACGGCGATCGCGAACGGCGCGCACCACCTGCTGGTCAGCGTGCTGGACGCGTCGGGCAACGCGACGCCGGTCCTCGACCGCGAGATCACCGTCGCCAACGCCGCCTCGCAGAGCGGCGGGACGGGCGGGGAATCGAGCGGCAACGGCACCAACCCGGGCGGCGGGAGCCCCGGCGGGGGGACGAACCCGGGCGGGGGATCGGGCGCGGGTGCCGGCGCCGGCGCCGGCGCGGGTAACGGTGCGGCCGGGTCGGGCGCGGGCGCCATCGCGGGCTCCGCGCTGGGCGGCGCGAACGCCGGTCTCGCCGCGCTGCCCGCCGCGGGCCAGCCCAACGGGACGGGCGCGTCGGCGCAGGCGCACCTGACCGCGGGGTGGCGCGGCCACGGGGGCGAACGCCTCGTCGGGCCCTATGGTGCGGCGCGCACCGTCGAAGGGCGGCTGACCGGACCTGGAGGAGTCCCGATCGCGGGTGCGCAGATCGCCGTCGAGGAGACGCCGGCGTTCACCGGCGCGAAGCCCCGGCCGCTCGCGACGCCGCGGACGGCGGCCGACGGTCGCTGGCGCTTGGCGCTGCCGCGCGCGATCTCCTCGGGAGCGCTGCGCATCTCCTACAGCGTGCACGTGGGCGACCTGCTGCCGGTGGCGACGCGCACGCTCACGCTCGCGGTGCGCGCTGGGGTCGAGCTGCGGATCGCGCCGCGCATCGCGCGCGCGGGCGGGACGATCCGGTTCGACGGGCGCCTGCTCGGCGGTCCGGTCCCGTCCGGCGGCAAGCAGTTGGTGCTGGAGGCGCGCTCGCCCGGCGGGCGCTGGCTCGAGTTCCACGTGATCCGCGGTCGCGCCGGCGGTGGCGGGCGCTTCCATTTCGACTACCGCTTCCGGCTACCCGGTCCGGCGCGCTACGAGTTCCGCGTGCTGTGCGAAGCGGAGGCTGACTACCCCTTCGCGGCCGGCGCGTCCGACGTGGTGGGGGTGGTGGAGCGATGAGCGGCGTCCCCATAGGCGACCGCCGCTCCGACGGAGGGGCGCGCGGCGTCCGCGGCGACGCGGAGGGCCGTCGCGCCCGGGTGCATAGCATTCCCGGTCATCGTGCCCAATCCCTGGCAACCGGCGAACCGTATCGTCCTCGCGTCGCGCGGCGGCGCGGCCGGCGGCGGTGACGCCGCGGTCGTGATCGTCAACTACCGCTCCGCCGAGCTCGTCGAGCGGTGCGTGGCGTCCGTCGAGCGGCAGGCCGCGGAGGCGGGCGTGGAGCTGGAGGTGGTCGTGATCGACAACGACTCGCGCGACGGGAGCGTGGAGCGGTTGCGCGCCGCGCTGCCGCGCGCGCGCGTCGTCGCGATGCCGTCCAACGGCGGCTTCGCGTCGGGCGTCAACGCGGGCTTCCGGCACAGCGCGGCGGAGCTGGTGGTGCTGCTGAACCCCGACACGGAGCTGCGCGCGGGCGCGCTGGGGGCGCTGCTGGCGCACGCGCGCGCGAACCCGCGCGCGGGGGTCGTGGCGCCGCTGCTGGAGGACGCCGACGGGCGGGTGGCGCCGAGCGCGTACCGCCGCTTCCCGGGCCTGCTCGCGCTGAGCCTCGACCTGTGCCTCCCGTTCGGCTACGCGGTGGTGCACGCGCCGTGGCTGCACCCGTATGCGATCGCGCCCGCGGCGTCGCAGGCGGGCGCGCGGCCCGCGCACGTGTGCGGCGCGGCGCTCGCGATCCGCCGCGCGGCCTTCGAGCAGGGGGGCCCGTTCGACGAGGGTTTCTTCCTGTACCTGGAGGAGACGGAGTGGCAGCGCCGCGTGGCGGCGGCGGGCTGGGAGATCGAGCTGGAGCCCGCGGCGCGCGTCTGCCATCTGGTGCGGGGCGGCGGCGAGGAGTCGCTGGCGCCCTCGCCGCACTTCGTGGTGAGTGCGCTGCGCTACCTGCGGATGCGCGGCGTCCCGACCCCGCTGGCGCGCGCGGCGTTCGCGGTGTCGCTCGCGCTGTCGTGGGCGGCGCTGGGGGGGATCGCGTGCGTGCCCTCCAAGCGCGTGCGCGCGCGGGTGCAGATGCGGGCGTACGGGGCGCTGCTGCGGGTCGCGCTCACCGCGGGGCGCTGAGCGCGCGCTACGGTGCCGCAGACATGGGCAGCACGCGCAGCGACAGTCTCCCGCGGCGGATCGCGATCAACGCGGTCTTCCTGGAGCCGCGGATGGGCGGCCTGGACACCTACGTGCGGGCGCTGCTGCCCGAGCTGGTGCGCCTGGCGCCGGGCGTGCGGTTCAGCGTGTTCTGCTCGCCGGGCGGCGCGCGCCATCTGGCGGGGGAGCCGTGGAGCGGGGAGGTGGAGCTCGTGACGCACCCGCTGCTGGGGCGGCGTCCGCTGAAGGCGCTGAGCGAGCTGACGGTGCTCGGCGCGCTGGCGGGCCGTCGCGTGGATCTGCTGCACAGCGCGGGGATGACGGCGCCGCTGCGGACGCGCGCGGTGAACGTGGTGACGCTGGCGGACGTGACGTGGCTCGTGGCGCCGGACCCGGCGATGCGGGGGACGGTGCTGGTGTGGCGGGCGCTGATCCCGCCGGTGGCGCGCCACGCGGATCGCCTGATCGCGCTGTCGGAGGCCGGGGCGCGGCACGTGGTGGAGCATCTGCGGGTCCCGCGCGAGCGCATCGACGTGGTCCCGCTCGCGGCGGGCGTCGGTGGCGGCGCGGCGCCGACCGCGGCCCCGGAGTTACGCGAGCGGCTGCGATTGGGAAACGGTGCGGTGATCCTGAGCGTGGCGGCGAAGCGGGCGCACAAGAACCTCGAGCGGGTGTTGCGGGCGCTGCCGGCGGTGCTGCGGCGGCGCCCCGACGCGACGCTCGTGATGGCGGGCAGCGCGACTCCCCACGAGCTGCGGCTGCGGGCGCTCGCGGAGGAGCTGGGGGTCGCGGCGAACGTGGCGTTCCCTCCGTACGTTGACGACGCGGACCTGGAGGGGCTGTACGCGCTGGCGAGCTGCTTCGTGTTCGCGTCGGTGAACGAGGGCTTCGGGATCCCGGTGCTGGAGGCGATGCGGCGCGGCGTGCCGGTGGCGTGCTCGGGGGTCTCGGCGATGCCGGAGGTGGCGGGCGGCGCGGCGCGGTACTTCGACCCGCTCGACGTGGGGGACATCGGCGCGGCGCTGATCGAGGTGTTGGAGGACCGTGCGTTGGCCGAGCGCCTCGCCGCGGAGGGGCGCGCGCGGGAGGCGCGGTTCACGTGGCGCGCGACGGCAGAGGGCACGCTGGAGAGCTACGCGCGCGCATGGAGGGCGGTGCGGTGAGCGAGGGCGGTGCGGTGAGCGAGGGCGGCGCGGTGAGCGAGGGCGGCGGGGTGAGCGAGGGCGGCGGGGTGAGCGAGGGCGGCGGGGTGAGCGAGGGCGGCGGGGTGAGCGAGGGCGGCGGGGTGAGCGAGGGCGGCGGGGTGAGCGAGGGCGGCGGGGTGAGCGAGGGCGGCGCGGTCGGCGAGGGCGGCGCGGTGGGCGACGCGCAGCCGATCGCGGAGGCGGCGCCCGCGGGCGCCCCGCGCGACGTGCTGGACACGACAGCGGCGGGCGGGATGATCATCCGCGGCGGCGCGCTGCGCTTCGCGAGCTTCGTGGCGATCGTGCTGCTGTCGCTGCTGCCGGCGGTGCTGTTGACGCGGCACCTGGGGCCGGCGAGGTTCGGGACGTACACGACGATCATCTCGCTGGTGAGCGTGATCCTGCTGGTGACGGACATCGGGATGTCGAACCTCGGGGCGCGCGAATACGCGGTGCGGGCGGGCGTGGAGCGCGAGACGCTGATGCGCGACCTGCTGGGGCTGCGCGTGGCGCTGACGCTGGTGGGAGCGGTGTTCGCGCTGATCTTCGCGGTGGTCGCGGGCTACGACCTGGAAGAGCTTGCGGGGACGCTGGTGGCGAGCCTGGCGATGGTGGCGCTGATCGCGCAGCACACGCTGGCGATCCCGCTGGCGGTGGAACTGCGGCTGGGGTGGATGTCGTTCTTCGAAGTGATGCGCCAGGCGCTGATGCTGGTGGGGATCGTGGCGCTGATCGCGCTCGGCGCGGGGATCTTCCCGCTGCTGGCGGTGATGCTGGTGGTCTACGTGGCGCTGATCCCGATGACGGCGGTGCTGGTGCGGGGGAAGATCTCGCTGCGGATGGAGCTGCGGCCGGAGCGGTGGATGAAACTGCTGCGCCCGACGGTCTCGTTCACGCTGGCGACGGCGGTCGGCGCGGTCTACATCTACACGGCGCAGATCACGACGAGCGTCGTGGCGAGCAGCCACCAGAGCGGCCTGTTCGCGCTGTCGTTCCGGGTGTTCTTCATCACGGCGCTGATCCCGGGATTGCTCGTGAGCGGAGCGATGCCGCTGTTGGCGCGCGCGGCGCGCGACGACCGGGAGCGGCTGGCGTACGCGCTGCAGCGGATCTTCGAGGTCTCGCTGATCCTCGGCGCGGCGGCGGCGGTGGGCTTCATCGCGGCGGCGCCGTTCGTGGTGAAGGTGGTGGGGGGCCCGAAATACGCGGGGGCGGTGCCGGTGCTGCGGATCCAGGGGGTGGCGATGAGCGCGTCGTTCCTGGTGCCGGGCTGGGGCTACGCGCTGCTCGCGCTGGAACGCTACCGGGCGATGCTGATCGTGAACGTGGCGGCGCTCGTGGTCTGCCTCGGGCTGACGCTCGTGCTGGCGGCGACGCATGGGGCGACGGGCGCGGCGGTGGCGACGCTGTGCGGCGAGGCGACGATCAGCGGGAGCTACCTGTTGGCGTTGAGCCGCACGGACCCGGAGCTGTTGCCGAGCTTCGGGGTGGTCCCGAAGGTGGCGCTCGCGGCGGCGCCGGCGGTGGTGCTGGCGGTGGTGCTGGCGCTCCCGTCGGTGGCGCTCGCGGTGGTGGTGCTCGCGGTGTACATGGCGATCGTGCTGGTGACGCGCGCGGTCCCGGTGGAGGTGGCCGAGCTGATCCCGCGTTTTGGCCGGCGGCGCGCGGCGCCGTCGTGAGCGCGGACGGGTCGGGCGCGGGCGGCGCCGTCGTGAGCGCGGACGGGTCGGGCGCGGGCGGCGCCGTCGTGAGCGCGGACGGGTCGGGCGCGGGCGGCGCCATCGTGAGCGCGGACGGGCCGGCCGCGGGCGGCCTCGCGGCGGATCCGATTCCGCCGGACGCGGGCGCGGGCGCGGAGCTCCCGCCGCCCCCCCCGCTGCGGGTCGCGCTGAACCTGCTGTTCATGGGCCCGCGCGCGGGCGGCGCGGGGCGCTACGCCACCGAGCTCCCCGGCGCGCTGCTCGCGGCGGAGCCGGGGACGCGGATCGACGTGTTCGTGACGCGCGCGGCCCCCGTCGAGTTGCGCGGGGCGCCGTGGGCGGACGCGGTGCGCTGGGTGACGCTGCCGGCGGGCTCGCCGGGCTCGCCGCGGCACATGCTGGCGCAGTACGCGGCGCTGCCGCCGCTGGCGCGCGTGCGCGGAGCGCAGGTGCTGCACAGCCCTGCGAACACGGGCCCCGCGATCGCGCCGGGCCTGGCGAGCGTGGTGTCGCTGCTGGACCTGATCTGGCTGCACCGCGGCGAGGAATGGGAGGCGGACGCGCGCGCGCACGCGGCGATGCGGCGCCAGGTGACGCATTGCGTGCGCCACGCGGATCGCGTGTTCGCGATCTCGCACGCGGCGGCCGAGGACTTCGTGCGCACGCTGGAGATCCCGCGCGAGCGGATCGAGGTGACCCCGCTCGGGGTGCACGTTCCGGCCGTGTGCGCGCGCGGGGCGAGCGGTGAGGGTTTTGGGGGGGAGGGGGAGGGGGGTAGCGCGCTGCGAACGGTGCTGTGTGTCGCGCAGAAGCGCCCGTACAAGAACCTCGCGAGCCTGATCAGCGCGCTGCCCGACCTGGACCGAGACGTCGAGCTGGTGCTGGTGGGCGCGCCGACCGACCACGAGCTCGAGCTGCGCGCGCTCGCCGAGCAGCTGGGGGTCGCCGCGCGGGTGCGCCTGCCGGGCTGGCTCAGCGACGCCGAGCTCGAGCGGCTGTACGCGGGGAGCGCGTTATTCGTGCTGCCCTCACTGATCGAGGGCTTCGGGCTGCCCGTCCTGGAGGCGATGGCGCGCGGCGTGCCGGTGGCGTGCTCCAACGTCTCTGCGCTCCCGGAGGTTGCGGGCGACGCGGCGCTGCTGTTCGACCCCGCGCGCCAGGAGCAGGTGACGGGCGCGATCCGCCAGTTGCTCGCCGACCGCGACCTCGCCCAGCGCCTCGCGGCGCGCGGACGCGAGCGCGCCGCGCAGTTCAGCTGGAGGGCTACCGGGGAGGCCAGCCTCGCCGGCTACCGCCGCGCGCTCGCGGCGCGCGGCGGCGGTCAATCGCGCGGTGCGACCGCCGCGTCCTGACCCGACCGCGCCCCCGCGGCGTCCCGCAGCGTCCGCATGACTATCTCCGCGAAGCGCTCCCACGAGAAGCCCGCCGCGCGCTCCGCCGCGCGGCGCCCCAGCTCCGCGCGCCGCCCCTCGTTTTCGAGCAGGCTTCGCAATTCGCCCGCGATGCTCGCGACGTCGCGCGGGTCCGCGTAGGCGACGGCGTCGCCGCCGACCTCCGGCAGCGAGGACGTGTTCGACGTCAGCACCGCCGCGCCCGCCGCCATCGCCTCGAGCACCGGCAGGCCGAACCCCTCGCCGAGCGACGGGAAGCAGAACACCGCGCAGCGCCGGTACAGCTCGGCGAGCTCCGCGTCGGACACGTAACCGAGGCGGATCGCGTCGTCGCCCAGCGACTCCAGCGCCGCCAGTGTCGGCCCCGTCTCCCAGCCCAGCGCACCGACCACGACGAGCGGGTGCGCCGCGCGCAGCGCCGGCGGCAGCGCGCGGTAGGCCTCGACGAGGCGCGGCAGGTTCTTGCGCGGCTCCAGCGTGCCGGCCGCGAGCACGAACCCTGGCGCGAGGCCGGCCGTGACCGGGGTGGACGCGGGCGGCGCGGCCGCCTTCGCGTCCGTTCGCGCGTCGCCCAGCACCGGTGCGACTCCCAGCGGCGCCACCACCGTGCGCGCCGCCGCCGCCGGATAGCGGCGCGCGAGCGCGTCGGCCGTGGCCTGGGAGATCGCGACGAACGCCGCGGAGCGCCGCACCGCCATCCCCAGCGTGAGCCGCTCGATCACGAGCGAGCGGCGGTTGGGGTGCATGTCGGGCTCGAACGTCACGAGGTCGTACACGATCGGTATGCACGGGATCTGCAGGAAGCGCGCCGTCAAATAGGAGTTGGTCGAGAGGAAGACGTCGCATTCGCGGTTCGCCGCGCGCGCCGCGCGCACGTGCCACAGCGGATCGCCGGCGTCGATCGTCGCCCACCGGAACCGCTCGTCGAGGTCCGCCTGGAGCCACGGCGTCCGCGCGTAGAGCACGAAGCGCGAACCACCCTCCCCCTCCCCCTCCCAATCCCTCCCGCAAAGCGCGCGCAACAGCTCCCGGACGACGCGCCCGCGCCCAGCCGGTACCTCCGTCGCCGCGCGCGCGTCGATGCCGATCCTCATAGGCGGATAAGGTTAAGGGGCCTTGGAAGTGAGCGTGGGGATCAACCTGGTGTTCCTCGTTCCCGGCGAGACCGGCGGCATGGAGGTCGTCGCGCGCGAACTGCTCCCCGCGCTGCTCGCCGCCGCTCCCGGGGTGCGCTTCACCGCGTTCGTCAACCGCGAGGCCGCCGCTGACGGCGACGCGCCCTGGGGCGAGCTGCTGGAGGCCGTCACCGTCCCCGTCAACGCGCGGCGCCGTGAGCAGTGGGTGCTCGGCGAGCAGGCCCTGCTGCCGCGCCTCGCCGCCCGGCACGGCGTCGAGCTCATGCACAGCCTCGCCACGACCTCCCCCGCGCGCGGGCGCTTCCGGCGCGTCGTCACCGTCCACGACCTCATCTACGCCCGCTACCCCGAGGCCCACGGCGGGCTGCGCGCGCGCGGCATGCGCTTCCTCGTCCCGCTCGGCGTCCGCCACGCCCACCGCGTCCTCGCCGACTCCCAGAGCACCCGCGACGACTTAATCGAGCTGCTCGGCGTCGCGCCCGCCCACATCGACGTCGCGCCGCTCGGGCTCGGCTCCGTCCAACGCGCCCGCGCGCTCGACGAGGGCGCCACCCGCGCGCGCCTGCAGCTCGGCGCGCGCCGCGTCCTGCTCTCGCTCTCCGCCAAGCGACCCCACAAGAACCTCCCCGCGCTGATCCAAGCACTCGCCGCGATCCCCGTGGAGCGGCGCCCCGTGCTGGTGATGCCCGGCTACCGCACCCCGCACGAGGACGAGCTGCGCGCCCACGCCGAGCGCCTCGGCGTCGGCGACGACGTGCGCTTCGAGGGCTGGGTCTCCCCCGAGGAGCTCGAGGGGCTGTGGGCGCTCGCCGACGCCTTCGTCTACCCCTCGCTGTACGAGGGGTTCGGGCTGCCCGTGCTGGAGGCCATGGCGCGCGGGGTCCCCGTCGCGTGCGCCGACGCCTCCTCCCTCCCCGAGGTCGCCGGCGACGCGGCCCTCCTGTTCGACCCGCAGCGCCCCGAGGAGATCGTCGCCGCGATCGAGCGCCTCCTGGGCGACGCGGCGCTTGCCGAGGATCTGCGCGCGCGGGGGCTCCGCCGCGCGCGCATGTTCACCTGGCAGCGCACCGCCCGCCTCACGCTCGGGAGCTACGCGCGGGCCATGGGGTTGCCCGGCGTGCCCGCCGCGTGGACCCAGGTCCCGGGGGTGCCGGAGCCGGCCGTCGGGGTCGGGGTCGCGTCGCCGCTGAGCTGAGCCGGGGGGCGCATCTTCACGCGCTCGACGCTGGAGTCGGTGAGAACTACAGCCAGTCCTCGCCGTTCGCGAGATCCCCATCGCCGGGGTACCGCGACAGCCTGCGCAGTGGTTCACTCCCCGAGCACGTCCCGCACGTCGAAGCCGCGCACGAGCTCCGAGCAGATGCGGGGCTCCACGCCACCGCGGCCCCAGAGGACGTAGATCGGGTCCTCCACGGGGTGCGGCGCTCGTGTCGCCTTGCGCTGCAGGCGAGCGAGGTCGCGCGACCCGAGCGGACGGGACTGCCAGCGAGCCTCGCCCAGCAGGGCGGTGCGCGCGCTGCTCAGGCCGAGCACGTCGATCTCGCAGGGCTCGCCGCTGCTCGTCCACCAGCGTCCGACGACCAAGTCCCTGGGTAGCTCGCCGCGCTCGACGAGCGACCGCGCGTGCGCCCTGCACGCGTCCTCGAACACCGCCCCCAGATGGCGTTGCCAGGACGCCCGCGAGCGACGCAGAACCGCACGCCCCCGGCCCGCTTCGATCTCTGGGATGTCCGAGTAGAGCACCCCAAACCAGAACGCCAGGTAGGGGTCGGCGATCTCATAGCTCGGGCGCGCCGCGCGCGGCGCGCCCACCGGCAGCACCTTCGCGACCAGGCCCGCGCGTGCCAGCAACTCCAGCGGACGCTCCACGCGCTGCTCGCTCTCGGCCGCGATCTCCCCGTAGCGCGTCCGCCCGCGGCCGATCGTCGCCAGCACGCGCGCGTAGCCGCCCGCATGCGAGAACTCCTCCACGAGCATGCCCGCGGCGTCCTCCAGCAGGATCCCCCCCGGCGTGCCCGCCAGGCGGGCGAGGTTCTCGGCGGTGCTCGCACGCTGGTCCCACGCGCGCAGGTGCAGCGGATAGCCCCCGCAGGCCGCGTAGGCTTCGAGGAACGCCGCCGGCTCCAGCGCGGGCAGGAAGGCCCTGGCATTCGCAGCGCTCAACGCCATGAGCCGTAAGGCCAGCGTCGGGCGACCCCGCAGTGCACCCCCTGCGCCCACCATCGCCTCCATCATCGCGATCGCCGAGCCCGTCAGCACGAGCGTCAGGTGCGTCCCCGCCGGCAGGTGATCCCATACGGCCTGCACCACGCTCGCGAAGCCCGGCGTCGAGGCCACCAGGTAGGGCACCTCGTCCAGCACCACCGTCAACGGCCGATCGGTCGCGAGCGCCGCGAAGAAGCGCAGCGCGGCCTCCCAGCTCGCGAAGCCGCCCCCCGCCAGATCCGCCGCCTGGTCGCCCAGGTCGCGGCGCACCGCGTCCGCCAGGCGACCCAGCTCGACGCCCTGCGCCTGCTGGGTCGCGCCGAAGTACACCGACCGCCGTTCGCCCGCGAAGTGCGACAGCAGAAACGTCTTGCCCACGCGCCGCCGCCCCCACACCACGATCAGCTGGGGCTCGCCCCGCGTGGATCGCTGGGCCGCGTCTCGCAGCGCCGCGAGCTCCCGCCGGCGGTCTATCAGGGTCGGGGTCGCCATGCAGACGATAGGTTACTACATGGGGCGTGTAGTACATGGGGCGTGTAGTACATTCGGTGTGTAGTACACGGGCTGCGTGGTGTGCGGCTATCGACAAGTCGCCTACCTGCGCTTCTACGTAAACGCGCTCGAGAGCACTGCTAAGTCTCGCGCGTGTAGCTCCCCTCCACCGTCCGCAGCGAGTGCTCCAGCGACTGGCGCTCGACGTTCTCCTCGAACCACCGCGCCGTGCGTTCGCGGAGTGGGAGGCCGGCCTCGTGCACGCGCACGATCGCGTCGGCGATCGCCTGCGGGTCCTCGCTCGCGGCGACGAACCCGTTCGCGCCGTCCTCCACCAACTCGACCGCCGCGTTGTCCGGCCCGGCGACCACCACGCTCGGGGTCGCGCGGCACGACGCCTCCATCACGACCATCCCGTACCCCTCGCGACTGGAGGTCGAGAGCATGCACAGCGCGCGTGTCATCGCCGCGTCCACGCGCTCCTCCTCGACGAACCCCGGCGCGACCGCGATGTCCTGCACCCCGTGCTCTGAGATCGCCGCCTGCAGCGCCTCGCGCTCGGGGCCGTCGCCGTAGAACTCCCCCCGCAGCCCCTGGATGCGCTGCGCGGCGAGCGCGAATGCCGCGACCGCGAGCGGCGCGCGCTTCTCCGGGATCAGGCGCCCCGCGAACATCACGAGCGGGTCCGCCGCGCGCGGCTCGCGCGGGTGCACGGGGCCGACGTAGAGCCCGCCCGGCACGACGGCCTCGCCGCGCAGCCCTTCCGCGGGCAGGCGCCGCGAGTAGAGCTCCGAGAAGCAGAACGCGCGTTGGGGCACGCGCGCGCACAGGCGTTGCACGGCCAGCCCGATCCAGCCGCCGACCCCGCCGAGGTACTCGCGCCAGTAGGTCTCGCTCCACACCTCGATCCAGTCCACCACCAGCACGAAACGCGCATTCCGCACGCCCCGTGCGTTCCCCACGCCCCCAAGCGTCGCACGAGCGCGGCGGCGAGCAGCGAGAAGTACGGGAACGAGCACGTGTGCAGCACGTCGTAGCGCCGGGCGTGGCGCAGCAGGTGCCACAGGACGCCCGCCCCGAACACCAGCGGCGGCAGGATCCGCCGGCGGCCGCTGGCGGTGTAGAGCGCCATCCGCGGGCCCGCCGTCACGACGCGCACGCGCGGGTCGAGGTCGAGCTGCTGCGCCGCGCTCCCACTGGCGCAGCGTCAGGTAGGTGACCTCGTGACCGTCCTCTGCGAGGCGCTCCGCGAGCTTGCGGTACCAGCGCTCGGCGCCGCCGACGGTATAGGGGAACAGGCAGTCGTAGGCCACGCAGATCCGCATCGACCACGCAGACTGCCACAATGGGTGCGCCACTTTCCGCCCCGCGGCGCGTTATAACCGCGTGGTCGGACCCGCCGCGCCCCCCGGCAGAGGCCGATTCCCCCGATGAGCACGCTCGAGCAGACAAGGCCACCGGCCCCGACGGACCTCGCGGAGCCCCCGGCGCCCGTCGACTCCCCGGCGCTGCTTGTCTCCGTCGTGATCCCGTGCCTCAACGAGGCCGAGAACATCGAGCGGTGCGTGCGCCTCGCGCACGAGGCGCTGGAGCGCGTGGACGGGGCGGGCGAGGTGGTCGTCGCGGACAACGGCTCCGAGGACGGCTCCGCCGAGCTCGCCGAAAGCGCCGGGGCGCGCGTCGTGCACGAACGCCGCCGCGGCTACGGGAGCGCCTACCTCGCCGGCTTCGCCGCCGCGCGGGGGCGCTACATCGTGATGGTCGACGCCGACCTGACCTACGACTTCAACGAGATCCCGCGCTTCGTGGCCGAGCTCGACGCGGGCGCGGAGATGGTGATCGGCGACCGCATGGACAACATCCAGCCCGGCGCGATGCCGTGGCTGCACCGCTACATCGGCAACCCGCTGCTGACGGGCCTGCTGAACTTCCTGTTCTCGACCGGCGTCAAGGACGCCCACTGCGGGATGCGCGCGGTGCGCAAGGATGTATTGGAGCGCCTCGATCTGCGCACGACGGGGATGGAGTTCGCCTCCGAGATGGTGATCCGCGCCTCCAAGGAGCGCCTGCGGATCGCGGAGTTCCCGATCGAATACCACCCGCGGGGCGGCGAGTCGAAGCTCTCCAGCTTCCGCGACGGCTGGCGCCACCTGCGCTTCCTGCTCGTGCACAGCCCGACCCACCTGTTCATCCTTCCGGGCGCGCTGATGGCCGGCGTGGGCTTCCTGATCATGTGCCTCGTCGCCGGCGGCCTCTCGTTCTTCGGGCGCGCCTGGGGCCTGCACGCGCTGATCGGGGGCTCGCTGCTGACGATAATCGGCACGCAGGTGCTCGCGCTGGGGCTCTGCGCGCACGCGTACGGCACGTACTTCATGGGCGAGCGCGACCCCTGGTTCGACCGCATGCGCGCGCGCTTCCGGCTCGAGCACGGGCTGCTCGTCGGCGGCGCCGTGATGGCGGTGGGCGTCGCGATGGGTGGGGTGATCCTCGGGAACTGGATCTCGGGCGGGTTCGGCAGGCTCGCCTACGAACAGCTCGCGGTGTTCGCGGCTGCGCTGATCGTGGTCGGGATCCAGGTGTTCTTCTCGTCGTTCCTCATCTCGATTCTCGGGCTGCGGCGCGAACTCTGAACACCGGGGTGGGCTACTACCTGGTCGAGGTCCTCGGGGTGCCCGCTCTCATGTGGGCGGTCTGCCTCGGCTGCGGGCTCGCGGTGGAGCGCGTCGTGGGCGTGCGCCTGCCCAACGCGCTGGTGCTGCCTCTGGGCCTGTGCATCGCGTTCGTGGCGATCATGCCCGGCTACACGCTCGGCGCGGGCGACGCGCTCGCGGTCGGGCTGCTCGCGGCGATCGCGCTCGCCGGCGCGGTGTTCGCCCGCGACGGTCTGCGTGCGCGCCTGAACCCCGGGTGGGCCGGCGCGGCGGGGCTGGCGGTGTACGTGCTGTACATGCTGCCGGTGATCGCCTACGGGCACTGGACGTGGTCGGGCTACGGCTTCGTCAACGACACCGGCTTCGAGCTGCTGCTGGCCAACCACGCGAAGAGCTTCGGCACGCTGCTCGGCAACCTCCCGGAATCCAGCGAGCGGCAGTTCCTGGTGCAGTACCTCGGCAACGGGTACCCGCTCGGCACGCAGGCGCTGCTGGGGACGTTCAGCGGCATGATCGACACCCCCGTCGCGGTCCTCTACCAGGGATACGTCGCGGGTCTCGCGGCGCTCGCCGCGGTCGCGCTGGCGGTGCTCGGCGAGCGCTGGTTGAGCGCGCGGCGCGCCGCGATCGTCGCGGTGGGGGCGCTGGCGGCGAACCTCACCTACCAGTACGCGCTGCAGGGCGCGATCAAGGAGATCGGCCTGCTCGCGACGCTCTGCGCCGCGATCGCGCTGGCGAGCACGGCGATCGCGCTCGGACGCGCCTACGCAGGCGGCGCGCTCGTCGCGGTCGCCGCGGCGGGAGCGCTCGCGACATACAACGCGGTCGCCGTCCCCTACATCGGGGCGCTCGTGCTGTTCATCGGTTTGTGCGTGGCGTGGCAGCGGCGCACGTTGCCCCGGCCGCGCTGGGTGCTGACGCTGGTGTTCGCGGGCGCGCTCGCCGCGGTGCTCGCGATCCCCTCGCTGACGACGCTGCAGACGTTCTTCAACGTCGCGCGCGCCGGGCAGGGGTCGACCGGGATCGGCGCGATCCAGTTCGGGCAGCTGCTGCGCAAACTGCCCGTGAGCCAGATCAGCGGGGTGTGGCTGTACGGGGAATACCGTCTGCCGGTCCCGCCCGGCTTCAAGGCGCGCGTGACGGTGCTGGCCAGCGCCGCGATCGTCTTGCTGCTCGTCGGCGCGCTGGTGTGGGCGCTGCGCCGGCGCGAGAGTGGGCCGCTGTTGGTGTTGGGGATGGTGGGGTTGGTGATGCTGATCGTGTTCGGCCGCGTGAGCCCCTACGCGCAGGGCAAGCTGCTCGCGATCGGCAGCCCGCTGGTGGTGTTCGTGGCGCTCGCGCTGCTGGCGAGCGCGCGCGGGCGTCTCGCGATCCCGGCGTTCGCGCTCGGCGGGGCGCTGATGGTGGCGATCCTCGCCTCGGACCTGCTCGCGTACTCGCACGACCGCGTCGCGCCGACCGAACGCGTGGAAGCGATGCGCGCCGTCGGCGACCGCTTCTCCGGGCAGGGCCTGGTGTTGTGGAACGAGTTCGAAGAGTACGCGAAGTACTTCGCGCGCTCCGCGCGCATCAGCTCGCCGTTCGAGGCGGTCACCCCCCAGCAGGTGCAGCTGCGCGCGCCCACCGCGGAATATTACGGCCACCACTTCGACCCCGACGAAGAGACGCTGGCGTTCGTGGAGAGCGACCCGATCGTCGTGCTGCGCCACTCGCCGAGCACGAGCCGGCCCCCGGCGAACTTCGTGCCGGCGTACGCGAACCGCTTCTACGAGGCGTGGCGGCGCACGGCGACGCCGCGCGTCCTCCAGCACCTCTCCCTGCAGCAGCCGGACTCCTCGACGGCGACCGCGACGTGTCCCGCGCTGCGGACGATCGTGGCGGGCGCGCCCGCGGGCGCGCGGCTCGTCGTGGCGCAGGCGCCGGAGGAGGCCGCGTTCCAGCCGATGTCCGATCCGCACCGCTCGGGCGGCTGGATCCCCGACCCGGCGCAGCCCGGTGCGGTGCAGACGCTGATCGCGGGCCATACCGAAGGGACCCTGGCGGTGCGCGGTGGCGCGCGCTACGGGGTGTGGGTGCAGGGCGACTTCCCGCGCAAGGTCTACGTCAAGGTCGATGGGCGCACGGTCGGCTGGGTGGCGGGCACGAACACGCCCGGGGAGTGGCTGCAGGCGGCGACGGTGCGGCTGAGCTCGGGTGCGCACCGCGTGACGCTGCTGAGCACCGCCGGGCATCTGCACCACCTCGGGCCTGGGGAATGGGCGATCGGGACGATCGGCGCTGCGGCGCTGCGGCGCGAAGAACCCGAGACGCTGCGCGCGGTCGCGCTCGCGCGCTGGCGCACGCTGTGCGGGACGCGCGCGGACTGGGTCGAGCTCGTGGAGCGATGAGCGGCGCCCCGAGACCAACGGACGCATCGCACGCACCGGCGTGCGCGACGAGCGGGGGCGCCCGTTGAGCGGGGCCGTGACGGTCGCGATCCCGGTGCGCGACGGCGGGGAGCTGCTCGCGGGCACGCTGCGCGCGCTCGCGCGCCAGACTGTCGCGCACGAGCTGCTCGTGTGCGACTCGGGCTCGCGCGACGGCTCGGCGGCGCTCGCGCGCGAGCACGGGGCGCGGGTGATCGAGATCGAGCCGCGCGCGTTCGGGCACGGCGCGACGCGCAATCTGCTGATGCGCGAGGCCACCGGCGCCCATGTCGCGCTGCTGACCCAGGACGCGGAGCCCGCCGAGGAGCGCTGGCTGGAGCGGTTGCTGGGCGGCTTCGAGCTCGCGGCGGACGTGGGGCTGGTGTACGGGCCCTACCGGCCGCGGCCCGCGGCGTCGGTGGCGGTGCGGTTGGAGCTCGAGCGCTGGTTCGCGTCGCTCGCGCCCGACGGAGAGCCGACGGTCGAGCGCGAGCAGGCCCCCGCCCCGGTCCCCGAGCTGATCGGCCGGCGGGGCTTCTTCACGGATGCCAACGCGTGCGTCGCGCGCGCGGCGTGGGAGCGGGTGCCGTTCCGCGCGGTGGCCTACGCCGAGGACCGGGTGCTCGCGATCGACATGCTGCGCGCGGGCTACGCGAAGGCGTTCGTCCCTGGCGCGGCGGTGTGGCACTCGCACGACTACACCGCACTGCAGCAGGTGCGGCGCTGCTTCGACGAGTGGCGCGGCCTGCGCGAGGTGTACGGCTGGCGCGAGCCCGCCGATCCGCGTTCGCTGCTGCGCGGGCTGCGGGGGGAGGTGGGGGCAGCCCGCCGCGAGCTGGCCCGCGCCAGCGCGGCGGGTGACCGGGGCGTCGGGTCGGGCGTGGGTGCCGGGCCGGGGCGCGCCGCCCGCCTGGCGACGCTGGCGGCGGTGAGCCGTCACCATGTGCTGCGCCAGGCCGGCGCGCTGCTGGGCTCGCGCGCCGACCGGCTCCCGCCGTGGGTGCGCCGCGGGCTGTCGCTGGAGCGCCGCGCCGGCTTCGAGCCGGTGGTGTGGGATGCGCCCGCGGGCGCCGCGCCGCCGGCCGACCCAGGCGAACCCAGGACGGAGAACCGCACATGACCGCAGAGCACGAACAGACGGGCGCCTCCGAGACGCCGACCTCCGAGGCGGACGCCGCCGCGAGGGCCGACCGCGAGCGCGCCGCGGCGCGGGCACTCGAGGGCACCCCGCGCGGCCCGTTCGCGGACGTGCGGCGGCGGGTGCGGCTGACGATCGAATACCACGGGTGGCGCACGCTGCTGTTCCGGATCGTGACGCTCCCGTTGCGCTTCACCCCGCTGAAGAACCGCCTGGCGCTGCGCTCGGCGGCGAGCAACGACTCCTACCGGCGCGCGCTGGCGTGGTACCGCGAGCACGCGCGTCCGGTGGACGTGGTGATCCCGAGCTACCGCGACGCGGAGCGCGTGGCGACGCTGGTGGCCTCGATCCGCAGGACGGTGCCGGCGGGGATGGCGCGGATCGTGGTGGCCGACGACGCGAGCGGCGCGGAGAACGTGGCGGCGCTGCGCGCGATCGAGGGCATCGAGGTCGTGGCGGGCGAGGAGAACCGGGGCTTCGCGGCGAACGTCAACCGCGCGCTGCGCGCGACGGATCCCGACCGGGACGTGGTGGTGCTGAACTCCGACATGGAGGCGCGGCCGGGGTGGCTGGCGTGCCTGCAGTACGCGGCGTCGCAGGAGGACGACGTGGCGGTGGTGGGCGCGCGGCTGGTGTACCCGGACGGGCGGATCCAGTTCGCGGGCACGGTGCGCAACCTGGGCGCGCCGGAGTGGTTCGACCACCGCTATCGCTTCAAGCCGGAGGACTGGGGGCCGGCGGGGATCCCGGGGGCGGTGCTGGCGGTGACGGGCGCGTGCATGTACATCACGCGCGCGGCGCTGGAGAGCGTGGGGTTGATGGACGAGCGCTACCCGATGGCGTACGAGGACGTGGACTGGTGCCTGCGGGCGTGGCGGGCGGGGTACCGGGTGATGTACTTCCCGGCGGCGAGCCTCTACCACCACGAGTCCGTGACGCGCGGGACCGACGTTGGGGAGCGCGAGCGCGCTTCTCAGCGTCTTTTTTGGGAGGAGTGGGGAGGGTTCTTCGATGCTCGTGACGTGCGCACGGCCGAGGGGAAGCTACGTGTGGTGTACGTGACGGAGGGGACGGGGGTGGGCGGCGGCCACCGCGACATCTTCGAGCACCTGAACCGGCTGGCGGAGCGGGGGCACGAGGTCGCGCTGTACACGCTCGGCGAGGCCCCCGACTGGTTCGACCTGCGGGTTCCGGTGAGAACCTTCGAGTTTTATGAGGAGCTCGTGGAGGAGTTGGCGGAGCTCGACGCGATCAAGGTGGCGACGTGGTGGAACACGGCGGTGCCGATATGGCTGGCGAGCGTGCTGCGCGGGATCCCCGTCTACTTCGTGCAGGACATCGAGACGTCGTACTACCCCGACGACGAGTCGGTGCGCCACGCGGTGATCGACTCCTACCGCCCGGAGTTCCACTACATGACGATCTCGGGCTGGAACCGCGAGCGGCTGCGGGAGCTGGGGCTCGACGCGGAGCTGATCCCGCCGGGGATCGACCTGGAGAACTTCCGCGTGCGGCCCGAGGTGGAGCGCCGCGCGGACATGGTGCTGGCGCTGGGGCGGACGAACCCGCTGAAGAACCTCCCGCTGACGCTGGCGGCGTGGCGTGCGCTGGGGCAGCCGCGCCCGGAGTTGTGCCTGTTCGGGATCGAGCCCGAGCTCGCCGACGAGCCGGGCATCCGCTATGTGGAGGCGCCGAGCGACGAGCGCGTGGGGGAGCTGTTCAGCGAGGCGACGGTGTTCGTGCAGACGTCGACGCACGAGGGCTTCTGCCTGCCGGCGCTGGAGTCGATGGCGACGGGCGGCGCGGTGGTGTGCACGGACGCGCACGGCAACCGCGACTTCTGCGCGGACGGCGAGAACTGCCTGATGCCCGACGCCGAGGTGGAGGCGGTGCGGGATGCGATGGCGCGCCTGCTCGCCGAGCCCGAGCTGCGCTCGCGGATGGGGGAGGCGGGGATCGAGACGGCAGCGGAGTATGCATGGGAGCGGCGGATCGACGCGCTGGAGGCGTTCCTGGAGGGGGTGGCGACGTCGCGTCGGCTGGTGCTCGCCGCAGAGCGGGGGCCGGTGACGGGGAATGCCGACCCGTCCGCGCCCGGTGGCGAGGACGACTCCTTCGCGCCGGGCGCCGGGGAGGCCCCCCCGACGCGAGAGGGCGGCGCGTGAGGGCCGAGTTCGCCGAGCGGCTGCGCTGCCCGGCGTGCCGTCACGACAAGACGCTCGTGCTGGACGCGCGCGAGCGCGACGCGCGCGAGGTGCGCGAGGGGACGCTGCGCTGCTCGCGCTGCGGCGCAGAGTTCGCGGTGCGGCGCGGCGTGATGGAGCTGCTGCACGACCCGCCGCCGTACATCGTCGCGGAGGCGGCGGGCCTGGAGCGCTTCGCCGAGCAGATGCGAGCGAGCGGATGGGACAGGGAGATGGTGCGGAGGCTGCCCGACGTCGAGCACGGCTACTGGTACGTGCAGGCGCGCTCGATGCACCAGCTCACGACGATGATCCCGTTCAAGCCGGGCCAGAGCATCCTCGACGTGGGCTCCAACACGTGCTGGGCAGCGAACCGCTTCGCCGAGCTCGGCCTGGAGGCGGTCGCGCTGGACATCGCGACCACGGAGCTGCAGGGCCTGTACACGGCGGAGTACTTCATCGACGACGGCCACGTCTTCTTCGAGCGCATCCTGGGCTCGATGGACGCGATCCCGCTTGCGGCGAGCAGCCTCGACTACGTGTACTGCTGCGAGGTTCTGCACCACAACGACAACGCGAGCCTGCGGCGCACCTTCGGAGAGATCTTCCGCGTGCTGCGCCCCGGCGGGCGGCTGCTGATGGTCAACGAGACGCTCAAGACGCTGCGCGACCCCGATGGGGTGCACGTAGAGGGGGTCGAGCAGTTCGAGGGCTACGAGCACGCGCACTGGGCGCTGCGCTACCGCTGGGAGGCGACGCGCGCGGGCTTTCAGACGGAGGTCGCCGAGCCGCACTACCGACCGTTCTTCGGCGATGCCGCTGTGCGGCTGCGCGGCTCGGGGATGCCGGTGCTGGGGCCCGCGATCCGGCGCGGTGGACGCGCGCTGCACTCCAGCCGCCTTGCCCGCCGCGCCTACCTGGCGTGGCTCAACCAGGTGTGGGGGACGGTGTCGATGAACATGATCGCGACGAAGCCCGCGCGCTACGTCGGCCGCCACGAGGGGATCGGCGCAGCCGAGCGCCTGGCGCGGCTCGGAGGGGCGTGGGCGCGGGTGCCGCTGGATCGGCGGCGGGGGCGGGCGCCGGGGAGGTTGGCGCGCAGCCCGGAGGAGATCGCGAAGGCCGCGTCGGGCGGTCGGCGCTCGTAGCGGCCGGCGAGGTGCTCGTCAACCCGGGCGCGGGTGCTGCGCACATTCTCAAAAGCGTGCGGGTGTCCAAGAAATAATTGGACCGAACAAATTCATCGGCGCGGCCGCGCGCTATGCCCACAGCGCCGGCGTGGGTATCGCCCACAGCCGGTCGCCGAAGGGGAGCGTTTCGGGGCCGGTGTGAACGACTACCCCTGCTCGGAAGCGGCGACCGAGACGGTCGCGCAGGTGGCGCAGTGCGTTGAAGTCGCGCTCTCGCACGGTGGAGCCGAGCTTCGACTCGATGCCGGCGACCGAGCCGTCGCGGGCTTCGACGAGGAGGTCGATCTCGTGACCCCCAGCGGTTCGGAAGTGATGCAGGCCGACGTCCGCCGCGCACCAGGTTGCCTGCTTCGCGATTTCGGAGGCGACGAAGTTCTCGAACAGGGCGCCGGCGAGCGGTGTGTCGTCGGCTTCGAAATGGCGCTCTTCGCGGCCGACGAGCTGCGCCGCGAGGCCGCTGTCCGACAGCCAGAGCTTGGGGGACTTGATCAAGCGCTGTCCGATGTTCTTGCTCCAAGCCGGCGCGCGCCGCAGCAGGAAGAGCAGTTCCAGGATGGTGAGGTAGCGGGCGGTGGTGTCGCGGCTCAGCTTGGTGTCGCGCGCCAGCTCGGCGATCTCCAGGAGGCCGGCGACGCGCGCGGCCGCCTCGGCGAGCAGGTGTGGAAGCTCGCCGAGCTGGCGGGCGTGCGTGGCCACGTCGCGCGCGTCGCGCTCGAGGAGCATCTGAATGTAATTGGCGATCCAGCGCGATCGACGTCGGGTGTCGCTGCGGGCGAGCATCTCGGGATAGCCGCCGGTGACCACTGCCTTTGCGACAGACGACCTGCCGCTGGGCGCACCCGACACCTGCGGGACGCGACCCGCGAGCAGCCCATCGAGGAAGCCTTCGCGGCGCCCGAGGATCTCTCCCTGGGAGAGCGGCCAGAGCTGCACGCGCTCGGCGCGGCCGGCGAGCGACTCCGAGACCCGGAGATTTCCCCAGACGTTCGCGGAACCGGTCAGCAGGAACATGCCCGCTGCGCGCCGCCCGCCCGCACGCGCGCGATCCACGCGAAGCTTGATCGCGGGCAGCAACTCGGGCGCCTTCTGGAACTCGTCGATCACGACCGGCAACTCCAGTTGCTCGACAAAGCCCGACGGGTCAGCCTCGGCGGCGGCTCTGCGGCGGGCATCGTCGAGCGTGAGCTGGTGCGCCCCACGCTCGCGGGCGATCAGTTCGGCCAGGGTGCTCTTGCCGCACTGGCGCGGTCCGACGACCACAACGACAGGCGTGTCGCTCAGAGCGGCGTCGACCTGCGGCTTGATGTGGCGCTCGAAAAGTGGGGGATGATCCTGATCGATACGCAAATAGTAGCTGATAAATACGCAATTACTCCCTGACAGATACGCAGCTAGCCGGCGTCTACAGGTTCTCCGCCACGTACGGCGCGGAGCGGTTGAAGACCCAGAAGCCGAGCGCGAAGACCGCGGCGGTGACGCCGAGCGGCGCGAGCAGGCCGGCCCAGCTCCCGAGTGCCTGCCCGGCGCTGAGCGTGTCGTGGGTGACGATCGCGTGGCGGAACTGCTGGAACACGGTCACCAGTGGGTTGAGCATGTAGATGTCGTAGAGAATCCGGTGCAGCTCGGTGTTGTTGGGCGGGAGGATCAGCGTTTCGCGGACCTTCTCGAGCGGGATGATCACGGGCGAGCCGTAGAAGACGATCTGGCTGACGACGGTCCAGATCGGCTGGATGTCGCGGAAGTGGACGAACATCGCCGAGAGCAGCATCGCGAGGCCCGTCGAGAACAGCACGAGCATCGTCAATATCAGCGGCAGCTCGAGCCAGCTCAGCATCGGCTGCACGCCGGAGATCAGCGCGAAGATCAGCACCACGATCAGGTTCATCGCGAGGTTGAAGAACGCGAGCAGCACGATCGCCAGCGGGATCACCAGGCGCGGGAACTGGATCTTGCGCACGAGGTTCTCGCGGTCGACGACGCTGCGCACCGCGCCGCCGGTGGCTTCGCCGAAGAAGGTGAAGAGGATGATCGAGCCGAGCAGCTGCACTCCGTAGAACTGTTCATAGGGCTTGCCGTTGCCGCCGACATTCGCGATCAGCACGAAGAACACGTACAGCACGCCGAACAGCAGCAGCGGATTGAGCGACCTGCCAGACATAGCCGAGCACGGAGCCGAAGAACTTCAGTTTGAATTCGTTGCGCGCGATGTTGTAGGTGAGGTGCCAGAAGCGCCGCCAGTCGTGCGTCAGCGCGCGCGGGCCGCGGATCGGGCGCCCGAGGCCCTCGAATGGCGGAGCCGCCGGTGGGAGGGTTTCCGCGGGGGGCGCCTCGACGCTCATGTGCGCGAGCCCGCAGGGAGGTGCGCGTCGCCATCGGGGAGCCGCGCGTCGCCGCGGCTGATGCCGACCTCGACGGGCAGGTCGACCGTTCCGCCGAGCGCTTCGGGACCGGTGACGACGAACGAGAAGGCGCCCTCGATGCGGTCCATGAGGTCCATGCCGGTGCCGCGGTGGGCGATCGTGAACAGGGGGCTGTAGCGGCCGGGGGCGAGCACGTTGTCGAAGGCGAACGAGCACACGATCTCCTCGCCGGCGCGGAAGCTGCCGCTGCGCTCGTCGTCCTTGGCACTGGTAGCGACGACGATCGCGACGTGGTCCTCGTTGAGGACGTAGACGCTGGCGACGGGATCCTCGACGTCGACCTCGAAGCGCACGCGGGCCTTCAGCCTCAGGCGCTGGCCCTGGGGGATCGAGGCGGGCCGCTCGCCGCGCGGGTCCTCGATCCACGCCTCCAGGACGCGCGCCTCGCCGTCGCCGCCGCGACCCTGGGCGACCCCCTTGCCGCTGTCCTGCGCGTTGTGGCCGAAGTTGATCTCCAGGTAGCGGTCGGCGACCTCGTGGGGCTCGCCGAGGTGCACCGTGTGACCGCGCTCCAACAGCAGAGCGCGATGGCAGAAACGGTTGAGCGATCCCATGTCGTGGGTTACGAACACGATCGTGCGCCCCTCGTCGCGCAGCCGGTGGAAGACGTCGAAGCACTTCTGCTGGAAGGCGGCGTCGCCGACGGCGAGCACCTCGTCGACGAGCAGCACGTCGGCGTCGACCTGGATCGCGACGGAGAATGCGAGCCGGACGTGCATGCCGGAGGAGTAGTTCTTGAGCTTGAGCTCCTCGAACTCGCGCAGCTCGGCGAAGTCGATCACCTCGTCCACGCGCCGGCGCGCCTCGCGCGGGGAGAGGCCCATCATGATGCCGTTGAGCACCACGTTGTCGCGCGCGGCGAGATCCTGGTTGAAGCCGACGCCGAGCTCGATGAAGGTGGAGAGGCGCCCGTCCATCCAGATGCGCCCGTGATCGACCCCGTAGATCCCGGCGAGGCACTTCAACAGCGTGCTCTTGCCGCTGCCGTTGCGCCCGGCGATCCCGAAGAACTCGCCGCGCTGGACGGCGAAGGAGATGTCGTGCAGCGCCTCGAAGGACTCGTGGCTGCGGCGGCGCAGCGGGTGCAGAGCGCGCTCCTTGAGCGTGTGCACGCGCTCCTCCGGGATGCGGAAGGTCTTGCTGACCCCGTCGACGACGATCGGCGGCGGGGCGCTGGAGGGATTTGGCATCGGGGGAAGCGTACCGTCGGCGGGTTCGGTGGACCGGCGGTGGTTCTACATTCTCCCTGCACGTCGTCGAGCAGAGCGCGCTCGAGGTCGCGCTCGCGGACGCGCTCGGAGAGGCCGAGGAACTCGAAGTTGTAAGGGTCCTTGAGGATGTCGCGCCCGATATCCCAGTAGAGCGCGATCAGCTCAGCGTTGACCGCGAGCGCTGCGCGGGTCTGTGCGGCGGACACGCGGCGCTTGATCTCCGCGAGCAACTGTGGGTAGTCCTCGGGGAGTGCGAGCCCTCTGTGGGCACCTGATTGGAGCATTCGCCGAGCCTACGGAGCACTTGGGATGTTTCTCTCGTTTGACGTGATTTTGCGAGGACTGTTCAAGGTGTCGCCGGCGAGGGCCCGCCGGATGCGGGGGACGATTGTGCGCTGCTCGGTGTCGGTGGTCGCCCGCTGGGTGGCGATTGCGGTCTGTTTGGTCGCGCTGTGCTCGAGCTGGGTCCTCGCGCCCAGTCCGGCGCGCGGCGCCACCGCCTATATCGACGGGATCTCCGACCAGAACATGCCCGAATGGGACGGGGCGTTCACGGGCAGCTACTTCGCGGACCTCTTCGAGCGCGACTGGGTGCTGGGCGGCCACATCCGCCTCGCGCGCTACGTGGTGCAGTGGGACGTCATCGACGCCGGACCCGCGGGCTCGCGTGTGAAATTCGAAAACTGGCTGCGCGACGTGGAGGAGCTGGGTCTGGTCCCTGACGTCGGCCTGACGAGCTATGACGGCTCCTATCCGGCATCGGCTGGGGACTACGGAGAGCAGCTCGCGGAGCTCCTGCGCAGGGCGAAGGAGCTCGGCGTGCCGGTGCGCTACGTGGAGGCGTGGAACGAGCCCAACAACCAGGGCCACGAGCCTGCGGCGATGGCGGCCTCGTTCGCGGATGCGGCGCAGGGGGTGTGCGCCGGGGGCTACGGGTGCGAGGTGGTGGGCGGGGATCTCGAAGACGCGCCGGGCGCGGCGCGCTACGAGCGGGAGTACGAGCGCGATCTGCGGCACGTCCCCCCGATTTGGGGGGTGCATCCCTACCGCTCGGTTCAGTACATGAGCACCGCGCCGCTGCGCGAACTGCTGGGGGCTCTCCCCGAGGGGAACGCGACGGAACTGTGGTTCACGGAGGTCGCAGCGCGTACCTGCACCGACTACGGCGGGGAGCTCCGCGTCAACGGCGAAGAGGGGCAGGCCGCGCGTGTGCGGTGGCTGCTGGGCACGCTGATGCCGTACGCGCGGCCGGCGCACGTCTTCTACTACACGTTCCTGTTAGCCGACCGGCGGGTGCCGTCGTGCACGCCGGGGGACCCCGAAGACGAGGCGCTCTACATCCCCGGCGCGGGTCCGAACGAGCCGGATGTCGCACGGGTCGCGGCTGCCTACGTCTCCGCCGGCGAGCGCGAGCCGCTGGCCCGTGCGAATGCTGCCGACTCGGGCGAACTGCCGGGAGAGCTCGGGGAATTGATCGAGGAGATCCAGCTGGGAGGGTGGTAGGCAGGGCTGGCGCGACACGAGCGAGGACGAAGCCGGCCCCCTTTGCCGGTGGGGGCGGTGAGCGATCGAGCGCGCCGAAGCTGGCGCATCCTCGGTCGCCGCTAACATTGCCGGCCCGTGATAGGCAATGGCAACGCCGCTCCGTCGAGTCCGGCGGCGGCGCAGGTCGACGACACCCGCAGCAAGCTGATCGCCGCACGTCTGCGTCAAAACGCAAGCCGCCTGACGCCTTCGCTCGACAGACGGCTGCCGTCGTTTGCTCTCGAGCACGCGGTCGCGGGGGATCTCGGCCATCTGCACGCCGCGCACGACCTGCGCAAGCTGCCGAACGTCTCGAATCGCCGCTTGCTCGGTCCGCTCGTGGTGCGCGCGCGGCGCGCGCTGCGGCAGGGGCTCCATCCCCTCCCGGAAGCGCAGTCCGTGTGGAATGGGGCGAATGCGCGCGTGATCACGTTTCTGCTGCGCCAGCTCGCCGCGCAGGCGCGCACGGTGGAGTCGCTCGAGCGCCAGCTGGCCGAGCTGCAGGACGAGCTGCGCCGGTGAGGCGCGCTCGCGAGGCCGCGCGCCGGTGAGAGTGCTCGTCGCCAGCACCTATGTGCCGTTCATCGACGGCGGCGGGCGCATGATCGTGCGCGACCTCGTGACGGCGCTGCGCGAGCGCGACCACGAGGTGGACACGATCGAGATCCCCTTTCTCTCGGCCTGGGAGGAGATGCTCGAGCAGATGCTCGCGATCCGGCTGATGGACGTCGCCGATGCCGCGGACGTGCTCGTGGCGATCCGCACGCCGAGCTACCTGCTGCGCCACCCGAACAAGCGCCTGTGGTTCATCCATCACCACCGCGGCGCCTACGACCTCTGGGGGACCCCCTACCAGGACATCCCCTCGACGCCCGCGGGGATCGCGGTGCGCGAGGCGATCGTCGCGGCCGACGACCTCTACCTGCGCGAGGCGCAGCGCATCTTCACCAACTCGCAGATCGTCGCGGATCGCCTGCGCGAGTTCAACAACCTGCAGGGAACCGTGCTGTACCCGCCGCTCGGCGAACCCGAGCGCTTCGTGTCGGCGCCGGCCGAGGACTACGTGTTCTACCCGTGCCGCATCACCGGCCACAAGCGCCAGCGGCTCGCGGTGGAAGCCGCCGCGCAGCTGGCGACCGACGTGCGCGTGGTGATCGCCGGTGCGCCGGACGATCCGGGGCAGCTGGAGCCGCTGCAGGAGCTGATCGACCGGCACGGACTGCGGGACCGCGTGCAGCTGATCGCGCGCTGGATCAGCGAGGAGGAGAAGGCCGACCTGATCGCGCGCAGCCTCGGCGTGCTCTACATCCCGTTCCTGGAGGATTCCTACGGGTACGTGACGCTCGAGGCATTCCAAGCCCACAAGCCCGTGATCACCTGCTCGGACTCGGGCGGCACGCTGGAGATCGTCCAGCACGGGGTCAACGGGCTCGTCGCGGCGCCCGAGGCGGCCTCGCTGGCGGCGGCGATCGATCGCCTGCGCGCGGACCCAGCGGCGGCGGCGAGCATGGGCGAGCGCGCCCACGAGACGCTCGCGCTGAAGGACATCTCCTGGGACACGGTCGTGTCGAGCCTGCTCGGATGAGGGTCGCCGTCGTCAACAACCAGGCGCCGTTCGTGCGCGGCGGCGCGGAGCTGCTGGCGCAGTGGCTGCACGACAAGCTGCGGGAGTACGGCCACGAGGCGGAGGTCGTGCGCCTCCCGTTCAACTGGAATCCGCCGGAGCGGATCATCGACCACATGCTCGCCGCGCGGCTCGTGCGCCTTCCCAACGTCGACCGCGTGGTCGCGCTGAAGTTCCCCGCCTACTACGTGCGGCACGAGAACAAGGTTCTCTGGCTGCTGCACCAGTTCCGCCAGGCCTATGAGCTGTGGGGAACCCCCTACCAGGACATTCCCCCCACGGCGACCGGCCATCGGGTCCGCGACGCGATCGTAGACGCCGATCGCCACTACCTGCAGGAGGCGCGGCGGATCTACACGAACTCGAAGATCGTGGGGCACCGCCTGAACCTGTACAGCGGCATGGAGTCCGAGATCCTCTTCCCGCCGCTGCCGGACGCGACTGCCTACCGCTGCGAGGAGTACGGGGACTACTTCTTCTTTCCGAGCCGCATCACCGCGGGCAAGCGCCAGCACCTCGCCGCGGCGGCGATGGCCGCGGTGCGGAGCTCCGCGCGCCTGATCATCGCCGGCCAGCCCGAGACCCCGGAGGATCTGAGGCGGCTCACGGATGTGATCGGCGAGCACGGCCTGGAGGACCGCGTCGAGGTGCTGCCGGGCTGGCTCGACGAGCGCGAGAAGCTGCGGCTACTGGCGGGGGCGCGTGGCGTGGTGTACTCGCCCTTCGGCGAGGACTCCTATGGCTATGTGACGCTCGAAGCGTTCCACGCGCGCAAGCCCGTGATAACGCTCGCCGACTCCGGCGGAACGCTCGAGCTGATCGAGGACCGGCGCAACGGGCGCGTCGTCGACGACACCCAGAAGCTGGCCGAAGCGATCGACGAGCTCGCCGAAGACGAGTCGCTCGCGCGGCGCATGGGACAGGCGGCCCTGGACACGATCGACGAGTTGGAAATCTCCTGGGACCGGGTGATCGAGTGTCTGACGAGCTGAGGATCGCATGGTTCACGCCGCTGGCCCGGCGCAGCGCGATCGGCGAGTTCAGCGTGCACGTCGCGGCAGAACTGGCCAAGTTCGCGGCGGTACAGCTGTGGACCTCAGACGAGCCGCCGCTGCTGGACACCGAATTGCCGGTGGTGCGCTACGAGCCCGGATCGAACGAGCTCGCCGCCCTCGCGGGATTCGACTCGGTCGTCTACAACATGGGCGACTACCTGCCGTTCCACGAGCACATCCACGAGGTCTCCATAGATCATCCCGGCGTGGTGATCCTGCACGACCGGGTGCTGCACCACCTGTTTGCGGGCAAATGGCTGATGGGGCCCGACGCCGCGCGTGAGGTGTATGTCGAGCGGATGCGCGCGTACTACGGTGAGCGCGGAGCGCAAGCGGCGCGCCTGTCGCTGGAGGGTGAGCGCCGGCCGGTGTGGGAGTCCGACGAGGAGGTGCTCGAATATCCCCTCTACGAGGAGGGCATCCTGAGCGCGCGCGGCGTGATCGCCCACTCCGAGGGGCAGGCCGAGGACGTCCGCTCGCGATGGCTTGGGCCCGTCCGGGCGCTCCACCTGCCCTGCTACGGCGACACGCTGCGCGAAGTCGACGGCGCCCCGCCGCCGCCCTCGGACGGGCCGTTGCGGCTGTTGACCGTCGGCCATCTCAACCCCAACAAGCAAGTGCACGGGGTGGTGGAGATGCTCGCCGCCGAGCCCGAGCTGGCCGCGCGTGTGCGCTACACGGTCGCCGGGCCCGACGACGGCTTCAAGACCTACGTCGAGGATCTCCGCCGGTTCATCGCGCGTCATGCCGACCGCATCGACGTGGAGATCGTCGGCTGGCAGTCGCCGGAGCGCCTCGACGAGTTGATGCGCGGGGCCGACATCTTCGTCAATCTGCGCCACCCGGCGATGGAGGGCGGCTCGGCCTCGCTCATGCGCCAGCTCGCCTACGGTCGTCCTGTCCTGTGCTTCGATTCGGGCTTCTTCGGGGAGATGCCGGGCGACGCGCTCGTGCGGGTGCCCTCGGGAGACTTCCTCGCCGCGACGCAGGCCCTGCGCGAGCTCCTCGACGATCGCGACCGCCGGCTCGCGGTCGGCAAGCGGGCGCGCTCACTTGCCGCCTCCTACAACGAGCGCGTCTACGTCGAGGGTGTGCTGGCGCTGGTCGAGGAAAGTCGCCGCGCCGCACCCGCGCTGGGCTTCCTGGACGCGGTCGCGCGAGAGCTGGGGAACATGCATGCCGACGGCCGGCTGCCGACTTTTGAGAACATCGCAACCGACTTTGCTCGCATCCTCCCGCTCTGACGACTCCCGATCCGCCCCGCCGCGATCCGAGTGCGCGGCTGCCGCGCACGGTGGGCCCCCGGCGGTCGCGCACCGTGCGCCCCCGGCCGCCACGCAAGGTACGCCGCCGCGCGGCCTGAGCTTCGTGGCGGTCGGGCCGGATCGGCACGATCAGCTCGTGGCGCTGTTCGAGCGCAACCACGTAGCGCGGGTCACCGAGCTGTTCGACCCGTTCCCGCTCGACGCGGAGCAGGCGCGGCGGATCGCGCTCGAGCCGCACGAGGACCGCTACTACCTCGCGCTCCGCGACGGGCGGCCCGTCGGACTCTCGATGCTGCGGGGCTTCGACGAGGGCTACGCGATCCCGAGCTTCGGCATCTTCGTCGACCACGAGAGCCACGGCGAGGGCGTCGGGCGTGCGCTCACGGCGTGGACGGTCGAGCAGGCGCGCCGGCGGGGCTGCCCGGCGGTGCGCCTGACGGTGTACGCTGCGAATCGGCCAGCGCTGAGGTTGTACGAGTCGCTGGGTTTCGTGGAGCGCGAGCGCCAAGCGGTGCAGCGCGCGGGAGCGCCTGACGAGAAGATCGTGATGAGCCTGGAGCTCGGAGGCTGAGATGGGCGAGCAGCGGATTCCTGTGGCGGCGCCGGCGCTCGTGGGACGCGAGCGCGAGTACGTGCTCGACTGCCTTGACTCGACGTGGATCTCCTCCAGTGGGCGCTATCTGGAGCGCTTCGAGAGCGCCTTCGCCGAGTTCTGCGGCGTGCGCCACGCGGTTTCGTGCTGCAACGGGACCGTCGCCGTGCACCTCGCGCTGCTCGCACAGGGAGTGGGGCCGGGCGACGAGGTGATCGTGCCGACCCTGACCTACGTGGCGAGCGCCAACCCGGTCGTCTACTGCGGGGCGCAGCCGGTGTTCGTGGACGCCGAGCCGCGCACCTGGAACATGGATCCCGAGTGCGTCGCGGCGGCGATAACGCCGCGAACGCGCGGGATCGTAGTGGTCCACCTCTACGGTCACCCGTGCGACATGGACCCGATCCTCGAGCTCGCCGAGCGCCACGGGCTGTGGGTGATCGAGGACGCCGCCGAGGCGCACGGCGCGACCTACCGCGGGCGCATCGCCGGGTCGATGGGGTCGCTCGCGACGTTCTCCTTCTACGGCAACAAGATCATCACCTCCGGCGAGGGCGGGATGGTGGTGTGCGACGACGAGCAGCTCGCCCGCAAGGTTCGCCAACTGCACGGGCAGGGCCAGGACCCGGAGCGCCGCTACTGGTTCCCGATGGTCGGCTTCAACTACCGCATGACCAACATCGAGGCCGCGATCGGCCTCGCCCAGTTAGAGCGGATCGACTGGCACACCGCGCGTCGGCGCGAGATCGCGGGCTGGTACCGGGAGGAGCTCGCCGAGCAGGAGGGCCTGACGCTCTCGCCCGAGGAGCCGTGGGCGCGGAGCGCGTTCTGGATCATGTGCGCGGTGCTCGATGAGCAGCGCTTCGGCCCGCGCGACGAGGCGATGCGCGCGCTGGACGAAGCCGGGATCGAGACGCGGCCGTTCTTCTATCCGCTGCACACGCTGCCGATGTACCGCGACGGGAGCGCCGGCCAGGAGTTCCCGGTGGCCGAGGATCTGGCGCGACGGGGCGTGAACCTGCCGTCGTCGGCGACGTTGACCCGGGAGGACGTGGCCCGCGTGTGCGCGGCGTTGCGGAGCCTCGCGCGGTGAGGAGTCGCCGCTCGCCCGCGGTCGAGCTCGTCGGCTATCTCAATTCAGCGGTCGGCGTCGGCGAGGCGGCGCGACGCTACGCGCAGGCGCTGCGCAGCGCCGGCGTGCCGGTGCGCGAGCGCGACGTGCCGCTGCTGGGGCGCGACGGCGCCCGCACGGCTGCGCCGCTCGGCTTGATCCCCGCCCCGGAGGCGGTCGCGTTCAACCTGCTGTGCCTCAACCCCGAGCAGATGGTGCCCTATCTCGACGGTCCCGATGCCCCACCGTGCGAGGGTCGCACCAATGTCGGGATCTGGAGCTGGGAGGTCGACACGCTCCCGCCCGGCTGGCGCGAGGCGGCAGGGCGTCTGGCCGAGGTCTGGACCTACTCGCGGTTCTCCGCCGAGCTCATCGGGGCAGGGATCGATGCGCGCGTGCTGAGCTTTCCGCCGCCACTGCAGGGGCCCAAAGTCGAGGACGCCCAGCCGGCGGGCGGCGGCCAAACCGCGCGGCGCGACGGAGGACGCGCGGGAGCCTCGCCGCAACCAACGGCGATCGCCACCCAGCCGCCGACCCAGCTGCCCGCGGGCTTCCGGGTGCTCGTGATGTTCGACTACCTCTCGACGCTGGAGCGCAAGAACCCGCTCGGCGCGATCGAGGCGTACCGGCGCGCCTTCGAGCCCGACGACGGGGCGATCCTGGTCCTCAAGTCGGTCAACGCGCGCCACCGGCCCGAGCGTGCAGCCGAGGTGGGGGCCGCGGTCGGTGGGCGCCCGGACGTCGCGCTAATCGACGCCACGCTCTCCGGGGCCGAGCGCGATGCGCTGATCGCCGCGTGCGACTGTTATCTCTCGCTGCACCGCAGCGAGGGTCACGGTCTGCCGCTTGCGGAGGCGATGGCGCTGGGCAAGCCCGTCGTGGCGACCGCCTATGGCGGCAACATGGAGTTCATGAGCGAGGCCAACTCCTATCCGGTCGCCTGGAGCCCGGCGCGCGTCGGCGACGGCGTGGAGCACTACCCGGCCGGGGCGCACTGGGCCGAGCCCGACGTGGGGGACGCGGCGCGGCTGTTGCGGGCGGCGCGGGCCGAGGGCGGCGCGGCGGGTGGGCGGGCGCTGCGAGGTCAGGCGGACATCTGGGCGCTACTTGCGCCACAGGCCGTCGGGAGTCGCATGTGCGCTCGTCTGGACGCAATTGGGCATCACGGTGTGGGAGGGAGAGGTCGGCGCCTGAGAGATCGGTTGACGGAGAGGCTGCATGGCAGCTGGTGAGTCTGAGGCTGGCGCCACTCGCGAACCCGCGGCCGTCGAGCGAGCGCCCGCCGCGTCGATCGCCTCTGATCCAACAGTTTCGCCCGTGCCCCGTCCGAGCGCCGACCGGCTCGGCCTCGCCGACGCGAGCTCTCGCATTGGTTTGCCAGAGCCGCGCTCCGTCGATCGGATGCCGCGCTGGGCGCGCGCTCTCGCCTTCTACGTCGCTGTCGCTGTGTTCACTATCGGCTGGCACGCCCTTAGTCATCCGACAACCACATGCGCATGCCTCGGTAATGGTGACTCGGCAGCCTACATGTGGGGGTTGGCGTGGTGGCCTCACGCGATCGAGCACGGTTTGAACCCGTTCGTCACCTACTACATGTGGTCCCCGGCGGGGCTGAACGTTACTCGCACCGCCATGATCCCCACCGCGGCGATAGCGATGGCCCCGGTTACAGCTCTCAGCGGTCCGTTCCTCTCCTACAACGTCCTCTCGATCGCGAGCCCCGTGCTCGCCGCCTTTACCGCCTATCTGCTCTGTCGGCGCCTGGTCAAACGAGAGCTGCCGGCGCTCGCTGGAGGCTACCTCTTTGGGTTCAGCTCCTACGAGTTCGTGCATCTACTGGGGCATCTAAACCTCACCCTCGTGTTCCTTGTACCCGTAATGGTCCATGTGGCCCTACGACGAGTCGCCGGTGAGCTATCTCGAGCCTGGTACGTACCGACGATGGCGTTGCTATTCGTCCTGCAGGCCGGTCTCTCCACTGAATTGCTCGCGGAGTGTGTCGCATTTGGGGCTCTGCTACTGGTGTGCGCGCGGCTACTCGTACGCGAGCCGCAGCGCTCGCGAGTCGAACGGGCTGATCGCGGAAACCGTCGGCGCGGGTGTCGCGGCGCTCGTCGTCGCGTCTCCCTTTTTCTACTACGCCCTGATCAGCGGCGGCGCCCCGATGGGTGCGCCACTGTATTGGGAAAATTTTGGGCTGGATCTCCTGAACCTCACCTTTCCAACGTCAACCACTTGGCTCGGTCATCACGATTTCTCGTCGCTCAGTCTCAGCTATGAGATAAGCGATATAACCGAGACCGACGGATATCTGAGTGTGCCGCTGATGATTGCGTTCGGGCTGTGGCTCACGGGCCGCGACCGCAGGCGCCTTCTCTCGCGCCTCCTGGCGATCGTCGCCGGCGTGAGCCTCGTGGTTTCTCTGGGGGCACACCTGCACGTCGCTGGCCACAGCACGGTAGCGCTGCCCGGCGATCTCCTGAAATCATCATCCATGCTCGACAATTTCATCCCGTCTCGCATGATCATGTTCACCACGTTGGCCGTTGCTGTGGGCATCGCAGCCTGGTTGGCGATGCCGGAGGGCGGTCTTATTTGGCGCTGGCTGACGGTGGCGCTGGTAGCGGTGCTCATCTTTCCGGATGTAACACCGTCGCTTTATGGTGGGAAGCCCTCCAATCCTCCGTTCTTCTCAACGCCAACCTACCGCCGTTACCTAAAACCGGGGGAGACTGTACTCGCGCTTCCCTTTGGAGCAAATGGCCAATCGGCTCTATGGCAAGCTGAGACGGGCTTCTACTTCTACATGCCCGGAGGCTATCTTTCTAATTTCGTCCCGTCGAGCTTCGGCAGCCAGCCGATCATGAACAATTTCTTGAAGAACAGCATGCCCCCTGCTCCCGAATTGGGTTCGTTCATCCGGCAACACTATGTCAGCGATGTAGTCGTCGACGAGTCCATCGCGGGCGCGTGGCCTGGGCTGCTTGCGCAACTTGGCCTATCTGGCAAATCGGTTGGGGGCGTGCTGCTCTACCGGGTGTCGGGTGCCTCGGCTTAATCTGATGGATCTACGGCTCGATACAGCACGGGTCGGTTCCGAAACTATACGGTTGTACCCGGTACGCGCGTCCCGACGCGTCGCTGCTGCTGTGCCCAGCTGGGCCTGGGTGCTGGCGCTCTACACGGCAGTTTCGTGCGTGACGATCGGTCAACTTATTGTCACCCACATGCGGTCGGGTTGCGCCTGTGAGGCGCCGGCCGACCCGTCGCTCTTCATGTGGGGCCTGTCGTGGTGGCCTCACGCAATCGCCAGCGGCGTGAATCCTTTCGTGACCCACCTACTCTGGAGTCCGGTTGGTATCGATACCGCTCAATCGACGTTTCTCCCGACCGCCGCCATCGCCCTGGCTCCCTTGACGGAGTTATTTGGACCAGTCTTCTCCTACAACGTTCTCGCTATCGCGAGCCCGGCGCTGGCTGCGCTGACGGCATATCTGCTCTGTCGGCGCATTGTGCGACGGCAGCTCCCGGCGATCGTGGGTGGCTACCTCTTTGGTTTCAGCGCCTACGAGTTTGCGCAACTGACGGGCCACGTGAACCTTACTCTCGTTTTTTTAATACCGGTGATTGTGCATGTAGTGCTGCGCCGTGCGGATCGGGAGATCTCGCGACGAGCATATGTAATCGCGATAGGGCTGCTGCTCATCCTGCAGGCCGGTTTGTCAACCGAACTGCTCGCTGAGTGTGTTGGGTTTGGCGCGATACTGCTCGCATCGGCATATCTTCTGGCACCGCCGACGGAGCGCCGACGGGTCGCGTCGCTGATCGGCGAGACTGTCGGCGCCGGCATCCTCGCGCTGGCGGTTGCCGCGCCGTTCTTCTATTACGCCCTGTTCAGTGGTGGCTTCCCTCAGGGGGGGCCGCTCTACTGGGATGTCTACGCGCTCGATCTACTCAATCCGCTTTTCCCAACAGAAGCGACGTGGCTCGGGCACGATGTCTTCAAATCGCTCAGCACCGCCTATTCGGGAGGCGGCGTCACCGGCCAGGACGGGTACCTGGGCATTCCTGTGATCGCGGTTTTTCTGCTGTGGACGCTCAAGACCGAGCGGGGGCGGCTGCGCGCGCGCCTTTTGTTGATCGCTGCGGGAACTACGTTTGTGGTTGCCCTGGGGGCTCATCTGCATGTAGCTGGCTACCAGACGATCATGCTCCCACTCGATTGGCCGAAGGAACTGCCGATCTTCAACGACATCATTCCCTCGCGCATCGCGATGTTTACTACGTTGGCAGTCTCGATTGGTTTCGCGGCGTGGCTGGCGGCGCCAGGCCGCCGGACGGTCGGCCGCTGGCTGGTCGGGGCGATGGCCGTTGTTGCGATCTATCCCAACGTGGTACCGTCGTTGTACGACGCGCCTCTGCAGAATCCACGCTTCTTCTCGACCGACATGTATCGGCACTACCTCAAGCGGGGTGAGACCGTGCTTGTGCTGCCATATGCTTACAACGGGGTCTCGGACCTTTGGCAAGCTGAGACTGGTTTCTACTTCTACATGCCGGAGGGGTACGCCGGCCAGACCGTGCCGCCGAGTTTCTTGAGTTCGCTGGCCGCGGTGCGGCTTCTGCAGAACACACCGCCGCCGGCGGCCGAACTAGATATTTTCCTCCGCCAACACTATGTCAGCCACGTTGTGGTTGAACAAAAAGACGTCCGTCCGTGGTTCGCGGTCATAAAGGAACTTGGTTTGCGGGGACGCGCCGTCGGCGGTGTAATTTTGTATTCGGTGCCTGGTGCACCTGCTTGATCGACCATGCAACTCCTTGAGTCAAGAGGGACTTTCGCGTTCGAGCGAGGTCAGGTTACGATATGTGTACCAATCCTGCATATCGATGATGGCCTGACCACCCTACTGCGAAGCCTGGTGACTGGCTCCCAATCGTCCGTGCCGATCCTGCTGGCTGGACGGCTCGACGACATTGTACGATTGACAGACAGGCTCCTTGCTGAGTTGGGTGAACGTACGGTACTGGGTCTAGTGGCGCAAGGGAGTAAGGCCGCGGTAGTTAACGAGGCTCTCCATGTGAGCCATCCGGCCGACGTCGCGCTCGTCACCGCTGGCTGGGCTTTGAGCAAGCAGTGGCTACAACGTCTGCAGGCGTCCGCCACGAGCGATTCGACCATTGCCAGCGCAACGCCGCTGTCGATAGGGGTTGGCGGTATCGAAGTGCTTTCCAAAACGTCGGAGTTATACGGAGAGACGACCCTCCAGTGCGCTTTGAAAAACCTCTGGTCGAACAGGACAGATGCCAAGCGTTCAAGCGAGATGATCGACCAGGTCGCTTTCGCGCTAAGTGACCGGAGCCTCGTGCGTCGTCCTCGCGTGGCGACGATGGGAAGATCCTGTGTCTACATCCGTCGGTCTGCCTGGGAGTTGGCGGGGCCACTCGATGGGGCGCTGCCGTTGGGCGAGGCACTGGACGCTGTGGCTCAGCACATGAGCGCGTTGGGGTTGACGCACGTCGTTGCTGACGACGTTGTGCTCGTCGGATCGCCAAGCGGGGATGTCAGCGAGCGGGTGCACTTCGAGGCGGAGCCCGCCGCCGAGCGGGCGATTGAGAGCCCGATGCAGGCAACCATCGCTTGCGACGAGCGCGGCCCCCTGCGACGCGCACTCGACTGGGGACGTGTGGCACTTCGCGGAATGTCGATCACGATCGACGGCCGCGCGCTGACGAGCGCGGTGGGCGGGACCCAGACGTACATCGTCGGCGTAATCCGTGCGCTGGCGCGCGAGCATCAGGGGGCGGTGCGCGTTCTGGTGGCACCCGACATCTCCACTGAAGTGACGAGCGCGATCACCGAGACGCCGGGTGTGGAGGTGCTCTCGTATGAGGAGGCGCTTCGAGGACCGCCTCTGAGCGATGTCGTGCACCGGCCCCAGCAGGTTTTCACCCCCGACGATCTGGCGCTGCTGCGGCTGGTGGGACGGCGCGTGGTCGTCGGTCAGCAAGACCTGATCGCCTATCACAACCACAGCTACCACCCCGACGTGGAGCTCTGGCGCGCCTATCGCCGCACGACGCGGTTGGCGCTGGCGCGCGCCGACCAGGTGGTCTTCTTCTCCGAGCACGCTCGTCGCGACGCCCTCGCGGAGGATCTGCTGCCGCAGTCGCGCGCGCACGTTGTCGGCATCGGCCTGGAGCCGCTGGAGTCCAGCGATTGCCCGGCCGTGGCTCCCGCCGGGCTGGACGCGGACAAGCGCTTCCTGCTGTGCCTCGGCGCGGACTACGCACACAAGAACCGGCCGTTCGCGATCCAGCTGCTGCGCGAACTGCGCGAGCTGGGCTACGACGGTCGTCTCGTGCTGGCCGGCAGCCACGTGCCCTACGGGTCTTCCCGGGAGCGCGAGGCGGAGTTGCTGGGCGAGACGCCGGACCTCGCCGAGCACATACTGGACCTGGGGCCAGTGGACGAGGCGTCCAAGCGGTGGCTCTACGCACACGCCCGCGCTCTCCTCTACCCGACGGTGTACGAGGGCTTCGGTTTGATCCCGCTGGAGGCCGCGCACGCCGGGCTTCCGTGCCTGTTCGCACCGCAGGCGTCGCTTGCAGAGGTCGCTCCTGGCGCGGCCACGCTCACGCCATGGGACGCGCGCGCGAGCGCGCGGGCCGTCCTGCCGTTGCTCGACGACGGACCCGCGCGCGACGAGCATGTGCGGCGACTGCGGGGCATCTCGGTTCCGACGTGGCGGCAGATCGCGCAGGATCTGCTTGGGGTGTACGAACAGGCGCTGTCCGCCCCTGCTCCGGGGGCCGCGCCGCGCGTCTGGCAGGAGCTCGACCGGGAGCGCTACATAGCTGCTCTGGATCGCGATCGCGCGAAGCTCAAAGAGATCGCGGAGGAGTACCAGGATGCCTACCATCACCTGGAGCGGCGGGTGGAGTTCGGGCTGCCGCTGATCGATACGGGCGGCCTGCTCAGCCGGCGTCAGCAGCGCGGGCTCATGCGCCTCGCCGCCAGGGGGCGTCTGGGTGGCCTGGTGCTCGGGCCGCTTGGCCTCCTGGGGCGCGGAGGGCAGCGCGAAGAGGACGCTCCACGGGACTGACTCGCAGGCGAGCGGGTCGGAGGCCGGTATATGCTGTGAGCGGGTAGGTTTCACACCCCGGGGCCGTCGCTCCTGGGTGGGAGCTTGGATCTGGGGGAAGCCGACCTCGGGCGTGGGCGACACGTTGCGTGGCGCCACGCAGGGAGACGCCCATCATGAGACTGCTGATCACCACCCCCCTCCATCTCCTGCTCGTCGATGCGGACACCGGGACCATCGACGAGGTGCGCTCGGGCGACGGCGAGTACTTCGGGCTGAGCTGGAGCTCGGAGGCGATCTTCGTGTCGCATTCGCGTGTCAGCAACGAGGAACTGCTCACGCACGAGGCGTTCGTCGCGGCCGAACGGGGCGAGGTGGCGAGTTACGGACGCGACGGCGAGCTGAAGGCGCGCACCCCGAAGCGGATGCTCCTGCCCCACCAGATCGAGTGGGTGGATGATCGGCTGCTGGTGGTCGACACCGGTCGCGAGCGGATCTCGGCCTACGCTGAGGACGGCCACCTGATCCGAGACGTCGCGCTGGGCGACGTCGGTTGGGACAGGGGTGCGGACGACCGTATGGGGCACCACTTCAACGGCGTGCATCGCAGCGGGGAACGCGTATGGGTCGTGGCGCACAACCACGACCGGCCGTCGGAGCTGTGGGAGCTCTCATGGCCGGCGCTCGAGCTCGTCGAGGTTCACGTAACGGGCGCCGAGTGGGCGCACAATTTGTGGGAGGGCTCGGCGGGGCCGGTCGTCTGCGATTCGCGTAACGGCAAGCTGCACGACGTGCGGTCGGGTGAAACGATCTGGGCGGCCGGCGAGCCGGGCGTGATCTCGCGCGGCCTGGCGGTGAGCGAGGATCATCTCTTCGTGGGACGCTCGGAGCCCAGCACGCGGCACGGGCGCCTGTTCAACGACGGCGGCTTATGGGTCGTGGACCGCGAAACGCTGCAGACGGTCGAGGAGCTGCGCTTCGCGGGGTTGGGCTGTGTCAACGAGGTGCGTCTCCTCGACGGCGTGGACGAGACCCACAACGGCGAGCCCTTCCACGACGGCATGCTCGACGCCCTGTTCAACGTCGCTCGCCGCTCAGACCGGGTGAGAGGACCCTCCTCGAGGTTTCGCCGACGGCCCGCCATGTCTGAACCCCGCCCGCGCGTCCTCTTCGCCAACCACAACGCGAGTAGCGCGAGTGGCGGCGGCGGGCAGGTTCTGCACCAGACCGCCGCCGGTCTGCGCAGGCTGGGCGTGACGGTGGAGGTCACGACCGACCTCCACCCTGACGTCCGCGGCTTCGACCTCGTCCACGCGTTCAACGTGTGGCCGCTGGAGACCGCGCTGCCGCAGATGCGCCACCTCGGCGCCGCCGATGTGCCGGTCGTGTGGGAGCCCATCTTCTCCGACCTGCGCGAGTTCACGTGGGTGCTGCGGGCGATCCGCCTGCTGGTGGAACTGATTCCCGACTCCGAGGACTGGCGGAGCGTGCTCGCGGCGATCGAGGCCGGGACGCTCGTGGTCGACGGCCTCGCGCAGTGGGGTCCCAACGAAGTCGTGCCCGGCTATCAGGCGGCGGTCGCCGAGATGCTCGCGATCGCGGACCACGTCTCCGTGTGCAGCCTGCACGAGATCGGGATGCTCGTGCGCGCGGCCCCCACGGTGCGCACGCCGTTTACGGTCGTCGCGCACGGCGTTGCCGCACACGACTTCGCCGACGCCGACCCACAAACCTTCGTCGATCGTTACGGCGTCGCGGATTTCATCCTGTGCGTGGGGAGCGTCGAGCCGCGCAAGAACCAGCTACTGCTGATCGAGGCGATCCGCGACCTCGGCCGTCCGATCGTGCTGATCGGACCCACCCACGCAGGGCACGGCGACTATCTCGCCAAGTGCTGTTTTCGAGGCGGCGACGCCCTGACCTACATCGAGGAGCTCCCGCGCGAGCTCGTGGCGTGCGCCTACAAGGCCGCCGCGGTGCACGCCCTGCCGTCGTTCGCCGAGGGTTCGGCGCTGTCGACGATGGAGGCGGCAGCGGCGGGCTGCGAGATCGTCACGTCCAACCGCGGCTCCGAGCTGGAGTACTACGGCGACCTCGTCCGCACCTGCGACCCGCTCTCGCCGTCCTCGATTCGCGCGGCCGTCGAGCACGCCCTGCGCCATCGGCATGGCGAGCGGCTCGCGGTCCACATGCGCCGCTTCTCCTGGGAGCGCACCGCCGAGGCGACGCTCGCCGCGTACCGGCGGACGCTTCACCCGGCCCCTCGCTCCGCGAGATAGTCACCCAACATCTGTCCCAGCACCGCCGCCATCGGGCCGTGTTGCCCTGACATAGACGCCATCGCCGCCGCTGCGTAGGGGAGCCCCGCCGGGCGCGGCCTGAGACGCAGGAAAGGTGGCAGTCCGTAGCGTGCTGCCACCCACATGACCCACAGTCGCGCGATCCGGCCGTTGCCGTTGGCGAACGGATGGATGCGAACCCACTCGCCGTGCAGGTTCGCCGCCAGCAGAAGTACCGCGCGCAGCTCCAGCGGTGTCGCCGGTGGCGCTCCCACGGCCATCGCGCGATCGGGGCCCACGACCGCATCCTGGGCGCGGGCCTGTAGAACGTCCAGTTCTGCGGGGACTCGCGCCGCGGGAACCCCGCGGAAGCGCCCGATCTGCACCTCGTAGTCGATCAGCTCCGGAAAGCGCCGGTCGCTGTCGCGGAACTCGCCCGCGTAGTAGCGCACCGGCAGCGATACGTCGGCGTAGACCGCGCGGTGCCAGGTCTGTGCGACCGCGAACGTCGGCGGCTCGCGGTGGGGTGCCGCTGCATATATCCCTGCCGCCACAGCGCGGATGTTCGCCTCGATCTGCCGCGCGCTCCCCGGCGGATCGTCGTTCCAGGCAGCCGCCATCGGCTAGCCGAAAGCCGCCGCCACCCCGAGCGGATCGCCGGCCTCGGCGGCCGAGATCATGCGCGCCTGCAGCGGGTCGGGCTGCTCCACCTCGGCCCGCGCGAATGCCGACAGTCCCGCGTCCAGATCATCCCCGCGGTAGTGCCGAAGCTGCTCCAGTGTTCCGTAGAGATCCTGTTCGATCGTCAGTCCGATCGTTTGCAGCTCGCGCGAGATCATGTCCTCCGCGAGCGCGTTCATCGACGTCCCGAAGTGGTTCGCCACGAGGCGCAGCAGATCGTGGGCGCGCCTGTCCTCGAAGCGCAGCGTGAACTTGGCCGAGTCGGGTTTCATCGTGTCCTCGCTATTTGCCGTCAAATAGATGATCTGACGGCAGACTGTAGCAGGTGGGTGGTGAGAGCCGACGTCTTCTCTCAGCCCCTGAGCACCCGCGCGCGGGACGCAGAAGCGAGGGCGAGCTGCGCTCGTTGTGGGTCGTGCCGAACACCCGAATCCGCTGATAGTCTCGCCCGCCATGCTCGGCCTGCGACGTAACGCGAGGATCCTCCCCGCCGCCGGCCCCCGCGTAGCCGCACCAGAGGGCTCGCCCCCGGGCCCCCGCGAGGCCGCGGCGCCTCGCTCCCCGCGAACGCGGCGCCGCGCGGCGGCCCGCCTCGGCGAGCTCTGGCAGTGGCAAACCTGGCGCCGCCCCTCCTGGCGCTGGCTCGCCGCGCTCGTCGCGCTGTCGGCGCTCGCGAACCTCGTGGTCCTCGCCGCCCAGATGCGCTCGCTGATCCGCAGCCTCTACCTCAACGCGGACAACGCGGGCGCGCTCGTGCTGCCCGCGCTCAAGGGCGAGGCCCCGGCGGGTGCGATCGTGAATCTCGGCGACCACCCGTGGTACGAGCCGTGGTGGTACATGCGCGCGACCGCGGGCCTGCCGCACTATCACCAGCTGTGGGAGCTCGCGCCGATCGCGCTCGGCCTGCTCGGGATCGTCGCGGTGACAGCCTGCGCGTGGCGCGCGCTGGGTCCGCTCGCGGGGCTCCTGTGCGGCACGGTGCTGCTCGCGGCGAGCGAGGTGCTGCGCGAAGACCTTTACGTCCCGGAGGCCCACGGGCTCGTGCTGCTGCACCTCGGGGTTCTCTGCGGCGTGTTGCTGATCGTGCTCGCGTGGGCGCGCGCACGACGGCTTACGCCGGCGCGCCTGTTGCTGCTGGGCGTGCCGTTCGTGATCTTCACCGGCGCCGGGCTCACCGACCAGCTGCTGCTGGTGAGCGGGCTCGGCCCGTTCGTGCTCGCGCCGCTGCTGTGCTGGTGGCGGCTGCGCACGCGGGTCTGGCTCGCGGTCAGCGCGTTCGCGGTGGGCACCGCCGTGCTCTCCGGCCTGCTCGCCCTCGAGCTCGCGCACCTAATGCAGGAACAACACGTAATCCACGCACCGTTCCCCATCAACTTCGTCGCGACGGGCTCGATCGTGGGCGGCTTCGAGAACCTCCTCGCCGCGCTGCTCGCGCTCGGCGGGGGCTCGTTCCTCGGCGCCCCCGTCAGCGGCGAAAACCTCTTCACGTTCCTCGCCGGGATCCTCGTGCTGCTGGCGCTGGTGTTCGTCGCGCGCGCACTCTGGCGCTGGGCTCAGCCCGCGCAGCGCACCGCGCCGTCGGGCGCGCACGACAGCGTGTCCACGACGGCATGCGAGACCGCGCCGCCCCCACGCGAGCTGTTCGTCGCGTTCTGGGGCCTCGTGATCGTGTTCGTCGTCGCGGCCTTCGTGCTCACGCAGCTCTCCGGCGAAGCGAGCAACACGCGCTACCTGATCGGCGTCTGGGCCGCGCTCGCGGCGCTGCTGGGCGTGCTCGCGACCTCCGCGCCCGCGCGCGCCGCGTTACTGGTCGGCGTGGCGGCGTTCGGCGCGCTGAACGTCCGCTCGGAGCTCGCCTCCGGTGTCACCCCCGCGGGGGTCGGGCCGAATCTGCATCTCGCCGGCGAGATCGAGCGCTTCGCCGTAGCGCACGGCGCGAGCGTCGGGTACGGCAGCTACTGGGACGCCGCGCCGGTCACCTGGGAGACCCACCAGCGCGTCCGGTTCTATCCGATACAGGCGTGCGATACCGGCAGCGGCTGGTGCGACTTCTACGGCAACCAGATCACCTCCTGGTATCTGCCGCGCCCCCACGCACGCACGTTCCTGGTGACCGACACCCGGCCGGGCATCCTCGCCGAGGTGTCGGAAGCGCCCGCCGTGTTCGGCCACCCGATCGCCGGGGAGAGCCTCGGCGAAGGGCTCACGATCTACATCTACAACCGCGACCTCGCCTCCTACCTGACTCCCTGAGCGCGCCGCCGTCGGGTTCCGCCCACCCGCCCGCCGGTGCCGCGGCTGCCGCGGGTGCCCCAGATATACTGCGCGACCTCGATGCCAGCGGTCTGGCGGCGCCCAAAGCAGGCTTCGACGCTCACGGTTGCATCCGCGCCGCCGGGAGAGCGGCGACCACCGCGTGCGGACCAGCCGAAGCTCGCGCACGCCGGGGCCCGCATCGGATCCGCGCTACCCAGGCCCCGGCTCCCGCGGAGCCGCGACGGGCGAATCGCGCTCGCCGGCCTGCTTCTGATTCTCGCCGCGGGCGCGCTCATGCGCTTGCTGTTCCTGCTCGCATGGCGCCCGTCGTTCTTCGGCTTCCCCGACTCGCTCAGCTACGTGGGGCTGGCGATGGAAAAACTGTGGGTCGACCCCACGCGCGAGGTCGGTTATCCGCTGTTCCTGCGCGAGCTGCACGCGGTCGTCCCCACCCATCTCACCTGGGTGATCGCGCTCCAGCACCTCTTCGGCCTCGCGAGCGCGTTGCTGCTGTTCTCGGCCGTGCGCCGCGCGGGCGGGCCGCCATGGCTGGGGCTGCTGCCCGCGGCCGTCGTCGCCCTGGGCGGCGCCGAGATGTTCCTCGAGCACTCCACCCTGACGGAGTCGCTGTTCATCTTCCTGCAGTCGCTCGCGATCTACTTCGCGGTGCGCGCCGCCGGGGCGCGATTGCCGGTCTGGGCCGCCCTGGCCGGTCTCACCCTCGCCCTGGCGAACATGGTCCGCGTGATCGCGTTGCCCATGATCGTGCTGCTGCTCGTATGGCTGCTGCTGCTGTCGGGCGGCTCCTGGCGGCGGCGGCTGCTCGCGACCGCCTGCTCGCTGGCGTGCGTGCTCGCCGTGCTCGTTCCCTACGCCGCCGTGCAGCACGAGCACACCGGGTACTGGGGGGTGGCGACCCCCGCCGGCGCATGGAATCTCTACGCCCGCGTCGCGCCCTTCGCCGACTGCCACGAGTTCACGCCCCCGTCCGGCACGAGCGTGCTCTGCGAAAGCACTCCCCCGTCCAAGAGGACGACCGTCGTCGAACAGTACGACTTCGACCCCGCCGCGTCGCCCGCCTTCAGGGCCTTCGGCAACGGCGCCGGACCGTTCTGGGCCACCCAGGCCAGCAACCACAAAATCGCCGCCTGGACCCGCGCGGTGATCCTGCACCAGCCGCTCGACTACCTCGCGACGATCTTCGAAGGCCTCGTCGCGTACGTCAAACCCACCAACATCCTGTTCGGCAACCGCGTCGAGGTCGGCGCGGGCTTCGAGCTCTTCTACCACCAGACGCTCTTCGAACCCAGCCAGATGGAGATCGCGCGCCAGACGCGCCTGGACTTCTACGGGGTCGACGGCTACAAGGTCCACCAGTCGCTGGTCAGCTTCCTGCTCGACTACGAGACCGTCATGCGTCCCGACGGCGTGCCGATGGCGCTGCTGATGCTGCTCACGCTCCTCGCCCCCTTCGTGCCCCGCGGCCAGCCCCGGCGGATCGGGCTGCTGCTGTTCCTCGCGGCGTGGATATCGCTGCTGACCCCGGTCGCCGGCCACCAGTGGGACGCTCGCGTGGCGATCCCGCCGCTCGGGCCCGTGAGCGCCGCCGCCGCGCTCGGCCTCTGGCAGGTGGGGCGCCTCGCGCGCAGCTCGCGGGGCAGGCTGCGGCGCGCCTGAAGCCCGGGGCCGGATACCCCGAGTGCTGCCGCCCCCGCCGGTGCGCGAGGGCCCCCGTTGACCGTCCACTCTGGGCGCTCCCGCTCATGCCGCGCACCCCCGCGGCCGATCTAACCTGCATGAGGATGCAGTCGTCGAGGGTCCCCCCACGGGCGCTCCACCGGGGCGCGCGGTCGCTCGTCGCCGCCGGCCTCGCCGCGCTGGCGCTTTCGCTCGCGGGGCTCGCTGGCCTTGCCCCCACCCCCGCCCCCGCCGCGGAGCCGGGTGTCGTGATCACCAACACCGGCGCCTCCCACCCCGGCGACCTGCGCGCGCTGGGCACGCATTGGGTGCGCGTCTTCGCCTCGTGGCCCGACCTCGAGCCGCAGCCGGGCGCGCTCAGCTCCAACTGGCTTTACTACTACAGCCAGTTCTTTCGCTCCCTCCCCAAGGGCACCAAGGTTCTCGTCGACGTCGTCGACACCCCCCAGTGGGAGACGGGCTCCAGCGACCCTCACACGCCGCCCGCAAACCCCCAGGACTACGCCGCGTTCGTCGGCGCTCTCGCCCACCAGTGGGCCGGGCAGGTCGCGGCGTACGAGATCTGGAACGAGGAGGACAACGCCTCGTGGTGGGTCGGCGCGCCCAACCCCGCCGCCTACACCGCGCTGCTGAAGGCGACGTACCCGTTCGTCAAGGGCGCCGACCCGAACGCCACCGTCGTCCTCGGCGGCCTCACCGGCAACGACTACGACTTCCTCGAAGGCGTCTACGCCGCCGGCGGCAAGGGCTCCTTCGACGCGGTCGGCGTCCACACCGACACGGCCTGCAACGTCGCCCCGCCGGGGTCCTTCCTGCGGCTCGCCGACGCGCGCCTGATGCCGGACTCGTTCCTCGCCTACCGCGAAGTCCACGCCGTGATGCTCGCCAACGGCGACCCCAAGCCGATCTGGATGACCGAGCTCAGCTGGCGCACCACCGGCGCCACCTGCGACGAAGGCGCCTGGGCCGGCCAGAAGCCCGAGGGCGTCAGCGACGCCCAGCAGGCCGAATACCTGCAGCAGGCCTACCACTGCCTCGCGCAGGACTCCTACGTCCAGGTCGCGCTCTGGTTCCAGCTCCAGGACGAAGGCCCCGTCGTCTCCGGCCTGCTGCGCGCCGACGGCTCGCGCAAGCCCGCGTTCGCCGCGATGCAGGACTTCGCGCGCCACGGCGACCAGCTCAGCGGCGGCTGCGGCGACTTCAGCGGCCCCTCCATCGACGTCTCCGCGCCCTCCAACCACACGACCTACTCCGCCGCCCTCCCGATCGACGTCGCCGCCAGGGATACCCAGGGCGTCGGGCGCATAACGCTGGAGGTAGACGGCCACAAGATCCGCAACTTCACCGACCAGGCCTTCCCCACGCGCCTCGCCGGCTCGATCCGCTGGCACGGGGCGCAGAGCATCCCCCTCGGGCGCCACCAGCTCACGTTCATCGCGGTCGACAAGCTCCGCAACGAATCGCGCGTCAGCATCACGATCTACCACCGCGGCTCCCACCGACGCCACCATCCACGGCGCCGCAGGCGCCACCCCTAAACCCTCGCCGAGGTCATCGCGGCGGCGCCGTCCGGTAGGGTTGCGCGCCATGTCCGCCAAGCGTTCCGCGCTCGTCACCGGCATCACCGGCCAGGACGGCTCCTACCTCGCCGAGCTCCTGCTCGAGAAGGGCTACGACGTCCACGGCATGGTCCGCCGCTCCTCCACCGAGAAGTTCGACCGCATCGAGCACCTCCGCGACCGCGTCACGCTGCACCAGGGCGACCTCCTCGACCAGCGCTCGCTCGTCGACGCCCTGCGCGCGTCGCGGCCCGCGGAGATCTACAACCTCGCCGCGATGTCCTTCGTCGCGGTCTCGTGGATCCAGCCCACGCTGACCGCCGAGTTCACCGGCACCGGCGTCACGCGCATGCTGGAGGCGATGCGCGAAGTCTGCCCCGAGGCCCGCTTCTACCAGGCCTCCTCGAGCGAGATGTACGGCAAGGTCCGCGAGGTGCCCCAGACCGAGCTCACGCCGTTCTACCCGCGCTCGCCGTACGGCGTCGCCAAGGCGTACGGGCACTTCATCACGGTCAACTACCGCGAGTCGTATGACCTACACGCGACGTCGGGGATACTTTTCAACCACGAGTGCGTATCCGAGACGACCCCGCTGATCGTCAGGCAGATGGGGAGCATTGCGATCAAGACGCCCGCCGATCTCGTCCCCCTGCGGCGCAAGGGCGAGAGCGTTCAGAGCTTCACGCCGCACGACGCCGTCGAGGTCTGGGACGGCGAGGACTGGACCTTCGTGCGCGCGATCACCGCCACGCGGCGGCGGCGCACCGATCCCGACCACGAGCTGCTCAGCATCCAGACGCGCGGCGGCGTCATCGACGTCACGGCCCACCACACGATGCTCGACGACGATCGCGAGTGCGTCAAGGCGCGCGACGTCGAGGAGGGCGACGAGCTGGCGATCGCGAACTGGATGCCCGGAGAGCCCAGCTGGACGGCGCTCACTCCCGAGCTTGCCGAGCTGCTGGGGCTGCTGGCGGCCGATGGCTATGTATCGGCCGACGGCCGCCAGGTGCGGTTTACGAACAACGACTTCCTCCTGCGCTGCCGCGCGATGGAGCTGTGGTCGCGGGTCTTCATGGGGCTCTCCCGCGAACGCAGCGGCACCTCCGGTTTCAACCCCGACGCCTCCGTAGACGTCGTCCATTTCAGCGGCGCCCCCAACGTCGGCCCCTGGCTGCGCGAGCAGCTCTACACGTCCACCGCCCTCAAGCAGGTCCCGCCGCTCGTGCTCAACGCCGACCGCGAGTCCCAGCGCGCCTTCCTGGACGGCTACTACGCTGGCGACGGACTGAAGAAGGGCAACGGCGAGTCGATCAAGACCAACAGCGCCGTGCTCGCACAGGGGCTCTGCCTGCTGTATTTCAACCAGGGCCAGCCCGCCTCCGTCTACGTCGAGCAGCGCGAGGACCGCACCTACTACCAGCTGAACCTGCGCTCCGCGGTGCGCGTCGGCGCCAAGGGTCAGCACCTGCTGCGCAGCCCCTCCGAGGTCCGCCGCGTCGCCCCGTCGAACGTCTCGAGCGACGAGTGGGTGTTCGATCTGGAGACCGAGAGCGGCGTGTTCTGCGCCGGGGTCGGGCGTCTGGTCGTGCACAACTCCCCCCGCCGCGGCCTGGAGTTCGTGACGCGCAAGATCACGTGGCACGCCGCCGCCATCAAGCTCGGCCTCGCCGAGAAGCTCCACCTCGGCAACCTCGACGCCGAACGCGACTGGGGCTACGCGAAGGACTACGTCGAAGCGATGTGGCTGATGCTCCAGCAGGATCGCGCCGAGGACTACGTCATCGCGACCGGCGTCGCCCATTCGGTGAAAACGTGTCTGGAGATCGCGTTCGACCAGGCAGGCCTCGAGATCGACGAGCGCGTCGTGATCGACGACTCCCTCAAGCGCCCCGCCGAGGTCGACCACCTGATCGGCGACCGCTCCAAGGCCAGCCGCGACCTCGGCTGGGAGCCGCAGACGAGCTTCGAGCAGATGATCCGCATGATGGTCGACGCCGACCACCGGCTCCTCAGCGGGGGCGGGCCCTCGTAGAGGACGGCGTGGGGGCGCAGCGCGAGCCGTCGGCAGGCGAACGCCGAGCGGGCGGCGAGGATCGCGCCAGCGGCGAGCGCCGCGCGCTGATCACCGGAATCAGCGGTCAGGACGGCTCCTTCCTCGCCGAGCTGCTGCTCGCGGAGGGCTACCGCGTGACGGGCCTCGTCCACGGCGGCCCGGGGACCGCGGACGGTGCGCGCGGTTCGGGCGCCCCGCCGGGTTCCGCCCCGCCGGGTTCCGCGGGGGCGGTCTCGCTGGGCGCGAGCGAGCACCTGCGCGCCGACCTCGACCTGATCGCCGGCGACCTCCTCGACCACGAGTCCCTGCGCGCGGCCGTCCTGCACGCGCGCCCCGACGAGCTCTACCACCTCGCGGCGCCCTCGTTCGTGCCCGCCTCCTGGGAGCGCCCCGCGCAGACCGTCGCCGCGATCGCCGGCGCCACCGCCGCGCTGCTGGAGGCGGTGCGCGAGACCGACCGCGAGACCGACCGCGAGACGCGCGTGTTCGTGGCCTCCTCCAGCGCGATGTTCGGCGCCGCGCCCGAGAGCCCCCAGGGCGAGGACACGGCGTGCCGGCCCGAGAACCCCTATGCCGTGGCGAAGCTCGCGGCCCACCAGCTCGTGGGGGCGCTGCGCGCGCGCGACGGGCTGTGGGCGTGCGCGGGGATCCTCTACAACCACGAGTCCGAGCGCCGCCCGCCGCAGTTCGTGACGCGCAAGATCACGCGCGCCGCCGCCGCCGCGAAGCTGGGATTGGAGCGCGAGGTAGTGCTCGGCGATCTGCGCGCCGTGCGCGACTGGTCGTTCGCGGGGGACGTCATGCGGGGGGCGTGGCTGATGCTGCAGGCGCCGCGGCCCGCCGACTACGTGCTCGCGAGCGGCGTCGGGCGCACCGTCGAGGAGCTCGCGCGCGCCGCGTTCGCGCACGTCGGGCTCCGCGCCGAGGACCACGTGCGCGTCGATCCCCAGCTCGTGCGCCCGCCCGAGGCGACCGCGCTCGTCGGCGACCCCGCGCGCGCCCGCCGCGACCTGGAATGGCAGCCGCGGGTCGGCTTCGAGGAGCTCGTAGCGCGGATGGTCGACGCGGATCTGCGGGCGCTGCGCGCGGGGCTCGGATAGCGTTGCCGCCGATGCAGATCCGTCCCTGCCGCCTCCCGGGCGCCGTCGTGATCGAACCGCGCGTCTTTCCGGACGAGCGCGGCTTCTTCGTGGAGACCTACCGTGCGCAGTGGCACGCCGAGGCTGGGATCCGCGAGGGAGAGCGCTTCGTCCAGGACAACCACTCGCGCTCGACCCGCGGCGTCGTCCGCGGGATGCACTTCCACATCGGCGCCGGCGTCGCCAAGCTGGTGCGCTGCGCGCGGGGGAGCGTCGTGGACGTGATCGTCAACCTCCGCCGCGGCTCGCCGACGTACGCGGAGTGGGAGGCGGTGGAGCTCGACGAGGAGTCCCTGCGCGAGCTCTACGTCCCGGTCGGCTTCGCGCACGGGTTTTGCGTGGTGAGCGAGGTCGCGGACGTCCTCTACAAGCAGACCGCGTACTACGACCCCGCCGTGGAGCGCGGGATCGCGTGGAACGACCCCGACGTCGCGATCCGCTGGCCGGAGGGGGTCGAGCCGATCGTGTCCGCGCGCGACGCCGCCGCGCCGACGCTGCGCGAGCTCGCGGACGAGCTGCCGTTCGTGTACTAGCGAAGCTGGCAAACTTGGGCGCGATGGGCGAGCTCTTGACCCGGCTGCGCGAGCGCACGAATGGCTACGCGGTGACGCCGCGCCAGTGCGCGATCGCGGCGTACGTGGCGCTGGGGGCGCTGAGCGTGATCGTGCTCACCGGCGCCGCCGTGCGCCTGACGGGCTCGGGGTTGGGCTGCCCGCGCTGGCCGCGGTGCTACGGGGGGTACTACCCGCCGCTCTCGACGCACGCGGTGATCGAGTTCTCGAACCGCCTGATCACGGGCCCGATCAGCATCGCGGCGGGTGTGGCGTGGCTGGCGGCGCTGCGCCGGCGGCCCTACCGGCGCGACCTGACCTGGATCGCGGCGCTGCTGCCGCTGGGCGTGGTCGCGCAGGCGGTGCTGGGGGGGCTGACGGTGCAGGGGCGCTTGGACTACGGGTGGGTGATGGCGCACTTCGCGCTATCGATGCTGATCCTGCTCGCGGCCTCGGCGCTGGCGTGGCGCGCGGGTGGTTGGGCGCTGGGGCGCGGGGCGGGGGGCGGTGAGGGCTTCGATCGCGCTGCCTCCTCCTCCTCCTCCTCCTCCTCCGGCGCCACCGAGCGGGCGGGCGTGGGTGGTTCGATTGACGACCCCGCCGCGCGCGCACGCGCGCGGGGTTTCAACCAAGCCCCGCGCGCGCGCGGCGGGGACCGCGTCGTCGTGCTCTGCGCGCGCGCGGTGGCGGCGCTGGGCGCGCTGACGATCTTCGCGGGCACGGCCGCGACGGCGGCGGGCCCCCACGCGGGGGGCTCGCCGGGCCAGGAGATCAACCGGCTGAGCTTGGAGGGGCGGGGGACGATGGACTTCGTGATCCACCGGCACGGGGAGATCGCGCTGGTGTTCGGGCTGGCGGCGGTCGGGCTGTGGTGGCTCGCGCGGCGGCGCGGGGCGGACGTCGTGGTGCGGCGGGCGACGACGGCGCTGTGCGTGCTGATTGCGCTGCAGGGTGCGGTGGGCCTGGACCAGTACGAGACGCACCTGCCGACGGAGCTCGTGTGGGTGCACGTGGCGCTCGCGACCGCGGCGTGGCTGGCCGCGCTGTGGACCGCGTACGCGGCGGGGCCGCTCCGCGAGCGCGCGCCGGAGAGCCGGCGCGCGGGCGGCGCGGACGCGGACGGCGCGCGCGGAGCGGACGCCGCGCGCGATGCCGTCCTGGCGGGGCGTTAGGGTTTCCTCTTTAAATGACACGAGACCCCCGAAGAGGGAGGAGTTCGATCGATGACTAAGAACGATCTCGCCGACAAGGTGGCGGAGCAGACGGGCCTGGCGGCGAGCCAGGCGCGCCAGGCGCTGGAGGCCGTGATCGAGGCGGTCACCGACGAGCTGGCCGCCGGTGGCGAAGTCTCGCTGGCGGGCTTCGGCAAGTTCAGCGTGAGCGACCGCGCGGCGCGGCAGGGACGCAACCCGGCGACGGGCGAGACGATCAACATCGCGGCGAGCAAGGCCGCGAAGTTCTCTGCGGCGAGCGCGCTGAAGACCCGGCTGAACGGCTGAGACGAAGCGGGTTCGGGCGGGCGCCGCTGTCGGCGTCCGCGCTCCCGCGAGGCCGACGGGTACGGCGGGGTCGGTGCTCGTGGCCGCGCCGTGCTCAGGAAGCGGTTCGTGCGTGCTCGGACGCGGGGTAGCGCGGTAGCCCGTCTTCGGGGATCGGCTCCCAGGTGACGGCGGAGGCGACGAACTGGCGATACTGGGGGCGGATTCCGGGGTCGGCGTCGAGCGTGCCGAGGCGGACCTTGACCTCCTCGTCGCCGAAGGGATCGCCGCTGAACAGCGCCGATCCGCATTCGCCGCAGAACAGCTTCGGGAGCCCCGTGGGGGGCCGGTAGGCGCGGAGCTGGTCGCGGCCGCTGAGCAGCCGGAAGGCGGCGCGCGGGAAGCGGCAGTTGGCGGAGGAGCCGGTCCCGGTGCGGCGCTGGCAGTGCGTGCAGTGGCAGTAGCCGGCGGAGAGCGCGGGGGCGGTGACCTCGTAGCGCACGGCCCCGCACAGGCAGCCTCCCTCCAGGGGTCGCTGCGGTGAAGGGGATTGGGGGGAGGGGGGAGGGGTGGTTTGCGCGGCCTTCTCCGACATGGGGACTCCTTTGCTCGAGCTCTTCCGCGACCGGCGCCGTGGGGCGAAGATCGCCGGCACGAGCGCAGTCTCGCAGCGAGCGGGGGAGGGGGCGTGCGAGAGTGCGGGGCGTGGAGCCGCGAGAACCGCCCCGTCTGGACTCGGCTGCGCGGCGGGCGCGGCGGGAGGTGCAGCGGCGGCGCCGCGGGCGCCGGCGGCGGGCGTGGGCGATCGGGGGCCTCGCGGCGGTGGTACTGGCGGTGGTGGCGGTCGTCGCGTTGGCGGGCGGCTCCGGTGGCTCCGGGGGCTCCACGCGCGGCGCGGGGGTGGCCGGGCGCCGTGCGGGATCGGGGCGACGTGGCGCGGCGGGGCCCAGCGGCGCGGACGGTCGCGGCGGGGGCCGCGGAGCTCAGGCCGCGGCTCGTGGCGGCGTCGCGGGTGCGGGGGGAGCGGGGGGCCAGGGCTCGTCTGCCCCGCTGCGGGCGCCGATCCTGATGTACCACGTGATCAACCCGCCGCCGGCGGGGGCGCCGTTCCCGGGGTTGTACGTGGAACCGGCGGAGTTCGCCGAACAGATGCGCGCCCTGGCGGGGGCCGGCTACCACGCGGTGACGATGGACGAGCTGTGGGCGAACTGGCGCGAAGGCGCGGCGCTGCCACCGGGGAAACCGATCGTGGTGAGCTTCGACAACGGGTACCAGTCGCAGTACACGCAGGCGCTGCCGGTGCTGCGCGGCATGGGTTGGGTGGGCGTGGAGAACATCCAGCTGACGGGCCTGCTGCCGTCGCAGGGCGGGCTTTCGTCCGGGCAGGTGCGGGGTCTGGTGTCGGCGGGCTGGGAGCTCGACACGCAGGGCTTCAGCCACGCGGACCTGATCGCGCTGGACGCGGCGGACCTGCACTACCAGGTGGCGGTGGCGCGCGGCACGATCCAGCGGCGCTACGGGGTGCCGGTGAACTGGTTCTGCTACCCGTCGGGGCACTACGACGCGGCGGTCGTCGCGGAGGTGCGCGCGGCGGGTTACCGGGGCTCGACGACGGTGGTCCCGGGCTGGGCGGGGCCCGAAAGCGACCCGGATCGGCTGCCGCGTCTGCGTGTGCTGGGAGGAACGAGCGGCCAACAGCTCGTGAGCGAGATCGCGGCGATCCGCGGGGACGCGGCGCCGCCGGCGTCCTACAGCGGCTGAGCGCGCGCCGCGCCGCGATCGATAGGATGCCGCGCATGTCGCCGCATCCCGGCTGGGGCTCCTGGACGTTCAACCCGCTCGTGATCCTCGCGCTGGGGCTAGGGGGCTGGCTGTACCTGCGCGCGTACCGTCGCGCGGCGGCGAGATCCTCGGCGGTGGGCCCGGGCCACTGGATCCCGTACTTCGGCGGCCTGATCGTGATCGCGGTCGCGTTGCTCTCGCCGCTGGACGTGATCGGCGACGACTACCTGCTGTCGGCGCACATGGCGCAGCACCTGCTGCTGTCGGACATCGCGCCGGCGCTGCTGATCCTGGGCCTGCGGCGCCCGCTGCTCCCGCTGGGGCTCTCGCGGGGCGCGCTGCTGAAGGTGGCGCCGGGCGGGCGCTTCGGGCGCGTGCTGGCGGTGCTGACGTCCCCGTGGGTCGCGATCCCGGCGTGGGCGGCGGCGACGCTCGTGTGGGCGTGGCCGGCGATGTTCGATCTTGCGGCACAGCACTCCGGGGTGCACGCGCTGGAGCACGCGACGCTCTTCTACACGGGCCTGGCGCTGTGGTGGCTGATCGTCAACCCGCTTCCCCGCGCGCGTCTGCGCCCGGGCGGCCAGCGCCTTGCGCTGCTGGGCTTCTCGCGGATCGCGAGCGCCGCGGTGTGTCTGCCGCTGACGTGGATCGCGACGACCGAGTACCCGCGCTACGCGAGCGCGCCGCGCGTGTTCGGGATCTCGGCGATCAACGACCAGCACCTCGCGGGCGCGGGGATGTGCTTCGTGGAGTTCCTCGTCTTCGGGATCGCGTTCGCCGCGGTCTTCCTCAGCGTGCTGGGGCGCGCGGACGCGAGCGACGCGCTGGCCGATCGCGCCGCCAGATCCTGAGGAACTGCGCGAGCGGCGTCGGTCTTATTCGAGTTTGACCGGGATCTCGGGCGTGATCGAGCCGTACGCGGTCAGCACCTGGATCTGACCTTCGACCGGTGTGTGGGCTTCCGGAGGCACGAGGCCGTCGGGGGTGACCGCTGTGAGCCTGTTGGGGATGCGGGGATCGACGGTCACGGCTGGGGCGTCGATGCCGTTGATCGTGATGCGCGGGGGATCGCCGGCTGCGGTGGGATCTGCGAGCCCGGTGCCCGTGACCGAGAACCTCGTGCCGGGACGGAGCGTCGCGGGGAAAACTCCTGTGATGGTGGGTTCGGCGTTTGTGACGGCCTTCTTTCCGACGTACAGGGCTGCGGAGACGCTGGTGAGGCCGAGAAGCGTGTCTGGGATCAGCGGCAGTCCGTTCCCGTTGGGTTTGACGAAGTTGGCGACGAAGTAGACGGCGGTGATGAGGTTGAAGATCATGTATTGGAAGTCGCCGATGTCTGTGGTGCCGTCGTCGGCGCTGAAGATCTCGGCGACGCGCGTGACGAAGCCGTTTTCTGTTTCGCCGGGGCCGGTCTTGTGCGCTTCGTTGCCGCTGGTCTTCGACTGGGTGATTCCCTTGGCTGCGACTCCGGCGGCGGCGGGGATGCCGAGCAGCACGAGGTAGCTTCCGACGAGGCCGGTGTGCAGGAAGTGCTGCCACCCGATCTGGAGCAGCGCGACCTGGTCGTGGGCGCTTTTGCATGCTTCGAGGGGCTTACGAGCGGAGACGCATGCGTGGGTGGCGACGAGCTCGCCGGCGATCAGGAGGCTGACGAGGGCCCAGCCGACGAGCAGGGTCCACAGCAGGATGAAGGCCTTCGACGTCGAGGTGCGACCGTCCTGGCCGAGGATCACGGTGCTGATGAAGCCCTTCTTTCCCTTGGTCGCCCACCGCGTGGCGCCTTCGACCAGCAACAGCAACACGACTATCGCTACTCCGGCCTTGACGTAGATGCTGTCGGCGCTCATGGAAGGGCCGGCCCGGCGGTTGGGTCTGTGTTCACGGGTGACCGGCCGGCAGCCCGGCGCGGCGGAGCAGCCGGGCCATTTCGTAGTAGCCGGTCTGGAAGTCGGTCAATCGGCCCGGGGATTCGATCGACGGCGGCTGGTTGAAGCGAGCCTCGTCCTGCCGGGCGCGCCATTGCACCATCCTGTCGACGATCTGGCTGTAGTCGGCGACGGCTGGGCCTCGCGGCGGCGTACCGCGGGGGACGAGCAGGTGGCCGAGGTGTTGCGCTGCGGCTACGCGGGGCGTCATGGCCGGGATCTGCCCGTTGGTGTTACAGAACCGCGTGAGGATCGTCTTGATGATCGAGGTGTGATCGAAATGGACCTCCCCGCCCAGCATCTGCTTCGAGGATAAGCCTTTGTGAGCGAGGGGCGAGACGATGAGTGCGGGGACGCGAACACCGAGTCGTTGGAAGTCGGGGCTGTCGTCCACCGCTGCGGGCGGGTCGACGTGGTCGTAGAAGCCGCCGTGCTCGTCGTATGTGATCACGAGCATCGTCTTCTCCCAGCTCGGCGCCGAGCTGAGCGCGTGATAGATCGTCAGCACGAGGTCCTGGCCGGCAAGCACATCGGAAGGGGGGTGGTCGTCGTTTGAGTCTGGCCCCAGGACGCGGAGATCCTTGAACCGGGGATCGATCCAGCTGACGGCCGGCAGTTCGCCGTTTGCGACGTCGTCGAGGAAAGACTGGTCTTCGTTGGTGAGCTCGCCGATCGCGCGTTCGGCGGTGCTGAGCTTGCGCGAGTCGACGAACGAGAAATGGGAGTGCCCGCTCAGCCGGTACCTGGGGTCGATCGCCCTGAGCGTGCCCGGGTCGAAGGAGTACCAGCCCCAGTTGACGTTGTGTTCGTCCAGGTAGCGAACGAAGCTGGGGAGCGCGTAGAGCGGCGGCGAGACGTCGTCTCGGCTGCCGTCGGCGCGCCCCGCGACTGCGTAGAGCCGGTTGGGCCAGGTCGCTCCGGGTACGGAGCTGAACCAGCGGTCAACGACGCAGTACTCGCTCGCGAGGTGGTCGTAGACGGGCAGGTCGTTCCCGTCGTAGTAGCCCATCACCAGGGCTGGGTCCGGCACGGGGACGCCGAGTTGGGCGGCACGAGCGCGGGAGATTCGCGCGAAGTTCTCGACGAAGCCGCTGCCGTGGTTCGCGAGCTGCTCGTCAACGGAGTGGCCGGAATGGTCGGGGTCTTCGGCCTCGCCCCGGAACTGCGTCTCGGCGAGGTGATGGATGGGGACGCGCTGGCGTTCGTAGCTGTTGAAGTTCTGCCCCGGACCCATGAGCCCGTCGATCTCTATCCGCCCACGACCGCCGAGATCGACCGGGAGCGAGAGGTAGCCGAGCATGTGGTCGAACGAACGGTTCTCGAGCATCAGCACCACGATGTGGTCGACATCGCCGAGGCGAAGTGCCGCGGGATCGGTCGGCGCAGGAATCCTCGTCGTGGGCGTCGGAGGCATCGGGGCGTCGATCACGTCGACGATCCGCTGCCAGCTCGGCGGCAGCAGCGACGAAGCGCCGCGCAAGGCAGCGCGCTCGACACCTTCGAGGGCCCGTCCGGCATCTCCGAAGAAACTGCTCATCCCATCTCACCGCCCCTCAGTCAACGAGTCGATCGCTCATTGGCCCGAACTGTACGCGACTATTGAATCAAGCGTCTGTCCGGGTGCGCGAGCAGCTGGCTTCGGCTGTGGCTATGCGAAGCTCAGCCGCAACCCGTGTTCGCGCCGCAGGACGAACAGGTGTAGCAGGACCCCGTGCGCTGCATCATCCCGCCGCACTGGCTGCAGGCCGGGCCGAGGTCGAGTCCCTGCAGCCGCGCCGGCACCACCGGAGGCGTTTCGGTGAAGGACGCTGCCGGCGCGCTCGAGCCGCCGTTGCCGGCCTTGGGGCTGGCCGCGGCGCTCGGCTCATCGCCCACCTCGCCCGCCGGACCCGCGGTGTCGGATGAGACGACCGCCTGCGCGGCCTCCTGGGCGGCCTTGCGCGCGCGGACCTCGGGGGTGAGGATGCCGAGCTCCTCCTGCGCGTCGGTGTCCAGGAAGCGCGAGGCGAGCCAGCGCATGATGTAGTCGGGCATCGACTTCGCGAACGGGATCTCCGGGTTGTAGGTCATGCCCTCGGGCTCGAAGCGCATGTAGCTGAACTTCTGCACCAGGGTTTCCAGCGGCACCCCGTACTGCAGCGCGATCGAGATCGCGGTCGCGAACGAGTTCATCATGCCGCGCAGCGTCGAGCCCTCCTTGCCGATGTCGGTCAGGAAGATCTCGCCGACGGAGCCGTCCTCGTACATGCCCGCGGTGATGTAGCCCTCGTGTCCGCCGATGGAGAACTTGTGCGTGATCGACTGGCGCTCGCGCGGCATCCGCTTGCGCCGCGGTCCCGCCTCGGCGAGCGCCTTGGCGACGGCCCGCTCGACGATCGCGTCGACGTCGCCCTTCGCGACCGCGTCGACGGGGGCGTCGTTGCCCTGCTGGGCGTCGGTGCGCAGCGCCTGTGCGGTCTTGGAGCCGTCGCGGTAGATCGCGAGCGCCTTGATCCCGAGGTGCCACGCCTGGGTGTAGGCGTCGGCGATGTCCTCCACGGTGGCGCTCTGCGGCAGGTTGACGGTCTTTGAGATCGCGCCCGAGATGAACGGCTGCACGGCGCCCATCATCTTCAGGTGCCCCATGTGCGAGATCGCGCGCTCGCCGACCGCGACGTCGAACACCGGGAGGTGCTCCTCGGTGACGCCCGGCGCGCCGACGATCGTGCCGTGCTCTGAGAGGTATGCCTCGATCTGCTCGATCTGCTGGTCTGTGTAGCCCAGCGTGCGCAGGGCGAGCGGGACGGTGCGGTTGACGATCGTCATCTGCCCGCCGCCGACGAGCTCCTTGAACTTGACGAGCGAGAAGTCGGGCTCCACGCCGGTCGTGTCGCAGTCCATCAGGAACGAGATGGTGCCCGTCGGCGCGAGCACCGTGGCCTGCGCGTTGCGGTACCCGAGCTGCTCGCCGAGCTGTACCGCCTCGTCCCATGAGCGCCGCGCGGCGGCGAGCAGCTCGCGGTCGGGGCACGTCTCGTCGGCGATCGCGTGGGAGGCGTCGCGGTGCATGACCATCACCGCGTTGTGCGCCTCGCGGTTCTCCTCGTAGCGCTCGTAGGGCCCGAGCGCGCCCGCGATCTGCGCGGAGCGGCGGTACGCGCGGCCGGTCATCAGCGCGGTGATCGCCGCCGCCGTGCCGCGGCCGGTGTCGGAGTCATATGGCATTCCGTCGGCCATCAGATAAGCGCCGAGGTTCGCGTAGCCCAGCCCCAGCTGGCGGAACGCGCGCGCGTTGACGGCGATCTCCTCCGTCGGGTAGCTGGAGGGGCCGACCACGATCTCCTGGGCGAGCAGCAGCACATCGACGGTGTGCTCGAATGACTCCACGTCGAGCGTCCCGTCGGGGCGGCGGAACTTCATCAGGTTGATCGACGCGAGGTTGCACGCGGAGTCGTCCACGTGCATGTACTCCGAGCAGTTCGCCACCACGACGCCGTCGACGATGTAGGAGTGGTGCAGTGGCTCGGTGAGGTTGTAGACCGTCTCCTGACCGTCGTCCTCACGCGCGATCAACTTCGTGCCGGGCTTTGTGCGGTAGAGCTTGCACTCCGCAATCAGGCTCTCGATCGCGGCCTGCTTGCGCGGGCTGGAGAATCCGATCTCCGCGGCGAACCGCGCCATGTCGGTGCCGGTTATACGCAGATCGAAGCCCTCGCGAGTGGCGTATTCGACCGTCGTCCCGTCCTTGCGCGTGTGCGCGAAGCGCGACGGCGCGCCGTCGGTGATGCGGTAGATGCGGCCGCGGATCCCCCACGTGGAGAGCAGCCGCTGGACGTCGCGGAGCAGCCCCTCGCTGCGGCTGCCCAGACCCGCGTAGCGGCTGGCCTTGCCGCCGGCCTCCACACGGGAGACGCAGCCGTCGGCTCCGAAGAGCCCGCGCAGGAACGCAGCCTGCACCTCGGTTGGCGCTGTGAAGATCGCCGCGGGGACGCGCTTGTCGTGGGCGCGGTGCGATGTCACGCCGAGACCCCGGAACAGCTCGCGCACAGCTTCGCTGCCGGCGCGGAGTTGGACCGTGCCGTTCTCCATCTGCTGGCGCGAGACCCTGCCGATCAGCTCTCGCAGCAGCCCCTCGTGCGCGTCGGCCAGGCCGTCCCGGAGGTCATCGCCGCCATAGACCCAGCCGGTCTGCACGTCGGTCAGCCAGCCGTCGCCGATCAGATGGCCCGTCAGCTCTCCGAGTCCCTCGCTCCAGTGCTCCGGGAGCTCGCGGTAGCTCACCGATCCGCCACGGGCGAAGGACTTGGCCGGCGCGCTCACCCTCACCGGCAGCGCCCAGCTCGCATCCCTTGCCGGCGTGGGGCTGTCGTTCAGAAGGACGCGATCCTCATCCGTCAGATCCTCTGCCCGGACATAGCCGCGATTGAGTGTCCAGATGCGGTGGGTGGGGGTGCAGCGCAGCTCGCCGCCGTTGGCAAAGCGCAGGCGCACGATCGGCTTGACGCCGTTGCGCATGAACGCGATCGGCCGCGTCGCCGCAACCCCCTCGCTCGCCTGGTCGGCCGTTGCGCGATGGGTGTAGACACGAAACTCCTCGCCCGCCTCGCCCCGCGCGACGAGCTCGCCGATCGGCAGCAGACCCAGCGTCGTATGCACGCGTGCGTCGGCCGGGAAGCACGGGTTGGACGCGTTGATGCGACCCGAGTTCGGCGAGGTGTGCCAGCGGTTGATCGTGGTGTCGTACTGCACGCCGGGGTCCGCGCAGCGCCACGCGGCCTCGGCGATCTCGCGCATCAGCTCGCGCGCGGGGATCGGGTCGCCGACGGGCTCGCCGGTGACGCGCGAGGTCAGGTGCCACTCGCGGTCCTCCTCCACGGCGCGCATGAACTCGTCGGTGATCCGTACCGAGTTGTTCGCGTTCTGGTACTGGATCGATTTGAAGCCGTCGCCGTCGATCGACATGTCGAAGCCCGCGTCGCGCAGCGCCTGTGCCTTGTCCTCCTCGTTGGCCTTGCACCAGATGAACTCGCGGATGTCGGGGTGGTCGACGTCGAGCACGACCATCTTCGCCGCGCGCCGGGTCTTGCCGCCGGACTTGATCGTCCCCGCCCAGGAGTCCGCGCCGCGCATGAAGGACACGGGCCCCGACGCCGTGCCGCCCTTCGCGAGCGGCTCCATCGAGCCGCGGATGTTCGACAGGTTGATCCCCGAGCCGGAGCCCCCGCGGAAGATCATCCCCTCCTTGGTGTTCCAGTCGAGGATCGACTCCATCGTGTCGTTGACGCTCAAGATAAAGCACGCACTACATTGCGGGTTCTCCTCGAACCCCACGTTGAACCACACGGGGGAGTTGAACGCCGCCATCTGGTGCAGCAGGATGTGGGTGAGCTCTGCCTCGAACGCCTCGCTGTCCTCCTCCGCGGCGAAGTACCCCCGCGCGCGCCCCCAGCCGGCGATCGTGCCGGCGACGCGGCCGATCATCTGCTTCACGGAGTGCTCGCGCGCGGGGTGGTCGAGCTGGCCGCGGAAGTACTTCTGGGCGACGATGTTGGTCGCGTTCTGCGACCAGCTCTTGGGGAACTCGACGTCGCGCTGCTCGAACGCCACGCGGTCGCCGTGGCCGATGCGCGCGTCGCGGCGCTCCCACTCGACGGCGTCGAACGGGTGCGTCGCGGGATCGGTGAAGTAGCGTTCGATCGCGAGCGCTGCGCCGGGCTGGGCCGGCTCGACGGTGGCGGACTGCTGCGTGGTGGATCTCGTCATAGCGTCTCGCTCCTTCAAATTTCTCCGCGCCGGCGCCTCGCTGGGACGCCCACTCGACTCTGTTTGCCTGGGCCGAGCATCGTCTCGCTCGGGTCGGACGGAAAAGGTGAGCGGGACCCTTTTATTTTAGGAGTTTCCGGGGTCCCTCAGAAGGGGCCCGGGCAAAGGATTTCCTGCTCTCAGCGGCCGATTCGCGCCCAGTCGGCGAATTCGTCCCACGACGCCGACAGGCGCCAGCCGGCCTCCGCGAGGGAGTGGCGCAGCGAGACGATCCAGCGCGGTTCGTAGGCGAACCAGCGCGCCGCGCCCCACGCGAGGCAGACGAGGATCAGCAGTGCCGCCAGCACCGCCGCGACGATCGCGCCGGTCGAGAGGCGTTTGGAGCCGCCCCTCGTGTGCGGCGTAGTGGCCGGTAGGACGCTCGCGCCGGGTCGCGCGGGGACGGTTGGGACGGTGGTCGCCCGGGGCGTCGCGGTGGACGGGGAGCCCGTCGGTGTGCCGGTCGCGGGGGTGCCGGCTGGGGTCGTCGCGACCCCCGGCGTCGCCGCGCCCCCGGGCGTCGCCACCGCACCCGGCGTCGCCGCGCCTCCGGGGGTGGTCGCCGCACCGGGCGTCGTCGTCGCGGGGGTGCCCGTCGCAGCGACGCCGGCGCCGGTCCCCACCGCCGGCGTCGTCCGGACGCCGACCGCGCCCGCGGCGGAGCTGCCGGCCGCCGTCGCCGGCGGGCTCGTCGCCGCTGCGCCGGTCCCATGAGCCCGCGCGCTCGCGGGGACCGGGAAGGTGGGGGCGCGGCCGGCCGAGCTCGTGGCCGCCCCCGCGGTGCTCGTGCCGAGGGCGGCGACCGCGAGGAGCGCCGACGCGAAACCCCTGGATAGGCGAGCGCGACTCATCCCGACCGCAATGCTAGAGGCTTGATGTGGGTTTTCAATTTACGAGTTCGATACATGCCGAAATAGTTCCGTGCTGTAAAGGAACAAGAAAAAGAGAACTACAATCGATCCCTCCTCGGACCCCCCCGCCCCCATGCGGTGTTGCGGCGCCAACTATCCCTCGACGGTCTGCTCGACCGCGGCGAGCGACTGCGCCAAGACCTCCGCGGGCGGGCGCTCGGCGTCGATCGTGCGAAACCGCGCGGGCTCGGCGCGCGCGAGCTCCTCGTACGCGGCGTCGACGCGGGCGAAGAACTCCTCCCCCTCGGCCTCGAGGCGATCGCGCGGCGCGGCCCGCGCGGCGCAGCGCGCGCGGCGTGTCGCCGCGGACACGCGCAGCAGCAGCGTCAGATCCGCGCGCACCCCGCCGGTGGCGAGCTCGTTGATCGCGCGCACGCGGTCTACCCCCAGCTCGCGCCCGGCGCCCTGGTAGGCGAGCGAGGAGTCGACGAAGCGGTCGAGCAGCACGAGCGCGCCGCCGTCGAGCAACGGCCGGACCCGCTCCCGCACGAGCTGCGCGCGTGCCGCCGCATACAACAGCGCCTCCGCGGCGGCGCCGAGCGGGAGCGCGGGGTCTTTGACGAACTCGCGGATGCGCTCCGCCGCGGCGACCCCGCCGGGCTCGCGAAGCAGCTCGACGTGCCGCCCGCGCGCGGCGCCGGCGCGCAGCTCGCGGGCGAGGGACTGGGCGAGCGTGGTCTTGCCCGCGCCGTCGAGGCCCTCGATCGTGATTAGCGTGCCGCGCATGCCAGGATTGTCGCGATGAGCACCGACGTGCCGCCGGCCGACCCGTTCGCCGCCCTGGAGTCCAACGCGCACGCCCGCGCGGTGCTCGTCCCGGCGTTGCCCCCGGCGGGGGCGCCGTCGCACGCGTATCTCTTCCACGGCCCCCCCGGGGCGGGCAAGCGGGCGGTGGCGCGGGCGTTCGCGGCGGCGCTGCTCGTCGACGGGGCGCGCACGCCGGCGACGGTCGCGGAGCGGGTGGCGCGCGAAGTGCACCCCGACCTCACGTGGACGCGGCCGTCGGGCGCGGGGGAGATGCTGGTGGCGGACATCGAGCGGCCCGTGGTCGCGGCGGCGGCGCACACGCCGTTCGAGTCGCGGCGGCGGGTGTTCGTGATCGAGGACGCGGACGCGATGAACGACCAGGCCGCGAACCGCCTGCTGAAGACGCTCGAGGAGCCGCCGCCGTTCGCGCACCTGATCCTGCTCGTGCCCTCCCCGCGGGATGTGCTGGCGACGATCGCGTCCCGCTGCCAGCCCGTGCGCTTCGACCCGCTGACCGCGGCACGCATCGAGGAGCTGTTGGGAGGGGAGGGGGAGGGGGAGGGTGGGGTTGGCGCGCTGGGTCGCGCGGCGTGTGCTCGGCTCGCGCTCGGCGACGCGCGCCGTGCGCGCGAGCTGGCGGGCCCGCGCGGGGGGGTGCTGCGCGGACATGCGCAGGCGTTCGCGCGGGCGGCGCTGCGCGGGGAGCTCGCCGAGCGCCCGTGGCAGCCGCTGCTGGCGCTCGCGCGCGATGAGGCGACGCGCGTCGGCGAGGTGCAGGCGGAGCGCGTCGCGGCGGAGCTCGAGCTGCTGCCGACGAAGGACCGCAAACGCCACCAGCGCGAAGCGACCGAGGCGCAGCGGCGCTCGGAGCGCCGGGCGCGCACGCGCGCGCTCGACGAGGGCCTGCAGCTCGTCGAGTTATGGCTGCGCGACGTGTGGGCCGTGGCGGAGGGCGCGGAGGAGCTCGCGCACAACCGGGACCGTCTGGCCGAGCTGGGCGAGGACGCGGGGGGTCGCGACCCGCGGGCGCTGCGAGGCGGCGTGGAGCTCGTCCGCGACACGCGCCTGCGCCTCGCGCTGAACGTCTCGGAGGAGCTGGCGCTGGAGGCGCTCGCGTACCGCCTCGCCGGATCGCTCGCCGCTGCGCATCGGGGGCATCCGAGCGGGGTTATGTAATAGCGAGAGTCATGCACCCCCGTTTTCACTTACATCGCCGCGAGTCCGCCGTCGAGCCGGCCCTCGACGGCGAGGCGTGGCAGCGCACGGAGGCGCTCCTGCGCAGGCTCCCCCAGCGCGAATGGAGCGTGCTCTCCGACGTCGATCGGCGCCACGGCGTCGAGCACGTCCTCGTGGGCCCGAGCGGCGTCTACGCGATTACGTCCCACAAGCCCCCAGGTGCGTGCGCGCGTGTAAGCGACGGGGTTCTGTGGCTGCGGCGTGAGCGCGACGCGCGCGCCGACCGGCCCGGTGTCGCGATCAACCGCCACGTGCTCGACGCCGCGCGCGCCCTGCACCGCGAGATCCGCTCGCGCACGGGCCGCGGCCCGGTGGTGCACCCCGTGGTGGTGCTGTGGTGCGAGTTCCCGCAGCGCGTCGCCCAGTCAAGCCGGATCGCGTTCGTCAACGGCCGCGACCTGCAGTCGTGGGTCGCGCACCGGCCGAAGGAGCTCGACGAGCCCGGGCGCGGCGAGATCGTGCAGGCGCTGCGCGCGGTCGGGTCCGCGAAGGCCACGGTGCGCCAACTCCCGCGGCCGCGGCTCCCGCACGGCCGGGGCCGGCGCGCCGCCTGAGCGCGCGCCGCCAAGGCCGCACCGGCCGTGCCGCGTGAGGCGGGCCGCCAAGGCCGCACCGGCCGTGCCGCGTGAGGCGGGCCGCCAAGGCCGCACTTCCCGTGCCGCGTGAGGCGGGCCGCCAAGGCCGCACCGGCCGTGCCGCGTGACGCGGGCCGCCAAGGCCGCACCGGCCGTGCCGCGTGACGCGGGCCGCCAAGGCCGCGTGGCCCGCGCCGCCCGACGCGCGCCGCTAAACGGCCGCGATGCGCGGCTGCGGCGCCGCGAGCAGACGCGCGACGCGCCGCCCGACGACCCCGCGCAGGTTTTCGACCGCGCGGTGGTCGCGGTGCGCGCGCGCCAGCAGCGGCTGCTCGCCGGTGCGGTTCGCGTCGAGCAGTCGGCGCGCGGTGTCTGTCGCGTGCCCGCGCACGATCGCCTCCGCCCAGATCACCTCGAGGTAGGCGAGCGCCGCCGGGAGCTGCTCCTCGGGTAGCTCCCCCGAGATCTCGATCTGGCGGACGACCGGGATCACCTCGCGGCTCAGCCACCCGCGCTCGGCGTGCGCGCGCAGCAGCAGCGCGACGTCCGCCGTCGGGGTCGCGGATGACTTTGGGAGTGCGGTCTGTTCTGGCATGCGTTGCGGGGGCCGTGGCGAGGGGTTTCAACTGCGGCCTGTCTCTGGCCTCGGCGGGGTTCGGGGTCGCCTTTAGGACGTCGCGCCCCGCGCCAACGGATTGCCGCGTTGGGCCGCAGTTGCCGGGAATTCCAGCAGCGCGACCTTGCTAAAGCTCCGATCGGCGCTGGACCGATGTTGGTCGTGGTGTTCCTCGAGAGCGATCCCATCGCCCGGGCGCCCGGGCAGTACACGCGTTCGATCGTGCAGCGCCTGCGCATGCGCACGCTGCTCACGCTGGGCGCGCTCGCGGTCGCGACGACCGTGATGGGGCGGCGCTTCGGCTGGCACGACCCGCGTTTCCTCGGCGCCGAGGTGGGCCTGCTCGCGGCGATCTTCGTGATCTCGCGCTATGTCCTCCCGCTCGTCGAGCGCCACGACCGCGGCGCGGCCGGGGAAGAGCACGTCGGGGCGCTGCTCGACGCGCTCGCCCCCCGCGGCTGGCACGCGATCCACGACGTGAGCCTCGGGCGCGGCAACGTCGACCACATCGCGATCGGCCCCGGCGGGGTCTTCACGGTGGAGACCAAGAGCCACGCGGGACCGGTCCACGTCGGGCGCGTGCACGGCTCGATCCTCGGCCAGGCGCAGGCGCAGCGCCGCGCGATCGAGCGCGTCACCGAGACGCACGTCGAGCCGCTGCTCGTCTACAGCCGCGCCTGGGTCGACCGGCCGCTGAGCCGCCGCAAGGGGGTGCGCGTCGTGCCCGCGCGGATGCTTCCCAGCTACCTCGACCGCCAGCCGCAGCGACTGGAGCCCGAGGACGTGGAGGTCGCGCGCGAGCGGATCGCGCAGGCCGTGCTCGACGCGGCGGCCCCGCGGTCGCGCCCGTGGCGCCGGCGGCGCCCCCCGGGCTGAGCGCTCGCCGACCCCGCGCGAGCGAAACAACCGCAGCCAGCGCTAGCGTTGCGTGACGATGCACACCACCCCCGAGGAGCTGCTTGGGCGCTTTGGACTGCACGGCTTTCGGCCGGGTCAGCGCGAGGCGGTGGAGGCCGCGCTCGACGGGCGCGACAGTCTCGTCGTGATGCCCACCGGGGCCGGCAAGTCGCTCTGTTATCAGCTCCCCGCGCTCGCCTCCGAGAGCGACCCCGCGCGGCCGCTGGTCGTCGTCGTGAGCCCGCTGATCGCGCTCATGTCCGACCAGTCGCGCCGCCTGCGCGAGGCCGGTGTGCGCGCGGCGATGCTCGCCTCGGGGATGGCGGACGGGCACAACGCGGCCGCCCTGCGCGAGATCGAGTCCGGCGAGGCGCTGCTCGTGCTGGCCGCGCCCGAGCGCTTCGCCTCCGCGCCGTTCCGCGCCGCGCTGGAGAGTCGCCGGGTGGGCCTGTTCGTGGTCGACGAGGCGCACTGCGTCGCCGAGTGGGGGCACGACTTCCGGCCGGATTACCTGCGCCTGCACGGCGCCATTGCCGATCTCGGACGCCCCCCAGTGATGGCGGCCACCGCGACCGCCACGCCGCGCGTCGCGCGCGAGATCGCCGAGCGCCTGCAGCTGCGCGATCCGGTGGTGGTGAGCTCCGGGTTCGAACGGCCGAATCTCGTGTTCGACGTCGTGAGCCTCGAGGGCAAGGGCTCGGTCGAGCGCAAGCGCGTCACGCTGCTCCACGCGCTCGCCGACTTCGCCGCGCGCCCGGCGATCGTGTACTGCGGGACGCGCCGCGACACGGAGCAGGTGGCGGAGCTGATCGCGGGTGAGGGGATCGCGACCGTCGCATATCACGCCGGTCTGCCGCCCGAGCGCCGCGCCGCGGCGCAGGCGGCGTTCATGGAGGGCCGCGCGGAGGTCGTCGTCGCGACGAACGCGTTCGGGATGGGGGTCGACAAGGCCGACGTGCGCACCGTCGCGCACTGGGCGATCCCCACCAGCCTCGAGGGCTACTACCAGGAGGCCGGTCGCGGTGGGCGCGACGGGCAGCCCGCGCGCGCGCTGCTGCTCGCGGCGCGCATGGACCTCGGGCGGCTGATCCGCTTCAACACGGAGCGCGAGACCACGGTCGACGACGTCCGCGCCTACACGCGCCGCCTGCGCGCGCGCGCCGACGGGGAGAACGTCGCCGAGCTCGCGCCCGGGGAGCTCGGCGAGCGCGAGCGCGTCCTGCTCTCGATCGCCGAGCGCGCCGGGGCCGCGGTGCTGGAGCCCGGGCGCGGCGGGGTGCTGCGCGTGCGGCTCACCGGGCGCGGCTCCCCGCGCGCCGCGTGGCTCGCGATCAAGGCCGCCAAGGACCGCGGGTGGGAGGCGTACCGCGCGATCGAGCGCTTCATCGCGGACGACGCTCGCTGTCGGCGGCGGCAGATCCTGGAGCACTTCGGCGATGCGCGCCAGCCGGCGCCCAGCGGGCGCTGCTGCAGCGTGTGCGATCCGGATCCCGAGTTGGAGCGCGTGGTGCGCGCGGCGCCGGCGCGCGCGGGTCGGCGGAGTCGGTCCCCGGCGGGCGCAGCGGCGGGCGGCGCGCAGGGAGCGGGCCGGTTTGCAGCGAGCGAGGTGCCGCCGGAGCCGGTGGACGAGACGCAGTACGAGCGGCTGCGCGCGTGGCGGCTGGGGCGCGCCGAGGGTAAGCCGGCGTACACCGTCGCGACGAACGCCGTGCTCGAGGAGGTGCTGCGGCGGCGGCCCAGCGGGATCGACGGTCTGCTTGCGATTCGGGGGGTGGGGCGGGCGTTCTGCGAGAAGCACGGTGAGTCGCTGCTCGCGGAGCTGGCGGGGTTGACAATCTCATGAGAGGAGCAGCGATGCACCGCAAGGACAACTCCACCCGTGCCGACTCCCGAGGGGTGCGGCCGGCCGTTTCGACCGCCCGCATCCGTGGGCGGCTCATCCGCGCCGCCCGCGCCGCCCGCGCCGTCGTGCGGCCGATCGGCGCCCACCGCCGCGCGCGGCTCATCCGCGTGGTCCTCCCGCTCGTCGCGGTCGCGGGTGGCTCGCTCGCGGCGTTCGGTGCCGGTGGCGCGGCTGCGCGGCGGGCTGTCGCCGCCGCGACCCCACGGTGTGTCACCTCGGGGCTGGTGGTATGGCTGAACAACGAACCCGGCGGCGGCGCGACCGGCAGCACCTTCTACAAGCTCGACCTCACCAATCTCTCCGGCCACAGCTGCACGCTGCGCGGGTACCCCGGCGTCTCGGCGGTCGACCTCGCCGGGCACCGGGTCGGCGCCCCCGGCGGCCGCGAACACGGGGCGGCGCCGCACACGGTGACGCTCGCCAACGGCGCGAGCGCGAGCGCGGTGCTGCGGATCGTGGAGGCCGGCAACTTCTCGGCCTCGCGCTGCCACATGGTCACCGCGGCCGGGCTGCGCGTGTACCCGCCCGGGCAAAGCAGTTCGCGGCTCGTGCCGTTCCCCTTCCCCGCGTGCTCCCGCACCACGGCATCGATCCTCGCGATCCGCGCCGTGCAGAAACAGTGACCGAGTGAACGCCGAGGCCGCCACCGAGACGCAGCGGCCGCCGGGAGATGCAGCCCGGCGGCCACTCGCGCCGGCTCCCGGCGAGGACGAGGGCTCCGCGCTTGCGTCGCGGTCTCCAACACCAGCGGCGCCCTCCACAGCGAGGCCGGCATCGACCCCGACGCGTTGCTCGCCCACCTCGCCGATGGGGGCACGCTCACCGAGTTCCCCGACGCAGCGGTCGGGGCGGGCCGCGCGGTCGAGCGGATCGCGCCCGCTGAGCTGCTCGCGCTCGACTGCGACGCGCTGATCCCGGCCGCGCTCGGGGGTGCGCTCGACGCGGCCAACGCCGCCTCCGTACGCGCGCGCATGGTGATCGAGGGGGCCAACAACACCACGCCCGACGCGAGGTCAACGACCGCCTCGCCGCGCGCATGCGCGCGGCCCACGCACAGGTCGCCGAGCGCGCGCGGGCCAATGCGACCAGCATGCGCGTCGCCGCCTACGAGCTCGGGATCGGACGCGTCGTGGAGGCCGGGCGGCTGCGGCGGCACCGGGGGTACGTGTAGGGGCGGCGCGGCTCGCGCGCGCCGATAGGATGCAGGGTGATCGCGCCGACGTAGCTCAGCTGGTAGAGCACTTTCACTCGTAACAGAGCACTTTCACTCGTAACCGAGAGGCGCGAGGGCCGCGAATACCACGAGCTAGAGCCGTTTTTTGGCTCCGCTACTCGATATCGGCCCTCGCTCTGATGGGACAGCCCCGGACAGGGGCGGACAAAGAATACATCCCCCGACGGGTACCGCAGCGGCAACGAATCGAGAGAGCCGACGCCGGGAATCGAACCCGGGACCTCTGCTTTACGAGAGCAGCGCTCTGCCAGCTGAGCTACGTCGGCATCTTGCTCCGCACGAATCGTACCGTGCCGGATCAGGCTCGGGTGCTGGCGGTCAGCGTTCGCTGGTGCTTGAGCGTTCGTGCGCGGCGGCGAGGAGTGTTTGCTCGGTGAGGTTGACGAGGTCGTGGCCTTGGATTGTGAGGAGGATGCGTTGGTCGGACCCTGGGTCGCCGTCCAGCTCGAGGTAGCCGAAGTCTTCGAGCTCGATCAGTAGATGTGTGATGGTCTCGGTGTCGAGAGCCGTTCGATCTGCGAGCGCGGTGGTGGTTGTGTCGTCGGGTCCCGGCGGGTAGAGCAGAGCGAGGTGTCGGGCCTGGGGCTCGGCGTGCTTCTTGTCAGCCCAGCATGCTAGGACGCGCTCTGTGGTGGGCTGGTCGAGCAGGTCGCGTGCGTCGGGGAGTCGTTGGACGGCGGCGCGGCGTTTGCGGTCTTGGTGGCGTCCGTAGAGGACGAGCACGACGACGGGTGCGACGAAGGGCAGCCACTCCTCGACGGGGATGTTGCCGATGTGGGCGATCACTGGCATCGTGAGCTCCTGCTGATTTTGCCGTAAGGCGGTTGTGTTTGGCTGCGGCTGGTGCGGCTCCTGGCGGGGGTTGCCTGGCGTACACTCGCCCGCGCGATGACCGCCCGACCTCCTGCACCGCGGCTGCTTGGTGGAGTGCTCGGCGTGCTCGGGTTCGCCGCGCTGGCGTTCCCTGCAGGCGCGCAGGCGCATGGGATCGTCGGTCGTGCGGATCTGCCGATCCCGGTGTGGCTGTTCAGCTGGGCCGCGGCTGTCGTGCTCGTCGTGTCGTTCGTCGCGCTCTCGGCGTTGTGGCGCAGCCCACAGTTGCAGAGCGAGCATCGCGTGCGGCTGGTGGGATTGCCGGCGTCGCTGGGGTGGTTGGCGAGCGTGCTTGGGTTGGCGGTCTTTGTGTTGGTGGTTTACAGCGGGTTCGCCGGCACGCAGGTGTGGTCGGCGAACTTCAGCGTGACGTTCATCTACGTGGTCTTCTGGGTCGGGGTCCCGATCGCGAGCGTGCTGCTGGGCGATGTGTTCTCGGTGTTGAGCCCGTGGCGGTCGTGCGCGCGCGCGATCGGATGGGCCGGCCGGCAGCTCGCGCCGCGCAGGTTCGCCGAGCCGCCGCTTCGCTATCCGGTGCGTCTGGGCCAGTGGCCCGCGGTGGGGATGTTGATCGGCTTCGCGTGGCTCGAGCTGGTCTACGTGGAACGCGACAGTCCCTCGACGCTGGCGGCCTTGTCGCTGGGCTACTTCCTGGTGATGCTCGCCGGGATGCTGCTGTTCGGAGTCGAGGAGTGGACCTCGTGCGGTGATGGCCTCGGCGCGTATTTCGGGATGCTTGCGCGTATGTCCGCGTTGTGCACCGATGATGGGGGGACGCTTTATGCGCGTCGTCCGTTGAGTGGTCTGACGAGTATGCCGGTGAGGCCGGGGACGGTGGGTTTGGTGTGCGCGGTGATCGGTACGACGACGTTCGACGGGTTCTCAAACGATGTGGTGTGGCGCAAGCTGGAGCCGCACCTCCAGAGCCTCTATTCGACGCTCGGGTTTCACCAGACTCCGGCGATCGAGCTTGCCTACACCACGGGACTGCTGCTGTGCGTCGCGTTGATCCTCGGCGTATATGCGGTGGGGATCAGAGGCGTGCGCAGCGTCAGCAGCCGCTACGACGCGGCCCAGCTCAGCCGCAGCTTCGCGCACACACTCGTCCCGATCGGCTTCGCCTACGTCTTGGCGCACTACTTCTCGCTGCTGATCTGGCAGGGGCAGGCGATCGGCTACCTGGCGTCGGACCCGTTGGGCGACGGCGCGAACCTGTTTGGCACGAGCTCGTATCAGATCGACTACAACATCATCTCCTTCGCGGCGATCTGGTACGTGCAGGTCGCCGCGCTCGTCGTTGGGCACGTCGGCGGGTTGACGCTCGCGCACGACCGCGCGCTCGGCCTCTACCGCGGGGCACAGGAGGCCGTGCGCTCCCAATACTGGATGCTGACCGTGATGGTCGCGTTCACGAGCTTCGGCCTCTGGTTGCTCTCAGCCGTCGGCACCTGAAGAAGCGCGTCGGCGCACAGCGCGGAGTATGGTTCGGGCCGATCGTGTTCGAGAGTGCGAACCCGGGTCGCCGATGCGCCCCCAGCGCCCCCGGTTTTGTGTGCGCCCATTGTGGTCTGCGCACGGTCGGCCTGGTCGCACTGGCGCTCACGATGATCGCGCTTGCGTGGCTCGATCCAGCAGCGCTGTGCGTGCTGCCCGCCGTGGTGCTGGCGCTGTTGTTGGCTTTGCGGCGCTATCCCGGCGAGCGAACGCTCGCAGCGCTCGCACGGCTTGGCCATGAGCACCGGCGACGGCCCGCCGCGAGCGTGCCATGCAGCACGCTCGTCGGGGCGACGATGCCGCGCGGCGGCTTGCTTCTTGCCTGCGCGCTTGCGGTGCGCCCACCGCCGCTGGTTTCGCGCGCGACTGCTTAGCAGGGCCCGCTTGCGGCGGGAAGCTCCGCCCGCGGGCCGTGCGCTCGCGCGCGATCGGCTGAGTCCCTTCTGATTCTTGTCCTTCGAGCTCTGGAGGAGCTTTGATGTCACGTCGTCTGACGCTCGCCCTTCTCGGGGCGCTCGCTCTTGCGCCCGCGGCCCTCGCGCGCGCCGACCCGTCGTCCACGCAGGAGAGCGCCAGCCCGATCGACGACCAGGGCTCCAGCTACCACTACCGCACCTACATCACTTCGATCACCCCGCGAACACCGGGGTTGAGCGTTGAAGTGCTCGAGTTCGCCGATCGGCTGCTTTTGCGCAACCACACCGGCAAGACCGTGACGATCTATGGCTACTCCGGCGAGCGCTACGCACGCGTGAAGCCCGGTGGTGCGGCCGAACAGAACGTGCGCTCCCCGGCGGTCTACCTGAACACCAACTTCTATGCCGACGTCACGGTTCCGCCGTCGGCGAGCGCGACCGCGACACCGAAATGGGAAGTCATCGACCGCACCGGCCAGTTTGAATGGCACGACCATCGCATCCACTGGATGAGCCCCGTCACCCCACCGGAGGTCAAGAACACCGGTAAGCGCACGAAGATCTTCGACTGGACCGTTCCGATCCGGATCGGCGCCCAACCCGGGGCGATTCACGGCGAGCTGTTCTGGGTCCCCGAGAGCGACACGAGCACCCCCACGGGCGCCATCGCCGCGCTCGTTGTGATCGTGCTCGCGGGTATCGCGATCGTGCTGGTCGTGCGCCGCCGCCGACGCAGCGGGGATGGCTCTGGTCCGGGGTCGCCTTCCGCCGCGAGCGAGGGTGGGCGCGACGCGGCGCCGGCAGGCAAGGAGGCATGGTGAGCGCCACGCTTGCGGGCGGCACCCGGGCTCGCAGGTGGGCGGCGGTTCGCCGTGGACTGCTGTGCGCGGCGTCGTGCGCGCTCGCGGCCGTCGCGCTGCTGGCCTCTGCGCCGCGCGCTGGCGCGCACGCCCAACTGCTGGGCACGTCCCCCGCATCCGGCGCGACGGTGCCCGTGCAGCCGCGTGAGGTGATCTTCCAGTTCAATCAGTCCGTTGGCGGCACGCTTGGCGCGGTGCGCGTCTATGACGCCCGGGGCACGGAGGTCGACAACCTCGCCGTCTCGCACCCCGGTGGGCAGGAGCATTGGATGGGCGTCGGCCTGAAGTCACATCTTCCTGATGGGACGTACACGGCGACCTATCGTGTGGTTTCAGCGGACACGCACATCGTCTACGGCGGGATGGTGTTCAACATCGGCCACGCCGGCGCCGCACCGCGGTTCACGGTCGCCGGGTTGATCGGACGCAACAAGAGCGGCCAGATCACGACACTCGCCTTCGGTGTCGCGCGGGTCATCGACTATGTCGCGATCGCGCTGGCGCTCGGGATCCTGGTGTTCACACTGGCGGCATGGCTGCCCGCGCTGCGGGCAATCGCGGGTGCTGACCCTGCATGGCAGCAAGCCTCCCATGTGGGCGCCGCGCGACTGACGTGGCTGGCGGTGGCCGCGGTCGCGCTGGGTGTGATCTCGAGCGTGCTTGGGTTTTTGCTGCAGGGCGCCAGCGCAGCTGGGGTTTCGTTGTGGAGATCCCTGCAGGACGCGGTCCTGAAAAGCACGCTCGATAGTCGTTTTGGCAGGGTTTGGGGTACGCGCGCGATCGACTGGCTGCTGCTCGGTGCGCTACTCGCCGCGGCGCGCCTGGCCAAGCGCTCGCCGGTGCCCGGGCTCGCACCGGTACCGCCGGGAGCGCAGGGCCTCGCCCCCACCAAGGCACCGCCGCGCTGGGTGATCGGTCTCCTCGCGCTCGGGGGCCTGTACCTTGCGGCGACCCCGGCGCTCAGCGGTCACGCAAGTGTGCAGGGCCCGGTGTGGGCGTTCTTCCCCTCCGACGTGATCCACGTTCTCGCTGCGAGCGTCTGGGTCGGCGGCATCGCCTGCCTGCTGCTCGCGCTGCCGGCCGCGACCAGGCAGCTGGAGGCACCAACGCGCACGGGTCTGCTGCTGGCGACACTCGCACGGTTCTCCCCGATCGCGCTCGCCGCCGTGATCGCGCTCGCGTTGACAGGTGTGCTTCAGGCGTACATCGATGTGCGCAGTCTCGAAAGTCTGCTGCACACCACCTACGGCGCGCTGATCCTCATCAAGAGCGGGCTGCTGGTCGCGCTGATCGGCCTGGGTTGGGTCAACCGCGAGCGTGTGATCCCAGGTCTGGAGCGGCTCGCGGCAGCCGGCGCTACGCCCGGCGGGATCGGTGTGCTCGCGCGCCGCACGCTCCGCGGCGAGTCGCTGCTGATGCTGTGCGTCCTGGGTGTGACCGCCGCGCTGATCGGCTACGCCCCGCCGATCGATGCCCTCTCGGGTCCGTATTCGGCGAACACCTCACTCGGCCCGGCCGAGCTGGAGCTGACGGTCGAACCCGCCCGTGTCGGGCTGAACACAATCCACCTCTACCTGATCGATGCAAGGACCGGGGGGCAGTTCACGCAGACCAAGGAGCTCACCGCTGCCGCACGGCTGCCGGCGAAGGGCATCGGGCCGCTGCCGCTGCACGCGAGCCTCGCTGGGCCGGGCCACTACATCTTCAACTCCGCCGAGCTCACACCTGGAGGCGCGTGGCAGCTTGAAATCACCGACCGCGTCTCCGAATTCCAGGAGTACACCAAGACCGTGCAGGTGCCGATCCAGTGAACGGCCGCATCCGTCGGCGTCCGCGACCCACGTCCACTCTTCACAGGAGGTACAACAACATGAAAGTAACCAGGATCGCGGCGCTGGCCACGATTGGTGCGCTGTCTCTCCCGGCTGTGGCCGAGGCGCACATCAGTCTGCACCCAAACACGATCCCCGCGGGTGCGTTCGCGACGCTCGACGTGCGCGTGCCCGGCGAGCAAGAAGGCGCGCACGTCACCAAGGTAGACGTGCTCTTTCCCCCGGGCTTCGTCGGCGTGGACTACGAAAACGTGCCCGGCTGGAGCGCACGCATCATCGAAACCAAGCTCGCGACCCCTCTGCACGAAGACGACGAAACGATCGACACCGAGGTCACCCAGATCATCTGGGCCTGGACCGGCCCGGAGGGCAGGGTCAACAACGGGCAGTTCATCAACTTCGCGCTCTCACTCGCGATACCCACCAACGCTGCCGGCAAGGCGCTCGAATTCAGAACCGTCCAGACCTACAGCAACGGGCAGATCGTGCACTGGATCGACCCCTCCCTCACAGCCGAACACCCCGCACCACGCATCAACGTGACCGCCAAAGGTGGAGTCATCCAGGATATCGCCGGTGACGAGGCCGGCCCTGTAGCAGGCCAAGCTGGCGCCGGTCAATCGACCTCGACATCAGCGGCCGTCACGCCGTCAACGCGACCCGCCGGCGGCGGCGCGAGCAAAGGTCTGGCGGTCGCGGCGCTCGTCGTCGGCGCGCTCGGGCTGGGCGCAGCCCTGGGCGCGCTGCTAACTCTCCGCCGGCGGACGGCGGCCTGAGCGCAACGATTGCGGATGAGCCCGGTTCGGTGGGGACGCGCTCTCGTGTCTGCACCGGATCGAGCCCTGCCCCGATGGGCATTGCCGCGCAGACTCAAGACGTGTGGGAAACTGAGCCCGTGAGCACCCAAACGACCGGCGAGACCCCCCCGCCAGGCGCAGCCGGCGGCGAGGGGATGCCACCCGCGGCGGCCCCTCGCGGTCCTCTACGTCAGTTCGTGCTACCGACGCTCGCGATCCTCGCGCTGCTCGGCATCGGCGCGGCGCTGCTCAGCGGTGGGTCCGCTAAACAGTCGCTCCCCGGCGGAGCGAGCAGCGCACACGCCGCGAACTTCGACGGTGCGCTACTGAGCCCACTACGCCCCGCGCCCGGGCTCTCCACGCTGCGCAACTACCGGGGGCAGCTCGTGAACCTCGCCAGCTTCCACGGGCGGGCGGTCTTCGTGACGTTCCTCTACACCCACTGCCCAGACGTCTGCCCCCTGATCGCCTCCCAGCTACACGTCGCCTACACGCAGCTCGGCGCGCGCGCCCGCGACGTTCAACTGATCGCTGTCTCGGTCGACCCACGCGGCGATACCCGAGCGAGCGTCTCCGCGTTCCTGCGCGAGCACGAGCTGACCGGCAAGATGCTCTACCTAATCGGCTCCGCCCACGAGCTCGCACCCGTCTGGAGCGCCTGGCACGTCGGCTCCGCCCAAGACGCCGGCAACCCCGAATTCGTCAATCACTCAGCTCTCGTCTACGGCATCAGCGCCACCGGCAAGCTCACCACCATCTACCCCGCTAACCTCAAACCCGACGAAATCGTCCACGACGTACCGGAGCTCCTCGCAAGCTAACGAACACCAGTGCATCTCGGCAACAGCGAGAACGGCTTGACATCTGTAGGCGCAAGACTGGCTGAGGGAGTGCCGAGTGCCGGATGGCGGCGTGGCGGTGCGATGGCTGCTTCTCGCTGGGGCATTCGACGGTCGTGTTCGCGCTGGCGTTCCTTCTCTCGGTCGGGGTGGGGGCGCTGCGCGGGGCGGTCCACAACGATCACTCCGCGCTGCATAAGGCCACCAATGTGATTGGCACGATCGTCTCGGGGTCGTTCCTCTATTTGATCGCGACGCTGAACTTTGTGAGTCACGGGCCTTTCGGTCGTTATCGCCCTGCTCATCGGCACGATCGAGATCGCGGGTCTACTCACGGAAGCTGTCGAACTGCATGGTTGGCTCGCCGGCTGGCTGCAGAGCTTTAACCTGAATACCGCCGGGTTCATCGTGGTTGGCGTGTGCGGCTTGACGTGGATCATTGCGCTTGCGATCTGGCATTTCGGGAAGATCGAGCAGAGGTGGGCGGTAGTGGGAGATCGCAATACGTGTCTGGACCTCGCAGCCTCGGGTGAGGGATGTGAGGATGCGCCCGCGTAGGGCCGCCCGTGAGGCGTTGCCCGTAAAGGGCTGATGGTGCATCCTGTCAGCGGGCCGGCGACTACAGGCACAGCAGGGCGTAGACTCACTGCCGTTATGTGCGTAGGTTGTGCGATGACCGCGATAGCCGGGGCTTCGGGCGCCCGCGCGTGGCTTCAGGCTCATGGGTTCGCGTGGTTGACGCCGAGACGCATGCGTGCCGCCACGGTCACCCTGTTCGTGATCGCGACCGGCGTGTCCTCTGTGGGGTTGAGCGGCGCGAGTGCATCGCGAGCGACCACGCACGGGCCAAGAGGTCCGAGCATCCCGTCGAAATCCGCCCGGTAGGAGCTTCCGGCCGGTGGGCCGCGTTCGCTTGCCGTCGCGATCCCGGACAATCCGGTAGCACTATTGCTACCATGCGAGTAGTGGCGACGATCCCGCAAAAGGAGCTGCGCAACCACGTTGGCGAGGTTCTGCGGCGCGCGGAGGCTGGCGAGCGGTTCACGATCACGGTTTCCGGGCGTCCCGTCGCCGAGCTGGGTCCCGTGCGCTCGCGTCAGTGGGTGTCCAGCACCCAGCTGGCTGATCTGTGGGCCACGCCCCCGGATCCCACGCTCGACGAGGATCTGGAGGTTCTGGGTGGGCAGCTCGCGGACCCCTGGGTCAGCGGCTGACTGTGGCGGTCCTGCTCGAGACCTCGGTCTTGATAGCGGCCGAGCGGGGCCCCGAGGAGGACACGGCGATCAGTGTCATCTCGCTGACCGAGCTGCACTTCGGCGTGCTCGTCGCACGCGACGATGAGACTCGCGCGCTGCGAATGCGCAGGCTCGGCGCGATCGAGGAGCACTTCGACGCGTTGCCGTTCGACGCTGCCGCAGCACGCGAGTGCGGACGGCTGCACGCCCTGGTCGCCCGGCGCGGAGGAGCGCCACGGCGCCGAGCGATGGACCTCGCGATAGCGGCCACCGCCAACGTTCACGGCGTGCCGTTGATGACCTACAACCTCAAGGACTTCCAGATCATCGCCGAGGAGGTCGATCTCCGCGAGCCCTGACGCTGGCATCCGGGGGGGCGTCTGACGCGACTCGCCGCTGGCATTCCGCGAAAGCCGCCCGTCAGCGCAGCTCACCCGAGCTACACCCCCCGTGTCCGGCGTCTGTGGCGGCTCGCGACCGGGGAGGCGCTGCTCGTCACGCCCGGCGGTGGGCAGCCGCCGGCGGTCGTGCGGACGCGCCTGACCTTCCGTTTGTGCTCGTCGATCTCACTGCTGTTCCCACCGGCCAGCGCCGCCCCCGACAAGAACTCGGCCTCGGTTCCAAGCGGCTCGATCGAGCGGCGCTGGAGCCCGAAGACCGACACGATCCGCGGCGAGGTCGTGGCGCTGCCGGCGGGGTCGCGCACGTACCACACGCGCTGCGGCTCGCTACCGTAGAAGTCCACGACGCGCGAGGTCGGGCCGGTGCAACGCCGGGATGTCCCCGCCCCGGGAGCCGACGCGGGACGACGCGAGCAGCCCGCGTCGTCGGCGCTCGCGGAGGAGGATCTCGCGCTCGCCCAGGATCTGCCAGCCCCCCGGCGTCTGCGCCCACCCCACCCAGTGAGGAACACCGCTGGCCGGAGCGCAACCGCGGCGGGTAAAATGGTTTCCTCATATTGGGAACTTGCTCGAATTGTCGGAAAGCGGGAGCGGCTGTGGGACCTGACGGACGGAGGCGGTTTGGTGGCGCTGTGCTGGCACTGGCGGGCTGCGCGATGCTGGCGGGCGGCGGCGCGGCGCTCGCCGACGGGCGCGCCCCGAGCGCGCGGGCGGCGCGGTCGCTGTACGTGAAGGACGAAGGCCACCTGCACCTCGCGAAGCACGCGGAAGGCTCGTACATCGTCGAGGAAGGGACCGTGAGCGGGACGCTGCCGGGGACGGTGAAGGTGCGCTTCAACGTCGGCGCGACGGTGACGGCGACGTTCACGATCTACCCTCGCGGCGGGGGCTCGATCTCGGGGCACGGCAGCGGCGCGCTGCACTCGACGAGCGTCTACGCGACGTTCGGCGGATCGCTCACGGTGACCTCGGGCAGCGGGCGCTACCGGCACGCGAAGGGCACCGGCGGGCTCTACGGGGCGATCAACCGCCACACCGACGCCGTCACCGTGCAGACGCTCGGCCGGCTGTCCTACTGACGCCGCGGGGCGTACGCGTCGTGTGTTCGATTGCGGGCCCCGCCGCGCGCGGGGACGCGCGGGGTCTGGTCCATGTCTCCGCGCGCGCGGCGGGGTCACCAATCGAATCCCATGCCCGTACGCGCGGCGGGCCTCGCGGCGCGAGCCCCCACCGCTAGCCTGGGCGCGTGCAGGCGCGCCAACCGTGCGGGGGCTCCGCGGCGACCTCCGCGGCGATCGACCGCGAGGCGCCCTCGCTGGCGACGGTGGCGCGCGAGTGGGGGCGTCTGGGCTGCATCGGCTTCGGCGGCCCGCCGGCGCACATGGCGCTGCTGCGCGAGCTGTGCGTGCGCCGCCGCGGGTGGCTCGCGCACGCGGTGTTCGAAGACGCGATCGCGGCGTGCAACCTGCTGCCGGGCCCGGCGTCGACGCAGCTCGCGATCTTCTGCGCGTGGCGTGTGCGCGGCGCGGCGGGGGCGCTGGTGGGGGGCGCGGCGTTCATCGTGCCGGGCCTGATCCTGATCGCGGCGCTCTCCGCGCTGTTCCTCGCGGGCGCGCCGCCGGCGTGGGTGCGCGGGGCGGGCGCGGGCGCGGGGGCGGCGGTGGCGGCGGTCGCGGTGCGCACCGGCGCGCAGCTCCTGTCGGGGAGCCGCGCGCGCGCCGCCGGGGGGACGGGGTGGCGGCTGTGGGCGTACCTGCTGATCGGGGGCGCGATCGCGGCGACGTTGGGGCCGTGGTTGGTCGTGGCGCTGCTCGCGTGCGGGGGCGCGGAGATCGTCCTACGGGATTTTTTTGGGGGGGAGGGGGGGAGGGGTCGCGCCGCCCGCGACCGCGCGCTGCCGTTGATGTTCCCGTGGTTGACGGCGACGAGCGCGGTGGGAGGGGTGGGTGCGCTCGTGTGGGTGGCGCTGAAGGTCGGCGCGTTGTCCTACGGCGGGGGCTTCGTGATCGTGCCGCTGATGCAGCACGACGCGGTTTCGACCTATCACTGGATGACCGCGGGCCAGTTCCTGGGCGCGGTCGCGCTGGGGCAGGTCACGCCGGGTCCGGTGGTGCTGACGGTCGCGGTCGTCGGCTACGCCGCGCACGGCCTCGGCGGGGCGGTGCTCGCGGCGGCGGTGGCGTTCGCGCCGTCGTTCGCGTTCGTGCTCGCGGGGGCGCGCCACTTCGACCGGCTGCGCGCGAGCGCCACCGTGCGGGCCTTCCTCGGCGGCGCGGGGCCCGCGGCGATCGGGGCGATCCTGGGGTCCGCGGTGCCGCTGGCGCTCGCGCTCGCGGAGCCCTGGCAGGCGGCGGTGCTGGCGGGGGCCGCGGCGATGCTGCTGCTCGCGCGGCGCGGGGTGGTGAGCACGCTGCTCGCGGCGGGCGCGGTGGGTGCGCTCGTGGGGGTCAGCGGGGGGCCGCTGCCGCATTGAGGGGCCGCCGACGGGGCCGGGACTCGCGCCGGGCTCGCGGGGGGCGCTGCCGCATTGAGGGGCCGCCGACGGGGCCGGGACTCGCGCCGGGCTCGCGGGGGGCGCTGCCGCATTGAGGGGCCGCCGACGGGGCCGGGACTCGCGCCGGGCTCGCCGGGGGCGCTGGCGCACCGAGTCGGGACCGCCGGGGGGCCGCTCGGTCAAGCCGGTGCCGCGTCGGCCGTGCATTCGCGCCCGCTCAACCGAGCGCGGCGATGCGCTCCAGCAGCAGCTCCAGGAAGCGCGGCGCGTCGATGTCGACTGCGACCTCGCACTCGTGCGGCCAGCCGGTCGTGCGGTGCAGGTCGACGTGGGTGCGCCCCCGCGAGGGCTCCCCGCCGGTGTCCACCAGCACGGGGCAGGTCTCGGTTTCCAGCAGCGTCGGGTCCACCGCATGCGCCAGCGCGACCGCGTCGTGCACGGGCGCGCCCTCCCAGCCGTAGCGCTCGGCGTGGAAGCGGCTGTAGAAGCGATGCAGGTCCGCCACCAGCCGCCCCGCGCGGCCCGCGGCGGCGAGCCGCTCGGCGTGGGCGTGGTGAGCAGCGCGCGGTGCGTGACGTCGAGGCCGACCATCGTGACGGGCAGGCCGCTGTCGAAGACGCGCCGCGCGGCCTCCGGGTCGCACCAGATGTTGAACTCGGCCGCCGGCGTGACGTTGCCCAGGCCGATCGCGCCGCCCATCAGCACGATCCGGCTCACCCTGGACGCGGGGCGGGGGTGGCGCGCGAGCAGCAGCGCGACGTTCGTCAGCGGGCCCGTCGCGACGAGCGTCACCGGCTCGGGCTCGCGCTCGATCGCGTGCGCGATCCAGTCGATCGCGTGCTCCGGCTCGGCCTCGCGCGCGGCCGGCGGCAGGTCGGGGCCGTCGAGGCCGCTGTCGCCGTGCACGTGCTGCGCGTTCGCCGGCTCGCGCATCAGCGGGCGCTCCGCGCCGGCCGCGACCGCGAGCTCGGGGTGCCCGACGTGGTCGAGGATGCGGATCGCGTTGGCGGTGGTCTTCTGGAGGGTGTGGTTGCCCGCGACCGTCGTCACGCCGAGCAGGCGGATCTCGGGGGAGGCGAGCGCGAGCAGCAGCGCGATCGCGTCGTCGTGGCCGGGGTCGCAGTCGAGGATCACGGGGGTCGGCACGGGGCGAGTATCCCATCCGCGGGACGCGCCCCACGACGTGCTCGGGGCGGCCGTGGGAGGCTCTTCTTTTTCGACCCCGTCGCGCGCGGGGTTTGGCGGCGCCCCACGCGCGCGCGCGGCGGAGGGCCGCGTCGTGCTCACGACCCTCCAGCAGCGAGACCACCAGCGCGGCACAGAACGCGTCGCCGGCGGCGGTTCCGTCCACGGCCTCGACGCGGGGCGGGGCGGCGCGGGCGAGCTCGCGGCCGTCCTCGAACAGGACCGCGCCCTGGGCGCTGAGCGTGAGCGCGAGCAGCCCGCGGTGTTCGCCGAGGGCCTCGCGCTCGTATGCGTTGACGACGACGAGGTCGGCGTTGGCCGCCAGCGAGCGATCCGCGCCCTCCCAGCGCGCGGGCGCGGCGTTGAGGCAGAAGTAGGGCGCCTGGGCCGCGGCCGCGGCGACCGCGGCGTGGGGGATCTCCAGCTGGCAGATCACCGCGTCGACGTCCCCGACCGCGACGTCCTCCGCGCGCAGCCGGCGGTTGGCGCCGGGGGCGACGACGATCGCGTTCTCGCCGCTGCGCTCCTCGACGACGATCAGCGCGACGCCGCTCTCGCCCTCGTCGCGCACCACGCGCGAGGTGTCGACGCCGTCGCGCTGCAGCGAGCGCAGCACGAGCTCGTCGGTGCCGATGCGCCCGACGAAGCGCACCCGCGCGCCGAGCCGCGCGGCGGCGAGGGCTTGGTTGGCGCCCTTGCCGCCAGCGACGCGTTCGAACTCGGCGTCGGTGACGGTCTCGCCGGGGCGCGGCAGGCGCTCGCAGCGCGCGACGAGGTCAACGTTCGCGGAGCCCACGACGGCGACGCGGGGGGAGACCGGCATGCGGGTCACTCTGACACGGCCGCCGAAGCAGCTCGTATAGGGTGCTCGGCGGTGGTGGATCTGAGAATCGAGCGCAGCGCGCAGGATGTCGCGCAGGCCGCCGCGCAGCTGCTGATCTCCGACCTTGGCGACGCCGTCGAGCGGTACGGGACCGCGACCTGGGTCGCCGCCGGTGGCAACACCGCCGGACTCGCGTTCGAGGCGCTCGCGCGGTTCGCCGACGCGGTCGCGTGGGACCGGGTTCGGGTTCTGATGGGGGACGAGCGTTGCGTCGCGCCGGACCACCCCGACTCCAACTGGCGCCAGCTGGAGCAGCAGCTGCTGAGCCGCGTCGCGATCCCGCGGCACAACCTCCTGCGGCCACCGGCGGAGCTCGGCGGCGAGCTTGGCGCCGAGCGCTACGAGGCGATGCTGCGGGAGTTGGAGCCCGCCGCGGGAGGCGCGCCACGGCTCGACCACGTGTGGCTGGGGATGGGCGAGGACGGGCACACGCTCTCGCTGTTCCCGGGCCACCCGGCGCTCGAGGCCGACGGGCTGGTGGTCCCGGTACACGATTCGCCGAAGCCGCCGCCGAACCGCATCAGCCTGAGCTTCGCGGCGCTCGGCGGCGCGCGCACCTGCGCGATCCTGACCGCCGGGGCCGGCAAGCGCGAGGCGCTCGCGCGGGCGCTCTCCGGGGATGTCTCGCTGCCGGTCGCGCGCGCCGCGCAGCTCGTCGAAGGGGCCGGCGGACGCGCGATCTGGCTGGTCAACGAGGCCGCCGCGGCCGACCTGGGCTAGCAGCGAGCACGCTCACGACGAATCGTGGCCGCCTGCCGGTATGACCCGCAGGCGGCGGCCGAGCGGCTCGACGGTGCTGCCCTGGACGACGGTCGAGACGACGACGGTGAAGAAGACCACGTCGAAGAAGTGGTGACTGCGGGGGACGTCGGCGATCACCGCGAACGTGGCGAGTACGACCGGCACGGCACCCCGCAGCCCGGCCCAGCTCAACACCGCGCGCTGGGCCCAGGTGAAGTCGCTGAGCACGGTAGAGACCCCCACGGCGAGCGGCCGCGCGAGCAGGGCGATGACGAACGCCAGCAGGATCCCCTTCACCGCGACATCCCCGAGCTTGCTCGGGAAGACGAGCAGTCCGAGGGCGAGAAACAGCGAGATCTCCGCGACGGAGGCCAGGCCGCCGTGAAACGCGAGCAGGGCCTGCCGGTCCTCGAGCTTGCGCGCACCCAGCGTCAACCCCGCGAGGTACACCGCCAGGAAGCCCGATCCGCCGAGCAGCGCGGCGGCGCCGAAGGCGAGCGCGGCCGCCGCGAGCGAGGCGACGAGCGACAGAGCGGGGGGTCCCGGTCGCGCGCGGATGGCCCAACCCGCGACCCAGCCCAGTGCGGCGCCCACGGCGGCACCGATCGCGAGCTCGCGGACCAGGAACCAGATCGCCTCGCCTGCGCCGTAGTCGGCGCTCTGGATCAGTTTGATCATCGCGAGCACGAGCAGCACGGCGACGGGGTCGTTGAAGCCGGCCTCTCCCTCCAGCGTGCGGGCCAGACGCATCGGCATCTTCGAGCGGCGCAACAGGGCGAACACCGCGGCGCCGTCGGTCGGCGAGAGGATCGCTCCGAGCAGGAGCCCCTCCTTGACGCTGAAGTCGAAGATCAGGGCCGCCGCGAGGCCCGTGATCAGCGCGGTGAGGGCGGTCGCGACGAGCGCGAGCGAGACGGCCGGGCCGAGCACCGGACGGATCCGCCGAAACCCGACGGCGAAGCCGTCCTCGTAGAGGATCAACAACAGCGCGACGCTCCCCAGGAGCCGGGCGAAGGCGTAGTCGTTGAAGTCGATCCATCCGAGTCCGTCGGTTCCGATCGCCATCCCCACCCCCAGGAACAGCACGAGCGCCGGCACGCGGATGCGCGTTGCCAGCAGCGATGTCGCCACCCCGGCCGCCAGGAGGCCGCCCGCGGCGAGGATCAACTCGGCGTCGTGGTTCATGCGGGGACCTGGTTCATGTGGGGACCTGGTTCATGCGGGGACCATTGCAGGCTCACCACTGCGCGGGTGCGACTTCGCCTCGCCGGGGATGTCCCGGCGGCGCCTCGCCGGGGATGTCCCGGCGGCGCCTCGCCGGGGATGTCCCGGCGGCGCTCGTCGGGGATGTCCCTTGCGGTCCTCAGCCGCGCAGCGCCTGCGCGACCTCGCCGCCCAGCAGCTCGATCGCGCGTACGACGGCCGCGTGGGCGACGGTGCCGACGCTGGGGTGCAGCAGGATGCGGTCGAGCCCCAGCGTGTCGCGGATCGCGGCGAGCTTCTCGGCGACCTCGGCGGGGCCGCCGACGACGAGCGATCCCGTCGATCCGCGGAGCGCCTGGTAGCGCGCGGGGGTCATCGGCGGCCAGCCGCGCTCGCGGCCCAGGGCGGTCATCGCGGCGGCATAGGGTGCGTAGAACGCGGCGTCCGCCGCGTGCGTGGTGTCGGCGAGGAACCCGTGCAGGTGCACGGCGACCGGCAGCGCCTGCGGGTCGTGTCCGGCGCGGCGCGCGCTCTCGCGGTAGAGCTCGACCAGCGGCGCGAAGCGCGCGGGTTCGCCGCCGATGATCGCGAGCGCGAGCGGCAGCCCGAGCGCGCCGGCGCGCACCACCGAGGCCGGCGTCCCGCCGACCGCGATCCACACGGGCAGTGGCTGCTGCAGCGAGCGCGGGTAGACGCCGGCGCGGTCGAGCGCGGGGCGGTGGCGCCCCGACCAGGTGACGGTGTCGCGCGCGCGGATCTCCAGCAGCAGCTCGAGCTTCTCGGCGAACAGCTCGTCGTAGTCGTCGAGGTCGTAGCCGAACAGCGGGAACGACTCGACGAACGAGCCGCGCCCCGCCATGATCTCGGCGCGCCCGCCGGAGAGGAGGTCGAGCGTGGCGAAGCTCTCGTACACCCTCACGGGGTCGTCGGAGGAGAGCACCGTGACGGCGCTGCTCAGCCGGATCCGCTGGGTCTGGGCGGCGATCGCGGCCAGCACGACGGCCGGCGCGGAGGCCGCGTAGTCGACGCGGTGGTGCTCGCCGACGGCGTACACGTCCAGGCCGGCGGCCTCGGCGGTGGTTGCCTCGCGGACGACCTCGCGGAGGCGTCCGGCCGCGGCGATCCGCTTCCCGGAGGAGTCCGCGGTCAGCTCGGCGAAGGTGGAGATGCCCAGTTCCATCGGGAACCGGGAACTTCTATCAGTGGCGGCCCTAGAACGTGAACCTGTCTTCGGCGCGGTAGAGCCGCATCTCCGAGCCGTCGGGCATTTCGCCGGGTTCGACCGCGAAGTACTCGCCTTCGCCGACTCCGCCTTTGATCGTCAGCTCGAGGAAGCCGTAGCGGCGGTCGTCGCCGTATTCGAAGGTGACGCCGTCGTGAATTTCCTCGCCGCGTTTGGCGTCTTTGGGGAGCTTGTGGAGGTTGGGGTAGCCGCCGTTGCCGGAGACGATGTATGGAACGCGGCGGTCGCCGATGGTGCGCGTGAAGCGCTGGTAGTCGTGGACGTGTCCGGAGAGGATCAGGTCGGGCGTGCGCCCGGATTCGGCGAACGTCTTGTCGAGCATTTTCTGCATGGGTTGGCTTTCGCCGTGGTGGGAGTCGATCGAGTAGGGCGGGTGGTGCAGGCCGAGGATCAGCTTCTTGGCCGGGTCGGCGTTGCGCAGCTCCTCGACGAGGCGCGCTTCCTGGCGCGGTTCGAGGCGGCCGTGGGAGGGGACGTTCGTGTACACCGTAACGATCGTCGCCGCCCTTAGGTTCAGCGTCCACTCGCAGTAGGGCAGCGTCTGTGTGTGGCGCCCGTACTCCAGATGCGGGTCGTCGACCGGGATCTCGGGCTGCGCGGTGCAGAAGTTTTCCATGAACCCCTGCAGCGAGGCCGGTGTCGGCCGGGTCGGGTCTTCGCGTTCGCCGTCGTGGTTTCCGGGGAACGCGACGATCGGCTTGGCCAGGTGGCCGTACGCCTCGTAGAACTGGTCGAGATAACCCGTCTGCCGGCCTTCCACCGTCGCCATCTGCTGGCCGTTGTAGTAGACGACGTCGCCCACGATCAGCGCGAAGGCGGCGTCCTGGCCTTCTTCGAGCAGCTTCTGCATCGCGACGCTCACGGCGTTCTGCGGGCCGGGGTGCTTGATACCGCCGACGTCGCCCAGCACGAAGAAGCTGATCCCATCGCCCGGGTCCGCGATCCCCAGATGCGCCGGCTCCACCGCCGCCGGCGCATACGGCTCGGGCAGCGGTTCGGGGTCGGTCGGAGGCTCGTGGCGCTGCGGTTGCTCGTGCGCGGATCTGCTTGTGAGACCGAAACCACGTGGCATGCTCGTGATCCCCTCGTGAGGTCGATTGTCGATGGCAGGCAGGGGTCGGCGACTGTATACTGCCCCGGTGTGCGTGTCAATAGACAGAATGCAACCGTTGGTGAAAATCTTGTTTCCGAAATCCGTTCGGGATCGGCGAACTGCGAGGGGCAAGGATGACCTGGCAAGGTGGGAAGCGAGCGCGGGAAGTGGAACCCTCGTTCTCCTTCGCGCGGTTGACGCCGCTCGCCGGCGAGGGGGACGATCCGGCGAGGGCGCTGGAGAGCCTGGGTCGTGCTCTGAGCGACTACCCAAGCCCCCTGCGCCTGGAGGTTCGCCTGGTTTCCGGAGGGGACGACGAGAGCGTGGAGCATTGGGAGGTGCCGGCGGGATCGAGCAGTCCGCGCGTGCGGCGCAAGCAGTCGAAGGATGCCGACGTGGTGGTCGTGATGCGTCCTGAGACGTGGATGCAGATCGCGCGTGGGCTCCTGGCTCCGTACGAGGCCCTCTATACCGGGAGGTTGAAGGTCGGAGGCGATTTCGAGGCGGCGAAGGCGATCACCCGGTGCTTGAGCGATCCCAGCTCACCCTACACGCCGCCTTGCTGAGAAAGGAGCGACGGCATGGCCGAAACCACTGGGACGATCACGAGCATCAAGGTCTTCAGTTTCCTACAGGGCGGGGTCAACGCGTTTGACATCTGCAACTTCTCGGTGAACGAGACGAGCACAGGCGTGACGTGGCTGTTCCATCTCTGGCAAAGCCGGGATGACGACCAGGCGGTGCATCGCGTCGTCGAGACCCAGCGGCTTGCGCTGGTCCGCGAGGCGGCGTTCCGAAAACTGACGGTGCACATCTTCGCGGAGAGCGACTCGGGGTTCGTGGACGGTATACAGGTCAACACGCCGTGATCACACACGCCGGCCCGAAGCCCGACACGTTTCCCAAGCAGCCAGCGAACGCCGGGCATTCGACGACCGGCCGGATCACGTCGCTGGTGCTGGGCGCGGACGAAAGCCGAATGTATGCGGGCAGCTTCGCGGGTGTGTGGCGTTCGGACGATGGCGGGCAGAGCTGGTTCCAGCTGACCTGGCCGCAGTCGTCGCTCGGGACGGTGCAGGCCGACATACCGGGCGCGCTCTATGCGCCGCAGATCTTCGACCTGGCGACGTCGCCGGCGGACGCCGATATCGTCCTGGCCTCCGCGCTGGACAGCCAGTTCGTCGAACGGAAGAGACGGGGTGTATCTGTCGGAAGACGGCGGCGAGAGTTGGACGCTCGTGTTGCAGGCCACGGCGCCGTTCAACGTCGTGTTCGCGCCAGACGATCCTCAGCTCGTCTATGCGGTGGGGACACAGTTCAAGACGACTTATTCAAGCGCTGGAATCCTCGGGTCAAGCGCTGGAATCCTCGGGTCAAGCGCCGGAATCCTCGGGTCAAGCGCTGGAATCCTCGGGATCAGTCGAAACGCCGGACAGACTTGGACGACGAGGAGCTTGGGATCCTCGCTGTGGCACGTAGCCGTTGCTCCGCTCGAGGCGAACGGCACGCGACGGCGGGTCTACGCGGTGGGCGAAAATGCCATCTGGTACTCCAGCGACGGCGGGCAAGCCTGGGCGAGCGATGGTGGAGTGGCGACGATCGACACCACACGACAGCAGCTGTCCGAATTCCAGCAGACGTGTGAACCGCCGGCAAGTGTGGGCAGTTTCGGGGGGAAGACGCGGTATGCAGCTGGCAACGCACCCCAGATCCTGGCGGTCGAGCCGGGCAACCCTTCGAGGGTGTACCTGGCGACGGTGGAAGGAGCGAACGGGCCCACCTACTACTCGACGATGGTAAAAGACGGGACTCCTGTCAACACGGATTGCCGGCGGCTGGCGGGCGAGGCCAGCCTGTGGTTGGGCGACTTCGGCCAATTCGAGAGCAGCGGGAGTGCGCAATGGTCGCTGTTGCCCGGGCCCCCGGTATACACGGGCGAAACCAGTCCCAGCGGGAACTGCTTTGTCGCGACGCAGCCGACCGCCGCTGGCTTCCTCCTCTTCTTCTCCGACAACAGCCATGTGCACATGTCCGCAGGTACTCCGGTGTATGACGCATCGTGGCACCGGCTCGATGGAATGGATGCCTCGGAGGCGCACGCGATAGGGGAAACACACAACGTGCTGTTCGTGCACGCGGACCCCCACGCGATTGCGTTCACGCGTGACTTCGAGATAACGCTGAAAGCGCCCTCGAGCGTCAACGATCTCTACGCCAAGAACAGCGAGCTCGACGAGCACATCGCCGGCACGGTGTGGATGGCGAACGACGGCGGCGTATACCGGTGTGACGACGGGGGAAAGGATGAAAGCAGTTGGCGGCTCGGCACCGGGCTGGAAACGGTGGATCCGGTGAACATCGCCGGGCTGGCCGGTATCGGTGGTGCGCCCGCGCTTTATTTCGGATGCGGAGACAACAACGACTTCTTCACGCGCGATGGCGGCGCGCATTGGGGGAACCCGGGATCGGAATGCGGCGACTGCGACGCGTGGTTCTCCGATCCCGCACAGATGGGCAGAGTGATCCAGTTCTTGCCACGAAGAGGCGCGAGCGATTTCACCGGATGGATCGGAATCATCACAAGTAGTGGATTGGAATATCCAAATGCGGAAGACGACGGGAGCAAGACGTTCGTCCCATCGCCAAAGAAGCAGGACTTCCTCAAGCCGGCGAAGTTGTCTCCCTATGCGGCATCCGACGTCTACTTGATCGGATATCGACCTCTGATCCAGACGCTGTCAACCGAAGCGCCGCTGCCGGATGGGGACGTGGTGATCATCGAGCAGGCGCTGGACGGCACGGCCGATCTCTTTCGCACGACGTCGATCAGCTCGATAAAGACGATGGGCGACTGGCACGATGCGAGCAAGGCACAGCAAATCGGGCCCACGCTTCCGCCGGGCGCCATCGCCGTGCAGGCCAGCGGCGGGCACGCCAGTCCGGTGTACTACGTCGGCAGCCGAAACGCGGTCTGGAGGTTGAGTCAAGACGAGACTCAATGGAGCATGATCGTGCCGAGCTCTGTGGTCGGCAGTCCATCGGTGACATACGCGCATCGGTGGTTCGTCGATCCTTACGATCCCGAGGAGATCTACGTACTCGATCCGCAGGGAATGAAGATCTCGATCGATGGAGGCAACACTTGGATCTTCGATCAGGGGATGACAAATGCGGTGACGTGCGGCGGCAAATTGAAGATCTCGCCGTCGCTGCTGCAGGACATGCAGTTCTCCAGGGCGGAGCCGCAAACCAGATTCGCGATGGGGACGGCCGGTGTCCTGTGCACGTTCGACTACGGGGTCTCCTGGCTATCCGCATTGAACTCGATCGCGCTGCCGGGACGTCCGGAGTCAGGGTTCTTCGACCCGATCTCCGACCAGACGGATCGGGCGATCTATGTGGCGTGCGAAGGCCGCAGCATTCTGCGCGTAGGAGGACTGCCCGAGCCCCCGCCGCTCCAGCCAGAGTCGTTCGATTTGATGGAGCTCGCCGCGCTGGACTACTGACATCGCCAGGATGGGGCTTCGTCACTTGGCGTGGCGGTCTACGCGTCTGGACGCGAGCGTGGCCCTTGGGATCGCCCGGCGCTCAGTTATCGTTCGGCTCGGCGAGTATGAAGAGCTCGATCTCGATGTCTGGGCCGACGTGGTGATTTGAGATGAAGGCGAGTACGTCGCGCCCGGACAGGCGCTCGGCGTGCTCGATGAACTTGTGCTGCAGCGCGATTTGAAACGCGCTGCGTGTTTCCTGGACGGTCGTGGACCGCTGCAGCTCGATCATCGTCTTCTCGACACCCGTGTAGACCCCGCCGAGCACGCACACGAGCAGGTCGTCTCCGAGCATCCGGGTCTTGGCTGTCACTGGCTTGCGGTGGTAGTAGCGCTCGTGCAGCGCGACCATTGCGTCGGTCATGCCTCCAACATCGCTTCGCCGCTGAGCGGCGGATCGGCTGCCATCATGGCGAGCCTTCTCTCTCGTCCTTCTCTTTGGGCGCGCGCAAGGCGAAGGGCGAAGGCCCGACGAGCGAGGGACTTTCCGGGTAGCGCGAGTTGAGTAGCATCGCCGTGTGGAGTGTCGAGCGAGGTGCCCCGGCCTTGATGAGCCAGCAAGGCAGCCCGAATCCGGGCGCGGCCCGCGGGGAGGTTCTGACCGCGATCTCTGACGGGATCGTCGCGCTGCTGAAGGAGTTCTACGGACGCGGGCCGACGCGTACGAAGTCCTACTACGAGGACGATCTCGTCGTATGCGTACTGCGCGGCGGCTTCTCCCGCGTGGAGCAGACCCTGCTGGACGGCGGACGTGAATCTGCGGTGATCCAGCAGCGCCGGGAGTTCCAGGAGGTCATGCGCGAACGGTTCGCGAAGGTGGTCGAAGAGGCGACCGGGCGTGCGGTGATCGGGTTCATGAGCGGCAACCAGCAAGAGCCCGACCTGATGTGCGAGGTCTTCCTCCTCGGCCCCACCGATCTCCTCGACGAGCACGAGGCCCCGTCGCAAGCATCCTCTCCGCTCGGCTGAGGCCGGTGCCCCGGCCGGGAGCAGTCGTGGGTCCAGGCGACGGTCGTGTAGCTGGCGGTTGTCACCGCCTGGCCGCGCCGAGCGCGTTGTGAGCGGGTCGTCGCGGTGGTAGCCTCGTTCGTTGGTGGGCATCGCACTGCGGTCGGTCCCCGCGCCGGGCTGGCAACACCTGACTTCCGGATCTTGCCCCACGCAAGTCGAGGAGAGTCACGATGTTCCAGACCCAGACCCAGGTCCAGCGCACCCTGGAGCTGACCGGAGTTCACCACAAACTGCTGGTCGTCATCTGCCGCACGTCGCGCTCGGCGTTTCCAGGCACCTTCCACCCCGAGGTCACGATCGCCGACCAGCCCACACAGGTCATGTGCGAGATGGTCGGCGCGGTCGACCCGCGCGCGCTGGGCGAGCGCGTAGGCCACCTCACACGCGAGGAACTTCGGGCAGTCGAGGACGCCCTGCTACTGATCCTGTACCTGGCCTGACGCCGGGATCCTCAGCAGAGGCGGACGGGGAGCTCGGGACAGTTTGCAAACCATCGAACCAAGCTCGACGCCTTGGTTGAGCTTCTCATGGAGCCGACTGCGCGGCAAGTGCGAGGACGAGTAGCGGGGGCGATCAGACGAGCGTGAGGTACTCGCTTAGCGAGATGCCCGGCAGCCGGGCAAGCTCGTGCTGTCAAGGCCGGCGGAGAATTGACCCTGTAGCGCCGGTTGAGAATTGACCCCCCTGCGGCGGCTGCTCGCGTAGCCGAGCCGTAGGCGAGGCGGAGCGGGTTGCTGCCGGCGCGGCCGCGTGGGTGGGGTCAGTCGGCGTGTTTGTTGGGCGGCGTGCCGAGGTCGTGGTTCTTGAGGCGGTAGCTGTCGCCCTTTAGCGAGAGGATCTCGGCGTGGTGGACGAGCCTGTCGATCATGGCCGCGGCGGTGGCGTCATCACCGAAGATTTCGCCCCAGGCGGAGAAGGGCTTGTTGCTGGTCACGATCAGGCTCGCGCGCTCGTAGCGGCGGGAGACGAGCATGAACATCAGGTTCGCGGCCTGCGGGTCGAACGGGATGTAGCCGACCTCGTCGCAGACCAGCAGCGGGTAGCGCTCCAAGCGCCGCAGCTCGTCCTCGAGGCTGTTATGGCGTTGTGCTTCCGCGAGGAGCGCGACCCACTCGGTGGCGGTGTGGAACAGGACGCGTTGCCCGGCGAGACATGCGCGGATCGACAGCGCGATCGCTAGGTGTGTCTTGCCGGTGCCTGGCGGTTCGAGGAGGATCACGTTCTCCTTGGCGTGCAGGAAGTCGAGCTGCCCGAGATGCTCGATCACCTGCTTTTTGACCGAGCGTTGGAAGGTGAAGTCGAACTCCTCGAGCGTCTTTCGGGCTGGGAACCGTGCGGAGCGGATGCGTGCCTCACCGCCGTGTGCCTCCCGCGCGGAGGTCTCGGTCGACAGCAGCGCCTCGGCGAAGCGCTCGTAGCTCCATTCCTCCGCGCGGGCGCGCTCGACGAGCTTCGGCAGCGCCGTGGCGGCGGCCGGCGCCTTCATCGCCCTGAACAGGTGCGCGAGCTCCGAGGTAGCACTCATGCGATCAGCTGGTCATAGACGGACAACGGGCGTTGCTGCACGAGCGGCTCAACCTCGGGCTCGATGTGCCCGCGACGCGCTTTGAGTGTCCTGGCATGCTCCAAGGCAGTGATCGTGCGGTTCTTCGTGAAGCTCCGCTCGTGACGGCAAGCGATCTCGCCCGTGTCCAACGCGACAGCGGTGATCACATGCTGGCTGGCGCGGACTTCGACACGCCGCCCGACCAGGTTGGGGTCCAGCGAGTAGTCGTTGGTGTCAAAACGTAGGTATGGGTCGGGCGCAACACGCGTCACCCAGCGCCGGTCGACGTCGGGCTCGCGGGCGGGCAGCGGACGCATCACATCGATCTCTTCGGCGAGCCTGTCGATCGGCCGGGCACGGAGCCCCCGGTGCGCCCGACCGTTCGCCTTCTCGAACCACGCATCGAGCTGCAGCTGGAAGTCGAGGTGGTTAGCGAAGCAGCGGCCGGGCTCGAAGTTCGTCTCGAGATATCCCTGCAGCCGCTCGACGACTCCCTTGGCCTGGGGGTCTTTCGCTTCGCAGAAATACCAGTTGAACAGGGAGCTGCCCACAGAAGCCGGCATAGACATCGGTCGGGCGCCCGCCCCCGGCGTGCAAGCAACCCTCCCGATCCCAGACCATCAGCTTCGCCAGCGCCCCAAGCGACCACAGGCAACGCGCCATGCCCCACAGCACGTCTGGTGCTTCCTTGCTGAAGATCAGCGCGCCCGCGCCGACACGCGAGTAGCCAAGACACGCGACCACGACCCACGCGCGCCGGAGCTGGCCATGGCCGACAGGCACGCGCGCTGAGGGCTCCCACATATCCCACTGGCAGATCTCCCCCGGCAGATAGACCGTGCGCTGGTGCGTGCGCGTTGCCACGAACAGCGGGCGCACCTCACGCAGGTAGTCATCGACGATCGTCTTGCCGCCCTGGAAGCCGAGCGGCTCGATCAACTCACGAACCCGCACGCCCGGCAGCTTCGGATCCCGGCGCAGAAGCTCGTGGATCTCCTCCTTGAACGGATCGAGCATCGACGGGCGCTCCGACACACGAAACGCCGGCGGCTCATCCGAACGCAACGCTGAGCGGATCGTGTTGCGCGCCAGCCCAGTGCGCCGCATCAACTCCTTGATCGACACCCCGCGAACGAAATGCTCCCGGCGCAGCTCAGCCCAACGCTCCACGTCCAGCACGACCCTTCTCCCGGTCTCGATGACAACGATCGAACCAGGCTCCAAGCGACCCCGGACGCCTCCGCCACCGCCCACAGGGGTCAAATCTCAACCGGCGAAGGAGGGTCAGTTTCTCACCGGCGCCGACACGTGCTGGCCGACGTCGATTTCCCCCGTTCTCACGATCTCCGATAGCTGGTGGATATCGTCACCGACAACGATGTTGCGGTTCCAGGCTTCGGCGTGCGGCTAAGGAGCCTGTCTGAGCGATCCGCCAGTCTGGCCGACGATGGAGTTCGACCGCGAGTGGATCGTGCCACTGGAGCGCGAGGACGCCCGCATCCTGGTTCGCCACGGCGGTAAGCCGATGACGAGCTACGCGGCGATGCTTCAGCTACTGCGGGATGGTCGGTGGCGCACTATTCGGCTGATCGACAACGCCCATGACATGCACCACATGCACCGATACGCTGGAGACCTCAAGCGGGATGCCGTATCCTTTGAGACAGGCGATCCTCGTGATGTGCTCCCAAAGGCCGTCGCCTATCTGGTGTGAGCCTCGGAGTCGATCATCGCGAGCTGGCAACCATGACGCTCAAGCCATTCTTCGACGACTTCATCGATGAGGCATCTCTGCCGATCGCGCGCGCCTCGGCAAGACCGCTATTGGCGCTGATGGAAGATCGCTTTGAATACCCGGATCGGACGGCATTCGTAGCAGCCGACTCCGCCACGTTCGGATCGGCATTCGCGCGGGCGGCGTTCGATGAGCATCGTCCGGTGCTCATCGTGATGCCCGAGGGCGTGGAGCTCCTATATGAGCCTGCTCCTGGGTTGATGGCAAGCATTCGACGCTGGTTGCGTTCTCGCCTCGCCGCTCGTCGCCTTCGAGAGATGGGACCCCTCGTGACAGACCCATCGGACTGGATCGATACCGATCCCGTCCCGATGCCTGGATATCGGCATCGGCTACGAGGGCCACGGTCAGCGCCGGCCGCATCCTGATAGCAACGCGGTCGGCTCAGCCGTAAGGGGGTTCGAACAATTGCTACGAACTCGGTCAAAACGGAGAGGCGGGATTCGAACCCGCGATGGAGTTTAACCCCCATACTCGCTTAGCGGCTACGGCATGTCGTCGTCTACCTGCTTTGGCGCGCTCACCCCTCAAATCCAGTACTTCGGCCGTTGAGCGATCGGGTGCCTCGTGCGCTCTGTTGTGGTCTGCCGCTTCCATGACGCTTCCATAAGCGCGACGATGGCGCGGCCAACCTTCGCTGCCGAGATGCGCCACAATGTTCGACAATCTGCCGTACAACGACTGCATGGCTACCGTCACGATTCGAGAGTTGGGGCGCCAGGTCAGCGGCGTGGTCAACGAGGTCAGGACCACCGGGCGGCCGACGTTCGTCACCCATCGCGGTACGCCCGTCGCCGTCCTGCTGCCGCTTGACGCGGAGGGGCTGGAGGATTACGTGCTCGCCACCGCGCCCGAGTACATTGCCTCGATGCTCGCTGCCGACGAGGCGATCGAGCGGGGTGAGCCCGGCGTGGCGCTCGCCGACGCCATTGCCGAGTTCGAGGCCGAGCACGGCCATCTCGACAACGAGGGCTGAAGCCTCGTGGCGAAGGTCGCGGTCGAACTCGACCGCCAGGCGCAGCGCGATCTACGCAAGCTCCACCCCGACGACCACCGCGCAGCCCTGCGCGCGATGGCCGATGTGCTCACCCGTGAGCCGCTGCCCGCAAACGTGAACGATCGTGCCCTGAAGGGAGCAGCGCCTTGGCGACGACTGAGAGTCGTGAGCTGCGCATTTTATGGTGAGCCGTCGGGGACGGCGAGCGCAGGCGTGTGGCCCGCGTTATCCACCGTCGCGACCTAGAGAGAGCGGTACGCACGCTCGGCGACTGATCAACCTCCTGGCGTGGTTGGCCGGCCCGTACATCCGAGGCTGCTCGCTGCGGGGGCCTGTGACAATCCAATGGTTAGACTACGCCGGGGATGAAGAAAGCCGCACTCCTACTCCTTCCAGCAGCTTTTGCCGTATCGCCCGCGCCCGCTGCGCAAAGCGCGCCGAGCGCGTGGTCCGCGCCAGAACTCATCCCTACCCGCGAAATCGGTACTCCCACCCCCGCGCGCCCGCCCGTGTTCGACGCTGACGGCGATGCCTTCCTCGTGTGGACGGAAGCGAGGCTCTCGATCAAGGAGTCGATCTCGGTGGAATACCTCGTGCGCACCTCGATGCGTCCAGTCGGCGGACGCTGGCAGCCGGCCGAAACCCTCTCGAGCCTAGGCCTGAATCCGGCGGTGGCAGTCGATCCCCGCGGAGACGAGATCGCGGCGTGGCAAGACCCATTCGGCCTCCAGGTAGCGGTACGACGCGCCGGCCGTAGCTGGCTGGCGCCACAGACGGTGGCCACACCGAGTCGCGGCGAGCCGCAGATCGCAAGCAATGCAAGCGGCGATGCGATCATCGTCGCCCAACGGCAGGGGCATGGGAGGTCCACCGGGATCCGAGCCGTGCTGCGACCGTCGGGAGCGCACACGTTCTCCCCTGCGCAGGCGATCTCGGCCCCCGACAACGACTTCGAGCCGCGCATGTCGATGAACGCTCGCGGAGACACAGTGGCGGCATTGGTACGCGAGCCGGGTCACGGCTGCTTCGTGGAAGCCGCGTTTCGTCCCGCCAACGGTCGCTGGAGCAGGCCCCGGACGCTTTCCGATGCGCACACAAGCTGCGAAGAAGATCACCACGTGGCGATCGACGATCACGGAGATGCCGTCGTGACGTGGCTGTCCCAGCGCGGCAGGACGCAGTTCGTCGAAAGCGCTAGCCACAGCCGCCCGTCCGGCGGGCGCTGGCAGAAGCCTTACACCGTGTCGGCACACGAACGTGTCGATCCTGGAGCGGAGGGTGGACTTGCGGCGCTGGACGCGCGAGGAGACGCCATGGTCACCTGGCAGAACCACGACGCATCGTGACCGCCTGGAACTCGGCCCTGTTCCCCTGATCGCGCCACGACACGGCTGAACGGAGAGGGCGGGATTCGAACCCGCGATGGAGTTTGATCCCCATACTCGCTTAGCGCATCGGGTCTGCTGCCGCCTGCTGCGGTCTGTCGCGAGATTGTGCTGGATCGGCGTTATCGTCCCTGAGTCGAGCGATTCTGCTGCTCTTCGCTGCGGTCTGCCGCTTCCACGCCGCTTCCATGAGACGACGCTGGGGCGCGCGTGGCCCAGAAGCGAGTGGTGGACGCGATCGCGCGACCTTGAGGCGCTCGCTCGCAGTCTGTCGCGGCGAGGTCGGCGGCTACAATGATTGCGATGGAGGCCGCCGCCGCACCCCACGTCGAGCAACATCCCGCCGACGATCCCAAGCTCCGCGACGCTCAACGCGATCGACTGGGGCAGCTGTGTGACGAGCTGGTCGCCGAAGGCGCTGATCCCTCCAAGCGTCTCCCAGAGTTGCAGCGCCGCGCTGACGCCTGGACCGAGTGACCAGCCGTCCCCGGCGCGACTTCCTGCTCGACAGCGGCGGCGTCAGTGCGCTCGCAGTCGATCGAGACCTGCTCGCCGCCTATCTCCAATTGCTCGGGCTGCGCTTCGATGGAGCGCTTCTTGTTCCGGTCCCGGTACTCACCGAGGTGCGATCGGGCCATCGACGCTCGGACGTGCTTGTCGACCGCCTGATCAAGGCGATCGGCGCCGAGGGCGATATCTATGCTCCACTTACCGTCACCGCTGCCATCCGCGCCGGTGTGCTGCGGGGCGAAGCATCGCGCGGGTCGCGTCGAGACATCTCGACCACGGACGCGCAGGTCGTGGCGATCGCCGAGGAGCTGAGCTATAAGCGCGCGGTAACCGTCATCACCGGCGACCCGCACGACATCAACTTGCTTGTTGGCCTGACCCGCCGCGCGAACATCGCGGTGGACGTCGCCAGTTGACGGGTCACAGACCTGACGGGCCTTGCTGGCTTGGGGCGGTACTGCCGTGCATCTGTTGCGGACAACCGCATCAATCCGCCACAGCGACGGTTATAGCGCCCACATGTTGAAATCAAGGCTTGGTAACTGGCTCTTGGTGACGCTCGGATATTGGGTGGTGGTTGGACTGTTTGCGACCGCGCCGAGTGTGGCTGCTCCAGGAGAACTCGATTCGTCGTTCGGACAGATGGGCGAAATCTCCCTTCAGACTCAGGCCGCGTGTCGTCCCGGCTGCCCCGGTTTCGTCGGCTCCGACGCGCAGGCGCTGGCGCTCGCGCCCGAAGGTAAGTTGCTGATCGCGGGCCGGAACATCAACAGTCCCTCGTCCTATACGGAAGGGGCGCAGAGTGTGCTCGTGCGCCTCATGCGTGACGGGACCCTCGATGGCACGTTCGGAAGCGCGGGTTTCGCGCAGGCGCCGCCGTTTGGGCTTTCGCGCCTGTATGTGCAGGCCGACGGGAGTCTGGTGGCCGTGGGTACGGAAGCTGTCGGGATAGGCGGAGAGATCGGCGTCGAGCACTACACCGCGTCCGGCGCGGAGGCCGGCAAGGTGCAGTGGATCGCCCCGCCCGTGCTGCCCCAGGGTCCAACGATCGGGGCGGGCTCGCCGCAGTTCGACAGCACGGGGCGGCTGGTGGTCCTCGGTGGGACGATCGTCCCGCTCGCTCCCCTCGGCGGTGAACCCAAGCTCACGCGTTTTCTTCCGACCGGCGCTCTGGATGAAACATTCGGCTCAGGGGGAATCGCGTCGCTGCCGGCGCCGAGCAGAACGGAAACCCACCCATACGGGTCGGACGCGCTGGCGCTGGACGCCGACGGCTCCATGTTCGTGGTCGCGGGCACCTATCTGGAACGTCACAACAACGAAGAGCGCAAAGCGCACATCGTCCTCTACCACCTCGAGGCCGACGGCAGGCTGGACAGCTCGTTCGGTCGAGGCGGAGTGGTGCCTCTGCCAGACAGCAGCGGTTACGGGACCCCGGCCCTGGCTGTCGCGCCAGACGGCGGCATCGTGCTCGCGGCCGGGGAAGACGTGGCGGGGAGGCCCAAGCGCCATCGCCTCCTGATCCTGCGCTACACGAAGACCGGCCGGCCGGACGTTGCGTTCGGTCACGACGGGGTGGTCGCTCGGACATGGGTCGGCCCTTGGGTGAATTCCGGACGCGTTCCTGCGGAAAGTGCGGTCGCGCCGAGCGCGATCGCCTTCGATGCCCGCGGCGACGCCGTCATCGCCGGCACCGACGAGACCGAAACGCCCACGACCGGAACGTCCGGGAGGCGGTTCCTGGCCAGGCTCACACAGGGCGGATTCGACTGCTCGTTCGGCTCCGGCGGCCTGGTCTTCGGGAGTCCCCGAACCAGCGCCAACGCCATGGTCGTCCAGGCCGACGGGCGCATCCTGATCGCCGGCGAACGCGACGACGAGTTCACCGTCGCGCGCTACATGGGCGGCGGCGTACCGCGCACCTGTCCGGGCGAACGCAGGAGCCATGCGCCCAGACACGAGCATCGTCGCCGCAAGCCACGAAGCCACCGGTGAGCGGCCTGCCGGCAGAAGGTTCGCTTCGACCTCCCACCCACCAGAGCACCCGCGCTTGCGGCTCATCTATCGCAACGAGGCTTCAGGCGGCACTCGCTCTCAGGCGCAGCGACTCGGTGCGACGACCGCCGCCACGGCGCTCGCCAGAAGTCCAGTGTCTATGCGGCTTCGGCGAAAACGGAGAGGGCGGGATTCGAACCCGCGATGGAGTTTAACCCCCATACTCGCTTAGCAGGCGAGTGCCTTCAGCCACTCGGCCACCTCTCCCGAGAGCGGAGGAGCCAGTGTAGAGCCTCCCGATCGGATGGTCGGGTCAGCGTGCGGGGAGGACGGTGCGAGGCGCTCCGCGCCGTCCTCCCGGCACGCGCCGCGCAGCCTCAGCCGAGGTCGATGTGCTCGGCCACTCCCAGCACGCGCGCGTCGAACGGCTGCCCCTCGCTGGCGCGCAGGAATCGCTCGCGGGCTTCCTCGACGGGCCGGTAGAGGCCCTCGGTGCGGAAGCCGTCGTAGTGGATCGGGACGACGATCGCGGCGCCCAGCAGAGCGCCCGCGACCGCGGCCTGCTCGGGCTCCATCGTCGCCGCGAACGGGCTCGGCGGCTGCAGGTGCGGGGGCGCGACGACCGAGCCGTTGATCGGCGCGAGCACGACGTCGAACGGGCCGTGGCGCCGCGCGATGCGCCACCAGTAGCTGTGGAACATCGTGTCTCCGAGGTGGAGCACGCGGCGACCCTCGGCCTCGACGAGCCACGCGACCTGGGAGTCGCCGAGCCCGTCCACCGCGGGGAGCGCGGTGATCGTAAACGGACCCGCCGCGCGGCTCTCCCAGGGCGCGAGCGCCTCGCGTGCCAGGCGCGCGGCGCTCAGCTCGTGGTCGGCCTGCGCCACCGCCAGGTTCTCGACCGGCTCTCCGCCGGGCGGCGGGGGCGGCGGTTCGTACAGCGGTGCGCCCTCGGCGAGCGCCGCCGTGAGTGCCTGCGCGTCGGCGTGGTCGCGGTGCAGGTGCGTCACGAGGCCCGCGACCGCCTCGCCCGCGCACACCGCCGGTGCGAGGGTCGGCAGCTCGATTTCGTCGCTCGCGCGCACGAGCGCCGCGAAGGTCGCGGCCGCGTCCCGCAGGGGGTCCACGACGAGGCTCTCCCCGCCGCTCTCGATCTCGACTCCCGCCCATCCCAGCCAACGGACCCGCATGCCCACCTCCCTTTTTTAGCGCACGATCGTTCGTTTTCAAAAGGTATCATGACGGTGTGCCTCGTCGTTCGCGGGCGGCCGTCGCCAACACACGCTCCGCCGTGATCGACGCCGCGGTTCGCGACGCCTCGGTGAACGGATTGGAGGGGCTCACGATCGGGCATCTCGCGCAGGAGCTCCAGATGAGCAAGAGCGGCCTGTTCGGCCTGTTCGGGAGCAAGCTCGAGCTGCAGCTCGCCACGCTGCAGGCCGGCATCGACCTGTTCGTGCGCGAGGTCTGGAACCCCGTCGCGGAGGTGCCGGCGGGACGCCCGCGGCTGGTTGCCCTGTGCGAGCGCTGGATCGGCTTTCACGAGCGCGACACGCTGCCCGGAGGTTGTTTCATGACGATGGCCACCGTCGAGTGGGACTCGCGGCCCGGCGCGGTGCACGACGCCGTCGCCGATGCCATGCGCCGGTGGCTGTCGCTGCTCGCGGCGGATCTCGAGACGGCGATCGCCAATCGAGAACTCCGCGCGGGCGCCGACGCGTCGGACGTCGCGTTCGCGCTCAACGCGATCGCCGGCGCGGCAAGTTGCGCCTACCAGCTCACCGGCGACCGCCGCGCGTTGCGACGCGCACGGCGGTGCATGCAGGAGCTGCTCGCCGCCGATGTCGAAATCTCGACGCCGGCTCCGTCTCCCTGACGTAAACGGGCCACAATGGCCCCGAACCGAGAGGAGGCAGACGATGGCCAAGTACCTGTTGCTCAAGCATTACCGCGGCGCCCCGGAGCCGGTGAACAACGTGCCGATGGACCGCTGGACGCCGGAGGAGATCACGGACCACATCCAGTTCATGCGCGACTTCGCCGCGCGGCTGAGGAGCACCGGCGAGTACGTCAACGGGCAGGCGCTCGCGCCGGAGGGCGCGTGGGTGCGCTACGACGGCGAGGGCCGTCCGCCGGTGACCGACGGCCCGTTCGCGGAGACCAAGGACCTGATCGCGGGCTGGATGATCATCGACGTGGACTCCTATGACCGCGCGGTCGAGCTCGCGGGCGAGCTGTCCGCCGCGCCGGGCGCCGGCGGCGAGCCGATCCACGAGTGGCTGGAGGTGCGGCCGTTCATGGCCGAGCGCCCCACTGTCACGGAATGACACCGGAGGTGGCGGCGGTGGATGGGACGGCCCTGCGGTCGCTCGTCCCCGCCGTCATCGGCATCCTCGTGCGTCGCGGGGCCGACTTCGCGGCGGCCGAGGACGCCGTCCAGGAGAGCTTGCTCGAGGCGTTGCGGGGATGGAGTACCCATCCGCCCGAGGACCCGAAGGCGTGGCTCGTCACCGTCGCGTGGCGGAAGTTCCTCGACGCCGGGCGCGCCGAGGCGTCGCGTCGCGCGCGTGAGGAGCGCGTCGCCGCCGAGCCCGCGGCCGGCCCGGTCGCCGACGTCGACGACACGCTGCAGCTCTACTTCCTCTGCGCGCACCCGTCGCTGACGTCGCCCTCGGCGGTCGCGCTCACGCTGCGCGCCCTCGGCGGCCTGACGACGCGCCAGATCGCCGACGCGTACCTCGTGCCGGAGGCGACGATGGGCCAGCGCATCAGCCGCGCCAAGCGCACCCTCGCCGGGGTCCGCTTCGACGCGCCCGGCGACGCGCGCACCGTCGCGCGCGTCCTCTATCTCGTCTTCAACGAGGGCTACTCCGGCGACGTCGACCTCGCCGCGGAGGCGATCCGCCTGACTCGCGAGCTCCACGCGCGCACCGACGAGCCCGAGGTCGCGGGCCTGCTCGCGCTGATGCTCCTGCACCACGCCCGCCGCTCCGCGCGCACCCGCGCGGACGGCAGCCTCGTCGCACTCGCCGAGCAGGACCGCGGACGGTGGGACACGGCGCTCATCGCCGAGGGCGTCGCGATCCTCCAGCGCGCTCTCGCGCGGGACCGCCTCGGCGAGTTCCAGGCCCAGGCGGCGATCGCCGCGCTGCATGCCGACGCGCCGCGCGCGCAGGAGACCGACTGGGTCCAGATCGTGGAGTGGTACGACGAGCTCGTCCGGCTCACCGACAGCCCGATCGCGCGGCTGAACCGCGCCGTCGCTGTCGGGGAGGCCGACGGCGCCCGCGCGGGTCTCGCCGCCCTCGCCGAGCTCGACCCGGCGCTGCCCCGCTACCGCGCGGTCGCCGCGTACCTGCACGAGCACGGCGGGGACGCCGCGACCGCCGCCCGCCTCTACGCCGAGGCTGCCGCCGTGGCGGCGAACCTCGCTGAGCGCGACCACCTCACGCGCCAGGCGGCGCGGATCAACGCGGAGATGCGCGGCTAGTGGACGCGTCCGCGTAGTGCGTTTTGCGCTACGCTAAAGGGGATTGGCGGCGGCTCCTCGAACAGTGTCGCTCCGCCTCGAGGACGTCCCACCGCAAGCGCCAAAGCCAAACCACTTGTTCAACGGTGGTCGCGTGCTTCCTCTGCACGACAGGCATGCCGAGCTTGCAGGTTTGCTGGGGCTCCTGATGGAATCGGCGGGCTGCGAGGCGAGGCGAAGCGCCGTTCACGCGATCGGGCGGCTCAGAGATGAGTGAGCGCGAGAGCGCGCCCAAGGCCGGCATCTACCTGGGACATGGTCCAGTCCGGTAGGACGCAGATACGCTCCTCCAGCGCGACTCGATCAATGGTCGCGACCTGCGTTACGTTGACGACCGAGTCGGCCTCCATACCGGTGAGGTCCGAAGAAACGGCGACGTTGCCCGGCAGTGCCGCGAGTTGTGGGGTGGTCGTCAGCACCACGACTGTGACCGTGCGCAGTCTGGAGCGGTTGTATTGGTCGGCGCTGACGATCAACAGTGGGCGCCGCAGTGCCGGGGCAGAGCCCCTCGGCAGGCCAAGATCGGCCCACCACACCTCACCGCGCACCATCAGGTCTGATCGGCCGCCGCCAGGCCCGCTGCCGCGGCGTCTGTAAACGCGTGGTCGACCGGGAGTGCAGCGATTGCGCGATCGATTGCCTCGGTCGTGCCGTCATCGTCCAAGGTGTCCAGCCACCGCTCCGCGGCCCGTGCGAAGAACTCGCTGCGGGAGACCCCCAATCGCTTGGCGGCGTGGTCCACTCGCTGAAAGGTCGTGTCAGAGAGCGAGATCGCGGTCTTCATAAGGCCCAGTATAACAAGGTTATACCTTGTTCGCGGCGGGACTGGCTACCTGGGCGGCGGGACATCACGCACCTGTCCGGGGGAACACGGGAATCGTAGGACCAGGTCCGCCCTCCGCCGTCGTAAGGGTTCTAAGCCTTCAGGACCGGCCGTGATGGCGGACGGAGGGGGCGGGATTCGAACCCGCGTCGGAGGGGTTACCCCCGAAACAGTTTTCAAGACTGCCGCATTCAACCGCTCTGCCACCCCTCCGGGTACAGGCATGCCGCTCCAGGCTAGAGGATCGCGGCGCGCGCGTCACGCGGCGTCGCGGCGCGGAGGGCCGACGCAACCCCTCCCTCCCCTCCTCCCCCTCACCCCTGGCACCCGGGGCACCAATAGGTAGTCCGGTTGTCCTCTCCCTGTCCCCGGCCGCGAATCGCCGTCCCACACCTCCCGCACCGCTGCCCCGCGCGGTTGTAGACCGCACGGGGGCGCCCTCCGGAGCCCTCCACCACACAGCGCCGCATGTGCTCGCGCGCGAAGTCCGCCAGCGCGAGCGCCTCCTCGTCGCGCACCGCGCTCGCCGGCCGCCACGGGTCGACGCCCAGGGCGAAGCACGTCTCCGCCTTCCACACGTTCCCGATTCCCGCCACGATCCGCTGGTCGAGCAGCGCCTCGCCGATTCCCCGCCGCGGATCCTCATGGCGCAGGCGCGCGAGGAACACCTCCGCGTCGAAGCTCTCGCCGAGGATGTCCGGGCCGAGCGTCGCCAGCCGCGGGTCCGTCCGCGTGCGCCCGTCGCGCATCAGGTCCAGCACCGGACCGTCGAACTGCACCACCTCCCACTCCTCGCACCGCACGACCAGCCACGCCCGGTGCGCCGCGCGCCGCCACCGCTGACCGTCGCGGTGCACGCTCCACGCGCCCGTCATCCGCAGGTGCGAGTGCAGCGTCAGCGCGCCCTCGAAGCGCACGAACAGGTGCTTCCCGTAGGCATCGACCGCGTGCACCCGCCGCCCGCCGAGCCGCTCCGGCCAGCGCTCCGCCGCGTGGCGCGGGTGGGGGGTGCGGATCTCCTCCGGAACGCGCCCCGCGAGCGCCGCCCCCATACGCGTCGCCGCGCGGTGGATCGTGTCTCCCTCGGGCATCCCACCGACGATGGCAGAATCTCCAGGCGTGTCCCCGCGCTCGCGCCTCCTCGCGTTCGGGTCCGCCGCTGCGCTCGTCGTCGCGGGCGCCCTCTGCGCCGCGTTCGTCGGCGGCGTCACCGGCGACGTGCTCACCGTCGTGCTGATGTCGCTCGGCCTTGGTGGCGCCGTGCTGCTCGTGTTCCTCGAGATCGGACTCGGCGAAGAACGCGACCTCGCCGAGGAGGAGCGCCGCCGCCGCAGTCGCCGCTCGCTGGGCGCGCGCGCACGGTGGGGGCGTCGCCGCCCACCGCGGCGTCCACGGTGAGCGCCAGCGTGCGGCTCCGCCGCGGCCCGCTTCGTCTGTGGGGTGCGGGTGTTCGGTCTGCGGGCATGTGGGTGTTCGTTTTCCTGCCCCGCCGCGCGCGTGCGTGCGGGGTTCGGTTAAAGGCCCCACGGGGTTCGGTTAAAGGCCCCACGCGCGCGTCCGCGGGGGTGGGTTAAGACCCCACGTGTGCCTGCGGGGCTCGGTTAAGCCCCACACGCGCGCGCGCCCGCTGGGTTGGGTTAAGCCCCCACGCGCGCGCGGCGGGCTCGAAAAAGCAACACCCCCGCGCGCCTGTGTGACGGCGCACACAACGACCGCGGGCCGACCGGAGACCGTCCGTTCCGACGCGACTCCGCGGTCTGTGTGATGTCGTCACTCAACGGGCGGGGGGCGACTCGGTAACGTTCGTCCCATGAACCCGCCGAAGTTCGCGTCGAAGTTCGTGCCGGCGTTCGCTGCCGAGGTGCGCGGGTGATGTTCATGGACGGAGCCCCCTCCTCGCCCGCGGGTCCGGCACAGGAGGGCGAGGCGCTGCGGCCCGCGCCGTCGGTGGCGCTGCCCAAAACGCTCCAGCGGCTGCGCTTCGCGCAGCGCCAGATCGAGTTCGTGTTCCGCGCGCGCCGCGAGCTCGGCGAGGTCTTCCACTTCTCCGCCGGGATCCCCGGCGGGGTGACGGTCACGAGTCACCCCGACCACGCGCGCTCGCTGTTCACGGCGAAGCCCGAGCACGTCCCTTCGCTGACCGCGGAGTCGCCGCTGCGCCCGATCGTGGGGCCCGCGTCGGTGCTCACCGCGAACGGCCCGCGCCACCTGCGCCAGCGCCGGCTGCTGCTGCCGCCGTTTCACGGCGAGGCGATCGAGCGCTACACGCAGATGATCTCCGAGGCCACCGAACGCGAGCTCGACCGGTGGCCGCTGGGGCAGCCGTTCGCGCTGGCGCCGCGCATGCAGGCGATCACGCTCGACGTGATCATGGCGGGGATCTTCGGGATCGAGGGTCGCCCGGCGCGCGGCACCGCCGAGCGGCGGCTGCGGGCGACGGTCAAGCACCTCACGGGCCTGTCCGCGACGCCGCTCGCGAAGGTCGGCGAGCTCGCGGACTTCGGCAACGACGAGCCGACCGGGATCATGCGCCTCGGCGTCTCCGCGCTCGACCGCGTCACGTACCCCGTCATCGCCCAGCGGCGCCGCGCCGAGGATCTCGACGAGCGCGGCGACATCCTCTCGCTGCTGCTCCGTGCCACCACGGAGGACGGCGAGCTCCTGACCGACCGCGAACTGCGCGACGAGCTGCTCACGCTCGTGCTCGCCGGCTTCGAGACGACCGCGAACTCGCTCGCGTGGACGTGGGAGCGCCTGCTGCGCACGCCGGCCGCCTACGAGCGCCTGCGCGAGGCGGTCCGCGGCGACGAGCAGTCCGACGAGCACGTGGAGGCCACGATCGTCGAGGGCATGCGCTCGCGCCCCGTGATCCCGATCGTCGGCCGCCGCGTCACCGTCCCGTGGCGTCTGGGGGAGTACGTCGTGCCGGCGGGGTCGGCGGTGAGCATCAGCATCCTGCTCCTGCACCACCGCGACGACGTCTACCCGGAGCCCTTCGAGTTCCAGCCCGAGCGCTGGCTGGAGCGCAAGCCCGGGACGTACGAGTGGATCCCGTTCGGTGGCGGCACGCGCCGCTGTCTCGGCGCGGCGCTCGCGATGGCCGAGCAGCGCGTCGTGCTGGAGGCGATGGTGCGGCGGCTCGACATCCAGGCCGACCGCCCCGAGCCCGAGCACGCGCAGCACCGCAACGTCACGATGATCCCCGCGCGCGGGGCGCGCGCGGTCGTCACCGCGCGGCGTTAGCGAAAGGGCTCCCCGCAGGCAGACCGCGCGCAGGCAGGCCGCGACTCACCGGAGGTAGACCGCGAAGAAGTCGCGGTCGTCGGGCGAGAGATAGCGGTCGGCGGGGCGTTCGGTTTCTTCGAGCAGCTTCGCGGGGTCGCGCGCTCCGAACGCGGCGTAGGTGTTGAAGCTGATCCAGTAGGAGTTGATGTCGAGCTCCATCGCGCGCACCGCGCCCGCGTGGCGCAGGATGTCGGCGAGGCTGTGCACCGTCTGGTAGTTGGCGGCCGCGTACAGCAGGTTCCCGTGGCGGTCGACCCCGATCCCCGAGCGCCACACCTGGATCGCGTTGCCCAGCGTCGCGCCCCATTCGGGCCCGTCGCTGAGGTTGGGGTTGTCGCGGCCGCCGTTCACGATCAGCGGGAGGTTCTGGCGGGCGAAGACGATGTTCGGCCCCACCCGCGGGCCGCCGTGCCAGGCGACGACGTCGTAGCGGCCGCCCGCGTAGCGCACGAACGTCGCTGCGCCTTCGGCCATCGGCGCGTAGGTGCGGCCGTCCAGGGCCCACCCGCCGCGGGCGTCGGCGAGCTTGAAGCCGCTGTTGAACGTCGCGAGCAGCTTGTGGCGGTAGCCCGCCGGGACCTCCATCGGCCCGCGCGAGGGCAGTTCCACGGCGGGCTCTTCGCGCCCCGCGTACAGCGAGACGGTGTCGCGCGAGGTGTTGATCCACGCGACGCCCGCCACGAGGCGCGGGTATTCGGCGGGGTCGCTGCGGAACGTGGTCACCAGCAGCGGTGGGTCGTTGCGGCTCGTCCCGGGCTGAGTGCCGCGCCAGATGCCCTCGGCGGGGAGCGCGGGGTGGGTCAGCGGGCGGATCCGCGGCGGGCGGTCCACGACCGTCGTCGCTGCGCCCGCGGCGCTGCCGGCCAGGCCCGCGCCGCCGTTCCCCGAGGATGCGACGCCGACGCGTGGAAGGCTGCGCAGCGCGGGGCCGCCCTTCGCGGGTGCGGTCAGCGTGTAGTAGACGGACTCGATCTTGGATACCACGCCCGCCGCGCCGTGGGCGCGCAGCCACTCGACGGAGCGAATCCCGAGGCTGGAATCCGACGGTTTGAGCATTGTCGTGGCGTAGGAGGCGAACGCGGGCAGGAGTGCCACGAGGCACGCGAGGACCAATACGCGTCGCACGCGCTGGGGTGGGGGCGGCGCGGCGGCGTGCGACTCCATGCCCGGGATCGTAGGGCCGCTCCGCGCCGTGATCCGCCTACGGGCGCGACCCTAAGAGCATTTTCACCATGAGAGCATTTTCACCAAAAGCAGAGCCGGCGCTGAGTTTGGATGTGAATGATCGAGCCATCGAGTCAGTGATGCCCACCGAACAGGAGCGCGCAGGGGACGTGGCGCTGGAGGAGCTCGATCTCGACGAGGTCGGCGTTCCGCTCCTGACCGAAGCGCGGCGCGGCCCGGCGGCGGTGGCGATGGCGGCTGCGTTACTCCGTGCGTGCCGACCACGGCAGTGGGCGAAGAACGTGCTCGTGGTGGCTGCGCCCGGCGCGGCGGGGATCCTCACGCACCCGGAGGTCGCGGGCCAGGTCGCGGGCACGTTCGTGGCGTTCTGCGCGCTGTCGAGCGCGACGTACCTGTTCAACGACGTGCGGGACCGCGCGGAGGATCGCGCCCATCCACGCCGCCGCGCGCGGCCGGTCGCGAGCGGCGAGCTGCCGGTTGCGGTGGCGGGTGGCGCGGCCGCGGTGCTTGTGCTGGCCGGGCTCGCGCTTGCGGCGGTGGTGCGCCCGGGCGTCGCGCTGGTGGGTCTCGCGTACGTGCTGCTGACCGGCAGCTACACGCTGTGGCTGCGGAGCGTCGCGGTCGCGGACATCGCGGCGGTCGCGGGCGGCTTCGTGCTGCGGGCGCTCGCGGGCGGCGTGGCGACGGCGGTGCCGGTGTCGCGGTGGTTCATGCTGGTGACGTCGTTCGGCGCGCTGTTCCTCGTCGCGGGCAAGCGCTACGCGGAGCTGCGCGAGGGCGAGGGCACCGTGCTCGTGCGGGCGGCCCTGCGGGGCTACTCGGTGGAGTACCTGCGCTTCGTGCTGGGCCTCGCGGCGACGGTGACGACGACCGCGTACTGCCTGTGGGCGTTCCAGCGTTCCCACAACACGCGTCTGTCGTGGTACGAGCTGACGGTCGTGCCGTTCGTGCTGTGGCTGCTGCGCTACGCGTTGCTGCTCGACCGCGGCCGCGGGGAGGCGCCCGAGGATCTGGTCCTGCGAGACGGCTTCCTGTTAGGGATGAGCGCGGCGTGGGTCGCGGTCTTCGTGTGCGGTGTCTATGTCATCGGTTGACGAGACTGCCACCCAGGGCGCCGCCGCCACCACCACGACCACCGCCTCCGCGGGCGACGACGTGATGCTGAGCGGCTGGGGGCGCACGGCGCCTACCCGGGCGCGCCTGGTGCGACCGCGGAGCGCCGAGGAGATCGCGCAGGCGATCGCGGCGAGACCGATCCGCGACGGGGGCGTGATCGCGCGTGGCGCGGGGCGCAGCTACGGTGACGCGGCCCAGAATCGCGGCGGGTGTGTCCTGGATGCGACCGGCGTGCGCGGCGTCGTGGCGCTCGACACGCAGCGCGAGGAGGTGCGCGTGGCGGCGGGGACGACGTTCGCGGAGCTCCTGCTGTACCTCGCAGCGCGCGAACTGACGCTGCCGGTGGTGCCCGGCACGCGCCATGTGACGGTGGGCGGCGCGATCGCGAGCGACGTGCACGGCAAGAACCATCCGCGCGACGGCTCCCTGGGTCGTCACGTGCGGTCGTTGACGCTCTGCACGCCCACCTCCGGGCCGGTCTTCGTGAGTGGGGATTTTTTGGAGGGGGAGGGGGGTCGCGCGGCCGGTGCCGAGCTGTTCGATGCGACCGTTGGCGGGATGGGCCTGACGGGCGTGATCGCGGAGGCGACGCTGCGCGTCGTCCCGATGCGCACGCCGCTCGCGCTCGCGGACGTCGATCGCGCGGAGAGCTTCGCCGAGGCGCTCGCGCTGATGACGGGGAACGGGCGCCACCGGTACTCGATCGCGTGGATCGACCTGCTCGCGGAGGGGCCGGCGTTCGGGCGCGCGGTGGTGACGCGCTCCAACGAAGCGCCCGTCGGGGCGCGCGATCCAGGCGTTGACGGGGGAGGCGCCGTCCACCCAGCGCACGGCGGGCACCCAGCCCACGGCGGGCACCCCGCGCGGGGCGGACGCGGTGGCGGGCGGCGCTCGCGCCAGGGGCCGCCGTTCGCGCTGCGCCCACGGGTGGCGGTTCCGGGCGGCTTACCCGGGGGCCTGCTGCGCCCGGCGACGGTGCGCGCGTTCAACGCGCTGCACTGGCGCTCGACGCCGCGGCGCGAGCGGGGGCGGGTGCTGAGCATGAGCGCGCAGCTGTTCCCGCTCGACGTGCTCGGCCACTGGAACCGGCTGTACGGGGCGGGGGGCTCGTGCAGTACCAGTTCGCGGTCCCGCGCGGCCGGGAGGAGGCGTTGGAGCGCGCGATCGGGCTGCTGCGTGCGCGGCGCCTGCCGATGTACCTCGCGGTGCTCAAGCGCTTCGGCCCGGCGGGCCGCGGGCTGATGTCGTTTCCGCTGGAGGGCTGGACGCTCGCGATCGACCTGCCGGCGGACGCGCCGGGGCTGTACGAGGCGCTGGATCGCGTGGACGAGCTGGTGGCGGAGGCGGGCGGCCGCGTCTACCTCGCCAAGGACGCGCGGCTGCGCGCGGAGATGCTCACGGCGATGTATTCCAAGCTCGGGCGGTTCCGGGAGCTGCGCGCGCGGCTCGATCCCGAGGGCGTCCTGCGGTCGGACCTCGCGCGGCGGTTGGGGCTGTGCGAGTGAGGGGCGCGCGACGGGCATGCGACCCGCCGACGACGAGGCGCGGGTCGCGAGGGGAGGTGCGCGCGGTGTCGGTGAGGCGCGGGTCGCGGGGGAGGCGCGCGCGGTGTCGGTGAGGAGCGTGCTCGTCCTCGGCGGGACCTCGGAGATCGCGCTGGCGATCGTGCGCGAGTTGGATGTCGCGCAATGCGCGGTGGCGCTCGCGGGCCGCGACGGCGAGCGCCTGCAGCGCGCGGCGCAATCGCTGCGCGGCGCCGGCTGCAGCTCGGTGGGATGCGTGGCGCTCGACGCGCGCGAGCCCGCGGGCCACGCGGCGGCGATCGAGCAGGCGCGCGCGCTGCTGGGCGGCCCGATCGACCTGGTGGTGCTCGCGGTGGGCGTGCTGGGCGAGCGGGGCGGCGTGCCCGACGACGTGGACGGTGCGGTGGAGGTGCTGCGCGTGAATGTGCTCGGCGCGGGCTCGCTGTTGCTGCACGCCGCGCGTGTGCTGCGCGAGCAGGCATCGGGCACGATCGTTGTCCTCTCCTCCGTCGCGGCCGAGCGCCCGCGGGCGTCCAACGCGGTGTACTGCGCGTCGAAGGCCGGCCTGGACGCGCTCGCGCAGGGTCTCGCGGACGCGCTCGCGTCGACGGGCGTGCGGGTGCTGGTGGTGCGACCGGGGTTCGTGCGGACGCGCATGACGCGCGGCCTGGATCCGGCGCCGCTGGCGGTCGAGGCGCGCGACGTCGCGCGGGTGACGGCGGGCGCGCTGCGGCGCGGCGAGCAGACGGTGTGGGCGCCGCCGCGGCTGCGCTGGGTGATGCTCGCGCTGCGCCTACTGCCGCGGCGCGTGTTCAGGAGGCTCCCGCTGTGAGCGGGGCGCCGCTGGAGCGCGAGAACCTGGCGCCTGTGGAGCCGCGGCCCGAGCGGCTGGCGCCCGCGGACGCGGTGTCTCAGGACGCGGTGTCTCAGGACGCGATGTCTCAGGGCGCGGTGTCTCAGGGCGCGGTGTCTCAGGGCGCGGTACCGGAGGGCCTGGCGCCGACTTGGACCACGCGGTCGGTCCACCGCCGCCGGGCGCGCGCCGCGCGGGCTCGGCGCAAACGGCTGCTGGCGATCGACGCGGCGCTTGCGGTCGCGCTCGCGCTGCTCGCGATCGTGATCGCGCCGGGGCTGGCGATTGTCGCGATCGTCGCGCTGTTGGTGCTCGCGGCGTGCGGAGCGTGGGTGCTGGGCGGGCGCGTGCGGCGCCGCCGGGCGGCCCGCCATCGCGGCTGACTACTCCTGGGCCTCCTCGGCGGGCCCCACGGCGTAGACGATGTGGCGGCGCGCGACGGCGAGGAACGGGTGGCTTTCGACGGGTCCGCCGCCGAGCGGCTCGACGGTGACGTCGGTCAGCGTGAGGAAGTCGCGCTCGGAGGCGTTGAGGACGTCTGAGACGCGGCTGCGGTAGCCCTCGCGGGAGAGCGTGAGCAGCCCTTCGATGCGGTGTCCGGGGGTCTCGATCCGGATGCGCTCCTGGCGGTGTTCCACGGGAGCCCTACCGGATGGGCTCGGCGATGTGCTCGGGTACCCGCGCGGGTAGGCCAGCGCGGGCGATCGGCGCGAGGAGCGGGCCGTTGTTGCCCGTGGGGCGGTTGCGCTCGTCGCGGACGATGTACAGCGGGCGGTGCTTGACCTCGTCGTAGATGCGCCCGACGTACTCGCCGATCACGCCCAGCGCGATCAGCTGGATGCCGCCGAGCAGGAGGATCGCGATCGTGAGCGATCCGAAGCCGGGGAGGTAGGAGTCGGAGAGCCGTAGGACCGCGACGACGGGGATCGCGATGAACGCGATCGAGGCGGACGCGAGGCCGACGTACGTCGCGAGCTGCAGCGGGACGTGCGAGAAGGACGCGATCGCGTCGAGCGAGAAGCGCAGCATCTTGCGCAGCGTGTACTTGGTTTCGCCCGCGTGGCGCGCGTCGCGCTCGTAGGGGACCGCGGTCTGCGTGAAGCCCACCCAGACGGTCATCCCGCGCAGGAAGCGGGAGCGCTCGGTCATCGTCAGCAGCGCGTCGAGCGCGCGGCGATCGAGCAGGCGGAAGTCGCCCGAGTTGGGCTCGAGGTCGACCTGGGCGAGCTTGTCGAAGAGCTTGTAGAACCACGATGCGGTGGCGAGCTTGAAGGCGGTCTCGCCCTCGCGCTGCTTGCGCACCGCGTAGACGACGTCGGCGCCGTCCTCCCAGCGCGCGACCATCGTCGGGATCAGCTCTGGCGGATCCTGGAGGTCGGCGTCGATCATCGCGACGACGTCGCCCGCGGCGTGCTCCAGGCCGGCGGTCAGCGCCGCCTGGTGGCCGAAGTTGCGGGAGAGGTGGATGACGCGGACGCGCGGGTCGGTGGCGGCGATGCGGTCGAGGATCTCGGGCGTGCCGTCGGAGCTGCCGTCGTTGACGAGCACGAGCTCGAAGGTGTAGTCGGCGACGGCGGCGCAGGCGCGACGCACGAACGCCTCGACGAGCTCCTCCTCGTTGTAGACCGGCGCGACCACGCTCAGGAGGGTGGGATTGCGTGGTTGGGAGTCCGGCATGGGCGTGTGCGGGGGGTGGGGAATCGGGTCCTACTGCTGGGAAGACTAGTCGCTCGCCGAAAGCGGAGCTCAGGGAATCCTAAGGATGACGTCAGTCTTCCCCCTTCGCGGGGGCCGTTAACGCAGTCGTAACGTAATGCGCGCCGCGGCGCCCGGCGAAAGCGCGCCGCGTAGTGCATCCTGTGCCTGATGCCGTCCGCCATATCCAGCCGACCGCTCGCCGCGCAGTTCGTGAAGTTCGGGATCGTGGGGGTCTCGAACACGCTGATGACGTTCGCGGTCTACACGCTGCTGCTGAAGGTCTTCGGGGTCTGGTATCTCGCGGCGTCCGGGATCGGTTTCGTCGTCGGGGCGACCAACGGCTTTCTGTGGAACCGCCGGTGGACGTTCCGCGAGCACGTCGGCGACGCGCTGACCCCGGTGCGGTGGTTCGTCGTGCAGGGGTGTGGGTTGGCGCTCAACCTCGGACTGGTTTACGTGTTCGTCCACGAAGCCGCGCTCGACAAGCTGCTCGCGCAGGCGTGCGCGACGGTCGTCGTCACGGTGCTCACTTTCTTCGCGAACCGCGCGTGGACGTTCCGGATGCACCCGGTCGCCGATCCGGCACCCTGAGAGGCGATATTTTTTTGGGATCGTCCGCGTGAGTGGGTCGCGGGCGGCGCGGGGCTGGGCGGGACGTCCTGTCCCGCCTCGACGCGTCAGCGCAGGACCGCGAGCAGCGAGAGCCCCGCGGGGATCGGGCAGCCGCGGCCGATCGTGGCGGCCTCGACGTTCAGCGGCTGCTGGAGCAGCCAGTTCAGGGGCGCCGGCGGCACCCACAGGTCGAGGCTGGATTCGGTCGCCTTCGCCCTGCTCTGCACGCGGTCGAGCACGCGCAGGAGGATCGCGGCGGGGAGCAGGAGCGAGTTGAAGTACGTCGCGAGCTCGCAGTGCCAGCCGGCGTCGTCCGCGGCGGCGAGCAGCGTGGCGCGGTGGTAGCGGCGGTGGTGGTGGTTGATCTCGTCGTGCCCGCTCCACAGCCACTGGTAGGCGGGGACCGTGACCAGCAGGACCCCGCCGGGCGCCAGCACGCGGCGCAGCTCGCGCAGCGCGGCGCGGTCGTCCTCGAGGTGCTCGACGACGTCGAGACAGACCGCGAGGTCGAAGCTGTCCTCGGCGAACGGCATCTCGAGCAGCGAGCCCTGCACGACCTCGCCGATCCCACGCGCGCGGGCCGCGGCGACGCTGGCGTCGGAGAGCTCGATCCCGGTGACCGCGCCGCGGCGGGCGAGCTCGACCATGTTGCGCCCGCTGCCGCAACCGGCGTCGAGGATGCGCGCGGGGGAGGGGAGCTGCAGGCGCGCGATCGCGCGCTCCAGCACGCGGCGGCGTCCGCGGTACCACCAATGACGGTCCTCGACGCGATGCGTCTGGAGCTCGTAGTCGCTGTTCACCGCATGCATCTTTCCGAAAAGTCGCACCGCGACGCGGTCACCCGGTCGGGGCCGGGGCGGTCACCGGCCGCCGCGGTGCTCGTGTGCCACCCCACAGATCTACTTCAGCCGCCCCTTGACAGGGATTTTGGCATGCCATAACATTTCTTTCATGGCGACGGAGGAAACTGGGCGGTCCCCGGCGGTGGAGGACTACTGCAAGGCGATCTTCACGCTCGAGTCGCGCGCGGGCGAGGCTGTCTCGACGACGGCGCTCGCGGAGCGGCTGTCGATCACGCCGGGGTCGGTGTCGGCGATGCTGCGCAAGCTGGACGAGCTCGAGCTGATCGTGCGCGTCCCGTATCGCGGCGTGCGCCTGACCGGGCGCGGGCGGCGCGTGGCGCTGGAGGTGCTCCGCCATCACCGCCTGCTGGAGCTGTTCCTGGCGGAGACGCTGCAGATGCCGTGGGATCGGGTGCACGCGGAGGCGGAGGTGCTCGAGCACGTGATCTCCGAGGATCTCGAGCGCTTGATCTCGGCGAAGCTTGGCGATCCCACGCTCGACCCGCACGGCGACCCGATCCCGACGGCGGACCTCGAGCTGCGCGAGCACGAGACGCACTCGCTCGACAGCCTGCACGCGGGCGACGGCGGCGTGTTCGTGCGCGTCTCCGACGCGGACCCAGAGATGCTGCGCTATCTGTCCGAGCGCGGGATCGCCCCGGGCGACCGCCTCGAAGTGCTCGAGCGCCAGCCGTTCGGGGGCCCGCTGTTCGTGCGTTTCGCCGGGTGCGAGCACACGATCGGCGGGCTGCTCGCGCGTGCGATGCGCGTCGAGCTCGACTCCGGGAGCGTCGGGGCCGCAGGCCGGCGGAGCGCGATCGGCGCGTCCCCCACCGCGGGCGGGGCCGCAGGGCGGCGGGGCGCGATCCGCGCGTCCCCCACCGCAGGCGCGGACGTCGGCGGGCCGGCTTCGAGCGGGGTGGGCGCGAGGTGAGCGCGCAGCCGGCGCAGGCGACGCTGCCGCTCGACGGGGTCCTCGCTCCGGGCTCGCCGAGCGCTCTGGAGGGGCTGCTGGCGCGGGGGCGGTTGCGGGCGACGCTGGCGATGCTCGGGCCGGCGTTCGTCGCGGCCGTCGCATACGTCGACCCGGGGAACTTCGCGACCAACATCCAGGGCGGCTCGCGGTTCGGCTACATGCTGCTGTGGGTCGTGCTGGCGGCGAACCTGATGGCGATGCTGATCCAGTACCTGTCGGCGAAGCTGGGCATCGTCACCGACCACAACCTCCCCGAGTTGTTCCGCGCGCGCTACCCGCGGCCGCTCGCGTGGGGCATGTGGGTCCAGGCGGAGGTCATGGCGATGGCGACCGACGTCGCAGAGTTCGTCGGGGCGGCGCTCGGGTTGAACCTGCTGTTCGGCGTGCCGCTGCTGACCGCCGGGCTGATGACGGGCGTGATCGCGTTCGCGATCCTCGACCTCCAGCGTCGCGGCTACCGGCGCTTCGAGCTGGCGATCCTCTCGCTGCTCGGGATCATCCTGCTCGGCTTTCTCTACGAGGCGCTGCGCATCGGACCGTCCGCGCCGGAGTCGCTCGGCGGGCTGGTCCCGCACCTCGCCGGCGGCGACAGCCTGTACCTGGCGGTGGGGATCATCGGCGCGACGGTGATGCCGCACGTGATCTACCTGCACTCGGCGCTCACCAACGGGCGGACTCCCGTGCGCGACGAGCGCGAGCGCGCGCGCGTGCTGCGCTTCGAGCGGCTCGACGTGATCATCGCGATGGCGCTCGCGGGGCTCGTCAACATGGCGATGCTCGCGGTGGCCGCCAAGCTCTTCCACGGCAGCGGGCACACCGACGTCAACACGATCACGCAGGCCCACGGCGAGCTCGGCCGGCTCGTCGGCGGCGGCGCGGCGCTGGCGTTCGCCGTCGCGCTGCTCGCCTCGGGCGCTTCGTCGTCGAGCGTCGGGACCTACGCGGGGCAGGTCGTGATGCGGGGGTTCGTCGGGCTCAACATCCCGCTGCTGCTGCGGCGGCTGGTCACGATGGTGCCCGCGATCGCGGTGCTCGCGATCGGGCTCGGCCCGACAGATGTGCTCGTCTTCAGCCAGGTCGTGCTGTCGTTCGGGATCCCGTTCGCGTTGATCCCGCTGGTGCTGCTCACGAGTCGCCGGGACGTGATGGGGGTGCACGTGAACCGTCGCCCAACCATGGTCGCCGCGGGCGCGCTGGTCGCGCTGGTCACGGCGCTCAATGTGTTCTTGATTGTTGAGCAGGTGCTGTAGGGGCGTGTGGCCCATAGCGTGGGCTCCCACCACCTGTTGGTGGGAGCCCACGCGGCTGTTCTGCCCTGGCTTCTAACGGTGGTGACTGTGGTGGTGTCGTCCGGGGTGCCGCTTGTGCGGAGGCTTGACGGTCAGGTTCTGTGCGATGACCGTGGAGCGATGACCCGCGCTCACGAGGACCACGCTCAGGTGCACCGGTAGGCGGCCGAATCGAGCCAGGAGGCGTTTGCCGGTCGCGTTCAGCGCGATCGCAACCGTTACGCGTTGGCCAGCGGGGATCGTCAGCTTGGAGGAGCCGACAGTGACCTGCAGTGAGCGGTTCTTGGAGCGGTGGTGCCTGGCGGACACCGCCACGAGCCGGCCGTGGCGGGTCTTCTCGATGGTGCTCACCGTGGATTCGATTTCACAGCTCGTACCCGCCGCGCCGGCGCAGGCGATCGTGAACGTGACCTTGCCGTTCGCCCCCGTGGCGGCGCCCACCTGCGAGGCGTGGGTGGCCGGCGGGGGTGCGTAGGTGACCGCGATCGAGCGGCTCGTGGAGAAGCCCGCCTGGTCGGCGGCGACCGCGGTGATCGTGTTGGATCCGGGGTTCAGCGCGACGCTCGTCGACCATGCGCCGTCGGCGCCGACGCTCACCGGGTGGCCGTTCACGGTGAGCGAGGCAAGCGCTCCGGTGTCCGACGCCGTTCCGGCGACCGTGACGTTCGAAATGGACACCGGCGTGGCGTTCGACGGCGACGTGATGCTCAGCGACGGGGGGTAACCCGCTGTGACTGCTTCGGACATCGACTGCACTTCGGAGAGCGCGTAGGCCTGGACGAAGGCCATCCGCAGGGCGTAGGAGCCCCCGGCCGGGATCGTGCCCGTGTAGGGCATCTCGAAGCCGTTGTAGCTTTCGCCGGCTTTGGTGTCGCGGTAGACGAGCGCGGGGCCCGAGGGCGAGCGGTCGTAGACGATGGCGCCCTGCGGGTGCTGTCCGTCGCCGCTGCCGGGTGTCGCGGCGTCCTCCTTGTAGTAGATCGCGCGCTGGCCCGCCGGCAGGGCGATTTCCTGGCCTTTGGCGATCGGCGAGAATTTGCCGGTGCCCGGGAATTCGTAGGCTCCGCCTTCTTTTTCGGCGTCGATCGTCTCCTGGTCGTAGAGCACGCCGAGCTGGTGCGCTTTGCCGTCGGTGGAGACCCAGCGATCTGTCATCGTTGCGAGCTGGCCGGCGTTGCTGGTCTGCCAGGTCCGTTCGAGCTGCACGCCGATGGGGATGAATTCGGTACAGCTGGTCGTGGTTGGCGGTACAACTGTTTGCGGTGCGCACTCGACTAGCGGGTCGGTCTCGTGAATCGTGGCGAGGCCCGCTTCGAAGGTCTCTGTCACTTTCACCTGTGGCGCTCCGGGGATCGTGACTCCGAGTTCGTGTTGCGCCCAGTACGCGTTTGCGGGCCCGTACGCGTTGACGCCGTCGATCTGCGTCTCCGAACGTGTTTTGGTCGCGGGGTCGTATTGGTAGAGCGCCCCGGCGCAGTCGAAGAGATGGTCGCTTTCGGCCAGTGATGTTGGAGCGAAGAGGTTGGAGTAGTCGAGTCCGCAGTCGCCCGCGGACTCGATCGAGAGGCTGCTCGAAAGCGTGTCGGCTTCCAGTTCATAGCCGTAGTTGCTGGAGGCCGCAGTGAAAAAGCGGAATTCCGAGCCGACCAGTTGCGGGCCCTGGAACGGGCTCGACGAGCCGGGTTCGTGAGCTTCTTTGTCGCCGCTCGGCACGGCGCGGATCACGCACGGGCCGATCGGCAGGTTTTCCGCCTTGACTTCCACCGAGAACGCGTTGGCCACGGGTTCCACTCCCGCCGCGAGGCTGGTGTAGCTGTTTGCTTCTTTTCCGTAGTAGCAGCGCAGGTCGATTTTGCCTTCGCCGGTCGTCGTTCCTTTGACAGTCAGGAGGATCGACGTGGGGCTCTGGGTGCTCTTGTCATAGAGCACGTATGTCGGGTCGGCGGGCGAGGTGACGTGCGAGGCGGTCACCGTGGCGTCGGCGGATATAGCCGGACTGCCGATCAGCGCAAGCAGGGACAACGCGACGGCGACCAGCGCGCCGCGCAGGGGATTCGAGAGCACCGTGAGCCTCCTAGTAGCTTTGAGCTCTCCACGGGCGGTCGACCCGCAGGCGAGCATGCTTTGACCGTACCGACACCACGGCCTCGAAATAGTTTCGGGGCGGCTCGCCGCGTTCCTGCGACGTTTCGTCCAGCGGGGCCCCGCGTTCGCGAGCGCCGTTCGACGGGTAGGACACTCCTGCCCGAAAGACCCGAACCAGGAGGTGCAGATCGATGTCGTTCCGTTCTACTCGTTGCGCCGTCGGCGAAGCGACCATCCTCCCCCAGAGCGGCAACTGCTGGCCGACCGTGCCGCTGACGACCGGCGACGTGGCGTATCTGAACGGAGTCGAGAAAGACCTCAACGGCATGCTCAGCAGCGAGGCCGCGGCGCACGGTGCGACCTACGTGGACACGTTCACGCCGAGCGTCGGCCACGACGCCTGCAGGTCGCTCGGGACGCGCTGGGTGGAACCGGTGCTGCCGGAATCCGACGCTTTCTCGGTGCACCCCAACGAAAGAGGCATGGAAGAGGACGCGTCGCTGTTGGAGAGCGCGATGCGCGCCCAGGGCATCTCCTGACCGAAGCGAGCAGGGTGGCGCGTCGCGCGGCGGGCGCGCCGCACCTCGGCCGCCGTTCTAAGCGGCCGCGATCGGGGACGCCGTGCCCGTCACGCCGGGGTGGCGGGGCTTGGCGAGCAGCAGTTGCACGTCGCGAATGCGGCGCTCGGCGAAGCCGGCCTCGCAGTAGCAGAGGTAGAGCGTCCACAGGCGACGGAAGCGCTCGTCGTAGCCGAGCGCCGCGAGCCGGTGCGCGGCGCGCTGGAAGTTCGCGCGCCAGCGCCGCAGGGTCTCGACGTAGCTCGACGTGATGTCGTCGAGATCGACGACGCGCAGATCGGTGTGGCGGGCGAGGTTGCGCGCGAGCGCACCCAGCGAGGGGAGCGAGCCGCCGGGGAAGATGTACGTGTTGGCGAAGCTGCGCGAGGCCTTCTCGACCTCGTAGGCGCGGTCCTCGATCGTGATCGCCTGCAACAGCATCAGGCCGTCGGGCGCGACCAGGCCGGCGCAGCGCGCCAGGAAATCACCCAACCGCCGCCACCCGACGGCCTCGATCATCTCGAGCGAGACGAGCTTGTCGAAGGTGCCCCGCAGGTCGCGGTAGTCCTCGCACAGGACCGTGATGCGCTCGTCGAGACCGGCGCGGCGGACCTGCTCGACCGTGTATCGGTACTGCTCGCGTGAGATCGTGGTGGTCGTCACGCGACAGCCGCGGGTCGCGGCGGCGTGCAGCGCGAAGCCGCCCCAGCCTCCGCCGATCTCCAGCACGTGGTCGCCGGCGTCGAGGTGGAGCTTCTCGCAGACGCGCTCGAGCTTGGCGATCGAGGCCTCGCGCAGGCTCATCCCGGGACGCTCGAACAGGGCGCAGGAGTAGGACATCGTGGAGTCCAGCATCGCCGCGAACAGCTCGTTGCCGAGGTCGTAGTGGGCGGCGATGTCGTGGCGGCTGCGCGCGCGGGTGTCCCACCGGACGAGTGCCCGAGCGCGCTGCAGGGGCGCGAGCAACGGAGCCAGGCCGCGGCGGACGCGGTCGAGCCGGTGGGCGTTGCGCGCCGCGAGCCGGATCACCGCCGTGAGGTCCGGCGAGTCCCACAGGCCCTGCGCGTACGACTCCGCCAGGCCGCGGCTGCCGCGCAGCAGCATGCGCCACGCCCGCGGCGAGCGGACCTCGACAGTTGCCGCGGGTGCGCCCACGCCGAATGCGAGGCGGCGTTCGTCTTCGCTGACGAGCAGAATGCCGCCCCTGATGCGGCGCAGCAGCGCGAACGCGAGTGTGCGAGCCAGCGGTGCACCGATCGCCGGGCGCTGCGCTCGCGCACCACCTCGGCCCCGTGGTCCGGTGCGCGCGGCGGCCCGGCGTGGCGCGCTGGGTGCGGCGGGGAGGGACGCGGGATCGTCGACGCTCACGCCGTCGCGCTCGGGTGGGGGTGAACTGGCACGCCTCGCAGCTTCAACGCGGCGGCGTGGGCGTAGATCAGCGCGAGCACGCGCAGCGTCGCCAGGGGGTAGCGCGCACGAGTCGCCCGAGCGCCCCCCGTGTAAGTGGGCGGCGCCGCAGGGCGAGCGTTGCGTCAAACGCGAGTCGGCCTTTCCGGTGACTGGCTATGTGAACGGAGAGGGTCGTGCCGGGTGTCGTCAGACGCCACTCGTAGCGGTGGTCCATCCCCATGAACGGCGAGACGTGCAGCGCCTTGGGAGCACTCCCCGCGAGGACCGCCGCGTCGGAGCGAGCGGCGAGCGCGTACACGTGGCGCTCCCCCCACGGCGTGTTGGTGACCTCGGCGAGCGCACTCTGCACGCGTTCGCCCGCGCCGTCGAAGCAGTAGTAGAAGCTGACCGGGTTGAAGCAGTGGCCGAGCGTGCGCAGCTGCGTGAGCAGCCGGATCGGCCCTCGCGGGCGCACCCCGGTTTCGGCCTGCACGACCCCGCGCACCGCGTCCGCCAGCGGCCGACCCGGGTCTCCGAGGTAGTCGCGTCGGCGGAAGCGCATGAGTCCCGGGGAGCGCTTGAGGAGATACCCGCCGAGCAGCTCCGGCAGCTCGTCGAGATCGAGATAGAGAAGTGCGAGCCGGTGGTGAAGTTCGTGGTTGCGAACCGCGAAGCGGCGGTGGCGGATCGAGCCCTCGTAGATCGCGCTGGTGCTCAAAGGCGTGCTCCGAAGTGCTCGGCGACCGCGAGCGCCGATGCGACGCCGTCCTCGTGAAAGCCCCAGCCCCAGTAGGCACCGCAGAAGTGCGTGCGGCGGAGGCCGCTGATCTCCGCATGACGCCGCTGGGCGCGCACGCCCGCTGCGGTGAACACCGGGTGGGCGTAGGGGATCGTGCGAATCGTGCTGGCTGGGTCGATCGCCTCGGTGCGGTTGAGCGTCACGCAGATCTCGCGCTCGGCGCGCAGCGACTGCAGGCGGTTCATGTGGTAGGTGACCGTGGGGCGCTCCCGCGGCTGCTCGAGCAGGTGGTAGTTCCAGCTCGCCCACGCGCGCCGCCGGCGCGGCAGCAGCGAGGCGTCGGTGTGGAGCACCGCCTCGTTGTGCCGGTAGGGGAGCGCGCCGAGGATCTCGTGCTCGCGGTCGCTGGCGTCGGCCAGCAGTGCGAGTGCCTGGTCGGAGTGGGTGGCGAGCACGACGTGGTCGAAGCGCTGCGGCTCGCCCGCGCGGGGCCTGACGAGGACGTGGTCGTCGTGGCGCTCGATGCTCTGCACCGCGGCGCCAAGCCGCAGCTGCGACTGCCACGGCGCGACGAGCGCCTGCACGTAGCGCGCCGAGCCGCCCGCGACCGTGCGCCAGCGCGGCCGGTCGCGCAGCCCCAGCATCCCGTGGTTGTCGAAGAACTCAGCCAGGAAGCGCGCGGGGAAGCTCCACATCTGGCGCGGGTCCGCCGACCACACCGCGGCGGCCTGGGGGACGATCAGGCGTTCCACGAACGCCTTCGAGAAGGCGTGCTGCTCGAGCCAGTCGCCCAGCGAGAGGCCGTCGCTGGAGCCCCCGAGGAGCTCGCGCGCGGCGCGGTTGAAGCGCAGCAGGTCGGCGAGCATGCGGTGAAACCAGGGCGTGACGAGATGTGCGCGCTTGGCGAACAGGCCGTTGGCGGAGGCGCCGTTGTACTCGAAGTCGCCGTTGCCGTCGCTCACGCTGAAGCTCATCGTGGAGGGCTGCCAGACGACGCTCAGATGCTCCAGCAGGCGTTCGAAGTTGGGGTAGTTGCGGTCGTTGAAGACCACGAAGCCCGTGTCGACATGGTGGGTCTCGTACGGCGTGTCGACGCGCACCGTGTTCGCGTGCCCACCCGCATAGGGGTTGGCCTCGAAGACCGCGATCTCGTGCTCGCGATGCAGGAGATATGCGGTGGTGAGGCCCGAGACTCCGGCTCCGACGATCGCGATCCTCATGTTCAGAAACCCCTCGTTGCCCCGGCCATGACCGGTATTCGTGTCCGGCGCGATCACGGATCAATTGCGCAGCGGCAAAGTCCTCGGTTGTCCGTGGTATACCCCGTAGATGGTGCCACGACCCCCCCGCGCCGGCCTGACCGTCGCGGTCACCGGCCCCACCGGCGAGATCGGTCGGGCGGCGGTCGCCGCGCTGGAGCGCTCGCGCGAGGTGCGGCGGATCCTCGGCATGGCGCGCCGGCCGTTCGACCCCGCCGAGCACGGTTGGAAGAAGGTGGAGTACCGGCGCGGAGACGTGCTCGACCGCGTCGCGGTGGACGACCTCGTGGCGGAGGTCGATGTCGTGGTGCACCTCGCGTTCATCATCGTCGGCGGCGCACACGAGAGCGCCGCCGTGAACCTCGAAGGCTCGCGCAACGTGTTCGAGGCGACCGCGGCGGCTGGGGTGGAGCGCCTCGTCTACACCTCCTCGGTCGCCGCCTACGGCTTCCACGGCGACAACCCCCAGCCGCTCGTCGAGGACGTGCCCGCGCGGGGCACCGACGCGCACTACTACTCCGCCCAGAAGGCCGCCGTGGAGCGGATGTTGGAGGAGACGCTCGCCGGCGCGCGCACCGCGCCGTACGTGCTGCGCCCCTGCATCGTCGCGGGCCGCGACGCGCCGCTGCTGATCGACAACCTCCCCTACACGCAGATCTCCGAGCGCCTCCCCACGCCCGTCCAGCGCCTGCTCGCCGGCGTCCCGATCCTCGAGCCCGTGCTGCCCGACCCCGGGATCCCCTTCCAGCTGGTCCACCACGACGACGTGGCGCGTGCGATCCGCGCTGCCGTGCTCGGCCGCGGGGCGCCCGGCATCTACAACCTCGCCGGCCCCGGCCAGCTCACCGTCGCGGAGCTCGCGCGCGAGCTCGGCTGGTACTCGATCCCGGTCCCCGAGCTCGCAGTCGACGCGCTCGCCGAGCTGATCGGCCGCCTCGGCTTCCTCCCCGCGCAGGCGCAGTGGATCGCGGCGTTCCGCGAGCCCGTGCTGATGGAGGTCGCCAAGGCGCGCCGCGAGCTGCGCTGGCGCCCGCAGCACGACGCGCTCTCCACGCTGCGCGAGACGATCGCGGCGGCGCGCAGTGAGCGCTTCGTGCGGTGAGGCGCGCGGGGACCCCGACGGCCGCCGCGCACCGCCGCGCGCGCCGCGGGCACGCGCGCGGCCGCCTGCGCCACCAGCGGCGCGCGGCGGCCGCCGTCGCGCTGCTCGCGCTCGCCGCGGTCGGGGTGTGGGTCCTCGACTCCGGCGCCCCCCACCGGGCGCCCCGAGCCGCGCGCGCCGCGGTTCGCGTCCACGCGACCCGTGCGCGGCGCGCGACCCCCTCCACCGCGCTCGCAGTGCCACACCGGCCGGTGGCGCCCGCGCCGGGCGCGCTCCCGCAGACACACGCCGACCCCTCCGCGCGCAGCGCATTCTTCAAACGCCTCATGGCCGACCTCTGGGACGGGATCGCGCGCGGGTCGCTGCGGCCGGCGCTCGCGGCCTTCTTCCCCCGGGCCGCCTACGTGCAGCTGAAGGAAGTCCCCGCCGCCGCCTCCGACTGGGAAAACCGCCTCGTGCGCGACTTCGAGCTCGACATCGGCGCCGCCCACGCGCTGCTCGGGCCCGGCGCCGCGCGGGCGCGGCTGCTCGCCGTGCACGTCAACTCCGCCTACGGCCACTGGGTCCCGCCGGGGGTCTGCGCGAACGGGGTCGGCTACTACGAGATGCCCGGCGCCCGCCTCGTCTACCGCGAGGGCGGCGCGACGCGCTCGTTCGGGATCGCCTCCATGATCTCCTGGCGCGGGGAGTGGTACGTCGTGCACCTCGGCGCCGTCCTGCGCTCCGGCGAGGGGGGCGTCGTCGACGAACCCGCCGCCGGGGCCGGCACGCCGGCGTACTCCGGGACCTGCTGAGGAGCCTCAGTCCAGCGCGATCGCGCGCATCGTGTGCTCGTCGGGGAGCTTCTCCAGGATGCGCCGCAGGATCGCGCGCCCGGGCTCCTGCTCGCGGCCCAGGTCGTCCAGCAGGAGGTGCACAGCGGTGTGTGCGATCTTCATCTGTTGTGGCGTAAGCGTCAGGGTGACGTGGCCGTGCTGGCCCGGTTCGCCCTCCAGTCCCGCCAGCACCTCGCGCGCGAGCGCGCGGATCGTCGGCTGGTGCGCCTCGTCGGAGATCAGCAGGCGCACTGCGCTCGCCGCCACCGGCAGCTCCTCCGCGTCGAGGATCAGGTGGTAGGGGGGCTCGGGCTCGGGCATCGCGTCGGGCGCGAGCATAGCGGGGGAGCGCTCGGATGGTCGGCGGGGCGCAATTGTCGGCATCGCCGGTGTGGGGGCGCCATTTCTATCCTCCCGTCACGTGTACGGAGACCTCGCGGTGCGACCGGCGGAGCCGACCGATGCCGCGGCGATCGCGCGCGTGCACGTCGATTCCTGGCGGTCGGGGTATCGAGGCTTGCTCGACGATGAGCTGCTCGCCGGGATCTCGCAGGAGGAGCGCGAGCGGGTGTGGGGCGCGCGGCTGCGCGGCGAGGATCCGCGATACGTGTGTCGCCATGCCGATGTCGCGCTCCTCGGCGGCGTGCTCGCGGGCTTTGCCGTCGCGGGGCCGGATCGGGAAGGCCATGCTGTGACAGCGGTCGGAGAGGTGTCTGCACTGTACGTGCACCCCGACCACTGGCGCAGGGGTGTCGGGACGGCTCTGCTGAGCTCAGCCGTCGAGCACCTCCGCGGCGATGGCTTCGCGCAGGCGCTGCTGTGGGTGCTCGCGACCAATGTCCACGCACGCCGCTTCTACGAGTCCCAAGGCTGGGTCTGGGACGGCCAGGTGAGAACCAAACGCCTCGTCGGTGTGCCGGATTTCTCCGAGGAGGCTCACGAGGCGTGCTATCGGCGTGCGCTTGGGTGAGGGGTGGCGAGGCAGTTCGCGCTCGTGCGGCTCGCCGGTGGCGGGGCCGGCACGATCGGGCCGAGGTGCAGACTGCGCAGCCGGCGAAACGTGCGCGAGCCGTCACGCGCGTGCGACCACGCGTCGGGTTCGTGGTTGGCGAGGGCGCGCGCGAGACGGGGGAGGGTCTCCTGGGCCTCCAGGCGCGCGAGGCCCGCGCCGACGCAGTAGTGGGGACCGTTGCCGAACGCGAGGTGCGTCGGCGCGTCGCGCGCGAGATCGAGGCGGTCGGGGTCGGCGTGGCGCGCCTCGTCGCGGTTGGCGGCGCCCAGCACCACGAGTGCCTGTTCGCCGCGACGTACCGCCACGCCGTCCAACCGCAGGTCTTCGCGCGCGATGCGCGATGCGACCTGGACGGGGCTGTCGTAACGCAGCAGCTCCTCGACGGCGCGCGGCGCGAGCTCGGGGTGCTCCGCCAGCCGGCGCAGCTCGTGCGGGTGTTCGAGTAGCGCGAGCGTGCCGTTGCCGATCAGGTTCGCCGTCGTCTCGTGGCCGGCGGCGAGCAGCAGCAGGCACATCGTGACGATCTCCTCCGTCTCCAGCGCGACGCCGCCGTCGGGTGGGTGGAGCATCGCGCTCAGGAGGTCCCCGCCCGGGTCGGTTCGCCGCTGGGCGACGATCGGCACGAGGAACAGCATCAGCGTCATCGCCGCCGCGCCGATCGCCTCGCGCTCGGCGGGAGTCGGGTCGAGCTCGAGCATCCGCGCCAGCGTGGGCGTGTGCTCGCGCAGCAGTTCCGCGCCCTCCAGGCCCACGTCGAACAGCTCCGCGATCACCGCCAGCGGGATCGGATAGGCCAGCTCGCTCATCAGCTCCAGCGGCTCGCCGTCGGCGAGCGGCGCGCACGCGCTCTGCGCGATCGCCTCCACGCGCCCGCGGATGCGCGCGACCGCGCGCGGGGTGAAGAAGGCGTTCACCGCCCCGCGCAGGCGCGTGTGCGTCGGGGGATCGCTCGTCACCAGCGAGCTCGCCCAGATCTCGGCTTCGTGGTCCCCGCCGCCGAGCTCCGCCATCAGCCGCGGGCTGTTGCGAGGGTCCGAGCTCCACGCCGATCCGCGCAGCACGGCGGCCGCGTGCTCGTGCGAGAGCACCAGGTGAGCGCCGAGCCGCTCGTCCCACCGAACGGGGGCTCGTTCGCGCGCGGCGCGGTAGGCGGGGTAGGGATCCTCGGCCGGGAACGGCCACGCACCCCAATCAGGCATTGGTGGCCGCCGGGTGACGTTCGCGGTACTCCTGGTCGGCCCGTCCCATCGCGGTCGCCGGCGCGCTGCGCTCGAAGTACTCCACGCCCATCTCCTTCCACGGGATCCTCGCGCGCAGCGCGGCGATCAGCGACATCACGCCGACGTCGATGCGGCTCAGGATCGTGTACGCCGCGGGCGTCGACACGTGCGCGAAGGCGTTCGCCGAGGGGCCCGTCGGCGAGTAGCGCAGCTCGGTCTGGCGTCGCACGTAGGCGGGCGTGATCGCGAAGGGCTGCTCGCCCCAGTACATCTCGACCGGTTCGCGCCAGTAGGCGAAGACCTCCTCCGGCGTCAACGAGCCCGAGGGCTCGAAGAAGCCGCCCCCGATGCTCGCGCGCCACGTCGCCTGGACGTCGCCGCGCAGGCATTCGCGCATCACGAGATCCAGCGCCTCGACCTCCGTGCGCTCGAGCCGCTTCACGCACCCATAGTCGAGGAAGCTCACGCTGCCGTCGTCGTGGAAGACGTAGTTGCCGGGGTGCGGGTCGGCGTTGAAGGTGCAGAAGTGGTAGTAGGAGCCGTATGTGAATCGGTGAATCGCCTCCGCCCAGCTGTCGCGCAGCTGCTGCTCGCAGCGCACCGCGTCCGCCCAGCTTTTGCCCTCGACGAGCTCCTGGGTGAGCACGCGGTCGCTAGAGAGCTCGGCGACGACGACGGGCACGCGGATGAACGGGTGACCGCGGTAGCGCTCGGCGAACTCCGTCTGGTTGGCCGCCTCCCGCCGGTAGTCGAGCTCCTCCAGGATGCGCTCGCGGATCTCCTGCGCCACGCCCCGCACGTCGAGGCTGAGCTTCCTGGGCGAGAGCCCCCGGAGCAGGCCCAGGAACGTGACCAGCAGCTCGCCGTTCTGCAGGTCCGAGCGGATCGCCTCGCCGACGCCCGGGTACTGGACCTTCACGGCGACCGCGCGCCCGTCGTGCAGCCGCGCGCGGTGGACCTGGCCGATCGACGCCGCCGCGAGCGGCTCCTCCTCGAACTCGGCGAACGCGCGCTCCACCGTGCATCCGAGCTCGCGCTCGAGCACCTCGCGCGCGAGCTCCGGCGCCATCGGCGGCGCGGCGTCGCGCAGCCGCGCCATCGCCGACTGGTAGGTCGCCTGGAACTCGCCGCCGACGACGGGGCCCAGCGAGGTGAACGAGAGCAGCTGCCCCGCCTTCATCAGTGCGCCCTTGGAGCGGCCGAGCAGCTCCACGTAGCGCTCGGCCGTGCGCGCGTGGAACTCGCCGCGATCGGCGCTGCCGCCCAGCTTGCCGCGCAGCCCGACGACCACCGCCTCCCCGGCGGTGCGCGCCGTGAGTCCGACCAGTGGGGCCGTGCGCCGCAGCCGGCCGCTCGGGATGCCGTCGCCCTCTTGCGATTTGCCGTCGCCCGCTCGCGATCCACCGTTGGCCATAGACACCTTCTTTCAGTACCACCCGACTTTAACTAAGTGTACACTTAGGACCGTATCATGCCGACCAACACGCGCGAGCGCATCGTCGACGAGGCCCTGCGCCTCTTCACCCAAGACGGCTACGCCGCGACGAGCGTCGCCAAGATCGAAGCCGCCGCCGGGCTCACGCCGGGCGCGGGCGGCCTCTACCACCACTTCCACAGCAAGGAAGCCGTGCTCGCCGCCGGCATCGACCGCCAGCTCGCGCGGCTCGACGCGCTGCGCGACATCCGCCGCGTGCTGACGCCGCTCGGCGACACGAGATCCGAACTGACGCTCATCGCCCGCTACGTCCTCGCGGAGCTCGACAGCGAGAGCGACCTGTTGCGGCTGCTGGCCTCCGAAGCGCGCAAGCGTCCCGAGCTGCTGCGCACCGCGGTCAACCGGCTCGTGAGCTCCACCTTCAGCGGGTTCGCCGCGTGGCTCGGCGAGCGCGCCGAGCCGGCGCTCTCAGACGAGCAGGCCGCCGCGACCGCCGCCGTCGGCCTGGGCGCGCTGTTCTCCTCGCGCCTGCTGCGCGACGTGCTCGGCATCCCGGCCCCCGTCGAGGACGAGCTGCTCGTGCGGACGTGGGTCGCGCTGATGCTCTCCACGCTCGAGGGCGCCGGCGGCGAGTGAGGCGGGAGATCCCGTGCTCGATTCGCGGTAGGCGCCTCGGAATTGCCCGAGGATCGCGTCCCCCCGCTATAGGCTTGGCCACCGTGGGCATCTCTCCCTACCTGCGCCGGCTGCGCGAGTCCGTCGGGCACGCGCTGCTGCACGTGCCCTCGGTCGCGGTGCTCGTGTGGGACGGGGACGGTCGCCTGCTGCTCGTCCGCGACGCCGAGACCGGACGCTGGCAGACGCTCGGCGGCGCGATCGATCCCGACGAGTCCCCGCGCGCGGCCGCGCTGCGCGAGACGCTGGAGGAGGCGGGGGTGACGGTCGCGCTCGACGGGATCCGCGACGTCATCGGCGGGCCGCAGTTCCGGCTGCGCTACCGCAACGGGGATCTCGTCAGCTATGTGCCCACCGTGTTCGACGCGCACGTCGTCGCGGGGGAGCCGCGGCCCGACGGGGAGGAGACGCTGGAGGTCGCGTGGTTCACGGCGCAGGCACTCGTCGATGCGTCGCTCACCGAGTTCACACTTTCACTGCTCGCCGCGATCGGGGTCGGGTTCGATGGAGGGCCGTCGGCGGCCATCCGCGGCTCAGGTCAGTAGGAGCCCGCTCACGACCTCGCCGGATCCCGTGGGCAGGGCCCGCATCTCGCGGCGGCTCAGGCCAGAAGGAGCTCGACGACCATCACGTCGTGCCAGCGCCCGCCGGTCTCGCCGTGGCGCAGGTGCAGGCCGACCTCGCGGAACCCATATCGCGCGGCCAGCGCGCGGCTCGCGTCGTTCTCGGCGAGCAGTTTGCCGATCAGCTTGTGGAAGCCGGCGTGCTCTGCCTGCGCGCGCAGCTCCGCGGCGAGTGCGCCGCCCAGGCCGCGGCCGCGCGCGGGTGCGCTCACGTAGACGCTCGCCTCGCCGACGCGCGCGTAGCAGGGGCGGGTGCTGTAGGGGGAGATGCGCGCCCAGCCCGCGACCGGTCCCTGCTCTGCGTCTCGAGCGACGAGGACCGGGTAGCGCGGCGAGCCCAGCCATGTGTTGATGTCGGCCTCGGTGCGCTCTTCGGTTTCGAACGTCGAGCGACCCTCGCGGATGCCCTCGTTATAGATCGCCGCGATCGCGCTGCGGTCCTCGTCGTGGGCGGGGCGGATGGAGGGAGATGTCATGACGTAGACGATCGCGCATCGCTCAGGCGATGTCATCGGCCAGGCGTCCAGGATGCGGTCTTCGCATTTTGAGCATGTCGCTCACCCGGCTTCGGAGGTCACGAGGCGCAGCGTCCCGTCGAACCGCTCCTGCTCGCGCAGGTCGCCGTGCTGGGCGTCCCACGCGCCCGACTCCAGGGCGGCGGCGAGCCCGCGCGCACGTTCAGCACCGTCCGCGCGTGGCCCAGCGCCGCGTGGATGCGGGCCGCGATGCGCGGGTCCGCGTGGCGGTGGCGCGCGTAGGTGCCGCCGTGGAGGTCGTAGTTCACGCGGGTCATGGGTGGCGAGAAGTTAGGTAGATTGGTGTCGAGATGTTAGGTAGGAGGGTGTCCATCTGTTAGTTTAGGCCGGTGGCCTACCGGCGACGCATTATCGACGACGCGCTCGACGAGCTCTTCCCCCACCTCGCCGCGGTCGCCCTGGAGGGCGCGAAGGGCGTCGGCAAGACCGCGACCGCGATGCAGCGCGCGGCCACGGTCCTCTCGCTGGACAACCCCAACGAGCGCGCCGCGCTCGCGGGCAACCTGGACCTCGTCACGCAGGTCCCGCCACCCGTGCTCGTCAACGAGTGGCAGCTCGAGCCCGACGTCTGGGACCGCGTGCGGCGCGCCGTCAACGATGACCGCAGCGGCGGCCGCTTTCTGCTGGCGGGGTCCGCGGGCCTCGCCCCGGGCGTCCGCGTCCACTCCGGCGCGGGTCGCATCGTCAGCCTCGCGATGCGGCCGCTGGCGTTCAGCGAGCGCGGCGCGCACGAGCCCACCGTCTCGCTGCGCGGGCTGCTGAGCGGCTGCTCGCGGGCGATCGCCGGGAGCTCCGAGCTCGACGTCCCCGCGTACACCGAGGAGATCCTGCGATCCGGGTTCCCCGGCATCCGCGACCTGCCCGAGCGCGCGCGCCAGCTCCAGCTCGATAGCTACCTCACGCGCATCCTCGAGCGCGAGCTCCCCGAGAGCGGCGTCAGCGTCCGCCGCCCCGCCGCGCTGCGCGCGTGGCTCGCCGCCTACGCCGCCGCGACCGCGACCAACGCCGCCTACAGCACGATCCTCGACGCCGCGACCCCCGGCGAGGGCGACAAGCCCGCCCGGCAGACCGTCGCCGTCTATCGCGAGCACCTCCAGCGGATCTTCGTGCTCGATCCGCTCGAGGCGTGGATCCCGACGTTCGCACCGCTCAAGCGGCTCACGCACACCCCCAAGCACCACCTGCTCGACCCCGCGCTCGCCGCGCGCTTCGTCGGCGTCGGTCGCGCCGGGCTGCTGCGCGGCGAGGGCAAGCGCGTCGCGCGCACCGCCGGCACCTGGCTCGGGGCGCTGTTCGAGTCGCTCGTCACCCAATCCGTGCGCGTCTACGCCGAGGGGGCCGCCGCGCGCGTCGGCCATCTGCGCACCAAGAACGGCGACCACGAGGTCGATCTCGTCGTAGAGGGCGACGATCGCGCGTGCGTCGCGATCGAGGTCAAGCTCGCCGGCGCGGTCGAGGACCGCGACGTCGCGCACCTCAACTGGCTGCGGCGGCAGGTCGGCGAGCGGTTGGTCGAGCGCGTCGTCGTCTACGCCGGGAGATTCGCCTACCGCAGGCCCGACGGCGTCGCCGTCGTCCCGCTCGCGCTGCTCGGGCCCTGAGGCGACCGCGAGGACTGCTTCGTGGCCGCCTCGACGCCCTGCGCGAGCGCGCGCACAGCCGGCGCGATCGCCGCGGCCGGGAGGTTCGCGTAGCCGAGCACGAGGCCCGGCGTCGCGCCGCCCAGGCCCTCCAGCGCGATCCCGCGCGAGCGCGCCGCGGCGAGGACGGCGGACTCGTCGATATGGGAGGGGAGGTGCACGACCGCGAACAGGCCCGCCGCCGCGCCGCTCACGCGCGCGTCGGGAAGCTCGCTCGCGATCGCCTCCAGCAGGGCCGCGCGCTGCTGGCGGTAGCGGCGGCGCTGGCGGCGCAGGTGGCGGTCGAGCTCGCCCCGCTCGATCACGTCCGCCAGGGCGAGCTGGTCGATCGTCGAGGGGATCGCGCCGCGGCGGCGCTGCAGCGCCGCCACCGGCTGCGCCAGGTCGCGCGGGAGGACCAGCCAGCCGATCCGCAGCGCCGGCGCCAGCGTCTTGCTCGCCGAGCCCCCGTACACCACGCGATCCGGCGCCAGGCCCTGCAGCGAGCCGATCGGCTGGCGGTCGTAGCGGTACTCCGCGTCGTAGTCGTCCTCCACGATCAGCCCGTCCTGGGTCCGCGCCCACTCCACCAGCGCCGCCCGCCGCGCCGCCGACAGCACCGCGCCCGTCGGATACTGGTGCGCCGGGGCGAGGGCCACCGCGTCCACTCCCTCCCCCTCCCCCTCCCCCAAACCTTCACCCAAGGGCCCCACCACGAGGCCCTCGCCATCCAGCGCCAGTCTCACGACGCCCAGGCCCGCCGCGCGCGCCGTCTCGTGCATCCCCGCCCAGCCCGGGTCCTCCAGGGCGACCCTCCGCGCGCCCCTCCCCACCAGCACGTGCCACAGCACGTCCATGCCCGCGCGCAGGCCGCACGTCACCACCACCTGCTCCGCCTCCGCCCGCACGCCCCGCGCGCGGCCCAGGTAGGACGCCAGCGCCGCCCGCAGCTCCGCCGCGCCCGCCGCGTCCGGGTAGCCCAGGCGCTCGTCCGCGGCCTCCCGCAGCACGCGCGCCAGCGCCGCCGACCACGCCGCCCGGGGGAAGCCGTCGAGCGCCGGGCGGTAAGGGTTCATGTCGTAGCGCGGCGCCGCCGCGGTGGTCTGCGCCGGGGGGCGGGGGCGCTCGCTCGCGGCCGCCGCCGCGACCCTCGTCCCGCCGCCCCGGCTCGTCCAGAGGTAGCCCTCCGCCGCCAGCTGCGCGTAGACGTCCACCACCACGCCCCGCGAGACGCCCAGCTGCGCGCACAGCGCGCGCGTCGCCGGCAGGCGCGCGCCGGGGGTCAGGCGGCCGTCGCGCACCGCCTCCCGCAGCGCGCGCTCCACCCGCGCCCGCAGCGAGCGCGGCGGGGGGTCCGTGGGGTCGAGATGGAGGTCGAGATCGAGGTCCAGGTCGAGGTCCAGGTCGAGATGCAGGTCCATTGGCCCCACATTCTCTCACCGCCTTGGACCTTCTCAGGGGGCCAAGGTCGGCATAGGGTGCCTGGCGTGTCCGCCGCCCCCTCCGAGCGCGCCCGCGTCCGCCGCGTCCCCGCCCGCGCCGCCTACGACCGCGAGACGATCCACGCGATCCTCGACGAGGGGCTCGTCGCGCACCTCGCGTTCGTGTCCGAGGGTCAGCCCTACGCGATCCCCACGCTCCACGCCCGCGTCGGCGAGCAGCTCTACATCCACGGCTCCGCCGCCAGTCGCGCGATTCGCACGCTGGCCGCCGGAGCGCCCGCCTGTCTCACCGTCACCCTCCTCGACGGGCTCGTCCTCGCGCGCTCCGCCTTCCACCACTCCGTCAACTACCGCTCCGTCGTCGTCCTCGGGAAAGCGATCCCCGTCGAGGGGCCCCAGGAGCGGATGCGCGCGCTGGAGGCGTTCACCGAAAAGCTCATCCCCGGCCGCTGGGGTGAGGTGCGGCCGCCCAGTCCGCAGGAGCTCAAGGGCACGCGCGTCCTCGTCATGGGGCTCGCTGAGGCGTCCGCCAAGGTCCGCAGCGGCCCGCCCGTCGACGATCCCGACGACCACCGGCTGCCGGTGTGGGCCGGGGTGCTGCCGCTCGGGATCGCTGCGGGGGAGCCCCAGGTGGACGCGGGTGTCGCGGAGGGGACGCCGCTGTCGGCCGCGCTCGCAAAGTGGGTGCGAGGGAGAGGGCTCCGGTAGGGCGCCGCGAGGGCGCCGCCGGCGGTCGCTCGGCTTGAGGCTATGGCCAGTCGATTCGCTCGGCTAGCTGCGCGCGGCCGAGGTCGATCAGGCCGCTGCGCTCGATCGGGCCGTACTCGCCGCCCGTGAGCGCGAGCCAGTGGACCGCGCGCTCCTGCGGGTCGAGGATCAGCAGCTCGTCGACGCCGTGCGCCGCGTAGAACGGGAGCTTCTGCCAGGTCTCATCACCGAGGGAGACGATCTCAGTCAGTCAAACCCAAGCCAAAGAAGAAGAAGAGGGAGAAGAAGCGCCATCTCAAGAAGCGAAAGGCAAAGAGGCCAGCCAAGAGATCCAGCAACGACCGGAGGGGCAACCGATGACCAAGCGCTTCGCGATCCTGCTCCCGTCTTTCCTGATGCTTTTCGGGATGTGCCTATCGGTTCTGGGTCCGGCGGCTGCACAGGCCAGGCCCAGCGAACACCCCTTCGAACTGGTACCTGGCTCGTTTCGGTTCTCGGCCGCAAGCTCCCAGGCCGGGGCTCACGCCGATTGGGTCACGTCGTTTGACTTCGCGCACGAAGCAAGCGGGCTCACCTACAACGATGCGCGAAACGTCATCGTCGAAATTCCGACGGGCTTCGACGCGAGCAACACGGCGGCGCCGACCTGCACCCAGGCCCAGCTGCTGGCCAAACACCCCGGCACGGAAACCGGAGAACTCGCGGATTGCCCGATCGGGAGCCAGGTTGGAACAATCAGCCTCGAAGTCTCCCTCCACAACGACGAAGGCCAGCTACCGGAGGAGCTCACCGTCCCGATCTACAACATGGAAGTCACGAGCTTCGGGACGACGGCTGAGCTCGGGTTCAAGACGGCCGTGCTGACCTCGATCCTGCAGATCGGGGTGCGGACCGATGGGCTGGGCCTGACGTCGTCCGGGTTGAACATCTCCTCGAGCGCAGAAGCGCATAACGTGTCCGTCACGATCTGGGGGGTTCCCGCGGCTCACCAGCACGACGCGTTACGCGGCGCGGTGTGCGGCTACAACGGGGAACGACCGGCGATCTGCCGCAACGAACTCGGCGGCCCGCAGCCCGCCAACATCCAGGAAAAGCCGTTCCTGTCAAACCCCACCAGCTGCGGCACTTTCCAGGCCACAATCAGGACCGACTCCTGGGAGGAACCCGAAAACTGGCAGACCGCGAACAGCCAGGCGGGGCCGATCGACGAATGCGAACGCGTTCCGTTCCAGCCCTCGATCGAAGTCCAGCCGAGCACTCGCTCCGCCGAATCGCCGACGGGCCTGGCCGTGTCGCTGCTCGTGCCGCAGGCGTGGGAAAACCCACTCACGGTCTCCACGTCATATCTCAAGGACACGACGGTCGCGCTGCCTGAAGGGATGACGGCGAACCCGTCGCTCGCGGCTGGTCTCGGCGCGTGTTCGCCGGCGCAGTACGAAGCGGAGACCGCGGAGTCCGCGCCCGGCGCGGGCTGCCCACCCGAATCGAAGATCGGCTCGATCGAAATCGAAACGCCGCTCTTGAACGAAAAGGTCAACGGCGCGGTTTACATCGCAACGCCGTATGACAACCTGCCCGAATTCGGCGAAGCCGCGCATCCCGGCGGCTCGCTGCTCGCGCTGTACGTCGTCGCGAAGGACCCCGAACGCGGAATCATCGTCAAGGCCGCGGGCAAGATCGAACCGAACCCCGTAACCGGCCAGCTGGTCACGACGTTCTCGAACACCCCCCAGCAGCCGTTCAGCCGCTTCACGCTGAAGTTCCGGCCCGGCGCGACCGCGCCGCTCGTGACTCCACCCACGTGTGGCGCATACACCACGCAGGCGGCGCTGACGCCATGGTCGGCTCCGCGCGAACCACGGCTACATGCGAGCTCGTTCCAGGTCACCCAGGGCGTACACGAAGGTGCGTGCCCCACGGGCGGCGTTCCGCGCTTCAAACCGCAGGTGATCGCCGGGACTCAAAACAACGCCGGCGGCTCCTACAGCCCGTTCTATCTGCGGATCATCCGCGAAGACGGCGAACAGGAGATCACGCGGTTCTCGACGACGCTTCCCCCCGGGTTGACCGGGAACCTGACAGGCATCCCGTTCTGCCCAGACGCGAACATCGAAGCGTCCAAGAGCAAGACCGGCGCCGAAGAGGAAGCGAACCCCTCGTGTCCCGCCGCAAGCGAAATCGGACACACGATCGTCGAAGCAGGTGTTGGAAGCGTCCTTGCGCAAACGCCGGGAAAGGTCTATCTCGCTGGTCCCTACCACGGCGCGCCGCTGTCGGTCGTGTCGATCACCTCGGCTAAAGTCGGGCCGTTCGATCTGGGGACGGTCGTGATTCGCTTCGCGCTGGACATCAACCCTTCGACAGCGCAGGTGGAAGTCAGCGCGAATGGCTCTGACCCAATTCCACACATCATCAAGGGCATCGTCGTGCACGTCCGCGACATTCGCGTCTACATGAGTCGCCCGAACTTCATCCTCGATCCGACCAACTGCACACCGCTGTCGATCGTGAACACGATCGACGGTGCGGGTGCGGACCCCGCGAATCCGGCCGACGAAGTGCCTGTGACGGTTTCCACGCAATTCACTGCTGCGAACTGCTCGTCGCTCGCGTTCAGACCCGCCTTCAAGGTTTCCACCTCAGGCAAGGCGAGCCGCGTCGGCGGCGCGAGCCTTACCGCGAAGCTCACGTTCCCGGCGGGCTCCGTCGGTGCCGAGTCAAACATCACGAAGGTCAAGGTAGCTCTCCCCAAACAACTTCCGTCCAGGCTCACGACACTTCAGAAAGCATGTCCCGCCGTGCAGTTCGCGGCAAACCCAGCGGGCTGTCCAGGGGCGTCGGTGGTGGGCCACGCGCAGGCGATCACCCCAGTTCTCCCCGTCCCCTTGGAAGGGCCGGCGTACTTCGTTTCCCATGGCGGCGAAGCATTTCCCAGCCTGATCGTCGTGCTGCAGGGCTACGGCATTACGATCGACCTCGTCGGCACGACGAACATCAGCAAACAGGGGATCACCAGCACAACGTTCAAGACCGTCCCCGACCAACCAGTCTCGAGCTTCGAACTGACGCTCCCCCAAGGCGCGTACTCAGCGCTCGCCGCCAACGGCAACCTCTGCAAGGCAAAACTCGCCATGCCGACGGTCTTCGTCGCCCAAAACGGCGCCGAAATACACCAGAGCACGAAGATCGGCGTCACCGACTGCAGGCACACTGCCCACACCAAGCGCAAGGCCCATGCCAAGAGCAAGCGCCATGGCAAGCGTGGGGGCCGCGGCAGCCATCGGAGGCGGACGCCCCGAGCGGGTCGGTAACAGAGACTTGCCCGCAACAGACCCGCCGAGACACCATCGAGAGAGAGGCGCCGTAGCTGACCAGGCGAGCGGCACAGACCACAGGGTGAGCGAGCGCAGCAGGAGAGCCGAGAGCGTGGAGATAGCGTTGGCAGAGCGCCGCACGCGGATTCTGCAGGCGATGGTGGTGTGTGCTGCCGAGAAAGGCTATGCGGGAACGACCGTCCGCGGTGTCTGCGCGCGCGCGAGTGTCCCACGACACGTTCTATGAGACCTTCGACGGGCTCAGGGGCTGCTTCCTGGCGGTCCTCGACGACGGGCAGGGACCGCGCCCGGATGCTTATGTCCCAAGCGTTCGCCGACCAAGATGACTGGCGCGAGGGAATACGCGGTGCTCTGGAGTCGCTGCTGATGTTCTTCGACGAGCAACCGCTGCTGGCACGCGTATGGCTGGTAGAGAGCCTCGCCGCCGGCTCGTGGGCGCTGGAACGCCGCGAGCGCCACGTCAGAGCGCTCACGCGGATGATCGTGACGCGCTGGCCCCTACCTCCCGGCGTGTAGCTCAACCCGCTCGCGCCGGCCGCGGTGATGGAGCTCACCCTCGGCATCATCCACACTAAGCTGCTGAGAGGCAGCCGCGAGCCATTGGTCGCGCTCCCGCCCATGCTGATGGGATTGATCAACGCGATCCACCGCGGAGCGCCCGCGGCGACGCCCGAGATCCAACACGCGCGCGAGTACACAAACGATGCCTCCGCCCAGCATTTCCCGCACACCATGCCAGTCGCCTCGGATGCCGAGTTGCCGCGGCGCTACTTGACCCGCGCGCGTACCGCGCTCGGCAATGCTTGCGCTACCTCCTAGAGCATCCCGGGGCGAGTAACCAACAAATCGCAGACGCGACCGGTATCGCTAAGCCAGCACAAGCTTCCAAGCTGCTGACGCGTCTCCGCAACCTTGGACTGCTGACCAAACACAGCACATCGCCCGGAGGCCCGAACGCTTGGACTCTCACACCATCCGGAACGGTCGCGACGCGCGCCTTGGAAAACGATACTCCAGGACCATCGCGCCCTGCGACGCCCACTGACCCGTATACGATTCTGGAAGCGGAGCCATCGACGAATGTACTTTGACACAAGGTGCTGCAAATTATCTTCTGTTAACTCCTTGACGCTGCCGCGCGGGCGCCCGTAGAGTCACACTCGCAGGTCCCGGGCTTGGGAGGTAATGCTTGCCCGTGACCGTGCTCAATAGTCGATCGAACAGGAGGTAGCACATGGACCATCGAGGTTCCAGTCACGGCGGGCAAGCCGGCGGCAAGCGCGCCACACGGCTCACACGACACGCGATCGTAACGGCAATGAGCGCGCTCGCGCTCTGGGGTGTCGTTCCTGCGGCCGCGAATGCATCCACCACATGGCAATGGCGCGAAGAAGCCATTACGACTACGAAGCCGGTCAAGTGGAAAGGGACACTCAAGCTGCAGACCCAGTATAACGGTTTCGGCAACACGACCGTAAAATGCGAAGAGACAGGTACCGGCACCGTCGGTCCCGCCGGCGTAGGCGAAGTAAAAACATGGACCAATACCTCTGTCAGGGTGAAGAAGCATGCAAATTCGGCGGAGCTACGATTGAAGCGGTGCACCTACCGTGGAAAACCGAACTCACCTACAGCGAAGGTAAATTCTCAAGGTCACGCACGGAACGCTCAAAGCCGCAGGCTTCAGGCTCACATGCGAATCTCCTCCATACAAAATCAAAAACGAATGCCCCGAGGTGCCCAACGCGATAATGGAAAACATGTCACCGGGGGTCCTTGCTATATTCAGAGTGAACCCGTACGCCTGTTCCGAAACCACTGAAGCTGGCAACCTCATCGTGAGCAGTCAGAAATTTGAACTCACCGAAGGCGAAGGCCATCCCCTGACCGTACACCACTCCGAATAACCCACAACTCACGCGCTGTCGGGTGGCCATGCGCGCGCCCGACAGCGCACGAGCACGGGTAACCGCGAACGCGACGAGGCGAGCACCTCACTGGGACGCGGCGAGTGCTCGCTCCCGCGCTCGCCCCGCGTAAGCGGGCGTGTGCCAGCCCTCGGTTGGGGTGTGTGGCGCGGCCGGCTCAATCGATCAGATCGCGGCGTGGCCGGGCGGGGTTGCATCTTTGAGTGATGGGTTGACCTCGTGAGCTCGATGTCCCAGATCGGGATGGGCCAGCAAAGCGTCGATGAGGGCTCGTGAGCCGCCGATGCACGTCCAGTCATCGTCCCACAAGGTCGAGTACAGCCACGAGCGCCGCGTGGCGGGATCGCCGTGCCGGTCTCAGTTGTGCTCGGCGTCCGTGGGCTCGGTCGCGGCCTGCTCGGGTTCGATGCGGTCGATCTGCTCGCGCGCCCAGGCGATAGCCGCGGTGGCCCACGCGAGCGCCCGGTCGCGATCGAGGCCGATCGGCGTTTCGCCTCCATAGCGCTCGTCGGAGGCGAACGGGGTCAGGGTCTCGATGCCGTCGAGCGTTGCCGGGAGGTCGTTTCCCGATTCCTGCGCCGATTCTCTGAGGACGCGGAGATTGTGTGTGAAGGGGAATTCGACTCCGCGAGCCGCGAGCACGGCCTTGATCGCCTTCTCGACGGCCTGCTGCGTGAGCATGCCGACTCCCGCGTCCGTCACCCCCGGCACAGGCAGCACCGATCTGGCCATCAGCTCGTCATTCTCGGCCGCGGCGAGCAGTCGGTGGGCGAGATCAATGGAGGTAGCCATCACGCGACCAGCTCGCGGCCCTCCGAGAGGGCCGAGTGGATGATGGTGCCGTACACATCGCGCCACTCGCGCACGCTGGTCTCGCTGACGACGATCACGTCGACCGGCGCCCGCAGGCCGCTCAACGTGCCGTCCAGCCGAACCGACTCGCTGCCCCGGTCGTCCACCTCCGGCTCGATCACGAGGAAGTCGAGGTCGCTGTGCGGGCCGGCCTGTCCTCGGGCGTGCGAGCCGAACAGGATGACCCGGCTGCCCGGCGGCGCCGCGGCGCGCAAACGCCGCCCAGCCTCGTGTATGAGGGCATCGTCGAGCACGCGCCCGATTCTACCCCGGGCCACCGACCGCGCAACGCAGGGCTCGCGCCGGAGCGCACCGTCGCGTTTGCCGCTGGTGCGGGTGTCGCTCGACGCGCTTTAGGACGCGCGTCCAAAGGTGGGCCGGCAGGAGCTGGGTGGCAACCACGCTCATGTGACCGCAGCCGCGAAAGAACAGGGGGAAAGCGCTCCCTCGCAACGATATGGGAGCAGGAGGAAAGCAAATGAAACGCAAGTAATCCCGCAAGCGAGCGCTCTCCCAGTCAGCCGCGCCCGCGCAAAACCACTCATTTGCAGGGATTTTGGTGGGCACGGCTGGTTTCGAACCAGCGACCTCTCGCGTGTGAAGCGAGCGCTCTCCCACTGAGCTACGTGCCCTCAGCCTCGATTCTAATGGGGTTCGGGCCGGCGGCGCGGTGGCCGTCGGGGCGTCCGAGGCGGCCTGCTCGGTGCCATTCATGCGTAGGCCTCTCGGGGCGCCTCGCGTCAGCTGTGGGCGGGGTGCAGCGAGCAGGGCTTCCCCACAGGTGGGCATGGGTCCCTCGCAGGAGCGCCTAAACCTGCACGCGCCCCGCGGGATGCGGGACGAGCCGCACCGCGTCCTCCGAGTACGCGCGAGCGAGCGCTTCGACCTCGGCCTCCGGGAGCGTCCCCCCGAACCCCTGGGGGCCGCCGAGCTTGCGGTAGGCGTCCTGGAGCTTCTTGCCGACGAGCGAGAGATCGAAGTGGCCGTCGTAGACGCAGTAGATGTAGAGCCCGGAGTTCGCGCGCAGGAAGGCCGCGGCGCTCGGCGCGGCGGGCGCCGCGGCACCGCGATCGCCGTGACCGGGGCGGCCCGCGGCCCCGGTGGCGCGCGCCGCCCCGGTGGCACCCGCGCCACCGTTGCCCCCTGCGCGGGCGGCGAGGGCGAGGAACCGCCACCCGCGCTGGGTGAGGCGGGAGTAGGTCTTGACGAGTCCGCTGAGCTGCGCGGCGGGCCCGGTGAGCGCGCTTTCGGCGTCGAGGAAGCGCGGCAGCGCGATCGCCGCGGCGCGGTGCTCGGCGAGCGCGATCCGCGCGCGGGCGCCCGGCGCGAGGTGCGCGGGGAGGCCGGCGGCGACTGCGGGCCACGCGGCGCGCGCCGCGGAGACCTCGCTGCGGACGGGCGTCTGGAGCTGGCGGAGGGTGTGCGCGACGAGCACGAGGTCGGCGCGCTCGACGCGCAGCGCGGCGGGGCGCGGTTTGTGGCCGCCGCACCCCGCGAGCGCGAGGAGGCCGCCGGCCGCGAGCGCGGCTACCGCGGCCCGCGCAGCTCGGCCCGCGACCCCGCCGCCGGCGGCGCGCGCTCGTGCGGGCGCCGCGGCGGGGTATGTGCGTGGTGGGCGCGCCCCTATGCGGAGAGCAGGTCGACGATGAAGATCAGCGGCGAGCTCGGCGGGATCTTCGGGGGGGAGCCGGCCTTGCCGTAGGCGAGTTCGGCGGGGATGATGAGCTCGCGGCGGCCGCCGACCTTCATGCCGACGATGCCTTTGTCCCAGCCCTGGATGACCTGGCCCTTGCCGAGGGTGAACGAGAACGGTTCTTTGCGTTTCCAGGAGGCGTCGAAGACGTTGCCGTTGCTGTAGAGGGCGCCGACGTAGTTGACGGTGACGGAGGAGCCGGTCTTGGCTTCCGCGCCGGTGCCGACGACGAGGTCTTTGGTCTGGAGCGTGGTCGGCGCGGCGCCCTTGGGGGGCGTGATCTTGGGTTCGGTGGCGAGGGGGCCGCTGGTGGGGGTGGTGACGGCGACGACCTGTTCGACGAGTTTGTTCGCGGAGGCGTTCTCGCCGCCGACGGTGATCGTGCTGGATCCCCCGCTGGAACCGCCGCAACCGGCGAGCAGCGCGGCGGTGCCGAGCGCGGCGGCGCTGAGGGCGAGCCTGGGGGGGACGGCCGCGAGGCGCTGACGGAGCCGCGCGGGGAAAGCGTTGAGGAGCTGCTCTTGGGTCTTCACGACGCGGCAGCCTAACGGAACGGCGCGCATTTGTGGTACGGCAACCCGCGGGGTGCGCGTGGTGCCCTCCGCCAGAGGGCCCGCCGCGCGCGCGGGGGGGTTTAACCGAACCCCGCGCACGCGCGCGCGGCGGGGTCAGAAATCGAACACCCACATTCCCCAAGCTCGGTCGCCGGGGGATGTGGGCTCGGCGACGGGCGGGAGCGTGGGCTCGGCGAGGGCCGCGGCGCGCTACGATCCGCGAGGACCGTGCTAGGCGGGGAGGTAGCGGTGCCCTGCACCCGCAATCCGCTCTAGCGGGGCTGAACTCCCCTCCGAGGGGTTCCGCTCCGGTCGCTCCGCCGTTCGGGGCGTCGATGGCTCGGGTCCCGCGCGGTGTCGGCTTGTGAATCAGGTCAGGTCCGGAAGGAAGCAGCCTTAAGCGATCCCCGGCAGGCGCAGCGGGAGCTCCCGATCCGGAGTCGCGGGCGGCGATCGGCGACCGGCTGTGGCGTCTCGACGAGGGGTGCACGGTCCATTTCGAGCGCGGTTCGCGTGCAGTTCGAGCGCGGCTGCGCGGCTGCGCGGGCGCGGGGCGCGGGCGCGGGCGGCCCTACGCGCAGTGCCGGTAGACGACCCAGGTGGGCGTGCGGCGGGTCTGGGTGAACCCGGGCGGGACGTGCGCGATGCGGGCGTGTTCGCTGCGGTCGAGGATGTAGTCGCGGTCGACCTCGGGGGTGGCGGGTTCGAGGTAGGTGCCGTGTGCGATCGTGCGGGCCTGTGCGCTGACGACCTGCGCGGGGGAGCTGTCGAGCCACAGGGCGAGCAGCGGGATGGGGGCGTGGTTGGGGACGCCGACGGGCTCGCAGCGCGCGGCGATCGTCCCGTGGCGGACGAGCGCGACGAGGTCGTCTTGGATCTGCTGCTGGCGGGCGAGTGCGTGGAGTTCTTTGTGGTTGGTGCGGTACTGCGAGGGTGCGGTGGCGAGCAGCGCGACGAGGACGAGCGCGCCGAGGGCGATCCACGTGCGGCGGTGGGGGTCGGTGCGGTCGAGCTCGAGCCATCCGCAGAGGGCGGCGGCGCAGAAGATGCAGAGGATGGCGCCGGGGAGGAAGGCGTAGCGGGTGTTGATCGGGAGGCCGGCGCTGGCGAGGAGTGCGAACACGCCCATGGCGACGACGCCGACGATCGCGGCGGCGAGCGTGCGGGGGCGCAGCCACAGCAGCGCGAGGATCCCCCCGATGGCGGCTCCGGCGAGCGCGGCGGGGCCGAGGATCTCGCCGATGCGGCGGGGGATCCACTCGGGGACATCGGCGATGCCCGTCTTGCGGTCCAGCGCGTGTGCGGTGTGGCGGGTGTTGGTGAGGGACCACAGCGGTCGGCCGGTTATGAGCCAATCGCTCCCGACCCACACGAGCGGCGCGGCGAGTACCAGCAGGGCCAGGCGCGCGAGGCGGCCTGCGGGGAGCGGCTTGCCGTGGGCGGCGCGTCCCCAGCCGGTTCGTGCTCCCAATCTTCCGGGGACGCGCCCGGGCAGCGCGAGGTAGAGCCAGTAGAGCCCCGAGAAGACCCAGGCCTCCGGGCGCATGAGTCCGGCGAGCGCGAGCAGCACGAGCACGGGCGCTGCGGCGCGCGGGCGGCGGGTCTCGACGATCAGGGCGGCGAGCACGAGCAGGAGGTAGGGCACGTCGACGTAGGCGCGGACCCCGTAGGAGAGGACGGGGACGCTCGTGAGCAGCAGGATCGCGGCGACGGCGCCGGTGGGGCGGTTGAACCACAGGGCGCCGAGCCGGTACACCGCCCAGCCGCACGCGGCGAGCGCGAGGAAGGCGAGCGCGATCGTCACGTCGAGGGTCCCCCGCGCGGGCAGCGGCGAGAGCACGATCCCGAGGATTTGGAGGAGGGGATGGGGGGTGGGGGCGAAGGGGATCCCGTATTGCGGAGCGCTGCCGGCCGTCAGCTCGCGGCCCCAGACGAGCGCGTAGAGGGTGTCGTAGTTGACGAAGCCGACCCCTGAGACGACGCGCAGCAGGACCGCGCCGAGCGCGATCGCGAGCGGCGTGGCGAGGCGCGCCGCGAGCTTCGTGGGCTCGGGACGCGCGGGTGCGGAGGGGGGCGGTGGAGCGAGGACCACGGCCGCCACGGTACCCCCTCGGGCGTGGCGACGGCCCTGGGTAGACTCAGGCGCGGTGGCGGAAATGGAGACACAGCAGGGATCCCCCGAGCCCGCGCAGCGCTCGCTCTATCGGCGCCACCGCCCGCGGACGTTCGCGGAGGTGGTGGGCCAGGAGGCGGTGGTGCGCACGCTGCGCAACGCGGTCGAGTTGGGGCGAGTCCACCACGCATATCTGTTCGTGGGCTCGCGCGGGACGGGCAAGACCTCGATGGCGAAGATCCTCGCGGCCTGCGTGAACTGCGAGCGGGGGCCGACGGTGGAGCCGTGCGGGGTGTGCGAGTCGTGCCGCTCGATCGCGCAGGCGCGCTCGCTGGACGTGATCGAGATGGACGCGGCCTCGAACAACTCGGTGGAGGACATCCGCGAGCTGCGGGAGGGCGTGGCGTTCGCGCCGGTGTCGGGGCGCAGCAAGGTGTACATCCTGGACGAGGCGCACATGCTCTCGACGGCGGCGTGGAACGCGTTCCTGAAGACGCTGGAGGAGCCGCCGCCGAACACGGTGTTCGTGCTGGCGACGACGGAGGCGCAGAAGGTCCCGGCGACGGTCGTGGACCGCTGCCACCGCTTCGACTTCCAGCGCCCGACGGTCGAGCAGATCGCGGGCGTCCTGGAGCGCGCGGCGCGGGCGGAGTCGATCGCGATCCCCCGGGAGGCCGTTGCGGCGCTCGCGCGCGCGGCGACGGGGAGCTTCCGCGACGCGCTGGGCCTGCTGGAGCAGCTCGTCACGTACTCGGGTGCCGAGATCGCGCTGGCCGACGTGCTGGCGGTGCTCGGCGTGACGGACTCGGAGCTACTGGACGAGGCGATCGAGGCGGTTCACGGCGGCGACGCGCGCGCGTCGCTGCTCGCGGTTGCGCACTGCTCCGAGCGGGGGCGCGACGCGGCGACGTTCGCCGCCGACCTGGAGGTTCGTGCGCGGGAACTGCTGATCGTGGCTGCGCTCGGGGAGGTCCCGTCCGAGCTGTCCGTGACACCCGACGGCGACGCGCGCCTGCGGGCGCAGGCGGAGCGCGTGGGGGAGGGCACCGCGGTGCGCCTGCTGGAGCAGCTGGGCGCGGCGCTGGAAGCGACGAAGGCCGGCGCGGACCCGCGCACGCAGCTGGAGCTCGCGCTCGTGAAGGCCGCGCGACCCGCGGTCGACGGCTCGCTGAGCGCGCTGCTCGCGCGCTTGGAGCGCCTGGAGCGGGGGGCGGCGCCCGCCGTGCCGACGGATCCCCCGGCCGCGCCGGTCTCGGCTGCGGCGCCGGCGGCTCCTTCCACCGTGGCGGCGGCCTCTACCTCGGCCCCCGCCGAGCTCGTCCCGGCCGCGGCGCCTGTCCCGGCCGCGGCGCCGGAGGCGCGCCCTTCCCCGGCGGCTCCTTCCACCGCGGCGGCGGCTCCTTCCACGGTGGCGGCCTCTACCTCGGCCCCCGCCGAGCTCGTCCCGGCCGCGGCGCCTGTCCCGGCCGCGGCGCCTGTCCCGGCCGCGGCGCCTGTCCCGGCCGCGGCGCCTGTCCCGGCCGCGGCGCTCGTCCCGGCCGCGGCGCCGGCGCCCCCAGAGGGGCGCCCCTCCCCGGCGGCGCCTCCCGCCCCGGTCCCGCCGGCGCCCTCCGCAGAGGCGGCACCTCTCGCCGCGGACCCGCCGGCTCCATCCGCCGCGCCGGCGGGCGGGAGCGACGCCCCCCCGGACATCGACGCGCTGCTTGCCCTGTGGCCCGCCGTGCTCGAGCTCGTCGGCAGCAGGAACGCGCTGCTCAGCGCCGTCCTCGCCCCCGCGCGCCCCGTCGCGCTGCACGAGGGCGAGCTGCGCGTCGCGTTCCCCGCGACTGCGACCTTCCCGAAGAAGAAAGCCGAAGACAGCGCCCATCGCGCGACCGTCACCGAGGCGCTGCGCGAGATCACGGGCGACGCGCACCTGCGCGTCGAGTACGAGCTGCGCGACGAGCTCCCCGGCTCCGAGGACGAGCAGCAGCCCGCACCGCGCAGCGAGGAGGAGTGGGTGGCGCGCATCAAGGACGAGCTCGACGCCGAGGAGCTGCCCGCCGAGCGCGTGCTCGCGGGCGGCGCCGGCGAGGCTCCGCCCGATCATTCGACAGCGAGTGGAGAGTAGACAGCCATGGCCCAGCAACGCCGACCCAACAAGCCGCCCAACATGCAGCAGATGCTCGCGCAGGTCCAGAAGATGCAGCGCGACATGCAGGACGCCCAGGAGGCGCTCAAGAACGAGACCGTCGAGGGGTCCGCCGGTGGCGGCGCCGTGACGGTGCAGGTCAGCGGCGACATGCAGGTCAAGGGGGTCCGCATCGCCCCCGCCGCGGCCGACCCCGAGGACGTCGAGATGCTCGGCGACCTCGTGCTCGTCGCCGTCAACGAGGCGCTGCGCGCCGCGCAGGAGCTCGCCGAGCAGCGCCTCGGCGGGGCCACCGGCGGGCTCGACCTCGGCGCGCTCGGCGGGCTCGGGCTGCCCGGCCTGTGAGCACCTTCGCGCCGCCCGTCGCGCGGCTCGTCACCGAGCTCTCCAAGCTCCCCGGCATCGGCCAGCGCACCGCCCAGCGCCTCGCCTTCCACATCCTCCGCACCTCCGAGGAGGACGCGCGCGGGCTCGCCGCCGCGATCGTCAACGTCAAGGAGCGCATCGGCCTCTGCGAGGTCTGCTTCAACCTCGCCGACGAACCCCGCTGTCGCATCTGCCAGGACCAGCGCCGCGACCGCAGCACGATCTGCGTCGTGGAGGAGCCCAGCGACGTCATCCCGATCGAGCGCACCCACGAATTCCACGGCCTCTACCACGTCCTCGGCGGCGCGCTCTCCCCGATCGACGGCGTCGAACCCGAGGACCTCAAGATCGAGCAGCTCTACGCGCGGCTCGCCGGGGGGAGCACCGGCGGCGGTGCGGGGGCCGACGTGGGCGACAGCGAAACCGCCGTGCGCGAGGTCGTGCTCGCCACCAACCCCACCACCACCGGCGAGGCCACCGCGCTGCACATCGCCGAGGGCATCCGCGAGCGCGCACCACACTTGACCGTCACGCGCCTCGCCAGCGGGCTGCCCGTGGGCGCCGACCTCGAGTACGCCGACGAGGTCACCCTCGGCAAGGCCCTCGCGGGGCGCCGCGCGGTTTAGGGACCGCGAGAAGCGGCATAATCGGCGGGGATGGGAGGGGCGAGCCGCACGGCGGCCGCGGAGAGGACGCCCGAGACGGGGCGCGAGACGGGGCTCGGACGGGTCCGCTCGCTCGACGGGTTACGCGGGCTCGCCGCGCTGATCGTGGTCGAGCACCACGCGCTGCTTGCGACCGTGCCGTGGCTCGCCGGCCCCTACGGGCCCGGCCCGCTGCCGGCGCGGGGATCGCTCGACTGGCTCCTCGTCTACACCCCCCTGCACATCTTCTGGGCGGGGCAGGAGTTCGTCGTCGTCTTCTTCGTGCTCTCCGGCTTCGTCCTCACGCTCCCCGCCGCGCGCGGCACGCGCCTGCGGATCGCCTCTTACTACCCCGCGCGCGCGATCCGCCTGTACCTGCCCGTCTGGGGTCTGCTCGTGCTCGCCGCCGTGCTCCACGTCGCCGTCAGCCACCGCACGATCCCCGCCGGCAGCTGGTGGCTGAACTGGCACACCGAAGCGCTCTCCATCCACACCCTCGACCACGACGCGCTGCTCGCCCCCGGGGCGGGCGACGGGGCGTTCTCGAGCGCGCTCTGGTCGCTGCGCTGGGAGGTGCCTGTTCTCGCTGCTCCTCCCCGCGCTGCTCGCGTTCGCGCTGTGGCCGCGCCGGGGCACTCCCAAGCGCGCCCGCATCCACGCGCCCGGCGCCCTCTCCTACGCGCCCGGCGCGCTCGTCGCCGCGCTGTGCTTCGCGGCGCTCGCCCGCGGCGGGCACTCCTCGGGCCGCGACGAATACCTGCTCTATCTCCCCCCCTTCCTGTTGGGCATGGTCCTCGCCTTCCACCACTCGCAGCTCGCGCGCCTAGCGTCCGCGCTGCGGCCGCGCACCCCGCGCAACCTCGCCCTAGAGACCGCCCTCCTCGCGGCGTGCGTCGCCGCGCTCACCTGCGACTGGTGGCTCCCGGGCGGCGTCCCCAGCGCCCCGTTCGTCGCGGCTGGCGCCTGTCTCGCGGTCGTCGCGGCGCTCGTCTGCGCGTCGCTCGCGCGCGCCCTCGTGTCGCGCCCGATGCAGTGGGTGGGGAAGCGCTCCTACAGCCTCTACCTCGTCCACGAGCCACTGGTCGTCGCGCTCGCCTTCGCCGTCGGCGGACGGCCCGGGGGCCTACCGTTCTCGGTGCTCGCCCTCACCGCCTCGCTGCTCACCGCCGGCGTCTTCTTCCGCGCCGTCGAGGCCCCCTCTCACCGGCTCGCGCGCCGCTGGGCCGCGCGCCGCGCGCCGCGCGCCGCGACTGTGCCGGCCGCGGCGGCGCCCGCGGCGGTGGTACCAGCGCCCGCCGCCGTCGAGGAGGGCGCCGCCTCCTGACCGGCGGCGGCCGCGCGCGACGAGGAGGAACGAATGGAGTTCTCTTTTCTCATTTCTTTACAGCACGAAATTGTTTAGTGGTGTACAGAGCTCGCAATTGAAAACCCACATCGGTCCCGTTCTGTCACAGGCCGCCAGGCTCACGGGAATATGTTCTCGATGGGCGACGACCACGCAGCGGACGAGAGCGGGGATGACCCGAGCGATGAGCGACTGTTGGCGCTTGCCCACGGCGACGCGGGCGCATTCGGGGTGTTCTACGACCGCCTCGAGCGCGACGTGCTCGCGTTCTTCCTGCGCGCGACCGGCCGCGCCGAGCTCGCCGCGGACCTCGCCGCGGAGGTGTTCGCCCAGGCGCTCGCCTCGGTCGGCGGCTACCGGCCGGAGCTCGGCAGCGCGCGTGCCTGGCTGTTCGGGATCGCCCGCCACGAGCTCTCCGACGCTTGGCGCCGGGGGCAGGTCGAGGACCGCGCGCGGCGGAGGCTGGGGATGGCGCCGCTGCTGCTCGCCGACGCCGAGCTCGAGCGCATCGAGGAGCTGGCGGGCGACGGCGCCGCGGCGCTCGCGCTGCTCGCCGAGCTGCCCGAGGACCAGCGCCTCGCGGTCAGCGGGCGCGTGCTCGACGAGCGCGACTACGCCGACCTCGCGGCCGAGCTGCGCTGCTCGGAGTCGGTCGTGCGCCAGCGCGTGAGCCGCGGCCTGCGCGCGATGCGCCAGCGATTGGAGCGCGCCTCGTGAGCTACCTGCCGCAGCTCCGCGCGGAGCTCGTGCGCGCCGCCGAGAACCGGCCCGCGGTCGCGTGCGCCGCCGAGACGCGGCTCGCGATCCGGCGCGCCGCCGAGACGCGGCTCGCGGTCGCAGCCGCCGCGTCGCAGTCTCGCGGATGGCGCTCGCGTCGGGTGTGGTGGCGCGGCGCGCGCGTGCCACGGCTGCGCTGGGCCGCGGTCAACCTCGCGATCGGCCTCGCCGGGACCGTCGGCGGGCTGAGCGCGGCTGGGGTCTTCGACCGCGGCACCCCACTCGGACCGTCGGTCGCGCCGGCGCCGCACACCGCCGAAGGCGTCGCCGTTCCCGGCAGCGCGCGGCTGCTGCCCCTGCGCACCCCCGACCCCGACGGCGGGCTGCCGTGGGGGCTGCGCGTCGTGCGCACCACGCGCGGCCTGGAGTGCGTCGATGTCGCGCGCGTCAACTACGGCACGATCGGCGTGCTCGGTGAGGACAGTGCCTTCCGCGACGACGGGCGCTTCCACCCCATCTCCCCGAACGTCTTCGGCGTCCTGGGCTGCGCCACGCGCGACGCGCGCGGGCACGCCTTCGTGAACGTCGCGCTGCAGAACCAGCCCGCCAGCGGTCTCGAGGGCCTCGATCAGGGGAGCGGCCCTGACGGCTGCGAGCCCGCCGAACTCCTCGCCGAATCGTGGCACCGCCAGCGACTGCCGACGTGTCCTCAAACGGACATGCGCGAAATCTATCTCGGGCTGCTGGGGCCCGACGCGCGCAGCGTCACCTACCGCCTACCCGGAGGCGGGCGGCGCACGGTCGCGACCGTCGGCGCCCAGGGCGCCTACCTGATCGTGCTGCCGCAGGTGACCACCGGCTGCGTGGCGCCCGCACGACCGTGGGAGACCCCGGCGAGCCCCTGCCCATACGGCGGCCGCGGTAACCGCGGCGGCGAACCGGAGGTGCCCGCGGGTGTGATCAGCACGGTCGCCTACCGCGACGGGCGCGTCTGCCACGTCGCCGCACCCGGGACCCGGCGGTCGCTGTTCGGCTCCTGCCCGCCCGTCGGCTTCGTCAGGCCGCGCGCGTCGATTCCCACGCATGCGCAGCTCGCCACGCCGGTTGCCGTGCGCGAGCTGCCCGCGCGCCACTACTGCGGACAGCTCCACGGCGAAAAGGTCATTCCGTGCGAACGCCGCGTGCCCGCCGGGTACAAGCGCCTCGACGACGGCTGGCCCTCGCTGCTCGTCCAGGTCAACTTCACCTCACGCGTCGCCATCACCGGCGGCGGCAGCTGGTACGAGATCGAAACCCAACTCCCCCGCGATCACAGCTGCGGCTCGGGTGGCGGGTTCGGGCCGACCGATTACGACATCCGCGTGGGCCAGCGCGTCCACTACCGCACGTTCGTGCCCTACCGCTGCCACGGCCTCGTGCACGTCACCGTCACCTATGTGCCCACGGTCGGCGCGGCCGGCGCCATGCCTGTCCCGGGACTGCCCGGCGAGGGCAAGCCGGTGCTCGTCGGGCGCGCCGCCTTCCGGGTGCCGCGCGCGGCGGGGTAAGGAGCTCCCGCGCTCGCGCCGCGGCGCGCGGACGTGCGCGGGCTCCAGCTCCCGCGCTCGCGCCGCGGCGCGCGGACGTGCGCGGGCTCCGAGTGCCGGCGATGAGTTCGACGCGGTCACAAATCGCGGCTTCGCGCGTATAGAAGGCGAGATGACCGCCCCCGCGAGCGACGAGGAGCTGCTTTCCAATGGTGGGAGCGCGGGGTTCGCGGCCCTGTACGAGCGTCGCCATCCGCTCGTTCGCGGCTATCTTCGGCGGCGGCTCGGGCGCAACCCGGACCTCGTCCTGGACCTGGTGGCTGAGACGTTCGCGCGCGCGCTCGAGCGCCGCGCGCAGTTCGATCCGCAGCGCGGTTCGGCTGTCGCCTGGCTGCTGTCGATCGCGCGCAGCCTGCTGCTCGACGCGGCGCGGCGCGGGCGCGTCGCCGACGCCTCGCGGCGGCGGCTGGGGATGGAAAGCATTTTTGTCGACGACGACCAGCTGGAGATCGTCGAGCGGGAGTGCGCCTCGGATCTGCAGAGGGCGCTCGCCGCGTTGCCCGAGGAGCAGCGCAGCGCGATCGAGCGCCGCGTGCTCGACGAGGAGCCCTACGGAGCGATCGCCGCGCAGATCGGCTGCTCCGAGCAGGTCGTACGCAAGCGCGTCTCGCGCGGGTTGGCCACGCTGAGACGCACGGCAAAGGAGCGCACATGACCGATCCCTACGCATCGCTCGCCCGCGAGCTGCTCACCGCCGCCGAGCGGCAGGAGTCCCGGCACGGCAGACGTCCTGCCCGGGGCGGACGTCTTGCCTGGGTCTCGCGTCTGCGGCGCGCGCCCGCCGCCGCGATCGCCGCGGTGCTCGTCCTCGTCGGGGGCGCCGTCGCGATCGCCGCCACCGGCCTGCTCGAAGGCGCGCCCGTGAAGCCCGAAGTGCAGCGCAGCCCCGTCCGCGCGAACGGGCTGCCGCTCGCCGGCCACGCCCGCGGGCTGGTCGTTCGCACCGCCGACCCCTCCGATGGGCTCCCCTGGGGGATGCGGGTCCTGCGCACCACGCGCGGCCAGGTGTGCGTGCAGGTCGGGCGCGTCGAGGGGACCCGGCTCGGCGAGCTCGGCACCGACAGCGCGTTCGGCGATGACGGCCGCTTCCACGCGCTCGCCGCCGACGTCCTGCCGCCAGGGTACGGCGGGTCGTCCGGTCAGGTCGAATGCGTTCCGTCCGGGGTCACCCTGGTCGCCGAAGACGCCTACGCCGATCGCAACGCCGTGCGCCTGCTGCCCGAGGAGTTCCCCGATCGGCCTGGTGGTCCCCACGTGACGCCCCCGACGGCGGACCTGCGCACGCTCGCCTACGGGCTGCTCGGGCCGCACGCGGTCAGCGTCACCTTCCGCACCCCGCGCGGGCTGCGGACGATGGCGGTGCACCCGCACGACGGGAGCTTTCTGATCGTGCAACCCGGCGGCTACGTCGACAGCCCCTCCCGTGTCGGCTCGTCGTTCTCGGGGGAAGCCTCGCCGCGCTCGGTCAGCGCCGTCTCCCCTCCGGATCGCTCGATCGTAACCGCCGCGACGTTCCGCTTCGGGGGGCGGCTCTGCTCGCAGGGCACCGGCGCGCCTGTCCACGCCCGCTGTCGTACTGCGCGGCCGCGCTCTGCCCCCGGGCCCCTGCGTCCCACCCGCGACCTCCATCTCCCGATTCAGCTCACCCTGCTCCGGCAGAGTTCGGCCTCGTGTCGTGCCGCCTACCTGCTCGACCCCTGCTACAAGGGCCAGCTACGGTTCCAGGCGCCGTACGCCGTCACCTCCGCCACGCACGACTACACGATCCTCAGCTTCGCGCATTGTCGCGCGGGCGGGCGGCCCGAAACCGGCTGGAGTCTGGAACGGGACGTCAAAGCTCGCGAAACGATCCGCACCACCTCGCTCGGGCTGTTCGTCCTCACGCCGAGCTGCCTCGCGCACGAGGGTTTCGAAGTCCAGTACGGGCCCACGTTCGGGGCGCCCGGGGGGCCGCGAGGTCCGGTGATCCTCGGGAAGGTCAGGCTCTCCGAAGCGACGATCCCGAGCGCGGGCTGAGACGGCGGGGGGGGGGGGGGCTGTCGAGGGTCCTGCGGGGGGCGTGCGCAGTGGGTGTTCGATTTTCGACCCCGCCCCGCGCGCGTGCGCGGGGTTAGGCCTTACCGGGTCCCGGTGGGCGCCGGAAGCAAGGCGCTGCATGCGCGGTCGTCGATCGTCTGGCGGCAGGGCCTTGCGCCATAGCGGTACTCGATCGCGGTCAGCGCGCCCGTCGGGCCCGCGAACAGCAGGTGTCCGGGGCGGTCGTCGCCGGGGGCCGCGCCCGATCCCGGCCGGTAGTGGTGGGCGTCGACCGGTTGCACGATCAGGTACGCGCCGCGCGGCGCGTGCAGGGGGACGGTCCTGCGGCCGCGCCCCGTGCGGTAGGTGATCGCGAGCGCGCGCCGCCCGAGCAGGCCGTAGGAGATGCGGCGCAGGTCCGCCGGCGCGACGCGGCGTTCCTGGGCGCCGAACGCCGCGCTGCGGTCCAGCGCGCCGAGTTCGCCGGCGAACGTTTCGTCCGCTTCCAGGCACTCGTCGTTGACTGGACCCGAGCCCGCCGCCCGCTCTTCGGGGATCTCGCCCGGTGGGGGCGCGTGCAGGCGGCCGTCGTCGTGGAACGCGCCGTCCACGCCCAGCTCCCCGAACCGTCCGTCCAGGACTCGGCCCACCTGCGCGCACGTCCAGCCGCGCGAGGTCCGCAGCAGGCGCAGAGCCCAAGGCGGGCCGCCTTGCGGATCCTGTACGCGCATCGGCAGCAGGCGCGTCGAGATCACCCGCACGCCTTCGGGGGGCGACGCGTCGCGGGGCGCGGGCGACGATCGGCCGCCCGGCCCCACGAAGGCGATCGCGGCCGCCGCCACCAGCGCCGCGGCGAGTGCGGTGCCCAGGAGCGCGACGCTCCGCCCGTAGCGGCGCGCCGGCACCTATTCCTGGCTCTGCACCACGTGCGCCCCGGGGTGCGGCGCGAGTTGCAGCAGCGCTTCGTCCTGCGGCGTCGCGGGAAGCTCTTCATAGGCGGTGTAGCGTTCGCGCTGTTCGGCCAGTTCCGGCTTGCCTTTTTCTTCTTCCACGACGAAGCGGCTGGAGAGCTCCAGCGGGGCGTATGTGTGGGCGTCCACGATCAGCGTCGGGTCGGGCAGCTGCCTGCCCTGGAACGACCCCGGTGCCGGCTGGGGGTGGATGTCCAGCTGCCACGCTTCGCGGCCTTCGTAGGTCGTCCTGCCGGTCACCGTCGCGTGGCCTTCGGCGATCAGCCTGTGGATGATCTGCGTCGCGGATTCTTCGCTGCGCTCCACGTTCGCCGGGGCGCTCTGTTCGATCACCGTCGGCTGTGAGGAGGACCACCGCAGGTGGCGCATCGGTGCCGTCGTCAACGAGCCTTCCAGGGTTCCTTCGGGGTCCCTGTTGATCGTGCGCATGCGGCGCGGGTCCTGTGCGGTCCAGATCTCCCTGCTCGTCGTGCTCGTCGAGGAGCCCACCGTGCGTTCGGTGACGATGCTCATGTGCACCACCCCCGAGCCGGGTTCGGTGGCACGCAGGATCGCCTGCGCCACGTCGAGTCGACCTCCGCCGACGTCGATCAGGGCGAGCGCCGCCACCACGCCCGCGCCCGCCACCGCCGCGCCCGCGAACGCTACGCGCGGAGCGCGCGCGGGTCGCCGCGGGTGCAGCTCGCCATGCAGCGGGCGCGCCGTGAGGTCGAGGCGTTCCAGCATGTCCATCAGCGGCGGCGGCTCCGCCGCGGCCGGCAGCGGGTCGATCCCGCGTAGATCGTCCATCAGTGCTTTGCTCATCGTGCCTCCAGTGGGGTCGTTGTCGTCTCGGTCGATTCCGGCGAACGCGCCAGCACATTTGCCAGGCGCCGCCTGGCGCGCAGCAGGCGCACGCCGAACGTGCTCTCCCGCACGCCGAGCGCCTGCGCCGCCTCGCGGTAGCTCAGGCCGTCCCACGCGACCAGCGTCAACGCCTCGCGGTCGGCCTCGCCCAGCTCCAGCAGCGCTCGCGCCAACCGCGGGTCGCCGCTCGGCTCCGCGCCGCCGGGGTGTTCAGTCGCCAGCAGCTCGTGCAGCGCGGTTCGCCGCCGCTCGCCGCGGCGCGCGTTGGATGCCACGCGCCGCGCCACGCCCAGCAGCCAGCCCCGCGGCTGCGCCGGCACCTCCTCCAGGCGCCGCCACGCGATCAGGAACACCTCCGCCACCACGTCCTCCGCCTCGCCCCGCTCCAGGCGGCGCAACGCATAACGGTGTACTGCCGCCGCGTGGGCGGCATAGATCTCCTCGAAGCGTTGCTGCGCGGTCACGACCCTTATATGTCCGGGGCGCGGCGATTACTTACATCCGCGCTGATCTCTCCCACGTGCCCCGGCTTTTGGCAGGTCGTCGCCGACGGCCGCGTGCTGGTCGATCGCGACGGCCTCTGGCCGGGCCTGTGCGCACGGCAGGGCGAGCTGCGCCGCCGCGGCGAGCGCCAGGAAGCGCGCCGCGCTTGCCGGGATCGACAGTCTGCTCTCGCGCGACGCCGGCTGACGCGTTGCCGGTGCCGCCCCCCGGGCCCCGCCGAGTCGATCGCAGGCGTTGGCGAAACGCGATCGCCGGGCACCTGGAGGACTTTCCGCGGCAGTTCGCCGCGCTGGAGCACGCGGGCGGTCTGCGAGCCCTGGCGAGGGCAAGCATGCTTTCGCTGACGTCCACCCCGCAGATCCGCCCGCTGGTCCCGACAGCAACGGCCATTTCGCGCGCGAGTAGACCTGGACCCGAGCCGATGTCGATCGCGCGCTCGCCGGGCTGGAGCGCGAGTGCCCGCAGGATCGTTTGGCGCTGTTCGATGACGTCGGGCGTGGTGTAGATCCTCTCCACGCGCCGGGAGGCGTCCTCGTCGAATTGCAGCGTGGCGCTCATGGTTCGCCTTCGGTTGGTGAATGGCTCACTCTTGGGCACGCCAGGGTACACACGATGCTCGATAGGGTGGTCGGGACGGGAGGGCGCGGCTCGCCGGCCGCGCGAGAGCGATCTCGGGGTGCGCGGGTATCCTGGCGGCGTGTCCGAACTGGTCGTCATGAAGTTCGGCGGCACCTCTGTCGCCGACGCGCAGCGCATCAAGCGCGCCGCGGCGCGCATCGTCGCGCGGCGCGAGGGGGGCGCGCGTGTCGTCGCGGTGCTCTCCGCGCGTGGCAAGACCACCGACGAGCTGATCGCCATGGCCGAGGAGGTCTCCCGCGCGCCGGATCCGCGCGAGCTCGACATGCTGCTCTCCACCGGCGAGCGCATCTCCTGCGCGCTGTGCGCCATGGCGATCCACGATCTCGGGCACCGCGCGGTCTCCTTCACGGGCTCCCAGGCCGGGATCGTCACCGACACCTCCCACACCAAGGCCCGCATCATCGATGTCCGCGCCCAGCGCATCCGCGAGGCCCTGGAGGAGGATCACATCGTGCTCGTCGCCGGCTTCCAGGGCGTCTCCACCACGACCAACGACGTCACCACCCTCGGGCGCGGCGGGTCGGACACCACCGCCGTCGCCGTCGCCGCCGCGCTCGACGCCGAGGTCTGCGAAATCTACACCGATGTCGCCGGCGTCTTCAGCGCCGACCCCCGCCTCGTGCCCGACGCGCGCAAGCTCTCCGTCGTCTCCTTCGAGGAGGTGCCTCGAGATGGCCGCCTCCGGCGCCGGCGTGCTGCAGTTGCGCTCCGTCGAGTACGCCCGCAATCACGGCGTCCGCATCCACTGCCGCTCCTCCTTCGAGGATGCACCCGGTACCGTTGTCGTCGCGGAAGGAGACAACGTGGACCACCTCGAGCGACCCCTAATAACAGCCGTCACCCACTCCACCTCTGAGGCCATGGTCACCCTTATGGGCGTCGCCCACCGCCCCGGTGTTGCCGCCAGCCTGTTCGAGGCGCTCGCCCAGGCCGGCGTCAACGTCGACATGATCGACCAGAACCTCCCCTCCGGCGGCCAGCTCGCCGAGATCTCCTTCACCGTCTCCCGCGAAGACCTCCGCGCTGCGCGCGCCGCGCTGGAACCCCTCGCCGGCGATGCCTTCGGCGAGCTCGTCGAGCGCGAGGACATCGGCAAGGTTTCCATCGTCGGCGCCGGCATGCGCTCCCACCCCGGCGTCGCCGCCCGCGTCTTCCGCGTCCTCGCCGACGCCGGCCTCAACATCGAGATGATCTCGACCTCGCCGATCAAGATCTCCTGCGTCATCCCGCGCGACCGCGTCCAGGAGGTCGTGCAGGCGCTGCACTCCGCCTTCGAGCTCTCGGGGCCCGACACCATCCGCGTCGAGGAGCCCTTCGGGGCCAGTGGCGCCGCGTAGCACCCGCAGCCGACTCCGCTCAAGTTGCACTTAGCCGAATTTACCGTCCCCGTCAGTGTGTCGGTAACTGTCTGCGACGAACTCTGCCAAGACCGCATCGACGAGCGCGGAGGGCGCGTGCCCAGCGGTCTCTCCCGCAAACTCACCCCTTAACTCAATTGTTCTTGTGAGGAATGTTGGCGGCTCTCGGGACGGTGATGAAGTTCACCTTACTTGTGGGAAATATAATTCGCAAATTGCGCCTTTCCAATATGTGTCCACTGTGGTAGGGTCCCGCTCAACTCGCCACCCGATCGGGTGGGCGGGGAGTAGGGGGACTGATTGGAGAGGTGCCCCAGGGCAGGGTGCAGCAACCGGCTCGAGGATTGGGCCGTTCGGGTAATCACCAGGAGGGTTGACGCGGTAGGCCAGGTAGGCCGCCGAACGATGTCATTACTGCGTCCGGGTGGGCGCATGTGCCATTGACTCAGCGCGGCCGCAATCGTCGAGGACGAAGGGGTTGCATTTTCGACATCTGCAACCTTGCGCTCTGACTTTGGGGAGATATACAGCTTTGCGCAGGTTCTTAACGTTTTACGTCAGTCGCTGCGGCAGGATCTGCGACCGACGCCGATGATCGCTATGGAGGTATGGACCGTGCCGATCGCACAGACGCCGCAGCGCCCCCGGATGGAGCCCCTCGGCTCGGCCGGGAGCGGGGGCTCCGAGCCAAGGAGCGGGGGCTCCGAGCCAAATTGTGAAGATGTGAATTCGCGGCTCGTCTCGCGCGCCGTCCGCCGCGCGCAGCTCGGCGACCGCGAGGCTCTCGGTTTTCTCTACGCCCGCTTCGCCGACAACATCTACGGCTACGTCCGCTCCATCGTCCGCGACCACCACGAGGCCGAGGACGTCACCCAGCACGTCTTCGCCAAGATGATGCGCGTCATCGACAAATACGAGGAACGCGACGTCCCCTTCTTCGCCTGGCTCCTGCGCGTAGCCCGCAACGTCGCCGTCGACCACGTCCGCAGCGAGCGCCTCGTCCCCGTCGAAGAGGTCCGCGCAACCCCCCAACGCCCCGAGGCCGACCCCGGCGCCTGCGCGTGGATCGAAGATCTCCGCGAAGCTCTCGCCACGCTCCCGCGCGCGCAGCGCGAGGTTCTCCTCCTGCGCCACGTCGTCGGCCTCACACCCGCCGAAATCGCCGGCCTCACGGGTAAGAGCGAAGGCTCCATCCACGGCCTCCACCACCGCGGTCGCCGCGCCATGACCGCCGAGCTCTCCAGCCGTGGCATGGCCCCCGCCACGATGGCCGCGCGCGTCGCCGCGTAGCCGCGTCCGTCAGCCCAGCAGTTCGTCGAGCGCGTCGGGGTCCTTCGCGGGCGGCCGCGAGCTCGGCAGGTGGCGCGCGATCCGGCCGCTGTCGAGGTCCGCGAGGTAGTACAGCGTCGCGAAGCGCACGAACTCCTCCACCGAGGTCTTCAGCCGCGCCGCCTCCTGAGACAGCACCTCGTGCGTGAACGCGTCCAGCTCCACCCGCAGCTCCCGCGACGCGCACCCTTCCAATTCACCCCGCCCGCCCGGATCTAGCTCGGCGAACAAAAACTCACTCCCCATGTCGGCTCGCGCTGCACTTCGCTTCAACGGTCTCTGCCCCCCATACTTGCCGCCCGCCGCGCCCCGCGGGGTATCGAAAAAGGCTGGTTATGGGGCTCTGAGCTGGGTTATGAGTCCAACGTCCCCCAGTTTCCCTTGAAGTACCCGGTCATCGCCCGATGAGGCCCCGGGATGACCTCCGCAAGGGGAATTGCAGCCGTCTCGGCGGCGATCTTCGCGTGCCTGCTCCCGGCCGCCGGCCCGGCTGCCGCCGCCGCGCGCCGCGCGCGGTCATGCGGCTCCGTCGCGCGTGCCACGGGGCTCGCGGGCGGCGGGCGGCGCCATCATCGCCATCGCCACCACCACCACCACCATCGTCGCCGCCACCACCATCGTCGCCGCCACCACCACCGGCGAGGTCGCCACCGCCGCGGCGCATCCGCGGGTGCCTGCTCCACCTCGCCGCTCGTCCGCGGCTCGAAACGTGGCGGTGGCGGCTTCTTTACGCCCGTCCTCCTCCCCGCGCGCATCGCCTCGACCGTGAGCCCGCCGTCCGACGGCAGCTCCCCGCAACCCGTCGCCACCCCCAAGAGCTCGCACGGTGCGGCTGGGGCGGGGGCGCCCGAAGTAGGCACCTCCGAGGAAGGGGCCCTCGGTGCGGGCGACCCCAGCGAAGCCGGCCCTCACGGTGGGGCTGCTGGTGGTGGTGAAAGCGGTGGTGCCGAAGGGGCTGCTGGTGGCGGCGAAAGCGGCGGTGCCGGTGGGCCCCCCGGGACGCCGGGGGAACCACCCGCCGCAGAAGAACCCGCCGCGGAACCACCCGCCGCAGAAGAACCCGCCGCGGAACCACCCGCCGCGGAACCACCCGCCGGAGAAGAACCCGCCGCGGAACCACCCGCCGCAGAAGAACCCGCCGCGGAACCACCCGCCGCGGAAGAACCTGCCGCGAAAGAACCGCCCGCCGCGGAAGAACCGCCCACGGAACAGCCCGCTCCTCCCGCTGAAGAAGTTCCAGCTCCTCCCGCTGAAGAAGCGCCCACCCCCCCTGCTGAAGAAGCGCCCGCTCCTCCGAGCGGCGGAAGCGGCCCTCCGGCCGAAGAAGGGGGTGCCGCGGGCGGGGGCGGATCGAGCGAGCCCTTCCGCTTCTTCTCCCCGACCAGCTTCTGGAACCAGGAGCCGCCCGCGAATGCCGCGATCGACCCCAACTCCGGCGCGATCGTCGGCGCGCTCGCCGGCGAAGTGGCGCACGATGAGGAAGTCAAAAAAGGGCCCGCGATCAACACCACCGCGTGGTCGGTACCCGTCTACACCGTGCCCGCCGACCAGCCCACCGTCAGGGTCAAGCTGCCCTACGCCTCGCTCAATCCCACGCTGCAGTCGGCGTGGGAAGCCGTCCCGCTGCCCGCCGACGCCAAACCGGCGAGCGGGACCGACAAACACCTCGTCGTGTGGCAGCCCAGCAGCGACAGGCTGTGGGAGTTCTGGCACCTCGAAGACAAGACCGCGGGATGGGAAGCGTATTGGGGCGGCGCGATCCAGAACGCCAGTGCCGCCGCGGGCTTTTACGAACCGCGGTCCTGGCCAGGGGCCAAGACGAGCTGGGGGGCGAGCGCGTCGTCGCTGTCGATCGCCGGCGGGCTCATCACGCTCGAAGACCTCGAAAGGGGCACCATCGACCACGCGCTCGCGATCTCCGTCCCAGACACGCGCGCCAAAGCGTTCGCCGCGCCCGCGCAGCGCACCGACGGCGCGTCCAGCGAAGCCACCTCGCTGCCCGAGGGCGCCCGCCTGCGGCTCGACCCCCACCTCGACCTCGCCGCGCTGCACCTCCCGCGCTTCACGCTGATGCTCGCCGAAGCCGCACAGAGGTACGGGATCGTCGTCAGAGACACCGCCGCCAACGTCGCCCTCTACGCGCAGGACCCCACGCCGACCGGCGTCAACCCGTACATCGGAAAGAGCGGCTTTTTCGAAGGTAAAAGCCCCTCGGCGCTGCTCGCCGTGTTCCCCTGGAGCGAGCTCCAGCTGCTGAAAATGGAACTCCACCCGTAGAGCGGCGGCGATCGGCGGCGAGATGCGGCCGCGAGGTGGAAATAAGTTGTGAACGCCCGTTCGCGGTGCGCCGCATCGGGTAGGGTTCCGCGATTCATGGGGAGCAGGCTCTCGAGCCGGCAGGCGCTGCGCGTCTGCGTCTGCATGGTGCTGCTGCTATCGCTGCTCGCAACAGCCGCGAGCGCGTCGGCGACGACCGTCGCCTTTCGTCTGTTCTCCTCCACCGGCTTCTGGAACGCGCAGCCCGCGGCGGGCGCCGCGCTGGACCCCAGCTCCTCGAGCATCGTCTCCGCGCTCAGCAAACTCGTCACCCACGAGGAGGAAGTCAAAAAAGGGCCCGCGATCAACACCACGGCGTGGTCGGTCCCGATCTACACGGTCCCCTCCACGCAGCCCACCGTGAAGGTGAAACTCCCCTACAACTGGATGGGGCTGCGGCCCGCGCTGCAGGCCGCCTGGAGTGCCGTGCCGCTGCCCGGCAACGCCAAACCGGCGAGCGGGACCGACAAACACCTCGTCGTGTGGCAGCCCTCCAGCAAACAGCTCTGGGAGTTCTGGCACCTCGAAAAGAAGACCGAAGGGTGGGAAGCGTATTGGGGTGGCGCGATGCAGAACGCGCTCACCGACCCCGGCAACTACGGGCCCGAAGCGTGGTCCGGCGCCGCGACCGACTGGGGCGCCAGCGGGACCTCGCTGTCGATCGCCGGCGGGCTCATCACGCTCGAAGACCTCGAAAAGGGCCAGATCAACCACGCGATCGCCATCGGCCTCCCCAACACCCGCGAGTACACCTACGCCACGCCCGCCGAGCGCACCGACGGCGGCTGCGCCGAAGCCACCTCGCTGCCCGCCGGCGCCCACCTGCGGCTCAACCCCAGCCTCAGCCTCTCCACGCTGCACCTGCCCCACTTCACGCTGATGCTCGCCGAAGCCGCCCAGAAATACGGGATCTTCGTCCGCGACACCGCCTCCGTCGTCGCCCTCTACGCGCAGGACCCCACGCCGACGGGCACCAACCCCTACACCGCCCCCGGCGGCTACTTCGAAGGCAAAAGCCCCGCCCAGCTGCTCGCGCTCTTCCCCTGGAGCCACCTCCAGCTGCTGAAGATGGAACTCCACAGCAGCAGCTGAGCGGCCCGCGACGGGGTCGCGCGACCCCGGGTGGTCCGCGCGCAGCCGCGCGACCTGGGCGGCCCGCACGCCGCCACGCGACCTCGGGTGGCCCGCACGCAGCCGCGCGACCCGGGGCGGCGCGCACGCCGCTGCCCGCCCGCCGCTTGTCATAGGCTGCCCTCCAAGGGGGCCCGATCCGCTCAACGTCCAACAACGAAGCCGAACGCCGGCTGATCCTGCTCAGCGCCGGCACCGCCCAGCGCCGCGCCGCGGCCGGCGCCCAGGCCGCGCGGCTCGCGCGCGACGTCGACTGGGGGCGGCTCACCGCGACGCTCTACGCGCGGCGCCTGCTCTCGCTGCTCGGCCCCCGCATCCTCGAGCTCGCCCCGGACGCCGCCGACGAGGAGTTCTCCACCGCTGTCGCCCGCGCCCACGAGTCCGGGCGCCACCAGGGGCAGCTCCTGCAAATGCTCACCCTCCGCCTCCTGGAGCTCTTCGCCGCCGCCGGCATCCGCGCCGCGCCGCTCAAGGGGCCGTTCCTCGGCGAGGCCATCCACGGGGACCCGGGCCGCCGGCTCTCCAGCGACATCGACCTGCTCGTCGCGCCCGATCGGCTGCACGACGCCGTCGAGGTCGCGCGCGGGCTCGGCTACGGCGACCCCACCGACCACCTGCTCGCCGACGGGCTCCCGCTCCTGCACCTCCGCATGCTCGACGAGCGCCGCAAGCTGCCGCCGCTGGAGCTCCACTGGCGTGTCCACTGGTACGAGCGCGACTTCGCCCGCGAACGCCTCCTGCCGCCGGGCGCCGGCCCCTGGGAGGGGTGGCGCCCCGCGCCCTCCGACGAGCTCGCCGCGCTGCTGCTCTTCTATGCCCGCGACGGCTTCATCGACCTGCGCATCGCCACCGACATCAGCGCATGGTGGGACGCGCGCGGGGGGGAGTTGGAGAGGGAGGCAGGAGGCGCGCGGGCCGGGGGGGCGCTCGCGGAGGCCGGGCTCCCCGCGCGGGCCGGGGGGGCGCTCGCGGAGGCCGGGCTCCCCGCGCGGGGCGGGGCGCTCGCGGAGGCCGGGCTCCCCGCGCGGGGCGGGGCGCTCGCGGAGGCCGGGCACCCCGCGCGGGGCGGGGCGCTCGCGCCGCTGCTCGACGCCTACCCGCAGCTCGCGCGCGCGCTGCCCGCCGCGGCGCACGTCGCGCAGAACATCGTCGGGCTCCCCGCCGCGCGGCTCCTCGACGGCGCGCTTGGGCCGCGCGAACGCCTCGCGGTGCGGCTCGCCAACCCCCACCCCACCTCCACCCAATCCCAACTCTATGCCGACATGGGCCTCGTCGACGGGCTGCTCGCGCCGCACGGGGGCTTTCGGGAGTTCGTCGGCCGCCAGTTGCTGCCACCCGAGGAGGTTCTCGACCAGCAGGCCCGCCACGGGGAACGCCGCGGGGCGCGCTCGTCCGCTGCGCGCTTCCTCGGCGTGCTCGGCCGCTACGCGCTGACCGTCACCCGCTCCATCTTCACCCGAGCGCGCGCGCCAGCCGCCGGGCCGTGAAGTCGGTGCCGTACACGAAGCGCATCACCGGGCCGAAGCTCCCCGCCGCGACGTAGCCCACGAAGTGCAGGCCCCGCACGCTGCTCTGGAACGACCGGTCCAGCACCGGCTTCCCCGCCGCCGTCGCGATCGAGGCGCGCAGGGGGGCGTCCAGGAACGACAGCCGCTCGACGTCCACCCGGTAGCCCGTCCCCGCCAGCACGCGCGCCACCGCCAGCTGCTCGGGGCCCCGCGGTGTGCGCAGGTGCAGGCGCAGCTCCTCGCCCGCCGGCTCGACCGCGTCCACGCCGCAGCCCAGCAGCGCGCGCACGTGGCCCTCGAAGCGCGGCCGCAGCCACCACGCGCCCGCCGGGCCCAGCGCGGTGTAGGCCACCTGCAGGCGCCGCCGCGCCGGGGCGGCGTGCACCACCAGCGGGTGGCCCGCGTACAGCCACAGCCGCAGGCCGTCGCCGAGACCCGAGCTCGGGTAGCGCACGCGCGCCCACGCCGAGCGCGGGCCCAGCACGGGGTCCGCGTTCCACGCCAGCCGCGGCGTGCGTGCGATCAGCGTCACCTCGGCGCCCGCCTCCCGCAGCAGCACCGCGGCGTCCAGCGCCGACTGTCCGGCGCCGACGACCGCGACCGGCAGGCCGCTCCACTCCGCGGGGTCGCGCTGTTCGAAGCTGTGCACCACGCGGTCCCCCGGCAGGCCCCGCAGCTCCGGCGGCAGGTGGGCGTGGCCCTGCACGCCGCTCGCCACCACCACGCGCCGCGCGCGCAGCGACTGGCCGTCGGAGAGCTCCAGCTCGAAGCCCGCGGCCCCCGCCCGCGCACCCGTCGTCCCGGCGCCGACCACGCGCACGCGCGCGACCCGCGCGCGGCGCAGGCCGGGGACGAAGCGCTCCTGGAACGCGCGCCCGTAGCGTTCGAAGGTGTCGAGCGTCACCGGCACGCCCACGTCGCCGTACTCCAGGCCCTCCTCCGCGCAGAACCGCGCCAGCGTCAGCGCGCCGCGCGGGTCCGACAGGTTCGACGCGAAGCCCTCCGACTTCAGCGCCATCCCGCGCGGCATGTGCTCGCTCCACGTGTCCATCGGCTCGCCGAAGGCCTCGTGCGCGATCCCCCGCGCGCGGAGGTGGGCCGCGATCGAGAGGCCGTACGGGCCGGCGCCGATCACCGCGGTCTCGGTGTCCACGTCGGCCGCGTGCGCGCGGGGCGCGCGGGCCTCGCGTGGTACGCGTGCCTCGCGGGGCGCGCCTACCCCGCGCCGCGCCGCCGCCTTGCGCAGCGCGCCGGCGCTTGCCGCCAGCGCCGGGCGCGGGTCGCGCGGGTCCAGGTAGTCGTAGCCCTGCGGGCGCGCGAAGTCCGCGAGGAACGCGCCCACGGCGCGCGCGCGCGGCGGGGAGTCCGGCTGGCCCTGCGCCGCGAGCACTTTCTTCAGCCACGACACGTCGCCACCGAGCCAGCGCATGCGCACGCCGATGCGGTACGCGGGGGGCTCGGCCGCGGGGGGCTCGGCGGTCAGCTCGGCGGTCGCCTCGGCGGTCAGCTGGGCGGTCGGCTCGACGGGGGTTTCGGCGGTCGGCTCGGCGGTGGGCTCCGCGAGGCGCTCGCCGGCGGCCCAGCGGTAGAGCAGCGCGGGGAACGGCACGCCCGCGCGCACCGCGAGCTCGACCGAGGCGGAGAGGCGCGGGTTGATCTCCATCAGCGCCGCCGCGCCGCGCGCGTCGCGGCGGAACTCGACCTCGGTGTAGCCCGTCAGGCCCAGCTCGCGCACGAGGCGCTCCGCGTCGCGCGTCGCGTCGCCGGGTAGGGGGATGCTCTCGCGCGCGACCGAGCAGCCGCCGAGCGTGGGCACCGTGCGCGTCGCGCGCTGGGCGAAGCGCGCGCGCATGCGGCCGTCGGCGTAGAGAAAGCTCACCGCGACGCGCTCCCCCGGTAGCCACTCCTGCAGCAGCGCCGGGAGGCCCGCCGCGAGCACCGCCTCGACGGCGGCGCGCGCCGCCTCGGGTGTGGTGGCGGCGAGGGCGTTCAGGCGGACACCACCCGCCGGCGTCTGCGCCCAGGAGCGGGTTGGCTTGATCACCGCCGGCAAACCGACCTCGGCGAGCGCGGCCGGAAGGCGGGTGACATCTTCGATCGGTATCCCCCGCGGCACGCGCAGGCCGAGCTCGCGCGCCGCGTCCAGCGTGAGCGTCTTGTCCATCGCGACCGCGAGCGCCGGCTGCGGGGCCAGCGCGATCCCCGTCACCGCGTCGAGCTCCGCGCGCCGCCGGCGCAGCGCTTCGATCGAGCCGTCGTGCGCGGGGATCACGACGCGTGGGCGCCGCGCGCGGCAGAGCGCGAGCAGGGCGTCGAGGAACGCGTCCTCGTCGGTGGTGAAGTCGGGGAGCAGCGCGGTCGCGGTGCACCAGCGCGAGGTGAACGCGGGGGCGCCGGGGGCGCACTCGGCGGCGCCGACGCGCAGCCCCGCCCGGCCGAGCTCGCGCACCGCGACCAGCGACTGGCGCTGGGCGGCGTCGATGACCAGCGCGTCGAGCTCCCCCGCTTCACTCTGGGCGCGGCGCATGCGGGGGGAGTGTATTCGTGGCGTATGCTGCCCGCGCATGCGGTCGCCGCCGACCAGCCGCTGGGTGAGAGACCGCACCGTGGCGACGCTCGCGCGGCTCCCGCTGGAGCGCGCGCTGCAGCTGATGGGCCGCTGGCGGGGGGTGCTCGTGCTGGGCTACCACCGGATCGGCGACGGCGCGGGAGTCCCGTGGGATCGGGCGATGTGGAGCGCGAGCGCGGAGCGGTTCGACGATCAGCTGCGCGCGCTGGCGCGCCACGCCGAGGTGATCGGTCCCGCGGACGTCGAGGCGGCGGTACGCGCCGCGTCGGGGCGGCGTGTGCTGCTGACGTTCGACGACGGCTACCGCGACAACCACGAGCTTGCGCTGCCGCTGCTGCGCGCGCACGGCCTGAGCGCGACGTTCTTCCTCGCGAGCGCCTTCCTCGACGACTCGCGGCCGGCGTGGTGGGAGGAGATCGCGTGGATGGTGCGGGGCGGGGACCGCGCGCGGGCGGGGGCGGGGGTCGAGCGGGCGGGGGCCGAGCAGGAGCGGTCGATCGCGGCGCTCACGGCCCGCTACAAGACGCTGTCCGACGGGGAGGGGGAGCGCTTCCTCGATCGGCTCGCGCACGAGTTCGGCTGTGGACGCTGGGCGGTTGGGAAGGGGAAGGGGGAGGGGGAGGGGGAGGGGTTGTGGATGACCTGGGACATGGCGCGCGAGCTGCGCGCGGCGGGGATGGCGATCGGGGGGCACACCGTCGCGCACCCCGTGCTCGCGCGCCTCTCGCGCGAGCGCCAGCGCGAGGAGATCGCGGGCTGCGCGCGGCGGCTGCGCGAGGAGCTCGGAGAGGCGATGCGCTGGTTCGCGTACCCGGTGGGATCGCGCGACGCGTTCACGGCGGAGACCGCCGGGTTGCTGCGGGAGAGCGGGGTGGAGCTGGCTTTCAGCTACTACGGGGGGTTCGCGCGGCCGGCGCGGTGGGATCCGCTGGACGTGCCGCGCGTGCACGTCGACGCGGCGGTGGGGGCGCGGGTGGTGGCGCAGCGGTGGAGGGGGCGGCGGTGAGGAGGGGGTCTCCTGGCGTTCGTCATCATGTGCCGACTGTGTGGGCGATCTACGCAACGGCGCGCGCGTGACCTGGTTCGAGGGGAGGACCGCGGTGGTGACGGGCGCCGCGAGGGGCATCGGGCGTGGGATCGCCGAGCTCCTTGGCGAGCTTGGTGCGGGGGTCGTCGCGATCGACGTCGACGAGCGCGCGCTGGCGGGCGCCTTCGAGGGCAGCTCGGTTGCGGCGTGGCACGCGGATCTGGCCGCCGCCGATCCCGAGGCGCTCGCTCGGGAGGTGTGGGAGGCGCACGGTCCGATCGAGCTGATCGTCAACAACGTCGGCATCGACACTCCGCACGGGTTCCGCGATCTGTCGCCGGCCGACTTCGACCGGGTGTTCGCCACCAACGTCCGGGGCCCGCTGTTCTTCACCAAACACCTCGCGCTGCGGCTCCTCGGGGCGCGCAGGCGCGGGGCGGTGGTGTTCATCTCCTCGCTGCACGACACGCTGATCCGCGGGCTACCCCACTACAGCTCCTCGAAGGCCGCCGTCGCGATGCTGGTGCGCGAGATGGCTCAGGATCTCGGCCCGGCCGGCATCCGCGTGAACTCGATCTCACCGGGAATCGTCGAGAGCGCCAGTGTGCCCGACGATCCGGGCGCCGGCGGGCCGATCGCGATTCCGCTCGGCCGCATCGGCCAGCCCGAGGATGTCGCGCGCATGACCGCGGTGCTCCTGAGCGACGAGTGGTCGGGCTACGTCACGGGGGCCAACGTCCGCGTCGACGGAGGCCTCGGCGTGCACAGCTTTTCGTTCGACGTGTAGCGGCCGCGGGCGGGCGCCGGTTCTCGGCTGGCGTGGCGGCGCTAGGACTGACGCAGCGCGTTGCCCAGCACGTAGCCGAACAGGCCCACGAGCCCGATCGCGATCGCGGATTGCGCGATGCCGAGCCATTCGGCCAGCACGGTGGCATATTTGAGGTGTTCGGGCCTGAAGGCCGTGAGATGGGAGGCGCTGAACAGGAGGTCGTCGTCGATCCCTTGCGAGCCTTCCACGCCGCCCCAGGCGCGGTAGGCGAGGGCCGGCAGGAACGCGACCAGCACGAGGGCGATCAGAACACGCCTGAGGCTCTGCCCAAAGCACGACACGGCGTCGGCGATCCACAGCCACGCCCAGCGCAGCGGACGAAACCGGCGGCGATCGACGAGGCGCTGGCGCCAGGAGAGATCCTCCTCACGCTGCCGCCAGGCGGGCTGCAGCCTGCCATCGGGGAGGGGCACCTTGCGAAAGCTGCCCTCCCCACGCCAGCGGCGCGTCGCGGCGTACCACGGTCCCGCCGCCTTCCTCTCCAGGCGCTTGCTGTGCACGTACGCCAGGTTGGCGTCGAGGTAGCGCCCCTGCGTGTTCCAGTAGCCGGAGAGTTTGCGGTAGGCCGCCGCTGCTCCCTGCAGCCGGTCATCGATGGCCTCGGCGATCGATATCGCAGCTTTGGGCCGGTCCTCGTGGGTGCGCTCCAGCAGCGACGCGTACATGCGCGCGTCCTCGCCGGCGACGGCGGGGACGCGGTCGTGGCTCTGAAACGACTCCCACTCGAATCCGGTAATTCCTCCCACCAGCTCGGGGAGCGTGCTCCAGCGAAATTGGACACCGGTGGCGATCGTCCCCGGCTGCAGGCTCGCCCCGTACATGTCGCAGCGCACGAACTTCACGTGCCCCAGGCGGGCGTTGCGGAACTGCGCGTAGCGCAGGTCGCAGTCGATCAGTTCGCACTCGGAGAGGTCCACGCGATCGAGGTTGACGTTGGCGAAGCGGCACTCCCTGAGTACCGCGCGGCTGAAGCGCGCTCCGGTCAGCTTTGCGGGGTTGGGCCGGCTGGATCCCTCGAGCCCGAAGATGAGGCCCCTCAGCTGCGGCCGTTCGGTCTTCGTCTTGGCCCCCAGGTCGATGTTCTCGAGCGAGCACCCGCAGAGGTTCAGATTGTGCGTGCGTCCGTCGTCGGCGATTTCCGCGGTCAGCCATCGCCTCAGCGATAGCGGGTCGAGCCGCGGCGGCGGAGTTGCCGATCCGCATTTCCAGAACCTCAACGACGGAGGGCGCGGTCGCGCGTATCTCGCTCTGAGCATCCCGACGAGCCTGCCGACGTTCGTGCCGCGCGCGTCGAGCAGCGTCACCGTGACGCCCAGCGCCCCGAGCGTCCCGCCGATCGCGGCGAGCATGGGGTAGTCGGGCGGTGGGCCGCGCGTCGCGAACGTGCAAGCGATCGCCAGGAAGAACGTGGCCCCCGAGGCGATGAGCGCGAAACCGAAGATCAAAGCAGCGGGAGTTTACGAACAGTTGAGGTGAAACGCACGGCCGATGCTCGCTCGCGCCCGCCTCACGCGACGCGCCGCCTCATGCGAGGCGCCCGCCTATACGATGCCCCGACGATGGCCGCGACCAAGAGCGTGATTCAGCAGCAGCAGCCCCCCGGGGTGCCGCCGCTGGAGATGACCGGCGAGCGCACGCTGCCGGACGTGCCCCAGGAGAACTACTGGTATCAGCGGCACGTGGTCGTCTACGAGTGGGTCGCCCGCCGCGCAGTGGGCAGGCGGGTCGTCGACCTGGCGTGCGGCGAGGGGTACGGCGCCGCGATCCTCGCCGCGAGGGCCGCCGAGGTCACCGGCGTGGACGCCAACCCCGAGGCGTACGAGCACGCACGCCTGAAGTACCGGCGCCCCAATCTTCGCTTCACTCGCGAGCTCGTCGAGGAGTTCGCGTCGCCGGTGGACGTCGCGGTCTTCCTGCAGACGATCGAGCACGTGCGCGATCCCGAGAACATGGTGCGCCACTTCGCGACGCTCGTGGCGGACACCGACGGGGAGGTCGTCGTCTCGACACCGAACGTTCTGACGCTCGCGGCGCCCGGCGAGGCGAAATCGGACAACCCGTGGCACATCAAGGAGTACCGGCCCGGAGAGTTTCACGAATTGCTGCGGCGCCACTTCGAGGAGGTGGATCTGTACGGCCTTTACCACGCGCGCAAGATGGCCGCCTTCGATCGCGCGATGCGTGCGCTGTCGATCGATTCCCACGTGCTGCACCGGCAGGGCGGGCGAGGGCGGTCGATGCGCGCGATGTTCACCAGCGCGATCGGTCCTCGCGACTTCGAGCTGCGCGGGGTCGCCGTCGCGGAGGAGCTCGCCGACGCGCAGGATCTGATCGCGGTGGCGCGAAAGCCGCTGCGCGGAGTCTGAGCCGGTGGCGATGCCCAGGCGCACGGGGAGGCGGGTGGCGGCGTGCGTGTCGCTGTGCGCGTGCCTCGCGCGCGCTCGCTACACGGCGACCGTGGCGAGGTACTCCTGCTGGCGCTCAAGCTCCACCGCCACTGGAAGTGCCCGCGGACGGCGGAGGTGTCCCACCTAGCCGGTACGCTTTAGGTGTGCCGTCGATCAAGCCCCGCATCCAGGTCACGCTTGACCGCGAGCTCGCCGCAGCCGTGACCGAGCTCGGCCACGGCAAGTCGCGCTCACGCGCGGTGCACGATCTCGCGCTGCGGGGAGCAGATGCGATTCGCGCCGAACGAGCTCGACGTGCGGACGCACTGGAGGGGCTGCGCCGTATCTGCAGCGGCGAGGACGACCGTTTCGACTTCGCGGTATCCGCGCAGCTGCATGCCGAGCGTCGCTGAGCCCTACGGTTCGGGCACCTCGCTGGTGTTCGACACCTCCGCGTGGAACCGGCAGCGCGAGCCCGTGGTGCGCGATCGCTGGGGTGTGACGCTCGAGGCCGATCTGCTTGCCAGCTGTCCGGTCGTGGCGCTCGAGCTGCTGGCGGCGGCCCGCGACGAGCAGGCATTTCAAGATCTCGACCGGTGGTTCGGGGCGATGCCCGGCGCGCCCGTCACCCGAGCCGCGTGCGAGCGCGCGCTGAGCGCGTCGCGAGAGCTGGGCGCCCGGCGCCGCCTGCCGGCAACCGACTACATGATCGCCGCTGCCGCCGCCGAGCGCGGCTTTGCGGTCCTGCACTACGACCACCACTTCGACTCGCTCTGCCAGGCGCTCGGAATCGAGAGTGTGTGGGTCGCCGAGCCGGGGTCGATTGACTAAGTAGCGGACGGGTCGAAGGGCAGGGAGGGGAGGGTGCGGGGACACGAGTGGTGGGCAGATTGAAGATTCAATCTTGATATTGCCCAATTCCCGCACCTCGCAGAGCTGATCTCTGCCCCCCGGCGGCCGCATACAAATCGCGCAGGCGCGCGTCGATGACCTCGACGCTCTGCGTGCGCGCACAGAACTCGCGGCCGCGCTCCCCGAGCTCGCGTGCGCGGGCGGGGTCGGCGAGCAGCTCGGTGAGGCGCTCGGCGAGCGCGGTGTGATCGGAGACCGCGACCGCGACGCCGCCGCCGGAGGCGAGCAGGTCGGGGATCCCGCCGACGCCGGTGCTCACGAACGGGCGCCCCGCGGCCATCGCCTCGGAGAGGATCATCGGCAGCGCCTCGGCCTGCGCGGGCAGCGCGACGACGCGCGCGGCGCGCAGGATCTCGCGGACCTCCGCGGGGCCGACCGCGGCGCGCAGCTGTAAGCGCTCGGCGGGGGGCGGGGTGTAGTCGATGATCGGGCCCACCATCAGGCAGCGCGCGGCGGGGCGGCGCTGTGCGACGAGCTGCCACGCGCGGTGCAGCACGTTGGCGCCCTTGCGCGTGCTGATCTCGCCGGCGAACACCACGAGCTCCGCGGTCTCGTCGGCCGGGGGCGAGTCGCGGTCGAGCAGCACCGGGTTGGGGACCAGCTCGGCGCGCACCGCGGGCACGCGCTCGCGGACGCAGTCGAGCGTTTCGCGGGCGAGGCACGTCACGAGGTGCGCGCGCTCGAGCACCGCCGACACGAGCCGCGGGTGGCGCGCCGCGAACGACACGAACTCCCCGCCGTGGATGCTCGCGACGGTCCGCGCGCCGCGGCGGCGGGCGAGCGCGACGAGCGCGCCCTCGCGCACGAAGGAGCCCTTTTCGGAGAGGTGCACGTGGACGACGTCGCCGCGCGGGACGTGGCGCAGGGTGCGTGCCGCCGCTCCCGCCAGGCGCGCCGAGGTGAGCGGCTCGTCGGGACGCCACGTGGGGTGGAAGTCGACGACGTCGCCGCCGACGCGCTGCTCGGTGAAGATCCGGATCACGCTCGCCATGCCGCCCACCGTGGCGGGGTCCGGGCCGAAGTGGTGCACGGTCATGATCCGCGTCTCGAGGGATCGACTCCCACGTCCGGCGCCGCTTCTGAGCTGGGTATGAAGCTACGCTTGATCCACTCCCGGAAGGCGTTGTAAAAAGCCGGAAAATCTCGGGTGACGATTAGAGCGGACTCGTGAACCTGCTCGGCGGTGGCGGTTGCGTATTCGTGGACGAGCATGCGCTGTAGCTCGCGTAGTCGTTGCAGGCGGCGGGCAAGCTCGCGCGAGATCACACCGGCGTCCCTCAGCGCGTCGAGATCGCGCCGTGCGCTCGTCTCGTCGCGACGTCCACGAAGCTCGGCGAGCTCCAGTCCGAACGCGGCGAGCTCGGCGATGTAGTTGTAGAGCTGATCGACTCCGCGCTCGACTGCCTTCACACGATTGAGCTCGACGGGATCCTCCGATGAGTAGGCCGCACGAAAGATCTCGAGGTCGAAGTCATCGCCAAACTCGGCCATCGCCGTGCGTAACGCAACGAGGTGGCGCCGCACATCGCTGACCCGATCGCGAACCTTGGCCTTCAGAGCTCGCGCACGCTGGACGTCACGCGCCTCGAGCGGCGGTGGCACCGGGGCGGCGGAAGTCACGCGGCGTGACGGTCGAGGTCGGTCCCGCCAAGCTCTGCAGTTGAGGATCGCTCGACGCTGCGAGCGAGACGTCGCCATCGTGGAGCGCGCCGTCTCAAGGCGGACCAGAGGTCGTCACGATCAATCAGCACCCGTCCATGATCGACGACGTCGGACATGAGCGTCGGGGAGGTTCGAGCGTCCGAAAGCCGTACCAGCTGCATCTCGCGGCCGACATGCCGGGAGAGACGTTCCGCTAGCTCGGCCAGGCGGCTCACGTCGGGATTGTGCAACTCGACAAGCACGTCAACGTCGGAGTGCTCGCTGTCGTTCCCGATCGCCGTCGAGCCGAACAGGACCGCGAGCCTGACGCTGGGCTCCGTGCGCAGTGCTGCGCGCAGCGCCCGCAGCAGCTCCCAATGGCTGCGCAGGTACGTCTCCTCGCGAAACGTGATCCGAAACCGGCGTGGGCTCAGGCGCTCCCCGTGCACCAGTCCGTCGGAGGCCGCGCGACGCAGCGTTCGCTCGGGGATCGCGAGCTCGGATGCGGCTCGCCCGAGAGAGTCCATACCGCAACACTGTAGCTTCATATGGCCGATAATTCACGCTCGTGTGGCCGCTAAATTATCACCGTGTGGCGCGGTTCTGGGAGCCGCTGCCGACGCCGGATCGCTTCTGAGTTGCGCCGCCGCGGCGTGGGTCGCGCTGCTACCGCGGCTGCCGCAGTGTCGCCTCGATGTGCGCGGTGAGCAGGTAGAGGTCAAGCTGGTCTGGGTCGTCGGGGTCGAACGGGTCGAAGCCCAGCCGTTCCCACCAAGTTCGCGCGCGGGCGCTCAGCGCGGCGACGACCACCGCGCGGCACGCCGCCTGCTCGTTGAGCTCGACGGCGGTCGCGAGGACGTGCGCCGCGAGGGCCGTCCCGACCCCGAGCCCAGCGTGGCGGCGGTCGACTGCGAGCCGGCCGAGCAGCAGCGCGGGGACAGGGTCGGGTGCACTCTTGGCGAGCGCACCCGGCGCGGCCGAGCGGTCGACGCTGGTCATCGCGACGCTCGCGTACGCCACCACCATGTCGTCGGTGTCCGCGATTACCCAGGTCGCGGACGTGTCGCGGCGTCTGTTCTGTCCCGCGTAGCGGCGCAGCCACTCGTCGAGCACCGGCTCGCCGCTGTCGAAGCGCTCGCGATCGTGCCGACGCGGGTCCAGCGGTGCGGGGCGGCGCAGCTCAGTCAAGCCAGCTGAACCTGCGCTTGCGACGCAGCGCCCGCGCGAGCCGCTCGTTGACCTCCGCCGGCCGCTCGAGCGCCGGGCTGAACGCAGCTGCGGCCTCCGGGGAGAGGCGGATGCTCGAGCGTTCGGCCAGAACCTCCTCGGCCCTGGACGCGGAGGCCTGGACGACGAAGGCCGAGACGCTCAGGTGCGCCGCGGCGGCCGCGCGCTCCAGGAGCGCCTTGTCGGCGGGATCGACGCGGATCTGCAGCCGGCCTTCCTTGAGCCTCGCCATGTACACACTATGGCAGTACGGGCCTGTATATTCAAGTGGTACTACGGCTGCGCGTGTCGAATCGAAGCAAATTACGGCCGAGGGCGACAGGTGCGTCTGTCAAGCCTCACGCTGTAGCATGGGTGCTCGAGAGGCAGCCGAAAGACCCAGCGCCGCCGCGATGACGAAGGCGGCGGCGTAGCCGGTCGGACTGTTGAGCAACGTGTTGTCAGCCAGCGAGTTCACGAGACAGCCGGCGATGACGACCAGCGCAATCGTGGCCCCGCTCGCTGTGCCGAGCCCTTCCGGATCGGGAGCTCTCCGCATGCGGAAGAGGTATCGCACCAGCAGCGTCAGTGCTCCGAGTATTGCCGCCAGCCCAATCACACCCGTCTCCACGAGGTAGCGGATATATTCGTTGTGAGGCGGTCGGCCGACGTACTCGTTGCCTGGCACCGCTTCGACAGTCGTGGTAGTGCCGAGGCCGCGTCCGACTATCGGTGAATGCTCCCATTCGGGCACGAGCAGTTTCCACTTGTGAAAGCGCCAGGCCAACGAACTGCCCGCTTCCCCCCCTGCTTCTTCGGTGAGATTGGTAGCCGACTCTCTTGCTAGATGGTGGGCGCCGACGGGATTGACCAAAAAGATCAACGCGATCGCGCCGGAAAGTGCGCAAGGCACGAGTTTGACTCTGACCGCGCCGGCTCGCAGGAGGCCAGTTGCCGTAAGCATCACAACGAGTGTGATCAGACCGTCGATGCTCGCGGTTGCAATCAGTGCTCCCGCGAAGAGAGCTACGAGCGCCACATCGATGCGGTGGCGCCTGTCGTCGAGATACAGCCACAGCGAAATGGCGGCGGCGAGCGCGAAGAACATCGCGGCGCTGTCGTGTTGGGCGAACGTGCCGTGCGGACGATGCGTACTGGCGAAGGTGGCCAGCTGGTAGAGGGTCAGCACTGCGGGTAAGGTCCCGACGAGCTGGACGATTCGTGCGGCCATGCGCACCGTCACCACCCCGCGAGCGTTGTAGACCAGCAGGCCAAGCGCGACAACCGAGGCCTCTCGTACGCCCTCGCGCAGCGTCTCGCCCGAAAGCCCGTTCGTGTGCGCGGCGACGGCAGTCCAAATGCATATCCACAGCGCAGCCAGAATCCCGGTCCAGAGACCGCTGCGTCGGCGCAGCGTCAAGCCGGTGGCGAGAAGGATGAAGACGAGCGCGATGACCGCTGACAGATTTAGACTGCCGGAATGGCGGCTGTTCGGGGAAAGGTCGTCGGTCAGTACCCGTGTGATCAACAGCAGGCTGATCACTGGCACCAGTAGTCCGGCAAGGCCGCGCGTACCGGCGAAGTTGTGTCTGCCCGACGCCAGGTTGGGCCATCGCGGGCGGGTTCTCGCCGACGATGCTCTCGGTTGAGCCATCTACAAAAGGTCTTTCATGTGGCTTGGAGTCGTCGGGTAGTCTACGGCCGAGTGGCCCCCGTCAACCGAGTCAAGGAACGACTGGAGGCAGGCGGAACTGTCTTTGGCACGTGGCTTCAGACCGCCTCGCCGACGGTCGCGAACATCCTCGCCCACAGCGGCATGGACTTCGTGACGGTCGACATGGAGCACGGTCCGGCGAGCTTCTCGGAGGCCGAGGCGGTGATGTATGCGGTCGAGGCGGGCGGCAGCACTCCGATGATCCGCTTGGGCGATGGCAGTGCGCCCAATGTGCTGAAGGCATGCGACGTGGGGTGCCAGGGGATCCTCGTGGCGCACGTCCAGACCGCGGAGGAGGCTGCCGGGATCGTGCGGGCGATGCGCTTCCACCCCGATGGAGAGCGCGGGATGGCGCCGTTCACGCGCCTGCACGACTGGTCCTCGGAGAACCTCGCGCAGAAGCTGGCCGACGCCAACCGCTGGCAGTTGGCCGGGATCCTCGTCGAGGATGCGGTGGGGCTCGAAAACCTCGACGACATACTGCAAGTTCCTGATCTAGATCTCGTTTATCTGGGCATATACGACATCTCGCAGGCGGTGGGCTATCCAGGGCAGGTCGATCACCCGGTGGTGCTGGAGACGGTGTCTTCAGCGGTGGAGCGCGTCAACGCGGCCGGCAAGGCCGCGGGGGCGGTGTCGCGCGACGCCGATCACCTGCGCTGGCTGCTGCAGACCGGGTTCCGCTACATCTCCTACCTCTGCGACACGGCGCTCGTCGCGCAGCGCGCGCGCGCGGTGCGAGGGGAGTTCGAGCAGATCATGAGCGATGCCTGAAGCAAGCGAAATCCTGCGAGTCGGCGTCGCGGGCTACGGCAGCACGGGTCAGATCCGCCGCCGCTACATAGACGCCCATCCGCGCATGCGCACGGTCGCCGTCTGCGACCGCACGATCGCTGATCCCGGGGAGACGAAGGACGGCGTGCGGATGTGGAGCGACTGGGAGCAGTTGCTCGAGGAGGAGCTCGACGTGCTGTTCGTCTGCCTCTGGAACGACATCGCACCGACGGTGGTGATGGAGGGCCTGGGTCGCGGTCTGCACGTCTTTTGCGAGAAGCCGCCGGGGCGCACGGTGGAGGACATCGTCCGCGTTCGCGAGGTGGAGCAGGCCAACCCCCACCTGAAGCTCAAGTACGGCTTCAACCATCGCTACCACGAGTCGGTGCACGACGCGCTGAAGATCGTCCAGAGCGGGGAGCTGGGCGACGTCGTGGATCTGCGCGGCGTCTACGGCAAGTCGAAGATGGTCCGCTTCGACCAGGACTGGCGCACCAAGCGCGAGATCGCCGGCGGCGGCATCCTGCTCGACCAGGGGATACACATGGTCGACATGATGCGCCTGTTCGGGGGCGAGTTCGTGGACATCCACGCGCACGTATCGAACGCCTTCTGGTGCCACGATGTCGAGGACAATGCCTACGCGCTGATGCGGACGGCCGATGGAGTTGTGGCGATGCTGCACTCCTCGGCCACGCAGTGGCGTCACCGCTTCGGCCTGGACATCACGCTCAAGGAAGGGGCGCTCTCGCTGTCGGGGATCCTCTCCTCCTCGCGTAGCTATGGCGCCGAGACGCTGACCGTCGTCTATCGCGGCGAAGACGACCTCGGCGACCCGCGTGAAGTAACTACGCGCTACAACGACGATCACTCCTGGCGCGACGAGATCGAGGAGTTCGCGCGCGCGATCATCGCCAACCGCGAGATCAAGCACGGCTCCTCGCTGGAGGCCCTCAAGACCATGCAGCTGGTGTACGACATCTACGCAGCCGACCCCGCGTGGGCGGCGCGCTGGTTGGAGCCGGTGCCGGTGGGAGCCGGGGCATGAACAACGTCGAGCGCCTCTTTCGCGAGCATCCGGAGGCGGCAGATTTCGCCGACGGCTATCTGGGCTATCTCTCGCAGGTGTTCGCGCGGATCGACCGCGAGGCGGTCGCGCAGTTCGTGGCGGCGCTCGAGCGAGCGCGCGCCGAGGGGGCGACGGTGTTCTTCTGCGGCAACGGCGGCTCGGCGGCCACCGCGAGCCACTTCCAGAACGACCTGACCCGCTGGCGCACCGACCCGATGAAGGTCGTGAGCCTGACCGACAACGTGGCCGTGATCACGGCGCTCGGCAACGACTACGGCTACGACCGGATCTTCGTGATGCAGCTCGAGCCGCTGCTCTCCGAGGGCGATGTCGTCGTCGCGATCTCCGCGTCGGGCAACTCCCCCAACGTGGTTCAGGCGATCGAATTCGCCAACGAACGCGGGGCGGTCACCGTCGGGCTCACCGGCTTCGACGGCGGCCGGTTGGGCGAGCTGTGCGAGATCCATGTGCATGTGCCGTCGGCGCGCGGCGAGTACGGGCCCGTCGAGGACGCGCACATGGTGCTCGACCATCTCGTCATGTCCTATCTCTGGGAGAAGTGGGCCAGCGCGGTCAAGAGCGAGGCATGAGCGATCGCGCCCCGACGCCGGTGGCGGTCACCTCGCGCTCCTTCTCCCACAACGAGATCCTCCGCGCCGAGCTGCTCGATCGCTACGAGCGGGTGACGTTCAACGACGAGGGCCGCTCGCTCGCGGGCGAGGAGCTGGCCGACTTTCTCGCGGGCCACCCGCTCGCGATCACGGCGTTGGAGCGCATCGACGAGGCGCTGCTCTCGCGTCTGCCCGACCTGCGGGCGATCTCGAAGGTGGGCGTCGGCATCGACATGCTCGACCTCGACGCGATGGAGCGCCACGGCGTGCGCCTCGCCTGGTCGCGCGGCACCAATGCGCGCTCGGTAGCCGAGCTCGCGCTGGCCTTCATGCTCACGCTGCTGCGCCACCTGCCGACGGTCACGAACCTCGTGCGCGCGGGCGAGTGGCGCCAGGTGCAGGGCCAGACGCTGACCGGCCGCACTGTCGGGATCGTCGGCTTCGGCCACGTGGGGCGCGATCTCGCGGAGCTGCTGTCGGCCTTCTCCTGCCGGGTGCTGGCACACGACGTCGTCCCGCTCGGCGACCCCGGACCGGCGGTCGAGGAGGCCGATCTCGAGCGGTTGCTGGCCGAGAGCGAGATCGTGACGCTCCACACCGTGCTGAACGACGAGACCCGCAACGTCATCGATCGTGAGCGCCTTGCAGGTATGCGCGCTGGTGCGCTGCTGATCAACACCTCGCGCGGCGGGCTCGTCGACGAGGACGCGCTGTACGAGGCGCTGTCCTCCGGACACATCGCCGGTGCCGCCCTGGACGTCTTCTCCAGTGAGCCGCCCGGCGAGCATCCCCTGCTCGGCTTGGAGCAGGTGATTGTGACGCCCCACGTCGGCGGCAGCACAAGGGAGGCCGTGCTTGCGATGGGACGAGCCGCGATCGACGGTCTCGTCGGCGCAGTCGACGTCGCCGAGCTGCGGGCGCCCGCATAATCAGCACGATGACGCGCAACCCCACAATCGCGGCGATCGTTCCGATGCGGCACTTCAGTCGTCGCGTACCCGGGAAGAACTACCGGGTACTCATCGACAGACCGCTGTACCGCTACGTCCTCGACACGCTGCTCGCGGTGCCGGCGATCACCGAGGTCGTGGTCGACACCGACAGCGACACGATCATCCAGGATGTCGAGCAGCAGTTGCCGGACGTGCGGATCGTGCGCCGACCCGAGCACCTGCGCAGCGAGATGCTCGTGATGAACGACATCCTGCCGCACATCCTCGACGAGGTCGAGGCCGACTACTACCTGCAGACGCACAGCACCAATCCGCTGCTCAAGGCCGAGACGATCGGCGAGGCGATCGCCGCGTTCCTGGCGCAGCGCGACTCCTATGACTCGCTGTTCTCGGTCACACCCCGCCAGGTCCGCCTGTGGACGGCGGAGGGCGAGGCGGTCAACCACGATCCGGACAACCTGATCCGCACGCAGGATCTCGAACCGGTCATGGAAGAGAACTCCTGCCTCTACATCTTCCGCCGGGACGTGTTCGAGGCGCGGCACAACCGCATTGGTGCACGGCCGCTGGTGTTCGCGATGGATCCCGCGGAGTCGCTCGACGTCGACACCGAGCTCGACTGGCAGATCGTCGAGGCGACGCTGCGCGTGGCGGAGGGCTCGCGGGCTTGAACCTCAACGACCCGCTGGCCAGCGCCGAGCGCTGGTTCGCCGCCTGCAGGGCCGCCGCGAACCGCGCGAGCGTGGAGCTCGACCGGCGCACCGACATCGAGTCCAGGCTGCGCGAGGTCGGCTCGATCGGCGCCGGCGGCGACCGCACGCTGGAGATCGACGCGCTCGCCGAGGACGCGGTGTTCGACGAGCTCGACCGGCTCGCCGGCGAGGGCGCGTCATTCACGGCGATCTCCGAGGAGCGCGGCACCGTGACCTACGGCGAGGGCGCGTTGCGCGTCGTGATCGACCCGATCGACGGCTCGGTCAACGCCAAGCGCGGACTGGGGCACTGCGCGATGTCGATCGCCGTGGCCGACGGGCCGACGGTTGCCGACGTCGCGCTGGCCTATATCTGGGACTTCGGCACGCGTGAGGTCTTCCACGCGGTGCGCGGCGGCGGCGCGTTCCTGAACGGCCAGCCGGCCGCGCCGCTCGCGCAGGAGCGCCGAACCGACGATGGCCGGCTGGAGTTGCTGTGCGTCGAGACCAGTGACGCGCGCAGGACGGCCGAGGTGGCGGCGTCGCTGGCCGAGGTCGCGTACCGCTGGCGAATCCTTGGCTCGATTGCAGTCGCGATGTGCCAGGTGGCGACACCGCGCGTCGACGCGATGGTCAACGTCACAGGCTGTCGAATCGTAGATGCGGCCGCGGGTGCTCTGATCGTGAAGGAGAGTGGCGGAGCGGTGCGCTTCTCCGCAGGCGCCGATATCCCGTTGACGCTGGATCAGCGGACGGCACTCTGCGCTGCGCGTACCGCGGCGGAGGCCAGCCGCCTACTGTCGTGTCTGGCTTGAGGCAAGGGTCGATCCGTGCGGGGCTTGCCTTGGCACGACCGGGAGCGTCGGGTGTTCCAAAGCTGCGGGTACCGCGAGCCACTCTGGCGGGAGGTTAGGGGTACTCTCCCCGAATCGATAGACGTTGATCCCGAAGACCTCGAGCGGCTCCAGCAGCCGCTTCTCTTCGTCCTCGGACAGATCCTTGCGCCAGGTGTCGAGCAGCTGAGACGAATCACCGGCCCGAATGCTGGCCACCGTCTCTGCCGAGGAGGAGTCGGTCGTCTTCGACGGCTTGGCAACCCGCTCGAGGAGCAGCTCGGCTTGATCCAAGCCCAGCGCCTGGGCCAGCCTGCGCATTTCGCGTACCGGCTCGGTGACGAGCTGCTCGTGCGTTGTGAATGTGAATCGTCGACCTGCGAGCGGGGAGTTGAGAGCCACGACGTTTTCTACGCACCATTGCGTGGTGAACTGCAGCATGAGGTCGTCGCAGCGGGCGACCTTGCCGACGTATGCGACCACGTCTGTCCCCAGGTAGGAAGCAAAGTCGGCATCGGCTATAGCCTCCTCGAGCACGACCCGATGGCCTCGCTTCGAGCATGATTTGGCCTGGGGAATCGGGTGGCGTAGCAGGTATACGGTCGCGAATCCCAAAGAGCTGATCCACTCCACGACGGGCGTCATGCGTATCAACTTGAGCACTCGACGCGTCGTGCGCCATGAGTGGCGCGCCGAAAATGGGCTGGCTGGACCAAAGAGGCCGGATCGGCGGTCGTCGAGAAGATAACGAGCCAGATCCTGCATCTCGTGAGCCGTCAACGACAACCAGATTCCGCGCGGGGGGACGCTCAGGGCGCGGTACCGTTCGAGCAACTCCTTGTGGTCTGGCTCGTTGATGTACTTCATGCCCGGCTGCGTGGCGATGACTTCCATCAGCCACGTCGAGCCGCTCCGCGGCGACGAGAGGATGGCGACGTCGGATCTCGCCCCCGGCTTGTGGCTTGTCGAAAGTTTCGCCAACGCTGGTCGCAGAACGTTCTTGAGCTCTTGGCGCAGCGGGCGATCCAGGTAGTCGGTCATGAGAAGCCGTCGTCGGTGTGGGTCAAGCGACGATCGGTTCTGCCGCTCCGCGCTTGCGAAATGCCGGTATCCAGCTGGGGGCGGCTGCCTCGACGACCTTGCCGGCTCGCTCTGCGACCTGCAGAAACTCCTCGATCTGGTCACAGTAATGCTCGTAGTGGTCTTCGTAGTCGCGATCTCGGAAGAACGCCGGATGCGCGTCGAACACGGTCGCCATCAGCTCGTCCGAGTACTGCAGGCCGTGCTTCCAAAAATAGTTCTCCGAGGGTTGGCGGCCGTCCACTCCGGCGACTGCAACGCGATCCGTCAGCATCAATGCCACAGGAAGCATGAGATTGGTCAGCACGCTGCCAGTCGATCGGACGGTGGGATCGTGCTTGGACGGCCAGCGCCACTGGCCACCTCGTCGAAAAGGTATAACCGCCAAGCGATCCTCGAGCTCGGGCAGCATGTTCAGCAGCGGGCTCACCCAGTCGCTGCCGCACAAGAGCAAAGGATCGCAAAGCTCGACGGCACGCAGGAGATCTCTGCGAAACACCCCCGCATAGCGACATGGACCAAAGTGGAACACCGGATCGGTGAACGCAATGATCGTAGGCCTGAATGCGCGCAATCGCTCGGTATCGCTCACGGCCGAATTGCATGTGATACGAACATCGGCATCGACAGCCTCGAGGTCTACGGTCAGCGCAGACGGGCCGGTCGCAAGAACAAACGAGCTCCGTGCGGCTCCCGCGCTTTCCCGCAGACGCCGCATCGATACTTCTGCCGAGGGGTAGTTGGGCCAAGCCAGCCTTTCGCGGACTCGCCAGTAGGACATCTCTGAAAGGAAGTAGATGTCTTTGTTGACGACGGTGGCTCCCGCGCCGCGGTGGGCAAGTAGACCCCGCAGTGATGATGGGCCGAGCTGATGGATCAGCAGATATGGAATCCCAGCTGGACGCTCGTCGATCCAGCCCGGGTCACGAACCAGCTCCGGCTCGAGGTAGGGCACGCTCGAAGGATCGAGCTCGAAGCGTCGTCCAGGCAAATACAGCGGCAGGCCGACATCGCCTAGATAGCAGCTGACGCGGGCGGACAGATCGCTGAACTCCTTCGCGTCGCGCACTTCCGGCAGGAACTCCACGAAGTCGGGTGAGTCGGTCGGAGGTCGCAGGCCCAACACGCCAAGGGCTCGATAAGCCCAATGCCTAGCCTTGATCTCGCGTATTTTGCGCGGCCCGTAGGCCGCTCTGGTACCCGCCGACTGCTCTCGATTTGATGACGTCATCCGCCGGAGCCTAACTCGCTACCAGCTCATACACTTCGCGATGCCGGCGTACGCTGTTCTGCCAGCTGAATCGCGCAGCCTGCCGCAGGCCTTCGGCGATGCACCGATCACGTGTTGCACCGTCATCGAGTCTGCGCACAGCTTCGGCGATCGCCTCAGGTTGAGATGGGTCGAACAGCAGCGCCGCTCCGCCCGCGACCTCGGCGGCGGCGCCTCCGTCCGAGCACACAACGGGACAGCCTGAAGCCATCGCCTCGACGATCGGCACGCCGAAACCCTCGTACAGGCTCGGGAACACCAGGCAAGAAGCGCCGCGATACAAGGCCGGCAACTGCTCAGGGGCGACCATGCCTAGATGTTGAACCCGGTCGGCGACGCCGTATTCGCCGGCGATGGTCATGAGTTTGTCCAATTGGCCGGAATTTGGGCCTGTGAGAACGAGGCGCCGTCCGGTCAGCAGCTGCAGCGACCTCAGCAGAGCGCGGTGGTTCTTGTGAGGAGCAAGCGAGGCCGGATAGTACATGTACGGGCCGTCAACGCCGAGCCGACGCCGAATCGCCGAGTCGTCATCGCCCGGTTTCGGCGTGAAGTGCTCCGACTCCACACCGTGGTAGGACACGTGGACCCTCGACGGATCGACGCCCAGCCGATCGACGATCCGATTGCGAGCATGCTCGCTGACCGTGACCACCGCATCGGCTCGGCGAGCCGCGTCGTCGTACATCAGCCGGCGCCACAGGCGAATCGCGGTTGGGAAGAGGTGCGGTAGATCGAGATGCTGGACATCGTGCAGCGTCACGACGGAGGGTCGTTCGACGCGTGGGGATTTGACCGTCTGCAGATAGTGGATCACGTTGACATTGCGCACATCTGCCGCGGTGACCAGCGGAAGCAGGGAACTGGTGGCGAGCGCCGGTATGCGACCGAATCGCTTCTCTAGCGTCTCGTAGCGCCCGGAGCCGCGGACAATCGTACCGTTGGACACAAAGCTTCTGCAGGCTGCGCCCATATCGCGGTTGGTGAGGGCAACGACCTCGATGTCGTGCTCTCTGGAGAGGCCGCTGAGCAAGCCTCGCACGTAGGTCGTGGTGCCCGCATTACTGGACGGATAAATGGAAAGCAAGCCAAGACCGACGCGCACGGTGAGGTCAGGATATCGCTATTCTTAACAAGGCGACCCCCAGCATCCGTCAGTATGAGTATTTCGAACATACCCCTTCCGCACGCCGTGGCTGCCATCTGTCATGGTTGGGCGATGGGGGTCGCATAGCGTGCCCACGCTGGAGCGCCGGCGGCTCTCCCCGCGAGAGTGGATCGTATGTTCGTTGCTGGTATCCAGCGTCTCGCTGGCAAGCTTCGAGAACCTGAGCGGGGTCACGACATCGCAGCGTGAGCTCGTGCTGGCTCTGCTGCTGCTAGGGGCGGTGCTGGCCTTGCCAGGCGGGCGTCTGCGCACAACATTCCCACGCATTGTTGCCATCTGCCTTTTCGTGGCCAGCACCGTCCTGTCGTACCTGCGCTTCGCGGCCGCTCCGATCCCGCCAGTCACAGCGCGCACGATGACGGGTCTGGCGGTGATGTTGTCGCTCGTGACCGTGTTTGCGCTCTGTGCATTGCTTGCGCCGGCCGATGCAGACACTCGACGCCGCCGTCTGCGATGCGCGCTCTACGCTCCGGTTTGCTTCGCCGCGCTGAACCTCGGCCTCTATATCGTCGGCTACCACTTTCACGTGAGCGAATTCGAACTCAAAGGCAACAACGGGTCTGCCGAGCTGCTGGGCTTGATCGGCGTGCACACGACGAGGGTGAGCCTTCCGCTCAGTCCCGGGCTCAACGGAGCGGGCGAGGCTGGCACGCTCGCGCTCGTCATATGCGCGGTGCTCGCTCGACGTGAGCGGGGGCGACAGAGAATGCTCGCGCTGGCAGGAGTGTGCGTCGGCATTGCATCCATACTTCTGACCGATAGTCGTGGGCCTCTGGTGTACGGTCTGCTGGCGCTCCTCATCCTCGTGCTGTTGCCGAAATGGAGTAGTCGCGGTGTCGTCGCGGTCCCGATCCTGCTGCCGATCTCGCCCACGATTGTTCTATTCGTCGCAAGCCACCTGGGAAGCGTTGGGGAATCGTTCAACCGCGGGCAGAGCAACGGCAGCTTCGAAACCGCGACCGGCAGATCGCATATTTGGTTGACCGTCCTGGAATTCCTGGGTCATTGGGATATTCAAAACGTCTTCGGCTATGGAGCATACGGCCAGGTGAGGTCGGGCGTCAGCGCTCAGTATGTCTACCTGTTCCGGGGAAAGCCTTACGCTGAATTCACGAGCGTTCACAATCTTGCGCTGCAGACGATCCTCGACTCGGGCTATGTTGGCCTCGTGCTTCTCCTGGTCTTCCTCGTGGTGGCCGTCAATTCGGCACGAGCATCTCACCAGCGAGCAGGTACACCGGAGTCGGCTGCGCTGCTGGTGGCCCTGATCGCCATGAGTCTATTCGGCGCCAGCGAGGCTCTGCCTGGATTGGCCGGTATCTACCTCCTCGTTGCGGCGATCGTGCTGGCCTGTGCGGCCATCCGGACTCCGGCCGCCGTCAGGGCGGTTCGGGTCGATCGAAAGCCTGCTCGGCGTCTCGCTGTCGACGAGCGACTCGTGCCCGCGATCCCACCGGCGCTGACGAGCTGACAAGTCGTGACCGCGCCTGCACAGGGTCGAGAGCGGATATCCATCCATCCACGAGGACAATGACAACGGGCAAGAAGAAATCGTTTGTCGGGCCGGGTCTCCTCTATGCGGGCACGATGGCGGCACAGCGGGCGCTCACGTTTCTGCTTCTGCCGGTCTTTACGCGGGTCCTGGTGCCAAGCCAGTACGGCAAGCTCTCGATCGCGCTTTCCGCAAACGCCGTGGCGGTGGTCATCTTCGCCTTTGGCTTGGAAATGCCGATTTTCCGCAGCGGGGTTCACCTCGCCGACGACCCACCGGCGCGCGATCGTTTTCTGAGGTCGATCTGGACGTTTCTGCTCGCTGCGCCCCTGCTGGCGGGCGTAGTGGTCACCGTTGTGTTCACGCCGCTGCTTTGGGGCAGTGCGACTTTGGGGGTTGGCGACTTGGCGCTGGCGATGCTGGCGGCCTCGCTGTACGTATCGGCCACGACCTTGCCGTACGCGGTTCTGCGGGTGGATCGGCGCCTGCGTGATTTCGTGGTGCTGAATACGGCAGGAACCGTAATAACGATCGGCCTGGAGATACTGTTCGTCGTAGCACTGCGCGCGGGGCCAACGGGTTGGCTCGTAGCATTGAATCTGGGATCCGCCGCTGCGTTGCTGCTGGCCATGGCGATAATCCCGTACCGTCGTCCGAGGCCATTCGATTGGGCGCTGGTCCGTCGCAATCTTCGCGTGAGCCTGCCGCTCGTGCCGCATTTCGCTGCCATGTGGTCACTGCAGTTGGCCGACCGGGTATTGCTGGCTGCGTTGGTTACGACGGCAGCTGTCGGTACTTACAGCCTCGCGTCCAACATGGCTACGCCGCTGCTGGTGCTCGTGATCGGCGTCAACCAGGCGTTCATGCCCGCGTACGCGCGAGCCGGCAAGTCAGGCTCGTCCACCGATCTGCGATCCCTGATCGCACTCCAGGTCTCAGTCGTCTCGATACTCGCGCTGGCCTGCGCGCTGCTCGCGCCGGTTGCGATCAACCTGTTCCTCGATGTGCGCTATCACGCGGCCGCCCGACTCACGGCCTGGATCGTTCTCGGATACCTCTTCCTAGGGCTGTATTCGATACCGATGAATGGGATAACGTTGACCCACGGGAGGTCATCGAGGGTCTGGCTGGTGAGCATCGCGGCGGCCGTAGTCAACCTTGGATTGATTTACGCTCTGGTGCCCAGCGGCGGTCTCGAAGCGGCCGCGGTTGCCTCGGCCGTCGGGTACGCCGTGCTGTTGTTCGGGGCGTGGCTGTACAGCCGGCGAACGGGCACCGCGATCGCATATCCGCGACGCGATATTGGCGCGGCGTTTCTGATCGGCGGGCTGGCGTATGTGGGTGGTGCGATCACCACCAGCTCAAGTGATGCCCGGGGTTTGCTCCTGCGTCTGGGGTGGATTGCTCTTGCCGCCGGTTTGACAGCGGCTACGGTGAACCGCAAGCGTCTCGCGCAGCTGGGGTTGGTGGCCAGACTCAGAGCCAGTCGTGCCGACTCCGTGGGCCTATGAGTCGCGATGCTCGGGTTGCGCCATCTCGCTGCGGGCCTGCGGCCAGAGCAAACCGCTTACGACCGCCGGCGATATGGCCAACTTGAAGAGTTTGTCGGTTCGGGTTTGCCCGGGCCGTCCTGGATTCGGAGCGGGCCTACCGGCAAGGCGGCGCTCACGACCCATGACTCGTGCGCGCCCCCACATGAATCGCCACGTGAGACGCTCCTGGGGGATCATGTGATAGGCCACCGAATCTGCGACGTAAACGACACGCAGCCCATTGGTGCGCGCTTCCTCGCAGAGTACGTTCTCCTCCAGCCCTAGCGGATCCCCCGGTTTGCGGCCGAGCGCTGGATCGAATGGAGGGTTTCCAACGAGCTCCTTGTCGAAGCCGTAGCTGCCGCCGATGACGCGCAGCACGTCGATGGTCTCGTCGCCAAGATCGAAGATCGAGAGCAATGGTGCTGCCGCGCGCGACTTGAAGAGTCTGGGTGGCCGAGCTTGCCACTGGGGCAAGATGCGGGACGCAACGACTGCGACGTCGGATTCACTCAGCACGCGTGCCAGCGGAACCAACCATCCAGGAGTGGGGAGCACGTCGGAGTCCAACAAAGTGACGTAGCGAGTGGTGGCGAGAGCGGCGCAGCGATTGCGCGACGCGGACACACCTGTCGATTCCGGGTAGTGGTGATAGCTGATCCGACCGCCAAACTCTCGACACACGCGCTGTACGCCATCGTTGGTTGACATATCCACTACAATGATCGGATTGGCTATCGGCTCAGCCGAAGCGGCGCTGAGTACCACGCGCAACACCGACGGATCATCGTTGTAGGTCGGTAGTGCTAGTGTCATGTCGGCCAGCGCAGTCACAAATCCTTCTCCAGAACGCCGATATTTTGAAGATTCAACTTTGGAGCTATAACTACGCACCCGAGCCGACGGGCATCGGCCCGGTGAGTCGCGTGTGGGCAGAGGGTCTGCGTGACAGAGGGCATCAGGTTGACGTTGTAGCTGCCCACCCTCACTACCCAGAGCCTGTCTGGGGCTCCAGGATCCTCCCCTATCGCGAGACTCGGAATGACATACCCGTGCTGCGGCTTCCGCTCTGGATCGGCCGCGATAGCGCCGTGGAGAGATACCGCCAGGAGTTGTCCTTTACGGCAGCTCAGTTCGCTGCCATTCCTGCGCTCTCCAAGCCAGACATTCTCGTGTCCGCGTCGCCGTCGTTCCCGGCTTTGCTTCCGGCGATCGTAAACGCTCGCCTTCGACGCACCCCGTGGGTGCTTTGGTTGCATGACATCCTTCCGGACGGGGCAGCTTCGAGCGGCCTCGTCGACGAGGACAGCCTTGTCATCCGCGCCTCTCGGCGGTTGGAGTCTGCCGCGTACCGGCATGCAGATCGCATCGTGGTGCTCTCGCAGGCGTTTGTGCACAATTTGATCGCCAAGGGCGTTCCCGAGGGCAAGATCCAGCTCATCTATGACCCGGCTACAAGAGTGCCGACCAGCGAGCCATCCTTTGGCTTCCGCGGAGAAGTTCCGCGGCTTCTCAGCATGGGCAATATCGGCTTTTCTCAAGGTCTGGCGCCGCTTGTCAGGGCATTCGAGCAGTCGCGGGCACTCGACGGCGTCGAGATCCGCTTCGTGATCGTCGGCAATGGAATGGCGGCAGAGGAAACGCGTGCGCAGATCGTGTCGGATCGCGTCGAGATGCCTGGAGTGGTGGACGATCGGCGACTCGAGCACGAGTTGCAGACAGCCACTATCGCGTTCGTCAGTCAGCATCACGAGGGAGCAGAGTTCAACATCCCGTCGAAGATCATGAACTTCATGGCGTACGGTCTGCCGATTCTTGCTGCCGTCAACCCTGACGGCGAGGTTGCTCGCATAGTTCTTCGCGCGGGAGCGGGTTGGGTAGTCGACAGCTCGAAGCCCGATACCTTCCCGCAGAAGCTCGCTGAGATTCTCCGGTCTCCCGAGGAGATCGAGTCGCGAGGACGCGCCGCCTACGAGTACGCACAGCGCAACTTTACTCAATCGGGCTTTGCGAAGCTGTTCGACGAGTCGCTCAGCGAGGTCGTCGCCCGCAATAGCTCAACCAAGCCGTGAGTTGGCGGTCTCAAGCAGCTGCGGTCGGCGCAGCGGCCTGATCCAAGATCCAGTCATAGGTCTTTTGGAGTCCCTCGCGTAGCGAGATGCTCGGTTCCCAGCCAAGTCTTTCCTGAATCATGGTGTTGTCGCTATTGCGGCCCCTTACTCCCTTGGGTGCCGAGAGGTCGTAGCGGCGCTCGAGGTTGACTTCGGCAATGTCCTCAACGATGTCGACCAATTGGTTGATTGTGACCATCTCATTTGAGCCAAGGTTGATTGGCTCGAGGATGTCCGAGTCGAGGATGGCCTTCGAACCGTAGATGCAGTCGTCGATGTACATGAAGCTTCGGGTTTGTTCGCCGTCGCCCCAGATCTCGATCTGGTTGCTGCCTGAAAGCTTGGCTTCGGCTACCTTCCGACAGATTGCGGCTGGAGCCTTCTCACGGCCTCCTCGCCATGTGCCATCGGGACCGTACACGTTGTGATACCGCGCCACGCGCGTATGCAACCCAAAGTCATCTCGGAAGTGCCGGCACATCCGCTCGCTAAAGAGCTTCTCCCAGCCATAGCCGTCCTCGGGCATGGCCGGGTATGCGTCCCTCTCCTTCAGTCCCGGGTTGTCGGGGTCGGTCTGTTTGTCGGCGGCATAGACGCAAGCTGAAGACGAGTAGAAGAAGCGCCTGACGTCGTGATTGCGAGCGGCCATCAACATGTGGGTGTTGATGAGCACCGAGATCATGCACAGAGCCTTGTTGTTCTCGATGAAGCCCATCCCTCCCATGTCGGCTGCGAGGTTGTAGACGTCCTCGGCGCCCGCGACCGCGGCCTGGCACGTGTCCGGGAGTCGGAGGTCCGCGACGACGTTGTCGGCTTCGTCATGGACTTGATACCACTCGTCCAGCGGCTTGAGGTTGACCGACCGGACTCGGTGACCCTCGCTCAGCAGATTTGCGACTAGGTGGCCGCCAATGAATCCTCCACCACCTGCCACTACCATCAGATCACCGCTCATCTCAGCTCCTCTGCCTCCAGGTCTCCCCATAGTTGCCTGCCCTTATGGGGCACCAACGACGCGACGCTGGCGTTTCTTACGCCGATTGTTCGCTTTCGCGGGTATCGCAGTGGGGATCGCTCGGCAAAGCCAGTCTTTTTTCGAACTCTCGGAATGCTTGACGCTCGCCCTGGAACGCCAAGGGCGGCATCTTCGCAATCGGCAGCCATGCCGCGTCGGTGCTCTCGGGGGAAAGGCTCAGCTCGCCCGGCGAGACTTGGCCGCGAAACGCGACATCGACCGTCCACTTGCCGTGGTCGCCGTAGCGGCTGGCGTAGGCGCCGATGACCCGGGTGGAGCTGGTGCGCAGACCAGTCTCCTCGAAGAGCTCTCGTCGGATCGCCTCGGCGGGAGTCTCGCCAGCCTCGACGAACCCGCCGGGCAACTCCCACCGGTCGCGGTATGGATCGCGGCCGCGCTTGAGCAGCAGGTACTGGCCTTCGCGCTCGAGAAAGATGAAGGCGGTTACCGCGGGATTGTCGTAGTGGATGAAATGGCCACGGCGACAGGCCGGACGACCCTCGTCGGGCCCGCTCGACAACTCCATGAGCGCCTCGCCGCAGAGCGGGCAGAAGCGAAATCCATTCATGGGCGTGTCGATCGCGGTCACCGCGCGCTCTTGCGAAGTGTGACGATCATGGCGCTGCTCGGTCTGACGGTGAGGTGGAATCCTCCGCCTGACGGTTCGAGCCTCGATTGCCTGGCGCGGCGAATGCCGTTGGCATCGATCGAGCCGTGTCCGAGGGCGATACGGGCTCTGGCGCCGACCGACGGGGCTACGAGGGGTACGCCGACGGCCTGCCTGTAGCCTGGCGCACTTACTATCAAAGGCATGGATCCATCTGATGAGAAGTTGTCAATCGCGAGCGTGAGTTCCCCGTCGGGGTGCTCGGTTGCGTAGGCGGTGATGTCACTGGTCGGTTGTTGGTCGCTGATCTCGACGCCTACGAAACGACCACCCTCCAGCTGGCGGGCGGCCCACATTCCATAGTACTCGGGGGCGGGCCCCACGCGAGCGCCTGTCCGCGTGTGTCGTGCGCAAACCGGACTGAAGGACACGCTCGTGCAAGCCTTGAACGAACCATGGAAATCGAGCGCTGCGACCCCCGTGCTGGCCGCTCGCAGTGTCCAGTCGAGAGCCCAAAGGGCGCTGGCGAATACGGGTCCCGTCTGTGGCGCGCCGCTTGCATCGCATGAGGCCGTGGTGTTGGTCTCGCTGATCCGGACAGGGCGATGGGCGAGCTGGCCGTCGGCGACGAGCGATTCCAACCAAGCCGTCTCTTGCTGGCGAATCTGTGGTGAGAGGAGATCCGCGGCTGTCGGCAGGCTCGTGCCCGGGCATCCAGGCCCTGGCACGCTGTAGTAGGTCGGGTAGTAGTGTGCTGTCAGTTCCGTAAACGGGTTCTGTGAGCTGGCGGCTACAGCCTTCAGCCAAGGAGGGGAAGAGAGCTCTGGGCCGTACAGCGCGATCGACGAGGAGACGCCGCGGATGGCGGTGGTGTACGCGGACAGTTCATTGAGATAGTTGCTGGGACTGTAGGCACCGCTCCGAAGTTTCATCCACGGGGCACTGTAGGTGTGAGGCTCGTTGCCGATCTCGATGCCAAGCAGGTAGCGGCCCAGAGTGCGCTGCGCGCTGGCGACCTCCTCGGCGGCCCGAGCTGGTTCGAAATGGCCGAGGTTGACTCCGAGAATGGCGCGCCAGTGTGTGGCTGCCAGTAGTCTGCGAAGGCCGAGGAGATTCGCCGGAGTCAGTACTCTCGTGGCCCATTTCGGTGGTGGTTCCCCTCTGCTGGTCCACCACGAACGGTCCACTGAGTTGCCGCCGATGCGAAGGACTCCGGGACCGAGAAGGCGCATGAGGGGTACCGGTGCTCGATTGGTCTGCAGATCGTTGCTCGCCAGCTCCTGGGCCTCGATCGACAAGCCGATGGCGCCGGGCGCGAACGCCGGCCCCAACGGTGCGGGGGCTATGGTGAGCGTGGGGCGCGGCGACGAACTGGCACTGCCACCGCGCGCCGCGAAGAGTCGGTGAGCGGCGCCGGCCGATCGGATGCTCGGTAGGGATAGCGTGCCGGTCAGGACGACCGCCAGAATCGAGGTCGCCGCGAGCGCACAGATCGATATTGGGAGTGCAAGCGGGCGAGCCCGCCGGACTGAAGGATGTAGAAGTCTCGTGGGTCCAATCATAGGGGGGCGGATTGGCCTGCGGCGGAGCGCACGACTCATGACGAGTACGGTCGCATCTCGGTGGTCGTTGACGCGCACGCGAGCCCGGATGCTTCTGTATCCTTACCCGCTACCTACGCGCTTCCAGCCTGGATAGTTGGCGTAGACTCTGATCTATGGAACCCGAGCAGACTAGCCTGAGCTCCGCACAGTTCTTGGAGGTTGTGCGCCGTCGTGCCCTCTGGATCGTTCTCTGTGTGCTCGTGGCGGGCGGTGGGGTCTACGCTTACGCCAGGCACAAGCCGAAGAAGTATACGGCGACCGCGGAGGTAGCGTTCAACAACAATCAGCTGGATCAGCAGATCGTTGGCCTCTCGATCGGTAGCGGCGGTCTGACCCCTCAAGCTCAGCAGCAAAACAACCTCGAACTCGTGAGGGTTGGGCGGATGGCGGCGAAGACCGCTCGCAGTTTGGGGCATGGCCTGACGGAAGCCAAGGTCAGCGCGAGTGTGAGTGCTGCGGCAAAAGGCGAAACCAACGTGGTGGCAGTCTCGGCCACATCGAGCTCGCCACTGCTGGCTGCGGGAATAGTCAACACCTACGTCACGCAACTTGTCAGGGAACGCCAGCGCATCAATCACCATTTTTTCAAGTCGGCGCTGGCGATCGTAAGCGGGCAGTTGGCGAAGCTGGCTCCCGCGCAGCGCTTTGGCACCGACGGCCTGTCCCTGCAGAACCGGGCTCAGACATTGGCGCTACTTGCCGAACTCGGCTACAACGACGTCGAAATTGCCCAGTATGCGGCTGTGCCTTCCAGTCCCTCGTCTCCGAAGGTCGGTAAAGACACTGGCCTCGGTGTGGTGTTGGGATTGCTGGTCGGTTTGGCTATCGCGTTTCTCCTGGAGCATCGCGATCGTCGCGTCAGGAGATCCGAGGAGCTGGAGAGCATCTACGGCGTGCCGATCCTGGGCTCTGTACCGAAGAGCGCTGGGCTTGGCGGCAGAGGAGCTGCTCTATCCCAGGCGGACGCCGAGGCATTCGGCCTGATCCGTGCTCATCTGCGCTTTTTCAATATGGATCGCGAGCTGCGAACCGTGATGGTCGCGTCGCCGGCGTCGGGCGATGGCAAGACGACGATTGCCTGTCATCTGTCCAAAGCTGCTGCCAGGTCTGGCTCGCGGGTCCTGCTGGTCGAGCTCGACCTGCGTCAGCCCTCGCTGGCCGAGCGACTCGGCGTCCAGGTCGGCCTGGGTTTGACGGACGTGCTGGTCGGCAACGCATCGATCGATGAGGCGACCCAGGCAATCGACGCGCGGGGCGATGAGGCCGGCACACAAAAACTGCATGTGTTGACAGCGGGTGGAGTACTGCCACCGAACCCGAGCGAGGTGCTCGAGAGTCAGGTGATGAGCGGGGTACTCGCGCAGCTCCGGTCGGCGTACGATCTCGTTGTAATAGACACGCCTCCACTCATGGCGGTTTCGGACGCCTTCTCGCTGCTTCCGAGGGTCGATGGGATAGTGATCGTCGGGTGGGTCGGTCGTAGTCGCCGCGACGTCGCGGAAGATCTTCAGAAGATCCTCGTTGGGAGTAGCGCCCCTGTGTTGGGCGTTATCGCCAACGGCGTGAAGTCGAGGGGTGTCGGCTCGTACCCCGGTTCGGCGAGCGGTAGTTGGGGCGCTCGCACGGCAACATCTCCCGACGCCTCGTCGTCTGGAGAGCTGGTTTCGTCGTCTCCTGTCTAATTGCTGCGGTGGTCATGCTCCCAGCTCAGGGAGCTCATCGAGCGCGTTAGTTCTAACCGGCGCCGCACAGCAGAGGCGATCAGCCGCACGCCGAACGGCAGCCCCTCGATCAGATAACGGCGAGCTAGTCGTCGCGTGGGTTCGTGCGCTAGGCGGTATGCCCACTCCAACCCGAGATTGCAGATCCACCCCGGTGCCCGCGGGACATCTCCTATCGCGTAGCTCAAACTGATACCGACGCCCAGGAACGAAGCGCGCGGCAGCGCGTTGCGCAGCCGACGGATCAGCAGATCCTGCTTGGGAAAGCCCAGGGCCACAAATACGATCTGTGGTTCTGCCTCGACAACCTTACGTTGTAGGCGGCTGAGCTGGAGCTCGTCGTGCTCGAATCCCTGTGAGGGGCAGGCCGTGCCCGCGATTTGAAGACCCGGGTACTGGGCCTGGAAGACGCGCGCGGCCTGCTCGGCCACGCCCGGATCCCCGCCCAGTAGGAACACCGACCGGCCGCTTGTGGCTGCGATCTCGCAGATCGACCACACCATGCTTGACCCCGAAACCCGTTCCGGCAGCGGTTCGCCTGCCAGGCGACTGGCCCAGATCAGTGGCATTCCGTCGGCCACCACCAGGTCAGCTTCCTCGATCAACTCGTGCTCGATCGGGTTGTCGTGATAACGGCGCAGGTGGTCGAGGTTCGCGGTGATCGTCCAATGGCCCTCCCCGGCTTCCGCCGCTGTCATCACCGCGTGTACGGCATGCGCTTCGGTCACGACCGCCATGGGCGCGCCCATCAGCCGCATCTGTCGGACAGGGTGGGAAGGCACGCTGGCCTGCGGTTCTGCTTTGGACCGGCTCATCCGCGTACTGACCCCCAACACAGGAAATTAACGGAAGGTTGACGCGTGGACTTACGAGCGTCCGAGCAGCATTGTGTCAATGGCACAGAGCCGGTCGGCTGCCCGGGCGGTCTGGTTGACTGCGAGCGTTTGTCGTCGTCCGCTCTATTTAGAGGCTGAACCGGCCGAAACCCGCTGCTGGCAAACTTCCTCGTACAGCGGCTCGGGCGCCATGTCGAGCCCGTCCTCGGGCCACGTGACCGTGCCGTACTCCACGCACACCCGCGCGAAGCGCTGCTGGTCGCGCAGCGGCTCGAACACACCCCGCCACTCGTGCTCGCCGAGCGCGACGTCGCCGACGACGCCATCTTGGAAGGCGAGGCGCAGACGGTGGTCGCCGACCACCTCGACCGCCGTGATGTTGACGAGCTGATCCATAGTCCAAAGATTAGCGCAGGGGGTCGATGGGATTCGGCGGCTGTGCGCTGGGCGAAACCGCACAACGTCCAGCCCGAGCGCCTCCCCCTCAAGTGCCCCATCCCCCCGTCCGATAGAGGTTCCGACCGCGCCATGGGGTAGTTAAAACCAGCGCGTCCCTTCCCAATGCTCATCATCGCCCCCCTCCTCGCCCTCTGGCTGCTCGTGGTCGCCGTCGTGATCGCCGCCTGCCGCATGGCCGCGGCGGCTGACGCCCGCGATGCCGCCCCGGACGCTCAGAGCCCCCGGCGCGCGAGCACGTGGGGTACGGTGCGCAGCAGAATCTTGACGTCGCCCCACAAGGACCAGTTGGCGACGTACAAGTAGTCCATCGCGCCCATCTCGTTCAGCGGGACGCGCGAGGGGCCCAGGATCTGCCACGGGCCCGTCATCCCCGGCATCAGCTCCAGCCGCCGCCGGTACCAGCCCTCCAGGCAGCGGTCCTCGTCGAGCACCAGCGGCCGCGGGCCCACCAGGCTCATCTCGCCGCGGATGATGTTCAGCAGCTGCGGCAGCTCGTCCAGCGCGCTCTTGCGCAGCAGCCTGCCCACGCGCGTCACGCGCGGGTCGTCCGCGATCTTGAACAGGCCCGCCTGCGCCTCGTTGCGGTCGCGCAGCGCGTCCTTCTGCGCCTCCGCGTCCTGCACCATCGTGCGGAACTTGAACAGCTCGAAGTGCCTCCCGTGGCGCCCCACCCGCAGCTGACGGAAGAACACCGGCCCCGTGCCGTCGAGCTTGATCGCCACCGCGATCGCCGCGAACAACGGCGCCATCGCCAGCAGGCCGATCGATGCGCCGATCAGGTCGAACGCGCGCTTCACCACCGTCGAGGAGCGGCTCATCTCGAAGCGCCTCACGCCCATCAGCGTCATGCCGTGCAGGTCGTCGAACTCGACGGAGGAGCCCACCACCTCCAGCAGGCGCGGCAGCACGCTCACGCGCACCCCCACCGCCTTCAGCGTCCGCACCAGGTCCAGCATCTCGCCGCCGTCCGCGCTCGTCGGCGCCACGATCGCCCGGTGCACGTTCAGCTGGGCCGCGAGGTCCCGGATCTCGGCGAGCCGATCCGCCGAGAACCCGCTCGCCGACCAGTTCCCCATTTCCTCCAGGTCGATGTGGCCCACCAGATCCGCCTTCACCGTCCCGTGGCCCGTGAGCTTCGAGCGCACCGTCCGCGCCGCCCGGTGGTCGCCGACGAACAGGCACCGTTCCGCTGGCAGCGCCCGCAGCATCAGCGCGCGCGCGCCCGCCCGCGTCAGCACGAGCCCCACCAGCAGCAGCAGCCACAGCACCAGCGCCTCGCGGCGGCTCAGGATCACCGTGTGGATCACGAAGCCCCCCGCCAGCCACGCCACCAGCGTGCCCAGCGTCGCCATCTGGAACAGCTTCGGCGCCTCGTCCAGCGTCGTCTTGTGGATCAGCACGTCGTCGCGGTCGTACAGCCCCAGCATCTTCGCCGCCATCAGCAGCGTCAACAGGCCGCACACGCTCACCCACGTCAGCTGCAGCGACTTCGCCGAGAAGCCCGACAGCACCACGAACGCGCCCACGATCGCCGCCACGTCCGCCGTCAGCAGCGCGCGGCGGAACCGCGATTCGCGTTCGAGGTTCTCCAGCAGGCCGCGCGTGTCGCCGCCACGCGCCCCGCCGATCCGGCGCGCCGTGATCCGCCGCGCTCGGCCCACCCCGGTTCCGGGCTCGGGCAGGCCGGCCGCCGGCGCGGGCGTCTCCACGCTCGCCTGCGCCTCCGCATAGACCGTCTCTGTATCGCTGCCCACGCCCCCGCTCATTCGCTCGCCTCCCTGGCGCTCGAGTTTGGTCCTACCGGCTCCCTGCCTCACTCGTCCCTGCGCTGCCGCCCCGCGTCTCGATCGGCTCGCCCCCGAGGGCGAGGATCCCCATGCCAAAGCCGCGCTCGGAGTCCATGATCAAGCTGACCGCCTCGTTGCGCGAGCGCACCCCGAGCTTGCCGAACGCCGAGGAGAGGTGGCTCTTGACCGTGCTCTCCGCCAGGAACAGCTGCTCGGCGATCTGGCTGTTCATGTAGCCCATCACCACCAGCCCCAGGATCTGCTTCTCGCGCATCGACAGCGCCGGCGGCGCCACCTGGCGGCCGTGGCGCTTTGGCACGCACACCTGGTTCACGCGGATCGCCTGCAGGCACGGGCCCAGCGAGCCCCCCATCTCCTCCTCCAAAACGACTCCCGAGGCACCCGCACTCAACACGGCACGCACCTCCCAACGCTCGATCGCCGGGCAGATCACCACGACCAACGCCTGCTCGCGGCCGCGCAGCAGCTCCTGCACCTCGCGCGCCGCATCCGCGCTCGCATCCGCGACCCACAGCGCCACCAGGCCGCTCTCGTCGAGCTCCTCGCACGCGAGCAGCTCCGCCACGCTCTCGAACGCCGACGTCTGCCAGCCCTGCTCCTGCAGGATCGCCCCGATGCTCTCCCGCGGGCCCTCGCCGGCCACGAGCGCCACCGCGATCTCCGACTCCGCCAGTCGCTGCGCCTCGTTTGTGCGTCCCTGTTGCGATCTCTCCATGCGCACGACCGACTAACGGCCGCTTTGGCGCGAGACTTACGGCCGTGTCACTTCCGCGAGCGCGATAACAGCTCGGTCACAGCTCCACCAGGCGGCTGAACGACCCGTCGCCCGCGGACAGCACCGCCTCCCCCGCGCACTCCACCCACGCGTGCGCCAGGAAGTCAGGCGAGGGGCGCGCACCGATCACCAGCTTCGCCGGGATCCCCCGCTGCGCCAGCAGCCGCGTCAACACCAGCGACCGCGTCAGGCAGCGCGTGTCGCCCGGCAGCAGCCTCAGCGTCCGCGCCACCACCCACCCCAGCCGCCGCGCTTCCTCCAGGCCCTCCGCCGCGTCCGCCGGCGCCGGCAGCGACGGGTCCGCCCGCAGGCTCGCGATCGCCGCCTCGATCGGTCTGCTCCGCAGTTCGCGCCGCGCCCGCGCATACGTCGCCACGATCTCGCCCGCCAGGCGCGCCCGCGCGAGCGCGCTCAGGCGCGCCGGGGGCAGCCGCGCGATCGTCGCCATGCTCTCTCAACTCCGCCGCCCCGCCGATTCTTGCGGGGCCCCAAAACACATATAGCCGGCCTTCCCGTGTGGGGAGGCCGGCTATAGGAGCGCTACTGAAGTCTGCCTGCTGCTACGGGCCGCTCGTGCCGGCGCCGCCGGGCGGGATCGGTTCACCCGCGTGATAGTTGGCGTCAAACGTGCCCGCCGGGTGACCCGCGGCGGTCAGCTCCGCCAGATCACCGTGATCCTCGATGCGCGGGGCCTCGTACTCAGTCGTCTCGATGCTCTTCTCCATGTCGCCTCCTTTCTTCCGTGAAGAGATGCCGCATTTTATGGAGCCCACCCCAGGCCCTTCAAGGACGGAAAAAGTAGGGGTGGGGAAAGGTGCCGGTGTGGCTCGGTGCGAGTTGTGGCCCGATGAGGGTCGCGGCGCCCTGCACCGTGAGGACCGGCGCTCGCGGCAGGACGTCGAGCAGCAGGTCGGCAGCGGAGCCCGCCGCAGCGACGGCATCCGCGAACGCCAGGAAGCCTGAATGTCTCGAGCGCGGCGCTCGAAGTCGGAGGCGTCCGCGACGGCACGCGTACAGGCAGTCGCGAACTGAGCCACCCACGCGTTCGCACCAGATGCCGGTCGTCCCGCTCGGCTATGCCACCTCAAGTTGGCAAATCCGCCAACCCAAGTTGGCAATCCTGCCAACTCAGGCGATGACCTCACCGGCCGCCGACCGCCGCGTCCTGCGCCAGGAGCCAGCGGTTCGCGATCGCCAGCCGCCACAGCACCCCCGCCCCGAGCAGCGGGCGGTCCTGCGGCGCGACCGCCAGCCTGCGGTCCAGCGCCGCCGGCCGCACGAACGCGCGCAGCGGCGCGTCCGCGCGCCGCAGCGGCTCGATCAACTCCGCTTCATCGCCGCGCATCCCGTCGAGCACCAACTCCGTGAAATGGCTCTTGGAGTGCCGCGTCCGCACCGACTCCGGGATCCGGTCGCGCAGCGCGTCGCGCACCAGCGGGCGGTCGCGCGTCGCGTCGAACTGCGCCTCCGGGGGGATCCGCAGGGCGGTCTCGATCAGCGCCAGGTCGTGCAGGAGGGGGTGGCGGATCGCGATCCCCGCGTCGCTCGCCTCGCGGCGGAAGTGCGCGCCCATGTCCAGCTCCTCGCGCATCTCGATCAGATGGTGCACCTGCATCCGCCACCATCGCGGGCCGTCGTGGTGTTGCTCGGCGGCCGCCCGCTCCGCCTGCAGGGCCGCGCGGTCTGCCGGGGCGATCAGCGCGTTCGGGGAGTCCTTGCGCGCGGCTCGCGCGCGGCGGCCGTCGCGGATCTGCGCCGGCACCAGCGGTCGCACGCCGTAGTGGCGCAGCACGCGCGCGCGCACCCGCGGCTCGGGGTGCGCGCCCATGCCCGGGATGCGGCCGCTGAGCGACCACGCGCTCGCCAGCCGACCGCGGCGCAGCCTGTCCGCGATCAGGTAAGCCGCGAGGCCGAACAGCTCGTCGCCGCCCTCGCCGTCCAGGAGTGCGTCCACACCCAGCTCGCGTGCCCGCGCGAGCAGCGGCTGCCACAGGAACAGGTTGGGCGTCCCCGGCGGCAGCCGCCAGCGGTCGATGTGAGCGAGCGCCGGCTCCAGCATCGAGCGCGCCGGGTCGTACTCCACCAACTCCAGCGCCAGGCCCGCCTGCCGCGCGGTCGCCTCGATCAGCTCCTGCTCGTCCGCCTCCGCGTACGCCGCGAACGTCCCGCCCAGCGCCAGCGCGCCTCCGCGGTCAGCCGCGTCCCCGCGCTCTGCCGGCCCTGCGGCGAGGTCCGCGTCCGAGCTCGCGAAGCCCCCCGCGGCGAGGCCCGCCGCGACGCACGCCGAGTCCAGGCCGCCGCTCAGCTTCACCGCCGGTCGCCCGGCGCCTCTCGCTGCGCGCTCGACCGCCGCGAACGCCGCCTCGCGCAGCCGCTCGCCGAGCTCGCCCGGATCCCCGGGCTGCACGCCCTCGTAGCGCGGTCGCCACCAGCGCTCGATCGCGACGCCCTCCCCGAGCGCACCCCTCCCTCCGAGCACAAGTCGCCCACCCGCCGGCACCCGCTCGATCCCCCCGTACAGCGTCCGCTGTCCCGGGGGCATCCCGTTCTCGATCCAGCCCAGCAACGCCAGCCGATCCGGGGCCGGGGTGCGGGGAAGCGCGTCCAGCAGGTCGCGCTCGTGCTCGGCGAACAACACGCCGCCGGCGACCCGCGTCCATACAAGCGGCTGCGCGCCCAGCTGGTCGCGCGCGACCCAGCAGCGCCCCCGCGCGCGGTCGTAGGCGATCGCCGCGAAGCCGTTGGGCTCGCCGAACAGCCAGCAAAGCCAGTCGCCGTGCGCGCGGTGCGGGGGGGTCGTGGTCGTCAGCGGCCCCTCGCGGTGCGCCTCGCGCACCCCGGCTCCCCGCAGCAGCTCCCCCGCGCGCGCGCCCCACGCTCCCAGCAGCACCGCCGTCGCTCAGAGCTCCAGGTGCTCGCGCACGCGCACCGCGAGCGCCGTCGCGTCGACGCCGGGCTGCACGCGCAGGCGGTACACGAGACCGGCCCCCGCGATCGTCGCGACCACGTCGAGCTGGCGCCGCAGCCGCTCCGGTGTGCGCACGGACAGGTTGAAGGTGCTCGCGAGCAGCGCGAACGGGCTCACCGCCTCAACGCGCTCCAGCGCCGGCTGTGCGGCGGAGCGCTCCAGCAGGAACAGGCCGCCGAGCGGCGCCGGCGGGGGCGCGGCGGTGCTCACGTAGCGCTGCTTGTCCTCCGCCGCGCCCGCCGGATCGCCCAGCGCGGCGCGCTCGGATGCCGAGAGGCGCTCGTCCTCGGGGGCGCGCAGCTGCAGCGCCAGCGAGCCCGCGTGGGCCACGAGCGCTCCCTCAGCTCCCCCAGCGCTTCCAGCTTCCTCATCGCTTCCGGCTCCCCCGGCGCCTTCGGGCAGCCGCAGCGCGACGGCGTCGTCGCTGAGCAGTAGTCCCCCCGACCGCACCAGCGCCGCCGCCAGCGAGCTCTTGCCCGCGCCGGCCGCGCCGGAGATCAACACAGCGTTACCCCCGATCACGACCCCCGAGGCGTGCAGCACCTCCAGGCCGCGCAGCGTCGCCGCCAGCGGGAGCGCCTGCGCGGCGACGATCGCCGTCCACTGCGGGTTGGCGGCGTCCGCTTCGCACAGCAGCTCGCGGCCGTCCCCGGAGATCAGCACGCGGCCGTGATCGCGGTTCCAGAGCAGGTAGCCCGCGGGCTGCGCGAAGTCGATCGTCCGCAGCGGCTCCCCCTCGAACTCGACCTCGCGCACGCGCACCGGCGTCGTCGCGATCGCCTCCCAGCGCCGCCGCAGCTCCGCGGGGTCCAGCCGGATGCGCGTCGGGGGGGACGCCGCGGCGGTGGGCCCGGCGATGGTGCCCTCGGCGGTGGTGGCCTCGGCGGTGGTGGCCTCGGCGGTCGCGAGCCCCGCGATCGCGATGCGCGGATCCAACTCGAGCTGCAGGCCGAAGGCGGTGTGGGTGTGCCGGCCCCCGGCGGCGGTGTGCGGATCCTCCCCGGCCGCGCGCGGCCGCTCAGCCGCCGGCGTCATCCACGGTCTCGATCAGGCCGCGCTCGAGCAGGCCGCCGACGAGCGCGAGCAGATCCTGTTCGATCTGGTCCTGCGCGACGCTGTACTCGGCGGCGAGCGCGGGCACGGTGGCCCCCACCGTCGGCGCGGCCTGCAGCGCGTCGAGCATCCTGCCGGCGGTCGGGTTGAGGCCGTGGTACTGGCCCGTCTGGAGGTTCAGCACGACGGTCTCGGCGACGAAGCTGCGGCACACGACGTGCTGGGGCATGCGCACCTGGGCGCCGAGTAGGTCGTCGGTGGGGGGAGATGCCACTACGTGAGCTCCTGGATCGGTGTTTTCGACATAAGTTTCAATACTCGGCAACTGTACCCGTGCGTTGTCCGTAGCGAATGGCCGCGCGCAGCAGCGCGAAGCCGGCGGGGAGCAGCACCACGACGAACCCCACGAGCTTCAGCAGGTCGACGGCGGCGGACTGCCGCAGGGGGGTGTCTACGAGCAGGTGCCGCAGGAGGTCGGTGGCGGGTGTGAAGGGCTGCACTTCGGAGGCCCAGCGGATCCATTCGGGGAGCACGCTGATCGGGAAGTACAGCCCGCCGACAATTGCGAGGCCGGCGATGATGAATTGCGTCGCGCTCGCGGCCTGCTTGAACGCCATCACGAGCGAGACGAGGAAGAACGCGAACGGCATGAACGCGAGCATCCCGAGCAGCGAGACGGGGATCGCGAGCACCGCGGTGCTCGCGACGGGGAGCCCGAAGACGACTGCCGCCAGGACCAGCGTCAGGACTCCCGCGAACAGCGCGTTGATCAGCGGGAAGAGCATCGTGCCGACGATCCCGTTGACCGGCCCGTGCGCGCTGACGAGGAAGCGCTCGATCGTGCCCGACACGAGTTCCTGGCGCACGCTCACCGGCATGATCCCGAGTGAGATCGTGAGGATCTGGACGATCACGAGACCGACGATCACGAACCCGAAATAGCCGCCGGGGGAGTGAATGGTGCGGGCGGTGACGAGGTGGCTTATGTAATAGAAGAGCGTGATGGTGAACAGCGGGCCGAGGAACTGCGCGACGAGCTGCGTGCGGTAGGTCATGAACAGCACGGCGTCGCGGCGCATGATCCCCCACATCGCGTCCCCCCACAGCCTGACGCGACCGCCGCTCGTTTCACCGCCGCTCGTTCCACCGCCGCTCGTTTCACCGCCGCTCGTTCCAGCGGGGCTCATTCGACCTGCTCCAGGCGGCCGTTTTCGAGCTGGTAGCCCGCGTCGCACGCGATCACGCGGCCCTCGCCGCGCGGGGAGCACCACAGCACGGCGCTGCCTCCCGCCCTGACGCGCTCGATCTGCGCGGCGAGCAGCTTGTAGCCGTCCTCGTCGAGCGAGTTGCGCGGCTCGTCGAGCAGCAGCACGCGCGGCTCGTGGAGGAACGCCATCGCGATTCGCAGGCGCTGGCGCTGGCCCATCGACATGCGGTCGACGCGGCGTTCGGCGAGCTCGTGCAGGTCGAAGCGGTCGATGCTGCTCGCGACGAGCTCGGCGCGGCGCGTGCGCGGGACGTACGCGAGGCGCGCCCAGTAGTCGAGCTGCTGGCTGACGCGCAGGCGCGCCTGCAGGCCGCGGTCGCCGGCCGAGAGGAAGCCGATCTGGCGTTGAAAGGCGCCGCCGCGCGCCTGCGGCGAGAGTGCGCCGATGCGCACGCGGCCCTTCTGGGGGAGCAGGATGCCGGCGGCGAGGCGCAGCAGGGTGGTCTTGCCGACGCCGTTGCGCCCGCCGATCCAGGTCACGGTACCGGCGGACAGGGTGAGACTGACGTCGTCGAGGACCGGGCGCGCGTGGCCCTTCCACAGGTGGTGCAGGCCCTCGAGCTCGAGCAGCGGCGCGGCCGGGGACGCGAGGGTGGGCGCGTCGCGGGCGGGTGCGGGCTGCGCGCCGGTGGTGGTGCCCGCGGGGGCGGTGCCGGCGGGAGTTGGGGTGGAGGCGGTGGAGCTCATCGCGCGAGCTCTCCCAATAGCAGCTCGGCCAACGCGTGCGGGGGCACGTCGGGGTCGGCGTCGAGCCGCGAGACGGGGACGTGGGCGGCGATCGCGGCGGCCATCTCGAAGCGGGCGCGCTCGCGCGCGGGTGTGCGGGGGAAGCGCAGCAGCGAGCCGAGCAGGGCGGCCAGCGGCTGGTCCTCGCGGTGCAGCGCGGTCGCGAGACGGGGCGCGCGGTTCAACACGACGACGCCGGCGAGCGGGAGCGGCTGGGCGTGGACGGGCACCGCGACCCATTGCTCCTCGGCGAGGGTCGCGATCGTGGGGGGCGCGGGCGCGAGCGCGCCGCGGAGCTGCTCCAGGCGCGCCGCCGGAAGGGTCATGGCGGGCGGCGCGGGGTGCGCGCGGGGGGCGTCGGCGTCGCCGCGGGACTCGAGCACGAGCACGTCGTCGGCGAGCAGCGCGTGGCCGCGCGCGAGGAGCTCGGCGAGCAGCGTGCTCTTGCCGCCGCCGCTGGCGGCGGCGATCGCGAGTGCGCCGCGCGGTGTCGCGATCGCGCCGGCGTGCAGCGCCTCGTAGCCGCGCAGGAGGGCGACGGAGAACAGCGTCGAGTCGAGCAGCTCGCGCCACCACGCGGGATCGGCGGGGTCCGAAGGCGCGCAGCTGAGGACGCGGGCGTCGGGGCAGAGGTGGTGCACGGCGCGGGTGCTCGCGGCGGGGGTGCCGTCGCGGTCGGGGGGGGCGCCGTGCACGAAGCGGTGGTCGCCGGCGCGCCCGCGTTCGACGACGAACGGGGCGCCTTCGATCGTCCCCTCCCAGCCGACGGCCTCGGCGCCCGACCAGCGCGCGGCGACGGCGGCGGGCGTCGCCGCGCGCAGCTCCACGAGCGGCTCGGCGAGGGCCCGCCGCGACCAGGCGCCGGGCGGCGCGAGGTCGGTGAGCAGGCCGAGACCGAAAGCGGCTACCCCTTCGTGTGTTGCTTGCGGTGGCGCGTGGCCTTCTTGGTGCATATGCGGTAGGTGCGCGTCGCGGTGAGCTTGTGGCCGAGCACCGTGGTGGCGCGCACCTTGACGGTGAACTTGTTCTTCGTGAGGCCCCTGAGGTTGAGCGTGGCGACGATGTAGTTGCCCCTGTGGGAGGTCGCGACCTTGTGTCCGCGGAAGCTCACGGAGATCTTCTTGAACGGGTCGTACTTGGGCTCCGCGAGGCGGATCCTGAGCCTGCCCGGGCGCAGGCACTGCTTGGCGCTGGGCAGCGTGAGGCTCTCGACGTTCGCCGATCCCGAGCCGGAGGTGGTTTTCTGCGCGACCGGCAGCGGCGCGATGAGTTCGGAGTTGACGCAGCCATAGGTGACGTGGTGGGCGGCGTTTTCGGAGGGTTCTTTGGGAGCGCCGTTTGCGGAGATCGTGGGCTGGGCGGTGCCGGGGTTGCTGAAGCAGACGCGCAGGTAGCGCGAGCCGTTGGGTTCGTGGATGACGCGCCACGCGGTCGGGCCGAGCTGCGGGTTCTTGGCGCATTCGGGCGCGCCGTGGAACCACTGGTGCAGCCCCCAGTAGGAGCCGTCGGGCTGGGGGGTGAGGTCGGTCCACATGTGTTCCTGGACCTTGTGGGGGCAGCTCGCGAACTGGGTCTGGACGGTGACGATGCCTTCGTATTTGCCGCCGGGGATCGCGACGATGTCGACGGCGCCGCCGTTGAACGACCAGACGCCTTCGATTTCAGAGCCGCCTTCCGCGGAGGAGGCCGCGGCGGGGACGAGCAGCACGGCGAGAATGGCCCCGAGGGGTGCCCATCGTGCGGGACGCGCTGCGTGGAAGATCCGGCTCATCGGTACTGGTACCCCCAATTAGTCGCTCTGGTGGCTATCGACTCACTAACGGGCGTTTCGGCGGTCCACTTTCAGCGAACCGTCACGGCGGGGCTGCGTCCCGAGGCGAGCGCGCCGGCGGTGAGCGAGACGAGCGCACGGTAGCGCCCGGGCCGGTGGATGCGCACGATCCGCGCGAAGTGGGAGCTGTTGCCCGCGTGGCCTCTGACCGCGGTACCGCTGAGCGGCGTGAATCCACCGTGCTGCCAGCGCTCGAACGCGACCTTCGCGCCGGGCTCCGACGGGGTGACCGTTCCGGCGAGGCGCAGGTAGCCGTGGCGCTTGGTGCGGTGCGCGTGCAGCGTGACCCGCACGCGCACGAGCTCGCCGACGGGCGCGCTGTAGGCGAGCGGTTTGCCGGCGGTGGCGACGCGCAGCTGCGCGCTCTCGAAGAGGCCGGGCAGCGCGAACGAGAAGTTGCCGCCGCCGTCGACGGTCACCGGATCGGTGATGTTCTGGAAGCCGCGGTCGTAGGGGTAGGGGTTCTCCTGCACGACGACGGCCACCCCGGCGCTTTCCGGCCCGGAGGCGGTGCCGGACAGGCCGAGGGGGCGCCCGAACGCGACTTCGCCGTGGGCCACGGCGACGGTGAGCGTGGGCGGGATCTTCGCGGTCGTGAAGGTCGCGTCGGGTCCGAGCGTGGCGCCGGCGGAGTTGCTCGCGGCGAGGCGGAAGTGGTACGTGGCGTTGGGGGCCAGGCCGGTGATGGCGTGCGTGACTTTGACTTCCGCGTCGCCGCTCCCGGCCGTCGCGGACCCCGTCTGCGAGCCGTAGGCGGCGGTCGGCCCGTACTGGATGCGGAAGCTGGTGGCGAGGCCTTCGGGGTCGATGCCAGCGGCGACGACGACCGATGTCGGCGCGATCCGGGGGACCGACGTGGGGGCGATGCGCGGAGGGTGGCCCGCGGGTTGAGGGGTTGTGGTTTTGGGGGGAAGGGTGGTGGTTGGCGTCGTTGCGGTCGTCGTGCCGGTCCCGGTCCCGGTGCCAGTCGTCGTCGTGGTGGGAGTGGTGCCGGTCGTCGTGCTTTCGGTCGTCCCACTCCCGCTCGATGGCGCGGAGCTTCCCGCGGAGGAGGCGATCGGCAGCGCGAGCGCCGCTCCGGCGAGCAGCGCTCCGGCGAACGTGAGCGCGCGGCGGATCATCACAACCTGCACGACAACGCGGCCGCGGGGCCGGAACTTACGTTGAAATAACATCTGGCGCACAAGTCCCGCCGGATGGGGAGCGTTGCTGGCGCGTGCACGAAGTACTGCAGGTAGATCCAGGCGTGTCGCAGGAGGGAGCGGGCTCCTACCGCCTCTCGCACATCCGCACGCTCGAGGCGGAGGCGATCCACGTGATGCGGGAGGTCGCGGCGGAGTTCGAGCGCGCGGTGCTGCTGTTCAGCGGGGGCAAGGACTCGATCGTGCTGCTGCGGCTGGCGGAGAAGGCGTTTCGCCCGGGGCCGTTCCCGTTCCCGCTGATGCACGTCGACACGGGTCACAACTTCCCGGAGGCGATCGAGTACCGCGACCGGCGGGCCTCCGAGCTCGGGGAGCGGCTGATCGTGGCCTCCGTGGAGGAGTCGATCCGGCAGGGGCGCGTCGAGGACGCGGTCGGCCCGCGCGCGTCGCGCAACGCGCTGCAGACGGTGACGCTGCTCGACGCGATTCGCGAGCACGGCTTCGACGCGGCGTTCGGCGGGGCGCGCCGCGACGAGGAGCGCGCGCGGGCGAAGGAGCGGATCCTGTCCTTCCGCGACGCGCACGGGCAGTGGGAGCCCCAGCGCCAGCGCCCGGAGGTGTGGAGCCTGTTCAACGCGCGCATCCAGCGTGGGGAGCACGCGCGCGTGTTCCCGATCTCCAACTGGACGGAGCTCGACGTGTGGCAGTACATCGCCGAAGAGCAGCTCGAGGTTCCCTCGATCTACTTCGCGCACGAACGCGAGGTTTTCCGGCGCGACGGGATGCTGTACGCGACGAGCCCGTTCGTGGAGCTGCTCGACGGGGAGCAGCCGTTCAAGGCGACCGTGCGCTACCGCACGGTGGGCGACATGACCTGCACGGGCGCGGTGGAGTCGCGCGCGGCGACGCTCGCGGAGGTCGTCGCGGAGATCGCCGCGACGGAGGTCACCGAGCGCGGCCAGACGCGCGGCGACGACCGCGCGAGCGAGGCCGCGATGGAGGACCGCAAGCGGCGGGGGTATTTCTAGCCCGCCGCTCGCGGCTCTCGTTGCCTACCCCACGAGGATCGTGAAGGCGTAGCCGCTCTTGGGCGAGCCGGTCGCTTCGGTGGGCGCGTAGGTTTCGACCTCGAAGTTGCCTGCCGGGCAGTCGGCGGCTTTGGCGTCGAGCGCGACGATGCCGGGCTTGCCGCCGGAGCTGTAGCTGGTCTCCGGCGTGAGCACTACCGCTGCCGCGGTCGTCGGCACGCCGGCGGCGGGCGTTAGGCAGTAGACGCCCGCTTTGGGCTCGGTGACGGCGGTGAAGTTCGAGACGTTGCTCGCGACGAAAACCGCTTCGGATTCGCTTTTGGGCTGCACCAGGGCGAATGCGCGGGCGGTGCCGGGTGCCCCGGGTGCGCCCGGGGTCCCGGGCGTGCCGTTGGCCCCTTTGGTTCCGGTGGTGCCTTTTGGCCCGCGCGGCCCGGTCGCGCCGCGCAGGCCGGCGGGGCCGGTGAACCCGCGCGGTCCGCGCAGCAGGCAGGCGCGCATGCGGCGACCGTGGCTGATGACGATCACCGCGTTGCAGTGCAGGCGCGCGGCGTGCGCAGTCGGCTTGCTGGCGGGTCCGGCCAGCGCGGGGACGGTGACGGTCATCGCCGCGATCGCGGCGGGTGTCGCCAGCAGGGAGAGCGTTCGCCAGTGCATTCTCATCGTGGACTCCTCGGATCGTGGCTGAGCAGTTCGGCGCGGGACGGCACGGCTCGCTGGGAGCCCGCGCGGGCTTCTGTGAACGTGAACACCGCGGCGGTACCCGGTGGAGCGGTGCCGGGTCGGCGTGGTCCAAATTTCATGCTCGCCCGCATAAGCAGTCGCGGGCGTCTACCGTTGCTGCTGCGTGCCCGACACGATCACACGCAAAGGCTCCCAGCCGGGGTCGGAGACCGAGGAGCTGTTCCGGCGCTTGAGCGAGCGGCCGGTCGAGCTGCTGCGCTTCGCGACGGCGGGCTCGGTCGATGACGGCAAGAGCACGCTGATCGGGCGGCTGCTGTACGACTCCAAGCAGGTCTTCGCCGACCAGCTCGAGCACGTCGAGCAGACGAGCCGGCGCATGGGCCACGATTTCGTGGACCTTTCCCTGCTGACCGACGGGCTGCGCGCGGAGCGCGAGCAGGGGATCACGATCGACGTCGCGTACCGCTACTTCGCGACGGCGCAGCGGCGGTTCATCATCGCCGACACGCCCGGCCACGAGCAGTACACGCGCAACATGGTCACGGGCGCTTCCACCGCGGATCTCGTGATCGTGCTGGTGGACGCGCGCAAGGGCGTGCTGGCGCAGTCGCGGCGGCACGCGTTCATCGCGTCGCTGCTGCACATCCCGCACCTCGTGGTGTGCGTGAACAAGATGGATCTCGTCGGCTACGACCAGCAGGTGTTCGAGGGGATCGTGGAGGAGTTCGACGGCTTCGCCGCGCGGCTGGATCTCTCCGACGTGACGTTCATCCCGATCTCCGCGCTGGAGGGCGACAACGTCGTGGAGCGCTCGCGGCAGATGCCCTGGTACCAGGGGCCGCCGCTGCTCTACCACCTCGAGCACGTCCACATCGCCTCCGACCGCAACCTGATCGACGTGCGCTTCCCCGTGCAGTGGGTGATCAATCCGCGTTCGGGCGGCGGGGACTACCGGGGCTATGCGGGCCAGCTCGCGGGCGGGGTGCTCCGCGAGGGCGACGAGGTCGTGGTCCTGCCCGGCGGGCGGCGCAGCACGGTTGCCGGGATCGACACGTTCGCGGGGCCCGTCAAGGAGGCGTTCCCGCCGATGTCGGTCACGGTGCGCCTGGCTGACGAGATCGACGTGAGCCGTGGCAGCACGATCGCGCGACCCCAGAACCAGCCGGCGGTGGGGAGCAGCTTCGAGAGCCTGTTGTGCTGGATGTCGGAGCGGCCGCACGATCCCCAGCGGCGCTACCTCGTCAAGCACACCACGCGCAGCGTGCCCGTGGGCAGCCTGGAGGTGCGCTACCGGATCGACGTCGAGACGCTGCACCGCGACGAGGACGCCGAGACGCTCGAGCTCAACGATCTGGGGAGAGTACGGCTGGCGCTCACGGAGCCGCTCGTGTTCGACTCCTACCGCCGCAATCGCGTCACGGGCAGCCTGATCGTGATCGACGAGGCGACCAACGAAACGGTAGCGGCGGGCACGATCCTCGACACCGAGTCCGAGGCAGACGTCGCGGTGCCCGACGCGGAAGACGCGCGCGAGGCGAAAACCGAGCGCAGCCCGAACGTGCGCTGGCAGCGCACGAGCATGACCCGCGAGCAGCGCTGGGGGGCGTTGGGATGTGAGGGCGCGACCGTGTGGTTCACCGGCCTCCCGGCGGCGGGCAAGTCGACGATCGCGGCGGCCGTGGAGGAGCGCCTGGTCCGGTCAGGGCGGGTGGCCTACTTACTCGACGGGGACAACCTGCGCCACGGGCTCAACGGCGACCTCGGCTTCGAGGAGGCGGCGCGCGCGGAGAACGTGCGCCGCACCGCGCACGTCGCGCGGCTGCTCGCGGACGCCGGGGCCGTCGCGCTCGTGAGCCTCGTGAGCCCGTACGCCGCCGACCGCGAGCTCGCCGCGGCGCTGCACGCGGGGGAGGATCTGCGCTTCCTGGAAGTCTTCGTCAGCACCCCGCTGGAGCGCTGCGAGGCGCGCGACCCCAAGGGCCTGTATGCGCGGGCACGCGCCGGGGAGCTGCCGGGCATGACCGGCGTGGGCGCGCCGTATGAACCCCCGACGAATCCAGACGTCGTCGTCGGCGCCGCCGAGGAAGCGATCGAGGCGGCCGTCGAGCGCGTGATCGCGGCGCTCGGTCTGTAGCACGGGCTCGCGGCGCGCGGTTTGCGGTGCGATCGCGGGCGCTCGGTCTGCGGTGCGTGATCGCGGTGCTCGGTGTGAGGGCGGGCGCGCGGCGCGCGGTTGCGGCGCGCGACCGTCCGGCGACCGGCCTACCCTCGGTGAACATCCTGTATCGGATGCGGCGTCCAACGTTAAGGGTCGCTAACCTGTTTCCAATCTCCCCGCAATCTGCGACAGAGTCTTGAGTCCCGCGACGTCCACTCGCGACGCGACCGCCGAGATCGCGCCCGAATGTAGCCCCAACGTGCGTTGGCAGTGCTCCGGGCTGAGCCGCGAGCGGCGCTGGCAGGCGCTGGGGTGCGCCGGGGGGACGCTGTGGTTCACGGGCCTCCCGGCGGCGGGCAAGTCAACGATCGCGGCGGCGGTCGAGGAGCGCCTGGTGTCGAGCGGCCGATCCGCGTTCATGCTCGACGGCGACAACCTCCGCCACGGCCTCAACGGGGACCTCGGCTTCGACGCCGAGGCGCGCAGCGAGAACGTGCGCCGCACCGCGCACGTCGCGCGGCTGCTGGCGGAGTCCGGGTCGCTGGCGCTCGTCAGCCTCGTCAGCCCCTACGCCGTCGATCGCGAAGCGGCGGCGGCGCTGCACACCACCGTTGGGCTGGCGTTCGTCGAGGTATTTGTCGACGCGCCCCTGCAGCTGTGTCGCGAGCGCGACCCCAAGGGGCTCTACGAGCGGGCGAGCTCGGGCGACGTGTCCGAGATGACCGGCGTCGACGCGCCCTACGAGCGGCCCGTGCGGCCCGACCTCGTACTGCGCTCGGGCGAGGAAACCGTCGAGGTTTCCGTCGAACGCGTCCTGGAGCTGCTTGCGGCCTGCGGGCTGCACCGCGAGCGGTAGGTAGCTCTCCCTTTGCGGTTTCTTTACAGCCCGAAACTATTTGGGCCCGTAAGGAAACCGTAATTGAAAACCCACATCGAGCCTATGGCCGCGCCGCCGCGCGACCTGTGGCGCCGACGCGCGACCTATGGCGCCCCCGCGCGACCTGTGGCGCCGCCGCGCGACCTATGGCCGCGCGGCGAGCGGGCCGAGGTTGGGCTCGTGCCCGTAGAGCTCGAAGGCGCGGAAGCCGGCGAAGGTCTTGTGCTCGGAGCCGTGGAAGTCCGAGGAGCCGGTCGTGAGCAGCCCGCGCTCCGCGGCGGCGGCGCACAGGAGGTCGACCTGCTGGCGGGTGTGTGTCGGGTAGAACGCCTCGACGCCGTCCACCCCGAGATCGGCGAAGCGCTCGAGCATGCTGCGCACGGTTGCGGGGTCCTCGACGTCCCAGAACGGGTGCGCCCACACGGCGACGCCGCCGGCCGCATGGATCAGCTCGATCGCCTCGCCGACCGTGGGGCGGGTGCGGGCCACATAGGTGGGCACGCCGGGTACGAGATAGAGGGGGAAGATCTCCCGCAAGCCCGCGATGCCCTCGGCCTGCAGGCGCTCGGCGTTGGCGGGGTGGTCGAGGATCGCGTGGGCGAGGTGCGGTCGGCCGAGCGGGTCGCCCGCGGCGCTGCGCCGTTTGAGCTCGCGGTCGTCGAGTTGGAAACCGATCTCGCGCAACCGGTCGGCCATCTCGAGCACGCGGCGCTCGCGGTCGGCGCGCAGATCTTCGAGCGTGGCCGCGAGGGCCGCGTCGCGGTGGTCGACCAGATAGCCAAGGATGTGCAGCTCCTCGTACTCCTCGTCGACCGAGGAGAGCTCGGTCGAGGGGATCACCTCGATTCCCGCGGCGGGCGCGGCCTCGAGCGCCTCATCCACGCCGGCGATCGAGTCGTGGTCTGTCAGCGCCAGCAGCTCGACGCCAGCGGCGGCAGCCGCCGCGACGACCGCGGCGGGCGGGAGTTCTCCGTCGGAGTACAGCGAGTGCGACTGCAGGTCGAAGATCGGAGCCATTCGGGCGCCAACGCTATCGGGCGCCGCCCCGTGGTGTCGCCTGGGCGGCTGGCTCCGCGACCGCCCCGTGGTGTCGCCTGGGCGGCTGGCTCCGCGACCGCCCCGCCGGTCGTTCTGTGGCAAGGCAGAACGATTTCTGAGAACAGAATTTTTCCCAGACTTGCGCCGGGGCGGGCAGCACTCTAGGCTTGCTCGACTGCGTCCTCCCGGCGGTGACCTCGTCGGTTTGACCGATCCCGTAGCGATCCCCTAGGATTCTATTCGTCGGAAGATCGGAAGGGTGAAATGGATGCGACTCATTAGACAGTTGCCGGAGCTGGAGCGCCAGGCAGACACAGCCTGCGCGGGGAGGTCGACGCAGCTGCGGCGCCGGTCGCGGATCGCGCCTCGCAACAACGGCGACGTCGAGGCCGCTCCCCGGCCGCAGGTGAGGCTTGCGCTCGTCGGAGGCGGCCAGCTGGTGCGCGGTGCCACGGCCAACCTGCTGGCGGCCCAGGATGGCCTGGAGATCGTGGGCATCTTCGATTCGATCGCCCAGTTCCTGGCCAGCGACCTGCTCGAGCCACCGTCGATCCTGCTGCTCGACTGCGACGGTGACGGTGGCGGGGAGACCGGCTGCCGCACGGCGGCGAGCCTGATCAGTCGCACCTATCCAACGGTCAGGCTCGCGCTGCTGTGCTACGAGCTCTCGGCCGAAATCGTGCGCTGCGCGATGGAATACCGCGTGGGCGGCGTGCTGCTCAAGAGCTACACGGCCGAGGACGTGCGGCACGCGATCGGCTACATGGCATCCGGCAGGACGATCATGCCGGCCGGCTGGCAGCGGGCCGCGGCATCGATCCAGCGCGATCCGCAGCTCCTGAGCCCGCGCCTGCGCCAGATCCACGCGCTGCTGGCGCAGGGATTCAGCAACGAGGAGATCGCCGCTGAGCTCGGGCTCAGTCCAAATACGGTCAAGTTCCACGTGCGCGCCCTGTATGCGCGGCTCGGGGTTCATAACCGCGTGGAGGCATCGCTCCTCTACGCGCAGCTCACCCGCGGTGGCGGGTAAGCCGAAAGTGCCCCGCGCGGGGCGCCCAGGCCTCCCCGCCGCTCCAAACGGCTCACGCAGGCCGTTGCAGGCCGCGATCGTCGGAGGAGGCGTGAGCCTCGCAAGCGAGGCGCTCGGTTTGATGCTGGTCGAAAGCGGGAGCGTGCTCGCCGGGATCTATCCCGATCCTCGCGCGCTGCGCTGCGAGCTCGACGCGCGCGTCGCGGAGGTGCAGGTCGCGCTCCTCGACGGCGACGATCGCAAGTGCAACAACCGGGCGGTGGCGGACCTCAGACGCGCTCACCCGAGTCTCAAGATCATGTTGCTGTGCGAGACCGTCACGTCTGCGATCGTGCGCTGCGCGATCGACGCGGGCATCGACGGGGTGGTGCTCAAGTCCGACTCGATCGAGGACCTTATCGCCGCACTGGGTCACATATTGGACGGGCGCGCGGTGATGCCGGCTGGCTGGCAAACCGTGCCGGCGGAGCCCGAGCGTGACGCGCTGGGATCGCTCAGCACACGTGAGCGCGAGGTGCTCGAGCTCGTCGCCGCGGGCCTGCACAACCGCGAGATCGCCGAGCGGCTGATGATCTCCTCCAACACGGTCAAGTTTCACCTTCGCGCGATCTATGCACGGCTCGGCATTCGCAACCGGGTACAGGCGATGCGCGCGGTGCAGGCGACTGAGAACGATTAGGTCCGCCTGTCCGATGGGGTGGGTGGTTGCCTACCCGTTAACAGGAGGCCGAAGACCACCCCTCCGGATTATTGCGGAGCGCTCTTTGCGCAAATAGCGTTCCGCACCGCGATGTCTTGCCTATCGGCGCGTCGTGACGTGTGTCAATTCAACCGGAGCATCTCAGTTCCTCTCAAGGAGGAGGCTCGCATATGAACATGCGATTGCGAAGTAAAAGGAAAATGACCGCCGGACTTTTGTCGGCGGCAGGAGCGGCGGTGCTGGCAATTGGCTCGCTCTCCGCCGGTGCCTCAGCGGCACCGAACCCCGGGCCCGGTAACGGCCCGCAGAGCGCGAACGTCCCGTACGTCGCGTGGGTGGGCGAGCATGTGCGTCTCGTCGCGTGCGACCCATCGATTAACTCGACATTCCAGTTCGCCAACTACGCGGTCGAGGACTGGTCGGGCTATCAATTCCAGCCCCCGACGCCGGATGGCGACGCGGGGAACAACATCGGCCAGGTGTTCGATCCGGGGCCGGCGGCGTTCTTCACATCCTCCGACCCGGCTCACGTCGTTGGTGACAGCGAAGAGCCCGAGGGCTGTGTCGCGACCGACTACAAGTCCCTGAACCCCGGTCTCACGCGGATCAGGCTCGACGTCCGCAACCAGGAGACCAACCAGATCGTCTACTCGCACCAGTTCCTGGTGATCTGGTTGACGGTCAACAAGCCGACCATATCGGAGGCCAGCTCCAGCGGTTCGGGTAGCGAAACCTTCCAGTCGCAGCTGAGCGGCGAGGGTCAGAGCAACCTGTCCGCGTTCCTCGGCGACCCGAGCGGGAACGGCGAACTCGCGCCCTCCCCGTTCGACCCGAGCACGGCGCCCAACCAGCACAAGGGTCTGATCCAGATCCGCGTGACGGGCACCTTCCCGGTCGTCAAAGAATCGCCGCTGTCGAATCTCCTGAGCGAAGAAACGTACACGCTGCCTGAAGCGTGGCCGACGCTCGCGGGGATCCTGGCGAGCTCCACCGAAGAAACCGAACCTCCGGGCACCAACCCGGGGCTCTGGGACATTCACGGGAGCCCGTCCAACGGCAACTTCAACGCCGCGACGAGCGAAGGTCCGCTGAAGGCCGACTACTTCCGCGGGGCGTTCGGCAACTTCACCTCCGGTGAAACCGCGACCGTCGGTCCGTACGACCCGCAGGCCGCGGAGGAGACGCTGCTGAGCAACGGCGAACTCAACGCGGACGACGCGCCGATGCCGGCGATGCGCCTCGACGTGAAACTCGCCAAAAACGAAGGCGGCAGCGACCTGGGCGGCGTCGGCTCGATCGAAGGCGCCAGCAAGGCGGTGCTCTACAGCCACAACTTCAACGGCAACGCCGGAGAAGAAGGCAACCTGTACAGCCCGTACTACGGCGCTTACATCCCCGCGACCGACCGCCCCGTCAACGAGGCGTCCGGCATCACGGGCTCGAGTCCCGGTGGAGATTTCCCCGGGTTCCTCAACGCACACCCCAACCCGTACACGTTCTGGGACTCGGTCCTGAATCGCGAACAGCGCGGCGCGGGTTCCCCGACTGGTTGTCTACGCAGGGCTCCGGGCCGTTCGACGGATGCCACCCCCGAAGACGACTACTTCACACCGGGTGAAACGTACCTGACGCAGTCCTTCTACACCGACGAACGCGGTGAGGCCTACGTCGTGTACACCCCCGAAGACGGGTTCTACTTCGAACGCCTCGGTCTGACGACCGACGCCAACGAAGGCTGCGACCTGTCCTCGCTCTACGAAAAAGAAATCGGCCACGGGACGATCAACGCGAAGGCGATTTACCCGTACGAGCCGGTCGACTACCAGCCACAGACCTCGGAATCGCTCACGAAGGTCGTGAAGTCGTTCTGGAAGAAGGAAACCTACGAGTTCCCGAAGGGCACGAACCCGAGTGACGAAAACATCCGGATCGTCGTGGCCAAAGCGCAGGACATCGACGGGAGCCCGATCGTCGGCGAGGAAGTGTGCTTCAACGCCACCGCCAACAGCGCGCTGGCCGGGTTCGACGGTCACATCACCGACACCGAAGGTGTGCTGCTGGGCAACCCGGGCTCCACGGTCTACCTGAGTGGTAGCCAGGTGCTCGATCCGTCCGACGAAGGCAGCAACCACCTGTGCGAGACCACCAACTCGCAGGGGCTCGCCGCGATCGAGGTCACGAACAGCACTGAAGTCAGCGTCAACGTGACCACCCACTTCGAGAACGAGGGGATCACACGCGATCACCTGTTCTCGTTCGCGGGGAACGCGGCCGGTAAAGCCAAAGAAATCAAGGAAGCGGAAGAAAAACAGCTCCGCGAAGAAAAAGCCAAAGAAGAAAAAGAACGGCACGAAGCCGAACAGAAAACGGCTGAAGAAAAACGCGAAGCTGAAAAGGCCAAAGAAAAAGAAGCCAATGAAGCCGCGGCCAAAGCCGAAAAGGAAAAACACGAAAAAGAAGTGAGCGAAGCCAAAGAAGAAGAACGGAAAGCGCTCGAAAAGCAATTCAAAGAACAGGAAGAAGCTGCCGAAAAAGCCCGGCAAGAAAAAGAAGCAACCGAAAATGCCCGGCGGCAGCGTGAAGCAGAAGCAGAAGCGAAAAAACACGAAGAAGAAGAGCGTGCGGCCGCTGCGGCCAAAGCGGCGCAGGCGTCGCTAGTGTCGCCGGCACCCGGGCCCGCGCTCGGCAGCGGCGGCGGTAGTGGAGCCACGAGTGGAGTTGCCGCCTTCACGGCGTCCAACACCGCGGCTCACACGGCCTCCAAGCACAAGAAGCACAAGGCCAAGAAGTCGAAGCACAAGAAGCACAAGAAGAAGTAGTCGGCCGTCGATAGCGGCAGCGCTGAGGGCCCGCCACCGTGCGGGCCCTCGGCGTTGCGGGGCCGGCGTGGCGCGAGCGGGCGAAAGGCCGCGCGCGAGGCGTGGTTGCGGCTCAGGCTTCCAGCGAGTGCTGGAGGCGCTCGAGCACGCGCACCACGCGCAGCCCGCTCACCCCGTCCGAGCGCGGCGCGGCGCCGCTGCGGACGCACTCGACGAAGTGCTCGCACTCGACGCGCAGCGGCTCGACGTTGGGTATGTGCGGCGAGAAGATCTCCCCCGAGCGCGCGATGTACTCCCCCCACGAGCGGACGTCCTCGTCGAAGCCCTTGTCGTAGACGGTCAGCTTGCCCTCGAGCTGCATGTCGTCGAAGGTCGCCATCCGCCGCGCGCCGACGACCGTCAGGCGCCGCTCCTTGTGGGGGTCGAGCCAGGAGAGGTGCAGGTGCGCGACGACACCGGACGGGAAGCGCAGGTAGCAGAAGACGACGTCCTCCACGCCCTCGCGCACGAACGAGCGCCCGTGCGCGACGCACTCGACGGGCTCCTCGTCGACGAGGTGCAGCACGACGGAGACGTCGTGCGCGCCGAGGCTCCACAGCGCGTTCTCGTCCGCGCGCAGCTTGCCGAGGTTGAGACGGTTGCCGTAGACGTAGTACAGCGACCCCAGCTCGTCGGCGTCCATCAGCTCCTTCAAGCGCCGCACCGCGGGGTGGTACTCGAGCAGGTGTCCCACCATCAGCACGGTGCCCGCCTCCGCGGCCGCCGCGACCGCGCGTTCGGCGTCCGCGGCCGAGGTCGCGAGGGGCTTCTCCACGAAGCAGTGCTTGCCGGCCTGCGCGACGCGCACCGCGAGCTCCGCGTGCGTCGGCACGGGGGTCGCGAGCGCGACGGCGTCGAGCTCGGGGTCGGCGAGCAGCTCGTCGATCGATTCCGCCGTCGCCGCTCCCGGCAGCGCCTGGCTCGCGCGCTGGAGGACCTCGGGGGAGCCGTCGCACAGCCAGCGCAGGCGGCAGTCGGGGATCGCGGCGAAGTTGCGCGCCAGGTTGGGCCCCCAGTAGCCGAGGCCGACGACGCCGATCTCGACGCTCATCGCGCGAGCGCTCCGATCGCGGCGACGCAGCGCTCGGCGGCGCGACCGTCGCCGTAGAGCTGCGGGCGCTCGCGCGGCGGCTCGCGCTCCAGCGCCGCGAGCGCCGCCGCGCGGTCGAGGTCGACGAGCGTGTTCCAGCCGTGCTCGACGGTCTCCACCCACTCGGTCGTGGCTCGCAGCGTGATGCAGGGCACCCCGGCAAGGTACGCCTCCTTCTGGACGCCACCGGAGTCGGTTAGCACGGCGCGCGCGTGGCAGAGCAGCGCGGTGAACTCCAGGTACCCCAGCGGAGCCGTCAAGCGCACGCGCGGATGCCCCTCGAGCTCACCGAGCAGCCCCGCGGCGCGTAGCCGCTCGCGGGTCCGGGGATGCAGTGGTAGCAGCACCGGTTCGGGCAGCCCCTCCACGAGCTCCACGAGCGCGCGCAGGCGGACGGGATCGTCGACGTTGCCCGCGCGGTGCGCCGTCACGAGCAGATAGGAGCCCGGCTCCACGCCGTACGCGGCCGGCGCGCTGGAGTCGGCCCTCGCCGCCGGTTGGCAGCGCAGCGCGACATCGACCATCACGTCGCCCACGACCTCGATGCGCTGTGCGATCGCCTCCGCCCGGAGGTTCGCGGCGGCCTGCTCGGAGGCGCACAGGAGCAGCTGCGAGAGATGGTCGCTCAGCACGCGGTTGAGCTCCTCGGGCATCGCGCGGTCGAACGAGCGCATCCCCGCCTCGACGTGCACCACCGCGGTGCCCGCCTGCGCGGCCGCGAGCGCGCCGGCGAGCGTCGAGTTGGTGTCGCCATAGACCAGGACCGCATCGGGGCGCTCCTCGGCGAGCAGGGGCTCCAGCGCGGCGAGCATCCGCGCCGTCTGGGACGTGTTGGAGCCGCCGCCGATCCCCAGCTCGCGGTCGGGCTCCGAGAGGCCGAGCTCCGCGAAGAACACGTCCGAGAGCTCCGCGTCGTAGTGCTGGCCGGTGTGGACCAGCAGCTCCTCGTGCGCCTCGCGCAGCGGGCCCGAGACCGCCGCCGCCTTGACGAATTGGGGTCGGTTGCCGACGACGGTGAGGATCCGCACGGTCAGGCAGCCTATCCGAGTGGTGCGTGCCGATCCGTCCAGTCGGGCGCGCCCGCCAGGCGCCGCGAGACAGCCTCAGGCGGCGGCGCCGACGACCGCGGTCGACCAGTCGATCACCGAGGTGGGCTTGACGACGTGGCGCTGCATCCCGAGCTCCTTGGGCTCGAGGCCCAGCGCGAGCCCGACGAGCTGCGGGAGATGCAGGACCGGCATCCCGAGCTCGCGCCCCACGACGCGCTCGGCGAGTGGCTGCTGCAGATCGAGGTTGAGGTGGCACAGCGGGCACGGCGTGACGAGGCAGTCGGCGTCCGCGTCCACCGCATCGCCGAGGTGGCGTCCGGCCTGCTTGAGCGAGGCCTCCTTGTTCATCGTGACGATCGGCCAGCCGCAGCACTTGCGCATGCCGGCGTACTCGATGACGGTGCCGCCGAGCGCCGCGATGACCTGCTCGAGGTAGTGGTCGCGGGGGTGCTCCGCGTCGATCCCGAGGCGCTTGCGGGGCCGCACGATGTAGCAGCCGTAGAAGGGGCCGACGCGGAGGTTCGTCAGCGGGCGCTTCACGCGGGCGCGCAGCGCGTCCAACCCGATCTCCTCCACCAACAGCCACAGGAAGTTCTTGTTCGTCAGGGGGCGGGTGGGATCCTTTTCATAGGAGAGGTTCTCCGGAGCCAGGGTCTTGTTGACGTGATCGCGGTACTCGGCGTTGGCGTCGAGGCGTTCCTGGCACTCGCTCTGCGCGCCCTGGCAGGTCGAGCAGATGTTCATCATCAGCTCCGCGCCCTGGACCTGCTGGGCGAGCGCGAAGGTGCGCGCGTTGAGCGTGTCGGCGAGCTCCTGGTTGTGCTCGGCGATGACCCCACACCCGGTGCAGCTGCCGCGGTCGAGCTCGACGAGCTCGATGTCGAGCAGCGGCGCGACCTTGGCCATCGATCCGTGCAGCTCGGGGGTGAAGCCGCGGCTGACGCAGCCGGGCCAGTAGGCGACCTTCATGACTCTTCGTCCTCCCCGGTGATGTAGAGGTTGAGCTCGTAGCGCTCGGGGCGGCTCTCGACGGTCTGGTAGATCCGCTGCACCGCCTGCAGGTCGCCCTTGGCGAGCTTGTGCCCGAACACGACCTGCTTGAGGTTCATCTTGCCGCGCAGGACCCCCTTGAGCGCCGCGGGCAGCGAGGAGACGAGCTCTTTGGCGGCCGCGGGGTGGAACTTGCCGAACCAGGAGTTGCCGCCGTAGGAGCGCGGCAGCATCTCGGCCTCGTGCAGCAGCCCGTAGTCGCGCACGAGCGTGGTCAGCGCGGCCTCGTGGCGCTCGCCGTTGTTGACATCGACGATGTGCTGGTCGGAGGTCGCGATGCGGCGCAGGCGCATGATCTGGCCCATGGGGTTGACGTCCTTGGGGCAGGCCTCGACGCACTTGAAGCAGTGGGTGCAGTCGAAGATCCCCTGGGGGTCCTGGGCGAGGTCGTCGAGACGCTCGCGCTGCTGGTCGTCGCGGGGGTCGCCGACGAAGCGGTAGGCCTTGGCGAGCGCGGCGGGGCCGATGAAGCCGGGGTCGACCTCCATCGCGAGGCAGTCGCTGACGCACGCGCCGCACTGGATGCAGGCCATCGACTGCGTGATGTCGACCATCGAGTCTTTCGGGACGACGTACTCGCGCTCGGGCACGGGCTGCTTGGCGATCAGCCAGGGCGTGACCCTTTTGATCTTCTTCCAGTGCACCGCGTCCATGTCGACGATCAGATCCTTGATCACCGGCATGTTGCCCATCGGCTCGATCTCGATGACGCCGTCGCGCCCGCTCGCCTTGGCCGCGTCGAGGTGGGTGTGGCAGGCGAGGCCGGGTTCGCCGTTGATGCGCACCCCGCAGGAGCCGCAGATCGCGGCGCGGCAGGAGCAGCGGATCCCGATCGAGCCGTCGAAGCGCGCTTTCGCCTGCAGGATCCCCTCGAGCACGGAGCGGTGGGGCTCGAGCTCGATGGTGTGCTCGTCCCAGTAGGGCGCCTCGCCGGACTCGGGGTCGTAGCGGCGCACGCGCAGCTTGAACTCCTCCGGCGGCCTGTGGGTCTCAGCCATTTAGTACTTCCTCTCCTCGGGCTGCCACTGGGTGATCGTGACCGGCGAGTAGCTCACGCCCGGCCCGTCGCCGTTCAGTGAGATGTCGATGTGCTTGAGCCACTCCTCGTCTTTGCGCTCGGGGAAGTCGGTGCGGAACTGCGCGCCGCGCGACTCCTTGCGCTCGATCGCCGCGACGACGATGGCCTCGGCGCAGTCGAGCATGTAGCCGAGCTCGATCGCGCCGAGCACGTCCTGGTTGAAGACGGTGCCGCGGTCGTCGATGTAGGCGCTCTGCGCCTCCTCCTGCAGTCGCTTCACGATCTCGTGCGCCTTGCCCAGACCCTCTTCGTCGCGGTAGACCGCGACGTACTGGTTCATGGTGGCGCCCAGCTCGGCCTTGATCTCGGAGATGCGCCGGGGGCGGGTGGGATTCCCATCTCTTTGTCGCGCGAGGATGGCGTCGATCTCGGCGACGTCCTCGCGGAGCTTGGCGTCGGAGGCGGTGGGCATCGCCATCGAGGCGGCGCGCGCGGCGGCGTGTTCGCCGGCGCGGCGCCCGAAGATGAGGGTGTCCAGCAGCGAGTTCGCACCGAGACGGTTGCCTCCGTGCACCGAAACACAGGCGACCTCGCCGGCGGCGTAGAGCCCCTCGATCGGCGTGGCGCCGTTGATGTCGGTCTTGACGCCGCCCATGATGTAGTGCTGGCCGGGGCGGATCATGATGGGCTCGCGGGTGATGTCGACCCCGGCGAAGTCTTTGCCGATGTTGACGATCTCGCGCAGCGCCTCGAGGGTGCGCTTGCGGGGGACCTTGGTGATGTCGAGGTAGATGCCGCTGCCGTCGGGCCCGACGCCGCGGCCCTCGAGGATCTCGGTCTGCTCGGCGCGGGAGACGACGTCGCGCGAGGCGAGCTCCATCTTGTTGGGGGCGTACTTCTCCATGAAGCGCTCGCCGTCGCCGTTGAGCAGGACGGCGCCCTCGCCGCGGGCGCCCTCGGTGATCAGGAGGCCGTTCTCGACGAGCGTGGTGGGGTGGTACTGGACCATCTCCATGTCCATCAGGGGGGCGCCGATGCGGTAGGCCTGGGCGATCCCGTCGCCGGTGACGATCAGCGCGTTGGTCGTCGGGCTGTACACCTGGCCGGCGCCGCCGCAGGCGAGGATGACGTTCTTGGCGTGGAAGACCTCCATGCGCCCGGAGCGCACGTCGCGCGCGACGACGCCGCAGCACCGCCCCGCGCCGTCCTGGAGCAGCGAGGTCGTGAACCACTCCTCGTAGGAGTCGACGGTCTCGTGGTGCTTCATGAGCTGCTCGTAGAGCACGTGCAGGATCGCCTGGCCGGTGATGTCGGCGACGTAGGCGGTGCGCTTCATGGAGGCGCCCCCGAACGCGCGGAGGTCGAGCTGGCCGCTGTCGTTGCGGTGGAAGGTGACGCCGATGTGCTCGAGGTGCATGACCTCCTGCGGGGCCTCGGAGCACATGATCTCGATCGCGTCCTGGTCGCCGAGGAAGTCGGAGCCCTTGACGGTGTCGTAGGCGTGGGAGTGCCAGTCGTCGTCGACGCTGATCGCCGCGTTGATGCCGCCGGCGGCCGCGACGGAGTGCGAGCGGACGGGGTGGACCTTGCTCATGATCGCCACGCTCGAGCCGGTCTGCGCGGCGGCGAGGGCGGCGCGCTGGCCGGCGAGGCCCGCGCCGATGATGAGGACGTCGTGTGAGGGCATGACCAGGGACTCTATATATCGGGCGCCGCGGAGCGCGCGGTGCGCCGTCTACATCCCCGTGCCGGCGGCGGGCCGTAGCGCCTGGCGGATCTGAGCGACGGTGACGACGCCGCACAGGACGCCGTCGCTGTCGACCGCGACCATCGCGCCGAGTCGGCCGAGCCCCTCGGCGCGCAGCACGGATTCGAGCGGCTGGTCCTCCTCGACGCTGATCGGGAGATCCTCCTCGAGGACGTCGGAGACCGCCAGTGCGGGTCGGCCTGCTGCGATCTCGTTTTCGATGCGCTCGGAGCGCACGACCCCGAGGAAGTGGCGCGCGGGGTCGACGACCGCGAACCACGGCCAGCGGTAGCGCGCGAAGAACTCCTCGCGCGCGTCGAGCAGGTCCGTCGCGGCGGGAATCGTCACCGGCTGGCGGTCCATCACGTCGGCCACCGTGAGGTTCTGGATGCGCTGGCCGACCGCGCCCTGCATCACGGCGGCGCTGGCGCCCTGGTAGACGAACAGGGCGATCATCCCGATCACCACGCCGAAGAAGTCGCGCAGCGCGAGGAACAGCGCCAGCCCGACGACGCCGAGGAGGATCGCGAAGCCCTGGCCGAGGCGCCCCGTGACGCGGGTGGCGAGGTTGCGGTTGCCGGTACGCCACCAGATCGCCGCATGCGCGATCTGCCCGCCGTCGAGCGGGAAGGCGGGGATCAGGTTCACGAGCAGGACGAGCACGTTGAGCGTCGCCACCCAGCTCAGCCACACGACGACGGGCGTCGCATGGATCCCGCTTTTGCCGACGGCGACGGCGAAGAAGTGTTCGTGCATCGCCAGCAGCGCGCCCACGCCGACGCTGACCAGGATCACGCCCAGCGTCACCAACGGGCCGGCGGCCGAGACGCGGAAAGCGGCACCGGGTCCCGTGATCTCGCCGGCGGTGCGCGTGATGCCGCCCAGCGCCCAGATCTCGATCCTGGCCACCTGCAGGCCGTTGCGGCGCGCGACGAGCGCGTGGCCGAGCTCGTGCAGGACCAGCGTCACGAACAGGGAGAGCACGCTCGCCACGGTCACGAGGAAGGCCCTCGTCTGCGAGCCGCCCAGCGCTTCGTGGAAGTAGGGGTTGAAGTAGTAGATGTACAGGAACAGCACCAGGAACCAACTGGCTCCGACGCTGATCGGGATGCCGAAGACCCGCGCGAGCTGAAATTTGCGGCGGGGGAACATCCCTCAATGGTAGGCCCCGCCGGGGCTGGTTCGGTCGCGCGCGGCGGGTGTTCGAAAAAAAGAGCCCGCCGCGGGCGCGTGCGCGAGGTATTGATTTAACCCCCCGCGTGCGCGCGCGGCGGGGTCCGTGAACGACATACCCGTGCCCGTGCTCGTCGTGTGTAGTTCCGACCGCCGCATGCGGCGGTCGGCCAGACGGTGCATGCACCGTCTGGTGACCAGGCCGCATGCGGCCTGGTCCGGGGCCGTGCATGCACGGCCCCGCAGGTCGGTGCATGCACCGACCTGAACAGCCTTAAATCAACCCCAGCTCGCGCACCGCCTGTGCCTCTTCCTGGAGCTCCTTCACGCTCGCGTCGATCCGCGCGCGAGAGAACTCGTCGACCTCCAATCCCTGCACGATCGACCATTTCCCGTCGGCGCACGTGCAGGGGTGACCCGCGAAGATCCCCTCGGGGATGCCGTAGGAGCCGTCGGAGGCGACCGCCATCGAGACCCAGTCGCCCGCGGGGGTGCCTTTCACCCAGTCGTGGACGTGCTCGATCGCGGCGTTCGCGGCCGAGGCGGCGCTGGACGCGCCGCGGGCCTCGATGATCGCGGCACCGCGTTTCTGCACGGTCGGGATGAAGTCCTGCTCGACCCACGTCTGGTCGGACACGACCTCCGGGGCGGGACGGCCGCCGACCTTGGCGTGCGTGATGTCGGGGTACTGCGTCGCGGAGTGGTTGCCCCAGATCGCGACGTTGGTGACGTCGGCGACGCGCGTCCCGGTCTTCCCGGCGAGCTGCGCGATCGCGCGGTTGTGGTCCAGGCGCATCATCGCGGTGAAGCGCTGCTTCGGGATGTCGGGGGCGTGGCTGGAGGCGATCAGGCAGTTCGTGTTGGCGGGGTTCCCCACGACGAGGATCTTCACGTCGTCCGCCGCGTGCGCGTTCAGCGCTTCGCCCTGGGGCTTGAAGATGCCGCCGTTGGCCTCCAGCAGGTCGCCGCGCTCCATGCCTTTGCTGCGGGGGCGCGCGCCGACGAGCAGCGCGACGCTGACGCCGTCGAACGCGACGTTCGGGTCGTCGCTGATCTCCACCCCGGCGAGCAGCGGGAAGGCGCAGTCGTCGAGCTCCATCGCGGTGCCCTCGGCGGCCTTCACCGCCTGGGGGATCTCCAGCAGGCGCAGCTCGACCTCCGTGTCCGGGCCCAGCAGTTGGCCGCTCGCGATGCGGAAGAGGATCGCGTAGCCGATCTGGCCGGCGGCGCCGGTAACGGCGACTCTTACTGGTTTGCTCACGTGTTCATCTCCTGTTTGAGGTTCTCGTCGATCGAGCCGAGGAGCTCCTGCGTGGTCTGCCACGGTTGCTGTGAGGAGACCAACAGTGCGAGATCCTTGGTCATCTTTCCTGTTTCGACTGTTTGTATGCAGACGCGCTCGAGCGTCTGGGCGAACTCGCCGACGGCCGGAGTTTCATCCATTCGACCGCGGGCGGAAAGGCCGCGCGTCCACGCGAAGATCGACGCGATCGGGTTGGTCGAGGTCGGCTTGCCTTCCTGGTGCATGCGGTAGTGGCGGGTGACGGTGCCGTGCGCGGCCTCCGCCTCGACGGTCTTGCCGTCTGCGGTCATCAGCACGCTGGTCATCAGACCCAGCGAGCCGAAGCCCTGGGCGACGGTGTCGGATTGGACGTCGCCGTCGTAGTTCTTGCACGCCCACACGTAACCACCCTCCCACTTCAGGGCCGCCGCGACCATGTCGTCGATGAGGCGGTGTTCGTAGGTGATGCCGGCAGCCTCGAACTCGTCCTTGAACTCGCCCTCGTAGACCTCCTCGAAGATGTCTTTGAAGCGTCCGTCGTAACGCTTGAGGATCGTGTTCTTCGTGGATAGATACACCGGATAACCGCGGTCGAGGCCGTAGCGCATCGAAGCCCGCGCGAAGTCGCGGATGGAGTCGTCGAGGTTGTACATCGCCATCGCGATGCCCGCGCCCGGGAAGTCGTACACGTCGAGCTCGATCGGGGCGCTGCCGTCCTTGGGGGTGTAGGTGAGCGTGAGCTTGCCCTCACCCGGGACGACGAGGTCGGTGGCGCGGTACTGGTCGCCGAAGGCGTGGCGGCCGATCACGATCGGCTTGGTCCAGCCGGGTACGAGGCGCGGGACGTTGGCGATCACGATCGGCTCGCGGAAGATCACGCCGCCGAGGATGTTGCGGATCGTGCCGTTCGGCGAGCGGTACATCTCCTTCAGCCCGAACTCCTCCACGCGCGCCTCGTCGGGGGTGATCGTCGCGCACTTCACTCCGACCCCGTGCCGTTTGATGGCCTGCGCGGCGTCGACGGTGATCTGGTCGTCGGTCGCGTCGCGGCTCTCGATCGAGAGGTCGTAGTAGTGGAGGTCGACGTCGAGGTACGGCAGGATCAGCTGCTCCTTGATGAACGACCAGATGATCCGCGTCATCTCGTCGCCGTCGAGCTCGACGATGGGGTTCTTCACCTGGATCTTGGCCATGTTGATGGAGTCCTCGGTAGCGGCTGGCGAGAGGCTCAGACCCCGACCGCTGTCGGGCATCTGGTGGGAACTGCGGGGCAACGCGCGGCGATGCTATCGCGGCGCCGCGCATGAGGCTCTAACCTGTGGTGCGATGGCGACGACGGTTCCCAAGGCGGCGGACGGGGCGAGCGCGAGCGACCTCGCGAGCGCCACGCGGCTGCGGGAGGCCGAGGCGCGCTGGAAGACCCACGCGGTCCACAACCAGGTGCCCCCGCTGGAGGACTGGGACGTGTTCTCCTCGAACACCGCCCTCGTCGAGGCGGTCGAGCGCGAGGGCGCCTCGTGGGTGCGGCCGCGCGCCGAGCAACTCGGGCGGTTGATCGGCGGCGAGCCCCAGCATTGGGGTGAGTTGGCCAACGAGAACCGGCCGGTGCTGCACACCCACGACCGCTTTGGCCACCGTCTCGACGAGGTCGAGTTCCACCCCGCGTGGCACCGGTTGATGGGGCTGGGGGTGGAGTGGGAGCTGCACTCGCTGCCGTGGACGTCGTCGGAACCTGCGGCGCACGCGGCGCGCGCCGCGCTCTACATGACCGCGATGCAGGCCGAGGCCGGCTTCGCGTGCCCGATCACGATGACCTTCGCCGCGATCCCCGCGCTGCGGATGCAGCCCGAGCTCGCGGCCGAGTGGGAGCCACTGCTGACGGCGACCACTTATGACCCGCGTTCGATCCCGGCGGCCCAGAAGGGGTCGGCGATCTCGGGCATGGCGATGACCGAGAAGCAGGGTGGCTCCGACGTGCGCGCCAACACCACCGTCGCGACGCCCTTGAACGGAGGTGGGGCGGGCGCGGAGTACTCGCTGACCGGTCACAAGTGGTTCTGCTCGGCGCCGATGAGCGACGTGTTCCTCGTGCTGGCGCAGACCGAGGAGGGCGTCTCGTGCTTCCTGCTCCCACGCGTCCTCCCCGACGGCTCGCGCAACGCGTTTCACCTGCAGCGTCTCAAGGACAAGCTCGGGAATCACTCGAACGCGTCCAGCGAGGTCGAGTTCCACGGGGCCTGGGCGCGGATGGTCGGCGAGCCCGGGCGCGGCGTGCCGACGATCATCGAGATGGTCGGTCACACCCGGCTGGACTGTGTCATCGGTACCGCCGCGGGGATGCGCGTCGGGGTGGCGCGCGCGACGCACCACGCCGCGCACCGCAGCGCGTTCGGCAAGCTTCTCATCGAACAGCCGCTGATGCGCAACGTCCTCGCCGACCTGTGCATCGAGTCGGAGGCCACGACCGCGCTCGCGATGCGGCTCGCGCGCGCCTACGACGAAGCCGGCGCCGAGGGCGAGGACGGCGAGGCCCAGCTCTTCAAGCGGCTCGCGACCGCGGTGTCCAAGTACTGGACGTGCAAGCGCGCCCCCAATCACGCGTTCGAGTCACTTGAGTGCCACGGCGGAAACGGGTACGTCGAGGAGTCCGGGATGCCGCGTCTGTATCGCGAGGCGCCGCTCGCATCGATCTGGGAGGGCTCGGGGAACGTGATGAGCCTCGACGTCCTGCGCGCGCTGGCGCGCAGCCCGGCCGCGCTGGAAGTCTTTTTCGCGGAGCTCGACCAGGCGCGCGGGGCCGACGGTCGCCTCGACGCGCACCTCGACGCTCTGCGAGGTGAGTTCGGTCAACTAGAGGACATCGAGACGCGCGCGCGGCGCGTCGTCGAGCGCATGGCGCTCGGGCTGCAGGGCTCGCTGCTCGTGCGCTACGCGCCGCCCGCGGTGGCCGACGCGTTCTGTGCGGCCCGCCTGGATCGCGACGCGGGCCTGGAGTACGGGACCCTGCCGTCCGGCACGGATTTCGACGCGATCATCGAGCGCAGCCGGCCGCGGGTGTAGTCACCGAACTCGCTGGGGGCTGGGGGGCGACCGGCGGGAACCCGGCGAAGTTGCCGAAACAACCTCGCCGGGTCACCGAAAACGACTCAGCCCTTCGGGTGCCAGCCTCGACCTTGCTTCGCGACCTTGCCTTCCTCTTCCAGTGAGGGCAGCACGCGGTACAGGTAATTCTGCTTGATCCCCATTCGCGCGGCGAGCTCCGGAATGGTGATGCCGGGCTGCTGCTGGACAAAGGACAGCGCCTGTGCGGCACGCGTACCGCTGCCTTTGCGACGACCGGCTTTGCGGCGCGGCCCACCGCGTTTGGCGGGGGCGGCTGTTGCTGTCGCGGCGGGAGCGGCCGCTTTTTTGGCCGTTTTGGAGCCTTTGGGGCGTCCCGGTCCGCGGCGACCGCCGGCTTTTTTGGCGGGTGCAGCGGCAGCGGCTGCGGCGGGGGCGGCTGTCGACCTGGCTGCCGTGGCGGAAGCTCCACCCACTCCTTCAAGTGCTGAGGCGGCAGCCTCCAGACGCTGGTACTCCTGCACCAGCGGCTTGAGCTCTTTCAGTCGAGCTGTGATCTCTTGGCGCTTCTCGTCGAGGAAGTCGGTCACGATCAGTCCTGTTCACTTGGATTACTTTGGACCGTTTACACGATCATCGAGGTTACGTTACAACAACGAGAGGTCGTATCGCTGTGCGGGAGCGACATATGGGCGCGATGCAAGCGATATGTCAGGGGGTGCGGGTGATATTTCTCTGCTGACGACGGGCGCGGAGGTTTTCCGGTACGCGCCCGCGAAGGGTGCGGCGAACGGATTGTGAGGGGCTCGCGCGGACTACCCGCAGACGAGTTGGTCGAGGCGTTCGAGTGTGCGTTTGGCCTCGCGCTCGGGGATCCCGCCGACGAGGGCGCGACTGGCGAGCGCGCCGATCGGACCGAGTGGCGCGTGGAACTCGTTGCGGTAATCAAAGCGGGTTCCATCGCCCTCGGGGCGCAGCGCATACTCGGTGCGGGCGCGGGAGCGGGCCGGTTCGCGGCCTTCCCAGACGGCGAGTCGGCAGGGGTCGCACGTCTGCAGGCGCCAGTGAACGTCGACGTTGACGCCGCGAAGATGGAGCTGTTGGTCCATCTCGTAGCCGACGCGTGGCGGACCGGAATCGGCGTGACGGAGACCGCGGTGAATCGTGACCCATTCGCCGAGGCGCGCGGGGTCCATGACGGTTTCCCAAACGCGCTGGGGGGGGGCGGAGATGTGGGTGCTTACGCTGACTGTGCTCATCGCGCGGCGAGGGGTTCGACTGCCTCCCACTCGCGCAGGGCGCATTCGATCGCCGCGTCGAGGGTGTGGAGTTGCACGCCGAGCAACTCGCCGGCGCGATCGTCGGCGGGCAGCAGATCGCTCTGGAGTCCCTCCATCAGTGCGAGAATCAGCTCGGGATCCTCACCCGCGAGGGCCGCGGCGAGACGCGCGGTGAACGGCGTCGCGGCGAGGGCCAGCGAAAGCGTGGGCCTGCTCAGCAGGAGCGCGTCGGCGACGCGCCGCAGGAGCTCCCCGTAGGTGACCGCTTCGGGCCCCCCGATGTCGAGTGTCCGTCCCGCGACAGCCGGTACGTGGGCGGCCGCGAGCAGCATCTCGACGGTGTCGCGCGCGTCGATCGGCTGTGTCCGAAATCGGCGCCAAGGAGGGAGCGCGAGCACGGGGAGGCGCTCGATCAGGCGGACCAGCAGGCGGAACGAGCGGGAGCGTGCGCCGATCACGATCGCACCGCGCAGCGCGACGGAGTCGGGGACGTGCGCGAAGAGGATCTCCTCGACGGCTTCGCGGCTGGCGAGGTGTGGTGAGAGGGCGGTGCCGTCGCGTGGGACGAGACCCCCGAGATAGACGATGCGTTCGACGCCGGCGTCGCGCGCGGCGCGCGCGAAGTTCCTCGCTCCGAGGCGCTCGCGCTCGGGAAAGGCGGGCTGGAAGGAGATGCCGGGGGGAGGGCTCTCCATCGAGTGGACCAGGTAGTAGGCGACGGCGACGTCGGCGAGGGCGGCGCGCAGGCCATCGCCGGTGAGCACGTCGCCGCGGATCGTCTCGATCGACTGGTCGAGCGTCCCGGCGAGGCGGGCGGGGTCGCGGGAGAGCGCGCGCACGTCATGGCCTGCGGCGAGCAGGCGTGGCGCGAGGAGCGAGCCGACGAAGCCGGTGGCTCCTGTGACGAGCATACGCATGGGCATAATGGCGCCCGCCCGCCGGGTACGGATGGCGGAATATGCGGGAACGCGCTTCGCATTGTCACAAGAAAGTGACGCGACGCGGGCTATTTGCGGGTAGAAAACGTTTTCCCTGCGATTTGCGGGAAGGCTCCTTGTCGCGGTGGCGCGCGGGTGATTTGATCCCCGATGTTGTTGTTCCTCCGCCGGACGAGAGCGCGGAGGGCCCTTCAGACAGAGACGGACGGGAGCGATCTTGGCGAAGAAGCAGAGTTCCGGGCGCGCGGCGCGTGCCCGCAAGGTGACGTGCGAGGAATGCTATTTCAGGCGCAACATGCTGTGCGCGCTGGACCTCGAGGAGCCGTGCGCGACGTTCCGTCCGTACGGGGCCTCGCTGAAGCCGCCCCCGCAGCTGCACTTCGTGTTTCGTCAGGAGCGGCGCACGCGCGCCGCGTGGGCGTTCCCGACGGCGCAGGAGCAGGCCGCTCTGCACGCATAGCGCGCGAAAATGAATGAGCGAGGGGCCCGGCTCGGCGGCCTGGTGGCCGCCTGCGCCACCCTCTGGGCACGCGTCGCGGCGGCGCGGGAGGGGTATATTGGGACCTTCCACGGCAAGCTCCCAGCAGAGGCGGTGTTCGGCATGGCGGCAAAGGACAGCATCGGCAAGGCTTCGTCTGCGGCCCAGGCGGCGCGCAGCAACCAGTATGTGAAGCGTCTGATCGAGGACGACGAGCTGCGCGCGAACCTGCTCGCGGCGTACGCGGCGGCGCGCAGCGCGTACGGACGCGTCGGAAACGGCAAGCCGGCGACGAAGGCGCTGTTCGAGGATCGCAAGCTGCAGCGCGAGCTGCTGGAAGCGGCGACCGCGCTGCGCGTCGCGGGCGAGGCGCTGAAAGAGCCGCCGCGGCGTCAGCGCAAGCGGCGCGGTGGGATCGGGCGCACGTTGCTGCTGGCGATCGTCGCGGGCGTGCTGGCGCTGGCGCTCAGCGAAGGTCTGCGCTCGAAGGTGCTCGACATGCTGTTCGGTGCGGAGGAGGAGTTCGACTACTCCTCGACCACGGTCCCGTCGCAGGAGGCCCCCAGCTCGGTGGGCGCATCCGCGTCCTGAGCGGCGGCTGGGCGTAGCTGACGATGGCTGTCGAGACGCGCTCGGCGGGCGAGGCCGGCCGGGCACCGTCGGGGGAGAAGGCGCAGCGCATCGTCGAGGCGATGCGGCGCAGTGTCGCGCAGCACGGCACTGCGGGCTCCACGTTCGAGCGCGTGTCACGCGAGGCCGGTGTCTCGCGGGGGCTGCTGCACTACTACTTCGGGACCAAGGAGCAGCTGCTCGTGGAGGCGGTGCGCCACGATTGCGAGCTGCGCCTGGAGCGCCTCGAGCAGCAGCTGGCGGGGGCGCAGACGGCGGACGACTTCATCGGGCTGATGGCGCAGCAGCTCCAGGACCTGATCGACGAGGACCCCGATTTCGTGACGCTCGTGTTCGAGCTCTTCACGCTGTCGCGCCGCAACGAGGACATCGCGGCGGAGTACGCGAAGCTGATGCGCGGGATGCGCGAGCAGGTCGCGGGGATGCTGACGGTGGCGCAGGACGAGGGCGTGCTGCGCCTGCACGCCGACGCGGAGGCGGTCGCGGAGATCCTGTTCTCGCTGGGCGACGGGTTCGCCCTGCGGATGCTCGCGGAGCCCGACCGCGACTTCGGGCCGACGATCCGCGCGGGGATCGCGAGCGCGCGGACGCTGCTGGCGGATTAGCCGCTCCGGCTGGATTCTGAGCTTCCAAACCGGGTGTCGCGGCTGCGTCGAGCGGCCGCACGAACCAGCGGGCGGTGCGCTGGCACTCTTATAATGTGAGTGCCAATGCCGATCTACGAGTACCGCCGCCCGGATGGGAGCACCTTCGAAGTGATGCAGTCGTTCGCGGACGACGCGCTGACGCACGACCCGGAGACGGGGGTCGAGGTGCAGCGGGTGCTGCATGCGCCGGCGGTGCACTTCAAGGGCAAAGGCTTCTACAACACCGACTACGGGACCCGCAAGCGCCAGCGCGAAAGCGCGGCGTCATCGGAGGGCTCTTCCTCGTCGGAGTCGAGCAGCGAGAAGGGCTCGGGCTCGTCGGAGGGCGGCGCCGGCAAGGACGGCGGTTCCGGCGGCGAGGGGAGCTCCAACGGCAAGAGCCCGGCCGGCGAGAGCAAGCCCAAGGGCGACGCGGGCTCCGCGAAGGGCTCGAAGTCCAAGCCGGTGGCGGCGAAGAGCTGAGCGTTCAGCCCGCCAGGAAGCGCGCGACCGCGGCGTGCTTCTGGGCTTCGGAAACCGCCAGGCCGCTCTCGCCGTCGGGCAGCGTGACGGCGCCGTCGGGCTGCAGGACCCGCGTGGGCGGCGTGCCCCCGGCGGCGAGCGCGCCGAACAGCGTGAGCAGTTCGGGCCCGCTCATGTCGGAGATGATCGCGGGGGGCGCGTTCCAGGAGATCAGGGGCAGGCGCAGGAAGCTCGAGGGGGAGAGCAGGCGGGACTGCATCGAGGCGAGCAGCGCCTGCTGGTGGGCCTCGCGGTTCAGATCGGTCTCGTTTGGGGCGCAGAGATTCTCGCGGGTGCGGGCCAGGGCGAGCGCTTCGCGGCCGTCGAGATGGTGGGTGCCGGCGCGCAGGCGTAGCGTGAAGCCGCCGTTGGCGGAGCCGCCGTCGAGCTTGGAGACCACGCAGCCGCCGCTGTAGTCGACGCCGCCCATCGCGTCGATCAGCTGGGGGAAGTTTTCGAAGTTGACCTCGACGAGGTGGTTGACGGAAATGCCGAGATAGCGCTCGACGACCGAGATCGAGAGCGCGGGGCCGCCGAAGGCGTAGGCGGCGTTGATCTTCTGCAGGCCGTGGCCGGGGATGTCGACGACGGTGTCGCGCGGGATCGAGAGGCGCGCGGCGTGCCCGCCGCCGGTGCGGAGCAACATGATGGTGTCGGAGCGGCTGGGGCCGTTGATATCGGCTCCCGGTTCCTTGCTGTCTTTCTGGCGTTTGTCGGAGCCGAGGATGAGAATGTTGTTCGGGGACGTCAGCAGGAACCCCGCGGGGTGCAGGACGCCGGCGACGTCGCTGGGCGGTGCCGTGCGCTCGAAGTGGGAGCTGAGCAGGAACAGGACGAGCGAGAGGGCGAGCCAGCCGGCGATGAGCGCGAGCAGCCCGAGCGCGACGCGCTTGGGGGTGAGACGCCGCCAGCGCGACGGCGCGGGCGCGGCGTCGCCGGGGGCGTCGCGGGGCCGTCTGCCGCCGTGGCGCCCGCCGCCGCCGAGCAGGCCGCCCTTGTCGCTGTCGGAGGTCGGCCGCGGCGGCAGCAGGGGGCGCCGGGCGCGGTAGCGGGTGTACTCGGGGGCCATGGCGCTCTCTATATTGGCCGAATGCCCGACGCGGACCTGCCGGTTGGGGGTCGCCTGCTGGTGTGCGCGACTCCGATCGGGAACCTGCAGGACGTGACGCTGCGGGTCCTGGAGGTGCTGCGGGAGGCGGAGGTGGTGGCGTGCGAGGACACGCGCCACACGCGGCGGCTGCTGGAGCGCCATGGGATCGAGCGGGGTGGCCTGGTGAGCTTCCACGAGCACAACGAACGGGCGCGGGCGGCGGAGCTCGTGGAGCGGATGCGGGCGGGCGCGACGGTGGCGCTGGTGAGCGACGCGGGGACGCCGTTGATCTCCGATCCGGGCTGGGAGTTGGTGAGAGCGAGCATCGCGGGGGGAGTGGCGGTCGAGGTTCTGCCGGGGCCGAGCGCGGTGGTGAGCGCGCTGGTGGCCTCGGGTCTGCCGGGGGAGCGGTGGTGCTTCGCGGGCTTCGTGCCGCGGCGCGGCGGGGAGCTGCGGCGGCTGGTGGCGCGGAACGCGTGGACGCTGGTGGCGTTCGAGTCGCCGCGGCGGCTGGCGAAGACGCTGGCGGCGCTGGCGGAGGAGGATGGGGGGCGGCCGGTGGCGGTGTGCCGGGAGTTGAGCAAGGTGCACGAGGAGGTGCGGCGGGGCAGCGCGGCGGAGCTGGCGGAGCACTACGCCGAGCGCGAGCCGCGCGGGGAGATCGTGCTCGTGATCGGCGCGGCGCCGGCGCGGGCGGCGGAGCTCGAGCGGGCGGCGGCGGCGGTGGCGGAGCTCCTGCGCGCGGGCGCGCGCACGCGCGCGGCGGCGTCGGTGGTGGCGCGGCTGACGGGGGTGAGCGCGAACGAGCTGTACGAGGCGGTGGTGGGGGGCGCGAGCAAGTAGCCTGGGCGTCGCCGATGTCCTTCTACGTGACGACCCCGATCTACTACGTCAACGCGGCCCCGCATCTGGGCCACGCGTACACGACGATCGCGGCGGACATCCTGGCGCGGCACATGCGCCAGCGCGGGGAGGACGTGTTCTTCCTGACGGGCACCGACGAGCACGGCGAGCCGGTGGCTCTGGCGGCGGAGCGCGAGGGGGTGAGCCCGCAGGAGCTGGCCGACCGCAATGCGGAGCGCTTCGAAGCGATGGTGCGGGAGCTGGGGGTTTCCAACGACTTCTTCGTGCGGACGTCCGACGCGCGGCACATGCAGAAGGTGCAGGAGATCCTGACGCGGGTGAACGACAACGGTTACGTTTACCGGGGGCTGTACGAGGGCTGGTACTGCCCGCGCTGCGCGGACTTCAAGAACGAGAACGAAATCGGATCGGGCAACACGTGCCCGATCCACGAGATCGAGCTGGTGCGGGAGAGCGAAGAGAACTATTTCTTCGCGCTGTCGAAGTTCCAGGAGCCACTGGAACGGCTCTACGCGCAGGCGCCGCCAAACGGCCGCGACGGCGGGGGGTCGGGCGGTGGGGGTGTGAACGGCGAGCCGCGGCGCCCGGACTTCGTGATGCCGTCGCACCACTTCAACGAGGCGCGGTCGTTCGTGGTGCAGGGGCTGCAGGACGTGTCGCTGACGCGGGGAAAGCTGACGTGGGGGGTGCCGGTGCCGTGGGACTCCGAGCACGTGTTCTACGTGTGGTTCGACGCGCTTTTGAATTACGTGACGGCGCTCTCCTACGCGCGCGAGGGGCAGGATCTGACGGACGAGTTCTGGCCGGCGTCGTTTCACATGATCGGGAAGGACATCCTGAAGTTTCACACGGTGTTCTGGCCGGCGTTGCTGATGGCGGCCGGTATGGAGCTCCCGCGGCACGTGTTCGTGCACGGGTTTCTGTTGATGGACGACAAGAAGATGAGCAAGTCGCTGGGCAACGTGCTGGACCCGTTCGCGATCATCGAGCGCTACGGGACGGATGCGCTGCGGTACTACTGCTTTCGCGAGGTGTCCTTCGGCCGCGACGGCTCGGTGTCGACGGCGGGCTTCGAGGCGCGCTACGAGGGGGAGCTGGCGAACGAGTACGGCAACCTCGCGAGCCGCACGCTGGCGATGGTGGCGCGCTACCGCGACGGGATGCTGCCCGCCGCGGGCGTCGTCGCGACCGCGTCCGGCATCGCTCTCGACGGCGAGCTCGCGGGCGACTTCGACGGGCTCGCGGACGAGGTGTGCGCGCTGCTCGACCGCGCCGAGCTCTCCCAGGCGCTGGAGGCGATCTGGCAACGCGTGCGGCGCCTGAACCGCTACGTGGAGGAGCGCGCGCCGTGGACGCTGGCGAAGGACGAGAGCAGGAGCGATGAGTTGGGAGGGGTGCTCGCTTCGCTCGCGGAGGGGTTGCGCGTTGTGAGCGTGCTGCTGCACCCCTACCTGCCGGTGAGCACGACCATGCTGCTGGACGTGCTGGGGGCCGCGGACACGAGCTTGGAGACCGCGCGGTTCGGCGTGGGTGCGGGCGAGGCGCGGCGGGTGCTAGCGCTGGAACCGCTGTTCCCGAAGTCAACGTGATCGACAGCCACACGCATCTGGACTCGTGTGAGCCGCCGAACTCGGAGCTCGTGGCGGAGGCGGTGCGGGTGGGGGTGCGGCGGATCTTGACGGTGGGCATGGACGGCGCGTCGTGCCGCAGCGCGCTCGCGGCGGCGGAGGCGTTCCCGCAGGTGTACGCGGCGGTGGGGCGCCACCCGAACTACGCGACGGGCTTCGATGCGGCGGACCTGGCGGACCTGCGCGCGCTGGCGGCGCACGCGCGGTGCGTGGCGATCGGGGAGACGGGCCTGGACTTCTACCGCGACTACGCGCCGCACGCCGACCAGGAGCGGGCGTTCACGGCGCAGATCGAGCTCGCGCGGGAGCTGGGCAAGCCGCTGGTGATCCATACGCGCGCGGCGGAACAGGAGACGCTGGCGCAGCTGGCGGCGGAGGCGGAGGGGGTGAGCGTCGTGATGCACTGCTTCTCGATGCCGGCGCACCTCGAGGAGTGCGTGGAGCGGGGCTACGCGATCTCGTTCGCGGGCAACGTCACCTACAGGAACGCGACCGAGCTCGCGCAGGCGGCGCGGGCGGTGCCGGACGAGCTGCTGCTGGTGGAGACGGATGCGCCTTACCTTTCACCGCAGGCGGTGCGCAAGCACCGCAACGAACCGGCGTTCGTAGTGCACACGGCGGCGTTCGTGGCGGAGCTGCGCGGCGTGTCGGTGGCGGAGCTGGGCGAGGTCGTGCAGCGTACGGCGGCGCGCGTGTTCGGATGGTGAAGCCACCCCCGCGGCGCGCAGCGCCGACCCAACCCTCCCTGCGCCGCATGCACGAGTTCGCGATTCGTCCCGACCGCGAGCTGGGGCAGAACTTCCTGGTCGACTCCAACATCCTCGGGGTGATCGGCGGCTTGGCGGAGCTGGGCGCGGACGACGTGGTGCTCGAGGTCGGCGGCGGCGTCGGGATCCTGTCGGAGTATCTCGCGGCGCGCGTCGGGCACGTGCACGTCGTGGAGCTCGACGAGCGTCTGCGGCCGGCGCTGCAGGACGCGGTGGGCGCCGCGGGGAACGCGACGCTTCATTGGGGGGATGCGATGCGGATCGACCTGGCCGGGATGCGCCCGCGGCCGGGGAAGGTCGTGGCGAACCTGCCCTACGGGGTCGCGGCGGGTGCGCTGCTGCGCACGATCGAGGAGCTGCCGACGGTGGGTCTGTGGGTGGCGATGGTGCAGCGCGAGGTCGGCGAGCGCCTGGCGGCGGCGCCCGCGAGCCGCGCCTACGGCGCACCGTCGGTGCTCGCGCAGCTGGCCTGCGATGTGCGCGTCGCGCGGGCGATCCCGCGTGCCGTGTTCTTCCCGGTGCCGAACGTCGATTCGGTGCTCGTCGTGCTGCGGCGAATCGGCCCCGCGCCGTCCGCAGAGCTGCGCGCGCTGGTGCGCGATGCGTTCGCGCACCGCCGCAAGACGCTCGTGCGCTCGCTCGCGCTCGCCGCGATCGCGCGGCCCGATGCCGATACGGTGCGGGCCGCGTTGGCGCAGTTGGGGCATCCGCCGGACGTGCGCGCGGAGCGTCTCTCTCCAACCGACTTCCGGGCGCTGGCCGCATCGCTGATCGTTTGAGGAGGACCCAGCGGTGTGTCGGGTGCCGCGGGGCCCGCTACGGCGAGTCCCCGAGCGGGCGATCGGCCATGCAGACGCCGTTGACTTGGAGCCAGTGCCGCTGGTGATCGTCGCCGGGCTTCGCGAACGCTCTCGCGAGGCCGAGCATGAGCATCACGCTGACGCCGCGGCGCATGCGGGTTCTGACATCGTCGAGGACGTCCGACCGAATGGTGCGGTGGTCGGCCTCCACGAAGCGCACGTCGGTGACGGGCAGGAATGCGGGCTGCCGCTCGATGTGGATGCGCAGGCGCAGTTTTCCGTAACGGTCGATCGTCAAGTCGGAGCGGCGTCGGACGCGCAAAATGCCGAGCGAACTGCTGCCGCGATCGCGATCGACCGCGTAATTCCACCCGTGGCGGACGAGCTCGGTTCCGAAGATCGCGTGCACGCTCTCGCGCGCGTGGCGGCCGAGGAGCTCGAGGTAGCGAGCGGAGCTGAGCTGGCCGATCACGCGCGTCTGGTTGGGTCGGAAGAGATGATCCTCGGTCTCGGGCGGGCTGGGCACCCGGCTGAGATCGCCGAGCTCGATGAGCATGCCGAGGGCGAATGGGCCGCCCTCGTTGGCGAGGAGGTCGCGCGTGAGGGGAGTGCTGCGGGCGGTGATCGGCCGTACGTGCAGTCCGGTTGTGGGGTCGATTCCGGCGACACAGATGCGGGGCGCGTCCATGCGCGTGAGATGGTTGATGACGAGGCGCATCGAAGCCGCTCTCGGTGGGCCTGCGCTCAGAGATGCACGGATCGCACCGCGGGCCAGTGCCCCGCGAGGTAGTCGCAGACGAGGCGGCGATGGCAGTGCTCGGCGGTGGCCTCGCTGCAGAGGAGGGCGGTGGGAGTCTCGAAATCGGTGGCGGCGAGCTCGCGCTCGATCTGTCTCTGGGCCATGAGCTCCAGGAAGCGCCGTTCGTAGTGCGACCAGTCGCCCTTGCGCTTCTTGTATTCGTCGAGGAGCTCCTGTGTGGGTGCCAGGCGGGGATCGTGCTCGTAGCTCGCTGCGGCGAGCTCGCGCAGGAAGTAGGGAAGGTCGCGGGCCTTGGCGAACCCGGCCAGTTGGGATGAGTTGTTGAGGCGGACGTCGAGGAGACGCTGAACGCGGGCTCTCTTCAGGCGACCGAAGAAGTGCTCAGCCGTCGTCTGCGTGAAACCGATCGTGTAGATCTCCATGCGGCCTCCTTGCCGAACAGGGCGTCCTGCTGCTTGGTGGCATCCAAGCATACGGACTCCTCGCAAAGGACGGTCCCGTCGGGGAGGATGTGGCGGAGCTGGACGCCGCGCTCGGCGAGAACCTTGCCGACGAGCAGCCGCCGGTGGCACTCGTGGGGCTGACCCTCGCTGCAGAGCAGCGCGATGCGATGCTCGTGGCAGCCGCTGCAGACGCGTGTGACGGCTTCCTGAAACGGCGATGTGCCCGCCATCCGGTCATAGAGAGCGTGTCCGCGCTCGTCGTAGTGATCGGGTTGCCCGGGCCGACCCCCGAGTGCGTCGCCGAGGAACAGGTAACGCGTACCGGCGTCGCGGAGCCCAGGTCCGAGCGCCTCGCGATTGAATTGGGGCGCGATACGCGAGTATGGGTAAGAGCGGACGTCTACGACGAACTCGATCTCCTCGCCTCGCAAGAGCTCCGCGAACCGTGCGAACGTGTGATTCGAATGCCCGACGGTCCAGATGACAGAACTGGCTTGCACTGCCCCAGGATATCCCGGGTGACGGATAGCATTCCCCTGGCATCGCCTCCGCCGGCCTTGCCGCTGACCGCGCGCGCCCCGGCGAAGATCAACCTCGGTCTGTTCCTCGGAGCGACCCGCGCGGACGGCCGCCACGAGCTGGCGACGGTGATGCAGTCGATCTCGCTCGCGGACGAGCTGACGCTGGGGTGGGCGCCCGCCGACGGGGAGGATCGCGTCGTCTGTCCCGGCGTCCCGGGTCCTCCCGGGGAGAACCTCGCGGCGGCGGCGCTCGCGGCATTTCGCGACGCGACCGGCTGGCGCGCGCCTGCGCTGGAGCTGCGCATCGACAAGCGCGTCCCCGTCGCCGCGGGGCTCGGCGGCGGCTCCGGCGACGCGGCGGCAGCCCTGCGCCTCGCCGCGGCCGCATCGGGGTTGGGGGATGAGCGGCTGCTGTTGGAGATCGCGCGGGCGCTCGGTGCGGACGTTCCCGCGCAGGTGAGCCCCGGACGCTGGTTGGCGCGCGGAGCGGGCGAGCGGCTGTCTGCGCTGGCCGATCCGGGCGCGCCGTGCGGGGTGCTCGTGCTCGGATCCGCTGCCGCCCTCTCGACGGCGGCGGTCTACGCGCAGGCCGATCGCATGCGGATCGCGCGGGACGCGGCCGAGCTGCAGGAGCTCGCGGCAGCGCTCGGCGCAGCGCTCGCGACGGGCGAGGCGCTGCCCCCGGTCGAGCTGTTGGGCAACGATCTCCAGGACGCGGCGCGCGCGTTGTGCCCGGAGATCGACGCGGCGCTGGCGCAGGCGCGCGCGGTGGGCGCCGATGTGGCGCTGGTGAGCGGTTCCGGTCCGACGGTGCTTGGGCTGTTCGCGTGCGAGGACGGGCCGGCGCGCGCGCAGGAGGCGGCGCGCGAGCTCACCGCCGAGCGCCGCGCCGCGGACGCGCCGGCGGCGATCGCTGCGGAGCTCGTGGGAGTGGACGCGGGGGCCGCCAGGCCTCCCCGGCCCGCGTAGGCGCGTTTCGAGCGCGGCGGCGAGCTGCGGGCGACCCCTGCATGCGTCACAATGCGCCGCGATGAGCGACACCGCCTTGACCTATCTGATCGTGGCGTGCGCCGGCGTCTTCGGCCTGGCGCTGTTCGTCGGCTTGATCCTGGCGCCCGCGTGGTCTTCGTACTCGCGCGCGTGGGAGCGGGTGGCGGCGAGCGTGCTCTCGCTGTATGTGCTCGCGGCGCTCGTCGGCCTGGGCGTGGCGGCGGGGCTGGTCGTCGTCTACTACTGGGGCTGAGTCGTGGCTGAGCTTTCGGCTCTGGACGCGGTCACGGAGGCCGTGGAGTCGGGCGCGGGGCTGCCCGAGGTGGTGCGCGCGGCGGCGCGCGCGCTGGACGCGAGCCTCGCGGTGACCGACGCGTGGGGCGCGACGCTGGCGGTCGCGGCGCGCTCGCCGGCGGAGGAGCGCTCGTTGCTGGCGAACGCGGAGGGGGTGAGCGCGCTGCCGCTGCGGGTGGCCGATGCCGTCGTGGGATCGCTGTACATGCGCGCGCGCACGGAGCCGAGCGCGTCGATGCAGCGGCTGCTCGTGACGATGATCGCCTCGGAGGTCGAGCGCGTGCGTGCGCCCGATCGCGCGGCGGAGACGGCGGCCGCGGAGTTCCTGCGCGCGCTGCAGGCGCGCGAGCTGACCGACCGCGAGGAGCTGCAGGCGCGGATGCGCGAGTTCGGGCTCGACGTGAGCGAGGGGGCGAGCATGATCGTCGCGCGCGCGCGTCCGCAGACACCGACGGAGGAGGGCTGGCGCGGGCGCGTGCGCGCGGTCGCCGAGCGCGGGGCGCGCGCGGTCGGGAGCCGCTCGCTCGCGGTGCTCTCCGAGCGCGACGGCGCGGCGGGCGCGGAAGTCTTGGTTTTGGTGCCCGGTGGGGAGGCCGTTGGGGCGCGGGCCGCGGAGGCGGTCCTGCGGGAGCTGCAGGTGAGCCTCTCCGGATACGCGTTCGCGGTCGGTCGCAGCCGCATCGCGGAGGACCCCGCGGACCTGCCGCGCGCGGCGAGCGAGGCGCTGCTCGCGGCGAACGTCGCCGAGGGCGACGAGGACGACGGGGCGCTCGCGTTCGAGCAGACCGGGGCGTACCGGCTGCTGCTGTCGACGATGAGCGAGAACCCGCGCGAGCTGCAGCGCTTCTACGCGGAGACCGTCGAACCGCTGGTCGCCTACGACGAGCAGTACGAGACCGATCTGGTGCGCACGCTGGAGACGTTCCTGGACGCCGACGGCAACGTCGCGGGTACCGCGCAGCGCCTGTTCACCCACCGCCACACGATCTACTACCGCCTGGAGCGCGTGCGCGAGCTCTCCGGTCTGGACGTCAGCTCCAGCGACGGGCGCGAGAAGCTGAGCCTCGGCCTGAAGGCGATGCGCGTGTTGGGCATCGCCTCCGCGCGCGGCCCCGCCTCCGAGGCGGGCGCCGGTGGCGGCCGCGTGCCGCGCGGGTCGGGGCGGCGGTCCTAGGCCCTGTCCTACTGACCGCGCAGCAAAGCGCTGGTGCGCTCGGCGACGAGGCGGGCGACGGGCGACGCGGGATCCAGCGACATGGCCGCCGAGCGCAGCCGCTCGGAGGTGGCGAGCACCGTGGCACGCGCGGCGCTGCGGTCGAGTCTCCACGAGGCGGCCTCTGCGAGGAGGTCCTCCACGGTGATCGCGGCCAGCTCCCGGCGCCCGCCGACGCTCATCGCGGCGCGGGTGCGGAGCTTGGGCCAGAGCGCCGTCGGCACGGTGTCGTAGAGCGGTGCGAGTGCGACGGTCTCGGCGGTGGGATGCAGCAGCGCGAGGTTCTTGCCGTGCGCGTCGGCATTTCCGATCGCGACCGTGAACGTCGCGACCTGCAGGAGACGATCGAGCTCGCGCGTCGGATCGGCGGCGTAGCGGTCGAGCAGCGCGGCGATCTCGCGCAACATGGGACCACCCGCATCCTCGTACTTGCCCCGTCCGCGCGACGCTTCGGGGTCGCGGGCGAGTGCCTGGCAGGCGTCCTCCTGGTGGACGCGCGCGACGCCACCGTCGGGCAGGATCGTGCGATCGAAGCGCGACACCAGGAGGCACGCGCGCTCGGCGATCTGCAGCAACTGAGCATCGACCGTGGTGAGCCCGAGCTCGCGCGCGAGCCGCAGGCATTCGGCCTCGGCCGCGACGAGCCCGGGACGCAGCGGGTCGTCGGCCTTGAGGATGTGCGTGGAGGGCGCTCCGTGGATCGGCCGTCCCCAGCGGCCCTCGCCGATCTCGACGAGCAGGAGCTTGTCCTGGAGGCCCGCGATGGAGAGCTCGCTGTCGTCATGGATCGCGAGCGGCCTCTCGGACAGTTCGAAGACCTCCTCTTCAAGTGACGAGGTGGTGTAGGGCACGATCCCCTGCTCGCGCCGAGTGGGTTCCTCGGTGGCGATCGCGAGCGCGCCGGCGACGTCGCGGCCGAAGCGGCGCAGCAGGGCGTGGGTGTCGTTGACCGCGACCCCGAGCTCCGCGCTGAGCGCCTGTCGGTGGCGTCCCTCGGGGAGCAGGCCGCTGGCGAAGACGCCGGCGGCGAGCGCGCGGCGCTGGAGCGGCAGCGAGCAGGACAGCACGGGCGAGAGACCGGGCCAGCGATCGAGCGCCTCGGAGGAGTAGTGGCAGCGCAGGTCCCACGGTTTGCGGGGGCGGAGCTCGGCGACGCGGACCCCGTCGAGCCACACGCCGAGCGGCTCAGCCCTCGCCATCGTCGGGCTTCAGCGTGATCGTGACGGTCGCCCCCGCGCGGCGCAGCAGGCGCAGGAGGTGCTCGAGCAGGCGCGCCGAGCGGCCCGACTCGATCTGCGCGAGGTACACGCGGCTCAGGCCGGCCTGAGCCGCGAACCGCTCCTGGGTTAGGCCTCGACGTGCGCGGATGTCGGCGATCGCGCGGCCGAAGTCGGCCGCGGACCCGATCGTCCACGTCTGGTCAGGCCTGGAATCCTTTTGTGACATATATGTAACAGATAGGCATTTGCAGAGACCGTTACTATATCGTCACTCTAATAACAGGCGGGCAGAAGTTACGGTATTGTCGCAATTCCCGGCCGCGGCGGCGGCTGCGTCCCGCGCGGGTCGGAGCGGCCGTCCTAGGCTTGGGACGGAGCGGCCGTCCGAGGCTTGGGACGGAGTCGCCTACCCCAGCCGCGCGCCGAAGTCGACGGTGTACGTCGCGCCCGGCTGGCCCTGGGCGAGCGCCGCGGGCGCCGCGGCGGCGGCGCCGACACCGACGTCGCGGAAGCCTTCGCTGAGCATGATGCGGCGGTGCGGAGGCGAGGCCATCCAGGCGGCGACGATCGCGGCGGGGGTCGCATCGGTGCCGGTGCCCCAGCCGATGTTCTGCGCGGTCGAGATGCCATGCGTGTGCTTGTGGTAGCGCGTCGTGGCGATGCGCTGCAGCGGTGTCCGCCCCGAGCGGCTGTTGTCGCCAAAGTAGTCGCCGAGCACCATTTCGGCGGATTGGCTGGCGGCGACCCCATGCAGGCTGCGGTTCGGGCGCAACGGAGGCAGTCCCTTGGAGCGTCGGACCTGGTCGATCAGGCAGACAGTGGCGGCGTCCACGGTGCGGAGGTTGGAGCCGTTGGGGCGCAGGCTGGAGTTGGCGCATCGCGTACCGCGTCCCGCGGCACGCGAAACCGGGCCGCCGAAGACGACCCCGGCGGAGCACACAACCAGTAGTGCCGCGAATTTCAAGCGTTCGGAGCCGGGCACGTGAACCTCCTCTCCATCGCGACCCACGGATCGACCGCACGCATGTTTGCAAAAGTCGCCGCTGCAAGCTTTCTGGCAGGGGCGGCCTTTGCAAGACCCCGGCACGTGTGCGACTATCGAGGTTCCCTTGGGGGGTCGTCCAATGGCAGGACATCAGGTTTTGGTCCTGAGAATCGGGGTTCGAATCCCTGCCCCCCAGTCATTCGCCCGGTGTACGAACCCCAACCCCAGGGGGAGGGGTCGGGGTTCGCGCGGGGGCGTGGTGCGCTCGCTATTCAGACCATTCGCCGTAGAAGGTGCTGGAGTAGCCCGAGAGATTGGCGTTCTCCTCGTAGCCGCGCCCAGCGAAGACGACCGCCTGACCGGTACGGCAGCCGTTGGAATAGCAGGCGCTCGAGTTGCTTTCGTTGTGCGCTTCGTTCCAGAGCCACACCCAGGCGTACGCATTCGTCGACCAGGCTTCGGCGACGCGCGGGCGGTCCCAGTTGCTGTAGCAATGGTCGTTCGAGGCGCCTCGTTGACCGAGCGCGATGTTGTAACAGAAGATGCCGCCGTTCGCGCTCGCGGTGGCTGCCATCACGCCTGCCCCGATGACGCATAGCGCCAGGCAGAGCGCCAGGATGCCGGAGAGCTTCCGTGGCGAGTGGTTCGTTGCGATGAAGGTGGGCATCAGGTCATCCTTCCTGGCTGTGGGTCTGCCCTGAGGCATCGCGCCAAGTGACGTGTGCGAGTACCTTGCCTTTGCCTTCGAGGTCGAGCTGGAAGCCGTTTTCGGCGACAGGCACCGTTTGGCTCGTGCCGTCGGTGAACGTCACGTCAACGCTCGAAACGCCGTCGGGCGCGAGCCCGTAGAGGAACGTCACGACGCCGGGTGTTTGGCTCCCGCTGCCGCTCGCGCTGCCACCGATGAGGAGCTGGTCGTCCCGTTCGAGCGTGCTCGCTTCGTCGCAGACACGTCCGGGGCCGAACGCGCTCGTAGCAGTTGTTGCGCTGACGGCGCAGAGGGTGTCGCCATCGACGGTGGCCCACTGGCCGATCCCCGCGTAGCGGGTCGATTGACGGCGCGACAGCGAGGCGCTCCACGGTGCGTCGGACGGCAGACTGTCTGCGGCGGTCTGGGTCGAGCCGAAGACGGAGTAGTGCGCGAGCACATTCGGGGATGGCGCAGGAACCGATGAGTGCGCCGGTTCGCTGAGGACGATCACACAGCCAGCGGCGATCGCGACGGCCGATAGGCCCAACGCGATCAGGAGGTTTCGTCGGTGTCCGATACCTGCAAAAGACATATAGATGATCCTTTTCCGAGAACTAGAATGATCGGTATGTAATCAAGTTCAAGCAGTTAGGTCAAACGGAGAAAGGGCGGCGTACCCCATTACGACGACAACTGTCTGCTCGACGGAGCATAGCCGGTGTCCGGTTGGCCTCGACGAGCTCCTCCGAGATGGGGTCCGCCCTCGCGCGCCTCGTTGCGGCGCTCCGGCCAGCGAGAGCGCTCGCGACTACAGTTCCAGCAGTGACGACGCCGATGGGGGCGCCATGAGCGAACCGACAGTGGTGGTGCTGGCCGCCGGCCAGGGAACGCGCATGCGCTCCGACGTGCCCAAGGTTCTGCACGATCTGTGCGGCCTGCCGATGGGGGTCTGGCCCGTGCGCGCGGCGCTGGCGGCCGGCGCGGGCAAGGTCGTCGTGGTGGACTCCCCTGCGCGTCCGCTGGCGGGCGTGCTGCCGGGGGGCGTGGAGCTCGTCGTGCAGCCTGAGCCCAACGGCACTGGCGGAGCGGTGATCGCCGCGGCGGAGGCGCTCGACCGCGAGGCGCCCGTGGTGGTTCTCAGCGGCGACGTGCCGCTGGTCTCGGCGGAGGCGATCGCCGAGCTCGTCGCAGCCCATGCCCGCAGCGGCGCGGCGGCGACGATGGCGAGCACGATCCTCGAGGACCCCAGCGGCTACGGCCGCGTCGTGCGCGACGCGGACGGCTCCGTGGCGAGAGTCGTGGAGACCAAGGCGGAGGGCGATGCGACCGCCGACGAGATGGAGATCCGCGAGGTCAACACCGGCGTTTACGTGTTCGACGGTGCGGCCTTGCTGGACGCGCTGCCGCGGCTGAGCGCCGACAACGCGCAGGGCGAGCTGTACCTGCCGCAAGTCCTCGACCTGCTGCGCGCCGAAGGCGAGACGGTCGCGGCGCACGTCGTCGACGACGCGGCGCTCGTGCTGGGCGTCAACGACCGGGTCGCGCTCGCCGAGGTTCGCGCGCTGGCGCAGCGGGCGATCCTCGAGCACCACATGCGCGCGGGCGTCACCGTCGTGGATCCCGCGAGCACGTGGGTGGACGCCGACGTCGAGATCGGCCGCGACGCGCTGATCGAGCCCGGGACGTCGCTGCGCGGCTCCACCACCGTCGGGGCCGGCGCGGTCGTGGGGCCGCACACGACGGCGATCGACTCGCAGATCGGCGAGCGCGCGAGCGTGCGCGTGTCGTGGCTGCAGGAGGCAACCGTGCTCGCGGATGCGAGCGTGGGGCCGTTCGCGTACCTGCGGCCCGGGGCGGTGCTGCGCGAGGGCTCGAAGGTGGGGACGTTCGTGGAGGTCAAGAACTCCGACATCGGGGCGGGGACCAAGGTGCCCCACCTCTCGTACATAGGCGACGCCGACGTCGGCGAGCGCTCGAACCTCGGCGCGGGCACGATCACCGCCAACTACGATGGCCGCGCCAAGCACCGCACGACGATCGGCGCGGGCGTGCGCGGCGGCGTGGACACGTCGTTCGTGGCGCCCGTCACGATTGGCGACGGCGCCTACACGGCCGCGGGCTCGGTGATCGTCGAGGACGTGCCCCCGGGCGCGCTCGGGGTGGCGCGCGCGCGCCAGCAGAACCGCGAGGGATACGCCGAGCGGCGCGAGCGCGAAGCTTGAGCGCGGAGCCGCCCCGGCGCTCGCGGGCCGCTGTCTCTAAACTCCCGACTGAGATGAGCAGCGCGATCGATACGCGCACGCAGTCCACCGCGACGAGCCTGCCGATCGACTACAACAAGCGGCTGATGCTGTTTGCGGGGAGAGCGAACCCGCAGCTGGCGGCCGACATCGCCCAGAAGCTCTCGATGGACCTGGGGCCGGTGACGCTGAAGACGTTCTCCAACGGCGAGGTCTACTGTCGCTACGACGAGTCGATCCGCGGGGCGGACGTGTTCATCGTGCAGTCGACCTGCGGCAACGCCCAGACGGGCGTGACGGCGAACGACTCGCTGATGGAGCTGCTGTTCATGATCGACGCCGCCGTGGGCGCCTCCGCGCACCGCGTGATCGCGGTGACGCCGTGGTTCGGGTACTCGCGCCAGGACAAGAAGTCGGCGCCACGCGAGCCGATCTCGGCGCGTCTCGTTGCGCGCATGTTGGAGGCGGCGGGCGCGGATCGCGTGGTCACGATGGACCTCCACGCGGGCCAGATCCAGGGCTTCTTCCAGAAACCGGTGGACCACATGACGGCGCTGTTCATGCTGACGCAGTACTTCGGCGACCTCGGGCTCTCCGACCTGGTGGTCGTCGCCCCCGACGCGGGCCGCGTGAAGCTCAACAAGAAGTTCGCCTCCAAGATCGGCGCGGAGCTCGCGATCCTCGACAAGGAGCGCCCGGCGCAGCAGGTCGCGGAGATCGGCTACGTGATCGGCGACGTGCGCGACAAGACGGCGGTGATCGTGGACGACATGATCGACACCGCGGGCACGCTCGCCGCGGCGGCGCAGACGGTCCTGGAAGCGGGCGCGAAGTGCGTCTACGCGGCCGCCACCCACGGCGTCTTCTCGGGGGCCGCGTTCGAGAACCTCACGGCCGCGGGCTTCAAGGAGATCGTGGTCACGGACACGATCCCCGTGCCGGCTCAGCGCCCGGAGAACATCCGCGTGCTGCCCTGCGCGGAGCTGCTGACCGACTCGATCCGGCGGATCTTCACCGACGATTCCGTCAGCGAAGTGTTCGGTGGCGAGAACCAGCTCTTCTGAGCCACTCCTCGGTCGCCCGCTGCGCCGACGCCGCCCCCTGCGGACCACGCTGATCCTGGTGGGCCTGGTCGTGTTCCTCGCGATCACGAGCGTCGTGGCGCGCTTCTTCGCCGCCGAAAACGTCGAACGCGACCACGAGCTGCTGCTGGTGCAGGCGGAGGCCAAAGGCGACGCGCCGGGGATGCTGGCGCAGCTGTCGGGGTGCGCGGCCAGCCCGCGGTGCGTGGCGCGGGTCCGCACGTACGCAGCCCAGCTGCGCCGGCCGGGCGCGGTGGAGATTCTCTCGACGCAGTCCAGTACCAACCACTCGCTGAGCGGCTCGGTCGGCAGGACGCGGGTGGCGTGGAAGGTCAGCGGCCGCTACCCGGTGGTGCAGTGCGTGACGGTGCGTCGCAGCGGCAACTTCCTGACCGGGATCTCGATCGCGCTCGACGCGATCGGACCGCGGATCGGCAGCACGGCGGACTGTTGACGGAGCCCCCGTTAACGGGGGCCGCGCGGATCGCGCGAGTCCCTGGGCCGGTATCTCTCTAGTACTGATCTGTGGGTGCGTCGGCGGTTAGGTATTGACAAAGCTAGTGTCGATGGTGTACGTTGGCTTTCGTCTTGGTCATGCCCTCGTTGGTGGGCCGGGGTGCTTGAAATAGAGGTTCGGGTGGGTCGCCGTTTCCTGCGGTTGACTAATGCGCTAGCCGGTTGTGCGGCAGCGGGGAGGGCCCGGGTCGTGACGATCGAGGGAGTTGGGATTCAGCGTGGTTTCCGGTGAGAAATGCGTGATGAGGGTCGTCGCACCCCTGGCGGGTGCTGATGCTAGATGCGTCAGCAGCCTGACGCATCTCTCTCTCTCTCTCTCTCTCTTCGCCTCGGCCCCTCGGCGCCGCTAGTACCCGGCGGCCGCTTCTAGCGCGCCGCGAGGCCCGCCCCAGGCGGGTCGGGGTGGCATTACCTGTTTGTGGGGGGGCCGGTTGATGGCTGCGCGAGCGCTGCGTGGCGGCCGGCCGGCAGGTGCGCCGGTGTCATCGGCGCGTGCGGGTGGGCGCGCGATCGCGCGCCGATCGGGTCGCCGTGCGGTTGCGGCCGTGGCGCCCCAGCCGCCGCTGGTTGAGCGTCCCCCTCTGGCGCAGTCGCAGACCGCGGAGTCGCAGATCGCGCGTTCGCGGGTTGTCGCGATGCAGCGCTCGCGGATCCTCGCGGCGACCGTGAGCGCGGTTGACGAGCTGGGTTACTCGAACGTCTCGGTTGGCGACATCGTGACGCGCTCGCGGGTTTCGCGGCGCACGTTCTACGAGCTGTTCGCCAACCGCGAGCAGTGCGTGGTGGCCGTGTTGAGCGACGCGCTGGAGCGCATGGAGTTGGAGTTGCACCACGCCGGCGTGGCGCGGCTCGCCTGGCGTGAGCGGATGCGGATCGGGTTGTGGACGATCCTCTCGTTCTTCGAGCGCGAGCCCGCGCTCGCGCGGGTATGTGTGGTCAGCGCGCTCGGCGGCGACCCGCAGGGGGTGGCGCTGCGCGACGAGGTGCTGGCGCGGCTCGCCCAAGCCGTCGGAGAGGGGCGGCTGCGGGGCGCCCACGTAGACGGGTGCACGCGCGTGACCGCCGAAGGGGTCGTGGGCGCCGCCGTCGCGATCGTCTACGCGCGTCTGCGCGAGGAGCGGCTCGACTCGCTCACCGATTTGCTGGGCGAGTTGATGGGGATCGTCGTGCTGCCCTACCTCGGCTCTGGCGCGGCGCGCCGCGAACGCTCCCGGCCCCTCCCGCCGCCGATTCGCACACACGGCGATCCAGCGGCGCCGCTGGCGCCGGCGGGCGACCCATTGCACGGCGTTCGCATGCGGTTGACATATCGCACCGCATGCGTCCTCGAAGGGCTGCAGGAGCACCCCGGGGCCAACAACCGCCAGCTCGCCGAGCTGGCGGGGATCGCCGACCAGGGCCAGGTCTCCAAGCTGTTGCGCCGCCTGGAGCGTCTGGGCCTGTTGGAGAACCGGGGTCTCGGCCACGCCCAGGGAGAGCCCAACGCCTGGACATTGACAAGCAAAGGCGCCCTCGTGGCGGAGGGCGTCCGTATGCACACACCGACGCCGCGGGAGGCATCCGCATGACCCGACACACCACCGATCCTCGCCGTCACCCGCGGATACGCCGCAGGCGTCAGCTCCTCGGCCGTGTGGGCGGCCTGTTAGCCGCAGTCCTTGCCCTCGGCCTCATCGGTCCGGCGGCGGCGGGCGCGCTCAACCCCGAACGCCACTACGAGATGGCCAGCCCGATCTTCAAGGGCGGCGCCGGCGCGATCGGCATCGAAGCCGTCGCCACGAACGGCGAAAGCGTCATGTTTGCGTCCGCGGGAAACTTCGCGGGCACCTCATCGGGCTTTCAGACCCAGGACAACTACCTCGCTCATCGTGGCGCCTCCGAATGGGAAACGCTCGCGGTGCAGCCGCCCGCGCTGCTCGATGCGAACTCCTGGGGCGGCGACGTGTCGCCCACGCTCGACCGCGTCTGGGCGCTCGCGAGCCCGGGCCGATCGAAAGAACTGACGGACTCCAGCGTCCGTCTGCTCGTTCACTCGACGAGCCTGCCGGACACGCCCGCCAATTGGGAACAGGTAGGCGAATTCCGGCCGGTGAATGAAACGGCGCCGGTGGCCGCCGACTATGAAGACAGCAGCCTCGACCTTTGCCATGTGCTTTTTAGTAGTCGAACCGCTGGCACGAACGCGTTCGTGCCAGAAGCCATCAATAATTCGGGAGCCGAACAGGACTATGTGCTCAACCGTTGCGGGAATTCGTCCCCGGCGCTTTCACTTGTTGCGCTCAACAACCAAAACAAAATAATCGACCCCGCATGCAACGGCAAGTATGGCGGTGGTGGCTACAACGGCGGGTTTGACTCTCTAAGCGACGAAAGCACCTTCAACGCGATGAGCCGCGACGGGGAAGAGGTATTTTTCACGACGTGTCTAACCGGTCATGACAGCAGCTTTCACGTCCCTCATCAGCTGTACCTCCGGCTCGCGGCCAGCCGCACGCTTGAAATCTCGCGGCCCCTGGATCCGTCATCGCCGTTTGGCGGCTGTGTCGGTGGGGGAGTGCCCGGTGAAGTGCCGTGCGATGGCGCGCTCGCCCGGCCAAGCGCGGATTTCCAAGGCGCCTCCGAAGATGGCACGACGGCCTATTTCACCACAGCCGCCGCTCTGGCGCCTAGCGACACGGATGCGAGCAACGACCTGTACCGGGCTACGATCGGCTGTCCGGCGAGCGATCCAGGCTGCTCGCCCGCGGAACGCCAGGTGACCTCTCTCACCCAGGTCTCGCACACTTTCGACGGCACGCCTGCCGAAGTGCAGGGTGTTTTGAGGGTGGCGCCGGACGGCCGGCGTGTCTACTACGTGTCAACGGGCGATCTGCTCGACGCGGCGCAGCGTACCGCGCTCGAACGGGCCGGGCGGCCATTGCCCCGTGCGGGTGCGCTGAACCTGTACGTGTACGACGAGGAATCCGGCGCGAGCAGTTTCGTCGCTGACCTCTGTACGGGGTATCAGCTGTCGGGGAGCGTCGAAGACGCTCAATGTCCCAACGCGAGCGAAACGGACGTAAAACTCCTGCAAGGCAATGAACCACAATCGCAGACGGCGGGCGTGGATGGTCGCTTCCTCGTGTTCTCGACCGTCGCGCAGCTGGTGCCCGGAGACACCGACTCGACCCGTGACGTGTACCGCTACGACGCGCAGACCGAAGCACTGCAGCGCGTCTCGCTCGGGGAAGCTGGCTACGCCGCCAACGGGAATATCAACCCGCCCGGTGAGCCAGGAGCCGGCATCCTTCCCGTGCCTCGGTCGAACCAGAATGGTTACGGTAGTCGGGCGGTGAGCGAAGACGGCTCCCGCATCGTTTTCACGTCGGTTGCCCCGCTGTCGCCCGAAGCGACAAATGGGGGCGGCTACGTGTACGAATGGCATGCGGGCGCCGGCGGCGGCGAAGGCAGCGTCTCGCTGATCGCGGCCGCAACCCCGACCACCGCGGTGGCCGACGGATCGGTCAACGACGCCGTGATCTCGCCCGACGGCAGCAGCATCTTCTTCGTCACCGAAGAAGGTCTCGTGCCGCAGGACACCGATGGCTTGGACGACGTCTACGACGCGCGGCTCGGGGAGGGCTTTGCGCCGGCGGCCGCTGGAGCCAGGCCGTGCCAGGGTGACGCCTGCCAGGGGGCGTTGAGCGAGCCGGCGCCTCTGCTGGTCCCGGGGAGCGCGTCGCAGGTGCCCGGCGAAAACGTCGTGTCAACCCCAACGGCGCTCGCGGCGAAGGCCAAGCCCAGCGCTCGGGGTCGCGCGGGGAAACTCGCCGGCGCCCTGCGGGCGTGCACACGCCTCAGACCGAGGGCCAAGCAGAAGCGCTGTGAACGCAGGGCGCACAACCAGTTTGGCGCCGGCGCCCACAGATCGACCCGCAAGCACGGAGGTGGACACCGATGAGCATTTCGAAGTCGCTACGGGCCGGCGTGATCGCGGCCTTCTCCGTCGCGTCAGCCGTTTGCGGGGCTGTCGCCGCTCCCGCTGTGGGATTGGAAGGCAAGCCGCTGACCTTGACCCGTTTCTCGATCGAGCCGACGGCGGCGACGATCTTCAAGCGGGAAACTCGAAGCGCCGGACAAGAAGGCTTCGACGTGGTGAACCTGCCGTACCAATCGCCGTTCACCCAGGCGGGCGGTCACCCGTGGGCATTGACCACGGTCGGAGAATTCGCGACGGAACCGACCGACGCAGGGGCTCCCGAGGCGTCGCGTGACGCAAAGGATATCGTGGTCAACCTCCCGCCGGGCTTGCTCGGCGATCCGCTGGCCACGCCGCGCTGCCCGCTGAGCTTCGTCACGGGTACGGGGTCGGGGCAGTGCCCGGCGAGCACCCAGATAGGCGTGTTTCGCATCATCCTGGGAACCGCCGAAGTGATCGGGCCGATCGTGAACGTCGTCCCCGAACCGGGGCAGTCGGCGGAGCTCGCCCTGGAGGGCATCGCCGCACACATCGCTATTCCGTTGCTGACGGCGCATCTCGTGCATACACCGGAGGGTTACGGCTTCTCGGTCACCGACAACGGGATACCACGGATCACGCTGAGGCGGTTTGAATTGACGTTTTGGGGTGTCCCGGAGGACCCGAGCCACGACCCAATGCGTGGGTTTAGCTGCAAGCTTCCAGAACCCGAACACTTCGCGTTCTCCCTATCCTGTGAAACAGCCGGTGGCCAACCGCCGGGGGCAGCCGCGGTGCCGTTTGTGACGATGCCAACCGACTGTGCGGCGGGGCCGGAGACGGCTACGGTGCGGGCCGACTCGTGGCAGGAACCGGGGGTGTGGACGACGGGCGAAACCTCGTTGCAGGCTGCCACCAACTGCGGGACGTTGCAGTTCAACGCCGGCACGGGCGTCGAAGCGAAGCCGGACACGCTGATGGCGGATACGCCGGTGGGGCTCGGTGTGAACCTGCGCGTGCCCCAGAGTGAAGCGCCGGGCCAGAACGCAACGCCGCTATTGCGCCGTACCAGCGTGACATTGCCGGCGGGCTTGTCGATCTCGCCCGGCGTCGTCAACGGGATCCAGGCGTGCAACGCGGCGGGTCCCGAAGGCATCGACATCGAAGGTCCCGAATCCGAACGGGCGGGGCTCAATGGCGAACCGCAGCTCGCTCCCGGTCACTGCCCGAACGCTTCGATCGTGGGCGAAGCCGAAGCGATTACCCCGGACCTGCCCGAACCGGTGAAGGGGCACGTGTACCTGGCGCGGCCGGGGTGCGGCGGCGCCGGCCAGGCGGCCTGCACCGAGCAGGACGCGGTCGACGGCAATCTGTACAAACTGTATCTGGAACTCGGTGGAACGGGTGCCGCGTCGGACGCCGGGATCGAGTTCAAGGTGCCGCTCGACACGCAGGCCAACCCGGCGACCGGGCAGTTGACCGCGGTCGCGGACGGCCTGGTGCAGGCCCCCTACAGCGAAGTGCGGATCCGCTTGAACGGCGGCCCGCGCGCGCCGCTGAACAACCCGGCGGCGTGCGGCTCGGCTACGACGAGCGCCGATTTCACGCCATGGAGTGCGCCGGGGGTGCTGGAAGGCGCGCAACTGAGCGGGACCCCGGACCTGTTGAGCTCGTCGTTCTTCGACGTGGATCTCGCGGGCGACGGTCTGGGCACTCCCTGCCCCAGCCTGCCGTTCGCTCCCGGGTTCGCGGCGGGCACGGTCTCCCCGCAAGCCGGACAGTTCAGCTCGTTCACGCTGAACCTGACGCGGGGCGACAGGGAACAGTATGTGAAGGGTCTGCAGGTCCACACGCCACCCGGGCTGCTGGCGATGCTCTCCAGTGTGCCACTGTGTTCGGAAGCACAGGCAAACGACCCGGCCGCCTACGGCGAATGCACGGCGTCAAAAATCGGAACCGCGCGGGTGGCCTCCGGTGCGGGCTCGCATCCTTTCGAAATCGCGGGCAACGTCTACCTGACCGGCCCCTACGAGAACGCGCCGTTTGGCCTGTCGATCGTGACGCACGCGGTCGCGGGTCCGTTCGACCTCGGGCTCGTCGTCGTGCGCGCACGCATCGATATCGACCCGACGGACTCCACGGCGACTATCACGACCGACGAAACCGGTTCCCACAAGCTTCCACAGATCGTCTTCGGCGTGCCGTTGCGCCTCAAAAAGATCACGGTGAACATCGATCGGCCGGGGTTCATGTTCAATCCCACCGGTTGTAGGGCGCTGACCGTCACCGCGAACGTCGCGGGCAGCGCGAACGCGACCGCCGCCGTCTCGAGCCCGTTCGCTGCCGCGAGCTGTCGCAGCCTCGCCTTCAAACCACAGTTCAGCGTGGCCACCAACGGTCACACCAGTCGCGTGGACGGCGCGAGCCTGGACGCGAAGGTCAGCTACCCGGCGGGCTCGATGGGCAAGGAGGCCAACATCGCCTATGTAAAAGTCGAACTTCCCAAACAGTTGCCCTCGCGGCTGCCGACCCTGCAGAAGGCGTGCCTGGCGGCGATCTTCGACGCCGACCCGGCCAGCTGCCCGCCGCAGGCGGTGATCGGCACGGTCCGGGCGAGCACCCCGGTGCTCGCGGTACCACTCGCGGGACCGGTGTACTTCGTTTCACACGGCGGCGAAGCGTTTCCGTCGCTCGTCGCTGTGCTGCAGGGCGACGGCGTCCGGGTCAACCTGACGGGCACCACCTTCATCTCGTCGGCCGGCGTGACCTCCTCGACGTTCAAGACCGTCCCCGACGTCCCGATCGACAGCTTCGAGCTCTATCTCCCGGAGGGACCCTACTCGGCGCTCGCGGCCACGACCAACCTCTGCAAGCTCGCCACGACCAGGTCGCGCGAGCGCCGGGTCACGACCAGGGTCCACGGACGCCTCGTGCGCAGGACCGTCACCACGAAGGCGAAAGCCGCGAGCCTGAGCGTGCCCACCGAATTCGTCGCCCAAAACGGTGCGGTGATGCGACAGGACACTCAGATCGCCGTCACGGGGTGCGGCAAACCGAAGGCCGCCGCCAGTCCTCATGCCAAGAAGACCCGAAAGGGGCCACACCGATGACCCGGTTCTGCATCACTCGGCGGGTCGCTCTGACCGGCCTGACCATCTTGGGGATAGCCGCGACGCAACTCGGGCTCGCCGCCGTGCCAGCCGGCGCGCGCGTGGGGTACCTCTCGCCGACGTTCTTCGGCGCGCCCGGGCCCGGCGACGGTCAATTCACCGATCCCGCGGGCGTGGCCGTCGAGGATTCCAGCGGCGACGTCTACGTCGCCGACGAGGGCGGCAACCGCGTGGAGAAGTTCGACGCCGAAGGAACCTATCTGGCGCAGTTCGACGGGAGTGGCAACCCCGCCTTTCCGGGCGGCTTCAAAGCGCCCACGGGGATCGCCGTCAACAATTCCGCGGGGGCGTCCAGCGGCGATGTCTACGTCGTCGATACCGGCGACGACGTGATCGACAAGATCAGCCCGGCTGGGACGTTCCTCTCCGAATTGAACGGTTTTGCGAGCGCCATCAAGGGTGTCGCGACTGACGCCGCCGGACACGTATGGGTGTTCCAGGAAAACAAAGCCGTGGAGGAGCTCGACGGCAGCACCGAAAATCGCCTGATGGCCACGTGGGAATCGCCGTTCGGCGCCGGCCCCGCGATCGCGGTCGACTCCGAAGAAAACGTGTATCTGCTGAGGGGGGAACCGAACGTCGCGGAGTTCACCAAGGAAGGCGGATCGCTCGACGAACAGATCACGCGCTGTGGTTGCAACACGGCTATCGCGATCGACCGCTCCAACAACAATCTGTTCACCGATAGCGGCTCGTCGATCGGCAACTACCCGTCCAGCGGCGAGCCCTACCCCGGCAGCGACCCCGTGGAAACGCTGGGAGGCATCTCCTCCTCCGACGGCCTCGGGGTGAACGACGCGACGCACACGCTCTACGCGACGCAGGGCGAAGCCGACACGGTCGCGGTGTTCAAAGCCGCCCTGGCGCCCGACGTGACGACCGGCGGCACGCGTGAAATCGGGAAAACGAGCGCCACCGCCGAAGGGTCCGTGAACCCCGACGGGCAAGCCGTCACGGTCTGCGGCTTCGAATACGGAACCACCGAAGCCTACGGGCAGACCGCCGAATGCGAACCGCAACCCGGCGCTGGCTCGAGCCCCGTGTCGGTCGGCGCGAAGCTCACCGGCCTCGCGGCCGGCACGACCTACGACTACCGGCTTGTGGCGAACAACGCCGACGGCGTCAGAAGCGCAGGCCTCAACGAGAAATTCACGACCCCGGCGGCGGTCGAAGGGCTGCAGACCGGCCAGGCCGGCGAAGTGCAGGGCACGAGCGCGACGCTCAACGGCTCGCTGGAACCGAACGGTCTCGACACGCATTACTTCTTTGAATATGGGCCCCTCGGCTCGTTTGGAGTCTCGACCCCGCTCACCGACGCGGGCTCGGCGAGCAAAGACGAAGCGCTGAGCGCACCAGTGGGCGGTCTCACGCCCCACCAGCTCTACAACTTCCGGCTCGTCGCCGAAAACCAGACCGGCGGGACGAGTGGAGAAACCAGCTACTTCCTCACCCCGATCGTCGCCCCCCAGGTTTCCGGAACGCCGAGCGCGTCGCTGGTGAAGTCGCAGTCGGCGGTTCTGAGCGCGTCGGTGAACCCCGAGCACACCGCCACGCGCTACCACTTCGAATACGGTCCCTGTCCGACGCTGGTGGGCTGCGCGAAGATCGAGAGCACGACCGACGAAGCCTCGGCGCTGTACCGGTCGATCTATGTCTCCCAGGAAGCGAGCGGGCTGCTCGCTCAGACGACCTACAGCTACCGCCTGGTGGCGAGCAACGAATTCGAAGAAGAAGGAAATACGTTCGGCGGCGCGGCGACCGGCGCCGAAGGTACGTTCACCACGGCGCCCGCGCCGACGCCGAGCGTCCAGAGCGGCGAAGCGGCGGCGCTCACGCCGACGAGCGCGACGATATCGGGGACGGTGAATCCCGACGGCGTCCCGGTCAGCTACAGCTTCCAGCTCGGCATCTACGAAGCGGCCCAGACGCAGTACGGGACGATCGCCTCCGGCTCGGCCGGCGCGGGCGCCGAACCACTGCCCGTGAGCCTCGCGCTCGCGAACCTGCAGCCCGGCACCACCTACGCGTACCGCCTCTCGATCGCGAGCGGCTACATCGCGAGTGACCCCGATCATGTGCTCTACAGCGCACCCGCGACCTTCACGACCCCGGGACTGCCGGCCGCGATCGCGCCGCCGCCTGTGCTCCCCGAGCTGGCGATCCCAGCGATCGCCTTCCCCGGCCAACCGCAGGTCCCGCCACCCCACCCGGCCAAGAAGAAGCTCAGCCGCGCGCGACTGCTCGCGCGCGCGCTGAACGCCTGCCGCAGGCAACCCAAGCACCGGCGCTCCGCCTGCAGGCGCGCGGCGCACAGGAGATACAGCTCCCAATCCCCGCCTTCCCGGTGATTGCTAAAGTCTTCGACCCCCGATGCCCGAGACGACGTCCACCCAACTCGCGGTTTCCACGCGCACCGACGGCGGTTCGCGCGCCTCGCGCCGCCTGCGCCGCGCGGGCCGCGTGCCCGGCGTGCTGTACGGCGGCGGTGACGAGCCGCTGAGCTTCGACGTCGATGCGCGCGAGCTGCGCCTGGCGCTGGCGCGCGCGGGCGCGGTGGTCGACCTGAGCGTGGACGGCGGGAAGGCGACGCCGGCGGTCCTGAAGGAGGCCCAGCGCCACCCGGTGCGGGGCGAGACGGTTCACGTGGACCTGCTGCGGGTGCGCCTGGACAGGCCGATCCACGCGGTCGTGCCGCTCGAATTGACCGGCGTGGACGACTCGCCGGGCGTGAGGGAAGGCGGCATCATGGAGCAGCCGATCCGCGAGCTCAACGTGGAGGCGCTGCCGACGGCGATCCCGGAGGCGATCGTGCACGACGTCTCGGAGCTGCAGATCGGCGACACGCTGACGCTCCAGGCGGTGAGCGCGCCGGACGGCGTGACGCTGCTCGACGAGGCGGAGACGATGCTGGCGACGGTGTCGGCGCCGCGCCTGCAGAACGAAGCGGCAGCCGAAATCGAGGCCGAGACCGAACTGGTGGGCGAGGCGGAGAAGGCGCAGGGCGCCGAGGCCGCCGGGGACTCCTCCGGCGGGGAGTAGCGACCCCTGCGCCGGTCCTTCGGCGGTGGGGGCGCACACGGAGGTCGTGGAGTCCGCGGCCGCCTGGCGCGTCGCGATGATACCCGCGACGGTACCGGGCAGGGCGCGGCGGTGGACTGGCTGGTCGTGGGCCTCGGCAACCCAGGGCCCGAGTACGCGTGGACGCCACACAACATCGGCTTCCTCGTGGCGGAGGCGCTCGCGGAGCGCTGGGAGCTTGGACGGGCGCGGCGTCGCTACGCGGGGTCGCTGTACGAGGGGCGGGCAGGATGGGTCCAGCCGGCCGGCGCGGACCTCGCCGCGATTCCCCGTCCGGGCCCGCGGGTCGCGCTGCTGCTGCCGCAGACCTTCATGAACGAAGCGGGCCGCGCGGTCGGCCCGGCGCGCGGCGCCTACCGCCTGCCGCTGGAGCGCGTGCTGGTCGTGCACGACGAGATCGACCTGCCCTTCGGCGAGCTGCGCACGCGGCTCGGCGGGGGGCTGGCGGGCCACAACGGGCTGAAGTCGCTCAAGCGCGAGCTGGGCGGGACGGACTTCTGGCGCGTGCGCGTCGGCGTGGGGCGCCCGGACTCGACCGACCCGGAGATCGTCGCGGGGTACGTGCTCGGTCGCTTCCGCCAGCGTCCGGAGGAGGTGCGCGAGCTGGTGGGGCGCGCGTGCGCGGAGGTCGAACGGGTGCTCTCGGACGGGAGCGCCGATTCGGGGCGGGGGGCTGGAGATGAGTAGGGATTGGTCCCTGCGGGACCTGGGTGGGGACCGCGGGGGGTCCCGCAGATGAGCCTGCGCCCCCTCCTGGGGTTGGCCGCTGACGACGCCGACGCGAGCCGGCTCGCGCGCGAGGGCGGCAGCGCGTTCGTGTCGAGCGCGCTGCGCCCCTACCTGATCGCGGCACTCGCCGAGATCGGGGTACAGGGGCAGGCGCGCCCGACGCTCGTGGTTGTCGGCGACGACCGCTCCGCGCGGGAGCTCGCGGGCGACCTGCGCGCGTGGCTGGCGCCGCGACGCGTGGCCTACTACCCCTCGCGGGGCGTGGCCTACGAGTCCCACCTCGTGCCCCCGGCGCACCTCGTGGGATTGCGGGTGGCCGCGCTCGACGCGCTGCTCGGGGCCGGCGGCTCATCGCACGGGAGCGGCGCGGCGGGCGAGGGCGGTGCCGGCGGCGCGCGTGCGGCGGGCGGCGAGCCGGCGGAGCCCCCCGTCGTGGTGGTCTCGGCGGTGGCGCTCTCGGAGAAGATCCCCGACCCCGAGTTGCGGCCGCGCTCGTTCGCGCTGCGCCGCGGGGAGCTGCTGGACCTCGACGAGTGCGCTGCGGAGTTGGTCGCGGCGGGCTACGAGCGCGTGGACCAGGTGGAGGAGCGCGGGCAGTTCGCGGTGCGCGGGGGGATCCTCGACGTTTTCCCCGCGACCGAGGAGCGCGCGGTGCGCGTGGAGCTGTTCGACGTCGAGATCGAGTCGCTGCGCTGGTTCTCCACGTTCACCCAGCGCTCGCTGGGGGACGTCGAGCAGGTCGAGATCGCGCCCGCCGCGGAGCTCGCCGCCGAGTACCGCGAGCTCGCCGAGATCGCGGCGCTCCAGGACGAGGGCGAGCGGCCGGACATCGCGGAGCTGCTGCCCGTGGAGCGCTTCGGCGCGCTGCTGGACCTGCTGGGCTCCGACGCGGAGCTCGTGATCGCCGCGCATGAGGAGCTCGGCCCGGCGCTGGAGGACCACTGGAGCGACGTCTGCGCGGCGTTCCACGACGAGGACGCCCACCAGCTGTACGTGAGCCCGCGCGAGCTCGACGGCGTGCTGCGCGAGCGCGCCCGGATCTGGCTCTCCTCGCTCGCCGCCGGGCAGCCGCTGGAGTTCCGCGCGCAGTCCGCCGACACCGCCGCGCGCTCGCTCGCCGAAGCGGAGTCCGAGCTGGAGAAGCTCGTGCGCTCGGGCTACCGCACCGTCGTCGCGTTCCCGCGCCGCGGCGAGGGGGAGCGCGCCGCGTACAACCTCGCGCGGCTGAAAGCGACCTGGCTGGAGGGTGCGGGGGAGGCGACGGGCGGTGCCGGTCCCGCGGGAGCCGCGGGTGCCTCCCGGATCGCCGGCGTCAACGTCGGCGCGGCGCCGATCGAGTCGTCGCTGCGCTTTACCACGGCCTCCCTGCGCGAGGGGTTCGTCGCGCCGCAGCTGAAGCTGGCGATCTTTCCCGAGCACCGGCTGCTGCGCCGGCGGCGCGCGGAGCGCCCCGACACGGGCCGCCCGCGGCGGGGGGCGCTGCGCTCGTTCACGGAGCTGCGCACGGGCGACATCGTGGTGCACGAGGATCACGGCATCGCGCGCTTCGCGGGCTTCGAGACGCGCACGGTGGCGGACGTGACGCGCGACTACCTCTACCTCGAATACCAGGGCGACGACCGCGTGTACGTGCCCACGGAGCAGCTCGCGAAGATCTCGCGCTACGTGGGAGGTATGGGATCCCACCCGCCCGAGCACCCGCCGCTATCGAAATTGGGCGGCTCGCGCTGGGAGGCGATGAAGGCACGCGCGCGCCGCGCCGCGCAGGAGCTCGCCGGCGAGCTGCTCGCGCTCTACGCCGAGCGCCGCCGCCGCAGCGGGCACGCCTTCGAGCCCGACTCCGACTGGGAGCGCGAATTCGAAGCGCGCTTCCCCTACACCGAGACCCCGGACCAGCGCGAGGCGATCGAGCTGGTGAAGGCCGACATGGAGTCGCCGCGCCCGATGGACCGCCTGATCTGCGGCGACGTGGGCTACGGCAAGACGGAGGTCGCGCTGCGCGCGGCCTTCAAGGCAGCCACCCAGGGCAAACAGGTGCTGATGCTGGCGCCCACGACGATCCTGGCCCAGCAGCACTACGGCACGTTCTCGGAGCGCCTCGCCGACTACCCGGTGACGTTGGATCACGTCTCGCGCTTTCGGACGCCCGCCGAGCAGAAGGCGGCGATCGCGGGCTTCGCGGCGGGCGGCGTGGACATCCTGATCGGCACCCACCGGGTGCTCTCGCGCGACGTGCGCGCCAAGGATCTGGGTTTGATCATCGTCGACGAGGAGCAGCGCTTCGGGGTCAAGCAGAAGGAGCTTCTGCGACAGCTGAAGCTGAAGGTGGACGTGATCTCGATGTCGGCGACCCCGATCCCGCGCACGCTGCAGATGTCGCTGGCGGGCCTGCGCGACATCTCGGTGATCGAGACCCCACCGGAAGGGCGCCGGCCCGTGCGGACGTACGTCGGGGAGTACGAGGAGGAGCTGGTCAAGCGCGCGATCATGCGCGAGCACGAGCGCTCGGGGCAGGCGTTCTTCCTGCACAACCGCGTGGAGTCGATCCAGGAGACCGCGGAGCGCCTGCGCGCGCTGTGCCCGGGTGTGCGCTTCGCGGTCGCGCACGGCCAGATGGGCGAGGGGGAGCTGGAGGCGGTGATGATGGATTACCTGCGCGGCGGCGCGGAGGTGCTGGTGTGCACCTCGATCATCGAGTCGGGCATCGACATCCCGCAGGCGAACACGCTGATCGTGGAGCACGCGGACGCGTTCGGCCTGGCGCAGCTCTACCAGATCCGCGGGCGCGTCGGGCGCAGCCGCGAGCGTGCATATGCCTACCTGCTTTACGACTCCGCCGCGGCGCTCACGCCGGAGGCGGCTCAACGTCTTTCCGCGCTCTCGGACTACACCGAGCTGGGCTCGGGCTTCAAGATCGCGATGCGCGACCTGGAGATCCGCGGCGCGGGCAACCTGCTCGGCGACGAGCAGTCGGGGCACGTGGCGGCGCTGGGTTTCGAGCTCTACATGCAGATGCTCGACGAAGCGGTGGACGCCGCGGGCCCATCCGAGGACGGCGCGGGCGAGGAGCTCCCGGAGCCCGTGCGTCTGGACGTGAAGGTCGACGCGTACGTGCCTGCCGACTACGTCCCCTACGAGCAGGCCAAGATCGAGATCCACCGCCGTGTGGCGTCCGCGCTGGAGGTCGCCGACGTGGAGCGCCTGCGGGAGGAGCTCGAGGATCGCTTCGGCCCTGTTCCCGAGCCGCTCGCGAACCTACTCGCGCTGCAGCGCGCGCGCATCAAGCTCGGTCAGGCCGGCGCGCGCGACGTGAGCCTGCGCGGCGAGCGCCTGGCGGTGACGCCGATCGAGCTCGACTCGGCCCGCGCGCGGCGCCTGCGCGAGCAGCTTCCGCAGGCGCTGTACGAGTCGGGCCGCTCGCAGGTTTCGGTGCGCGTCCCGCCGGAGGGGCCTGAGCGCTTCGGAGCGGTCGTGCAGGCGGCCGACGCGCTGCTCGCCGTGGTGCGCGAGGCTGCGTGAGCGCGGCACGCGCGATCTGCCGCCGCGCCGCGCGGTCGGCGTCTTTGGAAACCCTTAATCAACTGGTTAAGCACGATGTATCCGGTTCCGCTAGAGTGCCCGCGTCGTGATCAAGCCGATGAGATCAGTTGCGGCGCTTGGCGCCGTTTTATTTTCCGCGGGGTGCATCGCCGCGTGCGGCGGTGGTATCCCCGGAGATGCCGTCGTCCAGGTCAACGGCAAACCGATCTCCAAGACGACGTACAGCCACTGGATCGGCGTCGCCGCCGCCGCCGGCGCGGCCGCTGTTCCCGGCCAGAAAGCGCCCAAGCCGGTCGTGCCCGACCCGCCGTCGTACACGGCGTGCATCGCGCACCTCAAAGAAACCGAACCCAAGCCCGCCAAGGGGCAGAAGCCGAAAACCGAAGCGCAGCTCAAGACGCAGTGCGAACAGCAGTACAAAGCGCTCCAGCAGCAGGTTCTCGGTTTCCTGATCTCGTCGGAGTGGGTCGTCGGCGAGGCCGAAGAAATGGGTGTCAAGCTGACCGACAAGGAAGTCGTCAAGCACTTCAACGAACTGAAGAAGCAGCAGTTCCCCAAGGAAGTCGAATTCCAGAAATTCCTCTCCTCGACTGGTCAGAGCGTGTCCGATCTGCTGCTGCGCGTGAAGCTCAGCATGCTCTCCACGAAGATCCAGGAAAAGATCACCAAGGCCAAGAAGACGGTCAGCGAAGCCGAAGTCGCGAAGTACTACAACGAACACAAGGCTCAGTACGGTCAGCCCGAACGCCGCGATCTGCGCGTCGTGCTCACCAAGGGCGAAGCCGAAGCCAAGAAGGCGAAGAGCGAAATCGAATCGGGCAAGAGCTTCGCGAGCGTCGCCAAGAGCAAATCGATCGATCCCACCAGCAAGAACACCGGCGGCGAACTGCCCGGCGTGGTCAAGGGTGAGGAGCAGAAGGCGCTCAGCGAAGCTGTGTTCGTCGCCAAGACCGCGACGCTGAGCGGTCCCGTCAAGACGCCCTTCGGCTACTACGTCTTCGAAGTCAAGGCGATTCACGCCCCCACCCAGCAGGCGCTTTCACAGGTGAAGTCGACGATCAAACAGCAGCTCGTCGCACAGGGCCAGCAGGGATCGCTCAGCAAGTTCGTCAAAGAATTCCAGAAAAAGTGGAAGGGCAGGACGGAATGCCGCACGGGCTACGTGGTGCAGGACTGCAAAGAGGCCCCCACGCCGAAGACCACCGCGACCGGCGCGGCGGGCACCACCAAATAGCCTCCCCACCGGCCCCGCGGACGGCCATTCGGCACCGCTCGGCAATCACGCCTCGCTCGCGCGCCCCCTCGCCTCGATGAGCCAGATCGACAGAGTCCACGCGCGACAGATCCTCGACAGCCGCGGCAACCCGACGGTCGAGGTCGAGGTCGCGCTGCGCTCCGGCGCGCACGGCCATGCCGCCGTGCCCTCCGGCGCGTCGACGGGAGAGTTCGAGGCGACCGAGCTGCGCGACGGCGGCGACGCGTGGAACGGCAAGGGCGTCACGCGCGCCGTCGCCGGCGTACGGGACGAGATCGCGGGGGCGGTGCGCGGTCTGGACGCCTCCGACCAGGAGGGTCTCGACCGCGCGCTGATCGAGCTCGACGGCACCCCCGACAAGTCGCGTCTCGGCGCGAACGCGATCCTCGGAGTCTCGCTCGCGGCGGCGCACGCGCAGGCCGCCGAGGAGGGTCTGCCGCTGTGGCGCTACCTCGGCGGGGAGGCGGCGCGTGTGCTGCCGGTGCCGATGATGAACGTCCTCAACGGCGGCGCGCACGCGGACAACCGCGTCGACTTCCAGGAGTTCATGGTCGTGCCGTGCGGGGCCGCGAGCTTCTCGGAGTGCCTGAGGATGGGCGTCGAGGTGTTCCACGCGCTCAAGGGCACCCTGCACGAGCGGGGTCTGGGGACGGCGGGCGGCGACGAGGGTGGCTTCGCGCCCGACCTGGACTCCAACGAGGACGCCCTGCGGATGCTCGTGGCGGGCATCGAAGCTGCCGGCTACGAGCCCGGCAAGGACGTCGCGATCGCGCTCGACCCCGCCACGAGCGAGCTCTACCGCGACGGTGCCTACGTGCTCGAGCACGAGGGCCGCACGTTGAGCGCGGCCGAGCTCGCCGACTACTGGGCGCAGCTCGCCGCGCGCTACCCGATCGTGTCGATCGAGGACGGCATGGACGAGCAGGACTGGGACGGCTGGAAGACGCTCACGGAGCGCGTCGGCGAGCGCGTGCAGCTCGTGGGCGACGACCTGTTCGTGACCAACACCGAGCGCCTGCGCCGGGGGATCGAGCTCGGCGTTGCCAACTCGATCCTGATCAAGGTCAACCAGATCGGGACCCTCACCGAGACGCTCGCCGCGGTCGCGATGGCGCGCGAGGCGGGCTACACCGCCGTCATGAGCCACCGCTCGGGGGAGACGGAGGACGTGACGATCGCGGACCTCGCGGTCGCGACCGGCTGCGGGCAGATCAAGACCGGCGCCCCCTCACGCTCGGATCGCGTCGCTAAGTACAACCAGCTGCTGCGCATCGAGGAGCAGCTCGGCGCCGACGCCGAGTTTCCGGGGCGCGCGGTGTTTCGCAGCTGACTCGCGGGCACGCGGGTCGCGCGTCGTCTTTCGCGACGGAATCGCGGGCACGCGGGTCGCGCGTCGTCTTTCGCGACTGAATCGCGGGCACGCGGGTCGCGCGTCGTCTTTCGCGACTGAATCGCGGGCACGCGGGTCGCGCGCCGCCTTCCGCGACTGAATCGCGGGCACGCGGGGCGCGCCCGCCTTTCGGTCACCGGTTAGAGGCTTGGTGGGGGTTTTCAATTGCGGGTTCTATACACGACCAAATAGTTTCGCGCTGTAAAGAAAGAGGAAAAGAGAACTCAATCCACGCGCCTCCCGCGATCCGCTCCGCGCCGTTGCGGCCCCGCTGCTGCGACCTGTAGGGCTCGTTTTGAAGGAGTCGCTCGGCGAGCGGCGAAAGCCGAGACGATGACCGCGACGTCCGCATCGGTTCGTTCCCGCTCGACCCGCTCGACCCGCTCGACCCGCTCGACCCGCGCGGCCCGCGCGACCCGCGCGACCAACCCCACCCGCTCGCCGGCGCGCGTTCGCTGGGACCGCCTCGCGCGGATCGCGATGCTTTGCGTGCTCGCGGCGCTCGTGTACCTGTACGCGAGCGCCGGCGTCTCGCTGCTCTCGACCTTGAAAGAGGCGCGCCGCGACAGTGCGCAGGTCGCGGTCCTCCAGCGCGAACATCTCGTGCTCGAGCGCCAGCACGCCGTCCTCACGAGCCCGGGCACGCTGATCGAAGAGGCTCGCCAGCTCGGGCTGGTGAGGCCCGGCGAGCAGGCGTATGCGATCAGCGGTCTGCCCGCCAACTGAGGCTCTACGTTTCGCGCCCGGGCCCGCCGGGCTGGGGGTCCCGCGAAATATTTTCCGTTTGCCCGGTTGGGGCTAACAGCGCGAAGGATCCCGTGATTGGCTGTACGCCTGCAAGGGCACATTTTTCACCTTCGAATATCGCGAGGCCGGTCGCTGCGGCCAGTCTTGTGCGTGACACCATTTCACCTGCTCCTCTATGTCGTTGATCCTGGCGGAACCAGGGGAGGGGCTGGTGTCGGAGAAGGGCGGGCGAGCCATCGGCGGACGTGCTCGTCTGCGCAGTGCAGTCCACCCAGATTTCGCCATGGTCCTGATTATTGGGACTAAAGCGTACACGAAGTCTGGCGCCTGGGAGCTCGCGCGCTGATTTTTTCGACCTTCGCCCCGTCGGGTGGCTGCTAGCCTCCGCCTTCGATGGCCGGCTTCGAGAACGCGATCTATCAGTGGCAGCAGGGCGAGCGCCGCCTCGCCCAGGCCCCGCCCGAGCGCGCTCCGCTGCTGGAGCGCGTCACCGCGTCACTCGTCGCAGAGCTGCGCCGCCGTCTGGGTGGGCGCTTCTACGCAGAAGAGCTCGTGCGGTTGTACGAGCGCGGTACCTCCTGGTGCCTGCAGCAGGCGATGGCCGTCGCTCCCGACGATCCCTGGGCGTGGGACGCCGGTGTCGTCGTCGACGCTGCCTTCGGCCGCTATCTACGCGAGGCCGCCGACTTCGCTGGCGGAAAGCGGATCCCGGCGGCGCTCTAGCGGCTCGAAGTGGGTTTTCAATTGCGGGTTCTATGCACGGTTAAATAGTTTCGTGCTGTAAAGAAACGGGAAAAGAGAACTTCAAACTACTCCACTCCCGCACGCCGTCGCGGCGGCGCTACGCCTAATCGTCCGCGCCGGCGCGGCGGATCACGATCTGGTCCTCTTCGACGAGAACCTCGATCGGGCGGTGGCCGGCCCAGTGCTCGGCGTAGATCGGGTTGTCCTGGATCGCGGGGTCCAACCACAGGCCGTAGCCCTCCTCGCCGTGGTCGAACGTACCTTCGAGCGGTCCCGCGTTGCGCGCCGCCGTACGCCGGCCGCGGCCGCCGCGACGCCCGCGACGTCTGCTGGGGCGCTCCTCGGCCTCGTCGGACTCCTCTGACTCCTCGGACTCCTCGGGTTCTTCGGCTTCGCGTTCGGCCTTCTCGCGCTCCGCTTCGGCCCGCGCGCGCTCGGCCTCCAGCGCGGCGGCCTCGAGCTCGGCCGCGATCAGCGCGTCGTCCTCCGCGCGCAGATCGATCTCCTCGGGGAACTCCGGGGCGACGACGCTCTCGTCGGCGTCCTCCGCCAGCTCGTTCTGGCGCTTGAACTGCTCGATTTCCTGCACCGTGACTTCGAGCTGGTGCGCGATCCACGCATCCGTACGGCCCTGGCGGACCCACGAGCGGATCTGGTTTAGTTGAGGACGCAGGGACTTCCGTGCCATCGAGGCCGGGAGACTAGCGCATCGCCGGGAGGGCCGCCGCGACTGCACGCAACGGCCTGATCGGAAGCCGACGAGCAGCGCGCGCCAGCATCAAATGGCACGCGGCAGAATCCCTGCGCGGCATTCGTTGTCTATACATGGGAGACCCCTCCGGCTCGTCGGGCTGCGCAGAGGGCGGCCGGCAGGCTGCCACGCTGTGCCCGCGTCGCGACACGGATGGGCGCGCGGAGGTTCTTCGCCGGCTCCCCGTCTATTCTTGGGCCGGGCAAGGGGGGCCGCAGGCGATCGTCTGCCGCCGAAAGGTAAGGTGCACCGCATGCTGGTCCTGACGCGCAAGTCAAATCAGAGCATCATGATCGGGGACGACATCGAGATCTCCGTTCTCTCTGTCGTCGGCGAGAAGGTGCGCATCGGGATCCAGGCCCCCGCCGAGGTGCCGGTCTTTCGCACCGAGATCTACCTCGAGATCCAGCGTCAGCAGGGCGGCGAGGGGGAGTCCAGCGACGATGTCCGCTCCAAAGTCGACGAGGCGATCGAGAAGCTCGGCGACGAGGGAACCCGCTGAGCGGGCGCCGCAGTCCGCGTCAGCCCAGCAGCACGTAGAGCGTGCGGAACATCACGATCGTGACGAGCGCAGCCGTCAGGATCAGCGTGCAGACGAGCATCAGGTAGCGGATCGAGCCGCGCTTGTTGGTGCGCTCGGCGTGACGCTTGCGGGAGCGTAGCTCGGCGGTGCGCCGCAGCGAGTCGCGGCGCTCGCGGTCGCGCGAGATCTCCTCGGCGAACGCCTCCTCGATCTCGGCGACGCTTTGACGCATGCGCATCGCGGACACCTCCAAAGCCTAGCGGGACGGGTCGGGACGGCGCGGTCGCGGCCCCCTGCGGTCCCAGGAGCCGCGGCCAGCTGCCCGCCGGGTCAGGCGACGGGCGCCTTGCCCTCGGCGCGCTGGTAGACGTCGACGAAGCGCAGGTAGTTCTCGGCGATGCGCCGCGCTCCGACGATCCGTTCGATCTTGCCGTCGACGTACGCTTTCAACGGGTCCCACCAGATGGAGCGCCCGATCGCGAAGCCGACGAAACCGTCGACGGGGGCGGCCTGGCTGAGCCAGTGGTCGACCTTGGCGTCGTCGGCGCCGCGGCCGAGGACGACGCAGACGACGTTGTCGCGGCCGCCGCTGCGGGCCTGGCGTACGAGCATCTCGCAGTCGGAGCGCTCGTCGACGCCCTCGATCTTCCAGATGTCGACCTCGATGCCGGCGTCCTGGATCTCGGCGATCGTGCGCCGCATCAGCTCGGGGCGGAGCTCCGCGTCGTAGCGGTCGTTGTCGCCGCCGACCGCCTCCAGCTGCGCGGGCTCGGCGGGGACGAGGAGCTCGAACAGGAACTTGCGGTCGCGGTCGTCGAGCCAGTCGGAGAGCTCCTTGAGCTTCGCCAGCTGTTCGCGGTTGTCGGCGGCGTCGCCGTCGGGGTTGTAGCGCACGAGGACCTTCGTGAAATCGGGGTCGAAGCTCTCGATGTGCTCGCCGAAATGCTCCCCGTACTGGAAGTCGAACATCGTCTGCCCCGAGCGCTCGGCGGGCATCGCGAGCTTCAGCCCGCGGGCGCGCGCTTCCTCGGGAACGGTCGAGCCGAACTGCTCGTCGACGAGGACCCCGGTGAGCGAGGGGTCGGCGCCGTCGGCGACGGCGTGCAGCAGTCCCTCGAAGATCAGGTGCTTGGCGTCCGCGATCATCGCGGTCTGCTCCGGATCGGGGTCTCCCTCGATGCCGAAGAACTTCTTCTGGAAGGAGCCGCGGTGGTCGAACGCGAGGATGTAGAGCTTCTTGTCATAGCCGAGTCCCATGGCCGGGACTCTATCGCGCGTGGGCTCGCTGCGCCGGGCCTAGAATGGATCGGCGATGTCTTCGGGTGCCGACCTCTTCGTGGTGTGCAAGCAGTGCGGCTCCGAGGTGAGCCCCTACATCACGGAGTGCCCGTACTGCGGCAACCGGCTGCGCCGGCGTGCCCCCAAGCTGCCGCGCCAGCGCGAGTCGCGCCTGGCGACCAACCGCCACCGCATGCCGATGCCCGTCCTCGGCCGACTGCGGCGCGGGGAGATCACGGGCGTGCGCGGCGAGACGCTGCCGTACGCGACGATCGCGCTGGTCGCCGTCTCCTGCGTCGTCTGGATCCTCACCAACGGCGCCTCCCTCAATCTCGAAAAACTGCTCATCTCCGAACCGCTGCACGGGGAATGGTGGAAGGTGCTCACGACCCAGTTCGGTTACGCGGGGGGCTTCTCCGCGAGCGTGTACGCGTTCGTCGCGGTCTTCGCGGTGGGGATCTTCGGCTGGTTGCTGGAGCGCCGCCATGGCCCCTTCGCGGTGCTCGCGGTGTTCTTCGGGGCGGGTGCCACGGGCGCGCTGGCCGCGCTCGCGGTCTACCCGCTGCCGGAAGTGAGCGGCGCCAACGCCGGCGCGCTCGGCCTGCTGGCCGCGTGGGCGGTCCCGGATCTCGGTGCGCTGCGCACGCGGCGCTACTACGACGGGGACCTGCTCGGCGCGGGCGCGATCGCGGCGATACTGCTCGCGATGCCCTTCGCGCGCCCCGAAGTCAGCTGGGTGGCGGGCGTGACCGGCGCGCTCGTCGGGCTCGTCCTCGGACTCGGCCTGAGCCGCATGCGGGTCAACTGAGCGTTGCCCGATCGCGCCTACACCGCCGAGGAGGTCGACGCCGCGGTCGCCGCGCTCGCCGACCCCGAGCGCATGCGCCACGCGCAGGAGGTCGTCACGCACGCGGCGCCCGCGCTACAGCAGGTGCTCGCGCAGGCGCTGCACGACGGCGGCTGGTTCGGCTCGGCGTACGACGGCGAGGTCGCGCGCGCCGCCGGTGAGCCGGACGCCGAGGAGCGGGGGCGCGCGATCGCGACGCTCGTTGCCGAGCAGACCCGGCTGGGTATGTTCGTCGGCGTAGCCGTAGGCTTCGAGTTGGCGCACGAGCTCGCAAGTCAGGCGAGTCAGAGACCACGACAAGGAGATTGAGCATGGAGATCCGCTTCCTCGGCCACGCCGCGTTCGAGCTCAAGGACGGCGCGACGTCGGTGCTCGTGGACCCCTTCCTCACCGGTAACCCCAAGGCCGCGGTGGCCGCGGATGAGCTGAACCCGACCGCGATCCTCCTCACGCACGGTCACGCGGACCACATCGGGGACGCGGTGTCGATCGCCAAGCGCAGCGGCGCCGACGTCGTCGCGATCGTCGAGCTCGCGGGGGAGATCGGCGGAGAGGGCGTCGAGAAGGTTCACGACCCCAACCTCGGCGGGACGGTGCGATTCGACTGGGGCTGGGTGCGGCTGGTCCCCGCGTGGCACACGTCGACGACACCGAAAGGCACCGTCAACACGCCCGCGGGGCTCGTGATCGGGATCGGGGGGAAGGTGATCTACCACCTCGGTGATACGTGCCTGTTCTCCGACCTGGCGCTACCGGGGCAGCGCGACGCGATCGACGTCGCGCTGATGTGTATCGGCGGGCACTACACGATGGACCGCCACGAGGCCGTGCAGGCCGCGAAGCTCGTCGGAGCCAGGCAGGTGATCCCGTGCCACTACGACACGTTCCCGCCGATCCAATCCGACGCGCAGGCGTTCAAGGGGGACGTCGAGGCGGCCGGCGGTGGAGAAGTGGTCGTGCTGGAGCCCGGCGAGAGTCACACGCCGTGAGCGCGGGGGGCTGGCGATGAGCCTCACCAACGCGATCGTGCTGATCGAGGCCGAACGCGACGCGCTCTCGACGTTGGGCGGCGCGCTCGCGGACATCGAGGGGGTCGCGGAGGCGTACTCGGTGACCGGCGAGTGGGATTTCGTGGCGGTGGTGCGCGTCCCCGACCACGAGCAGCTCGCGGATGTCGTGACCGGTCAGATCACGACGTTGCCGGGGGTTTCGCGCACGCAGACGCTGGTCGCCTTCCAGGCGTACTCGCGGCACGATCTCGAGGAACTGTTCTCGGTTGGGGAGTGAGGGGATGCGGCAGCCCGGGCTGGTGGCCCTGCAGAGCCGCTACGGGCCGACGCTCGGCGAGCTGCTCGCGCCGCGTTGGCGTCGCGCGTCGCGCGCGTCGCGCGCGCTGGTGGTGCTCGCGGGCGTCCTGTCCGCGGTGGTGGTCCTCGGTGGGGTGCTGACGCTCGAGCATCCGCGGCTCTCGTCGTCGGGCGGGACGGGGATGTCGTTCAGCTTCAGCTATCCGGGGCTCTACCGCGCGCGGCCGGCGCGGGGCGAGCTCGCGCTGGTGCGGCGCACCAAGGGGGGGCGGTTGGAGGACTCCTTTGCGGTGGCGCCGCTGGAGCTGGCTCGCTACCGGGGCGAGCCGAGTGCGGCGCTGGCGCTCTACGCGACGGCTGCGATCGGGCGTCTCGCGGCGAGGCACCCGGGGTTCGGGTTGCGCGGTGAGGGCTGGACGCAGCTGAACTCGATCTCGCCGTATGCGGTCTACAACGTCTTCTACCGCGCCCGCCTCCGCGGCAGGGAGATGTATGGGCGCGAGGTGCTGCTGCTGCCCGAACGCGTGGGGGCGCGCCGCGGCGTGGAGATCTCGATGCTCGACGCGGCGGGCTCGGACAAACAGGTCGACTCGCCGCTGCTCGTCGGCGCGAAGGGCGTGCTCGCGGGGCCGCTCGGGTCGTTCGCGCTCGGCTGACGCGCGCCGAAGGAGCCCCGCGCCGGTTGTGGGGCCCGGTCGGCGGCGCGGAGTCAGGGTTCTGCGACGGGGCCGCCGGGCGCGGGTTCTTCGGCGGCCTGCTCTTCGCTCGGCGCGGGAGTGCCGCCGACTTCGGCGCTGACGACTGGTTCGGGCGTTTCGGTCGCGGGGTCCGGCGCCGGGGCGGTGGGCGTCGTCGTCGCCGCGGGCGGCGCGCCGGCCGTCGTCGTGGTCGTTTCCACCGTCGGAGGGGGCGCCGGCGCGGCCGGAGCGGAGGTCGTGGAGCTCGGCGGCGAGAGCTGCGTGGTTTCGGTCGTGACCTGCACGGTGGGGGGCGTGGTGGCGTCGGTTTTGGTGTCCGCTGTGGCTTTCACGGGCGCCCCATCCGCGGGAGTCTTCGCGACGACCGGTGGCGTGTGCGCGGCGGTCGGTTCGGCGGCGCGCGCGGCGGGTGCCGGCTTGTGTGGCTTGTTCGGATGGTGCGCGGCGCTGTTGGCGGCCGACGCGCTGCTCGACGCGCTGCCAGCGCCGCTCGTGAGGGGCTGGGGAGCGGAGTGCACGACGAGCGGGACGGCACCCGCGGCGGCGGCCGAGTAGACGGCGGTGCTGGCGGGGCGCCTGCGGTGGTGGACGGGGCGAGCGGAGTGGTCGGCCTCGACGGCGCCGGCGGTGACGAGCGCGGCGGCGGCGAGCGTGGCGGCGGCCTTCGTCGCGATCGCGCCGGCGCCGGCGGTGATGAGGCCCCCGGCGCTCGCCCCGCCGGCGGCGCCGGCTCCGGCGGCGACGCCCGCGGTCGCGCCTGCCGTGGCGCCCGCACCGGCGGTGGCCCCGGCGCCGCCCGCGCCGGCGCCGGCCCCCGCGACGTGGCCTGCGCCGGCGGAGGCGCCGAGCTTGGTGAGCACGAAGCGTTTGATCAGCAGCAGCGGGGCGACGGGCATGACGGCGGCGAGCGCGTGGTTGTTGTCTTTGAGGTGTTTGCGGAACCCGCGGCAGCGCTCGCAGTCGCGCATGTGGCGGCGGGCGGGCGCGGAGAGTTTGACGAGGCCCTCCGCGACTTCGCCGAGCTCGTGGCGGACCTCGTCGCAGTGCAGCTTGCGCGCCTCGGCGGCCTCGGCGAGCGAGATGCGGGCGCGCACGAGCAGCGACTTGACGGAGGGCACGGTGGTCTCCATGGCCTGCGCGATCTGGTCGTAGGAGAGCGCGTCGATCTCGCGCAGGAGCAGCGCGGTGCGCTGGGTCTCGGGCAGGAGGTGGACGTCGGCGATCAGCTGGCGGAAGCTCTCGCGGCGCATGACCTGGTCGCTCGTGGAGAGGCCGTGGTCGGCGAAGTGGGTGTCCATCGAGTCGACGCCGATCGCGGAGGCGCGGCGGAGGTGGTTGAGGGAGCGGTTGCGCGCGATGCGGTACAGCCAGGGGCGCACGTTGATCGCGCGCTCGTCGGCGAGGACGGCGTTGAAGGCGGCGGCGAAGACCTCCTGGAGGACGTCCTCGGCGTCCTCGCGCGAGCTGAGCATGTGGCGGCAGAAGGAGAGCAGGCGCGACTGGTAGCGCGAGAAGAGAACCTCGAACGCCGCGTGTTGGCCGCGGCGGGTGAGCGCGATGAGGCGCTCGTCGGACTGCAGCTTGAGCAGCGGCGAAGGGCCGCGCAGGGCGCTGGCCGGTACGGTGGTTTTTAGAGCGGAGACCTCCACGGTGGTCCAATCGCGGCTTGCCTGGGATCTAACTACCCCTTAGACACGGCGCTACCCGGAGAAGTTGCGGGCCGCGCGGTCGCGGCAAGAGGGCTGTCATCCAGGATAGGGCGCGCGCATAAGGCCCGATAAATGTCTCTATATAGACTGGCGCTGCGAGCCCGGGTGGCGGAACAGGTATACGCGGCCGACTTAAAATCGGTAGCCCCGAAGGGTTTTGTGGGTTCGAGTCCCACCCCGGGCATGCCGGCGCCCCGCGACGGCCGCGGGCAGGTAGAGTCGCGTGAATGGCTGACGGCGCGGCCTCATCGACGGAGCTCGACGCGGGCGAGCGCGGCACCCCAATGACGTTCCACGGCGGACGGCTGCTCGCGCGGCGCCTGCGGGCGCACGGCGTGAGCCGTCTGTTCACGCTCTCCGGGGGGCACCTGTTCTCGGTGTACGACGGCTGCCGGTCGGAGGGGATCGAGATCGTGGACGTGCGCCACGAGCAGACGGCGGCGTTCGCGGCGGAGGGCTGGGCGAAGGTGACGCGCGAGGTCGGCGTGTGCGCGCTGACGGCGGGCCCGGGGGTGACGAACGGGATGAGCGCGATCGCGAGCGCGCAGGCGAACCACTCGCCGATCGTGGTGCTCGGCGGGCGCGCGCCCGCGGGACGCTGGGGGCAGGGATCGCTGCAGGAGATCGACCACGTGCCGTTCGTGGCGCCGCTGACGAAGCTGGCGCGCACGGCGGGGAGCGCGGCGGAGATACCGCAACTGGTGGACGCGGCGTTCGCGGCGTCGGTGGAGCCGCACAGCGGGCCGGCGTTCGTGGACCTGCCGCTGGATTACGTGTTCATGGAGGCGGCGGAGGACGAGGCAGCGGCGCGCGAGGCGGCGTCGGGCGGGGCGGCGGCGCGCGAGGCGGCGTCGGGCGGGGCGGCTGCGCGCGAGGTCGCGGCTGGCGGCGCGGCGTCGGGCGGGGCGGCGTCGAGCGAGGCGATCGAGGTCGCGGGTCGCCTGCTGGCGGGGGCGCGGCGGCCGGTGATCATGGCCGGCACGGACCTCTACTGGGGCCGCGGCGAGGACGCGCTGGGGGAGCTGGCGCGGGCGCTGGGGATCCCGGTCTTCCTGAACGGGCTGGCGCGGGGGTGCGTGGCGGCGGACGACGAGCTGTTCTTCTCACGCGCGCGCGGGCAGGCGCTGCGCGAGGCGGACGTGGCGCTCGTGGTGGGCGTGCCGATGGACTTCCGCCTGGGTTTCGGGGGGGCGTTCGGGGAGGAGACGCGGATCGTGGCGATCGACGTCGCGCCGCCGACGCGGCCGCATCCGCGGGAGGTGGCGGTCGAGCTGTACGGGGGGCTGACGGGGACGTTGAGCGGCCTGGCGGCGGCGGCGGTGTCGGGGGTCGGCGGCGCGCGCGATCCGGGTGCGGGCGCCGATTCGGCGGCGAGCGCTGCGGAGGCGCGGCGGGCGCGGGCGCAGTGGGTGGAGCAGCTGCGCGCCGCGGAGCGCGAGCGGCGCGAGGCGGAGCGGGCGGAGCTCGAGGACGGGCGCGCGCCGCTGCATCCGATGCGGATCTACGCGGAGCTGGGGCGGGTGCTCGACCGCGACGCGATCGTGATCGGCGACGGCGGCGATTTCGTCTCCTACGCGGGTCGCGTGGTCGAAAGCTTCCACCCGGGGTGTTGGCTTGACCCGGGGCCGTTCGGGTGCCTGGGGACGGGGCCGGGCTATGCGCTGGCGGCGAAGCTGGCGCGGCCGGAGCGGCAGGTGGTGCTGCTGCTGGGGGATGGGGCGTTCGGGTTCGCGGGGATGGACTTCGACACGCTCGCGCGGCACGGCGTGAGCGTGGTGGGAATAATGGGGAACAACGGTATCTGGGGCCTGGAGAAGCACCCGATGGAGTTTTTGTACGGTTATTCGGTCGCGGCGGAGCTGCGGCCGGGTACGCGCTATGACACGGTCGTGGAGGCGCTCGGCGGCAGGAGCGATCTGGTGGAGCGCCCGGAGCAGCTGCGGGGAGCGTTGGAGCGCGCGCTGGAGGGCAGCGGGCCGGCGTTGGTGAACGTGCTGACGGACCCCGCGGTGGCGTATCCGCGCCGGTCGAACCTCGCGTGAGCGGGCGGCCTTTATAAACGAGGAGGCCACCCGGCAGGGGCGGCCTCCTCAGGTCGGCCTCGAGGGACAGGCAGGGGTACGTACCTCAAAGGCCTTGGGGGTAGGGTGACCTGGGCGGCGGGAGTGCCGATCACTCGGCGATCGCCCAGATCTATGGACCGGCTGAGGAGCGTAGACACTAGGTCTTACACTGCCTCACAAAGTAGTGTATCGCATATCGGAATACGGCGCAAGACCCCGACAGGCAGAAATTTCAGACAGAGCGCGGTCGCGGCGGCGCTACTCGAGGCCCGCCAACCGCAGGACGCCGCCGCGCAGGATGTCGTGCTCGGAGACCTCGACGCGGTCGAGCCCGAAGGCGCGCATGGCCTCGGAGAGGAGGATCATGCCGGCGACGATCGTCGGCGCGCGGTCGGGGTGAAGGCCGACGACTTCGCGGCGCTGGGCTTCGGTCATCTCGGCGAGCCGCGCGAGGAGGAGCTCGACGGTGGCGAGCAGCAGTGGGTAGCGGTGGACGCGAGCGGGGTCGTAGGGGTCGAGCTCCTGGTCGATCGCGGCCGCCGAGGTGGCGGTGCCGGCGACGGCGATGCCGCTCGTGACCGGCGCGCGCTCGCGCGCGGGGAGCCCTCCGAGGAAGATCTCGCGGGTGTCGCGCGCGAGGCTCTGCAACTCGGCGGGCGCGGGGGGGTCGCTGTGGATGTGGCGTTCGCTCATGCGCACGACGCCGGCCTGTAAGGAGACGTGGAAGCCGGCGGTGTGGTCGTGTCCGACGACGAACTCGGTGGAGCCCCCGCCGATGTCGAAGACGACGGTGGGCTCGGGGTTGGGTGTGCGGTCGCTCATCGCGCCGAGGAACGTGAGCTGGGCCTCTTCGTCGCCGGAGAGGGTGCGCGCGTCGAGGCCGTAGTCGCTGCGCACGCGCGCCGTGAAGTCCGCGCCGTTGGCGGCGTCGCGCACGGCGGAGGTGAGCACGGCGAGGTTGGCCTCGCAGGAGTGCTCGTCGATCAGGCGGCGGTAGTCGGCGAGCACCGCGCGGGTGCGCTCGACGGCCTGAGCGGAGAGCTGCCCGCCGGAGTCGACGCCGGCGCCGAGGCGCGTGACGCGGGACTGCCGCAGGAGGTCCGTGACGGAGCCGCTCGCGCGGTCGACGTCCGCGACCAGGAGGCGGGTTGAGTTGGTCCCGATGTCCACGACCGCGACGCGCATCGGGCGGGATGGTATTGGGGGATGGGGAGGGGAGGGTTGCGCGGTCGCGCCGCGGCGCAGGGGACGCGGGAAGGCGATCGACCCGCCGCGGCGGAATCGTGTGTCGCGGACGGTGGCCCGGGACCCGCGGCTGGCTCGGGCCCTTTGCTAGACTGGAGATTCCGCCGCGGGGTGGAGCAGTCTGGTAGCTCGTCGGGCTCATAACCCGAAGGTCGCGGGTTCGAATCCCGCCCCCGCTATGACCCCATTAGCGACCTTACCCGCAAGGTCGTGGAGGTCCTTTGTTGTGCTGAAGGCGCTCGACATGAGCGCCTTCAGTCGTATCTCGGGCTTGTTTCGGTCTAGCTCGATGGCGAATTGGAAGGCTTCGTAGACGCTGCGACGCAGCTCGGGGTCGGCTTTGGCGAGGGGCTTTGAGAGGTCGGGGATCGCGTCGAGTACGGCGCACGCCTCATCGAGGTCGATGCCTATGCGTTCGCGTTGCTGGAGGTCGAGTTGTGCGAGTGCGATCTCGGCCTGCTGGCGTTCGCTCTTGAGGGTGCGGATGCGCTCGCCGACGAGTACGGGATCGATGCCGGACTCGATTGCGGCGAGTTGCCGTTCGATGCGCTGGTCGAGGTCTGCGAGCGTGGCGGTCAGGCGCTTGCGCTGGGTGGCGTCCTGTTTCAAGAGGCTCGGTGCGAGCGCGGCGTGCTGTTGACGGAAGCGTTGGACGCGCTGGGGGCCGAAGATGTCGGTCGCGAAGAACCGATCGATGATCGGTTGTAGGTTGTCCTCGCGCATGTATTGCCACTTGCCGTGGCCGAGCGCCTCGGCTGCGGTGTCGCCGTAGGCGATGCGGTAGCAGCAGGCGTAGTAGGTGATGCCCTTGCGTTCCTTGCCGTGCATCCGTAGCGGGTTGTGCCCGGTCGCGCAGTGCACGACTCCGCGCAATGCGTAGCTTCGGCGCTGGTGGCTTCGGCGGCGGGTGCCCTCGGTGCTGATGCGGTGTTTGTGGTTGCCTTGGACCCGCTGGAATAGCTCGTCGGTGATGAGCGCGGGGTGACGTAGCTCCGCTTGCACCCACTCCTCTTCTGGTCGGCGTACGAGCGGCCCGTCGCCGAGCTTTGACTGGCGGAAGTCGAGCCGGTTCCAGTAGAGCCGTCCGGTGTAGACGGGGTTTTCAAGGATGCAGCGGATGGTGCTCTTGGACCACTTGCCGGCGGTGTTGCGTTTCGAGTCCACGTGCTGGGGTGGTGTGGGTCCACCTGGCCGGTTGAGGTGGTTGGTGATCTCCTTGAAGCCCCAGCCGGCGAGGTAGCGCTCGAAGATTTCGACGATGACGGGCGCCTGCTCGGGGTCGGGCTCAAGGCGGGTCTTGTGATCGCCGGATCGGGCGCGGCGCGGGTCGGGGTGCGGTTCGCGGCGCAGCCGGTAGCCGTAGGGTGCTCTGCCACCGTTGCGAAAACCTTGGCGGGTGTTCTCCGTCTGCCCACGGCGTACCTCGCGGCCTAGCTTCTCGACCTCGAATTGGTCGAGCGCCTGAAACATATGGCGCATGAGTCGCCCCTCGGGACTGGTCTGGTCCCCAGCGGCAACCGAGTAGTAAACCTGCACCCCGGCGCGCGATAGCTCGCGCTCGAACGCGAGCGCGTGGAAGAGGTCGCGCGAGAGGCGCGAGGTTGAGTAGATGACGACGCTGTCAAAGCGGCGTGCGTCGCGGTCGCGTGCCTCGCGTATGAGTTCGCTCCACGCTACGCGGTCATCGCGGCGTCCTGTTTCCTGGTCGGTGAAGTCGCAGACGATTCGCCCGCCAAGCTCGGTGGCCTTGCGCTCGCACTCGTTGCGTTGGGAGGGGAAAGAGATCGTCGGGTCCTGCTTGTCCTTGGTAGAGAGCCGGCCGTACCACGCGAAGCGCATCACTGGTCGCCTCCGTTCTCGGCGAGCGTGACGAGCGCCCAGGTCAATGCCTCGTCGGTCGCCCACGTCCAGCGCCCGTCGGGAGCGCTCCAGCGCCCGCGCTCGTCCTGAGTGAATCGGGCTCGTGTGAGCAGCGCGCGTGCTGCTGACCCGGTGATGGTGGTGGTGATATTGCTAGTCGTCATCCTTGGCTCCCTTGACTTCGTTGGCGGCGCGCGTGATCGGCGAGCAGGTCAAGCAACGCGCGTGTCTGCACGCGGCGCAGGTGCTCATCCAGCGGACTGCCAGGCTTGGTGTACTCGACAGACACGACGATCTGTGCCTCCTCCAGCGGATCAGTCGCCGCCGGATTCCGACCGGTACTGCGGCTGCTTTGGCGCTGTTTGGAGTGTCGAGACGGTCGCGAACCATCGCTCGCGATCAGAGCAGAGCCCGGCCGTGATCTCAAGGGTCTGGCAGCAGGACCCGGCCGGGTAGCTTGGTTGCAGGGCCGGCGGGAGTCTGTGGTCGCCCGCCGGCCTGGTTGTGGCGTGGGCATGGTCAGGTCGCCTTCAGTGCGCTACTCGCCCGTGGTGCTGCTGGCTTGCGGAAGACGAGCACGTCCTCGTGCGCGACGACGTGGGTTCGCTCGCCACGGGTGCGCGCTCGGCGGACGGTGAGCATCTGCCAGAGCGAGGGTCGCATCACGATCTCGCTGTCGCGGACGGTGGCGAGTAGGCCGATGATGCGCTGCCAGTAGCGCAGCCCGAGGCGCTCGCAGAGTGTGATCGTGTCGCCGCTCAGGTTGTGCAGCGCGCCACCCGAGCGCATGTCCTTGGTCACGAGTACGAGGAACCCGCCGGGCTTCAGTACTGCGGCGCACGCCTCGTACACCTCTGCCATTGCGGCGAGGTAGGCGTCGCCGCGAGCGTGCCCGAGGTTGCTCCGATCGTGGCTGTAGTTGCTCGTGTCCTCGCGTCGTATCGGGCCGACGCCGCTGACGAGGTTCTCGGTGGATACGTCCGCGACCTGGCAGGCGTAGGGCGGCGAGGTGAGGATCAGGTCGACGACCTTGTCCGACTGTGTTGTGAGCAGCCGGGGTAGCTGGCGTGCGTCGCTTTCGATGACGTGCGCGGGGGAGCTTGCGCCTTCGTGGTGGGCGTGCTCGATGTTGGCGCGTGCGAGTTTCGCCCATCTGGGCTCTAGCTCCACGCCGATGGCTTGGCGGCCTGCGTGGATTGCCTCCACGAGTGTCGTGCCGATCCCGCACATCGGGTCGAGGACGAGGTCGCCGGGGTCGCTGTATGTCTCGATGGCCCGCCGGGCGAGCGCTGGGAGCATCTTGCCGGGGTGGCGGTTTGACTCGGGGAGGTAGCGGCCGTGGCGCTGCCACTGGCTCGTCGTTTGCGCGCACGGCCAGATGGCGAGCGGCAGGTCTGCGGTGCGATACGGCGCGCGGGTTCTTACCCGTGTCCGTCGTGATGGTTGGGGTTGTGTCGCGGGGCAGCCTTGGTCTCGTGTGCGTCGGGTCTGTCGCGCGGGTGTGGTCGTTCTATGCGGGTGCATCGTGTTCGCCTTTCGGTTGGTGCTGGTGGGTGTTGCCGAGCCAGTCCCGGTAGTGGTCTGGCTGCTCGGCAGGGATGAAGATGGGTGCGAACGGGCCGCGTCCGGTTAGCTCGGGAAGCGTGGTGAAAGAGGTGGGTACGGTCCCGTAGCGGCCTTGTGAGGGGTCGGAGCGGTACAGCGCGATCGTCTTCTGGATGCGCCTTCGTGCTGCGTTTGAGGTTTGATTGGCGAGCACGACCAGCACAGAGGGAAAGGTGCGGTAGTAAGCGCGCCACAGCGGACCATCGGGCGTGTCCTTGGCGGTCGTGTACTGGCGTAGCTGGGCGTAGCGCGCGAGCTTGGCTGCTAGCTGCTCGTGCGGGATCGTGCCCCGGTCAAGCTCGATGAACCGTTGGTGCAGGATCAGTGACTCATCCGGCGCGGCTTGCAGGTAAGAGAGGAGCGCGTCGGCGATCAGCAGGTGCGTCCCGTTGCGGCCACGTCCACCGACGTAGGGGTGGGCGATCTCGTGGCGCCAGGACAGCGGGCCGCAGTCATCCCCCGCACGTTCGCGGGCGGCCTTGACGAACGCGATCCCGGTGTCGTTGACCGCGAGGGTATGTGAACGCAACGGGCCTGCCGCTTGGGCGGGTGTGGTGACTCGCCGTCGGGGCTCTGCGAGCGTGCCGGCCGCGTGGATCGTGTCCACGCCTTGTCGTGTGAGGAACCACAACCCGCTACCGCGTGGCCCGTTCACCCGTTCGGCGAGCCCACGTCCGGTGAGCTGCGCAAGGACGAGGCGCGTCCACCGTACCGTCGAGTTGGGGGTGTGTAGCGCGTGGACTTGACGCGCGGTGAGCAGCCGGTGTTGGTGAAGGCTCTCAAGCACTTCGACCGCGACGACGGGGAGCGCCCCAAGCTCGGACTGTGCCGGGTGGCTCATTCCGTGTCCTCGGGATCGGGGAGCCTCGGTATCACGGAGCGTTCCGGCCCGCTCGCCTTCGCCGTGCCGCTGGTCTCGCTTGTGAGGTGAGCGCAGATGCGCTGATCGAGCGTGTCGAGCGCCCGGATCGTGTCTTGTGCGTTGGCGCGGCCGGATGCCTGGTCGATCGTGGGTTGTATGTGTAGGACTTGCTCGGGGTGGTGGGCATCGGCGAACAGGTCGGTGACGGCCAGGTTCTCGAACTGGAACGGCCGGGTCAGCTCGCCGTGGTGAGTGGCCTGCGCGATGAACGTCCAACGGGGTAGGCCGGTGATCGCGTTCGCTGGTGGGTCTGAGGCCCACTCGCGGGCAATCAGTGCGGCGGCGTGCGCGTTCAGTGCGGTCGCGATCAGGTGCGAGCGGTTAGTCGTCAGCGCGTTCAGCGTGGCGCTGGTCAGCCGCTCGGGATTCTGATTCAGGAGTGTTGCGCGGACCCCGTACTTAGCGGTCTGCTCCAACAGCGCAGCGAGGTTCCCCGACGATGCGCCGTCGTAGGTCTGGACCTCATCGAGGAACACGTAGAACTCGCGGCGCTGGTCGGGCGGGATGTGCGCACGGGCCTTCGCAGCGTGCAGCAGGTCGAACACCAGCAGGTTCGCCAAGAGCCGGTCGCGGGCTCCCCCGGCACCAGGACACGCGAGCACGATCCGCCCGTCGTTCATCGCCTTCGCGATGTCATAGGTGGATTGCTGGGAGCCGAGCAGCGCGGCGAGCTGCGTGGAGGAGCGCAGCCGGTCGATCAGATTCGTTACAGGGGTGATCGCCTCCTCGGCCATCCGTGGGAACCGCTCTGAGAAAAACTGGCGGCGCGGGACCGAGAGGTACGGCAGGATGGCCTCTAGCCACTCGGGGTTGCCGAGCAACGTCGGTATCTGAAAGATCGTCGGTTGCAGGTCGGCGGGCAGGGCTGTCGATAGCTCGATCAGCGCAGCGGTCGCCTGGGTGGTGAGGGTGAGCGCGCGGTTGTTTCGCTCGCCCCACTGGAGCGCGGAGGCGAACGAGTCAACGATCGCCTCGACCCGCCGCTCCCTGCCGTCGTCGGAGAGGCCGCGTGCGGCGAGGAGGTTCCAGCCGGGTTGTCCCTCGCGCGAGCGGGTGCCGACAAGGTCCAGCTCGATGATCCGCTCGGCAAGCTGAGGCTCGGTGAGGCAGCTCTTGATCCGCCGGATTGCGTCCTCGTGTGGGTCGAGGAACATGCCGCCGTGCCCGGAGCGAACCAAGCTCAAGAACTGGGTGATCGCGAGCTCGGTCTTCCCCCACCGGCTGCGGCCGGCGGTGTAGGTAAAGAACGTGTCCGCGAGCCGCAGCCCGACGATCCGCTGCCCTTGCTCGCCACTCACGCGGCCGAGTGGGAGCACGTCGCGTTGCCCGGTGTACTCGGGCAGGTTGCGCGGCGGCGGGTAGACAGCCGCGCCGAGTCGCAGCACGTCCGGTGCCGCGCAGTACGCGGTCGGGGGCTTCAAGAACCCGGCGACCTCGCGGGCGCTCACGACGCCCTGCCGCGCTGGACGGAACAGGCCGGTGTCGATCCGCCGGTCAAACCACGAGCGACGGCCGGGCAAATCGGAGCCCAGGAACGCGAGGCCGAGCAGCCGGACGCCGACGACACGGAACGAGTTGGCGGCGGCCCAGGCATCGAAGCAGCCGAGGAGCCCTTGCAACCGTTCGGCGGCCATGCCCTTCACCGGGGCTTGGCAGCGCACGAGCACCTGCATGTGAAACAGCGGCTCGTTTTGGAGCACCTTCGCTGCGATCTGCTCGCGCTGCGCTCGCTGCTCCACAACATCGGCCGCCGGCTGACGACCAGCCTGCCGGCCACCGCCCGCCAACACGTCGAGCACCCCGCCGCTGTTGTAGGGGAGGGTCGGGTTATCGCGGCGTGCTTGTCGGAGTAGCCGGCGCCTGAGCCGTCGCCGTGCCCCGGCAGTGCAGGGCAGAAGATCAACCGCAACCTGCGCCCGCTCACGCGAAGGGTCAAGGCCGGCGAGCGCGCGGGCGAAGCTCTGGAGCGGGTCGGGGTCGAGCGACAGGTGCGCAAGCGGCTCGCTGCTCGATTGCGCGAGGCGAAGCTCAGCGCGCATCACACACCCGCCCTCCCTCAGCGCGGGCTCCGGGCCGGCGCGGCGGACCTGTACCCGGTCGTAGTTGCTGAGTGCCGAGCGGATCGCGGGCAGGGCGCGCTCGGGCACCACGAGCGAGTAGCGCATCGCCCCGTCGCGGCTCCCGTCGAGCAGCACCCGCACGGCGCTCGCGCGGGGGTCAAGCCAGCCGCCGACGAGACGCCGAACACGGGAAAGCTGAGCGGCGCAACGCAGCACGCCGTCAAGCGTCGGCGCGAACGAGTCGGGGGCGAGCACGACGAGCCGCGCACGCCGGGCAAGCGAACGACGAGTCACGACGACACGACACGTGAGCGCCGCTAGCAACACCAGCGTCACCGGCACGGCCGCATACGCAGTGAGCGCTTCGCCGTGCTGAGCGACCCATGCGGGCAGCACACGGTTACGCAGCAGCGCGAGCAGTGCCAGCACTCCCACGACAGCCACCAGCGGCCGAGCGTCCTGTGAAGGGCGGCGAGTCACAGGGAGTTACCAGTACATATAGAGATCTCGAAAAACGCGAAGGCGCGGAATCCCGCATAACCAAGCGGGAAACCTGCGATCCGTTCGCGGCGCGGGGTGAACCACAGCCGGAACCACAGCCGGAACGGCAGCCGGAACCACAGCCGGAACTCAGAAGGAACAGTCATCCCGCTCGCCCACCCGGCGTGCTCGGCGGTTGTGCGTACCCGTAGATGGGGGCGGCCTCGCCCGCGCCGGTCGCGCGGGCGGGCTGGAATGGGCCGACGATAGCGACATGGTTTGCGTAGTTGCCCTCGATGGTCGTGATCTGCCCGTCGGGGTAGACGCGCTGCACGATCCCGACGTGCGCGCTCGCGTTCGGACCGGTGCCGTAGAAGACGGCATCGCCCGGCGCGGGTCTCGCGCTCGGCGGGAGGACCCTGCCGCCGTGTTCTCGCGTCCATGTGTAGAGCGACCCCGAGTAGCCGTAGGTGGCGGTCGAGCCGGGGAGCGGCACCCCGGCGTGCTGCCACACCCATGCGGCGAACAGCGAGCACCACTCCTCGCACGGCCCGTAGATCGTGCACTGAGACCCTTCGGGGTGCTCGCCCTGACCGATCTGGCTTTCAGCGACCCGGACGATCTGCGAGCTGCTCGCCGCTTCGGGAGCGAACGCGCTCGCGCTGCATCCGCTCGTCGAGACTGGCTGCGAGAGCGGCGGGTTGGTCGCGGAAGGGGAGCCGGTGCCGGTGAACCCGTATTGCACGGCGCGGGCCATCACCTCGTCCGCGTAGCTCACGGTGCTGTCGGAGCACGCCCCGTAGTAGTGACAAGCGGCCTGGCGGTATTCGTTGTAGCTGCCGCCGGTCGCGGGGGCGCCCATGTCCTGGCGCAGGATGCGCGCGGCGGTGTAGATCGCGTCCGCCGGATCGTTGATGTCGGGTGCGTGGCCGGGGTGCGCGGAGACGGCGTAGCGTTCCCACAACGTCGGGCCGGCGCCGGGGCTGCACGCGCTCCCCCGGACGTAGGCAATCTGCATAGGCCCGGCGCACCCTGAGCTGTTGGTGCCGGCGCACCCTCCGTTGTTGCACTCTTGCGCTCCGATCGACGCGAGGAATGACCAGTCGATGTCGAACTTGCTCCCGGCCTGCTGGTAGAGGCGCAGGCGTTCGGGTGGGATGCTCTGAAGCGCGTAAGCGGAAGGGGTGGGTCCGGTGGACGCGAGCGCCGGTTCACTGCCGGGCTGGCAGCCGGTGAAGCTCGCGCCGAGCACCGCGACGGCGATGCCGAAGATCGCGAGCAGCGCGAGGCCCGTGCTGCCTGCCCCGGCTGCGAGCCACCACATCACCTTGCCGGACGGCTTGCGCATCACGCGCCGTCCAGTCCCGTGACGAGCAGCCGCCCGCCTTCAGATGCGAGAACGAGCCCGACCGAGTAGTCGATCAGACCGCCGTCGTTGACCACCGCGCTCACCGCGACCTCGCCGGCCGAGGTGGCGGCGAGGTGCAGCGATAGGACTCGTGGGCGGCGCGCTTGCGCTGCCGGCGGGACACGCGGCGGGTGCGCCTGTAGTGAACGGATCAGCCCCGGGGTGGCGTCCTCGATCTGTCGCGCCGGGGTGTGCCCGTACACGTAGCCGAGGTAGCCGGCGAGGAAACGCTCGGCCGTCTGCTTCGCTTCGGACGCAGACGCGCTCATGTCCTTCTCGGCGGCGGCCGGTGGCGGGCTGAGCGAGGTGCTCCGGGCCGGGTAGCGGGCTTGACTGGCCGGCTGGGTGAGCGTGAGCAGCACCGTGACCGCGCCGAGGATCACGACGACAGCGGCCATCGCGGTGCGGCGCTCGTGCTCGGCGATCGGCCGGTCGCGCTGCCGGCGCATCCACGCGGCCGTGCTCATCGCCCGCGCTCCCCTAGCGCGGCGAGTCGCCTGCGGGCGGCGTCGGCGTGCGCCGGGTTGGGGTCGATCCCGAGGTATTGGCGGCCACGGCGAACCGCGACGATCCCGGTCTCCCCGGTGGAGCAGAACGGGTCGATCACGAGGCAGCGCCCCAGCCCGTCTTTGTGGGTGCAGGTCGCCTGCCAGCGCTTACACCGCTCGGTGTGCTTGAACGGCGCTCCGCATACCCCGCACGCGCACGCGACGGTGCTCGCAACGATGCACCACTCGATCACCTCTCGTGGCGGTATCCCGGCCGCGCCGGGCGACGGGACGCACCACGCGCGACGAGGCCTCGGGCAACGCTGGCAGCCTCGCCCCGGCCGCTGCGCGACGGGATACCGGGCACACAGCGGACTTTGAGGCGAACCGGCTCCCGCTGGGGCAGGTGGATGAAAGAGAAAATCGGGCTGCTTTGTGAGCAGCAGGACCCCTCTTGGAATCGTGCTCGCCTGGCGCGGCTGAACCCAACGGGTGTCCTTGAGCGCAGCCTTCAGGTGGTGGGAGTTGCCTCCCCTGGTGAGCGCGAGCCAAAGCGTCCCGTCGTCGCGGAGTACCCGGTGAACCTCATCGAGCACCGCGAGTAGATAGGGGATCGGCGCGTCTCGCCTGGGGCTGGTGACACAGGTTTGCGCCCATTGGTCGGGTAGCTCACTCAGGAGAGTGAGCGGGTCTGTTTGTTCGATGCGGAAGCTCATGCTGGCTCCTCATCGGGGTCGAACTCATCGCCGTCTGATACGGGCAACGGCCCGCCTTCGCTGCCGGCGATCGGCTCGTCGTAGTCGTCTCCCGGTTCGGGTACGTCCACGCCCCTCGGTCCGGGTGAACTGGGGTTAGCCACGGTGGCCTCCTCATTTCTGGTGGGATTTGGTGACGGTGAGGTGCCGCCGCCCGGTGGCGGGGGCAGTGGTGTCGGTTTGCGCCGCCGTGCCATTTGTGTGAGGCGCGTGGCGTAGTAGAGGGTCTGTAGACGGCTGCCGTCGCGCGCCGCCTTGGTGCCGGCGGTCGCGGCGAGCAGGTCGCTCGTCAGCCGCTCGCGCTGTATGAAGACCATCCACAAGAACGTGGCCTGGAGCGCGAACGCAAGTAGCCATCCGAGGTTCGAGGTCGCGTCCGCGAGGGCTTGGCTGACCGCGAGCGTGACGGCGAGGATCAGGCTGTAGATCACCTTCCGTGCGAGATAGCCCGCGAGCTTGCCGATCCACGCGCGGAAAAAGTCGTGTCCGCGTCCGGGGAATATCCCGATCAGCAACGCGACCGGCGCGAACGAGAGCAGCAGGAGTAGCAGGAGCTGGGCGAGGATTACCCCGAGCGCAAGCGCACCGAGCAGCAGGAACGCGCCTAGCTCCCCGAGCAGAATCACGATCGAGAGCAGCATCCGCTGGTACTGGCCGCCCTTGCCCATCGCTTCGGCGGCGGGCTCGTCTGCCTTCCCGAGCTTGTAGGTGCCGTTGCTCTTGCCGGGGTCCGACGACGGGAGGTCCCCGGTGTCACCCTTTTCGAGGGCTTCGTGCTCGCTGTTGCGTTCTTTGCTCTGGAACTCGTAGGCGAGGAAGTGAGAGGCGTACTTGTTGCGATCGTTGATGCACGTCTTGCTCTGTGCGTGGACTTCTGTGCCCGCTTCGAGCTGCGCGGCGAGCTGCGCGTCCTGGCTGGCGTTACCGCTCAACGGGCGCACTGCGACCGAGTGGCTGCTGTTGGTTGTGCAGTGCTCGATCCCGCCGAACTCAAGAACGGTCCACGGGTCCAGCACCAAGAATGAAAAGAGCTGGTTGCTCGCCGCGGTCTTCGCCTGTTGTTCGCCCGAGATGCTGCCCTGGCTGGTGAGTGACAGCAGCGCGGTCGATAGCTGGTTTGAGAGCTTGCTCGCTGGGGCGATCGTACGCTGCGGCTGTGTGACGATCCCGATCGCCAACACGCAATAGAGCAGCGAGACGGCGAGCGCGCCGGCCGTCTCGGTGTAGCGGCGCTGAACGAGGGCCTTCCACATCGCCCAACACCCGGCGAGCACGATCGCCGCGACCAACCACGGCGCACCGAACGTATTGGTGTAGAGGTTGTGGATCGCGCTCGCAACGGGTGTGAGCGCACCGGATCCGGGGGTGCCGTTTCCGTTAACCAGATCGAGGTTGAACGCAAACGCGAAAAGAGTGATGACCACGTTCGCCAGAAAGGCGGTGATGAGCCAGACGACCTGCGCGATAAAGAACGCGATCATCGGCGGCACCCCGGAGACATCCACACCGCTGAACAGGCCGGCGCTTACCGCCGGGAAGTACTGGTCGAGCTGGTAGCTCGTGAACGGGTAACGATCGACCAGCCCACCGGCCGGGAGCTGAGGCGCGGGACCGATGTTGCTGTAAACGTCATTCGCTCCGGCGGACGGGCCGGCGAGCAGCACGAACCCCGCCGTCAGAGTGAGGAGGAGCACGACCCGGCGCCGCCGCGTCGAGGTCAGACGACGTAGGGCGTGGAGAATGGCGGGCTTCATGCCTCGCTCCTTCCGGTCTGTTGTGGGGTAGTCGCGAGCGTTTGCAGCAAGTGGGGGTAAACGAGGTCGATCTGCACCTCGCCGACGCGGCCGTGCAGGTCGCGCATGAGGCAGCGCCCGGCGCGGAACTCACGGACACGGCCGACAAGCTCACGGGTGGGCTCAAGGCCGATGAACCGCAACGCGGCCTTGGCGGCGTCGTCGGAGTCCTGGCCAAAGACGAACACGACACCGATCAGGTCCGAGAGGTCCCCGAGGTCCCCAATCCGATGCGTCCCCAAGAGCAAGGTCGCGTTGAACGCGCGCCCGAGTCTGACCAGCCGGTTGATGATCTGCCGCCCCTGCGGAGAGGCGAGCAGGAACCAAATCTCGTCAAGACCGACAACCTTGTGCCGCGAGCGGTCGCGTGAGATCAACTGGAGTGCATACGCCGCGACGAGTGAGAGCGTGGCGACGGACACCCGCTCCGCGCGTGTGTAGGTGTCGCGGGCCGCTGAAGGTTCGGGGAGCGACAGGCCGGGCATACGGATCGTCGTGACCGGCCGGTCGACCTGAATGTCTGCGCTCTCACCGCCGCCGAACCCGAGCCGTGCGAGGCCGAAGTCGCGGATCACTTCCAGCGCTTCGCCGGCCTCGCGGGCGGTGGCGCGCTCGCTCGCTTGCAGCAACTCGACTACGCGGGAGAGGCTGCGTGATCCCTCGCTCACGGTGTCCTTGACCGCGAGCGAGACGGCGTTCTCCCATGACGCCGTGTTGCCGGGCAAAAGCTCAAGCAGATATGAGCAGGCGAGTTCCTCTCGCAAGTCCTCGAGACCGATCGCGAGCGGGTCGAGCTTGCCCTGCTGCGCAGGGTCGCCGGAAAGCTCAAGCGACCTGCACTCGCCCCTCAAGCTCGGGCAGCAGGTGAAGCGCGTGGTCGGGCTTCGGGTCGAAGTCCACCACGAGCGACCCGCGACGCTCGGCGGCGTACTCGATCGCCTCTGCCGCAACCGTCTTGCCGGACCCCAAGGTGCCGATCAGTAGGACCGCTGAGGCGCGGTCTTCCCTCGGTGCCTGCGTCGGATCGAACCGCACGGGCAAGGGTGCGCCGGTCGGGGTGTATCCGAGATATGGGCCGCGTTGGGAGCCGACCATCCGGCTCCCGGTCGGGGTCAGCGCCCCGAACTGCTCGACGGTGAGCTGTTGGGTGTAGTCGCGCACCCTTAGACCCACCCGTCCGCTCGCGGCAAATGGTCGAGCCAAAGCTGGTGCTGCAACCCGGCGGGGCGGTGCAGGGTGATGTCGCCGTACTGCTCTTTGAGCACGGCGACGCGGCGCTCTAGCTCCTCCTCCGTGGCGGCGCCGACGGCGAGCCCGATCTGCGCGTAGAGCATCGGCGGGTGCCCGCCTGCCTGTAGCTGCGCCTCGTACTCGCGGGCGAGCACACGGTCGGCGCCGGCCATGAGGCTCGGGCCGTGCGCAGCACCCTCGACCTGCTCGTTATAGGCGTGCTCCACGTCGGCAATCCGCTTGCGGACCTGCGCGAGCGCCTGCCGGTTCCCCAACCACTGTGCGTGAAGGCGCGCATCGACGGGGAACCCGACCGCCTCCAATGGGGCGAACAGCGCCTCGGCGGTCGCGCCTGGGAACTCCGGTGCGTCGGCGAGCGCGCCGAGCGTGAGCATCGCCTGAAAGCAACGCCCCTGCTCACCATCGACCACGAGCGTCTGCTTCTGCTCAGTGATCGCGGCGTTCGCGCACCGCTCAAGGTCATGGCCGAGCGGCTGAAACGCCACGCCGCCACCGGGAGCCGACACGATGAGCGCGTCGGGCTGCCAATGATGGTCAAGCTCGGGCTCGGCCACCCCGCGACACGCGGCGCGGCGTAGCAGCCATTGAAGCTCGGCGGTCCTCGCGCGCCGCGCTCCGATCACACCATTCACTCGCTCATACACGCGCTGCTCGCGGGTGGCGAGTTCCGCTAGTTCGCCGGCCGGGATCGGCGAAGCTGAACCGATCCCGGCCAGCTCCTCGACACGACGGCGAACACGATCGACGCTCCTGACGAGCCCCGACCCGACACCCGTTGGTCGGTTGCCGGCGAGTGAGACAGCGAGGTACACCTCCGGGGTGTGCGAGCCGAGTTCATGTAGCCGCCGCTCGTGCCCGGCGAGGAACGCCCGCCACGCATCGGCGCTCTGGTGGCGGTCATCGAGCAGCCGTTCGGTGTGAGCGACGTACCGCTCGGCCGGGTAGGCGCGGTGAACGCGCCACAGCGAGAAGTCGGCGGCGATCGTGTGCGCGAGCCGCTGTAGGCGGCGCTGTAGCGACCACTTCTCCCCGGTAGGGAGATACGGGTAGGAGGTCATCGCCAGCCGGTACAAGCCGGCGGGCTCGCCACCACGCCCGAGGAGCACGTTGCCGTGCGCGTAGCGAAGCGGGAAGGTCATGGCCGGACCTCCGCGACCTGGCCGTCAGTCAGCTCGATCACTTCGGCAAGCCGCTCGCCGTTGCGCAGCCGGTGTCCCTCGGAGTGCCTGACGATCAGCCGGCCACGGCCGACAATCACGGCGACCGGGCGGGCGAACACGAGCCGTGCCGGGCCTCGCACCTTTCCGTGGTGAAGCACGGCCGCGTGCTCATCGGGCGCGACCCAGACGTGCGGCGCCCACACCTGCGCCTCGCCATCCACGCAGACAGCACGGTCAAGCGAGCGGCGCGCGGCGCGTGCCCGCAGCGAAAGCAGCGAGGTCAGATAGCGGTGTGCGGGCCGCCCGTCCGGGGAGGCCTGCCCTGCAAGAGTGGCGACCATGCCGGGGGCGATCAGCAGCCGCAGCGGCCAGTCAAGCCACCCCAACACCACGCCGGCAAGCAGCGTTGCTACGAATCCCGCGACCGCACCAACGATGGCGCCGGGCCAGCCGTGCGAGCTTGCGCCCAGCAGGCCGCCGATCGCGCCGAGCACGACCGCGAACAGGATCGAGCGCTGGCTCAGCACCAGGATCGCGACGAGCGCGGCGAACGCCCAGCCAAGCCACTCAAGCGGCACGCCGCCGGGGACCGGCAGGCGCCGACCGTCGATCTGGTAGATACGCCGGTCGGGCCTGAATATCCGCTGGTAAGAGCGGATCGTGTGTGGAGAATCACTCATCGCCAATCAGCTCCTCGCGGCTCACCCGAAGACCTGTTTGCCGATGCCTTCAGCGGCTTTGGCGATGTCAGACGGTGCGAACACCATCCACGCGACCACGATCGCCGCGAACAAGAACACCGCCAGCTCGGTGTAACGCCGGTTTAGGAGAAACATCAAGCTGATGACGCCGACGATCCCGCCGTAAAGCTCCCCCGCGTAATGCTTGAGAAGACCTCCGACATTCGCACCAACATCGTTACCCGCCGCGAGAGCGACAGCGGGGAGCAAAGCCACTGTGTAGATCGCCAGCAAACAGCACAGGCCGATACGCCGTATGTGTGACATGCAAATCACTTCCTCTGCGCTTGCGAGGTTTCGGTGCTGGCGGGCTGTGTCACAGTCACCGTCACACCGCTTGTCGTGGTGGGCACGCGGGAAGTGGTGTCGAAGTAGGAGGCGATGCCGCGAACCAGCAGCAGCAGCACACAGCCCCACAGCAACACACGACCCGCGAAACGCGCCAGCCGATTAACACTGTCGGGCTGACGTTCACTAGTTGTCGTCCTACGGAAAACAGTCATAGGGCGACGGTAGACGGCGCACGCCCAAACAACCACAAGCGCACATCATGTGAAAGCAATTGCTTACATCAAATATGAAAGCAAGCGCTTTCATAAGCAGCTTGCGACAGTCCAGCGGGCATCCCTCCGATGCGCACCGGGCTCACGACCACGCTGTGCGTGGCGTCTATGCGGCGAGCTTTACTACGTCGGCCAGCTCGTCAATCTGGCCTGTGATGCTCGCGAGAACCTGGTCGAGAAGACGACAGGTCGAGAAGTCCGCTAGCGAGTAGTACACCGAAGTCCCATCACGCTTGCGCGCGACGATACCCGCCCGATGCAAGATACTCAGGTGGCGTGAAACGTTCTGCGGCGTGCAAGCCACCTTGCTCGACAGATCCTGCACAGTGCTCTCGTGCTGTTCGAGCAGCACCAGCAGTTGCACACGGGTAGGATCAGCGAGAAGGGTAAGGCGACCCGTCACTAGAGCGACCACAGACTCAGACCAAGCCGGACTCATCTCAAGACCCCTAACGACCTAGATAAGCGAACTGTTCCGTATTACCGACCTGTCCAGGCGGGACGGGACGTTCGGAACCGACGGGCCGTGCTCCATTGGGACGCCCGACCGGCTGACTGGGCCGCTTTACGACAGTGGGAGGCGCTCCAGAACTAGGCCGAACCACATATGTAATGTGCCTGAGTCGATGCCGACGCTTGGGTCCTGCGTAGTGATTGTGCGCTCGTGTAGCGTGGGCTTGTGGTCGTGGATGGGGATAGCTCAGCTCGACGACGACCACGGCGAGCAAGAGCACGATCAGCACCCCTACCAAGCACACCAGCCATCGGGCCGCCAGCCACTCTGCAATGGTCACCGCAGGCGCGGGTGCCGAAGGTGCCGGCGGGCTCGCCTGCTCCTCCGGGCTCGACGGTGATGCGCTCGGCAGCGAATCGGCCGAAGGGTCATCGTCAAACCACTCGCTCTCAGAAAACGGGTCCATGCTTGTTAATGCGAGCACGGCCGTCGGAGAGACAGCGAATACTCGAGGTGTGGTGTTAACCACCTACGCCCACCATGGACGCCGGTGGGCGTAAGTCTGAATCCGGGCCACGCGCCAGCGCGGCTGGCAAGCAGTGTCAGTGCTGAACGGTCACACGCACTGGCTTACTGTGGGCGCTCAGGAACGGGTATCCGCCGTTCGGCACTGTGGCTGCTCTGAATAGATACGACGTGCCGGCGCCGAGCGTGAACACGTACTTGTATGTCCACCGGCCTTTGCTCGTGGTGGGTAGCACTTCGATTGTGCGCCATCGCCCGCTGTAGAAAATCTCCATTTGCACCGACTCGCCTCCAGTGGGGACGTATCCGCCGGCTAGCTGGCCGGTGAACGTGACTGCGCGGCCAAGTCGTGCTCGGTGAGGCGCGTGCATTGACACGGCGCCTTGCACGCCCTCGTGAACGTCGATGGTGGCAGCCGGGATGGTGTCGAGGGTGTGTGAGTAGTAGGCGATCTGGAGCAGTCGTGATGGTCCGTTGGGAACCTTGATCTTCCATGCCCCCGTGGAGATGGTCGTGGTGCTGGCGGCGGAGGTGGTCGCTGACGAGCCGACGATCTGTTGGAGGAGCTTGATTTGCGCGTTCTTGATCGGGGCGCCGGTCGGTGTGGTGAGACGTCCCGTGAGCGTGATCGCGGAGTGGCCGAGAGCGCGCGTGATGGACTTGGGTTCGTTCGCGGCGAGGCTGAGCTTCGCCGCGTCGTCGCACGGGCTCCCGTTGCACGGTCCTCTTTCCGGTGGCGCGGGGGTCGCAGATACCAGGGGCGTGCTCGGGGAGGTCGAGCCGGGGTGGTTTTGGAGCTCGATTGTCTTGTCGAACACGACTGACTTGTTGCCGGCGGCGTCTTCTACCGCGACTTCGACCAAGTGCGGGCCGTCGGCGAAAGACGTGGTTGGCAGTTCGATCCTGACCGGCGCTTCCTGTGGGCAACGGTTCGCGTAGTGGAAGTTCAGCGCGTTTTCATAGGTGCCGTAGGCGACACAGCGGCCGTATTCGGTGTTCGGCGTGGCGCCCATACGTTGCCGCCGTCGATGGCAGCCGTCACCCGGTAGACGCCGGGCCCTTCTTTGTCGTGGGCGGTGAAGGCGATGTTTGCGGTGCCGCTGACCGGGCTTTCGGTGAGGCTGCCGGTCACGCCGGTCGCTTCGGGGGTCGCCGTGCTGTGCAGCAGGATCGTGGCGGTGCTTATGCTCAGTTCTGCGTTGACGCCGCCCGTCGCGCATTTGCTTTGACCCAAGGGCGCTTTGCAGTCCGCTTTGGCGTTCATCAGCCACCACTCGGTGTCGGGGATAGTGACCGTCGCGTTGTGGACGCCGCCGCACGATTCGGTGCAGCTTGCGAGGACTTCCCGGCCCGTTTTCTGTCGTTCGACCGCGAAGGACGCTTCGCCTCCGGGGCTCGTCATCGCGAGCTTTGCGACGCCTCCGGCGATCAACGATCCCAGCGGCGCCTGGTACACGTAGTTTGGGCCGCTTCCCGGTTCGGAGTCCAGGGCGCCTTCGTCGCGGAGCGTCATCGCGCCGCCGGGTTCGTTGCAGGTGTCGAGGTGCCCGGACATCTGTGGGTAGTTCACATCGGAATGGGAGAACCAGTCTTCGGGGACGATCGTTTCTTCGCCTTCAGAGCAGACGGTCTGCGCGAAGTAGCCCGGCCGTGGCGACGCTGGCGGGGGCGTGGATGCTTGGGCGGCGGGCGTGAGGCCGCCGAAGAGGGGCAGTCGCGCTGGGCAGGACGCGGCGACGGCGAGGGCCGTGACGGCGAGCATCACGGCGGCGAGCGCTCGGCTGGGGATCGCGGTGGGGATCATCGTTTGGATTCCTTTCCAATGGTGTTTGCTTGTGCTCACTGGCCGAGGTAGTTGAGGCTCGTGCCTCCGCCGCTATGTGACGGCGGCGATTCTTCGTTAGGCCCGGAGGACCGGGTTGTCGCTGTGACTGCTACAGAAGGTCGTGGCGGGGCGGCGCTTTCTCCCGCGCCGCCGCCGAGCGCGAGATATTCGAGGTCGTGGCTCGGCGGTGGCGGCGAATGGTGTTTGGCACGAGCCGGGGTGGCGGTGTGTGGAGCGGTCGGCGTCCGCGTGGAGGTCAGTCCGCCGGCAACTGTGGTCGGCTCGATGCTCGCTGCGGATGGGCTCGCGGCCGGGTGCGCAGCGACTTTGTGATGTTGGTGGGCGGGCGCGGGCGCTTCAAGGGAGTGGACAACTCTCGCGCCGACGCCGGCACCCGCGATCACGATGGCGGAGGTCGCGGCGGCTGCCTTGACCAGCCCGCCGCCACCGAGGAGTCCGGCGGTGCGCTCGGCGGTCGCGGTGCCGCTCGGCGTGCGGCCCGTCGTGAGCAGAGAGATCAGTCGCTCGATCCAGCGGCCGTGTAGGTGGGCGGCGAGCATCGGCGGCGGCAGGAAAGCCGCGCTCGCTGCGCGCTGGAACTCCCGGCCACTCATCTCCCGCAAAAGGGTGGTGTAGGAGGATCGACAGCCAGCACACGCGGCGAGGTGCGCCCGTGCGATCTTCTCTTGCTCGGCCTCTGCGGTCCCGTGAGCGTGCGCGTGGATCGCTTGCTCGCGGTAGTCGCACAACCGCCCAGCGGCCGTGATCGCCGCGACCTGATCGAGCTTGCGCTGCGCGCTACGCGACGCGGCGAGCACGGTCTTGATCGGCTCGCCCAAGGCCTTCGCGGCGCGCTTGACGCCGAGGTTGTGCGTAGCCATCACCGCTACTACCCGCTGCTCGAACGGGTCGAGCTGCGCCATGAGGTCGGCGGCCGTGGCGATCCGCTCACGCGCTGCAACCAAGTCGAAGGGCTCGCTGTCGTCGCTGAGCACGTCGGCGACGGGCTTGAAGTCCACGCGGCGGCGGGAGCCGACGTGCAAGTCCCGGCGACCGGAGCGATGCTCGACAAGCAGATAGCCGATCGAGGCCCAGAACGCGCCCTGTAGGTGCTCCTCGCTACGGATCGGCTTGCTGGACATCACGACCAAGCCGATCGCCTCGTCCACGATCTCATCGCGAACATGGGCGGGCATCCCCGCCACGTCGCGCCGCCAGTCGAGCCGCTTGCGCAGCTCCGCGCGCTTCGCCTTCAGCGCGTGCGCCGCCTCCTCAGGGGACAGCGCCCCGCGCTGGCCGGGAGCCCGCACGAGCCAGCGTGCATGGTCGCGCCGTACCAGCGGCAAGCCTGGCCGTGGTATCGCGGCAGATTGAGCAGAAGAGGCCATCACCCCGTTAATGCGGGCTGGCGCCTCAGCGCGACAAGAAGTTTCGTCCAGGGGCAAGGGTGCCGTCGCCGATGACGGCCCCGTACCGGAGCGACGGCTGTTCCAGCGCATACTCGATCACGTCCCCTTTTCTCAGGACTTTTCGAGCAGGCAGGACTCGGACTGTAGGCAAGCAAGCCATTCGTCAGCTCATTGCAGTCGTCTCGTGCGACCTAAACATTTCTCCGCAACTACCGGGTTTTGGTCTGTCCGTCTACGACTGCGCTAGACGAGGGTGCTAGTGTCCCCGGCCCGCGCTGCCAATGCCGCTCGCAATCCCGCGACCAGCATCGCCACCACGGAGAAAGGACGCGCAATGAGCGCAACAGAACAGCAGGAGCTCACCCAGGAAGAGCTGGAGGAGCGCATTAAGGAGGGCGGTCTCGCAGCCTTCCGTGAGATCGAATGTACTCGCTTCCAAGGCGAGGTTGAGGATGTCGATCCGCAGAAGGTCGCGGAAGGGATCGTTCCTCTTGTCCTCGCAGCCAGGGTCAATTCCCTGGAGGAGCGTTCGGACAAGGCCGTCATCAAGGGCGACCTAACCGCCAAGTTCCTGCCGGACATCATCGGTCCGCAGGACACGGAGTGGGAGGAAGCTGGACCCGTCGCACACGGCATCTGGGATTGGTGCGAGCGACGCGTCTGGAACCAGACCAACCCGAACGTCTCGGGCAAGGTGCAAGCGATGGTGCGGAAGAAGAAGCTCACGCTCTGCCACACCAAGGTCTCCCGCAACCATATGCCCCTCCCCGCGGTTTATGTCACCGCGGATCTGGAGTGCATCAAGCAGGACTTCGCGCTGGCGCTGAAGACCAGCGTTCGCAATGCGGCGAACAAGTTGGCGAAGAACATGGCTGCGGCTATCGACACTCATCCCGAGTTTGCGAAGCAACTCGCGAAGGAGGTCGAGTCGGGCATGAAAAACGCCACCCAGCTCGCCAAGGCGACGTTGGCCCTATCAGCGGGCGAGCCCGAAGACGACGAGTAGCACGGCGTACGGGGGCTGGGCGCGATGATGCGTGCAGCCCCCGGCAGCCGTCAGTTAGAGGAGATCCAATGACCGAGCAGGAACGAGATGACCTGCTGCGCGGCCTATCGCCGACAGAGCAGTTGATCTATAAGACCCTCGACACGCGCGGTGGCCCCATGACGGCACCGATGCTGCGCGAACCGGTTCATCGCACCGACGGGCTGACCTTCGAGCTGCGCCATCTATGCGAACTGGGACTGATAAGACCCATGGGCAAGAAAGCGATCGACGGCAGGCACCCCGCGACGGCCTATCGCACGGTAGCCCTCGGCGACGTGGAGAAGACTCGCGAGCGCTTCGCCGTGAGGAGTCCCCGTCGCCGCCGGCGTGGTCGCCGACGTTCCGGACCAGGCATCGCAGAGCTCCGTGAGATGGAAGCCGGCGATTACGAGCAGTGGTACCGGGTACGTCGGCGGATCCTCGAGCTAACGCAGATCGTCGTGCAGGCCGAGAAGATGGCGTTCTGGGAAGTCGCTCCAGATGACGAGCGCGGGCTCGTGCTCGGCGAGCTCCAGGAGCTCCAGGCAGCCACCGAGGACACCATTGCAGCCTTGCGAATGCGCGAGGACGATGATGCAACGCGTGAGAAGATCGAGAAGCTGCGTGCGACGAACGGCCGCACGCCAGCCGAGGCCGCGACCGGCCGCCGCCTCGCGAGCAAGCTCGAGGAGAAGCTCTAGACGCGCGTCGGCGCACCTGTCGCCGGCATCATGCTCCGCCGCCCAATCCGGAAGAATGCGTCGGATGACGATGGCCCAGTCGCTACGCGCCCAGCAGCTCGAGGACGCCTTGCGGACGCTGGTCCCGTCTAGCCCGAAGCGGCAGTCATCCAGTGATCAACGTTGGTTCAATTATTACGCTGGCTATGCAGACGTCTTCGTTGAGGATGTCATTGCAGTGCTAGCCGGGCACACAAAAACCGTTCTCGACCCGTGGAACGGCGCTGGCACGACCACAGCAGCCGCCGCGCGCGCGGGCCTGAGGACGATTGGATTGGACATCAACCCGGCGGCCGTGGTGATCGCAAAGGCCCGATTGCTGATGAGTGATGTAGCGGCAAGTCTGTTGCCTCTAGCTGATGATGTCGTCGCACACGCCCGACAGCGGCGAGACGCTGCCGACAAGCCCGATCTTCTCCTCCGATGGCTTGATCCCTCCACTGCGACCAGCATCCGGCGCCTTGAGCGCTCGATCTCGACACTCATGGTGTCGTCGGAAGGTTGCCGTATGACAACCCCCGGCGTCATCGACGGGGTCTCCTCGCTAGCTGCACTTTTTTACCTAGCCCTGTTTCGGACGACCCGCGATCTGCTCGCGCCCTTCGTCGCATCTAATCCGACGTGGATCCGCTTGCGCGTTGATCCTGCCGACCGGCTCCACACGAGCTTCAACGTGCTCGCCAAACGCCTACGCGCCAACGTCCTAACTCTCCAGGAAGCGACCATAGCTAACGAGTATCCTGCTGCATCGAAGCAGCCGCAAGTGTCACTCGGAAGCTCCGCGCAGATTCCGTTGCGTGGTAACTCGGTTAGCGCCATACTTACGTCGCCCCCCTATTGCACCCGCATTGATTACGCCGTTGCGACTCTACCCGAGCTGGCCGTGCTCGGCTATGACTGGTCACAGGTGCAACAGCTACGTGCGCGCCTTATCGGAACGCCGATAATGCTCACCGATAAAAGCAAGAGCCCAATTACTGGTAGTGACACGCTTCAGAAGCTCATGCGTCGTGTCAAACGGCATCCGTCGTATGCTGCCCGGAGTTACTATCTGCCTTTTTATCGCCAGTACTTTAAAAGCATGTCGGCTTCGCTCTCCGAGATCGACCGCGTAGCCCGTGTCGGCTCCCCGGTCATCCTTGTTGTCCAAGATTCATGGTTCAAGGACGTGCATGTGGCTACACCCACCATAATCAGCGAGCTTGCTGAATCTATAGGATGGCGGATGATTAGCGAGCACCCGTTCGACGTGAAGACACGGGCAGCCGCGCACCCGCATCGCACGACCCGACGCACATCGCGCGCGATCGAGACAGTCAGTGTATATTCCACCTAGGCGGGCCGAGCCCGGAGGGGCGTCGATGCTTGTGGGTGCCCGCTAGGACATGGCACCCAACGTCGCACAGTCAGCCTGACGGAATCATTGTCTCGGACTCGTCATCGCCGCTGAGTCGATCTGTTTCGCTCCACACCTGAAACTGCTCCATGAGCGTTTCGTGTCTGTACGTAACTGCAGGCTTCTCGACTGCGGCTTGCGTCAGGTGTCGCTGGAAGGTGACGAGGTATTCATAACGTGGGTCGGGTTGAAGATCCTTCATGCGTTGGCGTTGATACGCAAGGCGTTTGAGGAACACACCGACGAACTGCCCGTAGCGCGCGGCAAGCTCAGCGTCGGATCGGACGTTAATCTCCCACGCCGCCAGTACAACGCTTACCGCAATTGCGCGGTTGCCCAATTCGCCGCTCAAAGACGACGCACCCCGGTTCAGCGCGTCCAGTGTCTCCCTGACCTCGCTCAGGCGCGTGTCCTCGCTGTCGGCGTAGCGCTTTAGGTAGCGTTGGAGGTCAAAATGGCGTGCCCGTGCGAAATGGCCCAACTCGCGTCGGCTTGACACTTGCAGCATCAGTTGGGCCGCCAATAGCTCGTGCGCGTATCTGCGGGTTGGGATCGCCACCTCGGCCAGAAATGGATGTTCGCCGAGGCCACCGGGCTCAAACAGGCGATTGCGCATTACGCCCACCATCGCGTGGAGCTTCTCGCCGGCATTTATAAGCGTCCCCAGGTTAAGTCGCAGGAACTGCAGGTTGAATTCTGAAGGCTCTCGAACCCCGGACAGGATGACGGTGGTCACCTCGTAGCCCAGGACCGCGTTCTGGTCGTCCAACTCGTGAAAGGTGCGGCCGCTCAGAATCTCCAAGCCCTCCGCGCCCTCATCGGCGACCTCGTTGTGAATCCGCACGCTGAAGCCGTTGTGCTCGTCCGTGGGATTGCTATCCAAGAAGGACATGATCGCATTGAGTCGCTGGCGACCGTCGATGCACTCCCAGCCACGATCGTCGCGCTCGTACAGATAGATCGCCGCAATATCGAACTGTCGCAGAATCGAGTCGATGAGACGCTGCTTTTGATCCAGGTTCCAGACGTTCGGCTCGCGTTGGTACTCCGGGAACTCGATCCTCGGAAACTCATGGCGCAGATCTTGGATCGTGAAAGTTGTGGACGCACGGTGCATAAGATGCTCCTAGGTGGATTCCTCGATGAACCTCTTGAAGAGGTCGTGCTCAGTACTAATGCTCTCTAGGTCACGATGCATGAGCTCACCCTTCAGACGCAGCCAGTGCTGAAAGGGGTTAACGATCTTCGACGCAGCTGCGTCGCGCGCCCTCGTTTGCTCTGCCTCATCGAGATCTGAAAAGTCCGTCGGATCCATCCCTAGTAGTTCGGCAATGAATTGCGCGCCGAGCTCACGGATTTCGAGCAGCGACCGCGAGCTTAGATACGGAAACGTCTTTTGGATTTTTTCGGCACCGTCGGGCCACCCGATGACCTCGATTTCGTACGGTTGAGCTGACTCACGACCGTGCATCGTCGTGAACAACAGCGATACGAGATCCCAGTCGTTGGGACCCAAATTGCAGCCGACGATGCGGAGCACGTCGCAGTCGAGCAACTCCCTTGCCCTTCCCCAAATTGCGTTGAATGGGTACTCGCCCTTTGCCTTTCGGATGCCAGGCGGGATCCACAGTCCGACGTCGGACTCCTCTGCGACCTCGATCGGCCAAATCGAATGCCAACTAAACGAGCCGTGCAGCTTGAGGACCGGGATCGGCGCTTGGCCATCAACGCTCCTCGGGTTTGCGACCTCCACGCCGTAATCAACCGTGCGCCCCAGGCCGTGCTCGATTGCATGCTCGAGAAAATTGTCGTAGTTGAGCGTTAGGAGTCCTACAAGCGTCCTCGCCGACACCGGGGACCTCGTGCATGTCGAGCAGCGCGGCATACAGCGCGGCGTGGTGATCGCCAAGCTCGCTTCGGACATCCGCCAGTGCCCGACGCAGTACCGTCGAAAAGACCTTCTTCAACCGCTCCGCGAAGTCTTGGTAGCGTTGCGATGGGGTGTCGGCCAAGAACGTCAATAGGTGCTCAAAGTCGGTGCGGTCATCGACAACATCGTTGACGAGGTGCCGTAGCCCCGCATGGTCGGAGAAGTCCTCGACGTACGCGTTGTTCGTGCTGTCCAGAAGCCGTTCGATGAGGCCGGGCATCACCAACTGCTTAGCACTGCCTGCGTACTGCACCGCTCCCTGGGTCGCGCCAGCGCCGAAGAGATAGCTAACGCGCCGTGGAGTCTCGTCGGGGTCAGGCTGACTCTGGTGCTCGGCGGCCGGCGTGAGCGCCGTCACGCCGTGTCACGCCCCTCTGCGAAACGCGGGGGCCGGCGCAGTCGCTGATGCCCAGCGCGGCCGAGTTCAGGGCCTGTCGGCACTTCGCAGTCGATCCGGGTCCAGTACGGCGGGCTTGTGATCACGACCTGAGACTACCCTGGGCGGGATGGGGCACGTCCTGCGCCACACGCAGACGTCTTCGCGGGGAGAATCCGGCGCGTATGGTGTCCGGGGCATTCCGAGGAGTCGGGTCGGGGGTGTACGTCGTAACCCTCTCGTGGTCGCCGGCCGGTGGCGCTCGCTGATCTGCGGCGGGCACGCACATACTTCGCGCCGCACGCCGAGTGAGGCGGCGGATCGAGTACTGGCGCTACGCGATCCGCAGGCTATAGCCGCCCGCGTTTTGTGCGCGATCGATGCTCGTTCGCTTTCAGCCGCTCGAAGCGGGGGTGTCCGGATGAACTGCGCCAAAGGCGGCTTTCAGCTCTCAGGTGTGGCGGTACGCGGTCAGGTGACTGCTCCGGTGTCGTTGCCGAGTTCTTTCACAGCCCGGATGAGTTCGCCCGGGTGCATCCCCTGCACCGCGTTCACACCAAGCTTGTCATCCAGCTCGCTAAGCCGATCGAAGACCCCGGCCTCTCGGAGACGCTCGTTACGCGCATCCCAAGCCTGCTTGAAATCCTTGGGGCTCATCGCGTCAAGCTCGGTCCTCGGGATTTCGAGCTCGGCGGCCCAGTGTTCTTTCTGTGGCTCGTCACCCCCGATAGGAGGCGGAAGCGGCCGCTCCCTTTTTGTTTTGGTGTGACGTTGCCCTTGTTTTGGGCCGACGGGCAAGAGCTCTTTCTGGCGTGTCGGCTTGCGCGGGCGCGACCTGAGGGTCGGCTCGCTGTGCCGGGTCCAGGTTTCCGGATTGTCCGGCAGGCGACGATGCGAAGCCAGCCACGCGTCCAGGTCGTCGCGCTTGAAAAGCAGCAGGCGGTCGATCTTGTGGTGCGGCACGTCACCGATGCGGCTGTAGAGCGCGCTCCGAGTGAGTCCGAGGTATTCGGCTGCCTCACGTGTGCGCATCCAGCGCCCACTCGTCGGCCGCAACTCCTCACGGAGACGCTCGATCACGACATCCGCAACGCGCTCGGCGATCGCGTTGAGCACGTCGCTTGGGATCGGGATGGAAGGTTCAGGCTCGTTCATCACGCCGACGCTACCGCTGGGCCATCAAGGCAACCCGTGATGTGCGAGTGCGCGCTTGAGCTTGAGCCGGTGGCTGGGTTCCACGACCCTTGCGAGCCTACTAGTAGCCGTAGCTGCTGTCCCAGCCCCCCACACTGCGTCGGCCTAGAACCTGGTCAACGTCGGCACGCGCGTCGTCGGGCTCCGCCCACTCGAATAGACAGTAGGTGGCGGACCCGAGGCGCTTGCACTCAGCGCTAAGCCGCTTGCCGAACTCAAACCACGCATCCGAGGGTGTCTGCTCAGCGTCGAGCAGTGCGCCAACCTCGGCCATTGACGCTCGGAGCGCTTCGCGGAATCCGTCGATCCGGTCCCCAGCCATCGTGCGCGAGTGCCGCCACTTCCGATGCTGGGGAGACTCGGGCAGGATCACCGCTCCCGCGCTTTGTGCTTTCTCTACCGCCCGGCAGCCGGCGGCGGTCAGCGCGAGCAAGTCCAGGCCATTGCGGCGAACGTCTCGGATTCGCCCGGCGGTCCTGAGTGCGTCGATTTGCGGTCGAAGCTGCTTTGTCGTCCACGAGTTATGTGCGAAGCCCAGGTGTGCGGCGATATCTGCGCGTGAGGCGTCGTCGTGCTGGTCGTGCACTTCGGCGCGGTGGATCGCCGCGAGTATCTGGGCGTCCGAAACTGGCTCAACGCGGCCGAGGTCCGCGGCGTATAGCTCGTGGAATCGTCGGGCTGACTCCGGCAGCTCGATCTCTGTGGTCGGCGCCTGGTCATCGTTGTCTGTCGTGCTCATTGCAGCTCCTTTCGGGCACCGACAGCACGGACGCAGCGACTCGCGGGACCGTCTCCGCAGAAAGCTACGGTGGTCCAGTGGCATCGAAGGTCCGTCCTTCGGTGTTGCACGGCCGGGCGGGTGCGTCAACACCCGTCCGGCCACTCGATTGTCTTGGCTGGCGCGCGATCAGAGCAGAACCTGCGCGCGATCTCAAGTCCCGTCCGTTCTAGACTCCTGAGCGCGGTGGAGGAGCGACGCCACCGCGCTTGGTGAGCGTGCAGAAGATCGTTCCCGGTGCACGATCCAGCGCCCGGCCAAACACAGAATGGCTCAGCCACGGCGCAACCGACCTTCGTTGGGCGTGGAGGGACTTGCGCTCGATAGCTCGGCTGAAGTGCTGCCACTCGGCGGCACGAGCGTAGGATCACGCGTTGGGATGGCCGGGCTTCAGTTCTACTTCGAGACGATGGCGGGCACGCATCTCGAAGATTCGCTGCGAGCCCTGCGTGATTCTGGCAGCGCTGATGCGCTCTACGCCCCGTCGCTGCTCACCACCGATCCCAATGCGATCAGCGATGAGGACTTCAGTATCGCCAGGGACGAGGCACACGGCTGGCGGGTCGCTTATTGCCGTCGCGCGCTGCTGTTCGCAGCATTTGCCGCCGAGGCGTATGCCAACGACTTCCTCTACGAGCGGTGGGGCGGTCAGGATCGGGACGGGCTCGATCGATTGTCCACCGTGGACAAGTACGCGTTTTTGCCCGCTCTCGCCGGAACGACAGTATTGGACCGAGGCGAAGAACCCCTACAGAAGATCAGATGGCTGTTCGAGCGACGCAACGAGCTGGTTCATCCCAAGCCTCGTAGCGACGATAGAGATTTGACGTGGGACCCCAAGAGCCACAATCCCATTGACGCCGCCAAGTCCATCGTCGCCGTCGCTGAGGCTGCCGCGAAGCTGACCGGAGAAGTGCCGGATGCTTCCGTTCTAAGCTACGTGCTCGCCGAGCGCCGAGCGCTGTTGGAGTACGGGAAGCGCGCTGCGGGGGAGCCACCTGCAATCCACGACCCGCCCAGTCCACTCGACCTGCTTTCGGACGCGCGACGACGAGATCGAAGCCGAGGGATGCCGGAGTAGCAGAGACGGGTCGATTGGTCGCCTGCGCGCAGGGCGCCCGCAATGCCATGCCTCAACAGAGTTCCGAACGACCTTCGCTGGTCGTGAAGGGGCTTGTGCTCGATAGCCCTGCGCGGCGCGGGGCCACCGACGCCTAGCGGAGCGCCCTCGGCTCCGCTCCGATCGTCCGCCGCCGAGAGCTGGAGCCCACGATGGACAAGCAAGAGTTGGCTATCGTCGATCCGGCACCGGCTACGATCGACGCCGGTCTCGGTCGGCTGCGAGGTCGATTTCCGACGGGCATCCACTGCGCCGTCGGCGAAGTCGCTGGCGTACCTAGCGAGATCTGCCGTGGGGTGGCTCGTCGGCGAGCTGTGCGCACGCCACCTCGACGAGCGAACGCGCGACGTAGGCCGGAGCACCCAGCTTTCTCCCAAAGCGCGCATACGGTCTCCTCGGCCTGCTCGTCGAACGCCGCACCGGGCAGCTTGGCATGATGCCGCCCATGCACGCGAAGGTTCCGACTGCGGTTCGGCAGGGAGTACCGAAGGCCGGGCGCTGGCTGGCCGACCACATCCTCGGGACGCTCATAGGTCTCGTGGTCGCCGCGATGGTCGGCGCGGCCATCGCAGCGCTTTGGCCGAGCGGGGCCCACGCCCCGCTATCGCTTGCAGCTCAATGGGCGCGCGAGCGGGCACACATCGCTGCCGAAGGGTGGGAAGTAACGACTGATCGACAGGCAGAACTTGTCGGCGATACCGAGCCGGTAACCATCTTGGGATTGCACAGGCTCGAAGGCGAATGCTCAAAGACCGCTCAGCGCTCCGACGAAATGCGCATCTACACGGTCACTGGCGGTCAATTGCAGCGCGCATTCTCATATGAGCCATCAGCAACCGGCTGCCGCGCCTGGGTGTTCCAGCTGGCATCGGCCGCGGATCTGACGGGTTCTGGCCGCTCACTCGCGTTCGGCGAGTTCTCAGGTGGGTCAACGGCCGAACCTACCGAGAGCGTTCCCGTCGCGATTGGATGGGACTCCACCTCTCGTCAGTACGTCGTCACGCCGCTGATCGCGGAAGCACCCGGCGTGATGCTCCAGGTGAAGCACGGCGAAGGTCAAGGAGAAGTGTTCCAGACCCGGATGAGACAAATGTTCACTACCCCGGTACGGCTGACTCCATCGACGCCGCCAGCCTACGGTCTCTATGAATATCAGATCGTACCTCGCGGCGCCGAAGAAACCTTCATCTACGGGCTATACCGGCTCACGTCAGGTGTAGCAGTAGCCGGGCCGTCAGGGCCTACAGCCGAAGCGCCGATCGTCTACCAGCGGGCTCAGTGGCACGTTGAACTTCGTGAAGGCAAGATCGCTGCTGGCTGGTGCCAACTGCCCAAACACGAGGAGGTAGCGATAGTTCGCCCGCAGGCAGATTCAACCGCAATTCTTCAGCATCTTGCAAACAGCAGAACGCGATGGATCAACTCCTGCCAAGCACCACTCACGAGCGAATGGTGGGAAGCTCATCATCCCGAATAGAGATTGGACCTCGGGCAGGTGCTGTCAGCGCGCCGCTGGGGCGGAACCGCAAGGCCGCGCATCGCAGGGTGCCGCTGCGCACTCATCGTCCTGCCTAAGATCAGATGGCTAAAAGAAGAAAACGCTCCGCGCGACACAAGTCACGCTCTAACCACTCACGTCAATGGCGTTTCGAGCAGGCTGAGCGGCGCTTGCCGGATGATCACAACGCGCGCACCAAGCCAAAGCCGGAGTCCCAACAGGCACGCTGGTTCGGCCGCGTCATCTGGACTCTCGTCTCTCTCGGCGCGATTGGCGCAGCTATCGTACTCACGCTGTTGCTCACTGGCCATTGGGACGGCTCCGCGACATCACGCGTAGGAGCCAATCTCACACAAATTGGTCCAGCTTCATTCACTCCTACTGCACAGGCAGATGGCGGTATGAGCCCTGTCTGCGGCTGCCTAGAGACCAAGGTAAACGAGTGGCGAGGCGTCACCTTCGCCGGCCGCGAAGTCACGCTGAGGCGATCAGGCAAGGCACCGATTACGGAGTGGCTGGCATCGGGGGCCAGTCTAAACCCGATTGAACTAGCAAATGGCGAGACGCGAATGACTGTCGAAACCTTCGGCCTCGACGGCGCACACTTCTCGCCCTCATGGCTGAATGGTGGCCTCGCCACCGTGAAACGCCATGCGCGAAACGTCAGCGGCGAGACTCGCTTTTATGCTCATACACTGAAGATCATTACCGAAGGGTCACTTCATGTTGACATGACGGGCCCGGTTCCCGTCGGCGACTGGATTCCCCTGCCAGAAAGTGCGGTCACGCTAAAGACGATTGAAGGACCGTTTCCTGAGGAAGCACCCCCGATCCAGTTGCAGGAACGTTATCCGCATTTGATCGGACTGCAGACGAATAACAAGACAATTTCCTCGCAGGGTTATCCGCTTGGAGACTTCCTCGGCCCCGAGATCATCTTGTGGTCCAATACGGAGCTCCCGTTTGATACAGAGATATTCGACCACCCAGGCAAGCGTAAGGCGAGTCGAAAGCTCGTGGAAGCAATGAGACCGGCCGCCCTCATGCGTATAAAGGATCGCGTCTTCGTTGCAATCATCCGCGCCTCCGGATTCAGCACGCGCCTGGCTGCTATTCCGCTAGAGCCATACGAGCTAGACGGCCTCATGAAAAACCTAGCCACCGCCAGTACAAGACAGCAGCAAATTGACGGCTTCCATTGGGGAGGAGGCGACGATGGGCACGTCACCTTGACGGTAAGCCATCCGCTAACGCCGGAAAGCTACGCCACGGTTCGGCGCCAAGTCGAAGAAACCCCGGAAAAGCAGGTTCGTTATTGGCACGATATGGAGCTGATCCCACCAGCCCATCAACCCAACGGGCTGAAAGCGAACTATTTCGAGTATGACGCGCGAGGGCCCGATGCACCGGAGTCAGGCACGGACTCACACGGCCAACTTTTTCGTCTGACGCCCTCGCCCGAGGCGGGACCCGACACCAGCTATGACCACGGATATGTCCGTGGCCGGGACCGATACCCGCCGCTACCTCCCAATGCGGGGTTCAATGTGTTTGGTCCAATGAGGGCTCTGCGAATCGACGACGCTCTCGGCACGCTCACCGTCGGTGGAGCGCATGTCGCCATCGACCCGGCTCAAGCCATCAGCCTTTCTGATCTAAGGGATTTCCAAACTCCTGACCGGCAGTCCGTCGTCTCGGTGCCCATGAAAACAGGCCCCGGGACGGCGCAGCTCGAGTTCTCTGCGGTCGGGGCTGTCAAGGTCGACGGCCGGACGTACGCGGCGACACGCTTGAGCGTAGAGGCTCGTGACGTAGTGCTGCAGGTGCTGGGGGTGCTTGCTGCCGTGATCACGGTCGCGGGTGCTGCCTTTGCTCTGTTTCGCAGTCTTTCACGACGCTCTCGCCGCGATGTCGCTAAGCGTTAGCCTGGGGATCGCAACGATGCCGAAACGACCTTTAGTAGGTTGTTTAGCGATTTGCTAACCGTTGTCGAGCGCGGCGTGGTATCCCAAGGTTCTAATACCTGCAACGACCTCGTCGGTCGCTGTCGCTGTTGACCCCCGCGCCCGGATTGCGTGTCACTGAAGATAACCGATCTGCGAAGCTCAGTATAGATGTGCAAATAGCCAGACAAACGCAGCGATGAGCCCTGCTGCCGTAATGTTGCTCAGGATTTGGATGCCAATTCCTTGTCGCTTGCTCCAACCCCACCAGTGCTGCGCAGTCGATGCGATACGGCTTCGGGAAACTTGCCACAGTGCGAGGAAGATGAGAAGAAGGATTCCCACAATTGCGATGATCCAATCCGAAAGTGTGCTAGCTGCGGGTGTTGGAATGACGCGAAGGCGAAGGTTCACCACCGCCGCTCGGCTAAAGCCAGCTGCGAAGACGCCCGGGATGTCTCTATTGCTGATCAGCGCACCGCCTGCGACAATCGCATCATCAACCGAGTGCGGGTGCCGGTCGTTACGGTAGTAGAGGGTTGCTGAGCCAGGCAGGTATTCGACGCGGAATTGGCGTGTGCCGATTAGATCGGCGGTGTCTTCGACGGTTTGCGGGGTGGCATTTGATGCGCTGACGCGTGCGACTGCTCGTAGATCCTTACCTGCGACATTCGGCAGCGCGACTTGGAGTCGGGTTTCTTGAGCCGTCGTCTTATAGCCTGCATAAGCGTTGGCGTCATTATCGATGAATACTCGCAACTCGACTTCACGCGATCCTTCGGTGACTCCGTTAAGGGGGTCATGGGTAGAACCGGCCTGCGTGTGATCGGTCCGATAGGCGTCAAAAAAGCCTCGCTCGTCGCCGTAGTGCGGCACGTTGATAAACGAGTTGAACACTGGGCCATCTGTTGGTCCGCACCGACCATGATCGACTGCCGGATTGGACAGGTCGGCGCAGTCGTCATCGTGAGGCACATACTTTTCGTAGTCGTAGATAGGGCGACCCGGATAAAAGCCTGCTGCCGCAAGGTCACAGGCGCACGTCATCAGCGCGGTGAACGCGATCGCCGCCAGCATGGCGGGGCACCTTGCGTATCTGCTGAATGCCATCATGAGGTGTCTGGTTGTCTGAGCTTCCTTAGCGCCTAGAGCAAGTGGGCTATGAGCCATCCCAATGCCACGAGTATTCCACCGGCGAGCACGTTGGCGATTACGGCCTCGTGAATCTCACGGTTGCGATTCCATGTCCAGACGGCTGCGGCGAGATGGCGGCCGCGATTTCTGGATGGTGACCAAAGCACGAGGACAGAAAGCACAACGGCGATGCCAATAAGCGCGATCCACCACTTGCTCTTGCTAGCTGGTATTGCTTGCACGCGTAGCTCGACCAGGATGGACTTGCCGAATCCAGGGGCGAACTCGCCGGGGATTCCGGTGTTGGTGATCGAGGCGCCTGTGGTTACGATCTGGTCGCTTACAGGTGTTCTCGTGTTGTTGTGGAGAATGACTGCCGATCCTGGGACGTATCTGATGCGGAACGGCCGAGAGTCCGCGAGATCCATGGTGTCTTCGACCCCGCCTGGCGGATTCGCGTCCGGGGCTGACAGGAGGGCGCGGAGACGCAGCACTGTCGCGGTTCCCGTTGGCAAGCTCACTCGGAGTGTTGTGCCGTGCGCTATCTCCTTATAGCCGTAGTACTCATTGGCATCGTTGTCAACGTATGCCCGTAGGACGACTTCTTGCCGACCTGTCGTTGGGTAGAGAACCTCGTCTGTATTCGCAGTTATGGACTGGTTCGTGCGGCGACCATCGAAGAAAGCACGCTCATCGCCGTACGATGGTGTGTTGATGAACGAGTTGAACACGGGGCCATCGGTCGGCCCGCAGCGACCGTGATCAAACCCCGGATTTGATGGGTCGCCGCAGTCGGGGTTCTGCGGATCGTACTTCTCGTAGTCGTAGGTCGTGCGCGCCGGGTAGAACTCGGCGTGGGCTGGTCCAGCCGAAAATGCAGCCCCCGAGGTGGCGAGGAAAACGAGAAGGGCGAGCTGTTGGTAGACAAGAGGACGCCGCCTTTGATCGCTCCGCCTGTCCATCGAGTTCCGGCATGATAGATGATCGCGGTGCCCGTTTGTTCGCGTTCAGACTGGGCCACAGGCCACGTAGGTCACGCCGTTAAAGGTCCGTAGGAGCCGCAATTTCCCCATATGGGGCTCATGTCTGTACTTATGTATGCTCTCGGCAGGATCGAAGCTCATCTGCGCTTTCTGATCACGCCGACACGCTGGACGCCTGGCCGGTCATCCCCGTATATACAGCGCACACCAGCGGCGAGCTGGCGGCGCCGCCGGGCCAAGAGGCTGTCTACGGGGATACATCGACCTGCCACCGCAGGAGCGGGCCACCAAGGACTAGCTGAGAAGATGATGCGCTCTGGGGCGCGCAGCGTCGAGACGTGGAGACGCATTCGTCGCACGGTGCGGTGTTGTTGGCGCGGATGAAGGGTAGGCCTTTACCGTGGGAGCGTGACTGATCTGGCGAGCGCGATCGAGGGCCTGGGCGACTACGACGCCATCGACCGATTTGTGACGTTCGCCGAGCAGCTTGACGTTGCCGCCGATCTCGTACAAGCAGACACTCTGCCGAAGGCTCGTATGGCGCTCGTCGCTGTGGACAATCTCGCCGACCTGTTGCTGCATCGACACGCCGAGCGCGTTTTCGCTGCAAGCGAACGCTCCTGGTGGCATGAGCACCGGCGGTTCACGCGCGTAGAGCGAGAACGCATCCTCGGCGACTTCCGCAGCTTGCTCAAGATCGCCGGCCAAAACTGGGACATGGCGTGGGAGCAGATAGATGCAGTCGTGGCTGCTGAGGACTCGCCGATACTGCGTATTGGACGCAGCTATCGGAACGCCGTCTACCACGAAGATCGCCACAACGCCGCGTTGATTCAGCCGCTCACGATTCTGTATATGCAGGCCGTCGGCCGCGCGTTCGCCCACTACTACCGGCCGGGAACCGCTTGGAGCACTACGACGGATCGAGTGGCTTCTCTCGGTGCGTTCGGCTACTCGCTCCCCGAGCGAGAACTTGGCGGGCGAATGTTCGAGTTTCGGGAAGCGGCCGAGACGGTAACGACCGCGATTACGGGAAAGTTCGACGTTGCGCTCGCACCCTTGCGGACCTGGCTCGCGGAGGACTTGATGACGAGAACCGTGAGATTGGCCGATATCGTGGTCGGACTCCTTGAGGACGGAATGCCCGACGAGCGATTCGAGTTTGCGTTCAACTGGGCGCTGTTCTGGCCTGCCTGTGGCGCGGACCCAAAGGCGATGCAGCTGCAAGCACGCAGAGAAGAACTGTCGCCCGCTCTTGGCCGGAGCGACGAGAACGCCGCCGGCGAACAAGAACTTCACGAGCAGGTAAATCAGGAATACATCGCGCGCTGGCACGAGCTTAAACGACAGTTCACACCGCCCGTGCGTTCGCACGACATCCCGCGTATCGGAAAGCGTGCGGAAAAACTAAGCTCGGCAAAGTCGATCCCATCGCTCCTGCAGCGTTACGAGGCCCTTGACCGTGACGTGAACTATTTGGAGGACGGCATATCCGGTGCGATCAGTTCGTGGAACGCGCTGGTTTCCAACGCCGAAGATGAGGCACGCGAACGAGACTGAGCGACTTAGGCTGCTTGCGGGTCATCGCCTCGGTAGGTGCCAAACAAGGCCAGGAGTTCGTTGCGCGGGCGCACCGGCAGGGCAACAGTTGAATGGAACGGCAGGTCGCTGTGGCCGTGTGCGCAGAACAGAGCCAAACCCAAACGCCGACAGGGGTCTTGTCCAAGCCGATAGCGAATGCCGGAATAGCCTGTCGCCTGTGCGGCGAGCGCCCAGCGTCGGCCTTCGGCTCGACTCAACAACGCTATGTCAGCGGGTCCGCCGCTCTCGGCAACGTCGGGCGAAGCAAAGTCGGCGAGACGCTTGCCAAACCACGGATTCAGCGGCATGGCCGACAACGCGCGCTGATTGGCGCTGATCTGTGCTTCGGGGGCAGAAACGTCCGGCGTGCGAAGGTGCTCGGCCATTCCCGAAAGCGGCTCCACGGTCACGTAGCACGTACCCAGCGCTAGCGGCAGATCGAATCGCCCTACGTTCGGCTCCGGACGTTCCCCGTCGTCAGATGCAAAGAACCAAGGAGTGCGCTCTTTCCAATGGATACGCCACCAATGGCCCCACGACGGGTCCGGGATCGAACTAGGAAAGCCATCCGGCAATCGCTCCGGGATTGCGGCGCTATTCATCGGCTCCACACCCACAGGCTACGTTGCTAACGGGCTCCGCTAGCAGGCAAGCTCCCGCTCCGGGCGGAAGCAGAAGCGCTCGGCTCCTTTCGCTGAGTCGAACATCTCGCAGCCCGGAGGCGGAGGCTGGTCGACCAGAGATCTGGGCCGCTCATCGCCGCGGCTTTGCGTGGCGCCTCCGACGGGCCACACGTCCCCGCCGGCTCGCAGGGCCAGCGCGGCGAAGCGCGGAGCCCGAGGCCCTGGTCTCCGCCGCCCCGGCCGGTGCGGGTCCCGCGCTAGATGCCCAGAGCGGCTGCGATCTCCCCCACGAATACGGTCGGCTGATAGCCGTCCTTCCAGCGCGACGCGATCATCACCAGGAACTCGTCGATCTGGTCCTGGCTCGGCTGGCCGCCGAGCCGGTGTTCGAGGATGGCCGTCGCAAGCTGCGTCTTGCCGGCGATGGTCTCCCACTCGATTGCCTCGCCGTCGGCGGACAGGAGGCCTTCGTGAGTTTCGTCGGCCTCGTCAGCGTACGCCAGCACGTTCCCGTACGGGCCGTAGGGCTCGTGGTCATATGAATCGACGAAGTAGTACGGCTCGCCAGAGGCTGGCTTGTAGTCGTCTGTCGGCGAGGCGGCTTGAATCTCCTGGATAGCCCGGAGCGCCTTGGTGTACTTCTCGCCCGTCTTCGCGACGCGGTCGCGAACCTCTTGTCTGGATGCGCGGTGCCTCATTTGGTGCTCCCGATTCCCGGCTTGGACCCCACGCCTCCGGCCGTTGTCGAGTAGCTGAAGGATGCTGCGCGTCCCTGCGGCGATGCCCTTGCCCTCGACGGCTGACGCGCGTGGGGCGCCTGACCTCGGGGGTGCGCCTGGAACGTGGCGCCTCAAGAGGGTAGCGCGGTTCGTCTGGCACGCAAAGTGCCCGACCGCCTCTCTGACGTCGTTGGAGAGATACGCTCGACAGCTGCGTTTTAATGGACCGCCTGATGGAATACGTCGCGTGCTGATGATGATCGAAGTACACCCGTGGCTGGGAATCGAATGGCCCGCGGTCGAGGCGATCGCCTCCGTGCTGCTCGTTGCTGGCGTTGGCGTGACGCTCTGGGGTGTTTGGGAAACCCGCAGAGCGGCCACCGCCGACCTGGAGCTAGCGCGGCGCCAGCTCCAGGCGTCCTATCGACCGCTGCTCATTGAGGTCTTGCGCAATGGCTTGATCACGCCCGACATGGAAGCCATCGACAACCCAAATACGGCCCGGCGTCGCGTCCTCCCGTCCGTGGTCCCTCTCCATCTCCACGGCGAGGACTTGTTCGTTGACCCCCGGATCGTGTATGTCAACCCTGAAAAGGGCTACGTCAGCATTCCACTCCGTAATGTTGGCGCGGGTCTGGCGGTTGTGGACGCCGAGAGAATTGAAGTGCGGGGGCTCGACAGTCGCCTAGAAGACGTAACCGTAGACCGGCCAAGAGTCCCTCCCGGCGAGACGACCCGTGTGAATATCGCGCTCTTGCTGGTTGAGGGCGAGGAGGCCAAGGTGTTCTCCGTCACGATTCCCTACGGCGACCTGGCCGGCGAGCAGAACACAGACGTGACTGTTCATCTGCGCAGATCCGAAAACCGCTGGGAGATTGACCACCTGGAGCACAGTCCCACGCGATGGGGACACGGAAAGATCGTCCATGAGGGTCAGGTTGCACGTCTCTGGCGGCGATTCCGAAGATAATCGATGGTCGAGTAGGGGCCGTCGCGCTCTCCGCTAAGACGCGAGCCTGAGCCGAACCGCGCCGTCTATCTTGGAGCCGGCCCTGACTGAGTCCGTTCCTGTGCCACCAAGACGCAAGCACTCCTGCTTTGTTGACCGAGGGGGTGCGCCGGCTCCGACCCGGATGGGTCCTGCTTCGGTGTTTCCGCGAGCATCGCGGCAGTCGACCTTCGGGCGCGTAGGGCGAGTGCAAACGCGGCGGGGGCTCATCTGGGGCCGGTGATCGGCACCATCGAGACTGTCGCCGATGCTGCCGCGCGCCGAAGCCGCTGTCGAACGACAGTGATTTCGTGTTAGGCTCGCGCGCATGTTCAGGGGATGGCGGTGCATCTTGATCGCTTTCGCGTCGCTGATGATCGGCGTGGGCGCAGCGTCCGCAGTGACGACAGTCACGGTCAAGCGCTGCGGCTACGCGGCCAAAGGCTTCTACGGCAAGGACGCGATCTATCCGTGGCACATGTCATGCGCGCGGGCCCGGACAATTCTTGCCGGCGCCATCAACCCACACGCCAAGCACATCAACCTGACCGCGGACGGGGCCGCCACCGGCGACGCCGGGCCGGTACTCATTGACGGCCGCTGGTGGGTGTGCGGCGGTCGTATGGGGTTCTACTTCTGCGGCTATCCCTACCGCCCGGCCTACGTCTCAGGGATCGGCGGCGGAACCACTTGGAAGGGTCCTTTCACAGAAAAGTCCGACTACAACTCGTGCGCGGTCGGGGGCACCTGCGGTCCCCGAGATGTTGTCTATCTGCCGCACTGAGCGGCATTGCGCTGGCGACGGTCGCCGAACACAGGCCAGTCCACGAACCCGAACTAGTCGCGAGGGCCCTCGCGGAGGGCTGCGTGTCGCGCCTCGTCAATGGCCGCATCCAACTGCCACAGCCTTCGGTCGGTCATTAGATGGACTCGGACACCGGCCTCAGCGCTCGCTTGTCGGTAAACGCGGTATGCCACAACGGTGCCCCGTCGATCAGCGCAGTAAAGCTCCTCAAATGCTTGAAGGACCGTATGGGCGACGTTGTCGATGTCGTGCGTCGTCGCCTGCGCGCCGTGGATCGCAATGTCAAGCGCAAGCGGCTGGTCGAACGCGTCGGGCAGGATCTGCCATCTCGCGCGATGAGCCTCCAGCTGCTCGCGTGCGCGCTCGCGCCAGCTTAGCTCGCCAGGCTGCCTGCTGTGAAGCAGCAGCGGCGGTAGCCACATCGTGCCCGGAAGCTCATATCGCGTCCAAGGCTCAAGCGCGGGCATCCCAGCCGCCTCAAATAGCTCGTTGTCGCGAGCAGCGAGATCCGGCCCGGGCCTGTCGTCGCGGTCGGGGCGCGCACGAAGAATGAGTTTGCTCTCGAGCGCACCGATCCGTCGCTCGCGGAGGGTGCGCATGGTGCTCGCTAGCTCAGGGTGGTCGAGGCTGTAAACCCCCTCGTGGCGGGTATCTTCTCGGCGCTCCTCTAGCAAGTCGTCTAGTTCGTCGTCCCCGAAGTTCTGAGGGTCGTCGTCCTCAAAGAACGCGACCACCTCATGGTCAACATCCCCGTCCCGCTTCAGACCATCGCGCCGGGCAAACACACGGTCATAGTCGGCTATATAGAGCCGCAGCGGTGTGATGACTATCTGCACCGACGCTGACCGATCAGGCTTGTGAGACGCGCGGTGGCGGTCGGGAGCAAAGCGCCGCACGAGGAGATGTCCCAGCTGTCGATCGTCGGCGTATGCGATCCCTGTGAGCGCGTCCAGGTAACGCTTGACGCTCTTAGGTGCGCTCGGCGGCTCGCCGCCACCTGCGATGTGTATGTGCATCTCCACACTGACCTCGCCACGAAACGCCCGCCGTCGCTGCCTCTGCATAGCCGCCCGAAGTTGGCCGCGCGCTTCGTCGAGCAGCTCCTCCTGGCGTCGACGCTGAACACGGTTCGCCCCAACCCTGAGCAGCTCGGGTGTCTCGACCTGCAACCTCAGAGTCCGTCGCCACGTCGCATTGGCGTCGAGGTAGTCGTTCAGATGCGGATCACGAAATGCCACGATGCGAGGCTAGTGGTGATCTGTGCGTGGAGCGCGGCTCAGACTCCGGGGAGCGCGCCGCGCGACTGTTGTGGCCTGGATGCGAGCGCGTAATCAAGGCTGCCCGCGCCGCTGGATCGGACGAGGAGGAGAAGTCGAGGCCCCTGCGCTCGTTGGCGCCCCCAAGCCTCGCCGATGCTACGATCCAGGCCAGCCGGGCACGGCTCGCTTGACCGGCACCGCAAGGTCGCTAATGGGAGCGGATCGTTCCCCCGCTATGCGAGAAAGCCCCGCTCAGGCGGGGTTTTTTCGTTGGTGGACCGATGGTTGGCGGCGGCCAGGGTTCCAATAGGGTTCCGTTTGCCGCGCAGATGCAGCGGTCGCTCAGCCGCGAGTTCACTCACAGCACATGCCTGCACCTCCTCGACGGGACCCGGCCGATTCGTGGCGCTCGACGACTGGGTTGCCTTACGCTGCGGCGATCCGGCCGGATGAGGTGCCGAACTACGTCCCACGTGGTTGAGACGTTCGCAGCGCGGGATATTCCCGCTGCGAGCAGGACTGCGTGGTCACCGCGGCGGCCTCCATACCCATCGCAGGACGGAGCGCAGGGCGACGCCTGACGCCGGCGGCGGGTGGAGGGAAGGGTACTTCATCGGTGTGCCTCGTCGCTGCTGCCGGCGCCTCGGGGACATCTCAGGGCGCTCATCACGCGTCAGTCGGCCGCGACCTGTAGACCTCCGGGCATGCCAAAGACCGTCACCGTCACCCTCGACGGCGCCATGCTGCGCCGGGGCTTCTGGCTCTACGTCTGGGAGATCACGACGCCCGACGGCAAGGAGGTTCTGTACGTCGGGCGAACGGGGGACAACTCATCGCCCTACGCCCAGTCGCTCTTCAACCGGCTCGGGCAGAACCTTGGGGCGCTGGCAAACGCCAGCATGGTTCGCAACAACCTTGAGAAGCGGGGCATCGATCCGGCTCGGTGTCAGTTCCGGATGGTCGGCCACGGCCCCATCTTCAACGAGGTCCCCAACAAGGACTTCGCGGCGCACAAGCCCATTCGAGACAAGGTCGGGGCGATCGAGAAGAAGCTTGCCGAGGATCTAGTGGCGGTCGGCTACGACGTGATGAACCAGGTCCGGTGGAACACGCCGCTCGACCCAGAGCTGTACGAGCCGGTACGCGCAGCCTTCGCCGCCGAGTTCCCGGCCCTGTGATTGGCGCACACGCTGGTTACCGAGACCGCGCACGGTCTCGGGCGTGGCGGAGCGGCGGTCGTGGGTGAGCCGGGAGACACTGGTCGCGAGACACCAGCTTGGCTCGCGTTTCTCGCTTGCTGCTCGCAGTCGAGTCCTCGAAGACCGTCCAGAACCACCTGAACTTCCTGCACGGCATCTTCTCGTTCGCGATCAAGCGGGGCTGGGCGCAGAGCAACCCGGTGGCCCACGTGGACCGCCCGAAGAAGAACCGCTCTCCGCATCAGCGCGTCCGCTTCCTACAGCCGGCCGAGCTGGACGAGTTGATCGACGCCGTGCCCGAGGACACCCTCGGCGCCGTCGAGCGGACGCTGTACCTCGCCGCCGCGCTCACCGGCCTGCGCCAGGGTGAGCTGCTGGCGCTGAAGTGGCTGGACATCGACTGGCAGGTCGGGCGTGTCCGCGTCGCCGACAACTTCACGCGCGGGCGGATGGACACCCCCAAGTCCCACGAAGGCCGCTCGGTCCCGCTGGCCGCGCGGCTCGCCCATGAGCTCGAAGCGCTGCACCAGCGCTCGCGCTACGGCGACGACGGGGACCTCGTCTTCTGCCACCCCGAAACTGGACACGTGCTTGACCCATCCAAGATGCGCAAGCGCTTCAAGGACGCCCTCGCACGCGCGGGCGTGCGCGAGATCACCTTCCACGAGCTGCGCCACACGTTCGGAACGCAGATGGCCGCGGCCGGCGCCCCGCTGCGCGCGATCCAAGAGTGGATGGGCCACGCCGACGCGAAGACCACCGAGATCTACCGCCACTACGCGCCCGACCCCACCCACGGAGCCGCGTTCGTCGACCGAGCATTCGGCGGCAGTCAAGGGCCGAGAAGCGACGCAGGCAATCGGTACGCTCCCGGGACAGATGTCTGATCCGCCTGTTCATCGGTCGGCCAAGACTCCCGAGCCGCCGCCGCGCAGCTACGAGGAGTTCCTCGAGAACATCAAGGCGCGCATTCGCAGCGCCCAGGCGCGTGCGGCGCGGGCGATCAACGCGGAGCTCATCGACGTGTACTGGCAGATCGGCCAAGAGATCCTGCGACGCCAGGCCGAGGAGGGGAATCGTCGCGGGCGTGGCGGCCCCAAGATCGTCGAGCGGCTGTCCATAGACCTGCGAGCGGCGTTCCCCGGGGCACGCGGCTTCTCCGTGAGGAGCCTGCGCTACATGCGGGCCTTCGCCGCGGCATGGCCCGAGCGGGAAATGCTGCAGTCCGATATTGCAGCATTGCCCTGGGCTCACATCACGCTGCTACTCGACAAGCTCTCCGACCGGACTACGCGCGACTGGTATGCAGCCCGTGCGTCGGGCTGGACCGGGGCCGAGCTGGAACACCATATCGCCAGCCGCTTGCACGAGCGGCAAGCAGCGGCGATCACCAACTTCGATCGCGCACTACCGACCGGTGACGCTGAGGTCGTGCAGCGGATCACGCGCGATCCCGTGGTCTTGGACTTCGTGCGTCTGACTGAAGGCGCCAAGGAGCGCGACTTGGAAGCGGCGTTGCTGACCGACATCGAACGCTTCATGCTCGCTCTCGGCGAGGGCTTCTACTTCGCCGGACGCCAGAAGTCGCTCCAGATCGGCGAAGAGGAGTTCATCCTCGACCTCCTCTTCTACCACCATCCGACCCGCCGCTTCGTGGTCATCGACCTCAAGATTGGCCCCTTCCGCGCGGAGTTCGCCGGCAAGATGAACCTCTACGTCAATGCCGTCAACGAGCTCATCGCCCACGACGAGGATCGCGCAACGGTCGGCTTCATCCTCTGCACTGACCGAGACGAGGCGGTCGCCCACCTGACGCTCCAGGGCATCGTTACGCCGATCGCCGTCACGCGCTACACCGTTGGCGAGCGCGGCGTGCTGATGACCGGTGAGGAGGCCCAAATCACGGAGGGCATCGAGGAAGAGATGGAGGGTATGCGGCGCGTGGAGCAGCAGGTCGCCCAGTTTGCCGCCCGTCGGGCGCGCGAGCTCGCGGAGGGCGAGGAGAACGCTGGACAGTAGATCTGAGGACCGTGCGTTGCGGGCTGGCGTTCCTATCGACCTTCGCCGCCGACGGCCGCCCTGTCGGGTGGGGTTCCGACGGGTAGGGCACACTTGAGTCGTGTTGGTAGGCGACCTTGGGCTCACAGATGATGCGTCGGCAGGTGCGTGGATCGGACAGCGGCTGCGCGGCGACTTCGGCGCGGTCACGCTCCAGGTGCCGAGTGGCTATGAGGCGTATGTGCGGATCTGTCATCCGGCTGTCGACCACGACGAGCACCCGGTCACCTGGCCGCAGGTCGCGAGCGCTACGGGGCGCAATGCGCACGCGCTCATGCAGTGGCACGCGCTTGTCGGCTCGCCGGACTGGCTCAACTTCACCGGCTCACTGTGGCCAGACGCAGCGCCAGAGCGCGGAAACCTCGCGCCCGATGTCCTGAAGCGGCTGTGCGCCGTGCTTGGCGCACACACCAGTGACGCGGCGCATTGCTTCTTCGGTTTGTGGATCGGCTGGGGCTGGGTCCACGGTGGCGGCATCCGCTTCACGTTTCGGAGTGTGGAGGGCAGCGACAGCTCGACCGCCGAGCCGCCCGAAAGTATCCCGCCGGCGTTCTCGGCGGATGAGCTGAGTCGTCCGCTGCTGGAACTCCCCGGCCGCGAGTATCTGCTGTTCTCCGGACCCCTCTCGGCGGCAACGCAGATCGGTGACCCCCACGGCGTGCTGGGATTCGATCCGCAGTCACCGAATCTCATGTGGCCTTCTGACCGTGCATGGTTCCTCGCCAGCGAGATCGATTTCGACTCCACGCTCGTCGGGGGCACCCGCGATCTCATCGAGTCCATCCTCGACAACTCCGGCCTCGACGCGTGGCCTGTTGGACCCGACGACTCACTCGCCTACGACGCCGACCGCATTAATCTGAGCCATCGACAGCACGAGACGACGGGTCGGGATGAGTAAGGCGCCGCCGAATGGCGCGCGAAGCAAACCGCCGCGCCCCCAGTGATGGCGCAAACGCTGGTCCGCCAGGTTCCGTCAGGGTTCCATTCAAGGTTCCGTTTTGAGCAAATTCAACCCCAGCGAACCGGACCCAACCCCAGCAAACACGGGCAACCTCACCCAACCCGACCCCCCTCCGGCGAACTCATAACCCGAAGGTCGCGGGTTCGAATCCCGCCCCCGCTATGACCCCATTAGTGACCTTGTCCGCAAGGTCGTGGAGGTCCTTTGTTGTGCTGAAGGCGCTCGATACGAGCGCCTTCAGTCGTATCTCGGGCTTGTTTCGGTCTAGCTCGATGGCGAATTGGAAGGCTTCGTAGACGCTGCGGCGTAGTTCGGGGTCGGCTTTGGCGAGGGGCTTGGAGAGGTCGGGGAGCGCGTCGAGTACGGCGCACGCTTCGTCGAGGTCGATGCCTGTATGTTCGCGTTGCTGGAGGTCGAGTTGCGCGAGTGCTGTCTGGGTTTGCTGGCGCTCGTTTTTGAGGGCGCGGATGCGCTCGCCGACGAGTGCGGGGTCGATGCCGGACTCGATCGCGGCGAGTTGCCGTTCGATGCGCTGGTCGAGGTCCGCGAGCGTCGCAGTCAGCCGTTTGCGCTGGGTGGCGTCCTGATTTTGGAGGCTCGGTGCGAGCGCGGCGTGTTGTGCGCGGAAGCGCTGGATGCGTTGGGGGCCGAAGATGTCGGTCGCGAAGAACTTATCGATGATGGGTTGGAGGTTGTCCTCGCGCATGTATTGCCACTTGCCGTGGCCGAGTGCTTCGGCTGCGGTGTCGCCGTAGGCGATGCGGTAGCAGCAGGCGTAGTAGGTGATGCCCTTGCGTTCCTTGCCGTGCATGCGCAGCGGGTTGTGTCCGGTTGCGCAGTGCACGATCCCGCGCAGCGCGTAGCTGCGGCGCTGCTGGCTGCGGCGGCGTGTGCCCTCGGTTTTGATGCGGTGAGCGTGCTGGTGTTGGACTTGTTGGAAGAGATCGTCGGTGATGAGCGCGGGGTGGCGGCGCTCGGCTTGGACCCACTCCTCTTCGGGGCGGCGGACGAGCGGCCCGTCGCCGAGCTTTGATTGGCGGAAGACGTGATCCCGGTGTCGTTGACCGCGAGGGTATGCGAACGCAACGGGCCTGCCGCTTGGGCGGGCGTGGTGACTCGCCGCCGGGGCTCAGCGAGCGTGCCGGCCGCGTGGATCGTGTCCACACCTTGTCGCGTGAGGAACCACAACCCGCTACCGCGCGGCCCATTCACCCGTTCGGCGAGCCCACGTTCGGTGAGCTGCGCAAGGACGAGGCGCGTCCACCGTACCGTCGTGTTGGGGGTGTGTAGCGCGTGGACTTGACGCGCGGTGAGCAGCCGGTGTTGGTGCAGGCTCTCAAGCACTTCGACCGCGACGACGGGGAGCGCCCCAAGCTCGGACGGTGCCGGGCGGCACGCCCGAGGGCCTAACGGTCTACCCTGCGCGCCGTGGAGCATCCCATAGCTGGCCCGCAGAGGTCCGGAGCCGCGCGCGCGTGCCGGAGAGCCTGGTGGATCGCGGTAGCATTTCTGTGACACCTGATGCCCCATTCGGCACTCTACTTCCCCTACATTGAGGTCCCTGACAAGCCATCCCTCACGCGAGTGCTGCTCTATTGGGATCAGCTCGAGACGATCGCGCCGTGGGCTATCCCGGACCTAGGGGAGCGCATGGAGGATCTGATCGATTGTGGACTGGTCAAGCGCGTCGAGCCGGAAGAGCACCTGCCGCACATCGACGGGTTCGAGGATGGCTTCGTCGCGCTGCTGGATCGGGCCGAGCAGAATCGGCGGCTCGCTCATGACGGAGAGCGGGGAACGCGGCGCAGTCGCATGGCCGACCCTACTCCGGAGCTGGTACACCGTGGCAAGGCGTGGCACGAGCCGCGGCCGGGGCCGCAGGGTTTGTCCGGGGGATCAAGAGAGCCTCGGGAAACTCTGACGCCATCGTGGGGGTTGCCTCCCGATCGGCCAGCGCAGAGTTCGAGTCGCCTGCACCGCGACAAGGTCACGTGGGACCTTTGGGAAGAGCTCGCCGGCCGCGGCTACGTGAAAGAGACGCATATGGATCGGGGCGACGGTGGATGGATGTTGGTCGACGAGTGGGTCGCCTCCCTCTATATGGCGTATCTTGCGCTGTCGCTTGCCCGTCGAATGGGACTGGAGCCGGTAACGGACGAAGAGCGGGCGCTCGCGGCGGTCGCCGGCGTTGACCGCCCGATGGGTCGCGTGGCTCTTGACCGTATGCGGTCGGTCGTTATCAGCAGAGTGCTACCGGCGCCGACGATCCCGATCCCGCCGGGCGATCTCGCGCGGTTTAAGGACGAGCACTGGGAGTCCCTGTGTTCGTTTCGCCTCCATGTCGAGCAGGCGATATTGAGCTGTGCTAAAGAGCCTGATCCGGACCTTCGCGATCGATGTGTCAGGCTCGCCGCCGAGACGCTCGAACACGAGGTCATCGAGGTCGAGAACAAGATGGCGGAACACCATTGGCCTACCGGCCGCGGCATGTTCATCGCCGGGTTCGGCAGCAGCCTAGTTCCTGCGGCGAAGTTCGCCGCGACGGGTGATCCTTGGAGTCTCGGCGAAGCGCTTGCGCCGCCTGTGGCGGCAGTCGCCGGAGCCCTTCTTGGGCGTGGTCCCGCGGACGTCGAGAGCCCGGTCGCGTATGCGGCCCTGGCTCGAAGCGCATTCGCCACGCCATCTTGAGCACGCGCTCCATCTCGCCGCCTGACTCCAAACTACCGACTCCGAGAAACCAAAGGCAGAGCCCTCGCTAGTATTCAGGCCAGGAGGGGACGGTTTGCTCCAGCGGCCAGAGGTCGCAAATAGGATCGAATCGTTCCTGAGATTGGAGACCGTGACAGAACCTCCAGCGCGAGAACCTCCAGCGCGCCCTCATGCTCTCATCTCGTCCGATCTGGCGGTTCGGACTCGACCGTCGCGACGCTTTCTATCGCGATGGAGAGGAGCACTCTCGCGGCTTAGTCGGACAGGACCCAGTTCCTGCCTGGATTGGGCCGCATGTAGAGTCGCGCTTCGGTGGAGGGTCAGGAGTCATGCCCGCTGCCGGATGATCCGACGCTTGCCGCGGCGGCGAGGGCCATGAACGACGCGGGCCAATGGGGCCGTCACGCGCTCGCCGTGTCCGTGCGGTCGCTCCGCGGGTCGCGCACTCGGGTAGAGGGTAGACGCACAGCGAACGTCGCTCCTTCGTTTGAGGCGATTGCTTCGACCTCTCCACCGGCCGCACGGGCCAGGCGACGGACGAGCGGTAGGCCGAGGCCCACGCCGGGATGGGCGCCCGCTTGCCCGTTGGTGGCGCTGAATCCCGGATCGAAGATCCGCTCGCGGTCGGTGGCATCGACGCCGGGGCCATCGTCGCGGATCTCGAAGACCACCTCCCCGTCGAGCCGGCGGATCGCCAGCATGATGCGGTGTCGCGCGTAGCGGGCCGCGTTCTCGAGCACGGGAGTCAGGATGCGCTCGACGATGTCGCCCTCGACGGCGACCCTCACGGGGCTGGCGCACACGAGCTCCATCACCTTCCCATCTGCCGCGAGCGATTCGCGCAGGGGAGCCGAGGCGCGTTCGGCGGATGCATGTGCGTCGCTCCCGCTCGACCCGGTCGAGACCGTCGCGCGGGCGGAGGCGAGCAGCGTCTCGACCACACGCTGCAGATCCTGCGCATTGCGTCTGATCGACCGCAGGGCGGTGTGGTACTCCTCCGGGGAGCGGTCCCGGCTGGCGGCCAGCTCGGCCTCGGCGAGGATCTTGGCGAGCGGCGTGCGAAGCTCATGGGAGATCTCGGCCGTTAGCTGCTGCTCATGTCTGAGGCTCTGGGTCAGACGGGAGAGAAGGCCGTCGAACACCGAAGCCAGGGAGGTCAGCTCATCGTGCGGCTGCCCCGTGTAGAACCGGTGGGAGAGATCGTTGGCCTCCCAATCGGCGGCCCGCGCGGCGATCCTGGCGACCGGACGCAGGGCCCTGTCGATCAGCCACAGCGAGAGCGCCGCGACCGCGGCGAGCGCGAGCAGTCCGAGGACGATCGATCCGAGCAGCGCCGAGGAGGCGGTGCTCTCGTAAGGCGCAAGCGAGGCGGCGACGACGACGGTTCCCAGCCGCCGTCCGGCCCGCCGCGCCGGCACGGCGTACAGGCGGGTGTGGGTCGCGTTCACGCTGATGAAACCCGAGGCCGCCGCGAGCTCGCGGGCTGCCCGCTGGTTGCGCGGATCTGCGCCGGCGGGTTGCTCCAGCGTGCGTTGTCCCGCGAATATCCACGTCTGCGCGTCGATCGAGCCTTGGTCGGGGGCCTCGATTACCGACAGGTGCCCGTCCACGGTGCCGAGCCCGCGCAGGACCGTCGCCGCGCGCTCGCGCAGCACGTTGTCCCCGTCGCTGCGCACCCGCGCATCGAGCACCAGGTTGAAGGCGACGACGAGGACGGCGAGCGTTATCGCGGCGCCTGCGACTGCGGTCGCGGTGAGGCGCGCGCGCAGGCTCATGCCGAGGAAGCTCATTGCAGGCGGTAGCCGACGCCGTGCACGGTCGTGATCGCGGGCGCGCCGGGAATCGCTCGGAGCTTGCGGCGCAGGCGTGCGAGGTAGACGTCGATCGTGTTGTCGTGCACGACCGCTCCGTCGGGCCAGGCCGCGCGCATCAGGTCGCGGCGGCTGACGACGCGCTCGGCGCGAGTGGCAAGCGCGCCGAGCAGCCGGAACTCGGTCGGGGTGAGCCGGACGCTTCGCCCCCCGCCCGTGGCTTCGTGGGTCGTCGGATCGAGGGTCAGTCCGGCTGCGCTGACCGTGCCGTCGGACCCGGCCCGCTTGAGTTGCGCGCGCAAGCGTGCCGCGAGCTCCGCCAGCGCGAACGGCTTCGTCAGGTAGTCGTCGCCGCCAGCGCCGAAGCCGGCCAGGCGATCGACGAGGGCGTCACGCGCCGTCAGGAACAGCACCGGCGACTGGATCCCGCGTGCCCGCAGTGCCTGGCAGAGATCGCGGCCGTCGGCATCCGGCAGCCCCACGTCGATGACGAGCGCGTCGGGCTCCTGCGCGGAGACCCGCTCCATCGCCTCTGCGCCGGTTCTGGCGCCGCTGACGGCGAAGCCCTCCTCCTCGAGGGAGCGTCTGAGGACGGCGCGCAACTCCTGGTCGTCCTCGACGAGCAGGATCAGCGGGGCGGGCACGGGGTAAGTATCACTGAGGGGTCGAGGGCTCGTGTCGGCCTGGGCGGGGGTGGGGGCGTGTCTACTGCTCGCGCAGGATCTCTCCGAGCGCGAGGCGTCTGATCCCGTGCGTGGCGAGGGCGGTCGCGATCACCGTGGCGAGGATCGCCGCCCCGGCCAGGCCGGCGAGGAACGCCCACGGGATCGCCAGCGCGTCGGGCGGGGGGTCGAAGACGTGCTGGAGGATTGCGACGAGCATCGCCGACAGCAGCCAGCCGAGGAAGATCGCGAGCGCGAGTCCGACGGTCAGCACGATCGCCGCCTCGGTCCACAGGAACGCCGAGATCTGCGACAGGGGGGCGCCGATGGCGGCCATCGTGGCGAACTCCTGCCGGCGCTCGGAGATGCCGAGCGCTACGAACAGGGCCATCGCAGCCGCAGCGAGGATGATCGCGAAGGTCTGCTCGATGTGGCTGATGCCCGTGAGGTCGACCGTCGTGATCGAGCTGCTCGTGCGTGCCCCCTGTGTGGTGATGTTTTCGACCTTGGTCCCGGCTGCGCTGGTTGCGAGGGCCACGCGGCGAGCGACGTCCGGTGGATAGCCGTTGACCTTGGCGAACACCACGTTGGGGCCGCCGGCGTGGGTCACCGAATCTAAGTATCCGATGTTGGCGACCATGAACGAGTCCTTGGGCGCCGAGGGGAACTCCTGGACGATCCCGGCTACGTGGAACGGGACGACCTGGAAGCGCCCGGTCCGATCGTCGAGCACCCGCAGCCGCAGGAGGTCTCCGTTTTTCAGCGAGAAGTCGGTGATCGTCTCTTTGCTGACGAGGATCGCGTCGCTCCTCGAGCGCAGCCGTTCTAGCACCTGCTGAGCGGTGGAGCCGATGAAGTAGGAGTCACGCAGCGTGGTGGCCCTGGCGAATGAGGACGCGTCGATGCCGTAGGTGTCCTGGAGGTCCGGCCCGACGTACGCGTACGAGTGCTCGACCCCGGTCGTCGCGGTGACGCCGTGGACCGTGGCGATCTGTCGGGTGAGGTCGTGCGCGGAGGCGGCCCCGGGCGCCGCCGTCACGGTCACGTCGGCGCCGAGCGTGAGCTGCGCATCGACCGCGACCTGCTGGTTGTAGGTGGCGGAGAAGATCCCCAGGTTCACCCCGAAGGCCAGCAGCAGCCCGACGACCACGAGACCGCGGTTGATCGCCGCGCCGCGGCGTCCCGCGCTGACGAGCAGGAAGGCCGACCGCGACGCGGCCCGGCCGCCGACGGCGCGGGCGAGGATCCAGGAGAGGGCTCGCCCGCGCAGCCGGACGAGCAGTAGCGTCGCCCCGATCCACAGCAGGGCCGGGGCGAAGAACATGTAGACCGACAGGGAGAGGGTGGGGTTCGAGTCGGGGTTCACCACCGCCGAGAAGCCCGTGCTGACCGTCAGCCAGTAGATCAGGCCGCTGACCGCGAGGCAGGCGAGGTCGAGGTACAGGCGCTGCCACAGCGGGCGCCCCTCGCGACGCGTCCCCCTGCGACCCGTGGCGACGCTCGTCCGTAGGGAGGACACGCTGGCGCCGACCCGTGCCGCGCCGGCCCCGGCGGTTGCCAGCAGCACGCAGATCGCGCCGATCGCCAGCACCCGTCCGGTGCTCGCGTGCGTTCCGCCGGTCACGAGGGCCGAGACCGCGCCGAACGCGGCGGCGGTGCCCAGCAGCCCGGCGGTCAGCCCCAGGATCGCGCTCTCCACGCTCGCCAGCACCAGCAGATCCCGGCGCCGGGCGCCGCGTGCACGCAGCAGCGAGAGGTCGCGGCGATCGCGCTCGACGCTGCCGAGAGCCGCCAGGTAGGCGAGTCCGAGCGCGATCAGCGCGCCCGGCACGGCCAGCATGATGTACAGCGTCTCGGCGTAGAGCGCGTCGCCCGCCGCGGTGTTGAGCGAGTCGGACAGGTTGTCGACGAACTGGATCCGCCCGGGAAACGTGCGCTCTAGCCGGTTGCGGGTCTGCGTGGCGTGTTCGAGGGCCTGGCTCGGGCTGCCCCCGCTCAGGGCCACCGGGTCGAGTTGGGTCTGCACCTGCCACTGCACGCCCGTCTGCGCCCCCGGCTGGACGTTGGCGCCCGTGCTTGCGACGCCGATGCTCGTGAGCCCGTGCGCGTAGGTAGACGCGAACGTGTCCAGTGGCATGATCGCTACGTTCGCCGGAGGCTGCGCGGGAGCCGGGCCGAGCTGAGGGTTCAACGGCTGGAACAGCTTGTCGGACGACGCGACCAGCGCCACACCGGAGACGGGATACGTGCGCGGGGGACCGCCGCCTGGCGGGCTGAGGCTCACGCGGTCGCCGAGATGCGCCTGGAGCGTCGCCGCCATCTGCTGGTCGAGCACGATCGCTCCAGGGCGCAACGCGCCCTGAAGCAGGCGATAGGTGTGCAGGTGGGTCGCGTAGTCCAGTGGTACGGCGAGGACCGCGCCAGGGCCCGAGTTGGTGCGTCCGTTCGGATCGCTGTGTTCGGCGCCGGCGAGAGGCGCGGTCGCGGCCGCCGATGCCTGCAGCACTCCCTTCTGTCCGCCCACTTCGCGCGCCAGCGCGCGGGCCTCGTGATAAGAGGCGACGGGCCCCTGAAGGTCGAGCGGTACTTCCCGAACGGCGCTTCCGGCGACGGTTCGCAGCGAGTTGCCGACGAACAGCAGCATCCCTCCGAGCAGGGCGACCGACGCTGCCAGCACCAAGACCCTGATCAGCGAGCGGCCGGGAGCGCGAAGCAGCCAGGAGACCGCGAGGCGTACGGCGCTCGTCATCGGCTCGCCCTTCCCACGACGCGTCCATCGGCGAGCTCGACCACCCGCCCGGCGCGCGCGGCGACGCCGGCGTCGTGGGTTGCGATCACCAGGGAGAAGGAGAACTCCGCCTGGAGAGCATCGATCAGGTCGAGGACGCGCTCGGCCGTGTCGGAGTCCAGGTGGCCCGTGGGCTCGTCACAGAGGAGCAACTCCGGGCTCTGGGCGAGCGCCCGCGCGATCGCAACCCGTTGCGCCTCGCCGCCCGACAGCTCGCTCGGCAGCGAGTCGAGCTTCGCCGAGAGCCCGACGACCTCGAGCAGTTCCTCGGGCGAGTAGTCGCCTCCCGCCGAGGTCAACGCATCCGACTGGGCGCGAACCTCGCGGGCGAAGGCCACGTTCTCGAATGCCGAGAAGTGGCTCAGCAGGTTGGACCCCTGGAAGACGTACGCGATCCCGCGGGCGCGGGCGCGCCCGCGGGCGGCGTCGTCGAGCGAGGAGGGCTCCTGCCCGTTCCAGCTCACGCGACCGGTGCTCGGGACGACGAGCCCCCCGAGCACGTGCAGCAGTGTCGTCTTTCCCGAGCCGGACCGTCCCCAGAGAGCCAGCCGCTCCTGCGGGGAAACCTCGAGATCGACGCCGTCGAGTGCGGCGACGTGTGCCTCTCCCTCACCGTAGGAGACGCTCACCCCCTCGCAGGCGAGCAACGACGGCGGGGCCGTGACCGCGTCGGCGCTGCTCACGCCAGGGCCTTTCCGTCGCACAACTCGATCACGCGCTGGGCACGAGCGGCCACGCGCTCGGAGTGGGTGACGACCACGACGGTGCTCTCGTAGCGACGGCACAGCGTCTCCAGGGCCTCGAGCACGATCTCCTCGTTGTGCTGGTCAAGCTCCCCGGTCGGCTCGTCGGCCAGCACAAGACGCGCTCGCCGGGCCGCAGCCGCCGCGATCGCCACGCGCTGCTGCTCGCCGCCCGACAGCGCCGCCGCCCGGTGCGATCCGCGCTCGCCGAGGCCGAACGCCGCGAGGCTCCGCGCCGCGGCGCCCTCGGCGTCCTCGCGGCCAGCTAGCCGCAGCGAGATCGCGACGTTCTCCTGGGCGGACAGGGCCGGCCACAGGTTCTCGCTCTGGAACACGATCGCCAGGTCGCGCGCCCTGTAGGCGGCGAGCTCGGCCTCCTCCAGTCGCCCGAGCGATCGGCCCCACACACGAAGCTCGCCTGCCGAGGGCTCATCCAGTCCCGCGGCCAGCGAGAGAAGGGTGCTCTTGCCGCAGCCCGAGGGCCCCAGGACGGCGACCAGCTCCCCCGGCTCGACCTTCAGGTCCAGGCCGCGCAGCGCCACGGTCTCGACCGATCCGGAGCGATAGATCTTGAAGACGTCGTGGCACTCGAGCGCTCCCCAGCGGACCTCATCGGCGCCCTCTGCGGGCTCGACGTAGAGGCTCCTCAGAGCCACTTGAAACTTTCGACCATCCGCCTATAGGCGTCCACGTTGTCAACGCCGACCGGTGTGCCCAGATCGACCACGGCAACGCGCCCGCCGTGCGCCAGCACATAGCGGTCGACCATGAGCGTCACCTGCTTGCCCGTCACCGGGTTCGGCGCGCTCTGCGTCGTGTATGTCACCTTGACGGCCGATCCGCTCTTCAGCGTTATCGCATGAGCGTTGTTAGCTTTCAGCCCAGGCGTGGATCGCTCCATCATTGCCAGCTGCGACTGCACGCTCGCCGTCGTCGCCGCGGCTCCTCGCGAGACGACGATCCGCACGACGTTGTTCTTGTCCGCGATCGACACGCGGTTCGCGGATTCCCGCACTGTCCAGCCCTCCGGGTAGAGCATCGAGACATGCACCCGCGGTGCGCTCAGGGTCAGGAAGTTCTGGGTGTCGGGGATGTCGCCGGTCGCGGCGGACTTGGCGTCGGCGGACAGCGCCGCAGCGCTTTCCGGAGCCGGTTCGCCGGCTGAGCTCGAGGAGCTTGCGGTGCCTGAGCTGCCACCGCAGCCGGAGGCCGCGAGGACGAAGGCGAAGGCAATCAGCAGCAGCGGTGGCGTTCGTGTGAGTATGCGTGCCAGACTGCCACGGGAGACCTGAACGCCTCCTGAATGATGATGAAAGCGGTCGGCGAGCGCGGCCGGGCCTCCGGCGCGGCGTTCAGGAATCGTTCAGGTGATCCGGAGAGGATCTCGCCGTGTCGTACAACCTAAAGCGTCTCGTCCCGCCGATCGCCATTGCGCTGCTCGCCGCGTCAGGCTGTGGGGGCGCCCGCGCCCCGGCACGGAGCTCCCGGCCCACCGGTCCACAGGGGGGCTCGAGCACCGCGACGGGCCACGCGACCGCGGCACTGCGCCTCGCTAAGGTCACCAGGCTGCCGGCCGCAGTTCAGCTGCCGGCAGTAGCGCCCGCCGCGAGGGGCACAGTTGCCCTCGGCGGCTTGAGTGCAACCGATACCTCTGTCCCAAGAACACTATTCATCGGCACTGAGGGCGCGCACGAAGGCAAGCCGCTTCCCGTCGCGGTGCACGATGCCGCCGCAGCCAACATCAACGGGCACGTATACCTTTTCGGCGGTGGGAGCGCGACCTCTGCGAGCGCGGCGATCCTGCGCGTTGCGCCCGACGCCAGTAGCGTTGTCGGCCAGCTACCCGTCGGCGCCTCAGACGTCGAGGCCGCCACGATCGGGCACACCGCCTACATCGTTGGGGGCTACACCGAGACGGTCCCGCTTCGCACGATCGTGGCGTTCACCCCGGGTCACGGCACGCGTATCGCCGGGATGATGCCGCGTCCGCTGCGCTACGCGGCGGTCGCCGCGGTCGGCGGCCGTCTGCTGATCGCGGGGGGCACCTCGGGCGTCACGGCCCGGCGCGAGATCCTCCTCTTCGATCCTGCCACGGGGAGCATCCGTCTGCTCGGACGGCTGCCGCATCCCCTCACCCATGCGGCAGGCGCGTCGCTAAACGGCCGCTTCTACGTTCTCGGAGGCCGCGGCGAGAGCCTCACCGGACAGAGCTCGGCGATCCTCGAGGTCGATCCCCTCGACGGCTCCGTACGCCCCGCCGGGCGTCTGCCGCAAGCGCTATCCGACCTGGGCGCCGCCTCGCTGGCGGGGCGCATCGTCCTCGTCGGCGGGCGCGACCCGAGCGGGACCGTCCACGACCAGGCCCTCACGCTAGTGCCCGCCCGGTGAGCCCACGCGCAGCAAGACGCCTCGCCGCGATGCTCGCGATCGCTCTCGGGCTCGGCGGGTGCGGCGGCGGCTCGAGCACGAGCGGCCATCGCCCGACCCCGAGCCCGATCGGCGCGACGCACGTCGGCACCGCCCCGAGCGTGCCCGTCGCCGGCAGCATTCCGGCGCCGCTAGACCCGAACAACGTCTACGCGGCCGAGCGCCCGGGGCTGCTGAGCCCCGCGGTGCGTAGCGATCCCGCGCTCGTCTACGTCCCCAACAGCGCCTCGAACACGGTCAACGTCATCTCGCAGAAAACGTTCAAGATCGTCAGGCAGTTCCCAGTCGGCGCGCTTCCTCAGCACGTCACCCCCTCATGGGATCTGCGCACGCTGTATGTGACCAACGATGCGGGCAACAGCCTCACCCCGATCGATCCCCGCACCGGCCGCCCCGGGCAGCCGATACCGGTGCTCGACCCGTACAACATGTATTTCACCGCCGACGGTCGCTGGGCGATCATCGTCGCCGAGGCGCGCCGCGAGCTGGACTTCCGAGCGGCACAACCGCAGCGAGCGGGTCGCGGCCATCAGCGCGAGGATCTCCTTCTCCGAGTAAAGGTATGGGACTGCCCGGTGAACACGATCCGGGAATAGATCGGCGGGCGGAACCTCGTGCATGGGGTCGAGCGCGTGCAAGTAGCTGGCGAAACCGCGCACGGCCGACATTCGAAATGCCCACCAGTGCCCACTCCCCGTCGCCGGCAACGTGACCCAGCTGGTGGCGTTCTCGACCGTCACGCACTCCTCCCCGAGCTGGTCGAGATGATCCAGGAACTGGCCCAGCAGCTTCTCAGCGCGCTCGAGCTTGTAGCCAAGCGCCCGGCGGATCTTCAGATAATCAATGAGTGCCTGGCGCAGCGGGCTCATGCCGCACACCCTGGCCACGGTCGCGCGAGCTCACGCAGACGGCTGCGGTCGACCTTGGCGTAGATCGCGGTCGATAGCTCGCTGCGATGACGCAGAAGCTGGCCGATCTCGGAAAGCGGCGCGCCTCTGCGCAACAGCTCGCTCGCCGCGGTGTGCCTGAGCCGATGGGCTGTGACCTCTCCAACGCCGGCGCGTTTGCTGGCAGACACAACCACCTGGGTGACCCCACTGGCAGTCATCGCGTGATGCGGTGCGTTCACGCGCACGAACGCCGACCGACCCTCTGCATCGGCCGGACGGCCGTGGCAAAGATAACGGGCGAGCGCCTCGCCGACATCGACCGGCAGCGGCAGCCGCTCGACCCGTTTTCTCTTCCCGCGAACCATGATCTCTCCTGCTCGCCAGTCGATGTCCTCAAGCCGCAAGACGGCGACCTCCCCGCGGCGCATCCCCAGCCGCACCAGCATCAGCAGGATCGCGAAGTCACGGCACCCAACAGCCATGCGCCGATCACAGCTAGCCAGCAGCGCACGGACCTCCTCAGCGTCGAGCCCGCGTGGCAGCGCTGACAGCCGCCAGAACGCAAACGACGGCACCACATGCGCAAGCGGACGGGCGGTCAGCCCCTCGACATGCAGATACCGAAGCAGCGAACGCAACGCGCTCACCATCAGCTTTGCTTGCCGACGCGGTCGCCGCTCACACCCCGACAACACGAAGCTGAGCACCTCACTCGGCGTCAGACCAGCGAAATCCAGCACACCGCCGTCGCAGCGAGAGACGACGAACGGCCGCACGAGGTCGACATAGCCCCGCGCAGTCCCCGCCACCAGCCCCCGCTCGACGAGCAGATAATCGCGGTAGCGCTCCAGCAACAGCTCGACCGCCGACGGCACCGGCCGATCCGCCGGCAGCACGACACCCAGCCGACGCAAATACCCCAATAGCGGCCAAGACCCTTCGACGAAGTGTGGTCCCTATAGCCAGCCGCACGGCGATCAGCCAAGAACCGCTCCGCCTCCACCGAGGACAAGCCATCCGGCAACAGGCCGGCCTCCTCAAGCCATCGGCTCAAATGCCCCATCAACCGCAGCTGAAACGCAGCCGACTGCCGCTTATACCCCACCCCAACCAGCTCTGCCAGGAAGCCCTGCGCGTAACGCTCAAGCGATCCGGACACCCGAACCGGCGACGGATCCAACATCGAACGCCTCCTCTCGTAATGGAGAGGAGAGCGTCGATCAGCCCCGTCAGATTATGCCGACCCTCAAGCAGCCAATCCCGCTATTTGCGGCCACTTCCCAACCCGGGTCGGCATAACGGGCAGGTCGGCATAGTGAATCACACAGGCTTGGACGGTCGCGAGCTCCCATGTCGTCGTGATCGCCTCCGGGAGGCCCTTCAGGCCGTCGCAGACCGCGATGCACACGTCCTGCACACCGCGGTTCTTGATCTCCGTGAAGACGCTCAGCCAGAACTTCGCGCCCTCACCGCCGTCACCGGCCCAGAGCCCGAGGATGTCCCGCTCGCCGTCGACGGTCACGCCGATCACGACGTAGACCGGCTTGTTAGCGACCTGCCCGTCACGGACCTTGACGACCATCGCGTCGATGACGATCACCGGGTAGACCTTCTCCAACGGCCTGTGCAGCCACTCCGTCATCTCACCGACCACCTTGTCCGTGATCCGGCTGACCGTGTCCTTGCTGATTTTCGCGCCATAGACCTCCCCGAAGTGCGCCGCGATCTCCCCGGTCGTCAGCCCGCGTGCGGTCAGCAAGAGCACGATCTCATCAACCCCCGTCAATCGGCGCTGGCGCTTCTTGACGATCTGCGGCTGGAACGTCAACTCTGTGTCCCTGGGGCCCTCGATCTCAACCGGGCCGATCTCCGTCCGCACCGTCTTGACACGCGTCGCGTTGCGGCTGTTGCCGCCGCCCCGCCCTGTCGGGTCGTGCTTCTCCTATCCCACGTGCTCGCTCACCTCCGCATCCAGCGCCGTCTCGAGCACGTTCTTGGTCAGCTGGCCCAACAGGGCCAACCAGCTCGATGTTCTGCTCCTTCGCCTGCACCAACAACTGCTCAGCAAGCTCCTTCTGATCGACCGAATCTACGCTCATGAGCGCGATCATCTCGCCCGCATCGGTCAACTCCGCCAGCTCCGTCATGGTCATCCCCTTCAGTCAGACCAAGCACTTCCACCGTTCGCCGAACACTCCCAATCCACGCTGCAAGTTTGGCGCGCTATGAGCCGTTTGGTTCGGATATGGGAGTCGGGCTGCCAGAACTTTCCGATTCCGCTAAGTTCTGCGTGGGGGATATGACAATGACCGACAAGCGCCGGCTGATGCGCGTCAATGGCCTGGGCCACTGGCTTGCCGCGACGATAACGGAGGAACTGTGGACCGGCAAGCGAGCAGAAGTGCGGGCAAGAGAAGCTGTCGTTTCGTACTCGCCTTGGCAATCGTTGGCGGAGTGATGCTGATGTGCACGGCGGCGACGCTCGCCGTTGCTCCGACTGTCCAGATCACGCGCTACTCGCCGACGGTAACAGGCACGACCGGCACGGCGAAAGCCGGCGTTGAAGTCGCGGTCACCCTCATCAGGGCCGGAACCACGATCGCCACGGCTCCAACTGCGACCACGAACGCGAACGGCGAATGGATGGCGAACCTCCCGGCTCACGCTCCCAGCGACTTCACGGACGCCGTCAACGTCGCCTACACCGGCGCGGGAGCGCCTGTACCCGCGAGCAGCTCATACTCCGGCATCTCCACGCTCGCGAACGCAGCCGTTATCACGGGCGACGGCACGACGATCACGATCGACTGCCAAGACCTTGGCGTCGAATGCGGCAGCGCTGTGCCGGTGACCGTCCACTACGCCGGAGGGAGCACGACGACAGTCAGCGCGACCCCAGACGGCGCCGGTGACTATTCCGCGACGTTCTCATCGGCTGTAACAGCGAATGATGCCGTGACGTTCAATCCAACCCACGAATACGAAGACGGAAGCAACCTCGCCCTAGTGCTGCCCGCCGGCTTGCCCGGCGTCGGCGTCAGCGACCACCTCGGCGTCGCGCCGCCCACTTGCTCCGCCGACCTCGTCAACAACGCCGTGAGTTGTGTGGATGTGCATGCTGGTAGCGAATACGCGATCGAACAATCCCGAGCGGGCTCGCCGGTCGAAACAAAGACGCTGACCGCCGTCAGCGACGGCGTCGTCACTGACCCGGCGGCCCTGACGACAAGCTTCGCATCGATCAAAGCCGGGGATCACCTCGCTCTCGTCGTCCCAGAAGCCGGCGGCAACGCGAAGCGAACCGTGACGACGCTGGACGTCTATGCGCTGAAAGCGAGCGTCGTCGAACAAGACGCACACCTCGACCCGAGTGGCACAACGGGAAGCTGCGAAGTTGAAGAGTTCGACCCTCTTACCGGCACGCTGTGCTCATCGCTCGGCACGCTCAGCGAGAACATCCCCGATCACACGCCGCGGTTCGAGGACGAGCTGAGCGGCGGAGCGACCACGGCCACGATCCCATCCTTCAACGACACGTCGCCGACCGATAACGAGCTGACGTCACCGTCGTTCATCGCGTACGCCGACGTAATCAACTACGGAGGGTTCGACGACGCCTCAGGCGTCGCTTTGACTTTGACGCCGCTCGCGGGCGGAGCGCCGAGAGCGTTCGCCGGCGACGCGAACTCTTCTGCCGGGATCAGCGTCACCGGCCTCGCCGCTGGACGCTACGCCGCCGCCTGGACTGTCACCGACAGTAACGGCGACACGAGTTCACTCACCACTTGGATTGTTGTTGAGGAATCGGAGACCGGCAAACCTGGACCCACCGGACCAACAGGTCCCGCCGGGCCCACGGGCTCCGCCGGGGGAAGCGGCACGAACGGCAGCAATGGGGCGCAGGGAGTACCAGGTACCCCCGGAGCACAAGGATCTGCAGGACCAGCCGGTGCAGCGGGATCACAAGGCGTTCCTGGACAGTCCGTCGAGATCGAATGCCACACCGTGACTAAAGGCACGGGCAAACACAAGACGACGAAGCGCGTCTGCAAGGTGACCCAGCTGCCCGCTGGCAGCGCGATCACGGCAAGTCTTCGCCGTGGTTTCGTCGTTTACGAGCTCGGACACGCGCGTGTCAGCGGACGTAGCGCCGAGCTGCACATGCACGCGCTACGGACGACGCCGCGAGGTCATTACGTCCTGACGATGGTGATCAGGACGGGATCGAGGGCGGTCACGATCACGCACAACGTGGCGATATGAACTTGACGAAGACCAAGTCATCGGAGATCGCCATAGCGGTCAGGGCGTCGGCGGTTACGGCGCTGCTCTTGCTCACGCTCGGGTATGCGGCCCCGGACGCCCGGGCTACCGTGGCGCCGGGTCCCTATAACGGTTCGGCGGCGACCGTCGGCACGGAGTTTTGGTTTGCGTTCGGCGAGAACCTGATCGAAGGAACGAACTACGTCAACATCAGCGGCACGACGGCAACGACAGCCACGGTGGCTGTGCCAGCGCTGGGATTCAGCGTTGACGTGAGCGTGACGCCGGGACAGACAACAAGTGTCGCCGTACCAACGGGCACCGACCTCCAGGCGCTCGACGGCGTGGAAAGCCTGGGGGTGCACGTGACCTCCGCGGCGCCCGTGACCGTCTACGGCCTTGAGGACGCCACGTACACCACCGACGGCTTCACGGCGCTGCCGGTGACGGCGATCGGGAGGAGCTACTACGCGCTTGGCTACGAGGCGCTCCAAGCACAAACGCCTCAATCGGCACCGAGCGACTTCCAGGTCGTTGGAACCCATGACGGAACGACCGTGACGATCACACCAGCGGCGGCAGCGGGTGCTCGGGAAGCGGGCGTGCCATACACCGTGGAACTGAACGCCGGCCAGACGTACCAGTTGATCGGCAACAGCGGCGCGGACCTCACGGGCACCCACATCACGTCGAGTGCACCCGTCTCCGTACTCGCCGGAGCGGAGTGTGCGAACATCCCCAGCCTTTCGTACGTCGCGTGCAACTACGTCGCCGAGCAGATGCCGCCGACACCGGAGTGGGGCAAAGATTTCCTCACGGAGCCCCTGGCGACGCGCACACTCGGTGACACGTTCCGGATCCTCGCCGGTCAAGCGAGCACCACCGTCGCCGTCAATGGTGGCACCGTGGCCACGCTCGAAGCCGGGCAGTTCTACCAGACGCAGCTCACGGAAGCCTCCTCGATCATCACTAGTCATCCGGCCCTCGTCGCGCAGTTCTCCGACTCAACAACATTCGACAACCTCGCGCAAGCTGATCCCTCCGAGACGCTCGTGCCGCCCACGGAGCAATTCCTGCACTCGTACACGTACACGACGCCCGTCAACCCCAGGTTCACGAACTACATCAACGTGATCGCGCCCAACAACGAGACGGGTTCGCTCCTGCTCGATGGCGGCGCGCTCCCCGGCGGGGACTCCACCGCGATCGGGAGCTCCGGCTTCAGCGGAGCGCAGGTGCCCGTGGGAATAGGTACGCACACGCTCACCGGAGCTCAGGCGTTCGGCCTCACCGCTTACGGCTTCGGCGAATACGACGCCTACTCTTACCCGGGCGGCTACGCAGCCAGCTCAAGCACAACGAACCCGGCCGTGAACCGGTACGTCGCGCTCGGGGACTCGTACTCCTCGGGGGAGGGCGCGCTCGACATCAACGGCAACCCCGGTTTCTATCCGGCCACAAACATCAGCGGTGGCAGCAAACCAAACCAGTGCCACCGCTCGACACACGCCTACCCGGAACTCGTTCGCAACGATCCCCGCGTCGCTGCGCAAGCGTTCACCTTCGCGGCTTGCAGTGGCGCCAAGCTTCCCGACCTCATCGCGTCACTCCCGAGAGCCACAGGCACCGGTAAGCAGGGTGGCCAGTGGGGCGAAAAAGCGCAGCTTGATCGGATTGCACCCGCAGGAAGCGCCGACAGTAGCGTCAGTCTCGTCACCTTCACGATCTCGGGTAATGACTTTGGCTTCAGCGAAATCCTGAGCGAATGCGTCGGTGGCGCCGGGCACCCCGCGAGCACGTCGTCCTGCTCCGCCGCGATCTCCAAGTACAGGACACTCGGCACGAAAATCCTGAAGAACGGCGCCGCGGTGCACATCGATGAAAACGGCGACGGGAACTACACGCTCTGCAGCGGCCCTTGCACCGCCAGCTACGACGTACACATCCCGCCCTTCAGCGAACTCCTCACGCAGGTGCACAAGCGTGCTCCGAATGCGAGAATCATCGTCGTCGGCTACCCCCATCTCTTCCCGGAAACACTCGTAAGCAACTGCACGGTGGGTGGCAGCAGTCTCTTCACCCACTACTCGATCACGCCCGCGAACGACGGTCTCATGGGCACTGGCCAGGAGTACGTCGACAACCTCATTCGGGAAATCGTTCAGCAAGCGGCGGCGCAGGGCCTGAACGCCAGGTTTGCCGATCCACGCGCCCGTTTCGTGGGCCACGATGTTTGCCAAGTACACGACAGCAACGGACAGCCACAGACCCACGCCTGGATCAACGGCCTCCTCTTCAACAACCCGCTCAACCCCTCCTCTTACAGCTTCCACCCGAACGCGGCCGGGCAGAAAACGTACGCGGAACTCGTCGCCGCCTGCTATGCGAAAGCAACGAGCTGTGGCTACGACCCGTTCCACTGAGCAGAGCTCACTCGGGACATGGCCTCGCAATCCAACCAAGTAGGGACGTATGATGAACGACTGCCTAGGCTGTCCAGGCACCTTGCCGTCTCGGGCTGCCTCGTGACCGACGCCCTGCTCCCTCCACCACGCAGTATTAGCTCGAACGCCGGTGCGCGTGTACGGCTTGTTCGTCGAAGCCTCTGCAGCCTACTGGTCATGCTGACATTTGTTGGCCTACTCGTCCTGTGTCCGCAAGCATTCGCCGATAGCGCGACCATCACCGTTACCAACACCGCCGGCGAATCGGATCCGGCGGCCGAACTCCCGCGCGTCTTCACGCTCAGCGGGACCGCATCCGTTCCGGAGTACGCGTACGTCAAGTATCGCGGGCCGGGCGGCGCGCCATGTGCGCCCAATGCGCACGAAGACTCGGGGTCCATACTGTGGGCGTTCCCGGGTGAAAAGGTTGAAGGCACCTTCAGCCTGAAAACCGTCATGACCTGGAAAGAGCCCGGCACCTTCGTGTTCTGCCTATGGCTCAGCCCCGAAAACAACGAATATGGCGAGCGGGAAATCGTGACACCGATCACACAGGTGATCACGTTCCGGTCTCCACGAGGCGCGATCAGTGCGACCGTCGATCCGCTCACTCCCGCACCAGGCCAGCAGGCGACCGTCACGGTCACGGGCTCAAGCGAAGCGCCTGAGAAAGTCTTTGCCAAGGTCCGGACGGCCGGCGGTGCGCCGTGCGCTCCGACCTACGACGCGGATACCGGCAGCGACTTCATAGAAGGGCAAAACGTTAACGGCTCATTCTCAGAGCAAGCGACAACTACCCAGTCAAAAGCTGGCACATACTTGATCTGCCTGTGGCTAGCCGGCTCGGGGAGTGACACCTCTCCGATCGCCGGCCCTCAACCGGAGATGTTCATCGTCGCATCACCGCCTCCTCCGCCACTCCCTCCGCCACCATGCATTGTTCCTACCTTTAGTTCGAGGATGCACCTGTTGACGGTCGAGCAGCGAATCCGGACGGCTCATTGCGCGGTCGGACGCGTCATTTACGTACGTAGCCGGCATGTCCGAAAGGGCATGGTGGTGCACCTCGGCTCGGCGCCCGGCACGCATCTGGCGTTTGATGCCCGCATAACGATTGTTGTCTCAAGCGGGAATCCCCGGCGGCACAGGCACCGTCGATGAAAACGCATCGGTATGGGCGATGGCGATGTCACCTCTGCTCGTCCGCGCCGTGGTCGCGGGGCGCATACCCGGTGGCATTGGTGCCGAGTCGCGCCAGAAGGTCTACTCGATAGTGCGTACAACTGAGCGGTGCCACAAACCGGGCCGGCCGTCTTGTAGGCCATCTAGAATCATCGAGCATTCAAGGGGCTTGCTCATTGCGGCACATGCGGGTGTCCTCGCCTGCTGCCTTCTAGCTCCTGTCGCGGCCGATGGTGCAGTGGCTAACCAGCCGCGAGCGCAGGTGGCATCGACAAGCTGCGGCGTGATCACCGCTCGCGCCGAACGTTACCTGGTGCGCGTCGGCCGCGGCACCGTGTCATGTCCGCTGGCGCGGCATGTCATCAAGCACACCCTTACCACGGGTCCGGGATCGATGGGGGGGCCCGGCCAACCGCCGAGGGGATGGCAATGCGGTTGGAACTACTACAGGTTCCCACACGGAGACAACGTCCGCGCGGGCGCAGCGTGCGCGCGGCATGGGAGCGAAGTCTTCGGATATTGGCGGCCCCACTTGCTCCACTGCCAGGACGTCACAGCCCACTCGGCGACGGGCACCGCGGTAATGGCCCACGATGTATGGGCATACCGACTCGACTGTGGCACCGCGACGAACTGGATAGACACATTCTTTTCATCGCTCGCCAACCCGTCCGAAGAAGCGTACACAGGCGCCACTTATGGCTGCGGCGGCGTCAGTGGCAATAATGCCGGGTGCGTAGGCACCTCGGGTACGACCGGGGAGGTCAATTTTGAGTTGGAGTAGAAGTATCGCATCGCGGCGCGTTCAAGCGCACATACTCGTCGCGAGCTTGCTTATTTGCACATTCCTCTCAACCTGCGCCACGACCGCGCGAGGTGGCGCATACTCTACCGCTTCGTGTGCGCACCGGGGCGGACCCGGGATCATCGGAACGGAAGCGCTGATCAACGTAGGTTGGACAACCGGCGAGGCGGATAAGCTGGTTTCGCTCCTTTCAGACTTCTCACACAGGGTCTGCCCGCAGCCGGCGTTTCTCGATATAGACGCCAGAGCGATCTATCAAAAGCACATCGATCGCGAAACGGTCTGGCAGTACACCTTCAGTCTGTTGAGCGACACTAAACACCACTACTCGGCGACCGCCCAGTTTCCCGATATCGTGGACATGCGTATCATCGTGCGCTCGACCTCCGGACGGGTGCTGTATCGGTCAGGCACCGTCAAGAACGAATGATTTCCCGCAATCGACATAGTCACAGCGTGCAGTTCCGTGGTTAGTCTTGGGCTCCGTATTGTCGGCGGCCTGCGATGTCGAGCCTTGCGGCCTCGGGATGATCGATCCGGAGTCGTGGCGCCACGTTGCGTGGTCGCGGCGGCGATCGTCGCACTGGTCGCGCTCGGACTTGGGAGTACGGTGAGCGGCGCCAGGGCGTCAACGTTGGTAATCCCGCTCTTGGAACAGCGCTTGCCGCGGCCGTTGCCGCTCCTCGACGACGTGCAGGCGGTTCAGGCCCTCAATAAGCAACGCGAAGCCAACGGCATCCCCGGCGGACTCGCGCTCGAACCGGCACTCAGCGAAGGCTGCCTCAGCTGGGCAACCATCTACCGACCCGCGCCCGGCCAGTATCCACACGAAGAGATCCCCACTCAGCCCGGCTACACGTCTGAGGGCAACGCCGCAGCCGCATCATCCGACCTCGACGGCGAACCGGGTGGCAAGTTCACGGTCGGCACGCTATGGACGGCGAACTTCAACCCGTGGTCAGCCGCGGCCTTCCACCTGTCGAGACTCATGGACCCCGCCGCGACGACTGCGTGGTACGGCGCAACGGACACAGCAGCCTGCATTGGTACAGGAGGCTCGCGCTCGTTCACGAGCCCCGCGTACTATTCGTACCCCGGCAACGGCGCGACGGAAGTTCCGACGCGCGAGAACACGGGTGAGTGGCCGCACTCGCCCGAGCAAGACGTTGGACTCGGCGACGAAGCGTTTGTCGCGCCAGCCATCATCCTTTGGGCCGAGGGCACCCAGGCGACGCTGACGAGCGCGACCGTGCAAAGCACCCGCGGAACCATCATCCCCACCCAGCTTGAGACAGCAGACCCCTACAACGACGGAGCCAGCTTCGTCGTACCAACCTCGAAGCTCGCCCCGGACACCGCCTACGTACTCACCGCGAACTGGTCGGCCGTGAGCGGCGAGCAAACGCAGACCGTGCATTTCACGAGCGGACCCACCGACCTCAGCGAAGCAATTGAACGCGTCGAAGAGGCCGGGCCGAAGCACGAACTCGGGCGCGTCACCCTCAACCTGCGCGGGCACCGGCTCGCAGTGACCGACACCGGCTCCGGCGTCGGTGGCCCCGCCACGTTCCGCTTGATCCGGTGCTCGGGCGGGGAATGCAGTCGCGCGCACGGCGTCGCGTGGAAGAAGACGGTCGTGTTGAGACGTCACCTCAGCGTGACCGTGCCCAGGGTTTCCAAGGCGATCGAATACCGGCTCGAAGTGACGATGTACGCGTTCAAGATCGCTGACACTTTGCCGGTTCCAGCCGGCGGCTAGCCCGCGGTACAGTTTCCTTAAGGGGAACCCCAGCAGGACGCTGCTTGGCGTGGAGAGCGAGCGCATCGACGGGCGTCCGCTTGGCCGCTGCTCGTCGTCAACCGCGGGCGGGTCAGCGGCCTGGTGTGGTGACTGCGTTAGGGTCGGGTGCGCGCGGTGGACGGGGCGGTTTTGTCGTCTAGAAATTAGAGCGAGATGGATGTTCTAGGTCCGGCACACCGGCGCTTGGAACTCTTCGCGGGAGCGTTGAGCCTCAACAACCGTCAGCATCGTGGCCAGAATCAGGATGATGCCGACGAGCGCGATGATCAGCAATCTGATGCCAGCTCCGGTTCGACGACGCGGCAACGGTTGCTGCGATGGTCGCCCTGGTTGTCGTGACGGCGGTGGTGTCCCCGCATATACCATCTGTCTTCGATGCCCACCGTGCTTGTAATTTCGACGGGACTGGGTGGTTACTTGAGGATCGGGCTGACCGGAGCGTGGGGCGTGCTGGCGTGAGCATTCGAAACCCCGACCAACCGTTCGCTGCCGAGAGGATCAAAACTCCAGGCGTGCGAAGCGGTCGCCATGTCATTCCAGCGGTCTAAATGAGACCGGCCGGAACGCGCGAGGCCGCAACTCACGTTTCATACTTGTAGTGATGACCGCCGAGATGTTGTGATAGGCGACGGTCGTATCGCAAAGTTAGGAAGAGGGAGGCAATGGCTTCACGCGAAGTTCCAACACCACGTCAGACTCGTGAGAGACGAGATCGCAGAGCAGCGCTATACCACCACGCAGAGACGAGAGCCCACCGCCGCAGTTGTACGCTCCGAGCTTGCGGAACGCCCCACTCCCCTTGCCTTCCTCGTGGCTCGTGTAGTACGACGTGACGAGATGCCGACCAGCGGCACAGGACAAGACGTGGGGCGAGATCACCAGACGCTCGCTCGTGTAGCCGTTTGGGCGGAGCTGGCTGACATGCACGTCGCCGCACTTGTGGGAGGGAGAGGCCGAGGCGCTGGACCCCAAACCAAGGGCCAGGCCGGCAGTGAGTACCAAGTGCAGTAGTCCACGGCAGAGGTTCGGCACGGCGGGCAGTATCGCATCTCCGATAAGGATCGACTTGGGCCGAGAAACCGCGGTCGCGCATGCCGAACACCATCCGTCCATGGGCGGGCCAAGCCGCGGCGACCCTGGGGTTCGGACCCCGAAGGTCGGCCGTCCTCGCGCGGCTGCCGGCGGTCACCGAGGAGTGTGGGTGTGGTCCCTCGATGCGAGAGCGCTCGTGTTTCGCTGATGAGCAGCGGCGTCGACTTCTACGTCCAAGCGGTCGTCTCGGTGCTGGTGATCACCGATCCGATCACGCGCGGGATCCTCTTCAAGGCGATGACCGCAGGGGAGCCGCAGCGGCGGCGCGAGTACGTGCGCAAGATCGCCATGACGGTCGCGATCACGCTTGGGGTCGCGGCGATCGCCGGCAAGCAGATTCTCGACGGCCTCGGGATTGATCTTGGCGCCTTCGGGATCGCTGGTGGGCTAGTCGTCTCGCTGGTAGGCTTCGAGATGCTGTTCGGCGTCGAGCCGAGTCGTGCTCATGGTGGCAAGGAGGCTCACCAGGACTCTCCTGGACAGCCGGCGATCGTGCGCCGTGTATCGTCGCGTGGCGTGCGGCTGAATCACATCACTCTGCCCGCTATCGATGTGGAGGCGTCAGCGACCTTCTATGCCCGTCTGGGTCTCACGCAGATCGTCGCCCACTATCCGGAGTACGCGCGCCTGCTCTCGCCGCGGGGCGAGACGACCCTCTCGCTGCACCGCGCCGAGCGGAGCGTCGGGTCGCCACGAGCGAGTATCCACTTCGAGGTCGATGACGTCAACCAAACGGTCGAGCGGCTCAGGGGGGAAGGCTTTACCTTCGTGTGCGATCCGGTCGACCAGCCCTACCTATGGCGTGAGGCGATCATGCTCGATCCCGATGGCCACCATGTCTTCATCTACCACGCCGGCGAGAACAGACTGGACCCGCCGTGGCGCCTCGACTCAGGCTCCGGGGCGCAGAGCGCGTGAGAAATGTGGAGTGACGCTGCGCTGGCTGGCCTCGTATATGCCCGTCTGGGGGAGTCGCTCACGATGATCTGATCTTGCTCGTGTTCGCACCCGACGCTATTAGCAACCTTGCGCCAAGGTCGGCGCTCTCGAGGCCTGCTAGCTCGCGGTTACGCTCACACCAAGCGACGCTTGCGAGATCTGCGCCGAGCGTGCCGACGGCTCGCTGCTCCGCGGGCGCTCCCACTCTCGCCCATACCGAGCTGCCACGACGAACCGCCTCTGTCAGGTAAGCCTTGGGTCTGCGCCAGTAGCAGTGGAAGAACCCATCCACGCAGTCCCAAGGGATCAGGACCGTCTCCACGCGCGCCCCGATGGCGGCGGTGCGCTCGCTCAGGTCCGGACGGTCCCGACCCAAAGCGTGGTACTCAGGCAGATAGTCCCGGATCAGCCAGAACTGCTGGCTCTCTTTGTCGTCCCATTGAAAGATGACGACCCGCCTGGCGACGCGACGCATCTCTGCTGAATCGTCAAGAGGGGGGGCGCCAGCACCGGGTGCGGCGTGCGCACGGACGGACGTGGATTCGCTCGAGCGCGCACGGCGACGACGGCGCGAAGTCCGCGAGGGCGGAAATCGAGGACGACGTCGATCCGCTGGGCCGTCTCGTCCTGACGCCCCAGCACCGGCCGACGCCGCGCCCGCCTCTCACACCGCGACCGCGGCCTCGCGCTCGCCCAGGACGCTCCCACTCCCCCCGTTCCAGCGCCGGCAGGATCGCAGACACGTCGCGCCCCTCCTTCACGGCGGCGGTCACATGTGGCGCGTCCTGCTGGCGCGCGATCAGGATGGCCCCCACGACGCGCCCATCCGAGATGACGAGCTTGCGGTAGCTGTGCTCGTCGGGGTCCTCGAGCGCGATCGCGGTGTCGTGCTCGCCGGCCTCGAAGCGCCCGACCGAGAGCAGGTCGACACCGACGACCTTCAGCATCGTCACGGGAACTGTGCCGCGATAGGCGCGGTGCCCGCCGAGCGCGTTCTCGGCGGCGATCTCGCCCTGCTCGACGGCGGCGGGCCACAGACCGTAGATGCGCCCTCCGTGCTCGGCGACGTCGCCGATGGCGAGCACCGCGGGGTCGCTGGTGCGGAGCTCGTCGTCGACGACCACGCCCCGGCTCGTCTCGATGCCGCTCGCCCGCGCGAGCTCCACCAGCGGCGCGATGCCGGCGGCGACGAGGAATAGGTCGGCGGGAAGCGTGCGCCCGTCGCGCAGTCGCACCTCGCGCAGGCGCCCCTCGGCCGGGCGCCCCTCGGCCGGGCGCGCCTCGGCTTGCTGGCCCTCATGCGCGTGCCCTCCGGCGCCGTCCTCCGCCCCGACGCTCAGCGCCTCGGTATCGCTGGAAAGCGCGACGTGGAGGCCGAGCCCTTCGAGGTAGTCGCGCAGCATCTCGGCGGCGCGCGCGTCGAGCTGGCGCGAGAGCAGCGCGTCGCTGCGCTCGAGCACGGTGACGTGCAGCCCGATCTTGTGCAGCGCGTACGCGGCCTCCAAACCCAGCAGCCCACCCCCGGCGATGACGGCGTGTTCGGCGTGGTGCTCCTGCGCGTAGGTGCGGATCGCGAAGGCGTCGGCGGCGCGGCGCAGCACGAACGTGCCCGGCGCGCCGTAGCCCGCGATTGGCGGTACGGACGAGTCGCTGCCGGTCGCGAGGACCAGGCGGTCGTAGGGCAGCTTCTCGCCGGTCCCGAGGGTCAGCTCGCGGCGCTCGCGGTCCAGCGCGGTGGCGTATGTGTTCAACCAGCAGGTGACTCGGTTCTCCTCGTACCAGGAGTCGGGCAGCAGCTGCAGCCCGACCATCGCGGAGCGCGCGTACACGAGCCGCGCGATGCCCATGCGGTTGTACAGCGGGTAGGGCTCGTTCGCGACGACGTCGATATCGCAGTCGGGGTGGCGGCGGCGGACGTGGTCGGCGGCGGTCACCCCGGCGATCCCGTTCCCGACGATCACGATCCGCTTCACCTCGGGATCGGGTTCGAAGCCCGCGACGCGCTTCGGCGCGGCGGCACCGGTGCGGTCGGGGGTGAGTGAGATCGTGACGGGCCCCTCGACGCGTGCGCAGCAAGCCATGCGAGTGTTCTCCGCGTAGCCGAGGCGCTCCAGCGTGGCCTGCTCGTCGTTTGAAATGGGTGAGAGGTTGTCCATGCCGGCGACCACGCACACGGGATCGGCGCCGCACACCCCCATGCGGCAGCCCGCCTCGATCGTCTGCTCGCCGCTTTCGGCCATCTCGAGCAGCGTGGCGCCGGGCTTCGCGACGAGTCGGAGACCGGTGGGCTCGAACGTGACCTCGGGGTTGCCGGCCTGCTTGGCGCGCGCGGCGTCCAGCGCGCCGGCCCCGAGCCGCACGGGTGGCGGCGAGGTGGCCTGCGCGACGAACACGGCCTCCTTGCGCCACGTCCGCACGAGCCACACGGCGGCGAGCCCCCACACGAGGCCGCGCAAACCCCACACGAACCACGCGGTGCTCGTGCTGCCGGTGAGCGTGCCCGACAGCACCTGCGCGGCGTAGAAGTAGAAGAGGCTGATCGCGACGGCGCCGTAGACGGCGGTGATCTTGTTGACGGTCACCTTCAAAAGCGTTTCCGCGAGGAAGAAGCTGCCTGCGCTCACACCGATGAAGACCGCGAAGCGCCCGTAGTCCGCGGCCGCGGAGATGTGCGGCGGGAGTGTGAAGTAACAGTAGATGAGGCCGGGGAAGCACCCGACGAAGAACCTGCGGTACCCGGTGTAGTGGCGGTCGTCCTCGTAGAGGTCCGCGAGGTACGCGACGCGGGGGTTGAAGTCGTAACAGTTCTTCGTGCAGCCCACGCAGGGCTGGCAGTGCGAGTTGGGGATCGTCGCGAACGGCGTCTGCCCGTAGATGCGCTGGACGGGCAGCAGCGGGCAGATCGAGCTGCACCAGCCGCTCTTTCCCTTGAACACGAGCCCGCCGGTGAACGCGCCGAGCAGCGACGCGCCGATCAGCACGGCGGTCGCCACTCCGCTCGTGTTGAGTAGCGGCTCGCGTGAGGCGACGAGCAGGATGAACGCGACCATCCCCACGACGGGGGCGTACTCGCGGTACCAGTCGGGGATCGTGAGCCCGCGGGTGAAACGGAACAGGCGCGGGGTCTGGTTGGAGGCGGCGAGGGGGCAGAGGTTGCGCCACAGTCCGGGTGCTGCGAGCCACACGAGTGGGAGCAGCGGGATCGCGAGCTTCCACCATAGTTCGAGTCCTTTGTCGGGCTGCGCAATCAGCAGCGCGCACTCGCCGACGGCGAGAGCGACGCTGATGACGCGCCCGACATGCCAAACCCAGATCGGCGCGCGCCGGCGCATCTGTGTGAAATTCGGGAACGGGTTCGCGGCGGTCGTGCTGGTCGCGCCGGCGGCGGTCGTGCTCGCCACGGTCAACCCCCGCTGCGCGCGATCGCGTCACTCGCGAGACGCAGGCGCGCGGTGACGATGCGCGCGAGGTCGAACAGGATCGCGCGCCCCAGCTCGGGCTCGCGCGCGGCGAGCGTCTCGAAGCTCTCCAGCCGCAGGCGCAGCAGCTCGCCGTCGCTGAGCCCGAACAGCGTGGCCGAGCGCGGGCCGCCGTCGAGGAACGCGACCTCGCCGACAACCGACGGCGCGTCGATCGCCTTGAATGTCTTAACTCGAATCTCCTGCGAGGCGCACACCGAGCGCGCCCTCCGTAAGCAGGTACAGCGCGCGGTCGTGCTCACCCGCTTCGATGATCGTCTCCCCGCGTGAGAAGCGGCGCGTCTCGGTATGCGCGAGCACCTTCTCCCAGTCCGAGCGTGGGCGGTCGGCGAGCAGCTGCAGCTCGCTGCTGCGCTCGTGGACCGCGACGGAGTCGTAGTCGAAGAAGCCGGCGGCGAATCCTGCGCTCATCGCCGCGGCGCCTTCGCGAAGTGACTGTGCCCGGAGTGGACGAGGAAGTGGTGGTGGTTGACGAGGTCGGTGACGAGCACCTTGTCGCGGGTGACGCGGACGAGTGTGCCGTTGCAGAAGTCCTCCGTGAGCCATTCGGTGCCCTGGACGGCGCCGGCGGCGTAGTTGCCCTTGGTGGAGAAGCTGCCGTGGGCGTTCGTCCACAGTTTGCGCACGGGATGCTTGCCGGCGCTGGCCATCGAGGCGCGATGGGCGCGCTCCGCCGCGGTGGGACAGGCGGTGAAGTCCCCGCCGGTGAGCGCGGCCTGGACCTCGCCGTCGCGATTCTGGGTGAGCACGAGCTCGCCCCCGAAGAATTCACCGGTCTGCGTCCCGCCGTGGGGCGCGGCGGTCGTGACGACGACGCGCCCGTGGGTGGCGTCGATGACGGTGCCGAACGGGACGGAGCGCAGCGTGGTGAGCGCGACGAAGGTGTGAGTGCCGGGCAGCTCGACGAGCACGGTGCCGGACGCGGGAGCGACATTGCCGGTGCGCGCGCGTATGGGCGTGGGTGGCGGGGGTGGTGGGGGAGTCTGAGGTGAGGATTGGGTGGATGTTTTGGGGTTGGGAGGGGTCGCGCTGCTTTTTTTCGTGCTGAGTTGGAAGGCACCGATGTCGCAGGATTCCCGTGGGCGTTCGACGCCGCGCTGGTCGAGCGCCGGACAGGATTCCCCGAGCGCGGCGCCGACCGCCGGGCTGGTGGGCTGCAGGGCGATCGTTTCGGTGGGGCCGCCGTTGTCCGCCAGTCTGAGAGCGCCGCCGGCTTCTTCCAGCTGCGCCGCCGCCTGTTTGTCGCCGGCGGCCCCGAGGTTGCAACTGGCGTCGTCGGCGAGGTTGTGGCCGACGGTCTCGGTGACCTTCAGTGTCGCGGCGCAGTTCGCGGGGGTGTTACGCGCGAGGAGCGAGTTGCTCAATGTGACGGCCGTTCCGGAGATGCCGGCCCCGGCGCCGGTCGGGGCGGTGTTGCCGGCGATCGTCGTGTTGAGGACTTCGAGCTGGGCGTGGTTGTCGATGCCGCCGCCGTTCTGGTTGGTTTCGTTGTCGACGATCGTGCTGTTGACGAGGCTGGCCGTCTGGCCGCCCTGGGCGAGCTCGATCCCGCCTCCCGAGCCGATCGCGGAGAACCCGGCTTTGTTGCCGGCGACGAGGCTGTCGAGCACGTGCAGTTCGCCGGCGGCGTTGATCCCGCCGCCGGAGCTCGCGGAGACGTTGTCGAGGATCGCGACGTCGACGAGCGAGAGGCTCGCGTCGAGTTCGAGGTTGATCCCGGCGCCAGCGCCCTGCGTTTCGCCGCCTTTGAGCTCGAGGTCCGCGACCACGGTGAGGCCGCTGCTGCTCGTGGTGCCGACATTGAGCAGCCGTCCCTTCCTGGCAGCGGTGGGTTCGATCTTCACTTCGCCGGCGCGGCTGCCCAACCCGACGACTTCCTCGGTTTTTCCGACCGGGGGGGCGATGTTCAACTGTTCGCCGAGGACGTACGTTCCGGGCGGGACCTCGACGATGTTCTTCGTTTCGCCACCCGTGAACTGGCTCGCGTTGGCGACGACCTGGCGCAGCGAGCACGGCCCTTCGCATTTCGGGTTGGGCTTGGTGAGGTCTTCGGTGGTGGTGACGAGGAAGGTCGCGCCCACCGCGCTCTGCTCGCCGGCTCCCAGCGCCGCGACGGCCGCGACCACCGCGAGCGCACCCAGTACCGCCCGGCTCATCGCCCGTACTTGGCCAGCTCGCTGTTACGTCGGTGCATTCGGCGCGCTCCCTATCGATCCGAGCTTTCGAGGGCGCCAACTCTACATGCGGCGTGGGCGCGGGGACGCGAGGCCGGCAACCGTTCGACTAGCATCGCTGCGCCGGAGCGTCGGATGCTGAGATCGAGGCGGTGACATGGGCGCACGCAGACCGGGACGCAAGACCGCGTCGCTGTTGATCGTGGCCGTCGTCGCGGCGGGCCTCGGCGTTCTCGCCTACGCGACGGGCCTGCTGGGGCGCAGCGAACAGCAGACGCTCGACGCGCGCTTCGCGATCCGCGGCGCGCGGCGACCACCGTCGAACGTCGTGTTCGTGCAGATCAGCCAGCAGGCCGAACAGGAACTCGAAAGCCGCCATCTGGAGGCGCGCTCGCCGCTGCCGCGAAGCTACGACGCGGAGGTGATCGACCATCTGCGCCGCGCGGGCGCGCGGGCGATCGCGATCGACATGGAATACATCCACGCAACGGACCCGCGCGAAGACGACGAGCTGATCGAAGCGGTGGGCCGGGCGCACGGGAGGGTGGTGCTCGCGACCGTCAACGTCGGGGCCGGCGGCGCGACCCCGATATTCGGCGGCTCCTCCCAGCTGCTGCGCGAAATCGGTGCGCGGCCTGCCGAGGTGCGGTTGACGCTCGACAGCGACGGCACCGTCCGGCGCTTCGCGCGCGAGTACAACGGCCTCGCGAGCTTTCCGGTGGCGGCCGCCGAAGTGATGAAAGGCGGGCGCATCCCGGCGTCGACGTTCGAGCACGGCACGCTGCCGATCGACTTCGCGGGCCCTCCCGGATCGTTCAGCGCGATCTCCTTCGCCAGGGTGATGCGCGGCGACTTCCCGGCGGGCGAGCTCGAGGGCAAGCTCGTCATCGTGGGCGCCTCCTCGCCGATCCTGCAGGACGTGCACGCGACCGCCACGACCGGCGCGCAGACGATGCCCGGCCCGGAAATCTGGGCGAACGCCGCGGCGACGCTGCTCGCGGGGGTGCCGCTGAGGGATGCCCCGGGGTGGCTGGACGTGCTGCTGATCGTGCTCCTCGGCGTGGTCGTCCCGTTTTCCAGCGCGCGGCTTCGCCAGTGGCGCTCGCTGCTGGACGCGCTCGCCCTTGCGCTGGTCTTCTCGGTCGCGGTCCAGGTCGCGTTCGACAGCGGCCTGATCGTCACCTACGTCTACCCGCTGCTCGCGCTGGCCATCGGCACGCTGGGCACGCTCGCCGTGCTCTACATGGTGGAGACGCTCGAGCGCGCGCGTGTGCACGACCTGTTCGCGCGCTTCGTCCCGGCGGACGTCGTCGACCAGGTCGTGGCGAGCGCCGGCGAGAACCTGCGCCTGGGCGCGGTGGAGCGCGACTGTACGGTCCTGTTCTCCGATCTGCGCGGCTTCACGAGCTTCGCCGAGCAGCTGCCCGCGGCGCGCGTGATCGAGGTCGTCAACTGCTATCTGAGCGAGATGACCGAGGCGATCCTCGGCGCGGGGGGCACGCTGATCTCCTACATGGGCGACGGCATCATGGCGGTGTTCGGCGCCCCGCTGGAGCAGCCCGACCACGCCGACCGCGCGCTGGGGGCGGCGCGGGAGATGATCGGGCCGCGCCTGGACGCGTTCAACCGCTGGATCGCGGAGGAGGGTCACGACCACCGCTTCGTGATGGGCGTCGGCATCAACAGCGGGCCGGTGATGGCCGGGAACATCGGCTCCGAGCAGCGCGTCGAGTACACCGCGTTGGGGGACACCACCAACACCGCGTCGCGTCTGGAGGGGATGACGAAGGACAGTGGCCACATGCTGTTCGTCGCGGACTCCACCCGCGAACGCCTGCGGCAACCGCCGGGCGATCTCATGCCGGTCGGCGAGCTCGAGGTGCGCGGCCGTGTCGCGGCGGTACCCGTGTGGACGGTCGCCGCGGCCGCCGCGCTGGCGCGCTCCGCGGCGAATGCAGCGGCGCCCGCCGGAGGGGAGCATCCCGTCCATCGCCCGCGCGGGGGATAATCGCTCGCGCATGCGTGTCCATTTCTGTGGCGTGCGCGGCTCGACGCCGGCGCCCGGCATCGAGTTCGTGCGCTACGGAGGTCACACGGCGTGTCTCGCGCTCGCCCACGACGACGGCGGCGCGCCGCAGCTCGTGCTCGACGCCGGGACCGGATTGCGCGCGGTCTCGCGCCTCCTCGACGGTGCGCCGTTCACGGGCACGATCGTGCTCAGCCACCTGCACTGGGACCACCTGCTCGGACTACCCTTCTTCGCAGCGGGCGACCGTGAGGACGCGGCGCCGACGGTGCTCGTCCCCGCGCAGGACGAGGGCGACGCGCTGGGAGCGATCGCGCGCGTGATGTCACCCCCGTACTTCCCGATCGAGCCGACGGAGCTGCGTGGGCGCTGGACGTTCGCGAGCGTCGCGCCGGGAGAACACCGCGTCGAGGGATTCACGGTGCTCGCGCGCGAGATCCCGCACAAGGGCGGGCGCACACTTGGGTACAGGATCGGCGACTCCCACTCGACCCTCACATACATGCCCGACCACTGCCCCACGATGCTCGGTTCGGGCGAGCGCGGTTTCGGCGAGTACCACCCCGCCGCGCTCGAGTTGGCGCGCGACGCCGACCTGCTCGTCCACGACGCCCAGCTGTTGGCGGAGGAGCTCGCCGCCGAGGCCGGGTTCGGGCACGCCGCAGCCGACTACGCCGTGGAGCTCGCACGGCGCGCGGGCGCCCGCGCGGTCGCGCTGTTTCACCACCGCCCCGACCGCACGGACGACGCCCTGGACCGGCTCGCGCAGCGGTTCGCCGCGTGCGAGCGCCCCCCGGCGGTGAGCGTCGCGGCGGAGGGCGCAGTGGTGCAGCTGTAGGCGTTCGAGACGGCTGGGGACCGCGGCGACGGTGCGGCATGATGACGGGCGTAGGGTTCCCTCACGTGCGCGCGATGCGCCCGTGCCCTGGATGCCGCAGATTCGATGAAACGCGCCACAGACCGCCTGCCCGATCCGCCGCCGTCACTGGACGCGGAGCGCGCGGCGCAGCTGACGGCGCAGACGGAGGCGGCGCTGGGCGACCAGCGCGAGGAGCTGGCGGTGGCGATCGAGCGCGCGTTCGAGCACATCCCGTGGCCGCTGCGCGGAGCGGTGCGCAGGATGCTGGGCCTGTGAGCGCGGCGAGCGAGAGCCGGGTGGAGGCGGCGAAGCTGGCGCGGCTGCTGCGACTGGAGGGGCCGGACGCGCTGCCTGACACGGAGCGGGTGCCGGCGGCGGAGCTGCGCGCGTACCGGGAGGCGGTGACGGAGTTGCTCTACGACGACGACCACGCGACGCTGCTGCGGGCCGCGGACGCGGCGCATCTACTACCGGGGCACGTGTTGGCGGCAATCGGGGAACGCGCGCTCGGCCCGCTTCTGTGCGCGCGGCTGACGGGCTTGCTGGAGGCGCACCGCGCGACGGAGATCTCCGAGCACTTCTCGGTGGAGTTCCTCGCGCGGCTGGCGGCGGAGCTCGACCCGCGGCGTGCGGTGGGTGTCGTGACGTCGCTGCCGACGGAGCGCGTGCCGGAGATCGCGGCGGCGATGGCGGCGCGTGGGGAGCACGTGGCGATGGGGCGCTTTGTGGCCCACCTGCAGGAGGCGACGCTCGCGGCGTGCCTGGAGCGCCTCGGCGACGAGGATCTGCTGCAAATCTCCTACGTGCTGGAGGGCAAGGAGCGGCTGCCGGCAATCTTCGAGCTGCTTGGCGTGGAGCGCGCGCGCCGCGTGTTCGAGCTGGCCGGTGAGCAGGGGCTCGAGGAGGAGGCGCTGGAGGTGATCGGGCACCTCGACGCGAAGCAGCGCCGGCTTCTCAAACAGCAGCGGCCGTTGCGCAAGCCGAAGACGAGGGAGACGGCGCGCGCGAAGCCGCCGGTCAGGCGACCCGAGGAATAGGCCGTTCAGCGCGCTTCTGCTGTCCGGCTTTCCCTCTCACTGGAAGTCGGTGATCGAGTAGACCTCGGATTGCTGCAACACGGTCGGCTCGGGTGACTCCCCGGGGTGCGCGCCGAGGTGGTGAATGGTGTACGTGCTGCGCCCGAGCTGGATGATGGCCGCGACGGTGCGCCCGGTGGCGGCGTCGGGCTCACCCACCTGCAGCAGACAGTCGCGGCCGCTGCGCCGGCACTGCATGACTTCGATGCGGCGGTTGCGGGCGACCGCTCCGGTGCAGGCCTCGGCTTGGTCGCATAGATCGCGATAAGCCTCCTCTGTCGCCGGGCTGCGGGCGGGGAGCGGCGGGATGAAGAAATGCGCCATCAGCGCCGCTTGGAGACTGCGCGACGCGGGGTCTCCTCGCGCGGCGGAAACCGCTTGCGCTCGGCGGGCGTCATCTGGCGAATCACGAGCTTGCCCTCGGCCACCTGCTCGCGGATGTCGCGGAGCTTCTCTTCGCGCTTCTCCTGCTGGCGCAGCTGCATCGGGCTTGGCAAGTCCTACTCCTGCTAGCAGCGGCGCGTGCAAAGCCGACGCGCTCGGTCGCTGTCGGGTTGAGCGAGACGAACCTCGCCCAAGTCTCCAATCAGCTTAGCGCGAATTGTCGCAAAAATCGGGCGCCTCGGACGGGTGGCTCCGAGGAGCGTCAGGGGTGTGAAACCACGACGTGCCCGTGGAGGCTGCTAGCGTCTGCGATATCAGGTTGGGCGATCGAGCGCGACACCGCAGTGTCGGCGCTCGTAGTCATTGCTCGGCAATCTTCCGTTCGCCGCACCGACCACCGCAGGAGAAATCGGGTTGGTCGTGCGCGGGGCGATCGTGGGTAGACGGCGATGTCGGCCACAGATGTCCGTTCCGCCGCCGGCCGGCGCAAGACCACACGCGCTCGGCACCTCCGACAAAGGACGTGAAGAACATGGGCTCGAGCGGCAAGAAGAAGACAACGATGGCGAAGCACGCCCGTGAGAACCGACTCCGTGAGCGTCGCTTGGACAAGCAGGCCAGGAAGGACGCCCGTAAGCAAGTGCCCTCCGATCTCCCTGACGCCGAGCATGATCCCGCGCTGGAGGTGGGCGCGACCGAGCCGGAGATGAGGGACGCATCGCGTGATCGTCCCGGACACGAAGCTTGACGCCGCCTGCAGGATCGCGGCTCTTGGCGCGGTGACGATCTGCGCATGTCGGTGGCCGCTCACCTCGCCGCCGGCGCGACCAACCCGCTCTCATAGGCGAACACCACGATCTGCACCCGGTCGCGCAGCCCGAGCTTGGAGAGGATGCGGCCGACGTGCGACTTGACGGTCGCCTCGGATAGCACGAGCCGCTCGGCGATCTCGGCGTTGGAGAGGCTGCGGGCGACGTGCAGCAGGACCTCGCGCTCGCGGCTCGTCAACAGCGCCAGTCGCTCGTCGGAGTCGGCCGCGGGCGGCTCCGACGCGGGAAGGCGGTGGGCAAAGGCTGCGAGCAGGCGTCGGGGTCACGCTGGGCGCGACTACCGCGTCGCCGCTGGCGACGGCGCGGATCGCGGACAGCAGGTCGCCCGGCGGTGTGTCCTTCAGCAGGAAGCCGCTGGCGCCGGCGCGCAGGGCCGCGAACACGCCCCTCACCGGCAGTCCGGTTGGCGCGCCCACCGCGCATGTGCGTCGGCGCGGCCGAGCTACTCGAGCTCCGCCGCGAGCTCCAGGTGGGGTTCCGGGTGCGGGTGCGCGTGCGCGGCGTGCGGGGCGCCCTGGACGTCGGATCTCGTGATCGCGACGTACGCGACGAGTGCCACGAAGACGACGAGCGCGATGGCGCTGACGGCCCCGTCGCCCAGCGCGAGGCCCCCTCCGGCGTGCTTGCTGAAGCCGTCCGCAAAGGAGGCGCCGAGGGGCCGCGTGATCACGTAGGCGAACCAGAACGCGAAGATCGGGTTGAGGCGGTAGCGCGACCAGCCGACCGCCGGGATCGAGATCGCGGCGGCGAACAGCAGAACCGACGGCCAGAAGCCGAGGTGCAGCGACAGCGCGGTGAGGTCGCCCGCGGCGGTGCCCAGCGCGAACGTCGCGAGCACGGCGGCCCAGTAGTAGGTCTCGCGGCGGCGGGTCGTGATGCTGTGGATCGACAGCGTGCCCTCGTTGCGGTGCCACAGGAGGAAGATCGCGGCGACGGCCAGCGCGAACAGGGGGGTGGTGACGGTGTAGGGGATGCTCGCACCGCGGTGGATGCCGTCGGCGGCCATCGTCCCGAAGATCGCGACCATCATCACCGCGAACCAATAGATGGGAGCGCGGTACTCGGGCTGGCGCAGTTGCAGCCAGAGCGCGAACGCGAGCCCGAAGATGCCGATCGCCGCGGCGAGCGGGACGCTGTGCTGGCCGAGGAAGTCAGACATGGCCTCGCCCATGCCGGTCGTGAGGAGCTTCAGGATCCAGAAGATCGCGGTGATCTCGGGCACCTTCGTCAGCACGCGACGGGCGGTGCCGGGGCGCAGGTCGTGCCCGACGTCGGCTGGGGCTGCGGGCCGGCGGGATGAAGGTTGCTCGCTCACGCGCCGAATACTAGGCGGGCGAGGGACCGTGGCACAACGGCCGCGAGGACGAACCGCATCCGCCTCAGGTCTGATTTGCCCTGCTACCCGAGACGCACGAGGCTTGACAACGGCGACCGAAGGGCTGAAAGCTCAGCCGAGCCGGGTGTCCGCTCTGGACCGCGACCAAAGACCCTCGAAGTCTCCCTGCCCATGCCCCGACCCGGCTTGCCGGCGAAGCGACGGCGCCTTATCCTGGGCTCGTGCGACCGGGACGAGCGTGGGGGGTGGCGTTGCCTGCGTGTCTACTCGCGGCCTCGCCGGCTTGGGGATCTTCGATCGCGGGGCGGCTGAGCGGGACGCCGCTGCCGCGCAGCGCCACGACGGGTCGCGCGGCCGTGCGCGCGGTGGACGTCGACACCGGTGCGGTCTTGGGTGCGGTGCGTGTGGGCGCCGACGGTCAATACGCGCTGACGCTGCCGCCGGGTGAGTTCGCGCTGGAGAGCTCGGTTGCGATGCCGGGGCGCCCGCTGGTGGAGAACCTCTCGGCGGTCGTGCGCGTGACGGCGGGCTCGGGGAACCGGCGGCTGAACCTGACGACGCGCAAAGCCAGGAAGCGCCGCCATCGTCGTAGGGGCTCCAAACCGCACGCCGGGCACCGGGGCAAGCGACGCGCGCGAAAGGCGGGGACCAACCCGAACGACGGTCGCTCCTACCCGGGGCTGGCGATCGGCGTCAACGAATTCAGCGGCCCCGACAGCGGCGGTTGGGGCCGGCTGAAGCGGGGACTGCCGGACATGATCACGACCGATCTCGCCGGCGAGGACTACCGCGACGCCGCGGCCACGCTCAACCCGGGCTGCGAATGGACGGTGATCGACACGCTGCGCCGCGCGGAGATCGAGCATGAGATCGCGCTGCAGCAGACGCCGGACTTCGACCCCGCGACGCGCGTGGAACCGGGACACCTGATCCCTCCGGATGCTTACATCGACGGGCACATCACGCTGCTCGGCGACGAAAGCGCGGCGATCCTCGTCGTGCTGCACATGGCCGGCAAAGGCGGCGCCACGCTGGGCTCCGCCACGGCGGTGACGACCGAAGAGGGCGTGTTCGCGGCCGAGGAGGACATCGTCACCGAACTCGTCGCCGACCTCTGCCGGCGCCCCGCAACGCCGCCGCCCGCGATGCCGGCGACGCCCGGGACGCCTGCACCCCCGCCTCCTCCACCGCCACCGCCACCGCCCCCTCCGCCGGCGCTCCCCGTCGAATACACCGGCTCGGTGTCAGGCAGCGCGGAAGCCGCCGGCGGGAGCTTTCACTTCGAATGGTCCGGCTCGGTGACCCTGCAGGCCGTCCAGGACGAACCGCTCGCCCCGCAGGGGGCGCCCGCAGGGACGTACCGCGTGTACGAGGTCAGCGAAGGCAGCGTGCTCGCGCACATCCGCGGCGGGGAAGGCGAATGCACCTACGCAGGCGAAGCGAGGTCACGCTGACCAAAGGCTTCGTCAGTGGATCGCTCACGGTGCAGATGGGGACCGAAACCCCGGCGTACGCGATTCACCTCGCGTTCGACCCCACGCGCACGATCACCGTGGTGAAGTCAGGTGGGGAAGGCTGCGAAGAAGAATTCCGGTTCCCGGCGAGCGGCTACTTCGCGAACTCGCAGGAAGTGCTCACCAGCGAATCGATCGGGCTGTCCGGCAACGGGGAATGGCCGGCGAACTTCGGATACTCGAGCACGAGCACCCACTGGTCGCTGTCACCCGTCGGCTGAGAGGGCGCGCGTCGGCCGGTCCTTGCCGCTATGCGCTCGGCAGATGGCCCGCCGGTGGCAGGACGACCGGGTCGCGGGTGAGTCGCCGCGGCTCGAACGTCGGGAGCAGCCCGTCGAGCGTGGCGGGCTCCCCGGAGTCGGCGAGGCCCGCGCTGCGCGCCATCCACGCGACGATCTGGGCGACGGTCTCGCCCGCGGCGAGGCGCTCGCGCAGGGTGACGGCGCCGGCGCGCTTGGCCAGGCGTCGCCGCTCTGCGCCGAGGACAAGCGGGACGTGCATGTAGATGGGGCGCGTCAGCCCGAGGATGTCGGCGAGGAGAACCTGCGCCGGGGTGGCGTCGAGGAGATCCTCGCCGCGCACGACCTCGCCGACGGATTGCGCGGCGTCGTCGAGGACGACCGCGAGGTTGTAGGCGGGGGCGTCGTCCGCGCGCCACAGGACGACGTCGTCGACCGTCCCCTCGCGGGGGCCGCGCAGGAGATCGTCGAAGCGCACGCGCTCCGAGCGCCCGTCCAAACGCCACGCCGGCTCGCGGCCGGTCACGCGCGAGCGGCGACGGCGCTCCTCGGTGCCGAGCTCGCGGCAGGTGCCGGGATAGCGGTGCGGGGGGGAGGTGGAGTGGGGTGCGGAGGCGGCCTCGCGGACGTCCGCGCGGGTGCACCAGCAGGGGTAGACGCGACCGGCGAGGCGCAGCTGCTCGAAGGCCTCCCGGTGCTCGCCCACGCGCTCTGACTGCCGCATGACGGGGCCGTCCCAATCGAGGCCCAGCAGCGCGAGGTCAGCGAGCTGTGATGCCTCGTGCTCGGGTCGGCAGCGCCCGCGGTCGAGATCCTCGATTCGCAACCCGAACGGCGCACCGCGCGCGCGGGCCGCGAGCCAGGCGAGCAGCGCGGTGCGCAAGTTGCCGAGGTGGAGCGGGCCGCTGGGGCTGGGGGCGTAGCGGCCGGCGCGGGCAGGGTCGGGGCGGGAGGCCACGCTCATCGGGCTCATCTTGCCGAGGAGCTCAGCGTCTCGGCGCCGCCTCTTTCAAGGGGGAACCGGCGACAGCACGTCGGCGCAAGAGCGGGTGGGCAAACGGGTGGCAGGTGGTATCATGCGCCGGGTGGTGAAGACGAGCATCTATCTCGACCCCGATGTCGACCGTGCGCTCGCCCGCATCGCTGTCGCCGAGGGCACGACCAAGGCTGCTCTGATCCGCGATGCGCTGGCGAAAGCCATGGCGGCGGCACCGAGGCCGCGACCGCGCGCGGCGGGCGTTTTCGAGGGGCCGGGCGATCTGGCGCGCAACGCTGACCACTACCTCGCCCAAACCGGCTTCGGCAAGCGTTGATCGTTCTCGACACGTCGGTCGCGCTCGCATTCATGGACAGGCGCGACGCGGACCACGACGCCGTGCGCGAGTGGATGGACGGGCTGGAGGACGAGCTCGTAACCACTCCGCTGATCCTGGCCGAGCTCGATCACCTCGTCGCGCGACAAGGAGGCTTCGCCGCGGCGCAGGCGCTGCGAGACGATTTCAAGCGGGGCGCCTATCAGCTCGAATGGTGGCCGTCCGCGTTGCGCGAGACGATCGAGGTAGCCGAACGCTGGGCATCGATGGAGCTGGGGCTTGCGGACGCCTCTCTCGTCGCGCTGGCCGCTCGCGTGAAGACGATCGAGATCGCCACGCTCGACGAGCGCCACTTCCGCGCGGTGCGGCCGGCGAGCGAGAAGGGCGACGCGTTCGTGCTGCTTCCCCACCGCGTTCGATAGTGGTCGCGACTTGAGAAATCGTTGTTACCCGCGCCGGCGACCGCAAGGTGTACGCGCGGCGACGCGAAGGCGCCTGTAGCGGGGGGCGATCGGTTGCTATGAGATCGAGCGGGATGGCGCGAGCCATACCGACTCGAGCTCTACGTCGGTGAGAGCGTCGTAGTTGTGGTCGTAGTGGAGTACTGGTCGCCGGCTCCCCCGGGTGACACATGGCGAGGCAAGTTCTGCCCATTCCACTTATGCTGCCCTCGTGTTCGAGCAGGGAGATCTGCCGTCCGCGGCGGAACCGTGCGAGTCGCGCGCACCGACGATCGAGCAGCTGCTGCAGCCGGCGCTCGAGGCGCTCGCCGACGGTCAGACCCGCCACGTCGCGACGGTCGCCGACATCGCCGCCGACCTGCTCGGAGTGGATGCGGAGACGCGGGCGCTGACGCTCCCATCCGGGGTGCGGCAGATCGAGCACCGGGTGGGATGGGCCCGCACCAGCCTCGTCCGGGCCGGTCTAGTCGAGCAGCCCGGAAAATCGGCGATGCGGATCACCGCCGCGGGGCGCGAGGCGCTCGGATCCGCGACGACCGGAATCGACGACGACTACCTGCGCAGGCACTGCCCGGGGTATGCCGCCTGGATCGCGGACATGGGCGGAGAGCTACCCGAGGACGAGCTGGCGGGCGGCGTGCAGCCGGTGGTGTGGCTCGTGCGCGCTGGCCGCGGCGGGATCTACGCTCCGGAGTTCGTGGAGCGCAAGGCGGTCGTGGTCGGGTGGGGAGACACCGGCGACGTCAGCGGGTTCTCGCGCGAGCACATCAAGGAGCTCGTCAGGGAGCGTTACCCCGACATCACGGGGAGCCAGCTCGCGACGAGCGCGAACCTGCTCTACCGGATGGCCAACACGATGAAGTCGGGCGACCTCGTGCTCACGCCCGAGCCTGCCTCGCGCACGCTGCTCATGGGTCGCGTCGACGGACCCTACGGCTATCTCGATCCGCCGCTCGCCGGCGACGTCCGGCACAGCCGCCGTGTGCGCTGGTTCGCGCGCGTCGAGCGCGACGAGCTCTCCTACGGCGCGAAGAACGCGACCGGGACCTTGCTCACCTTCACGCGGCCGAGCTACGAAACCGAGTTCTCGCGCCTGGCCGAACTGCACGCGGCCGACCCGCCGCCGGGACCGCTGCTCCAGCACGGCACCGCGGTCGCACCTGCGCCTGCGACGCATCAGCGGGTCTCGATTCCACCGGACGTGAGCGTGCCCCGGCCGCGGTTGCGCGAGGAATTCCAGACGGTGCCACGCAAACTGCTGCAGCTGCTGGGCGAACTCGACTCGGGGCAGCTCGCGCTGCCCGACTTCCAACGCAGCTTCGTGTGGGCGCCCGACGCCACGCGCGAGCTGATCGTCTCGATCATCCGCTCGTTTCCGGCCGGGGCGCTGCTGTTCATGCAGGGGGGAGGCGACGCCTTCAAGGCCCGCGCCGCCGAGCAGGCGCCGCCGCTGTCGGTGGCGTCGAGCACGCTGGTCCTCGACGGGCAGCAGCGGCTGACCTCGCTCTACCAGGCCCTCTACGGGGTCGGGCAGTCGCGCTTCTTCCTCGACATGGGCGCGCTGCTGGCCGGTGCCGAGGTCAACGAAGCGGTTCGCGTCTTCCCCGCCGAGCGCGCGACCTCGCTGCAGGCGGACGAGGCGCAGGCCAACGCTCTGATGATGCCGCTCTCGGAGGTCATCAACGGTGGTGCCGGGCGTTGGCGGGACAGGGTGGTCGAGCTGCGCGAGGACGAGGACGCGGCGCACACGCGCGAGCTGCTGCGGGGGCTCGAGGAGGTCTACGTCGACCCGCTCGTGGGATACGCGTTTCCGGTCACGATCCTGGCGGCCGACACGGAGCTGGAGGCGGTGTGCACGATCTTCGAGACGCTCAACCGCACCGGCAAGCCGCTGACACCGTTCGAGCTGATCAGTGCCCGCGCGTTCGCTGGCGGCCACAGCCTGCACGACTACTGGAGCGACGCGCTCGAGCGGTACCCGATTCTCGGCGACTACGAGGTCGAGCCCTACTACGTGCTGCAGGTGATCGCGCTGCGGCTGGGGCTTCCGTGCAAGCGAGGCACCGTTCTCGGCCTGCCTGCCGACGACATCGCCGCGGAGTGGCCGCGGGCGATCGCCGACACCGCGGCGGCGCTGGCGCTGCTGCGCGAGGAGTGTGGCGTGCTGGCCGCCAAGTGGCTCCCATACCGGCCGATGTTGATCCCGCTCGCGGCGAGCTGGCGAGAGATCGCCGCCGCATCAGGGCCCGCAGCGGGGGCGATGAGGGCAAAGCTCGAGCGCTGGTTCTGGTGCGCCGCGTTCACGGGTGAGTACGAGAGCTCCTCGGCGACGCTCGCCGAACGCGATACCCCGGTCCTCAGGGCCTGGCTGCACGACGGGCCGGAGCCGCCGGTGGTGGCGAACTTCAGTTGGGACCCCCAGCGGTGGGAGACTGTCTCCGCACGTCAGCAGGGGCTGTACCGGGCGACGCTCGCGCTCACCCTCGCCAACCGACCGCGCGACTTTCACACCGGCGCGCCCTTGACGCGCGAGCTGATCGAGGAGCACCGCGTCGACGACCATCACGTCTTCCCCCGCGCCTACCTCGCCGAAGCCGGCCTCGGCGGCGGCGTCGACAGCGTCCTCAATCACTGCCTGCTCGCCCGGCAGACGAATCTTGCCATTGGCCGGAAGGCGCCCTCGGCCTATCTCGCCGAGATCCGCCGGGCGATCGGAGCCGAGCTCGACCGGGTGCTCGCGAGCCAGCTGCTCCCCGCCGGGGCCGACGGTCCGCTGGCGGTCGATGACTTCGATGGATTCCGGTCCTGGCGCATTGAGCGGCTCCACGACGCCCTGATCGAGCGAACCGGCTCCGCCAAGGTGCCGATCGAGCAGTTGGATCCACAGCGCGCGAAGCTGAACGCCAAGCTGGAGTCCACCGAGCTCGCGTTGCGCGAGCTCGTCTCGAACCGTCTCGACGGCGACGCCCGGGCCCTTCCCGAGCACATCGCGACGAAGGTCCGCGAGCGCCTGGAGACGGCCGCCCGCAAGGACCCCGCGCGGCCGGTCGATGGGCATCCCTCCCTGGTCGAGCAGCTGCCGTACTGCGATCTGCGCGACCTACAGGAGTTGCTGACGGCGAGGGCGATCTGGGCTCGCTTCGAGCCGACCTTCCGCAACAAGGAGATGCTCAACATGCGCTTCATGCAGCTGGCTGAGCTGCGCAACGCCATCCGCCACAGCCGTCCGATGACCGGGGTCACGATCAAGGACGGCGAGGCCGCGCTGCTGTGGTTCGAGGAGGCGCTGGCAGTGACCGCGTGATTGCTTCCGCTTGTGGCAGGTGCGTGTGACTTCGATCTGCGCGCGCGGCGCGACGGCACCGACCCGGACGGCGCCAGCCACACCGACTCGAACTCCAGCACCCCGGAGAGGGTGTCGTAGTCGCGGTCGCGGTGCAGCACCGCTGCGCCGATCTGCTCGGCGGTCGCGACGAGCAGGTAGTCGACGACCGGGAGCCGGTGCGCGCCGTGAGAGCGTTGTGCGAGCTCGCGCATCGCGGCCTCGGCGGCGTGGAGGATGGAGCCGGTGAGCTGGGTGACGCGCAACGCCGCGAGCGCCTCCGCGAGCAGGTCGAACTCGGCGCCGCCGCGCGCGCTGAGGAGGATCTCGAGTCGGACCGGCGGCGCCAGGCGCAGCCGGCCGCGCGCAGCGCCTGCGCCCAGCGCTCCCGCACCGCGGGATGACCGGCGCGCGCCCACGCGGAGGTGTCGACGAGCAGTGGCAGCCGCCCCCAGGGGTCCTTTCTATCGGAGCGGCCAGGCAAGCCGCTTGCCCTCGCGCAGCGCGTCCCAATCCCAGGGGGCCGTCTCGGGGTGCTCGAAATGCGAGATCAGGCGCTCCGCGAGCTCGTCACGGCTTTTGGCTGGGGGCTCGCAGGATGGGCGGACCCACGCCGTGGTACGGGTTGGGCCGCTCGACCGAACGTCTAAAGCCAGCTGGATTTTGCTCCAGTGAACCGTTGGCCACGCGAGGTCGCAATGCTGCGCTGCGAACGCGATCCCCACGATGCCAGCGTCCTTGCCGTGGAGTCAAGGATCGCCGACTCGCACGACACCGACGGGGAGCTGGCTTGCTTGGACTCCAGGCGAGCGCGCTCGCCTGAGCACGCTCCAGAAGCTCAGGCAAGTGCGCGCCGCGGGTCTGCAATGACAGCTCGTCGTCATTTTGCGGCGCAAAGTGACGACATCGCTAGCAGAAAGCCTCGGGAATCGAGCGCTGGATCCTCGAAGTCGATGCGCCCCCTCACGGCCCCGGCGCCGCCTGCTCGCTGTGCCCGGAGCCGTCGCGCGCGCCCGCGGGGATCAGCGATTCGCAGTCGTGCACCGCGACCTTGAACGCCGGCGAGCTTGAGGTGCTGGTGGTCGATGTGGACCCCGCCGCCGGAGAACGTGGGGTCGGGGAAGTTGGGCACGCCGTGCGTGCGGATGCAGGCCGCCGCCCGCAGGTACTGCTCCTGCTCGGATGGCGTCAGCGGGGCCTCGCTGGCGGGCCCGCCGCCGGGCAGGAGCTTGCGGCAGGCCCGCGAGGCTGCCTTGAACCGGGGGTTCCTGCCGACGCCCGCGGGAACGGCCATCTTGATGCTGGTCGAGCCGCCGTGTTCGCTGACCTGCGGCGCGGGGAAGTCGGGGACGCCGTGCGCGTGCATGCAGTCGGTGTAGGCGATCGCCTGGCCGGTCGGCCGAAGCTTCGGCGTCGCCGTCGCCGCCGCCGCCGGCGCCGGGCGCAGCGGCGCTCGAGGAGTGCGACCGCGACGTATGCGTCCCCAGGCTCGCCACGCCCCCGTTGGTGGACCCGCCGCCGCATCCCGCGATCGCGGTGCCGCAGCCGCGTGCTGATGCTGACCGCCGCGGCGATGGTGGAGGATTTGGTGGAGGGGTTGGAGTTGGGCGCCGACGACTACCTGGCCAAGCCGTTCGACTTCGCGGTGCTGGTCGCCCGCATCGGCGCGCTGGCGCGGCGCGCCCAGCCGGCGGTCCCGCCGCTGCTGCGCCGCGCGGATCTCGTGCTGGACTCCGCGCGGCACCGCGTCACGCGCGCCGGGCGCGAGATCGAGCTGGCGCCGAAGGAGTTCGGCATGTTGGAGTTGCTGCTGGCCTCGGGCGGTCGCTGCGTGTCGGCCGAGGAGCTGCTCGCGCGCGTGTGGGACGAGGCGGCCGACCCGTTCACCAGCGCCGTCAAGATCACCGTCAGCCGCCTGCGCGCCAAGCTCGGCGAGCCGCCGCTGATCGAGACCGTCGCCAAGACCGGCTACCGGATCTGAGCGGCGACGTGGGTTTCGGCCGCCGACCGACCGAGCTCGCGCGGCGCCTGCCGCTGCCGCGGCGCACGATCCGCATGCGGCTGGCGCTGCTGTACGGGAGCCTCTTCTTCCTCTCCGGCGCGGTCCTGCTGGGGATCATCTACGCGGGCGTCTCGCGCACGCACGGTCTCTACTCGCAGGCGTTCCCCGCGCCGGTGATCCGCACCGGAAGACGCGCCGCGCCCTCCGGGGCCACTCCGCGCGGGGGCGGGGGGCCGCGCGAAAAGGTGGAAGTGAAACGGGCGCCGAGCTCTGCGCTCCCGGGCGGGGCCGCCGTGAAGGTGTTCGACCCAGGCCAGCACGGCGCCGACGTGCGCGCGCTCGCGTTCGTGTCGCTGGTCGCGCTGGCGGCGATGGCCGCGATCTCGATGGGGCTCGGCTGGCTGGTCGCCGGCCGCGTGCTGCGCCCGCTGCGCACGATCACGAGCGCGGCGCGCGAGATCTCGGCCACCGATCTCCACCGGCGGCTCGCGCTCGCGGGCCCCGACGACGAGTTCAAGGAGCTCGGCGACACCTTCGACGGGCTGCTCGAACGGCTCGACGAGTCCTTCCAGGCGCAGCGCCAGTTCGTCGCCAACGCCTCCCACGAGCTGCGCACCCCGCTCGCGCGGCTCAAGACGCTCGCGCAGGTCGCGCTGGCCGGACCCCAACGCGAGCGTGGAGTCGCTGCGCGCCGCGCACGACCGCGTGCTCGCCTCCGAGCAGCGGCTCGAGCAGCTGATCGACGCGCTGCTCGTCCTCGCGCGCGGCGAGCGCCGACTGGAGCGCCGCCAACCGGTGGATCTGGCGGGACTGGTCACAAATGCGCTCGACGAGCGCCGCGGGGAGATCGAGCGGCGGGGGCTGCGGTTGCACACCGCCCTCGACGCTGCCCGCGTCCAGGGCGACCCGCGCCTGCTGGAGCGCCTGGCGGCGAACCTGATCGACAACGCGATCCGCCACAACCTCGCCGGCGGACGCGTCGACGTCGCCACCGCGACCACCGCCGGGGCCGCGGTCCTGTCCGTCGTCAACGACGGGCCGCTGGTCCCGGTCGAGGAGCTGCAGCGGCTGCAGGCGCCGTTCGAGCGGCTCGGCGCGGCTCGCACCGGCTCCGGCGAGGGGCACGGGCTCGGGCTCTCGATCGTGCACGCCATCGCCACCGCCCATGCAGCGCAGCTCGACGTCAGCTCTCGGCCCGAGGGAGGGCTGGCAGTGGAGGTGCGCCTTTCGTCGCCCAGCTATAGGTGAAGCTAGCGCCGGGGTCCCGGCTCAGGAGGGATTCCGTGCGCACACAATCATTCGTCTGGTCAGCAGTTAGAGGGCAATGTCTCCGAATAGTTGACCAATCTCGCTCTTTGGGTATACATCAAGGTTGCGCGGCGCCCAGTGCGCGTCGTGCGTTCCAAAGGAGGTCGAGTCCGCTGGCGTCTACTCGGATGGGTGTCGGGACCTCGGCACAATGATCGCGAGGAGCGAATTAAGCATAAAACACATCAGGGTTATAAGAAAGGCATTTGTGGCCGTGCTCGCGGTGGGCGCAATCGTCGCGTCCAGGGCATCGGCGCACGATTTCAAATCTACCGAACTTGGTGCTTTGGAAGTCGAAGCGGTCACCAATCAGGAATTCACTACGTCGGCAGGCACGTTCGCTTGCACCAAATCTAAACTGCTAGGCACGAGTACTACTCCACTATTAACCGAAACGCAGGAGGTGACAGCTTTGGCGGGTGCACCGCGTTTGGGGTCTTCGAACTAAAAGCGACGCCCGCTTTATACGACATCAATGCAAACGAAACGGTCAATTTGTTAAACAAGGTCACATTCTCAATACCGGCAGATAGCTGTGCTATCTCAATGCCCGCCCAGAGCAATCTGAAAACCGTCAAATACGACAACCTAGAACGCAATGCACACAAAGGTATCGAGCTTTTACTGAACGTTTCGGGGATCTTATCTTCGGGCGAGGGTGGGTGTTCCTATGCTGAGGAAAACAAAGGAACCTACAAAGGCAATGCGTTTATCTGGCTGACGGGGGGCGCACGCTCACATGGGGATAGTCTCCGCCCGAGGGTAAGCCAGTCATGGCTTGCGGGAAACGCGACCGAGGACGGATCGGGTGGTTCGTGCCCGCCGTGCGCGTCGGACGCCGGTCGATCGATGCACACGCCAGGATGCAGGACGCAGGCTGCACGAATGTAGGGTGGACTCGGCGCAAACGCATGTTTGCGCCGAGAGCCATCTGACGCTTGTTTGGGTGGGCATGACGTACTTATCAGATCGAGAATCAACCCATACCTAAAACCAGGGATTTGCTGTTATGAGTGGGGTGGTGCCAGTTGAACGGAATTCACACAGGAGTATTGGTCGGCTGTGGACGAAGCCGGTAGCGAACCAGACCCGCGGCGGCGCGCAGATGCGATCTGGCGGCCGCACTACGCACAACTGGCGCCAGGGCCCGGAAGCGGGCGGGCGGCGGTTGCCTCCCACCAACGCGCGCGGATCCACGGGGCGATGATCGAGCTTGTCGCCGAGCACGGCTACGCGGGAGTCACGGTCTCCGGGCTGGTGCGGCGCGCGCGGGTCTCCTCGCGCACCTTCTACGAGCATTTCAACGACAAGGACGAGTGCTTCCTGGCGACCTACGACCTGATCGCGCGCCGCTCCGCGAGGCGCGTCATCGATGCGCAGACGGGCGTGCGCGACTGGCAGAAGCGGCTCATGCTGGCATTCGAGGCGTGGACCGACGGGATCGCGCGCCAACCGAAGATGGCGCGGCTGGCGCTGATCGAGGCCTTCGCGGGCGGTCCCGCGGCACTGGAGCGCATGCGTCGCGCAAGGGAGACATTCGAGGCGATGATCGCGCACAGCTTCGCCCGTGCACCCGACGAGATCGGGGTGTTGCCGCCGTTGATTCTCAAGGGTATCGTCCTCGGCTTGCACCGTGTAGCGCGTACGCGGTTGCTGGCCGATTGTGCAGAGGAGCTGCCGGGCTTGGCCGGGGAAATGCTGGAGTGGACGCTGTGCTTCCGCTGCGACGCCGCCGCTGCGGTCGCGCAAATGTGCGATTCCTCCGCCGCGGCACGGATGCCCCCACGGCAGGCGGGCGCCGGCAGGACCGGCGCCGTCCGCGCGGACGCGCGGACCCGCATCCTCGGTGCGGTGGTCGAGCTCGCGGGTCGAGAAGGCTATTGGCAGCTGACCGTGCCGATGATCCGGACGGCCGCCGGCGTTTCGCGCAGGAGCTTCGATGAGCACTTCGGGGGGATCGAGGACTGCTTCATGGCGGCGCTCGAAGACCAAACCGAGTACCTGCTTGCCCGAGTCGCGGGCGCCGGGCTTGCCGGCGAGAGCTGGGAAGGCGGCCTGCACCGAGTGGTGCACGCGCTCTGCCAGGACGTCGCGTCCAGTCCCGGCTTTGCGCGGCTGGCCTTCGTCGAGGTGCTTTCGCCGGGGCCCGGCGCCGTGCGCCGCGTCGAACGCCTGATCGCGCGTGCTGGCGAGCTGTACCGCGCGAGCGCACCTCCGGGCCGGCGGCCCAGCGAGTTCGCCGCCGAAGCGTCGCTCGGCGCCGTGTGCGGGATCATGCACCACTACGTCGTCAGCGGCCAGGCGCGGCGGCTGCCGGAGATCGCGCCCGCGCTTTCCTTTCTCGTGCTCGCTCCAACGGTCGGTGCGGACTCGGCATCGGCCGCGATCGCGGCCGAGCGCAAGCGCATGGCGGTTGCCGATTGATTCTCCGTGGCTGACATTCACTCAGGTCACTCTGCCGGGCCGCGCATATTTAGCGGCAGCAGCTGGCCCGGGCTGGAAACATTTGTTTGATTAGTCCTAATACGCGGTATTTTGCTGATGCGTCTGGCACCGTGCCTATGGCGCGCGGTCCCGCCCTGGCGGGCACCGCGGGTCGCTCGTGTGACGCCGCGCAGATCGTGCCCACACGGGCACGCCAAGGAGCCGGGCCGGGGCGTCTACGTGCTTCTCGGATGGGCGCCCCGGCGCCGGCCACAACAACCTCGAGCCGGCCACGCGGGCCGGCAGGAGCACCGATCATCCTATTACGCTGGGCCCGGCGTTCGCACCGGGTGCGGGTGGGAGGCAGAATTCTGCGAACCGCCTGGCTGGTCAGCCAGTTAGAAAACATCTCGTCCAAACAGTTGACTTGCGTCGCTCTTTGGGCATATATAAAAAGGCGCGGCGCCAACTTGGCGTCGCGCGTGCAAATCCAGACCGGGGTTCGCTGCGTCTACTCGGATGGGCGTTCGGGCGCCGGCACAACGATCAAAGGAGCGAATCGAACAATGAATCGCATAAGGTTCGCCGGCCTGGCACTCGTGGCCACGCTGGCGCTCGCGGTTGCCGCTTCTGCGGCATCGGCGCACCATTTCGTATCGAATACAAAAGGCACTTTGTTAGCCGAATCTCTCAGCAGTCAGGAATTCACGACGGCAGCAGGTACGATAGCTTGTAGCAAAATCAGTCTGTTAAACACGAGCGTCACGGCGCTCTTAACCGAATCGCAAGAGGCGACTGTCGACTACAGTGGATGCAAAGCGTTCTCCATCTTTGAAGCAACGGTCGAGCCGTCGGTCTTATACGACTTCAACGCAAACGAAACAGCGACCCTTTTAAACAAAGTCACGATCTTAGTCCCGGCCGATAACTGCACGGTCTTAGTGTTAGCTCCTCAGATTCTGTCAACTGTCAAATACGACAACACAGAACGCAATGGACACAAAGGAATCGAGCTCTTACCGAAAGTCTCCGGGATCACATCTGTGGGCGAGGGTGGCTGCAAATATGCCGAGGAATCCAAAGGAACCTACGTAGGGAATTCGTTCGTCTGGCTGGACGGCGGAAACCTCTCTTGGTTATAGCGTTGACGCAGGACAGGGCCCGGTGGGCCGGCCTGAGTTGGCTTTGATGTGGTTGGGGGCGGGCCCCGCGGTCCGCCCCCGCATCGGCCCGGGCGCGCGATCGATCGATAGGCCTGTGTGGAGTGAGACACAAGACGTGACAGGGAGAGGACGAAGGGGTAGTTAATGGGAGAGGGAACGCGAGCAGCCACGGGAGAGGTGATGGCATATGAGATCAGACACACGATCCGGTATAGAGTGCGGCGCTGACTCCGCGCTGGAGCTTCGCGCGTGGCACTTCCGATGAGTGCGTTTTGTCCGCGCTATGTGGCGCTGCTGGCGGCCTCCTTGCTCATCTGCGGTTGTGGCCCGCTTGTATCGGCTTCTGTGGTCGGTGCGGCGCCGACCACATCGTCCTGCCCCAATGAAGCGCTCCGCACCGGGTCTTCTGCGGGTCTGCCCGACTGTCGTGCCTACGAGCAGGTGTCGCCCGCCGAAAAGGACGGCCAGGATGCGATGCCGCTGGAACTGGTCTGGCCTTCGCAGGCTGCCCTGAACGGTGAAGCGCTCGGGTATACCGACTATGGGGCGTTCTCGGGCGCGGCGGGGAGCGACTCGCAACTCGACGGGCATCTGAGCGCACGCAGCGCCCACGGCTGGCAGACGACCGAAATCACGCCCGTCAAGCCGCTCGAAGCTACGAAGCTCGTGGGATACATCAGCGGCTACGATTACTCCGAAGACCTCTCGCGGGCGATCCTCAAGGTACCGTTCGCGCTTCCCGGAACCGGTGCGACCCCGGGGACGATGAACCTCTTTCTGCGCAGCCCCGCCGGAACTTACACCTGGATCAACGCCAAGCGGCCGCCCACCCTTCCCGTCGAAGGCTGCGCGTCATGCCTCGTCAGTGAAGACGAGGTCGCCTATGCAGGCGCGTCGGCCGACTTCGCGCACGTGATGTTCGTCGCGAACGCCAGCCTCGCCGGGGGAGCGCCTGAAGGACCCGGCATCGAGAGCCTGTACGAAAACGAAGGCGGCACGGTTCGCTACGTCGGCGTGCTCCCCGACGGCAAACCGGCACCCAGCAGCTCCGAACCCGGCTCGGGACTGAACGTCTTCTACTCGAGCCTCGACACCACCGCCGGCCAGCGGATCGAACACGCAATCTCTGAAGACGGGACGCACGTCGTCTTTCAGGCGGAATCTGACGGTGGCGCCCCAGATGCGGCTCAGAGCGGCGATATCGAGGTCTACGACAGGATCCAAGGACGCGAAACCGTTGAGCTCTCGGCGCCGGCTCCGGAAGCTCCCGCCGGCGCGGCCGCTGAGCCCGCGAAATTCTGGGCGGCCTCCAACGACGGCATGCGCGTCTTCTTCACCAGTTCGGCCGAGTTGACGAAGGTCTCGAACACTGGTGCCGCCAACGGCGGCGAAGACCTCTACGAATACGACCTGCAAACGAAGGCTCTCACCGATCTCAGCGTCGACGGCAATCCGCTCGATAGCGCCGCCGGCGCGATGGTGCAGGGTGTCGTTGGCGCCTCGCGAGACGGCAGCTACGTCTACTTCGTCGCTGACGGGCAACTCGTCGAAGGCGCGGGCGTCGACGGGCAACCAAATCTCTACGTCGTCCACGATGGCGGAAGACCCACCTTCATCGCCACCCTCAACCCCGCCGACGAAGCCGACTGGACCGCGACGGCAGCAAACCTGACGGCATACGTCGCTCCCGACGGCAGGCACCTGGCGTTCGACTCGGTCAACAGGCTCCCGACGGCCAACTTCCCGACCGGCTATGACAACACGGACCAGAGCACCGGCGAACCCGACAGCGAGGTCTACGAGTACATCGCGCCAAACGGCGAAGACCAGAACGGAGAGCTCGTCTGCGCCTCCTGCGACGCGGGGGGTGCGAGGCCGGTCGGCAACGCCTTCATCGGTGCCACCCAGGGCCGCAACGTCAGCACCCCGCTGCACCAGCCCCGGGTGCTCAGCGATAGCGGGACGCGCCTGTTCTTCTCCTCGTCCGATCCGCTCGTCGAAGGGCTCGCTCCCCCCGCCGCCGGCGGCCATGTCAGGGTGTTCGAGTACGAGCAGTCCCGCGAAGGCGGCTGTCGCACGCAGGCCGCCTGCATCTATCTGTTGTCGCCGGCCAACAGCCCGCAGGACGCGGCGTTCCTCGATGCCGACAGCTCCGGGGACAACGCTTTCCTCTCCACCAGCGCTCGCCTGGTCTCCAGCGACGGCGACGAACTCCTCGACATATACGACGCGCGCGTCGCGGGAGGGTTCCCGGCGCCTGTACCGGCGAGCGAATGCACCGGCATGTGCCGCGCGTTTGAAGGCGCCCCCACGGCACCACCGCTGCTCAGCGCCGCCGCCGGGCCGTCAGGCAATCTGACGCCGCCACCCGCGACACCGAAGAAAAAGACCGCGCGATGTCCAAGAGGCAAGCATCGCAGCCACGGCAAATGCGTCAAGACGCGCCGCAATCCAAAGCGCAAGCACAGGTCCAAGAGAGCCAAAAAAGCCGGCCGGGGGAGGGTATGACCATCAGACGCACCGCAATCGCCTCGGTCGTCGCCGTGGCCGCCGCGCTGGGCGCGCTATGCGCCAGCGCGGTCGCGACCGCGCCGCACTGGACGATCATCTCCCAGCCCGCGCCCAGTTACTTCCACGCGGGCGACAAAGGCGACTTCTACGAAGTCATAGCGGTCAACGACGGGAGCGCCGCTACGAGCGGCGAAATCACCATTACCGACACGCTTCCCACAGGCGTGACCGCGACAGCGGTGTTCGCACGAGCTCAGCAGCCGGAAACCCCACACAGCGCCATCAACGGAGAAATGAGCTGTCCGACTGCGCCGCTAACGGGCACCGTGACTTGCACCACCGAAAACACCGTCCCGGCCGGGAAGATCGTCGTAATGAAGATCGACGTCGAAGTGCCCGAAGGCGCTTCGGGGAACCTCGCCAACTCCGTGACGGTCGCTGGCGGTGGCGCGCCGCCGGCGACCGCAAGCAACTCGACGCCGCTCGTGGCGCCCTCGCAGACGGTGCCTTACGGAGTGTCGCTCGTCAGCGACATCACCGGCGCGGGTGGCGAACTCGACACGCAGGCGGGGTCGCATCCGCTCGCCTTCACGACATTGCTCGCGTTCAGCGTCGGCTCGGTGGTGACGAGCGGAGAAGGTAGCGAATGCGAACTGGGCGGTCTGCCGACGCCCAGCTGCGCGCAGCCGGGCCCGGAAGCCAAGGATGTGGAAGTCGCCCTACCCGCCGGCATGGTCGGCAATCCGACCGCCGTACCGCTGTGCAGTCAGGCCGCGTTTCACCGGAACACGTTCCGGGGCTGCCCCGCCGATACCCAGGTCGGCGCGGCATATCTCTTCTTCTATGGTCCCGGCAGTCACATGCAGTACTCCCCGATCTACAACGTCGAACCTCCCGAAGGGCAGCCGGCCGAGCTCGGCTTCTCGGTGAGCCTGTTCGGCCACGAGCCGATGTTCTTCCACGTGCGCAGCGATGGCGACTACGGCCTGACGGCGGACGTCTCGAACATCACCGAGCAGGACCCCGTGCGCGCCGCCGCATTCACGATCTGGGGCGTCCCCGCGGCGGAAGTCCACAACGAACTGCGCGAAGCGCAGGACAACTGCGATCCCTTCCTCGGCTGCCCGAGCGGTCTCGCGCCGAAGCCGTTCCTGCGTCTCCCGACGAGCTGCAGCGGGAGCTTGACACTGCCACTCGCGAGCGACTCCTGGCAAAGTCCCGAAGCGCAGCCCGCGACGGTCGCGACCGCCCCCGTCCCGGCGATGATGGGCTGCGAATCGCTTTCACTGGAACCCCAGTTCACGGTTGTGCCCTCCAGCGACCAGGCGGCCGCGCCGGCGGGCTACGCGGTGCACCTGAAGGTCCCCCAGAACGAAGCTCCCGAAGGACTCTCGACACCGGATGTGCGCGACGTGGAAGTCGCGATGCCCGACGGCACGGCGATCTCCCCGTCTTCGGCAAACGGCCTCGTCGCCTGCACCGAAGCGCAGTTCGGGGCGCACAACTCGAGCGCCGGCGAATGTCCCGCGCAGGCGAAAATCGCGACGGTGCGCGTGGCGACGCCGCTGCTGGAAAAACCGCTGACCGGGAGCCTCTACGTCGGCTCCCCCGAATGCGCCCCGTGCAGTCCAGAACAGAGCGAAAGCGGGCAGCTCGTGAAGCTGCTGCTCGAAGCGAAGGGTTCGGGGGTGGTCGTCAAGCTGATCGGTCACACCAGGATCAACCAGACCAGCGGCCGGCTGACGGCGGTCTTCACCGAAAACCCGCAGCTGCCCTTCGAAGACCTCGAAGTCTCGGTCGAAGGCGGCCCCGACGCGCCGCTCGTCAACCCCAGCGAATGCGGACCCGCAGCGGCGGCCGCGCGGCTGACGCCGTGGAGCTCGACGAACGCCGTCTCGACACCGGCACCGGCGTTCCCGACCAGTGGGTGCGCGCCCGCGGCGTTCACGCCGTCGCTGCGCGCCGGCGCGACCGACAGCGCGCAGGCGGGCCGCTTCACGGGGCTCTCCGTGACGATTGCGCGGCCCGACGGTCAGCAGGATCTGCGCACGGTGAGCGTCGCCACCCCGCCCGGCCTGCTCGGGAGGCTGGCGGGCGCCGAGCTCTGCGGCTCGACCCAGGCCGAAAGCGGGACGTGCCCCGCGGATACGGAAATCGGCTCGGCGAGCGTCACGCTCGGCCCGGGGTCGCTGCCGCTGACGATCGGCGGCGGCAGGGTCTACCTCACCGGGCCCTACGCGGGCAGCCCGTTCGGCCTCGCCGTCGTCGTGCCGGCGCAGGCGGGTCCCTTCACGCTCCAGGGCACGACCGGCCTGGGCACCGTCGTCGTGCGGGCCGCGATCTCCGTCGATCCGCACAGCGCGGCGCTGACGGTCTCCAGTGCCGCCATCCCGCGTCAGCTCAACGGGATCCCGCTGCGCGTGCAGTCGGTTACTGCGAACGTGAACCGCCCGAATTTCCTCTTCAACCCGACCAGCTGCGATCCGCTGAGGATCGGCGCGGTCGTCACGAGCTACGCGGGCGGCTCCGCGAACCCGTCCACTCCCTTCCAGGCAACCGACTGCGCCGCGCTGCCGTTCGAGCCGTCGTTCACCGCCTCGACGCAGGCCAAGACGAGCAGGATCGGCGGAGCCTCGCTGACGGTCAAGGTCAAGCAGGCGCCCGGCGAAGCCAACATCCACAAGGTCGACCTCCAGCTGCCCAAGGTCCTACCCTCGCGCCTCTCGACGCTGCGGAAAGCGTGCAGCGAAGCACAGTTCAACGCGAACCCCGCCGGCTGCCCGGCGGAATCGGCGATCGGGACCGGCACGGCCGTAACACCCGTCCTGCGTGCCCCCCTGCGCGGGCCCGCATACCTGGTCTCGCACGGCAACGCGGCGTTCCCGGACGTCGAGTACGTGTTGCAGGCCGACGAACGCGGCGGGGTCTTGGAGATCGTGCTCGACGGCACCACGCAGATCAAGGGCGGGATCACGTACAGCCATTTCGAAACGGTCCCGGATGCGCCGATCGACTCCTTCGAAACGACGCTCCCCGAGGGCCCGCACGCGGTGTTCACGACGCTCGATCCGGGCCGCACGAACCTGTGCGCGCAGAAGCTCGCGCTGCCGCTCACGCTCGCAGGTCAGAACGGCGCCCTCGTCAGACGCGAACCGCGCATCGAAGTGACGGGGTGCCGCTACGCATTGACTGTGTCCTCGCACGCGATCCGACGCGGCGCGCTGATGCTGCACGTGGTGGTTCCCGCGGCGGGTACCCTGAGCGCGAGTGGCCATGGATTGAGGACGACATCGAGGTCGGCGGGTGGCAGGGAAACGCTCGCGCTCGCCGTCAAGCAGACGCGCGCCGGGGCGCAGTCGCGCAGCGTCACGCTGCGGTTCAGGGCAATAACCGGCAAACGGCTCGCCCGGAGCTTGCGCGTGCGGTTCTAGGCGGGAGTCCGAAGGCGGCCCGCCAATGGCAGGATCGCGGCTTCGCGGGAGAGCCGCCGCGGATCGAACGTCGCGAGCAGACCGCGACGGTCTCGCCGGCGGCGAGTCGCTCGCGGAGGGTGACCGCGCCGTCGCGCTTGGCCAGGCGCCGGCCCCCGGCGCCGAGCACGAGCGGGACGTGCAGGTAGGCGGGGCGGGGCAGCCCGAGGAGCTCGGCGAGGAGGATCTGGGCGGGAGTGGACGAGGCAGAGCAGCCCGCTGGCCGCCGCGGTGCCGTGGAGGCCACCGGCCACCGCCGCGCGCTCCTCAGCCCCGGTGGTGGACCCGCACGATCGCCGGCGGCTGCGCCCCGCCCGGCGTCACCAGCAGCGCCTCCCCAGTCGCCAGGCGGCCGATCGCCGACGGGTGGATCTCGTAGACGTGCTCCCGCCGCCGGCTGCCGCCGCCGTCCGCGCCGCCGCCGAGCAGGCCGCCGGAGGTGTGCTGCGTCGTTACCCACACCGGCCTCGTCCCCGCCACCTCCGCCAGCAGCCGCGCCGACTCCGGCACGTTCTGGCGGTGCGCCAGCAGCGCGCCCACGTTTCCCAGCACCTGGTCTCGCAGCGCGCCGCTCGGGTCCGCGGCGCGCAGGTCCGCCAGCTCCTGCGTCGCCAGCAGCAGGCTCATGCCCGCCGAGCGCGCCCGCGCGAACAGGCGCGCCACCTGCTCCGCCGCGATCGCCGAGAACTCGTCGATCAGCACCACCGTCGGCGTTGGCTCCCGCTGCAGCTCCGCCGCCAAGCCGATCAGGTCGATCACCACCGCCCGCGCGATCTGGCCGCTCAGCAGCAGCCGTCGGTCCGCGTCCAGCCCGAAGTACACCACCGCGCCTTCCCGCACCGCCGCGCGCAGGTCCAGCTCCGCGTGCCCCTCGCGCGGGACCAGCGCGTCGCGCGCGTCCGACTCCGCCAGGATCGCCAAGCGGTCGCGCACGCCCCCCAGGTCGCGCCGCCCGCGGTCGCCCAGCACGTCCAGGTAGGTCAGCAGCTCCTCCGCCAGCTCCGCGTGGTCCGCAGCGAGCTGCTTGCGAACCGTGTCCTGGAGCACGTCCGGCTGCATGTGCTCCGCCAGCGACGCCGGGTCCACCGCGATCCCCGCCGCCTGCATCGCCCGCACCGCGTTCGCGATGTAGCGCTGCGCCTGGCGCAGGTAGTGCGGCTCCGTGAACCGCTCACCCGCCAGCGCCTTGTCCGCGATCTCCGTGTGCGAGCCCCGCGCGTACGGGTTGTACGCCAGCCCGCCCCCCGGACTCCACTCCAGGAACGGCACCCCGCGGCGCTCCGCGCTCGCGCGCAGCCGCTCCGCCAGCAGCGCGTCGCCCTTCGGGTCGATCGCCACCGCGCCCCACCCCCGCTCGATCAGGCCGCACGCGATCCACGCCTCGCTCACCGTCTTGCCCGCGCCCGTCGCCCCCACGATCAGCGCGTGCGAGCCCGAGCGCCCGCCCGCCGCGATCCACGCCGGCCGGCCGCGCCGGTCGCGGCCGATCTCCAGGTACGCGTCGCGCGCCCGCACCCGGGCGTCGCGACCCCCATCCCCATCCCCAAAAAATTCCCACCCCCGGTTACCCCAATGGCGCTCCAGGGTGTCCCGCAGCACATCCACGAGGCTCACGCGCACGCGCGCCAGCTCCGCCAGGTCCGCGCCCGCGAGCACGTCCTGCCGGTGCCACCTCGCGCCCAGCGCGCACGCCCAGCCGCAACCGAAGAACCCCACCGGGCCCACGCCGCCCAGCAGCAGCAGCGACAGCGGCAAGCCCAGCAGCGCCCACGTCCAGTGCAGGTTCCCCCGCCGCAACGCCCACGCCAGCAGCGCGCCGCCGCCCAGCAGGCCCGCCGCGCCCAGCATCAACACCCACAGCAACCGCTCAACGATGCCCATCGTCGCCACCCCCGTTCGCGGCCCCGCGCTCGAGCCGCACCACCTCGGCCGTCTCGCCCAGCGGGAGGACCGTGATGCGGTCCTCCGCGCGCGTCCTGCGCACCGCTCGGCCCACCGTCAGGGCGGGTTTGGCATTGGCGAGGTAGTACACCGCGTCCACGTGCCGCGCCCGCGCCCAGCCGTTGCAGATCGCCACCAGCCGCGGCCCCTCCTTGCGCGTGAGCTCCACCTCGATCGCCACCACCCGGCCCGCCGGCGAGAGCAGCACCAGATCCGGCCGGTGCAACCTCCGCGCGCTGCCGCCGCTCGTGCCCACCCGCACCGACCCCAGCAGCTCCCGCCGCTCGCGCTCCCGCCACGCGATCTCCCGCTCGCTCAACAGCCGCCAGTCCGGCAGGCCCGCGCTGAGCGCGCCCGCCGCCTCCGCGATCTGCCACAAGTGCTCGAACCGCGCCGCGCCGACCTCGCACACTCGCAGTCCGCTCAGACCGGGCCACTGCAGGCCCCGCCCGCTCGCCACATACAGCGCCGGGCGCGCGCGCAAGATCCAATGCGCCACCAGCAGGCCGTCCCGCTCCAGGGCCAGCAGGCGCTTCGCCGTCCAACTGTGGCAGATCCCGAACCGCGCCCCCACGTGGTCCACGCCCGCCGCGCCCAGCCTCCCGATCCACTCCACGATTTCCGCATCCGATACGCGTTGCACTGGCACAGGAATTCCTCCGTCCGGTTGACATTTGCCTTCTGGAGATATGTCGCGCGAAGTCGCCGCGAGACCCCCCCTCAATTCGGGGCGCGCCGATCGCGGCGCGGCTTGCGTGAGCTCCGGCATGAGCTGGTGGACGCTGTCCGCGCGAGCGTTTCGTCGTGGTCCGTCCGTACGCTCGATAGATGAGCACGACCTTCGCCGAGGCGTCCCCAGGGGGATACTCGCTCGCATATCGCGAGGCCATAAGAGGGCTGGAGGACCAGGAGAAGGCGGTTGTCGAGTTGCGGACGCGCGCCGGCGCATCGATCGCCGGCGCGGCGATCACGACGTCCTTCTTCGGGAGCCAGACACTGGTGCGGCACTACATCGGCGCGGTCGCCTGGGTGGCGATCGGTTGCTTCGTATCGCTCGGCTTTGCCGTCCTACTGGTGCTGTGGCCGCGTCGAGACTGGGAGTTCTCGCTGGCGCCCGACCAGTTCATTGCCACGTACCTCGAGCCCGCCGACGACGAGCCGCTCGCGCCGCATCTAGACCGTACGGGCGGCCGGCTCGAGCGTGGTCTGGATCGCATGAGGGCTCGCCGCAATCGCGCGGCAAGCGCTGCAAAGCTCGCCAAACCTTACCGCCGGATCGTCGCAGCGCAAGTCGGGATGTCGCGGCAAGCCTGGACGTCGCGCCTCGCAGCGCAAGTCGGGACGTCGCGCCTCACAGCGCAAGCCGAGCCGTCGATGCAGTACTCAAGCCGCGCGCCGCGCCTGCCGATAGATGATCGCCAGGGTGCAGCGCGTGGACCGACAAGCAGGGGTATCGGAGGCAAGCACAGTGGCAGCGACGCAAGCATCCTCGTGGCTCCAGCGCGGACGGCGGCTGCGCGCCGGCGTCCTCGCCACGGTCGTGCTGCTCGTGCTGCTCGGCGCGATGGCAACCGCGATCGTCCTCTCCCAGCGCCAGTCAAAGCAGCACACGCTCGCCAACTTCAAGCTCCGCGGGTCCGTCTCCGCGACGTTCGTCTCGACCGTCCTCGGCGAGCAGGCTACGCGCGAGCGCCAGGCCGCGCAGCACTTCCTGGGCGCCGCGCGCGTCGCGCCGCAGCGCATGCAGCTCGTCGCCGCAGCGTTCGGCAGCCCCGCCGCCGTGCTCCTCGACGGCGCCGGCCGCCTGCTGGACGTCGTGCCCGCCAAGCCCGCGCTGCTGGGACAGCCGATCGCCTCGCGCTACCCCCATCTCGCCGCCGCCGAGCACGGCCGCGTCGCGGTTTCGAACGTCGTCGCCTCCGCCGCGCGCGGCGTCCCCGTCACAGCCGTCGCCGTTCCCTTCGCGACCGCCCACGGCCCACGCGTCTTCAGCGCCGCCTACCCCGTCTCCAACAGCGCGCTCAACGCGCTCGTCGACCACACGATCCCCTATCGCCCCCACGAGGTCGCGCTCGTCGACGGCGCCGGGCGACTGGTCGCGGCGAGCCCGCGTACGGCGGCGAGCACGCTCTCCGCGCTCGACCCGCGGTTGGCGCGCGCCGCCGTGCACTCCGAGCTGGGCACCGTCGCAGGCGCTTCGACGCCGACCACGTTCACCGCGGCGCGCGTCCCGGGGACGCCGTGGCGCCTGCTGATCGCGGTGCCCGACAGCAAACTGTTCGCGTCGATCTCCGGCCCCGCCCAGTTCGTCCCGTGGATCGTGTTCGCGCTCGTCGCCGTCCTCGGGGCCCTGCTCGTCGCGCTGCTCGCGCGCTCACTCGCCGACCGCGCGCGCCTCGCCGAGCTCTCGCGGGAACTGGAAAAGACCGCCCGCACCGACTCCCTCACCGGCCTCTTCAACCGCCGCGCCCTGGGCGAGCACCTGATCCGCATCGCCGCCCACGCACGCCGCCACTCAGAGCCGCTCTCGATCCTGATGATCGACCTCGACCGCTTCAAGCAGACCAACGACAACTTCGGCCACGAAGCCGGCGACCGCGTCCTGTGCGCCGTCGCCGACTGCATGCGCGACGTCCTGCGCAGCGACGACGTCTACGGGCGCTGGGGCGGCGACGAGTTCCTCGTCGCGCTGCCCTCCACCGACGAGCGCGCCGCCGAGAAAGTCGCGAGTCGCATCCGCGGCGCCGCACGCCTGATCGAGCTGGAGGACATCGGCCTCGCCGACGGCGTGTCGCTGAGCGTCGGCGCGGCTACCGCCGTGAACGTCGCCCCCGGCGACCTCGTCAATGCCGCCGACCTCGCGCTGTACCGCGCCAAGGGGGAGAGGCGGGAGGGGAATTCGTCCGACGAATCGCCGCCGGAGGACGTCGAGGTTCGGCCGGCGCTGCCGTGGGTCGAGCAGCCGTAGCTGGGCCTTCTCGCTGGACGGCGTCAGCTGTATCGGTCGGCTCACGCTACCGTTTCGAGCGATGACTGCCAAGGAGCAACTGCGCGAGCGCATCGAGACCTTCTCCGAGGAGGAGGCCGGCGACGCGCTACGCCTGCTCGATCTGCGCGTCGACCCAGTGATCTCAGCCTTCCGCGAGGCTCCCCTGGATGATGAGCCCTGGACCGAGGATGACGAGGCCGCGGCCGCCGAGGGCAGAGCCGACCTAGCCGCCGGTCGCACGATGTCGCTGAACGAGGCGATGCGGGAAGCCGAGTGAGCGACGCGGCCTGGCGCGTCCAGCTCACTCGCACAGCCGCACGCGATCTCCGTCGTCTCGATCCTCCCATTCGCAGACGGGTCGAGAGCGCGCTGAAAGAGCTAGCCGATCACCCGCAGAAACCCGGAGCGCTCCGCAAGCTCACGAGCGCACGGAGTGGAGGCTGCGCATCGGGGACTGGCGAGCGCTCGTTCTCCTCGAACCGCAGACGCAGGTCATCCTCGTTACTCGGGTGCTGCCACGCGGGCGCGCCTATCGCGATTGAAGCACCGTGCTCGTCGCTCCCACCTCCCGCTCAGCCCTCCGCTGCCTCCGACAGCTCCAGCCACGCGTTCTCCAGCTCCTCCCGCTCGCCCGCCAGGCCATCCAACTCGCCCTGCAGCTCCGCCAGGCGCGCGTGGTCGGTCGCGTTGGCCTCCATCTCCCCGCCCACCGCCCCCTCGCGCTCCGCCACGCGCTCGATCGCGCGCTCCAGGCGCCTTAGCTCCAGCTCGCCTCTCCTCGACTCCTTGCGCGCCGCGCGCGCACGGGCCCCCGGGGAGGGCGCCCGTGCCGGCCGCGCGAACCCCTCCCCCTCCCCTCCACCCTCCCACCCGCCACCGCGCAGCGCCAGGTACTCCTCGACCTCGCCCGGCAGGTGGCGGATCCCACTCGCGCCGCCCACGGCGTCGAGCGTGTAGAGGTCGTCGCACACCCGCTCCAGGAAGTACCGGTCGTGGCTCACCACCACCAGCGTCCCTGGCCAGCTGTCCAGCAGATCCTCCAGCGCCGTCAACGTCTCCACGTCCAGGTCGTTCGTCGGCTCGTCCAACAGCAGCACGTTCGGCTCGCCCATCAGCAGCCGCATCAGCGCCAGTCGCCGCCGCTCGCCGCCCGAGAGGTCTCCGACGGGAGTGCGCGCCTTCTCGCCACGGAAACCGAAGCGCTCGCACAGCATCGCCGCGCCGATCTCCACGCCGTCGCCGAGCCGCGCGTAGCCCCGCACCTCTTCGAGCGCCTCCAGCACCCGCAGCTGCGGCGACAGCTCGCCCGTGTGCTGGGAAAGGAAGGCCAGGCGCACCGTCGCACCCATCTCCACACGACCACTGTCGGGTTCCAACTCCCCCGCGAGTAGCCGCAGCAGCGAGGTCTTGCCCGAGCCATTTGTCCCCACCAACCCCACCCGCTCGCCCGGCCCGAGCTGCCACGTCAGGTCGTGCAGCAGCTCGCGGCTTCCCAGTCTCAGCGATATCCCCAGCGCATCCAGCACGCGGTCCCCCAGGCGCGCCGTGGCGAAGCGCATCAACTCCGCCCGGTCCCGCGGCTCGGGCTCGTCCGCGATCAGCGCGTTTGCCGCCTCGATCCGGAACTTCGGCTTCGACGTCCGTGCCGGCGGGCCCCGCCGCAGCCACGCGAGCTCCTTGCGCACCAGCTGGCGGCGCCGTGCCTCGCTCGCGCGCTCCTGGCGGTCCCGCTCCGCGCGCGCCAGCACGTACGCCGAGTAGCCGCCCTCGTAGCGGTGCACGATCCCGTCCGCGACCTCCCACGTCGCCGTGCACGCCGCATCCAGGAACCAGCGGTCATGGGTAACCGCCAGCACCGCGTTCCGCTGCTCGGCCAGATGGCGCCCCAGCCAGTCGATCGCCTCCACATCCAGGTGGTTCGTCGGCTCGTCCAGCACCAACAGATCGGGTGGGTCCAGCAGCAGCCGCGCGAGCGCCACGCGACGGCGCTCGCCTCCCGAGAGCCCCGCGATCGGCGTCTCGATTCCCTGCGCGAACAGCTCCAGCGTCACGCCCCCCAGCAGCCCCTCCAGCACTCCGCGAAAGGCGGCGTCGCCGGCCCACTCGTGGTCCGCGCGCGCGCCCACCAGGATCTCGCGGATCGTGCACCGCTCGTCCACAAGCTCGTCTCGCTGTCCCAATACCGCCACCTCCGCGTCGCGGGTCCGCGTCACCGCGCCCGCGTCGGGCTCCTCGAGGCCGGCGATCAGGCGCAGCAGCGTTGACTTGCCCTCGCCGTTGGCGCCCACCACCCCGATGTGCTCGCCCGCCGCGATCCCCAGCGTCACGTCGCGCAGCACCGTCCGGCTGCCGTAGCCCTTCGCAACGGCGCTCAGGTTCACGAGGTTGCGGGGTGCGGGCGGCACGCGCCCTCATCCTCGCCGATCGCGTCGCCCGGCGGCCTCGGCCCGCAAAAACGAGGACCCGGGTTGACTAGCTCCGGGTCCTCGCGCGTCGCGTGCGCGGTGCTGCCGAACCTACTCGTCGATACCACGCGCGCTCAGCCACCGGGGCCGGACACGGCGGGCACCAATCGTTTCCCTCTCGGGCACACCGACCCGTCCCCGGTATGCCGACCATAACCCGAACCGCGCGCGATGTGGTGCCTTGTCTGCGAAATTGCACGAATGTCCGACTATTTCAACGAGCAATCTCTTCCGGTTCCTCATACCACCGCTTTCGCTCCCCGATTCGCGCGCGCAGGCGCCACGCGCGCGACTTCGGCGCGCGCTCCAGCGCGTCCGCGAGCTCGGCGATACGACGCTCCAGCAGGCCGCACGCCGACGGTGTGAGCCCGGTCTCCGGCAGGCCCGACCGCAGCCGCTCGAGGTTCAGCTCGAGCGTGTGCTGCAGGCCCCAGTCGGCCCCCGCCAGCTCCGCGATGCGGCGCGCGTCGATCGCGGGTGCCCGCTCGCGGCCGTCGTCCTCTGAGATCTCGCACGCGAGCAGCAGCGCGTAGAGATCGCCACGGTCCTTCGCGTTCAGCGCCACGATCTGCAGCTTCGTCAGCACGAGCTCCGCCGCTCCCAGCACCTCCCCGCCACCGCGCAGTCGCTCCACGAGGGGCAGGCGATGACACATGCGGAAGTCCCCCACGAACACATCCACGCGGCGCGCGCCCCCGGGTTCTGAGAACAGCAGCCGCCGCGCGCCGTTGAGCGCGTTGAAGCGCTGCTCGGGCTCCCACCCCTGTGCGGCGAGCAGCTTCTCCACCTGATGCCCCGCGCGGCGCGTCGTCACGAAGTCCAGATCGCTGATCGCGCGCCGCAGGCCCGGCTCCAGGCGCTCGCCCAGCAGCAGCGCGATGCCCATCCCGCCGATCAACCCGAGCGGGACCGCCGGGGCGTCGGCGGCCGCCAGCAGGCGCCGCGCCTCCTCGTCGAGCGCTGGCCGGATCTGCTCAGCCGGTGAGGAACTGATGGCGTGCACGACCCGTCCCGTCGATGTTGATCAGACAGCCCGCGATGCGGCCCGTGTGGTAGGCACTGCCCGGGTTGACGCAGAGGGTACGTCCGATGTGCGTCGCCCCCGGGCTCTCGTGGACGTGGCCGTGCAGCGAAACCAGCGGCTGGTAGCGCTCGATCAGCTCCCGCACCGCCGTCGAGCCCACCGGGATTCGCTTCGGCTCGCCCCCTTGCGTCACCACCGTCAGGCTCTCGTCGAGTTCCGCCGCCGTGTCCAGCGTCGAGTCGTACGGCGGCACGTGCAGGTTGAAGATCGCGCTCCGCGGCGCCCGCAGTTGGTCGGCCAGTCGCTCCACACGCCGGTACAACTCCCCCTCCTCCAACTCACGCGGGGAGTGGAAGGGGGTGATGTTCGAGTAGCCCAGCGAGATCATCTCGTGGCCGTCGAACTCCACGATCTGTTCGTCGCACGCCTCCACGCGCCGCGCGCGCGCCAGCGCCTCGTCGATCCCCGGCGGGTCGTCGTTGCCCGGCATCAGAAAGCAACGCACCTCGCTCTGCGCCAGCCGCTCCTCCGCGAGCTCCAGCCAGCGTTCGAAGGTTTCCAGCATCACCCGCGCGAACCACCGCTCGCGCTCCTCCTCCGAAAGCGCCGCCACGCGCCGGATCTCCTCCGCGCTCATCCGGTACGGATACATCCCGTTCGCGCGGATCCGCTGTTCGGCGTCCTGCGCCTCGTCCTCGCCGCGCAGCAGCTCGCGGCGGCCGAACAGCTCGATCTCATAGCCCTCGCCGTGCTCGCGCAGCGGCACCACGACCTTGCCCGCCACGTCGCCGCCCATCACGATCACGCGCGCGCGGTACGCCGCGGCGGCGCCCAAAAACTTTCGCCACAGCGACTCGGTCCCATGGATGTCCGACGCGTAGTACAGGCGCGTCGAAGTCGACACGCTCCTGGCCGAGCCCCCAGCGCGGCCGCGGACGAGGCGCGCGAGGCTCATTCGGGCGGCAGCTCCCGGTAGGCCAGCTCCAGCTCGATCCCCTGACGGCGGCGGATCGCTTTGGAGATGTAGTAGATCGCGAAGCCCAGCGCGTAGACCGCGATCGCCAGCTCCAGCTTCCCGGGGTTCTGGGAGACGCTCACCCCTGAGCCCGGATCCCACATCAGGATCGCGATCGCCCCCAGAAAGCCCACCAGCGAGATCGCGCCCACCAGCGCGAACAACGGGATCCCCGCGACGCGGCGCGCGTACGGGGAGGCCGCGACCAGCGCGCGCTGGCGAAACGGCAGGACGATCCCCGAGACCGCGGTGAACACCATCGTGAAGGAGACGCCCAGCAGCACGCTCAAAGTTGTGAGCCACGTCGTGAACGAGTAGATCGCGGTGCTCGCCGTGATCAGCACCAGGATGATCGCCAGCGACACCAGCGGGGACCGGGTGCGGGGCTCCACCCAGGAGAGGCGCTCCGGCATGAGCCGGTCGAACGACCACGCGAACATCGAGCGGCTCGCCATCATCATCGTCTCCGGCAGCCAGATCAACAGGCCGGCGCTGAAGCCCACGATCATCAGCACGCCCAGCAGCGCGCTGCCGGAGGCGATGCCCATGATCTCCGGGTACGCCGGGATGCCCGCCGCGAAGCCGTACGCCGCCGGGTTCGCTGCCGCCAGGCGGCCGTTGAAGGTGTAGCTCGCGACGTGCGTGAACGCTGGTGCCATCAGCAACAGCGCGCTGACCGCCAGCAGCACCGCGCCCGGCATCGAGCGCATGTGGGTGTGCTTGCCCAGGCGCATCTCCCCCGCGAAGTACGTGCTCGGGTAGATGAAGCCGAAGATGAACCAGAACACCGACGTCGCCCGGATCGAGGCTTCCAGGCTGAACGGCGCGGGCTTGAAGCCCGCCTTCGCCGCCGACGCCGCGAGCGCCGCCGAGGCGTGCGGCGTCCCGAGGTGGGCTGCGTAGGCGTTGAAGTTGTGCACGAACCCCGCGCGGCTCTGCAGGAACCCCACAATCACCGGCAGCCCCAGCGCGCCCAGCGCGTACAGCGCGAAGCAGCCCAACTGCACGCGGAAGAACAGGCGCGTGCCGCCGATCACGAACAGCCCCGCCGTGACCAGCATCATCGCGATCCCCGTGATGAACAGCCCCCAGTGCGTCGAGAACCATTCGCCGAAGGTCAGCCAGCCCGTGGATCCCGTGAACCCCGCCATCGTGCGCGCGAACGCCCCGAAGCCGTAGCTGGCGATGTAGGTCGTGTAGATCCCGCTGGAGATGATCACCCACAGGCAGTAGCTGAAGTTCGCCGCGAACCCGATCGCCGGGTGCAGGATGCGGCTGTTGAAGACGTAGTCCCCGCCGCTGCGCGGCATCATCTGCGTGAGCATCGCGTACAGGAACGCCCCCGGCAGCCCCAGCCCCGCGGCGATCAGGATCCCGATCACCGCGCTCCCGCCGCTGTAGGAGCCGACCAGCAGCCAGTAGAACGCGAACGTCAGCGCGACGCTCGACCACATCACGTTGAAGAAGATCGCGTCGCGCGTACGGCCTTCGCGCACGAGGCCCGTGGCCTTGCGCGTGAACAGCGCCGGCGCGTCCGCTGCGACTGTCTGAGGGGTGGATCCCATCCTCATTCCCATTCTTCCGCAAAGTTGAAAATTTCCTTTAGATTGAAGAGCATCGAGCCGGCGTATGGCTTCTCGCCACGGCTCCAACTATCGACTTAATGCGCACTATGCGCCGATTTATGCCGGTTCGACGAGAAGCCCGACGTCTCTCACTGTTCGAAAAGCTTCGGGCAACCGGACGAGCATAGCCAGCCAGCAGGGGGCCGCGAGCCGCCTCGATGCGCTGCCGCCCAGCGGTCGGCGCGGTGCCGTTTACGCGACAGTTCGCGCGGTGCTGACAACCGTGCGCTCGCCCGCGCCGGCGTGGAAGGCCATCGCCTCGACCGCGATGCGGCCCGCCATCAGCGCGGTCGCGGGGATGTGCTCGAGCGTGGGGGCCGTCTCGACGATGTCGAAGCCCAGCAGCCCGCCGCCGGCGATGCCGCGCACGAGTTCGATCGCTTCGCGGCTGGAGAGACCGCCGGGGGTCGGCGTGCACGTACCGGGGGCGTGCGCCGCGTCGAGGCAGTCGATGTCGAAGGTCACGTACACACCGTCGGCCGCCGCGCGGCTGACCTCGCGGGCGCGAGCGATCGCCCACGCCGTACCATGCTCCCAGATCTCCTCCAGCCAGATCACCGTGATCCCGTGCTCGCGGCAGTACTCGAGCTCCGAGCGCGGATTCAGCCATCCGGAGATCCCGACGAGCACGATCTTCGCCGGATCGAAGCCGGCCTCGACGGCGCGCGCTATCGGGCAGCAGTGGTTGAGCGTCTCGCCAGCGAGATCCAGCGCGGTATCCAGGTGCATGTCGAATAGCACCAGGCCTGGGTCGGTGACGTGCGCGCGCACCGCGCGCACCGCGGGGATGGTGATCCCGTGGTCGCCGCCGAGCACCACCGGCAGCGTGCCGGCGGCCAGGATCTCTCCGATGTCGGCCTGCGCGCGCTCGAACGTGCGCTGGGCGTTGCCGGGAACGACGTCGCAGTCACCGCAGTCGCATGGGTGCAGCGCCTCGCCGAGGTCGAAGTCCAACGGCGCGCTGTAGGGCAGGAAGTAGTAGGAAACGTTGCGAATACCACGCGGCCCGTAGTTGGCCCCCGAGCGCCCGACGCTGCCGGAGTCGAACGGGATCCCGTAGATGGCTGCGCCGGCCCCCGCTGCTCGCAACTCCGACTCATGCGGCTCGATGCGGGGCAGGCCCATAAAGGAGCCGGCCAACCCGGCGTGTAGAAGGCTGGTCCACATCGTTGGATCGACCTGCGCCGGGTTGGCCATCGGCTTGGCTCCTATCTGTGCCTCCGCACGTAGTGCGTGTTTGCCTGTCCCTCTATCGTAGTCTTTGCGGCACAGGAGTCGCCGTGGTGGGCTTTGGTTCAGCTACTCGAATAGTATTGCAAAAGCGCTTTAGCTTGTCAAGGGGGTTCTGGCCTCGCGTTATGCTGCATCTGCGCGTCGGGCGGCTAGGGCACCGTGCCGGGGGGCCTGGAGGGAAATATTGCTAGTTGGGCGGGCTCTGAAGAATGGGTGGGCATGAGTCGGGCTGTGGGGATCAAAGAGGTCGCTGAGCGCGCGGGGGTGTCGATCACGACTGTTTCCCACGCGCTCAACGGCAAGGGACGGATATCGGCCGAGACGCGCCGCCGCGTGTACGAGATCGCCGAGGCGCTGGGCTACCGGCCCAATGCGACCGCCCGCAACCTCGCCGGCGGGCGCACCGGCCTGATCGGTCTGTGCGTCTCCCAGAGCGGCGAGGGCAACTTTACCCTCGCCGGCTACGACTACTTCGCGGAACTGATCAGCGCAGCAAGCGTGGCGGCGCTCGACCGCGGCTTCGCGCTGATGCTCGCCACCAGCGCGCGGCCGGAGGCATGGAGCCCGACGCAGGTGGACGGCGCGATCATCGTCGACCCGGTGGTCGGCGACCCGATCCTCGAGGGCGTCGAGCGCGCGGGTGTGCCGCTGGTGACGACGGCGCGCGTGCCCGGCCGCACGTCGGGCTGGTGGGTCGATACCGACCAATGGGTGGCAACGCGCACGATCCTCGACCATCTCGCGGCGCGGGGCGCCGAGCGGATCGCGCTGCTGGGCACTCCGCCCACGACGTCGTACTCGATCGACATGCGCGAGGCCTATCACGAGTGGTGCGCCGAGTGCGGCCAGGCGCCGATCGACGTGATCGCCCGCGGCGATCTGACAGAGAGCTCAGGCTTCGAGGCCACGATCAGGTTGCTGCGGCGCTCGCGCCCGCCCGACGCGGTGCATGCCATGGTCGACCGGCTCGCACTGGGGACGCTCCTCGCGGCGCAGTCGCGCGGTCTGTCCGTCCCGCACGACCTGATGGTGTCCGGCTTCACCGACAGCGCCGCCGGCAAGTCGGGGAGGCCGAGCCTGACGACATACGAGGTCTATCCGCGCCGCATCGGGGAGACCGCTGTGCAAATACTCACGGCACTGATCGAAGGGAGCGAGCCGCCGCAGGCGCAGGTCTACATCCCGAGTCGCATCCTGCCGCGCGGCTCCACTCGCCGCCGCGTGGTCAATCGGATGTCGGCTCGGACATAGGACGGTAGTGACGGATCCGCTCGCGGGCGTCGGCAAACCGCAGCGCCTCGTAGGCGATCAGCGCGCTGAGCAGCGCCGCGAGCACCGCGAGCACCGCGAGCGATGGCGGCGACAGCGAGGCCGTGAGCGGCACGAGTGCGAGCAACGTCAGCGCACAGAGCAGGCGGCGGCGGTTGAGCGTGTGCATGTTGCGCAGCCGGAACGCGACGTGGGCGAGCAGGTACAGAGCGCCGCCTCCCAGCAGCGCCGCGACGGGCACGAGCGCCAGCGGCTGCCCCACGTGGGCGAGCGTCTGCTTGAGCCCGACCGCGATCAGCGCGATGCCGGCGACCATCGGGAGGTGCAGGTAGGAGTAGGAGTCGCGCGCCAGTTCGTTGCGCTCGCGTCCCGCGGCGGCGCGCGTGAGGCGGCGCTCGGCCGCGATCGCCACCACGTCGAAGTACAGCCACCAGAGCGCCGCCGCGACCACAACGCCGAGCAGCGCCGCCGCGAGGATGCCCGCGTCGATGTGCTCGTGCGCGCCGATCCCGATCGCGACGATCGACTCGCCGAGCGCGATTATCACGATCGCGCCATGGCGCTCGGCGAAATGTCCCGGTACGAGCTTCCAGCCATCGGCGCCGAACAGGTAGGGGCCGCCCATGTCGAGCGCGACCGCCAGCACCCACAGCGCGCCCTGCGCGAACCCTCCCACGAAGGCAGCCGCGATCAGCAGCCCGACACCGAGCGCCGTGCTCATCGCGAGCCCGAGGACCGAATGGCGCAGGTCGGGATCCGTCACGCGCTCGCCTTCGCGCATCGCCGCGCGGATCTGGGGCCGGCGGCTCGCTGCGGGGTCGCGCTCGGGCGTGGTGGTGCTCACCCAACTCATCATGGCGCACGCCCCCGAGGCTTCAGTCGCGCGTGACGCCGGAGAGCCCTGCTGCGCGGCCCGCGCAGTCGTCGAGCCCTCACGCCGCCGACGCAGCCCCGGTGCTGCGCTCGGCGCTGATGTCGCGCACGCCGAGCGGCTGGCCGCAGCGCTCGCAGATGCGTCGGTCGCCGAGCACGCCGCCGCAGTCGCGGTGGCGCAGCAGGACCGGCGGTCCCTCGGGCGGAGCCGCGTGACGGTCCCCCCAGCGGAGCAGCTCGACGAAGATCGGCCACAGGTCGCGCCCCTTCTCGGTGAGACGGTATTCGTGACGCGGAGGGCGCTCCTGGTAGGGGACCTTCTCGAGGATGCCCTCGTCGACGAGGCGCTCCAGACGCGCAGCCAGGACGTTGCGGGCGACGCCCAGATCGCGCTGGAGGGCGTCGAAGCGGTGGACGCCGAGGAAGACGTCACGCAGGACGAGCAGGCTCCAACGCTCCCCGACGATCTCCAGCGTGCGCGCGATCGAGCAGTTCTGGCCTGGGTAGTCGTTGCCGAGCATCTACCGCAAACTCTAAGCTCCAGTTATACTTGCGCTAGCAAGTAAGTGAGATGAGGACAGCATGAGCACATTCGCTGACGCAAAAGGATCGTCGATGTCCGATGCGGTCGTCGCATCGGGGGGTCTGCCTGCTACGACGCGTCTGGGTCCCGTGACCCTGGCCGTCACGGATCTGCGGCGCGCGATCGAGTTCTACGAGCACGCACTCGGCCTGCGCGTGCAGCGGCGCGAGGACGACGCGGCGGCGTTGAGCGCCGACGGCGAGGAGTTGCTCGTGCTACGCGAGCGGCGCACGGCACGGCGCGCCGGTCGCCACGCAGGTCTGTACCACGTCGCCCTGCTGTATCCCGCGCGCGCTGATCTCGCGCGAGCGGCGGTGCGACTGGCGGCGACACGCACGCCGATCCAGGGTGCCTCAGACCATGCGACACACGAGGCGATCTATCTCGCCGACCCCGACGGCAACGGCTTGGAGCTGGCGGCGGATCGCCCTCGTGAGCTCTGGCCCGACATCGCTGACCAGGGCCTGTACTCGGCGGGCCCCCAGCCACTCGACCTCGACGGCCTGCTGGCGCTCGTGCGCGACGAGCCGCCGAGTGCGCGCGCGGCGGCGGGCTTGCGCATCGGCCACGTGCACCTCCACGTCGCGGACACCGCGGCGGCGCTGCGCTTCTACACCGAGCTGATCGGGTTCGAGAAGGTGGTCGAGCTGGGTCGCTCAGCGGCGTTCGTGGCGGTCGGTGGCTATCACCACCATCTTGCGTTCAACACCTGGCGTGGCGAGGGCGTCCCGCCCGCGCCGCCCGACGCGGTGGGGCTGGTGCATTGGACGATCTACCTGCCGGGTGCGGCGGACGTCGCAGCTGTGCGCGAGCGACTCGAGCGCGGCGGAGTCGGGTACGAGACGAGCGACGCGGCGCTGCTGGTGCGCGATCCGTCGGGCAATGCGGTGCTGATCGAAGCGGCGAGCACCTGAGCGCGATGGCTGGGAGTCTGCCGGCCGAGGTCGCGCGGCGCGCGGCGTGCTTCCTTGGGGAGGAGGGGGTCGCAGAGCTCTCCGCCGAGCAGGCGCGCGCATTCACGGGGCTGTTGGAGGCAGGGCGGCGCCTGAGGCGCGAGCTCGAGCACGAATTGGAAGTCGCCCACGGCCTCAGTTTCAGTGCACTCGGCCTGCTCGGGCGGCTCGCGGCGGCGCCCGGCGGGACGCTGCGGTTGACGGTGCTCGCGCAGGACATGGGGCTCAGCCTCAGCCGGGTCTCGCGAATCGCGGACGCGCTCGAGCGCCGCGGGCTGCTGGAGCGGCGGCGTTGCGAGGCGGACGCGCGCGCGACGAACGCCTGTCTGATCCAAGCAGGAGCCGCGCTGGCGCGTGCCGCGCAGGCGACGCATCGCGACGGCGTGCGGCGCCGGTTCTTCTCCAAGCTCGACGAGCGGCGCCTCAGCGCACTGGTGGCCGCGCTTGACAATTTGCTCGACGGCACCGATGTGCCCTGCTCGGCCGCGGATTTGGACGACGACTGCGAGCGTGCCTGCTGATCGTACGATCTAGTTCTTCACAATCATATGTTCCCCGCCCGGAAAGCCAGTAGACAAAAGATGGAGTCCACGTCTATAATCGGGTCAAGCGCCCAGTAGGCGCGACTGGGGAGCTAGCGTCTTAGGGGTCGTGCCAATGGGTCAAACGGGGAGCGGCGGTATTGCATTGAGCGGTGCGTTCGTGGGCGCGGCGCGGCGTTACTGGCTCGGCGTGTTTCCGCGCGTCTGCGCCGAGCGGCGCAATCGCGAGGCCCGCGCGCACCAGATCCCGGACCCGTTGCTGCAGCGGGTCGTGCTCGACGCGCTGCGCAAGTGGGGCAACATCGAGGGCGCGACGGCGTTCGCCGCGTTCGTGCCCGCTCGGCGACGCGCCGCGGCGGCGCGCGCGATGGCGTGCTTCCAGGCGGCCTACAACTACCTCGACATGCTCACCGAGCTGCCGAACGCAAACCCCGCGCTCAACGGACACCTGTTGCACCGGGCGCTGCTCGTCGCGCTGGATCCCGAAGCCCAGCATCCCGACTACTACGAGCGTCATCACCTCAGCGAGGACGGTGGCTATCTCGCGGGCACCGTCGACGAATGCCGCGCGGCGTTGGCGGAGCTGCCGTCCTACGCCGCGGTGGCGCCCGCCGCGCTGCGCGCGTGCGAACGAATCGTCGCGTTCCAGAGCTGCAACACGGGCGAGGTGCCCGGCGACCACGCGGCGCTCGAACGCTGGGCGCGCGCGAATGCTCCTGCGGGATGCGGCCTGCGCTGGTGGGAGGTCGCCGCCGCCGGCGGGTCCTCGCTGGGGATCTACGCGCTGATCGCGGCCGCGGCCCAGCCGCGCGTCAGCGAGGCCGAGATCGAGGCGATCGAGTACGCGTACTTCCCCTGGATCGGAGCGCTGCACTCGCTGCTCGACAATCTCGTGGACATCGCCGAGGACTACGCCACCGGCCAGCGCAGCCTGGTCGGGTGCTACGCGTCGTCGCTGGACGCGCGCACACGCATGCAACTGCTGGCCGAGCGCGCGCTGGAGGCCACGGAGGAGCTGCCGAGGACGCGCGGACACGTGCTGGTGCTGGCGGCGATGGCGAGCTTCTACCTCTGCACCCCCGAGGCATCCGCGCCGGCGGCGCGGCCCGTGGCGCAGGCCGTGCTGGCCGCGTTGGGCGAGCCGGCGCGGTTGGCGATGCTGGTTTTCCGCACGCGCATGCGCTTGCGATCTCTGATTCCCTCGCTGCCGGGCGCGCCGGCGCGACGCGGCGGTGGAGCCGAGGTCGTGCTGCCCGCGTCCGTCGATGCGCCGAGCGGTGTGAAGTAGGCTCGAAGGCGTTGCTGGAGCTACGTGACCTCGTGAAGCACTACCCGGCGATCGGCGGGGAGCCCGTGCGTGCCGTGGACGGTGTCTCGCTGAAGGTCGAACCGGGTGAGATGGTCGCGCTGTACGGGCCGAGCGGCTCGGGCAAGACGACGCTGTTGCTGATGGTCGCGACGCTGCTGGCGCCGACCAGCGGCTCGGTGCTGATCGGGGGTCGCGACGTGTCCTCGCTCTCCGAGCGCGAGGCCTCGCACTTCCGCCTCTCCGAACTGGGCTTCATCCGCCAGAACTTCGATCTGCTGCCGGGAGTGACGGCGATCGACAACGCGGTGCTGAAGTTGCTCAAGAGCATGCGCTGGCGCGACGCGCAGCGCCAGATCACGCCGCTGCTCGAGCGGCTGGGGCTCGGGGAACGCCTGCAGCACCGCGCGGAGCTGCTCTCGATGGGCGAGCGCCAGCGCGTGATGATCGCGCGCGCTCTCTCGACCGAGCCGCGGCTGCTGCTCGCGGACGAGCCGACCGGCAGCCTGGACACGCAGCGCGGCCGCGAAGTGCTGGAGCTGCTGACCGAACTGTGTAGAGAGCGCGAGGTCGCGATCGTGCTCGTCAGCCACGACCCGCAGGCGGCGGCGTACGCGGACCGCGTGTACGCGCTGCGCGACGGCAAGCTGAGCGACTACGAGCCCGACCAGGCATACGCGCGGGCCGGCGCGTAGGACGCAGCGGTGAAGGCGCGCAACGTCCTGCACCTCTATCGCGTGCGCCTGCGCGCGCGGGCGCTGCAGGAGCTGTTCGCGGTCGTGGGGATCGCGGCGGGCGTCGCGCTGCTGTTCGCCTCGCAGGTCGCCAGCTCGAGCCTGTCGAGCTCCGTCGCGCAGCTCTCGCACGGCATCGTGGGCAACGCGACGCTGCAGATCGTCGCGCGCGACTCGCACGGCTTCGACGCGCACACGCTGGGGCAGATCCGGCACACGCCGGGGGTGCGCGCGGCGGCGCCGCTGCTGGAAGTGAGCGCCAACGCGCGCGGGCCGAAGGGCAGCGAGTCGGTCGAGCTCGTGGGTGCCGACGCGAGCCTCTCGAGCCTTGGGGGCTCGCTGGTGCGCCACACCAAACTCACGCCGTTCTCGGGCTTTGAAGCGGTCGTGCTGCCGACACCGCTCGCGCACAGGCTGGGCGTGACGAAGTTCGGCGAAGAAGCCACGTTCGAACTCGGCGGTCGCGTCGTGCCCGAGCCGCTCTACGCGCAGTTGCATGCCAAGCAGATCGGCCCGCTGATCCAGAGCCCGATCGTGGTGGCGACACTCGCGACGGTCCAGGAAATGACGGGCTTGCACGGGCGCGTGAGCCGGATCCTCGTGCAGCCCGCCGCCGGTCGCGAAGCGACGGTACGCGCGGCGCTGAACAGGCTGGCCGCGGGCCACCTGAATGTGGAGTCGGCGGACTACGACGAAAAGCTGTTCGCGCGCGCGGCCGCCGCGACGAACCAGTCGACGGCGCTGTTCGCGGTGATCAGCGCGCTCGTGGGGTTTCTGTTCGCGTTCAACGCGATGCTGCTGACCGTGCCGCAGCGGCGGCGCCTGATCGCGGACCTGCGCCGCGACGGCTATCCGCCGCGGACGGTGATCGCGGTGATGATGTTCGACGCTGCGGTGCTCGGCCTGCTGGCATCCGCGGTCGGCCTCGTGTTGGGAGATGAGCTCTCCATCCATCTCTTTCACTCCAATCCCGGCTATCTGTCCTCCGCGTTCGCGGTCGGCTCGCAGCGCGTGGTGAGCGTGCAGAGCGTTCTGGTCGCGGTGCTCGGCGGGATGCTCGCGGCGTCGGTCGCGGTGCTGAGCCCGCTCAAAGACATCGTCTCGCGCCAGCCGCTGGCCGCGATCACCGAGAAGGACGGCGGGTCGGGCAGCGGTTTTGGTTGGCTGGCCGGCGGCGGGGTGCTGTGTCTGGCGGCTGCGACGGCGATCCTGCTGTTCGCCCCCAAACAGGCGATCCTCGGGATGGTGTTCCTCGTGGCGGCGCTGCTGTTGCTGTTGCCGATTCCGCTGAACGCGACGCTCGGGCTCGTGCGGCGCGTGGCGCCGGCACTCGTCAGCGCGGTGCCGCACGTGGCGGTGATGGAGCTGCGCGCGGGCCGCGCGCGCGCGATCGCGATCGCCGCGACGGGCGCGATCGCGGTGTTCGGCAGCGTCGCGATCCAAACCGCGCACGGCGATCTGCTGCGCGGACTGGAAAACGCGGCACACGATCTGAACGCGTTCACCGACGTGTGGGTTTCGCCGGCCGGCAGCTACAACCTGCTGAAGACCGAGCCGTTCAACCCAAGCGCGCCGCAGAGCAAGATCGGGCATCTACCGGGGGTCAGCGGGGTTCGGCTGTACCGCGGCGGTCTGCTGGACATCGGCGAAAGGCGTGTGTGGGTGATCGCGCCGCCCACGGCGGCGACGCCGCTGCTACCGGCCAGCCAGATCGTCGAAGGCGACGTGCGGCGCGCGACCGCGCGGGTGCGCGCCGGGGGCTGGGCCGTGATCTCGCGGGCGCTCGCCGACGAACACCATCTGCGGGTGGGTGAGCCGTTCGCGCTGCCCACTCCGCAGCCGACGACGCTGCGGGTGGCGGCACTGTCGACCAACATCGGGTGGGCGCCGGGCGCGATCATCATGAGCGCCGACCAGTACGCCCGCGCGTGGGGTAACACCGATGCGACTGCCCTGAACGTGCTCGTCGCTCCCGGCAGCTCCGCGACACAGGTTGCCGGCGAGATCCGCAAGGCGCTCGGAGCGGGGACCGGGTTGAGCGTCGAAACCGCCCAGCAGCACGCCGACAAACAGCGCGCGCTCAGCCGGCAGGGCCTGGAACGCCTCACGCAGATCGCGACGCTGATCCTGATCGCCGCGGTGCTCGCGATGGCGGCTGCGATGGGCAACATGGTCTGGCAGCGCCGCCCGCGCCTGGCCAAGCTCAAGCTCGAGGGCTTCCCGCGCCCGGAACTGTGGCGCACGATTCTGCTGGAGAGCTTCCTGCTGCTCGGCGTCGGCTGCCTCAGCGGCGCGCTCTTCGGGCTCTACGGCCAGCAGCTCCTAGACCGCGCGCTGGCGAACGTGATCAACTTCCCCGTCGTCTACTCCTTTGGCGTGATCGTCGCGCTGGGGAGCCTCGCGCTTGTGACCGCCGCCGCGGTCGCGATCGTCGCGATACCCGGCTACCTCGCGGCCGGGGTCGCACCGGCCGTGGCGCTGCAGGACTGAGCCGCGGCGGACAGGGCACGGGATCGCGCCCAAGCGGTGAGCCTCCGGGATAGCGTAGACTCGCCCCCCGGAAACGGTTCGTACGCTCGATTCCACGCGGCTCCAGCCCGTTGATGAGGAATCCATCGGCGCGGGCCAGAAGGTCTCACAGGCACCTCCGCCTCGGGGGCGCCGCATAACAGGAGGCATTGATGCAGTCATCGAACACTCGGCGGGCGCTTGTACTGGTGGCGCTCGGTGCGCTGTCGCTCGCGCTCGCCGCCTCGGCTCTTGGCGCGCGCGGCGGGGGCAAGGGGCCTGCGAAGGCGAAGGTCGTCATCAAGGGCGGCGAATCGTTCAAGCGCAACGCCTACATCAAGGACAGTGTGCATTTCGTCGCCGGCACGCTCGCGGTACGCTCGGGTGGAACGGTCACGTTGACGAACCTGACCGACGAGCCGCACACTTTCTCGATCGTGAAGCCCTCGCAGCTGCCGCGCACCATCAAGCAGGTCGAGGAATGCGGCGTTTGCGGCGCGATCGCGAAATCGCACGGCGTGAACCCCGAAGGGCCTCCGCAGTCGGGTCCGCCGCCGATCCCGCTCGTCAACGTCGGTCCGGCAGGCTTCGACGTGCCCGGCGACTCGATCGCGATCAACCCGAAGGGACACGGCGGTCAGGTGACGTTCAAGGTCACCGCTCCCGCGGGGACGACCCTGAACTTCATGTGCGCCATCCATCCCTGGATGCAGGGCCGCATCCTCGTCAAGTAGGCACGCCCTCGCTGTGAGCGCCGACGCGCCGCTTGGCACGCATGCCTACAGCGGCGCGTCGGTCGTTGGGCCGACCCGGATCAGCGCCTCGCCGATGGCTTTGGGATCGTGAGGCGCGCGTGGCAGGGAGTGAAGCGCTCCGTGGTGTCCTTCTATGACGACCAGGGCACCCACCACGCCGCTGCGCTCACCTACTACGCGCTGATGTCGCTGTTCCCGACGCTGCTTCTGGCCGTGTCGCTCCTCGGGTTGCTGGGGGAGTTCCCGGCGACATACGACGCGATCGTCGGGCACCTCCGCGGGGTCGTGCCTGCTGCCACCCTCGCTCCGCTGGACGCAGCGGTGCGGGCGGCGCTCAAGAGCAAAGGCACCGCCTCGGTCGCGCTGATCGTGGCGATCCTGACGGCCCTCTATGGAGCCACCGGCTACCTCGAGGCAGCGCGGCGCGCGCTCAACGTCGTCTTCGATGTCCAGCAGGGGCGCAGCTTCGTGCGCCGCAAGCTGATCGACATCGCTTCGACGTTTGTGCTGTTGGCGCTGGTGCTCGTCACGCTTGTGCTGGTGTTCGCCGGCGGGGGCGTTGCGCATGAAGTGCTCGGGTCCGCGACCGCCTCGGTCTGGCGGATCGCACGCTGGCCGGGCGCGTTCGGAAGCGCGCTGCTCGTGTTCTCCTATCATCTACTACGTCACGCCCGACGTGCCCAGGCGCGCGTTCCGATGGATCACGCCAGGCGCCCTCGTCGGGGTGGCGATCTGGCTCGCCGCCTCGGCCGCATTCTCGGCCTACCTCGCCAACTTCAAGAGCTACAACGTGACCTATGGCTCGTTCGCAGCGGCCATCATCCTGCTCGTCTGGTTGTGGCTCACCAACGTCGCGCTGATGTTCGGCGCCGAGGTCAACGCGGAGATCGAGCGCGGGCGAAGGAGATCTTCGCCGGAGCGATAGAACGCGTCGTCTTGAGCCCGGTCGCCCCCCGCTACCCGCGCCGGCGCGACGGGCACGGCACGGCGGTCTGCGCGCTCGTGTGCGAGCCGTCTTGGAACGTGAATTCCGCCGAGAACGGGAAGCCCCCCGTGGGGCAGCGTTCCGGAATCGCGATGCCGATGGGGTGGAACTTGACGAGCCGACCGTGGACGTGCTTGTAGTACGTCAGGTGGCTCGGGCCGATCGTCGCTTTGACGCTCAGGATCGATACGTCAGGTCCATTCGGGACGCTCGGGATCGGCGGCACCACGGTCGTCAGTTGCGAGCCGAAGATCCCAGTCGCCGGGAGCACTTCGCCTCTGAAGACGAGCTGCGCGAACACCGGGGTCTGGCCGTTGGCGTAGAACAGCACGACCATGTTGCTGTGGGGGCTCGGGGGTCCCATCAGCGCCTGGATTTCCGGAAGCTCATGCCCGGAGCCCGTGCCGAACGGGACTTCGACCGAAGCGCTGCCGTAGCCCAGGCGCGAATTGGCTGGACAGCCGGCGAGGCCGTGCGCCTGCAGCGACGCCGGGTTGCAGATCGCGAGCCCCAGCGTCGTGTTCGTGAAGTCCATGCCGGCGGGCATGTGCAGGTTGATGCTCGACAGCGGGGGCGGCGCGAGACCTTCGGTCGTCGCGACGTCGAAGCCGAAGCCGATCGTCGTGCTCGCCCCGAGCCTGTCGGGCGAGAAGGTCGCGTGAAGAGTCGCCTGCTCCGATGCCTCCGCGGACGCCGCTGCTGGCCGATCGAGGATCGGCCAGCAGGCGAGCAGCGCCGCCGCGACGGCGACCGACAACCGCGTGTGGCGCACGAACGACGATCCGATGTCGCGCATTTTGTTTCTCCCCCGAGTCGCGTGGTCCGTTAGGCCGAGAAGTGGCCGCTCACGCGCACCGTGACGGCATCGGTGGTCCGCTGGATCGTGCCGCTGAAGCTCAGGCCCGAGCCGTGAGCGTGCGCGTAGCTGCCGCTGCCGCCCGTCACCGTGAGCGTGCCCGAGAAGGTCGCCGTCGGGCCGTTGTTGCGGTAGCTGCCCGAAGCGGTCGCGTTGATCGAGCTGTGACCCGTGCGAACCGTGAGCTGGGCCGTGACGCGATTGGTCGAAACCACATCGAGATGCAGCGTCACCGATCCGCCGATCGATCCGCTTGTCGTCCCCGCCTCGTACAGGTTCAGGCCGTGATGCGCTGTCTTGTGGAGACGGCCGGTGTCGTTGAGCGACACCGTCCGCGCTGCCGACCCCGTGGCTCCCGCGACACCCGGCGCTGTGGCGAGTGCGGAGGCTCCCGTCGCCAGTAGTGCTGCGGCGATCAGGCTATGACGACTACGACTTCTGGCTTTCACGATGACGACCTCTCCCTAAGTAATGACCCGAATCTGCCGACCTCTGCGACCCAACATGACCTTACAGGCTCGTTGGTCACTCAGTCAAGGCAGTGTTTATAGCGAACCCACAGAGGTCAAACCGGCCGAACGCCGGGAAGTTGCGGGGACTTGGGAAATGATCGCATACGCAAAATGGGACGCCGGTGGCCAGGCCGCGGAGCCCGCCGGTGGAGGCTCCGCGGCCCATATGCCGCTGCGCGACGGTCAGGCGGGGGCGGGCCCGCCCGGGGGCGGCACGGGGTAGCTGGAGCCCGAGTTCCCGCTCCCCGATTCCGAGTCGGAGCTGCCGCTCCCGGATTCCGAGCCCGACCCGTGCTGCGCAGATCCCGACTGGGAGCCCATGTGCGGGCAGGGATGGCCCGATTTCGCGCCCGGCGCGCCCGATGGTGGTGCCGGCGCCCCCGACGGCGGCGCGGGCGCTTTGGACTGCGGCGCCGGCGTCGTCGATTGCGAGAGGCGCGGTCGGCGTCGTCGTGGTGCTCGGTGTGCTCGAGCTCGTCGCCGCCGCGGCTCCCGCGATCCCGGCGGCCGCGCCGCCGGTCGCGAGCGCGCCGACGACGAGCGCGGCCTTGAGCATGTTCTTCGATTTCAATGTGACCTCCTCGAGGGAGTGGTGGGAGTGGTGAATGACTGCAGCCATCGTGGAAGGCGTCGCTCAACTGAGCCCTATCTCTGCGTAGGGGTTGTGTAAGGACGCAGCTCGCGCCGCCCGCGGGCCGTCAGAATCAGCGCATGAAGATCCTCGTGGTCGACGACGACCGCGCCGTGCGCGAAGCGCTGCGGCGCGCGCTGACGCTGGTGGGGTATGAGGTGGCGCTCGCCGACGGCGGCGTGCAGGCGCTCGAACTGCTCGCCGAATCGCTGCCGGACGCGGTCGTGCTCGACGTCGCGATGCCCGACGTCAGCGCCGCGCCGGCGTCGCGTTGTGGTTGAACGAGCCCACCTCGGCTTCGCTCAGCGACACGCTCGGCGGATGCTCGTCGAGCGTCTTCAGGCTCCGCCGTATATCCCCAAGCAGCAGGTCAGCCATATCCCGGCTGAACCCATGCCGCACGAGGATCCGCTGAATCGCGACCTGGTCGAGGTGCGCGGGCAGCGTGTACGCCGGGACCAGCCACCCGTGCGCCCTCAGGCGATCCGCGAGGTCGAACAGGTTGAAGCCCTGCACGTCCTCGCGCAGCGTCCACGACACCGCCGGGATCCCCGACCGAGGGTCCCCGCCGTGGACGATCTCGAACGGGCCCAGCTTCGCGATCTCCTCCGCGAGGTGCGCGCACGTCTCATACGTCGCGCCGTGCACCCGCGCGTAGCCGTCGCGGCCCAGGCGGACGAAGTCGTAGTACTGCGTCACCACCTGTCCGCCGGGCCGCGAGAAGTTGAGGTTGAACGTCGGCATCTCACCGCCGAGGTAGTTCACGTTGAAGATCATCTCCTCCGGCAGATCCGCCCGTTCGCGCCACACCGCCCACCCGCAGCCCAGAGGCGCCAGGCCCATCTTGTGACCCGACGCGTTGATCGACTTGACGCGCTCCAGGCGGAAGTCCCACACCAGGTCCGGCGCTGTGAACGGTGCCAGGAACCCACCGCTCGCGCCGTCCACGTGCAGCGGTATGTCCGGGCCGCCGCGCGCCTGCAGGTCATCGAGCGCCGCCGCGATCGCCGCGACGTCCTCGAACAGGCCCGTGAACGTTTGGCCCAGCGTCGCCACCACCATGATCGTGTTCTCGTCGCACCGCTCCGAACACTGCTCCGGTTCCATCAGGAAGCGCCCCTCGTCCATCGGAACCTGGCGGATCTCCACGTCGAAATAGCGCGCGAACTTCTCCCAGCACACCTGCACCGGACCGCAAACGATGTTCGGGCGCTCGCCGGCGATCGGGCCGGTCGCGCTTGTGCCCGCAGCATTCGCGTCGCCACTGCCCCCGGCCTGCGCCCGGCGTCGCTCGCGCCAGCGAAACTTCGCCGCGAGGCCCGCCAGCATCGCCGCCTCGCTGGAGCCCGTAGTCGAGGTGCCCAGCGTCGTGACCGGATGAGGCGAGTGCCACAGGTCGGCGAGCATGTGCACGCAGCGCGACTCCAGCTCCGCCGTCTGCGGGTACTCGTCCTTGTCGACGATGTTCTTGTCGAAGGACTCCGCCAGCAGCGCCAACGCCTCCGGCTCGGCCCATGTGGTGCAGAACGTCGCGAGGTTCATGCGCGCCACGCCGTCCAGCAGTAGCTCGTCGTGGATCAGCGCGTACGCCAGGCGCGGATCGCTCTCACGCACAGGGAAACGGCGCTTCGGCGCCCCGCGGCGCGCCATGTCCGTCTCGTAGGGATCCTCCTCGTCGGGATTGCGGCGGGTATGGGGATGGTTGCTCACGATCGCCCTCCTTGTTCGGACACCTCCGCGAAGCATGAACGATCGGGGCGTTCAGCCGCGTGAACGCATGTCGAGAACCGCGGGGGATTGTGGGCGACGCGCCGCGCGCCCATCATGCACAGCCGTAGTCCAGCTGCGGGAACGGATTTCCCGCGAAAGAGAACTCCAACCAAGGACGGGGGATGCCTCCAGTGTTGACGTACGCCCAGAAGTCCCACGAAGGACACATCGGCCTGCGCGTGCGTACCACGCTCGACGAGTCGCCCGAGGCGATGCGCCAGGTGCGCTTCGCGATCGCGCGTGCCAAGGAGGGCGACCGCGAGGCGCTGCGTCTGCTGTACGTGCGCTACTCCGACAACGTCTACGGCTACGTCCGCTCGATCGTGCGCGACGAGAAGGAGGCCGAAGACATCACCCAGCAGGTCTTCCTCAAGCTGATCACCGCGATCTGCAAGTACGACGATCGCGGCGTCCCGTTCTCCGCATGGCTCCTCCGTCTTTCTCGCAACGCCGCGCTCGACCATTTACGGCGCCGTCGCGCGATCCCCGCCGAAGAGGTCTACGGCGCGGACACCTGCGTCGACGACAGCGCGCTGGAAGCCTCCCGGGGACTGCAGACCGCGCTCGACTCGCTCCCCGAGGAGCAGCGCAACGTCGTCGTGCTGCGACACGTCGTCGGGCTCACGCCACCTGAGATCGCTGCGCAGATGGGCCGCTCGGAGAGCTCCATCCACGGGCTCCACCACCGCGGGCGCAAAGCGCTCCAGCAGGAGCTGCGCCGACTGAACTGCGCCCCCGCCACTGTCGCTGCGGCCGCCTGAACGCGATGGCGATCTCAGTGGCCACACATGAGCCCGCGCGGGTGGATGGGTCGGGAGTCCCGCACGCCGCACAGGTCCCCTTCGTCCGCATGGACTGCGCCGATCCGGAGCTGCTGGAGGAGCTGATGGGCGCGGTGCGCGAAGTCGCCGAGCGCGGCGCCTTCACTCTCGGTCACCACGTCGAGGAGTTCGAGCGCGAGTTCGCCGCCTACTGCGAGACCGACTTCGCCGTCGGGGTCGCGTCCGGCACCGAGGCGCTCGCACTCGCGCTGCGCGCGTTGGAGATCGGGCCCGGCGACGAGGTGATCGTGCCCGCCAACTCCTTCATCGCCACCGCCGAGGCCGTCAGCGCCGTCGGTGCCACGCCGCTGCCGGTGGACGTGGACCCCGACTCTCACCTGATCACCGCCGAGACCGTGGCCGCCAACGTCGGTTCGCGCGTGCGCTGCGTGATTCCCGTTCACCTTTTCGGCGCCACCGTCGACATGGACCCGATCCTCGAGCTCGGCCGCGAAGCCGGCATCCACGTGCTCGAGGACGCCTGCCAGGCGCACGGCGCGCGCTATCGCGGGCGGCGCGTCGGCACGCTCGGTGCGCTCGGCTGCTTCAGCTTCTACCCCGCCAAGAATCTCGGCGCCTGGGGTGACGGGGGCGCAGTCGTCACAGCTATCCCCGAGCTCGCCGAGCGCGTCGCGTTGCTGCGCTCCCACGGCGAGCGCCCGCGCTATCACCATCGCGAGATCGGCTCCACCGCGCGCCTCGACGCGCTGCAGGCGGCGATCCTGCGCCGCAAGCTCACGCGGCTGGACGGCTGGAACGACGAGCGCCGGCGCGCCGGTGCGATCTTGCGCGAGCGCCTGCAGGGCGATGGGGCGGTCGATCCGGTCCAGCTTCCCTTCGAGGACGCCGACCACGTCTATCACCTGTTCGTCGTGCGCTGCGACGAGCGCGACGAGTTGCGCGAGCACCTGCAGGGCTGCGGCGTTGCGAGTGCGATCCACTATCCGATTCCCATTCACCGCACCGGTGCCTACGCCGCGCTCGGCCTGGGTCCGGGAAGCCTGCCCGTCAGCGAGTCGCTCAGCGAGCGCATCTGCTCGTTGCCGATCTTCCCCGGCATCGGCGAGGCCGAGCTCGACCAGATTGTCGGCGCCGTCGGGCAGTTCACAAAAGCCGCCCTCTCGTCAAATCGTTGATCTCCTAGATGAGCGTCGCTCCCGCACACTCCCCCAACGGGTACACCCCGGCGGCCACCAACGGGCACCCGAATTTGGAATCGCTCGACGGTGGCGCCGTGGCGATCGATCCCGACGCCGTCGAGGTGAACGAGCGCCGTCGCGTATCCGACGCGCTGCGTCGCACGCTCGACATCCTCGTCAGCGGCGGCATCCTGCTCGTGCTGTCGCCGCTGCTGCTCGCGATCGCGCTCGTCGTGCGCCTCGACTCCAAGGGCCCCGCGCTGTTTCGTCAGCGCCGCGTCGGGCGCTCCCAGCGCGAGTTCACGACGCTCAAGTTCCGCACCATGTACACCGGCGCCGACGCCACGCCGCACCGGCAGTACGTCCAGGCACTGATCGGGGACGATCCCAGCCCCGAGCGCGGCTGTCTCTACAAGCTCTCCGTCGACGACCGCGTCACCCGCGTCGGGCGCTTCCTGCGCTCCTGGAGCCTCGACGAGCTGCCCCAGCTGATCAACGTCCTGCTCGGCCAGATGGCGCTCGTCGGACCACGGCCCGTGATCCCTTACGAGGTCGAGCTCTACCCCGACTCCTACCTCGGGCGCTTCGACGTCAAGCCCGGCCTCACCGGCCTGTGGCAGGTGAGCGGGCGCAACGAACGCACCTACGAGGAAATGGTGAAGCTCGACGTCCAGTACGCCCGCGAGGCCTCGCTCGCACTCGACCTACAAATCCTGATCAAGACGCTGCCCGTCGTGCTGCGTCGCCAAGGGGTGGCCTGAACGATGACCGGCAATTGGGGTAAAAACGGAAACGGAAACGGAAACGGAAACGGTGGCGGCGAACACGCATCGCTGACCGAGATCGCCAGCCGTGGACGCATCGTCGCGCGCCCGGAGCCGCTCGGCACCGCGATCGTCGGCTACGGCTACTGGGGTCCCAACCTCGCGCGCAACATCGCCGAGTCTCCGCAGATGCGCCTCGACGCGCTCTGCGACCACGACGAGGCCCAGCGCCGCACCTTCCGCCAGCGCCACCCCGACGCCCGCGCGGTCGCGCGAGCTCGACGCGGTGCTTGCCGACCCCGCGGTCGAGGCCGTCGTGATCGCCACGCCGCCGCAGACCCACTATGCGCTGGCCAAGCGCGCGCTGCAGGCCGGCAAGCACGTCCTCGTCGAGAAGCCGCTCGCGACGCGCCTCGACGACGCCTACGAGCTCGCCGAGCTCGCGGCCAGCAACGACGTCGTGCTGATGCCCGGTCACACATTCATCTACAGCCCTGCCGTCAACACCGTGCGGGAGCTGATTCGCGGGGGCGTGGTCGGCGATGTGCATTTCGTCACCTCCTCGCGCATGAACCTCGGCAAGTACAACAACGACGGCGTCGTCTGCGACCTCGCCCCGCACGATCTCTCGATCCTGCTGTACTGGCTCGAGCAGCCGCTCGTCGAAGTCGCGGCGTCGGGCTCCAGCGTATTGCGCCAGGGCGTCCCCGAGACCGCGTTCATGACGTTCACCTTCGAGGGCGGCCAGAGCGCCAACGTGCAGATCTCCTGGCTCGCCCCGCGCAAGCTGCGCCAGATGATCGTCGTCGGGAGCCAGAGGATGGTTTCCTACGACGACACCGCCGCCGACGAACCTGTCCGCGTGTACGACCGCGGCATGGACATGCTGCCGCCCACTCCCGCCAACTTCGGCGAGCACCAGCTGATCTACCGCACCGGCGACGTCGTGATCCCGCGCGTCGAACCCGCCGAGCCGCTGCGCCTGGAGCTCGAAGACTTCGCGCGCGCGATCCGCACGGGCTCCGAACCGCGCTCCAGCCTCGCGCTGGGCCTGGAGATCGTCGCCGCGGTCGAGCTCGCCGAAAAGTCGCTGCGCGCGGGCGGCAAGCCGCTCGTGCTCCCCGTCCTCGCCGATCGCGCCGCCGCCTGAAAGGAGCCACGTCAATGCGCGACCGACCGCTGCTCATCTCCGTCATCGGGGCCCGCCCCGAGATCATCCAGGCCGCTCCGGTCTGCGAGGCGCTCGCGAACTGCGCCGAGGAGGTGCTGGTGCACACCGGCCAGCACTACGACGACGCGATGTCCGAGAGCCAGATCCTCGCGACGCGCCTGCCGCGTCCGCATCACAACCTCGAAGTCGGCTCGCGCGCACGCGAAGAGCAGGTCGATCTCGCGCGCCTGCGCCTCGAAGACCTGATCGAGGAGCGGCGCCCGGACGCCGTGATCGTGCGTGGCGACACCAACGCGACGCTCTCCGGTGCGCGCGCCGCCGCCGCCAAGGGCGTGCCGCTCGTGCACATCGAGGCCGGCCTGCGCTCGCACCGCCTCGACATGCCCGAGGAGGGCAACCGCATCGAGACCGACCGCCTCTCCCAGATCCTCTGCGCACCCAGTCCGGGCGCGCGGCGCAACCTCGAATCCGAAGGCGTCCAGGGGGAGATCCACGTCACCGGCGACCCGCTCTGCGACAACCTCGAAAGCTGGCGCGACCATGTCAAGCCGGCCGGCGCCGGCGACTACGTGCTCGCCACCGTCCACCGCAACTACAACACCGACAGCCCCGAGCGGCTCGCCGCCGTGCTCGCCTGCCTCGCGCGTTCCCCGCTGCCGGTCATCATGCCCCTACATCCCCGTACCCGCGCGCGCATCGACGGCTGGGGCCTGCGCCCCGAGTCGCACGTGCAACTGGTGGACCCGGTCCCCTACACCCGCATGCTCGAGCTCGAGCGCGGCGCCCGCGCGATCGCCACCGACTCCGGCGGCGTCCAGCGCGAGGCCTACCTGTGGGGCGTGCGCTGCATCACGCTGCGCGAGGAGACCGAGTGGACCGACACCGTCGACGCCGGCTGGAACACCATCGTCGGCGTCGACCCCGACGCTTTCGCAGCGGCGCTGCGTCGTCCGCTGCCCACAGAACGTCCCGCCGATCTTCGGCGATGGCAAATCCGCGCAGCGGATCGCGCGGGTCATCGTCGACTACCTCGGGACGGGCGCGTCCACCGGCGGCGAGGCAGTCGAGCTCGCCGCCGGTACGGGCGTGCCCGCGGGAGTCGCGTCATGAGCGCCCCGGCAAGCAGTCCCACCGCCGACGCGGGGCACGGACGCCCCGCGCCGACCACCTCGGATGGAAGTCCAACCCGCGCGGATGCGACCCAAAGGAGCAACAGTCATGGATGAGCTGAACATCGGACTCGTCGGCGCCGGCCGCATGGGCGCCTACCACGTCGAGACCTGGGAGCGCGTCCCCGAGGGCACGCCTCGTCGCGATCGCCGACCCCGACGAGGACGTCGCCCGCGGGCGCATCGGGCGCCGGCCGATCGACTGGGTCGGCGACTACCGCTGGCTGCTCGAGCGCGCCGACGTCGACGCCGTCTGCATCTGCGCCCCCTCCGCCCAGCACGCGCGCATCGCGCTCGACGCGATCGCCGCCGGCAAGCACGTGTTCGTCGAGAAGCCGATCGCCACCGCGCTGGAGGACGGGCTGCGGATGGCCGCCGCCGCGCGCCAGGCCGGCGTGAAGCTGATGGTCGGCCACGTCGAGCGCTTCAACCCCGCCGTCGGCAAGCTCACGGAGCTCGATCGCCGAAGGGCGCATCGGGCGCGTCTTCCGCGCCCACGCCACCCGCGTCGGGCCGCTGCCGCTGCGCATCCAGGACACCGGCGTCGCGATCGACCTCGCCACCCACGACCTCGACCTCATGCAGTTCGTGCTCGGCCGCGACATCACCTCGATCTACGCCGAAGGCAGCCGCTGCGTGCACCCCAGCCAGGAGGACATGATCTCCTGCCTGCTGCGCTTCGGCGACGACGGCCCCCAGGGTCTGCTCGACGTCAACTGGCTCACGCCCGAGAAGCGCCGCGAGATGACGGTCATCGGCGAGGGCGGGATGCTCAGCGCCTCCTACCTGACCCAGGACGTCTGGTTCACCGAATCGACCGGCGCTCCCACCGGCTGGAGCGAGCTCGCTCGCATCCGCGGCGACGCCGAGGGCGCGGCTGTGCGCTTCGCGCTGCCGCGCGTCGAGCCGCTCGCCGCCGAGCTGCAGGCGTTCGCGCGCTGCATCCTCGACGACACGCCCGAGCCCGTCTCCGCCAACGACGGCTGCCGCGCGCTCGCCGCCGCGCTCGCCGTCCGCGACTCCGCCGCCCATTCGCGGCCGATCACGCTGCTCGACATGCCCACCAACCGTCCCATCCGCATCGCGGCCTGAGGCCGCGAGCCAATCGATCGCCGCCCCAACTTGTCCCCCGAATCACCCGACCGAACGATCCGCACCCACAGGAGATAGACCGATGATCCGCTTTGTGATTCCCGCCTACAACGAGCGCGAGAACATTCCCCGTCTGATGCAGGAGCTGGCACCGGTCGCCCGCGAGCTGGGCGCCCGCGTCATCTTCGTCGACGACGGCTCCACCGACGGCACCGCCGAGGCGATCGCCGAGCACAGCGACGCGCTGCACCTCGCGATCGTGCGCCATCAACGTCAATCGCGGCCTCGGTACCGCGATCAACTCCGGCCTGCGCGCCGCGCTCGGCGAGTCCCAGGACGACGACGCGATCGTGATGCTCGAGGCCGACAACACCTCCGACCTCTCCGACCTGCCGCGCATGCTCGAGCGCTTCCACGAAGGCAACGACGTCGTGCTCGCCTCCGTCTACGCGCCCGGCGGGCGCATCCTCGGCGTCGCGCCCTGGCGGTTGGCCGCGTCCAAGGCGGTCTCCAACGTCTTTCGCTACACGGGCGGGCTGCGGGACATCCACACGCTCTCCTCGCTCTACCGCGTCTACCGCGCCGGCACGCTGCGTCGTGCCGCCGAAACGTACGGCTACCTGCTCGTGCGCGAGCCCGGCTTCGCGGCCAACGTCGAGCTGCTGCTCAAGCTCTACAACGCCGGCGCCCGCGTCGCCGAGGTGCCCACCGTCAACGACTGGTCGCGCCGCCTCGGGCACCTCCAAGATGAACATGGGGCCCACGATCCTCGCCTACGGGCGCCTGATGGCCGCCCACCTCGTCGGGCGCATCCAGCCGCCGCCGATTTCACCTCTCGGCAGCGAGGAGGTCGCGGCGCGCGCCGAAGAGCGGCCCACCGCGCAGCTCTACGCGATCGCGGGCCGCGGATGACATCTCCAAAAAGCTCCCCGCCGCGCGCGCACGCGCGCGAGGGAGGGCCGCGTGGTACTGGGGGAGGGCCGCGCGGTCTCACACACGCCGGGCGCCAGGACGCCGACGACCACCGGCCGCGCGTCGGGGTCGTCGGCGCCGGCATCCTCGGCACCGTGCTCGCGCTGCGCCTCGCCGAAGGCGGAGCGCGCGTCACGCTGCTCGAGCGCGCCCCCACGCCCGGTGGGTTGGCCGGCGCGATCGACTTCGGCGGGCACCGCGTCGACCGCTTCTACCACGTGATCGTGCCCTCCGACGAGCGCATGATCGGGCTCGCCGAGGAGCTCGGGCTCTCCGATCGGCTCTCCTTTTCGCCCGTCGGCGTCGGCTTCTTCATCGACGGCGAGATGCACCCGTTCAACGGCATCGGCGACTTCCTGCGCTTCTCCCCGCTCTCCCCGCTCGGGCGCGCGCGGCTGGCTTGGTTCGTCTTGCAGTGCCAGCTGCGCCGCGACTACGCGCCGCTGGAGCGCGAGCCGCTGCAGCGCTGGCTCACCCGTCACTGCGGGCGCCGCGTCGTGGAGCGCATCTGGCGGCCGCTGCTGGACTCGCGCTTCAACTCCAACCACGACGAGCTCCCCGCCACGTATCTGTGGGCGCGCACCAACCGCATGCGCTCCGCGCGCGAGTCCGGTTCCTCCGGCGAGCGCATGGGCTGCCTGAAGGGTGGACACGAAACGCTCGTCCTCGCCGCCGCCGAGCGCGCGCGCGAGCTCGGTGTCGACGTGCGCCTCGGCGCCGGCGTCGAAGGTCTCGTCCGCGACGAGCGCGGCGGGATCGCCGGCGTGCGCGTCGACGGGCACGACGAGCACTTCGATCTCACGATCCCCACGCTCCAGCCGCCAGCGCTGCGGCGGTTGCTGCCCCCCGAGCTCCAGCCGCTGCTCGCGGCCTACCCCAGCCGTTATCTGGGTGTCGTCTGCCTGATCCTCAAGCTGCGGCGCACGCTGACGCCGTACTACTCGATCAACATCTGCGACCCGACGCCGATCACAACCGTCGTCGAGACCTCCCACGTGGTCGGCACCGAGCACACCGACGGGCTGCGCCTGGCCTACCTACCCAAGTACTGCGACGCCGACAGCGCGGAGTTCGCGGAGGACGACGAGACCGTCTACCGCCGCTACACCGAGATGCTCGCCAAGCTCGCCCCCGAGTTCCGCCACGAGGACGTCGTCGAATGGACCGTCCAGCGCGCGCCGCTCGTGGAGCCCGTGCACGCGCTCGGTCACGAGCCGCGCAGCGCGCCGATCTGGCCCGGGGTGCAGGGGCTCGCGCTCGCTTCCGCCAGCCAGATCTACCCCCGCCTGCTAAACGGCGAGTCCGTCGTCGAGCTCGCCGAGCGAGTCGCGGGGGAGGCGCTTGGGACGGTCACGGCCGCGGGGCACCTGGGGACTGCGCCCGCGGCCGCCCAGGCGCTGGCGGCGTAGGGGGCGACTTCCGCGCTCTACGATCCTCGGCGCCGCGATGCGCTGGTGGAGGATCGACGTGGATCGGAGCCCGACCGGGCTGGATGAACACTTCGTGACACACCGTGGCACCACTGCTACGATCGTGACATGAGTGACCATTTCACGCTGCGGCTGCGCCCCGGTGTCGGTGGTCGGCTGCGCACGCACGCCCGGCGCATGGGCTACACGCCGCGCGCGCTCGCACAGCGCTACGTCAACGAGGGCCTCCGCCGCGACGAGCACCCGCTGATCCGCTTCGCCGACGGACCCAGCGGCCGCCGCGCCGCGCTCGTCGGCAGCGGACTCGACGTCTGGGAGGTCGTGGCGGCTGTCCGCGAGAACGAGAACGACCTCCAGCAAGCCGCCGCGCTGTTGGGGGTCTCGCTCGGACCATGAGGTGATCGAGGTCGCGTCGCGCGAGGGGCGGGCGGTCGTAACGAACAACGTCAAGGACTTCCGTCCCCTCGCCGCCGAGCGCCTGGCCGACGGTCGTGGCCACGCCGGCCTGATCCTGCTGCCCGCGGCTCGCAGCCGCAGCCGGCGCGCGACGGGCGCGATCGCCGACGCGCTCGCGGAGCTGGTGCGGGCGCATCCCGATGGCATCGCGAGCGCGGAGCACTGGATCGCTCCGTTCTGAGGGCGAAGTGGGCTCTATCGCCCTCTCCGCGAGAACGTCAGCGGGTGGCTCCACCGCAGTCCCTCGTAGCGCGAGAAGCCGGTGTCGGTGGTGATCCACTCGCTGCCCGACTCGATCGCGAGCGCCGCGAGGTAGGCGTCCGGGATCTCGTTGCCGGTGGCTGCGGTCGCTCGGCAGAGTCCGCTGAAGATGTCCCAGTGGCGTGGGCCCGGCGCGATCTCGACGCCGTTCGGCCGGTCGCGCAGCGCCTGGACGAACTCGAGTGCCTCCGGGAGGGGCGTGGGGTTGGCGAACACCCGCGGGTGCGTGAGGACTCTGAGTGCGCCGCTGAGCACAAGCGTCGAGAGGCCGAAGGAGGCGCTGCCGTTGGCGACGTCCTGCAGCCAGGCGCCGATTTGGTCTTGTTCGGGTGTGCCGCCGCGCTGCGCGTATACGAGCACGTTGACGTCGAACAGGATCAGCGCAAGCCATCCATCAGATCGCGCAGCGCCGCCGAGTCGTCGAGGTCAACGCCGGGCAGCAACTCGGTGTCGCCGAAGCGGCGGATCGCGAACCGCTCGGCTCCCTGCGCCGGGCGGGAGGCCAGCGTGCGCTTCAGCGAGTCTTCGATCAGTGCGGTGAGGGTCGTGTGCTCGGCGGCCGCGCGCTGCTTGGCCGCCGCCAATAGGTCGTCGTCGAGTCGCACCGTCGTTCGCATACCGTCAGGTTAGCAATCGAGGCATAAATATGTCTAGCGTCTTGGTCATCGATCAGGAATCGAGAAGCGGGCCCATCATGCCGCGGCTACAGTGGCCGTCATGGCGGCCAAGTCCGACACACGCCGCGCCCCCGGGCGGGCCGTCTCGCAGGCCGCCGACACCCACGACCTGATCCGCGTGCACGGCGCGCGCGAGAACAACCTGCGCGACGTCAGCGTCGAGCTCCCCAAGCGCCGGCTGACGGCGTTCACCGGCGTGTCGGGCTCGGGCAAGAGCTCGCTGGTGTTCGGCACGATCGCCGCGGAGTCGCAGCGGCTGATCAACGAGACATACAGCGCGTTCGTGCAGGGCTTCATGCCGACGCAGGCGCGACCGGAGGTCAACGTGCTCGAAGGGCTGACGACGGCGATCGTCGTCAACCAGCAGCGCATGGGTGCCGATCTGCGCTCGACGGTCGGGACCGCGACCGACGCGGGCGCGATGCTGCGCATCCTCTTCAGTCGGCTCGGCAAACCGCACGTGGGGCCGCCCGGCGCGTTCTCCTTCAACGTGCCCTCGGTCAAAGCCAGCGGGGGGATCACGATCGAGCGCGGCGCCGCGACCAAGACCGTGAAGGCGAGCTTCAGTCGCACCGGCGGCATGTGCCCGCGCTGCGAGGGCCGCGGTGCGGTTTCTGACATCGACCTGGCGGAGCTCTTCGACGACTCCAAGTCGCTCGCGGAGGGCGCGATGACCGTCCCCGGCTACAAGGCGGGCGGCTGGAACTACCGGCTGTACGCGGCGTCGGGCTTCTACGACCCGGAGAAGCCGATCCGCAAGTTCTCAAAGAAAGAGCTCCACGACTTCCTCCACCACGAGCCGGTGCGGATGAAGATCGCGGGCATCAACATGACCTACGAAGGTCTGATCCCACGCGTGGAGAAGTCGATGCTCTCCAAAGACCGCGAGGCGATGCAGCCGCACATCCGGGAGTTCGTGGACCGCGCGGTCACGTTCACGACCTGCCCCGAGTGCAACGGCACGCGGCTCGCAGAGGGTGCGCGGTCGTCGAAGATCGAGGGGATCAACATCGCCGATGCCTGCGCGATGCAGATCAGCGACCTCGCGGAATGGGTGCGTGCGTTGAAGCAGGCGTCGGTCGCGCCGCTGCTCGCCGCGCTGGGGGAGACGCTGGAATCGTTCGCGGAGATCGGGCTGGGCTACCTCTCACTCGGCCGCCCGTCGGGCACGCTCTCCGGCGGCGAGGCGCAGCGCGTGAAGATGGTCGGCCACCTCGGCTCCGCGCTCACCGACGTGACGTATGTCTTCGACGAGCCCACCACGGGCCTGCACCCGCACGACGTGCAGCGGATGAACGACCTGCTGTTGCGGCTGCGCGACAAGGGCAATACGGTGCTCGTGATCGAGCACGAGCCCGAGACGATCGCGATCGCCGACCACGTCGTCAACCTCGGTCCCGGCGCCGGGACCGAGGGTGGGAGCGTCTGTTTCGAGGGCACCGTCGAGGGGCTGCGCGCCAGCGACACCGTCACCGGCCGCCACCTCGAGGACCGCACCGCGCTGAAGGAGACCGTGCGCACGCCCACCGGCGCGCTCGAGATCCGCGGGGCGAGCACGCACAACCTGCGCGACGTGGACGTCAACATCCCGCTCGGGGTGCTCGTCGTGGTCACCGGCGTCGCGGGCTCCGGCAAGAGCTCGCTCGTGCACGGGTCGATCCCCGCCGGCGCGGGCGTGGTGTCGATCGACCAGGCGCCGATCCGCGGCTCGCGGCGCAGCAACCCGGCCACCTACAGCGGGCTGCTCGACCCGATCCGCAAGGCGTTCGCGACGGTCAACAAAGTGAAGCCCGCGTTGTTCAGCGCCAACTCCGAGGGCGCGTGCCCCAACTGCAACGGCGCCGGCGTCGTGTACACCGACCTCGCGATGATGGCCGGCGTCGCGACGACCTGTGAGGAGTGCGAGGGCAGGGGCTTCGAGGCGTCGGTCCTGAAGTACGAGCTCGGCGGTCGCGACATCAGCGAGGTGCTCGCGATGTCGGTGGACGAGGCAGGCGAGTTCTTCGACAGCGGCAAGGCGCGCACGCCGGCGGCGCACGCGATCCTGCGGCGGCTCGCGGACGTCGGGCTGGGTTACCTGCGCATCGGGCAGCCGCTCACCACGCTTTCCGGAGGCGAGCGCCAGCGGCTGAAGCTGGCGACGCATCTCGGCGAAAGCGGATCCCATCGCGCGGGCGGCACCGATGGCGTGGGCGGCGATTCCATCGTCGTCCTCGACGAGCCCACCGCAGGCCTGCACCTAGCCGACGTCGAGCAGCTGCTCGGCCTGCTCGACCGGCTAGTGGACTCCGGCAAGTCGGTGATCGTCGTGGAGCACCACCAGGCGGTGATGGCCCACGCTGACTGGATCGTCAACCTCGGGCCCGGGGCCGGGCACGACGGGGGGCGGGTCGTGTTCGAGGGGACCCCCGCAGAGCTCGTCGCGGATCGCTCGACGCTGACGGGGGAGCATCTCGCGATTTACGCGGGCGCGTGACACACGCCGAGTGGCGCGGCTTCAGAAGCGAGTGGCGATGGCGCCGCGCCGCTCCGCGACCAGCTCATCCACCAACCCCAGATAGCGCTCGCGCTGGCGCTCCCATGCGATCTCGGTGAGGCGCTCGCGCGCGTGCGCCGCGCGCTCGCGCGCGTCCTGGGGGTCGGCGCAGACTGACTCGATCGCCGCAGCCAGCGCGTGGGGGTCGCCGGCGGTGAATTGGTGCAGGTCGCTCTCGGAGAAATAACCGGCGATGCCGGGCAGCCGCGAGGCCACGACGGGCAGCCCCATGTGCACGTACTCGAGCAGCTTCACCGGCAGCAGCAGCTCGGTGAAACGGTCGTGCAGAGTCGGGACGACGCCGATGTGAGCGGCGCGCAGTTCGTCGGGGATCCGCTCGAAAGGCACGGGCTCGGGGCTGACGGAGATGCGCTCGGGTGCGATCTGCGCGGCGAGCGCGGCGAGTCGGTCGCGGTCTTCACCGGAGCCGCACACGCGGAGCTCCAGGCGCGGGACGCTCTCGCGCAGCCGCTCGACCGCGCGGATCGCGCTCTCGACGCCGAACCGCGGCGCGAGGCCACCGTGGTAGAGCACCCGGATCGGCCCCTCCGCGGGCAGCTGCACGGGCTCGCGCGGGGGGCCGAAGACGCGCTCGTCGGGCGAGTTCATGACGATCGTCGTGCGCCCGACGCCGACGCCGCGGCCTTCGACGCGCTTGCGGGCCTGGTCGGTGACGGTGATCAGGTGAGTCGCGAGCGCTGTGCTGGCGCGCTCCTCGCGCATCAGCAGCCGTTCCAGCCAATCGCCGGCGGCGCGGCCGTACTTGGTGGAGAAGAGCTCGGGGAACGTGTCGTGCATGTTCAGGATCACGGGCACCCCGCGCAGGCGTGGCACGAGCGCGGCGGCGGTGAGGATGTCCGGCATGTTGTGGACCTCGACTAGGTCGAACCGCCTGCGCGAGTCCAGCGCACTCAGCTTCCACAGCGCACGCGTGAGGAACGTCGCGTAGTCGCGCAGGTACGCGCTCGCGCCGCCGCTGGCCTTCTCGCTCGCGACGGGGTGTGTGCGAATCACGCCTTCGCCGACTCGCACCTCTTCGCGCTCGCCGACACAGATCAGGTCGACCTCGTCGCCGCGCTGCGCGAGCGCGCGCGCCTGGCGCTGGATGCGGGAGTCCAGAAGGAAGTCGGAGATGTGCACCATCGCAATCCGCAACCGCCTGCGTGGCGCCGGTTTGAGGGTTGGGGGGAGGGGGGGAGGGGGGATGGGTTGCGTGGTCGCATGCGACGCCTGGGTGTTCAACACAGCGCCACCTCGTTTCCATCGCCCACGTTCACCCGCAATGCCCTGGGCAGCGAGAAGTCGCGGAAGATGCGTGCGTCGCGGCCGACGACGCTTCCGACGAGGCGCCCGCCGATGTGCATGATGCTCGCGCCGGGCATGATGATCGAGCGCTCGACCTCGGCGCACTCGATGCACGCGCCCGCGCCGATCGCCGTGTAGGGGCCGATGTATGAATCCCTCACCTCGGCGCCCGCTCCGATCCGCGCGGGGCCGACGACGACGCTCGCGTGCAGGCGCGCGGTGGGGTGCACCTCTACGTAGCCCTCCAGGCGCGTCTGCGCATCCTGGGTGGCCGCCTCAGGTGGGGGTGACGGCGCCTGCTCGCGCGGGAGCGCGTCGAAGGCGATGCGGTTGAGCTCCAGCAGATCCTCGACGGTGCCGCGGTTGCGCCGCCAGCCGCCGATGTGTTGCACGCCGACGCGCCGGCCGAGCGAGGCGAGGCGCTCGGTCAAGGTCACGAGGTCGAGCTCGGGGTTGCGCCACGCGTGCGACTCGAGTGCCTCGGGGAGGGCGCCTTCGCCGAGCAGGCAGACCCCCGCGAGCTCGAGCGCGCTCTCCTCGTGGCTCGCGCCCGCCAGGCGCAACACGCGACGGGTCGCCAGTGCGATGGACCCGTTCATCCCCGGCTGGCGGTGAACGAGCGCGAGCAGGTCGTGCGCGCCGCCCGCGAGCAGTTCGGTCAGCGGTGCGAGCGGCTGTACGAGCAGGCCGTCGGCGGCGTGGACCACGAGCGGGGAGTCGCCGAGCACGCGCGACGCGGCGCGCAGCCCGCGCTCGAAGGCGCCCTCCGCGTAGGGCACGTATTCGACTGAAAGCTGTTCGGGGCCCTCCGCTGCGATGCACGCGCGCAGATCCTCCGTGTCGCCGGTCGCCGCGAGCAGGAGGACGTCCGTGATCCCGCTCCGCTGCAGCGCTTCGAGCACGTGACACAAGATCGGCCGGTTGGCGACTCGCTGGAGCGCCGTGCTCGTCCCGCGTGCCGCGGCCGTCGAGCTCTCTACGGGCGCGATCATGCCCATGAACTTCATGTACAGATAACGCTCCCAGCAGTTCGTTGCTCGCGTATGCGCGACGCCGCGAAACCGATTCAGGCCGATTGACCGGGTGACGTCCCGAGCATCCGCTGGCGGAGCTCGCGCCTCGTGAAACGGCGGTACTCGGGGTCGGGCACGCGTTCCACGCGGCGCACCGCCGCGCGCGCATACCCATACAGGAATGCCGCTCCCGAAAGGCCCGCCGGCGCGCGTCGCGCGACCTTCGTCGAGCGCAGGGTCACCCACAGCGGATCGTAGTGGGAGATGTACGCGCATTCGCCGTGACGCGCGTGCCCGCGCAGCGCGCCGTCGGCGCTCGCGAGCGGGCGGTGGTGCACCGACACGAGGTCGGTGAAGCTGCGCGTCCGAAAACCCTTCATGCGTGCGTAGGTCTCGTCGATGGTGTCCCAGCCGAGGCACTCGCGCATGCCGCCGATCGCGACGAAGCAGGCGCGCGAATAGCACTTGAGCGCCCCGTGCACGTGGTAGTCGGGGATCGCGATTCGTCGCATCGATCCGTCGGCGCGCGGCTCCTCCAGGACGCCTCCCGCGAGGCCCAGCTCGGGGTCCGCGGCGAAGCGCTCCAAGAGCACGCGCAGGTAGTCGGGCGGCAGCTCGATGTCGCCGTCGAGCTTCATCACGTGGGTGAAGTCACTGACATCCACGCGGTCCAGGGCGAGGTTGAAGTTGCGTACCTCGACCGCGCGCGCCAGGCGGTCGCGTGCGTCCGCGTCCGCGTCGCGTCGCGGTGCGCGCAGGACCGACAGGAGGTCGATCTCGCGCTCCAGCTCGAGCAGTCGCTCCAGCGTCTCGTCGGTCGAGCTGTCGTCGATCGCGATCCACCGCGCCGGCGCGAGCTCCTGGGCGGCGACGGCGCGCGCGACGCGCACGATGTGTCGGGCCTCGTTGCGCACGGGGGACACGATCAGCACGCGCGGCTGTTGTGCGTTGCGGTGCATTCCCTTCAAGAACGCCCGGCGGCGCGCGTTCCTCGCGCAAAAGAACCTCTGGAGGTGGTGCGTAGTGTCGATTGACGGCCCTTACGAAAACGACCGCGATGGCGAGAGGGATTTGAACATGAGAACACTGGTGACAGGCGGAGCTGGCTTTGTCGGCGGGCATCTCGTGCGCGAGCTCGTCGCGCGCGGCGACGAGGTGGTCGTGCTGGACTCCCTGGAGGAGCAGGTCCACGGCGGCGTCACGCCCGAGCTGCCCGCGGGAGTCGAGCTGATCCAGGCGGACGTCGGCGACGTCGCTGCCGCGGATCGCGCTCTGCGGGGCGTCGATCGCGTCGTGCACCTCGCGGCCGCCGTCGGCGTGGGGCAGTCGATGTACGAGATCGCGCGCTACACCGAGCGGAACACGATGCAGACCGCCATCTTCCTTGAGCGGCTCGTCGCGCAGCGCCCGATGCCCACGCGGCTGGTCGTGGCCTCCTCGATGTCGATCTACGGGGAGGGCGAGTACGAATGTGCCGAGCACGGCCGCACCGCTCCCCCGCCGCGCCCCGAGGAGCAGTTGCTCGCGCGCCAGTGGGAGCTGTACTGCCCGACCTGCGGCAGCGTACTCTCACCGGTCGGCACGCGTGAGACGAAGGCACTGATACCGACCTCGATCTACGCGATCACCAAGCGCGACCACGAGGAGCTGTGCCTGGTCACCGGCGCCGCCTACGGCATCCCGACGGTCGCGCTGCGCTTCTTCAACGTCTACGGTCCCGAGCAGGCGCTCTCCAACCCCTACACGGGCGTGGCGGCGATCTTCGCCTCGCGCCTGCTCAACGGTCACCCGCCCGTGATCTTCGAGGACGGCGAGCAGTCGCGCGACTTCACCCATGTCAGCGACATCGTGCGCGGCATCGTGCTCGCGCTCGAGTCCGAAGCCGCGACCGGGCACGCGATCAACCTCGGCACCGGGCGGCCGTCCACCGTTCTGCAGATCGCGCAGGCGCTCGCGGCCGGTCTCGACGTCGAGGTCGAGCCGATTCTGGGCGGGCAGTACCGCGCGGGCGACATCCGTCACTGCGTCGCCGACCCCGAGCGCGCTCGTGAGCTGCTCGGCTTCGAGGCGCAGGTGAAGCTCGAGGACGGGATGCGCGGCCTGCTGGAGTGGCTCGTCGACCAGGAGGCCGTGGATCGCGTCGACGACGCCACGCGCGAACTCGCCGCCCGCGGACTGGCGCGCTAGGAGGTCGTGATGGAATTCGCCGAGATCACCCGCATCCTCTGGGCCCGCAAACTCGCCACGCTGGCCGTGTTCGCGGTCGCGGTGGTCGTCGCGGTCGCGGTGCGCGCGAGCGTGCACTCCGTGCCGACGGGCGCCGCCACCGTGCAGATCCTGGTGGACTCGCCGGACTCGGCGCTCGCCAACCTGTCACAGGAAACCGTGCCGTTGACGACCCGCGCTTCGGTGTTCGCACAGGTGATGACCAGCGCCGCCGTCCTGGAAGACATCGCGGGCTCCGCCGGGGTGCCCGCCGGTGCGATCACCGCGCAGGGTCCCTACAGCGGGTCGGGCGAGTCGCTCGACGTCGTCACCCCTTCGGAGGCGCGCAGCAACCAATTGCTGGCCGAGCAGAACAAGTACAAGCTCACGTTTCTCGCGCAGACCAACGAGCCGGTCGTCACCGCCTCCGTGCAGGCTCCCAGTCCCGCCGCCGCCGCGCGCGTGGCCGCGGCGATCTACCCTGGGGTCCAGCACTACGTCACGCAGCTCGAGCAGCAGTCGGGCACGCCCGTGCGGCACCGCGTGACGATCCGCCAGCTCGGGCCGCCGCAGGCGGGCCCGGTCAACTCCAGCGCCCGCTCGACGCTCACCGTCGCCGCGTTCCTCGGGGTGCTGCTGCTCGGACTGCTCGGCCTGCTCGGCTTCGAGGGGATGCGCCGGCGCGCCGCCGAGCGCGCCGAGGTCGCGCAGGAACCCGAGGGCGCGCACGAGTACCTGCCCGAGTTCGACGACGTCGCGCTGTACACCCGCTCGCTCGCCGCGGAGGAGCCGGACTTGCCGACTGCGTTGAGCGTCGGCGGCCCTCCCGCGCGGCGGCGCTGAGCGCGGAGCCCAAGGATGGGCATGGCCGCGCACCCAGGCGCTCGTCGCCCGCCGCTGCGGGCACTGGCGATAGTGCTCGCGCTCGCGGCGCTCGCGGCGCTGCTCGTCGGCTACCGACCGTCGCTCGCGCCGCCGGCGCTGCACTCGCGCAACGTCGCGATGGGTGCGGCGGAGGCGCAGCTGCTCGTCGACACGCGCGGCTCGCAGGTCGTCGAAATCCAGCCGGCGGCGATCGACAACAATGCGCTCGCCGCGCAGCTCGCGGTGACGTACGCGCTGTACCTGCAGAGCGACCACGCGAGCGCCGCGCTCGGCCAGGCCGTCGGCCTGCATGGCCAGAGCGTCGCGGCCTCCGGCCCGTTCACGCTGCTGCTGGGGCGTGAAAACTTCGGTCCGCAGCTGCCCACGCCGCCGAACCCGATCCTCGTAGACCACGGCTACCGGCTGCTGCTGGACGTCGACGGCGAACGCCCGATGCTGAGCATCTACGGGCAGGCGCCCACGGTTGCGGCCGCCGTCAAGCTGGTGGACACGGCCCGCGCGCTGCTGATCGCGCACGTGCGCAGCGAACAGAGCCGCCAGCCGGCCTCCAAGGAAACGGTGTTAGTCCGTCCGCTCGGGCCCACGACCGGCGGGCTCGTCGGTAGCCAGGCGCGCTGGCAGCTGATGGGGTTGGCGTTCGTGTTGGTGGCGCTGCTCGGCACGAGCCTCGTGCTCGCGCGCCGCAGCCGCGGCACGCGGCTCGCCCGTGGCCGCGAACGCGTCGCCGCGCTCGACCGCCTCGAAGACGAGCCGCCCGACAGCGACGACTGGCCGCACACCACGAGGGTGCTGCCGTGGGCGCTCGCGGGCTTCCTCGTGATGCTGTTCCTGGTCCCCTTCGACGCGATCCAGCTGCCCGTCAGCCTGCCGCTGAGCAGCACGCTCGACCGGCCCGTGCTGATCGCGCTCGCCGGCCTGTGGCTGGTGACGCTGGCGATCGTCAGCGGCGCCGCGCGGCCACGGGTGAGGCTCACGCGGGTGCACTTCGCCGTGCTCGCCTTCTTCGGGATCGCGTGCGTCGGCGTCGCGCTCAACGGCGGGGCGCTGGCGAGCATGGACGAGGTTTCGCTGGTGGTCAAGAAGCTCGCGCTGCTGGCGTCCTACATCCTGTTCTTCTTCGTCGTCGCCTCCGTGATACGCCCGCGCGAGGTGCCGCGCTACGCGGTGCTGATCGTGTCGCTCGGGGTGATCGTCGCGGTGGCGACCGTCGTCGAGTACCGCATGCACTACAACGTGTTCTTCTCGCTCTGGAGCAAGGTCTTCTCGATCACGGTCCCGCCGGAAATGGACATGCCGGACTCGATCGGGCGCCTGACCGTCTACGGCCCGACGAGCCAGCCGCTGGAGCTCGCGGCGCTGATGGCGATGGTGCTGCCGTTCGCGGTGATCGGCTCGATCGACGCCGCGACGCGCCGGCGGCGGGTGCTGTACACGATCGCGATCGGGCTGCTGCTCGCCGGGGGCCTGGCGACGTCGCGCAAGACCTCGTTGGTGGCGCCCGTCGGTGCGATCCTGCTGCTCGTCGCCTACCGGCCGCGCTCGGTGGGGCGCGCGCTGCTGGGCCTGGCGCTCGTGCTCGGCGTGCTCGTGCACTTCACGTCGCCCGGTGCGCTCGGCTCGGTCCTCCAGCAGTTGGAGCCGGGCCACGTCAACAACGTGCTCTCCACGACCGATCGCACCGCGCGCTACGACGCGGTGCGCCCGGACCTCCTGACCCATCCGCTGCTGGGGCGCGGCTACGAAAGCTACGACCCCCACAAGTACCGGATCCTCGACAACGAGTACCTCGGGCTGCTGATCACGACCGGACTGCTCGGGACGCTCGCCTATCTGGGGATCTTCGCGGCGATGATGAGCGCCGCGCACCGAACGATCCGCGGGCCCGACCGGCGCCGCGCCTCCTACGCGCTCGCCGCGTTCGCGTCGGTCGGCGTGATCGCGCTGGCGAGCGCGCTGTTCGACGTGCTCTCCTTCCCGCACGTCCCCTACCTGCTGTTCTTCCTCGGCGCGATGATCCTCGCGCTGCGCGAGCACTCGCCCGCGACCCAGCCCGTGCGCCGCCGCGTTGCGCGTCCGCGCCCGCTCCCGCTGGGCGACGTCGCGATGGGGCTCGCGCCGGTGCTCGACCCCGAGCCCGCGCGCGAGACGCGCGAGCCGGTTGTGGTCGGCTGAGCCGGTTGTCGTCGGCTGAGCACAAAAGTTGGCCTCTGGCCGGTGCGTTTTCTCACCAGATGCCAATTTCATGCGCTGTTTCCCACCCTCACGCAGCCCGTGTCGGTCGCGGCCTGCTCGCTGCGCTCGTCGCCAGCCTCCTGCTGTTCGCTTTCGGCGCCGCGCGCGCCGACGCCGTGACCTGCCCCAACGCCAACCCGATCGTCAACGAGAACAACTGCATGGGGGAAGGGACGACCGAAAACCAGGTCGCGCTCGAAAACTACACCGAAGACATCGGCGGCTTCACGACGCAGTCGAGCTATGCGCTCGGGGAAAACGTGCCGATCAAGATCGGCACGGACCTGCCGTCGTTCCCGGCCACCGAAGTCAACGTCAGCGTCTACCGGATCGGCTACTACGGTGGGACGGGTGCGCGCCTGATCCCAGCTGCGGGCGCGACGAAAGTCAAAGTCAACAACACCTTCCAGTGCAACCCGCCGAACACGACGACGGGCGAACTGAACTGCTCCAACTGGAACACGACCTACACGGTCCCCGGTAACAAACTGCCGATCTCGGGCATCTACGAGGCGGTTTTCACCGACGTCGCCGATGGCGGCATCTCCAGCTATGTGGTCTTCCCCGTGCGCAACGACGCGGCGCATTCCGCCGTCCAGTACGTCATGCCGAGCGCCGACTACGCGGCCTACAACACGTGGGGCTGCAAGTCGCTCTACTACGACGCGTGCGGCGGCGCCAACACGATCGCCGGCGACGGCCGCGCGGTCGCGGTCTCCTTCGAACGGCCCGAGAAGGAAGCCAATCTCGAATACAACCACTTCTTCGGCCCCGACTACCTCGCCGTCTACTGGCTCGAGCAGCAGGGCTACGAAGTCACCTACACCTCCGACGTCGACCTCGACTCCAACCCCAGCGAGCTGCTGAACCACAAGGTCGACCTCGTCTCGGGCCACAGCGAGTACTGGTCCTACAACGAGTTCAACAACTTCAGGGCCGCGCGCGAAGCGGGCGTCAACATCGCCTCGCTGAGCGCGAACACCGCCTACTGGCAGACGCGCTACGAAAACAACCACCGGACGCTGGTCTGCTACAAGACGATCCAGGGCGCCAGCAACGGCAACGGCGGCGCCACCCCCAACGACCCTGCCGCGACGGGTCCCAATGGGGAAATCCGCCCGCAGTTCGCGACGACCACGCGCCGCGACCCGGGCGCCCCCGCCGGGGACCCCAACGCACCTCCGGGTGGGCGCATCGGCGTCAACCAGCCGGAGAACTCGCTGTTCGGGGTCATGTACTTCGGCGACAACGACTCCGAACGCTTCAAAATGACGATCCCGGCGGGCAACGCGAACGGCGAATTCGCCAACGGCTCCGCCTTCCGCAACACGGGGATCTCCAAAAGCACCGCGACGACGCTGCCCGAAGGGATCGTCGGCTGGGAGTGGGACCAGATCCCCACGCAGCCTGGCTACGCCGCGCAGGAGCCTGCGGGCGTCAAGCAGCTGACGCTGACCGACGTCACGAACCCCGAAGACTCCTTCCTGCAGGACGCCGGCCGCGCTCGCGCGAACACGCCACCCCCGGGCGAGCCGGCCAACACCAGCGTCGTGGAGTACCGCGCATCGAGCGGGGCGCTCGTGTTCGCGACGGGCACGATGGAGTGGGCGTACGCGTTCGGCAACGAACCGATCGTCGACCAGGTGACCTACAACGTCCTCTCCGAAATGGGTGTGCAGGCGCCGACGCCGGCCGAAGACATCAAACCCGACAGCTCCACCCCGCAGCCGCCGCGGCCGTCGTTCACGGCCACTCCCAGCACGGTGTTCGTCGGCGAAAACGTCAGCTTCAACGCGTCCGCGTCAAGCGATCCCGTGGCGTCGATCACCGACTACAAGTGGGATCTCGACAACAGCGGGACGTTCGCGACCGACACCGGCACGACGCCGACGCTGACGCGCGCCTTCGCGAAACCCGGCACCTACAAGGTGATCCTGAAGGTCACCGACAGCAAAGGCCAGCAGGAAACGACGCAGCGCGTCGTCAACGTCGCGAACACCGCGACGGCGAAGCTGAGCGCGGCGATGAACCCCGTCGGCGCCGGCCAGGCCGACACGCTCAGCGCGGCCGGCTCGAGCTCGACCGGGGGCACGATCGTCGACTACAAGTGGGATCTCGACGGCAACGGCACCTACGAGACCGACACCGGCACCAACGCCAGCATCAAAAAGACGTTCGCGACCACGGGCACCTATAACGTTGGCCTGCAGGTCACGGACAGCAAAGGCGCGACCGCGACGGCGACGCTGCCCGTCAAGGTTCTCAGCCAGGGCGTGAGCCGCTACAGCGACGCCGTCACCGGCGCGCCGGGCCTGCTGCACTACTACCGCCTGGACGAGCTCACCGGATCGACGATCCGCGACAGCGCCGGCAGCGCTGCGGGCACGTACTTCGAACCGACGCTCGGCGTGCCGGGCGCGGTCAACGGCGACGCCGACACAGCCACCGAATTCACCGGGGCGGGCAACCCGCTGGAGGGCGAGACCGGCTCCTATGGCGCGGTTCCGATGGACCTCTCCTCGCAGAGCACGATCACGGTCGAGTTCTGGCTGAAGTGGGCCACGTACGGCAACAACGACGCGCTCGCGATGGAGTTCACCTCCAACTACAACGAACACGCGGGCGGCTTCATCGTCGATCCGAACGCGAGCGAGTACGGCGGCACGTTCGGCGTCGGCATCGGCTCCGGGGGCTCGCGCAACAGCGTGTTCTTCGCGCGACCCAGCGCCGGGGTGTGGCACCACTACGCGATCGTCCTGAACGCGAACGCGCCGGCCGCCACCCAGGTCACGCCCTACGTGGACGGGCAGGCGGTGAGCTACCAGAAGGAGAGCTCGGGTACCGGCGCGGGCGCGTTCGCGAACTCCACGCTGTACCTGATGTCGCGCGGCGGGACCACGCTGTTCGGCGCTGGCTCGCTCGACGAGCTCGCGATCTACGGCGGCGAACTCGGCGCCTCGACGATCGCCGAACAGTTCGTCTCAAACGGCCCCGAGCCGCGGCCGGTGGCGAGCTTCACGAGCACGCCCGCGCAGCCGCACGCAGGCCAGGAACTGACGCTCGACGCCTCCGGCTCGCACTACGAAAACGGCTCGATCGTCAAGTACGAATGGGACCTGGGCGGCGACGGCACATACGAGAAAAGCACGGGCTCGACGCCGACGGTCTCGACGACATTCGCCACTCCGGGTACTTACACGGTCGGCCTGCGCGTGACCGACAGCGACGGCGCGGTCGGCACGACGACGCGCAGGATCGAAGTCGGCAACTTCGCGCCGACGGCCAACGTGACGGCGTCCCCGAACCCCGCGATCACCGGGCAGCAGGTGACGCTCGACGCGAGCAAATCGACCGACCAGGCCACGATCACCGACTACAGGTGGGACCTGAACGGCAGCGGCGAATACACGACCGACACCGGCGCGACGCCCAACGTCAAAACGAGCTTCTCCACGATCGGCGCGCACACCGTCGGCGTGAAGCTCAGCGACAGCCAGGGTCTCACGACGACCGCGACCGTGAAGGTGACGGTGCTCGAACAGGGCGTGTCGAGCTACGAGGAAGCGGTCCAGAACACGCCGGGCCTGACCGACTACTACAAGCTCGGTGAGCCCAGCGGCCCGACGATCGCCGACAGCAAGGGCTCGAGCAACGGCACGATCGCCGGCGGCACGTTCGGGCTGCCGGGGGCGGTCAACGAAGACCCGACGACCGCGATCGGCTTCAACGGCTCGGGCGACTCCGGGGCGATCCCGCTGAACCTGTCGGGCACCGGCAAGCTGACCGTCGAGTTCTGGCTGAAATGGAACCAGTACGCCAACAACGACGCGCTCGCGATGGAGTTCACCCCGAACTTCAACGCCAACGCGGGCGGCTTCCTGGTCGACCCCAACGCGGGTGAGTTCGGCGGGACGTTCGGCATCGGGATCGGCCCGGAATCGGATCGCAACAGCGTGTTCTTCACGCGGCCGAGCGCCGGGGTGTGGCACCACTATGCGATCGTCGTCAACACGAGCGCGGCCAGCGGCGAAGAGATCACGCCGTACGTGGACGGCCAGGCGGTGTCCTTCCAGCAGGAGGGCGTCTCGACCGGGCAGGGCAACTTCGCGAGCTCGACGCTGTATCTGATGTCGCGCGGCGGCAGCGCGCTGTTCGGGGCGGGCACGCTCGACCAGCTCGCGATCTACAACCAGCCGCTCAGCGCGGGGACGGTCTTCCAGCACTTCAACTCCTTCGGGACCGCGAGGGTGCCGCACGCGGCGTTCACGGTCTCCAAGAACCCGGTGCGGCCCGGCGAAGAAGTCACGCTGAACGCGTCGGGATCAAGCGACGCGGGCGGTGAAATCGTCGACTATCAGTGGGATCTGAACGGCGACGGCACGTACGAGACCGACAGCGGCTCAAACCCCGTGCTGAGCACGAGCATCGCGACGGCGGGCACCTACAACGTCGGGCTGCGCGTGATCGACAACCACAACGCGAGCGCGTCCGCGAGCCACTCGCTGACGGTCGGCAACCTGCCGCCGAACGTGAAAGTGAGCGCGTCACCGAGCTCGGTGCTGCCCGGCCAGAGCGTCAAACTCGACGCGAGCGGCACGACCGACCAGGGTGCGATCGTCGACTACAAGTGGGATCTGAACGGGACCGGCGAATTCACGACCGACACCGGCGCGACGCCGACGACGACGACGAGCTTCCAGACGCCGGGCACGCACACGATCGGCGTGGAAGCGACCGACGACCACGGCCAGAGCGCGCGCGGCAGCGTGACGGTGACCGTGTTGGAACAAACTGCTACGACTTACTCCGAAGCGGTGCAGAACACGCCGGGCCTGATCGACTACTACAAGCTCGACGAACCGCAGGGGCCGACGCTCCTCGACAGCAAGGGCCTGTCGGCGGGCTCGATCGTCGGTGGGAGCTTCGGCCAGGCCGGCCCGATCGAGCAGGGCTCCGCGATCGGCTTCAACGGCGCGGGCGACTCCGGCTCGATCCCGCTGAACCTGTCGGAGACGGGCAAGCTGACGGTCGAGTTCTGGTTGAAGTGGAACCAGTACGCCAACAACGACGCTCTGGCGATGGAGTTCACCCCGAACTTCAACGAAAACGCGGGCGGCTTCATCGTCGACCCGAACGCGGGTGAGTTCGGCGGCACGTTCGGCGTGGGCATCGGCACCGACGCCAACCGCAACAGCGTGTTCTTCGCGCGGCCGAGCGCGGGCGTGTGGCACCACTACGCGATCGTGCTCGACTCGACCGCGGCGGCGGGCGGCGAGATCACCCCGTACGTGGACGGCCAGGCGGTGTCCTTCCAGCAGGAGAGCGCCGCGACCGGACAGGGCAACTTCGCGAGCTCGACGCTGTACCTGATGTCGCGCGCGGGCAGCTCGCTGTTCGGCGCGGGGGCGCTCGACGAACTGGCGATCTACAACCAGCCGCTGAGCGCGACGACGGTGTTCGCGCACTACCACTCCACCGACGTCAACCTGACGCTTGTGCCGTCGTTTACCGAGACCCCGAGCACGGCTGTTACGGGCCAGAACGTCACGTTCGACGCGTCGGGCTCGACGGATTCGCAGGGAACGATCGTCGACTACCGCTGGGATCTCGACGGGAGCGGCAAATACGCGACCGACTCGGGCTCCAGCCCGACGCTGGTGCACGCGTTCGGCGAAGCGGGCACGTACACGATCGGCCTGGAAACGATCGACAGCGAAGGCGTGCATGCGCGCACGACGCGGAAATTAGTCGTCACTGTCGCGCCGCCCTCGACGCCCGTGCTGACGCTGTCGGGCGCGACCGGCAGCACGTACCTGGCGGGCACCACCGCGTACACGAACCCGCAGGCGGGCAACTCGGGCTCCTTCGAGGTGTCGGCGAGCACGAGCGACTCGGGCTCGGGGATCCGCGAAGTGAGCTTCCCGACGCTCGCGGGCTTCTCCAGCGGCGGTGGCGCGGATACCGGGCCGCCCTACGAATCGAGCTACACGTGGTCGGGCGCGGTCGCGACGGCCTCGGGCGCGCAGACGGTTACCTCAACGAACAACGCCGGCGTGAGCGCGAGCGCGAGCTTCAGCGTGGTGCCCGACACGAGCGCGCCGACGGGCGGGGCGCTGACGATCAACGGCACCGCGGCTTCCGCGGGGGGCTCCTCGAGCACGAACATCACGGGGAGCTACGCGATCGGGATCCGCAGCGACTACGCCGAGACGCGGGACTCCAGCCAGTCGGGCCTGCGCTCGAGCACGCTGACGCTCGAAAGCGCGTCGCTGTCGGGCAACGCGTGCGGCACGTACGGGGCGCCGAGCACGATCGTGGGCGCACCCACGCAGAGCGTGGCGACGGGCTGCTACCGGTACACGCTCACGGGCGTGGACAACGTGGGCAACACGGCGAGCCTCAGCACGACGGTGGTGGTAGACACGACCCCGCCGACGACGCCGTCGCTGACGTTCAGCAACATGACGAGCGCGTTCTTCAAGTCCTCCAACGACGCGATGTACTTCAGGCCGGCGGCGGGCGGCACGTACACGGTGACCGCGAGCTCGAGCGACGCGGCGTCGGGTATCAAGAGCTATGTGTTCAGCCCGCTGGCATCGAGCGGCTTCGGCGAAGCGCAGAGCGGCGGCCAGATGGTCTACACGTTCGGCACGAGCGCGGTGCAGCCGCCGACGGGCCCGACGGTGTTCGCGACGAACAACGCAGGCGGGAGCTCGGCGAACGCGAACTACGCGCTGATCTCCGACTCGACCGGGCCGACGGGCGGCGCGCTCACGGTCAACAACGTGGCCGCGAGCGAAGCGGGCTCGACGAGCTTCAACACGACGGGCAACGTGACGATCGGGACGCGCACCGACTTCAACGGGGATGCGGGCGCGGGCTTCCTGTCCTCGACGCTGACGCGCGCGACGGGGAAACTCGCCAACGGGGCGTGTTCGGCCTACGGCGTGCCGACGACGATCGCCGGCAACCCGAACCAGACGGGCCTGACCGAAGGCTGCTACCTGTTCAAGCTGACCGGGACGGATCGCGTGGGCAACACGACGGTGCTATCGACGACGGTCGAGGTCGACAAAATCAAGCCGCTCGCGAGCGTTGGTGTGCAGTCGTTCGCCAACAGCAGCCCCGTGCCCGTCACGTTCGCGGCGACCGACGGCGGCTCGGGCGTGAACACGGCGACCGCGCAGCTGCGCCGGGCGACCGGCAACCTCGCGCTCTCGACGAACACCTGCAGCGCGTTCGGGTCGTTCGCGACGCTCGGCACCGGCCTGTCCTCGCCGTTCAGCGACAGCACGATCACGACGGGGCACTGCTACGAGTACCAGTACGTCGCGGCCGACAAGGCCGGCAACAGCGAAACCTCGGAAGTCGCGGTCCTGCGGGTCAACACGGCCAAACCGACGCTGACGGGCATCACGGACACGACGCCGGGCACGACCGCGGGCAAACCGCAGGTGGGCGACGCGATCACGCTGACGTTCAGCGACGCGATCTCCGCGTCGACCGTCCCCTCCAGCGTGACGCTGACCTACTCACGCGGAATCGTCGGCGCGACGAGCATCGCGGTCTCCGGCATCGGCTCGGGGAGCTGGAGCGCGGGGGACACGTTCACATCGCACTACGTCAACACGGGCGGGACCTCCCCAGTGGTCACCGCGAGCACGACCGTGAGCGGGTCGAGCGTCAAGCTGACCGTGACCTCGATCAACGACCCCAGCAACAACCTGACGGCCGGCGGGCCGGCGGCAGTGAGCGGGACGCTGAGCCCGTCGCTGAAAGACGTGTTCGGGAACGGAGCGAGCACGGGGACGTTTACGAGCGGTAGCGTGCGGCTGTTCTAAAACGAAGCTCCTAACCATATGCGCCCTGCTCGGCGGGCTGGGACCACGCTCAACCTCAATTCCCCGGCTCACGATGACTGGCCCCCCGTTTGGTGGTCTGGGCGTTATGAGGGCGTGGGTGTGGGTTGTTTGTTGTTGGTTCTCCACTTCTCGGCCGTATTCGTCGGGTGGGTGTCCGTCGAGCGCTGAGTGTGGTCTGATCGTGTTGTACTCGATCCGCCGTTGCTCGGTGAGGGTCTGTGCTTCGGTGAGCTGGTGAACTCCTCGACGTTCCAGTGCTCGTCGCGCATCCGTGAGTTGAACGACTCGACGTACGGGTTCTGCCATGGTGAGCTTGGGTCGATGTAGATCGTGCCTGACGTGTTGAAGGGGCACCAGTCTTCAGGGCCGCAGCGATCATCTCTGGCCCGTTGTCCATGCGCAGGAACCCTGGGGCCCCGTGCTCGGCCTGCAGGCGATCGAGGACGGTGAGCACGCCGTCAGCGTCGCAGGAGCGCGCGACACTTCAGGCGCCCGTTCTCGCGCTCCAGCTCGCGCAGGCGCTGTCAAGGCCGGCGGAGAATTGACCCTGTAGCGCCGGTTGAGAATTGACCCCCTGCGGCGGCTGCTCGCGTAGCCGAGCCGTAGGCGAGGCGGAGCGGGTTGCTGCCGGCGCGGCCGCGTGGGTGGGGTCAGTCGGCGTGTTTGTTGGGCGGCGTGCCGAGGTCGTGGTTCTTGAGGCGGTAGCTGTCGCCCTTTAGCGAGAGGATCTCGGCGTGGTGGACGAGCCTGTCGATCATGGCCGCGGCGGTGGCGTCATCACCGAAGATTTCGCCCCAGGCGGAGAAGGGCTTGTTGCTGGTCACGATCAGGCTCGCGCGCTCGTAGCGGCGGGAGACGAGCATGAACATCAGGTTCGCGGCCTGCGGGTCGAACGGGATGTAGCCGACCTCGTCGCAGACCAGCAGCGGGTAGCGCTCCAAGCGCCGCAGCTCGTCCTCGAGGCTGTTATGGCGTTGTGCTTCCGCGAGGAGCGCGACCCACTCGGTGGCGGTGTGGAACAGGACGCGTTGCCCGGCGAGACATGCGCGGATCGACAGCGCGATCGCTAGGTGTGTCTTGCCGGTGCCTGGCGGTCCGAGGAGGATCACGTTCTCCTTGGCGTGCAGGAAGTCGAGCTGCCCGAGATGCTCGATCACCTGCTTTTTGACCGAGCGTTGGAAGGTGAAGTCGAACTCCTCGAGCGTCTTTCGGGCTGGGAACCGTGCGGAGCGGATGCGTGCCTCACCGCCGTGTGCCTCCCGCGCGGAGGTCTCGGTTGACAGCAGCGCCTCGGCGAAGCGCTCGTAGCTCCATTCCTCCGCGCGGGCGCGCTCGACGAGCTTCGGCAGCGCCGTGGCGGCGGCCGGCGCCTTCATCGCCCTGAACAGGTGCGCGAGCTCCGAGGTAGCACTCATGCGATCAGCTGGTCATAGACGGACAACGGGCGTTGCTGCACGAGCGGCTCAACCTCGGGCTCGATGTGCCCGCGACGCGCTTTGAGTGTCCTGGCATGCTCCAAGGCAGTGATCGTGCGGTTCTTCGTGAAGCTCCGCTCGTGACGGCAAGCGATCTCGCCCGTGTCCAACGCGACAGCGGTGATCACATGCTGGCTGGCGCGGACTTCGACACGCCGCCCGACCAGGTTGGGGTCCAGCGAGTAGTCGTTGGTGTCAAAACGTAGGTATGGGTCGGGCGCAACACGCGTCACCCAGCGCCGGTCGACGTCGGGCTCGCGGGCGGGCAGCGGACGCATCACATCGATCTCTTCGGCGAGCCTGTCGATCGGCCGGGCACGGAGCCCCCGGTGCGCCCGACCGTTCGCCTTCTCGAACCACGCATCGAGCTGCAGCTGGAAGTCGAGGTGGTTAGCGAAGCAGCGGCCGGGCTCGAAGTTCGTCTCGAGATATCCCTGCAGCCGCTCGACGACTCCCTTGGCCTGGGGGTCTTTCGCTTCGCAGAAATACCAGTCGACAGGGAGCTGCCCACAGAAGCCGGCATAGACATCGGTCGGGCGCCCGCCCCCGGCGTGCAAGCAACCCTCCCGATCCCAGACCATCAGCTTCGCCAGCGCCCCAAGCGACCACAGGCAACGCGCCATGCCCCACAGCACGTCTGGTGCTTCCTTGCTGAAGATCAGCGCGCCCGCGCCGACACGCGAGTAGCCAAGACACGCGACCACGACCCACGCGCGCCGGAGCTGGCCATGGCCGACAGGCACGCGCGCTGAGGGCTCCCACATATCCCACTGGCAGATCTCCCCCGGCAGATAGACCGTGCGCTGGTGCGTGCGCGTTGCCACGAACAGCGGGCGCACCTCACGCAGGTAGTCATCGACGATCGTCTTGCCGCCCTGGAAGCCGAGCGGCTCGATCAACTCACGAACCCGCACGCCCGGCAGCTTCGGATCCCGGCGCAGAAGCTCGTGGATCTCCTCCTTGAACGGATCGAGCATCGACGGGCGCTCCGACACACGAAACGCCGGCGGCTCATCCGAACGCAACGCTGAGCGGATCGTGTTGCGCGCCAGCCCAGTGCGCCGCATCAACTCCTTGATCGACACCCCGCGAACGAAATGCTCCCGGCGCAGCTCAGCCCAACGCTCCACGTCCAGCACGACCCTTCTCCCGGTCTCGATGACAACGATCGAACCAGGCTCCAAGCGACCCCGGACGCCTCCGCCACCGCCCACAGGGGTCAAATCTCAACCGGCGAAGGAGGGTCAGTTTCTCACCGGCGCCGACAGGCGCTTGGCGCCTTCGGCCTTCATCCCGCCGTACTGGTTGCGCCAGCGATGCAACGTCGGCTCAGACACCTCCAAGTGGCGCAGCACCTCGGCGATGTCCTTGCCCTCGCCCAACAGACGATCGGCCTCACGCAGCTTACGAACGACCTGCTCCGGGGTATGACGACGACGCTTCATTCGAGACTCCTTCCGCCCACGATAGGACGATCAGACTCTCAAAGCGTCCGGACCACTCAACCGGGGTCAGGCCAACGAGACGCGCCCATTCCTACCGAGGTTTGTATTGGAACACGTAAAGACTCTGGTAGGTCGCAGTGTGCTCGGCTTGTCGCCTCAGGGCAGCCGGGTCGAATCCGGATCTAGCTGCAAGCCTATGAGGTAGAGCAAAAAGTACCACCACATAAGGTTCGGTCTGGTTTTTCGGGGGACAGAGGCGATACTCGGTACGACCGTCCTCGTTAAGGCCAACGGCAGTTCCGGCTGGGGGCTTACCAATGCTGATGCCGTGAGATCGGGGATCGATATGGGCAACGGCCCAGGAAAATTCGAGTTTTTCCGAGGCGGACCTGACTTTAATGATCTCCAGCAGAAGCTCGGCAGTGTGTCGTGGAATACCTCTCCAGCGAAGCGGAGGGGGAACATCCCGACCATAACATGTGTATTGGGTGGGAATCACTCGTCCCGGCATGACCGGACTGGAAACTTCGATCCTTTCTACCGGTGCAATGTGAGTTTGAGGGGGACTATTCGAGCCGACTGCGGCCGTGTGCGATGCGGCCGTACTCGGTGTCGCTTTCCTGGCGATTGTCTCTGATTGTTCGCGCGGCTTTGAATTGGTTTCACCGCAGCCAACAAAAAACACCAAGCCAGCCACACCGAGCCAGGTTGCGCTTCTGGTCTGAATGCGGCTCGGACGATCCTGTGATCGTCCCCAATATGGTCTATTCATGGCCAAGACTCCGCTCGTCAAGATTATTGGCTACTCAATGACGGGCGGAGCGATAACGGCTATGAGCAAGTCGTTAAGCCCGTGTTTCGGATTGGTCGCTGCCTCTAGCAACCACATCCAGTATATCCGGTCTAGCTTGATCGTGAAAAAGGGCTACAGCGTCGTCTCACTACTTGCTTTTGTCATCTGCTTTCCAACTACGAGCTTGACTATAAGCAGGCCCTTCCGGTGTGCTAGTGCTAGGGCGACTCCGGGGCGCGTCAAGGCTATGGTCATTTTATGCAACCCAGGCCTGAGGTTACCTCGCTTAAGCGTCCTGAGGCCGCTCCCGCCGAGCCGCAAATTGCCTCGAACGCTCGTCGTCACAGTAACAACAAGATTATGCGTACCGATTTGAACATGCTTGATCGAAACCAGCGGGCGACAACCCATAATCTTCATTTCCGCATTTTTGGATATGGAGCTGCCGTCGTGTGCGACCATGCTAACCGGTACGACCAAGTTCTCCCCGCATTGGCTGCCCTGGGCCTTGCCGGTACTTCTAACGCTCGTAAACAGCGAATCAGGACCAGGCGGCAGGACTGCATGCAATGAGCTAAATGGGGCATCGGGAACCGCTGCAAACGTTGCTCTTAGGGCCCCATTTTTCGAAATAAAGGATTCGCCGACAACATCAACCGTGATTCCTTCGCCTTGAAGTACGCTCACCGCATCTGGAAATTTGGCGTTGCCGTAGGAGACAAGGTAAATAGGACCAGTGAGCGGCTGTGCAAGAATTGGGGTGTGAACAATGGCGCTTCCGACGTTCGACGCGGACGGGCATGCTGCCGGATTGGCCTCAAAAGTGGTTGCTAGGCAGGCTCTACGCAACGTTGCAGCACGAGCTGGAACTTGCTTCGGGAATCCGATGACAAGCTTGGCAATATTCGCCTGACGCCCCTGCGGGTAGGCTATCTTGACATCTACACCAGTTCCGCCAACTTTGGTCGCTCTTGCTTCTGTGGTGATATCGAATTTCGGCCTAAATGGAAGCGTGTCACAACCAGTAGCCGTAAACGGCGAGCTTAGGTTTGTACGCGTGCCCGTGGTAGAGGTGACCGTGCCTGCGATATTAGAGGGTGCGCAGCTAGTGGGATTGAGCACAAATTCACTGTCAAATAGAACTACATTCAACGAGCGCATTCTGAGTGGAACGCCGTCGAGTTCTTGAGGCAGCGGATCACTCACCGCCGTCGCTTGTGTGGTGTGTGGATCCACAAACAACTTGACTCGCACAAGGACATCACCCAGATTGAAAGGTCCAGCGACTGCTGGTACAACGATTGAAAGACTGAATGGCGCGCCACCGTAGGCGCCCGCGAAGAAGACTTTGCCTGTGACGTAATACGGATTTGGACCTGGTCCGACTGCCACGGTGACGGTCCCAATCTGGCTCGCGGCCGGGCAGGCTTGTAGCGAGCTCGCCGATGCCTGTGGTTCTGGACAGCGCGAAGCCTTCGCTATGTTTGCAAGCATGCCCTCGGGAAGTGTGTTCGAAATCGACCGTATATCTTGTTCACGGTCTTCTCGGCCGAGCATGAGTGTAAACGGGCTCGTCGATGCTACTTGTGGTACTGTAGTAGTCGCATTGAAGAAAGGCGAGAATGGATAGGTCGTTGGGCATGACTGACCTTCTCCGTTCCAGTCAACCAAAAAGCTGCTGGCGGATTCAGTCGGCGGCGTGTCCGGGCTCCACGATGTCACCTTCGCGCTGCTCGTGCTCAAGCCACAGCTCTGGGAGGTCTCCAACGGTGCACGGGGTCCCTGCTTGGTGGTTACGACCACATTGCTGATGGGAAATTGTGGAATTTCTTCGAAGCTTGCTGTCACCTGCCCAGTACCAGACGTAAGCATTGCGTGACCGCTCAGCTTCACAACGATCCCAGCATTAGGGGCTTCAAGTTCCAGGTACAGACCAATGAGACGACCGTCTTCGGCGTCTTCGATAGTGCAGGCTGGTTCGTTTGACGTTCCGCATCTCGGCGTGGCAAGAAACATCCGTCCCGTCAATTCTTCACGCAGTAGAGGCGTTCTGGCCCTAACGCTGCCGATCTGGGACGAGCGAGGACAGTGCCCGTGAGCTGGGCGTTCCAGCCCGTCAGCTGCGACTTCTTGAGATCCCTGGCCTTCGATGTCCACCCCGTCTGGGCCCGTAGCCGGACATGCTCCCAATCCGTTTGCCGATGATGGCGAAACACTCATGCCCGACGGTAGAGCGACCACGGTGCTCTTGACCGGCGGAGTAGCCAATCCCGACGCGTCATTGGGCGCTTGCGGAATTTCCAGCGCTGCTTCTATGGCCGACGGCGCATCGCTTTGTGTCGTTTCGGGACTTATGGCAAGCTTTGCGGACAAGCTCAGATTTTCGCAGCCTGTCAAGGAAGGAAACACAAGACTCGAGCCGGTAAACTGTAGAGACGGGTCGGGGTTCTTCCATGTGTTGAATGCGATAGAGCCATCCCGCGCTTGAGTCAACTCCGCGCAGTCACTGGGATCGGTGAGGAATGCGCCACGATCCAAAGTTGTTTCGGTTTCGTTCACCACGAAGCTTTCCTCTATGTCGCCGTAGAAACTCGCGACAAAGCCGATGAGAGCAGACGCGGCAGGTATGCCGGGTGTGGAGACTCGAACCATGTACGCGCCGTCGCGTCTAACTACATTAGCATATGAAACAAAGGTGAATCCATTGCTTGTAAACGCGAACTCCGCAGCGTAGCCGTGCTCGGGCGTAATATTATAGATGCCGTGTTCGACGGCAAAACCCGCACTGACAACGAGCGGTAGGATTGTACCCAGCTTGCTTCCTGGCGGACAGCCTGTCAATTCTGGTCCCGTTTCGACCAAGGTCGAGGGGCATTGGCTAGCAACGATCGCATTCCCAAGGACACCCAAGGGGAGGTAGAACACTAGATCCTTGACCGGCTCAACCGGTCTTACGGAGCCTGAAACAGTTTCGGCATTTTGACTCTTGAAGAATACCGAAGTCGTAAATAGACTGGGGTGCCCGCTGGCCTGGGTGGCAGCTTCGCCAGCCGGGCCCGTTGCTCTCAGCGAAAAGTATTCAAGGCCGGCGGGAGCCGGTCCGCTTTCATTCGAGCTTTGCACATGAAGTAGGTTTTCGAAGGATGTCGCCTGGGCTCCGCCGCCATCTATTTCGACCTTATTTTGGAAAGTAGTTCCCGCTACGGGAAGGCTGGTCTCTTCGAATTCAATATATATTGCGGAGAATTTTGTTGGCGCCAGTTCGGGCAATGGGCATTCAACTTCATTCGGTTTTTCACTGTGGCACCCGTTGGCTTCCGCTTGCCTTACGGTCAATCCAGGAGGCAGGACATCTCGTAGTATGGCCCCCGGTTCGGTGATGACGTTACCGATGTTCTCGACTATCGCAACGAAGCGGCCGTGGTGGCCAACGCCTACTGGCAGCGTTGATGGACTGCCGTCCACAGATAGTCCCCACGCCGGGACTTTCGGAGTGGCAGCTTGTGCTCCACCAAGCTCGCCAGTGATCGTCAAACACATAAGTGCAAATGCCAAAATCCGGACGAGCAATTTGCACGAGGCGAAGTTAGTCGATAGACCAGGCGAACTCCCCTTTCCCAGACGCATTATCGATTCCTCCCAGCCTGCGAGTTACGAGCTCTAGAACGGCGCATAGATCTGTTGTGTGGTGATCGCTTGCTTGAACACTTCACTTTGCGTGAATGGACCCCGCGCTTACATGGTTTTTTGTGTTGGGCCGGGCGCGGTGGCTTCGCTGACTGGTTGCCTGCGGACGCTGGTGCGATTTTACCGACGACACTCAGATTGGAAAGAAAGATAGGCGTCGGAACGGTACCTTCACATGTCGATGGGCTACATTTGGCTGTTTCGCTAGGTATGGGGAATCCACCATCGGTTCGCGCATCGTATATATCAAACTGATCATCTAGATCTGTAGAAAGCAATGGGTCGGCAGTACTAAACAATACGTTGAGGCCCGACGCGTCCGTCCCCTGAAAGAGGGGTCCACAAGGACTTCCTTTGTACATATGGGTATCACGCCCATCTGAAATGAGATGCACCGCACCTTCGGTTAGCTTTCCGTCGGTGTGAAACTCGTACAAGCTCTTACACGATTGGGCGGCGGATGTTGCGCGCGGACTCAATTGGCCAACCGTCAGGAAGAATACCGTGCGGCCGTCAGAGGAGATATTTAGAGGGTTTGTTTCGGATTTAAAGTCCTGACCGAGGCCTAGTATCGCGTTTCTGGCTGCAATCGGTGAAGTGGAAACTCCCCGGCTGACCCCGTTGCCGTTCTGGTTGAACCCATTTTCACCTTTGGACAATCTAGCGAGTTCTTCTGGTTCGTCGCCCTCTGCGGCCCGGTACTCAAACAGCTGCGTGCGCGGTGATGCATCGTCGGGGGTAAGTGCTTCGGTTGCGCTCGCAAACAAGAGAAAGCGTCCATCGCGTCCGGCGACCTGTGCCGGTCGTTCAAATGATCTCTGCCAGTCTTCGCCGCTTTCGAAACTCAATGTCGCGATGAAGGTTGTGTTGCTATCGGTGGCATCGTACACGTAGAGGTTTGGCTGGCCTTCAATCGGGCTAGCGCCATCTGCGTTTGTTCCGCCGGAGTTGATCACGGCACGTGAGACGTAATATATGCGAGAACCATCCTCTGCGGTACCCATGACGCCGAGTACTTCGCCACCGATAGAGACCGCTTTCAGTCGTGAATTAGTGGGTGCCATCAAGTCATAAATATACAAGTTGCACCCTCCCATTGCACTTTCAGTACCGGCACAACCTGACCCTTGGGAGGCCTCGCCGCTAGCCGTGCCATCAATTGCATCGTTGGTAAGCTTTTGCGTGCTTGTGAAATAGACGAATGTCCCATTTTCAGAGGCGCCCTCGAAATTCTTTCCGGACGGTTCTCCTCCGCAGCCTGTCGTGCAGGCGTTGGCCGAAACGTTGACGGTTTGGGCGGGTTCTACCGCATTCACCCCGCCATGTATGCGAGCGTAGAGCTCTGCTGTTGCGGGCCTGGGACTGCAAGGATTAACCGTGAAAAAGATGACTTCACCATCGGCTGATAGTGCGTTATAGCTTGAGCCCTGGCCGCCGGAGCCCAGCGTCGTGCCGCATGTCCCTATCAATTCTTTACTGCCTCGCGCTCCGACGACTCCCACCAGCGTCGGTTCACGGTTGTCGGTGCCGCTATATTCGTAAAGTGAGTGATGCCGTTCATCAACGACCGTTTCATCTGAGGGCCATCCAACTCCGGGGTATTCGGCCTCCATGACGATATGACTGTAGTCGTCCGTTGCCGCTCGCACATGGTCCAGTTCGCCGGGCGTCAGGTCAATCAAGTCGCTTGGTCCTTCGCCAGCGCCACCGAGCGGACTCGCGGGACCAACGAAGTCAAAATTACCTGTGGCGGATCGGACATACAACGAGCGTGTGTGGGCTGCCTGCTGAGGTGTGTGTTGGATCCACAGTGTGTCGCCTCGCTTGGCTTCAGCTGCTAGCATGTCCTGCCCTACGAACTGGGTCAGCGGAGGATTCATCGGGGACAGCTGCCAGCCAGTTGTAGTCCGATTGGCAAAATAGACGCTGCTAGTTTCTATTCGTTCGCTTGATCCCGGGTTATCCGCCAGATTACCGAGGCTATGAAGGATCGCAACTTCGCCGTCGGGCGCGAAACTTTCCATGAGCATGGGATAGCCCTCTTGATAGGGAGGGTTCACCATCTCATATGCCCTGCATTCAGGCAGAGTATTCGATGCCAGCGCCGCTCTCAAGTTTTCATCACAAGCGGGCCAGCCAGAGGCAGGGCTTGGACTTATGATGGATGGAAGAAAAGCAAAAGCCGCAAGGGGAGCGATGAGTAGGCGGAGCCATGTGCTTCGAGCCGCGATACTAATAGCCATGTCAAGCGTATCGGCGTTGTAACGACCGTTCTTCATCCCTGTCTCCCTGTGGCCTATACGTACGAAGAAAAATCCGAATAGAGTGGACGCTGATGTATCTGGGGGGGACTTGCCTATGATCGGGGTCCGCCTGCTGAGCTTTACGGTCTTTCAAGAATCTAAGGGAGTCGCTCGCGAGTGCGAACGACTCCCAAGGCTAACTCAACTCAGTGAGCTATAAGAAACTCCACGACTTTTTGCTTTTTAGTTCGATATCGCCAACGAGGCCTCTTAGGTCTGCTTCGCTGCTCCCTACCTTTAGTGCTTTTGGTAACGAGAACCCTAATACCCGATGCCGTACTTGTTCGTCAAACCCGTCGTGGGCTAAGAGGCTGGCATCGCCCGTGACTGGTTGTGTCGGGAAGAGGGCACAGAGTTCGTTGGTGAATCCGATGGTTGCAAATGTGGTTTTGGTCTCTGGTAACACTAAGATATAGGTAGCTAACGAGCCGTCTAACGACGCTAAGCCGTCGATAGGGAGTGTCTTGATTTCTTTGCTGTTGGCAATCCCGGCGCAGGCACCTTCGCCTTCGCATTGTTTGAAACTGATGCTCGAAGCTAAGATGCCGTCAGGCGCGATGATCTTGCCTCCGGCGATTCCAACTTCGTGAGCTGTGCATTTAATTGTGGTGACTGCCGGTAATACCTTGAGTTCGCCTTCTGCTAATACTAATGCGCTTGTGGCGAGTTCTTCTGTACCGCTTAGTGGTTTGCCTTCTACCATCCATTCACCGGCCAGTGCCGACGATGACGCGAGTGCGCCAATGATTATCGTGCCTAGGCATGTGAGGACGAGTAGCCTGACCTTGGGCATTCGAATCTCCTTTCGTTGCGCGATGAGCGTTGCTAAGGGCCTCTCCTCCTATAGCCGGGATCCGGCAACCGTACAATTGTGCTTTCTAGAAGTCGCCGGGCCAGTCATTGAACAACGGGATACTTCTAGACGATCTTTGGATCGCTGTCAATTGCCCGCTACTGGGTGTCAACTGGGGAGCGTCTTGATGATTGGCAAAAAACGCGGTCGTTACTGGGGAAACGGGGGTAAGGCGGAGATGGGGAAGTCAGAGACGTTCGCATAAGAACGCAGCCCGACGTCGGACGGGTATTGTCTGTGACAGGTGTGTCGGAGCCCCGGTTGATATTAGACAATACATATTGTCAATGACCATGAGTCGCTTGGCCGATCTGGCTAGCTTATTCTCAATAGGTGCGAGGTATTGAATTTATTGCTCGCACTGACTACATGACGCCATGTGAAACACAAGGTAGTCATGTTGGGGGGCAATGCATCCGCGGAGTTTCGCGAGGTGCGATGTCTTGTCTGAAGGGGAGGGTGGCGAGGGGTCCGGCGGGGGCGACGAGGCATTTCCTAGTGATGGCCCAGCACCTCGTACACAGCCCCAACCAACGCCCGATTGCGCGGATCCTGCCACTGCGGCCCCCCGCGGTTCATGGCATACGCAAACGCCACGCCCGCCTCCGGATCCGCGAACCCCACCGACCCGCCCGCGCCGAAGTGCCCGAAGCTCCTCGCGTTCGGTCCCAGCGGCCGCTCGGGCTGCGTCAGCTGAAACCCCAGCCCGAACCGCGACGGGCGGCCGAGCACGCGGTCCACCCCGCCCGACGCCTCCCTCGTCGCCTCTCGCAACACGTCGCGATCGACGATGCCACGCGGAAAGGTGCGCGAGCTCGCCTTGCGCTCTCCGTCCCCGTCCTCGATCAGCGCCGCATACACCCGCGCGACCCCGCGCGCGTCCGCGTGCAGGTTCGCCGACGGCAGCTCCGCGTCCATCCAAGCGGCGGTGTTGACCGTTCCGAGCCCCGTCGCGCCCGGCGGGTTCATGTACGCCCGCTCATACAATCGCGCCTCCTCCGGCGAGCGCGGCGCGGTCGCGCGCCTGGATGCCAGCTCCGCCCGAGGTTCCCGCTCGCTGGGCGGAGCGTCGAACACGTACTCCGCTCGTCGCCTCCGCTCGCTCGCCGCCAGCCCGAACCCCACATCGGCCCCCAACGGCTCCGCGATCTCGCGCCGCAGGAACGACCCCACGCTCTCACCTGCGACCCGCCGAACGATCTCCCCCGCCAGGAACCCGAACGTGTGCACGTGATACCCGTGCGCCTCGCCCGGCGTCCACCACGGCCGCTGCCGCGCGAGCGCCCCCGTCACCGTGTACCACTCGTACAGCGCCCCCTCCGGCAACTCCCGCTCGATCGCCGCGAGCCCCGCGCGGTGCCCCAGAACCTGACGCACCGTCACCCCCTCCTTCCCCTCCGCCGCGAACTCCGGCCAGTAGCGCGCCACCGGCGCGTCGAGCTCCAGCGACCCTCGCGAGGCCAGTACCAGCGCACAGAGCGCGGCGAACGCCTTTCCCACCGAAAACGCATTCACAACGGTGTCCTCGCGCCACGGACGCGAGCGATCCGCATCTGCCCACCCACCCCACAGGTCAACCACCATCCGCCCGTCGAGCATCACGGCGACCGCCGCGCCCAGCTCTCCCCGCTGCTCGAAGTTCTCCTGCAGCGCATCCCGCACGCCGGCAAACCGCGCATCGCAACTCCCCTCGACACGGGCGGCGATCATTCGGGCGACACGCGGCTGTTGAAATTCACGGGGATCATGCCGATAGGCAGGTGTGATCTTTGCAAGCAACGAGCGGCGAGCCGGAACCTACGCCAAAGCGCGCTACCAGCGAGGTCTGCGCAAATGGCGCGCCGCGAATCGGCTCGCGCTGTCCGCGGCGTTCGGCCCGATAGTTCTCGCGGGGTTCGCCGTGCTGGTCGTGGAAGGGCATCCCGTTTCGTGGGTCGCGGGCGCGATCGCTGGATTATCCCTTGGAGCTTGGATCGGGATCCGCGAGTCCCCTCCCGCCTACATCGAGCAGTGGCAAACGGGCGCCGAAGGCGAGCGCAAAACCGAAAAAGCGCTCGCCCCCCTCAAGCGGCATGGGTGGCACATCGTGCACGACGTACCCACGCGCAGCGGCAACTACGACCACATCGCCGTCGGCCCCGCTGGCGTGTTCCTGCTCGAGACCAAGAACCTGCGCGGCATCGTCGAGCTCCGCAACGGAGTGCCCTACGTGTCCCGCCGACATGACCCCGCCACAATCCGACACGAGCGCATCAGACCAGGCACTCTCAAAGGTGCCGTTACCCTGAAGAACGCACTCGACCGGCACGGCGTCAACTGCGCCTGGGTTCAGGCCGTCGTCGTCTTCTGGTCCGACTTTCCGGCCGGCCTACTCGAAGACGACCACTGCGTCTTCGTCCACGGATCCCGCCTCCACGCGCTTCTGCACGGACGCGCCAGCCGGCTCAGCGAGACCGAAGTCCAAGCCATCGCGGCCGCGGTCGAAGAGATCGCGAGCCACGACTGCCAGGGCAGGGCCGGGTACGTCGATTCGACGGGCCGCTGAAAGCCCATCCCGTCGAATCGACGTACCCGGCACGGCCCGCTGATCCAGACCAGCCCGAGAACCTCCCACACACGGGCACGGAAGCCCGTGCCATCGCGCGACGCCCCCGCCACCCCACGCACGCGGACGATCCCCACCCCAAACCATCCGAATCTCAGCCGATCTCCACCCTCGCGAGAAACGCAAACCCCCCCGCGTTTTTCAGGCATGAGCACCGAAACCGTGCGGCTGCCCGCCGACGCGCGCCGCCCGCCCGCGACGCCCACCCAGACCGAGCTCGCCGACGACGGCGAGGGCGCCACCCGCCGCAAAGCGCGCGCCGGCATGGCGATGTCGCTGGCGACGTTCGCGATGGCCGCCGCGTCCGCGATCCAGGCCGTCCTGTATCTGGGCCACTTCGGCACGAACGTGCGCACCGACGGCTTCTTCGTCGCGTTCGCCTTGTACTCCACTTTCGGCGTCTTCAGCCAGAGCCTGCGCCTGACGTCGGTCCCGCTGCTCGTCGGGCCCGGCGCGCGCCTCAGCGTCCGCGAGTTCGCCGCCACGCTCGGCTGCGTCGCGTTCCCGGTCCTGCTCCTCACGGTCCCGCTCGCGGGCCCGCTCGCGCACCTGATCGCGCCCGGCCTGCACCCCGAGGGCCGCGACGTCACCGCCTCCGCGCTGCCGGTCCTCGGCTGCGCGATGGTCCTGCAACTGTGGGCCGCGGGCGGGGCTACGGTGCTCGCGATCCGCGACCGCTTCAACCTCGTCGCCGGTGCCTACATGTCGGGTGCCTTCGCCGGCCTCGTCGCGTTCCTCGCGCTGATGGGCTCCGCCGGTGAGCAGACGCTCGGGTGGTCGATGCTCACGATGGCGACCGTCACCTGCGGCTGGATGATGGCCGGCATCGCCCGCAGCGGCGGCCTCGCCGGGGGGCGCGCCGAAAGCTCGCTGCGCCCCGCCGCGCTCGCGCGCAACGCCGGGATGATCCTCGGCCGCACCGCTATTTACCTCGCGTTCAACGTCCTCTTCGTCATCACCCTCGCCTTCGCCAGCCACGCCTCCGCGGGCGGCACGACGGTGCTCTCCTACGCCTACCTCTTCGCCAGCTACCTCGTCGCCGGGACCGGGATGGCGCTCGGCATGTCCTCGATCCCCGACATGACGCGCGACGCACGCGCGCGCCGGCAGACGCTCGTCGCCGAGACCGTCCCGCGCGGGTACCGCTACGCGATGCTGATCGTCGCCCCCGCGCTCGCCGCGCTGATCGCCGTCGGCGCGCCGTTCATCCACGTCGTCCTCCCCCGCAGCCTGAACGCCGCCGAGGTTTCGACGCTGCGCACCTTCGCCGCGCTGCTCGTGCCGTGGACCGTGTGCGCGCTGCTCGTCAACTTCCTGCTCCCCGTGCTGTTCGCGCTGGGCCGCGCCGGCCTGCTGAACGCGCTCGCCCTCCCGCTCGTCGTCGTCCACCTCGTCGCGACCGCGATCGGCAGCGCATTGTTCGGCGTGGACGGCGCCGTCGGCGCGTTCTTCGTCGCCCCCGCCTGCTTCGCCGCCGTCCTGCTCGTCGCGGGCGCCGGCCGCGAGGCCGCGCCCGCGCTGCTCGCCGAGGTCGCCGGCGACGCGCTGCGCTTCGTCGCGCTCGCCGCGCTCGCGTTCGGCGCCGGCTGGGCGCTCGGGACGACGCTGCACAGCGAATTCGCGCAGGTCGCGCTCGCCGCCGTCGTCGGGGGCGCGCTGTACCTCGCCGGTCTGCGCCTCGTCGCGCGCCGCCAGCTGCAGGTTCTGCTGAACGCCGTCGCCGTCCGACCCGCGCCCGCCTGAGCGCGACCGTGAGCCCGCGGTCGTGAGCACCACCACGCTGACCCCGCTCCGCGCGCCCTCGCGCGAAGGCGCACCCGGCCGCGACGGTCTGGCCGGCATCCCCGGCGACGGCGCGCTCGTCTCGGGCTCCCCGGCAGGCGCCGTCCGCCGCGCCCCCGGCGACCGGCTCGTGCTGGCGGTGCTCGCGCTCTGCTTTGCCGCTTTCACCGCGCTCACGTGGCGCAAGTGGGGGGTGCCCGAGATCGACGCCGGCGCCGAGCTCACGACCGCCGACCTCATCAAGCACGGCGCGGTCGCCTACCGCGATGTCCGCTACTACTACGGCCCCCTCGGCCTCTACTCGCTCGCGCTCACGTTCAAGGTGTTCGGCACGAGCTTCTCGACCGCGTTCGCGTTCGGCCTCGCCCAGACCGGCGCGATCCTGCTCGCCTTCTACGCGCTCGCGCGGCACTGGCTGACGCCGCTCCTCGCCGGCCTCGCGACCGGTGTGCTGCTCGCGATCGGGTTCTCGGGGACCGCGTTCAACTTCGTCCTGCCCCACACCGACTCCGCGACGTTCGGGGTCCTGTTCGTGTTGTTGATGCTGCTCGCGCTGACGCGTGAGCGGCTGTTGCCCGCCGGAATCGCGTGCGGGCTCGTGGCGCTGACCCGCCCCGAGTTCCTCGCGGTCGCGGCCGGCGCGGCGGTCGCTTACGTCGTCGCTACATGGCGCGTTCAGGGTCGCCCAGCCGCCTGGCGCTGCGCCTGGCGGCTGGTGCTGCCCGCCGTCGCGATCCCGCTGCTCGTCTACGCCTGGTTCGCCGAGCAGGCCGGGCTCTCGAGGCTGCTCACCGAAAACCTCTGGCCCGTCAAGTTCATCCATACGGGCGCGAAAACCGAGCAGAGCTGGATGCCGCTCACGCTCTCCAGCGTGCTCGGCCTCCTCGCGCGGGGACTTATCTACGGAGGATTGCTCGCCGCACTCCTCGCAAGCGTGAGCGGTTGGCGCAAGAGGGATGGAGTCCGCCGCCTGCTGGCTCTCGGGCCGCTGGCGGCCGCCGTGCTCGCGATCGCGCTGCTCGACGGCGCGCTGCGTGCCGGCGGTCTGCTGGCGGGCCAACGCGCAGCGATCGAGCTGGAGGCGCGCCACCTGGTGCTCGGCATGAGCGTGCTGCCCGCACTGGGTGTCGCAGTCGGTGTGTACGCGGTCGTGCGGCTCGTCCGCGGCCAGGACTCGCCGCTGGGGGGCAGCTGGCCCGCGGACCTCGCGCTGATCGTCGTCGCCGCCGGCCTCGGCCTGCGCGCGTACAACGCGTTCACCACCGAGGGCTCCTACGCCCCCTACTACGCCGCGCCGCTGGTCCTGCTGCTCGGCGTCCTGCACCAGAGCCTCGCCGCGCGCTGGCCCCAGGCGCGGCCCGCCGCGATCGGCGCGCTCGCGCTCGTCGGCGCGGGGCTCGCCGCGTACTCGCTCGTCGGGCTCTACCGTCACGACACCGCCACGGTGCACACGGCGCGCGGGACCTTCGTCACGATCGCCGCCGCCGCCCCCGCGCTGCAGGCCGCGGTCGACCGCATCGACGCCACGACCCGCCCCGGCCAGCGGATCCTCGCGGCGCCGACCGACGGCGGGCTGTACTTCATGGCGAACCGGCCGCCCGCGCTGTACGAGCTCACGCTGCTCCCCGGGCTGCTCGCGACGCCCGCCGAAGAACGCGCCGCTGTCGCGCGCATGCGGCGCGAGCACGTGGCGCTCGTAGCGGTCGGCGCGCGTGACCTCTCGATCTGGGGCACCCCCACGTTCGGCGTCGACTACGACCCGCAGCTCGGTGCCTACCTGCGCGGGGCCGCCGCCGAGACGGTCACGGTCGGTTCGTTCGCGCACCCCGTCGGCGGGACGAACCCCTCGCGCGGGTTCACGATCTACAACCTGCGGTGAGGCCGTCCGACCGCCCGTGCTCCCCCGCCTCCCGCCCGCCCGCACCGTGCCCGCACGCGAGCTCATCCTGACCTTCCACGGCCTCGGCGACGGCATCCCCCCGCGCGCGACCGCCGCCGAGCGCAAGGTGTGGGTTCCCGTCGAGTGGTTCCAGGAGATCGTCGCCGCGCTGCCCGACGAGGGAGTCGCGCTCGCGTTCGACGACGGCAACGCCTCCGACGCCGAGCTCGCGCTGCCGATCCTGCAGCGCCTGGGGCGAAGCGCCCGCTTTTTCGTACTCGCCGGCCGCATCGGCGCGCCCGGCTATCTCGGCGCGGGCGACATCGCCGCGCTGCGCGCCGCGGGCATGACGATCGGCAGCCACGGCCTGCGCCACCGCGACTGGCGCGCCTCCGCCGACGCCGAGCTCCAAGACGAGCTCGCCGGCTCGCGCAGCCTTCTGGAGGACATGCTCGGCGTGCCGGTCACCGAGGCGGCGTGCCCGTTCGGCTCCTATGATCGTCGCGTCCTGCGCGCCGCACGCCGCGCGGGCTACCGCCGCGTCTACAACAGCGACGGCGGCCGCAGCTCCGCCGCGGCGTGGCTCGCGCCGCGCACCACCGTCCACCGCGAGCGGCCGCTGCAGGAGTGGCTAGCGCTCGCCGCCAGCGGTGCTCACGAACGGCCCGGCCTAGCGCGGTCTGGCAAGCGACTCGTCAAGCGCCTGCGATGAGCGTGTGATGAACGCCACCGCCGCAGCCGCCGCCCCTGTCGCGGCCCCCGCAGCCCCCGTGGCCGCGCCCCCGCGCTGCGTGCTGATCGGCTTCGGCGATGCACTCGCGGCGCCGGAGGTCGCGATGAGCCTCACCCGCGCCGGTCATCGCGTCGTCGGCTTCGCCCGCCGCGGCCGCCCCGTCGCGCTGCGGCGGCTGCGCGGGGTGGAGGTCGTCGAGGTCACCGCCCCCGAGGACGATCTCGCGGCGTGCGAACGCGAGGTCGCCGCGCTCGCCGCCACATATGACGCGACGATGCCGCTCGACGACCCCGCTGTGTTCGTCTGCGAGCGCGCGCTATCGGGCGACGCTCCGATGGTGGGACCGCGTGAGGCCCGCGCGCGGCTCGCGCTCGACAAGCGCCTGCAGCTGCTCGCCGCGGAGGAGGCGGGCTTTCGGGTGCCGGCGTGGGAGGAGTTGGAGGGGGCAGAGTCGGATGTTTCCGAAACGGGCCCCGCCGCGCGCGCGGGGGGGGTTGAACCAAAGCCCGCGCGCGGAGGGTTGGATCTAACCCCGCGCACGCGCGCGCGCGGCGGGGTCCGCAATGGAACACACGACGCGGACCCCCGTCGACCTCCCGCGCCCTCCTTGGGTCCTTCCGCGCCCCCCCTGGGTCCTCCCGCGCCCCCCTCTGCCCCCGAGCGGCGCGCGTGGGAGCCCCCGTTCGTCCTGAAGCCCGCGCTCGCCGCCGAGGCCCACGACAGCCGGCTGCGGCGCCTCGCGCCGCGCCTCGTTGCGACGACCGCCGAGGCGCGGGAGCTGCGCGAGACGTGGGGCCCGGAGACGCCGGTGATCGCCCAGCGCTGGGTCGCCGGCGAAGGGGCCGGCGTGTTCGGCCTCGCGGACGCCGACGGCGTGCATCACCTCAGCGCGCACCGCCGCGTGCGGATGATGAACCCCGCGGGCTCGGGCTCCAGCGCCTGTGCCTCCGCGCCGGTCCCGCGCGAGCTGATCGAGCCGATCGAGCGCCTGCTGCTGGGCGCGGGCTGGCGCGGGATGTTCATGGTCGAGCTCCTGCGCGACCGGGATGGCGGGTGGTGGTTCATGGAGCTCAACGGGCGCCCGTGGGGAAGCCTCGCGCTGGCGCGGCGCCGTGGGCTGGAGTACCCGGCGTGGGCGCTGGCGCGCGCGCTGGACGAGAACGTGGCGCTGCCGGCGGCGTATGGAGAGGGGAAGGGGGAGGGGGAGGGGTTGCTCTGCCGCCACCTGGGGCGCGAGCTCGTGCACCTGCTGTTCGTCCTGCGCGGACCCGGCTCCTACACGGGCCCGTGGCCCTCGCGCCGCGCGACCCTGCGTGCGCTGCTCGGCTCCGGGCGTCGCACGCGCGGCGCCGGTTGGCGCACCTGCTGGTACAACCTCGAACCCGGCACCGGGCGGCTGTTCGTGGAGGACATCTGGCGCACGGTTGCGGCGCAGACGTGGGCGAAGGGACGGCGATGAGCGCGAGCGAGGCCAAGCCGGCTGCTGGGCGCACGATCAAGGCCGCGTTCCACGTGCACTCCGAGTGGTCCTACGACGCGAAGCTCCCGCTGGGAGAGATCGCGGCCCTGTTCGCCCGGCAGGGCTACGAGGCGGTGTTCATGTGCGAGCACGACCGGGGCTTCGACGCGGGGCGCCTGGAGCGCTACGTCGAGGCGTGCCGCGAGGCGAGCGCGGGCGGCCCGCTGCTCGTGCCGGGCATCGAGTACGCCGATCCGGAAGACCGCGTGCACGTGCCGGTGTGGGGCCCGGTCCCGTTCCTGGGGGAGCGCGTCCCGACGACCGAGCTGCTGCGCACCGTGGCGGGCCTGGACGGGGCGGCGGTGCTCGCGCACCCGGTGCGTCGCGACGCGTGGCGGAGCTTCGACGCGCAGTGGCTGCGGCTGGCATCCGGCATCGAGGTCTGGACGCGCAAGTGGGACGGCTGGGCGCCCAACGCGCGCGCGTGCCGCTGGGCCGCGGAGTATGGGCTGGTGGGAGTCGGCGCGCTCGACCTGCACCGCGCGGGGCAGATGTTCCCGCTGGCCATGCAGGTCGAGATCGAGGGCGCGCCGACTGCGGAGGCTTGCGTGCGCGCGCTGCGCGAGCGGCGCTGCCACGCGACGATCGCGGGCAAGCCCGTGGCACCGCTGACAGGCGGGACGCTCGGGGGCGCGGCGCGCGCCGTGGAGCGCGTGCGTCGTCCGGTGTGGCGGCACGGGCGTGCCGTGCGCGAGCGGCTCGTGGGGGCGCGGTGAGGCTGGGCCCCGCAAAAGCACACGATCGACCGGTGCGTTTGATCGATGAGATGACACAGTCGATCGTGTCCAACGGAAACGGGCGGATCGCCGAGGACGCCCCCGTGCAGGTCAACGGCGCCGCGCTCGCGGCCGTGGCGACGCTCGGCCGCCCGAGCTGTGCCGTGTCCCCGCCGGCGGTTGCGGACCTGGCGATCGTCGTGGTCTCGACCAACGAGGCGCGCTGGTTGGAGGCGTGCCTGTCGACGGTCTTCGACCACGCGGGCACCGCGACGCTGGACGTGGTGGTTGTGGACAACGAATCGAGCGACGGGACGCGTGCGCTGGTGGAGTCGCGTTTCCCGGGTGCGCGCGTGGTGGACTCGGTTAACCGCGGCTTCGGCCATGGCAACAACCGGGGCCTGGAGACGACGACGGCGCGCTACGTGCTGTTCCTGAACCCCGACACGGAAATCCTGGCGGGCACGTTCGGGCGGCTGGTGGAGATGCTCGACGAGCGTCCCGAGGTGGGTCTGGTGGGCGCGCGGCAGCTGACGCCGGAGGGCGACCTGTTCCCGACGCTGCGCCGCTTCCCGAGCGCGGGGCGCGCGCTCGGCGAGGCGCTGGCGTGCGAGCGCTGGCCGGTGACGCCGGGCTGGGCGGGGGAGCGGATCCTCGACATGGACGTGTACGCGCGCGAGGGCGAGTGCGACTGGACGTCGGGCTCGTTCATGCTCGCGCGGCGCGAGGCGCTCGTGAGCGCGGGTTGCCTCGACGAGCGCTTCTTCATCTACGCGGAGGAGCCGGACCTGTGCCTGCGGATGAAGCGCGCGGGCTGGAGCGTGCGCCACCTCCCGGACATGACGATCGTGCACCACGCGTGCAAGGGCGGGGTGCGCCCGCGGATGATCGCGCAGGACGCGTTCGCGCGGCGGCAGTACGCGGAAAAGCACTTCTCGCCGCTGCACCGCGGCCTGTATCTGAGCGCGATCGGCGTGCGCCACGCGGTGCGCGCGGCGGCGGCCTCGGTGAAGCGCGACGAAGCGCCCGTCTACCGCGAGGCGGCGCGGCGCGCGATCGCGACGCTGCTCGGGCGGGCGGAGCCGCCGTTCGGGGCTCCCCCGGAGACCGCGCTGCCGCCTGCGGCGGCGCGCACGCTGTTCTGAGCACAAGTCTCCGCAGTGCCTCTGGCGTCCGAGCACCAACTCTTCGCCGGCGTCTCACAACGCGACGATCGAAGGCTTCTGCTCGGTGCCAGGGCACCGCGCGGCGGGGATGGAAGGGACGCTCACCGTCGATCACCGTCGAATAGCGCGCGGCGGCGTCGCGGCCTAACCGGCTGCGGTTTCGGCGGTCCCGCCGCTTGCATCGACGCCCGGTGCAGGCACGCCGCCGCTTGGCGTAGAGCGCGCTCGGGGCCGGAAGCGGCTGCGCAGCTGCTGCAGCAACGGCCCGAGGACCTGCTCGACGAGCATGCGCACGTCGCGCCACGCCGCCGGAAACGCGACGCGCAACACAAGCGAATAGACCCCTAACCCGGCGCACCCGACGAGCGCGATCGAGAGGACGCGCGGCAGCGGCCCCTCGAGCACCGCCATGAGTGGCGTTGCCACGGCGCCGAGGGCGAGGCACCCGACGACGGCGGGTCCGAGCTCGGGGACGAGGCGGCGGATGGAGAGCCCGACGTGGGGCCCGAGCAGGAAGCGGTAGGCGCCGAGCAGGATCACCAGGTACGCGGCGACGACGGCGACGGCGACGACGACGAGCCCGTGGCGGGAGGCGAGCAGGACGGCGCCGGCGTAGAGCGCGAGGCGGGCGACGTTGAAGATCAGCAGCGGGCGGGGGCGGCCGATGGCGAGCATGACCTGGGAGTAGCCGGTGAGGACGGCGGCGCACATGCCGGCGAGCGCGAGGATCTGGGTGGGGCGCACGGAGGGCTTCCAGGCGGCGCCGAAGAGGAACGGGACGAGCACGGGGGCGAGCACGATCAGCAGGGCGAGCAGGGGGAAGATGATCGCGGCGTGCACGCGGGCGGCGCGCTCGTGGACCTCGCGGAGCTTGTCGCGGTCGGGGGTGCGGGAGTAGACGGGGTAGGCGACCTGGACCATGATGCCGCTGAGCTTGTCCTGGTAGACGACGCCGAGGTTGAAGGCGCGGTAGTAGATGCCGGTGGTGGCGGCGGAGAGGCGGGCGGCGAGGATCGCGTAGTCGACGTTGCGGAACAGGATCTCGACGAGCCCGGCGCCAGCGGCGGGGAGCCCGAAGTGCCCGACGCGGCGTTGCGCTTGCCACGACCAGCGCGGGAGAGGCGCGGGGGAGCGGATCAGGAGCAGGGCGGAGCTGACGGTCATCTGCGCGAGCGCGCCGATCACGATCGCGCGCGCGCCGAGCGTGGTGGCGGCGGCGAGGGCGACGGCGACGGCGTAGCCGGTGACGACGCTGAGCGTGTCGATGAGGCTGGCGCTGCGGAAGTCGAGCTCGCGCCAGAGCATCGCGCGCGAGACGCCGCCGAGGGCGGCGATGAAGAGGATCGGGGAGATGAGCTCGATCAGCGAGGCGGTCTGGGCGCCGAACACGGGTTGCCACAACACGGGGGTGAGCGCGAAGACGATCGCGCTGAGCGCGGCGCCGCCGACGATGCACATGAGCATCGAGGCGCGGCGGTCCTCCTCGTCGATGGTCTCGCGTTGGACGAGCGCGGAGGCGAACCCCTCGAACGTGAGGATGCCGGCGAGCGGGAGGAAGATCAGCGCGACCGCGGCGTGCCCGAAGGCGGCGGGCGCGATGAGGCGCGCGAGGGCGACGGCGGCGACGAACGCGAGCGACTCGGCGACGACCTTCATGGCGGCGAGCCAGCGCAGGCCGCGGATGGTGGTCTCTTTGAGGTTCTCCGCGGGCACGGTCGTTCTCTGAGAAATCAACGCGCGGGGCGCGGGCGCGCTCGCGCGGGCCCTCCTACAAGTTCGAGCGCGGCGGGGGCGTTTTTCAGGCAGATGCACGGCGACTCCGGTGCAGCCTTAGCGGTACGGCCGCCCAACCGCGCGCCCGACCCCGCCGCGCCCGACCCCGCGTTGGCGGAGGCGGGCGGCGACGTGGTCTTCACGTTCTCCTACCTGAGCTGGAGCGCGGCGGAACGGCGGGGGTGGTTCGGCACCGAGGACCGCCTCGCGCGCGGTCTGGTCGACCACGAGGGGGTCGGGCGGGTGCTGATCTGCGATCGCGCGCGGAGCCTGCCGGCGAAGCTGGTGCGCGAGCGGGTGCGGGGCGAGCGCGCGGTGTTCCCCAGCGACGAGCGGCGCCAGCTGCTGGGGCCGGTGCGGCTGCGGCGCAGCGACCCGGCGTCGCTGCAGGGCGTGGCGCGGGCGTTCGCGGCCTACGGGCGCGCGGTGCAGCGCGGCGCGCGCGAGATGGGCCTGGAGAGGCCGGTGGTGATCACGACGCACCCGCTGGTGGCGGGCTTCGCGGACCTGCGGTGGGCGCGCGCGGTGACGTACTACGCGCTGGACGACTGGACCGAGCACCCGGCGTACCGGCGCTGGTGGGCGGCGTACCGCGAGAGCTATCGCCGGATCCGCGAGGGCGGCCACCGGGTGGCGGCGGTGAGCGGAGCCCTGCTGGAGCGGCTGGCGCCGCGGGGGGCGGGGCTGGTGGTGCCGAACGGGTTGGAGCCGCGGGAGTGGGAAGGGGAGGGGTGGTCCCTGCGGGACCGTGATGGGTCGGTGAGCCGCTCGCAGCGGGCTGTCGAGGACTCGCGCGCACAGGCAGCCGCGGCGGGGCCGCTGGTTGTGTACGCGGGGACGCTGGACGCGCGGCTCGACGTGGAGTGGCTGCGCCAGACGGCGCGGGCGCTGCCGCGGGCGACGATCGCGCTGGTCGGCCCGGTTGTCGATGCGGCCCACCTGGAGCCGCTGCGCGCGATCCCCAACGTCGAGATCCGCGCGCCGCTGGCACGCGCGGAGCTGGCGGCGCTGCTGCGCGGAGCGGACCTGGGCGTGATCCCGCATCGGCGGACGCCGCTGACGGAGGCGATGAGCCCGCTGAAGCTGTACGAGTACCTCGCGGGCGGCCTGCCGGTGGTCGCGAGCGACCTGGCGCCGGTGCGGGGCGTGGACCCGCGGGTGAAGCTGGTGGCCGAGGGCGGCGACTTCGCGGCGGCGGCGGCCGAGGCGCTCGTGCTGGGCCGCGCGGCGGAGGCGGAGCGGCTGGAGTTCGTGCGCGGGAACTCGTGGCGCAGCCGGCACGACGCGCTGCTCGCGCTGGCGCTGGGCTGAAGCTCACGCACGACTCGGTGCGGCCTGCGCTCTCACCGCTGGCGGCCTGCGCACCGACTGCGGGCGCCCCCGGGGCGGTCTGGCGGGCGGCCCCGGGGCGGTCTGGGCGCGGGTCGGCGTGCGGCGTCTTACACGCGGTCGCGGGCCTCGCTGGCGAGCCGGCGCAGCAGGGGGCGCAGCCGAGGGCGCGTGGGCACGCTCACGGCGTGAGCCGGCGCGGTATCTCCGGCGGCGCTCTCCGCTGAGGAGGAGCCCATCGGCGCGACCCCGCGGGCGACCGCGGCGAGCGAGCCCCAGCGGACGACCGTACCGAGCGCGTCGATCGCGGCAGCGGTTTCGGCGAGCACGTCGAGCCCGCTGGCGAGCGTGTCGTGGTGGCCGTAGACGATCAGCGGCTGGCCGAGGAACGCGCGCAGGACGAGATCCTCGCGGGGGGCGTTGAAGCCGGTGCGCAGCAGCACGGGCAGGCCGCCGGCGACGCGCTCGCACGGTTCCCAGCCAGCGAGGGCACCGCGGTCGGGCGGCCCGGCGCTGAGCGCCGCCGCGGGGCCGGGCCGCTCGGGGGCGATCCACGGGTAGGGCCGCGAGACGCACGTACCCGCGAAGCCGGCCTCGTGCAGGCCGCGTGCGGCGGCCTCGGTGAGCTGCTCGTGGGGCGGAACCATGACGCGCTCGAACGGGATCCCGGTGCGGCGCTCGAAGGCGGCGGCGCGCGCGAGCGCCTGTCGCCCGAGCGCGAGCCCGTCGGCCGCGGTGCGTACGCGGCCGAGCTCGCCGCCGAGGTGGTCGTTGCCGTGGATGCAGAGCGAGAGCCGGGCGGCGTGCTCGCGGAAGATGCGCACGGCGCGGGGGTGGGCGAACCAGCCGTCGATCGGGGGCATCGCGATCGCCATGTGGTAGCCGTAGATGCGGGCGTGGCGCGCGAGCTCGGCGTAGCGGAGATGGCCGTAGCGGGGTGCGTGGAGGTTGGGGTCGTCGAGCACGAACGCGGCGTGCAGCGGCGGTTCGCCGGCGTCGTCGATGCCCGCGACGCGGCGCACGAAGTGCACCAGGGCGAGCAGCGCCAGGCAGCGGCCGGGCGCGAGACGCTCACGCAGGCTCTCCCCGAGTGCGAGCTCGGCGGGCGCGGCGGCGAGCAGCTCGAGGCGCGCGCCGCGATCCGCCTCGACGGTGGCGCGGTTTTCTGCGAGGTCGGTCGGCGGCATCCGAGGTCGGGGCGGTCCAGCAGTCGTCCCGAGCACCCACGCGGGGGAGCCGTCAACGGTGGCCAGCACGGCGTGGTCTGGTGCGAGCGCGGCGAGCGCGTTCGCGGGCAGCTGCGGTGTCCAGCGGTCGGTGAGGCGGGCGCCGTGCAGCGGTCGCGCGAGCGCGTCGTGCGCGGCGAGCGTGACACCGGATATCGCGCCCTCGCCCGGACGCTCCTCGCCGAGCGCATGCAGAAGGGGCAGCGACGCCGGCAGGTCGGCGAGTGGCGCACCGGTGGACGGTGCGCTGTCGAGGAGTGCGCTGCCGGGGGGCGCACCACCGATCGCGACGACCGCGTCGAAGCCCTCGTCGGCGAGCTCGGCGACGGCGCAGGTGGGCTCCTCGAAGCGCACGGGATAGGCGTGTTCGAGCGCATCCAGGAGCCGCGCGCGCGCGCGGCGGGCGCCGGCGGGCAACAGCGCGATGCGGGCGCGCGCGCGCGGCGCGCTGCCTTCGGCCTGGACCGCGGCGTGGATCTCGTCGACCGGGATTCCCGCGGGACCGGTGGCCGGACAGGCCGGTCGCATGTCGCGCGCTATGGGAGGCGCAGCGCCCATACGGTGCCGTTGCTGGGGACGGGGCGGTGTTCGCCGAGCACCGCGAAGCCGGCGCCGCGCAGCGCCGCGTGCGCGGCGGCGGGCGGGTCGGGGTGGGGGCAGAGCTGCGCGTGCCACTCTACGACGAGCGCGTGTGCGCCGATCGAGGCGAGGCGGGGATCGGCGAGGAGCTCCCACTCGCTGCCCTCGACGTCGATCTTCACGAGGTCGGCGTCGGCGGCGAGGCGCAGCGCATCGACACAGGCGACCTCGATCGTGGCCTCCGCGGAGCCGGCGTCGGCGACGTGCGATTCGGCGAACTGCCCGGCGACGAAGCGCACGCTGCCGTCGTGCGCGGCGGCGCAGGCGGCGACGACCTCGATCTCGGGTGTCCCGGCGGCGGTGCGGCGCAGGAGCGCGAGGTTCTCGGGGTCGGGCTCCACGCTGACGACGTGCGCGCCGGGCCAGCGCTCGCGGCAGAAGGCGGAGAACAGGCCGACGTTGGCGCCGAGGTCGAGAATCCGCGGTGGCCGCCCGAGACGGGCCAGATGCTCGGCGACGGCCGCCGGCGGCTCGTATTCGCCGGCGATGAAGACCTCGGAGAAGATCCCGACGTCGCGGGTGCCGTGGCGGATGAAGTAGGGGATCGCGCGCCCGCGGGTGTGGTAGGCGCCCAGGACGGGGCGCGCGCGGTGCTCGCGCCACTTGAAGCGCCACAGCTCGCGTACGGCCTGGCGCCACGCGGCGTACTGGCGCAGGAAGCGCAGTCGGCGGGCAAGCGCATGGTCACGCGGCGCCGCGCGGCGGGCAGCGGGGAGCGTTCCGGGCAGGGTCGACGCGCTTGCCGGCACATCTACTCAACGCGCCTGCGGACGCTCTGCTTGTGGCTCAGTGCGGCGGGCCGTAGTGCACCCGGGCGGGGCTCCAGTCGATCCCGATGTGGTGGGGGTTGCGCGCGAGGCGATAGTCGTCGTGCGCCGGATCGACGAAGCGGGGGCGCGCGGCGGCGTGGTCGAGGGCGCTCGTGCGGAACGACCAGGGGCTCTGGCCGAAGACGTTGTGGGACTCGCTGACGGCATAGGGGTTGCCGACGGGGCGCTCGATCGTGAAGATTTCCAGCACGTTGTGGTCGATGCGCGCGGTGGGCGCGACGGTGGCTTCGTCGGCGACCAGCACGAGACCCTTGCCGTCCCAGATCGTGTTGTGCTGGAGCTCGAGGCCGTGGACGTTCCAGAGTTGTGCGAAGTCGGCGTAGGTGCCTTCGTTGTCGCGTATGAAGAGGTTGTCGGTGACGTTGACGTTGGTGGCGTCGCCGTCCTTGATGAAGATGCCTTGGCAGTCGTTGTCGTACTCGTAGTTGTGGTCGAAGGTGAGGTTTTCGCCGCCGTAGACGGATTGGAGGCAGTCGGTGTGGTTGCCGCTCTCGATGATGTGGTCGAGCTCGTTGCCGGTGATGGTGACGTTGCGCCAGTTGTCGAGGTGGATTGCGTCTTCGCTGCCGCCCTGGCCGATGTCGTGGAAGTGGTCGTGGGAGATCGTGACGTCGCTGATCGGGGCCTGCGGTTCGCAGCCCTGCCATTTGGGGGCACCTGCGACGGTGCAGTCGGAGGTGTCGAACACGACCCCCTCGCCGCCCTGGCCGCCTGCGTTCGAGATGTCGTCGTGTTCGATCCGGATGTGCGAGCTGCCGGCGGCGAGCGCGACTTCGCCGTGGATCCAGAGGTCGCGCAGCGCGACGTGGCTGCCGGAGACATGGATCTCCGCGGTCTGCACGTGTGCGCCGGGTGCGGCCTGCAACGTGGCATAGCCGCCGTGGCGGCGCGAGAGCGCGAGCGTTTCCGGGTAGGTGCCGGCGGCGAGGCAGACGACGCCGCCCGCGGGGGCCTGCGCGAGCGCGTGCGCGGCGGCGGCGGCGCTCGCGACATCCACGCGACAGCGACCCGACGCGCGGGCCCCGGTCGCCGTCGGGTTCGGGTGCGAGCCGCCCGGTGTGCGCGCCGCGGCGATCGCGGCGGCGGCGAGCACGAGCACGGCGAGCAGCGGTAGGAAAGGTCTGCGGCGCAGGAGGCTCACTTCCTACTAACGGCTCCCCCGCGACGGGGCTCGCGAAACGCGTCAGCTCGCGGGCCCGTACTGCTGTTCGCCGGGCGTCCAGTCGATCCCGATGCCGTTGGGGTTGGACGCGAGTCGATAGTCGTCGTTGCCGGTGTTTTTGAACGAGGGGTTCGCGTTGACGCTGTCGCCGGGGCCCTCGCTCATGCGGTTGGGGGCTTCACCGAAGATGTCGCTGCCCTCGGCGATGGAGTAGGCGGGTCCGCCTTCGGAGTTCAGCGAGAAGTTCGAGATGAGGTTGTGGTCGATCGTCGCGGTGGGCGTGAACGAGGCGCCGCTGGCGACGAGCGCCATGCCCTTGCCGTCCCAGATGGTGTTGTGCTGGAAGGTCAGGCCCGCGATGTTCCAGAGTTGTGCGAAGTCGGCGTAGGTGCCTTCGTTGTCGCGTATGAAGAGGTTGTCGGTGACGTTGACGTTGGTGGCGTCGCCGTCCTTGATGAAGATGCCTTGGCAGTCGTTGTCGTGCTCGTAGTTGTGGTCGAAGGTGAGGTTTTCGCCGCCGTAGACGGATTGGAGGCAGTCGGTGTGGTTGCCGCTCTCGATGATGTGGTCGAGCTCGTTGCCGGTGATGGTGACGTTGCGCCAGTTGTCGAGGTGGATCGCGTCTTCGCTGCCGCCCTGGCCGATGTCGTGGAAGTGGTCGTGGGAGATCGTGACGTCGCTGATCGGGGCGTGCGGTTCGCAGCCGGCCCACGTGGGTGCGTTGGGGGCGGTGCAGTCGGAGGTGTCGAACACGATCCCCTCGCCGCCGTGGCTTTCGTTTGAGATGTCGTCGCGATCGATCGTCACGAACGAGGTGCCTTCTTCGAGCGCGACTTCGCCGTCGATCCAGAGGCCGCGAACGACGAGGTGGCTGCCCGCGATCGAGACGGTGCCGGCGGTGACGTGCGCCGCGGGCGCGGCCTGGAGCGTGACGTCGCTGCTGTGCGTCGTGTTCAGCGAGAGATTGCCGTAGGCGCCGGAGCTCAGGCAGATCACCGCGCCGGCGGTGGCACCCGAGACGGTGCTCGCGACGTTCGCCGCTGTGCCGATTGTCTGGGTGCACGAGGGGTAGCCCGATTCGCCGGAGTAGGGGGCCACGATCGCGGTGGCGGCGGAGCTCGCGGAGGTGGAGCCGCCGGCGTTGGTCGCCGTGACGATGACTCGCAGCGTGTGGCCGACGTCGCTTTCGGTGAGCGTGTAGCTCGAGGCGGTGGCGCTGGCGATGTTCGCGCAGCTCGCGCCGGCGGTGTTGCAGTCCTGCCAGCGGTAGGTGTAGGAGGTCGGATTTTCCGTCCACGAGCCTTTCGTCGCGGTGAGCGCGTGGCCCTGTGTCGCGGTCCCGGCGATCGTCGGGAGTTTGGTGTTCGCCGGCGCGGACGGCGGCGGCGGTGGTGGTGGTGGTGGTGGCGGTGGCGGTGCGGCCGCTTTGACGACTGCGGTGGCCGAGGAGCTCGCGGTTGTCGAGCCGCCTTCGTTGGTCGCGGTGACGACGACGCGGATCGTGTGGCTGACGTCGCTCGCGGTGAGCGTGTGACCCGAGCTCGTGGCGCCCGCGATCGTTTTGCATTCCTTGCCGGCGGCGTTGCAGTCCTGCCAGTGGTAGGAGTAGGAGGTGGGAGCGCCGCTCCAGCTGCCGCGCGTGCTCGTCAGGACGTCGCCTTCGACGAGCGAGCCGCCCACGGTCGGAGGGTTGCTGTTCGCGGGCGCCGACTGCGTGGGTTCTTCGGAGGGGGGTTCTTCTTTGGGTCCTTCTTTGTGTTCGTGTTCTTTTTCGTGGGGCGGTTCTTCTTTGGGTTCTTTTTCCGACGGCGTATCGCCCTGCTTCGGCGTGGTCGTCAGCGGAGAGACGGGCGTGAGCGGGGTGGTGGGGCTCAGGGGGTTGGAGCCGGGTGGGGAGGCGGCGACCACCGGCGCGGTCAGGTTGACGGGCGCGCCGGGCGCCCCAGCTGCTGCCTCGAGCGCGTATGCCGAGATCGGGCAGTGCGCATGGCGGCGAATCCGGGCGGCGCTTGCAGTGGCGGGTAGCGCGCTGAGGTTGCGCTGCAGGCTCACGGCGCGCGGGCAGCGGCCGTGGCGACGCGCGCGGTAGTCAACGGTGCCGCCGTCGGCGAGGATCGTCAGCCAGTAGTGGTCTCCCGCCGCGACGTGGTGGGCGGGTGCGAGTTGGATGGTGCTCCAGCCTCCGTGGCGCGGAGCCGTCGCGGAACCGCCCGCGAGCAGTACCCCGGGGCGGCCGTGGAAGTCGTCGTAGAGACCCACGATCACCGCCATGGCGCTGCTCGAGCCGCCGAGGTAGAGCCTCAGCGCGCCGACGCGTCCGGAGGCGTGCGCGCGCAGTCGAAACGCCTCGGAGCGTCCGGGTGCGAGCGCGTAGTGCAGGGGCTCGACGGTCGCATCGCCGAGCAGCACGCCCGCGTGTTTGCGGTGGCGCGGGTTGTGCTTCGCGCGTCCGCCGTGATGTGCGGCTGCGCGCGCCGTCGCCCGCGCGCTGCCCGCGAGCGGCATCAGCAGCAGCCAGAGCGTGGCTAGCGCCCCCAGCCAGCGAATCGGACGCGTCCCAGTTGACCGGTGGTTCGAACCGGCTGCATATCTCGACCCGGTGAATGCCGGCTCGGATAGGACGATGCGGTTGTCGGACCTGGGCATCGGAAACCTCTCCACTTCTCCGGTCGCGGCGAACGTGCTGTCAGGCGACCTGGTTCTTTGGCGGGCGACCGTACCCTGGCGCGAACGATACATAACTCCGCCACGGCATGAGCGCAGCCCGAGCGACCGGGTGTCGGTCGAGCGCCGCTGGTGGGGACGAAGGCGAGAGATCATCGGCTCCTTGCGAAAGAACGAGCGGCGAGGGCGTCCGCTCCCGTGCGTCCGCTCGCGCAGGTGCGAGCGGACGCGCAAGGTGCTTTGGCTACCGCCGATCGAGGATCTTTCGATCCGCTTCGGCTGTCGGCGGCGCGGCCTTTAGTTTGTGGGTCCGTATTGTTGTTGGGTGGGGTGCCAGTTGATGCCGATGTTGTTGGGGTTGTTGGTGAGTTGGTAGTTGCTGGTGGTGGGTTCTTGGTAGAGGGGTTTGGTGTTGATGGTGCTGTGGGGGCCTAGGTTGAAGGTGTACTCGTCGTTTTGGGTGAAGATGTTGTAGTCCTCGGTGATGGTGTAGGAGGGGCCGGTGCCGGGGCGGACGTTGAGGTTGTCGAAGACGTTGTGGTTGATGTTGACGGTGGGGTTTTTGGCGGAGCCGTCGGCTTGGACGATCGACCCGCTGGTTTCTTGGTAGGTGTTGTTGGTGATCGTGAGGTTGTTGATGTTCTCGTCGACCCAGATCCCGGTGACCTGCCCGTTGGTGTTGGTGTTGTGGAGGGAGAGGTTGTCGGTGATCGTGACGTTGGAGATGTCGCCGTCCTTGAGGAATGGGAGTCCTTGGGCGCCGACGTTGTCGTGGGTGTAGTTGCGGGTGAGGGTCAGGCCGGTGGTGGGCACGTTGCCGTTGTAGGACTGCAGGGTGTCGGTGTGGCAGGTGTCCGACGCGCACTCCTTGATGTTGTAGATGTCGTTTTCGGCGACGGTGATGTTGTTCCAGCCGTCGAAGCGCAGGGCGTCGCCCTCGCTGGTGGTGCTGGTGTCGTGGATGCGGTTGCCTTTGATCGTGATGTAGCTGGAGGGGGTGCTGGTGGCGCTCATCACGCTGATGCCGTATCCGTTGGTGGGTCCGACGTCGTTGTGTTCGATGACGTCGTGGCTGAACCCGGGGTAGGGTGAGCCTGAGCCGACGTTGATCGCGCCGGTGCTGTGGAGTTGGCTGACGGTGATGTTCGACGCTGCGATGTTCACGCCGCCGACGACGACGTGCGCTCCGGGCGCGGCGGTCAGTGTGGCGTTACTGGCGGGTGTCGTGGTGATGCTGACCTGCCCATAGGTGCCCGCGGCCAGGCACACCACCGCACCCGCCTTCAACGCCCCATTGATCTGCGAAACCCCCGACACCACCACAGAACAACCAGCCGCTTTTTCTTCGGCCGGTTCTTCGGCTGGTGGTTCTTCTTCGACGGGGGTAGCCGCGACGACGGCGGTCGGGCGTGACGGGGCCGAGCTCGAGCCGCCGGGGTTGGTTGCCGTGACGACCACGCGGATCGTGTGGTCGACGTCGCTCGCCTTCAGCGCATAGCTCGCGGTGGTCGCGCCGGCGATGTTCGTGCAGCTCGTGCCGGAGGCGCTGCAGTCCTGCCACTGGTAGGCGTATGAGGTCGGGCTGCCGGTCCACGCGCCGGCGCTCGCGAGGAGTCGCTGGCCTTCGACGGGGCTCCCGCTGACCAGTGGTTCCGAGGAGTTGACCGGCGCCGATTCCACCGGGGACGCTTCTGCGGCGACCACGACGTCGTGCTCGACGGTGGCGGTTTCGCCGGTTGCGTCGGTGATCGCGAGGCGGACGTACTTGGTGGCGGCTTCGTGGAACGTGAACTGCAGGGTCGCTCCGCTCCCGAGCGGCCACAACGGCGCGGGCGGGCGCGTGGGCGAGCCGTCATCTGACCAGCTGTATGAACATGGTGCCGCCGGGCAGTCCGAGCTCGTGGCGTCGAACGTGACCGGCTCGCCGACCACGGGCGCCGTGGGCGAATAGGTGAATCGGGCCGTGGGCGGTGGTGGAGCTTCGGAGGAGACATCGACGTTGTGCTCGACGGTGGCGGTTTGCCCACTTGCGTCGGTGATCATGAGGCGGACGTACTTGGTGGCGGCTTCGTGGAATGTGAACTGCAGGGTCGCTCCGCTCCCGAGCGGCCACAACGGCGTTGACGGCCTGGTTGGCGAGCCGTCGTCTGACCAGCTGTAGGTGCACGGTGCGCCCGGACAGCTGGAGCCGGTGCCATCGAATGTCACCGGCTGTCCCACGCCCGGCGCGGCCGGCGAATAGGTGAAGCGCGCTGTCGGTGGTGTCGCGGCTGTCGCGGTCGTCGCGACGCCGAAAATGGATATGCATGCGGCGGCGAGCGCCAGCACGCGTCGAAACGGATGCCTGGCCATCTAAACCTCTCCGGTCCTCGAGTTTTCGCGCACCCTGATCCGTGGCGGCCTGCCCGTCCGTGACGGCCTAGGATACATAATCCGGGCGGCTGCGTTGAAACGGGTCGCGGCGGAAGTCGCAGCTCGCCGGTAAATGTGCTCTGAGCAGGATTTTTAACAGTTATGTGAGCCGCACATCACACGACAAAGCCGGTTTCCATGCTCATGTCGGGTTATCGGCGATGCTCACATGCGTTGCTATTGCCCCCGTGCGGCGTGGGCAATCCTCCTTGCGGTGGGAGCGTTCGGTATGGAGTGCCGCATCGAGGGTGGCCGGCTGGCCCCCCGGCGGATGCGGGCCAACGCGAGAACCGAGACGCGGCTATCGCCTTCTATGTTGTTATCGGATCTGATAAATTCCCGGCAGGATATGGCCCTGGCCCTGGCCCTGGCCCTGGCCCTGGCCCTGGCCCTGGCGCTGCCGCTGGGACGGGTGGCCGGCCGAGGCGATCGAGACGCTGATCGACCGTGGCGCGCTATCGGACTGGCGTCGACTGGCGCAGGTGATCCGCCGCAATCCGTGGGGGCCGGCGGCGCGGACCGCGTAGAGCGTGATCGCTTGGGGGGAGCACTACGGCATCGACTCGCTGCTTGCCGATGCGATCCGACGCGCGCGCGAGGGCGTCGCGCGGCGGGGTCGCGCCGAATACGCCGCGAAGATCCGTTCGTGGCGGGCGCAGACGGGTATGACGCTGCGTCAATTCGCTTCGGCGGCCGGCACATCGGCGTCGCGGCTGTCGGACTACGAGAACGCGAAGGTCGCCCCCACAACCGATGTGCTCGGCCGCCTGCGCCACGTGGTCGCCACGCACTCCCCCGAGGCGTGACGCCCAGTCCGTGACTCTTAGTTTGTGGGTCCGTATTGTTGTTGGGTGGGGTGCCAGTTGATGCCGATGTTGTTGGGGTTGTTGGTGAGTTGGTAGTTGCTGGTGGTGGGTTCTTGGTAGAGGGGTTTGGTGTTGATGGTGCTGTGGGGGCCTAGGTTGAAGGTGTACTCGTCGTTTTGGGTGAAGATGTTGTAGTCCTCGGTGATGGTGTAGGAGGGGCCGGTGCCGGGGCGGACGTTGAGGTTGTCGAAGACGTTGTGGTTGATGTTGACGGTGGGGTTTTTGGCGGAGCCGTCGGCTTGGACGATCGACCCGCTGGTTTCTTGGTAGGTGTTGTTGGTGATCGTGAGGTTGTTGATGTTCTCGTTGACCCAGATCCCGGTGACCTGCCCGTTGGTGTTGGTGTTGTGGAGGGAGAGGTTGTCGGTGATCGTGACGTTGGAGATGTCGCCGTCCTTGAGGAATGGGAGTCCTTGGGCGCCGACGTTGTCGTGGGTGTAGTTGCGGGTGAGGGTCAGGCCGGTGGTGGGCACGTTGCCGTTGTAGGACTGCAGGGTGTCGGTGTGGCAGGTGTCCGACGCGCACTCCTTGATGTTGTAGATGTCGTTTTCGGCGACGGTGATGTTGTTCCAGCCGTCGAAGCGCAGGGCGTCGCCCTCGCTGGTGGTGCTGGTGTCGTGGATGCGGTTGCCTTTGATCGTGATGTAGCTGGAGGGGGTGCTGGTGGCGCTCATCACGCTGATGCCGTATCCGTTGGTGGGTCCGACGTCGTTGTGTTCGATGACGTCGTGGCTGAACCCGGGGTAGGGTGAGCCTGAGCCGACGTTGATCGCGCCGGTGCTGTGGAGTTGGCTGACGGTGATGTTCGACGCTGCGATGTTCACGCCGCCGACGACGACGTGCGCTCCGGGCGCGGCGGTCAGTGTGGCGTTACTGGCGGGTGTCGTGGTGATGCTGACCTGCCCATAGGTGCCCGCGGCCAGGCACACCACCGCACCCGCCTTCAACGCCCCATTGATCTGCGAAACCCCCGACACCACCACAGAACAACCAGCCGCTTCGGAGGGTTTTTCCGCGACGATCGCGCTCTGCATCGAGCTCGCCTGCGTGGAGCCGCCGGCGTTGGTTGCCGTGACCGCGACGCGCAGCGTCCCGTTGACGTCGCCGGCGCCCAGCACATAGGTCGCGGCGAGGGCGCCTTCGATGCTCGTGCACGCGGCGCCGGAGCTGTTGCAGTCCTCCCACTGGTAGGTGTAGGAGGTGGGACCACCTGTCCAGGTGCCCGTCGTCGCGGTGAGGGTCTGGCCTTCGGTCGTCGTGCCGCCGATCGTGGGTGGCGCGGTGTTCGTCGGTGCGGACGGTGGCGGCGGCGGTTCCGCTGCGACCGTCGCGGTCGCGAGCGAGCTCGCCTGCGCCGAGCCGCCGGCGTTGCTGGCCGTGACGGTCACGCGCAGCGCGTGGCCGACGTCGGTCGCCACGAGCATGTGGGTCGGGGCGGTCGCGCCTTCGATGCTCGCGCACGCAGCGCCCGATTCGTTGCAGTCCTGCCACTGATAGGTGTAGGACGCTGGGTTTTCCGTCCACGTGCCCGTCGTTGCCGACAGCGTGTGGCCTTCGGTCGTCGTGCCGCCGATCGCCGGTGGCGCGGTGTTCGTCGGTGGGGACGGCAGGGGCGGCGGTTCCGCGGCGACGACTTCCGTGGCGGGTGAGCTCATCGAGCTCGAGCCGCCGGCGTTCGCGGCGGTCACTCTGACGCGCATCGTGTGGCTGACGTCGCCCGCCGCGAGGCGGTATGTGGGGGAGGTGGCGCCTTCGATGCTCGCGCAACTGCTGCCGGAGGAGCTGCAGTCGCGCCACTGGTAGGTGTAGGACGTCGGGTTTCCCGTCCAACTTCCGTTGGCGGCACTGAGTGTGTCGCCCTGCGTCGTCGTACCGCTGACGGCCGGCATCGCGGTGTTCGTCGGAGCGGCCGGCGGCTGCGCCGCGACCGCGCTCGTCACGACCGAGCTCGCCGACGTGGAACCGCCGAGGTTGGTGGCGGTGACGGTGACGCGCACGGTGTGCGCGACGTCGCTCGGCGCGAGCGTGTAGATCGCGGCGGAGGCATTCGGGATCGCCGCACAGGCGGTGCCCGACGCAGCGCAATCCTGCCACTGGTAAGTGTATGAGGTTGGGGTGCCGAGCCACGTACCGCTCGTCGCCGTGAGGGTCTGCCCTTCGGTGGACGTGCCCGCGATCGCCGGCAGTTCGATGTTCGTCGGTGGCGACGGCGGAGGCGGCGGAGGCGGCGGGGACGATTCCGCGGGGGGTTCCGGGGGCGTCGTTTCGGTCGACTTTGGTGTTTCCGTCGGCGTGGGGGATTCCGTCGGCTGTTTGGTTTCGGGTGCGGGGATCGGTTCGGGTGGGGGTGGCGCAAGCACCGGCGGCTGCGCTCCCGTCACGTAGGCCGAGACCGGGCAGTCGTGCCACTGGGAGCCCGTGCTCCACGTGCTGGGCAGGCCGCTGAGACTGCCGCGCGCACTTTCCTCGCTCGGGCACGGCCCGTTGCCCTGATCGCGGAAGCGGAGCGTCCCGCCCTCGCTCAGAATCGCGAGCCAGTAGTTGGTTTCCAGGGTGACCGGCGTGCCGCCGAGTGGCACCGCGTTCCACGCCCCGGCGGTTACCCGCGCGATCGTGCCGATGCCCAGCAGCGTGCCCGGATGTTTGCGACCTTCGCCGTAGATGCCGACGATCACGGTGCGTGCTGTGGTGCCCAGGTCCAGGTAGACGTACGCCGTGCTCGCGGTGCCGTTCGTGGCCGCTCGAAAGCGAAATGCTTCGGCGTGGCCCGCGCTGAGGTAGTCGCGTTGCGACTGCACGGCGCTTTCACCGAATAACGTCGCCGCGGCGGTCGGCGTGAACGATGCCGTGTATGTCGGAGGCGACGACGTGCGATCGAGCTTGCGGGCCGGCCTGTGCTTGCCCTTCCTGTTCGACGACGTGTCGATTCGACGGCGATGTGCGGTGTGGTGTTGACGGTGAGTTGCACGTGCGCTGTCAGCGTGCAAGCGCTGCGCACCGAATGCCGATGGGGCGAGTGACAGCGAAACAGCCAGCAGTACGACTACGGGCGACGAATGACGCGTCGAGAGTGGGCGCAGCATTATCTGGGGGCCTCCTGGTCAAGGCGTGTGCGAATGTCCTTGACTCGACCCTGTCGCCCCGCGGCTGAACGAGATTAAAGTCATCGTAGACGGCCGTTCGACGGTAGAAACGGCCTACATACCCTCCAGTAGTAAGCCGCAAATTCCCTGCACGTGAGCGCAATTTCACGGGGCAATTGCGTCGCGGGCCGACTCGAGTTTCGGTGTGTTCGACGCGCTTGCCCGACGGGTCTGCCCGGTCTCGAGCGCGGCGGACGCGGGGGAGCGCGACCGCAACGATGCGACCGTCATCGGCTTCCGCCGAGCGCGGCGGTCGAGAGTGGCCCGTCCCGGAGCGGGTCGCGGATGGGTCGATTCGTCTATTTTCAGCCCATGGACAATCCGGCAGGCGGGCTGCGCGTCGTGATCGCGGACGACCACCATCTGTTCCGCGAAGGGTTGCGCGGGATGCTCGAGGCCGGCGGCATGGATGTCGTCGGCGAGGCCGGTAACGGCGAGGAGGCCGTCGCGCTCGCGCAGCGTCTGGCGCCGCAGGTGGTGGTGCTCGACCTGCACATGCCGGGATCTTCGGGGCTCGACGCGCTGCACGGTCTGGCGCGAGCGTGCCCCGACGTCCAAGCCGTCGTGCTGACCGTCTCGGCGGCCGACGAGGACGTGCTCGAGGCGCTCGCGGCGGGGGCGTGCGGATATCTCCTGAAGGACACCCGCGCGGATCACCTCGCCGAAAGCATCCGCCAGGCCGCCGAAGGTCACATGGTCCTCTCGCGGGAGATCGCGGGGGCGCTGATGACGCATGTGCGCACGTCCGCCGAGAGCGAGGCCGTCGAGGACGGACAGGTGATGCTGCCGGAGGGGGAGCGCGCGCTGACGCCGCGCGAGATCGAGGTGCTGAGACTGATCTCCGAGGGCGCCGACAACACCGCGATCGGGCTCGCGCTGTCGATCAGCCCGCACACCGTGAAGCAGTACGTGACGAACATCTTCGAGAAGCTCGGCGTGCGCAGCCGCGTGCAGGCCGCTGTCTACGCGGTTCGCGCCGGGCTCGTCTAGCTAGAGGGTGGCGCAGGCCGCCCCAGGCGGCCGAGCCGGGCCCCTCGCTCCCTCATCCGAGGGTGGGGAGCCGGGCCCCTCGCTCCCTCATCCGAGGGTGGGGAGCCGGGCCCCTCGCTCACTCATCCGAGGGTGGGGAGCCGGGCCCCTCGCTCACTCATCCGAGGGTGGGGAGCCGGGCCCCTCGCTCACTCATCCGAGGGTGGGGAGCCGGGCCCCTCGCTCACTCATCTAGGCGATCGCGCGCAGCGCGTCCTCACGGCTCGACGCGCCCAGCTTCGCGACGCTCGCCGAAATGTGCCGGCGCACGGTGATCGGCGAGAGCGACAGGCGCTCGCCGATCTGGAGCGTCGAGAGACCCGACCGCAGCAACCGCAGGATCTCGGACTCGCGTACCGAGAGCTCCACTCCGTCGACCCGCAGCGGCGCCGTTTCGGGGGCGGGAATGTGCCGGAATTCGTGCAACACGCGCCCCACGAGGTTGCGCGGGAGCGCCGCCTCCCCCTTCAACACGCCGCACAGCGCCGCCGGCAGGCGCTCCGGCGAGGTGTCCTTCGGCAGGTATCCCTTTGCGCCAGCGCGCAGCGCCGCCAGCATGTCGTTGGGGCTCTGCGACACCGTCAGCATCACCACCGCCGTCGCCGGCGCGGAATGCGCGATGATCGCCGCCGCCTCGATCCCGCCGCCGGGCATCGCGACGTCGAGCAGGCACACGTCGGGGCGCTCGCGCAAGACCGCCTCGACCGCCCCGTTGCAATCCGCCACCTCGCCGACCACGTCGAAGCCGCCGCGCGCCAACGCCATGCGGACGCCGAGGCGAATCACCGGATGATCGTCGGCGAGTACCACGGTCGGTGCGTCGCTCGTGGTTGTCCCCGCCGCCGCACTCATGGCAGCGCCGCCTCCACCGTCGTACCGCTGGGCTCCGCGACGCTCAAGCGCAGGCTGCCACCCAGGGCTTCCGCCTGGCGGTGCATGCTGCTCAGGCCAAAGCCGTCGCCATGCATCGCGACATCGAAGCCGCGCCCGTCGTCGCGCACCGTCAACCGCCACTCCTCGTCGTAGTCCAGCGCCACTTCGATCGACCTAGGGCGCGCGTGCTTGACCGCGTTGGTGACTGCCTCGCGCGCGATGTGCACCAACGCGTCGCGCGTCGGCTCGTCCGGGGTCGCCGTCGCCGTCGCCCGGCTGATCCGGAACGTCAGCGGGACGTGCCGCGCGGCCCGGCGCACGCTGACCTCGACCGCCTCGGCGATCGGGCGCGTGTGCTGTCGGGTGAGGCCGCTCACGACGTCCCGCGCGCCCGCCAGCGCGCGTTCGCCAGCGCTGACGACCGTGCTCACCGACTCCGCGCGTGCCGGATCGTCAACCAGCGTGCGCGCGTTCGCCAGTGCGAACGACAGATCCTGCATGATCAGGTCGTGCACGTCCGCCGCCATCCGCTGGCGCTCGCACGCGAGCGCCTGCTCCGGTGCCCGCCGCTCGTCGAGCGACCACTCCACGCAGACGCACGCGAACAGCGCCACCAACCAACCCAGACGCAGGATGTCGGCGATGCCCACCTGCGAGGCGTAGAACGACGACGTCGCACATCCCGCCAGCGCCGAAGCCGCCGCGAACGCGCATGCAAGCGCCAGCAGCCGCGCCGCCGGGCTGCCGTCGTGTTGCGCCTCGCGATGAAACGCCACCGCGGCGACGGCGGTCAACACGGCGAGCACGATCTGCACCGCGAGCGTCGCCGCCGGGTTGCTGAGCGGCGCCCCGTGGAGCACGTCGTAGGAGGTCGTGTGCGCATTGAGTGCCGCTATCGCGATCGCCGCCCCCCGACCACGCCCGTCTGCATCGCGACCCTGCGGAGCTCGACGCTCGATGGCCGGCGCAGACGACGATCGCGGACGACCGCCGAGGCCGCGATCGACAGCCAGCCGGCGAGGCGCCCGCCCAGTACGATCCACGCCGCCGAGTGGCCCGCGATCAGGAGGTTCCCGGCGAGCAGCAGGCCCGCGCCCAGATTCGACAGGGCGATCACCGCCAGTCCGCACGCCAGCAGCAGGCTGCGAAGACGCAGGTGGCGCCAGAAGCGGTCGAAGAAGAGCACCGAGGCCAGCGCCGAAATCAGTGTCGCCGCTGTCTCCAGCGCCGACAGGTCCGAAGCCGTCTGCACTTCGAAACGCGTGCCCGGTACGAACGCGCTCAGCGCAAGCGCGAGCAGCGCGAGCGGAACGATCGCCCGGATGTCGAAGCCGCGCAGCGCGCCGCGCGGTGAGAGCCTCCCGAGCGAGCCGCGCAGCGACGCGCCAGCGGTCGCGGCGCGCGCACGCGGCACGGCGCGCGCACGCGGCACGGCGCGCGCACGCGGCAGCACGGCGCGCAGTTCCGCCAGCGTGGACGATTCAGTTGTGTTTGATCGCTGCGGTTTGGGGGTACCAGGGGTTGGTGAGAGGGCGCGGGGGCTGCTCGAACCGGGCAACACTGGAGCTTGCAGCGCGGTCGAAGCGGCATGGATTCGTCCCCGATTCCTGCCTGCGATGATCATCCGTGTTCCTCGCTGTCCTCACCTACCCCCTCCGAGGGGGCAGTTGTCATGGCTTGAATGATCCGCGATTCGGGATCCCGTGCCGCTCAGTTGGCGAGCACGGATATCTCGGCGTCGCGCTTCAAGCCTGGGCCTATCCCTGCCTACATGACTTCCGTTCCATTCTTGGAACGCTCCAAGCATAACCGTTTCGCGCCCAATTTGCGGAAGAATTGAGCAGAATCGAGCAGGTGGAGACAGATATGCGGAGGATTACGGAGTGCCGTATCGGTGTTTCCGAGGTCCCCGCAGGGCACGTCGCGGCCCGGCGACGGACGTGAGTAGATGTTTCTGTCCCAGGTGCGTTCAGCCGTCGGGGAATGGCGCGAGCGGGATGTCGTGGTCGTGCTCGCGCATCCCGAGCTCGTAGGCCGCCCCGTGGTCGGTGCTGAGCGTCCGCGACGCCGCGCCCGGCACGTTCACCGTCAGCCGCAGCGACGCGATCGAGCAGTTCGCGACGTCGTGCCCCGCGCCGTCCGGGTCGGCGTAGCGCCAGCCGGCGATCGCCGCCGCCGGGGCGTCGACGTGCGCCTGTAGCACGACCCCGCCCGCGCCCGGGATCGACAGCCGGCAGTGGCGCGGCGTCTCGGCCACCAGCAGCCCCCTCGCACCCAGGCCGCCGAGCGGGTGGCGCTGCCCCTGCATGCAGAGCACACCGTTGGCGACCCACGGCGTCGTCATCCCCGCGACCCGAACCCGCCCGATCGCGACGTCCAGCCACGCCGTGGGATCCTCCTCGAAGCCGATCCCGTGCAGCCAGATCCAACGCTCGGCGTGCTCGGCGCCCCAGTTGTGCCCCACCATGCCGCGCCAGCCGTCCAGCTCCATCGTGCGCGGGGAGGGCGCCGCGTCGCTCGTCTCGGAGGGATCGCGCGGCGGGGAGGGTGGCGTGTCGCTCGTCTCGGAGGGACCGCGCGGCGGGGAGGGTGGCGCGTCGCTCGTCTCGGAGGGACCGCGCGGCGGGGAGGGTGGCGCGTCGCTCGTCTCGGAGGGGTCGCTCGGCGAGGAGGGCGCGGCGAGCGTGAACGCGCCGTCGAAGCGCGCCGCCGGCGCCGGGCTCGTGAGCTTCGTGCGGGGCAGCGGCGCGCGATACATCCACGCGCGCGGCAGGTGGCGCAGTTCGGCCTCCGGGGACTCGATCCGCAGCGACCAGCTCGCCTCCCCACATGCTCCCTCCGCGCCTGCCGGGCCGAGCGAGGAGCCCTCCACCGCGATCCACCCGTCCGCCGGGATCGACAGCGCGTCGCTCGTGTGCTTTTGCTGGAACGGCGCCCGCTGCGTGCCGTCGAAGAACGTGCACCACACCGAGCCCCGCGGCGAGTGGCCCGGTCGCTTGTGGACCGTATAGCGGACCCACAGCCCCAGCGGCTCCTCGGGCGCGACCGCGCGCAGGTAGAACGACTCGTACATCCCCCGCCGCAGCGGGGTGTCGGGGAAGACGGCGTGGACTCTCCTCGACGGCATCGTGTAAGTATCCCCTGCGTGGACCGCGACTCGCTCGTAAGCCTCCCTCCGGCGCTCGCGCACTTCAACGGCGAGAAGCGCTCCGACGCGCGCTACCTGCTCGGCGTCGACGGCGGCGCCACCAAGACGCTCGCCGCGGTCTTCGACGTCGAGCGCGGCACGCTGCACCTCGGGCACGGCGGGCCCAGCAACCAGGACGCCGTCGGCGTGCAGGCCGCCGGAGAAGCCCTCTTCGGCGCCTCCGACCAGGCGCTCGTCGGTGCCGGGATCGGCGACGACGCGCTCGACGCCGCCGTGCTCGCCGTCGCCGGCACCGACACGGACGCCGTCGTCGCCCACGTCCATCGCGAGCGCTCGCCGGACTGGATCGTCGTCGGGGACGTCGTCGGAGCGTGGGCGACCGCCACCGGCGCGCGTCCCGGGGTGGGGGCGATCTCGGGAACCGGCAGCAACGTGTTCGGCGTCGGCCAGGACGGGCGCTCCTGGCGCGCCGGCGGTTGGGGGCACCTGCTCGGCGACGAGGGCTCCGGCTACTGGCTCGGCCTGCAGTCGATCAAAGCCGCCCTGCGCGACCGTGAGGCCTCGGGCCCGCCGACCGCGATCAGCGACGCGCTCGTCGAGTACTTCGGCGCTCCCAGCGTCGAGGCGTTCGCCCCGACCGTCTACAGCAAGCCGCTCACCAAGAGCGAGATCGCCGCGTTCGCCGTCGAGACCGCGCGGCTCGCCGACCAGGGCGACGCGGTCGCGCGCGCCCTCTTTCGGGACGGCGCGCAGCAGCTCGCCCTGCAGATCGCCACCGTCATCGACCAGACGGGGCTCGAAGGGGAGTTTTCGGTCGGCCTCATCGGCAGCGCCTACAAGGCCGGCGCCATATTCGTGGATCCCCTCACCCGCGCCATCCACGAGCAGGCACCCGACGCGCGGGTCGCGGTCGTCGAGATGGCGCCCGTCGGAGGCTCGCTGCTGTTGGCGGCGCGCGCGTGTCACGCCGAACACGTGCTCGCGCGGGTCGACCTCGAGCGGCTCCTCGACGCGTCGCTCGCCATCGCGGGCTGAAGCGGTCGCTGCGAAGCGCCTCAGCCGCGACGGCTCGAGGACATGCGGCGCTCGATCGCGTCGCGATCGCCGATCGCCCTCGCGCCGAGGCCAGCGATCCGCGCCGCCGCTGCCGCATGGCCGAACCTCGCCGCGCAAGCCGCGTCCATGCCCTCGTGGAGCGCCACGAAGAACGCCGCCGCGAACACGTCACCCGCGCCGAGGTCGTCGTGCGGCGGCGGCACCGAGCACGCCTCCACCTCCACCGGGTCCGCACCGGCGCGCAGGACACACGTTGCGCCTGCGCCGGCGGTGATCGCGACCACCGGTTCGCCGCACAGCGACGCCAGCTCCGCGCAGCGCTCGCGCTCGTGCGCGCTGAACACGATCGCGTCGCACCGCGCCGGGACACGCTCGCGCGCGAGCTCCGCCGGGACGAGCTCGCCGCCCGCGGCCCACGCGCGCACGAGACCCTGCGGCGTCAGGCCCACGAAGCGCGCGCCACCCGGCCACGCGGCCGGGGTCTCGCGCGCGACCGGCGCAAGGTGCAGGATCTCAGCGCCCACCTCCGCCGGCGCCTCCACCGGACCCGCCCATGCCAATACGCGCTGGACGCGCTCCGCTCCGCGGCCCTGCGTGAGCAGCGTCGTCGTCCGCCGCGCGGGTTCGATCCGGACGGTCAGCTCGTCCGCGTAGGGCGCCAGCAGCTCTCCGAGCTCCTCCGGCGCACCCCGCGTGCAGATCAGCGTGCGCAGGCCCAGGCGCGCCGCCTGCAGCGCGCTGTAGAACGCGCCGCCCCCGGGCTGGCGCACGCCACGGGAGGGATCGTCGTCCGAGGAATCCAGCAGGACGTCAACCGTGACGTGCCCGACCGCCACATAGTCGAACGCCGGCCGGCTCAACTGGTCGCGGCGCCCACCCGCGGGGGCGTGCGCAGCGGCAGCTCCACGCCCGCGATCGCCGCCGCCGCGAGGCGGCCCGTGAAGACGCATCCGCCGAGAAACGTCCCCTCCAACGAGCGCTTCCCGTGCATCCCGCCGCCGCCGAAGCCCGCCGCCTCGCCGACCGCGTACAGGCCTGGAATCGGCTCCCCGTCCTGTGCCCGCAGCACACGCCCGCCGAGGTCCGTCTGGATGCCGCCGAGGCTCTTGCGCGCCATCACCTGCAGGCGGATCGCGATCAGCGGCCCCGCCTTCGGATCGACGATCCGCTGGAACGCGCACGTCCGCAGGCGGTCCCCGCGCCAGCCGCGCAGCTGCGCGATGCGTCGCAGCTGGTCGTCGTTGAACAGCGGCTTCCCGCGCGCGATCTTCGAGTCGTAGCCGCCGATCTCCGCCTCCAGCACATCCGGGTCGATCGCGCTTTCCCCCGTCACCTCGTTCATCCTGCGCGCCAGCTCGCTCAGCGAGTCCGCCGACACGAAGTCCGGCGAGCCATCCAGGAAGTGGCGCAGCTGGCGCGGTTTGCCCAGCACCACCCCCAGCAGGAACGGCAGCAGCCGCCGCTCGCGCAGGTGCGGGTTGTGCTGCGAGCCCGACACGTCCAGCTCGCGCTTTGCGATCTTCCAGTTGCACACCAGCCACGAGTACTTGCGCTCGTCCTCGCACATCCGCTCCAGCGCGGCATACGCGTCGAACGTCGGCATCACCGCAGTCGGTCCGTAGCGGCGCCCGTCGGGGTTCAGCATCACCCCCGACCGCGGCGGGATCAGTTTGAGCCCGTGGTTCTCCCGCTGCGGGTGCGGGTGGCGCACCGCGTCCGGGTAGTTCCACATCCGCGACAGGTGCGTCACGCTGCCCCCCACGCGGCCCACCTCTTCGTGCAGCGCGCCGTCCGCGTAGGGGTGCGAGCCCATCAGCAATTTCCGCGGCGGGCTCCCCAGCTCGTCCGTCGGCCACTCCCGGCGCACGATCTCCGGGTTGCCGCCGATGCCGCCCCCCGCGATCACCACGGCCTTGCGCGCGTGCAGTGAGCCCGCACTCGAGGCACGGCGCGCGTCGCCGTCGGTCGACGACCCATTGCCCACCCCTCCCTCTCCCTCTTCCTCCACCCGACAGCCCACCACCCGGCCGTCGTCCTCGACGATCAGCTCCGTCACCCGCATTCCGAAGCGCACCTCCAGAGCGGCGCGCCGCGGGTCGCTCTGGATCGCGTTCCACACCGCCTCCACCAGCGCCCGTCCCGTTCCCCACGTCAGGTGGAAGCGCGGCACCGAGTTGCCGTCGCCGAAGTTGCCCCGCTCCGCCCAGCTCACCACCGGGAAGAAGCGCACCCCCAGCGTCCGCAGCCAGCCGCCCACGTCGTCGCGCGCCCGCGTCACGAATTGCTCCGCCCACCGCCGTGGCCACTCGTCCGTGGGCTCCAGCTCGGCGATGCGCAGCCAGTCTTCCAGCGCCAGCCGCTCGCTGTCGCGGATCCGCGAGCGCCGCTGCTCGGGGGAGTCCACCATGAACATCCCCCCGAACGCCTCCCGCGCCAGACCGCCCAGCTCGTGCGGCGCGCAACGGTCAATCAGCAGCACGCTGTGGCCCGAGCGCAGCAGCTCGAGTGTCGTCACCAGGCCCGCCAGGCCAGCGCCCACGACGATCACCTCGTGGTCCGGCGCCGATCCGTTGCCGTTGGAATCCGACATCGCTCGTGAAGGCTACGCGCTCACACCAGCGCCATGCCCGGCGCCACGCGCACCTCGATCAGCTCCGGCTCCTCGGAGGCCAGCGCGCGGCGCAGCTCCACGCCGAGCTCCTCCGCGTCGCTCGCCACGCGCGAGTCGATCCCGTAGCCCGACGCGATCGCCGCCGTGTCCAGCGCGGGCAGGTCGAGGCCCGGCGCGCCCGGGACCTCCTCCATCAGCGAGAAGAACTTCAAGATCGCGTACTCCTCGTTGCGCAGCACCAGGAACGTCACCGGCACCCTGTACGCCGCCGCCGTCCAGAAGCTCTGCACCGCGTACTGCGCCGAGCCCTCCCCGATCACGCACACCACAGGGCGCTCCGGACACGCCAGCTGCACGCCGATCGACGCCGGCATCCCGAAGCCCAGGCCGCCACCCGCCGAGAAGTAGTAGCTCCCCGGCCTCCCCAGCCGCAGCTGGTTGCGCAGCGCCGGTGTCGCCGACGGCGACTCCAGCACCACGATCCCGTCCTCCGGGAACACCTGCGCGAGCGTCCGCACCGCCGTCGACGGGCTCATCGGGTCCGTCACCGGCACCGCCTCCGGCGCCGGCCGCGGGGGGGGCGGCTCGCGCGTGGAGGCGCCCGGGTCCCGCAGCGCGTCGTCGAGCGCGTCGAGCAGCGCTCGCAGCGTCAGCGCCACGTCCGCCACGATCGCGTCTCCCATCGGCGCGCGCGCCGCCTCGTCCGGGTCGCTCGTCACCGCCACCAGGCTCGTCCCCTCCGCCAGCAGCGCGCCCGGGATGTTCGGGTAGTAGGGGAAGATCGACGTCCCCACCGCCAGCACCAGGTCGTGCCCCGCCAGCGCTTCGCCCAGCGGCTGCATCGCCGGCGGCAGAATCGCCTGGAACAGCGGGTGGTCCTCAGGGAAGCCAAGTCGTCCGCCGCCCGTCGCCGGCGTCGCATACACCGGCAGTCCCACTCGCTCCGCCACCGCCACCGCCGCGTCCCAGCCGCCCGCCGCGTCGATGTCCGGGCCCGCGACGAACGCCGGGTTGCGCGCCTGCGTCAGACGCCGCGCCAGGCCTTCGATCGTGGCCCGGTCGGGCTGCGCCGCGCCGGTGACCGCGCGCCCCGTCTGGTGGCGCACCTCCTCCTCCGTGCGCACCTCCGCGTACCAGTCGTCCATCGGGATCGAAACGAACGCGGGGCCCCGCGGTGGCAGCGAAGCCATGTGCATCGCCCGCGCCAGCGCGTGCGGCACGTCCTGCGCGCACGGCGGCTCCCAGCTCCACTTCACCAGCGGGTGCGGCATCCGGATCGCGTCGCGGTTCGTCAGGTTCGCCTGCAGCGTCATCAGCGAGCGGTACTGCTGGCCCGCCGTGATCACCAGCGGCGACTTGTTCTGCTGCGCGTTGAAGATCGCGCCCATCCCGTTGCCCACGCCCGGCGCGGTGTGCAGGTTCACGAGCGCCGCACGCCCCGTCGCCTGCGCGTAGCCGTCCGCCATGCCCACCGCCACCGCCTCCTGCAGACCCAGGATGTAGCGGAAGTCATCGGGGTAGTCGCGCAGCATCGGCAGCTCCGTCGAACCCGGGTTGCCGAACAGCGTCGTCATGCCGCGCTCGCGCAGCAGCTCGATAGTCGCCTCTCTGACCGTCCTCACGCCATGCCGCCCCTCATGTCGCTCACCGAATGCGCGGCATTCTACGGCTCGCCAGCGATCTTGCGGACATCTGGCCGCGCGTCGGTAAGAGTCCACCACATCGAACGCGCCGCTCGCCTGTTCGATGTCTGTATCAGCGCCGCCATGACGCCGCCACCTCAGACCGCCCGACAACGCTCGCTCCGTGCGCTCGCCGCGGCGCTCGCGCTCGTCTGCGCGCTGGCGTTCGCCGCGCGTCCCGCCGAGGGCGCCGAGCGCCGCGCCGCAGCCCGCGATCCCTCCGCCGCCGCCGCGCGCACGCAGCACAACGCCCCGGCCCGATCGCACGCCAAGCGCCGCCCCGTTCTCAGCACCTACGCCGTGCGCGCCCTGCTCGCCTACCAGGCCATGCAGCAGAGCTTCTACGTGTCCGGCACCGGGCTCTACCGCGGCGAACAGGAATACTCGGACCTCTGGCCCTTCTCCCAGGCGCTCGCTGCGACCGTCAGCGTCTCGCACATCTCGCCCCCCACGCTCTCGCAGCTCAGCCAAACGCGGAGCGCGCTCCTCGCCGGGCTGCGCCAGTACTCGAGCACAGCGCCCCCCGCCGGTCCCGAAGCCGAACCGCCCGCGCAGGAAACGAGCGCCGCCGAACAGGCACCCAACCCGTCCGCCAACGCCGCCGCGACCGCATCGCTGCCCTCCTACGGGTTCGCCGTCGCCACCCCCGGCGGACCCGCGGGCAGCAGCTTCTACGACGACAACGAGTGGGTCGGAATCGAGCTCGCGCGTCTCTACGAGCTCGACCACAACGCCGAAGCGCTCCAGCAGGCCGAGCAGATCATGTCGTTCGTCTTCGCCGGATGGCAGACCGCCGGCCTCAGCGGGCAGCCCGTCCCGTGCCCCGGCGGCGTCCCGTTCTCCAACGCCCGCAGCAACGTCTCGCGCAACACCGTCACCAACGGCCCCGCCGCCGAGCTCGCCACGCAGCTCTATCGCATCACCCACAACATCCACTACCTCGAATTCGCCGAGACCGCCTACGGTTGGGTCCGCGCCTGCCTGCTCGAACCCAGCGGGCTCTACGCCGACCACATCAACCTCGACGGCTCCATCCAGCGCTCGCTGTGGAGTTACAACCAGGGTTCGATGATGGGCGCCGGGATGCTCCTCTATCTCGCCACCCGCAACCCCGAATACCTCGCCCAGGCGCGCCAGACCGCCAGGGCTGCCCGCGCCTACTTCACCTACAGCCGCCTCTCCGCCGAAAACCCGTTCTTCGCCGCCGTCTACTTCCGCAACCTCCTCTACCTCGACCACTTCACCCACGAAAGCCCCGGCTCGCTGCCCGTCCGCGAATACGCCTACTACGCGTGGACGCGCCACCGCCTCAGCGACAACCTGTTCGCCTACGGCTCCCCGCCGACCACCGAACTGCTGCGGCAGGCGGCGCTCGTGCAGGTGTACGCGCTGCTTGCCACTGCGCCCACCACCTATTTCTAGGTGCCCGGCCGCTGTCGAAAGACTCGCAGCGGCGGGGTATTTGGCATCTTCATAAGAGCGGATCTATAGTGGTCTTATGACATCCGTCCGCTGGGCCCCGTAGGTTCTGCTCGCCAAGGGAACCGACGACGAGAGGTGGGACCGTGGGAGGACGCGCAAGTTGCCGGTCGCGGGCAGGTGCCAGTCGGATTCGACGCGCGCTCATAGCCGTCCTGCTGGGTGGTACGGCAATGGCGCTCGGGGCGTCCGCGCCGGCGGGCGCGGAAAGCTACCGCGAAGCCGTGGAAGGCACGTCGGGCCTGGTCCATTTCTGGCCGATGGGCGAATCGTCGGGTTCGACGCTGGCGGACGTCAAGGGCTCCGCGAACGCGGAAGTTTCTGGGAGCGGGGTTACGATGGGGCAGCCGGGCGGTCTGGCGGGGGAATCCTCAACCTCGGTGCTGTTCGATGGTTCCTCTGGTGCGGCGCACGCTTCGGTGGATCTGTCGGGTACGCATGTCTTGACGGTCGAGTTCTGGATGAAGTGGGGGTCGTTCGCGGCCGACGATCATTTGGCTTTGGAGTTCACGCCGAACTTCAACGAATACGCGGGTGGGTTGCTGGTCGATCCGGATGCCACGCCGGGTTCGGATTTCGCGGTGTCGATCGGGAAAAGCGGCTCGCGCAACACTGTGTTCTTCGCACGGCCCAGCGCCGGGGCATGGCACCACTACGCGTTCGTGATCGACACCGAAGCGGCGGCGGAAGACGAGATCACACCGTACGTGGATGGCCACGCGGTGTCCTACACCAAGAGCGAATCGGGGACCGGCGCGGGGAGCTTCGCGAACTCGACGCTGTTCTGGATGTCGCGCGATGCGAGCACCCTGTTCGGGGCTGGGAGCATGCAGGGCCTCGCTCTGTATGACGCCGCGCTCAGCAGCGAAACGATCGCCGCGCACTACGAGCTCGGCGCCGGCGGTCCCAAAGCCGCGTTCGCCTCCTGGCCGGCGCTTGCCACAGCGGGAATCCCGGTGCGGCTGGACGCGGCGGGCTCGTCCTCGCCAGGCGGGTCGATAACCGACTACGCCTGGGATTTCGACGGCGGCAAAGCCTACGGAACGGATGCGGGTAGCTCCTCCTCGGAGTCGCACACGTTCTCCGCGCCCGGCACCTACACGGTGGATCTCCGCGTGAAAGACAGCCTCGGGGGGACCGCGACGGTGAGCCACACGATCGTCGTCGGCGCGGAACTCGGGGCGTATGAGCAGGCGGTGGAGAAGACCTCCGGGGTTTCCCACCTGTGGCCGATGGGTGAGTCCTCGGGCTCCTCCATCGCCGACGTGCTCGGGGGCGCCGGCGCGGAACTCTCGGGCAGCGGCGTAACGCTCGGTCAGAGCGGCGCGCTGGTCGGGGACAGCGCGACGGCAGCCGCGTTCAACGGCTCCTCGGGCGCGGCGCACGCCGAAGTCGATCTTTCGGCCACGCACAAGTTGACCGTCGAGTTCTGGCTGAAGTGGAACGCGTTCGCCGAAAACGACGACCTCGCGATGGAGCTCACGTCGAACTTCAACGAACACCCTGGCGGGTTCCTCGTCGATCCGAACGCCGCCGGCTCAGAAAAGTTCGGCGTCGGGCTGGGGGAGGGGTCCTCGCGCAATAACGCCTTCTTCACCCGCCCCAGCGCCGAACACTGGCACTACTACGCGCTGGTCCTCGACACCACCGCGTCGGGGGCGACGCAGATCACGCCGTACGTCGACGGGCACGCGGTGTCCTACACCAAGACCGCGGAAGGCACCGAAGCCGGTGCGTTCGCGAAAGCGGTCCTGTACTGGATGTCCAGGGATGCCAGCAGTTTGTTCGGGGCGGGCAGCATGCAGGATCTCGCGCTGTATGAAATGCCCCTGAGCGCGGGGACGATCGCCGAACACTACGAGCTGGGGGAGGGCGGGCTGCAGGCGGCGTTCGCGAGCGCCCCGGTCAGCGCGAGCGTGGGGGTGCCCGTGCATTTCGACGCTTCCGGGTCGGACTCGCCGGCGGGTACGATCACCGACTACGCGTGGGACTTCGACGGCGGCAAAGGCTACGGCACCGATGCGGGCAGCTCCTCCTCGCAGTCGCACACGTTCTTCTCGCCGGGTACCTACACGGTGGATCTGCGTGTGAAAGACAGCCTCGGGCAGACCGCCACCGTCAGCCACACGATCACCGTCTCAGCCGCTCTGGGGCAGTACGAGCGCGCGGTTGAGGAAACCTCTGGTGTGCAGCACTTCTGGCCGATGGGCGAGTCGAGTGGCTCCACGTTCGCCGACCTCTACGGTGGGGCGAGCGCCGAACTGTCCGGCAGCGGGGTGACCCTCGGCCAGTCGGGTGGGCTCGTGGAAGATCCCGCGACCGCCGCCGCGTTCAACGGGTCCACCGGGTCCGCGCATGCGCCGCTGAATCTTTCCGGTACGGGTGAGGTGACCGTTGAGTTCTGGATGAAGTGGAAAGCGTACGCCAACGACGACGCGCTCGCCCTGGAGTTCACACCGAACTTCAACGAACACCCCGGCGGGTTCCTCGTGGACCCGGACTCGCCGGAAGCCGGCGGGAAGTTCGGCGTCGGCGTCGGCAACGAAGGCGCCCGCAACAATGTGTACTTCGCGCGGCCCTCCGCGGAAGCCTGGCATTACTACGCGTTCGCGATCGACACGAAAAATCCAGGTGGGACAGTCATCACGCCGTATGTGGACGGGCACGCGGTGTCCTACACCAAGAGCGCCGAAGGCGCCGAAGGGGAGAACCTCGCCAACTCCACGCTCTACTGGTTCTCCCGGGACGCCGCGAGCCTATTCGGTACCGGGAGCATGCAGGATTTTGCGATCTACGACACCGCGCTCGGCGAAAGCACGGTGCTGCACCATTACAAGCTCGGTACCCAGACCGTTCCGTCCAACACCACCGCGCCGAGCATCGCCGGTACCGCGAAGAAGGGGCATCTGCTCACGGCGAGTGCGGGGAGCTGGAGCGGAACCTCGCCGTTGACCTACTCCTACCAGTGGATGAGGTGCGACGGTTCCGGGGAAGGATGCGTCGAAGTCCCCGGTGCTACCAGCGCAACCTATCTTCCCGGCGCATCCGACGTGTCGAAAACGCTAAGGGTTCGGGTCACCGCGACCAACGAAGCGGGATCCGCCCCTGCCGCATCTGGGGTCACCGCAATAGTCTCTGAAACCGCATGTACAGACAGCTGGATCGGTGGGTCTGAAGGCGAATGGGGAACGTCGAGCAACTGGTCGACGAGCAGTGTTCCCGGGAGCAGCGACGTCGCTTGCTTTGCGCCGGGGAGCTCTGTCAAGATCAGTGGCACAGGCAATCAGGTCGGAGCTCTTCAGAGCGAAGGGAGCCTCAGGATGACCGGAGCGTCCATGGAAGTCATGAGCGCATCGACGCCTTCAGAAGTGGCATCGCTCACGTTGGAAAGCAGCACGCTTTACGGCCTCGATAAACTGGACGTCACGGGCACCATGCAGGCCACCGGAAAAACGAAGATCTTCGGGGCGGGAAGTATCGACGTTCACGGTACGAGCACCCCCGCACTCGCTGCTAGCGGGGAACTGATCATCGACGATACCCTGGAAGGGGCCGACCTGCTGTCAAGTGAAGGAGAAGTCGTCGTCGATTCCGGAACGCTGGACCTGAATGGAGCAGGCGTCTCCAAAGTCGCTCATCTCACAGTCGGGAGAGGCAACGAAAATGCGACGCTTACGGGGTCGAGTGAAATCGACGTAACGGGCGCACTCGATTGGGAAAACGGTACAATTGCGGGGTCGAGCAAAATCGTGTTGGAATCGGGCACGTCCACTAAAATCGACCCGTTTGGACCCGTCAAGCTCAATCAGCGCGAACTGATCAACAAGGGTACGCTCAACTGGGAATCAGGAGCGATCGTCGCGGAAAATGGTGCGAAGATCCTCAACGAAGCGACATTCCACGTTGACGACAATGGGCCCCATTGCATACTGGGCTGCGATGGGGTGGGTCTATCGGTCGGCTCCGGCACCGCGGCGCTCGAGAACACCGCCACGGGCAAGCTCATCAAGGAAGCCGGGCTGGTCACCTATCTGGAAATACCGTTCGACAATCAAGGCGAAGTGGAAGACCTCGCCGGACAGCTCTGGTTCTCCAAGGGCGAGATCACTGGCGAAACGTCGAACGGCTCATGGACGGCAGGACCCAGCGGCCTCATCGAGTTTGCCGGCGGGAACTTCGCTCTGGGAGAAGGGGTAGAGTTGCACGGCGAAATCGCCGTCACCCACGGCAAAGTTGCCGCGTCCTCGCTGAACGCGGAAGGAGCACACATCGAGATCGAGAGCGCCGCACTCGCTTTGGAAGGGCCCGGCGTATCCCATATCGAATCACTGACGATCGGGCAGGGGCCCAACGGCAGCGGCTACAGCACGCTTGAAGGAGCGGCCGAAGTGGACGTCGCAAAAGCCTTCGAATTCTACGAAGGTGTTATACGCGGCCTGGACCCCTTGGTGCTCGAAGCGGAAACATCCGGCCTGATCAACCCCGTCAACGACGACGACTTGGATGGCGCGACGCTCGTCAACAAGGGCAAATTGAATTGGTATTCCGGGCGCTTGGTGGGGGCGGGCGGCGCTGTGCTGCTCAACGAAGGCGTCTATGAAACCAACGACGGAGGTCCCCACCACGACTGCGAAGGTACCTGCACCGGCTACTACATCAACATGTTCACGGCCAGCTATTTGCGCGAAATCTTCAAAGAATATTCATTTGGTGAATCCGCCGAACACGAAGCTGAGATGCTCTCCGGTAGTGCGACGTTGATCAACGAAGGCGAAATCACCGATCCCGAAGCAACTTGCGGCGAAGGCAAATGGGTTGAAGTTCAGTGGCCTACGGAAGGAAAAGGGCTCTACGATGACCCTTGTACCTACTACCCAAACTTTATCCAACCAGAACACCCAGAACCGGAACCCGAAGAAGAAGGAGAAGCTGCGCTTCACAGTGGAGTAGGTTCACCAATCGCGGAACACGAGGACTGTAAAATAGCGGAAGGACATCATTGTTATGGGCTAATCAACACGGTTAACGTCAATCCGCCGTCAGGGTTCCTCGGCAGCTCTATCGAAATAGATCCTACTTGTCTTTCGACCAACGGAGATAACGAAAACTTTACAGATGCTGAGCAATGGGTCCAATTTACCACGGGTCCGCAGAAAGTGGAAAAAATCAAGGACTGGACCGAGGCTGGTGTCACGGTCGGTATCACTGAGCTGGGTGTATTGACCACTCCCCATTATTTCATTGCTGACATAAGAACGCTAGAAGGTCATCCTGCTTATCATGAACATATTGGCAACGGCACTGTGGCGCTGAACCAATATTTTAAGGACGCGATATGGTACGTAGCGGGGTCCGAATGGCAGGTTTGGTTGCCAACCTTCCATATGGCTTCAGGGCCCCAGCCTCATTACGCCAAAGAGTTAGAACTTGGTACCGAGAACACCGCAAATGATGTGGCGGCCGAGGCTAAAGTCCGGCATATGGAATATGAGACGACAACAAAAGGTAAATGGCGTAAAGGCTGGCGAGCGGAACACTTGGATCCCGAAGAATCTGCGACGGAAAACTCGACAGCGACAGCCAAGCTTACGTCTGGCACGACCGGAGAAGTAACGTTCAACTCCAGGTCGTGCTAATATGTGGAGAATGATATCCCTCCGGCTAGTAGATCGTTGAGCGGACTATGAGACTTCGCACTAGGCATATCGTCATTATGGGTGCGACAATTATAATAATCAGTCTAGCACTTTATGTCATTGTCGGTTCTCGCGAGTCAAATGTACATCACGCCCCACATAAGATCCCATTCAAAAGTTACTCTACGGCCGAAAATTTCCTATTCGCCCGACGTGTCGCCGCCAGAATGAGGGACAACGCTCCGAAAGAAATTGAGTTCGTAGGCTCCACCCGCACGCGGGCCTTGCGCGTGATTTCACCCGAAGAAAGGGTAGTAGATGAAAGCTCGGGAGATGTCGCTGTGCGAGTATTCGCGATGCATGGGAAATTTACTCATATGGGGTCTGTTCCCAGGGGTGAAAGTGAGCCCCAAGGCACATGGCTGACGTTTGCCGTGGATGAAGATACCGGTCAGCTACTTGATCTTTCTCTGGACGATGAACGTCCTAAGCTGTCGATGCTGGGGAAAGTTCAACGCATTGGCTGAGCTATCGCCGGTTTTCGCTTCGCGGTCCATGGGGCTCGGGGATCAGGTATTTGCGAGGTACATCGGCTCGGCCGATGAGGGAGCTAGGGGTGACGGCCGGCGAGCGCCTGGGACGGTGCGCTCAGAACGGACGGACAGCTCCTCGAGGTCAGAGGAGTGGTTGGTGCGCCCTGCTTCGTCGCTCGCCGGTAGTGGAAGGGACCGTAGGGTGCTAGGCGACTTCTGGGTTTGCCCGTGAGTTCGGACGGCGTAAGACGATCCGCCGCCGCCGACCGGTGTTGAGCACCGTCCTGTTGCTGATCGTGAATGGGCGGATCTGGAGTCAGCACTTGCGTGGGCGCGGGCGCGAGCGGATCAGGTGGTCCTCACATACGGTACAGGCGGGAACTCAGTGTTCTCGGCAGGGGCCACCTACTACTCTGGCGGAGAAGGGAGGAATTTGACGACCTGGCCTCCGAGTGAGGAAGTACGAAAGCGATAGACGCCGAAGTGCAACGTCGTGAAGAAGGGGCAGAGCAGGCAGATCCCGCACAGCTAGGAGTCCAGCGGCCGATGGTCATGCGTAGCGACAAGCCGCGGCGACCATCACGAGGATAAGAATAGTCATTCTTGATCAAACGCTATGCGAGGGCTATGCAAACGAACCCAGTCGCCCGAGAGTCGCACCGGTAGCTGGGCAAGCCCACCATGCAATGCCGTTGAGAATCACTGGTTTAGCGGGATGTGGATGACCGGGGCATCGAGGGTGTGCTTCACTCCATGTGTTGACCAGCTCTGGGATGTTCGCTTGTAGCCCATCTGCAACTTCAATTGATAGCGACGCGGGGTCACCGTGCGCGGCGACGCCGAAGCCAAAGCACTCATCGTTTTGGGTCTTAAAAATGAGGGTCCCGTAGTCGTCGCGCTGCTCATCTTGGGCATAGGCGATCTCAAAGGTGCATGATTGAGGCAGACCGAGGTCGTGTAGCACAGACGTAGCAATTGCGAGAAGGTGGTGCGATGGCCTTTCTGTCATTGGTATCGCTATACGGGGGACAAGCGTGTCGCTGTCGGGGGTCACAACCGAGATATCATTTGGGCGGTCTGGGATGTTTCTCATCTGGATAGGCTTGTTGGCATCCGATACTCGGTTCAATCTGGGGTCGGCCGTCGGGCGGCATGGTTGATCACGATCATATGCCGATTCTAGCGATGAATATCGCCTCGCCGGCCACGAGCAGGCTGAGGTGTATTTTTCCGCGAGGGTCGCGCGGAGCGGGATTGACCGATGGGCGCGGCGAAGAAAACGAGCGACCAACGCGCGCGGCACGTTGGTGCGAGGTCTTGGCTTAGGTGTGAGATGGGAACTCCATTAACGCCCAGAATCGGAGAGATATGGGAGTGCTGTTCATGAGGTCGCGTTGGAGACTTGTGTTCGTGCTCTGTGGGTCTGTACTGATCGTAACGGGGATAGGTGTATATTTATTGATTGATTCGTTTGGTCCTGCGGTTCCACCCAGGGCGCGAAGTGGGCCTTCGCAAGTGCTGGAGCCAGGCAGCAACGTACTGTTCGCGCGCCAGCTGGCCAAGACGATGGGAGATCCTGCTCCTAGCGAAATCCTAATAGCAAGCACGACCCGGCGAATGGCACTGAAGGTGGTGTCGCTGGGTGACGAAGTAGTAGGCGGTCCGGCACCGGATACGCATGTCCGAGTCTTTGCCATGCACGGTATGTTCAGGCATTCTGGCCCAGTGCCTCACGGTGCGAAGGCTCCAACCGGCACGTGGCTGACGGTTTCCGTTCGACACGGCTACGGGACAGATCCTAGATCTGTCCCTCGGAGATAGGCGTCCAAATCTCTCGATGTTGGGCACGGTGCATTCGCTTGGTCTACAAGACGACCTGGCTAGCGGATAAGAGCGATCAGCGGATGACAGCGAGTCGTGCTTAACGACTTTGCGGATCGCTTTCGATGGCAGGTCTTGCTGTCAACATCTAGCGACTGGCCTTCCACCTTGCTGCAGTTCGCAGGCGCGGGGCCAGGGACGACGACGATCGGCCCGCTCGCCGCGTCACACCCCTAACACGAGCTACGCCACGAGGCGACCTCTGGCCGAGCGGCGTCGGCCCTGGACCCGCGCCGTCCGTATCGAGACGGCGCATCGCGAAAGACACCGCAGCCGTTCGTCCCATGGACGATCCGCGGAAAAGCGAGGCAAGGACGCCTCGCGGCAGCGAGCGTCGTCGGGTAACCGAGCCACGTGGATGATCCCAAACCAAAACCACAGATTCGACGAGATGCCGCAGGACCGGAGCCCCTCGGGACTCGCCTGCGCTGCGTGCCCCTGGGAGAGCGCCGCAACCACCCACGCCCCAGCCGAGTAGCCTGTAGCGAGCCATGACCGACACCACCAACTTAATGACCCAGGATGGCCTCGACGCCCTGCACGCCGAACTCGCGACGCTCGAGGAGGAGGGTCGCCGGGAGATCGCCGAGCGCATCAAAACCGCGCGCGAGTGGGGCGATCTCAAGGAGAACAGCGAGTACCACGACGCCAAGAACGACCAGGCCCACCTGGAGACCAAGATCGCGCGCCTGCGCGAGAAGATCTCCACCGCCATCGTCGTCCCCGACGGCGAGCTCGGGGAGGAGGGCGTAGTCGGCTTCGGCTCCACCGTCGTCGTGCGCGACCAGAACGGCGCCGAGCGCAGCTGGACGATCGTCAGCTCTCACGACGCCGCCCCCGCGGACGGACGCCTGTCGGTCGAGTCACCCGTCGCGCGCGCGCTCGCCGGTCGCCGCGGTGGCGAGCAGGTATCGGTTGCGCTGCCCCGCGGGGAGAGCGTGCTGACGATCCTAAGCGTCAGCTGACGCCGCCAGCGCGGCGCTCACGCGGCTCGCTCGTGCGGCGAGGTCTAGCGCCCCGCCCGATGTCCTCTGCGCCCCGAGTCCCATCTCCTCGTCGGGTGTCGCCGCGAGCTCTCCGAACGTCGCCACGAACGCATCCACCACCGCCGGGTCGAACTGCGTCCCCGCGCACGCTCGCAGCTCCGCGAGCGCTCGCGCGTGCGAGATCGGCGAGCTGTAGGTGCGCTGCGAGGTCATCGCGTCGAACGCGTCGCACACGAAGATCACACGCGCCCCCAGCGGGATCGCCTCTCCCCGCAGCCCGTCCGGGTAGCCGCCCCCGTCGAAGCGCTCGTGGCTGGAGCGCACCAGGGTCGCGACCGGTCGCAGCGCGACCGCGGCCGTCAGGATCCGCTCGCCGAGCACCGTGTGGCGGTGCATGAAGCGCCACTCCTCCTCGTCCAACGGGCCCGGCTTCTGCAGGATCGAGTCTGGGATCGCGATCTTGCCCACATCGTGCAGCTCCGCCGCGCGCGCCAGCACGTCGAGCTCCTCGCCCGTCATCCCCAGCCGCTTTCCGACGGCGAGCGCCAGTGCGCCCACGCCCTGCTGGTGCTCCTGCAGATCCGGGTAGCGCTCCTGGAAGGCCTGCAGCAGCACGTCGCGCAGTTGCTGCACCGCGCTCGCCTCGCGCGTCTCGTCCTTGCGCCGGTACAGGCGCTGGTCCGCGAGCTGCATGATCGTCGCCGGGTCGCTCCCCTGCGGCGGGATCGCCACCACGCCGTGCGCCGCCCCGATCGCGAAGCCCGGGCCGCGCTCGGAGAGCGCCGTCACGCTCGCCTCCACCAGCGCCGCGTCGCTCGCACCCGTCCGGTCGCGCAGCAGCACGCAGAACTCGTCGCCCCCCATCCGGTACGCCGTCCCGTGCGGCGCCACGACCGCGCGCAGTCGCTCGCTCAGCCGCGCCAGCAGCGCGTCCCCCGCCGGATGGCCGAAGGTGTCGTTGTAGCGCTTGAACCCGTTCAGGTCGTACAGCACCAGCTGCCACGATTCGCCCGCGCTCGCGCGCCGGCACGCGACGTTCAGGTCGTCCATCAGCTGCCGCCGGTTGCTCAGGCCCGTCAACGGGTCCGTCAACGCCAGCCGCCGCGATCCCGCGAGCATCGCGATGTTCTCGCGCACCGTCATCATCAGGTGCACGCACACCGCCAGCACCGTCGCGATCGCCAGCGCCAGCGCCAGCGGCGTCAGCTGGCCGTGCAGGTTCCCGTACACGAACACCCCCAGCGCCGCCAGCAGCGAGCACGCCGGCACCGACACCAGCCGCCAATCCTCCACGCGCCTCCGCGTCGGACGCGGCCACGGCGTCCACGCCGCGGCCGCCAACAGGATCGCCGCAACCGGCCACAGCGACTGCACCCAATCGCCTTCGCGATAGGCGCCCGTCGCCGTCGAGCACAGGTAGGTCGCATCCGCCACCGCGCTCACCAGCATGCTCGCCGCGATCAGCAGCCATACCCGCCCCGGGCGCCAGCCCGTCATGCCCAGCGCGCCGATCGCGAACACCAGCAGCAGCAGGTCGCCGATCGGGTACGCCAGGACGATCGCCATCGCCGCCGCGCTGCCGTGCGCGTGGCTCACGACCGGCGGCAGGATCGCCGCCGCCGCCACCGCCGCAGCCGCGAGTCCGCCGATCAGGCCGTCCAGCCACATCCCGATCCGCAGCTCCCGCAGATGCGCCCCCATCAGCAGCACCAGCGCCACGTAGCAGCACGGGTAGAACGCGAGATAGAACACATCCGCCGGCGTCGCCCCGCTCGCCGCCGGGGTGCCCTGTACGAACAGCGCGTAATAGAGATCGCCGAGGTTCGCACACAGCAACCCCGCGCCCACCGTCAGCCACGCCGAGCGCTGCGCCCTCACCAGCACACCGCGCGCGAGCGTCACCAGCGTCGCGCCCCCCGTCAACACCCCGTAGACGCCCTCGTCGAAGAGGCCGTCACGGGTCGCGCCACCCACGCCCGCGAGCACGTGCAACACCAGCACGCCCTCCCCGCCCAACAAGAAGGCCAAGGCGAACGTGATCGATGTAGGCCGTGTGCGCATCCCCTGCGAACCTCGACAGCCCCATCGGCCGCTCACCGTCGCGGCTGAAGCCCGCAGTGGCTTTGCTGAGCGCCTGTCGGGGGTGTGCGCCGGACGGGCGCCGCGCCAGACGACTAGAGCGCGCCGCGCACCCGTCGCACGAAGCGCCGCGGCCTGCGTTCGTACAGACGCTCGCCCTCGCGCAGCGCGCGCTTGCGCAGCCGCTTGCGGCGACGCTCGATCGCTCTCGACAGATCCCTGTGGGCGCGCTTGCCCAGACCCCGGCGCTCGGCGTGTACACGCACCCGCTGTTCCAGCAGCGCCAGGTCGTGCTCCTCGCCCAGCATTTCCCCGAGGCGATCCGCGCGACGCGCCACGCGTCGCAGGCGCCGCGCAGGCTTGCGATGGGGGGCGTCCGCGCGCTCGAGCGTTTCGGCTACGTAGCGCAGGTCCTTCGCGCTTTTGCGCCACGCGTGCGTCGCCGCGACGTCGCGGCGGCGTCGCCGCGCGCGGCGCATGCGACGCCGGCCCTGACGGTACAGCCCCTCCAGGCCGCCCGCGAGCAGCTTCGACGAGGCGCGCCCGCGCCCGCCCAGGTCCCACGCCGCGACCTGCGCGCGCACAGCCCACAGCTCAGCCGCGACCTGTCGCGGGACCTCCGCCGGCACGCTCGCCGCGGCGCGTTCGGCGATCAGCTCCTCGCGCAGCGCGTGCACGGCGCTCGCCCCACCCGCTCGGCCCGGTGCGCCGGTCGGGCCACTCGCGCCGGCCGCTGCGCCGGTCGGGCGGCCCGCGCCGGCCGCCGTGCCGGCGAGCTTGGGGTCACGCTCCACCAGGCGATCGAGCGCTTCGAGCATCACCGCCGCGTCGCGCGCCCCCGCCAGCTGCCGCGCGCAGTCGCGCAATTGTGTGTTCGCACGCGCGAAGCGCTTGTCGTCGAGCTCCTCGCGCAGCAGCCGCACGAGCGCACGCGCCCGCTTGAGCGCCTTGCGCGTCTCGTGCACCGTATGCTCGCCGCTCTCGCCCGGATACGCCTCCAGCAGCTCGATCGCGAGGTCCAGCTGCGCGACCACCACGCGTCGCAGACCCGGCGCCGATGGCTCTCCGACCAGCAGCGAGCTGCTGTGCGGCTGCCCCCCGCGCCTCTGGTCAGCCGCCGCGCGCCGCGCGCGCGGGCGACGCACGAGCGCCACGCCGACCCCCACGATCGCCAGCGCCGTCGCCAGCGAGGCCACCTTCAACGGCGCCCCCGTCGGCGAGTCCCCCGATGGCGCGAAAATGGAGCGATGGCTTCGGGACTTCCGCAGGCTCCATGGTGGACGATTCGTCGCGCGGCGAATCGCAAGCCCGCGACGTATCGCTGCCCGCTCTGCGGTCATCGCCTGCCCGCGCTCAGCGAGCACATGCTGATCGCGCCCGAAGGCGACACGCGGCGGCGACGCCACGCGCACACCGAATGCGTGCTCGCCGCGCGCGCCCGCGGCGAGCTCGTGCTGCGCGACGAGTGGCGCCGCACGCAGCCCGCCGCGCCTGCATGGTGGCGCCGGCTGTGGTCGCGCCGCCCGGGCCGCCTGCGGTGAGGGTCGCCGTTCGATCCCTCCAACCCGACAACCTCCTCCTCAGGCGCCGTAGGAGTGCACGAACTCCGGCGTCACCCGCACGATCACCCGCTGTTCGCCCGGCTGACGGTAGGGGTAGGTGTCCTGTCCCAGGTACTTCTTCGCGAGCGCGTCGATGTGAGCGTCCGCGCCCTCCTGCGTCCGCTCCGCCACGCGTCCCCGGATCGCCACATACTCGTAGGGGTTCTCGAGATTCTGCACCGTCAGCGTCACGCGCGGGTCGCGTTCGAGGTTGCGCGGCCACGCCCGGCCCTCGGCGGTGTTCAACGTCGGCAGGCCGTCCTGGAGGTCGACCCACACGGGCACCGCGTGCACCGAGCCGTCAGCCCGCAGCGTCGACACCACACAGAAGTTCTTGTCGCTCAACAGCTCCGCCGCGCGTCCATCGACCTTCGAGCTCATAGGCCTTCCTCAGCTTTCTATCGCGTGCTGGTCCCCGACGTGCACACCACGATAGGGCCTCCCGCGGGCCGAAGCGGTCGCGGCCGAGCCTGAGGCCCGACTACTGCCGGCTGAGGCTCGACGCCGAGCTCGCCGGTGGGATCGTCTGCAGCGGCACGAGCCGGCCGTTGTTGAGCTGGAAGTGCACCGTCGCCTCGCCGCCGCCCGGACAGCACAGCGGATCGTGGGGCCGGTAGAGGGGGTAGGCGAGCACGACTTCCGTGTCGCTCTGCGACACCACCCGCACCGATGCGCTCGGAGCGCTCGCGTCGGTCCCGATGTACCGACCGTCGAGGAAGAAGAACGCGCGCTGCGCATAGCCGTCGGCCGACCCCGTTCGCGTCGCCGTCAACACCCGCAGCGTCTGATTGGCGTGGTACTCCGAGGCGTCGTTCGGCGTATACCCGTGCGACTTCACCGTCGCAACCGCCGCCGCCGCTTCTGCACCGGTCGCTTCCGCGGCGCTCGTCCCCCCGTGTTCGGCGAACGCCGGCTCGGGCGCCGTGTGTGTCGTGGAGCCGCCCGAGGAGCTCGACGCAGGTGTCGAAGTCGTCGTCGGAACCCTCTGTGTGGTCGTCGTCCGCTGGGTGCTCTTCGAGCGGATCGCCGTTGACGTCGTATCGCTCGCGCTCGGCGCTTCCGAAGCGGTCACTGTCTTCGTTCCGCCGCCGCAGCCGCCGAGGAGCGAACCCGCGACGAGGAGCGTCGCGCACGCCCAGGCCATCGTCAGTCCTCGCTTCATCGGTCCACGGTAGTTCGGCACGCCTGCCCCACCCACCTCCTTGACAGGCTTATTAGTCATCGCTAATTTAAGGGGATGGAAGGAGAAGGGGTAGGAGGGGCCGGGTCATCGCTCGAGGAGCCCGCCGCGCGCGAGCGCGCACGCACGCGGGTACCCGCAGCCGAGCGCCGCGAGGCGCTGATCTCCGCCGCCGTCCACGAGTTCGCCCACGGCGGTCTCCACGGCACGCCCGTCGAGCGCATCGCACGTCGCGTCGGGGTAGCCCAGCCGTACGTCTTCTCGTTGTTCGGCAGCAAGCGCGAGCTGTTCCTCGCCGCGATCGAGCGCAGCTTCGGTCGCGTCGCCGAGATGTTCCAGCGTGCCGCCGCCGAGTACGACGGCGGGCGCGCACCCGCCGATTGCGAGGACGTCCTGCAGGCGATGGGGCGCGCCTACAAGGAGCTGCTCGCGTCCGATCGCGACTATCTGATGCTCCAACACCAGTCGTACGCCGCCTGCGACGACGAGCTCGTCCGCGCTCGCGTCCGCCATCGCTACGCCGAGCTCGTCGCGCTCGCCAAGAAGCTCTCCGGCGCCGACGACGAGCGCCTCGACGACTTCTTTCGCCACGGCATGGCACTGCAGGTCGCCGCGGCGCTCGGTGTCGAGGACCTTTCGGCGAGTTGCCCCTGGGTCAAGTCCGAGCTGCTGACGTCCGCCGCGACACCGCCGCGCGGCGGCTAGCATCGAGCCGGACATGTCCTCCACTCTTGGCGACGTCCCCAGCGCGGAGGCCAAGCGCAGTCGTCGCGAGCTCGCGCGCACGATCGCCCTTGTGCTGCTCGCCGTGCTCGCGACGCTGTTCGCCGTGCTGAACCTCGAAACCGTCGAGGTCGATTGGATCTTCGGATCGGGCCGCGTCCCGCTGATCGTCGTGATCGTGATCTCGGTGCTGGCGGGCGCGCTGCTGATGTATTTCGCCGAACGTCGCGCCTCCCGCCGCGGCAAGCGAGGGCGGCCTGGAAGCGACGATCGCTCCTAGGGCCTCCTCGGGCCCCACGAACGGGGTCAGCACCGCATATGCCAGGTACTCGGTGAGCACCGGCAAGCGGTGCCCGCGGCCGGCGACCAGCTCGCTGGAGAGCATGTGCCAGAGCGCCCCCGCCACGCCTTCCACGGCGAGCACCCCCGGGGGGTGCTCGGGTGCGCCCTCTGTCAGCAGCGTCGCGAGCTCCAGGGCGAGCTCCATCGTGTGTTCGACCGCGCGCGGGCCCGCCTCGGGAGCCTTCGCCATCAGCGTGATCGCACACGCCGGATGGCTCGCGAGGTGGTTCAGGAGCGACTCCACCGTCTTGCACACCGCGCGCGACCAGTCGTCGGAGACGAGGTCCGGGTCGGCCACCACCTGCAGCACTTCCTCCGCCGCCATGTCCAGCGCGGCCAGGTAGCACTCCTCCTTGCCCGCGAACAGAGCCAGGAAGCTGTCGATCGACACCTTCGCCTCATCCGCGATCCGCAACGCGCTGAGATCGTCGACGCGATCGCGCAGCGATAGGTTGACCGCCGCGCGCAGGATCCGCGTCCGCTCGCTCTCCTGGTCCTCCGCGGGCTCGAGCTGGGCGGGTTGCGCGAACGGAGCGTTCGAGCACGGCCGCGGGCGCAGCTGCGACACCAGCGGCGAGCGGAACACCAGCGACCACTTCAGCATTTCCTCCGCCAGCCCCGCGAGATCCTCCTCGCTGCGCTCCTCTCGCAGCCGCGTGAAGGTCGCCCGCCGGAGGCCGCCCACGATCGCGCGCACCACCGGCAGTGGGAGCGCCTCCGTCTCGCGCCGGTCGGCGAAGCTGCTCGACAGCAGCCCTTCGAACATCGCGGTGATGCGGTGCAGCCGGCGCGGCCCTCCCGGCCCGGCCGTCTGGGCATCGATCACGACCAGGTGCAGCGCCTTCGTGTTCGACTGCACTTCCTCGACGAACGCCGCGAACGCCCTGCGCATGCGCTCCTCGCTGTTCCCCGTCGTCGCGCGATACGCGTGGTTGATCCGCTTGATCCCGCGCCGCACAATCAGGTCGAAGGTCTCCAGGAAGCAGTCTTCCTTGTTGGAGAACTGCTCGTAGAACGCCCTCCGCGAGACGCCGGCAAGGCCGATCACGTGCTTGACGCTCGTGTTCTTGTAGCCGCGCGTCGCGATCGCCTCGATCATCGCGCCGTGCATCCGGATTCGCTGATGGTGAGCCACCCCCCGCGGCGTGATGCCGTGCGGCCCCTTCGGCAGGCGCTTATAGATGGGCGCAATCGCCTGAGCCGCCCGCGACTCGCGGCCCGCGATCCGCGAGGAGTCGCGACTCCCTTGCTCCAACATAGAAAATTCCACCTCCCCGGATACTTACTATAACCAGACTGTCAAGGAGTCCGGTAAACAGCATCATTCCATGTCAGCGATTCTTTGTCTACAGCTAAGTTTACGCGGTGGCGCACCGTCATGTTGCGGATCCGCAATCGCGCTCATTTCCCCAGTGGTCATCGGACGCGGCGACGATACAGCAGTGCGCGGGAGAGTTCGCGGCCGCATCTCGATCTCCATACCCTCGATCCTACCGGGCTCCGGAAATGCGAGTTAGCGGACGCCGGCCACTTTGCCGACAGACGTCGCCGGCATGCGTTTGCTTTACCGGTTTCCCGGCCCCGCACCGGTGTCGAGGAGTTTTTCTGAAATGTTTCTGACTAGGCCGTGGTCGGCGCGTAGCCGCACGTCCGGAGGGCCACCGGGCGAGTGAGAAACATTTTTTCGCAACTGCTTTTCAGGGGTGTGTGCCGTGATCTTCGGGGTGGCGTACCACCACCACCGGTCGGCGCGCGTGGCGTAGCACATCCGAAGAGGTGCTGCCAAGCAGCTTCGCCTTCAAGCCCCGCAGCCCACGCGATCCGATCACGATCGCGCGTGCCCCATGCGTATCGGCCGTCGCCACGATCGCGTCGGCCGGGGCGGCGCTGTCCTCGGCGACCAGCGCTCGAGCCCGCAGTCCCGCATCGCCGGCAAGGCGCGCGCCCTCCTCGGCGATCTGCTGCGCGTGCTCCTCGCCCGCGCGCTCCACTTCGTGCGCGACGGCGGGGTCGTAGGGCATGAACGTGCTGCCGCCCATGCCCGTCGGGTCCGGCACGAGCATCAGCTGCGCCAGCGCCGCCTCCCACACCGTCAACACGAGCGCCGGCGCCGGCGAAAACAAGGCCCCGGCCTCGCGCACCGCCGCGCGCGCCGCCTCAGACCCGTCGTAGGCGATCAGAATCGGCGTACTGCCCTCCACGCCGCCAGCGTAGCCAAGATCGGGGCTGGGGCGGGGCTTCAATGCAAGATCACGCGCAACGCGAGCACGCCGACGCCCATCGCCGCACCGACGCTCGCTTCCAGCAGGAGCTCCGCCGGGCGCGCCTTCGCGCGCAGCCCCGCCGCGAGCTCGTAGACCACCAGGCTCCCGACCGTCGTCCACAGCGCCGCCGTCACCGCGGTTTCCTGGCCCGCTCCCACGGCCCAGGAGATCAACAGCGCAAGCAGCGGCGGCGAAGCGCCGCGTACGATCGCCCAGTCGTGCAACAGGTTGCGCAGCAGCGTCGCCGCGCTCAGATGCTCCTGGGTCTGCAGCCGCTCCCCGAGCAGGTTCGCGTAGGCGTGCGCCACCCAGTACATCGCGAGCGCGATCAGCGCCGAGGAGATCGTCTCGGCGTAGGTCTCGTGCAGCCCGCTCTCCGCCGCCAGCAGCGCGCCGATCGTGATCATCCCGTAGATCGCGCCCGCCGGGTTCGCGTCCGGGATCAGCCACGCCACGAACCGCTCCCACGGGCTCGGCGAGAGCTTCAGCTGCGCGGCGGTCGCGTCCGACGCGGCGAACGTCCGCGTCGGCTGCGCCGCCCGCGGCTCGGCGCTCGCCACCGCGGGGCCGGCCGAGTGCGTGGAACGCTCGCTTGTGGCCCGCGGTTTGTCTGCTCGATCCTCGGCGTCGGCTTGCACGGCTGTCCACATGATGGCGTCCGCGCAGGCCACTCGTGCGTCCTGGCGCCAGGCGACCTGCGAGACTCGCCCGATGCCCGCCAGCCAGAGCCAAGGCGCGGCGCCGATCAGGCTGCTGCTCGCCGACGTGGACGGCACGCTCGTCACCCAGCAGAAGCTCCTCACCGAGCGCGCGATCGCTGCCGTGCGGGCGCTCGGTGAGGCCGGCATCCTGTTCGCGATCACCAGCGGGCGCCCGCCGCGCGGGATGGCGATGTTGATCGAGCCGCTCGAGCTGCAGCTGCCGATTGCGGCGTTCAACGGCGGTCTGTTCGTCGACCGCGAGCTGCACGCGCTCGAGCGTCATCCGATCCCCGGTGAGCTCGTGACCCCCGCGGTTAAGTTACTGGAGTCCTTTGCGCTCGACGTCTGGATCTACTGTGGAGCGGACTGGTACGTGCGCGATCGGAAGGGGGCCCACGTGGCGCACGAGACGCAGACCGTGCAGTTCGACCCGACCGTCGTCGAGAGCTTCGCGGGGATCGAAGACGACGTCGTCAAGATCGTCGGCGTCAGCGACGACCATGGCGCCGTGCAGCGCGCCTCCGAGGCCGCGCGCGAGCGCTTCGGAGAACAGGTCTCCGCCTCGCGCTCGCAGCCCTACTACCTCGACGTCACCCACCCCGAGGCCAACAAGGGCACCGTCGCGCGCTGGCTCTCCGAGCGCTACGAGATCCCGTCCGAGCAGATCGCCACGATCGGCGACATGCCCAACGACGTGCTCATGTTCGCCCACTCCGGTCTCAGCATCGCGATGGGCAACGCCGACCGCGAGGTCCAGCGCGCGTCGCGCCGAGTGACGGCGACCAACGACGAGGACGGCTTCGCGCTCGCGGTCGAGCGCTGGATTCTGGGTAAGGACTGAGCGATGGCCTCTGCCGACGCGCTCGTCATCTTCGGCATCACCGGCGACCTCGCGAAGGTGATGACGTTCCGCTCGCTCTATCGCCTGGAGCGGCGCGGGCTGCTCGACTGCCCGGTCGTGGGTGTCGCTGCGCAGGACTGGACCGTGGATCGCCTGCGCGAACACGCGCGCGAGTGCATCGAAGGGACCGGCGAGGCGCTCGACCAGGACACCTTCGAGCGCTTTGCCGCAAGGCTCTCCTATGTCGGCGGGGACTTCGGCGATTCCGCAACCTACGAGCGCGTCCGCGGCGCGCTCGGGAAGGCGCAGACCCCGGTCTTCTATCTGGAGATCCCGCCCGCGCTGTTCGGGCCCGTGATCGCGCAGCTCGCCGCCGCGGGCCTCACCGGGGGGGCGCGCGTCGTGGTGGAGAAGCCATTCGGGCACGACCTCGCCTCCGCGCGGGCGCTCGCCGCGGAAATCCACCGCTCGATCGAGGAGTCCCAGCTCTACCGCATCGACCACTTCCTCGGGAAGATGGGCACCGACGAGCTGTTGTACCTGCGCTTCGCCAACACCATGCTCGAGCCGCTGTGGAACCGCGCGAACGTCGCGTGCGTGCAGATCACGATGGCCGAGAGCTTCGGAGTGGAGGACCGCGGGCACTTCTACGACCCCGTCGGCGCGCTGCGCGACGTCGTCGTCAATCACCTCATGCAGGTGCTCGCGGTCGCCGCCATGGAGCCGCCCGCGGGCAGCGACCCCGAAGCGCTCAAGGAGGCCAAGTTCGCGCTGCTGCGCGCCGTGCGAGCTGTCGACCCCGCGCACTGCGTGCGCGGCCAGTACGACGGTTACCTCGACGTCGACGGCGTCGCGCCGCACTCCGACACCGAGACCTATGTCGCGCTGCGTCTGGACATCGAGAACTGGCGCTGGTCGGGCGTCCCCTGGTTCATCCGCGCCGGCAAGAAGCTGCCCGTCACGCAGACCGAGCTGCGCATCGTCTTTCGCCGTCCGCCGCGCCTGCATTTCATCGAGCACGGCCGGGGCGAGCCCGAACCCAACCAGTTCGTCGTAAAGCTCGACCCCAGCACCGGCACCCGGATGCTGCTCGACGCCCACCGCGCCGACGAGCCCGGACCGGGCGTGATCACGCTCGACATGGAGTTCGCGCAGGAGGGCGGCGAAGCGCCCACGCCCTACGAGGTTCTGCTGCTCGACGCCATGCAGGGCCGCAGCGAGCGCTTCACGCGTCAGGATGGCGTCGAAGAGGCGTGGCGCGTGTTTGCACCACTGCTGGAGCAGCCGCCGCCCGTTCACAGCTACACGCCCGGCACCTGGGGGCCTGAAGCGGCCGATCGGCTCGTCGCCGGCTTCGGGCGCTGGCACGGGCCGTGGATAGCGGCCTGAGGGGCCGGCCGCGACGTTCACACCTGGTGAAGCGCGCGGTGCGATCGTCACCGATCCGGTAGTACCGAAATCGGCTTCTGGGCGGCGTTTACCGCGTTCGCGCTCGCGGTGCGCGCCACGCAGAGAGCGTCGTCCCTGCGGGAAAATACTGAAGGCGCGGCGCTCGGGGGTTATAGCCTCAACTCATCATTTCTTCCAGCGATCCCTGGCGTCGCTCGGAAAGCGGGCGAACGCGGATCGATGAGCGAGAGGAAGTCCCATGCTGATCGCCAGCTATCCGTTTCTCGAAGTCTTCTGGACGATGTTGGTCTTCTTTGCCTTCTTCATCTGGATCTGGCTTCTGGTTGTCGTTTTCTCCGACATCTTCCGCCGCCACGACGCGTCCGGTTGGGTGAAGGTCGCGTGGATCGTGTTCATCATCATGCTGCCCTACCTCGGCGTGTTCGTGTACCTGATCGTCGAGCACGCCGGCATGACCGAACGCTCCATCAAACAGCAGAAAACGATGCAGGGCGAAATGGATGACTACGTCCGCTCGGTCGCCGGCCAGAGCGACCCGACGGCACAGATCGCAAAAGCCGAGGAGCTGCTGAAACGAGGCTCGATCACGCAGGCCGAGTTCGATCAGATCAAGCAGCGAGCGCTCGCGGGGTAGCGCCGACGTTGTGACTCGCATCGCGGCGATCGTCGCGTTGCTGACGCCGGTCGCGATGGTCGCGGTCGCGGCGGTCGCGCTCGCGGGCGACGTCGCGATCGCGGCGTTGGCGGTCGCGGCGGCGATCGTCGCGAGCGGGGCGATCTGGTTTGCCCTGACCCACCGTGGGATCGAACGGTTCGTCGGCGCGGCGCTCGCCGCGCTCGCCGGGGCCGGCCTGGTCGTCATCCTCATCACGCACTGGCGCGGGCTGCTGATCCTGCTCGTGCTCGTGGGACTGCTCGCGCTGTTCGGGGCGAGCGCGCGATACGCGCTCGGACGCGTCGCGATGACCGGGTCCGGCACGCTGCCGGCTACCGTCGCGGGTGCTGCGCGCGCCGCCGCGCTGATAATCAACCTGAAATCCGGCGGTGGCAAGGCCGAGCGCTTCGACCTCGCCGGCAGGGCGCGCGAACTGGGGGTCGAGCCGATCGTCCTGCGGCCCGGCGACGACCTGTTGGAGCTCGCCGAGGGTGCGATCGCGCGGGGCGCGGAGGTCGTGGGGATGGCCGGCGGTGACGGCTCGCAGGCACTCGTGGCGACGGTCGCCGCGCGGCGCGACGTCGCTCACGTGTGCATACCGGCAGGGACGCGCAACCACTTCGCGCTCGACCTCGGACTCGACCGCGACGACGTCGTCGGCGCGCTCGACGCGTTCACCGGCGGTGTCGAGCGGCGCATAGACCTCGCGAGGGTCAACGAGCGGGTTTTCGTCAACAACGCGTCCCTCGGCGTCTACGCGAAGGTTGTCCAGTCCGCTGCCTACCGCGAAGCGAAGCTCGAGACCTGGGTGCGCCTGCTGCCGGATCTGCTGGGGCCGGACGCCGAGCCGCTCGACCTCGAGTTCGCCATGCCCGACGGAAACAGCTGCGACGACGCTCCGCTGATCCTCGTCTCCAACAACCCCTACCAGCTCACGCAGCTCGCCGGGGCCGGCACGCGCGAGCGCATCGACACCGGGCTGCTCGGGATCGTGGCTGCGCGAGTGCGCAGCTCCGGCGACGTGTCGAGGCTCGTGGCGCTCGAGCTCGCCGGGCAGGTACGCCGCTTCTCCGGCCTGCGCTCGTGGTCGGCGCCGACGTTCGAAGTTCACTCGGGTGGTCCCGTGGAGGTCGGGCTGGACGGCGAGGCGCTCGTGCTCGACCCGCCGCTGCGCTTCGCCTCGCTACCCGGCGCGCTCCGCGTGCGGCTGCCGCGCAGCGCCGGTCTGGCACCGGCGGCGCGCGCGGTGGCGCTCACCACCGGCAACCTCACGGCGTTGCTGCGGGTCGCGCGCGGCGGGTGAGCGGGATGTGGCGTCATTTGCAACGCCTCGACGAGCGGCTGATGAGACGCTCCGCGCGGGCGCGCTCCCCGGCGCTCGATCGTCCGCTCGTCGCGGTCACGCGGGCCGCGAGCTACTCGCGGCTGTGGCTGGCGATCGCCGGGGTGCTGGCCATCGCCGGCGGTCGGCGGGGGAGGAGAGCGGCTGAGCGTGGGCTGATCTCGGTCGGCATCGCCGCGGCGCTCGCCAACGGCCCCGCGAAGCTGCTCGTCCGCCGGCGGCGTCCCACACGGGGGCTTGTGCCGAGCCTCATCCCGATGCCGAGATCAACGTCGTTCCCTTCCGGTCACAGTGCCTCGGCGTTCGCGTTCGCCACCGGCGTCTGCGTCGAGCTGCCGGCGTTGCTTCCGGTGCTCGTGCCGCTCGCGGCGGCCGTCGCGTACTCGCGCACGCATGCCGGCGTGCACTATCCGAGCGACGTCGCCGCGGGGGTCGCGATCGGGGTTGGGTCCGGGGCGCTGACGGGGCGTACCGCTCGGCGCCTGGTTCTCTCACGCTGGATCGACGTCTGATCGGGACGTTCTCGTTCACGGTCCCCGGTCGATCGACTGTCAAGCCTCGGCGACGCCGATCGCGAGGGGTCGTATGAACGGCGGTGCCTTCTCGAGCGTGCCGTACCGGAGGCTCGCGATCGAGAAGCCCGCCGCCCGGATCGAGTCGACGGTCGGCCGATTGCAGTCGCAGTGCGCGACGAGGTTGTTGAGGCGGTTCATCCGGTCCTGCAGACGCGCCAGCTTCGGCTCCTCCGAGCGGATGTGCTCGACGAACAGCAGCCGTCCGCCCGGTCGCAGCACGCGGCGCAGCTCTTGGAGGGCGCGCGGCTGGTCGTCCACCCCGCAGAGCACCAGCGTGGAGACCGCCACATCGAAGCTGTCGTCCTCGAACGGCAGGTTCTCCGCCGGGGCGCGCAACAGCTTGGCGGTGGGCGCGTGCTCGTCGATGCGCCGCTGGAGGCGATGCAGCATCGGCTTGCTCGGCTCGGTGACCGTCAGCGAGGCGGTGCCGGGGCCGTAATGGGGGAGGTTGGCGCCTGTGCCGCCACCGATCTCGACCACGTCGCCATCCACGTCCGCCAGCAGCGCTCGGCGGTGCCCCAGCATGCACGCCTGCTCGGTCCTGGCGAGCATGCGGTCGTACATCGCCGCGAAGATTTTCTCGCCGAGGCTCATCGCGAACCTCCGTCCCAGTCAACCATCTGCGTCCTCCTCGTCGTGATTGGTAACGAGCAGGCTACGCGTGCGGCCGCGGCGGCCGCTCTTGGCGTACCGTCTGAGCTGTCGCCGCGCGGCGCGCCCGCGTTCTTACGGAACAGGCGGTTCCTTGGGTACCGGGAGAGCTCGGAGTGGGCGCGCGCGGCACGGCCCGTAGTTGAGGAGCTGCGCTCGGCTGCGGCATCCTCGGCGTCGCAGGAGCTTGTCGTCTTGGTCGAGCGCGCGGTCGGCCATGTCGTGAAGGTGATCATGCGCGCCGACGACTCCAACGGGACGATCGGGGATCTCGCGCGCGAGCTCCTCGAGGTCCACGCGCAAGCGTGCGACGCCGGTGTCGCCGACCCGGTGAAGCTCGCGGCGTGGATGGTGCGCTTCAGCTGCGACGACCAGGACTTCTTCGAGGTCGATCCGGTTCGGTACCGCGCCGCGCTCGGCGAGCCCGGGCTGTTGGCCTACCGGCGCGCGATCGAAGCGCGTGAGGACGGCGAGCGGGTCTTCGCGGTCCGCTGGGCACGCGAGCGGCTGACGGTCCTCGACGGGCCTCGGCGGGCTCGTCGACGCGCTGCAGAGCGAGTGGTTCACGGCTCGCCTCGCGGAGCTCCGCGAGCACCATTGCCGTCGTCCGACGCTCATCGCGATGCTCGACAAGGCCGGTCTCGACTGACGCGCTGATCGATGCCCCCGAGCCGGAACACCTACATGCTCCAAGGCGCGGGCCGGAACCGCTTTCCCAAAGCCAAAAAGTCCAAGCCGACGTCGGGACTCGAACCCGAGACCCCCTCCTTACCATGGAGGTGCTCTACCAGCTGAGCTACGTCGGCGCTAGGAGCAAATCGTAGCCGACGAGCACGCTTCCGGGGCCGTTGTCCCGGCTGTGCGCCTCGGGGACAGCGGCAGTGCTCAAGCGGCTTCCCCCGCCGATAATGGTTGCAAAAGTTGCAGATGTGGGCGCCAGACGTTGGTGCGCGCGATCGCCAAGGAGATCTTCGAGAGTCTCGGCGCCCTGGACATGTACGCCGATCAGTACGCGCAGCTGACCATCGAGAGCCTGAGCACTCTCGATGACGCCGGTCTGTTCGCCAGCGACAGCCTGCGGCGCTGCCTGGAGGCCCTGCACGAGCCAGGCGGCGGTGTCGAGCTGCTTGCCGCCGAGGTCGCTGGGTTGTTGCGCGACGCGGCCGGCGTCGAGCGCCTCGGGGTGCAGCGGCGTATCCGCGCCGTCGAGATGGCCACGCGGTGGCGCGAGCACCTGCTCCTCCGCGAGCCCGCTGAGCCGGGCTACTTGAGGGTCGCGGACGTCGCGGCGCGGTACGGCGTCAGCACCCAGGCCGTGTACAAGTGGCTCCAAAACAGCGGATCGAGGGGACGCGTGGACCGGGAGGATCCTGGCGCATCCCGGCAGCGCAGTTTCAGGCAGACACCAGGCCAGCCACCACGCGCGAGCGCCTGGACGCGCTGCAGACGCAGCTCATCTCACTCCGCGAGGGCAGCGATCTCCCCGCCGAGGAAGAGCTCGGCGGAAACCTGCGCTCGACCCTCGGGGAACGGCACGTCCAGGTAGAGCTTCTCTTCTCTCGTCGTCATCAGGCGTCCTGCGTCTGTGTCGGTGGGGCCAGGGCGCAGCCGTTGCGCGCGGCTGCGCGTCTGAGATCCTCGCCCCAGCTCACGAGCGTGATCGCATCCCCGGCCGACAGCGCGCTGGCGAGATGTACGGCGTCGTAGCCGCGCAGGGCGAACTTCTCGGCGAGCTCGCCGGCGTCGCGTGCGAGCTGTGCGTCGACGCCGACGAGCGTCAGTTCCGTGCGCAGCGACTCGAAGTCCTCGAGCGCGCGCGTGTGCGCGGCTGCGGCGAGCCTCGCACCGCGCCGGGCGGCAGCGAGCGCCGCGCGGCCCTCGGGGTAGGCGAGGATGCTCGAGATCCCGGGGTGCGGCGCCGCCCACAGCTCGCTCGCCAGCTCGGACCCTTCCTCGGCGATCACGAGCTTGACGAGCGCCGAGGTGTCGAAGTAGAGGATCAGCGGCGCTGCTCGGCGACTAGCTCGGAAACCAGGCCCCGCGCCTTCACCTCTGCGCGCCGCGCGACTCGCGCACGCTCCGGCGGTGTCACGAGGCCACGCCGCACGAGATCCTGCAGCGGATCGCTCTCCCTGACCGCGAACAGGCGCGCAATCGGTCGTCCACGGCGCGTGACCAGCACTTCCGCACCGTCCTCCACGCGCTCCAGATGCTCGCTCAGACGATCGTGCAACGCACGCACACCGACCTCGTAGGTTTGCGCTTGTAGCGTCATAAGCGTATCCTGGCAGCTACATACGGCCGCTTCGCTCCGGCTTGGCTCGCGCATGTCCCGCGATGGGTTGGCGATCGGGCTGTCTTTGGCAAGGCATCACACCGCTTGCGCTGACCCTTTCCGTAGTTTCTTGCGCGAGGCTGGTGCATACCCTGATGGCCGAGCCGCGATTGCGGGCAAGATGGGAGCAGCATGCATGACGCGGTCGCCTCAATCGATCCACCCGATCCGGCTCCCGAGCCAGCGACCGCTGTCCGCTTCCGCGATCGACAGGACGCTGGACGGCGGCTGGCGGCGCTGCTCACACGGTTTCGCGACGAGCGGCCCGTGGTGGTCGGGATCGCGCGCGGCGGGGTGCCGGTCGCGGCCGAGGCGGCGCGCGCACTGGACGCCCCGCTGGACGTCGCGCTCGTGCGCAAGGTCGGCGCGCCGGGGAATCCCGAGTTCGCGATCGGCGCGCTCGCCGAGGGCGGCGTGCTCGTGCTCAGCGAGCCGCTCGTGCACGCGCTCGGCCTTTCGCAGGCCGAGTTGCGAGCGCTGCTTGCCGGCGTCGAGCGCGAGCTCGCCGCACGGTTGCGGCGCTATCGCGCGACCGAGGAGCCGATCGACCTCACGGGGCGCACCGCGATCGTCGTCGACGACGGCCTGGCGACCGGGCGCTCCGCGCAGGCCGCCGTGCGTTCGATGCGCCGGCGCGGAGCCGCGCGCGTGATCCTGGCGGTGCCGGTGGCCGCCCCCGAGTCGGTGCGGACGCTGTCGCACGAGGCCGACGAGGTCGTGTGCGTCGAAACCCCCGCCGAGCTGTGGGCGGTCGGGTACTGGTACGAGGACTTCCGCCCGACCCCCGACGAGCAGGTCACGCGTTTGTTGGCCGCCAACCGGGAGCGCGCGAGCGGGGAGATCGAGTTCAGGCCCCCGTGCTCCTGATCCCGGTGCACCGGGATCAGGTCGCGCGCCTGGCGATCGAATCGTTCGAGCGCCACCTCCCGCGCTGAGCTCAGCGAATGCCTTTGAGCAGCTCCCCCGGCGAGGGGAGCTCCAGGCCGCGCGCCAGGATCACGAGCGTCTCCAGGCGCGGGGAGCGCTTACAGCGCTCCAGCAGGCTGATCTCGGTGCGGTGCAGGTCGCACGTCTCGGCCAGCGCCTCCTGTGAGAGGCCCGATTTTTCCCGCGCCGCGCGCAGGTTCTGTGCGAATTGTTTGCGAATCTCTTCCACTGACACCGGCTAACTGTCGCTCGTCGCAGACGAGTCGTCTACAGACTTCTGTCTTCACGGCCGTCTTTGGTCGTCGCCGAGGTCGGCGTCTCGCCCTGTCGGGCGCCGACGAGCGTCTACCTCGCGCTGAGAATATAGACAGTTTCAGTGGCCCTTGTCAACCTATGTATTCGCCACGGCGGCGCTCGCGTTCGCCTCTTGCTGCTGGGGTTCGTCGGCCGGCGTGACCGTCGTGACCGGCAAACCCAGGCCCGCGACCTTGCTGGGAAGGTCAAGCCTCAGCCAGCGCGAGAGGCGCGGGCTGAGCGTGGAGACGATCACCTCGTCGAACCCGCGCAGGTTGATCGCGTCCTGCACGGCCGCCATCGGGTCGGCGTCTCCCAGGATGCCCTCGACGGGAGCGCCCGCGGCCTCGCCCAGCGCGGGCAGCGCGCGCTCGAGCACCCCGCGCGCCTCGTTCGCGCCCTGGTCCTCCGGATCGACGACCTTGTGCAGGCCGTGCGCGGGGTTCGGCACCAGCAGCGTGAACGTGCACGGCCCCTGCTGGGCGCGCGTGCGCACCGCCTGCAACAGCGGCGCGGTCGCGGCCGTCTTGTGAGCCACGATCAGGATTCGGATGGGGGTTGTCGACTGCATCGCATCGCTCCTTCTCTGGGTCGTCCCGACATGCGGCGCTCGCCGCGGCGCCCTGCCGGTGCGAGAGCCGCGGAGGCGGGCTTGTAGCGCCTGCAACTCTCTTACCCGGATCGGCGCGTCGGCTCTCGCCGACGCAATAGGCTCGGCGCGTGCAGCTGGAGATATCCGACGAGTATGTCGCTGTGCGCCTCGCCCGGTGGGAGAAGATCCTCGGGTTGATGGGCGACATCCGCGTCCCGCGCGCCGCGGTTTCCGACGCGCAGGTCGTCCACGACCCGCTGCGCGCGGTCCTGCGCACGGGCCTCAAAGCCGGTCTGCGGCTGCCCGGCCTCTACTACGTCGCGCGCTCCATCAAGCTCGACCGCGCGTGGATCCTGCGGCGGGGAATGCAAGCGGTCTCCTTCGCGGTCGACGACGGGGGAGCGCTGCGTCGCGTCGTCGTCAGCACGCCCGACGCCGAGGCCGTCGCGCGGCAATTGCGGTCGCCGCTCGCGCCGGCGTGATCTCGCGGGCCGTGGCGGAGGCGTGAGCGCACCCGTCCGGAGCCTCCCCGTGGGTGTGCGCTAGTCGCGCGGTGTCTCTGCCGCGACTCGCTCCATGTCGAGCGCGAGCTCCGGGTTGTGGTACGACGAGGTGGGCTCGCGCAGGCCAGCGATCACGCCCGCGCGCGTCTGTTCGTCCTTGTTCTGGCTCAGCTTGCGCTTGCAGACGAAGCGCGCCACCGGGATGCGGATTCCCACCGTGCCATGCGCAATCTCGGCGGCGCGGTCGCGGTCGAGCCGCGCGGGTCGGTCCATGCGGCTCTCGAAGCGCTCCACCAGGCGCAGCAGCTCGTCGAGATTGCGCCGTTCGTCGAGGAGCTCGGGCACGCCGTAGCAATGAACCACCGTGTAGTTCCACGTCGGCACCCTCCTCGCGCCGGCCGGGTACCAGCCGGGTGACACGTAGCCGCTGTGGCCCTGGGCGATCGCCAACACCTCCCCCTTCCCCTCCCCAAAACCATGCAGCTCGTCGTCCGGCTTGCCCACGTGCGTGACGATCGCCAGCTGTGAGGAGCCCTCCTCCAACAGGATCGGGACGTGCGACGCGACCGGTGCGCCGCGAGGTGCGCTGACGAGCACCGCCCACGGGTGCTCGGCGATCAGGGCGCGCACGAAGTCGACGTCGGTGCTCTCGAAGGCGGGGTTGGGGCGCATCGGGGCATTGTTCCATCGGTGCTTTGCGTCGCGGCTCGGCCTGCGACGGCATGTAGTCTCAGCTCCCACCATGATCGCCTCGAGCACCGACACCCTCGCCCTCTCCTGGAGCGGCGGCAAGGACTCCGCGCTGGCGTTGCGGGCGCTGCACACAGAGCACCGCGCGCAGCCGCGAGCGCTGATCACGACGGTCACGGATGTCTACGAGCGCATCAGCATGCACGGCGTGCGTCGCGAGCTGCTCGCCGCGCAGGCCGACGCCACGGGCATCCCGCTGGTGGAGGTCCGCATCCCGCCGGGCTGCGTCAACGAGGTCTACGAGCAGCGCATGGCGCAGGCCTTCGCGGTGCCGCCGCTCTCGGAGGTGCGGGAGGTCGCCTTCGGCGACCTGTTCCTCGAGGACGTCCGCGCGTACCGCGAGGAGCGGCTCGGCACCGCCGGCCGGCGGGGTCTGTTCCCGCTCTGGCAGCGTGACACCGCGGCGCTCGCGCGCGAGTTCGTGGCGGCGGGGTTTCGCGCCGTGCTCGTCTGCGTCGACCCGCGCAAGCTGGACGGCTCGTTCGCCGGTCGCTCGTTCGACGAGCAGCTGCTGGCGGATCTGCCCGAGGACGTCGACCCCTGTGGGGAGAACGGCGAGTTCCACACGTTCGTCCACGCCGGGCCGATCTTCGACGCGCCGATCGCGTGCGAGAGGGGGGACGTGGTCGAGCGCGACGGGTTCGTGTTCTGCGACGTCGTCGGGCGGGCGACATGAGTAACGCGCCGATCGTGATTCGCCCGCTCGACAGTGCCGAGATCGAGCTGGTCGAGCCGCTGTGGAACGCTCTGCGCGAGCACCACATCGCTGTCTCGCCGGCTCTCGACTCGCCGCGGCCGCGCGAGGAGTCATGGGCCAGACGGCGGGCGCAGTACGAGGGCTGGCTCGCCGAGCCCGGCTCCTTCATCCTCATCGCAGAACAGGCCAGCGCTCCGGTCGGCTACGCGATGGTGCATCTACGCGCTGCTTCGCCGACGTGGTCCTCCAGTGAGCGGGCGGCCGAGATCGAGACACTCTCGGTCCTACCCGAGACGCGCGGGCAAGGGGTTGGAAGCGCGTTGCTCGAAGCGGTGCGGGAACGCCTGGAGCCGCTCGGTCTGGGCGAACTGTCCTTGCACGTGCTGACCGGTAACGACAACGCGACGCGCTTCTACGAGCGCCACGGCTTCAGCCCGTTTGCGACGTGGTTGCGGGCCGCGTAGCCAGACGAACACCCCCCAAATTTGGGCAGACCAGGATCAGATGCAGCTCGCGCCCCTCACGCCAGCGGCTCGCGTGCGAGGCCGGCGATCAGGTGATCCAGGGAGACGAAGCGCACCTTCGCGCCGGTGTAAGTTTGTGTGTACGGTCGCTCCACGTCGGGGGCCACCACGTAGTTCTCGCCCTCCTAGCCGCTCGAGCCAAAGCTCTCGGCGTACCATATGACGCTACGTTAGCGAATGGTGCTACTGGATGCTATTGCGACGATGTTTGGTAGCGGCTAGAGAGAGCGGTGCACGGGGTCTGCAGGGGGTTTCTTCAGCTCCGGCCTGGGTTTCGCGGGAGAAGGGAGAAACGAAGGGATGGCGGGGGCAGGATTCGAACCTGCGAAGGCTGAGCCGCATGATTTACAGTCATGTCCCTTTGACCGCTCGGGAACCCCGCCAGGGAGGGCGATCATAGCGCCGGACGGTGCTTCTACACTCGCGGCGGCTTGTCAGCTGGCCTCGCGCAATAACTGCGCCTCGGGCAGCGTCTGCAGCTTCTTCAAGGTCCGGTTCTCGATCTGCCGCACCCGCTCGCGCGTGATGTTGAACGCGCGCCCGACCTCCTCGAGCGTGCGGGAGCGCCCGCCGGTGATGCCGTAGCGCATCTCGAGCACCTCGCGCTCGCGGCGCGGGAGCACGGCGAGCACGCGGCCGACGCTCTCGCGGCGCAGCGATTCCGAGGCGCGCTCGAAGGGGGACTCGGCGGCGATGTCCTCCACGAAGTCCGCCAGCGCCGAGTCGTCCTCCTCGCCGACGGGCTTCTCCAGCGAGATCGGCTGCTGCGCCATGCGCAGGATCTCGCGCACCTCGCCGCTCGGTAATTCCAGCTCGGCGGCGATCTCCGCCGGGGTGGGCTCGCGGCCGAGCTGCTGGATCAGCTGGCGCTCGGCGTGGATCACGCGGTTGAGCTTTTCGGCCATGTGCACCGGGATGCGGATCGTGCGCGCCTTATCCGCGATCGCGCGCGTCACGGCCTGGCGGATCCACCACGTCGCGTATGTCGAGAACTTGTAGCCGCGGCGATAGTCGAACTTCTCCACCGCGCGGATCAGGCCCAGCGAGCCCTCCTGGATCAGATCGAGGAAGGTCAGGCCGCGGCCCATGTAGCCCTTCGCGATCGACACCACCAGGCGCAGGTTCGCCTCGACCATGTGCTGCTTGGCGGCCACGTCGCCGCGCTCGATGCGCTTCGCCAGCGCGACCTCGTCGGCGGCGCTCAGCAGCGGCACGCGCCCGATCGAGCGCAGGTACAGGCGCAGCGAGTCGAGGCTCGTGTCGAAGCTGCCGTCGGCTTCCGCGCGCTTGAGATCGTCCAGGCGCGCGCGCAGCTCGTGGATCTCATCCAGCTCCGGCTCGCCCTCCTCGCTGTCCTCCTCGTCCTCGTCAGGCGAGGCGGCGGCGTGCAATGGAATCGGGTGCGCGTCGACGTCGGCGTCCTCCACCACGCGCGCGTGCTCGGCGGTCTCGCCGACGATCTCGATCCCGTGCTCCTCGAGGTAGGAGATCAAATCGCTCGTCTGCTCGGCGGAGATGTCCGCCTCCTCCAGCGCCGACGCGAGCTGGGCGGACGTCACGAACCCTCGTTCCTGGCCGTCCGCGATCAACGCGTGCAGCTCTTCGATGTCGATGACCGCCACCGCGGCCTCGACTGCGCCAACACCGGTCCCCTGCGCCACAACCTCGACTTTAGAGCTCAACTCGGACCCCCAGGATCCACGCGACTTCCCCATCGAGACGCGACTCGCCTCGACCCTCCCAACCGCTCTACCTACCCAAAGCCTCCAATCCTTCAACCCTTCGGTCCTTGGCGCGGGCTGTTTCCAGCTATCCGGTCTGGACCCTCACATCCCCGAACACTCCACGAGCCGCCGTGTTTCGGAAGACCGTGAAGCAATGTGCGGAGTGATACCAGATCCGTGCGCGGACGGCGGAGCTTCGACGAATGTGGGGGACCCTGTGGTGGGAACGCTAGGCTTGCGCGCAGTGTCGACGACGATGCGCGGGACACCCACAGCGGCCCCCGACGGCGTGCAGGACGTGCAGGCGCGGACCCCGACGATCGGCCTGGGGCTCTCCAGGGTCGGGGTCACCGGCGTCGAGAAGGTCGTGCGCATCCGCGACGAGCTCTTCCACGCGCGCCTGGACTGCTTCGTCGACCTCAGCGCGGCGCAGAAGGGCGCGCACATGTCGCGCTTCGAGGAGGTCGTCAACGAAGCGATCGGCGAGGTCGTCCTCACCGAGTCGCGGTTCCGCGCCGAGACGCTCGCGCGCGACATCGCCGCGCTCGTGCGAGCGCGTCAGGGCGCGGCGCGCGCGGAGGTCACGATCGCGGCGCGCTACCCCGAGCACAAGCCCGCGCCCGTCTCGGGCGTCGCGACGCAGGAGATCTACACGCTGTTCGGGCGCGCCGTCGCGACCGAGCGCGGAACGCGCCACCTCGTCGGCGTCTCCGCGACCGGGATGACGGCGTGCCCGTGCGCGCAGGAGCTCGTCGCCGCGAACGCCCGCACGCGACTGCGCGCCCGCGGGGAGTTCTCCGAGGAGCAGATCGAGGCGATCCTCCAGGACGTGCCCGTCGCGACCCACAACCAGCGCGGCCTCGGCACGCTGCACATCGGCTGCCTGGAGGACTGCGACGCGGAGATCGACGCGGCCACGCTGCTGGAGATCGTCGAGGGCTCGATGTCCTCGGAGATCTACGAGCTGATGAAGCGCACCGACGAGGTCTCGGTCGTCGAAAAGGCCCACCGTCGCCCGCGCTTCGTCGAGGATTGCGTGCGCGAGATGCTCGCCGGCGTCGTCCGCGCCTTCCCGCAGCTCGACGGCGCCAGCTTCGTCTCCGCGCGCCAGGAGAACCTCGAGACGATCCACCAGCACAACGTCCTCGCCGAACGCCACAGCCTGCTCGCCGAGCTCCGCGAGGAGCTCCGCTCGGGGCGGCGCGCCGCGCGGCAGACCACGCTGGAGGAGTGGCTCGACGGCGGCGGGACCGGGCTCGACGGCGGCGGGACCGGGCTCGACGGCGGGGCGGCGGCCTGAGGCGGGCCGGGGCGACCGGCCGGCAGGCGGCGGCTCAGGACCCCGAGGGGTGCGTGCGCGCCTGCTCCATCCGGCGGCGCAGCCCGAAGAAGTAGTCGAGGCCTGAGAGCACCGTGACGAGCACCGTCGCGTACAGCAGCAGCGACAGCCACAGCGGCTGCCCGTGCACCGCGATCACCGCCAGGATCGCCGCGATCTGCAGGCACGTCTTGACCTTCCCGAACATGCTCGCCGCCATCACCACGCCCGCCTGTGTCGCCCCGAGTCGCAGCACCGTGACCGCGAGCTCGCGCGTGATGATCACCATCGCGATCCACGCCGCCAGCCGCCCGAGGGAGACGAGCGAGAGCAGCGCGGCGATGATCAGCAGCTTGTCCGCCAGCGGGTCCATCAGCTTGCCGAACGTCGTGATCGATCCACGGGAGCGCGCGAGATAACCGTCGACGAAGTCCGTCAGCGACGCCAGCGCGAACACGATCGCCGCCAGCACGTCGCCGGCGGGGGTGTTGCCGAGCAGCGCGGCCACCAGCACCGGGACCAGCATGATCCGTAGCACCGTCAGCACGTTGGGGAGGTTCAGCGGGAACATGTAGCGGGCATTATCTCGGGTCAGCGCACCCCTCATCCAAATCCTCAAAAAAAATTGCGAAAGGGCGGATCGACATGAAGAAACGCAAACTCGGCCCCTCCGGTCCCGAGGTTTCCGCGATCGGCCTCGGCTGCATGGGCATGTCGGCGTTCTACGGCGCCACCGACGAGCAGGAGTCGACCGCCACGATCCGGCGGGCGCTGGACCTCGGGTGCAACTTCCTGGACACCTCCGACATGTACGGGCCGTACACCAACGAGCAGCTCGTGGGGCGCGCGATCGCGGGGCGCCGCGAGGAGGTGTTCCTGGCGACCAAGTTCGGGATCAGCTGGGTGGAGCGCGACGGCGACGGCGCTCCGGTGCGGCGCATCGACGGTACCCCCGCGTACGTCCGCGAAGCCTGCGAGGGCTCGCTGGAGCGCCTCGGGGTCGACCACATCGACCTCTACTACCAGCACCGCGTAGACCCGCGCACTCCGATCGAGGAGACCGTCGGCGCGATGGCGGAGTTGGTGAAGGAGGGCAAGGTCCGCCACCTGGGGCTCTCCGAGGCGAGCGCCGCGACGATCCGCCGCGCCCACGCCGTGCACCCGATCGCGGCGGTCCAGACGGAGTACTCGCTGTGGACGCGCCACGTCGAGGAGGAGATCCTGCCCACGCTGGGTGAGCTCGGGATCGCGCTGGTTGCCTACTCGCCGCTCGGGCGCGGCTTTCTCGCGGGGCGCTTCGCCTCGGGCGAGGAGCTCGACGAGGGCGACTTCCGTCGCCACGGCCCGCGCTTCACGGGCGAGAACGCGCAGCGCAACCGCGTTCTCGCAGAGCGCGTGCGCGAGCTCGCGGGGGAGAAGGGGGTCACGCCGGGGCAGCTCGCGCTCGCCTGGGTCCTGAGCCGCGGCGAGCACGTCGTCCCGATCCCCGGCACCAAGCGGCGCGAGTATCTCGAAGAGAACCTCGCCGCCGCCGACGTCGAGCTCGGCGCCGAGGAGTCCCAGCGGATCGCCGACGCCGTGCCCGCGGCGTCCGGCGATCGGTACGACCCGCAGGGGATGCGAACCGTGGGGCTCTGACGCGCGTGGCCCCGGTGAGGGCGTCCCAGGAGGGCGGCGACGCCGCCGGGACCGACAAGGGATAGGGTGCAGCCATGCCGCTGGTCCCGATGGTCATCGAGCGCACCGCGCGCGGGGAGCGCGAATTCGACATCTACTCGCGCCTGCTCAACGAGCGCATCATCTTCCTGGGCACGCCGATCGAAGACCAGGTCGCGAACCTCGTCGTGGCGCAGCTGTTGCACCTCGAGGCGGAGGATCCCGAGAAGGACATCTCGATCTACATCAACTCGCCCGGCGGCTCGATCTACTCGGGCCTGGCGATCTACGACACGATGCGCTTCGTCAAACCCGACATCCAGACGATGTGCGTGGGGGTCGCGATGTCGATGGGGTCGCTGCTGCTCGCCGGCGGGACCAAGGGCAAGCGCGCGTGCCTGCCCAACAGCCGCATCCTGATCCACCAGCCCTCCGCGGGCTTCGAAGGGCAGTCGACCGACATCGAGATCCACGCGCGCGAGATCCTCAACGTGCGCAAACGCATCGACGAGATCTACGCCGACTGCACGGGGCGCACCGAGGAAGAGGTCCGCTCGGACATGGAGCGCGACCGCTTCTTCACCGCCGCGCAGGCCGTCGAGTACGGGCTCATCGACCGCGTGCTCGACAGTCACTGATTGGGTTTTGAATGGGCCGGCGGAGCCGGCCGGGGAGGGGTTGCGTGGTTGCGGGCCGCGCGGGGTCCGGGCCCTCGTCGGGTATCGAGCGGGAATCGTGAGCGGCAGCGGTCTCAGGTGCGCGGCGGTGGCGCCGAAGGTGCGTCGGCCCCTTCGGGCTCGGGTGCGAGCAGGTACGCCACGAGCGCCAAGCCGATCAGCGGGCCCGCGTCGGTGAACATGCTCATGAGCCCACTCGCCAACTCGGCGTGACCAAACCGGCTGCCGTCTTCGATTTCGACGATCCAGTAGATGTGCAGGCCCACGATTGCGAGGGCCATGCCCAGCAGGCTGCAGATCGCGGCCAGCGCGATGCCTCCGACGGGGCCGGGCGCAAGTTCGGGCAGCCAGCGCGCGCTGGCGGCGGCGCCGACGAAGAGGCACACGACGCAGATGATCACCGGGATGAGCATCGGTGAGCATGTTCGCTGGCCGGCCGGACATATCTGTATGTGGAATGGCCACTCAACCGCGTAGCTTGCTGCGGTCCAGATCGCCCGGCAGCGGGATCTCCTGCGGCGGGGCGCCGCTGGTGTCCTCCCACGACGCGAACGCCTCGCCGTCGCGCCCGTGGTGCTCGCCCTCGCCGCCCAATGCGAGCAGCACCACGCGGCCCGGCCCGCGGTTGATGAGCTGGCGTCGCACTTGCGGCGCTACGCGGATCAGCTCGTCCCCGCCCAGATCGGCTTCCTCGCCCTCGATCGCCAGGGTGAGCGTGCCCTCCAGCACGAGGTAGACCTCCTCCTGGCGCTCGTGGCGGTGGATGCGGCCGCGCTGTCCGGGATGCAGCACGAGTTGGTTGATGCCGAACGAGCTCACCCCCAGTTCGCGCCGCAGAGCTACGAAGCGTTCGCCGGTATCCCGGTCGAGCCGCGCTCGGGTCGTGCCTTTCTCCATCGGCGGTCCCCGCAGTCAGCCGCTGCTCGACGTGCCGGACTCGCGGCACGGGTAGCAGGGGCTTTCGCCGCTGCACGTCGGACATGGAGGCGGCGGTGTGGGTGGGCCCGCGGGACACGCGATCATCGGACACGCCTCCCCGGGCGGACACGGTGGTGGGCAGGGCGGGCAGGACGCCGCCGGACAGGAGGCGCCCGGCGGGCAGGTCGGTGGCGGCGGGCACGGCGGCTGCGGGCACGGGGGTGGTGCGCAGGGAGGGGGTGTGCAGTTGGTTCCCTTCTCACAGGGTCCAGGGCACGGCGGTGCGGCCGGGGCCGCATTGGGCTGTGCGTTCCCCTTCGCGCTGTGTCTCGCCGCGTGTCTGCCGCGATGCCGGTGGCGACGATCGTGACGGTGCCTCGTCGAGCGCGCCGGTCGAGGGTGACGGGCAGCGGTCGCGCCGCTCTGCTCGCAGGGTGGGGGTGGGGTGGGAGTTGTCTTCGACGGCGGCGCCATGGCCGTGCCCGTCTGCGCCTGCCCGCTCCCGCTCGACGTGGTGGTGCCGGCCGCCAATGCCGCGGACGCGCCGATAAACGCGAGTACCACGCAGATAGCGGCGATCCAACGCACGCGCATGCCCGCAACTCTACCCGGCCCGGGCCCGCTTCAGTCGCTGTTAAAGCTGCTGGTGGCGCAGCTGCGCGAGCTGATCAGCGTGGACCTGCCCGCGCACGGTGAGTCGCCAGCGAGCTCGTTCGCGCCCCCGGACTGGGTGCGCGAGGTGGCGGAGTTGATGGATCAGCTGGGATTGGAGCGCGCTGCGCTCGTCACATGGTCATGTGGGACGCGGCCGAGCGGTTGCGTGAGGCGGTTCTCGCGCTGCCGGTGACCGCGGCTGTAGGTTCCTGAGGCATGGCGCCACCGTTCACCCCGTGCCACCGCGGCGGTTCGGGCTCGCCGCTGCTGTGCGTGCACGGCTTCACCGATACGTGGCGCACCTGGGAGCTTGTGCGGCCCGCGCTGGAACGCCGGCATGACGTGCTCGCCCCGACGCTTCCGGGGCACGCCGGCGGGCCGCCGCTGGGAGACTCGGCCGGAGTCGACGCGCTCGTGGACGAGCTCGAGCGCGCGCTTGACGAGGCGGGCTGGGAGCGCGCGCACATCCTCGGCAACTCGCTCGGCGGCTTTCTCGCGCTGGCGCTCGCCGCGCGTGGGCGCGCGCAGAGCGTCGTCGCGCTCGCGCCCGCCGGCGGTTGGGAGGACCCGGAGGGCGCCTTCGAAGCGGAGCTCGTCGCGCACTTCACGACGATGCACGAGCGGGTCAAGCAGGCTGTGCCCTACGTCGACCAGCTCGTCGCGACGCCCAAGGGCCGGCGTCTGGCGACGCAGTTCGTCGCGACCAATTTCGAGCACATTCCGGCCGAGCTGATCGCGCACCAGCTGCTCGGGGTCGCGGCCTGCACCGGCCTGGAGCCGCTTCTGGAGGCCGCGCAGCGCGACGGCTGGGAGCTCGACGCGGTGCGAATCGCGTGTCCGGTGCGGATCGTCTGGGGCGCCGCCGACCGCATTCTCGCGTGGCCGCGCGCCGCCGCGCGTATGCGCAGGGATTGGCTTCCGCAGGCCGACTGGGTCGAGCTGCCAGACGTCGGGCACTGCCCGCAGCTCGACGTGCCGCTGGAGACCGCGCAGCTCGTGCTCGACTTCGCCTCGGCCTGAGAGCGGACTCGGCGGTTCGAGAGCGGAGTCGGCAAAGTCTTAGCTGGATTACGTCCAGGGGCTAGCTCTCGCCGAGCACTCCTGCGAGCAGCGCGACGAACTCCCCGTACAGCCCCGTGTCGATCTCATCCGGCGCGTTGAGGGCCTCCACCGCGAGGCCGATCCCCAGCGCGCGCACGATCAGCGCGAGCTGCGCCGGGGACAGCGGGAGGGGAGCGGGTCGCTCGGCGGCGCGCTCGGCGATGCGGCGCTCGATGTCCAGGCGCAGCGCCGCCATGCGTTGCCCGAGCTTAGGGCTGAGGGCGGGGTCGCGTGCGGCGTGGATCATGAGCTCGAGGTGCAGCAGGAACGTCTCGCGGTCTTCGCCGAAGCGCCGCATCCACTGGTCCGCGGCGGCCTGCGCGCGCTGCGCAAAGGAGCCCGCGACCTCGTCGCTCGCCTGCGCGACCTCCTCGATGCGCAGGCCTATGTAGCGCTCGAACACCGCCAGGAACAGCTCCTCCTTGGAGGCGAAGTTGGAGTACACCGCGCCGTGCGAGTAGCCGGCGCGCTCGGCGATCTCCTCGACCGTCGCGGCGCTGTAGCCGCGCTGCGCGAAGACGCGGCTCGCCGCTTGGAGTAGGTCGGCTCGAGTCTGGGCCTGCTTCTCCGCGCGGGTCGCGCGGCGCGGCGGGGAACGCGGAGTCCGGGGCGTGGAGGAAGCGGCCATGCGTCGAATGATGACAGCAACTCAGATTGCACTTCTAATTTGAATCCGTTAGGGTGCGCTGTGCGATGGACGCCGCTGGAGACGCCACGGGCATCAGGCGAGATGCCGCCACTGGAGACGCCCTGGAAGATCTGCTCGCCGAGCAGGTGCGCTACTACCGCGCGCGCGCCGGCGAGTACGACGACTGGTGGTTTCGTCGTGGGCGTTACGACCGCGGCGAGGAGGCCAACGCGCGCTGGTTCGCCGAGGTCGCCGAAGTGCAGGCGGCGTTCGACCGGTTCGCGCCGGTCGGCGACGTGGTGGAGCTGGCGTGCGGTACCGGGCTGTGGACGGAGAGACTGGTCGCACGCGCCGATCGCATAACCGCGATCGACTCATCCCCCGAGGCCATCGAGCTGGCGCGCGAGCGTGTCGGGACGACGGCGCGGGCGCCGGTGGAGTACGTGCAGGCCGACCTGTTCGCCTGGGAGCCCGAGCATCGCTACGACGTGTGCTTCTTCGCGTTCTGGCTCTCGCATGTCCCCGAGGAGCGCTTCGCGTCCTTCTGGGAGAAAGTCCAGCGCGCGCTAAAGCCAGGCGGCAGGGTCTTGTTCGTCGACAGCGCTCCCAGTGAACGCGCGTCGGCGGTCGACCACAGGCTGCAGGCGCGCGGCGAGCAGACGATGCTGCGCCGGCTGGCCGACGGGCGCGAGTATCGCATCGTCAAGCACTGGTTCCGGCCCGGCGAGGTGCAGCAGCGGATCGCCGCGCTGGGCTGGCGCGCGGAGGTCGCGATGACGTCCGAGTTCTTCGTCTATGGGGAGGCCGCGTTGGAGCCCAGTCGGGGCGATATATAGGTCATCCGTAACTGGTGACGTCGTAGACACTTCCTCCGTCGTCGTAGTAGTCAGGACATCGTCGAGTGCGACTTCTCGCCACTCACTCATCCGAACCGTCTCGTTGCTCTGTGATCGCCGCCATCAGCTCCGGGGCAAGGTAGCGTCGCTGGCCGCGCGGCCCGCCGGGTCCCTAAAGCAACAACGCAAAAATTTTATGGACCTGTGCCCATCGTGAAGCACTGTAAAGGGTCATTTCGCCAGCAGCTGGGCCAGCACTCGATCGACGCCCGCCTGGAGTTTCGTGGCGGGGCTGGCGAGCTCGTGAAGCTCGGCCTGGACACGACGCGCGAGCTTACCCTGGCGCTGCCGTTTACGGCTCTCACCCGCCCAACGGCGAGGGGGGAATCCGTGTCTCCCCCCGCACCTGCGGGATCCGCATCGCGACCTCGTCGACATAGCACCACGACCACTCCTCGCCGGGCTCCAGCGAGCGGATGATCGGGTGGCCGCTCGCGTGGCTGTGGGCCGTGGCGTGCCGGTTGGGTGAGTCGTCGCAGCACCCCACGCGCCCGCACTCGAGGCAGATCCGCAGGTGCAGCCACGCGCCGCCGCTGGCGAGGCAGTCCTCGCAGCCCGGCACCGCCTCGGGCAGCTCGGTCACCCGTACGTGGTCGAGGTGGGTGCAGCCGTTTATGTCGCGCTCCTCTGGTCGCCCGCCGCGCCGCGGCTCTGGTCGATGGGCATGCGCACCCTGAACACGGTACGCCCCGGAGCGCTCTGGAGCGTGAGCGACCCGTTGTGGCGGTCCACGACGATGCGCCGCGCCGTGGCCAGCCCGAGCCCGGTGCCGAGCCCGACGTCCTTGGTGGTGAAGAACGGGTCGAAGATGCGCGCGGCCAGGTCCCCCGGGATCCCGGGCCCGTCGTCGGCGATCTCGACGACGACGCAGTCGCCGTCGGCGCGCGTCGCGATGGCGATCGTGCCGCGCGCGGCGGCCTCGCTCGGGGCGGCCTCGGCGAGCGCGTCGATCGCGTTGTCGAGCAGGTTGGTCCAGACCTGGTTGAGCTCGGAGCCGTGCACGGTGAGCTTGGGCAGCGCGCGGTCGTAGTCGCGGTGGACCTTGATCTCGGTGTGCTTGAGCTTGTGGCCGAGGACGGTGAGCGTGGTGTCGATCCCCTCGTGCAGGTCGACCTCGACGAGCTCCCCGCGGTCCATGTAGGCGTAGGACTTCACCGCGCCGACCAGCGTGGACATGCGCTCGGTCGAAGCGCACAGCTCGCCCGCGAGGCGCCCCGCGGTGAGCGACGCGGCGACCCAGCGCAGCGCGGCGCCCGTGGCGGAGCCGGCGAGCGCGGCGACGCGGTCGAGCCACTCGCGGTCGACGCCCGCGGCGGCGAGCGGCTCGGCGAGCTGCCAGGGCTCCTCGACCCCGAGCTCTTCCAGCTGCGCCAGCAGCTCCTCTTCGGCGTCGGACGCTTCCAGCGCGTCGACCGCGGAGGTTCCCTCGGCGCGGGCGAGCGCCTCGCGCTGCAGCCCGACGAGCTGCTCGGCCTCGGAGCGCTCGATGCCGGCCTCGACGAACGCGCCCAGCGTCGCGCTGATCGTGCGCAGCGCTTCGGTCATCTGCGAGGCCGCGCGCCGCGCGGCGGCGGCGGGGTTGTTGAGCTCGTGCGCGAGCCCCGCCGCCATCGTCCCGAGAGAGGCGAGCCGCTCGCGGTTCTGCTCGATCGAGGCCAGGCGGCTGGCGACGGGCCCGACGCTGCGCATCACGCGCTTGTTGACGATGGGGTGGGCCGCGGCGAATGCGCGGAAGTCCGCGGCGGGGATGTCGGCGACGCGGCAGCGCGTCTCGGCCTGCATGCGCACCGCCATCGGCCGCGCGGCGAGCACCGCGATCGCGCCCATCCACGTCGGCGCGTGCTGGTGGCCGATCGGTTCGCTGCGCGCGCCCTCGACCATCAGCGCTTGCGCTTCGCCGTCCAGCAGCAGTTGCATCGCGGTGGGCTCGCCGCCGTGATCGATGATCGTCTCCCCGGGTTCCACCGCGCGAACCCGCGCGACCGCCGCCAGCCTCTCCAACTCTGCGTCGTCGAGACCGTCGAAGAGGTCGATCGTGTGCAGCTCCGCGACGGTGACGGGCGGCTCGCTCGCGCCGGCCGCGGCGGCGGTCGTGCCGGCCGCTCCCGCGCCGGCCGCTCCCGCGCCTGCCGCTCCCGTGCCGGCCGCTCCCAGGGCCGCCGCGCCCTCGCTGCCGGATGCACCCGCCGCGCTCACGCCTCCGCCAGGTACTCGTGGATCAGCGAGACCGCCATCGAGCCCTCTCCGACCGCGGACGCGACCCGCTTGATCGACCGCGCGCGGACGTCGCCCGCGACGAACACGCCGGGGAGGGTGGTCTCGAGGATGTGGGGCTCGCGCGCCAGCGGCCACCCGTCGGCCTGCGCGTCGCGCCCCGCGAGGATGAAGCCGCGCGGGTCGCGAGCGAGCACGCCGTCGAGCCAGTCGGTGCGCGGCGCGGCGCCGATGAATACGAAGCACGCGTCGACGTCGAGCGACTCCTCGTCGTGCGGCCCCGCGACAACCACGCGCCGCAGGCGCCCCTCCTCACCCTCGGCGGACACGGCGGTCGTCCCGATCCGCACGTCGATGTTGGGCCGCGCGGCGATCTGCTCGATCAGGTAGTGCGACATCGACCTCTCGAGGGAGGGCCCGCGCACGAGCATCGTGACCCGCGCGGCGTACCCGCTGAAGTAGACCGCGGCCTGCCCGGCGGAGTTGGCGCCGCCGATCACGGCGACGTGCTGTTCGGCGCACGCGCGCGCCTCGGTCAGCGCGGCGCCGTAGTAGATACCCGCGCCCGTGAGCTCCGCGAAGCCCGGCGTGTCGAGCTGGCGGTAGGAGACCCCGGAGGCGACGATCACGCAGCTCGCGCTGAGCGCGCCGCCGCCGCTGAGCTCGACGAGTCGCGCGGCGCCCTCGGCGCGCAGCCCGACGGCCTCCTGCACGGTGAGGAGCTCCGCGCCGAGGCGCCGGGCCTGGTCGGTGGCGCGGCGCGCGAGGTCGGACCCGGAGAGCCCGTTGGGGAAGCCGAGGTAGTTCTCGATGCGGCTGGACTGTCCGGCCTGCCCGCCGGGGGCCTCGCGCTCGACCATCACCGTGCGCAGCCCCTCCGAGGCCCCGTACACCGCGGCGGCCAGGCCGGCGGGCCCGCCGCCGACGACGACGAGGTCGTAGTGGTCCTGCGCGGGCACGCCCGCGACGCCGAGGCGCTCGGCGAGCTCGAGGATCGTGGGGCGCTCCAGCACGCTCCCGTCCTCGAGCAGCGCCACCGGCAGGCGCCCGTCCTGCACGCCCGCGACGTCCAGCAGCTCGCGCGCCTCGCTGTCGCGTTCCACGTCGAGCCAGCGCGCGGGGACGCGGTTGCGGACGAGGAAGTCGCGCAGGTCGTGGGACTCCTTGGAGAAGCGGTGGCCGATCAGCCGCACCCCGCCCGCTTCCAGCGCCGCGCCGGCCTCCCAGGTGGTGAGCAGGTCCTCCAGGACCGGGTACAGCTGCTCCTCGGGCGGGTCCCACGGCTTGAGCAGGTAGTAGTCGAGCGCGACCTCGTTGATCGCGGCGATCGCGGCCTGCGTGTCGGCGTAGGCGGTCAGCAGCACGCGCTTGGCGTCGGGCACCAGCTTGCGCGCCTCTGTCAGATAGGTCGTCCCTTCCATCCCCGGCATGCGCTGGTCGGCGATCAGCAGCGCCACGGCCTCGCCGCGCGCGCGCAGCTCGCGCAGGATCTCCAGCGCCTCAACGCCTGAGCCCGCGCGCAGCACGCGGAAGCGCTCCCCGAAGCCCCGCCGCAGGTCGCGCGCGATCGCGGCGAGCACGGCGGGCTCGTCGTCCACCGCCACGATCGCCGGGCGCCGAGTTGCCATGGGCTCATCTCAGCAGATCGGTGATTTTTTGGGGGAATGGGCCGGCGGAGCCGGCCGGGGAGGGGTTGCGCAGCTGCGATCCGTCGGTCGGCGTTGCCGTGCGTCGCGGGTCATCGAAAAACGGCCCCGCCGCGCGCGTGGGCGCGGGGGTCGGTTAAAGCCCCCCGCGCTCGCGTGGGGTTGTTCTAAGCCTCCGCGCGCGGCGGGGCCCGAAATCGAAGACCTGCCGCGCGCACGCCGCAGTGTGCAATACTTAAGTAGATGCTTAACCAATCCGCATCTTCTTTGCAGCCGCCCATGGCGCCGATCCCGCCGCTGCCGGGCGACGCGCCGCTGGCCCCGCCGTCGGCCGGGCGCGTGTTCCACGCGCTCGCCGACCCCACGCGGATGGCGATGGTCGAGCGCCTCAGCCGCGGCCCGGCGTCGGTCAGCGAGATCGCGCGCCCGCTGGAGATCACGCTCCCCGCCGTCCTGCAGCACCTCGCGGTGCTCGAAGGCGACGGTCTGGTGCGCTCGCGGAAGGTGGGGCGCGTGCGCACGTGCCGCATCGAGCCCGCTGCGCTGCGCGCCGCCGGGGACTGGGTGGCGGAGCGGCGCGCGCTGTGGGAGCGCAGCTTCGACCGGCTCGGCGCGTACCTCGCCGAGGAGGCCGGCAAAAACCAACCGACGAACCCCCCCAAGGAGGCCACCCCATGACCCCGGACACGACCCAGCGCTCGGCCGAGCACGCGACGTTCGCGATCGAGCGCACCTACCCCGCCGCGCCCGCGCGCGTGTACGCCGCGTGGGCCGATCCGCAGGCCAAGGCGCGCTGGTTCGGGCCTCCCGAGTCCGACGATCGCGAGCTCGACTTTCGCGTCGGCGGGAGCGAGCGCTTCGTCGCCAGCGGCCCGAGCGGCGCGCGGTACACGTTCGACGCGCGCTACCACGAGATCGTCCCCGAGCAGCGCATCGTCTATGCCTTCACGATGGACCGCGGCGACACCAGGATCTCCGCTTCGCTCGCTACTGTTGAGATCGGGCCGGCGGGCGAGGGCGCTCGCCTGCTCTACACCGAGCAGGCCGTCTACCTCGACGGCGGCGACACGCCGGCGATGCGCGAGCACGGCACGCGCGAGTTGCTGGACCGGCTGGCCGCGACGCTGTAGCGCCGCGGGTCGATCGGCCGGCGCGAACGATGAGAAGTAGGCGCGCCGGCGGTCGTAAGAGGACAACGAGAACCCTGGACACGACGAGCAGGCAGGAGCGCCTCATGACCGAGCAGACGACAGACAGAAATCGCTGGATCGCCCTCTACGTGCTGTGCGTGGGGATGCTGATGATCGTCCTCGACGCGACCGTCGTGAACGTCGCGCTGCCCTCGATCCAGACCGACCTGCACTTCACGCAGTCGAGCCTTGCGTGGGTCGTCAACGCGTACCTGATCAGCTTCGGCGGCCTGCTGCTGCTCGCGGGGCGCGTCGGCGATCTCGCGGGACGCAAGCGCGTTTTTCTCGGCGGTCTCGCGCTGTTCACCGTGGCCTCGCTCGTGTGCGGGCTGGCGCAGAGCCAGACGGTGCTCGTCGTGGCGCGCTTCGTGCAGGGGGTCGGCGGCGCGCTGACCTCGGCGGTGATCCTGGGGATGATCGTCACGATGTTTGGAGAGCCGCGGGAGCAGGCGAAGGCGATCGGGGTCTACGGCTTCGTCGCGTCCGCGGGAGGCTCCGTGGGGCTGCTCGCCGGGGGGATCGTCACGCAGGCGATCGACTGGCACTGGATCTTCTTCATCAACGTCCCGATCGGGATCGCGACGGGCGTGGCCGCGCAGCGGCTGCTGGCGCACGACGAGGGCATCGGCTTCTCCGCCGGCGCGGACGTCCCCGGCGCGGTGCTGATCACGGGCGCGCTGATGCTGGGCGTCTACACGATCGTGAAGCCCGCCGCCGAACACGGCTGGGGTGCGACGCAGACGCTCGTGCTCGGCGCGATCTCGCTCGCGCTGCTGGCCGCGTTCGTCGCGCGGGAGGCCACGGCGCGCAACCCGCTGATGCCGCTGCGGATCTTCCGCTCGCGCAACGTCTCGGGCGCGAACGCTGTGCAGGCGCTGCTCGTGGCGGGGATGTTCGGGCTGTTCTTCCTCGGCGCGCTCTACCTGCAGCGCGTGCTGCACTACGACGCGCTGCAGATCGGTCTCGCGTTCCTACCGGCGACGCTCGTGATGGGCACGATGTCGCTGCGCTTCTCCGAGCGCCTGATGATGACGTTCGGCCCAAAGACGACACTGATCCCGGGCCTCGGGGTTGCGGTCGTCGGGCTGCTGTGGTTCGCGCGCGCGCCCGTCCACGGGAGCTACGCCGTGGACGTGCTGCCCGCGATGATCCTGCTGGGCCTCGGCATCGGCGGCTCGTTCCCGGCGCTGATGACGCTCGCGATGTCGGGCGCCACACGCGAGGACGCGGGCCTGGCCTCCGGTTTGGTCAACACCGCTGCGCAGGTCGGCGGGGCGCTCGGGCTGGCGGTGCTGGCGACGCTGTCGGCGACCCGCACCAAGCACCTGCTCGCGTCGGGCAAGTCAAACGTGGAGGCGCTCACCGGCGGCTACCACCTCGCGTTCGTGATCAGCGCCGTGCTGATGGTGCTGTCGATCGCGGTCGCGGCGCTCGCGCTGAAGGCGAAGGCGCCCTCAGGCGACGGCGTGCTCGATCGCGCCGAGGCGCTCGATCTCGATGCGGACGACGTCGCCGGAGGCGAGGAACTGAGCGGGCTGGAGGCCGAGACCTACGCCTGAGGGCGTGCCGGTCAGGATCAGGTCGCCGGGCGCCAGCGTGCAGGTCTCCGAGATGAACGCCACTAGCTCGGGCACCTTGAAGATCAGGTTCGACGTGTTGGAGTCCTGGCGCAGCTCGCCGTTGACCCACGTCCGCAGCCCCAGCGCGTGCGGGTCGGGCACCTCGTCGGCGGTCGTGATCCAGGGGCCGTAGGGACAGAAGCCGTCGGCGCCCTTCGCGCGCGTCCACTGCGGCTCGCGGCCCTGCAGGTCGCGCGCGCTGACGTCGTCGGCGACCGCGTAGCCCGCGACGGCGCCGCCGGCGCCCATCACGACCGCGAGCTCGCCCTCGTAGTCCAGGCGGCGCACCACCGGCGGGCAGCGCACCGGCGCGTTCGGAGGGGCCGCCGAGGAGGGGAGCTTCATGAACACGATCGGGCGCTCCGGGGCCTCGCCACCGGTCTCGGCGACGTGGTCGGCGTAGTTGAGCCCGATCCCGAAGATCGCGCGCGGCGCGGGGACGGGGGCGAGCAGCTCGACGTCCGCCAGCGGCCACGACGCGCCGAGCGGCTGCGCCGCGGCGGCGCTCGCGGGGGAGGGGTCGCGCAGGCCGTCCAGGACGGTGACGCCCTCGTCCGCGAAGGCCGTGACGCGGCCGTCCTGAACGACGCCGGCACGGGGGGAGGGGGAGTCGGGGGGCAGGAAGGTCGCGAGGCGCATCGACGCAGCGTACAATACCTTTTGGGCTAGCCCAACGATACCTTTTGGTATTGTTTGACGATACCTCGCGACCTGAATCCATTCCACTTCTCCGGGCCCCTGCCTCCGGAGGAGATGATCGACCGCCTGGATGAGGCCGACGAGCTGCTGAGCCTTGCGCAGGGCGGCCATTCGGTACGCCTCGTCGGTCCCCGTCGCTATGGCAAGACGACGCTGCTCCAGAAGGTGCTCGAGGACGCGGCGGACGCCCAGATGGCGACCGTGCTCGTCGATCTCGAGGACGTTCTGAGTCTCGGCGGCATCGTCGCGCGCATCGAGCGCGCCTACGCCAGACGCTTGCGCGGACCGCTGCGCACGCGCGTGGAGCGCCTCTTCAGCACCTGGAATCTCGGGCTCTCGCTGGGCGGACCGGGCTTTGGCGCGACGCTGCAGCGCAACCCGAACATGAACGTCGAGACGGTGCTGTTGCGGGTGCTGGACCTTCCGCGCGAGCTGTACGAGCGAACCGGCACGCGCAGCCTGATCGTGTTCGACGAGATTCAGGACATCCTCGCCGTGGAGGGCGCCGACGGGCAGCTGCGCAGCGTGATCCAACACCACCGCGAGGTCGCCTCATATGCCTTCGCGGGCTCGGCGCCCGCGACGATGCAGCGGCTGTTTGCCGATCCGCGGCGTCCGCTGCTCGAGCAGGCCGTCCCGAAGCGCCTGCGGCCGCTCCCGCTCGAGCAGGCCGAAGACTACGTGCGCGAGCGGTTTCGGCGCACAGGTCGCGATCCCGGCGACGCTTTGGCCGCGCTGCTGGCGTTCGCGCGCGGGCACCCGCAGCGCACGATGATGCTGGCCCACTTCCTCTGGAGCTCGATCCCTCACGGCGGCGTGGGCGACGAGACGCATTGGATCGCGGCGCGCGACGCCGCGCTCGAGCACGCCTCCGGGTATCTCGCGGCGACGTGGCGCGGCTGGGCGACCAACCAGCGCCGCGTCGCGCTCGCGCTCGCGAGCACCCCCGGTGGCCCCTACACCTCCGCCGCCAGGGCGCAGGTCGGGATCAAGAAGTCCAGCGTCCTCAATGCACTGGACGCGCTCGCCGATCGCGCCGACGTCATCGAGCCGGCCGGCCGGAGGATCCTCACCGACCCGCTGCTGGAGCTGTGGCTGCAGCGCCGCGCCGCCGAGTGACGATGGCGGGCCTGACGACACTCGAGCGCACGCTGCTCGGACTGATCGCGTTCCTCACGGTGCTCGCCGGGGTCGCCAACTATCAGGTCTGGTCGGCGGTGCCGCGCTTCGCGGTCGCGACGCTCGCGCTCGCGGGGCTCGCGTGGGTCGTGTCGTTCGCGACCGAGCAGCTCGGCGAGCGCTTCGGGCCGGCGGTCACGGGGATGCTGCAGTCCACGCTCGGCAACCTGCCGGAGCTGTTCGTCGTGATCTTCGCGCTGCAGAAGGGCGAGCTCGTCGTCGCGCAGACCGCGATCGTCGGCTCGATCTTCGCCAACGCGCTGCTCGTGCTGGGCCTCGTGATCGTCGTCGGCGCGCGGCGCGCGCCCGACGGGACGATGCGCTTCTCGCGGCGACTGCCGAGCGACACCGCGACGCTGCTGCTCGTGACCGTGTTCATCATCGTGCTGCTCGGGCTCTCGCTCGCCGCGCACGATCCGGCGAGCCATCACGTCAAGGCGATCTCCGCGGTCGGGGCGGGGTGCCTGCTGGTCGTCTACCTCTCCTGGGTCGTTCCCTACCTGCGCTCCGACGACGCACCGCGGCCCGAGCCCGGGAGCAAGGCGGCGGGGCCGCGGCTCTCGCTGGGGGCGACGCTCGCGCTGCTGCTCGTCGCGGGGGCGGCCTCGGCGTTCGTGTCGGACTGGTTCGTGAACGCGCTCTCGCCGGCGATCGAGGTGCCTGCATGTCTCGCAGGCATTCGCGGGATTGGTGATCGTCGCGATCGCGGGCAACGCCGTGGAGAACACCGCCGGCCTCGTGCTCGCGTGGAAGGGTCGCTCGGACCTCGCGATCTCGGTCGTCAAGAACTCCGTCGCGCAGATCGCGGCGTTCCTGTTCCCGCTGCTCGTGCTGATCTCGTTCTTCCTCTCCACGACCCTGACGTTCGCGCTCGCGCCCGTCTACATCGGGGCGCTCACGCTGACCGCGCTGTCGGTGTGGCAGGTGACCGGGGATGGGGAGGCCGTCGAGTTCGAGGGGTGGGCGTTGGTTGCGCTGTACGTCGTGCTCGCGACGCTGACGCTGTTCGAGTAGCGGCGCCGGCTAAACCTGAAACGCCGGCGGCTTGACAGATAGCCGCCACCCTGCGTATAGTGGTCTTACCCTGGTGGTCCCGAGCGGCAGACGCTCCACGCTACCCGTGTCGCGCACGCTTGCGATGTCCTGGAGGTCGCGGCCGAGGATCGACGCGACGTAGCTGTCGAAGAAACGTGCCCTTCCGCGAGCGCTCCGGCCCTGGGCATCGGGAAAGCCGCCGGCGACGATTCTTGCTGCATATGCCTCGCGTCCGACCGCTGCGTCGTCGATGTGCGGCGGCTCGCCGGCCAGCAGGCGGTCGATGAAGCTCTCGCGCCGTCCCGCCAACTCGCCCTGCGAGAAGGGCCACAGTCGGACGTAGTCGATCCGCCCGGGCAGTGCGTCGGCGATCGTCGGCAGGGTGAGGATGTTCGCGGAGCCGGCGAGCAGAACTGTCCGCGCCGGTTGTCCGTGTCCAGGCGCTCCTTGATCGCCAGCATCAGACCGGGCGCCCGCTGGACCTCGTCGATGACGGTCGGCCCGGATATCCGGGAGATGAACCCGGTCGGGTCCTCCCGAGCCGCGCTACGGGTAGCCTCGTCGTCGAGGGTCACTCGCGCATTTCGCTCGATGAAAGACGCCCGCGCCGGCACCTGCCCAGACTACCGCAGAGCCGGACAATTGGGGAGTTAGGGTGGTGGCAATTGGGGAGTTGTGGTGGTGGCAACCGGGGAGCTCCTACCCCCGTGTGAGCCCCCCGATCAGCGCCCCCGCGATCCCGCCCGCGGTCGCGGCCTGCGCGTTGCTCCCGTCCAGGCCCTCCAGCGGCGCGATGAACATCGTCTGGATCGCCAGGCGCCCCGGCCCCGTGAAGCGGTTCCACGTGAGCTTGCCCCCGCCGCCCATCAGGCCCGTCTTCAGGCCCATCGTGATCGCCTCGAGCTTCACCGTCGGGTCCTTGTAGAGCCATGCCCCGGCCTCCACGTCGAGCTGCTCGCCGTCGCCGAGCTGCACGAGGAAGACGTTGCCGTGGCCGTGCAGCCATACCAGCGCGTCGCCCTCGGTCGCGCGGAACTTGTCCATGAAGAAGCCCGATCCGCCGAGCAGCATGTTCTGCGCGCCCTTGATCCGTTCGAAGCTGTAGTCCAGGTTGTCCGTCGCGGCGATGAACTGGTGCTCGCGCACGTCCAGGCCTTCGCCCTGGCGCAGGTGCATCGGGATGCACTGGCCCGGCGAGTCGCGCGAGAACGCGATGTGGCCGGCGCCCGAGGTCTTGGTCACGAAGAACTCCAGGCCCGCGATCTTGCGCTTGATCGCGCCCTTGAGCTTCTTGAGCTCGACGTTCACCTGCGTCTGCTTCCACAGCAGCACGTGGTGCTCGAACATGACGCTCCGCTCCCCGACCACGACCTGCAGCTCGGGGACCAGCTCGCCGCGGATGTGGTAGGTGACACCGGCGAAGCTCTCGTCGTGGACGGCGCTGGGGATCGGCTCGGGCAGCTGCATCGTCGGGTCTCCTCGTAGTCGTGGACGCGGCTTCAAAGTGATCGGCCGCGCGGCCCGCAACATGAGGGGCTTGACATATGCCCGCCACCCTGCTTATAGTAGTCCTGCCCCGGGGATCCGAGTGGATCGCCGCGGTGAACATACAGGGTCTGGTTTGGGGTCCGGCCTTCCGTGGTCAACCTTTTCAGCACTGGCGGGTTCGCTTTTCGGAGAGGGACCGGCTCAGAGGATCTAAGAGGGAGTGCTCTTCAGCGTGAGTTCGAGAGGGACATACGCGGCGATGATCGCTGCGCCCCGTCATGGGGCCTTGACTAGATGCCTCGGCAGCTTGCCGATGCATCTCTCTCTCTCTCTCTCTCTCTTCGGCTGGGGCTCTAGCAGCTGAGGTTTCAGATCCGGCGCGTTTGCGCCGCCGCGCGGTAGGGCTCGCGCAGGGGCGACCCGGTGACGGGTCGCTCCCAATTCTCGTGCCGTGTCCAGATGGGCCGGCCAATGTCGTTGTGCCAGCTAGGGCCTTCGTGCTCGACGCTGGGTTCGTCGAACGAGGGACACGCGTGCGCGCGCCCGAGGAGGAGACATGTCGATGAGGTTCGTTGTCAGCCGCCAGCTCGCGGCGCGATTGGTAGTTGTCTCGTGCGCACTGGCGATCGCTGCCACATGGTCGTCTGTGCCCGCGTGGGCGGCCGTGCCAACGGTCGAAGACGAGTCGTTCGCCGACGTCGGCTCGAGCAGTGCGCGGCTGCACGCGACGATCGACGCCGAAGGCCTCCCTAGCGCATATCACTTTGAATACGGGACAACCGCCTCGCCCTACACGCAGTCCACCCCCGCCGCCAGCCTCGGCTCTACCAGCCAGGGTGTCGGGGTGATCGCACAGGTCCAGGGTCTGACGCCAAACACGCTTTACCACTTCCGCGTCGTCGCGAGCAACGAAGACGGCAACTCCGCGGGTCTCGACGCGGCTTTTGACACACTGCCCGCCGGCCTGCTGGGGCTTCCCGATGGGCGCGGCTACGAAATGGTCACACCGGTCGAAAACGAGGACGCCGAAATCTACGTCCCACCCGGTGCCGCCGACGAAAATGAAGAAGCGATCAAGACCGCGCACCCCGTGCGGGCGGCGGCCGACGGTGACGCAGTCACCTATGTCGGCGAACCGACCTCGGGCGGCAACGGCAGCACCGGCAGTGGCGAGGGCAACGAGTACATCGCTACCAGAGGCCCGCAGGGCGGTTGGATCCAACAGGATATCCAACCTCCCGGCGATGCGAGCGCCGAATACTGGGGGTTCTCGAGCGACCTGTCGGCTGCGGTACTCACCTCGCGGGAACCGCTCGCCTCGGGCATTGCTAGCAAATATGAAGTCCCGTACACGCGTGCGGCCAATGGGACGCTCCAGCCCTTCTTCACAGTGGCGCCACCCAATCGAGCGCCCGGCGAATTCAAGGCGGTAACCGATGAAGGGTACCTGCGGGCAGTGGGCGAATTCTACGCCGGTGCGTCGGCCAATTTCGCCGACCAGCTGTTCGAGGTCAACGACGCGCTGACTCCCGAAGCGGTCGATGGCGGGATCGAAGCGAACAACCTATACGAGTCCGTCGACGGACAACTGCAGCTCGTCAACGTCCTTCCCGACGGCAAAAGCGAACCGAACGCCTCATTCGGCGCTCGGCCCAAAGACGCCGAAGGCGCGGGCGACTTCAGCCGCACGATATCCGCGGACGGCTCGCGCGTCTTCTGGACCGACCTCAATACAGAAACGCTGTATGTACGAGAAGGCGGGGCCACGACGAAGTTGATCGCCGAACACGCCACCTTCTGGACGGCATCCGCCGACGGCTCGAGGGTCCTGTACACCAAGGGCGGCGATCTCTACAGCGACGATCTCGAAACCGGCGTGACGAGTGACCTGGCGCCCAACGGAGAAGTCGAAGGGGTGGCTGGCGCCAGCGAAGACGGCGAATACGTCTACTTCGTCGCCGACGCGAGCCTCGCCCCCGGCGCGACGGCGGGCGAACCGAACCTCTACCTCCATCACGCCGGCGTCACCGCGTTCATCGCCACCCTCTCCCCGCACGAAGACCTTGAGGAGTTCTACGGCAACGGCATTTACAACAACGTGCAGTGGAACATCGGATACCGCACCGCACAGGTGACGCCCGACGGGCAGGCGCTCGTCTTCATGTCCAACCGCAGCCTGACCGGCTACGACAACAATGTCGGCGAAGCCTTCGGCGCGTACGAGGTCTACATCTATCAGGCGACGGACGGCGACCTCGCATGCATTTCATGTGATCCCAGCGGCGCACCTCCGCCCGCGGGCAGCGCGCTCGCCGCGGGCTACCTGCCCGTCAGCCGCGCTGCCACCTACCAGCCGCGGGTGATATCCGAAGCGGGCGACCGGGTCTTCTTCGAGGCCAGCGTGCCGCTGGTTCCCCAGGATACGAACGGTAGTCGCGACGTCTACGAGTGGAAGCGCGACGGTAGCGGCGATTGCCGGACGAGCTCCGGTTGTGTTGACCTGCTGTCGGGCGGAACGAGTCGCAGTGCGTCTTACTTGATCGACGCAGGCGCAAACGGCGATGACGTGTTCATCGACACGCGTGCACAGCTCGCCCCGCAGGATCAAAACGAATATTACGACGTCTACGATGCGCGCGTCGGTGCCGTTGCGCCACCGGCTCCATCGCAGTGCACGGGCACCGGATGTCAAGGCGTGCCGCTGGCGCCGCCCGTCTTCGCGACGCCCGCAAGCGTGACGTTTGAAGGCATCGGCAATTTCTCAGCGCCGACACCGTCCGTAAAGCCGGCCAGCGCAAGCAAGAAGGCGAAGTCCAAGCACAGGCAAAAGCGGCATCCGACGAGTAAGAAGAAGTCCAGTAAGCGCCGGCACACCGTCAAGAGTCGAGCCACGAGAGCTCTGCGCGGTGCGCGCGAAGCGAAATCCACGACGCACACCAGGCGGCACGGGAGAGGGAGGAACGGACGATGAGGTGCTTGCATTCGCGGCCTACCGCACTCAGAGTCACGATCGCCATCGCGAGCTTGATCTGCCTCAGCCTCGCCACCGGCGCCAGCGCTTCGGCGGCGACAACGCACCCCGGCTGGGAGCTGGGCGCGAGCGCCTATCCGACGAGCCTGCCGCCCGGCGGCAAGGGCTACGTCGTGGTCTCGCTGTACAACGTCGGAGGGGCGGCCAGCACCGGTGCATTCACCGTGACCGATGCCCTGCCGCCCGGTCTCACCGCAATCGAAGCGGGTTATTACGGATCCGAGGGAGGTGGAGCGCGGGGTCCACAGTGGAGCTGCAGGCTGGGCAAAGTCGTGACGTGTACCAACGAACCCGAATTCCTGGGCGAAATGCCGCCCGGGGAACTGGCTAACATCTTGATCGTCGTCGAAGCCGCGGCAGGTGCTTCCGGTTCCGCGACCAACCATCTGAGCGTCGTTGGCGGCGGAGCGCCGGTCCCGGCAAGCAGCTCCGACGCGTTGAGCATCGGGGCAGAAGCTCCTCCGTTTGGGCTAACTCAACTCGACGGGTGGTTCACGAACGCCGACGGAACGCTCGACACGCAGGCTGGTTCGCACCCCTACGAGCTGAACATAAATTTCGCCCTCAACAACATCAGGGGTGGCGAGTTGGCCTTCGACTCCGCGCGCGCCGAAGCGAGAAACGTGACGGTCAACCTGCCCCCCGGCGTGATCGGAAACCCCACCGCGGCGCCGCAATGCACCGCGGTCGAGCTCCTGGCCATCGAATGTCCGGCGGACACCCAGATCGGGGTCGATTTCGCCACGCTTGCCGGGCCGCTGCCGGGGACGCCCGAACCGGGCATGATCGCCGAAGGACGGGGATTCGTGCCGACGCTTCACTTCCCCGTCTACAACATGGTGCCCCCGCCGGGTGTGCCCGCTCAGTTCGGGTTCTCCTTCGCCGGGGTCAGTACGCACCTCGACGCCCACGTGCGCAGCGGCAGCGACTACGGGATCAGCGAGCACGTTGACAACCTCACGCAGCGCGAAATCGTCGGCAACTCCATCACGATCTGGGGGGTCCCCGCGGAACCGAGCCACAACTTCCAGCGCTGTGCTCGCAGCGAAGAACACGGCCTCACCGTGTGTGGTCAGTCCGCGAACATCGCGAGGGTGCCGTTCCTGACGCTGCCGACCTCGTGCGAAGGTCCGCAGAGGTTCTCGGCGACCGTCGAACCGTGGGACAGCACCGGTGGCCTCAGCGCCGGCCTGGGCGAAGCGAGTTTCGAGTCGCACGAAAGTCAGGATCTGGAAGTCGGGATGACCGGCTGCGATCACCTGAGCTTCAATCCATCGATCGCCGTCGCGCCGGACACCGCTGAAGCCGAAACGCCCACCGGCCTGACCGTCGAAGTGAAAACACCTCAGGAAGGTCTGGCGAATGTCAATGGTCTCGCGGCCGCCGACATCAAGAACACGACCGTGACCCTGCCGGAGGGCATGGCGATCAACCCCGGGCAAGCAGCAGGCTTGCAGGCGTGCCAAGCCTCCGAAGACGGGGTGGGCAGCGAAGCTGCGCCAGCGTGTCCGAACGCGTCGAAAGTCGGCGAAGATGAAATCCAGACGCCGCTCTTGGGCAAGCCGCTGCGGGGCGAGGTGTATGTACTGCAGTCCAACCCGCCGAACCTGCAGCTGCTCGTTGCCGCCTCCGGCGAAGGCGTGAACCTCAAGCTGATCGGCGACGTGCACCTGAATGAAACGACAGGCAGGTTGACGACGACGTTCGGTGAAACGCCCGAGCTGCCGTTCACGGTGTTCAGGCTGAGCTTCAGCGGAGGCGCGCGCGCCGCCTTGACGACTCCGGCCCGGTGCGGATCCTATGCGGCGACGTCCGACTTCACCCCCTGGGGCACCCCCGCGGTGGCGGACGCCTTCCCGCGGAGTGAATTCGCAGTATCCAGCGGCCCCGACCGTTTGAGCTGCACCGCGTCACTGCCCTTCGATCCGGTGCTCTCGGCCGGTTCGACGACCGACCAGGCCGGTGGGTACACGGACTTCTCCTTGCTGCTCTCGCGAGCCGATGGCCAGCAGCCGCTGTCCACGCTGCAGTTCAAGACTCCCGAGGGCCTGTTGGGCATGATCTCCAAGGTTCCGCTCCGCCAGGAGCCACAGGCCGCGGCCGGGACGTGCTCCCCGGCTTCGCAGATCGGTCACACCGTCGTCGAGGCCGGTCCCGGCCCCTATCCGCTCGTGGTGCCCCAGCCGGGACAACCACCAGCGCCGATCTACCTGACTGGCGGCTACAAGGGCGCCCCTTACGGACTGTCGATCGTCGTGCCGCTCGTCGTCGGTCCGTTCACGCTGCAGACGCAGGTCGTGCGCGCGCGAATTGAAGTCGACCCGCACACCGCGCAGTTGACGATCACCACTGACCCGCTGCCAAGCATCATCGACGGGATTCCCGCGGATCTCCGCACGGTCAACGCCGTTGTCGACCGCGCCGGGTTCATGTTCAACCCGACCAACTGCGAACCTCAGTCATTCTCTGGGGTCGCGACGTTAACCGAAGGCGCGCAGGCGCCGATTGCGAGCCATTTCCAGATGGGGTCCTGTCGAAGCCTGAAGTTCAAGCCGAACTTCAAAGTCTCGACGTCGGGCAAGACCTCGCGCGCGGATGGCGCGAGCCTCGACGTCAAGATCCTCTACCCGACGGGACCGCTTGGGGCGAACCAGGCCAGCTCCCAAGCGAATATCGCGAAAGTCAAAGTCGAACTGCCCAAGCAGCTGCCGTCGCGCTTGACCACGCTGCAGAAGGCGTGCCCCGCCGCGACGTTCGAGGCGAACCCCGCCACGTGCCCCGCCGCGTCGGTCGTCGGTCACGCGACGGCGGTCACGCCGCTGCTGCCCGTCGAATTGACGGGTCCCGCGTACTTCGTCTCACATGGGGGGGAAGCATTTCCGAGCCTGATCGTCGTGCTCCAGGGCTACGGCGTCATCGTCGATCTCGTCGGCTCGACGTTCATCAGCAAGAAGGGGATCACGAGCAGCACCTTCAAGCAGGTCCCCGACGTCCCCATCACGAGCTTCGAACTGGCGCTGCCCGAGGGGCCGTTCTCGGCGCTCGCCGCGAACGGCAACCTCTGTCGGAGCAAGTTGCAGATGCCCACCGACTTCGTTGCTCAAAACGGAGCCGTGTTCGACCAGGCCACAAAGCTCACGGTGACCGGCTGCTCCAAGGCCAAGCGCGCTGGCCACAAAAAGTCCGCGCGGCGCAAAGCCAAGCGCGGCGGAAAGCGGGGCTAGGGGCCTCGCGGTGGCGTCCGCCGCTTCCAGTCCACGCAGCGCACGCCGCTTGCGTGTCGCGGCGGACGGCCGGCCGATCGCGGACGTCGCCCGCCGCGACGCGCGCCCCCGGATGGACGCGGCCGACTCCGAGGGACCCGAGCGGGTCGCGGAGCTGCAACGCGCGCGGATCGTCGCGGCGATGAGCGAGCTCGTGCGCGAGCGCGGCGTCGGGGCGGTGACCGTCGCGCACGCGATCGCGCGCTCGCGCGTCTCGCGGCGGACGTTCTACGAGCTTTTCGACGATCGCGACGCATGCTTGCTCGCGACCTTCGATCACGCAGTTCAGCGCGCCGCGGCGGTCGTCGTGCCGGCCTACCAGGGAACCGCGGGAAGCTGGGACGAGCACATCAGGGCCGGTTTGGCCGCGTTGCTGGGATTCATAGACGAGCAGCCGGCGCTCGGTGGTCTGCTGGTCGTTGACGCGCTGGCCGCCGAACGCCGCGTGCTCGCCCTCAGGGCTCGCGTTCTCGGCAAGCTCGTCGACGCCGTGCAGCTCGGGGCGCGCCCAACCATTTGCGCAACCACCCGCGGGGGTGGAGCGGCTCCTAGGGGAGCGCGACCCGCGCGGATCGTGGCCGAGGGCGTCGTCGGTGCCGTGCTGGCTGTAGTGCACGCGCGGATCGCCGAGCCCGGCGCTCGGCCCCTGATCGCGCTCCTAAACCCATTGATGGGGATCGTCGTCTTGCCATACCTGGGGCCGGCGGCCGCCGAGCGCGAGCTGCGACGTCGGACCCCGCCGGCGCGACGACGGTCCCACTCGCCAGCCGATCCCCTGCGCGAGCTCGATATGCGCCTGACGTACCGCACCGTCCGCGTCCTGCTAGCGATCTCGGAGCTTGGAGTGCATGGAGCCCCTCCCTCCGGCCGCCAGGTCGCCGACGCCTCCGGCATCTCCGACCAGGGCCAGATGTCCAAGCTCCTCACTCGGCTGCGACACCTCGAGTTGATCCAAAACGACGCCAGCCGCCGCGGCAAGGGCGAACCCAACGCCTGGACTCTCACCACGCGCGGTCGCGAGGTCGAGCACGCGATCCGCACGCGGATCGCGCCCTGACGCGCTCCGCGCCCTGCCTGTCGGAGACAGCATCGCACGACCTCACCGTCTCGGACGCCGCGCCAAAACACCGGCGCTCCGCGCCGCTCGTGCCATGCGCTCGGATGCCGTCGCGGGTGCTCGCCAACCCATTCCGCCGCTGCGCGGCTCGCACGCCCTGAATCGCCAAAGCGCGCTAGACTTGTTTGACCTCGCGCCAGGCGGGGTTTTTCTTCGCCTGGGGCCGGTATCAACGCACACCACGAAGCACGGGAAGTAGACCGACATGGCCCGCGGAGACGTTCGCATCGCTGTCACCCTCGCCTGCGAGGAGTGCAAGCGGCGCAACTACCAAACCAACAAGAGCAAGCGCAACAACCCCGACCGCATCAGCCTGCGCAAGTACTGCCGCTGGTGCCGCCGGCATACAAGCCATCGGGAGACCCGTTAGCTAGCGCGGGAGCGCTGCCGTGGCCCGTGATCGCAAACGTGCAAAGCAACGCCAGCAACAGCGCCGCTCGCAGAGCGGGGTCGCCTCCTCGACACGCGGACAGGTCGAGCGCGCGGACCTGCCCGGCGCGCTCGAGCACGCGGGCGACGTCGACGAGTTCGACGCCGCGCTCGTCCGCGGTGCCGGAGGCGTGCCGCTCGACGCGGAGGCGGCTGAGGAGCTCGAGACGCAGCCCGGAGGTGGCGAGGGGGGTTTGCTGCCCGAGGCGCCCGAGCTCGCCACCGTCGCAGCCGGCGGTCGCGGCGGCTCGGGCGGCGGCAACGGCTCCGCGGTCGCCGAGGCGTTCGGCGAGGAAGCCGCCGCGCCCGCTCCGCGCGAACGCCGCCAATCGCTTCCGCGCCGCGCCGTCGCCTTCCTGCGCGCCAGCTGGGCCGAGCTGCAGCGTGTACAGTGGCCCAACCGCGCACAGGTTTCCCAGGCCACCGCGGTCGTCATCGGCTTCGTCGCCGTCGCCGGTTTCTATCTCGGCGCTGCGGACTGGCTTGCGCAAAGGATCGTCAACTTCATCCTCTAGCCGGTCCGCTCGTTTCGTCCAAATCTCCCGCCTCTCCTGAGGTTCACGTAGGAGCCTGAATGTTTCGCTGGTACGTCGTCAACACCTACTCCGGTCACGAGAACAAGGTCAAGCACAACCTCGAGCACCGCGTCGTCTCGCTCGGACAGCAGCGCGCGGTGCGGCAGGTCGTCGTGCCCACCGAGTCGGTTTCGGAGATGAAGGACAACAAAAAAGAAACCGTCGAGAAGCGCACGATGCCCGGGTACGTGCTCGTCAACATGGAGCTCAACGAGGACTCCTGGGGCGTCGTCAAGGGCACCCCCGGCGTGACCGGCTTCGTCGGAGCCTCCCAGGAGCCGGTCCCGCTGACCCAGACCGAGGTCGACCGGATCCTGCACAAGGAGGTCGCCACCGCGCCGCGCACACGCGCGCAGTTCTCGATCGGCGAGACCGTCAAGGTCGTCTCCGGACCGCTCGCGGACTTCTCCGGGGAGATCTCCGAGATCAACGAGGACGCCTCCAAGCTCAAGGTTCTGGTATCAATCTTCGGTCGCGAGACGCCCGTAGAGGTCCAATTCGACCAAGTCAAAAAGCTCTGAGACGCCCGCTGACCGGCGCGAGACGGCGTCCTCAGTCGCTCGTGTGCGGAGCACACTTCGCTCCCTGCGTCCTTGTCTCGCTTGGTCAGCGAACGTCTCAGACGGTAAGCCCCGAGAACAACTCGCAACTAACTTCCAAGGTAATCTGAACGAGAAATGGCCAAGAAGGTTCTAACGACGATCAAGCTGCAGGCGAACGCCGGGCAGGCGAGCCCCGCCCCGCCGGTCGGCCCTGCCCTGGGCCAGCACGGGATCAACATCATGGAGTTCTGCAAGGCCTTCAACGCGCAGACGCAGAGCGAAACGGGGACCGTGATCCCCGTCGTGATCACCGTCTACGAGGACCGCTCGTTCACGTTCGTCACCAAGACCCCGCCCGCGGCCGTCCTGATCCGCCAGACGCTGCGTCTCGACAAGGGCTCCGGCGAGCCGCACCGCAACAAGGTCGGCAAGCTCAGCCGCGCGCAGCTGGAGGAGATCGCCACGCGCAAGCTCCCCGACCTCAACGCGCACGACCTCGAGCACGCCACGCGCATCATCGCCGGGACCGCGCGTTCGATGGGCGTGGAGGTGGAGGCCTGATGGGAACGCATCACTCCCGCCGCCACGCCGAGCTGCGCGCGAAGATCGACCGCGAGCGCGAGTACGCGCCACACGAGGGCATCGCGCTCGTCAAGGGCCTCGCGAGCGCCAAGTTCGACGAGTCCGTCGAGGTCCACATCCGCACCGGGCTCAACGTGCGCCACGCCGACGAGCAGTTGCGCGGCACGATCGCGCTGCCCAACGGCCTCGGCCGCGACGTCAAGGTCGCGGTCTTCGCCCAGGGGCCAAAGGTCGCCGAGGCTGAACAGGCCGGCGCCGACGTCGTCGGCGGCGAGGATCTCGCCAAACAGATCGAGGGTGGCTTCGACGACTTCGACGTCGCGATCGCCACGCCCGACCTGATGTCCGTCGTCGGACGCCTCGGACGCATCCTGGGCCCGTCGGGCAAGATGCCCAACCCCAAAGTCGGCACCGTCACGATGGACGTCGCCAAAGCGGTCGAAGAGTCCAAGGCCGGCAAGGTCGAGTACCGCACCGACCGCACCGCGATCGTGCACCTCGTGATCGGCAAGACGTCCTTCGACGAGCGCAAGCTGCTCGAGAACTACGCAGCGATCGTCGAAGAGATGATCCGCGCCAAGCCGTCGGCGGCCAAAGGCCGCTACCTGCGCACGATCACGCTCGCCTCCACCATGGGACCCGGGATCAAAGTCGACCCCGGCCGCACCCGCGACATCCTCGAGGAGGCGCCCGTCGCCGCCGCGGCGTAAAGCGTCACCCTCGGGCCACCTCAGACCCCCGGCCGTCGCCATGCGACGCGTAAGACCGGGATAGGAGCCCCGAATGAACCGAGAGCAAAAGGCCGCCGCGATCGCCGAGATCGCGACCAACATCGAGGAGTCCCAGGCGATCTTCGCCGTCGACTACATGGGCATCTCCGTGCCCCAGGCCGCCGAGCTGCGCGCCAAGCTCCGCGAGGCCGACGCCTCCTTCCGCGTCGTCAAGAACTCGCTCACCGAACGCGCCGCCGACCAAACCGGCGCCGAGCACCTCAAGTCGCTACTGCAGGGCCCCACCGCGCTGACGTTCGTCCGCGGCGACGCGGCGGTTGCCGCGAAAGCGATCGCCGACTACGCTCGCGCCACCCAGCTGCTCCCGTTCAAGGGCGGCTTAATGGATGGCGCCGCGCTCGACGCCGAGCAGATCCGCACGATCTCCCGCCTCCCCTCGCGCGAAGTCCTCTACGGCCAGCTCGTCGGTGTCGTCGCCTCCCCCGTCAGCGGGCTCGTGCGCACGCTCGGCGCGCTCGTCGGCGGCCTCGCCGTCGCGCTCGGGCAGGTCCGCGAGAAGAAGGAGTCCGGCGAGATCCCCGCCGGTGAGCCGCCCGCCGCGGAGGCGCAGGCAGCACCGGAGGCGCCGGCCGTGGAGGCGCAGGCAGCACCGGAGGCGCCCGCCGCGGACGAGCAGGCTGCACCGGAGCCCGCCGCAGAAGCGCCCGACGAGGAGCAGCCCGCCGCCGAGGAGCAGCCCGCGGCCGAGGCGACTGAGGAGGCTCCCATAGACCAAGCTGCGCCGGCCGAGGAGCCGGCAACAGACGACAACCAGGCGGACGCCTCGGCAGAGGCCGAGACCGCCGAGGCGAACCCCAAGGAGGATTGACCAGCATGGCAACCAGCACCCAGGATTGGATCGAGGAGCTCAAGGGCATCTCCGTGCTCGAGCTCGCCGAGCGCATCAAGGCGCTCGAGGAGGAGTTCGGCGTCTCCGCCGCCGCCGTCGCCGCGCCCGTCGCCGCACCCGCCGGTGGGGGCGGTGGAGAAGGCGCCGCCGAAGAGGAAGGTCCCAGCACCGTCGACGTCATCCTCGCCGGCGCCGGCGACAAGAAGATCCAGGTCATCAAGGTCGTCCGCGCCGCCACCGGCCTCGGCCTCAAGGAGGCCAAGGCGCTCGTCGACGAGGCCCCCAAGCCCGTCAAGGAGGGCATCGAGAAGGACGAGGCCGACAAGCTCAAGCAGGAGCTCGAGGAGGCAGGCGCCACCGTCGAGTTGAAGTAGCGCGCGCGCTCGCGCACGACCGGCATCCCGGTGCAGGCCGAGATGCCGGTCGTGTACCGGCGCGATGTCGTAACGTCGCACCGAACAGAAAGGGTGTAGGAGAAGATGCCGGCTACCGTCACACGCGCGCCACGCGCCGCTCTCGCCGCACTGTCTCTCGCGGCTCTGCTCGCGGGCTGCGGCGGCGGGTCCCACGCCGCCAACACGGGGACCTCCGCCACGACCCACTCGACTGGCGCGTCCGCGCCAACCGCGTCCGCGACCACGCCCGCGACGCCAACGACGTCAACCTCCTCCTCCTCCTCCTCCTCCTCCTCCTCCTCCTCCTCCTCCTCCTCCTCCTCCCAGACGCCGTCGAACCCAGCGACTTACGGCCATCTCGCCGGCGCCTCCGAGCAGGCCACGATCGCGCGCGTCGTCAAGGGCTACTACGCCGCGCTCTCCGCCGGCCACGAGGTCGCCGCGTGCGGGATGCTCACCGCTCGCATCCAGCGCCTCCTGAAGAGGAGCGTCGGGCACAACCCGCTCCTGCACGGGAAGGGCTGCGTCGGTGCGTTCAAACTGCTCTTCGGCCGCCACGGCGGTGCCAGCGCCGTATCGCCCACCGTCGCCGTCACCGGCGTCCGCGTCAGCGGCGACCGCGCCTACGCGCTGTTCTCGACCCAGTCGATCCCCTCCGCCCAGATCCGCGTCGAACGCGAACACGGCGCCTGGAAGATCGGCTCGCTCATCGGCAGCCCGCTCGGTGGGTCCTCCGGGTCCAGAGCCGGCTGACGCAAGCGGCTCGCGCGCGCCCCGTCGTCGCTCTCCCGCGCCGCAACCCTTTATCCACGCCTTACATCTGCGCGCACTTTCCGGTAGAATCGCGCCGCTGGCCGATAGCCGCAGCCGTCTCAGAGGTACGCAGCCACGCCACATACGGGGCTGCCGGAGGCGGGGTCCGTGAGCGCCGGCTGCCCCACTTGAGGGCGCCGGTGGTCTGTGCTATCTTTACGGGTCGCGCGCGCTCGCGCGGTCGTTCTCGTCGTCGTGTCTCTCTCCCTCGAAGGAGTCTTTCTTGGCTGCTGCTGATGCTCTCCGGACGCGCCGGACCTTTGCGCGTCTGAACAAGCCCGTAGATGTTCCCAACCTGATCGATATCCAGCGCCGCTCGTTCGAGTGGCTCACCGACGCCGCCAAAGGCGGTCTGCGCGAGACGATCGACGACATCTCGCCGATCGAGGACTACACCGGCAACCTCGCCGTCCAGTTCGGCGAGCTCCACTTCGACGAGCCCGTCGCCTCGCTCGAACAGTGCCGCGAGAAGGATTTGACATTCGCGCGTCCGCTGACCGTCACCGTCGCGTTCATCAACCGCGAGACGGGTGAGATTCGCGAGCAGTCGGTCTTCATGGGCGACTTCCCGTGGATGACCGAGCGCGGGACGTTCGTCATCAACGGCACCGAGCGCGTCGTCGTCACGCAGCTCGTGCGTTCCCCCGGCGCCTACCTCATGGAGCCCAAGGACCGCGAGAAGCAGGTCTTCATCGCCAACCTCATGCCCGCCCGCGGCTCGTGGCTGGAGCTCGAGATCGACAAGAAGGGCAAGGTCTACGTCCGTATCGACCGCAAGCGCAAGCTCCCCGTCACCGTGCTCCTGCGCGCGATGGGCTACGCCTCCGATGAGGAGATCCTGAAGCTCTTCGAGAACTCGCTCTACATCCGCAACACGATCGAATCCGACACCGAGGCGACCCGCACCGAAGAGGGCGCGCTGATCGAGCTCTTCAAGAAGCAGCGTCCGGGCGAGCCGCCCAGCGTCGACAACGCCAAGGCGCTGCTCAACCAGCTGTTCTTCGACCCCAAGCGCTACGACCTCACGCGCGTCGGTCGCTACAAGCTCAACTCGCGCCTCGGTCTCGACGTCGACATCGAAACGCGCACGCTCACCCACGACGACATCCTCGCGCTCGTCCGCGAGCTCGTCTCGCTGCCCAAGCGCCTCGGCATCCCCGAGGACGGTGTCGAGATCGAAATCAAGGACTACGCCGCCGAGGCCGCCTCGATGCCGCGCGAGCCCGTCGCCGACCACCTCGACGAGTACGAGCACTTCGGCAACCGCCGCCTGCGCACCGTCGGCGAGCTGATCCAGGAGGCATTCCGCATCGGCCTCTACCGCATGGAGCGCGTCGTCCGCGAGCGCCTCACCACCGAGGACGCCGACACCATCACCCCGCAGACGATCATCAACATCCGGCCCGTCGTCGCCGCGCTCAAGGAGTTCTTCGGCTCCTCCCAGCTCTCGCAGTTCATGGACCAGACCAACTCCCTGGCCGGGCTCACCCACCGCCGCCGCCTCTCCGCGCTCGGCGCCGGCGGGCTCACGCGCGAGCGTGCCCCGATCGAGGTCCGCGACGTGCACCCCACCCACTACGGGCGCATGTGTCCGATCGAGACCCCCGAGGGTCCCAACATCGGTCTGATCGGCTCGCTCTCCTCGTTCGCCGAGGTTTCCGAGTACGGCTTCGTCACCACCCCCTACCGCGTCGTCGAGGACGGCGCGCTCACCGACGAGATCGTCCACCTCGACGCCACCCAGGAGGAGGAGCGGCTGATCGCGCAGGCCAACACGCCGATCGACTCCAAGACCGGCAAGCTCAAGGGCACCGAGATCCTCTGCCGCACGCAGGCCGGTCAGTACGTCACGGTCGGGCCCAAGGACGTGGACCTCGTCGACGTCTCCCCCGAGCAGATCTGGTCGGTGGCCACCGCCATGATCCCGTTCCTCGAGCACGACGACGCCAACCGCGCGCTGATGGGCTCCAACATGCAACGCCAGGCGGTCCCGCTGCTGAAGGCCGACGCCCCGCTCGTCGGCACCGGCATGGAGCGACGCGCCGCGCTGGACACCGGCGACGTCCTGCTCGCGCTTAACTCCGGCACCATCGAGTACGTCGACGCCAACCAGATCAGGATCCAGCCCGACGGTGGCGCCAAGCCCGACGAGTACGAGCTCCAGAAGTACATGCGCTCGAACCAGGGCACCCTGATCCATCACAAGCCGCGCATCACCAGCGGCCAGAAGGTCAAGGCCGGCGACGTCCTCGCCGACGGCTCCTCCACCGACCGCGGCGAGATGGCGCTCGGCAAGAACCTGATGGTCGCGTTCATGTCCTGGGAGGGCTACAACTTCGAGGACGCCATCATTCTCTCCAAGCGCCTCGTGCAGGACGACGAGCTCACCTCGATCCACATCGAGGAGTACGAGATCGACGCCCGCACGACGAAGCTCGGCGAGGAGGAGATCACCCGCGACATCCCCAACCGCTCCGAGGAGTCGCTGCGCAACCTCGACGACCGCGGCATCGTCCGCGTCGGTGCCGAGGTCCAGTCCGGCGACCTGCTCGTCGGCAAGGTCACGCCCAAGGGCGAGACCGAGCTCACCGCCGAGGAGAAGCTGATCCGCGCGATCTTCAAGGAGAAGGCGCGCGAGGTCCGCGACACCTCGCTCAAGGTCCCGCACGGCGAGGGCGGCGTGGTGATCGACGTCAAGACGTTCTCGCGCGACGCCGGTGACGATCTACCCCCGGGTGTCAACGACCTCGTGCGCGTGTTCGTCGCCAAGAAGCGCAAGATCTCCGAGGGCGACAAGCTCGCGGGCCGCCACGGCAACAAGGGTGTGATCTCCAAGATCGTCGACCAGCAGGACATGCCGTTCCTCGAGGACGGAACCCCGGTCGACGTGATCCTCAACCCGCTCGGCGTGCCCTCGCGTATGAACGTCGGGCAGATCCTCGAGACCCACCTCGGCTGGGCCGCCGCGCAGGGCTGGTACGACGACGGAACCGACGCCTACAAAGAAGCCTCCGGAATGAGCCGCAACGGCGACCCCGCGCGTGTATATGTCTCGACACCGGTCTTCGACGGCGCCACCGTCGAAGACGTCGACCAGGCGCTCGTCAAGTGGCAGGACGCCCACGAGGGCCGCATCCGCATGGACGTCGACAAGAGCCGTCGCCCGGGCGAGCAGGCGTCGGGCAAGATGACGCTGTTCAACGGCCGCACCGGCGAGCCCTTCGCGCAGCAGGTCACGGTCGGTTACATGTACATCCTCAAGCTCCTGCACCTCGTCGACGACAAGATCCACGCGCGCTCGACCGGGCCCTACTCGCTGGTCACCCAGCAGCCGCTCGGCGGCAAGGCGCAGTTCGGCGGCCAGCGTTTCGGCGAGATGGAGGTCTGGGCGCTGGAGGCGTTCGGCGCGGCGTACACGCTGCAGGAGATGCTCACGATCAAGTCCGACGACACCGTCGGGCGCGTCAAGGCGTACGAGGCGATCGTCAAGGGCGAGAACATCGCCGAGCCCTCGATCCCGGAGTCCTTCAAGGTGCTCCTCAAGGAGATGCAGTCGCTCGCATTGGACGTCAACGTCGTCTCCGACGAAGGCCAGCGCACCGAGATGCGCGACGAAGACGACGATCTCCTGCGCGCCGCCGAGGAGCTCGGCATCGATCTCTCCGGCGTCCGCGCTCCGGCCCCCGACGTGGCCGAGGCATCCGAGGACGGCGAGGAGGAGCCGCAGGCGGAGTCCTCCGGTCAGGAGGAGGCGTCCGTCGGTGCTGCGCCGGACGACGACGCCGGCCAGGATCTCGACGACGACGATGGCGGCCTCGGTGTCGAGGATCTGCTCGACGGGGGCGTCGCCGATCTGGACATCGATGCGCTCGGTGACGGCGTGCTCGACCCCGAGCTCGCCGAGGACGAGACCGAGCTCGTAGAGGGCCCCGAGACGTAGCCCGCGCGCAGCGCCCCACCGCAGCAGCCATCCGATTCACCCGCGAGCGAAAGCGCATCAGCATGATCGACATCAATAACTTCGACGCCATCGAGATCAGCCTCGCCTCCTCCAAGCAGATCCGCAGCTGGAGCTCCGGTGAGGTCACCAAGCCCGAGACCATCAACTACCGCACGCTCAAGCCCGAGAAGGACGGGCTCTTCTGCGAGCGCATCTTCGGTCCCACCAAGGACTGGGAGTGCTACTGCGGCAAGTACAAGCGGGTCCGCTACAAGGGCATCGTCTGCGAGCGCTGCGGCGTCGAGGTAACCCGTTCGAAGGTCCGACGCGAGCGCATGGGCCACGTCGATCTCGCCGCGCCCGTGAGCCACATCTGGTTCTTCAAGGGCGTCCCCAGCCGCATCGGCTACCTGCTCGACATGGCGCCCAAGGAGCTCGAGAAGGTTCTCTACTTCGCCGCATCGATCGTCACCTGGGTCGACGACGAGGCGCGCCAGAAGGACATGGCGACGCTCGAGGGCGAGGTCAACAAGGTGCTCGACTCCTACGCCGCCGAGCGCGAGGAGCGCGTGCTGGAACTGCGCGAGTCGCTGGAGCGCCGCGAAAAGTACCTGCAGAGCGGCAAGCAGACGAACTTCTCCGACGAAGATCATCTGTGGGCCGATTCGCTCGACATCAACCTGTCCAAGATCTCCGACGAGGAGCGCGACAAGCTCGTCAAAGAGCTCAGCAAGACCTTCGAGGCCGACATCGCCGACACGGAGGCCTACATCGAGGACGCCGCCGAGCGCATGCGCGGCGTGTGGGAGCTCTTCAAGACGATGGAACCCAAGCAGATCGAGCACGACGAGACCACCTTCCGCGAGCTCAAGGAGCGCTTCGGCTCGCCCTATGGCTTCGGCGAGTACTTCCGCGGCGGCATGGGCGCCGAGGCCGTCCGCGACCTGCTCCAGCAGGTCGATCTCGAGGCCGAACGGATCGATCTCGAGGACCAGGTCAAGACCGCCAAGGGCCAGAAGCAGGCGCGCGCGGTCAAGCGTCTGAAGGTCGTCAGCGCCTTCATCCAGTCCGGCAACAAGCCCGAGCAGATGGTGCTCGACGCCGTCCCCGTGATCCCGCCCGAGCTGCGGCCGATGGTCCAGCTCGACGGTGGGCGCTTCGCGACGTCCGACCTCAACGACCTCTACCGCCGCGTCATCAACCGCAACAACCGCCTCAAGCGGCTGCTCGACCTCGGCGCGCCGGAGATCATCGTCAACAACGAGAAGCGCATGCTGCAGGAGGCCGTCGACGCGCTGTTCGACAACGGCCGCCGCGGGCGCCCCGTCACCGGGCCCGGCAACCGTCCGCTGAAGTCTCTCTCGGACATGCTCAAGGGCAAGCAGGGCCGCTTCCGCCAGAACCTGCTCGGCAAGCGCGTCGACTACTCGGGGCGCTCGGTGATCGTCGCCGGCCCCTACCTCAAGCTCCACCAGTGCGGGCTGCCGAAGATCATGGCGCTGGAGCTCTTCAAGCCGTTCATCATGGCGCGCCTCGTCGAGCGCAAGTCCGCGCAGAACATCAAGGCCGCCAAGAAGATGGTCGACTCGATGATCGGCGAGGTCTGGGACGTGCTCGAGGAGGTCATCCACGAGCACCCCGTCCTGCTCAACCGCGCCCCCACGCTGCACCGCCTCGGCATCCAGGCGTTCGAGCCGCTGCTCGTCGAGGGCAAGGCGATCCAGGTCCACCCACTCGTCTGCCACGCCTTCAACGCCGACTTCGACGGCGACCAGATGGCGGTGCACCTGCCGCTGTCGGCGGAGGCGCAGGCGGAGGCGCGCATCCTGATGCTCTCCTCCAACAACATCCTCTCGCCCGCCCACGGCGCGCCGCTGGCGACGCCGACGCAGGACATGATCCTCGGCGCCTACTACCTGACCTACGGGCCCGAAGCCGACGAGCTGGCCGCCAAGCAGGAGCTTCTGCAGACCGGCAAGTGGCCTTCGAGCGAGCCCCGCCCCCATGTGTTCCGCACCGCACAGGAGGCCGAGCTCTCATACGAGGCCGGTGTCGTCACGCTGCACGACGTCGCCGAGTTCCGCTCCTTCGGCCGCGAGGGTGGCCACGTGCTCACGACGGTCGGGCGGATCGTCTACAACGACCGCATCGAGCGCGCGCTCGCCGGGGCGCTCGGCGCGGAGTTCGACGCGACCAAGTACACGTTCGTCAACCAGTCGATGAAGAAGCGCGACACGACGCGTCTGATCGACATGCTCGTGCAGACCTACGGGGCGACCACGATCTCGCTCGTGCTCGACGCGTTCAAGGATCTCGGCTTCAAGTACTCCACGCAGGCCGGCATCACGATCTCCAAGAACGACGTCGTCGTGCCGCCCGAGAAGCAGTCGATCCTCGACAAGTACGACAAGCTCGTCGGCGACATCACCGGCCAGTACGAGGACGGGCTGATCACCCAGGAGGAGCGCCACGAGGCGGTCGTGGAGAAGTGGAACGCCGCGACCGACGAGGTCGCCGACGCGATGGTCGAGAACCTCGACACGCTGAACCCGATCTTCATGATGGCCAACTCCGGGGCGCGCGGGTCCTTCAAGCAGATTCGCCAGCTCGCTGGGATGCGCGGCCTGATGGCCAACCCGAAGGGCGAAATCATCGAGCGCCCGATCAAGGCCAACTTCATGGAGGGCCTGTCGGTGCTCGAGTACTTCATCTCCACCCACGGCGCCCGAAAGGGCCTCGCGGACACCGCTCTGCGCACCGCCGACTCCGGTTATCTCACGCGGCGCCTCGTCGACGTCGCACAGGACGTGATCATCCGCGAGCCCGACTGCGGCACCGAGGATCACATCGAGATGGGGGTCTTCAAGGACGGGGGCGACCCCAACGACGATCTCGTGGGGCGCATCGCCGCGCAGCAGATCGAAACCAAGCGCGGACGCCTGCTCGTCGAGCAGGGCGTCGAAATCGGGCGCCCCGAGTTCGCCGAGATCGTCAAGGCCTTCCAGGACGACCACGATCGCGGAACCCATGTCGTCGTTCCCGTTCGCTCCGTTCTGAAGTGCCAGGCGATCAGCGGCGTGTGCCAGGCGTGCTACGGGCGCGCGATGGCCACCGGCCAGCTCGCCCAGATCGGCGACGCCGTCGGCATCATCGCGGCGCAGTCGATCGGCGAGCCCGGCACGCAGCTGACGATGCGCACCTTCCACACGGGCGGCGTCGCCGGCGCCGACATCACGCACGGTCTGCCGCGCGTCGTCGAGCTCTTCGAGGCGCGCAAGCCGAAGGGCCTCGCGCAGATCGCCGAGCAGGACGGCAACGTCTCGATCGAGGAGTCCGAGAAGGCGCTCACGGTCGTCATCACCGACGCGGCCGGCGAGGAGCACCGCCACTCGTTCCCGCGCCGCACGCGCCTGTTCGTACGCGCCGGCGAGCACATCTCCGCGGGCAAGCAGCTCAACGAGGGCTCGCTCTACCCGCACGACCTGCTCAAACTGCGCGGGCGCACGGAGACCGAGCGCTACCTCGTCAACGAGGTCCAGGAGGTCTACAAGTCCCAGGGCGTCGACATCAACGACAAGCACATCGAGCTCATCGTGCGCCAGATGCTCAAGAAGGTCCGCGTCGACCAGAAGGGCGACACCGAGTACCTCCCGGGGCAGTTCGTCGACCGCTTCGAGTTCGCGCGCATCAACACCGAGATCCAGGAGGCCGGCCAGGAGACCGCGCAGTACGAGGACATCATCCTCGGGATCACGAAGGCGTCGCTCAACACCGACTCCTTCCTCTCCGCTGCCTCCTTCCAGGAGACGACCAAGGTGCTCACCGACGCGGCGCTGGAGGGCAAGACCGACCGGCTCAACGGGCTCAAGGAGAACGTGATCATCGGCAAGCTGATCCCCGCCGCGACTGGGCTCAAGCGCTACCGGCGGATCGAGATCGAACCCTCCGAACCGCTCCCGCGCGCGATCGACGAGGTCGGCCTGCTCGACCAGGACGAGATCGCGGCCGAGCTCGGACTGCAGGGCGCCGATGCGCTCGGCGGCTACGGGCAGGAGTTCGACGCCGACCTCGCCTCGCTGGAGAAGATCGGCGTCGGCGGCACCGACCCGGGCTTCGTCGAGGAGCTCGCCGAGCTGGAAGTTCCCGACGACACGCACGACATCCCGATCGAGGCGCCCACCGAGGACAACGACTAGCGCGCCGGGTGTTGCCCCGCCCCTGCGGCGGGGCGCCCCGCTCCGCCCCGCACACAGCGGGGCGCGGGCGTCAGGTCACCTGCACGACCTCCACGCCCGCGCTCTCCAGCACGTCCTGCCCGTCGAGCACCGCGTAGCCCTCGCGGAAGTACACGCGCGCGATGCCCGCCGCGGCGATCAGCTTCGCGCACGGCGGGCAGGGGAAGTCGGTTACGTACAGCACCGCTCCCGCGGTCGCGTGTCCCGAGCGCGCGGCCTGCGCGATCAGGCGCGCCTCGGCGTGCGCCGCGGTGGAGAGCTCCAGCGCGACGCCTTTGTAGAAGTTCGCGCGCGGGTCGCCCGCGGCGTACGGGCTCAGCGGATGGGGCATGTGCGCATTGCAGGTCGCCCGCAGCTGCCCGTCGGCGAAACGGATCGCGGCGCCCACGCGCCGCCACCAGTCGATGCTCCCAGCGGCCGCCATCTCCGCAGCGGCGACGAGCGGCGCCAGCTCCGCGGGTGCCGCATCCCGATCCGCCGTGTCCTCCTCGATCGTGACATCGCTCGATGCCTGCTCGGCGGCCCGCTCCCCTTGGAGCGCCGCTGAGAGCTCCGCGCCGGACACAATCCGTTGCGGCGCCGGCTCGAGCAGCTGTGCCGTGCGCGTCCGGTCCCAGCGCAGGAACACCGCGTCGAAGCGCACCTCGCAGCGCTCGAAGAAGCGCTCCGTCAGCCGATAGCTCACGTCCTCCGCGGGCATCGTCAGGCACGGGCCCTCTGCAGCCAAAGCGCGCGCCCCCTCGACGTCGAGGACCGCGACCTCCGCGCAGATATCCCAAGCCGCGATCGCGCGCGCTGCGAGCTCGGCCGGTAGCGCGCGGATGTCCTTCGCGAGCGGCCGGTAGTCCTCGTAGAGCTCCGGCCCCACCACGAACAATCGCCCGCCGCGCGCGTGGTTCTCGACGTAGCGGCGGTACCCCTCGTGCAGCACCGGGATATAGGCGACCGCCGCGCGCCCGTTCATTCGCGCTTGATGACGGTGTCGATCAAGCCCGGCAGAACCTCCGCGAGCTTCGGGCCGAGGCGCTCGCCGAGGTGCATGTAGAGCTGGCGGATGCGCTCGCTCGTCGTGACCGCCGCCTGGCGCTCCAGGACGCGCACCTCGCCGCAGATCTCCCGCAGCTGCGCCTGTTCGTCCTCGGAGTAGGAGTGGTCGGTGCTCAGCACCAGCACATCGGGGCGCACCGCGCGGATCAGCGCCCAGCGCTCTTCGTCGTCGGCCTTCAGGAAGATCACATCGACGGGGCGCTGGTGCGCGAGCATCTCCAGGCGCTCGGACTCGGGCACCATCGGGCGGTCGTCGCCCTTGCGCCGGCGGATCTTGCTGTCGCTGTCGACGCCCACGATCAGTACGTCTCCGAGTTCCTTGGCCTTCGCGAGGTACTTGACGTGGCCCAGGTGCACGAGGTCGAACGAGCCCGACGTCAGCACGAGCCGCAGGCCGATGCCGCGCAGGTGCTCGGCGAGCTCGGCGAGCTGCTCCAGCGATCCGATCAGGCGCTGCTCGAAGTTGACGTCCGAGCTGAAGATCCCGCTGGTGATCGCCATCACTGATCGGCCTCGCGGCTGGCGCGATCCGCCTCGCGGCTGACGCGGAACCGCACCGTCTGCTCGGGTGTCTCGTCGAGCGCGACGAAATGGACGTGCAGGTGTGCCACGCTGCCGCCGTTGTAGCGCATGTCGCCACTGCGCTCCACGGTCGCGACCGCCACCGGACGTAGCTCTTTGTGCAACTTGCGCTTGAGCGCCCACAGCTCCGCTCCCGCCTCGTCGGGCAGCTCCTCGAAGCCCGCGACGTGGGCGTGGGGGATGATCAGGTAGTGCGCCAGTGTCCCGTGGTAGGGGTAGGCGTTGCGGGCGACATACCAGTGCTCGCCGCGCAGCTCGACGGGCTCGGGGTTGTATGTCTCGAAGTGCTCGGGGCAGAATACGCAGACGCCGGCCTCCTGCAGTTCCTGCATGCGCGTGCGCTGCGCTGCGCTGCGCGCCGCGGGCAGGTGATAAAGAGCGTCAGAGGACGCAGTCATCGGTCCCGAGGCGGTCATGGCTGCGGGGAACGAATGCGGTCATAGGTGCAGAACACGAATGCGAGCCCATTCTCCTGCAGCGCCTCGCTCTGCTGCACGCAGCGCCACTCCGCGGGCGCGAGCGCCGGAAAGAACGCGTCGCCATGCGGCTCTGCTTCGACGTGCGTCGCGTACACGCGCTCCGCGCGCGGTAGCGCCTGCTCGTAGACGGCGGCGCCCCCGATCACGAAACAGTCCTTCGCGCACGCTTGCAGCGCCGCGTCGAGGCTCGGGTGTATCTCGGCGCCGTCCGCGTCGAGGCCCGCGTTGGAGCTCAGCACGAGATTGCGCCGCTCGCGCAGCGGACGGTGCGCGTCGGGGAGCGACTGGAAGGTCTTGCGACCCATTACGACGGTGCCCCCGGTCGTGAGCTCGCGAAAATGACGCAGGTCGCTCGGGAGTCTCCACGGCAGTGTCCCGCGATGCCCGATCACGCGATTGCTGGCGTATGCGACGACGATCGATACCACGCGCACGCCTCAAGTCAGCACTGGAATGTCGCGGATCGGCGGGTGGGGGTCGTAGTCGACGATCTCGAAATGCTCGCCGCGGAAGTCGTGGATGTCGTGCACGCGGCGCCCCGCCTCGGTGAGGCGCAGCGTCGGGAGCCGGCGCGGCTCGCGCGCGAGCATCTCGTCGACGTGGTCGAGCTGGTTGACGTAGATGTGGGCGTACTGGATCCAGTGCACGTACTCGACGAACTCGTAGCCGGTGAGCTGCTCGAGCATCAGGCCGAGCGCGGTGTACTGAGCCATGTTCGACGGCACCCCGATCGGGGTGTCCCCGGAGCGCTGGTTGTGGACGAGGTGGAGCTTGCCGTCGAACACGAGCGCGTGCACCCATCCGTGGCAGGGGGCGATGGTGTTGCGAGACTTGACCCCGCGTGCGCGGCGGTTGGCCTGCGGGATCCACGGGCTGACGAGCGCGGTGCGGTCCTCGGGGAGCTCGCGCAGCTTGGTCACGATGTGCGCGAACTGGTCGAAGCCGTCGTCCTCGCCGTCGAAGTCGGTGGTGAAGTTGTGGAAGGCGTGACCGTAGGAGCCGGGGCCGAGGTCGCCGGTGGGCAGGCCGCGGCTGGCGCACTTCTCCTCGGTCGCCCACGGTCCCCACCAGTCGCAGCCGAACTCGGCGAGCTCGTCGAGGGTGCGCGCGCCGTTGATGAACGCGCACAGCTCCCCGATCGCCTTCGACGCGAAGCCGCCGATCGAGCGCTCGGTGATCACGGCCGCGCCGTGCGCCATCGGGAAGCGCATCTGGGCGCCGGCGAGCGCGAGCGCGTCGACGCCCTGCTTGGTCGTCACGCGCGTGCCGTTCGCGCGGATCGTGTGGAGCATGTCGCGGTAGGCGGTGCTGATGTTGCGCTCCGCGAAGGGCAGGTAGGCGGGCATGGCGTGAGCGCCGATCATAGGGATGGCTTGGGATGGGGCGCTCGCGCGCGGCGGCGGCTGTGGAGCGGGTCCCCCAGCGGTGATCCAAGTTAATCCAAGGATCCCCAAATATTTGGAGATTGGCTTCATCCACCCGGTGGTGCGAGCGATCCTGTTGCACTTCTGGCTCGCCTACGTCCACCCGTTCGAAGATGGGAACGGGCGAACCGCGCGGGCCCTGTTCTACTGGTACATGCGTACGCGGCGCTACGGGCTCGTGGAGTATCTGTCGATCTCGAAGATCCTGCGCGATGCTCCGTCGCAGTACGGAAGATCGTTCCTCCTGACAGAGACCGACGAGCGTGACGCGACGTATTTCATCGTGTACCAGCTCGAGGTCGTCGAGCGGGCCGTCGATCGGGTTGCATGCCTATCTGCGCGGACAGATCGAAGAGGTGCGCGAGGTGGAAGCGCTGCTGCGCGGCTCGGACCATTTCAATCACCGCCAGCTGGCGCTGCTGGGTGACGCGCTGCGAGGGCCGGACACGAGCTATACGTTCGAGGCGCATGCCACGGCCTATGGCGTGACGCACGAGACGGCCCGCAACGACCTGCTCCAGTTGGAAGAGATGGGACTGCTCGAACGGCGGCGACGCGGTAGGCGCTATCTCTTCTCGCCGCCCCCTGACTATCTCAGCGCCTGGCCGCCGAGCGCTCGAGGTAGGCGGCCCAGAGGGTGAGCTCGCGGACATGCGCGGCGGTGATGCCGACCGCGGGACGGGTCTGCACGAGCAGGGTCGGTGCGCCGCGCGCGACGCGCGCGGCGGCCCACTCGTGGCAGGGAGCGTCGAGGCAGTCGTCGATCCAGGCGAGCGGGCGCGCGCCGGCGTGGGCGTCGATCGCGGAGAGCTTCCAGTGGCCGTAGGTGGAGGCGCCGCTCCCGCTAGAGGCACGCACCGCGGCGTCGAAACGCAGAAAGGGAAGGCCGGCGGGGAGGCCGAGGAGCGCGGGGAGGTATTCGTCGGCGCGCTCTTCCCAGCCGCTGCACCAGACGAGCTCGAAGTGCTCGTGGAGGGCGAGCAGGTGTGTGGCGGCGTCGGCGGAAAGGAAGTGGGGGATGCCGTCGATCCAGTGGAAGGAGCCGGCGGGCCGCGGATCGGCGGGTGGGCCGAAGGCGGAGGGCGGCGGGAAGCCGAAGAGGGAGACAACGCCGTCGATGTCGACCAGCAGCAGGGGCCGCTCGGTGGACTGCGCGGCGCGCGCGGAACCCGGGGGCGGCGTGGTGGGCTGGAGGGGCATCGGCGGCTGGGGGCGTGTTAGGCGGCCATTAAGCGCGAACATCTATAGGCGGCCTTTAGATTGCGCACAGGTCGGGACGGCTAACCTGCCGGAATCGTCGTGGGGCAGTAAAGCAGCAGTCGGCCGCTGCCGATGGAGCCTCGCGTCGATGGAAACCGACGCACCTGACCGGCGATGACTCTAGATCTGGGCATATTCCTGGCGCTCGCGTGCGCGTTCGTGGCGAACCTGGGCTTCTTCTACAAGTACCGGGGCGCGGGCGAAGTGCCGCGCGTGACGGTGCGCCATCCGCTGCGGTGCGCGCGGGATCTGTTCTCCTCGAAGTGGTTTGCGCTGGGGATGCTGATCGCGGCGGGGTCGTGGGGCCTGCACGTGGCGGCGCTGACGCTGGCGCCGATGTCGGTGGTGCAGGTGGTGCTGGCGGCGGGGGTGGTGTTGATCGCGGTGATGGCGGATCGCCTGTTCGGGTTCCGCGTGGGCCGTCGCCAGTGGGTGGGGTTGTGGCTGACGGCGGCGGGCCTGGTGCTTCTGGGGCTGACGCTGCCGGCGATGCACGGGGCGCACGCGCACTTCTCGCCGGTGGTGATGACGTCGTTCGAGGCGGGCCTGTTCGGGCTGGGCGGCCTGTTGATCATGGGCCCGCGGATGGGTGGCCAGGCCGAGCACCACGGCGTGATGCTGGGCGGTGCGGCGGGCGTGCTGTTCGGGGTGTCGGACACGGCGATCAAGGCTTTGACGGGGATCCTGGGCGCGCACGGCGCGTTGGCGGTGCTCTTGAGTCCGTGGTTTGCGGTCGCGCTGCTGGCGTCGGTGGTCGCGTTCTACGCGTCGGCGCGGGGCCTGCAGGATGGAGACGCGGTGCCGGTGATCGCGGTGACGGGAACGGCGGCGAACATCGCGGGGATCGCGGGCGGGATCGTGGTCTTCGGCGACCCGATGGCGGGCAGCGCGGCGGGGATCGTGTTGGAGGCGCTGGCGTTCGTGCTGGTCGTGGTGGCGGCGGCTTTGATGCCGGCGCCGGTGCGTTCGGCGGGTGTTGTGTCGGCGAGCGCGAGCTCGGCGGCGTAGCGGCGGCTCGTCGCTGCTACCATCCCCGGCCGAATGCCGACGACCTCTCAGCTCGTGCGCAAGGGCCGCGTGGCCCCGAAGAAAAAGCTCGCCACTCCCGGCTTGAAGTCGGGGAAGGGCCGCAAGAAGAAGGTCGCGGCTCCGCAGCGGCGCGGGGTGTGCACGCGCGTGTACACGACGACCCCGAAGAAGCCTAACTCCGCCCTGCGCAAGGTCGCGCGTGTGCGTATCTCGGGCTCGATCGAAGTCACGGCGTACATCCCGGGCGAGGGTCACAACCTGCAGGAGCACTCGGTGGTGTTGGTGCGTGGTGGGCGCGTGAAGGATCTTCCGGGCGTGCGCTACAAGGTGGTGCGGGGGACGTTGGATGCGGCCGGCGTGAACGACCGCAAAAAGGCGCGCTCGCAGTACGGCGTGAAGAAAAAGTAGATGCCTCGTCGCGCAGCAGCTCAGATCCGGCCGGTGGAGCCGGACCCGGTGCACCGCTCGAAGCTGGTGCAGCAGGTGATCAACAAGGTGATGCTGGACGGCAAGAAGTCGACGGCGGAGCGGATCGTGTACGACGCGCTGGCGCTGTTGGGTGAGCGCAGCGACAAAGACCCGTTGGAGACGTTGGAGGCGGGCCTGAAGGCGCTGACGCCGACGCTGGAGGTCAAATCGCGGCGTGTGGGCGGGGCGACGTATCAGGTGCCGGTCGAGGTGGCGCCGCGCCGCGCGAGGACTTTGGCGGTGCGCTGGCTGGTGGAGTTCGCGCGCCAGCGCAGGGAGAAGACGATGGCGCAGCGGCTCGCGAACGAGCTGCTGGATGCGCAGTCGCAGCAGGGCGGCGCGTACAAGCGCAAGGACGACATCTTCCGGATGGCGCAGGCGAACAAGGCGTTCGCGCACTACCGCTGGTAGCTGACCGCGTTCGGGAGTTTTGGGGGTGGTCCCTGCGGGACCGGGATGGGTTTGCGCGGCTGCGGGCCCGGGGCATGCCCCGATGCCCCGGCCCTATGTGCGCGATCTCACATCCGCCGGCCTTGAAGGGATGTCCTTCGGTTCCTAACGTTTAGGTACCGAATGTCTTCGTCTGCGGCGACAACAGCTTCTTCGAGCGGCGCGTCGGTCCCGATCGAGCGCCATGTATGGGTGATCTCCGGGGTGGTGATCCTGGGGATGATCATGTCGATCCTGGACACGACGATCGTGAACGTGGCGCTGGCGACGCTCTCGCACGACCTGCGCAGCCCGCTTGCGCAGGTGCAGTGGGTGATAACCGGCTATCTGCTCGCGCTGGCGGCCGTGATCCCCGTCACCGGCTGGGCGGCGCGGCGCTTCGGGGCCAAGCGGGTGTACCTCGTCTCGCTGGTCCTGTTCACGGTCGGCTCCGGCCTGTGCGGGCTCTCGGACTCGACGACCTCGCTGGTGATCTTCCGCGTGATGCAGGGCGTTGGCGGCGGCATGATCATGCCGGTCGCGATGATGATCATGGCGCACGTGGCCGGCCCGCAGCGCGTCGGCAGGGTCATGGGAGTCGTCTCGATGCCGGCGATGCTCGCTCCGATCCTGGGTCCGGTTGTCGGCGGCCTGATCCTTCAGAACCTGCATTGGTCGTGGATCTTCTTCGTGAACGTGCCGATCGGGCTGATCGCGTTCGTGCTCGGCTGGCGGATGCTGCCGCGCACGGACTCGGGGGTCGCGGGACGGCTGGACGTGCTCGGAGTGGGGTTGCTCTCGGGCGGCTCCGCGGCGATCGTGTTCGGCGTCAGCGAACTCGGGTCCGGCGCCGGGCTGGGCGCCCCCGAGGTCCTGCTGCCGGTGGTCGCGGGCGTCGTGCTTACGGTCCTCTTCGTCCTGCACGCGCTCCGGGTGGAGCGGCCGCTGCTCGACGTGCGCCTGTACGCGAATCGCGTCTTCGCCGGCGCGTCGTTCGTCAACTTCGGCCTCGGGGCGGCGCTGTTCGGGGCGATGATCCTCGTGCCGCTCTACTACCAGGAGGTGCGCGGCGAGAGCATCATCCACACGGGCCTGCTGAACGGGCCGCAGGGCCTCGGGGCGCTCGTGGCGATGCCGCTGGCGAGCCGTCTGACGCAGCGCTTCGGGGGCGGTCGCGTCGCGCTGGGCGGCGTGTCGCTGCTGTGCGTCAGCACGATTCCCCTGGCGTTCCTCGGCGCGAACACCTCGATCCTCGCGATCTCGCTGCTGCTGGTGGTGCGCGGGGTGAGCATCGGGATGTCGTTCATGCCGGCGATGAATGCGGCATTCGCCTCGATGCGCCCGGACCAGATCTCCGATGCGACTCCGCAGATCAACGTCCTGATGCGCTTGGGGGGCGCGATCGGCACCTCGGTGCTCGCGGTCGTGCTGCAGCGCGCGGCTGAGGCCAGCGCGCACACCCCGGCGGGGCTGGCCAGCGCGTTCGACATCGCGTACTGGTGGGCGCTCGGGATCGCGATCCTGTCGCTGATCCCGTGCCTGATGCTGCTGCGCGCGGAGCGACCCGGCGCGCCGGTCGAGGACGCGGCGCGCCGCGAGGCGCTCGCGGAGGCCGTCGGGGCATAGCGGGGAGCGGTCGTGGCGGTCGACACGCAGAGCCTCGGGAAGCGCGGCGCGCAGGCGCGCCGGGCTGGCGTCGAGCAGGGCGTCGAGCCGAGCGGCCCGCACGGCGTCGAGTCGAACGGCGCGCAGGGCGTTGAGTCGAACGGCGCGCAGGGCGTTGAGTCGAGCGGCGCGCAGGGTGTCGAGTCGAGCGGCCCGCAGGGCGCGGAGTCGAGCGGCGCGCAGAGCGTCGAGCCGAGCGGCGCGCAGGGTGTCGAGTCGAGCGGCGCGCAGGGTGTCGAGTCGAGCGGCGCGCAGGGCGTCGAGTCGAGCGGCCCGCAGGGCGCGGAGCGGGAACGCGCCGCCGAGATCGCCGAGCTCGGGCTTGCGTTCCGGCAGGTCTTCCGCGCGGCACTGCGGTTGCGTGGTCGCGACACGCACCTGCCGGGAACCGAGCTGACGCACGCGCAGTGCGAGCTGCTGGTGGAGTTGAGCGACCGCGGACCGCTTTCGGCTGGCGAGCTTGCGACCGCGGCGCAACTGGCCCCGGCGACCGTGACCCAGATGCTCGACCACCTCGCCGAGACGGGTCATGTCGAACGCACGCGCTCGGAGCGCGACCGGCGGGTCGTCGTCTCGTGCCTGACGGCGAGCGGCAGGAGCGAGATCGAGGCCAAGCGGGAGCGCTATCGGCGCCTGTGGGATGAGGCGCTGGCGGACCTCGAGCCGGCGGAGCTGCGCGCGGCGACGCGCGCGCTGACGCGGCTGCGCAGCGTCTTCGAGGATCGCGCGGGCGAGCCTCGCAGGCAGCGGTGAGGGCCTGCTATAGTCGGCATCCGCTCGGCGGAGGGGCAGTGGTGCGAAGATTCTCCCGCGCCGGCGGCCTCAGAACATGGAGACCTCGAGCAAGCAAATAGCAACCTGACGGATCGGCCTGGACACAAGCAGTGCGCGTGGGCCCGAGGGGCCCATTTTTTTGCCCGCACACCGAACGCTCGCGACCCTTTTCCCACTGATGCCACGTAAGTTCACACTTCAGAACACCCGCAATATCGGGATCATGGCGCACATCGACGCCGGCAAGACGACGACGACCGAGCGCATCCTCTACTACACGGGCCGCACGTACAAGATCGGCGAGGTCCACGAGGGCGCTGCCGTGATGGACTGGATGGAACAGGAGCAGGAGCGCGGGATCACGATCACCTCGGCGGCGACGACGGCCGAGTGGAAGGGCCATCGGATCAACATCATCGACACGCCGGGCCACGTCGACTTCACGGTCGAGGTGGAGCGCTCGCTGCGCGTGCTGGACGGCGCGATCGCGCTGTTCGACTCCGTCGCCGGGGTGGAGCCGCAGTCGGAGACGGTGTGGCGGCAGGCCGACAAGTACCACGTCCCGCGGATCGCGTACATCAACAAGATGGACCGCATCGGCGCGGACTTCGAGCGCGGTGTGCAGACGATGATCGACCGCCTCGGCGCGCACCCGGTGCCGATCCAGCTCCCGATCGGCGCGGAGGGAGATTTCCTGGGCGTGATCGACCTGGTGAGCATGAAAGCCGTCATCTACAAGGACGAGCTGGGCAAGGAGCAGGAAGAGACCGAGATCCCGGCCGAGCTCGCCGAAGCGGCGGCCGCCGCGCGCGAGCACCTGTTGGAGGAGGTTTCGCACTACGACGACGAGCTGCTGGAGCTGATCCTCGAGGAGGGGGAGATTCCCGAGGAGCGTCTGAAGCAGGCGATCCGCAAGGCGACGCTGTCAACCAAGCTCACCCCGGTCCTGTGCGGCTCGTCGTTCAAGAACAAGGGCGTGCAGCCGCTGCTGGACGCGGTGATCGCCTATCTGCCCTCGCCGCTGGACGTCCCGCCGATCGCGGGAACCGAACTGGTGAGGGGCGAGGAGGGCGAGCGCGAGGTCGAGCGCCACGCCGACGACTCCGAGCCGTTCACGGCGCTGGCGTTCAAGATCATGGCCGACCCGTATGTGGGCAAGCTGACCTACTTCCGCGTCTACTCCGGCAAACTCGAGGCGGGGTCGCGCGTGCTGAACGTCAACAGCGGCCGCACCGAGCGGATCGGGCGCATCCTGATGATGCACGCGAACGAGCGCGAGGAGATGCCCGAGGTCTACGCCGGCGACATCGCCGCCGCGGTCGGCATCAAGCAGGTGATGACCGGCGATACGCTGGCCGCGCCGGACGCGCCGGTGCGCCTGGAGACGATCGTCTTCCCCGAGCCGGTCATCAAGGTCGCCGTCGAGCCCAAGACGAAGGTCGACCAGGAGAAGATGTCGATCGCGCTCGGGCGCCTCGCCGAGGAGGACCCGACCTTCCAGGTGCGCACCAACGAAGAGACCGGCCAGACCGAGATCTCGGGCATGGGCGAGCTCCACCTCGAAGTGCTCGTCGATCGCATGAAGCGAGAGTTTGGCGTGGAGGCCAACGTCGGCCGCCCGCAGGTCTCCTATCGCGAGACCGTGCGCGGCACCGCGGAGAAGGTCGAAGGCAAGTTCGTGCGCCAGACGGGCGGCTCGGGCCAGTACGGGGTCGTGTACATCAACATCGAGCCCGCGCCGGGCGAGGGCTTCGACTTCGTCAACAAGATCAAGGGCGGCGCGATCCCGACCGAGTTCATCCCGGCCGTGGAGAAGGGCGTCGAGGAGGCGCTCGAGAACGGCGTCAAGGCGGGTTACCCGATGGTCGACGTTCGCGTGACGCTGGTCGACGGCAAGTACCACGAGGTGGACTCTTCCGAGATCGCCTACAAGGTTGCGGGCTCGCTGGCGCTGAAGGAGGCCGCGAAGCGTGCCAAGCCGGTGTTGCTGGAGCCGATCTTCGCCGTCGAGGTCGTCACCCCGGAGGAGTTCCTGGGCGACGTGATCGGCGATCTTTCGCGCCGCCGCGGGCGCGTGGAAGGGCAGGAGCGGCGTGGCAACGCGCTGGCTGTCACCGGACGTGTGCCGCTGAGCGAGATGTTTGGCTATGCGACGGATCTGCGCTCCAACACGCAGGGACGCGCGACGTACACGATGCAATTCGAGGGGTACGAAGAGGTGCCGCCGAACATCGCGGAGAAGATCATCGAGCAGCGCACCGGCGAGCCAGTGCCGGCATGAGGGTGGCGCAGGCGGCCGCAGGCCGGCGAGCCGGGCCCCTCATTTTTCAGGACATATCGGTTACCTAGCAGGGTCAGCAGACACGAAGGTCCCCATTTAGATAGATTTCCCCGGTTCGCCGCCACGCGGTGGCGGACGACATTTCGGCAATAGAGGAGCGAACGCAAAGTGGCGAAGGAGAAGTTCGAGCGCGACAAGCCGCACGTCAACGTCGGCACCATCGGTCACATCGACCACGGCAAGACGACGCTGACCGCTGCGATCACGACGGTGCTGGCCGAGAAGGGCGGCGCGGAAGCCCGCAGCTTCGAGGAGATCGACAACGCGCCCGAGGAGAAGGAACGCGGGATCACGATCGCCACCTCGCACGTCGAGTACCAGACCGACAAGCGCCACTACGCGCACGTCGACTGCCCCGGTCACGCGGATTACGTGAAGAACATGATCACCGGCGCCGCGCAGATGGATGGCGCGATTCTCGTGGTTTCCGCTGCGGACGGCCCGATGCCGCAGACGCGGGAGCACATCCTGCTCGCGCGCCAGGTCGGCGTGCCCTACATCGTGGTGTTCCTCAACAAGGCCGACATGGTCGACGACGAGGAGCTGCTCGAACTCGTCGAGGTCGAGGTCCGCGAGCTGCTCTCCGAATACGACTTCCCCGGCGACGACATCCCGTTCATCATCGGCTCCGCGCTGAAGGCGCTCGAAGGCGACGAGGCCTACAAGGGCAAGATCATCGAGCTCGCCGAAGCGCTCGACAGCTACATCCCCGAGCCCGTGCGCGAGCTCGACAAGCCGTTCCTGATGCCGGTCGAGGACGTCTTCTCGATCACCGGCCGCGGTACCGTCGCGACGGGGCGCATCGAGCAGGGCATCATCAACACCGGCGACACGGTCGAGATCGTGGGCGTCCACGACACGACCTCGACGGTCGTGACCGGCGTGGAGATGTTCCGCAAGATCCTCGACGAGGGTCGCGCGGGCGACAACGTCGGCTGCCTGCTGCGCGGCACCAAGCGCGAGGAGATCGAGCGCGGGCAGGTGCTGTGCAAGCCGGGCTCGATCACGCCGCACACGAAGTTCAAGTCCGAGGTCTACGTGCTCAAGAAGGAGGAGGGCGGGCGTCACACGCCGTTCTTCACCGGGTACCGGCCCCAGTTCTATTTCCGCACCACCGACGTCACCGGTGTCGCCCGACTGCCGGAGGGCGTCGAGATGGTCATGCCGGGCGACAACGTCCAGATGGAGATCGAGCTGATCCAGCCGATCGCCATGGACCAGGGGCTGCGCTTCGCCATCCGCGAGGGTGGGCGCACCGTCGGTTCGGGCGTCGTCAGCGAGATCATCGAGTAGCAAGCAGTTTGGCGTCCCCCGGCCACCGCCGGGGGGCGTTCTTTTTTTGTCCAGTCCGATACGAAAGTCCTAGCGAGTCCCTGAGGGTCGCGCGGCGCCGCCAGGCCGCCAGCCGAAGCTCGGGACCCCTGAAAGAAATTTCATGGCGCCAGCCACTCAAAACAAGATCCGCATCAGGCTGAAGGCCTACGACACCTCCGCGATCGAGTCCGCCGCGAAGGAGATCGTGGAGACGGCGACGCGCACCGGCGCGAGCGTTTCCGGGCCCGTCCCGCTGCCGACGGAGAAGAACGTCTACTGCGTGATCCGCTCGCCCTTCAAGGACAAGGACTCGCGCGAGCACTTCGAGATCCGCACGCACAAGCGCCTGATCGACATCCACCAGCCGACCCCCAAGACGGTGGACTCGCTGCAGCGCCTCGACAACCTGCCCGCGGGCGTCGACATCGAGATCCGCCTCGCCACCTGATGCCCGCGATCCTCGCCAAGAAGCTCGGCATGACCCAGGTCTTCCAGGAGGATGGCTCGGTCGCGCGCGTCACGGTCCTGGAGGCCGGTCCGTGCCCGGTCACCGCGATCCGCACCCCGGAACGCGACGGCTACGAAGCGGTGCAGCTCGCCTTCGGGCAGGCCCGCGAGAAGCACCTCACGAAAGCCGAGCTCGGCCATCTGAAGAAGTCGGGCGCCCCGCCGCTGCGCCACGTCGTGGAGTTCCGCGGCGAGGCCGGCGAGCTGCAACTGGGGGAGACGGTGACGGTCGAGGTGTTCGAGGTCGGCACGCGCGTGAAGGTCGCGGGTACATCCAAGGGCAAGGGCTTCCAGGGCACGATCCGCCGCCACGGCTTCAAGCGCGGTCCCAAGTCGCACGGCTCGCACAACGTGCGCGCCCCGGGCTCGATCGGCGCCTCCGCGACCCCGGCGCGCGTCGTCAAAGGGATCCGCGGTCCCGGCCAGATGGGCAACCGCCGCGCCACCCAGCGCGGCCTGAAGATCGTCGCGGTGGACGCCGCCAAGAACCTGCTGCTGCTCGGGGGCTCGGTCCCCGGGCCGACCGGCGCGGTCGTGGAGGTGCGCAGCGATGCCTGAGGCACCGATGCTCGGCGCTTCCCAGAAGGTGAAGCTCGACGAGGGCGCGTTCGCGGAGCGCTTCCACGGGCCGCTCGTGCACCAGAGCGTGCGCGCCGAGCAGGCCGCCCGTCGCCGCGGGACCGCGGCGACGAAAACCCGCGGTGAGGTTTCCGGCGGCGGCGCCAAGCCGTGGCGCCAGAAGGGCACCGGCCGCGCCCGCGCGGGCTCCAGCCGCTCACCGGTGTGGACCGGCGGGGGCATCGTGTTCGGCCCGCAGCCGCGCTCCTACACCTTCAAGGTCAACCGCAAGGAGCAGCGCGCGGCGCTGCGCAGCGCGCTCTCGCTGCACGCCGAGCGCGGCTCGCTGGCGGTGCTCGACGCCGCGGCGTTCGACGCGCCCAAGACGCGCCAGGCGCGCGAGCTGCTCGAGGGCTGGAAGCAGCCGGTGCCCACGCTCGTCGTGCTCGCACCCGAGGAGTCCGCGGCGGCGCTCTCGTTCCGCAACCTCGCACGTACCGCGGTCCTCGCGCACGAAAGCGTGGGGATCGCCGACGTCGTCGGCGCCGCCTCGCTCGTGCTCTCGCAGGCCGCGCTCGACGCGCTCACCGCGCGCGTCGCCAAGCCGCAGCGCGCCGGCGCCAAAGACGAGTCCGGAGGGGACGCCTGATGGAGCACTCCCAGGTTCTTATCCGCCCCGTGATCTCCGAGAAGAGCTACGTGCTGTCGGCCGCCGGGAAGTACACCTTCCGCGTGCACCCCGACGCGCACAAGACCGAGATCCGCCAGGCCGTGGAGGCGCTGTTCGACGTGCACGTCGTCGAGGTGCGCACCGCGAGCGTCAAGTCGAAGCCCAAGCGCCGCGGAGTCACACGCGGGCGCACGCGCACGTGGAAGAAGGCGATCGTGCAGGTGCGCAGCGGCGAGACGATCCCGATCTTCCAAGGCATGGAGGGCGTGTAGTGCCAATCCGCAAGCCCAAGCCAACCAGCCCCGGACGCCGGTTCGTCTCCTACCCCGACTTCGCGGAGATCACCAAGAGCGAGCCCGAGCGCACGCTCGTCGAGGGCATCAAGAAGAGCGGCGGGCGCAACGCCCACGGCCGCAAGACCGCGCGCCACCGCGGCGGCGGCGCCAAGCGCCTGTACCGGCGCATCGACTTCAAGCGCCGCAAGGACGGGGTCCCGGCGCGCGTCGCGGCGATCGAGTACGACCCCAACCGCTCCTCCTACATCGCGCTCCTGCACTACCGCGACGGCGAGAAGCGCTACATCCTCGCTCCCCAGCGCCTCACCGTCGGGATGACCGTCGCCTCGGGCGACGACGCCGACATCGCCGTCGGCAACTGCCTCCCGCTCGCGCGCATGCCGATCGGGACCGTCGTGCACAACGTCGAGCTCCAGCCCGGTCGCGGCGGTCAGATGGCACGCTCCGCCGGAGCCGCCGTCCAGCTGATGGCGCGCGACGGCGACATGGCCACGCTGCGCCTGCCCTCCGGCGAGATGCGGCTCGTGCGCGCCGAGTGCCGCGCCACGGTCGGCACGATCGGCAACGCCGAGCACCAGAACGTCAAGGTCGGGAAGGCCGGGCGCAAGCGCCACATGGGCGTGCGCCCCCAGACGCGCGGCGTCGCGATGAACCCCGTCAACCACCCGCACGGCGGTGGCGAGGGCTCCACCACCGCCGGCCGCCATCCCGTGACGCCGTGGGGCGTGCCCACGCTCGGCTACCGCACGCGTAAGAAGAACAAGCCGTCCGATCGCTACATCGTGCGCGGGCGGCGACGCGGAAAGGGTAAGCAGAGATGAGCAGATCGAGCAAGAAGGGCCCACGGCCGCTCATGGCGGCGCCGGAGCGGCGTCCTCAGTCGCTCGTGTGCCGAGCACACTTCGCTCCTTGCGTCCTTGCCCGGCTTGCCCTGAGCGGCCGTGGGAGGTTGAGCTAAATATGAGCAGATCGAGCAAGAAGGGCCCGTGGGTCGAAGAGCGGTTGCTCGCGCGCATCGAGAGTCTCAACGCCGAGAACCGCAAACAGATGGTGCGCACGTGGTCGCGGACCTCGACGATCTTCCCCGAGATGGTCGGGCACACGATCGCGGTGCACGACGGCAAGAAGCACATCCCCGTGTTCGTCAGTGAGTCGATGGTCGGCCACAAGCTCGGTGAGTTCGCGCCCACGCGCCACTTCCGCGGTCACGCCGGCTCCGGGAAGGTGCGATGAGCATGGCCGACGAGCCGCGGGACACCGAGGTGTCCAAGGACGACGCGCCCGCGCAGGACGCGCCCGCCCAGGACGCGCCCGCGCAGGAGGCGCCCGCGCAGGACGCACCCGAGGCGAGCGCCAAAAAACCGGCGCGCAAACCCGCCAAAGCCAAAGCGGCCGCGGCAGGCGCGGAGGCGGAGGCAGCTCAGGAGTCGGAGGCAGCTCAGGAGTCGGAGGCGTCCCAAGAGGCGGAGGCAGCCCAGGCGCCGGCCGGGGAGAAGCCGGCGGCGAAAGCGCCCAAAGCGAAAGCGACCAAAGCCAAAGCCGCCAAAGCGAAAGCCGAGGGCAAGGACGCGACCGAGGGCGAGACGACGGCGAAACCGAAAGCGCGCCGCCCGAGCAAAGCCGCCGCCAAAGACGAGCAAGTCGAGAAACCCGCCGCGAAGTCCAAAGCCGCGTCACCCAAAGCCACGGGCACCGCTCGGCGGACCACCGTTCGCGCGCGTGCGCGCTACGTGCGCACCTCGGCGCGCAAGGCGCGCATCGTCTGCGGGCACCTGCCGGGGAAGAGCGTCTCGGAGGCGCGCGCTATCCTCGCGTTCACCGCTCGCGACGTGGCGCGCGACTGGAGCAAGCTGCTGGAGTCCGCGGTCGCCAACGCGGAGAACAACCACGAGCTGCTCGAGGACGATCTCGTCGTCCGCGAGGCATACGCCGACGAGGGCCCCACGCTCAAGCGCTTCCGGCCGCGCGCCCAGGGACGAGCGACGCCGATCCGCAAGCGCACCAGCCACCTCACGATCACCCTCACCCCCCGCCCCTAACCACGCAAACCATCCCGGTCCCGCAGGGACCACCCCCAAAACCCCACGCCAAGCGACCCAACAGCGAACGAGAGAAGAGAGCACAGACGTAATGGGACAGAAGGTTCACCCCGAGGCCATGCGCGTGGGCTACATCCACGACTGGAAGTCCAACTGGTTCAACGAGCGCCACTTCGCCGAGTACCTCGCGGAGGACGTGCGCATCCGTGAGCACATCACGCGCCGCCTCGCCCACGCCGGCCTCTCGGACATCACGATCCGCAAGGATTCCGGCGAACTGCAGGTCAACATCCATACCGCGCGGCCCGGGATCGTGATCGGCAAGTCCGGCACCGAAGTCGACGCGCTGCGGCGCGATCTGCACCGCATGACGCAGAAGCAGATCAAGGTCAACATCCTCGAGATCAAGCGGCCCGAGCTCGACGCCAAGCTCGTCGCGCAGTCGATCGCCGAGCAGCTCCAGAACCGCGTCGCGTTCCGCCGCGCGATGAAGCGCGCGCTCACCAGCGCGATGCGCTCCGGCGCCAAGGGCGTCAAGGTCCAGGTCTCCGGTCGCCTCGGAGGCGCCGAGATGGCACGCACCGAAAGCTACTCCGACGGCCGCGTCCCGCTGCACACGATGCGCGCCGACATCGACTACGGCTTCTACGAGGCCGCCACCACCTTCGGCCGCATCGGCGTCAAGTGCTGGATCAACAAGGGCGAGATCATGCCCGAGGGCTACACCGGTGCCGACCTCACCGACATGAGCGCCCCCGCGCCCCCGAGCTCCGAGCGCGACGGTCGCGGTGGGCGCGACGGTCGCGAAGGACGCCGCGGTGGTCGCGGTCCCGGTGGTCCCGGTGGTGGGCGCGGTCCCGGTGGTGGACGTGGGCCGGGCGGCTCGGGTGGCGGTCGCGGCCCGGGTGGTCCCGGCGGCGGTCGCGGTCCCGGTGGCGGTCGCGGTCCCGGTGGTGGACGTGGGCCGGGCGGCCCGGGTGGTGGTCGTGGTCCGGGTGGTCCCGGCGGCGGTCGCGGTCCCGGTGGTCCCGGTGGTGGGCGCGGTCCCGGTGGTGGACGTGGGCCGGGCGGCCCGGGTGGCGGTCGCGGTCCCGGTGGTCCCGGTGGTGGGCGCGGACGCGGCGGCGGCAGTCCGGAGGTCACCCGCTAATGCTCTCCCCCAAGCGCGTCAAGCATCGCAAGCAGCACCGCGGTCGCCGCGGCGGCCCCTCGCGCGGGCAGGTCAAGGTCCAGTTCGGCGAGTACGGGCTCAAGTCGCTCGATGCCGGCTGGCTCACCAACCGCCAGATCGAGGCCGCCCGCATCGCGATGACCCGCAAGATCAAGCGTGGGGGAAAGGTCTGGATCAACGTCTTTCCCGATAAGCCGATCACGAAGAAGCCCGCCGAGACCCGCATGGGCTCCGGCAAGGGCTCGCCCGAAGGTTGGGTCGCGGTCGTCAAACCCGGCCGCGTCATGTTCGAGCTCGCCGGCGTCCCCGAGCCGCTCGCGCGCGAAGCGATCCGCCTCGCCGCGCACAAGCTCCCCGTCAAGTCCAAGTTCGTGCTGCGCGAGGACTGAGCATGGACGCCAAGGAGATGCGGGACATGTCGCCCAAAGAAATCACCGAGCACCTCGCCACGGCGCGCAAGGACCTCTTCGGTCTGCGCTTCTCAAACGCCACCGGCGAGCTCGAGAACACCGCCGGGATCGCGCGCGCCAAGCGCGAGATCGCGCGCACCCTGACCGTGATCCGCGAGAGGGAGCTCCATGGCTGACGAGCAAGACGCCGAGACCACCCAGGACGCCGAGGCCGTGACGTCCACCCCGAGCGCCGAGGCCGCGACGTCCACCCCGAGCGCCGAGGCCGCGACGTCCACCCCGAGCGCCGAGACGCCGCCGGCCGAGGCTGCTCCTGCCGCACCCGCGGCGCCGGCCGATCCCGCCGAGCAGCTCTCCCCGAAGGAGCGCCGCCGCAAGCAGCGCTCCACGCACGGCGGACGCGCACGCGATCCCCGCACGCCCGAGGAGCGTCAGGCCGAGCGCGTCGCCGAGCGCCGCCGCAAGGCGGTGCGCCGCCGCGCGCGCCGCCAGCAGGAACGCGCCAAACGCGCCGCCGCGCGCAGCGGTGCCGCGGTACCCGCACCCATCGCGGCCGTCGCGCGCCAGCCCGCCAAGAGCAAGGTGCGCCAGGGCATCGTCGTCTCCGACAAGGCCGACAAAACGATCACCGTCCGCATCGACGTCGCCCGCCGCCACCGCCGTTACGAGAAGATCGTGCGCAGCTCCAGCACGCTGCACGCCCACGACGAGGGCAACGAGGCGCACGAGGGCGACACCGTCCGCGTCGTCGAGAGCCGCCCCCTGTCTCGCACCAAGCGCTGGCGCCTCGCCGAGGTGCTCGAGAGGGCTCGCTGAGAAATGGAGGGAATCGCATGATCCAGAACGAGACCAGGCTGCGCGTCGCCGACAACACCGGCGCACGCGAGATTCTCTGCATCCGCGTCAAGGGCGGCTCGCGCCGTCGTTACGCGCACGTCGGCGACGTCATCACCGCCACCGTCAAGCAGGCCAACCCGCACGGGACCGTGAAAAAGGGCGACGTCGTCACCGCCGTCGTCGTACGCACGAAGAAGCCCTTCGGTCGCGACGACGGCACCTACATCGCCTTCGACGAGAACGCCGCCGTGATCATCGACGACCAGAACAACCCGCGCGGCACCCGCGTCTTCGGTCCCGTCGCGCGCGAACTGCGCGACCGCAACTTCATGAAGATCGTCTCGCTCGCGCCCGAGGTCATCTGATGGCCACCTCCGCTTCCGCCCGCAAACCCGCTCCACGCAAGCTGCGCGTCCGTTCGGGCGACCAGGTCAAGGTGATCGCCGGCAAGGACCGCGGCAAGACCGGTCGCGTCCTGCGCACCGAGCCGCGTCGCGACCGCGTCTACGTCGAGGGGCTCAACATGGTCAAGCGCCACACCCGCCCCCAGCAGGTCGCCGGCTCCAGCCAGCAGGCCGCCGGCGGCGTCATCGAGCGCGAGGGCCCCATCCACGTCTCCAACGTCATGCTGCTCGACCCCAAAGACAACAAGCCCACCCGCGTCGGCGTCGAGCGCGAGGGCGGCACGGCGTTCCGCGTCTCGCGCCGCTCGGGCCGGAGGATCGACTGATGCCCGCCGCTCCCTCGCGCCTGAAGGTCCGCTACCAGGAAGAGATCCGTCCCCAGCTGGCGGCGCGCTTCGGCTACACCTCCACGATGCAGATCCCGCGGATCGAGAAGATCACGCTCAACATGGGCGTCGGCGACGCCAAGCAGGACTCCAAGGCGCTCAAGAACGCCCAGGACCAGCTCGCGACGATCGCCGGCCAGCAGCCCAGCATCCGCCGCGCGCGCAAGTCGATCGCCGCGTTCAAACTCCGCGAGGGCATGCCCGTCGGCGTCGCCGTCACGCTGCGCGGCGAACGCGGCTACGAGTTCCTCGACCGCCTCACCTCGATCGCGATCCCCCGCATCCGCGACTTCCGCGGGCTCTACTCGCGGTCCTTCGACGGACGCGGCAACTACTCGATGGGCGTCCGCGAACAGATCATCTTCCCCGAGATCGATTACGACGCGATCGACCAGGTCCGCGGTCTGGACATCACGATCACCACGAGCGCGCGCACCGACACCGAGGCGTTCGCGCTGCTCTCCGCGCTCGGGATGCCGTTCTCGACCTACAACCGCCCCAAGGAGTTCGAACAGGACTCCGCCCCCGCAGCCGACGAGGAGACCGACTGATGGCCAAGACCTCTCTCCGCGTCAAGCAGACGCGGACCCCCAAATTCAAGACGCGCGCATATACTCGCTGCAACCGCTGCGGACGCCCCAAAGCGGTCTACAAGAAGTTCGGGCTCTGCCGCATCTGTCTGCGCGAGCTCGCCCACAACGGCCAGATACCGGGGATGACGAAGTCATCCTGGTAGCCCCCTCCAGCAACCACCGAGAATAGCCACAGCCAGCCATGTCGATGACCGATCCCATAGCCGACTTCCTCACGCGCATCCGCAACGCGATCCACGCCGCGCACGAGACCGTCGAGATCCCCGCCTCCAAACTCAAGGCCGAGCTCGCGCGGATTCTCGTCGAGCAGGGCTACATCGAGTCGTGGTCCGTCGCCCCCGCTCCCGACGGCGCCGCCGGGCAGATCCTCCAGATCCAGCTCAAGTACACCGACGACCGCCGCTCCGCGATCTCCGGCCTGCGCCGCGTCTCGCGCCCCGGCCGCCGCACCTACGTACAGGCCGGCCGCATCCCCAAGGTCCAGGGCGGCATGGGAACCTCGATCGTCTCCACCTCCCACGGCGTCATGACCGGCCACGACGCCCGCGCCGCCGGAGTCGGCGGCGAGGTCGTCGCGCAGGTCTGGTGAACAACGATGTCGAGAATCGGTAGACAACCCATCCCCGTCCCCGCCGGCGTCACCGTCGCGATCGAGCCCGAGTCGGTTCGCGTCAACGGCCCCAAAGGCGAGCTCGTCGAGCGCGTGCCGCGCGACATCGAGGTCGTCCAGGACGGCGATCAGCTGCGCGTCTCGCGTCCCACCGACCGCGGCGAGCACCGCGCGCTGCACGGGCTCACGCGCACGCTCGTCGCCAACATGGTCCAGGGTGTCACCGCCGGCTACGAAAAGCGCCTCGAAATCCAGGGCGTCGGCTACCGCGCGCAGCTCAAGGGCAAGAATCTCGAGCTCGCCGTCGGTTACTCCCACCCCGTCCCGATCCCCGCACCCGAAGGGATCGAGTTCGAAGTCCCCCAGCCCACGCGCATCGTCGTCAAGGGCATCTCCAAGCAGCTCGTCGGCGAGACCGCCGCGATCATCCGCAAGCAGCGCCCCCCGGAGCCCTACAAGGGCAAGGGCATCCGCTACGAAGGCGAGTACGTCGCGCGGAAGGTCGGGAAGCGCGCATGACCGTCCTCACCAAGCCCCAGCGGCGTCTCAAGCGGCGCCGGCGCGTGCGCGCGAAGATCTCCGGCACCGCGACCCGGCCGCGGATCTCGGTCTTTCGCTCCAACCGTGGCCTCTCCGCGCAGGCGGTCGACGATCGCGCCGGGCGCACGCTCGCGGCGGTCAACTGGTACGAGCCCGAGCTGCGCGCACTGGGTAAAGCCGAGCGCGCCAAGCGCGCCGGGGAGCTGCTCGCCGAGCGCGTCAAGGCCGCCGGACCCAGCGAAGCCGTGTTCGATCGCGGCGGCTACCGCTACCACGGGCACGTCCAGGCGTTCGCCGAGGCGATGCGCGAGGCCGGGATCGTCGTCTAGGAGCCCCGGCCGCCCGCCCGCTAACCTCTCCACCTCTTTCACTCCCCTCACTTATGTCCACCATTCAGACAGATCGCTCGGTGAACCCCACCGGCCTCGACCTCCAGGAGCGCGTCGTCGAGATCAACCGCGTCGCCAAGGTCGTCAAGGGCGGCCGGCGCTTCTCGTTCACCGCGCTCGTCGTCGTCGGCGACGAACGCGAAATCGTCGGCGTCGGCTACGGCAAGGCCAACGAGGTCCCGCTCGCGATCCAGAAGGGCGTCGAGCGCGCCAAGAAGGATCTCTTCCGCGTGCCGCGCCACGGCTCCACGATCACCCACCAGACGACCGGCATCTTCGGTTCCGGGCGCGTCCTGCTCAAGCCCGCCGCCCCCGGAACCGGCGTGATCGCCGGCGGTGGCGTGCGCGCCGTGCTCGAGCTCGCCGGCATCCACGACATCCTCTCCAAGAGCCTCGGCACGCAGAACCCGATCAACCTCGTCAAGGCCACCATCGTCGGGTTGCGCGAACTGCGCAAGCCCGACGAGGTCGCCAAGCTGCGCGGGCTGTCCGTCAGCCAGGTCCTCGGGCTCACCGAGCGGGCCGTCAACGGCTCCCCCGAGGCCGCCGAGGGCGAGCAGCAAGAGACTGTGTCCGCGGACCCCGCCGCGGGCGAGGGCGAGGGCGACGCGGAGGCGACCGCGCCGGCCGCGACCGCCGAGGGCAACGGCGACGGCGCCCAGTCGGGTGAGACGGAGACATCGCCGGCCGCCGCGAGCGCCGAGGAGACCCCCGCCTGATGAGCTCGCTCACCGTCACCCAACGGCGCTCCTCCAACGGCTGCAACCAGCGCCAGCTCGACACGCTGCGCTCGCTCGGGCTGCGCCGCATCGGGCACACCGTGCAGGTCAACGACACCGCGCAGGCGCGCGGCATGCTGCACGCCGTGCGCCACCTCGTCGAGGTCGGCGACGCCGCCGGCAAGTCCGGCGCGGAGGCACGCGCGTGAGCGATCACGGCGAGCAGGAGCGCATCGGGCTGCACAACCTCGCGCCCGCCCCCGGCAGCCGCCGGCCGCGCAAGCGCGTCGGGCGCGGCGAAGGCTCAGGCACCGGCAAGACCGCGGGCCGCGGGCAGAAGGGCGCCGGCTCGCGCTCCGGGTCCAAGCGCCGCGCGCGCTTCGAGGGCGGCCAGATGCCGATCCACATGCGCATGCGAAAGCTCCGCGGGCCGCACATGAAGAAGTCGATGCCCTTCGAGCCCTTCCGCACCCACACCCAGGCCGTCAACATCGGCGACCTCGATAGCCGCTTCGAGAGCGGCGAGGTCACGCTCGACGCGATGCGCGCCAAGGGTCTCGGCACGCGCAAGGGCATCCCCGTGAAGGTGCTCGCCAAGGGCGAAATCTCGAAGGCGCTCACCGTCCACGCCCACGCCTTCAGCGCCTCCGCGCGCGAGCGCATCGAGGGGGCCGGCGGCAGTTGCGTCGTCGTCGAGACCTCCACCGCGGCCGCCGCTGCCGGCGATCAAGCGGCCACCTAGAGAAATTCTTGGGAACATCCCGCGCGCCAGCTCCGAGCGCGGGTTAGAATCGCGCAAGTGCTCGCCACCATCCTCAGCGCCTTTCAGGTCGCGGACATCCGCAAGAAGATCGCGTTCACCGCGGGGATGCTGCTCATCTACCGCCTCGGCTCGCACATCCCGGTGCCCGGCGTCAACATCAACGCGGTCGACAACATCCAGAAACAGCTCGGCGGCAACAACATCCTCGGGCTGCTCAACCTCTTCTCCGGCGGCAGTCTCTCGCGGATCGCGATCTTCGCGCTCGGCATCATGCCCTACATCACGGCGTCCATCATCCTGCAGCTCCTGCAGGTCGTCGTGCCCTCGCTGGAGAAGCTCTCAAAGGAAGGCGAGGTCGGGCAGGCGCGCATCACCCAATACACGCGCTATTTGACGGTCGGTCTGGCGTTCGCGCAGTCGATTGGCTACGTCTTCCTGTTCCACTCGCTGCAGGCCAACGCCGGCGAAGCGGTGATCTCGAAGTTCGACGGTCCGCACATCTTCCTGATCGTCGTCTGCCTCACCGCGGGCTGCGTCCTCTTGATGTGGATCGGCGAGCTCATCACCCAGAAAGGCATCAGCAACGGGATCTCGCTGCTGATCTTCGCCTCGATCGTCTCGCGCCTCCCCAGCGGGATCCAGACGTGGTGGACCAGCCAGAACCAGGTCTTCAAGGTGATGATGCCGTTCCTCGTCCTCGTCGTCGTCGCCGCGATCGTGTTCGTCCAGGAGGGCCAGCGGCGCATCCCCGTGCAGTACGCCAAGCGCGTCATCGGGCGGCGCATGAGCGAAGGCGGCCAGACATATCTCCCGCTGCGCGTCAACATGGCCGGCGTCATCCCCGTGATCTTCGCCGCCTCGATCATGGCGTTCCCGCCGACCGTCGGCTCGCTCGTGAAAACGCACTGGGGCAAACAGGTCTCGGACTTCTTCTCGCCCAACGGCTGGCACTACATCGTCGGCGAGTCGCTCTTCATCCTGGTCTTCACCTACTTCTACACCGCCGTCACCTTCAACCCCGTCGACCAGGCGGAGAACCTCCGCAAGTACGGCGGCTTCATCCCCGGCGTACGGCCCGGGCGCCCCACCGCGGAATTCCTCGACCGCATCCTCGCGCGCCTCACGTTCCCCGGCGCGCTGTTCCTCGCGGCCGTCGCGGCGCTCCCGACGATCCTGTTCGACCGCACGCATGTCAATCTTCAGCTCGGTGGGACCTCGATCCTGATCGTCATCGGCGTCGCGCTGGAAACGATGAAGCAGCTGGAGGCCCAGTTGATGATGCGCTCCTATGAGGGCTTCTTGAAGTAGCTCCGCGGCGGTTTAGCGGGTAGGCTGCTGCGGGTGTCCGCGTTGAACCTCATCCTGCTCGGCCCGCCCGGCGCCGGCAAGGGCACGCAGGCCGAGCGCCTGCAGGCCGACTTCGCCCTCGCGCACATCTCCACCGGCGACATGCTGCGCGCGCAGGTCGCCGCGGGCACCGAGCTGGGGCTGCAGGCGCAGCGCTACATGAAGGCCGGCGAGCTCGTCCCCGACGACGTGATCGTGAAAATGATCGTCGCGCGCATCGGAGACGCCGACGCCCGCGACGGCTTCCTGCTCGACGGCTTCCCCCGCAACGAGGTCCAGGCCGACGCGCTCGCCGAGGCGGTCGGCGGCCTCGACCGGCGCCTGAGCGCGGTCCTGCTGATCGAGGTCCCCGACGACGAGCTCGTGCGGCGCCTCGCGGGACGGCGCGTGTGCGTGAAGAGCTCCAGCCACATCTACCACGTCGAGCTCGACCCCCCCAAGCACGAGGGCATCTGCGACCAGGACGGCTCGCGCCTGATCCAGCGCGAGGACGACCAGGAGGGGACGATCCGCCGCCGTCTGGAGGTCTACCACGCGCAGACCGCGCCGCTGATCGACTACTACGACCGCACCGGCCTCCTGCGCCGCTTCGACGGAACGCGCAACCCCAACGAGGTCAACGACCACATCCGCGCCACGCTCGCCACGCTGCGCCTCGAGGACCAGCTCTGAGCGAGCGCGCCCGCGCGCGCGAAGCTCGCCGAGAGCGGCGCAGCCGGCAGGTGCGCCGGGCCCCTCTATCTTTATTAATCGCATGATCATCAAGAAGAGCCCCGCCGAGATCGAAAAGATGGCCGCGGCCGGCGAGATCCTCGTGCAGACCCACGAACTGCTCGAGAGCAAGATCCGCGCGGGCGTGCGCACCGAAGAGCTCGACGCCGCGGCCGAGCGTTTCATCCGCTCCCGTGGCGCCGTCCCGACCTTCAAGGGCTTCCGCGGCTTCCCCGGCTCGATCTGCGCGTCGCCGAACTCGATGGTCGTGCACGGCATCCCCGGCCGCTACGCCCTGCAGGGCGGCGACATCATCTCGGTCGACGTCGGCGTCACGCTCGATGGCTGGGTCGCCGACGCCGCGCGCACGTTCGCCGTGGGTCAGATCACGCCGCACGCGCAGCACCTGTTGGACGCCACGCGCGCGTCGCTGTTCGCCGGCGTCGAGGAGTGCCGTCCGGGCAACCGCGTCGGCGACGTCTCGCACGCGATCCAACGCGTGATCGAGGGCGCCGGCCTGTCGGTGATCCGCTCGCTCGTCGGCCACGGCGTGGGGCGCAGCATGCACGAGGATCCCCAGGTCCCCAACTATGGACGCCCCGGCAAGGGCCCGCTGCTGGAAGAGGGGATGGTGCTCGCCGTCGAGCCCATGACCACGGCTGGCCGGCCCGCCGTGCGTGTCGCGGGTGACGGGTGGGCGATCTTCGCCCAGGACGATTCACTCGCCGCGCATTTCGAGTTCACCGTCGCGATCACCGCGCAGGGGCCCAGGATCCTCACGCCCTGGCATCTCAGCCCCGAGGAGCGCGAGCGCGGATCCGCGTCCCCCGCCGGCGTCGAAGCGCTCGCCAGCGCGGGTTGAACGCGTCGATCGCCGGCGAGCGCCTTACGGGCGAACTGCCGTCGATCCGAAACTGCTAGCATCTGCTGTCCTGTTCGCAGGCGGGCACGGTTCGTGCTGCGAACGTATCCTCGACCAGGTAGCGGCGGCCGTCACGGCAGCCAGAGCCGGGTCGCCGGTCCAGCGGAAAGAGATCATGAAGGTACGACCCTCGGTCAAGCCGATGTGCGAAAAATGCAAGGTCATCCGCCGCCACGGGGCGGTGCTGGTCATTTGCCAGAACAAGCGCCACAAGCAGAGGCAGGGCTGATCAGCTGATGGCGCGTATCGCCGGGATCAACCTCCCCCTCAACAAGCGCTCGGAGATCGGGCTCACCTACATCTTCGGGATCGGGCGCTCCACCGCCAACAAGCTGCTCGCCGACGTCGGCGTGAGCCCCGACACCTACGTCCGCGACCTCACCGAGGACGAGGTTTCCCGCTTGCGCGACGCGATCGACCAGGAGTTGACCGTCGAGGGCGACCTTCGCCGCGAGCGCTCGCAGGACATCAAGCGCCTGCAGGAGATCGGCTGCTACCGCGGCCTGCGCCACCGCCGCGGCCTGCCGGTGCGGGGTCAGAAGACCAAGACCAATGCGCGCACCCGCAAGGGTCCCAAGCGCATGCAGGTCGCGGGCAAGAAGAAAGCGGGCAAGAAGTAATGGCTGCTCCCAAGCGCGCCCGCGGCCGGCGCAAGCCCAAGAAGAACATCCCCGTCGGCCAGGCCCACATCAAGACCTCCTTCAACAACACCATCGTCTCGTTGACCGACGTCCAGGGCAACGTGATCGCGTGGGAGTCCGCCGGTGGCGCCGGCTTCAAGGGCTCGCGCAAGTCGACGCCGTTCGCCGCCCAGGTCACCGCCGACGCGGCGGCGCGCAAGGGCATCGAGCAGGGGCTGCAAAAGGTCGAGGTCTACGTCAAGGGCCCCGGCTCCGGGCGCGAGACCGCGATCCGCTCGCTGTCGGCCGCCGGCCTCGAAGTGACGGGCGTCAAGGACGTCACACCGCAGGCACACAACGGATGTCGCCCGCGCAAGCGACGCAGGGTGTAGGGGAGACCGATGGCGAGAGATTCCAGCCCCCAGTGCAAGCAGTGCCGCCGCGAGGGCCAGAAGCTGTTCCTAAAGGGAGAGCGCTGCCTGACGGACAAATGCGGCGTCGAGCGCCGCGCCTATCCGCCCGGCGAGCACGGCCGGGGACGCCAGAAACAGAGCGAGTACCGGCTGCAGCTGCGCGAGAAGCAGAAGGCGCGCCGCTACTACGGCGTCCTCGAGAAGCAGTTCCACGGCTACTACGAGAAGGCCTCCCGCCAGCCCGGCATCACCGGCGAGAACCTGCTCGCGCTGCTGGAGTGCCGCCTGGACAACGTGCTCGTGCGCCTCGGCTTCGGTGCCTCGCGGCGTCAGGCGCGCCAGCTCATCCGGCACGGACACTGGACGGTCAACGGGCGGCGCGTGGACATCCCCAGCTACCAGGTGCGCCCGGGCGACGTGATCGCGATCAAGGCGGACACGCCCGCGACGCAGGTCATCAGGGACGCGACCGAGCTCACCGGGCAGATCCCGGCGTGGCTGCAGGCCGACCACGAGTCGCTGACGGCCAAGGTGCTGCGCAGGCCGGAGCGGCGCGAGGTCGCGGCGCCGGTGCAGGAGCAGCTCATCGTCGAGCTGTACTCGAAGTAATCGCTTTGCCGGTGTCGGCGTCGCCCTGGCGCACGACACCCTGGAGCCGGAGTCCGGCGGACCCGGCGAGATCACAACGACGTTAGGACCCTGATGCTCGACTTCCAAATTCCCCGGATCACAAGCGAGGCCGTAGAGCAGAACCGTGGCACGTTCACGATCGAGCCACTCGATCGCGGCTTTGGCTACACCTTTGGGAACTCGTTGCGCCGCGTGCTGCTCTCCTCGCTGGCGGGCGCTGCGGTCACGAGCGTGCGGATCGAGGGGGTCGCGCACGAGTTCTCCACGATCCCCGGCGTCAAGGAGGACGTGACCGACATCGTGCTCAACCTCAAGGGCATCGTCTGCCGCATGCACTCCGACGCCAGCGAGGTCGAGGCGCCTCTGGTCGTCACCGGCCCCGGTGAGATCACAGCCAAGGACATCGACCTGCCCGCGGGTGTCGAGATCCTCAACCCCGACGTCCACATCGCGACGCTCGAGAAGAAGACCAAGCTCGAGCTCTACATGACGATCGGCCGCGGCCGCGGCTACCGCCCGGCGGAGGAGAACAAGTCCGCCGACCAGCCGATCGGCGTGATCCCGATCGACTCGATCTTCTCGCCCGTCCGCCGCGTCGCGTACGCAGTCGAGCAGGCCCGCGTCGGTCAGAAGACCGACTTCGACAAGCTCACGCTCGACATCGAGACCGACGGCTCGATCGAGCCGCAGGCCGCGTTGCGCGAGGCGGCCGAGCTGCTGATCTCCCAGCTCGCGATCTTCACCGACGCCGACCGCATCCAGGAGCTGCGCGCCTCGCCCGGCGGCCAGCTCGACGGGCACGGCCTCGCCGTCGGTGGCGCCGGCGGACAGGCGGCGTTGCAGGGCGAGGAGTGGGGCATCCTGATCGAGGAGCTCGAGCTCGGGGTGCGCTCCTACAACTGCCTCAAGCGCGCCGGCATCCAGACCGTGGGCGACCTGATCTCGAAGTCCGAGGGCGAGCTCAACGCGATCCCCAACTTCGGCAAGAAGTCGATCGACGAGGTCATCGAAACACTGGAAGCTCGAGGCCTCCACCTCAGGCAGGACTGACCTCCGGGTAGACTCCGCGAGCGAGGCGAACGACCGATGCGACACCAGAAGACCCGCAACAAGCTCAGCCGCGACTCGGCGCACCGCAAGGCGCTGCTGATGAACCTCTGCAAGGAGGTGCTGGAGCACGAGCGTATCCAGACGACCGAGGCCAAGGCCAAGGCCGTCAAGCCAGAGCTCGAGAAACTGATCACGCTCGGCAAGCGCGGCGACCTGCATGCGCGCCGGCAGGCGCTCTCGGCGCTCGCGCAGGACAAGTTCGCGGTGCACCGCCTGTTCGTCGACGTCGCCCCGCGCTACGCCGAGCGCCCCGGGGGCTACACGCGCATCCTCAAGCTCGGCCCGCGCCGCTCGGACGCGACCGAGATGGTCTTCCTCGAGCTGGTCTGAAGAGACTCCGAGCTCGCGCCCGGCCGGCGGTCGCCGGTCGGATCTGGGGCTGCTCCCTGCGGCGCCACCCGTAGCATTGCGCGACGGTGGTCACCAAGCTCACGCTCGAATACGACGGCGGGCAGTTCGCCGGCTGGGCGCGCCAGCCCGGACTGCGCACCGTGCAGGAGGAGGTCGAGCGCGCGCTGCGCACGGTCCTCGGCGAGTGGGGCCACGACGGTGAGCCGCTCGCGCTGACCTGCGCCGGGCGCACCGACCGCGGGGTGCACGCGTGGGGGCAGGTCGCGAGTTACACCCACGAGGCCGTCGACCCGCGGCGACTCAACGCTCTGCTACCGCCCGACGTGGCCGTGCTCGCCTCCGAACCCCGGGACGACGGGTTCGACGCGCGTCGCGACGCGCGCAGCCGCACCTATTGCTACCGCGTCCTCACGCGCAGCGCGCGCGGCGTACACACGCGGGCCACAGCCCTGTGGTGGCCGCACGCGATCGAGCTCGACGTGCTGCACGGGTGCGCGCGGGCGCTGCTCGGCACGCACGACTTCACCGCGTTCACGCCGACCGAGACCGATCACGTGCGCTTCGAGCGCCAAGTCGTGCGCGCCGAATGGCGCCACGCGGCGGGCGAGCTGTTGGAGTTCTGGGTCGAGGCGGACACCTTCATGCGCCACATGAACCGCGTGCTCGTCGGGACCATGCTCGAGGTCGCCGGCGGACGGTGCGGGGTGGAGGATTTCACGCGCCTGCTCGAAGGGCGGCCGCGGCCGGAGGCCGGGCCGACCGCGCCCGCGCATGGGTTGGCGCTGGCGTCGGTGAGCTACGGGTGAGAGTCGGCGTTGCGCTGCTGCCATGCGTCGACCATCGCGATGCGCTGCACGATCGTCGGGTGGTCCTCGTCGAGCACGTACACCCAGCTCGGCGGATCCGGTTCGGCGAGGCTGGTGGTCGCGAGCCGCTTGAACAGCGCGCGCGCCGCCTGCGGGTCGTGCGTGGCGCGCAGCGCCGACCAGTCCGCCTCGGCCTCCTCGCGGCGGGACACCATGTTCGTCAGCGGAGCGCTCAGCAGCTGCGCGAGCACGAACACCAACACCGCGACCGGCACCGCCTCGGGACGCGCCAGGCCGCCGCGGTTGCGCGTGAAGTACGCCACCAGTGCCCCGGCGGGAACCAGGAAGAGGACCAGCCAACCGACGCGCTTGAGCGTGTGATGGTGGGCGAGGTGGCCGAGCTCGTGCGCGACCACCACGCGCACCTCGCGCCGGCTGAAGCGGCCGTCGAGCAGGGTGTCCCACAGGATCACGCGGCGCGTTGAGCCGAAGCCGATCGACTCCGCGTTGGGGGCCGTCGTGAAGCGGTGCACGTCCTGAACTTCCGCGCGCGTCCCCGGGATGCCCTCGGTGCGCGCCAGCGCGCGCACGTCGGCGGCCGTCGCGGTGGAGCCGAGCGGTCTCGTTTCCGGGACCAGGTACACGCTGATGTACGTGGTCAGCAGCGCCAGCGCCGCGAACGCCGGTGCCGCCAGCAGCCACCACCAGCGTTTGGTCAAGCTGGCCAGGCCCATCGCGACGAGCAGCGCGAAGGAGACGAACAGGAACGAGCCACCGAGTCCCAGGAAGCTGGAGAGAACCGAGCTCAGGTAGCCCTCGTGGGAGACCCCGTGGCGGCGCTCCCACCAGACCGCGACCAGGTCGAACGGGACCTCGGCCAGCCACACCAGCGCGAAGCCGAGCATCCCCAGCATCATCCCCGTGCCGATGGGCCCCGCCGCGGACTCGCGCATCAACCGATGACCGCGCCGCGCATACATCACCAATACTCCGATCAGCGCCAGCTCCGCCAGCAGGTGGTCGACGTCGAGCAGCCGGTCGTAGGAGGAGCTGCGGCGCAAGTAGGTCGCGCCGAAGACGCTGCGCGGATCGACATGTGGCAGCTGCAGGCCGGCCGGCACCGTCGAGCGCCACAGCGCGCGCGCCGCCCACACCCAGGCGAGCGCGAGCGCGACTAGAGCGGCTGCCAGGGCGAGGCGGCCTGCGGTTCGCGATCGCTGGCGCACGGGCCGCTGTATGGGTAGGAGTCGGTCAGCAATAGCAGGTAGCCGGTGGTCTGCGCGTGGTAGCGCAGCGCGAGCGCGCCCGCGTTGCGCATCCCGCGCGGCATCCGGCCGCGCACGAGCGAGGAGAACCAGCCGAGCACCGCCAGCACCCAGCCCAGGCCGCCATAGGCGCCCGCGAGCAGCAGCGCCGGGAGCGCGAGCGGCAGCCTGAAGAGCGTCTTCCAGCGGTTCTGGCGCTCGCGGTCGGCGACGACGGTGTCCAGCGGGTAGGAGCCCGCGGCGCCGGCGAAGCCGGGGAACGGGTTCGCGACGACGTAGAGGAAGGCGTACACGCTGATCGTGTAGCGCACGTACGCCGCCAGGAAGCGGTGCAACGCCGCCGGGCTGCGTCCGGCGATCAGCGTCACCACCCAGTTGACGAGCGCCGCGAGGAACGCGAGCACGCTCCACAGCGTCAGCCACAGCAGGTGCGGGAAGCTCAGCGGCAGGCGGAAGAGCACCGTCAGGCGGCTGCGCCGCAGGTCGTCCTCGCCGCGCAGCGCGATCGGAGCGTCGCGCGAGGGGATCTCTGGCAGCGCGCGCAGCGGGTCGCTGTCGGGGTAGCGGTCGGTGAGCAGCAGCAGGTAGCCCCACAGCTGCGCGCCGTAGCTCAGGCCGTAGGCGGCGACGTCGCGCAGCCCGCGCGGCATCCGCCCGCGCACGAGGCTCGCGAACCAGCCCAGGAATGCAACCGTGCCGAGCAGGCCGGTGCTCTGGAAGATCAGGGTGGACGTCGAGGGCGAGCTCCCCGAGCCGAGCGACCCACCGACGAGCGCCGCTCCGATCAGCAGCGCCGGGAACGCCAGCGGCAAACGCAACAGCGTGCGCCAGCGGCTCTGCGCCGCCGGCGGCGCGATGACGAGGTCGATCGGGTAGCCGTCGGGCCCGTCGAACGACGGGTACGGCTGCGCGGCGAGGCGCAGGTAGGCATAGAGCTGCGTCACATATTTCACGTACGCCGCCAGGAAGCGGTGCAGCAGGTCCGGCGAGCGGCCCAGCGCGAGCGTTCCCAGCCAGTTCGCGAACGCCGCGAACAGCACGGCGATCGACCACAGGAACAGCCAGATGTAGTGGGGGAACGCCAGCAGCAGGCGGAAGAAGACCGACCAGCGCCCGCGGTGCAGGTCGTCGGTGACGATCAGGCGGATGGGATGGTCGTTCATGGGCTGTGGCGAGTCCTATTCCACGGGTCGGACGTCGCGGGGATGTTTCGACGCGTGGGCCGCCGCACTTGATTTGTGCGAGGACTCAGGTGTGAGGCCTCACTGCTCCAGGCTGGAACCCGGGCGGCGCGCTTCGACGTCGAAGCGCTCGTGGCTCAGCATGCGCTCAGTCGCGGTCACGGCCGGCGCGGATCACGGCGACGATCGCCGCAGGAACTCCGTGACGCGCCGGTCGTACAGCCGGGGATCGACGTTCCAGGACTCGACGTGCTCGGCGTCGGGCACCCTGTAGTAGGTCACCCAGCGCGGGAGCGCCCTGGCGAAGGCGTCGCTGGTCGAGATCGGCACGAGCGTGTCGGCGGTGCCGTGGAACAGCAGGATCGGCAGGTGGAAGTCCGCGGTGTGGAGCACCGCGTCGAGGCTGTTCCAGTCGGCGTCGATGCGCAGGCCGATCGCCCACTCCACAGGATCCGCGGCGAACGACGGCAGCCCCATCTGGGTGGCGTTGAACGAGAGGATCGCCTTCCAGTTCAGCGCGGGCGCGTCCAGGACCAGAGCCGCGACGCGGTGCGCGAGCGGCGAGCGCTCCATGAACTGGGCGACGATCGCGCCGCCCATCGAGTAGCCGACCAGCACCAGCCGACTGGCGCCGTGGGAGAGCGCGTAGCGCGCGGCGGCCTGCAGGTCGCGCCACTCGGTGAGGCCCATGTGGTGCTTGCCGTCCGGGCTCGCCGGCGCCCCGATGTCCTCGCGGTAGTCGATCAGCAGGGTCGGCAGCCCGGCGGCGTGCAGCGGGGGCACGATGCGCAGGCCGTCGTAGCGGTTAGCGTTGATCCCGTGCACGAAGATCGCCCACGTCGCCGAGTGGCCTGGGACCAGCCAGGCTGGCATCGGGCCGAGTTCGTCGGGGATCGCGACGTTCGCGAACGGTAGGCCCAGCGTCTGTGCGGGGCTGCCCTGGTAGGTTCTGGAGTCGACTGCGACTTGCGTGCCGGGCGCGAGGCGGCCGCGCACTGCAGCCAACCGCCGCGTGACGGTGTCGGCGTCTCTGTGCAGCACGCCTTCGACGATCGCGTGGCCGCCGGGCCATTGCAGGCCATACACGCCGCGTCTCAGCGTGGCCGCCGAGCGCGACAGCACGACGGCGCCCGGGGCGAGCGACTCGACGGTCGTGTTCCGCGGCCACGGCGAGTGGTCGGGGATGACGACGGCCGAGGAGAAGTGCCAGCTTGCGGCCGCGCCGAGAGCAAGCAGGACGGCGATCAGCAGCGCGCCGGCGAGTAGGAGCGCGCGGCGGGGGCGGCGTGGCCGGGAGCGCGCCGATCCGGCTCGAGTGACAGCCGCGCTGGCCGGATCGGGGGACCTCTCAGCAGTACTCGGGGAACCTGACATGGAAGGCGATTCTAGGCTCGTTCTCGGGAATGAGCAGATTGACGTCAGTCGTGGCTGTTCAGGCGGTTCGCGCACGGCAAGCCCGCCGTCATCCTGGTCGCCGACCGGCGTCTGCTTACGACGCAGATGGCGCGCTTTGCCGGCGTCCTGGAGGCCGAGCTTGGGGTGCGCCCGCAGGTCGGCGGCGTGGGAGAGCTCGTCAGGCTGCTCTACGACAGTGCGTCTTGATTTCCGAAGACGAACCGAAACCAGGGTGGGCGACATCGAGCCCCACCTCGCCGAATTCGTGGCCCCGACCTTCGAGGAGCTCTGTGTTCGCTGCACGCGGCGGGTCTACGGTACGGGCGCCCCAAGCGTTGGGTCATGGTGGGGTCCCGCGCTGCACAGGCACCGCCGGGCCAGGGAGCGGCTGAGTGAGGAGATCGACGTCGTCGCGGCCCACCGAGGCAACCTCAGGGTCGTCGGCGAGTGCAAGTGGACGACCACTCCCATGCCCAAGCGCGTGCTCGACGACCTGCGCGAATTCAAGCTTCCCGCAGTCGCTCAGGAGGGCCGCTTGAGGATGCCCGCCGGGGGGCCGGCGATCGTGCTGTTCAGCCGCTCGGGGTTCGCGCCCGAGCTGCTCGCCGAGGCTGACGCCGACGAGAAGGTCACGCTTGTCGACTTGGACACGCTGGTGGGTGAGCTCGACCGCGAAGGGCGCGAGGCGTAGCTCAGCTTATGCGCCGGGCACGCGCGCGCTGACGATCCAGGTCGACGCCGGCGCCGACACGCCCTCGGGTCCGATCCGCTGCTCCAGATCCTCGCGCAGCGCCGCTTCGACGTCGCCGTGCAGGTGCTCGGCGCGCTCGCCCGCGAGCCGTAGGATCTCCCCGGCTGGCCCGATCGACATGATCAGTTCGATCGCCTCCTGCACGTCGTCGCCGATCTTCAGCGGGAGGTCACAGCGGCGCAGCGTGATGTCCTCGAAGCCGGCGCCAACGAGGATGCCACTGACCGTGTCGGCGTTGCCCATCGAGAACGGGCCGGGGCCGCATGTCGGCTCGTCGTAGCTCTCGGGCTTGGTCACGAAGCGCTCGGTGATCAGCTGCGTCTCATACGCCCACGCGTTTTCGACCTTCGAGCGCCAGACGACCATCGCGAGCCGTCCCCCGGGGACGAGTGCGCGGCGCACGTTGCGCATCGCGGCGCCGGGGTTGTCGAAGAACATCGTGCCCATGCGCGAGTAGGCGAGGTCGAATTCCTGCGGGAAGATCGTCGTCTGCACGTCGGCGACCTCGAAGCGGACATTCCCGACGCCGGCTTCCTCGGCCTCGCGGATCGAGGTTTCGATGAAGTTCGGGGCGACGTCCACGCCGAGCGCATCGCCGCTGGGGCCGACCAGGCCGGCGAGCGTCTGCGTCGTGTCGCCGAAGCCGCAGCCCAGGTCGATCACGCGCTCGCCGGGCTGGGGGGCGGCCAGTTCGATGCCGACCTGGCCGTGCGCTCCGAGGCCAGCGACCAGAAGATGACGAAAGCGCACGAAACGGTCGAACAGCGGGCCGTCCCAAGCGCGGATCGTCTCGTCGTTGACGGAGGCCGACCGCTCCATTGGGGGAAGCGTAGCGGCTGGCACCGACCACGCAAGACCGATGCGGCACGTCGGCCGCGACCCCGATGCGGCACGTCGGCCGCGACCTCTCGACAATGGCCCCCCGGGATAGGGGGGTTGGCATGTGATGCCTACCACAATCCCCCGTGGCTTCGGTAAGGCTCGACCAGGCCGAGGGTTGCAGGGCGGGCGGCGCGCGCTATAGACGCTCCGCCCAAACCACCTTGCGAGGGCCACGGCCGGTGGGTCCCGAGCCACACACGACTCGGGTGCCACCGACGTACGCACAGCCGAAGCCGGCCGCGTATCCGGCCCCCGACGAGCCGATTCTCTGTGCGTAGAAGCCATGCACCACCGCCTTTGCGGTGCGGCAGCTGGCGCCCATAGCTCTCAGCCCGACGACCGTGACTTTTAGCGAGCTGTACATGCTCAGCTTGAGGCTGCCGCAGCTCACCCAGCGGGCGTGGGCGTCTGCGGTCGAGCCGGCGATGCCGACGACCACCAGCACGACGGTGGCGGTCACGGCGACTGCAAGCGCGTCGCGAAGCGAGCGCATCAGCAGGCGGCTTCACGTTCGCCGTAGGGGCCGTACACGCCGCCGGCTCCGTACATGTGCGGCCGCGCTGCCCTCCGCATGCCGCCAGCATACAGCGGACAGCAAGTTGCTCTCAGACCGCCACCCCGCACCAAGCGATCCAACCCAACCCGTCCCTATGCTGGAGGACGAGATGCCCCTGAACGTGCTGTTGACCAACGACGACGGGATCGAGGCCGAGGGCCTGCAGACGCTGCGCGCAGCGCTGGCGGCGCTACCGGACGTCAACCTCGCGGTGATCGCCCCCGACGGCAACCGCTCGGCGATGGCGCGCTCGATCACGACGCGCCGCCCGCTGTGGGTCGAACAGGTCGCGTTCCCCGACGGCAGCGTGGGCTACGCGACGGACGGGACCCCGGTGGACTGCGTGCGCCTGGCGAGCCTCGGCGTGGTCGCGGACTTCGAGGCCGAGCTCGTCGTATCGGGCATCAACCACGGGGCGAACCTCGGCGACGACATCACCTACTCCGGCACCGTCGCGGCGGCCCTGGAGGGCGTCGTGCTCGGCATCCCGAGCATCGCGGTCTCCCAGCAGTCGCGCGGGCGCGCCCTGGACTACCGCTACCACGGCGGCTTCAGCTTCGAGCTCGCCGCGCGCTTCGTCGCGGGGCTCGTGGAGCGCCTGGAGACGCTGCCGCTGCCCGAGCGCACGCTGCTCAACGTCAACGTGCCCGCCGGCGAACCGGAGGGCGTGGAGGTCGCGTTCCTGGGCAAGCGCATCTACCGCGACGAGCTCAAGCTGGAGCGCGAGGAGGCCGGTCTCGCCGGCGCGGCGCAGATATTGGATCTATGGCGACGACCCCGGCTTCCACGACGAGCCCGGCAGCGATCTCGCGGCGGTCGCGGCGGGGCGGATCGCCGTGACGCCGCTGCACTTCGACCTGACCCACCACGCGGGCATCGAGGCGCTGCGGGGGTTCGACCTGAACGCGCTGCTCGCCACGGCGGCGCTCCAGGAAGGTTGAGGTGGCGCGCGCTGGGAGTCGCGGCGCGAGGAAGGCGGGCACGGGAGGCACCGAGGACCCCGCCGCGCGCGTCGCGGAGCTGAGCCGCGTACTGCGCGAGCACGCGCACCGCTACTACGTCCTCGACGACCCGACGATCGGCGACGACCAGTACGACGCGCTGCTCGACGAGCTGCGCGCGCTGGAGGCCGCGCACCCCGAGCTGCTGCGGCCGGATTCGCCGACGCAGCGCGTCGGCGCGGAGCCGGTGAGCAAGCTGGAGAAGGTCGCGCACCTGGAGCCGATGCTCTCGCTCTCCAACGCGCGTTCGGAGGAGGAGCTGCGGGCGTGGGTGGAGCGCATGCGCAACCATCTCGCGCGCGAAGGCGTCGCGCGGCCGCGCTTCCAGTTCGTCGTGGAGCCCAAGGTGGACGGGCTCGCGATCAGCCTCGTCTACCGCGACGGCGTGCTCGAGCGCGGCGCGACGCGCGGGAACGGGGAGATCGGCGAGGACGTCACGCACAACCTGCGCACGATCGGCGCGATCCCGCTGAGCATCGAGGGGGCGCCCCCGCTGCTGGAGGTGCGCGGCGAGATCTACATGTCCCTCGCGGACTTCACGGCGCTCAACGAGCGCCGTGCGGAGCGGGGGCTCTCGACGTTCATGAACCCGCGCAACTCCGCGGCGGGCACGATCCGCCAGCTCGACCCCGCGCTTGCCGCGGAGCGACCGCTGTCGATCTGGTGCTACCAGGTGGGCGTCACCGAGGGGCTCTCGTTCAACACGCACTGGGAGGGGCTGCGGTGGCTGCGCGAGCACGGCTTCCGCGTCAACAGTGACATCAAGCTGTTGCACGGCGAGGACGAGGTGATCGCGCAGTGCGAGGAGTGGCAGCGCCGCCGCGGCGAGCTGGACTTCGAGATCGACGGGGTCGTGGTCAAGGTCGACGACCTGGCGCTCCAGCGCCGCCTGGGGTCCGTCGGGCGCGATCCGCGCTGGGCGATCGCGTGGAAGTTCGCGCCCACCACCGCGGTCACGCGCCTGAACGACATCGGCTGGAACGTGGGCAAGTTCGGCGACATGCGCCCCTACGCGATTCTCGAGCCCGTCGCTGTCGGCGGCGTGACGATCGGCTCCGCGACGCTGCACAACGAGGAGGATCTGCGCCGCAAGGACATCCGCGCGGGCGAGGACGTGATCGTGCTGCGCGCGGGCGACGTGATCCCGCAGGTCGTCTCGCCCGCGCCGCACGTCGTCGAGCACGAGGACCGCCCGCAGCGCCCGCGCCCGCCCGCGCGCTGCCCGTACTGCGACACGAAAACGGTCAAGCCCCGCGACTCGGTCTTCACCGTGTGCCCCAACCGGCTGTGCCCGGAGCGCGCGTGGCAGTTACTCAAGCATTTCGTCTCGCGCGGCGCGATGGACATCGACGGGCTCGGTGAGAAGCAGGTGCGGCTGCTGCAGGAGCGCGGGCTCGTGCGGGTCCCCGGCGACTACTACCGGCTCGCCGAACGCGAAGCGGAGCTGCTGGAGCTGGATGGGTTCGGCGAGATCTCGGTGCGCAACCTCCTGGGAGCGATCGAGGCCTCCAAGCAACGGCCCTTCGCGCGGGTGTTGTTCGCGCTCGGGATCGAGGAGGTCGGCGAGGTCACGGGGCGCAACCTCGCGCAGCGCTTCCGTGACATCGACGCGCTCCTGGGGGCCACAGAGGAGCAGCTTGCCGAGACGCCGGGGATCGGCGAGAAGATGGCGCGCTCGATCCGCGAGCAGCTCCACGACAAGCACATGGAAAAGGTCATCGGCGACCTGAAGGAGAACGCGGGGTTGCGCTTCGCCGAAGCCGGCCCGGCGCCCTCGGAGGGGCCGCTCGCGGGAAAGACGCTCGTCCTCACCGGGACGCTGCCGACCTGGACGCGCGAGCACGCGACGGAGGTGATCCAGGGGGCCGGCGGGCGCGTGACGGGGTCGGTGTCGAAGAAGACGGACTATCTCGTCGCCGGCGAGAGCGCGGGGTCGAAGCTCGAGAAGGCGCGCCGCCTGCACGTGCCCGTGCTCGACGAGGACGCGCTGCGCGAGTTGCTGAGCCTCTAGTACTCGGCGACGCTGACCGTCATGGCGTCCTGCAGGGCGTGAGCCGTTTCGATCGCGATCCCGTCGTCGAAGAACGCGAACGCGAGGTACTGCCCGCCCATGGCCTGGCAGTAGCCGACGAGGTTGGAGACGCCGGTGAGGGTTCCCGTCTTGCCCTGGCAGCGGCCGGCGGCGGCGGTGCCGCGCATCCGTTCGGCGAGCGTGCCGCTGTGGCCGACGACGGCCATGTCGTCGCGCAGCGTCGTCCCGAGCGTGGTCGGCGCGAGCGAGGCGAGCAGCGTCACGACCTGCTGGGGCGAGGTGCGATCGGCGCGCGAAAGACCGGAGGCGTCGACGACGTGCGGATGTACGCCGATCGTGGCGAGCGTTTCGCGCACGACGCGCGCCCCGGCGGCGGTGGTACCGGATCCGGCGACGCGCGCGCCGAGGTCCTTGAGGAGCGTCTCCGCGAAGAAATTGTCCGACGGGGGCAGCGTGAGGCCGAGCAGCTGGGCGATCGTGGGGGAGGCCGCGGCGGCGAGGCGGGTCGCGCCGGCCGGCGTGGTCGCGGCGCCGCTGGGGCCCTGGACGGCGACGCCGATGGCGTGCAATGCGCCGACGAGCTCGTGCGCGGCGTAAGCGGCGGGGGCGTGTGGTCCGCTGTAGTGGCCGCTCGCGCCGCGGTTGAAGGCGAGCGCGGAGAGGTTGCCTTCGAGGAACGGGTCGAAGCGGTAGCCGCTGGAGGGCTCGCCGCGGAGCGGGTCGAGGTAGGACTCGTCGCCCTCGACGGAGCCGGTCACGCGGCGGATGCCGTCGCTGTGCGCGAGCTGGGCGGCGAGCGTGGCGACGGAGGTGCCGAGGCCGCCGTAGTGGGAGCGGACGAACGCGGTGGTCCCGAACGTGGGATCGCCGCCTCCGTGTAGGTAGAGGTTCCCTTCCCAGACCCCTTCGGGCGCGAGATGGCCGCTGCCGAGGACCGTCGTTTCCAGGCGCGCGTCCGATCCGAGGCGCTCCAGGAGGGCGGTCGCGGTGTAGAGCTTCTCGACGGACGCCGGCGCGCGCAGCGCTTGGGAGTGCTCTCCGAACAGCGTCTGCTTGGTCGAGAGGTCGTACACGAGCCCACCCGAGAGCGGGCCGGCGAGCGCGAGCTCGTGCGCCATGCGCGCCTGCAGCGCCGCCGTCGATCCGGCTCCCAGCGCGGAGCCTGCAAAGAGCGGGGTCAGGAGCGCGAAAGCGCAGAACAGCGCGGCCAAAGCGTGGCGTGGCCGGAGCACGGCGTACAATCATTCGCAGTATGGGTCGGGTTGTCAAGCTGGAACCTCCAGCGACCCGGGAGAGGCGTTCGAACGGGTCAGGGTCCCGCGCGCGCTCACGGTCGCGCTCGTCCGCGCGCGCGCCGTCGCCGAACGGGACGGGCCCCGGCCGCAGCGGGCGGTCGCGGCCCAGCAAGACCGCGCTGGTGCTCGGCGGGGGAGGCTTCACCGGCGGGGTCTACGAGATCGGCGCGCTGCGCGCGCTGGACCTGCTGGCCGTGAACAGCACGGTCAACCAGTTCGACGTCTATGTCGGCACCTCGGCGGGGTCGTTCATCGCGGCGCTGTGCGCCAACGGGGTGACCCCGGAGGAGATGATGCGGGTCGTCACCAGCCAGGGTCCGCAGCCGTTCCGCGACGTCGATCTCTCGGATCTGCTGCGCCCGAACCTGCAGGAGTTCGCGCGCCGCGGCGCGCGGCTGCCGTTCCAGCTGGCCTCGCTCGCGCGCCAGGTGCTCGCGCAGCCGGGCCAGATCTCAGCGATGGACCTCGTGCTGGGGCTCGCCGAGCTGCTGCCCTCGGGTGTGTACACGGGCTCGGGGATCGAGGGCTACCTGCGCAAGGTGCTCTCCGACCCGGATCGCACGGACGACTTCCGCAAGCTGGCGCACGAGCTCTACATCACCGCGACCGACCTCGACACGTGCGAGCGGATCGTGTTCGGGACGGAGCCCTTCGAGAACGTCCCGATCTCGACCGCGGTGCGCGCGTCGGGCGCGCTGCCGATGGTCTATGCGCCGGTGCAGCTTGGCGGGCGCGAGCTGGTGGACGGCGGGATCGTCTCGACGACGAACCTCGACATCGCGATCGAGGCGGGCGCGAAGCTGGTGATCGTGATCAACCCGATCGTGCCGTACGTGAACGACTTCGCCGAGGAGGTGCGGACGCTGCGCGGGCGGCGGCCGCGGCGGGTTTCGGACATGGGCTTCCCGCAGATCGGCTACCAGGCGTTCAAGCTCGTCGCGCACCAGCGCCTGCACGAGATGGCGTCGCGCTGGGAGGAGCGCTACCCGGGGGTGGACATCGTGCTGATCGAGCCGGAGGCGACCGACGAGCTGATGTTCCAGACCTCGATGATGAACTTCACCTCGCGCCTGGCGATCGCGCGGCACGGCTTCCAGTCGGTCACCTACCACCTGGCGCAGGAGTACGAGCGCTACAGCGCGGTCGCCGAGCGCCACGGCCTCGAAATCTCGCCGGAGCGCCTGAAGAAGGTCGTCGAGCACTTCGACGCCGCCGAGGCCGCGCCGCCGGACTCGAGCGCGTGGCGCAAGATCCTCGAGGGCACCACCGGCGCGCTGCTGCGGCAGTCGGGGTCGGCGGGGTAGACGGACTGTTGCGGCTTTGAATGAGACCCCTCCGGGGTGTTCGACATCTGGGAGTCCGAGGCGGCATTCGAAGCGTTCGGGGCGACCCTGGTCCCGATCATGTCGGGGCTCGGCGTCGATCCAGGCAAACCGATGGTCGCCCAGGTGCACAACATCATCGAGGGTTGAGAGGCGGCGCGGTGCTCGTCTTCAGAGCTTGAAGGATGCGGGTACCGCACTCGCGTCGGTCGCCGTCGCATCAAGGGTCGAGCTGCTTGGGGTCATCCTCGATCGCCGTCGACTCGACGTCAGCGGGACGCGCACCGCGGGCGCGCGAGGCGAAGCTCCCCGTCACCGCGACGAAGCGCGTGACGCGACCCGCGTAGTGGTGCGAGATCCACCGGCCGGTCAGCGTCCGCGTGGGGGGAAGCAGGAGCAGCGCCCCGAGGACGTCGGTGACGAACCCGGGGACCACGAGCAGCGCGCCGCCGAGAAATCCGAGCGCGCCGTCGATCGCGGCGCGCGCGGGGGCACGCCGCTCCGACACCGCCAGCGAGAAGCGCTCGATCGCTGCGCGCCCCTGGACACGCACGATCCGTACGCCGAGCACGGAGGTTCCGAACAGCAATACCGTCGCCAGGAGCCAGCCGATCGCGCGACCGACCTCGACGAAGGCGAACACCTCGATGACGGGTATGCCGATCAGGAGGACCACGAACATCTCAGCCGCCGCGCGGTCCGCTCGGTGGTCTCACAGCTCGCCGGCGAGACGGGTGACGACCCAGATCAGAGCCCCCGCCCCGAGGAGGTGGCGGAACCAGTTGACGCCGTCCACCGCCTCCTCCCACGCCCACACGGCGAGGCCGACGGTGGAGAGCGCCCGGCCGACGTCGTGCGCCGTACCGCCTGACGAGCGCGCGAGCCCCGATCCCGCGAATGCGAGCAGCAGCGGCGCGTTCGGGAACTGCGCGATCGGAAAGCGGCGCGGCCAACCCGCCTGGCCGCGAGCCCAAAGCTCGGCAAAGGTCACGGCGCTCATGGTCGCAGACCGCACGTCGCCTTCAGCGATTGACGAATCCGCGCGCGTGCTCGACGACTTCCGCAGTCGCCTCGCGTGCGTCGGCGACGCTGGCCTCGGGTACAAACGAGGCAGCGTAGGAGGCTTCATTGCGCCGCTCGCGGGACGCATCGAGACTCTCGAGGTTCCTCGGTATTACCCTCGAGCTCATCGAGCGCTGTTTCGAGCCGGAGGATGTGCGAGCGGTCCCCCGGTGTTACCCGCAGCCCGGCCGCCTGGAGAATCGCGTCGCATGCACAGACCGTTGCATTGTGCAGAAGGATCGCTTGAGACGGAGAGCTGAGGCGGTCCTTGCCCGCATCGGCGAGCAGTAGGTCGGCCTGATCGAGAAACTCGCGGGCGCGTACGCGGTCCTCATAGACCTCTTCGACTCGTGCTTCTGTCACGGAGGCGCGATGTTAGCCAGGTCGCCGACGAGCAGCGTGATGGGGGCTTCAAGGACGCGACGAGCGAAGCTCGATCGCTTGGCGAGGAGGTTCTGGAACTCCTCGGCGGTCAGGACGGTCAAGTCGATCGTTCGCCCGGCGGCCTTGCCGACCGGTCGTACTTCGCGACGCAGTTCGCGCAAATCCGCATTGCCTATGACGAGGACATCGATGTCGCTGTCGGGCCGGCGAGTCCCGGACGCCCAAGAGCCATAGATCGATGCGACCAGCACGTCGGGCCGCGAGAGGGCGGTGCGTAGTTGCTCCTCTACACCCACAGAGCGACGCAGCAGGCCCTCGAGCGGCTCGTAGAGTGGGTCGTCGGTTGCCGCCTGGAAGTAGTGAGGGCGTGTCGCGGCTTGTCGGCGGATGATGCCCGCGGCCTCGGCTCGTCCGAGCTCGCGGTGGACCGAGGATGCCGGAGCGTCAAGCGCGCGCGCCAACTCTTGCAAAGTCCAGCGACGCTCGGGCTGAAGAAGCAGCAATCCCAGCATGCGCATCTGCATCTCGGATCGAAAGAGGGGCAGGATCTCCGGCGCCGACGTTCGCATTTCTGGGAAGTATATCCCAGCAAAGCAAACGACCGGGGTCCGCGTCAGTCGAGGTTCTCGACGATCTCGTTCGCGCGCGACCACTGCTCCGGCGGCACCACGAGATAGATGTCCCCCCGCCCGAACCGGTCGAGCGGATGATCGGCGGTGCAGCGCGCCTGCACGCCCACCTCGCGCAGCCGGTCGCGCCACGCCAGCGCGGTCGTCCGGTCGTCGAACGTGCTCACCGTCTCCCAACCCTCCAGTCGCGGATCCGCGATGGACACCTCCGGTTCGGCGCCGCGCTTGGAAAACCACCGCATCCCAAGAGCCTACGCTCAAGGGTGCGGGCAGACCGACCCATCCCGGACCCGCAGGGTCCAATCAAAAACCCCTGCGCTACTCGGCCTGCGCGAGGGCTTTGTCGATCGCCTCCAGCAGCCGCGTGCTGGTGGCGGCGTTGCGCAGCGCGATGCGCACGTGCTGGGGCTCGCCGAGCGGCGCGCCGGCGGCGACGAGCACACCCGACTGCTGCAGGCGGGCGGCGAGCTCCCCGCCGCCGAGCTCGCCGTGCGCGACCCACAGGAAGTTGGCCTGACTCGGGGTCACGTCGAAGCCGCGCTCGCGCAGCGCCCCGGTGAGGCGGGTGCGCTCCTCGCGCACGCAGCGCACGTGGTGGAGCATCGAGTCCTCCCCCGAGCGCAGCGCCTCCAGCGCGCCGGATTGCGAGACCTCGCTGACGCCGAGGTCGGGTTCGAGCTCGGCGAGCAGCTTCTCCGAGCCCGATCCGCCGATCGCGTAGCCGATGCGGATGCCCGCCAGGCCCCACGCCTTGGAGAAGCTGCGGAACACGATCAGCTGTGAGTGTCGCTCCAGCAGCTCCAGCGAGGAGTCCAGCGGCTGGGCGTCGGCGAACTCCACGAGCGCCTCGTCGAGCAGGACCGCGATGCCCTCCGGGAGGCCGCTCAGGAGGCGCTCGAGCTCCGCCGTCGCGAGCAGCTCGCCCGTGGGGTCGTTGGGGCTGGCGAGCGCGATCACGCGCACCTTCTCTTTCCCGGCCGCCTTCAGCAGCGCGTCGACGCCGCCGCCGACCCGCACCGCCTGGCCGTGCGCGCGGCGCGCCATGATCGGGTACAGCGGATAGGAGGGCCACGATGTCAGCAGCTCCTGGCCCGGTTCGATCAGCGCGCGCGTCGCGGAGCTCAGCAGTTCGTTCGCGCCGTTGCCGACGATCAGGCGCTCCACCGGGACCCCGTGTCGCTCGGCGAGCTCCGCGCGCAGCTGCGAGCCGCGGAGGTGCGGGTAGCGCTGCAGGCCACGCCGCGCGGTGAACGTGATCGCGGCCGAGATGTTCGCGTGCGGCAGCTCCGGCCAGGTCGTCTGCGAGAGGTCGAGCGGCGCGACGCGCGTCAGCGCTTTGCGCCGGCGCTCCGCCGCCTCCTCGCGCAGCCCCCTGTTGACCTCCTCCTCGGAGAGCCCTTCGAACTGGCGGTAGTAGTCGAGCAGGCCCATGGCTTGCTGTGACCGGCGCGAGCCCCGACGGCTCAGCTATCCCATCCGCCGCCGGTTGCGCGCACCCAGAGCGCGGCCGGCGCGGCGATCGCTTCCATCACACGCTCCCGCCACCGGAGATGAAGCTCGAGCCGGGGCCGTGGATGAAGATGAACCACACCATGAACCCACTCGCGCAGATCGCCGCCGTGATCGCGAAGATCCGCCCCACGACGCCCGAGCGCTGGTCGAAGCCCGCCGCGCGGCGCACGAGGATCCACATCTCGTCGAGCCCGCGCATGATCCGCAGCGCTCCGAACAGCAGCACGAACAGCGCGACGAACGCCAGCAGGATCCCGAGGCTGACACTGCCCGCGAGATAGTTCACCTGGGCGCCCACCCACAGGCACGCCACCGGGATCGGCCCCCAACACAACAGGCTCAGCACGACGATCGCCGCGAACAGCAGCTCCGCCATGTGTTTGTCGATGCGCCGCCGCATCGCGCTGCCGCGCTGCGGCGCGCCGCGGAAGTGCACCGGGGCGGTGCCGGGACGCCTGCTGACGAACAGGCCGCCGTTGTCGCTGGGATCGCTGCGCATTCTTCTTCCTCCTACACGCTAGCGGCTGTAGAGGGAATCGAGGACCGTTGCGTACTTCTCGGCGACCACGCCCCGCTTGACCTTCAACGTCGGCGTCAGCTCGCCACCCGCCTGCGTGAGGTCGCGGTCGAGGATCGCGAACTTCTTGACCTGCTCCACCTGCGCGTAGGCCGCATTCACGCGATCCACCTCATCGCCGATCAACTGCTGGATCGCGGGCTCGCCCGCGAGCGCCGCGGGGTCCTCCGGGAGGTCGTGCTCGCGCGCGAAGTGCACGATTTCCTCCTCGTCGAGCGTGATCAGCACGACGGGGTACGGGCGCTGGTCGCCGTGCATCACCGCCTGGGAGATCCAGCGGCAGCGCTTGAGGTCGTTCTCGAGGTTCGCCGGCGTCAGGTTCTTGCCGCCCGCGGTGATGATGATGTCCTTCTTGCGCCCCGTGATCGAGAGGTAGCCGTCCTCGTCGATCGCGCCCACGTCGCCCGTGTGCAGCCAGCCCTCCTCGACCGCGCCGAACGACGCGTCGGCGTTGTGGTGGTAGCCCTGGAAGATGTTGGGGCCTTTGATCAGGATCTCCCCATCGGGAGCGATCTTCAGCTCCACGCCCGGCAGCGGGCGCCCGACGGTGCCGAACTTGTGGTCCTCGATCGTCGAGATCGTCGCCGCGGTCGCCGTCTCGGTCATCCCGTAGCCCTCGAGCACCGGCACGCCGGCGGCCCAGAAGAACTCGAGGATCTCGCGCGCGATCGGCGCCGCCCCACTCGTCGCGCGCCGCACGCGCCCACCGAAGATCGCGCGCACGTTCTTGAAGAGCTTCTCCTCGGCCTCCTCGAAGGGCCCCTGCAGCTCCGCCGGGACCGCCTCGCCGCGGACCTGCATGTCGCGCACCTTGCAACCCAGCGCCACCGCGGCGCTGGCGCGCTGGAGCTCCTCCGGTCCCTGCGCCTGGATCGCGCCCTGCGCGAGCGCGTACACCTTCTCGAACACGCGCGGCACCGACGGGAGGTACGTGGGTTTGACCTCGCCGAGCTCCACCACGATCTGCTGGGTGTCGCCGCCGAAGTACGCCAGCGTGCCGCCCAGTTCGAACACCGCGAGCTGGATCAGCAGCGCGTAGGAGTGCGCGAGCGGGAGGTAGAGATAGATGACCTCGTCCGGTTCGATGTGGCCGACCCCGCGGATCATGTCCATCATCGCCACGTAGTTGGAGTGGTTCAGCACGCAGCCCTTCGGCGGGCCGGTCGTGCCGGAGGTGTAGATGAAGGTGTAGGGGTCCTCGGGACGCACCGCCCCGCGCCGGCGCTCGAGCTCGGCGGGATCGCGCTCGCGGCCACGCTCGCGGACCTCCTCCAGGGAGATCGCGGCGAGTGTCGCTTGGGGGGCGTCCTCGGTACCGAGATCGTTTGCGCCGGAATCGTTTGCGGGCGGATCGATCACGATCACGGTGCGCAGTTGCGGTAGGCGCTCGCGCACCGCGGCGACCTTCGCGAGTTGGGCCGCGTCCTCGCAGACGATCGCGCACGCGCCGGAGTCCGCGAGCACCCAGTGGCACTCCTCGGGGGAGTTGGTCTGGTAGATCGGGACCACCACAGCGCCGATCGCGGTCGCCGCGAGGTCCGCGTAGGACCACTCGGGGCGCGTGTTGGCGAGGATGCAGATCCCCTCGCCCGCCTCGATCCCGAGGTCGATCAGGCCGAGCGCGACCTCTCCGACGATCTCCCCGAGCTGTGCGTAGCTGATGTCATGCCACTCGCCGTCGCGCTTGTAGCGCGCGGCGGGCCGCTCGCCGAACTCCGCGGCCACGCGCGGGACGAGGTCGGCCAGCGTGCGCGACCCGTTTGCGGGTGCGGCCTGCGGGGCCTGCTCTGCGGTGCTTGCCTCCATGGCGCTCTCCTCCTCGAGTGACGCTGGACCGTGTGAGAAGGAAGGATATGCGGTTCGGGGCGCCACGAGTAACGCCTGGCCCGACGCGCCCGGCGCGCAGCGCGGGAGCGTGACTCTCTGGTGCTCGGGCTCCCAGATGCCGTCGAGCGTCTCCCAGTCGTCGGTGGCGAGTGTGGCGAGGCTCACGCCGCGTGCCTCCGCAGTGCGACGCCTCTGGCCTCGCACGGACGCGCGGTTGTATGCATACTCGGGACCATCCCCGCTCCTCGCCTAGAATCTACTTGAGTAGGAAAAAGCTACCAGAGTATGAAATCGGCTGTATCCACCCCCCGGCCTGACGACGCGGCGGCCGCGCGGCCGCGCGCGGCGCACCTCGGACCCGAACGGCGGCGCCCGCAGATCCTCGACGTCGCTTTCGACCTGTTCATGCGCGACGGATACAAGGCGACCTCGATGGACGACATCGCGCGCGCCGCGGGCGTCTCCAAGCCGGTCATCTACGCCTGTTTCCCCAGCAAGGCCGAGCTATTCAGCGCGCTCCTCGATCGCGAGGAGCAGCGCATGCTCGAGCAGTTCGGCGCGGCGCTCGCCGTCGCCGATCGCCGCGCGGATCCCGAGACGACTCTGATCGCAGGCTTCACCGCGATGCTGCGCGCGGTCACCGATACCCCGGAGGCATATCGCGTTGCGCTGCTCGGTGGGGACGGCGTGGACGCAGTCATCGACATGCGCGTCCGTCGCGGACGCGAACAGGAGATCGCCGCGCTCACCGCCGCCGCGCGCGCGTGGCTGGAGATGGAGGGACAGCGGGCGCCCGAGGAAGTCGAGGCAGCGGCGCAGTTCGTCGCGCAGACGCTGCTCGGCATCGGCGAAGCGGGTGTGCGAATGCTGCTTACGGAGTCCGAGCGCTGGACGCCGGAGACGCTCGGGCCTGCGCTCGGCCGGCTCGCTGCGGGCGGGTTTGCCGCGTTGACCGCGGGCGGGGCGCCCGCCGGGGGTTAGCCCTTCGCGGCCGCGGCGCGCCGCGGCGCCTGGGGTTTCTGGCGGAGGTTCGCTAGGAACAGGCTCTTGTCGATGCGGCCCTTGAAGATCGGCACGCCCATCTCGGTGCATTTGGAAAGCACCTCGCGGCGTCCCAGGCCGGCCTCTCGTGCGAGCTCGGTCGGAGTCAGATGGTTGGCCATCGCGAATCTCCTCCTGTGGGGGGTGGGGGTGGGGTGCCTTTACATATAGCGCCGCGCGCGGACGTTGGCAACCGTGAATTTGGCTGCAAGCTGCGGGGAAAGCGGTCGACGCGCGCGGCGCCCCGCTCAGACCGGGTTGGGGACGTCGACGAAGACGTGGCGCACGCCCATGCGCTCGGCCAGCAGCTCCCCGAGACGGCGCACGCCGAACGTCTCCGTCGCGTAGTGGCCGGCGGCGATGAAGTGCACGCCGGCCTCGCGCGCGTGCGCCATCACGCGCTCCGCGGGTTCCCCGGTGACGAACGCGTCCGCGCCGGCGTCGATCGCGTCCTGGAAGTGGTCGACGGCGCCGCCCGTGACGATGCCGATGCGGCGCACCGTCGGCGGGCCGCAGTCGAACGCGAGCGGCTCGCGGTCGGTCGCGTCGCGGACGCGCCCGAGGAGGTCCGCGATCGGGATGCCCTCGCCGGGGAATTCCGCGAGGCAGCCGATGAGCTCGCCGCGGTGGGCGGCGAATTGGGTCAGGCGCGTCGCGCCGAGGTCGCGCGCGAGGAGCGCGTTGTTCCCGACCTCGGGGTGCGCGTCGAGGGGGAGGTGGTAGGCGAGAAGCGACATCTCCGCGTCGAACAGCGCGCGCAGGCGGCGCGCCATCGCGCGGTCGATCGGGCCGGGGCCCGCGCCCCAGAAGAGCCCGTGGTGGACGAGGATCAGCTGCGCGTTCTCGGCGCGCGCGCGTTCGAAGAGCTCCAGGTGCGCCGTCACACCGGTCGCGACCGTTTCGACCTCGTCGGCCCCCGGGACCTGGAGGCCGTTGGGGGAGTAGTCGTCGAAGCGCGCCGGGGTCAGGAGGTCGTCCAGGTGCTGCACGATGTCGGCGAGCAGGGCGGGCATGGCGGTGGGGGGACGATAGCGACGGATGCGGGCCGCGCGGGGTGGGGCGGCGCGGCGTGGGAGGCTGCGCCGCCGGGGCGGGCGGCGCGCGGCGGGAGGCGGCGCGCGGCGGTGCGGTGCGGAGGCTGCGCGGGGGGGCGGGGTGGGGCGGGCGGTGCGGGCCTCCGCGCTGGGGAGGGCACGATTGGGCGCGGGCGCCTGGACCGAGCGGCGCGTTGTGGGATACTGGGACCTGCGTCGGGGCGTGGCGCAGCCTGGTAGCGCGCACCGTTCGGGTCGGTGAGGTCCCCAGTTCGAATCTGGGCGCCCCGATTGGTTCAAGAACCGCGAATATCCGCGAATGCGGCGAAAGGCCGCGAAAGCGCTGGGGTGGCGAGGGCGGTATTCGCGGGGGTTCGGGGATGTTCGTGGGGATTGGGACAGACCGCAGAGGGACCGTAGTGGCGGGCAAAACGGCCGCAGGAGGACGCAAGCGACCGTGGTGGAAGAAGCGAGCGTGACCTGAAGTGGAAGCCGCCTGGATTGGGGTCATCGGTGCGCTTGCTGGCGCTGCACTCGGCTCGGGGATCACGATTCTCGGCATTCGCGGTCTGAGCAAGGACGAACGGGCGGCAGCAGAGCATGCGGAGAACCTGCGGGCATTTCGTCTGTTTGTCAGTGAGGCTGCGCTATGCGTGAGCGAGCTTCGGCAACTCCCGTCTGTGCCGAAGCCGTGGCCGACCGATGCTGCCGTGACGCGGCTCACGACGCTCCTCAGGGGAGGGGAGGCCGGCGCCCAGATGGCGACGCGCAGGAAGGTATACCGGCAGTACGGCAACCGGCACGAGGAGCTGGCCAGTCGATTCGCCGCGTCCTACATGGACCTGCGACTTCGGGACCTGCCGCCGAGCGTTGACGCGGCCGTAGAGCGAACCGCTGACTACATCGCGAAGCTGGGGGAAGACCGCACGGCGGAGCTGAAGGAGGAATGGAAAGCGGTCCACGCTGCTCTGATGGCATCCGGCGATGAGCTGAAGGCGGTCGCTCGCTGACTTTCCACAGACAGTGCGGCTCACTATTCATTCAGCGTGGCGCCGTTCCACGCGTGGCTCAGGCTAGCCCGCGAGCGGGCCACGCTCGGTGACGCGCCCGTCGGGGGCGATATCCCACGCGTACAGTTCGCGGTCGATCACCATCCGGCCCGACTCGATCTCGCCCTGGACGTCATACTTCTCAAGGATCAGCAGCGGCTCGCCTTCGGCTTCATTGACGACTTTGCTGTTGCTGTGCGAGACGACCTCCTCCACGTCACTGCGGCGAGAGACACCGGTTCGCCGCCCGGAACCGGAAATAGCCGCCCGCCATCGAACTTTACCTCGCGCGGGTAGCGGCCCGGCTCGGTCCCAATCGGCGCCGTGTTCGCCTTGAACACGTCCAGGAGGGTTTCCGCGGGCGTTCCGTCGGGGTTCAGCAGGTTTGTGCCGGTGTAGAATGCGACCGGCCCGGCTGCGGAGGCGGGCAGCGCGTCTGCGGCGACCGCCACATTGATGTCGGCCTGGGTGCTGGCGATCCACACAATGTTCAGGGTGATCTTCTTTACGAACGGCTCGGGGTTCTCGTGGTCATATGGTCGGAGCCGCAACAACGTGATGTCCTCGTCCGCGGCGACCGCAGCCGCGCCCGCCGTATACCCGCGCGTTGTGATCACCGCGCCGTTATCGGCGCCCAGCTGGGCGATCACCCCGACGAGATGGTCGAGCACGTCCTGCCCAACCTCGCCGCTCTTCTTGTCCTTGCACTCCACGATCGTGTGCTCGAGCTCTCCGGTTGGGAATCGGCCGGTGATGTCGAGCTGATGCGCGGCCTGCTTACCCACGGGCGTCACGGTCTCGTCGTGCACCACGTCTTCCTATCCACGCGCGGCGAGCACGATCGCGCGGAGCCGCTCATATGCCGTCCCTGGCTTCGCCGGCCGGAAGCCGAATAGCTCCTTGTGTAGATCCTCGATCTCGCTCGACATGCTGGGAAGAATCCCACCACGGCGCTCGCCGCACCGGCCGCAGCCTGACCGGCGCGAGCGGACGTTCCCACTCGGTCACGACTTTACGCTCGGAAGGTGGACAGCGCGGTGTGCCCAATCGACGTAGACGACCCAGAGACTTGGCCAGACGAGGTCGTCGATTGGGTAACACCGGTAGCGGAACGTCTACGAGGCTCGACGGACTACACGGGCGACCTCGCCGTCCCGATCGAGCGCGAGGACGAGTTCCGCGAGCTGCTCGCGCGTCCGCTCCTTGCCTACCACTGCACGCGGCTGCTCGACCAGGAGGTCGAGGCGATTCGCCGTGATGGTCTCAGGATACTCAGTAGAGAGTTCGTCGAAGAGCGGATCGGCTCTGCACAACAGTCAGGGGCGCTCGACGAGCGAGTTGCTAACCGCCTACGGGCGGGCAACGTCTACGCCCTCGAAGCACACGAGGGCCGGGACGGTCAGGTGTGCCTGGTTCTCGGGCGCGCCATCTTCGACAAGCCGAGCAACGGGGCAATACCGCTTATGGCGGCGTGGGGTGGAGAGGCCGTCAATGGAGGCCCACAAGACGCCCTAACCGATCCAGTGCTCGGCCGTCCAAGCATTGTGGTCGCCGCGATTGACCTCAGCGTGAGTTGTCGTGTCTCACCCACGTTTCCGTCGTTGGACAAGATGTTTGTGGCGACGCTCCTTGGTCTCGAGGACTGCATCGCTGATGTGTTTTTCCGCGCGCCCGTCCCGGGCTCGATGATCGTCAACATCTGGCAGCCCGGACACGCCGAATACGATCGACACGCGCCGCTTCTCGACATCTAATCGGGCGGTTTCGGCCGGTCGAGCTGGACGCCCACATAGTGGTCCTTACGACTCCGCCCGAGCGTGACCGCTGTACTCCTCCGGCGGGGATGGATGGGGGAGTGCAACCCGGGCGAACCGCAGCGGCGCGCTGGCCTCTGGGCAAGCCGATGGCCCTGTAGACAGATGTCCGCTAAAATATGCCTACGGGGGCGGCCAGTGTTGGGGGCGGCCAGTGTTGCCTCGCAGCAGCAGATCTCGGGATACAATCGGACCCATGAGCGCCGCGAGACCGAAGAAGATCGCTACCCCAAAGGTGGCGCCGCCGCCTTCCAAGCGTCCGGACCTCGCGCGCGGTCTCCCCGGGACCGATCGTGAGCGTGCTGAGCAGCGCCGCCGCTTCGCCGAGGAGCACCGTGAGACGCTCCGCCGCCTCGGCAAGTAGTAGATGCCGATCTACTACCCCGAGTTCGGGGACTTCTGCGACGTCGCCGCGGACATCCTCGGCATAACGCCTGAGCAGATTGCACGTCTTCCCCACGTTGGTCTCGCCGACTCCGCGCTTGCGGCGCCACGCGCTGGCTTTGGTGATGTCGAGGTCTACCCGACGGTATTGGAGAAGGCCGCGATCCTGCTGGAGCGCTTGGCGCGCAACCATCCGCTGCCGGATGGCAACAAGCGCACCGCGTTCTTCCTGGCCGGCCTCTTCCTGGAGGCGAACGGCATGCCGCTGTATGGCGCGCAGCCAGACACCGATGTGCCTATGGTCGAGCGCATCGCGGCTGGCCAAATCGAGCACGGGGAGGTCTTGGAGTGGCTATCGAAACGCACCGCTACCGGGATCGCATAGGGCCGCAGTCGCCGCTCCAACTCGAAGTTGCCGTCATGCATCCTGGGATGGCCGGTGATTTCAGACCGCAAAACGACCGCGAACCTGCCGAAAACCGCATAACAAAGTCAATCTGAACTGTTCGCCCCGATATTCCGTAGGTTCCGCGAATAGCCGCGAATACCAGCGAAAAGCCGTGAAGATGCTGGGGGCGGCGGTGGCGGTATTCGCGGGGATTCGGGGATGTTCGCGGGGATTGGGACCGCAAGGGGATCGCAGCGAGCGCTGAAACGGACCGCGGAAGCTAGCGCCTCGCGGTCCCGGTTGCCCGTTCCGACGCGGGTCATCACCGGGGCGCTGTCTCCACGCGCTCCAGCCCAGTTGCTGCCAGTCGTGGCTCAGTCCGGATCTAAGCTGAGTCGGACTCTGGAGAAGCACGTTGACTGTTTGCCTGTGCGAGGAGCGTGTACTCGAACACTGTTCGCACGATGCTCTGGACGCCGTCGGTGCAGCCCTCGAACACCAGGAGGTCGAAGCTGTCATCGCCGTATCGGCGGATCGCGTCCGCGATCAGAGCATGAACATATGACTGAGTAGCCTCAACCCCACTGAAGTCGAGCGTGATCGCCTCGCCCTGTGCGAGTGCAGGCAGGATCGTCTCATCACGCAGATTGGCCGCCTCATCCTTATTCTCTGCGAGCGTCGTGTTTGGCACGGGTTTTATGCGAATGCGTTTCACCGAAACTGGACCCGATCTCGGACCTTCTCACGTAGCGCGGCATCAAGCGTCGAGAATTCCTCGCCCGTGATTTTGAGGAAATCATCGAAGTCCACTTCGTTCTCGAGCGCAAAGTTCGCGCAGACGACTGTTCCCGGGAAGGGCTGAATCGGGAATACGAGATTCGAATCGGCCCCCTTTTTGCGGTGCTGGTACGAAACATCGCGTTGCCCGAGCAGAGGGCGAAGTACTGGTCCGAGCTTTGGGCGAGCCGACGAGTGTAGAAGAGGCCCGCGCCAGCGTTATTCGATGACCCGTATCCCGTGCGCACGGCACCCGAAACGCCGGGTTCAACGGCCAGTTGGACTGCCGCCGCATCGGTCGTCGCGCGCAGCGTGATCCATTTCGCGTGCGACGAGCTTGGCCGCGGGGACCTGCAGCGCCTGGTCAATGCGGGACGAGAGGTGCTCACGCGGGGGTTGGAGGGGGAGCGCTACTGGTTTTTGGATGAGATCACAAGTGTGCCGGCGTGGCCCGAGGCGATCAAGTGGCTGCGCGACAACACCGCGTTCGGGGATGACTGCGTGGTCCTGACTGGATCCTCGGCGCGTGACCTCGCCGACGCGCAAAAGCAGTTGGCTGGCCGGCTCGGGGGGCGCGGGCCACTCAGATCGTTTGCTGCTGCCGATGGGCTTTCGCCGCTTCGCGCAGGCAATGGGGCTGGACGAGCTGCCTCGACTTCTGCGGCCCCCGCATCGGCAGCCTGGGCTTCGAGGGAAAGTACATCGACGCCGGCTGGAGACGCGAGGCTCTCACCCTCCGCGCGGCCCTCGGCGCGGGAGTGCTCGCCACGCGCGGCCTGCTCGACACCAGCGGCGAGGTGTGGGCAGTCCCCGCACCGTTCATCGCCTGGATGCTCAACGACTGAGAATCTCGCGCGAGAGCGGCTACACGATCCGCAGCTGGTAGGCGTCGATGGCGCGCCGGGTGCGGGCCAGCGCCCGGTGCTCGGCGAGCTTTGAGCAGGTGCTGCAGACGAGGTAGCCGCCGTCGTGGTGGGCCGGCGATGTGCGCGGTGCTTTGGATGTCGAGGCCGAGGCCGCCGTCGTGGAGTGGGTCGATCATCCATTTGCTCTTGCGAAGCAGCAGCGCGGATGCCGTCTGCGACGCTTCGTATGTGACATCGTTTCAGATGGCCGCGGCCGCGGGCGTGGTCGGTGGTTTCCTCGTGCTCGGCGTGCTGCTCTCTGGTCTGGTTGGCAGCTACGGGACCCCACGTGTGGTGCGAGAGACTGCGGGACACCCCACGCGCGGCGGTAGGCTGTCCGCAATGCCCACCACTCCTGCGACCAACTCCGATCTCTGGCACTCCGACGAGGGGAGTGGGCCGGCGGTGCTCGTGATCCACGGAGCGGGCAGCAATGGGCGTATGTGGGCGACGGATCTCGAGCCGCTCACCCAGAGTCACCGCTTGATCACGTTCAATCGTCGGGGGTATCCGGGCTCGGGAGCAGCCCCACGCGACTGGCGGGCGCACGCCGCCGACGCGGCTGAGCTGGTCGTGTCGCTTGAGGTTGCGCCCGTCGCAGTGGTCGCACATAGCTCCGGCGCGATCGCCGCGCTAGAGCTCGCCGTGTGCCGGCCGGAGCTCGTCGGCTCGCTGGTGCTGCTCGACCCCGCGTTCGGCGCCGCGCACAACCTCACGCCGGCGTTCGCCGGCGCGGTAGTCAAGGCGCGGCTACTGTGGCTTGTGGGTCGCAGACGCCGGGCGATCGACGGTTGGCTGCGATTCGTGACGAGCTACAGCACCGGTGGAAGCGCGTTCGAGCGCATGGGAGAGGAGCGCCGCGAGGCGCTGCGCGCCAACGCCGAGGGCGTGTTCGCCGACCTCGCCTCCGGCGATGGGTCGCACATCAGCGCGGCGGAGCTCGCCTCGATCAGGGCGCCGGTGAACATCATCACCGCCCCGCTCAGCCCCGCCTTCCTGCAGAAGACGAGCGCCGCGCTCGCCAAGCGCCTGCCGTCGGCGACGACGCGGAGCTTGCCGGGGTCCGGGCACGCGATGGCGTTCGACCAGCCCGACGAACTCCTCGCGGAGCTGCGAATCGCGCTCGACGGGGCTTCGAGTTCGCCAGCGGTCAACGCGTAGGCTGAGCTTATTGGAGACGCTCGGATCTCGCGCGAAGGAGTCACCACCGGCACGTATCTATTAATATCGGGCCTGCGTTATAGCGCGAACGCTGAGCGAACCGTCCTCGCGAGGCTAGCGAAAATCAGGATCGCAGCCATCAGGATCAGGATCGCCCCGATCACGAACTCGATGCGGCGAGCCACCGGCAGCGGCAGGCGCTTGAGCAGCAGTTCGAGCCACGTGCCGGGGCTGTCCCATTCGCCGGTACGCGCGAATCGCTGGAGGTCGCTGGCGCCGAGTCGTGATGCCTCAAGAGTCACTCCCCAGCCGACCACGCCGACAACTAAACCAGAGAGCCAGGACCATAGCGCCGCCTCGTCGTAGACCGCCGCCACGATCGTGTATACGACCGCGAGGACGCCAACGACCCGATAGACCAAGGGTAGAGTCCAGGCATAGCGCGCGAGCAACCGGAGTCGGTCGCTGACCAGGAAGACGGCAGACCTCAACGCAGGTCGGTCGGACTGTGAGTTGGGGTGCGTCATCGTGCGACTGTCCTGCTTGGCTTCGGGTCGCCCAAGTTCGCGTTTGGCTCGGTAGCGCACGTTTGGTCTCATTATCAGCGTCCCATGTCAGCCCTTGCGCCGGCGGCTGCAAGCGCGTCTGTGAGCATTAGTACGCCGCAGGCAGTGAGAACCACGATCTCGAGACTTCCAATCCCGGTGGGTTCTGGGTCGAGGGTCACGGTCATCCGGTCCTCGGTGCGTCGCGTCGTGAGCTTGCCCACGTACGCACGGGAAAGGATGTCGCAAACTGCTCCGTGAGTGTTCCGGATCTGCCATCGGTTTTGCAGAGGCGAGCGACGGAGCTCCGCGCGGGTTCCGTTGGCGAGCTCGATGTCGCCGCCGCTTCGCCAGCGTCGAAAATCAACAGTCATCGCGTGCTCGGCCTCGTTCACTGGAAATCCAGCCGTCAGTGGTGTGTACGTCTCTCTTCGACCGGATCGGCCAAGGCGCGGTCGAGCGCAGCACGGATAGCTGGCAGGGAGTTGGAGACGCGACCCCACAGAACCTTATGACGCGTACCGCCGACAAGTTCCAACCGGAGTCGAGAGGCTCCGACTCCCGCGCGCAGATCCCACTTGAGGACATCGGTGGACCAGGCGATCCCGTTTCCGGGGTGTGCCGCGACTAGCTCACTCAGATTTTGGTTCGCATCGGCAGCGACGCCTTCGTCAAACCATCGCGAAGTGCTGCGGCTAACCAACTCGACGTTCGCCGGGTTGAGCGCCGCTTTCAGGCTCCACCCGAGGAACTCGCCCGACCGGCCACCGCTGTAGAGAAGACATCGCTCGAAGATGAGCAGTGCCTTCGTCCAGTCTCCCGGAAGCCACCGTGTATCGGCGAAGCGAACGGTGGCGAGCAGGGCACCGGATGTTGTTTTCTCCAATTCCCCTTCGGATCCTGGACCGCGTTCCACGCCACCATGATCTCACTCCCGTCAGATCGAGTCAGCGCGACAACATGACCGTGCGTTTGCGACACGCCGACACGTACGTATCTGCCGCCCTGACCCTGGGTGGCCAAAACTCACCGGTCGCGGCTTCCCACCGCGTCGAGGTCGGACCTGTTGACAGCGTCAATACCACGGCGCACAAGTTCCAGCGGGTCAGGGGTCGTGGACTCCTCCGGCACCATGAGGGCAGTATCCCGCACCATCAGCGCGGCAGGCTCGACCGGGTGGCGACGGCCATGAAGATCGGGACCGGCCCCTACGAGATCAGGCTAGCCGCCTTCGGGAAGTTCCCCGGTCACGAGCGCCAACACGACAAGGCCGACCGCGACCACCAAGACGGTCGCAAGCTGCACGAGCGGCCACCGCCGCTCCAGGGTCTCAGCCCATCGCTTGAGCGCCGGTGTTCGGTGCTGGCCGAACGGGTCGGAGTCGAGCGCACCCATGATGGGACATCATACGACCCGCCGGATAGCTCGAAGGACTGAGCAAGCTCCAGCGGGTCGTGGGCTTCTCGGGCATGAAGAGGAGTATTCCCCAAGCGCGTGACAGCCGCTTTGAGAACTGAGCAGGCATCTGAACGACGACCGAGCAGACGAGCGCAAAGGACGACCACCAGCAGTCTGCTGGGACCCTCGGCTTGCTTCTGTTCCTAGCGGGTGGGGCGTGTCGAGCTGGCCACTGGAGCGGGCCCCCGCCACTGCTACAATCCTGCCTATGAACCCTAATGTAACTAGGGCTGGTTCGCCGCCGACGGCATCGAGTCGTTCGCGTCGTGGGCGGGGAGATGGCGGCTCCGTGGAGCGCCAGGATGAGCTTCGTTCTCGTGCTGTTGAGGGTGGTGGTGTTGGTTTGAGGCAGGGGTCGCGGGTGCCGTCTGCGCAGGCGATGCGTGCGTTGGATTCTTTTGCGCGGCTGTATTTCTTCTTCGGGCGGGACGTGTTGTTGGCCGGTGCGCTTGGCTGGGATGAGGCGACCGTTGCGATGTGGCGGGGGCGTGGGGTTGTGCGTCCGCAGGTCAAGAAGGCGGCGCAGGTCGAGTTGCTGCTGGAGTTGTGCGAGGAGACCCGACCGTATCTACACGAGGACCTTCAGGTAGGGGAGTGGGTGAGTACGAGGCTGCCGAACCTGCGTGGCTCAACGCCGGCGCAATGGCTCCTGGAGCGCGGCCGCCGTGGGCTGCGTGAGTTGACCTACGGTCTGGTCGATTGGATGCCGCGACTGCCTGCCGGGGAGATCGAGCCCGTTCAGGATGACGCTGCCGCGAAGGCGATCGCCGCTCACGAGCACACCCCCGAGACGGCGGAGTTTTTGCGGATGCTCGGCGAGGATGGTTAGAAGCTTCGCTTGACCGCCCAGCGGCCTTTCCAGAACTTCGGTCTGGGGCGCAGCGCGACGAATTGCGTGGCATCCGCCCGGGCGCGGATAGCGGCGCGGTAGCGGTTGCGTTGCTGGGGGTCGGGCACTCGTTCCAGCGGCCGGTCGCTCCAGCGCAGTTCGTCGGGTGTGCGGCCGAGCGCCTGCGCGATGTCCCGCAGGCAGGCCAGTAACGCAGTGCAGACCGCCCGCTGCTGGCGCGCCGGGAGATCCGGGCGTGCTCCGAGGTCGAAGATCACCGGTGGCCCGGTTTCGTGCAGATGCCACGCGCATGCTGCGAGAAGAGTCCGGTCCTGCCAGACCGCGAGGACGCGGCCCTTTCGGGCGCCGGCATGTCGCAGCCGATCATCGATCGACCAGCCCAGGCCGTCGGGCAGCCGGCCTGGGTCCACATGCGGTGCGCGGCCGGGCTCGCTGGAGGCCGCGAGCTCCAGGCCCGGCAGACCGAAGCGCTCCAGGGTCGAGCGGACACGGACTTTGGAGTCCTTACCGCGCGGCCCGGCCGGCGACACGCTAACGGAGAAGCCGAGGGAACCCACCCGTCGCATCGTATAGACGGCCCCCGTCCCCAAATGCGGATCGCCGTGGGGCTACGCTCTGGTCCGCGCGGTAGGTGTGCATCGAGCGTGCATCGTGAGCCTTCGCGTGTGCATGCGGCGTACATACCGGCTGCAAATCGGCTGCAAGATCCGCCGAAAAGCCAGCCGGCGAGGCGGCCGACCAGCTACGCAACCGCGCCGGCGTGGAGGGCGCGATCGGACGGCCGGAAGCGTATGCCCACTATCAAGACGCGGATGTGGTGCTCCAGGCCACCGTCCTCGCGCACGGCATTGCGGAGGGTCAGCAGTTCATCGACGGGAACAAGCGCACGGCGCTGATCGCGATGCTGGCTTTCCTTGAGGTCAACGGCTGGCGTGTCGAGGCGTGGGACCCAGAACTGGCCGACTGGATTCTGAGCTTCAGCCGAGGTGCAACCCCAGAGTCGGTCGCTGAGCGCGTGGCCTCGGCGATGCGCAGCGGCCGATAGCGCGACGAACAGCCCATGGCCGAAGCCGCCTCTTGGGAGACCGCAGAGGACCGCAACCTGCGATCCCAATCGCGCTGAAGCCGTCGACTCCCGGGGACGGCCCGTGATTTCCGACCGCAAAACGACCGCAGCCCCGCGAAAAACCGCACCAATAAGCCAACTCGAACCGTTCGCCCCGATGAACTTATTTTTCCGCGAACAGAGTAGGCGTAGCGTAGGCCACAATGCTGACGCCGGATGAAGCTGTAGAAGCTCCCCACGCGCTCATCCGCGAGGCGGTCTATTTGCACGAGATCGCCAGGCTGACGGATGCGGATATCGCCCGCGCGACCGGTGTGGCGCGCAGTACTGCGCGGGCATGGTTGGCCCATACACGCTCCCCGACAGGTGAGCGGGCTGAGCGACTGATCGAGCTCTCGGCGCTCGTGGAGCGGCTGGCGCGTGTGATGGAGCCGTCATATATCGCGGTGTGGCTGCGAAAGCCGGTGCCTGCGCTTCAGGAGCGCAAGCCGATCGACGTGATCGCGAGCGGCAACTACATGCAGGTCGCCGAGCTGGTTTCCGGGCTCGAAGAGGCTCCCTTCTCGTAGGCCGTTGACGTGCGCTCCGCAGCGCAAGGGTCGGTCGCCGGCTTGTGGTGGCGACAGACTCCTCGTGGCTCCGATCCGCTATGGCTCGCCTCTAAACTGAAGCGAGAAGGCATTGTGGAATCCCTCGGGACCGGCCGCAGCGCCCGCTGGCGGCGGACGTGACGCCGCTAAAACACCCGACCTCGTCAAGCGCGCAACTCGGAGCCATCGGTAGGTCGACAAGCACCCTGCTACGGCCGTAGGGGTCGGCTCGCGCGTAGTGCGACGAGCGAATACATCAAGAATCCCACGCCGGCAAACGGCGCAGCGCAGGTCAGCGCGTCGAGCCAGGTCGCAGCCATCAGGCCGGTTCCCGTCGCGTGGTAGACAGCCGCCGCCCCACCCAAGCACGACACCGCCACGAGGAATACGGCGGCGAACAAGGTCACCCCGCCGAGTGAGAACACGATGCTCTCGGCGTCGAGCGCTTCGGGCTGGGGCTCGTACCCGGTTTCAAGCTGGATGAGACGCACGCCGAGCAGATCCGGGTTAGCGATTGCGGCGGCGCCTGCTTGCTCGCTCCAGTCGGGACCGCGCGCCACCTTGAGCAGCGCTCCAGCCAGGGAGCGGCGTCCGTAGAGCGCGACAGCACGGCTGTCGGCCGCAAGCTCACGACCGGCCAGATAACGAGCGCGCGGAGAGTCCAACGCTGGCAAGAAGAACAGCGCCTCGGAGAGCACTCTCACGATCGCAGCCTTCAACGGATCGAGATTGCGGACGTGGTAGCCCTCATGCTCAAGCACCGCCCGCAGCTCCTCGCCGGTTGCGCGTTCGAGTAGCCCCCGGCTGACCACGACGCGGGGTGTCATCACGCCGTAGACGAACGAGAACGAATCCGCTGCGTCCACGAGAACCATGCGACCGGCGAGGCCCGTTTGCCACGCCGCCTGCACAAGCGCGTCGGGCGCCGCTCTCGCCAGGACACGCACGCGACGTGACAGCGCTCGTGAAGCAACTGCCTGCTGTACGAGCGCGCGAGCGCCGAGTCCCAGGCCCACCGCGATCAACACGAAAAACACGAGCGGCGCCAGCAGCGACCCCCGATCGCTCCATAGGCCGGTTAGCCCGTCGCGAGAAATGCGCGCCAAGCTCAGCGGCACGAGGACACCGCCGAGCACTCCGCAGAGGACCGTTGCGGCAAACAGCAGTGCGATGCCCGCGAACACGAGAAAACTCCGGTTCGCTCGATCCAGGCTCATCGGTCCTCCGCGAGTATCGTCCGCAGGCGTCGCAGCACGGCGGGGTCGGTGCGCGCCTCGTCTACGAAGTGCGCGACCGCGGCGTCCCCGTGTGCTCGGAGCACGTCGCGTACAGCGAGCCCGGCCGCGTCGGCGGCGGTTGCCTGGTAGAGGTAGCGTCGTCGCTCGCCGTGGCGGGCAAGCACGCTCTTTGCGACCAGCCGGTTCATTACCGTCATCACCGTCGTATAGGCCAACGGCTCGTCTCGCCGCTCGTTGAGCGCATCGAGAACGAGCCGCACCGAGACGGGCGAGTCCGTCTGCCAAACCGCGTCCATCACCTCGGACTCGAGCGGCGCCAGCCCGCTACTCGTCTTTTTCGGCCGACCCGCCACGAACAGCACCCTACTACATTTTTGTCGTGTACTCTCGGTTGTATGACCAACGCAACCGAGCCCGACTATGCAGCGCAAGCACGACAGGCCATCGAGATCGTCTGCTCTGGCGACGTCTCGCGGATCGAGGAGTTCTATAGCCCGGACTTCGTGGATCACGTCAACGACATGACCTTCCACGGCTACGAGGGCGGACACGAGTCGCTTGCCTTCTACAAGACCCTGTTTCCTGACTACAGCATGCGCGTCGAGGAGCAGGTCTCACCGAGGGCAACCGCGTTGCCTCCCGGTGGGTTCTCAACGGCACCTACCACGGCCGAGCCGTCGTCCTCCGAGGCATCACGATCAGCCGTCTCGACGAGGACGGCAGGACCGCCGAAGACCGCGGGCACTCAGACTCCATCGCCCTACTCGGACAAATCGGCGCGATCCGCACGCTCATCCTCGGACTGGAAATCCTCACCCGCCGCGTCAAGCTCCCCAAGGGGGCTCTCAAGGCGCGCTGAATCCACGCGCGTTCGGCGGTCAATTTGGCTTCGTGGCCGAGAGCGTATGGAGCGGCACGCCGATGACGTTCAGTCGGCGGGTGAGGCCGTCGAGTGCGAAGCTGCGCAACTCGTCGGCGGATGCGCCGAGCACGGATGCGTCGGCGCCCTCGGGTGGGGTAAGGGCCTCGGCGACCGCCGGCAGCAACTCGCGCAAGGTATGACGGACAACATCGCCCGTCGCCGGGGTCTCGGCGACGGCTTGGCGCAGGAACCATGTGCCGTAGGCGATGTGGCGGTGCTCGTCGTGGTGAATCTTGCTGTAGCCGCCGACGAACCCTGGCAGCAGCCCCTCGCGGTTTAGGTAGCGGGTGGCGAACTCGAACGTGGTCAGGCCAAGGGTTGCCTCGAGTATATGGTGGTAGATCGTCACGAATGCGACCTTGGCAGTCAGGTCCCCGGGATCGGCGAGCAGGCGATTGTGTGCGACGACGAGCTTGTCGTCAAAGATCGTCTGAAACGCGGGCGACACGTGCTCGCGGGCGCGCTGGACGTGCTCGGCGATCAGCGCCGGCTCTGAGACGACCTCGTCCTGGTAGCGAGCGTAGAACTGCATGTGCCTTGCCTCGTCCACCTGCTGAGTCGCCAGAAACGCGACCTCCTCCTTGCTGCCGTCCGCGCCGACGAGCCCGGAGAACTTCGTCGTGATTCGCTCCTCCCGACCCCAGCAGGAACACCACGAGCGAGCGATCGTCCATCGCCTCCCACTGGTCCCGGTCGCCGGACAGGTCGAGTTCCCACGGGCTCCACTGGCTGTCCTCCCGCTGGCGGTAGAGCGCCTGCGGGTCGAACAAGCGATCCGCGCCGGTCATGCCGCTTGAGCTGGCTTTCGGGCGCGGACGATCGCCGATGCTGCCTGAGCGTGAACGCGGTGAGTCTCGCGTATGTCGACGTCGGTGAGCCCAGCGTCGGTGAGCGCCTTTGTGAACTCGCGGTTCGTGAGGGCTCCTGCGATGCAGCCCGTGTATGCCTGCATGTCGGCGCGCGTCGCGTCGTCCATGTCCTCGTCGGCGATCACGTCGGAGACTGCGAAGCGTCCGCCTGGCCGCAGGACCCTTGCGACCTCGCGCAGCACCCTGGGCTTGTCGCCTGAGAGGTTGATGACGCAATTGGAGATAACCACATCAACGCTCGCGTCGGGGAGTGGTATCTCCTCGATGTAGCCCTTGTGGAACTCGACGTTCTCGACGCCGGCCGTCTGCGCGTTCTCGCGGGCGAGAGCAAGCATCTCGTCTGTCATATCGAGGCCGTGGGCTTTGCCGGTCGGGCCGACGCGCTTGGCGGAGAGCAGCACGTCGATGCCGCCGCCGGAGCCGAGGTCGAGGACCGTCTCGCCCTCGTGCAGCTCGGCGACGGCGGTCGGGTTGCCGCAGCCGAGGGAAGCCAGCTTGGCGGTATCTGGTAGCTGCTCGCGGTCGCCGAGCGCGTAGAGCGCGGCGCCGAATACCTCGCTGCCCCCGTCGAAGGTCTCGCTCGGGGCGCAGCAGCCGGCGCCGGGATCGGTCGCGGTCACTTGGACGGCGGCCGCGGCGTAGCGCTCGCGCACCTGCTCGCGCACGTCGCCGGCTTGGGTTGTGGTGGCATCGGCGGCGCAGCCGCAGCCCTTGCCGTGGCTGGGGTCACAGCACTCCGCCTTGGCGCTTGGCTCACAGCAGGCCGCCTGCTCCTCGGGCGCGCAACACGAGTTCGCGGTCGTCTCGGCGGTGGCGGTCAGCTCAGCCATGCGGATAGCTCCTTGAGTGCATCGGGGATGACGTAGTAGTAGGCCCAAAGGCCCTTGCGCTCGGAGTCCACGATCCCGGCGGCGCGCAGCTTGCCCAGATGGTGGGAGAGCGTGGGCTGGGAGATGTCGAACAGCGGCACCAGCTCGCAGACGCAGACCTTCCCGGCGTGCTTGCGCAGCACGTCCACGAGCTGTAGGCGGATCGGGTCGCCGAGGGCCTTTGCGACCTCGGCCATGCGGATCGCCTGCGCGCGTTCCACGTCGGGGTAGACGACCGGCTCGCAGCAGCGCTCACCAGCGGGGCGCTTGGTCTTCGGCGCGAGCTCCAAATCGACGCTCATCAATCTACATATACCTATTGAAGCGATGAATGTCAATGCAATATGATCGCAGCCATGAGTACCGAGCAAGCCGCTGACGAGCTGCTTATGCCGCGGGACGTGCGACCTGATCGCCACCGGGGAGACACCACGTGCGCCCGCCGGGACTCTGTCGCGGTCATCACCGACATTCACGGCAACCTGCCGGCCCTGCAAGCGGCGCTCGCGCGGATCGAGGAGCTGGGGATCGAGAGCGTGTTCTGCGGCGGCGACCTCGTTGGCTACGGGCCGCATCCAAATGAGGTCTGCGCGCTGATCGCGCAGCGCGACATTCCGACGATCTACGGCAACTACGACTACGCCATCGCCCGCGATCTCGAGGACTGCGGCTGCGCCTATGTCACGCGGCACGACCGCGAGTTGGGGCAGCGCTCGGTGGACTGGACGCTCGCGCACACGAGCCGGGAGTCCAAGGACTTCATGCGCGGCCTGCCGTTCGATCTGCGTTTCCCGGTCGGCGGCGTTGAGGTTCATCTCGTCCACGGCTCGCCGCGGAAGGTCAACGAGTATTTGTTCGAGGACAAGCCCGCGAGCGTGTATGAACGACTCGCGGCGGCCGAGAGCGATCCGGTGCTCGTGTTCGGGCATACGCACAAGCCCTGGGTCCGCGAGTACGGTGGGGTGCTGTTCGTCAACTGCGGTTCGGTCGGCAAGCCCAAGGACGGCGATCCGCGCGGCGCGTTCGCCGTTCTCACGCCAGGTGCGGAGAGCGTGGACGTGAGTATCGAGCGGATCGCCTACGACGCCGACGCTGTGGCGGCCGAGGTCCGCGCGGCGGGCCTGCCCGGTGAGTTCGCAGACAAGCTCTTGGTCGCTGCATGACCGACACGCCGCCGCTCGCCCGCCGCCTGTTCGCCGAGCTTCTCGGCTCGGCGTTCCTAGCCGCGCTCGTCATCGGCTCGGGCATAGCGGCACAGACGCTCTCCCCGAACGACGTTGGTCTCGAGCTGTTCGAGAACGCCGCCGCGACCGCGATGGGGCTCGCGGCGATCATCCTCATGTTCGGTCCTGTCTCGGGCGCACACTTCAACCCCGTTGTCTCGATCGCCGATGCGACGTTCGGCGGCATCCGGTGGCGTGACGCGCTCGCCTACATCCCCGCCCAAATCGCTGGCTGCGTGCTCGGCGCGATCGTCGCAAACGGCATGTTCGCACTCGCGGCCGTCGGCATCTCCACCCACCATCGCGCGTCCCCGGCGCACCTGTTCAGTGAGGTCATAGCCACCGCCGGCCTGCTGCTCGTCATCTTCTCGCTCGCCCGCACGAGACGTTTGAACGTCGCTCCGGCCGCGGTCGGCGCGTACATCGGCGCGGCGTACTTCTTCACCAGTTCCGCCAGCTTTGCCAACCCCGCGATCAGCGTGGGGCGCATGTTCTCCGACACGTTCGCCGGGATCGCGCCCGCGTCGGTGCCGGGCTTCGTCGCCGCGCAGCTCGTCGGCTGCGGCTGCGCAATCCTCGTGGTCAAGGCGCTCTACCCGGACGTGACCCCGGCTGAGGCAGCCGAGGTCGTCCTGCCCCACCACGAGCAGCAGGCGAGCACCGATGGCGCGCTCGGCCAGCCAGCCCGAAGCTAGTCGCCATTTCGACGCAAGCAAGGACCGCCGTAACCGGGCGGCCGGCTCGGTGAGGGCGTTCGGGGGCGATTCGTACGAGACTCTTAGACCGCTCTAACCAGACTCTTACGGAGGAGCTGCAAGCTGGCGCTCGACGTGTGGCGCGGCCTGGCCGATCGATTGAGAGAGCAGCCCGTCCTGAACGGGCTGCTGGTCCTGCTCTGCGTCGCCGCGATCGTCCTCGCCGTGGCGGCGATCGGTCCCGCCTCGCAATCGAGTGGGCAGACGACGCGAACCGCGACCGCCAAACGGGGGATCGTGCAGTCGACGGTTTCGGGCAGCGGCAACGTCCAGTCAGCCAACCAGCTCGATCTCGGGTTCAAGACGAGCGGGACCGTGACACACATATACGTCAAACAGGGCCAGCACGTAACCGAGGGACGGCTGCTCGCGACGCTCGATCCGCAGAGCGCCGAAGTCACGCTCGAACAGGCCAAGGCGACGCTCCAATCCGCGGAAGCCAACCTCGTGGCGCTGGAAGAAAACGAAGGCGAATCGACCGGGTCCCAGGGCGCCTCGGGGGTGGGCGCGAGCACCGCGAACGCGGCGTCGACGAGTCCGACGAAGCCGACGACGACTCCGGCGAGCACGGAAACGTCGAAATCGAGACAGAGCGCGGCGACCCGCGAAGCGAACCTCGCGTCCGCTGGAGCGACCGTCAGGACCGACAGGCTGACGGTCAAGAGCGACGAACAGGCGGTGCAGAACACGAAGCTCTACGCGCCCGCGGACGGGACGATCGTGTCGCTGTCGGGTGAAGTCGGACAGACCGTCTCGGCCACCGGCACGACCAAGGTTTCCTCGAGCGGTGGCTCCTCGAGCACGGGCTCGTCCGGCAATGGTCTGGGCGGCGCGACGGGAAAAGGGGCGGCCAGCGCGGCCTCTGCGAGCAGCAGCGAAGGCTCTTCGTCGAGCGGCTCGTCGTTCATGGTGCTCAGCAACCTCGAAGCGATGCAGCTCGTCGTCGCGCTGAGCGAATCGGAAATCGGCAACGTCCACGCCGGCCAGATCGCGACCGCGACGATCGAAGCGCTCGGCGGTCGCAGGGTCGCCGCGCACGTTGTGAGTGTCGCTGAGGTGCCCACGAGCATCAGCGGGGCCGTCAGCTACGACGTGACGTTCGGGCTCGACCAGGGCGCCGCCGGTCTGAAAGTCGGGATGAGCGCGACCGCCGAAGTGGTCATCAAACAGGAAGAAGGCGTCAACGTTCCCACGAGCGCGATCAAAGCGAGCTCCGTCACCGTGCTGCGAGGCGGAAAGCAGTTCACCGAGTCGGTGACGACCGGCCTGGCCGGAGACACCTCGACGATCGTGCTGAGCGGGCTGAAAGCCGGTGAAACAGTCGTCCTGCCGTCAGCCAGCAACACCGGCGCGAGATCCGGCATCTCATCCCTGCTCGGCGGGTCGGGCGGCAGGTTGCGCAGCGGTCTCGGCGGGGGCGGGCTCGGCGGCGGGAGCGGCGCGATCCCCGTCGGGGGCGGGTTCCCAGGTGGAGGGCCGCCGTGATGAGGTGCCCTCCCGGCGTACAAGGTCCGCACATGAGGCGCGCACGCTGCGCGACCGGCCGCTGGTCACACGCGTCGCGCCCCGCACCGCCGGCACGGCTCGCCGGCGCCCTCCGGCGATCGTGGTGGAGCAGGTTTCAAAGACTTACGAGCTGGGACAGATCAGGGTGCGCGCGCTGCGCGAGGTCTCGCTGCAGATCTCCCGTGGCGACTTCGTTGCGATCATGGGCAGCTCGGGCAGCGGCAAGAGCACGCTGATGAACATCCTTGGCTGCCTGGACCTGCCGACCGCCGGGCACTATCTGATCGACGGCACCGACGTGCGCGACATGGACGAGGACGAAATGTCCGATCTGCGCAACCGCAAGATCGGGTTCGTCTTTCAGAGCTTCAACCTCGTGGCGCGCACGAGCGCGCTCGCGAACGTCGAACTGCCGCTCGCATACGCCGGGGTGGACCGTCGCGCACGGCGCGAGCGCGCCCGCCAGGCCCTGGCCGCCGTCGAGATGGCAAAGCGTCTTCACCACCAGCCCTCCGAGCTGTCGGGCGGCCAGCAGCAGCGCGTCGCCGTCGCACGCGCGCTCGTCACCAACCCGACGATGATCCTCGCCGACGAGCCGACCGGCAACCTCGACTCGCACTCCACCGAGGACGTCCTACGGATCTTCGCGGGCCTCAACGAAGAACGGCGCACGGTGGTGCTGATCACGCACGAGCCCGACGTCGCCGAACAGGCCAAGCGCATCATCGGTCTCAGTGACGGGCAGGTCGTCGAGGACACCCGCACGGTTGGCGTGCACGAGCCGCCACCGGCGCTGCACCGTCAGAAGTCGGCGCACCACGCCACAGGCGAGGCGAGGCCGTGATCGCGTTCGAGACACTCCGGATCGCATGGGGCGGCATCACCGCCAACAAGCTGCGCTCCGGGCTGACGATCCTCGGCATGACGATCGGCGTCGCGTCCGTGATCGTGCTGATCGCCGTCGGCAACGGTTCCTCCAAAGCGGTGCAGTCGCAGATCCAGAGCCTCGGAACCAACGTGCTCGTCGTCCAGGGCAGCGGTGCGTTCCGGCGCTTCGCCGGGATCAGCACCAACAGCATCTCGTTGACCAAGGCCGACGCCGAAGCCCTGCAGAACCCGAGCCTCGCCCCCGACATCAAGAGCGCCTCACCGGTCGTCAACGCGAGCAGCGTCACGCTCGTCAACAGCGGCACCAGCTTCGAACCATCCTCGTTCCTCGGCACCACGCCCTCCTACATCACCGCGCACAGCTACAGGCTGGCGGAAGGCTCCTCGTTCACCGCCGAAGACGTCGCCAAGCACCGGCGGGTCGCGGTGATCGGCCAGGAAGTTCTCCAGGAACTGTTCGGGGGCGCCGGCGCCGTCGGGCAGACGATGAAGGTCAACGGCAGCAACTACGAAATCGTCGGCGTGCTCGCGAAAAAGGGAACGAACGGGACGACCAACGAGGACGACGTCGTGATGGCGCCGATCACGACCGTGCAAACGTCGCTCACAGGTGTCGGGGCGATCGACTCGATCACCGTGCAGGCGAAGTCCGAATCCGCGCTCGACGCCGCCGAAGGCGAGGTCAGGGAGATCATCGAGGAACGCCACAGGATCACGAACACCGAAGAACCCGGCTTCAGCGTCCTCAACCAGGGCTCGCTGCTGGAAACCTCGAGCTCGACGAGCAGCGTGTTCACCACCTTGCTCGGCGAGGTCGCCGCGATCTCGCTGCTCGTGGGCGGCATCGGCGTGATGAACATCATGCTCGTGTCCGTCACCGAGCGCACGCGCGAGATCGGCATCCGCAAGGCGATCGGTGCCCGTCGCTCGGACATCCTCACCCAGTTCCTCACCGAGGCCGTGCTCGTATCGCTGATCGGCGGGCTCACCGGCGTCGCGGCCGGCGTGATCGGCAGCCAGTTCGAGATCGCCGGCGTTCACCCCGAGATCGCGACCTACTCGATTTTTCTCGCCTTCGGCGCGGCGGCGCTCTCGGGACTGTTCTTCGGTACCTACCCAGCGGCGCGCGCGGCGCGCCTACGACCGATCGAGGCGCTGCGCTTTGAGTGACACGCCTTCCCCAGATCAGGAGCACCAGATGACTCAGGACACCCCCATCGAGACCGGAACGCTCGACTACGACACCGAGGAGGCGTGGCTCGAGGAACCCGAGGAGGAGCTGCCGCGCCGGCCGCGGCGAAGGCTGCTCGGGGTGGGTCGGAATCCCATCCCCGTGACGCTGCTCGTGGTGCTGCTGCTCGCGTGCGCCTTCTTCGCGGGTGTGGAGGTCGAGAAGGGACAGACCTCCAGCGGCTCGGGTACCGGCTTGCCTGCCGGCTTCGCCGGGCTGCGCGGCCGCCTGGCGGCGGGATCGACGTCGAGCGGGAGCAGCGCGCGGAGCAGCTCCGGCGGTGGCTTCCCCGGTGCCGGCGGGGCGATCGGCTCGGGTGCCGGTGGTTTTCCGGGCGTGGGCGGCCTAGCGGGCGGCGGTGTCACGATCGGCGAAGTTTCATTCGCCAGTGGCGACACCCTCTATGTGACCAGCGGTGAAGGCAACACCATCAAGGTCACCGTGCCCGCGGGCACGAAGGTCAGCAAGACCGTCACGACGAACGTTCGCAGCGTTCATCCCGGGGACACGGTGATCGTAAGGGGAAGCCAGAACAAGAACGGCAGCTTCAACGCCAGCTCGATCGCCGTGAGCGCGTCGGGCGGATCGGGAACCGGCGGCTCGAGCGCGAGCGGCGGTGTGACCCAGCAGCTCTTTGGAGCCGGTTAGCAGCAGCTACAAACGCGAACGAGAAGGAAGACAACGAATGTCAGTAGATCAAGAAATGCGCCCTCTTCCATGCGCGCCTGGATCGGGTGGGCGGCGTACCCGATGCTCGCGCAATTCCCGTGCGCGAGCCATGAGCTCGTCGATCTCGACGTGCAACCCTTCGGATAACCGCAGCAGGTTGCGGAGGGTGGGATTGGCCTGCCCGCTGATGAGCGCGTTGAGCTGCGAGATGTTCAGCCCCGACTCGGCCGCTACGGACTCACGGCTCATATGCGGGTCCTCGGCGATCAGCACTTCGATCGCCTGCCCGAGTGCGGCGTAGGCGGGACCGCGTGGTTTTGACTTTCTCTGGGGTGGCATCGGGCGCCACCCTTACGCATCGGATTGGGGAGGTGTTAATGCATATACGAAGAAAGAGCTTCTCAGACAAAGCGATTCACGCATTTTGGGAGCTATTTTGCCGACGCATCAACAGCCCGATCCCGACCTGGTCGCGCTCGGGAGGGCCATCTTACGGCTGCGCGAGCAGCGCGCCATGAGCGCGGGCGAGCTGGCTGTCGCGACAGGGATCGCGCCTGCGCGCCTGTCCGCGCTCGAAGCCGGCGAGATCGACCCGACATACGATGTGCTGCTGACGCTCGCCGACGGGCTCGGGGTGCCCCTCGAGCAGCTCGTGCGGCTGGTTCGAGAGCTGGGCAGTCGAGGCGCGTCCTGACGAACGTCGCGCTCGGCGCTGCGTGGTCGTCCACGCCGAGACATCGTGAGGATCGCGTCGGCGTGCTGGCGCTCGGTGTCCGCGGGCACTCGGAAGTCGGGGAGTCCTTGACAGGCCGGTTTCCCTGGGTTAGTCTATCGACTTAGTCATATGACTAAGTCTATCGCACAGCTCCCTCCTGCCAAGGAAAACCGCTCCATCCGCGACGCCAACGTCGAGGCGTTCCTCGACGCCGCCGAGCGCCTCCTGATCCGGGAGGGTGCCGCCGGCATCTCCACGCGCAAGCTCGCCGTCGAGGCCGGTCAGAACCACGGCCTCGTCCACTACTACTTCGGCTCGGTCAACGAGTTGCTGCTCCAGACCCTGGAGCGGTTTACCACGCGGATCCTCGAACGCCAGCGCGCGATGTACGGCAGCGCGGAGCCTTTTATCGAGAAGTGGCGCAAGGCGATGGGCTTCGTCGAGGAGGATCTCGCCTCTGGCTACCCCAAGGTGTGGGGCGAGTTGCAGACCCTCGCCTGGAACAAGCCAGAGCTGCGCGAGCGGATGCGGGACGTCACCGACCAGTGGCGTTCGGTGCTACGCGAGGCGTTCGCGGGGGCCATCGAGGAGTACGGACTCGATGAGTCCCCTTTCTCGGTCGAAGCCTGGACGGCGCTCGTAATGCAGTTCAACGAGGGACTCCTGTTCGAGCGGCTGCTCGGCTTCGACCGCGGCCACGAGGCTCTGCTCGCGGCGATCGACGCCTGGCTCAGCTCGCTGGAGGCGCGCAGCAGTGAGCAGTAGCACCACCCCCAAAACCCCAATCAATCAAACGAAAGGAGGAACGATGAGCGCAGTGGGAATCGACGAAGCAACCGGGCAGCGGCCCGCCGACCGCGCGGGCGAACAGACCCGCGCGCGCTATCCCGACGTCGAGGGCTACGTCGAGCGCGACGGTCAGCGGCTGTTCTACGAGGTCTACGGCGAGGGCGAGGAGACGGTCTTCCTGCTGCCGACCTGGTCGCTGGTGCACTCGCGCCACTGGAAGATGCAAATCCCGTACCTCGCGCGCCACTTTCGTGTGCTCGTCATGGACGGGCTCGGTAACGGCCGCGCCGACCGCTGTCGCGATCCCCGGCGTTACAGGGCCGTCGAGTTCGCGCGCGACTGCCTGGCGGTGATGGACGCGACGGACACCGAGCGCGCGGTGATGGCGAGCCTCTCGACCGCGGCCCAGTACCAGCTGCAAATCGCGCGGCTCGCGCCGGAGCGGGTCGCGGGGGCGGCCTTCGTCGGCCCGGTGTTCCCCTACAACCCCTCGATCCTGTGGTTCCTGCGGACCCGTCTCGCATGGCGGCTGTTCGAGCGGCCACTGGCGCGCGACCCCCGGCTCTACCGCTGGTGGCTGCGCTACAACGCGGACCAATGGCGCGAGAACCTGCCGGCGTTCGCCAACTGGTTCATCTCGCGCAGCGTGCCCGAGCCGCACTCGACGAAGGCGATCGAAGATGGGGTGGGCTGGGCGCTCGAAACTGACGGCGAGACCCTGATCGCCACAGTCATCGACAGCGAAGCCGGCATTCGCCCTCCCGGTCGCGCCGAATTGCGTGAGCTGGCCAGCAACCTGCGCTGCCCTGTGCTGGTCGTCTCGGGCGACAACGACAAAATCACCCCGCCGCGCGACGCCCGCTCGCTCGCGCGCTTCACAGCCGGGAGGCTCGTATCGGTGCCGGGCTCGGGTCACTTCACCCATGGCCGCAAACCCGTCACGTTCAACCTGGCGATGCGCGAGCTCTGCGAAACCGCCTTCGGGCGCCCGGGCACCCCGCGCGACCCCACCGCGTACCGCCCGGACGGCCGCCCGCGCGCGCTGTTCGTGTCCTCGCCGATCGGCCTCGGACACGCCCAGCGCGACGTCGCGATCGCGCGTGAGCTGCGCCGCCTGCAGCCGGATCTCGAGATCGACTGGCTCGCGCAGGATCCCGTCACACGCGTGCTCGAACGCGAGGGCGAGCGCGTCCACCCGGCCAGCGCGCACCTGGCCAACGAGTCGCACCACATCGAGTGCGAGTCCTCCGAGCACGACCTGCACGTGTTCGACGCGCTGCGCCGCATGGACGAGATCCTGGCTGCCAACTTCATGCTTTTTCACGACGTCTTGCGCGAGCAGCGCTACGACCTGTGGATCGGCGACGAGGCGTGGGAGCTCGACTACTACCTGCACGAGAATCCCCGCGAGAAGCGCGTCCCGTTCGCTTGGCTGACCGACTTCGTCGGCTTCCTGCCGACGCACGACGGCGGCGAGCGCGAGCGCTTCCTGACGGCGGACTACAACGCCGACATGGTCGACCACATCGCGGAGCACCCCGAGGTGCGCGACCTCGCGCTGTTCGTGGGCAACCCCGAGGACATCGTGCGCGACCGCCTCGGCCCAGAGCTGCCCGCGATCCGCGACTGGACCGAGCGCCACTTCGACTTCACCGGCTACGTCACCGGCTTCGACCCCGCCGATCTCGGCGAGCGCACCAAGCTGCGCGCCGAGCTCGGCTACGGCGACGACGAGCAGGTTTGCATCGTCACGGTCGGCGGCTCGGGCGTCGGGGCACACCTGCTGAGGCGTGTGATGGCCGCCTTCCCGCCGGCGAAGGAGCGCGTGCCGGCGCTGCGCATGATCGTCGTCGCCGGACCCCGCATCGACCCGCGCTCGCTGCCCTCAGCCGAGGGCCTGGAGGTGGTGCCCTACGTGCACAACCTCTACCGCCACCTCGCGGCGTGCGACCTCGCGGTCGTGCAGGGCGGGCTGACGACGGCGATGGAGCTCACAGCGCAGAAGCGCCCGTTCCTGTACTTCCCGCTGCGCCACCACTTCGAGCAGAACTTCCACGTGCGCCACCGCCTCGAACGCTACGGCGCGGGCCGCCGCATGGACTTCGACGACTCGCCGCCCGAGCGCATCGCCGAGGCGATCGCACAGGAAGTCGGCCGCGAGGTCGACTACCGCGACGTCGAGACCGACGGTGCCGCCCGGGCCGCGCGCAGGATCGCCGCGCTGTTGTAGAACAGACCGCGTCGCGTACGGCAGACTCGTCGGTCAGGGGCCTGCGGTTGTGCGAGCGACGGGGAGTCGCGTAGACTTCCAGCCGATGTCGGAAATCTCCCCGGCGCTATACAGGGCTGGATCGGGCGAGCCGGTCGTGCTCCTGCACGGCTTCACCGCGGCGTGGAGGATCTGGCACCCGATCCTGGCCGACCTGGTCGCTCGCTACGAGGTGATCGCGCCGACGCTGCCGGGCCACCACGGTGGTCCCGCCTATCCCGACGACCACCCGATGACCTTCGAGCACTCCGCCGACGCCGTCGAGCGGCTGCTGGACGAGCTGGGCGTCGGTACGGCGCACTTCGTCGGTAACTCCATGGGCGGCGGCATCGCGCTCGAATTGGCCAAGCGCGGTCGTGCGCGGTCGGTCGTCGCGCTGGCCCCCGCAGGGGGTTGGAGCCAAAGCGACGGTGAGGGGCCGCGCATTGGGAACTTCTTCGCCAGGCAGATCAAGATGCTCAGGCGCACCCACGCGTGGAGCGAGCGGATCATGAGGCGCCCCGGAACCCGCCGCCTGGCATTCAGGGAAATCATGCGCCACGGCGAGCTCGTATCGCCGGCGGACGCAGCCGAGATATCGCAGGCGGCGCTGCACTGCGCCATCAGCCAGCGAGCGATCCAGGCGCTGCTCGCCGACGAGGTCGACCTCACGATCCGCGACCTCGACCGCATCGCCTGCCCGGTGTTGCTGGCCACCCCGCAGTTCGACCGCGTGCTGCCGGGACCCCGGCACGCACCTCGCTACCGCCGCGAGATCCCCCGCGTCAAGACAGTCTCGCTGTTCGACTGCGGACACGTTCCGGTGTGGGACGACACGAAGCTCGTCACGAAACTGATCGTCGAGCAGGTCGATCAGAGCTCCGGGCACGTCCCGGCGGATCCGGCGGCCGCGCCGTCACCGCCGGTGGCGATCGAGGCCTGAGAGCCAAGATCCTCGGCGCTGACCGGGCCGGCCGAGTGAATATTCGCAACTGCGTTCACCCCCAGCGGCTCACCTCGCCCGCCGGATAAGCACCGAAACCGTCGCCTTCGGCGCCAGTCTTGAGGCTCGTCAGGTACGCGCCCCAGTTGGTCGTGCAGCCCGCCATGAGCTCGTTCGGCTCGCGCCAGCCGGCGTGCTCGAACAGCAGCGTCGTGCGGCCGTCCGCGGCCGGCTTCAGCGAGAACGTGATCCGGGTCTGAAGCCAGTCCTCGGGGCCGCCCACGCAGCGCCAGACGATCGCCTCGGGGGTGTCCTCGAGCACCTCCATCACGGCGCTCGGCGCGTCCCCCCGGCTGAAGTAGAGCTCCAGTTGCTCGCCGACGGCCGTCCCGCCGCCGACGTCGCGTCCCGTCCACCACCTCGCGATACCGTCGGTGGTCGCGATCAGGTCGTGTACCTCGCTCGTCGGTGCCGCGATCGAGATGCGGTGAAGGATCTCTGCCATGGTCTTGCTCCTCTGGTTTGGTGATTGGTCTGGTGGGATGACGAACCAGCGGCCGCCAGACGGACAGTGCCGCTGCGACGCCGACGCACAGCGCCCGACGAGCAGGCTCCAACCCGTTGTCCGTCGCCCGCGCCTCCGTTCGTCTAGTACTTCAAAGTCGAGCGGCCAGCTCGAACCCGCGAAATGGAGGTGGCGATGAAGTACGCACTGTTGATCTACGGCTCACGCACCGGCGAGCCCGAACGCGAGATCGATCCGAGGATCGCGGCTGTGCTGGAGCAGCCAAGCGTCGTGGACTGGGCGCGCCTGCAGAGTGCCTCCTCGGCGACGACGGTCAGGCGCGAGCAGGGCAAGAGGCTCCTCACGGACGGCCCGTTCGTCGATACCAAGGAGCTCCTGGGGGGCCTGGTGATCATCGACGCCGCCGACATCGACGGAGCGCTCGCGATCGCGGAGGATCTGCAGGATCTGCGACCGAACGTCGCGATCGAGGTGCGCCCGATCCTGCAAACGGCGTAGCGAGGTGGCGGTCGATGCGATCTTCCGCGAGCAGTGGGGCCGGGTGTTGGCAACGCTCGTCGGGCTCCTCGGCGACATCGAGCTCGCCGAAGACGCGGCGCAGGAGGCGTTTGCCGCCGCCGCGGAACGCTGGCCCCGCGACGGCGAGCCGGCAAACCCAACGGGCTGGCTGATCGCGACCGCTCGCAACCGTGCGATCGACCGCATCAGACGCCAGCGGGCGCTCACGCGCAAGACCGAGCAGCTGGGCCGCGAGCTCGCCGAAGCACCGGTGAACGGCATGACAGAGACGACCGCGTTTCCCGACGAGCGCCTGGAGCTCATCTTCGCGTGCTGCCACCCGGCGCTCGCGCTGGACGCGCAGGTGGCGCTGACGCTGCGCACGCTCGGCGGGCTATCGACCGAGGAGATCGCACGCGCGTTCCTGATCGGGTTCGAGACGATGAGCAAGCGCCTGACGCGCGCCAAGCACAAGATTCGCGACGCGGGAATCCCCTTCGCGGTGCCGCCCGACCATCAGCTGCCGGAGCGACTCGATGCGGTCCTCGCGGTGGTCTACCTGATCTTCAACGAAGGCTGGGGTGGCGGACGCGTCAACCTCGCCGCCGAGGCGATCCGTCTCGGACGTGCGCTCGCGGCGCTCATGCCTGACGAATCGGAGGTGCTGGCGCTGCTTGCGCTGATGCTGCTGGGCGATGCGCGGCGGAATGCGCGCGTGCGCGACGGCGAGCTCGTCCTGCTCGACGACCAGGACCGCTCGCTGTGGGATGAGCGCCAGCTCGCAGAAGCTCGCCGGCTGCTGGAGCGCGCCGCGGCGCTGCGCGGCAGGGGACCTTACGTCGTGCAGGCCGCGATCGCCGACCTCCACCTGAGACAACCGCGCGACTGGAAGCAGATCGCGGTGCTGTACGGCGTGCTCGCGAGCCTGACGGGCTCCCCGGTCGTGGAGCTCAACCGCGCGGTGGCCGTGGCGGAGGTGGATGGCCCCGCGGCCGCCCTCACCCTGTTGGAGGGGCTGCCGCTCGAGGACTACCGCTACTTTCACTCGACACGCGCCGATCTCCTGCGGCGCCTGGGACGCTACGAAGACGCGCGGTGCGCCTACACACGAGCGCTCGAGCTCGCGCAAACCGATCCGGAGCGACGCTTCCTGGCGGGACGGCTCGCCGCCTTTGGGGCGGCCACAAACCGATGAGATCGGCTAGCCGCCGCTTGATAGACGTGGTCAGCGGTCGGTACGCGCGGTGCCGGCAGCGACGAAATCACCGCAAATTGTGGTGTTTAGCAGAAAAGAACTTCTCAGTTTATTGACTTTTGCGTAAAGTTGGGGAGGCACACTGGCGAGGGAGGGTGGCCAGCTTCCCAGGCCCCACCAGGCCGTGGCCCGACAGCGAGACAGCAGCGCAGAGGAGAGGAACATGAGCACATCGGCAGCCGTCTTCGTGCGCCGCGACATCTGGAGCCTGCAGCCCAACGACCCGATCGTGACCGCGTATGCGGGCGCCGTGCAGCGAATGCGCGAACGTTCCGCCAGCAATCCGACGAGCTGGAGCTACCAGGCGGCGATCCACGGCACCCACGCCAAGCCGGACCGGCCGGGCTGGAACGAATGCCAGCACGGCACCTGGTTCTTCCTGCCCTGGCACCGCATGTTTCTCTACCACTTCGAGCGGATCGTGCGCGCGGCGGTGATCGAAAACGGCGGTCCCGCCGATTGGGCGCTCCCCTACTGGAACTACGGGCTCGGCGGCGAAAAGGCGCGGCTCCCGCTGGCGTTCAGGGAGGCGCAGCTCCCGAGTGGGGAGCCCAACCCGCTGTATATCGCCGAACGCGCCGAAGGGATGAACTCCGGTGCGGGCTTCGTTCCGACGCGCGCGGGCTCGCCCGCGAAGGCGCTCGCGCGGCCGGCGTTCATCGGCAAAGCCGAATTCGGAGGCGATCGCACCGCGCCCGCGCAGTTCTCCAAGAGCGGCGGAGAACTCGAGGAAACCCCCCACAACATCGTCCACGGGCTCGTCGGCGGAGAAGGGGGGCTGATGGCCGACATCCTCACCGCAGCGCAGGATCCGATCTTCTGGTTGCACCACGCGAACATCGACCGCATCTGGTCGCAGTGGATCGCCGCTGGCCGTCACGATCCTCAGGACGCGGCCTGGCGTGGCCAGGGCTTCACGCTCTTCGACGAGCAGGGGCAACCTGCGACCCTGCGTTGCGAGCAGATCCTTGCGACGGTCGCCGATCTTGGTTACACCTACGACATCCAACCGCAGCCGCCGGCCGCTCCGCCCGGTGCGGCGCCGGCGAGCGTTACCGCAGTGAGCCCGCCCGAACGAGAGCTGATTGGCGCCACGCAGAACGAGGTCGTGCTGACCGGCGAGCCGGTCACGGTGCCCGTCGCGATCGACGCGCACGCGACCGAGCCGTCCGGGTCCGACGTGCGCGTGTACCTGAACGTCGAGGAGGTCGAAGGCGAGAGCAACCCGGGTACGGGCTACGCCGTGTACGCGGACCTTCAGTCCGGTCAACCCGCGGAGGGCCAGAGCGACCGCCACGTCGGCAATCTGTCGTTCTTCGGGATCGAGCGCGCTCGCGAACCGGCCGGAGACCAGTCTCCGCACGCATTGCAGTCCTCGTTCGAGATCACCGCCATCGCACGGGCGCTGCAGGCGCGCGACGCATGGGCCGGCCACGAGTTGCCGGTCACGTTCGAGCCGTTGCAGCTGCTGCCCGTGGAGGGAGCCGCCGAGGGCGCGGTGCCGTCCGCGTCGCACGCCGACCGGCCGGTGCGCCTGGGACGGATAAGCGTGTTCTACGACGCCTGATGGCCCGCATCGCTCGGCTTTCCGGGCCGAGGCGCGCGGTCAACTTCGTGCTGGCCCCGTGGTGCAGGCAGGTGGCGCTCGTCGAGGTGTCGGCCGCGCTGGCGTGGGTGCTCTACGCGTATCTCTCGGTCCAAGGCGCCGGGCATGCGACGAGGGCCGCGTCCACGATCTGGTGGTGCATGCCGGATATGCGCGCCGCTGTAACAAGCGGGGACTCGCTGCCGGCCCTGGTCGCGGCGGCGCTGCCGATGTGGCTGTTGATATTGGCGGCGATGGTGCTGCCGGGGGTGCTGCCCGCGGCCCAGCACGTCGCGACGAACACGTTCCGCCGTCGCCGGTCTGCCGCGGTCGGTGTGTTCCTCGGCGTCCACCTGCTTGTGTGGCTCGCCTTTGGGGCGATCGCGACGCTGCTCCTCGCCGCGTGGGGCTCGTCGCCCGAGGCTGCGCTGTTCGGAGTCGTGCTCGCCGCCGCCGCCGTCTACGAGCTGACGGCGGCCAAGCGCTGGGCGCTGAATCGCTGTCACCGCACGCGGCCGTTGCCGCCTCGAGGTGTGCGCGGCTTCGTCGCGGTCGCGGGTTTCGGGTGGGTCAATGCGAGCGGTTGCGTCGCCTCGTGCTGGCTTTCGATGCTGGCGATGCTGACAGCACCGTACGGCCGTCCGCTGGTGATGATCGCGCTAACCGCGGCGATGACCTACGAGCGGCTGACGCGACGGCCTCGCAGCGGGCGGCGGCGGATCGCGGCGAGCTACACCGGGATCGCCGCGATGTTTGCGCTCGCGGCCTTCTGACCGGCGAGAGCCGGTCTGGCGAGCCGACGGCCGACCTCAAGGGCGGGCGTCTCCAGTCCGCAGCAGCGACCTGAAATCGCCGACCGGCCCGAGGTGGGCGAGCTTGTCGGGGTTGACGACCGAGCTGATGCTCGCGATCTGACCGTCGGCGACGTCGAGCGCGATCACGCTGATCAGGCGCCGCTGGGCGTCGAGGAACCGGACGCCGGCGCCGCCGTTGACCTCGACGGGCTCCCAGGATGCGCCGGGGAGGCGGGCGGCGAGGCGCATCCAGGTGAGGATCGTGCGCGCGACGCGCGTGCGTCCCTGTAGCGAGCGCGCGAGCGCGGGAACCTTGCCGCCACCGTCGCCCGTCAGCTGCACGTCGGCGGCGAGCAGCGCCTCCAGTCCCGCGAGATCGCCCTGTTCGGCGGCGGCGAGGAAACGGCGCGCCAGCGCGTCGCGCTGCTCACGCGTGGTTTGAAAGCGCGGCCGGTTCTGCTCGACGTGGCGGCGAGCGCGGGTCGCCAGTTGGCGGACGTTGTCCTCGCTCTTGCCGACGATCTTCGCGATCTCGGGGTAGCGGTAGTCGAACACGTCGTGCAGCAGCAGCACGGCGCGCTGCTCGGGGGAGAGGCGCTCGAGCAGCACGAGCATGGCGACCGACAGCGAGTCGGCCGTCTCGGCGTGGCGGACGGGGTCGTCCTCGCCGTCGGTGATGATCGGCTCGGGCAGCCATTCGCCGAAGTAGCGCTCGCGCTGGACGCGCGCGGAGCGCAGCACGTTGATCGCCAGCCGCGTCGTCACGGTCGCCGTGAAGGCGCGGGGCGATTCGATCTCCTCGCCGGACTCCAGGGTCTGATGCACGCGCAGCAGCGCCTCCTGGACCACGTCCTCGGCTTCGGAGACGCTGCCGAGCATGCGGTAGGCGATCGCGAACGCGACCGGCCGCAGCTCGTCGAGCAGGTGCTCGCGATCGGTCATGCCGCCGCGAACTCTGCCTCGATGATCTGCGCGACCCATTTGCCTGTCATCTGCCGTGTGGCGGCATTCAGGCGGTTGAACGCGTTGATCGACGCGATCGCCACGACGAGTGCCGCGAGCTGCTCCTCGGTGTAGTGGCGTGCGGCCTCGTCCCAGACCTCGTCGGAAACCGGGTCGGGGCTGTCCGCCAGGCGCGTGGCGGCCTCGGTGAGCGCCAGCGCGGCACGCTCGGCGTCGGTGAAATACGGCGTCTCGCGCCACGCCGCGAGCGTGTGGATACGTTCGCCGCTCTCGCCCGCGTGTTCGAGCTCGCGGGAGTGGATGTCCACGCACACGGCACAGCCGTTGATCTGGCTCGCGCGCAGATGGACCAGGTAGAGCGTGGTGTCGGGGATCCCGGCTCGCGTCGCCGATGCGCCGAGTTGCTGGAGCGCCTCGAGGGCTCCCGGAACGCTCAGCGCGGGGTTCTTGATCCTTGCTTGCATGATCGGCTCCTTTCAGTGTGTCTTCGGCCTTACTACCCCTATGACAAGCCAGGAGGCGAGAATGTGACAGCGATGGGGAGTCGTAGACTCGCTGAGGAGCGGCTTATGCGCCTACAGGACGGGTCCCGTCTGCTCGAAAACCCCTGCGTACAAGGGACGTTGGTCAAGTATGCGCTGGGATAGTGGTCTCTCCGGTTCGGGGTCGTCGGCGACGGCATCCTTGCCCCTGGACGAAATTGACTGTCGCGCTGGGGGGCCCGCGTGCATTAACGGGGTGATGGCCAGTTCCGAACAGACCGCAGCGATTGCCCGTCCGGTTGCCCTGCCGTTGGTGCGGCGCGGTCACGCGCGTTGGCTCGTGCGCGCTCCCGGTCGGCGTGGCGCGTTGTCTCCGGAGGAGGTCGCCCACGCTCTGAAGGCCCAACACGCGCAGTTGCGCGCGCGTCTCGATCGGCAGCGCGCCGTGGCCGGGTTGCCGGAGCACGTCCGCGACGAGCTCTTGGACGAGGCGATCGGCCTGGTGGTCATGTCGAAGGAGCCGATCCAGGATGAGCAGCACCTGCAGGGAGCGTTCTGGAAGTCGATTGGCTTCCTGCTGATGGAGCACCGCGCGGGCCGTCACAACGTGCGCGTCGGCTCGCGCCGCCGCATGGAGTTCGAGCCCCTCGCCGAAGTGCTCCACGGCGATGACGACGAGCCGTTCGATCTCGTGGCCGCGCAGGAGCGGATCGCCACTGCCGCCGACCTGATGGCGCAGCTCGACCCGTTCGAGCGGCGCGTGATGGCGGTGATGGCGGCGCACGGCCTCGGTGTCAAGCGCGCGGCGAAGGCGATGGGCGAGCCGGTCAAGGTTGTGCTCGCGGCGTCGCGCAGCGCGCGGCGAAAGCTCGACCAGGTCGCGGCGATCACCGCTGCGGGACGCATGTGCGACTATCGCCGGCCGGCGATCCATGCACACGCCCAGGGGACCGCCCAGGCCGAGCAGGAGAGGGCAGCCCGAGCGCACCTGGCAGCGTGCGCGAGCTGCAGCTCCTCCTACGCGACGCTGCTGCGCGAGATGCGTGGCCGCGACTTCCGGCGTGCGGCCAGCGCGGCTTTCCTGCCGCCGCCGGTGCTCGCGGTCGACCTCCACGGCGGCTGGGTCGAGCGGCTGACCTCGCTGCTCTCCACGGGCCGCGCACCGAGCGGTACCGCGACGGCCGAGCGCACCGCCGGGCTGCTCGGCGGCGGCGGGCTGGTCAAGGCCGCTGCTGTGACCTCGGCGATCGTGGTCGCGGGCGCCGGTGTCGGTGGGAAAGTCGTGCGCTCGCTCGAATCGACCGGATCGGTCCATCACCGTCACAAAGTCGCCGCTCGCTCCTCGTTGACCAAGCACCCGACGAGCGTCGAGCCGGCCACTGCTGTGGTCGGCAAGCGGACCTCGACGCAGATGACTTCCATCAAACAACCCACCGGAACACACGTCACCAAACACCGCCACCCAACGCCGGCGCCGCCGAGCAAGGATCTCGAATATCTCGCACTCGGTGGAGGTGCGAGCGGCGACACCACTACTCGAGCCAAGGTGTCCGTGGCAACGACAGCGCCGACCTCCACCCGGCCCGCCGACGAAGCCCATGTGCCGTCGCGTACCGGTGGCGGGACCGGCCTGGGCTATCTCGGACACTGAGCAAACCAGATACAGCTGGAAAGGAATCCAAGAGCATGACCGCCGCACTGACCAACCGACTCTCGCCCTCCAGGCTCGGGCGTCTTGCCACCACGTCGCTCCTGACGAGCACGCTGCTCGTGCTCTCATGGGCGCTGGTAGCTCCGATCTCATCGGCGCGCGCGGGCCAGTGGATTCAGCGCTCGTGCTCGTTCGAAGGCGAAAACATCGGCTATGAAGGCTGGAAAGCAGTGGTGTTCCAGAAGTACACGCAATCGCCGCGCGCGTGGTGCGAACAAGCTGTCGAGGGCGGCGGGCTCTACGCCTCTGCCACGCCATACAACGGCGACGAAGACTGGGCGGGACAGGGGTGGAGCTACAGCGCGCCAGCCGGCTCGACGATCATGGGTGGCGAGATCGAGGCCCAGCTCCGCGTGCACGAAGGAGGAATTGCCTCCGTCGGTTCGGAGACCCCTGGCGGAGAAGTGGGAGAATCGTGCGAATATAAAACTTGTGAATCCTACAAAGGCAAAGTCGCGATCCCGGCGCACGCGAGCGAAGTGTACGTTCGAGCTAGCTGTCTTGTCATCGAACCCGAAACCACCTGCCGTGTGCCCTCGGTCAAATGGCCCGAACTTCCGTTCTCCGCCGAAGCGAACATCTCCAGCGCGGAATTCATACTCGCTGCCAAAGCCACTCCCAAAGCTTCCGGGTTGAGTGGAACGCTTTTGAGCGAAACGCTCAGCGGGGCAGGGACGCTGAGTTTCACGGCGACCGACACCGGGCCCGGGATCTATCAGGTGCGGGTAAAGGTCAACGGTAGCCAGGTGTGGGCTGAGACGCCGAATGCCAACGAAGGCAAGTGCGTCCTGGCCGGCACGACGGCGGGGATACGCATCTTTGATTCACCGCAGCCGTGTCCGACCGAAACGACCGTTCACGCGGAAGTTCACACGGCGGATTTCGCCGACGGCCAGCACGCCGTCGTCATGGAACTGGAAGATGCGGCCGGAAACGTATCGACTGTGTACTCAGGTACCGTGATCACCGCAAACCACCCAGCGTCGGTCCCCGCATCGACGCCACCGTCACCGGTCTCTGTATCGGTGTTCTCGCCCACGACCGCGACCGCGCCCCCGGAACGGGGCCCTTGCAACGGCACCCCCTGTGACGAAACGGCGAAGCTGGTTGCCGCCTCGGGGGAGGCGAAGACCTTCACGCGCCCCTTCGGGCGCTCCGGGCTCACGCTCTCGGGCCGCCTCACGAGCTCGTCCGGGTCGCCGATCAAGGACGCGCAGGTCAAGCTCCTGCAACAGGTCATGGGTTCGACCGACGCGACACAGATCGCCGCCGCGACGACCAGCGCCGACGGCTCGTGGACGCTACAGGTGCCGGCCGGCCCGTCGCGGTTGCTGCGAGTGGCGTTCTACTCGCACACGCTCGACGCGACCCCAGCGTCGGTGCTGGACTTCCACGAGCGCGTCCAGGGGGTGGTTTCGATACGCGCGCCGCATCGGGCGCGCCTCGGGCGAGCGATCACGTTCGCCGGCCAGCTCGCGGGCGGATACGTTCCGGCCGGCGGCGAGTCGGTGCAAATGGAGATCTTCTACGGCGGTCGGTGGCGGACCATCGAAGTTCTGCCGACGAATAGCAGCGGTCGCTGGAAGTACAAATACGTGTTCACGCTCGGCGTCGGTACGTCATATCGATTCAGGGTCGTTACCGTCCCGAATGGTGGCTACCCATATACGATCGCGCAAAGCGCGCCGATCCGCGTGACTGTTCAGCACTGAACCGATTCGCTTTCGATGGTGTCGACGCCCGCTCCGGCGGGCGTCGCTGTTTAAGGCACCGCTGCTGAGATTCACTGTTCCCATCGGTGCCCAGCCCGCATTAATAGTTGTGAGCGTATTAACCAAAAGCGAGCGCCTGGTGCGGTTGGCGGAGCTGTTACTGCTGTGGGCCTGTGTGCTGTTGTTGCTCGCACGCGGCAGGGGCTCATATCACTGCGCTGGCCCGCTTCCGGCCGCTGGGCCGCTTACGTCGGAGGCGGAGCCGGCTCACCCGGCGGCGCGCGGCGACGATCTGCTGCGACGCTGCTATGCGGTCCTCGATTCGCCATTCGTGTCTCGCGTCGGAAATGCGATGACTCTGGGCCGCATCGGCGTGATCGGGCTGGCCCTGCTCACGTGCGTCGTCGCGTGGCTCGTGCGTGCCGCCTGATGCGCGGCGCCGTCCGTGTTCTGCGGCGTCGGTGAGCGGATCCGCCTGCCCGCCTCGCCGCCTCGCCGTCGCGTGCCTGTGCGGCGTGGCGGGTCGCCAGGGCGATGCGCCGATAGCAGCGCTCGTCATCGACCTCTCGCTACCCTCCCCGAGTGACCTCCGAGGAGCTCGCGAACCTCGCGCACCTGCGCCGCGCGCGCGACCTGATGGACCGCGAGTACGCGCGCCGGCTGGATGTCGCGGCGCTCGCCCGCGCGGCGCTGATGTCGACGGCGCACTTCTCGCGGCAGTTCCGCGCGGCGTACGGCGAGACGCCCTACGCGTACCTGATGACGCGGCGCATCGAGCGCGCGAAGGCGTTGCTGCGGCGCGGCGACATGTCGGTCACGGAGGTCTGTCTGGAGGTGGGGTGCACGTCGCTGGGCTCCTTCAGCGCGCGCTTCACGGAGGTGGTGGGCGAGACGCCGACGGCCTACCGCGCGCGTGACCACGGCGCGCTGGCGAACGTCCCGGGCTGCATCGCCAAGGATCTCACCCGTCCGGTCCCCAGGTCGCGCAGGCGTCCCAAGGCGCGCCGGCATCCCAAGGCGCGCCCGGGGTCGGCGGCGCGCCAGCAGGATGAACAGAGCAGGATCGGAGAAGCGCGCGGGGCACGCGCTCCCCTAGCCTTGCACGCATGAACCTAACTCTCTCAACCTGCTTCGTACTCGTCCACGACCCCGACGCCGCGCTGTCCTTCTACCGCGACACGCTCGATCTGGAGCTGCGCAACGACGTCGCGCGCGAGGACTTCCGCTGGATCACCGTGGGCTCCACCTCGCAGCCGGGCGTGGGGATCGTACTCACCAACTACCTGAACGGCAGCCCCGCCGACCAGGACGCGCTGTCGGGCCTGATCGCCAAGGGCGCGCTAAACGGCGTGCACTTCCACACCGACGACCTCGACGCGACGTTCGAGAAGCTGCGCTCCGCGGGTGCGGAGGTCGTGCAGGAGCCCACGGACCAGCCGTGGGGCACGCGCGACTGCGCGGTGCGCGACCCATCGGGCAACATGGTGCGCATCGACCAGCCGCCCGCCGGGTAGGCCGGTCGCGGCCTCGCGACCGATCGTGTCGGGGCGGCGCGCGTCAGGCCGGCGCCTGGCGCGCGGTTGCGCCGCCCGCGCGCTGCAGCGCGTGAATCTGCGCGAGCGTCTCGCGCAGCGCGGCGACGCGCTCGGCGCCGATCTGCTCGGCCCACTCGCGTTCGAGCTCGGCGAAGATGGCGCGGCCGAGGACCAGCGCCTCGCGTCCGCGCGGGGTTGGCACGATCAGCTTGGCGCGCCCGTCGTCGGGGTCGGGGACGCGGACGATGTAGCCGAGCGCTTCTACGTTGGCGAGGTGCTCGCCGAAGGCCTGCTTGGTCATGCCGGATTTGTCGGCGAGGTCCGCGAGCCGCGACCCGTCGGGTTCGAGGTAGCGAAAGACGCAGCCGTGCGAGGGGCGCAGCTCGGGGTAGCCGGCGGCGGCGACGCGGCGGTACATCTCCTCGAGTAGCTCGTCCTTGACGTCGCTCAGCAGCGCCACCAGGTTGGGTCCTGCGCCCGGAACGTCGGGTGCGCCAGTCACGTCAGGCGTGCGGGCGGCGGGGGGTCGCTCGGGGGCGGTGGTGGTGGTGCTCGGCATGTGCTCGGCTCTCGGAAAGTTTGGTAAGGTGGCCTGACTAAAAGGTTACCTGACTAACAGGGCGCCTTACGATTTTACCGCGGCGAAGGAGGTTGGAGATGGAGCGCAAGTGGTGGACCCTGATCGCGGTGTGCGTGGCGACGTTCATGCTGCTGCTGGACATCACGGTGGTCAACACGGCCCTGCCGAGCATCCGCGAGGATCTGCACGCGTCGTTCACGGACCTGCAGTGGGTCGTGGACGCGTACGCGTTGACGCTCGCGGCGTTCGTGCTGACGTCGGGCTCGCTCGCCGACCGCCTCGGACGGCGGCGGGTGTTCACGGTCGGTGTCGCGGTCTTCACGTTCGCGTCGCTGCTGTGCGGGCTGTCGACCTCGCCGACGATGCTCAACCTCTCGCGCGCGCTGCAGGGCGTAGGCGGGGCGATCATGTTCGCGGTTTCGCTGGCGCTGCTGGCGCAGGAGTGGCGCGGAGCCGAACGCGCCTTCGCGACCGCGATCTACGGCGCGACGATCGGCGTGGCGGTCGCGCTGGGCCCGCTCGTGGGTGGCGCCCTGACGAGCGGCATCGGCTGGCAGTCGATCTTCTTCCTGAACGTCCCGATCGGCCTAGGTGCGATCGCGGTGACGCGGCTGCGCCTGGCGGAGTCGCGCGACGAGACGGCGCGCGGGATCGACTGGGGCGGGACGGTGACGTTCTCGGCGGCGAACGCGCTGCTCGTGCTGGGCCTGCTGCGCGGCAACGACGACGGCTGGACCTCGGGCACGATCCTGGCGCTGCTCGGCGGTGCGGTGGTGCTCTCGGCTGTGTTCATAGCGATCGAGCTGCGCGTGACCCAACCGATGCTCCCGCTGCACCTCTTCCGCAACCGCTCGTTCACGGGCGCGCAGATCACGGCGTTCGCGCTGAGCGGCTCGATGTTCGCGCTGTTCCTCTACATCACGCTCTACATGCAGGAGATCGAGCACCTCTCGCCGCTGCAGGCAGGGCTGCGCTACCTGCCGTTCACGGTCGGCACGTTCTTCGTGTCCGGCGCGACGGCGTCGCTGGAGGGCAAGGTGCCCGCGCGGGTGCTGCTCGCGGGGGGCCTCACGATCACCGCGGTCGGCCTCATGCTGATGAGCGGCGCGCGGGCGGACGACGGCTGGACGGTGCTGCTGCCGGGCTTCATCGTCGGCGGCCTCGGCGTGGGCCTCGTGAACCCGGTGCTCGCGAACGTCGCGCTCTCGACGGTCCCCGAGCGGATGAGCGGAGTGGCGTCCGGCATCAACGACACCTTCCGCCAGGTGGCGGTCGCGTCGGGCACGGCCGGTCTCGGCGCGCTGTTCCTGGCGCTCTCCAGCAGACGCATCCAGGATCTGCTGCCGAACGTCGGCGCCCACCGCGCGCGCGGCCTCGCCGAAGCGGCCTCCTCGGGGACGCTGCCCGCGCACGCGTCGCCCGCGGTCGTGCACGCGGCGCGCGCCGGGTTCGCGCACGGCTTCTCGACGATCATGCTCGCCGGCAGCGGCCTCGCGCTGCTCGGGGCGGTCCTGGCGCTGCTGCTCGTAGGCGAGCACGAGTTGCGCCACGACGAGGTCCCCGAGGCGGTCGCGGAGCCGGTTCCGGCGTAGGGTCCCGGCCTCTGTCACGATCCCGGTTCGTGTCAGCGCAGCCCAGCGGTGCCAGGACGGGCGCCGGCGCCCACGCCGCGATCCTCGCCCGCGTGCGCGCGATCCCGGAGGGCTACGTGCGCACCTACGGCGACGTCTCGCCCGGCGCGCCGCGCCTCGCGGGCTTCGTGCTGAGCCGCACCGACGCCGGCGCGGCACCGTGGCATCGCGTGGTGCGCGCCGACGGCTCGCTCGCGCGCGGAGCGCGCCAGCGGCATTTACTGGAGGCGGAGGGCGTGCCGTTCCGCGGCGAGCGCGTCGCGCTGGCCCTCGCGCGTCTGCGGGATCCCGATCTGGGTTGAGGTTGCTGTTCGCCGCCGCTCCCCTACTTCATAAATGCATGCGACGCGAACCGGCGTGGTAAAGCTCGAGCCGCGAGTCGTCCGGGGGCGGGTGAGGGCGGTGTCTCACGCGTGATACGCTGATGTGGTGGCCGAGGTCAGCATCCGAGATCTACGTAACCACGGCGGCGAGGTCGTGGACCGCGCAGCGCGTGGCGAGCAGATAACGGTTACCCGCTCCGGTCGGGCGGTCGCGGAGCTGCGCCCCGTGTCCGCGCCGTCGCTCACCGCGGAGGTGCTGATCGAGCGCTGGCGGCGACTGCCTCCGCTGGACCCGGTCGCGTTCCGCGAGGATGTCGACCGCGTACTCGACGCGCGCCTGTGAGCCAAGCACCGCGGCTCGCCCGGGGCGTCCTGGACACCTCGACGGTGATCGTGCTCGATCGCCTCGAGGACCCGGGAGCGCTGCCCGCCGAGCCGCTGATCACGGCGGTCACGCTCGCGGAGCTCTCGGTCGGGCCGCTCGTGGTCGAGGACGAGACCGAGCGCGCCGCGCGACAGGCACGGCTGCAGCAGGCCGAGGCCGACTTCCAGCCGCTGCCCTTTGACGTCGCCGCCGCGCGTGCGTTCGGCCGTGTCGCCGCGTCCCTGCGGCGCGCCGGGCGCAAGAGCACGGCGCGCTCCTACGACGCGATGATCGCCGCGACCGCGCTCGCCAACGAGCTGCCGGTCTTCACCTGCAACCCCTCCGACTTCGCTGGCATCGACCAGCTGCAGGTGATCGAGGTCCCGCTCCCCGAGCCTCCACAGGGGCAGCCGTCGCCGGGATAGCCGAAATATTTCTCGCCGCCTGTCGATTTCGGCCCGCCCCATTTGTAGAGAGGTTGGAGAGCCGCATCGGGTGGCTCTTGAACAGCGGTGACCTGCCGGCCTCCTCATAGACTGGCGGCGCGCGAAACCAAAGGAGAGAGCGATGACCCAGTACCTGTTGGCGGTTTACGGCGTCGAGGGCCAGGAGCCGCCGTCCGCGGAGCGCATCCCGGAGATCCACGCGGCGGTGAACGTGGTCAACGACGAACTGCAGTCGGCGGGCGCGTGGGTGTTCGCGGGAGGCCTCGAACCGTCGCACACCGCGACCGTGGTGCGGGCCGAAGGCGCGGACGCGGTGCTCACGGACGGCCCGTTCGCGGAGTCCAAGGAGTACATCGGCGGCTTCTGGGTGATCGAGGCGTCCGACCTCGACGCGGCGCTGGCGTGGGCGCGCAAGGCGGCGCGGGCGTGCGAGAACCCGGTCGAGGTGCGCCCGTTCCAGCCGGTCCCGGAGGGCTGAGGCGAGCGGCCGATGCGCGAGGGCGAGGTCGAACGCGATCTTCCGGCGCGAGTCGGCCAGCGTGGTCGCGACGCTGGTGCGGCAGTTCCGGAGCGTCGACCTCGCGGAGGAGTCGCTGCAGGACGCGTTCGTGATCGCGCTGCAGCGCTGGCCGCGCGACGGGCTGCCGGCGAACCCGGGCGGCTGGATCGTGACGACCGCGCGCAACCTCGCGCTCAACGCGCTGCGCCGCGAGGCCACGCGCGAGCGGCGCCAGACCGAGGCGATGAACCTATATCCCCCGAGCCACCGCGAGGACCCGGGCCCGATGGGCGACGACCGGCTGCGCCTGATCTTCACCTGCTGCCACCCCGCGCTCTCCCCGGAGGCGCGGATCGCGCTGACCTTGCGCCTGCTGGGCGGCCTGCAGACGCCGCAGATCGCGCGCGCGTTCCTCGTGGGCGAGGCGACGATGGCGCAGCGCCTGGTGCGCGCGAAGCGCAAGATCGACGCCGCGAAGATCCCGTTCGCGGTGCCCGAGGACGCCGAGCTCCCCGAGCGACTGCGCTCGGTCCTGCACGTGCTCTACCTGATCTTCAACGAGGGCTATACCGCGAGCGACGGGGAGGAGCTGATTCGCGGGGAGCTGTGCGTGGAGGCGATCCGCCTGGCGCGGCTGCTCGCGGAGCTGATGCCCGACGAGCCCGAGGCGCTGGGCCTGCTGGCGCTGCTGCTGCTGATCGACGCGCGCCGTACGGCGCGCACGGCGGCGGACGGTTCGATCGTGGTGCTCGCCGAGCAGGATCGCGCGCGGTGGGAGCGCGCGAAGATCGCCGAGGGGCAGGCGCTCGTGCGGCGGCTGCTGCGGCGCGGCGAACCCGGCCCGTTCCAGGTCCAGGCCGCGATCAACGCCGTGCACAGCGACGCGGACAGCGCGGCGCGCACCGACTGGCGCCAGATCCTCGCGCTGTACGACCAGCTGATGGCGCTCGCGCCGACGCCGGTGGTCGCGATGAACCGCGCGGTCGCGCTCGCCGAGACCGATGGCCCGCAGGCCGCGCTCGATGCGCTGGAGGAGCTCGAGCTCGACGGCTACCAGCCGTTTCACGCGACCCGCGCCGACATGCTGCGCCGTCTGGGGCGCACGTCGGAGGCAGCGCTAGCCTACGAGGCGGCGCTCGCGCTCACCGCGAACGCTCGCGAGCGGCACCTGCTGGAGGGGCGTCTGCGGGTGCTCCAGCCGAGATGAGCGCCTGCGATGAATTCTCGGCGATCGGGAAGTCAAAGCAGTAAACCCACGACTCCACAGGAGGACCGAAGCGATGACTACGACCACGACCGGCATTCAGGGGATCAGCCTCGTGATGGTGCCCACCGCCGACCAGGACCGCTCGATCGAGTTCTACGAGCGGCTCGGCTTCGAGAAGCGCACCGACATCCCCTTCGGGGGCGGCATGCGGTGGGTCGAGGTCTACCCGCCGGAGGGCACGACGGGCATCGCGCTCGCGCCGCCCCGGCCCGGGGAAGCGGTCACGCCGAAGGAGATCGGTGTGAGCCTCACGACCGCGGACGCCGACGCGAGCCACGCCGCGCTGCGCGAGCTGGGCGTCGACGTCGACGAGCAGGTCATGCGCATGGGCGACCCGGTCCCGCCGATGTTCTGGTTCCGCGACCCCGAAGGCCACTCGCTGATGCTCGTCGAGCAGCAGGGCTGAGGCGGCGGCCCCGCGACCCCGGCGCCGCCGGAGCTCGCTGCGTCCCACGGGATCGGCGAGCTCCGGCGATGGCGCCTATCGTGTGATCCCCTTGCGACCGAGCATCCCGGATAGAGCCGTGGGCGGCGCGGCGACCGCGCCAGCGCTCGGCCGTCCCGGCGGACGGCCGCGATGAGCGCACCCCCCGCGATCGAGGTCAGCGGCGTCGTCAAGCACTTCGGCGACGTGCGCGCGCTCGACGGCATCGACCTGGTGGCCCCCGAGGGCCAGGTGCTGGGCCTGCTGGGCCCCAACGGCGCGGGCAAGACGACGCTCGTGCGCGTGCTCGCGACGCTGCTCCGACCGGATGCGGGCAGCGCGCGGGTGTTGGGCCTCGACGTCCAGCACCAGGCGGCGCAGCTGCGCGAGCGGATCGGCCTCGCCGGCCAGTACGCCGCGGTCAACGAAAACCTGACCGGCCTGGAGAACCTGACGATGGTCGGGCGCCTCTACGGCTTCAAGCGAAGCTCGGCGAAGGCGCGCGGCCGCGAGCTGCTGGAGCGCTTCGACCTCGTGGACGCCGAAAGCCGCCCCGCGAAGACCTACTCCGGCGGGATGCGCCGCCGCCTGGACCTCGCGGCGGCGCTCGTCGCGCGCCCGCCGGTGCTGTTCCTCGACGAGCCCACCACCGGCCTGGACCCCCGCAGCCGCCTGAGCCTGTGGGCGGTCATCGAGGGGCTGGTCGCCGAGGGGACAACTGCACTGCTCACCACTCAAAACCTCGACGAGGCGGATCGCCTGGCGGACACGATCGCGGTCATCGACCACGGCCGCCTGATCGCCGAGGGCACCCCCGACCACCTCAAGGACCGCCTCGGCGGGGAGCGCCTGGAGGTCAGCCTCGAGGACGGCGCGGACCCCGAGGTCGCGGTGCGCGCGCTCGCTGCGATGTCGGACGAGCGCCCCGTCGCCGAGGAGGGCGTCGTGAGGCTCGCCGTCCGCGAGCGCAGCGGCGCCCTCGTCGATGCCGTGCGGCGGCTGAGCGACGCGGGGGTCGGCGTGGACGACATCGACCTGCGGCGGCCCACGCTCGACGACGTGTTCCTCGCGCTCACCGGGCACGCCGCGGAGGAGGGCGCGGGCCGCGACGCCCCCAACGACACGGGCGGCCGCGGGGACGCGGTGGAGGCCGCGGACGCCGCGGAACCTGTCGACGGTCGAGCGGGGCGCCGCGAGCGGGGAGGCGTCGCGTGAGGCGCCTCGTCACCGACACCCTGATCATCGCCGAGCGCAACCTGATCCGACTGCCGCGCGCGCCGGAACTGCTGATCGGGTTCACGATCCAGCCGATCATGTTCGTGCTGCTGTTCCGCTACGTCTTTGGCGGCGCGATCCGCACGCCGGGCTACACCTACGTGGACTACCTGATCCCGGGGATCATCGTCCAGAACATCGCGTTCGGCGGGTTCGCGACCGCGCTGGGGCTCAACGAGGACGTGCGCAAGGGGCTCATCGACCGCTTCCGCTCGCTGCCGATGTCGCGCGCCGCGGTGCTCGGCGGGCGCACGCTCGCGGACGTCGCGACCAACACGCTCTCGCTGACGATCCTGCTGGTGACGGGCGTGATCATCGGCTTCACCTTCAACACGACCGTCTCCGACGCCGTCGCCGGGATCGCGCTGCTGCTGCTGTTCGGCTACGCCTTCTCGTGGTTTCTCGCGTTCCTCGGCCTGCTCGCCTCCTCGCCGGAATCGGTCAACTCGATCGGCTTCATCGCCGTATTCCCCCTCACGTTCATCTCCTCGGCCTTCGTGCCCGTCGCGTCGATGCCGGACGGTCTGAGGCAGTTCGCCGAAGTGAACCCGTTCACGATCGTCGTCAACGCGATCCGTCACCTGTGGCTGGGCGCCCCGACCGGCAGCGTGTGGGGCGCGGTGGCGTGGTCGCTGGCGATCATCGCGGTGTTCGCGCCGCTCGCGGTCGCGCGCTACCGGCGCGCGGCGGGGAGGTAGGGGATGGGTGCTCTGGAGCAGCTCCGCAACCGCCTCGCCGAGCTCGTCGACCTGGGCGCGGTGGAGATGCTGCTCGGCTGGGACCAGCTCGTGATGATGCCCGCCGAGGGCGGCGCGGCCCGCGCCGAGCAGCAGGGAACGCTTGCGCGCCTCGTGCACGAGTGCGCCACGGCTCCGGAGATTGGCCGCTGGCTCCAGGAGATCGAGGGAGGGGAGGGGGGAGGGGTCGCGCGGCTGGATGACGTGGATCGTGACGTCGTGCGCATCGCGCGTCGCGACTGGGAGCGCGCGCGGCGCGTCCCGGAGGATCTCGCGGCGGAGATCTCCCGGGCCGGCGCGACCGGACAGGAGGTTTGGCAGCGGGCGCGCGCCGCGGACGACTTCGCGGCCTTCGCCCCGGCGCTGGCGCGCAACGTCGAGCTCGCCCGCGAGCGCGCGCGGTGTCTGGTCGAGGACGGCCAGACCCCCTACGAGGCGCTGCTCGACGACTACGACTTCGGGCTGCGCGTCGCCGACCTGCAGCGCGTCTTCGGGGCTCTGGCCGAGCGGCTACCGCCGCTGGTGCAACAGGCGCGAGTCCACACTCCGCGCCGCCCGCTGGCGGTGCCGGTCGAGGCGCAGCGCACCGCGGTCGCGAGCGTCCTGCGACGGCTGGGGGTCGAGGACGCGAGCTGGCGCGTGGACGTCTCCGCGCACCCGTTCACCGCCTGGATGGGTCCGCGCGACACGCGCGTGACGACGCGCTACGGCGACGGCGACGTCGAGTCGCTGCTGAGCTCGCTGCACGAGTACGGGCACGCGCTGTACGAGCGGCAGGTGGACCCGGCACTGGAGCGTACGAACGTCGGGCACGGCACCTCCATGGCGATCCACGAGTCCCAGAGCAAGCTGTGGGAGAACCACGTCGCGCGCCACCCGGCGTTCGCGGCGGTGCTCGCCGGGGAGCTCGCCGCGGCGGGCTTCACGGTCAACCCGGCCGAGCTGCACGCGACGCTCGTCGGAGTCGAGCCGGGTCTGATCCGTGTCTCGGCGGACCCTCTCACCTATCCATTGCACATCGTGCTGCGCTTCGAGCTGGAGCGCGCGTTGATCGAAGGCGAGCTCGCCGTGGACGATCTCCCCGCGGCCTGGCGCGAAGGCATGCGCAGGCTGCTCGGCGTCGAGGTTCCCACCGACGCGCTCGGCTGTCTGCAAGACGTGCACTGGAGCGCGGGGAGCTTCGGCTACTTCCCCAGTTACGCGCTCGGCTGTTTGATCGCGGCGCAGCTGTGGGAGGCGCTCCAGGACGAGCTCGGCCCGCGCGAGGACGATCTGCGCGTGGGAGAGGTCGGCGCGATCCGGGAGTGGCTGCGCGAGCACGTGCACCGCCACGGACGGCGTCTGGACACGCTTCCGCTCGTCGAGCGCGCGACCGGGCGGCGCCCTGGGATCGAGCCGTTCCTGCGCTACGTCGCGCCGCTCGCCGGAGATTCGGCAGTCTGATACTCACAGTCGGGAGGCTCCGCACGCGGCTTGCGCAGAGACATCGCGACTGGCCTGCGCCGCGCGAGGTTCCCATATCACTACACGGAGAGTCGCCCCAATTGCGCTGCCGCGAGGGCTGGCTCCGCGGAGTTACCATGGCGGCGGGCCCGACCCAGGCGAGGACTCTCAAACAACGCGTTAATATTCAACGCACGGTCAACTGGAAGTAGAGGGTATACCAATCGAACGTCATCTACAGGGCTTAGCATCGTCGGGCGGGTGGATTTCTTATTGCACGGCGGCTCGAAACCGCAGGTTGCTCATTTAACGTTTAGAATCAGGATTGAATGACTTCACGCTGGTTGGGCTCGACCTCAGGCTCGCGAGCGGACAGACGTGGAATTTCTTATAGCTGGTCGAGGCGGTTCGCCGGGCTGGGCCCCCATCGCGTTGAGGGCTGGCCCGGCTATCCCTCGGAGTGCTGCATCTTGTCATTGGAGATGCAGCACAGCTGCGCGGAGCCTGTGGCGAGCAGGCGGCCCTCGGTATCCCAAATCCTGCCGCTCGTTGCCATCAGACCGTGCTCGGCGAGGATGCACTCATGGTCGATGAGCAGCCACTCGCACGCGGGATTGGGCTGGTGAAACCACACTCGTGTCTAGGTTCGGGGCGAGGTATTCCCACGAGCGATACTTCTGGTAAGCAGCCGGGAAGCCGAACGTGTCGAGCAGGATCAGCGCGCGCGCGGCGTCGAGGAACGGATCCTCGAAGCACGGTTGCGGCCTGAAGCGCGTCCACTCGCGAATGGTCGGCGAGGAGGGCCGCTCGGACATGTCTTGGCTCACCGGCCGACGCTCGACGTTGTCCCAGAAGCTGAACGGCCAGGGTTTGTCCCTGGACAGCAGCTGCTCGTAGCTGTGCAGCGCGATCGGCGGCGGCACCGCGGGAGGCGCGAGATGCTGATGACTGTACCCCGGGCTGTCCGCCGCGGTCTTGACCAGCGCGTGCAGAATCGACTTGCGTTGCTGGGTCATGTCCACTGTGAAGGACTCCGCGCGGCTGCGCGAGATAGAGGTCACCGTGTCGCTCGACTTGCGTCGCATGATCCAGATCCGTAGCCATCTGCGGGAGGCTACAGAGCAATCCTCGGGCAGACTCCCGCGGGTGAGTGTTGGGCCAGAGGTGATGTCCTCGCCTTTGCTGCTGGTGCGCTCGCATTGGACGCTGGCACGCTCCGACGCCGCACGCCGGGAGGGCCGCGGCGCGCTCGACCGCACTCCCGGCCAGTCACGGGTCGCGTGCCTCAAGCAGCGTTCGGTGAGGTCGATGGATGCGCGTGCGCAAGTACTTCCCTCATGCACCCCGCCGCGCGCGCGTGCGCGGGCACAGACAAACCCCCGCGTGCGCGCGCGGCGGGCTCAGCTGCGCCGGTGCGCTCGCTTGTGTCGCCGCGCTGGTGCTCAGCGGATCGTCCACCGTGGCGCAGGCCCGCGGAGCGGTCGCCGGGACACCCCACCACAAGCTCACCGCCGCCAACTGGGACAGGTCCGAACAGCGCCTCGTCGTTAGCGATGCGGTCATGAGCGAAGTCGGCGGGTCTGCTGGGTTCGGCGGTGCCGCGTCGCTGAGCGCGCAGGACGAGTCCGCCGCGCTGGCCGCGATCGCCGCACGCCTGCAACTCGCGCCGCTCTCCTCCTCCTCCACCACCACATCCCTGACGCTGGTGCGCTTCGACGCGTTGCTCGTCGACCAACTCGGCCTCGGCGACGTTGCCGAACACGTCCAGCAGGTCGCGGTCGCCGCGGGCCTCGCGCCGCCCTCCTATTTCGGGAGCGAGGTCGTGGCGCGCTTCCTCGACCTGCGCTACAACCACCCCGCCGGGGAAGACTCGCTGGAGCTCTACCCGTGGAACCCGCTCACGCGCGCCGAAGCCGCGCACTCCTTCGCGGCGGTCCTCGGAATGGAAGGCTGGGCGCTGGAAGCGGCGCGCGAAACCCTCTCCTCCTTCTCCCTCCCCCAATACACGCCGGACCAGCGGAGGGTCCTGCGCATCGCGGTCTCCAAGATCGGGATGCCCTACGTCTGGGGTGGGACCACCGACAACACTGCCGACGGCCTCGAACACGGCGGCTACGACTGCTCTGGCTTCGCGTGGCGCGTCTACAAGGTCTCCGGTCTGCCCTGGGGTCGCGAGATCCACGGGCGTACCGCCGCGCAGCAGGCCGGCGAGATCCCCAAGAGCGCGCGCATTCCCCTCCAGGAAGTCCAGCCGGCGGACCTGCTGTTCTTCGGCTCCGCCCACTTCGACTCCGGCGCGACGGAGGCAAACGTGATCCACGAGGGGATCGCGCTCAGCGGCCAATGGGCGATCCACTCCTCCGATCAGGGCGTATACGTGCTGCCGCTCGACTCCGGGTGGCTCGCGCAGCAGTTCGCGTGGGCGCGGCGGGTGCTTTAAGGCACCGTCGTAGTATTGGGCGCGTGGAGGGTTCCACACTCGCCCGCCCCCGGAGCTTCGAGGAGCTCGAGCGCCACCGCCGTGAGCTCACCGCCTACTGCTACCGGATGCTCGGCTCGCCGTTCGAGGCCGAGGATGCCGTGCAGGAAACGCTGCTGCGCGCGTGGCGCGCGCTCGACCGCTTCGAGGGTCGCTCCTCGCTTCGCTCCTGGCTGTACAGGATCGCGACCAACGTCTGCATGGACTCGCTCGGCGGCCGCGAGCGCCGCGCGCGCCCGATGGACCTCGGCGAGGCGCGCTCGCCGAGCGGTCCCGTCGGGGAGATCCTGCCGGAGGTCACCTGGATCGAGCCGATCCCCGACGGCCGCGTCCTCGCCGAGGGCGATCCCGCGGAGGTGGCGCAGTCGCGCGAAACGATCCGACTCGCGTTCGTCGCGGCGCTGCAGCACCTGCCCCCGCGCCAGCGCGCCGCGCTGATTCTCTGCGAGGTCCTGCACTGGAAGGCCGCCGAGGTCGCCGAGCTGCTCGAGACGAGTACCCCGGCGATCAACAGCGCGCTGCAACGCGCCCGCGCCACGCTCGAGCAGGCCGACGTCGCCGACGCCGGGCGCGGCAGGCTCAGCGAGCACGACCGCGAGCTGCTCGCGCGCTACATCGACGCCTTCCAGCGCTACGACATGGACGCCCTCACCGAGCTCATCCACGAGGACGCCACCCAGTCGATGCCGCCATACGAGCTGTGGCTCAGCGGTCGCGAGGACATCTTCGGCTGGTGGTACGGGCCCGGCATCGGCTGCCGCGGGTCCTGCGTCATCCCGACCGTCGCCGCCAACGGCGCGCCCGCGTTCGGCCAGTACAAGCCCAGCGAGACCGGCTCCGGTTTTGACCCCTGGGCGCTGCAGGTGCTCGAGATCGCCGACGGGAAGATCGTCGAGCTCACGTTCTTCCTCGCCACCGAGACGCTCTTCCCGCTGTTCGGCTTGCCGCCGCGACTGGACGCCTGAGCGAGCCCTCGCGGCGGGCGGCCGTGTTTGCCGACGGCTCAATCCGCATCGTCTGTCGCGCCGAGCACCCCGGCGAGCCCCACGAACGCGACCAGCGCGCGCAGCTCAGGAGAGGCCCCGCACAGCTGCGTCCGGCATCCCCGCCGCCGGGCCAGGAGCGCCAGCCGGGAGAGCGCCTCGGCGGCAACCAGGTCAGCTGCCACGCCCTCGACCTCGCACCGCAGCGTCTCGACACAGTCGGCGCGCAGCAGCGCGTGGGTGCGCTCGAACAAGCCCGGCAGGTCGGTGCGCAGCAGCGGGCTTCGAATCGTCACGGTGACCGCGCGCGAGGGTCGGGTCGGCACCGTCCGCCACCGGCTACGCGGTCGCGCTCATCGTCGGATCGTCCCCATCCAAGCTCAGACTCCGGAGGCGTCCGAAACTCATCGGCGCCATGCGCAGGTGTGAGAACGGCCGCCGGCGGGTAAAGCTGGCTCGGCCGGGCGGCCGGCCCACGGATGCCGGAAGGACAGCCAGGATGTGCCCAACGATCGCAGCGAGACAACCGACCGGGATAGACGACGTCGTCGCCGACCTGGCGCCGTGCGAGGAGTGCCTCGCCGAAATGCGCGATCCCGACGATCGACGCTTCCGTTACCCCTTTGTCGCCTGCGCCAACTGTGGGCCGCGGTTCACGATCGCGAGCGGCGCGCCCTACGAGCGCTCGAGCACGACGATGGCATCGTTCGAGATGTGCCACGCGTGTCGCGCCGAGTACGAGGACCCGCGCGACCGGCATTTCCAGGCCCACTCCAACGCCTGTCCGCAGTGTGGCCCACGGGTTTGCCTGGAGGGCGATCCGGGTGACGCCTCCAACCCCGTCGCGGGCGCTGCGAGACTGCTGGCCGACGGCGCGATCCTGGCGGTCAAGGGCCTCGGCGGCTACCACCTCGCGGTGCGCGCCGACGACCCCACGGCGGTGGGTGCTCTACGGGCGCGCACACGCGACGCAGAGCGCCCGTTCGCCCTCATGGTCGCCGACGTCCAGAGCGCGCAGCGACTCGCGCTGGTCTACGAGGAGGAGGCGTCGCTGTTGGAGGCACCCGAGCGGCCGATCGTGCTGGCCCCGCGCCGCACCGGGGCGCCGGTGGCCGAGGCCGTCGCTCGTCACACCAACGAGCTCGGCTTGATGCTGCCCCACACCCCGTTGCACCACCTGTTGCTGGCCGACTTCGCCTCGCTCGGCGGTGGGGCACTCGCGATCGGCGGCGGCAGCGTCGGCGACGAGCCGGTCGCCTACGAGGACGACGACGCGCGCGAGCGGCTCGCGGATGTCGCCGACGCGTTCCTCCTGCACGACCGCCCGATCTACGCTCGTGCCGAGGACTCGGTTGCGCAGGTCGTGCAGAGCGCCCCGGGGTCGCGGCGGCCGATGACGCTGCGCCGCGCCCGGGGATACGTGCCCGGGTACCTTCGCCTCCCGGTCGCCGCGCGTCGCTCCCTGCTCGCTTGCGGCGCGGACTCCGAAAGCGCCTTCTGCCTCGTCCGCGGCGAACGCGCGTGGGTGGGCCACCATACCGGCGACCTCGGCGACGAGGCGAGGATGCAGCTGTTCAGCGAGAGCATCGACCACTTCGAGGAGCTGTTTGCGATCGAGCCCGAGGTCGTCGCCCACGATCTTCATCCGGGCTATCGCTCGACCGCCTACGCGCTGGGGCGCCAGGGAGTCGAGCTGTGCGGCGTCCAGCACCACCACGCGCATCTCGCCGCCGTGCTCGCCGCGCACGGCGAGGTCGGTTCCGCGGTCGGGGCGATCTATGACGGTGGCGGCTACGGCTCCGACGGCACGCAGTGGGGCGGCGAGCTGCTCGTCGGAGGGCTCGAGGGTTTCGAGCGCGTCGGTCATCTGCGAGCCGTCCCGCTGCCCGGCGGGGACCGCGCGGCGAGCGAGCCCTGGCGAATGGCCTGCGCGTGGGTCGCCGACGCCAGCGGTGACCCGGCGCCGTCGATCCCTGCCGCCCTGGATGGGCGTGTCGACCCCGACGCGTGGAAGGCGCTCGTCCGGGTCATGCGATCCGAGCGGGAGTCCCCCGCGACCAGCAGCGTCGGGCGCCTGTTCGACGCCATCGCCGCGCTCTGCGGCATCCGCTGCGACGCGGTCGCCTGGGAAAGTCAGGCCGCGGCCGAGCTCGAAGCGCTCGCCGATCCGGGGGAGCCCGGCGCGTACACGATGCGCTACGCCGACGGCGAGCTCGACCCGCGCCCGGCGGTTCTCGGGGCGCTGTCGGACCTCGAAGCGGGGGTCCCGCGGCGCGTCGTCTCCGCGCGCTTCCACGAGGCGCTCGCGGCGGCGACGGTGACAGCCTGCGTCGAGGCCGCCGAATCCGCGGGCCTCGCGCTGGTGGTGCTGGCCGGGGGGTGCTTTCAGAACACGCTGCTGCTCGAGCGCGTCGCCGCCGGCTTGCAGGACGCCGGCCTGCGCGTGTTGACCTCCGAGCGCCTGCCACCCGGGGACGGCTCGATCTCCTTCGGGCAGAGCGCGATCGCGGCGGCCGTCGACTCGCTGTAGCCGCTAGGCGAGCGTTACGGTCGCGGCGAGCTCCTGGCTGGGCAGCGGCTCGGGGAGCACGCTTTCGCCGGCGTGCGCCGACCCACCGCGTTCGGCCACCGGTGCGCCCTGCGGCTCCGGCGCGGACACGACGCGGTTGCGTCCGGCGCCCTTGGCCTCGTACAGCGCTCGATCGGCGCACTTGAAGAGCGTCTCGTAGACGATGCGATCGCCGCTGCACGCCGCGAGCCCGACCGAGAGGGTCACCGAGATCCCGGTCGGGTTGGCCTCCTCGACCGCCGCGCGCAGACGCTCCGCGATCTCCTGCCCTTCGGCTCCGGACACACCGGGCAGCACCACCAGGAACTCCTCGCCGCCGAGACGGTAGACGAGCTCGAAGGACCGCAGGCGCTTGCGCAGCTCGTAGGCGATGTCGCGCAGCACGGCGTCGCCGCGGTCGTGGCCGTAGCGATCGTTGACGTCCTTGAAGCTGTCCACGTCGCACAGCAGCAGGCAGATCGGCTCGTGGCTAAGCCGTGCCTGGTGGGAGAGCTCCACGAACCGCGGCGCGAGCGCGTGGCGGTTGAACAGGCCTGTCAGCGGGTCGATGATCGCCTCGTCGCGGTGGTGCAGCTCGGCGGCCTGCAACGCCCACACGATCGACACCACGCCGGCCAGCAGCGCGAGCGTCGCGATCACCGGCACCGGGTTCGAGATCGTCGCGCTCGGGTGCACGCCGAGCGTGACGACCAGAATCAGAAACACCGTCAGCGCGATCCCGGCGACGACCACCTGGGGTCGAAAACGTGCCGCTACCATCGCTGCGGGCAGGACCAGCCACGGCAGCGCGGGACTGCTGGGGCCGCCGCTGATCACGACACCTCCGCCCAGCAGGGCGAGCGTGATGAGGATCGCCGTCGCGCTCACACGCTCCGGGTGGCGGCTGGTGCGCAGGCGGCGGTCGACGTTGATGAAGTTCAAGGCCGAGAGCGCGAACAGCCCCAGCGTCCACCACCCGATCCACGGCGCCGCTATCAACAGGGCGCCTCCCACCGCGCTGGAGCCGACGAGTCGGATCATGCGCACGCGATCGTTGGCGTCGACCACGCGCGTGCGGTCGAGCTCCGTCGGGCACAGCCAGGAGGTTCCCTCGCTCATATACGCCTCACTTCGACCGTCCGCGGAGGTGCCTTGAGAAGTGGAGGAGATGGGCAACGGGTATTCCACGCAGACACCCGTCCGCGAGATGTGTAGGCGTTCGTCAACCGAACGAGCTAACGTCAATGCATGCGCTCCCCCTCATCAGACTCCGACGCCGGTGGCGATCGTCGATCGGCGTCCGGTTCCGATCTGGACCCCCCGCATGTCGAGCGGGATCGCGGTCCCGCCGATGACATGATTGCCGCGAGCCGCTCGGAGTTCGACCTGGTCTTCGGTGGCGACGGCTTCGCGGTCGATCCCGCGGCCGAAGTGCAGCGGCTGGCGGGCTACGAGGTCTTACGCGTGCGCGCGAACAACCCGGGCCCGCTGACGCTGTCGGGTACCAACACGTGGATCGTCGATCGCAACCCCGCGTACGTGATCGATCCGGGGCCCGACTTACAGGACCACCTGGAGGCGCTCGTCGCGGCCGTCAACGCGCGCGGCGGATTGGGCGGAATCGCGCTCACCCACCACCACCCCGACCACACCGAAGCCGTGGGCGCGTTGCGCGAGCTGCGTCCGGCACCGCTGGCGGCGGGCAGCGGAAAAGGCCTCGACGTGAAGCTCGCCGACGGCGTGCACTTCGGTCCGCTCACGGCGGTGCCCACGCCGGGTCACACGCCCGAGCACTTCGCGCTCGTCGCGGATCGCGTCTGTTTCACCGGCGACGCCGTTCTGGGCGAGGGAAGCGTGTTCGTCGCTCCCTATGCAGGTTCGCTCAGCGGGTACCTGAACGGCTTGATCCGTCTCTGCACGCTGGATCTCGACGTCCTCTGCCCCGGCCACGGACCGGCCGTGTGGGAGCCGCTGGCGAAGCTCGAAGACAGCGTCGGGCACCGCTATGACCGCGAGCACCGCCTGATCATGGCGCTCGCCGAAGGTCGGCGCACGATCGAGGAGCTCCTCGACCGCGCCTGGTCGGATGTGCCGCTCCAGCTGCGCCCCGCGGCCGCGATCACGCTCGCCGCGCACCTGGACAAGCTCGACGAAGAGGGCACGCTGCCGCCCGACGTCGAGTATCCCGCATGGGATCAGTCGATTTGGGAGGGAGCCTCCTGGGAGGAGCCCCCCCGGGAAGAGCGCCTCCTGTAGTGGAGGACTCACCCTTTCCGCCGATCGCGGACTACGCATTTCTGTCGGACTGCCACACCGGGGCGCTGCTCGCGTCCGACGGCGCGGTGGAGTGGTTGTGCCTGCCGCACTTCGACTGCCCGAGCGTGTTCGGCGCGATGCTCGACCGCGGCGCCGGGCGCTTTCGGGTGGGCCCCTACGGCCTCTACGTCCCCGCCGGGCGACGCTACGTGCCGGGCACCAACGTGATCGAGACGACCTGGATGACGCCGCAGGGCTGGATCCGCGTGATCGACGCGTTGACGATCGGCGAATGGCACGAAAACGAGGAGGGCTCCAGCCACACGCGCCCGCCGACCGACTACGACGCCGACCACCTGATGGTGCGCGTGATCGAGTGCATCCAGGGGCAGGTGCAGGTCGAGATGGTCTGCGAGCCGATGCTCGACTATGGCGCGACCGCTGCGCACTGGCAGCCCGTCGAGGACGACCGATCGGAGATCGGCCAGCGGGCGCTGGACGCGGTCGACGGGGAGACGGTGTTTCGGTTGTTCTCGGACATGCGGATGGGCGTCGAGGGCAACCGCGTGCACGCGCGGCACACGATGGTCGAAGGCGAGAAGCGCTTCTGCGCGATCTCCTGGACCGAGGGCCTCGGCGGACCGCGCACCGTCGAGCAGGCCGAGGGGCATCTGGAGCGCACGAACCATTTCTGGCGCACCTGGCTGGCCGAAGGCACCTACCCCGACCATCCGTGGCGCCTGCACCTGCAGCGCTCGGCGCTCGCGCTGAAGGGCCTCACGTTCATGCCGACCGGCGCGCTCGTCGCGGCGCCGACGACGTCGCTGCCGGAGACACCGCGGGGATCGCGCAACTGGGACTACCGCTTCTGCTGGATGCGCGACGCGACGTTCACGCTCTGGGGCCTGCACGCGCTGGGTCTCGACTGGGAGGCCGACGACTTCGTGCAGTACCTCGCCGACCTCGAGCGCAACGAGGATGGCTCGTTGCAGATCATGTATGGGATCAAGGGCGACAAGGAGCTCGCGGAGCGCACGCTGGACCATCTCAAGGGCTACCAGAACGCACGCCCCGTGCGGGTCGGCAACGGCGCCTACAACCAGCGCCAGAACGACGTCTTCGGGGCGGTCCTGGACTCGGTGTACCTGCACTCCAAGAAGCGCGACCACATCCCCGAGCGTCTGTGGCCGGTGCTGATCGACCAGGTCCAATGCGCCGAGCGCGTCTGGCGCGAGCCCGACCAGGGCATCTGGGAGGCGCGCGGCGAGCCACGCCACTACGTCTCCTCGAAGCTGATGTGCTGGGTCGCGTTCGACCGCGGCGCGCGCTTGGCCGAACGGCGCGGGGAGGACGAGCACGCCAAGCACTTCCAGGGCGTCGCCGACGAGGTCAAAGCCGAGATCCTCGACAGGGGCGTCGACAAGCGCGGCGTCTTCCGCCAGCACTACGACACCGACGCGCTCGACGCCTCCAACCTCCTGATCCCGCTCGTGCGCTTCCTGCCCCCCGACGACGAGCGCGTCTGCGCGACGGTGCGCGCGATCCGCGAGGAGCTCACCGAGAACGGGCTCGTGCTGCGCTACCGCACCGACGAGACCGACGACGGGCAGAGCGGGGAGGAGGGGACGTTCCTGATCTGCTCCTTCTGGCTCGTCTCCGCGCTGAGCGAGATCGGCGAGGAGCGCGACGCCGAGCACCTCTGCGAGCGGCTCCTCACCTATGCTTCGCCGCTGCATCTGTATGCCGAGGAGCTCGAGGCGTCATCGGGGCGGATGCTTGGCAACTTCCCCCAGGCCTTCACGCATCTCGCGCTGATCAACGCCGTCACGCACGTGATCGAGGCCCAGCAGGACGGCTAATAGCCAGGCTCCCCCGGGAGCACGACGCGCGCGACCTCGCCCGCGAGGACGATGTGCGGATGGACCGGCTCCACCGTGCGGCCGCGCGCGTGCGCGAGCAGCTCGGCGGCGGTCGCGAACGCGCCCAGCTGCTCGAGGTGCTTGATCGTCGGGAAGACCAGTGCGATTTCCTCGGCCGCGTACGCATCGAGCGCGCCGCGCGGCGTGAACCACCCCAGCTCGACGCACTCCCGCCCGTCAACGCGCGGCTCCTGTCCGGCGGGGAGGGTCGCGAGAAAGAAATGCGTGTCGAAGCGGGTCCTGACCACGTCGGGCGTGATCCAGCGCGAGAACTTCACGAGCGCGGCGGGGTCGGGCAGCGCCACGCCGGCCTCCTCGCGCAGCTCGCGTACCGCGGCCGCGCGGTGCGCGCTGTCGTCCTCGCCCTCCGCCTGCTCGACGGCTCCGCCCGGAAACACCCAGACGCCGCCCATGAAGCGCGCGGCCGGGTTGCGCTTGACGAGCAGCAACTCCAGCTCGCGCTCGCCGCCGCGCAGCAGGATCACGGTCGCGGCCTGGCGCGGCGTCGTCGGCGGCCCGGGGTTGTACTCCTCGCCCGGAGCGGGGCGCTCCGCGGCCGGCACGACGCTGTCCTCGGTGGGCTGCGTGCTCATCGCCTCGACCCTACTCGCTGTGCGCGCGGCTCGCTAGAGGGTGGCGCAGGCCGCTATAGGCGGCCGAGCCGGGCCCCTCGCTCAATCATCTAGTCTTCAGGCCATGGCAACCCAGACCCTCCAGCGCTGGATCTGCGAGTCCTGCGGCTTCATCTACGACCCCGAGGAAGGCGACCCCGACGGCGGCATCCCCGCGGGCACGGCCTTCGAGGACATCCCCGACACGTGGTTCTGCCCGGTGTGCGGCGCGCGCAAGCGCGACTTCACGCTCTACGAGGAATAGGCCGGCCGCCGCGCGCGACGTCGCGCCCCCGGCCACCCGCCCCGTGATGGACGTCGAGCGGCTGCTCGCGCTGGATCGCGAGCACGTATGGCACCCCTACGGCGCAATGCCCGCGGCGCAGCCGCCGCTGCCGGTCGTCTCCGCGCAGGGCGTGCGCCTGCGGCTCGCCGACGGGCGCGAGCTGGTCGACGGGATGTCGTCGTGGTGGTGCGCGATCCACGGCTACCGGCACCCCGCGCTCGACGCGGCGGTGCGCGCACAGCTGGAGGGGATGGCGCACGTGATGTTCGGCGGCCTCACTCACGAGCCCGCGGTGCGCCTCGCGACCCGCCTCGTGGAGATCGCGCCGGCGGGCCTGGAGCGCGTGTTCTTCGCCGACTCGGGCTCGGTCGCCGTGGAGGTCGCAATCAAGATGGCGCTGCAGTACCAGCGCGCCGCCGGGCATCCGCAGCGCCGGCGCCTGCTGACGGTGCGCGGCGGCTATCACGGCGACACGTTCGGCGCGATGGCCGTCTGCGATCCGGTCGGCGGGATGCACAGCCTGTTCACCGGGACGCTGCCCGAGCACGTCTTCGCCGACCGGCCCCCCGATGGCTTCGGCGCGCCGCGCGACGAGTGCTGGGAGCGCTGGGCGGGACAGGTGCGCGCGCTTGCCGAGCGCCACAGCGAGGAGCTCGCCGCGGTCGTCCTCGAGCCGGTCGTCCAGGGCGCCGGCGGGATGCGCTTCCACTCGCCCGAGTGCGTCGCGCTGCTGCGTGAAGTCTGCGACGAGCACGGCCTGCTGTTGATCGCCGACGAGATTGCCACCGGCTTCGGCCGCACCGGGACGCTGTTCGCGTGCGAGCACGCCGGCGTCAGTCCAGACGTCATGTGCGTCGGCAAGGCGCTCACCGGCGGCTACATGACGCTCGCCGCGACGCTCTGCACCGCCGCCGTCGCCGAGACGATCTCGGCCGGTGAGGGCGGCGGGCTGATGCACGGTCCCACGTTCATGGCCAACCCGCTCGCGTGCAGCGTCGCGCTCGCCTCACTCGACCTGCTCGCGGTCGGGGCCTGGCGTGGGCAGATTGCGGCGATCGAGCGGGGACTGCGCGCGGGGTTGGAGCCGGTGCGCGAGCTGCCGGGGGTGCGCGATGTGCGCGTGCTTGGGGCGATCGGCGTCGTGCAGCTCGAGCGCGAGGTCGACTTGCCGGCCGCGACCGCCGCCGCGGTCGGCGAGGGCGTTTGGCTGCGCCCATTTCGCGACCTGATCTACACGATGCCGCCATACGTCATCGACGATCACGATCTCGAGCGAGTCATCCGCGCTGTCGTTGCCGGTGCCAGCGGCTGACGCCCGGAATTCCGTCTGCGAGTCCATTACACTGGCTCCTGGCTAGTGCGTATGTCGCTTCGGCTTCTGCGCCTCCGAGAGGCCCGGGTAACCGGGCCTCCTCCGGTTAATAGCCCCTGGCGATCGCCGGAGTCGTCTTGGCTGCGACGGCCAGGGCACTCCACTAGCGCGTCAACCGATCGATGACCAGTAGTGCGACCAGCAGCGTGATGGCCAGTGCATACGTCGCTTGAGGCATCGCATCTCCTTTCTCCGGGGGTACGACCCCGGAACTCCCTGGAGAGAGACGCGCCCCGTCGCGCTTGGCTGACCATGAGGCGAGGCTACGGCTCGCTTGAGACGAAACGCTCGTCCGCCAGCCAACGCCGCCACGGCAGGGCCGCCCCCGCCAGGGCCAGCATGTCGCGGCTCGGTGCGGGCACGAGCGGGAGGCCCTCCACCTCTAGTTCGCCAAGGCGCGCGATCGTCTCGCGGTTGGAGCGCTCCAGCGCTCCCGGCGGCGCGGGCCAAGGCGTCAGCACCACCGCGCGCACCTCCAGCCCCGCCGCGCGCGCGGCCTGCACCGTCAGCAGCGTGTGGTTGATCGTGCCCAGACCGGGTCGCGCGGCGATCAGCAGCGGCAGGCCGAGCGCAACCGCGAGGTCGCGCACCGTGAAGTCTTCGGCCAGCGGGACCAGCAGCCCGCCGACACCCTCCACGACCGCGATCGCATCGGCGTCCGACGCCGCGTCGCGTGCCGCCGCGACCACCCGCACCGGGTCGATGCGCGCGCCCGCCAGCTCCGCCGCGAGGTGCGGCGAGACCGCCGGGCCGTAGCGCAGCGGCGCCACCGCATCCGGCTCCATCCCCGCGGCACGCGCGAGCAGCTCGTGGTCGGGCGGCCACGGCTCGGACGCGCCGCCGGTCTGCGCCTCGGGGGTGCCGCCGGTCTGCGCCTCGGGGGTGCCGCCGGTCTGCGCCTCGGGGGTGCCGCTGGTCCGCGGCTCGGGGGTGCCGCCGGTCTGTGCCTCGGGGGTGCCGCTGGTCCGCGGCTCGGGGGCGCCGCTGGTCCGCGGGTCAGGATCCCCACCGGTCCACGGCTCGGGGTCGAGTCCCGTCACGACCGGCTTGTGCGCGCGCACCGCCTCCCCGGCCGCGGCCATCGCGGCGAGCAGCGCCGCGCTCAGGACCGTCTTGCCGACGCCGGTGTCGGTGCCGGTGACGAACAGGCCGCGCACCGAACGGCGGCTACGCGGCGCGGGTCAGCGAGCGCGCGGCGCCCGCGCCCAGCGTGGCCGGGTCCAGTCCCTGCGCGCGCGCCGCCTGCGCGAGCACCCGCGCGGCCTCGCGCAGCTCGGCGGGGTCGTGTGCGGCCATCGCGGTCAGGCGCAGGCGCGAGGTGCCAGCCGGGACCGACGGCGGGCGGATCGCCTGCGCGAACACGCCGCGCTCCAGCGCCCCCTCGCAGAGCGCCAGCGTCGCGCGGGGCTCGCCCACGCACAGCGGCACGATCTGCATCTCGCCCGCCGCCACCGCGAAGCCCTCGGCGGCGAGCGCCGCGCGCAGCTCACGCGCGTTGGCGCGCAGCCGCTCCACCAGCTCCGGGTGCTCCTGCAGCAGCTCCAGCGCCGCCTGCGCCGCCGCGATCGCGGGCGGTGCGGGGGCCGTCGAGAAGATCAGCGACCGCGCGCTGTTGACGAGCACACCAACCAACTCCTCCTCCCCACACACATACGCCCCGTAGGAGCCCAGCGCCTTGCCCAGCGTGCCCACCAGAACGTCGACCTCCCCCTCCAAGCCCGCCGCCGCGACCGCGCCGCGGCCACCGGGCCCGAGCGCACCGGTCGCGTGCGCCTCGTCGACGAGCAGGCGCGCCCCGTGCGCGCGCGCGAGCCCCACGAGCTCCTCCAGGGGCGCGACGTCGCCGTCCATCGAGAAGACCGAGTCCGTGACGATCAATCGCCGCCCCTCGCGTCCCGCGGCGCGCAGGTGCCACGCGAGGTGCTCGCAGTCGCGGTGGCGGTACACGCACACCTGCGCGCGCGAGAGGCGGCAGCCGTCGACGATCGACGCGTGGTTGAGCGCGTCGGAGAAGACCGTGTCGCCGCGGCCCACGAGTGCGCCGATCGCGCCGACGTTCGCGAGATACCCCGAGCCGAACAGCACGCACGCCGGGCGCCGCTCGAACTCCGCCAGGCTCCGCTCCAGCTCGCCGTGCAGCGCCATCGTCCCCGACACCAGGCGCGAGGCACCCGCGCCCGCGCCGTAGCGCAGCGCAGCCTCCGCGGCGGCCTCGCGTACGCGCGGGTGCCCCGCGAGGCCGAGGTAGTCGTTGGAGCACAGCAGCAGCACCTCGCGCCCGTCGAGCTCCACGCGCGGTCCCTGCGCGGAGGAAACCGTGCGCAGCTGCCGCGCGAGGCCCAGCTCCTCCAACTCGCGCAGGCGCCCCGCGAGCTCGCTCATCCCGCGTTCGGCGCCCCGTCCGGCCGCGGCGGCACCGAGTGCTTCGCGCGGTAGCGCAGCTGTGTCGAGGGATCCCACAGGCGCACCTTCAGCGGCGGCTCCGCCAACGCCGTCGCCGTGTCGCCGGCCGCTGGGTCAGGTACGCCCGTGCGCCGCCGCGGCGCGCCCACGAGGTGCTCCTCGAGGACGTCGGGCGTCTCGCCGTCCAGCCAGCCGCTGCGGTTGTCGGGGCGAGGGTTCGAGGCGTTGTCCGGCTGGCGCGCCGTGTTCAGGCCGAGCTCGCCGAACATCGCGAGATCCTCCTCGGGCTCCGCGCCGAGCGTCGTGAGCAGGTTGCCCATCATCACCCCGTTCAGCCCCGCCTTGACCGCCAGCGGCTGCAGCTCCCCGAGGTTCTCCACGCGCCCGCCACACAGCCGGAACAGCGCCGCCGGCATGATCAGGCGGAAGATCGCGATCCACTTCACCGCCTCCCACGGGTCGATCAGCTCGCGCTCCCCGAACTTCGTCCCCGGGCGCGGGTTGAGCAGGTTGATCGGGACGCTCGTCGGGTCGATTGCGGCGAGCTCGAAGGCCATCTCCACGCGCTGCTCGCGGGTCTCGCCGAGGTTGAGGATGCCCCCCACGCAGGTCTCCAGCCCGGCCTCGCGCACCGCCGCGATCGTGCGCAGACGCCCCTCGTAGCGCACCGTCGTGGAGACCTCGTCGTAGTAGCTCTCCGCCGTCTCCACGTTGTGGTGCACGCGCTGCACGCCGGCCTCCTTCAGCGCGCGCGCCCGCTCCGCCGACATGTGGCCCACCGAGGCGCAGCGCTTGAGGTTCGTGTGCTCGGCCACCAGCCGCACCCCTTCCAGGTACTTCTGGAAGTCGCGCTTGGAGAGGCCCTGGCCCTGGGTGACCATGCAGAAGCGGTGCGCCCCCGCGGCCTCGGCCGCGCGCGCGTGCTCCAGAATTTGCTCCGGCTCCATCAGCGCGTGCATCGGGGTCTCCGCCTCCGCGAAGCGCGACTGCGCGCAGAAGCCGCAGTCCTCCGCGCATCCCCCCGACTTGGCGTTGACGAGCGAGCACATGTCGGTCGCGTCGCCGAAGCGCTCCACGCGCGCTCGCCAGGCCCGTTCGACGAGCGCTTCGATCTCGGCGTGATCCTCGATCTCGCCCAGGCGCAGGGCTTCCTCGCGGGTGATCAATGGCGGCATGACGGAACGACCTCCAATCGGTTGCCGGGGCGGTCGGCGGGACATGCGGTGAGTGGCTCCACGGACGGCACTCTACGCGCTGTCGCCCCCCGTATGATCGCCGGCATGGCACCCGGCGCGCAACGGTCAGGCGCATGATCGAGGAGATCCTGCCTGCGTGCGCGGCCGTCGTAGACACGCGCGAGGATCTGCTCGACGTCGCGCTGTTCCCCGAGGAGGAGCAGATGCTCGGGCGCGCCGTGGACAAGCGCCGCCGCGAGTTCGTCACGGCGCGGGCCTGCGCGCGCAGGGCGCTGCAGCAATTGGGTCTGCCGCCCGTCGCGATCCCCGCCGGCGCGCGCGGCGAGCCCCTCTGGCCGGCGGGCGTCGTGGGCAGCATCACCCATTGCGCCGGCTACCGCGCCTGTGTCGTCGCTCGCATGGAGAACCTCGCGGCGGTCGGGATCGACGCCGAGCCAAACGAGCCGCTACCGGACGGAGTGCTGCCGGAGATCGCTCGCGCCGAGGAGCGCGAGCGGCTGCACGAGCTCGGTCGGCTCGAGCCGACCGTGCGCTGGGATCGACTGCTGTTCAGCGCCAAGGAGGCCGTCTACAAGGCGTGGTTCCCACTCGCGGGCCGCTGGCTCGGCTTCGAGGACGCGACGGTGACCGTCGATCTCGCGCGGCGCAGCTTCGAGGCTCGCCTGCTGGTGCCCGGTCCGCTCGTGGGCGCCGATCGGCTCAGCGCGTTGACGGGCAGTTACCTGGTACGCGACGGTCTCCTCGTCACGGCCGTTTCGCTCGGCCCGGCTGATCGGTGAGGTACGGCGAGATCGGCGACTCCTCGCACCAGATGGCTCGCCGGGGGTCGCGCGATCGGAGTCTGCTGGCGATCAGCGACCTGCACGTCACCCACCCCGAGAACCGCCGCATCGTGGAATGCCTGCGGGGGCACTCGCCCGAGGACTGGCTGATCGTTGGTGGTGACATCAGTGAGATCAGCACGGACGTCGAGTGGGCGCTGGGTGTCCTGCGCGAGCGCTTCGCCACGGTCCTGTGGGTGCCCGGCAACCACGATCTGTGGAGCACCCCGGAGGATCCCCTGCGATTGAAGGGGGAATTCCGCTACCGGCATCTGGTGGCGCTCTGCCGGGGTCTCGGCGTGTTGACTCCGGAGGATCCCTATCCGGTGTGGGATGGACCCGGGGGGCCGGCCACCGTCGCGCCCCTGTTCGTGCTCTACGACTACTCCTTCGGCGCCAATGTCGCGCCCACCAAAGAGCTCGCGCTCCAGCGGGCGTACGCGGCCGGCGTGGTGTGCAGCGACGAGCTCGTCCTCCACCCCGATCCCCATGCCACGAGGGAGGCATGGTGCGCTGTCCGGGTGGCGGAGAGCGAGCGCAGGATGGCGGCGCGCGACCCCGAGCTGCCGACGGTGCTGGTGAACCACTTCCCGCTCGTCGGCGCTCCCACTCGCAGCCTGTACCGCCCCGAGTTCGCGCAGTGGTGCGGGACCGTGCGCACCGCTGACTGGCACGTTCGCTTCGGGGCGAAGGCGGTGGTCTACGGGCACCTCCACATCCCACGCGTCACGCACTACGACGGCGTGCGCTTCTGCGAGGTCTCACTCGGGTATCCCCGCGAGTGGCATCGTCGTCGCCCCGCGCGCCCGCTGCTCCATCGCGTGCTCCCGGACGACGACGGACAGTGACCGCGGGGATGGTTACTCGCCGCGCCAGAGCGGGGCGCGGCGCTCGGCGAACGCGGTCATTCCCTCGCGCAGGTCGTGAGAGGCGAACGAGGCACGGCGCAGCTCGATCAGCTCCGCTTCGACCTCCTCGCCGAGACGCGTCCGTGCGCTCAGCAGCGCGGCGATCACGCGCTTGTTGCCGAGCTGGGAGAGGGGTGCGTTGCCGGCGAGCTCGGCTGCGAGCTCGAGTGTCGTGGATTCGAGGCGCTCGTCGGCGGCCACGCGGTTGACGAGCCCCCACTGGAGCGCGGTCGCGGCGTCGATGTAGTTGCCGAGCAGGAACAGCTCGCGGGTCCGCGCGGCGCCGATCGTGTCGAGGAAGCGGCGCAGACCGGTGTGCGAGTAGACGAGGCCGAGCTTCGCGGGCGGCATTCCGAGCTTCACGCGCTCCGCGGCGACGCGCAGGTCGCAGGCGAGCGCGAGCTCCAGCCCGCCCCCGATCGTGTGCCCCGGCAGCGACCCGAGCGTGGGGTACGGGAAGGCTTCGATCGCGTCGATCGCCTCCGTGAAGGGGTGGGCGACCAGGCGCTCGGCCTCCTCCTGGAACTTCCCGTCGGCGATCTCGCCGATCTCGTAGCCGGCGGAGAACGTGCCGCCGGCGCCGGTGAGGATCACGCAGCGCACGTCATCGCCGGCGAGCTCGGCGAGGGTCGCGGTGATCGCGTCGAGCATCGGCTGGTCGAGCGCGTTGCGCTTGGCGGGATTGGAGATCGTCAGGCGCGCGACGCGCTCCGCGGGACGATCGACCAGGAGCTTGCCCGCGGCCAGCTCGCGTGGTGGGGAGGATGCCATCAACGTGGAAGGCTAGCCGAGGCGGCTCGGACTACGCGCGGGGGTCGCGTGCGATTGCGAGCGGGCCCCGCTCAGTCGAGCACGACCAGCACGTCCCCCTCGTTGACCGCCTGGCCCTCCTCGCAAACGATCTCGACGACCGTGCCGGCATCCTCGGCCTCGACGGGCATCTCCATCTTCATCGACTCGAGGATCGCGACGGTGTCGCCCTCCTCGATCGCGTCGCCCACGGCGCACTCGATTTTCCAGACCGTGCCGGTGATGTGAGCCTCGATGTCGGCCAACGGGGAACCTCCAGAGCTTGTCGCGGGTTGGACTCGGCGGTAAAGATAGCCTGCGCTCATGATCCTCGCGATCGACCAGGGCACGACGGGCACGACCTGCATCGTCTTCGACGAGCGCGCCGAGCCGGTCGGGCGCGCCTACCGCGAGCTCGCCCAGCATTTTCCGCGGCCCGGGTGGGTGGAGCACGACGCGGCGGAGATCTGGGAGGTCACGCGGGCCGTCGCGGGCGAGGCGCTTGTCGATGCCGGCGTGCGCCTGGGGGAGCTCGTCGCGGTCGGGATTACCAACCAGCGCGAGACCGTCTGCGTCTGGGACCCCGCGACCGGCGAGCCGCTGCACCGCGCGATCGTTTGGCAGGACCGGCGCGGCGCGGAGCGCTGCGAGGAGCTGCGCGCGGCGGGCCACGAAGCGCTCGTGCGCGAGCGCACCGGCCTCGTGCTCGACCCGTACTTCTCGGCGACCAAGATCGAGTGGCTGTTGGAGCACGTCGAGGGGCTGCGCGAGCGCGCGGCCACCGGGCGCGCGCTGTTCGGCACCGTCGACTCCTGGCTGATCCACAAGCTCACCGGCGAGCACGTCACGGACGTCTCCAACGCGTCGCGCACGATGCTCTACGACCTCCGCGCCGGGCGCTGGGACCCGCAGCTGCTGGAGCTCTTCGGGGTCCCCGAGCGCGCGCTCCCCGAGGTGCGGCCGAGCGCGGGACCGTTCGGAACGACCCGCGCGGATGCGCTGCACGGCCACGCCGTGCCGGTCTCCGGGGTCGCCGGGGATCAGCAGGCCGCGCTGTTCGGGCAGGCCTGCACCGATCCCGGGATGGGCAAGAACACCTACGGCACTGGGTCCTTCGTGCTGCTCAACGTCGGCTTCGACGCGCCCGCGCCCGCCGATGGGCTGCTCGGGACCGTCGCGTGGGGTATCGGCTCAGGTGACCCCCCCGCGCGCGCGCCCGCGTGCGTGTACGCGCTGGAGGCCTCGATCTTCGTTACCGGGGCCGCCGTGCAGTGGCTGCGCGACGGGCTCGGCATCATCGAGCGCGCGGCGCAGACCGAGACGCTCGCCGCCTCGCTCTCCTCCAACGATGGCGTCTACTTCGTGCCCGCCCTCACCGGTCTCGGCTCTCCCCACTGGGATCCCCACGCGCGCGGGACCATTGTCGGGCTCACGCGCGGCTCCACCCGCGCGCACCTCGCTCGCGCGACGCTCGAGGCCATCGCCTACCAGACCCTCGACGCCGTGCGCGCCATGGAGGCCGGCGCCGGGGAGCCCCTGCGCGAGTTGCGCGCCGACGGGGGCGCCACCGCCAACCGGTGGCTCATGCAGTTTCAGGCCGATGTGCTCGGGGTGCCGGTGGTGGTGCCCGAGGTCGCCGAGACAACCGCGCTCGGGGCCGCGTGCCTCGCGGGGGTCGGGGCTGGGCTCTGGACCGTCAGCGACGTCCGCGACGGGTGGCGCGAGCGCGCGCGCTTCGAGCCGCGCATGGGTGAAAAGGAGCGCGCGGGGCTGCTCGCGGGGTGGCGCGACGCTGTCGCCCGTACGCTCAACAACGCCTGTCAATAAGAAAAGATCGCCGCTCCTCCGCGTATGGCTCTGTCAGCCCTGCGCTGCCGGGAACGGACGTCGGCGAAGCGTTCGCTCTTGCACACGCCCAGGCGCAGCTCAGCGGCCTGCAGCCCTATGTGGTCTACCACTACCGGTGTCGCGACCAACTCGTTCGGAACCACCAGAGGCGCGGACATGACGTTCAGCACGACCGGCCTGATACCGCCGCCGACGGTCGGCGGCCTGCCCGCCTCGAACGTATCTCGGTTCGCCGCGACGCTCAACGGGACGCTGAAGACCGGCGAAGCACTTGTGAACTACCGCTTCGAATACGGCACGAGCACCACGTACGGCTCGGTGTCGCCGATTCCCGACGCATACACTCCAATCACCTCCGCGACCGTGTCCGTCTCCCAGTCGGTGGGTGGCCTGCAGGCTGGCACCACTTACCACTACCGACTCGTGGCGAGCAGCCCCGGCGGAACCGAAGTCGCGGGCTCCGACGAGTGCCCAATCTGCTGCCGGGCACCACCTACCACTACCGGAAGGGCTAGGATCTGGCGGTCCCCGCCTCGGCCGCCGCCCTCAACCCATGTCGGCGGTCATGACCAGATGCACGTCGGAGCGTTCGCGCTCGATATCGCGCAGTCGCCCGGAGAAGCCAGTGCGGTCGAAGAAGTACAGCGGCGGCGCCTCGATGCCGAGCAGCTGCGCGACGGTCTGCAGCTTGTCGAGCTCGCCGGCGTCGTGGGCGTTGGCGCTCCACTTGCACGAGCCCAGCGCGAGGACTTCGCCCTCGGCGTCGATCGCGACGACGTCGGCCTCGTAGCGGCGGGTGCGCAAGCCCTCGGGGGTACGCACACGCTTGGGGCCCCACCAGCGTCCGACCTCCACGGCGCCGGGGACGTTCTCCAGGGTCCACTGCTGGCAGATCTCCTCGAACGCGTCGCGCGCGACGAACTCGTCCAGCGCGGGCAGCACGGTCTCGCGCAGGTGACGGCGCGCCGACGCGCGGCTCTGCAGGCGGCTCTCATAGGGAGCCACGAACCTGAACCAGAAGCGCAGGAAGGGGTCGGTGATGGCGTAGAAGACTCGCGTGCCCCCATGTCTGGGGATCGGGTAGCGGCGGCGCACGAGGCGCATGTCCTCGAGGGTTTCCAGGAACGAGCGCGCGTCGGTCGGGCGGCGCTGGATGCGCTGCGCGATCTCCCCGAGCCGCGTATGGCCGGCGGCGATCGCGCGCAGCGCGGACATGTACGTGTCGCGCTCCCGGATGCGCGACTCCTGGGCGAGCAGGAACTCGGGCTCGTACCGCAGCAGGCCATCGGGGTGGAGGATCGTGCGCAGGATGTTCTCGCCGAGGTTCCGCGTCGCGTCGATCCCGTCGAGGTAGTAGGGCGTGCCGCCGTAGACCGCCCACGCGCGGATCCGCTCCTCTGCGCTCCAGCCCTCAAGGAAAGGCTTGGTGCTCGCCCACGGAAACGGCTCCAGGCGCAGCGCGCCCGTTCGCCGACCATACGAAACCGCCGCGTAGCCAACGACCTCGTGCTCGAAGAACGACACGTCGCTGCCCGCAAGGATCAGGCGCAGGTTCGCGTTCTCGCGATGGCGCTCGATCAGGTCGTTCACGAGCGAGCCGATCCCCGGGTCGCGCCGCGCGAGGAACTGGAACTCGTCCAACGCGATCGCGATCGGGCCCTCCTCGAGCAGTTCCTCAAACGCCGCGAATGCCGCCCGCCAGCTCGTCGGCGGCTGCTCGGCATCGATGCGGCGTCCCGAGACGCGCGCGATCTCTCGGCCGATGTCCTCCAGCTGGTCGCGTTCGCTGCCCGCGCTCGCCTCGTAGTAGAGGTGGCGGCGCCGCTCGCTCCAATGCGTGATCAGCCGGCTCTTGCCGATCCGCCGTCGGCCGAAGACGATCACGAGCTCGGCGCGTCGCGAAACCCAGCGCTCCTCGAGCGCCTCGAGCTCGTCTGTACGGTTGAAGAACGCCATCTCTGTTCGCGAAAATAAGTTTGTAGGCGAATAGATTGTAACCAAACATCTGCGAACAGAGACGCCGAACCCTGCGCGGCCCTCCTCGGCGTAACCTCTCGCGCCGCTCGACGTAGGATTTACGAGCGGCCCGCAAGGGCGCGACCGAACACAGACGCCAGCGGGGGCTTACGGAGACATGACGAGCAACGGCACCACCAGATGACCGACCTAGCCCCGATGCGCGAGCAGGTCTACACCGACCCGCGCCCGAAGGAGCACTTCGACCGCTTCCACCACCGCGCCCGCACGCGCGAACCGGACTGGGCGTACGAGCTCACGCGCTTCCTCACGTCGCTGTACGCGTACACGCTGTTGCGCGTGCGCTCGATCTCCTCCGACGAGGTCCCCGGCCAGGGCGCCGTGATCCTCGCGCCCAACCACTTCTCCTTCATGGACCACTTCCTGATGGGCTGCTACATCCGTCGCAAGGTCCGCTTCATGGCCAAGTCCCAGCTTTTCAAGCGCCCGATGCAGTTCATCTACACCCACGGTGGCGTCTTCCCCGTGCGCCGCGGCGCCCAGGACGAAGAGGTCTTCACGACCGCCCACGCGATCCTCGACCGCGGCGGCGCGATCACGATGTACTGCGAGGGCGGGCGCTCGCGCACGGGCAAGCTCGCCGAACAGGCCAAGCGCGGGATCGGGCGCCTCGCGCTGGAATCCGGTGCTCCGGTAGTGCCGATCGCGATCCACGGCTCCTCGCGGATCCGCAACTGGAAGCGCCTGCGTTTCCCCAAGGTCACGGTCCAGTACGGCGAGCCGCTGCGCTGGGAGCGGATCGCGGAGCCCACGCGCGAGCAGCAGCAGGCGGTCGCCGACGAGATCCTCACGCAGATCCGGAGCCTCTACGCCGGGCTGGAGGAACACGGTCGCAAGGGCGTGCTGCGCCGCGTGCGCGCCCAGCGCCGCGCCAAGCGCCACAGCGCGGCCGGGGGAGCAGCCGCGGCGTAGGCTGTGCTCCAGGATTGCGCACGAACGTCCAGGCCGTCGGGAGCCTCGCGTATCGTCTGCCGCAGCTTCGCCGTTCATATTCCGCAGCAACCGAGGAGGAGACTGCGTTGAGCACCCAGATAGACGTCGGTGCGATCGTTCGCCGCACGTTTCAGATCTACGTCGACCAGGCGTCCGTTCTGATGCCGGCGGCTGCCGTCGTGTTCGTCATCAGCGGGGTCCTCAGCGTGCTGCTGATCGCCGCCGCGCCGGCGCTCGCGCTCGTCGCGCTGATCATCAGCCTCGTAGCGAGCACGCTCTTCACGGGCATGGTCGTGGAGCTCGTCGCCGACGTCCAGGACGGCAAACGCGACGCGACTCCCGCGCAGCTCCTGCGCGCCGTGACGCCCGTTCTCGGTCAGCTGATCCTCGTCGGCATCGTCGCGGGCATCGGAATCGTGATCGGGTTCGTCCTGATCATCGTCCCCGGACTGATCCTGCTCACGATCTGGTCGGTCGCCGCGCCCGTCGTCGTGCTCGAGCGTCCCGGTGGCCTGCGCCCTCTCGGGCGCAGCCGCGAGCTCGTCAAAGGTAACGGCTGGCAGGTCTTCGGCGTGATCCTGCTGCTCGTGATCCTCGTCGTCGTCGTCAGCGGCGTCATCGAGGCGGTCGCGGACTCGGCCGGCACCGGCGTCGGGCTCGTCGTGCGGGTGATCGTCGGGATCCTGACCGCGCCGATCTCATCGCTGGCGGCCGCGGTGCTCTACTTCGAACTGCGCGGCGAGCCCGCGCGCGAAAGCGGCGAAGGTCCGGGCGAGCCCGGCCAGTTCCAGGCGGGCCCGTTTCCGCCGGCGATGCCCTGAGCGCGGCGCCGCGGACGGTATTGGTCGCGACCCGCTCCTCGGAGTCGGTCGCGACCCGTTCCTCGGAGTCCGCGCGGCGCCGGTAGGCTGCGCGCTCAGTGAGTCAACCTGCGACACCGGCCTCCGAACTGCTGCGCGCGGGTCTCCTGGAGGGTGTCGCGGTGCTCGTCTGCGGTGCCCAGTCGAAGGTGCCCGCGAGCTGCGCGCTTGCGACGACGGTGGGCCAGACCTGCGGGGCGCTTGGCGCGTGGGTGTCCACCTGCGCGCTCGACTGCGACGTTCCCGACGCCGACGACGAGGCGGCTCTCGACGCCGCCGTCCTGGCCACGGTGGGCGAGCACGGCAAGCTCGACCTGCTCGCGGTCGATGGCGCCGGACTCTTCGCGGAGGGCCTCGCGAGGGGGGGCGGCGACGGCCACTCGGCCCTGCGCGCCTGCGTGGACGGCGCGTGGAACGCGACGCGCGCCGCAGTCAACCACGCGTTCCTGCGAGCCCCGGAGCGCGGCGGTCAGGTCGTCTACCTCGCGCCGGCCCCGGATTCGGGCGAACACGCCGACGCGGCGCGCGCGGGCCTCGAGAACCTCGCGCGCACGCTCTCGATCGAGTGGGCGCGGCGCCGGATCACGACGGTCGCGATCGCGCCGGGCGTCGCGACCGGCGCGGGCGAGGTGGCGGCGGTGGTGGCATACCTCGCCTCGCCCGCGGGCGCGTACTTCTCGGGGTGCCTGCTCGACCTGCGGGGTGTGCCATCGGAGGGCTCGGTCAACGGATAGGCGCAGTGCTGGAAGCTCAGGGCAGGTGGTGCACCCGGTTGCGCTGCGCGTCCTCGCCTTAGTGTGCGGCCAGCGGCGCAGTGGGGCTGCCGGCGGCGGTCGCGGGACCCGCGCGAGCGCCCTCGCGAAGGTCCCGCGCCGGCTTGCCCAGTCGCTACCCCGTCATCCCCCCGAACATCCCGCCGGTGATGTGCAGCGTCTGCCCGTGCACGTAGTTCGACCATGGGGTGCAGAGGAAGAACACGCCACCGGCGGCCTCCTCGGGTGTCGCGGGGCGACCGAGCGGGATCAGCATCGAGGCCATGTTGCGCAGCTGCTCGGGGATCCCGAGCTGGATCTTCTCGCCGTCCTTCTCCATCGTGTTGTCGTCGACCTTGGCCTGGGTGAGGCGGGTGTCGATGAAACCGAACGCGACGGCGTTGACGTTGATCTTGAACTGCCCCCACTCCTTGGCGAGCGTCTTGGTGAGGCCGACGACGCCGGCCTTCGCGGCGGAGTAGTTGGCCTGGCCGGGGTTGCCGAAGGTGCCGGAGGTGGAGGAGACGTTGACGACCTTGCGGAACACCTCCTTGCCTTCCTCGCGCTCCTGCTTGGCGGGCTCGCGCAGGTGCGGAGCGGCGGCGCGGAGCACGCGGAAGGGGACGACGGTGTGGATGTCGAGCATCGCCTGGAAGTGCTCGTCGGTCATCTTGTGGACCGGCGCGTCGAGCGTGTAGCCGGCGTTGTTGACGATGATGTCGATCTTGCCGAAGGCGTCGACGGCCTTCTGGACGAGCTGGTCGGGGACGCCGGGCTTGGTGAGGTCGCCCGCGAACACCGCGGTTTCGCCTTGGATCTCACTGGACGCCTGCTCGGCGACGTCGCCGTCGAGATCGTTGACGAGAACCTGCGCACCCTGTGAGACGAGCAGCTCTGCGGTGGCGCGGCCGATACCGCGCGCGCTGCCGGTGACGATGGCGGACTTGCCGTCGAGTACTCCCATTCTGATGGCTCCTTTCGGTGGTTGCGGCGCCGGAGGTTATCCGTCCGAGCGCCCCGAGGAGTGGTGCGCCGAAGGCGGGATCGACGCGCCGTGGTGGCGTCAGCGGGTGTGGCGCCGGTGGCGAGGATGGCGATGACGCCGGCGATGATGGCGCCGGTGGTGTGAGCCAACCGGATGCGCTTTGGGGCGGTGGGTCGCGGCGCCGAGGTGGCGGGAGCGCTGGAAGGAGCGCGGTTCGGCTCCGCGTCTCGCGGTCGCGCGACGGCGGTGATGTTTGGCGCGGCGATGGTGGTGGTGACGACGATGGTGGTGCTTGGAGTGCTTCGCCGAGCCGGCGTGCAGGGAACCCTCGGCGGAGAGCGTGCGCGGGTGTGCGCCGGCGCCTGGGTGCCTGTGTGCTGCGGGGTGGCGCGCGGTGTGGCCGGCGGAGAAGATCGTGCCGAAGTCCTGTGTGTAGAGGCCGCCTGCCTGGCCGCCCGACAGCGAGGCGGGCGCGTGCGGGGAGACGCCGATCCCGGTTTCGCGGTAGCCGCCGTCGAGGATGTTGGCGCGGTGCTCCGGGGAGGCCATCCAGGAGCTCACGATCGACTGGGGGCTCGCCAGCCACAGCGTTCCCCATGCGATGTTCTCGCCGACTTCGTAGCCGAGTTGGGCGCTGTAGACGAAACCGGTGGTACGCATCCGATCCAGCGGGGAGGAGCCGTCCGGGGCGTAGTGGGAGAAGTAGTCCGCACTCGCCATGTCTTCGCTGTGACCCTGCGCGGCGCGCACGAGCTTCGCGTTGACGGTCAGCGGGCTCTCACCGTGCGCTTCGCGTTCGCGGTTGACCAGGCAGAGCACGGCTTCGCGAAGCGCTTCGAGGTCGCCGGCGCGAGGCGTGAGGGTGACGTTGGAGCACACGCTCGTCGCATACGCCGGCGTCGCGAGCGGAGTGAGCGGAGCGAACAGGGCCAGCGATGCGAGCAGGACGGCCGCGCGGAGCGGCGATGCGATGCGCATACGTGCCACGACCGCGGCATCGGCAGCGGGCGGCGCGAGCGTGAGCCGTGAATGGCAGCTTTGGACAACTCTGCGGTGCTCCGCGCAAAATCGAGTAGCGATCGCGCAACGCGCCGCGGCAAATCACGTAATCGGCGGTCGCGGCGGTTTCGTGAGCGCCTCGCCGCTCTCGCGGCGGACGTTCTCGCAGCGGAGCCGCACGCCGCTCACACGATGCGCCCGAGGATCTCGCGCATGATCTCGTCGCTGCCCCCGCCGATCGGGCCGAGGCGGGAGTCGCGGACGGCGCGCTCGACCCAGTACTCCTGCATGTAGCCCGCGCCGCCGTGGATCTGCAGGCAGGCGTCCATGAGGTCGAACGAGGCGCGCTGCGTCAGGAGCTTGGCCATCGTGACCTCCTTCAGCGGCTCCTCGCCGGCGTGGAAGCGGCGCAGCGCGTCGTAGGTGACGCAGCGCGCGGTGTAGACGCTCGTGGCGAGATCGGCGAGCTTGTGGCGGATCGTCTGATGCTTCGCGAGCGGCCGCCCGAACGTGTGGCGCTCGCGCGCGAACTGCGCGGTGCGCTCCCACGCGAGGCTCATCGCGCCGACCGCGCCGAGCGCCATCGCGAGGCGCTCCCACTGGAAGTTGGCCATGATCAACTTGAAGCCCTCGTGCTCGGGGCCGAGCAGGTTCTCGCGCGGGACGAACACCTCGTCGAACGCGACCGTCGCCGTGTCCGAGGCGTTCCACCCCATCTTGCGGAGTTTCGAGGACGTGACGCCGTCGCCGCGCTCGACGATCAGGAACGAGATCCCGTGGTGGCCGCCCTCGGCGGTGGTCTTGACTGCGGTCACGAGGAAGTGGGCGCGGACGCCGTTGGTGATGTAGGTCTTCTCGCCGCTCACCACCCACCCGCCGTCGCAGGGCGCGGCGCGCGTGCGCAGCGACGCGACGTCGGAGCCTGCGCCGGGCTCGGTGATCGCGAGCGCCCCGATCTTCTCGCCCTTGATCGCGGGCACCAGATAGCGCTGTTTCTGTTCCTCGGTCCCGAACTTCCAGATCGGGGGCGTCGCGATGTTGACGTGCGCCCCGATCCCCGCCGCGGTACCCCCGGAGCCGATCCGCGCGAGCTCCTCGACGAGCACCGCCTCGTGCAGGTAGTCCCCGCCCTGGCCGCCGTACTCGGTGGGGTACTTCAGGCCGAGCAGGCCCTGCGCGGCGAGCTTGCCGAAGACCTCGTCGGGGAACCATTCCTCCTCCTCCCACCGCTGGGAGTGCGGCGCGAGCTCGCGGTCGAGGAAGCCGCGGATCGAGTCGCGCAGCGTTTCGTGCTCGTCGGTGAAGGGTGGATGTGTCATGTCATTTCATGCTGTTCCGGCAGGCGCATGCGCCTGCCGGCCGGAGGGTGCATGCACCCTCCGGGGAGGGGCCGCATGCGGCCCCTCCTTGATGACTATTTCCTCAGAGTCCGTAGGAGCGCCCGATGACCTCGAGCATGATCTCGTCGGTGCCCGCGCCGATGCGGTTCAGGCGCAGGTCGCGCCACGCGCGCTCGACGTTGTACTCCTTCATGTAGCCCGCGCCGCCGTGGATCTGGATGCACTCGTCGGCGACCTCGACCGCGATCCGCGAGGCGTAGAGCTTGGCCATCGAGATCTCGCGCACCGGGTAGTCGCCGTTCTGCTGGCGCCACGCCGTCATGTAGACCATCTGGCGCGCCGTCTCGATCTTCGTCGCCATCTCCGCGAACTTGTGGCGGATCACCTGGAAGTGGCCGATCGCTTTGCCGAAGGCATGGCGCTCTTTGGCGTACTGCAGGGTGCGCTCGAACACGCGCTGCGCACCCGCCACCGAGCCGGCCGCGCCGATCAGGCGCTCGCCCTGGAGCTCCCACATGATGTGGTAGAAGCCGCGGCCCTCCTGCCCGAGCATCGCCGAGGCCGGGACGCGCACGTCCTGGAACGCCAGCAGCGCCGTGTCGGAGGCGTGCATCCCCATCTTCTTGAGCTTCTGCTCGCGGATCACGCCGGGCGTGTCCATCGGGACGAGGAACAGCGTGAAGCCGTCGTAGCCCTTGTCGGGGTCTGTCTTGGTCACGAGCACGATCACGTCCGCGCGGTGGCCGTTGGTGATGTAGGTCTTGGAGCCGTTGATCACGAACTCGTCGCCGTCGCGCACCGCGCGCGTCTTGATTCCCGCGACGTCCGAGCCCGCGTCGGGCTCGGTGATCCCCAGGCACAGGATCTTCTGGCCCTTGATCGCCGGTTCCGCCCACTCGCGCTTCTGCTCCTCGGTCCCGAACGCCAGGATCGGCGGCATCGCCATGTCGGTCTGCACCGCGACGCCCATCGCGAGGCCCCCGCTGTTGGCGTGACCGATCTCCTCCGCGAGCACGAGCGCGCTGTAGTAGTCCCCGCCCTGCCCGCCGTACTCCTCGGGCTTGTCCAGGCCCAGGAAGCCCAGCTCTCCCATGCGGTGGAAGACGGAGTCGGGAAACGTCGTCTCCTCCCACTCGTCCGCGTGCGGCGCGAGCTCTTTGATCGCGAAGTTGCGGATCGACTCGCGCAGCTGTTCGTGCTCGTCGGTGAACAGGAAGTGTTTGCGCTTGGCCTCGAAATCGGGCTTCAGGACATCGCTCTGCGCCGTCGCCATCGGTGGTCTCCTTGTCGTGCTCGCTCGTGTCGGCAGAAACTAGCGCTTCAGCCAGGAAAGAGCCAGAGCCTCGGGGCTGCGGAGCGACGATCCCGTCCCAAGCCGTGCGTAGGCTCGCCCCCACGGTGCAAAATCGCGCGCAGACAAGGCATGGGGTGCCCGACGAAACGGCCAGCGGGCTCCGCGCGGCGCCGCATGCCGTGGCGTCCGATGCGGCAGTTATAACACGGCTTATGCCGCGCTACACTAAACCGATGTCTGAGGAGGGGCCAGAGCGCCCCGAGCTGCCGGTGGGGCGGATCAGGCGGCGAGCACCGCGTCGTACCGCGGGCAGGCGCGCTCAGCTGACCGTGCCCGAGGGCATGTGGAACGAAGTCGAGCAGCTCGCCGCGCAGGCCGGTACGACACCCAACGATGTCCTCGTCCAGCTCGCTGACGAGCGACTGCGCGAACGGCGCCGTCGCAGCGAGCTGCAGGCGCGCGCCGAGCAGCGCTGGCGGGCGTTCCGCGCCGCGATCCCCGCACCGCAGGCGCCGGCGGAGCCATTGAGCGAGTCGGAGTTGGTCGCGCTCGCGCTGGCGATGCGCGAAGAGGCGTGAGCGAGGTCTGGGACACCGCGACGGCTGCCCGGCTGCGGCCCGACAGCTCTGTGCTCGCCTACGCATGCGAGCGCCGCCGCGAAGGTGCCGGCCCGGTGGCGTTCTCTGCGAGCACCCTCTTCGAGATCTCGCGGGGACTGAGAAAGGCCGCCTCGGGCGGCAGCGCGGCGGCCGGCGCGCAGCTCCTCTGGCTGCGAGATCAGATCGACGCCGGGCTCGTCAACGTGCTCCCCTTCGACGACCGCGCCGCCGAGATCGCGGGCGTCCTGCGCGCGGACATGCCGGCGCCGCCGGTGCCAGCGCGGCGCTCCCGAGGGCGCTCCAAGGCCGAAACGCGCGTCGCCTGGGTGCTCGACATCCAGATCGCTGCGACCGCGTTCGTGCACGGCTACGAGCTCGTCAGCGGCGACGGTCACCACCGCCACATCGCCGAACGGCTCGCCGTGCTCGCGCCCGAGGCTCATCCGCTGCGGGTCGCAGCGCCGCCGCGGTTCGCCTGACGGTTCGCGGCACGCGCAGCCATCGCGGGTGCGCCAGCCATCGCGCGACGGTCGGGCTTTGGCTGTGCGGCCAGCTCGCCGCACGAGGCGAGGGGAGCCGGTTAGCATGCCGGTCGTGTCCGAGCAGCCGAGCGCCGCGCAGAGCGAACCTGCGGAGGGTCGGGGTCGAACCGGTCCTCTACGACCTCGCCGGCGGCGTCGCCACGCTCACGCTGAACGAACCCGCCACCCGCAACGCGCTCTCCGCTGAGATCGTCGGCGGGCTCCTCGCGGGACTGCGACGCGCGCGCGACGACGAGGCGGTGCGCTGCGTCGTGCTCGCCTCCTCGCACGAGACCGTCTTCTCCTCCGGAGCCAACCTCGGAGGTTTCGCGGGGGACGTCCCACTCGTGCACAAGCACTTCGGGATCGAGGGGCTGCTCGCCGTGCTGAGGCTGCTCGCCTCCTTCCCCAAGCCCGTGATCTGCGCGGCGCGCGGGCACGTGCTGGCGGGCGCGTTCGGGATCGCGCTGGCCTGCGATCTCGTGATCGCCTCCGAGAACGCCACGTTCGGGACGCCGGAGATCAACGTCGGCGTGTTCCCGTTCATGATCATGGCGCTCATCTACCGCAACCTGCCGCGCAAGAAGGTCAACGAGCTGCTGCTGCTCGGCGAGCGCCAGAGCGCCCAGGACGCGCTCGCGCTGGGGATCGCCAACAGGGTCGTGCCGGCCGAGGAGTTCGACGGGGCCGTCGCCGACTGGGCCGGCAAGCTGGCGTCGAAGTCGCCGGCGATCATGCGTCTCGGCAAGGAAGCGATGCGCCGCCAGCTCGACATGGCGCTCGACGACGCGCTGGACTACCTGCGCGCGCAGCTCTCGCTCGCGCTCTCCACGGAGGACGTCGTCGAGGGCGTGAGCGCGTTCTTCGAAAAGCGCGAGCCGCAGTGGAAAGGGCGGTGAGCGCGGCGGCGGCTCCTGCTTGCGCCGCTCGCGGCCGTTGTCGAGCTCGCTTCCGCCGTCCGCCTTGCGCCCGGAGATCGCGGACGGCGAAGGTGTAGACCGCGGCAGTCGAGCGATCTGTCGTGCTGTCCGCGGGGTCGCACGCTCGCGCCTGTTGCACCGGCTGGGCACGCTCTCGCCCACAGCGATCGGCGAGGTCGAGCGTGCCCTCGGCCTGATTTTCGGTCTAGAGCTCAAGAGCTCCTGACCGGCTTGTCTCGGCAGGCCGAGTGTCCGCCGGCGCCGGGTAGGATTGCGGCCCGTGGCGAGCGCACCGACACAGCCATCCCTGCTGCGCCCGCTCGTCGAGGATCTCGAGGCGCGCCGTGCCAAGGCGCTGCTCGGCGGCGGCGAGGAGAAGATCGCCAAGCAGCACGAGCGCGGCAAGCTCACCGCGCGCGAGCGCATCGCGCTGCTGGTCGACGAGGGCACGTTCGTCGAGCTCGGCATCCACGGGCGCCCCCACTCCACGCAGCGCGCGATGGAGGGCGTCGACGCGCCCGCCGACGGAGTGATCACCGGCTACGGCAAGATCGACGGCCGCCTCGCGGCGATCTGCGCGTACGACTTCACAGTGATGGCCGGCTCGATGGGGATGACCGGCGAGTTCAAGGTCACGCGCCTGCGCGAGCTCGCGCTGACGAAGCGGATCCCATTCGTGTGGCTGCTGGACTCCGCCGGTGCCCGTGTGCAGGAGGCCGCGGGTGCGATGTTCGCCGGCTCGGGCCATCTGTTCCGCGAGGAGGTGATCATGAGCGGCGTGATCCCGCAGGTCGCCGCCCTGATGGGTCCGTGCGCGGCCGGCACCGCCTACATCCCGGGCCTCGCGGACTTCGTCCCGATGGTCAAGGGCCGCGGCTCGATGGCGCTCGCCGGGCCGCACCTCGTGCGCGCGGCGATCGGCGAGGACGTCACCCAGGAGGAACTGGGGGGCTCGCGTGTGCACTGCCGCAAGTCGGGGGTGGGGGACATGGAGGTCGCCGACGACGCCGAGTGCGTCGCGCGCGTCAAGGAGTACCTCTCGTACATGCCCTCCAACTGCGAACAGGCTCCCCCGCGGCGGCCCGTGAGCGACCCGATCGAGCGCGCCGAGGAGGCGCTGCTGGACGTCCTGCCGGACTCCAACCGCCAGCCCTACGACATGTACGACGTGATCAAGCTGATCGTGGACGATGGCGAGTACCTCGACATCAAGCGCCAGTGGGCGAAGACGATCATCACGTGCTTCGCGCGCTTCGGCGGGCGGCCGGTGGGGATCGTCGCCAACCAGCCCAAGCAGCTCGGCGGGATCCTCGACAACGACTCCGCCGACAAGGCCGCGCGCTTCGTGAATCTCTGCAACGCGTTCGCGATCCCGCTCGTCTTCGTTCAGGACGTTCCCGGCTTCATGGTCGGGACGAAAGTCGAGGCCGAAGGGATCATTCGCCACGGCGCCAAGATGCTCTACGCGGTCGCCAACGCGACAGTCCCCAAGCTCACGGTCATCACGCGCAAGGCGTACGGCGCCGGCTACTACGTCATGAACGGCCGCGCGTACGAGCCCGACCTGATCGTCGCGTGGCCCTCCGCGGAGATCTCGGTGATGGGCGCCGAGGGCGTCGTCGAGATCGCCTTCCGCAAGGTCGTCGAGGAAGCCGAGGATCCCGCCGCCAAGAAGGCCGAGCTGATCGAGAGCTTCCGCAAGATGTTCGACGTGTACATCGCCGCGGGCAACGACATGGTCGACGACGTCATCGATCCGCGCGAGACGCGCTCCACGATCTGTCGCGCGCTGGAGATGGCCCAGGGCAAGAAGGTCGAGCGGCCGTGGAAGCGCCACGGCGTCGTGCCGGTCTGATTCGTGTTCTCGCGCCCCTCGTAAGCGGCCGCGTATCGCCAATAGCGCAGCGGCGGTGCGCGTCGCTGGGCGCTCGCGCGGCCAGGGTCTTGACATGAGTGTCCACATCTGCCTATGATTGTTGTTGTCCGGGCTGTACGCGGTTGTTTCCGGACAGACATAGGGTCCGGTTTGGGTCACCGTGTCTTGTGGTTGACCTAGAGCGCTTCGCAGGGTTGTTGGTTGGGGAGGGGCTGGGTCGAGCGATGAGGGAGTTGTCTTAGCGTGGTTTCTGGAGGGAGATACGTGTCGGGGATGTGTGGCGCCGTCGGCGTCGCTGTGACTAGATGCCTCAGCAGCTTGCTGATGCATCTCTCTCTCTCTCTCTCTCTCTTCGTCTCGCCGGCTAGCAGCTAGCCGGCGGCGCTCGGCGAGCGAGCGCCGCTTTCTTGCCCGTCCGGCGCGGGGCGGCTTGTGATGCGCCGCCGGGCTGTTGCGGAGCCTGTGGTGCTCGCTTCGCGGGGCGGGTTGTTGACCGATGAGGTCATGGAGATGCAGCGCTCGCGGTTGCTGGTGGGTGCTGTGACGGCGATCGAGGAGCACGGGTACGCGGGGACGACTGTCGCGCACATCACGGCGCGCGCGCGGGTTTCGCGGCGCACGTTCTATGAGCTGTTCGAGGATCGCGAAGCGTGCGTCGCGGCGGTGATCGAGGACGTGGTCGCCCTGTTGGAAGGCGAGCTGGCGCGGGCGGGTTTGGAGGGTTTGCCGTGGCGTGAGCGAGTCCGCGGTGGGCTGGTGGTGATCCTCGGGTTTTTTGATAGTGAGCCGGCGCTCGCGCGGATATGTGTAGTGCACTCCTCTGGTTGCGGCCCGCGGGTGCTCGAGCGTCGCGAGCGGATCTGGGCGCGTCTGGCTGGGGCGTTGGATGTGGGTCGTGGTGAGAGCCGGCGTGGGGGGGAGTGCAGCGCGTTGACCGCCGAGGGGTTGGTCGGTGCGGCGTTCACGATCGTGCACGCGCGGTTGCTGCGTGGTGAGCGCAGGGCGCTGTTGGGGCTGGTGGGGGAGTTGATGGGGATGATCGTGCTGCCGTATCTGGGTGCGGCGGCGGCGCGTCGTGAGCAGGCGATGCCCGCTGCGAAAGCGCCGACGGCGGCAGCAGGTGGCTTGTCGGTGTTGGCCGTGCCTTCTGAGGATCCGTTGCAGGGGTTGCAGATGCGCTGGACGTATCGCACCGCGCGCGTGATGCACGGGATCGCCGAGCTGCCGGGTGCCAGTAACCGTCAGGTCGCCGACTATGCGGGGATCCACGACCAGGGACAGGTTTCCAAGCTGCTCGCGCGGCTGCAGCGCCTGGGTTTGATCGAGAACACCGGCGACGGGCAGCTCAGGGGCGAGCCCAACTCGTGGACTCTCACCCCGCTGGGTGGCCGCGTCGCACAACGCCTACGCGCGAGTATCGCCAACCCTGGTGAGAAGGCGGCCTAGCGCAATGCCGCGGCGACCCATGCCCAACGTGCATTTGACAATCGAGGGGACGCCCCCTCCGTATCGCAGGAGGTGGTGCTCTGATGAGCACTCATAAGTTGCTCGTGGGTGTCCTGGTGTCGTCGTGTGCGCTGGTAGGAGCGCTTGCGTCCGTGGTGTCTCCCGCGCTCGCGCTGCCCGAAGGCCGCGCGTATGAGCGTGTGTCGCCTTTGTATTCGGGTGGCTACGGCACCCGCGAGATCCTCGGTGTCGCGGCGGACGGAGAAAGCATCGCGTTCGCTTCGGTGGGCATCTTCGCGGGACAGGCCAACGACGCGGCCATCAACACCTACCAGGCGACCCGTTCCGCATCGAGCGGGTGGAGCACGACAGGCTCAATGCCGGCCTCCAGTGTGAGCGCCAGGGCTGGGCTTCCTCTCGGCTTCACTGCGTCGCTTAGTGCCTCGCTGTGGGAACTGGGGCTGGGAGAGCGCAACACAGGCAGTCCGTCAAACGAAGTGCAGTTCGCTGCGCACCCAGCCGGGTCGCCCGCCACGCTTCCGGGGTTTGAACCCGTCGGCCCGCTGCTGAAATCGGTCGACAGCGATGCGCTTGCCAGCACCAACGACGCACTGGGTTTCAGTGCGGATCTGTGTCATGCAGTAATCGAACCGACGGTCAATCGTCCTCTGGGTCAACCGACCGAACCGCTGATTGAAACAGAGCCGTCGCTGCCACCGGAAGTGTTCAGCAGCGAATCGGACAACTTCATCTATGACGTTTCCAGGGGCTGCGATGGCGAATCGCCGTATGCGCGTCTGGTGCAGTTGAGCGACAACGGCACGCTGCTCCGGCAGGGAGACGAATGCCCGTTAATCGGAAACCATGGTCAGGACACCTTCAATGCGATTTCTACTGACGGCAGCGAGATCTTCTTTGAAGATGCCACAGGAACCTGCGCGTCGGGTCACAATGCGCAGCTGTTCGTGCGGATCGGCGGCGCGAGGACGCTCGAAGTCTCCAAGCCGCTGAGTGAATGCTCCAGTGGTGAAGTGCCGTGTACGGGTGGCTCGACGCGTCCAGCGGCGCGGTTCTGGGGTGCTTCTGAAGATGGCTCGCGGGTGTTCTTCACGACTACTGCACAGCTGGATGCAGGTAGCGATGGGGGCGAAGGTCTGTACATGGCGAGCATTGGCTGCCCGGGTGAAACGGTGGGGTGTGAGGCCTCTCAGCGTGTGGTAAACGGGCTGGTGCAGGTCTCTCGCGACCTGCATGCTGGCCAGGCAGCCGAAGTTCAGGGCGTTGCGGGTATAGCTGCTGACGGCGGCCGCGTCTACTTCGTCGCTCGCGGTGCGCTCAGCGAAGCAGCCAACGCGCAGGGGGGCGCGGCCGTGGCCGGGGCGGACAACCTTTATGTCTACGACGCGGAGACAGGCCAAACGGCATTTCTAGCCGACCTGTGCTCGGGGCCCGGACAGTCCGGGACGACTGCGGATCCTGCGTGCCCCAGCGATCTCGGGGGGGCCGCGGGGCGCAACGACAGCGAAATGTGGTCCTCAGGCCCCTTTCCGCTTATGCCGAATTCGCCGGCACAGGTCGCCGGTGAAGATGGCAGGTTCCTGGTATTCGCGACCTACGGGCAGCTGATCGCCGGTGGCCCTGAAGCGGACACCGACGACGCGCAGGATGTCTACCGCTATGACGCGCAGAGCGGCCAGTTGCAGCGAGTCTCTCTTGGTGAAGGGGGCGCTGACAGCAATGGCAATAGCGATGACAGCGGTGTAGAAAGCGGGGTGAATACGGCCGGCTCGGCTGACGCGCGCATTCGTCCCGAGGTCGCTGGGAATGTGCACCAGGAAGAACGCGACGGCGTCAGGCGTGCAATCACTGAAGATGGTTCGAGGATTGTGTTCGAGACCGTCGCGCCACTCTCGCCCGATGCGACCAACGGCCAGGGCGATGTCTATGAATGGCACGACGGCGCGGTGTCGCTGATCTCGTGTGGTTGTGCCGCGGAAGGGGACAGCGAACCGGTGATCACGGCGTCGGGGCGTGACGTGTTCTTCCTCACGACCGCCGAGCTGGTGCCCGGCAACAGCAACGGTCTAACGGTGCTTTATGACGCTCGGCTCGGTGGTGGTTTCCCGGCGCCGCAAGCGCCGGTGGAGCGCTGTGAAGGAGATGCCTGTCAGGGTGCTTTGTCGACGCCGGCGCCACTGCTCGTGCCCGCCAGCGCGGTCCAGACGCCGGGGGAAAACGCGCAGCCGACCGCGACGCGCGTGGTTGTCAAGGCCAAACGGCGGACGAAACCAAAAACCATCCAGCGCGGGCACAGGAAGAGGTTGGCAAAAAAGAAGCGTGAGGGGCGGCAGGCCAAGAGCTCGTCAGAGAGGAGCCGGGCATGAGCGCGGGGTTTATTAGCAGGGTGGCCTACACGCGTCGCGCGTGGCGTGCGCGTGGTCCGATCGCCGGCTTGGTTGTGGTCCTATCGCTGTTGGTGGGGATGGCGGGGAGCGCTCGCGCGGCGCGTCACAGGGCATATGCGATCGAAAGCTTCTCGCTGCAGACCACGATTCCGCGCGAGATCCCCGAAGAACGCAACGGACACCAGGGTCACAACGTCGTGAACGAACCATATGCGTTCACGCAGGCCGGTGGGCACCCAATCGCGCTGACGTTCAACATCAGGCTTGCCAGTGAAGAATCGCCGAACCCCAACTCGGGCTACGGATTCGAAGTCAACCCGACACAGAACGCAAAAGACATCGTTACGACGTTGCCGGCCGGGTTGCTTGGGAATCCCACCGCGGTGCCGGCCTGCTCGTTGAGCGTTCTGACAGGTGAAAAATCGTCGTGTCCGCCGAACACTCAGGTCGGAGAGGTGAGGATCGAGCAACCTGGCACATCAGAAGTGCTGGGCCCGATTTATAATGTCACACCCGAAGCGGGCCAGTCTGCCGAGTTCGCACTGGAAATCGCGAAGACAGAGACGTTTTTGACAGCGCATTTGGTGCATAACGCGCAGGGCTATGCGATCGCGGTGGAGGATAATGGTATCCCGCCGACTGGGATCATCGAAGCGGAACTCACCTTCTGGGGTGTGCCGGCGGAATCTCGTTTTGATCCGCTGCGCGGTTTGAGGTGTAGCAACCCCGGGGGTGCGGAACCGCTGTGCGGCAAGTTCGCCGGTGGTGGTAATCAGAGCTCTGGTGTGGCGGCGGTGCCGTTTTTGACGATGCCGACTGATTGTTCGGTCGGTGGGGAGGATGCGCTGGTGCGTACGGATTCGTGGGAGCAGCCGGGGAGTATCGGGGTTGACGGGGCGTATAGCAGTCAGTTCAAGACGGCTAGCTGGTCGATGCCGGGTGTTACGGGTTGTGGTGGGTTGGCGTTTGCGCCTGGGATCGAAGTGCAGCCGGATACGTTGCTGGCTGATGAGCCGGTGGGGCTTGGTGTCGGTTTGAAGGTGCCGCAGAGTGAGCAGCCGGGTACGTTGGCGACGCCGGAGTTGCGCGATGCGGTCGTGACGTTGCCGGAGGGCATGTCGGTCAGCCCCGGGATTGTCGACGGGCTGCAGGCCTGTGATGAATCTGGTCCGGAAGGGATCAATTTCACGGGTCCGGAATCCGAAGAACGCGCTCCCAATGGCGAATGGCAGCTGGCGCCCGGGCATTGTCCTGACGCTTCGACGGTCGGGACCGCCGAAGCGATAACGCCGCTGCTGAGCTCGCCTGTGCGTGGGCACGTGTATTTGGCCAAGCCTGGATGCGGCGGCGCCGGGCAGGCGGCGTGTACTGAGCAGGATGCGCTGGATGGCAATCTCTACGAGCTATACCTGGAACTCGGTGGGACCGGGGAACTCGGCGATGCGGGGGTGCAGATCAAGGTGCCCGGGTTCACAGAGGCGAACCCCGCGACCGGGCAACTGACGACCAAGTTCCTAAACAATCCGCAGCTGCCGTTCAGCGAACTGAAGATCCACCTAAATGGCGGTCCCCGCGCCCCGATCGACAACCCCGCGGCCTGCGGGGAAGCGGTGACGACCGCGGATCTGACGCCGTGGAGTCTGCCTGGGGTCACCGCGGAAGGGTTGACGATGGCGGGCACTACTGATGGGACACCGTCGTCGTTCTTTGATGTGCAGGGTTGCGTGAGCCCACAGCCGTTGAACCCCGGTTTCGTTGGCGGTACGGTCTCGCCGCGTGCGGGCGCGTTTAGCTCGTTCACGTTGAACCTCACGCGGGGAGACCGCGAACAGTTCATCAAGGGTGTGCAGGTGCATACCCCGCCGGGTCTGCTGGGGATGCTCGCCAGCGTTCAGCTTTGCGAAGAACCAGCAGCCGACGCCGGAACATGCCCTGATTCCTCGTTGATCGGCACGACGCGGGTGGCGTCGGGTGCTGGCTCGCACCCGTTTGAAATCGAAGGCAAGATCTACCTCACGAAGGGTTATGGGGGGGCGCCGTTCGGGTTGAGCATCGTCACGCCGGCGGTCGCGGGCCCGTTCAACCTCGGCCTGGTCGTAGTACGCGCACGGATCGACGTGAACCCAACCGACAGCACGCTGACAGTCACGACCGACGAAACGGGGCCGTACGCGCTGCCGCAGATCATCTTCGGTGTCCCGCTACGCCTGAAACGGATCACGGTCAACATCGACCGCCCAGGGTTCATGTTCAACCCAACCAACTGCAACGCCCAACAGGTCACCGCAGTCGTCTCCGGCTCGGGCAACACGAAGGCGACCGTCAACAGCCCGTTCGCAGCTGCGGATTGTGGGAGCCTCGCGTTCAAACCCCGGTTCACGGTCTCAACATCGGGCAGGACGAGCAGGCTCCATGGTGCAAGCCTCGACGCGAAGCTCTCGTTCCCCGCGGGGTCGATGGGTAGCGAGGCGAACGTCGCAAGGGTCAAGGTCGAACTGCCAAAGCAGCTGCCCTCTCGGCTGACGACGTTGCAGAAGGCATGCCCAGCAGCACAATTCGAATCCAACCCCGCAGGGTGCCCCGCCGCGTCGGTCGTCGGGACCGTCAGAGCGAGCACACCGCTGCTGCCGGTCGGGCTAAGCGGCCCCGCGTATTTCGTCTCCCACGGTGGGGAAGCGTTTCCCAGCCTGATCGTCGTCCTGCAGGGCGACGGGGTCAGGGTTGACCTGACCGGTTCGACGTTTATCAGCCCGGCGGGGATCACGTCGAGCACGTTCAAGACCGTCCCCGACGTACCCGTGAGCACGTTTGAGCTCTATCTCCCCGAGGGGAACTACTCGGCGCTCTCAGCGAACGCGAACCTCTGCACAAGCCACCTATCGATGCCGACAACGTTCCTCGCACAAAACGGCACCGAAACCCACCAGAAAACAAAGATCAACGTCACCGGATGCGCCAAAACCAAGAAAGCGAAAGCAAAGAAGAAGAAAAAATCAAACGCGAGGAACGCCAGCGGCCATCGGAGGACCAAATCATGAGGACCACCACTCTTCCAAAGCTCGCGGCGGGCATCGCTACGCTCGCGATGCTATTCACCGCGACCATCACAGTTGCCCACGCCGCACCGGTCGCTAGCAAGTTCGTCTTCTCAAGCCACATCGGGTGGGACGTCAACCAAACCACGGGCGGAAACATCTGCACCATCGCATCCAAAAATACGTGTCAGCGGGGGATAGAAAGCGGTCAGTCCGGCGGGTTCAACAGTCCCAAAGGCGTCGCGGTTGACAACGATCCGTCAAGTCCCTTTTACACCGATGTGTATATCGCCGATGAAAACAATCATCGCGTGCAGGTCCTGTCCGCGACGGGGAAATTCGTGAGCATGTTCGGCCGAGAAGTCAACAAGACCACAGGCGGGGATATCTGCACCGCCGAATCCCATAACGAATGCCAGGCGGGCGTCGAAGGAGCAGCTCCCGGGCAGATGTATGAAGGGTTCAGCATCGCGATCGACAACGCCACGGGTGACGTATTCCTAGCCGAACGGGTGTTGGGCAAAGCGGGTGGCGAAGTAGTAGCGTTCGATTATCGTGTGCAAGAGTTCACCGATGCGGGCGCATGGCTTGCGGAGATTGGAAAAGAAGTCAACCAGACCACCAAAGAAAACCTATGCACAAAGCAGGAAGTCGAAGCCCATGGTGTGAAATGCCAGGGTCCGGTCCTGATCCCGGGCGGTTCCAGTCATGCCAGCACCGAACACGGGGCTTTCAACCCATTTTTTAAAAAGGGGAATATCCTGGCCGTGGGCGGCTCCGAAGACCGTTTGTATGTGGGTGATGAACACCGCGTGCAGGAGTTCGACGCGACCACGGGCCAATGGAAGGGCGAAATCCCGCTGGCATCGATCTCCTCAGAACCAGGAAGCGATGTCAGTGCGCTGGCGGTCGATGCGACTGGTGACGTGTATCTCGCCTATAAGGTAGGCGAAAAAGGTACTACGGTGATCCGTGAGTTTAACGCGGCCGGTGTAGAGGTCGAGCAGTTCGAAGTCACTCCAGCCGAAGCAGATCCCGAACGGAAGGGATTCGGGGTGCTGACATTTACGCTGGATCCGTACGGCCGGCTTGGGGTGACTACGGACGAAGCCATTGCAAACACGGACACCCACCCGGAGGAGTTTTTTGTGCATGGCGCGCTGTATAGCGCGACGGGCGCGAGGTTTGGTGAATTCAACCCGCCGTCGGCTTCGTTCCCTGGTGAAGCGAATAGTCTTGCGTTTTCGGCGTCGGATGAGCTGTATGTTGCCGGGGGTGGCTCTCAGGAAGTGGAAGCGTATGCTCCGGCGTTGTTCCCGGAAGTCGTGACGTGCGCGGCGAGTGAAGTGTCGGCGACGAGCGCCACGTTGTGCGGAAGCATCAACGCGAATGGGTTGGTGGCGCGTGGGTTCTTCGACTTTGATCCGCCGGCGGCGGCACATACTCCGGTCGCGTTCGAAGGGGAAGGAACGGCACCCGAATCGGTGTCGTGGCATCTGACTGGGTTGAGCCCCAATCAGACGTATGGGTATGACATGGTCGGTGAAGCCGAAGTCGCCGGGGAACCGGTCACGGGGAGCGGCGAACAGCTCGCGTTTCATACCCTGACGCCGCCGCCGGAAATACCGGGTGAGCCGTCCGCCTCCAACGTCACGGATTCGTTTGCGTTGTTGAGCGCGTCGGTGAACCCGGAGCACGCGCCGGCGCGCTACCATTTCCAGTACGGCCCATGTGCGGCGCTCGCTGGGTGTGCGGGTGTGCTGAGTACCGCGGATCGTGAATCCTCGGTTTATGGGCGGGTCGGAGCGGTCCAGGAAATCGCGGGGTTGCAGCCCCAGACGACCTACAGCTACCGGCTGGTGGCCGATAACGAGCACGAAGAAGCCGGGCATGTGATCCAGGGCGGCGAAGCGGCTGGTGCGGAAGGCCATTTCACGACCGGCGTCTCGCCTGTTCCCGTGGCGCAGGCAGGTTCGGCGAGCCTGGTTGGTGTGAGCTCCGCGACGATTGCCGGCCTGGTTGATCCCGACGGTCAACCGGCGGTATATACCTTCGAACTGGGGGTGTATGAGGGTGCGGGCACGCGTTATGGGGTTGTGTTCTCAGGACCGGTGGGTGCGAGCGCGACGCCGGTCGCTGAGAGCCTGGCGTTGTCGGGTCTGCAGCCGGGGACGACATACGCGTATCGGATTGTCGTCAGGAGTGGCTATGGCGAATCGGTTGGGGAACCCTCGACGTTCACGACCGCGGGGCTGCCGGCGGCGCTCACGGTGCCGGCGCCGTTGGCGATGCTGGCGGTCCCGAGTGTCGTGTTTCCCGGGGAAGCGCGGGGGAGCGCCACGACGACGAAGAGGCGTGGGTGCAGTCATGGCAAGAAGCGTGAGCGCGGCAAGTGCGTGGCGAGCCGGCGCAAGGCGCATGGCAGGCGTGGGAAGAAGGCGGGTCGTTCGCGGAAGGCCAAGCGATGAGCCCGATTGTTGTTATTCATCTCAAAGGGAAGGTTGGCGATGCTTAGAGGGATCCGTATCACACCCGCCACCGCGATCGCGATCATCGCGCTGGTGTTCGCAGCTACCGGTGGGGCGTTCGCCGCGACAGGCGGCGGTGGCTCCAGTGCTCCCGGTGCGAGCGCAAGTGCGGCCAAGCACAAGACCAAGACAGGCCCCCGCGGTCCCGCCGGCCCCGCGGGCAAGCAGGGCGCTCTAGGGCCGGCCGGCCCAGCCGGCGCTCAGGGTCCGGCAGGCGCCAAAGGCGAACCCGGTGCCAAAGGCGAAACTGGCGCCAGGGGCGAAACCGGCCCGGAAGGACCCGAAGGACCCGAAGGCGAACACGGCAAAACGGGACCGCAGGGGAACACAGGCCCACAGGGCCCCCAGGGAGTGCCCGGCGAGCCGTGGACCCCGAACAACGTGCTGCCATCCGGCGCGACCGAGACCGGCACATGGGGCGGCAGGCCAAGCGAAAACGGTGGTCACGTGATCTCGACGATCAGCTTCCCGGTCGCGCTCGCAAGCGAACTCGATCAAGCCCATGCACAGCTCGTCCCCGATGAACCGGAAGCTACCGGCACCGGGAACCTCGAAAGCAACAAAACCGTAGTAACCGGCGTTACGGCCACCACGGGCGAATTCAAGGTTGGTGCCCGTATCGAAGACACAACCCACCCGGCGGCGATTCCGCCCGGAACAAAGATAACCAATGTAGAACCCGGCGAATTCACCATGTCCGCGGACGCCACTGCCAGCGCGAGCGGCGACTCGCTGAAGGCCGGCAACCCCGCGGGCTGCCCCGCCGGAGCCAGCGCAAAGAAACCCGCAGCCGAAAAAGGAAACCTCTGCGTCTACATCGGGGAGAACATCCTCGGTCACGGATTGGTGAGCAACCCCTACAAGCCCTACGAAGTGCTCGTGGAAGGCGCCGGAACCGCTGGCGCCCTGATCGACATCGAAGGCGGCGCGAACCCCAACCTCGTGTGGGGCTCGTGGGCAGTGACGGCCGAATAGGTCCGGCAGACGCCCACAAAAGGGAGTCTCAAAGTACCAGGATGAGCCATAAGTGAAAGACCGGCGGGCGCCCCGACAAGATCGGGGCGCCCCGGCGCGGTTGTCGGCCTGATGGAACCTGCGTGCTACCGCGCCGCACCCGGCGCGCGCGGTGTGCCGCTCGACTGCGCACCCTCGTGACGTCGCCGGGCTGGCCGGCCAACTGGGATACTCCCGGCCATGAGCCTCGATGACCCCGTAGTCATCACCTGCGCGATCTCCGGCGTGCTCGCCAACCGCGAGCAGTGCCCGGCAATCCCCTACACGCCCGAGGAGTACGCGGCCGAGGCGCGCCGGATCGTGGACGAGGGCGGCACGATGATCCACATCCACGCCCGCAAACCCGACGGCTCGCCGTCGTTCGAGGTCGAGGATTACAAGGCGATCTCCGACGCGATCCGCGCCGAGGTGGGGGACGCGGCGATCATCAACTTCTCGACCGGCGCCGTCGGGATCCCCGTCGAGAGGCGCGTCGCGTACCTGCGCGAGTGCCGCCCGGAAGTCGCCGCCCTGAACATGGGCTCGATGAACTACGCGAAGTACTCGCGCTCGCGCAGGGACTTCGTGTTCAAGATGGTCTTCGCCAACCCGTTCGAGGAGATCGTGGAGCTGCTGCGCGCGATGAACGAGCTGGGGATCAAACCGGAGCACGAGTGCTTCGACCTCGGGCACGTGGGGAGCCTGGAGCCGCTGATCGACATGGGCGTGCTCACCGCGCCCCTGCACGTGGACTGCATCATGGGCGTGGTGGGCGGCGTCCCGCCCGGGGCGCGCAACCTCGCGGCGATGGTCGCCAACATTCCCGGGGTGGATGTGGGGGAGGGGGACGCGCTGGCGCGCGCGGGGATGGGTAGCGAGGTTCCCGCCCGCTCGCACTGGGCGGTCATCGGCATCTCCCGTCGGCAGTGGGAGCTGATCGCGGCCGCGCTCACGCTCGGGGGCTCGATCCGGGTGGGCCTGGAGGACAATCTCTACCTGCCGAGCGGCGAGATGGCGCGCTCCAACGGGGATCTGGTCGCGAAGGCGCGCCAGATGACCGAGGACGTCGGACGGCGGCCCGCGACCGTGCAGCAGGCGCGAGCACTCTTGAACATCGCGGTCTGACCGGTGATGCATTAGAATGCATGCATGCGCACGACTGTCGAGCTATCTGATCCGGTATACAAGCGTCTGAAGGCTGCGGCCGTTGACCGTGGCATGCGCGGCTTCTCGCCGATCGTCGAAGAGGCTCTGAGCGAGTACTTCCAGGGCGAGCTCGACCGGGTGCGCCGCGTCAACGCGATCGCCGCCGCCCGGGGCGCCTGGAGCGATATGGACGTCGAGCAGTGGGAGCGCGAGCGCAAAGAGGCGTGGGCGACGTGGAAGTTGCCCCCGTCCTAGACGCCGACGTCCTGATCGACCACCTCCGCGACGCGGGCCCGGGGCGGGAGTTGGTCGATCGATTGGCGGTCACATCCGGATTTCGCGTGACTGCAATAGCCGCGTTCGAGCTGGCCCTTGGGAGCAGTTATGCGCACGATCCAGCTCCGGTTGACGCTCTCCTCGCTGAAGCATGCCTGCCGATGACGCGCGCGGCGGGGCTGCGCGCCGGCGTGCTCCTGCGCGAGTTGCGAGCGGAGGGCAGGGAAATCGAGATGCGCGATGCGATGCAGGCCGGCATTTGCCTGGAGGCAGGAGCGCCGTTAGTCACCCGCAACATGCGCCACTACGCGCGGGTGCCGGGCCTGGTGGTGACGAGGCCCGAGAGTTGGCCGTTCGCAGAGCCGAGGGGTAGTTGATGACCCTTCCCCTGGAGGGCATCCGCGTCCTCGACCTCTCGCGCCTGCTCCCCGGCGGCTTCTGCTCGCTGCTGCTGGCGGACCTCGGCGCGGAGGTGCTGAAGGTCGAGGACACCGGCATGGGCGACTACATCCGCTGGTCCCCTCCCTACATCGCTGGCGCCGAGGACAGCGCGAAGTCCGCGCTGTTCCTCTCGCTGAACCGCAACAAGCGCTCGATCCGCGTCGACCTCAAGCACGAGCGCGGGCGCGAGGTGCTGCTGCGGCTGGTGCGCGACCACGACGTCGTGCTTGAGTCCTTCCGCCCCGGCGTGCTCGACCGGCTCGGGGTGGGCTACGAGCGCATGAAGGAGGTCAACCCCGGGGTCGTGTACTGCGCGATCACGGGCTACGGACAGGATGGTCCGAAGCGCGACGCGGCGGGGCACGACATGAACTACCTCGGGCTCGTCGGCCTGCTGGGGCTCACCGGCGAGCGCGGCGGGGCGCCCGTGCAGGCGGCGGGACAGATAGCCGACCTCGGTGGCGGCGCGCTGATGGCCGCGATCGGCATCCTCGCGGCGCTGCGCGAGCGCGACGGCGCTCCGGGCCGGCCGGGGTCGGGCGAGGGTCAGGTGGTAGACGTCTCGATGGCCGACGGCGCGCTCTCGTGGCTGGCGATGGTCGCCGCGGCGTACTTCGCCGAGGGTACGCCTCCGCGGCGCGGTGGCCTGCCGCTGGCGGGCTCGCTGATCTGTTATCGGCCGTACGAGTGCGCCGACGGCTGGGTCAGCTTGGGTGCGCTGGAGCCCAAGTTCTGGCAGGCGTGGTGTCGCGGCGTCGGTCGGGAGGACCTCGTCGAGCGCCAGTTCGAGGGACCGGGCTCCGACGCGCATGCGCAGGTGGTCGAGATCTTCAAGGCGCGCACGCGCGCGCGGTGGCAGGAGTTCGCCGCCGAGCACGACTGTTGCTTGGAGTCGGTGCTCGAGCTGGACGAGGCGCTCGAGTCTGAGCTCGTGCGCGCGCGAGAAATGGTCGTCGAACTCGACCAGCCCGGGGTCGAAGGCGGCGTCCGCCAACTCGGCGTCCCGGTCAAGCTCGCGCGCACGCCCGGCGATCACGCGCGGCTGCCGGGTCCGGCGCTGGGCGAGCACACTGAACGTGCGCTGGCCGGGGTCGGCTACGACGCGCAGGAGATCGCGGCGCTGCTGGAGTGCGGGGCCGTCGCGGGACTGCCGCAGGGGGAGCAGCGCGGCGCGACGTTCCTCGGGTCTTGACAACTGGTAGACATCGTGATTATGATGGTGACGACTTGACGCTCATTCGGAGCTTGTCAAGGCACCACATATGGGTCGGTTGGGTCGGGCTCTGCGGCCGGGCCTACGAGCGTTAGTAGGGTCGTCGGGAGAGGGCCGGGTCGCAATGTTTTTTATGAGGGAGTGGTCTTAGCGTGGTTTCGGGAGGGAGATACGTGGTGGGGATGTCTGTGCGCTCGCCGAGCGCCGTTGCTAGATGCGTCAGCAATCTGACGCATCTCTCTCTCTCTCTCTCTCTCTTCGGCTTGGGCACTAGCCGCTAGCTTCGCGGCTGGCTCTTTCGTGGCGGTGCGCTCGCGCCGCCACGGCTCCGTTGCGCGGAGGGCGCTCTAGATGCCCGCGCGCACCGCGCGTGGTGCGGGATCGGCGCCGACGCGTCGAGGCACGTTGAGGTCCGCGGCGGCGGCGGGTCCCGCCGAGGCGTCTCTGCGGCACGAGCAGATCGCGAAGATCCAACGCGTGCGGCTCTTGGCGGCCACCGTGCGGACGGTTGACGAGTTCGGCTACTCACGTACCACGGTGGCGCATATCACGAGCCGCGCGCGTGTCTCGCGCAGAACGTTCTACGAGCTGTTCGCCAACCGCGAGGAGTGCCTCGTGGCGGTCCTCGATGGACCTCCTGTCCCGGATTCAGGCGGAGATTGCCCTTGCCGATATCGATCGCCTTGCCTGGCGGGAGCGCGTGCGCGAGGGGCTGTCGGTCGTTCTCTCGTTCTTCGATCGCGAGCCGCAGCTGGCGCGGGTGTGCGTCGTGCAGGCGCTGCGCGGGGGTCCCGCCGTGCTCGAGCGCCGCGAGCGGATCCTCGCGCGTTTGGCTGAGATCGTGGACGAGGGTCGCCTGGAGAGCGCGCGCGGCGCGCAGCTGACGGCACTGACCGCCGAGGGCCTCATCGGAGCGGCGTTCACGATCCTCTACGCGAGGCTGTTCAGGCGTGAGCGCACGCCGCTCACAGGGCTCCTGGGCGAGCTGATGGGCATGATCGTGCTGCCCTACCTCGGCGCCACCGCTGCACGCCGCGAGCAGGCGCGTCAGGCGCCATCGCCAGACAAGGGCGCCGAGTGCGGATACGCCCGCACGGCGCGCTTCGCCGGCGACCCGCTAGAGGCTGTCCCGATGCGCCTCACCTATCGCACCGCGCGGGTGCTCGCATCGATCGTCGAGCGTCCCCGCGCGAGCAATCGCATGATCGCGCAGAGTGCCGGGATCGCCGATCAGGGGCAGGTCTCGAAGCTCCTCGCGCGTCTGTGCCGACTAGGTCTCGTCGCCAATGTCGGTGAGGGGCACCACAAAGGCGAGCCCAACGCGTGGGTCCTGACCGCCACCGGGGAGCAGGTCGCGCAGAGCGTCCGCATACACACCCCCGACGAACAGCGAGCCGCCTGATGCGCCACGAAACGCCGATCTCGACCCCGAGCGCTCTGCCGTCGCGCATCGAGTCTGCCGCCGCACCGACCCAACCACGGGTCTTCTTTCACATCGGGCCACTCCGGCCTGCGTCGCTGCCACCCACGCGAGGGGCCGTCCCCTCTGTTCATGAGGAGGGGATATGCATTTGAGCATCCATGCATCAGTCGCCGCAACGAGGGCGGCGACGCAGCCGCCGCGCGTCGCACGCAGGCGGATCGTCTACCACACGTGGGGGCTCGCGCTGGCCACGCTCGCCGCGCTGGCCGCGTTGACGACGCCTGTCGCTCGGGCAGAAGAATGCCCCAACCCAGCCTTTCGCACGGGTCCCTCGACGCACCTGCCCGACTGTCGGGCCTATGAGTTGGTAAGCCCGCCATTTAAGGATGCGGGAATTCCGAGACTTGGGGCGATTGGTCTGCAGGGTTCCTCGGTAATGCTGTATGTGAGTGGCGCCTTCGCCGGGCTCGAAGGCTACCCAAATATCGTCTTTCCCTTTCCAGGAGCCACGTACAACACCGTGCGCACGGCGTCGGGCTGGATAAGCGCGCCCGACGATCTGCCCACGTCGGAATACATGCCATATCTGAAGGACGGCTTCTTTAATGGGGGCGGTCACGGGGGAGAAAATGCAGAAGGCGGTGAAGCGACAGTCTGGATGGCTCGCGGGGCGTGGCAGCCCGGCAACGAGCTCGATTTCTTCACGCGCCTTCCCGATCGCTCGATCGCAGACATTGGTCCCGCATTGCCGCCGACAACGCTGCCTGGGTCGCCCGTTGAAGTCGGTAGCCACGCGAATCTGAACCCGCTCGGCCTGTCACCCGATGGGTCTCACTACTTCTTCAGCATCTACGCAAACTACTGGCCGTCCGACCGTACGGAAACGGGCCTTCCCAGCATTTATGAGTATCGCGGGACGGGTAACACGACGCCCCTGTTGGTTGGGGTAGACAATGAAGGCAAGCAGATCGGCCACTGCGGCGTTGTGCTCGGTGGCAGCGAATCGAACGTCTTTCAGCAGGGGGGCTCGGGACAGTACGCAATCTCTGGAGATGGAAACACCATATTCTTCACGGCTCTCCCGAGCGGAAATACGTGTAAAGAAGGGCCGACCGTCCCGGAACTCTATGCACAAATCGACAGTGGCCTGCCAGGTGCCCACACGGTCGCGATCTCTGAGCCGACGAAGGAAGATTGCTCGACGTGCGACACCGAAGCGAGCGTACACGCATATGGGCATTTCGAGGGCGCTTCTAAGGATGGCTCGAAGGTGATCTTTTCGACCACGCAACCGCTGCTGGGCGGCGATACGAGCGGAAATCTCTACGAGTACGATTTTGATGCTCCGGCTGGGGAAAAGCTCATCCGCATCTCGAAAGGTGACACGACCGTGGCGAATCCAAGCGCCGCCACCGTACAGTTCCCGGGCTCCAGAGACACACCAGCTATGATCTCCGCGGACGGCTCACACGTCTACTTTCTCGCCAGCGGAGCGTTGACGACTACGCCAAACGCTGAGGGTGAATCAGCGGTACCGGGTGCCTACAATCTATATGTGTTCGAGCACGATGCACAGTTTCCCAACGGTCGCCTTGCCTTCATCGCTCAGCTCTCTCAACGTGACGGCGGCTCATGGTCTCCCGATGTCACACCCGACGGTCGTTTCCTCGTCTTCGTCAGTGGCCGCGACCTAACGCCCGACGATACGAGCACGACCGGTCAGGTCTTCGAGTACGACGCTCAGACGGGTGCACTGGTACGTATATCGGTCGGCCAGGCCGGCTTCAACCACAATGGTAACGTGGCGGAAGCCAAATTTTTCACGAATGGCGAACCGATCAACGCCGCGTCGCTTGCGGCCCCGCCGGGTGTCTTTTCGGCCCCCGCCTTTGTCTCGACAGCAGCCACGTCCGTGTCCGACGATGGCTCATATGTGTTCTTCCAGAGCATCGTCGGTCTCACGCCGCAGGCCTTCGATCAGCAGCTACTTGGGCAGACCGAACTGGGGGAGCCCATATATGCAAACAACATCTATGAGTATCACGACGGCCGGGTGAGCTTGATTTCCGATGGCCAAGATGTCGCCATGCTAGGACGTACCAATACCGTTCAGCTTCTCGGTACGGACGCCTCGGGTGGCGACGTGTTCTTTACGACAGTAGACCGGTTGGTGGGCCAGGACACTGACACGAACATTGACGTATATGATGCGCGAATCGACGGTGGCTTTCCCGGGCCCGCCCTGCCGCCATCGTGTTCGGGCGACGCGTGTCAGGGCTCGCTGAGCGCGCCGCCGACGTTGCTCTTCCCGGGCAGCGCATCCCAAGCGGGGGGCAATCCGCCGCTCGTCGGCGAGACAGCGAAGCCGAAGAAGAAAGCAAAGAAGAAAAGGTCGCAAAAGGGGCGAAGATTCGGCAACCGACACGCCAAGCGGCGAGGAAAGAAGGTCGGTAAGACGGCGGTCAACAGGCACGCGAATCGGAAGGCAGGTGGGTCATGAAAAAGGTCCGTGGTCTGGCCGCTGGATGTGTGGCGTGCGCGTGGCTCGTCGGCGTCGCGTCAGGCGCATCGGCTGCCGTTCCCAGTCCGGGCTTTATGCTTCAGGCATCCGCGGAGCCGACGGTCTTCTCGCCCGCACAGAACGAAGGCGATCCGCTTCCCAATGAGTACCAATTGATCGCGACGAATTCCGGCAGCCTGCCGACAGATGGCAGCCCGATCGTGATCAGAGACGAGCTGCCTCATGGCCTGAAAGCCATCTCGCTGAGTGGCAAACTCGACCGCGTCCATGGGAGCGTGGCGATGTCTTGTGAAACCTCGACGGTGACCTGCACCTATGGCGCGCCGCTAAAGCCCGACGAAAGCCTCGTGGTATCCGTCAAGGTGGAAGTCGCATCAGGTACAACTGGTCCTCTCACGAACAGCGCGTTCGTATCCGGCGGTGGTGCGCCGAGCAAGGCGGTGAACGTCGAAACGACGATTGGCTCCGCGGCGGAAGCGGCTGCGGAGCCTTTTGGCCTCGCGTCCGCGACCGCCGATACTACGGGGGTAGACGGGCTGACCGATACTCAGGCGGGCGACCATCCCTACGAGACGACCGTCTCCTTTGCGTTGAACACGGCAGAGCCCACCAAAGGCTCGGCCGGCTATGAATCATCCGGCGGTCTCCACGGCCTGGCTGCGCATACGAAGGACATTATCGTTGACGTTCCTCCGGGTGTAGTCGGTGATCCAACGGTGGTGGAAAGGTGTCCGCAGTACGATCTCGCACTGCTGCTGTGCCCTCCGGACACGCAGATCGGCTTTGCGAGGATCGCGATAGGCGATATAGGAGTGACGGGCGAAGTCGGGGAATTTCCGATGTTCAACGTTGTTCCCGACAAAGGCTACCCGGCCGAGTTCGTGATCTCGTTTGGCAGCATACCGGTGCCACTGTATGCGAGCACCACTCCGGATTCCAATTATAGCGTGCGAATTACCACGCCAGGCATTCCCGGCGCCGGTGCTCCGCAGTATGTGTCGGTGACGTTCTTTGGTACGCCCGCGACCGATCCCAGCGTGTACAACGGCTATCGAGAAGCGGTGAAAGGTGCGGCGCCGGTCGCGTTCTTGGACAATCCCGTAGATTGCTCAGTTGCGCCGCAGTTGGCGCGGGTCAGCGCGGATTCGTGGGAGGAACCAGGTTCCTATCTGGCGGACGGCCAGCCGAACTTCAGCGATCCGCGATGGAAGTCGAAGACAACGACCATGTTCCCCTCGCTGACGGGTTGTGAACTGTTGCAGTTCAACCCGTCGTTGTCGGTGACACCAGACGTGACGCAGGCGGATGAGCCAGCGGGTACGACGGTCGATCTAAGCCTGCCGCAGGCCAATCAGCAGTTTCCAGCGCTGATCACCCCGGAGATCAAGGATACGACGGTGACATTGCCCTCGGGCTTGTCGATTTCGCCGTCGGCGGGGGATGGCTTGCAGGGCTGCAGCGATGCGCAGATCGATCTGCGTTCGGCGAACCTGGGTTCGTGTCCACCGGCGTCACAGATTGGGACTGTGAAGGTCACGACGCCGTTGTTGAGCGAACCGTTGGAAGGCCAGGTGTTCTTGGGGACGCCGCATTGCGATCCGTGTACCAACGCGGATGCTTCTGACGGGAACATGTACCGGATCTTTCTGCAGTTCGAAGGGGTGGGTGTCGTCATTAAGCAGGAAGGTAAGATCTATACGAATGCGAGCACGGGACAGTTGACGACGACGTTCGAGAACATTCCGCAGCTGCCGGTCAGTGACGTAAAGCTACGCTTCAGCAGCGGGTCACGCGGGGCGTTGGCGACGCCGCAGGCGTGCGGCACGTATATCAGTAGTGCCGATTTGACGCCGTGGAGCTCGCCGATCACGCCTGATGCGAGCCCTGTATCGCAGTTCAACGTTGACTGGGATGGGAATGGTGGAGCGTGCCCAAGCGTGCCGCCGTTCAATCCGGTGTTTAGCGCGGGCACCTCGAACCCGAACGCGGGACAGCTAAGCCCTCTGACGGTCACGTTCGACCGTGAAGATCGCGAACAGGACTTCTCCCAGATCGAGGTAGTGACTCCCCCGGGGCTGTTGGGGAATCTGTCCTCGGTCCCACTCTGTGGTGAGCCGCAGGCGGACCTTGGCACCTGCTCAGCGTCGTCTCAGATTGGAAAAATGACGGTCGCGGCCGGTCCGGGCACGCACCCCTACTACCAGCAGGGTCAGGTCTACCTTACGGGCCCCTACAAGGGCGCCCCGTTTGGGTTGTCCATCGTTGTGCCGACCAAAGCGGGTCCGTTTGACCTGGGAAACGTGGTGGTGCGCGCGACGATCACCGTCGATCCGCAGACGACGGCGTTGACGGTCACGACCGACCTGCTGCCGCAGATCCTGGACGGGATCCCGCTGCGGCTTAGGACGACAAACGTGACCATCGACCGGCCGGGGTTCATCTTCAACCCGACCGACTGCGCACAGCTGCACATCACCGCGAGGATCTCGGGGTCGCAGGGCGCGCAGGCCCAAGAGTCCGCGCCGTTCGCGGTCTCCGGGTGCGCGGGACTGCCGTTCGGTCCGAAGTTCAGCGTCGCGGCCTCCGGCAAGACCTCTCGTGCTAACGGGGCGAGCCTAGATGCGAAACTGACGCTTCCCGCCGGGGTGCAGTCGAATATCGCGAAGGTCAAGGTCGAACTTCCCAAGCAGCTCCCATCGCGGCTCTCGACGCTGCAGAAGGCGTGTCCGGACAGCACGTTCGCCGCGAACCCCGCCGCATGCCCGTCGGCTTCGCTGATCGGCGCGGTGCAGGCGGTGACGCCGATCCTCCCGGTCAAGCTCAGAGGACCGGTGTACTTCGTCTCGCACGGTGGCGCGGCGTTCCCGAACCTCGTGGCCGTTCTTCAGGGCGACGGGGTCAGAGTTGATCTGGTCGGCTCGACGTTCATCTCCCACAAGGGGATTACGAGCTCGACCTTTACAAACGTCCCGGACGTCCCCGTCAGCTCGTTCGAGCTGTTTCTCCCCGAGGGTCCCTACTCCGCGCTCGCCGCGAACGGGAACCTCTGCAAAAGCAAACTCCTCATGCCGACCCTGTTCGTCGCGCAAGACGGCGCGCAAATCAAGCAAACAACCCCGATCAAAGTCACCGGCTGCAACACGCCAAAGAAAAAGCACGCCCGTGGGGCACGGACAGCCACTCACCGTCGCGCCGCGCGCCGGAAAGGCAACTGACATGAGAACACCGCGAACACTCCTCGCAACGCTAGTCGCGCTCGGGCTCGGTCTCGTCGGCGGCACGGGCGCTCAGGCCAGCATCACCTACAGCCCAGTCGCGAGCTTCGGGGCCGGCGAAGTCAACGTTCCGCTCGGCGTGGCGGTTGACGACCTCAGCGGTGATGTGTACATCGCCAGCCTCTTCTCCGGGGGGATCGGCAAGTACGACCGTGGTGGTAGTCGCACGGCCACCTTCGGGCCTCAGAACTTCCTGTCAGGGACCGCGGTGGACCCTCTGAACGGGAACGTATACGTGATCGTTAAGCAAGCAATCCAGACTTACAGCTCCTCGGGCCAATTCGTCTCGGAATTCTCGATCGCGGGTTCTGCGAATCTTGGCGGTTTCATCACCGCTGTGCAGATCGCGAGCGACTCGGCGGGCAACATCTACCTGCCAAACGCTCCCAACAACGAGGTGCAGGTGTTGAATCCCGAAGGTAATGCGATTCGGACCATCACCGGCTCAGGCGCCGAGACCCTCAAAGGGCCGACGGGCGTTGCGGTTGACCCCGCGGGCAACGTCTTCGTTGCCGATAACGGCAACGGCCGTATCGAGGAGTTCAGTGCGGCCGGCGCGTTCGTGATGGCGATCGGCGACGGGGTGGACCAGACGACCGGCGCAAGCGTCTGCACAGCCGCGTCGGGCGATACGTGTGGGCCGGGCAGCGACGGCTCCCAGTCGGTCGCGCTCGACGGTGCCGGCAACATCTACGTCGGCCAGAACGGCGGGTCCGGGTTCCACGTCGTCCTCTACAGCCCCACGGGCGAAGCGCTCGCTGACTTTGGAGCCGGCACGATCGGTACCTCCGAACTCGGAACCATCGACGCGCTCGCCGTTGGGCCGACCGGCGTGGTGTACGTCGTCGACGGCGCCCACAACGTGGTCTGGGTCTACGCGCGTCAGAGCAAGCCCGCGCTCGTCAAGGAGTCCAGCTTGGCGGTGGCTCGTGCCACGGCGACGCTCAAGGCGACGATCGACCCGGGCTACGCCGACACGACCTATCGTTTCGAATACGGCACCAGCCCGAGCTACGGCGCGAGTGTTCCGACCCCCGAAGCCGACATTGGCATCGGCCTGTCGGGTCCGGTGGTCGTCGGACAGGAGCTATCAGGGCTGCAGCCCGGTACGACCTATCACTACAGGGTCGTCGCGACCAACGCGCTCGGGCAGACCCCTGGGGCCGACCAGACATTCACCACGCCGCCCCCGATGCCACCCGACGTGAGTACCGGCCAAGCAGCCGGCATCGGGCAAAACACCGCGACGCTGACCGCTACGATCGACACCCACGGTCTCGAGACCGTCTACGAGTTCGACATCGGTGTCGACACGAGCTATGGCACCCGAATCTTTGGCGACGCTGGTTACGAACCCGGCCCACGGACATTCACCACCGCCCTACAAGGTCTCACGCCCTCTGCCACGTACCACTACCGGATTGTCGCGACGAATATCTACGGCACGACCTACGGAGCGGACCAGAGCTTCACCACCGGCTCTTACCCAACCGCGACGCTGACCGGGCCGCCAAGCCCACCACTCCTACCCACTCCACTGCTCGCCGCCGGCAGTACCCAAACCGTGGCGGCCAATGCGATAGCGGCTCGAGTCGCTCGCCACCATGCGGCCACGAAGAGGGGTCACAGATCTGGAGCACGCCGCGGTAAGCGCGAGCCATTGCATGGAATCGGCCACGCTCACAACACACCGGGAGGGGTTAAGCGATGATGCGCATTCACAAGCTGATGCTGGCAGGCATTATGGTCCTTGCCGCATTCGTAGTGGCAGCCACGCCTGCGGGCGCGGCAGTCGGCTACCGCAATCTCTGCCCCGCCTTGAACACGGCACTCTGTGTCCCGGCTGGCGGCGAATACGCCGGTCTCGCGGTCGATAATTCAACCGAAGCTTCGGCGGGCGACGTGTGGGTCCTAAAGGACGGGAACACGCTATTGAAGTTCGACGCGTCAGGCAACCAGCTTGCCGAATTTGGTGAAGGAGTCGTCAATAGCGCGTACAACGTGGCTGTTGATCCTACGAGCGGCGACGTCTACGTTTCCGAAGGCGAAAGTGAGCATAGAGTATCGAAGTTCAATTCGTCGGGAATATTGCAATTTCGTATTACGGGAGAAGGGGCTTCAGGTTCGTTTAGGCCCAATGCGCTGACGGTTGATTCGAGCGGCAACCTCTACGTCGTCTCACGCGGGGAAAATGAAGCGATCGACGAGTTTAGCTCGTCCGGAAACTTCATCAGGCAGCTCGCGGTGGACCACGGTAGCGGCGGTAGCTATGGGCAGATTGCTGTAGACCCTCAGAACAACTTGTATGTGTCATTTCCCGATGAAGGTGAAACGCATCGAGGCCAGGTGCGTGAGTATACTTCGGCCGGGGCGCCCGCGAACTGCCCCAACGGCAGCAATATTCTGTTCGAAGAGGAACGGGGCCTCAGCGGTCTGTACATCTTGCCGATTGCGATAGATCCGACGGACGGCCATATCATCGTGGGTGTTACGGATCCCGTCGAACGTTACGCGGTCGCTGAATACAGTGCTCCTTGTACTGCGTCGCACACGAAAATCGGGGCAAATGAATTCGGGCCGGTCGGCCCTGGGGGGATCGGCGTAAATGCTTCCACGCATGCGGTATACGCCGATCTGTTTCAGGGGAGCGTCTCGGAAAATGTCGTGCGAGTCTACGGGCAGGTCACGTTGCCGGATGTAACCACCGGCGGGTCCCCGGCCGATATCACGCGCGGGTCGGCGGCGGTCGACGGGACCGTCAACCCCGACGGTACCGAAGTCACGACCTGTGAATTCGAATATGGAACCAGTAGTGGGTACGGACACAGTACTCCGTGTGTGCAGGCGCTGCCGCTCGGAGGCAACAGCGCGGTCGCGGTTAGTGCGGACCTCGAGTACGTGCTGCCACCCGCCAGTCTCGTGCACTACCGTTTGAAGGCGGGAAACGCCAGCGGCGTCAACTTCGGCGAAGACCACACCTTCTACACCGAAGCGCTGCCGCCACCCGTCGTCGGCGGGGTGCCCGCATCGAGCGTGGGGCAGTTCGCCGCGGTGCTCAACGGCTCGCTGCGGACCGGCGAAGCGCTCGTCAACTACCGCTTCGAATACGGCACGACGACTGACTATGGTTCGGTCGCGCCGATCCCCGACGGCGTTACCCCGATAACCAACGAAACCGTTCCGGTGTCGCAGCCCGTCGGTGGCCTGCAGGCTGACACGACCTATCACTATCGGCTCGTTGCGAGCAGCCCGGGTGCGACCGAGGTCGAGGGCCCCGATGAGACGTTCACGACGCTCCCGATCACGGCACCCACGGTCGCCACGGGCGGCGCGAGCGGCGTCGGCGTCGGCGTCGCGACGCTGAGCGGGACGATCGACCCGCACGGCTGGGACACGACGTATCTCTTCCAGTACGGCCCGAGCACGAGCTACGGGTCGAGCTGGCCCTCGGTGCAAGTCGATATGGGCGCGCTGGAAGGCGCGCAGCCCGTTGTCGTCGAGGTCCCCAACCTCCTCCCGAGCACGACCTATCACTACCGGCTCGTCGCAACCAACGGCGGCGGCACCACCTATGGGCCGGACATGACATTCACGACGGGGGCATACCCGGCGCAGACCATCCAGGAACCGTTGGCGCTGCGCACGCTGCTCGTCCCGACCGGCAAGGTCGCCAAACCCGCCGGCAAGAAGACCGTCAAGAAGAAGGGCAAAAAGCGCAGGAGAGGAAAGCGGCGCGCGCGCCATAAGAAGGCCGGCAAGAAATAGCCGTGGCGATCGCGCCGGTCGTCGGCTGGTGAGAAGGCGGTCAGGGGGAGATCGTGGCGCTGGTGGATGCGCGTTCGCGGCGGCGGTACCCGCGGAGGACGCGACGTTCCGCGCGTGATCTCGGGAGCGCGGTCGTACCGCCGCGCGCGATCCGCCGATGCGGTTGTTCAGGGTTCGCGGCCGGATGCTCCGCCAGGGCGTACCCTGTGAGCATGACCACGCAGATCCCGACCCCGTCCGAGCCCCCGCTGATCCAGACGCTGCGCTGGTTCACGCGCCCGATCGCGTTCATGGAGTCCTGCCGGCGTCGCTACGGCGACACGTTCGGCGTGACGTTCCTGGGCTTCCAGCGCCCGATGGTGATGCTCAGCGACCCCGAGGCGATCCGCGCGCTCTACACCGAGCAGGGTCACGGGCTGCCGCCCGGGCGCAGCATCTCGCTGCTGCCCGTGCTGGGCGCCGACTCGGTGCTGCTGCTCGAAGGCCGTGAGCACATCGCGCGCCGGCGCCTGATGTTGCCGCCGTTCCACGGCGAGCGCATGCGCTCGTACGAGACGATCGTGCGCGACGCCGCCCGCCGCGAGCTCGCGCAGTGGCGCGAGGGGGAGAGCTTCGCGATCCATCCCCGCATGCAGGCGATCACGCTCGAGGTGATCCTGCGCGCGGTGTTCGGGGTCACCGATCCGCAGCGCCGCGCGCAGCTCGGGCAACAGCTGCCGCTGCTGCTGGGCGGCGTCTCCTCGGTCGGGTTGCAGCTGCGCGTGTTGCTCTCGCGCCGTTTCGGACGCGGCGATCCGCTGAGCGACCTGGAGGGGCAGCTGCGCGCGATCGACGAGCTGCTGTTCGCGGAGATCGCCGAGCGCCGGGCGGAGGGCGAGAACGCGGAGCGCGAGGACATCCTGGCGCTGCTGATGGCGGCGCGCTTCGAGGACGGGAGCGCGATGGAGGATCGCGAGCTGCGCGACCAGCTGCTCACGCTGCTGCTCGCCGGCCACGAGACGACGGCGACGGCGCTGGCGTGGACGTTCGACCTGCTGCTGTCCAACCCGGCTGCGCTCGCGCGACTCACCGAGGAGGTCGACGCGGGCGAGGACGACGCCTACCTGCGCGCGGTGATCGCCGAGTCGCTGCGCCTGCGCCCCGTCGTGCCGCTGGCCGGACGGCGCCTGGCGACGGAGTTGAAGTGCGGCGGGCTGAGCCTGCCGGCCGGAACCGACGTCACGCCCGCGATCTGGCTGGTCCACACGCGACCGGACCTGTATCCGGAGCCCTACGCCTTCCGCCCGGAGCGCTTCCTGGAGAACGCCCCGCCGGCATACGGGTGGGTGCCGTTCGGCGGCGGCGTCCGCCGCTGCCTGGGTGCGGCGTTCGCCGAATTCGAGATGCGCGTGGTGTTGGAGACGGTGCTGCGCGAGTGTGCGCTGGAGCGAGCGGGTGGGCGCTCTGAGCGGATCGCGCGCCGCAACGTGACGCTCGCGCCGCGCAACGGCACGCACGTGCGTGTGCGTCCTCGCACGGGCGTCCGCGAGCGGCGACTCGTCGCGGTCTGAGGCTCCCCGCCGGCCACAGTTGCGCTACCACCGCGCGCGGTGGTACTCGACGACGCCCAGGCCGTGCGCCAGCTGCAGGCCGCCGGGCAGGGTCCCGCTGAAGGTGCCGAACGGTGCGCGGTACTCGCTGCGCACGACCAGCAGGTTCTCGCGGCGGCTGCGTTGAGCCTGTGCGGCGAAGTGGAGCTCCGAGCCGTCCTGGCAGCGGATCGAGGAGAGGTCCGTCGCGAAGCTCACCGGTGCGACCTCGTGCGGCTCGCCCGCGACCCACACCGCGCGCTCGCTGCCGCGCGGCGGGTCGTTGACGCCCTCGACGAGGTTGAACGCGAGGGGGGTCCCCATCGGATCGACTCCCACGCCGGCGGCCCAGCGCCACTCGGTCACCCGTGCGTGGTAGCCCGCGGTGTCGTCGACGACGGCGCGCGCCTCGATCGCGCGGGGCGCGGCGCCGCCGATCGAGATCGTTCCTCGCGCCGCGATCCCGGCCTGCTTGCGCGTCCAGACGTAGCCGGTGCCATGCGGGCACGCGACCGCGATGCCCTCGTCTTCCTCCAGCGCGAAGTCCAGACGCACGTCGCGGCCACGCGCTCGACGCTCGCCCGCCCGCGTTCCTCGGGGCGCGCGACCGCTGTCGTCCACCACGAGGCGCCCGGGGCTCAGCTCGACGGCGCCGCGGCGCGGAAGCAGCCGGGTGCGCTCCCAGAGCCCCGCCGGGTGCGACCCATCGCGCAGTAGCACCGCCCAGAAGGTCTGGTGGGCGGGCCCCACGCGTACGCTCGCCGCACACGCCATCAGCTCCTCGCAGAGGAGCGCCACGTACCGCCAGCGCTTGAGCGGCCGCGTTCCGCGCAGCAACGGCATGCGCGCGGGCGGGACCGGCCCGTGCAGACCGGGCGCCTGCGCTCGCGCCGATCCAGACGCCACGGGGACCGGCGGTATGCTTGCTCGCATTGACTGACTGGTCAATCTATTCTGTGGCGGGACGTTCACGGTAGGAGAAACGCATTTTGAAGGTCGCGGCAGTCCAGCTCAACTCCACGGCAGACGAGGCCGCGAATCTCGCGGCGGCGGATCGCCTGACGCGCGCGGCGGCCGCGGACGGAGCGCGGCTGGTGGTGCTCCCGGAGAAGTGGAGCGTGTTGGGACGCGACGCCGATCTGCGCGCGGGGGCGCAGACGCTCGACGGCCCCGCCGTGCGGTGGGCGCGGGCGCTGGCGTGCGAGCTGCGCATCGACCTGCTCGCGGGGTCGATCGTCGAGCGCGACCGCGGCGGCACGCTGTTCAACACCTCCCTGCACGTCGACCCCCGGGGGGAGCTGCGGGCGACCTACCGCAAGCTGCACATGTTCGACGTCGAGGTCGCCGGTCGCGTGTACCGCGAGTCGGCGGTTACGGCACCGGGTGACGAGGTGGTCCTCAGCGAGACCGCCGATGGCGTCGAGCTGGGCATGGCCGTCTGCTACGACCTGCGCTTCCCCGAGCTCTTTCGTGCGCTGGCGCTGCGCGGAGCGCGCATCGTGACGCTGCCCTCGGCGTTCACGCTGCCGACGACGCGCGACCACTGGGAGATCCTCGTACGCGCGCGCGCCGTCGAGAACGAGCTGTTCGTGATCGCCGCCAACCAGGTCGGCCCGCACCCCGGCGGCAACCACTCCGGGGGGCGCTCGCTGATCTCCGATCCCTGGGGGACGGTGCTCGCGCGTGCGGACGAGGAGGAGGGCTTCGTCGTCGCGGAGCTCGATCTCGAGCGTCAGCTGGAGATCCGCGCGCAGTTGCCGGTGCTCGCGCACCGCCGCGGCGATGTGTACGGCTCCCCCGTTGGGGATCGTGCCCCCGACGCGGGGGTGCGCGCGTGAGCGCCGGGCGCACGCCCGCCGCGCGCGCGGGCGCACGGGCGAAGAACGGCGCCAAGAACGGCCCGGCGACGAAGGGCGGGCAGGACAAGCGGCGCATGATCCTCGACGCCGCGGTGCGCGTGTTCGCCAACCAGGGCTTTCATGCGTGTCGCGTCTCGGACATCGCCGACGAGGCGGGCGTGGCATACGGTCTCGTGTATCACTACTTCGCCTCCAAGGACGAGGTGCTCGACACGCTGTTCCTGGAGCGGTGGAACGTGATGCTGCAGACGATCCGCCAGGTCGACGAGGAGGCGCTCTCGGCACGCGCGAAGCTGCAGGAGATCGCGTCGTTCATCGTCGACAGCTACCGCCACGACCCGGACCTCATGAAGGTCATCATCGTCGAGGTCACCCGCGCCGCGAACTCCTTCGGCCAGACGCATCTGGCGCACATCCGCCAGGCGTACGAGTCGATCGCCGCGATCGTCACCGCGGCGCAGGCCGAGGGGACGTTCAAGCGCGACATCGACGCCGAGTTCGCGGCGATGGCGTTCTACGGCGCGATCGAGCAGATGCTCACGGGCTGGATCTTCGGGCTGCTGCCGCGCGGCGAGGAGCACTACGAGCGGGCCAAGTGGCTCGTCGTGGAGACGGTGTGCGGCGGGTTGGAGACGACCACCGAGGGGAATAGACTGGCGCGATGATCGAGAACGAGATGGTCAAGCGACTCATGTGGTCCGGCCTGCTCACGGCGTTCGGTGCGCTCGCGAGCATCGCCACGCAGCGCGGTGCCGCGCTGGTGTGGCGCAAGGTCTTCGACGAGGAGCCGCCCGAGTGAGCAGCTCCTCCGGTGACGGGCGTCGCGCGGCGGCGCGCAACGGAGGGCCGCACAACATCGCAACCGCGATCGGCGACGTCACCGAGCGTTTCGCGGCCCTCGTCCACGAAGAGATCGAGCTCGCGAAGGCCGAGGTCGCCGAGAAGACCGGCAAGCTCGCGCGCGGTGCCGTCGTGGCGATCGCGGCCGGAGTGTTCCTGGTCACGGCGCTGTTCTTCGTGCTGATCGGATGCGCGCTGCTGCTCTACTACGTGCTGCCCGTGGGGCCCTTCGCGTATTTCTGGGGCTTCTTCGCGATGGCCGCGATCCTGGTCGTGTTCGGGGTGATCGCGGGATTGGTCGCGGCGAAAGTGGTCAAGCGCGGCGCACCGCCGACGCCGACGATGGCGATCGAGGAGGCCCGCAAGATCCGTCAGAGCGTCAGTGCACCGGCCGGCGCGCCCCCGGCGGCCGGCTCGCGGCAGGGAAGCGGCTGATGGCCCCGCGGACCCCTGCGGAGATCCGCGACTCGATGGAGGCCAACCGCGCCGAGCTCGAGCTCTCGATCCAGAGCCTGCGCGGCGAGGTCGCGCACCTGACCGATTGGCGCGGACATCTCGAGCGCCATCGCCGCGAGCTGATGATCGGCGCGGCCGTGGTGGGCTTCGCGCTGGGCGTGCGCGGGTTGCGGCGCCGGCGTCGGCGCTACTAGGGGCTTGATCGGGGTATCGGTTACGGGTTCGATACACGACTAAATAGTTTCGTGCTGTAAAGAAACGAGAAAAAAGAGAGCTACAATCGATCCCCTCCTCCGAGCCTCACCGCGCGTCGTTGCGGGCGCGTCGTTGCGGGCGCACCTGCACTATGGGCGCCCAGAGGAGATCCCGTTCTTGCACCGCCGCGCCGCACGCTGGTACGCCGAGAACGGCGAACGTCGCCAGCGGGCTGGCTAGGTCAGCATCGCCCGCGGCAGACCCCCGACCCCGATCAGCCCGGGCCCGACGTACGTGCCGATGACGGGCCCGACCTCCGAGGTGAAGAGCGGCTCCGACCCGTAGATCTCGCGGCCGCGGTCGATCAGGCGTTGCGCCTGCTCGGTGGCCTGGATGTGCTGTACGACCCAAGCGTCGGACCCGGCCTCGCGCAGTTCGTGCATGTACTGCACCATGCGCTCGAAGGCGCGCCCGGCGGTGCGGACGCGCTCGACGGGCGTGATCTCGTACTCCAACGAGAGGATCGGCTTGATCCGCAGCGTCCCCCCGAGCCACGCCTGGGCGCGCCCGACACGGCCCCCGCGTCGCAGGTACTCGAGCGTGTCGATGCAGAACCAGATTTTCAGCGCTCGGCGGGCCTCGTGCACGCGTGCGGCGACCTGCTCTTTGGTGGCGCCGCCGCGTGCGGCGGCGGCGGCGGCGAGCACGAGCATGCCCATGCCACCGCACGCGGTTTCGCTGTCGATCACCTCGACGCGCTCGCCGAGGCCGCGTTCGGCGAGCAGCGCGTGGGCCTGTCGAGCGGCGTCGCAGGTGCCGGAGATGCCGCCGGCGAGATGGATCGAGACGATGTCGGACCCCTCCTCCAACAGCGGCTCCCACACCGCGAGGAAGTCCCCGATCGATGGCTGCGAGGTGGTGGGGAGCACGGGGTCGGTGCGCAGACGGTCGTAGAACGCGTCGAAGCTCGTCATCTCGCTCTCGCGCTGCAGCTCCTCGTCGGCGTCCCCGCGGCCCCAGCCGACGTACAGGCTGACCTGATGGATCCCCTGGCTGTCCACGAGCGTGCGCGGCAGGTAGTGGGTGGTGTCGGTGGCGATCGCGACGGAGGGCATCGGGCGCGGACCCTACCGCACGCTCGATGCATGCCGTATGCGGGTCGACTGGGAGGCCTTACACTGCGCGTCTGTGGCCAAGACGCTCGTGACCGGCGGAGCGGGTTTCATCGGCTCGCGGGTGGCGCGTCTGCTGGCGCGGCGCGGCGATCAGCTGCGCCTGGCGATTCCTCGCGGCGCGCCGGAGGAGCACCTCGATTTCGAGTACCAGCCGGTGCGCTGCGACATCCTCGATCGCCAGGCCGTGCGTCGCGCGTTGCGCGGTATCGAGCGCGTGTTTCACGTCGCCGGGCTGGGCAGCATGCGCGCGTCGGCGCAGGAGCTCTACGGCGTCAACGCCGAGGGTACGCGGATCGTGCTCGAGGAGGCGCTGCGCGCCGAGGTGGAGCGCGTCGTCTACACCTCCTCGGCGGCCACGATCGGTCCCGCGCCGCGCGGGGGCGTGGCGGACGAGCGCCAGCTCTATCCGGTGGGCGGCTGTGGGATCCCCTACGTGGACGCGAAGCGCGAGGCCGAGGTGCAGGCGTTGCGGCTCGCCGCGCGCGGCCTGCCGGTCGTGATCGTCAATCCGGCCTATGTGCTCGGCGTGGGCGATTACCAGCGCACCTCCACCGAGCTCGTGCGGCGTTTCCTGCGCCGCGAGATCCAGGTCTACGTGGACGGCGCGCTGAACGTCGTGGACGTCGGCGACGTCGCGCGTGGCCACCTGCTGGCTGACGAGCGCGGTGAGGTGGGTGAGCGCTACATCCTGGGCAACCGCAACTTCACCATCGACCGCCTCTTCACCGATCTCGGGCGACTCTCGGGCGTGCAGCCACCGCTGCTGAAGCTCCCCCTGCAGGCGGCCCTTGCGGTCGCGCGCGTCGCGGAGCAGCTGCCGGGGCGCCCGCCGTTCACGGCGGTCGAGGTGCGCGCGAGCGCGCAGTGGTGGGCTTACAGCAGCGCGAAGGCCAAGCGCGAGCTCGGCTACCAGCCCGGCCACCACGAGCACCCGCTGGTGAGCACCATCGAGTGGTGCCGCGAGCAGGAACCCTCGCTCGCGCCGCCCGGCGCGCGCCAGGCTCTGCCGCTGCGGCTTGCGGGTTTCGCGTTACGCCAGGCCGAGGGTGCGCTGCGCGAGCTGGGACTGTAGGCGTCGGGTTGCGGGCGCACCCATCCGAGGGGCCCGTCCGACGCGCTCGGCTGACGTCCCCCGGGTGTCCGCCTGGCGCGGCTCAGCCCAGGCGGTTCTCGATCTGCAGCGGCGCGGTGTCGTCGGCCGGCAGGGTCTCGACCGCAGAGCCCGAACCCTCCAGACCGAGCGCCTGCGCGAGCTCGCCCGACTCGTACATCTCGGTCACGATGTCGCAGCCGCCGATCAGCTCGCCCTCGACGAACAGCTGCGGGATCGTCGGCCAGTTCGATATCGCCGAAAGCTCCTGGCGGATGCGTGGGTCGGGCAGGATGTCGACCGCCGCGAAGGGCGCGTCGAGTGCCTGCAGCGCCGCGACGGTCTGGCGCGAGAAGCCGCACGCGGGCGCTTCGGGCGTGCCCTTCATGAAGAGGATCACCGGGTTCTCGGCGATCGCCTCCTGGATGGCGTTGCGGATCGGGTTGGTCGCGCCCTCTGAGGGAGCGGTAATCGGATCGATGCTGTGCATGGGGACTCCTTCGTTCTCGCTGGGGTGCTGCTCAGCCGACCGCGGTCTTCAGCGACAGCGCATGGATCGGGCCGCCGATCTCCGCGCCGAACACGTCGTAGACGAGGCGGTGCTGCTCGATGCGGCTGCGGCCGGCGAACGCGTCGGCGACGACGGTCGCGCGGAAGTGATCGCCGCCTCCGGTGTAGTCCTCGACGTCGGCGCGGGCGCCCGGGATCGCGGTCTCGATGCGCTGCTTGATCTCCTCGGGGGTGGGCATATAGAGGAAGAATAGCGGCGGTTGCGCAGCGCTATACTTTCGAAAGCAATGATCTCGTTCAGCGACAGGGGTGCGGAGAAGGTGCGCGAGTTCCTCGCCGCGCAGGAGGCCGACGTGAGTCTCGCGGGTCTGCGGGTCGGTGTCCGCGGCGGTGGCTGCTCGGGCTTTCAGTACCAGCTCGCCTTCGACGAGCAGCGCGAGAGCGACGCGGTGTTCGAGAGCCACGGCCTGAAGCTGCTGGTGGACAACGAGAGCCTCCCGTTCGTGCGCGGCGCGGTCATCGACTACGAGGAAAGCCTGCAGGGCGCGGGCTTCAAGGTCAACAACCCGAACGTCGTCGCCGCGTGCGGCTGCGGATCGTCGTTCCGGGTGGCCGAGGAGGAGCAGGTTTCGGCGGTCTGATTCGGCTGTCCCAGGGGAGCCTCATGTCTCCTGGGATTATCTCTGTCAGGATGAAATAAATCATCTTGACAAGGATTATCTTGTAAGACATAATTGACCTCGTGCCGCGCGGCCCGGGCAGACCGACGAATCCATTTCGCTTCGGCGCCCTGGCGCTCGACGAGGCGTTCACCGATCGCGAGGACGAGATCCGCGAGCTGGCGGCCGACGTTCGCAACGGGCAGGACGTGGTTCTGTTCGCGCCGCGGCGCTACGGCAAGTCCTCGTTGATCTGGCGGGTCGCGCAGCAGCTGGTGGGCGACGGCGTGCTGGTCGCGCAGGTCAACCTGATGCGGACTCCGACGAAGGGGAAGCTCGCCGAGAAGCTCGCGAAGACGATCCACGACGAGATCGCCTCGCCGCTGTTCCGCGCGCGCGAGCGGCTGCGGATGTTCGCGGGGCTGCGCGTCGCACCGACCGCGACGATCGACCCGGAGGACGGTTCGCTTTCGTTCAGCTTCGACGCGCGCGCCGGTCGCGAGGACCTCGACGCCACGCTCGAGGGGTTGCTCGCGCTCCCCGGGCGACTCGCGGCCGAGCGGGGGCGGCGCGTGGCGTTGGTGCTCGACGAGTTCCAGGAGGTCGTCGAGATCGACAGCGGCCTACTGAAGCTGATGCGCTCGGTCTTCCAGGAGCAGCCGGAGGTCTCGCATGTCTACCTCGGCAGCGCGCGCCACATGATCGAGCGGATCTTCAACGACGAGCACGAGCCGTTCTGGCGCAGCGCCAAGCAACGCGAGCTGGGCGCGATCCCGCGAGCCCCGTTCGAGCGCTACGCGGTCGAGGCGTTCGGGCGCACGGGCAAGACGCTCGACACGGAGGTGTGCGCCGCGGTGCTGGACATCACCCACGGGCATCCCTACGCGACGCAGGAGCTCCTGTATTTCCTTTGGGAGGAGACCCCCGCCGAGGAGACCGCGACGAGTGAGCGCTTGGAGCGTGCGCTGACCTCGACGCTGCACTCCGAGCACGCCCATTTCAGCCTGTTGTGGTCGCGCGCGGCTGCCGCGCAGCGCCGGGTCCTGCAGGCGCTCGCCGCCGAGCAGCCCGGGCGTCCGCTGAGTGGCGAGTACCGCCAGCGGCATTCGCTGCCGGTCGCGGCGACCGTGCAGACCGCGCTCGCCGCGCTGGGCGCCGCCGAGCTGGTCGCCCGGGTCGGACGCGGCGAGTACCGCATCGCGGAGCCGTTTCTGGCGGAGTGGATCGCCCTCAACGAGAGCTGAGGACCGGTCGTGGGAGGGGCGCCGTGCTCCTAGGTCGGTTCGTTGTCCAGCGAGCGCCACAGGTAGCGGCAGGCGAGCGTACGGTGGGGGCGCCAGGGGGCGGCGATGCGCTCCATCGTGGCGGCGTCGGGCAGCCCGTCGAGCCTGTAGGCGAGCTCGATCGCGCGGCGGATCCCGAGGTCGCCGACGGGCAGCACGTCGGGGCGCTGCAGGTGGAACATGAGGAACATCTGCGCGCTCCAGGAGCCGATGCCCTTGACCGCGACCAGCTCGGAGATCACGTCCTCGTCGGGCAGGTCGTCGAGGCGCTCGAGCTCGAGCTCGCCGGAGAGCGCGTGCTCGGCGAGGGAGCGCAGGTAGCTGACCTTCGCGCGCGAGAGGCCCGCGGCGGCGCGCAGCTCTTCGGGCTCGGCGGCGAGCACCTGCTCGGGCGTGGGCGTGCGCCCGTCGAACTGCGCGGTGAGGCGCAGGTAGATGCTGCGGGCCGCCTTCGTGGAGAGCTGCTGGCCGACGATCGCGCGCAAGAGTGTTCCGTAGTGGTCGTCGGGGCGACCCTCGCGCGGGTCGCCGAGGGTGGGTCCGACGGCGTCGATCACCCCCGCCATCACCGGGTCGGAACGCCGCAGCTGCGCCAATCCGCGCGGACGGATGCGGCGCGGCGCGCGGCTGGGGGCGCCGTCAGGCAGCGGACGACGCGGCCGTGGTCTCGAACGCGACCGGCTCGCCGTCGAGCGCGTTCAGCGCGCGCGGCAGCGAGGCGGCGATGCAGGTAAAGCTCGGCGTGTCGCGCACCGTGAAACGCGACGCCTCGGTCGTGCGCAGGCGCTGCACGAGATCGAGGAACGTGCCGACGTCGTCGGTGTCGAACGCGACCACGAACTCCTGGTCGTCGAGCCCGAAGGAGTAGGTGGTGTGGTTGTCCACGCCGGGGTATTCGCGCCCGACCGCGATGTGGCCCTGCATGATCCGCCAGCGCTCCTCGGCGGGCAGCGCGTACCACTCGCGGGACTTCACGAAGGGGTACACGAACACGTACTTGCCGCGGAACGCGCGCGGCCGCTCGCGGACGTCTTCTGAGTACTCCGAGCCCTTGCGCATCCCAAGGAACGAGTACGGCGTCTGAGCCCAGCGCATCAGGCCACTCTGGGCGAGGACGACGTGGAACTCGTGGATGCGGTCGAGGTTCTCGGCCTCGGAGATCAGCAGCAGCTCGGCGTCGCCGCGGGTGCCGACGAGCGAGAACGACTGCAGCAGGTGCCCGTCGGCGAAGTCCTCGCAGGCGGCGAGGAACTCGCGCTTGTCCTGCGCGCGCTGCTCGGGGTCAGTGCGGCGCCAGGCGTTCTCGACCTTCAGGAACGTGTACTTGACGAAGTGGCGCTCGCTCACACCGAACAGGCTACAAGCTCGCGTTCGCGGCACCCGACGGGCTAGAGTTGGTCCGTGCGGATCGCGCTCGTCTCGCCGTACTCCTGGACCTACCCCGGCGGTGTGACCCGCCACATCGAGTCCCTCGCGGACGAGCTCGAGGCGGCGGGCCACGAGGCGAGGATCCTCGCGCCGTACGACCCCGACGACGCGCCGGCGCGGATCATGCACCGCGGGGCGCGCCCCCAGCGGAGCGCCCCGCCCGAGCGGCTCGTGCGGTTGGGGCGCACGATGGGCTTTCCCGCGAACGGGGCGATCTCGAATCTCGCCGCGACGCCCGACGCGGTGTGGGCGCTGTGGCGCGAGTTGCGCGGCCGCGACTACGACCTCGTGCACATCCACGAGCCGATCGTCCCGTTGGTGGGCTGGTACGGGTTGAGCTGCGCCGCGGTCGCGGGGATCCCGCTGGTGGGGACGTTCCACAGCTTCTCCGAGAACGCGCTGACGAACGGGATCGGGATCGGGCTCGGGGCGCGGCGGCGCATGAACCGGCTGCACGCGCGCATCGCGGTCTCGGAGGCGGCGGCGTGGACCGCGCGGCGCTTCTTCGGGGGGCGCTACACGATCATCCCCAACGGCGTGCATCTCGGCGCGGGGAGCGTCGAGGATGGGAACGAAGGCGGGTCGCCGCGCATCGTCGAGCCGCTGCGCATCCTGTTCATCGGCCAGGCGGTCGAGCGCAAGGGCCTGCCGGTGCTGCTGCGCGCGTTCGAGGCGCTGCGCGAGCATGTGCCGGCGACGCTCACGCTGGTTGGGGCGGGTCCGGAGGACGTCGCGCCGTTGTTGCTCGACGACCGCGGCGTGCACGCGTTGGGCAAGGTTTCCGAGGAGCGCAAGGCGACTGAGCTGGCGCGCGCGCAGGTGCTCTGCGCGCCCTCGCTCGGCGGGGAGAGCTTCGGGATGGTCCTGACGGAGGCCTTCGCGGCGGGCACGCCGGTGGTGGCGTCGGACATCGCGGGCTACCGCGACGTGGTGCGCGACGGCGTCGACGGGGTGCTGACGCCGCGTGGGGACGCGCGTGCGCTGGCCGAGGCGCTGCGCCGGCTGGCGCTGGAGCCCTCGCGGCGCGCCGGCATGGCGGTGGCGGCGCGGGAACGCGCGGAGCGCTTCGCGTGGCCGAACGTCGCGGCGGAGGTGATCGAGGTCTACGAGCGTGCGCGCGCCGTCGGGCGCGCGCCGACGCACGTGGGGCGTCTGATGGTCCATCACGGCGTCGCGCCCGCCGACCTGCGGCCGCCGGTGGCCCCGCGGCGCCTACCGAGCCTGGAGCCGGAGCTCGTGCCCACGCCCGCGAGGCGCGCGTTGGGTTTAGCGCGTCGCGGAGCGCTCGCGGCGATCTCGCTCGGAGTCCTCGCATTGGCGCTGTTCGCGCTGCAGCGCATCGGGATCGGGCCGGTGATCGCGAGCATCGTCGCGTCGAGCCCCGGCCTGGTCGCGGCCGCGGTCGGCGTGATGTGCGTGTCGATGTTCGTGCGCGGCCTCGCGTGGCACGCGATCCTGCGCGCCGCCCCGACGTGGCGGCGGGCGCGACGGCGCGACGCGCTGCAGGGGACGTTCATCGGCGTGCTGATGTCGGCGACGCTGCCGGCGCGCCTGGGTGAGCCCTCGCGCGCGTTGATCGTCGCGCGGCGCATCGGCCGCGCGCGGGAGACGCTGCCGGTGGTGCTCGGGACGATGGTCTCGCAGACGCTTCTGAACCTGCTCGCGCTCGCGTTGCTGGGCGTGGCGATGTTGTGCGGGGCGCCGCTGCTGCACGGGCAGGGCGGGGCGCTGCTGGCGCCCGCCCTGGTCCCGCTCGGAGCCCTGATGTTGGTGCTGCTCGCGCCGATGCTGATCCCGCGTCCGACCGAGCGGTCGCGGGCCGGGCGGCAGGCGCTCAGGGCACGCGCGACGATCGCGGGGATGCGTCGTGCGCTGCTGCTCGTACGCGACGGCCTGCGCATCTTCCGCCGCCCCCGCCAGGCGGCGCTCGCGACGGTCGCGCAGCTCGCGGCGTGGGCGCTGCAGTGCGCGTCGTGTTGGCTGCTGCTGATGGCGCTCGGCCTCGACGCCCGCGTCGGGCTGGCCGGTGCGGCGGGGGTCCTGTTCGCGGTCAACGTGACCGCCGCGATCCCGGCGACTCCCGCGAACGTCGGCGTCTTCCAGGCGGCGTGCGTCGCGGTCCTGAGCGGCGCCTACCACGTCTCGACCCCCGACGCGATCGCCTACGGGATCATCCTGCAGGCCGTGGAGATCGCGACGGCGGTGTTGATGGGGATGCCGGCGCTCGTCAACGAGGGGCTTTCGTGGCGTGAGGTGCGTCTGCGCGCGATGCACGCGGCGCCGGTGAAGCTTCCGCCGCTGTCTGGCGCCGGCGAGGCCACGTCGCACGCGTGAGCGAGGCCTGGGTCTACATGCTGCGCTGCCGCGACGGGTCGCTGTACACCGGCTGGACGATCGACCTGGAGCGCCGAGTCGCTCGTCACCACGCCGGCAAAGCGAGCCGCTACACGGCGAGTCGCCTGCCCGTGGAGTTGGCGCTGGTCCTCCCGATGCCGGATCGCAGGACGGCCAGACGCGAGGAGGCGCGGATCAAACGGCTCGACCGCGCGAGCAAGCTGGCGCTGATCGACGGCGCCGCGGTCCCGATCTAAGCGGGATCGCTCGCCATCGCCGGCTCGTCCTCTTCCTCGACCGTCCCTGCGGGCGGGTCATCGTCGCCGAGCGCCGGGCCGTTCTCGCCGGCCCCGAACAGCGACGGATCGCGCGGCGAGCCCTTGATGAGGTCGTCCGGTGAGCCGTCAGGCAACAGCCGCCCCTGGCGCGTGCCGAAGTAGATCGCCTGCGGGTGGTGGGCGACGAGCGCGAGCGTGGACTGCTCGGGCTCGGGCGCGTAGCCGTCGGTGATGCGCATCCCGATGTCGCCGAGCCCGAGCAGCTTCTCGACCTTCAGGTGCTCGGCCTGCTCGGGCACCGCGGGGTAGCCCCAGGAGTAGCGCCGGCCCTGGGCGGAGGGGATCGAGAGCATCGTGCGGGCCTCCGCGTGCAGCCACTCTGCGAGTCCCTCGGCGGTCTGCACGCCGAGGCCGTGCACGAACAGCTGCTCGGAGAACTCGCCTTCGGCCTCCAGGCGGGCCATCAGCTCGGTGACCTCCGAGCCGACGGTGACGGCCTGCACGGCGATCACGTCGAGCTCGTCCGGAGGCGAGCCGTCGGGCTTGGCGGGGCGGAAGAAGTCGGCGAGGCAGATGCGGTCGCCCTTGGGTTGGCGCGGGCAGACGAAGCGGGTGAGCTCGGCGGCGGAGTCGGTGGGGTCGAGTGCTCCGTCGGCAGGCCCGCCGCGCGCGCGCACACGCGTACGCGCGCGCGCGGCGGGGTCGTTTTCGGAGTCCTCATCCCCCGCACTCTCGCCGGCACCGACCAACGCGGGATCGAGCACGACTATGTCGTTCCCCAGCGCGTAGCACGGGAAGAACCCGAGCAGCGCGCGCGGGTGCAGGTAGTCCTGCTCGCGCCACATCCGCTCCAGGCGCGGCTGGAAGTCGTCGCGCAGCAGCGTGCGCCAGGCCTCGCCTTTGACGCCGCGCCCGCCCCAGTGGAGCTTGAAGAGGACGTGGGTGTCGAGGTGGCTGTAGACGGCGTCGAGGTCGACGGGGGTCTCGCGCACGCCCCAGTAGGGCGGGGTGGGCACGGGCACGTCGGTGCGGGCGGCGGAGCGGACGGAGTCGTCGGCGAGGTTGACCTCCTCGACGGGTGCGTCGCCCTTGGCGCGGAGCTCGGCGGCGCCGGCGCGCAGTTTCTCGAGCAGCGCGGCGCGGGCGTCGGCGTCGACGAGCTGGTCCATCACGCCGAGCCCCTCGAAGGCGTCCTTGCAGTAGAAGACGCCGGGCTCGTAGAGGTCCTCGGACTCCTTGCCGCCGGGGTAGAGCGCGCGGTAGCCGAAGGCGCGGTTAATCGCGGCGCCCCCGATCAGGACGGGGTAGGGGAGGCCCTTGGAGTGGAGCTCCTGGATGCAGGCGGGCATCTGCTTGGAGGTGGAGACGAGCAGCGCGGAGAGGCCGATCGCGGTCGCATCGTGGGCCTGGGCGGCGTCGAGGATCGTCTGGATCGGGACCTGCTTGCCGAGGTCGACGACGGTGTACCCGTTGTTGGTGAGGATCGTGTTGACGAGCGACTTGCCGATGTCGTGGACGTCGCCGAAGACGGTGGCGAGGACGACGGTGCCCTTGGTGTACCCCTCGATCTTGTCGAGGTATTTCTCCAACTGCGCGACGGCGCGCTTCATGACCTCGGCGGATTGGAGCACGAACGGCAGGATCAGTTCGCCCGCGCCGAACTTGTCACCCACCTCTTTCATCGCCGGCAGGAGTACCTCATTCAGCGTGGGTACGGCCCCGATCTTCTCGACGGAGCGGTCGATCCAGTCCTCGACGCCGTCCTTGCGGCGGCGCAGGATGTGGAAGTGCAGGGCCTGCTCGGGCTCCATGCCCGCGGTGGGGTCGGCCACACCGACCCCCCCCTCCTCCTCCCCCTTTTTCGACTCGAAGTGTGCGATGAAGCGCTCGAGTGCGTCCTCGCGGCGGTTGTAAACCAGGTCATCCGCGAGCTCCCTCTCCCCGTCGGCGATCTCGGAGTAGGGCGTGATGTGGTTGGGGTTGACCATCGCGAGGTCGAGGCCGGCCTCGACGCAGTGGTGCAGGAAGACCGAGTTGAGGACCGCGCGCGCGGCGGTCCCGACGCCGAAGGAGACGTTGGAAACCCCGAGCGAGGTCTTGACGTGCGGGATCTCGGCCTTGATGCGACGGATCCCCTCGATCGTCTCGACCGCGGAGGGCCGCCACTCCTCGTCGCCGGTGGTAAGGGTGAATGTGAGGCAATCAAAGATGAGCAGCTCGGGGTCGAGCCCGTGCTCGTCGCAGCACAGGTCCCGGATCCGCTGCGCGATCTCGACCTTGCGCTGCGCGGTCTTGGCCATCCCGACCTCGTCGATCGTGAGCGCGATCAGGGCGGCGCCGTGGGCGAGCGCGACGGGCACCACCAGGTCGAGCTTTCCGCGGCCGGCCTCGAGGTTGACGGAGTTGACGATCGCGCGGCCCGGGATCTGCTGCAGCGCGGTCTCGATCACGTCGGGCTCGGTCGAGTCGACCTGGATCGGGGCGGGCTGGGTGAGCGAGATGCGCTTGACGAGCTCGCGCATCTGCTCGGCCTCGTCGGAGCGCTCGGTCAGCGCGACGCAGACGTCGAGCACGTGGGCCCCGCCCTCGACCTGGTCCTCGGCGATCTGGATCAGCCCGTCGTAGTCGTCGGCGAGCAGCAGCTCCTTGGCCTTGCGCGAGCCCTGCGAGTTGACGCGCTCGCCGACCATCGTCGGGCGGGGCTCCTGCACGAGCGGGGTCGCGGTCATCATCGAGGAGAGGAGGGGAGGGGGGGTTCGCGCCGATTGCACCCGCGCGACGTCCGGTACGTGGTTGGCGTCGACCGACTCCAGGCGTGCGACGATCGCGCGGATGTGATCGGGGGTGGTGCCGCAGCAGCCGCCGACGATCCGCACGCCGTAGCGCTCCACGAACTCGCCCAGCGCGGCCGCGAGCGGCTCGGGCTTCTCGGGGAAGATCGTCTCGCCGTCGGGGCCCTGCAGCGGGAGCCCGGCGTTGGGGATGCAGGCGACCGGCAGCGGGCTGTGCTCGCCGAGATAGCGGATCGCGTCGCGCATGTCCTCGGGGCCCGTCGAGCAGTTGAGGCCGATCACGTCGACCTTCAGCGCGGAGAGCGTGGTGAGGACGGCGGCGATGTCGGTGCCGAGAAGCATCTTGCCGCCGTTGGGGAGCAGCGAGACGGAGGTGTGGATCGGCAGCGTGCGCCCGGTCGTCCTGAACGCCTCGCGCGCGCCGAGGATCGCGGCCTTGACCTCCAGGATGTCCTGGGCGGTCTCGACGATGATCAGGTCGGCGCCGCCGTCGATCAGGCCGGCGGCCTGCTCGGTGAAGACCTCGACGAGCTCGCCGAAGCGGATCCGCCCGAGCGTGGGATCGTCGGAGGCGGGGAGGTGGCCGGTGGGCCCGATCGAGCCCGCGACGAAGCGATCCTCACCGGCGGCTTTGCGGGCGAGTTCGGCGGCCTTGGTGTTGATCTCCACCGTGTAGTCCGCGAGTCCCCACTCGTCGAGCTTGATGCGCGAGGCCTGGAAGGTGTCGGTCTCGACGACCTGCGCGCCGGCGTCGAGCATCGAGGAGTGCACGCCCTCGATCACATCGGGGCGATTGAGGACCAGCGCCTCGTGGCACTTGCCGGGCAGGCCGCCGTAATCCTCGGAGGTGAGGTCGAACTGCTCCAGGGTGGCCCCCATGCCGCCGTCGTAGACCACGACGCGGCTGGCGAGCGCGTGGCGGAAATCGCGCGTCGGCATCGGTCAGGGGATGCTAGCAACGCGCGCCCCAACCTTGACACGGTCATGTGAATGTTTGCGGCCTTTTCACGAGAGCCCCGGCTCGGCCGACACGCCGCTGCCCGCTCGGGACGCGCGTGCCGGTCGCATGGGACGACAGCGCTGTAGGGCCCTTTGGGAAGGGCGTCAATCACTTGTCCAAACCGCGTGAGAGCTGGCGCCCAGCGGGCCATGCTGCACGTCCACGTTCGTTGCTCCAGGTCTCTGCAAATTGCGGACGTGCGGTACCAAACCGCACGATGATTCGGATCATCGGAAGTGGCAGCCAGGACGATGTCACCCCAGCAGGTCCCGCCAGGACACAGCCCTACCCAGGAGACGCTCCCATGCTCATCAGCAAAGCTCCGGTGATCCCATGACCCCGCAACTCACAGTTGGTGTACCCGCCGAGGCCGATCGGCAAACCCCCTCTGCGGCCCCCGTCGCCGAACGCCTGACGCCCGCCACGCGCCGCCCGCGCCGGAATGCGACACCGCGGCGCGCGCCCCGCCGTGCCAAGCAGACCGGCCACACGGTGGTCGCGGTGGTCGGGCTGGGCTACGTGGGCCTGCCGACGGCGATCGCGCTGCGCGGCGCGGGCTGCCGGATTGTCGGCATCGACGTCTCCGGTCCTCGCCTGAGCGCGATCCGCGAGGGCGAGGCCGAGCTGCTGCCGTCCGAGCAGCGCGACCTCGCGGGCTACCTCGCGGAGGACGGGTTCGTGCTGACCAACCGCCTCAAGGCGCTCGACGCGGCCGACCTCGTGCTGATCTGCGTGCCGACGCCGGTCGACGAGGAGCTGCGGCCGGACCTGCAGATCCTGCGCGGGGCGTGCGCGGAGGTCGTGCGCCACGCGCGCCCGGGCCAGACGCTGGTGCTGACGTCCACGACCTACGTGGGCACGACGCGCGAGCTGCTCGCCGAGCCGCTCGCCGAGCGCGGCCTGGAGGTCGGCGAGGACGTGTTCGTGGCGTTCGCGCCCGAGCGCATCGACCCCGGCGTGACCGACCACGCCCAGCTGAAGACGCCGCGCGTCCTGGGCGGTGTCACCCCCGAGTGCACGAAGCGCGCGGCGGACGTGCTGCGCCACACGTGCAAGCACCTGCACCTGGTCTCCTCGCCGGAGGCCGCCGAGCTGGTGAAGCTCTACGAGAACACGTTCCGCGCGGTCAACATCGCGCTGGCGTTCGAGATCGCCGAAGCGTGCAGCGTGCACGGCCTGGACCCGGTCGAGGTGACCGAGGGCGCGGCGACCAAGCCCTATGGCTTCCTCGCGCACTACCCCTCGGCGGGCGTCGGCGGGCACTGCATCGCGGTCGATCCGTACTACCTGCTGGGAGACCTGCGCGAGCAGGGACGCCCGGCGAAGATGGCCGAGGAGGCGCTGCGCCGCGTCTCGGGTCGCCCGCGCCACATCGCGTGGCGCGCGCACGAAACGCTCGTCGAGCTCGGCCGCCCGCTGCCCGACGCGCGGGTCCTGGTCGTCGGCGCCTCCTACAAGCCGGGCGTCGCCGACACGCGCGAGGCGCCGGCGCTGCAGGTGATGCAGCGGCTGCGCGCGGAGGGGGCGCGGGTGGAGTACCACGACCCGCTCGTGCCGAGCCTCGATCTGAAGGGGCAGGAGCTCTACAGCGTGAGCATCGGCGCGGCTCCTCGGCCCGGCCGCGGCAAGCGCGCCGCGCGCGGCGCCGGCGCGAAGCGCACCCCCGAGGACTACGACCTGACGATCCTCGCGACGCTGCACCCCGACCACGACTACGACTGGCTGTCGCGCTGCCCGGCGGTGCTCGACTGCACCTACCGGCGCCCCGACGCGGGCGTGCAGCGCTTCCTGCCGTGAGCTCCGCCGATCTGTCCCGAGCCATGCCGATCCTGCGCCGCGCCACAGCCAACCGCATCCTGAAGTTCCTCGCCGGCGTCTACCTGGTCGCGCTGCTGGCGGCCGTGATGGCCTACAAGGCGGCGTTCGCGGGGCTGCTGTTCTCGAACGTGTTCTTCGGCGTGTACAGCGTGTGCGTCGCGACCTACATCACCTCGCGCTTCATCTTCAGCCTGTTCTACCGGCCGCGGCCGGACAGGGGAGTCGAGCCGGCGATCGCGATCGTGATGCCGGGCTTCAACGAGGAGGAGGCGATCGCGCACTCGCTGAGCTCGCTGCTGGCGCTCGACTACCCCGAGGAGAAGCTCGAGCTCGTGGCGGTCAACGACGGCTCCACGGATCGCACGCTGGGAGAAATGCAGCGCGTGGCGGCCGAAGCGCGGGGCCGGGTGAGCGTGATCAACTTCCCCGAGAACCGCGGCAAGCGCGCGGCGATGGCGGCCGGCATCCGCGCGACCTCGGCGGAGGTGATCGTGTTCGTGGACTCCGACTCCTCGGTGGAGCCGGATGCGCTGAAAAAGCTCGTGCAGCCGCTCGCCGACCCGAGGGTGGGCGCGGTCTGCGGGCACGCGGACGTGCTGAACGTGCGCGACACGTGGATCACGCGCATGCAGGCGGTGCGGTACTTCGTCGCGTTCCGCGTCGTGAAGGCCGCGGAATCGGTGTTCGGTGCGGTTACCTGCTGCTCGGGGTGCTTCTCGGCGTACCGCCGCGAGGCGATCCTGCCGCGCCTGGAGTGGTGGGAGAACCAGACGTTCCTCGGGATCGAGTCGACCTTCGGCGACGACCGCTCGCTGACGAACTGCGTGCTGCGCGACTGGCGCATCCTCTACGAACGGCGCGCGGTCTCGCACACGATCGTCCCGACGCACCTGCGCGCATTTCTCATTCAACAGACGCGCTGGAAGCGCTCGTGGACGCGCGAGTCGCTGCTCGTGGCGAAATTCATCTGGCGCAAGCACCCGGTCGCGGCGGGGTTCGCGTACATGAGCATCCTCCTGCCGCTGCTCGCGCCGATCGCGGCGCTGCACGCGCTGGTGTGGGCGCCCTTGACCCACCACGGCGTCCTGCCGCTCACATACCTCGCGGGCATCTACGCGCTGGCGCTTGTGTACTCGTTCTACTTCCTGCTGTTCCAGGACCGTTACAACGTGCTGTGGCTGTACGGGATCCTGTTCGTGTTCTTCTACCTCGCGGTGATGCTGTGGCAGACGTACTACGCGATCGCCACCTGTCGCACCGCCGCGTGGGGGACGCGCCCGGCGACCGCCGGGATGGGCGCCGGCGAGGGAGGCGGACCATGAGCGCGCGCTCCCCACGGATGGGCCGCATGCTCGCGATGCTGCTGCTGCCGATCTCGATGGCGCCGGTGGTGCTGCTCGCGCCGTCGCTGTTCCGCGCGCCGGTCGTGCTCGTGCGCCACGCCGCGCACGCGCTCGCGCCGGCGCACCACGCCGTCCACCGCCATCCGGCGCCGCAGGGTCCGCGCTACTACCTGGTGGGGCCGGCGCGCTTCGAGATCGAGGCGATGGAAGGCGCCGCCGGCGCGCTCACGCCGAAGGTCGGGGTCTCGCCGCTGAACGAACCCGAATGGGCGGCGCAGGCGGCCGCGCTGAGCGACGACCCGAGCGTGCTCCTCGCGCGCGGCCGCGAAATCACCGATGCGAGTGGGGCGCCGCTGCCGGGGACTCAGCTGCGGGGGGCTGGGCAGTGAGCGGCCGCATGCAGCGCACCCGCGTCTCTCTCCTCCTGCTCGTGTGTCTCGGTGCGGTGCCGACGGTCGCCACCGCCGTCGGCGCTCCCGCTGCGCCGAGTGCCACTCCCGCGCGGGCGCCCCTCTCCGGCGCCTGCGCGGGACGCGCGCCGCGGGCCGTGCGGCTGGTCCGGCTGCACGGCCCGCGTGTGCAATTGCGGTGGCGCGCGCCGAGCGCGGGCGCGCCGGCCGCCTACCGCGTGCTGCGCGCGGGGCGCACCGTGGGGCAGACGACGCAGACCTCGATCACGATGGCGGTGGCGCTCGGGAGGCATACGAGCTTCGCCGTGCAGGCGCGCTACGCGCGGGCGCCGCGGGTGTGCGCGGCGAGCATCTCCAGCCGCCTGGCGCTGCGCGCGCCGGGGCGCGTGTCGGGGCTGCGGATCCTCTCGCAGACCGCCGGCGCAGCGCAACTCGGCTGGCACCGCGCGAAGCGCGGCGACGCGCCGATTGCCGGGTACCGCGTGCTGCGCGACGGCGCGGTCGTCGGTCAGGCGCACGCGCGCACGTTCAAGCTGACGCTCAGCGCGGCGCGCGGACACCGGATCGCGGTCGCCGCGGTGGACACGCGCGGCCACGTCGGGCCGCTGAGCCGCGCGCTGACGATCGCGGCGCGGCCGCGCAGCACGCCGCACCGCGCGGCCGCCGGCACGACCCCGCCGGGAGCGCCGGGAGGCCTCAGCGTGTCCGAAATTGGCGACGCCGCGGCGACCGTCTTCTGGACGCCCGCGGCGGCGGGATCGCAGCGGATCATCGGCTACCGCGTGTACCGCGACAGCGCGCTGCTGGGCCAGACGACGGGCCTGTCGATGCGCCTCACCCACCTCTCCTCGACGCGCACGTACAAGATCGAGGTCGCCGCCGTCAACGCGGCGCACCGCGAGGGGCCGCGCACGGCGCCGCTGAGCCTCACGACGACGCACACCCCGCCGCAGGGCTCCGCGTTGATCTCCGCGCTGCGGGTCACCGACACCTCCGCGACGCTCAGCTGGCAGGCGGGCGCCGCCAACAGCGGGCGGCTCGTGGGCTACCTGCTGTTCCAGGATGGCCAGCCCAAGCGGGTGGTCAACGGCCAACAGACAACGGTGACGCTGGCCTCCAACCGCCACTACAAGTTCACGGTGCGCGCGCTGGACTCCTACGGCTATCTGAGCGCGCCGGCGCCGGACGTCGAAGTCTTCACGACGCACACGCCGCCCTCGACGCCGGCGAACCTGAGCGCGAACGAAGTGACGGCGAGCTCGGTCGCGCTGAGCTGGTCGCCGAGCACGCCGGTGAGCGGGAACGTCGTCGGCTACCGCGTGTTCCGCAACGAAGTCCCGGTGGGACAGACCGCGACGCCGGCGATGGCGCTGATGAACCTCGCGCCGTCGACGGTGTACAGGATCCAGGTGCAGGCGGTGGACTCGCTCGGCGCGGTCAGCGCGCCGACGGCGCCGGTGTCGTTCGAAACCGCCGACCCGACGCCGACGCACGGGCACGTGCAGGCGTTCCTGCTGGCCTCCACCGACCAGAGCTTCGAGGACCTGGAGGCGCACTACCAGCAGATCGGAGTCGTCTACCCGACGTACTTCAACTGCGGCGTGGGCGGCGAAGTGACGGGCAAGAACGACCCGCTCGTGACCGGGTGGGCCGAGGCGCGCCAGGTCGCGGTGATGCCGCGCCTGAACTGCCAGAACCCGGTGGACGAGAACGCCGTCCTGAACGAACCGGCGGCCGGCCAGAAGATGATCGACGAACTCGCGACGCTGTGCCAGACCTACGGCTACCAGGGCATCCAGGTCGACTTCGAGGGTGCCCAGCCGACCGAGCGCGCACCGTTCACGGCGTGGATCACCGCGCTCGCGAACCGCCTGCACTCACAGGGCGAGAAGCTCTCGACGATCGTAACTGCGAAGTACTACAACATCATGTCGGGGCGCGCCGCGATGTACGACGACGCGGCGCTGTCGGGCCCCTCCGACTACCTGTTCGTGCTCGACTGGGGCATTCACTGGACGACCTCCGGGCCGGGGCCGATCGACGAATTCAACTGGTTCAAGCGGGTCGCGGAATACACCGCGACGCTGCCCAACCGGGAAAAGTTCATCCTCGGGATGCCGATGTACGGGATCGACTGGCCCGGCGGCGGGGGCGCGTCGAACCCGGGCACGCCGCTGGAGTTCAACAACGTGATGGCGCTCACGAGCCTCTACGGGTTGACGCCCGAATGGGATCCCGTGTCCCAGGATCCGCACTTCTCCTACACCGACCCCAACCACGTGCAGCACAGCGTGTGGTACACCGATCAGCAGTCGATCGCGGCGCGCGTGGCGCTCGCCGAATCCCTCGGGCTGGGGGTCGGGTTGTGGCACCTCGGGAGCGAGGACCAATCGGTGTGGGGGCTGCCGGGGCTGGGCTGAGACGGCTTGTTTGCCGTGGTCGAACCCCAGTAGCCCGCTTGAAAGCTCATCATTGGGCGCCCTGATCGCTCCCTTCGGGTCCGAGGGTTGACAGCCCTGTGGGATTGGTGTACGGTGCCTTTTAGTCATGGCAACCGCCGTTCCGCGGGTGCCGTGCGGACATAGGATCGATTTGGGTCGGCTCTTGCGGTCGGTCAGCGGCAGCTCGTGTGCGAGCCCGTTGCCGTTCAGCCCGGAATTGACGGCGGGGAGCCTGAACATCCAGGCGGGTGCGTTCACGCCGTTCACGATGACGATGAGCCGCGAGGACGGCGAGCAGAGTCTGCGGGGGCATCCAGCTGAAGATGCCGCTGGGGCTCTCGGGGACGTTGTCCAATGTGAAGCTCTGCGGCGAAGCCGATGCGAACGCGGGGACGTGCGGTTCGGAAAGCCTGATCGGAGAAACGATCGTCTTGGTCGGAGTGGGCGGCACGCCGTTCAGCGTGCGGGGCGGCAAGGTCTATATCACCGGCCCCTACAAGGGTGCCCCGTTCGGGTTGAGCATCGTGAACCCGGCGAAGGCTGGGCCGTTCGACCTCGGTCAGATGGTGGTGCGAGCAAAAATCGACGTGGACCAGGAAACGGCGGCGTTGACGGTCACGACGGACAACGAAGGCCCGTACAAGATCCCGACGATCATCGACGGGATCCCGCTGCAGATCAAGCACGTCAACGTGCTGATCAACCGGCCCGGGTTCACGTTCAACGCGACCGCCTGCAACCCACTGAAGATCACCGGGAGCATTCAGAGCACCGAAGGCGTGAGCTCGGCGCTCTCGGTGCCCTATCAGGTGACCAACTGCGCGGTGCTGGCGTTCAAGCCGAAGCTCACCGCGTCGGTTTCTGGGAAGAGTTCGCGCGCCAACGGCGTGAGCTTCCATATCAAGCTCGGCTACCCCGCTGGGCCCTACGACGCGAATATCAGTCGGGTCAAAGTGGAACTGCCCACGGCGACGCCCTCACGGCGGCCCACTTTGCAGAAGGCTTGTGTGGCGGCTGTGTTTGCGGCCAACCCCGCAAACTGACGGTCCCCGACGTCCCGGTCGGCACGTTCGAACTGACCCTCCCGCAGGGGCCCTATTCGGCGCTGACTGCCAACCGCGACCTCTGCAAGACCAAACTGGCGATGCCGACCGAATTCCTCGGGCAGAACGGCGCGCTGGTCAAGACGAACACCAAGATCGCCACCACCGGCTGCACCAAGGCGCGCAAGGCGGCCCACAAGAAGCGCGCCCGGCCGCACAAGCGCCCCAAGAAAAGAGTCGCAGGGATTAGAAAGGACGCACGACCAGCGCGACGCACGCCAGCGCCGGGTCGCCCCAAGGGACGCTAGCCTCGCGGCAATGAGACTCCCCAAAAGGCGACCCGACTGGTGGGTGTGCCGCGGTGCGGTCGCACGCGGCGTCCGGCATGCGCTGCTCCTGGCCGCAGTCGCCGCATGCACCGTCGCGGCGCCACCGGCGCCGGCTAGCGGTACGCGCTCCCTCGCCCACCCCGCCGCCCCGTCAGGGGCGGCCACCCCCACGACGACCCGGCCCACTCCCACGCTCGCCGCGTTCGTGCTGACGAGCGCGCCGGACTCCTTTGCCGATCTCCAGTTGCACGCGGGCGCGCTCGGCATCGTCTACCCCACCTATTACCAGTGCGCGGTCCCCGCCGGCGCCGTGCTCGGCGCGCCCGCCCCCACGCTCGATGCCTACGCCGCCGCGCACGCGCTCGCCGAGCTGCCGCGCTTCACGTGCCAGGACGGCGCGACCGTGCACCACATCCTCACCGCGCCCGCGCTGCGCGCGCGCACGCTCGCGCGGCTGCTCGCGCTCGCCGCCACGCCGGGCTATGCGGGGCTGAACCTGGACCTCGAGAACGACGGCGCCCACGACCGACGCGCGCTCAGCGCGTTCGTCGCGGCGCTCGCCGCCGGTCTGCACGCCGAGCGCCGTCGGCTCGCGGTCGACGTCGTGGGGGTCGAACGCGAAGACCCGCGTCGCGCGACGTACCTGTACGACGACCGCGCGCTCGCCGCCTCCGCCGACAGCGTCTTCGCGATGGCCTGGGGTATTCACTGGGAACGCTCCGGCCCCGGTCCCGACGCCCCACTGCCCTACGTCCGCGCCGTCGCGCGGCGGCTCGCGCGCCTGCCGCACGCGCGGCGCTTCGTGCTCGGCGTCCCGATGTACGGGCTCGACTGGGGCAGGAGTAAGGAGCCCGCCCACCCCGCCGATCCCGCGGTCGCGCTGCAGTATGCCGGCATCGCCTCGCTGGCCGCCTCCGTCGGCGCCACGCCCGCGCGCGACCCGCGCTCCGGGGAGATGACCTTCGCGTACACCCGCGGCGGAGTAGCGCACCGCGTCTGGTACATGGACGCCGCCGCGATCGCCCAACGCATCGCGATCGCGCGCCGCTACGGGCTCGGCGCCGGGGTCTGGCGGCTGGGGGAGGAGGACCAGGGGGTTTGGGTGGCGCCGGGGGTATAGGTCTGCTCAGATGCGACAGAGCCCCTAATCACCTACCACGGCACATAAACGCCATACTCTCGGCGGCTTAGTAGTACGTTTCTTTGTTGTGAGCAGCTTTCGGGACCTCAACCGGCACTTCGGGGCGCTCGATCCCGAGACGGTCGCAGCGTTGACCAGCATCGCCGAGGCGCGCGGACGGGAAGACGCGTATCGCCGCCAGGGTCCCGCGCGCCTGGAGACGCTACGACACATGGCGCTCATCCAGAGCACCGAGTCGTCCAACGCGATCGAGAACATTCGCGCGCCACGTGCGCGGATAGAAGCCCTCGTCAACGAGCGAACGACCCCCCGGGATCGATCCGAGCGGGAGATCGCCGGATATCGCGACGCGCTCGCGCTCATCCACGCCAATCGCGCCGACATCCCCTTCGAGCCCCGCTACGTCGAGCAGCTGCACGGAAGGCTCTATCGGTACGCCGGCGACAGGGACGCCGGACACTTCAAGCGGCTCGACAACAAGGTCAGCGAACGAATGCCCGACGGCAGCGTCGTCGACCGCTTCACGCCCGTCTCGGCGGCCGACACGCCGCGTGCGATGAACGACCTGCATGCGCGGTTCGCCGACGCGCGCGCCGCGGGGATCTACCACCCGCTGCTGCTCGCGGCCGCCTACGTCCTCGACTTCACCGTGATCCACCCCTTCCGCGACGGCAACGGCCGCATGTCGCGGCTCATCACCGCGTGGCTCCTCCATATGTCGGAGTACCAGATCGGCCGCTACGTCAGCCTCGAGAAGCTGATCGACGAAAGCCGAGAGTCCTACTACGAGTCGCTGCGGCGCTCGACGGTCGGCTGGCACGAGGGCGAGCACGATCCCGGCCCCTGGAGCCGATACCTCCTCGGGGTGCTCGTTGCCGCCTACCGCCAGCTGGAAAGCCGCGCGGAGCTGCTCACGGGACGAGGATCGAAGAAGGCGCTGATCACGACCTTCATCGACTCGCTGCTCGGCGATGAGTTCACCGTCGCCGAGGTCCGAGAGAACGCCCCCGGCGTAAGCGACGCGCACATCAGCAAGGTGCTCGGCGAACTGCGCCAGGCTGGGATCATCGAGGTGCGCGGCAGCGGTCGCGGCGCCCGCTGGCGGAGGCTGCGGCGAATCGGCGAGTCCACCGGTAAGGCTTGATGTGGCTTTCAAATACGTGTTCTATACATGACTAAATAGTTTCGGGCTGTAAAGAAACAAGGAAAGAGAACTACAATCGAGCCCTCGCGACCGATGCCGAAGCCACCCGAAACCCCAAAAACCTCCCCGCCGCCAAAGCCGCCGCCAGGCGCCCGGACACCGCAGCGGATGTTCGAGACGCGCAGCCACGCGTGGCGCGAAGTGGGTCTGCTGCGCCAGATCAGCCCGCGCGCGGTGCGGCGGGCGCGCCTGGAGGTGCTGCTGCTGGTCCCGCTGTTCGTGGCGGTGATCGTGATCCACGAACACCGCAAGGACCTGCTGGGTCTGGAAACGTCGCGGAGCACCTCCGAAGTGGACGCGCTGGTGAACATCGCGACGGTGATCGCCCTGCTGATCCTCGGCTGGGCGATGGCGCGCGACATCGGGCGCGTGCTGGGCCCGGCGCTGTTTCGGCGTATGGATCCCGCGACGGCGGGCACCGCGGGCTTCCTGGTCCGCCTGGGGACGGTCGCGGTCGCGTTGATCGTCGCGCTGCGCGTCGCGGGCATCGACGCGCGCACGCTCGCGATCGGCGGGGCCTTCACCGCCGTGATCCTGGGCCTCGCCGCGCAGCAGACGCTCGGGAACCTGTTCGCCGGCACCGTCCTGCTCTCCGCGCGCCCGTTCCGCGTCGGCGACCGCGTACGCCTGCAGGGCGGCCCGCTCGCGGGCCAGATCGAGGGCGTCGTGAGCTCGCTGGGCCTGCTCTACACGACGTTCGCGACCGGCGAGGACTCGATCATGGTTCCCAACAGCGTCGTGCTCAACGTCGCCGTGCTGCCGCTGCGTGAGCCCGAGGCGGTGAACCTGCGCGCGCGGCTGCGCCACGGGATGACGCCGAGCGACCTGCAGGAGCTGCTGGAGCAGGAGCTGCAGACGCCGCTGCGCAACCCGCCGCGGATCACGCTCGAGGAGCTCGACGGCGACGAGGTCGTCGTGCGGATAGCGGCCACGCCGCGGCTGACCAGCGAAGGCCGCCAGCTCGCGGGCGAGCTGCTGTCGATCGTCTCGCGCGAGACGCGCACCGCGGCGGATGGTCGCGAGGCCGAGGCAGAGCGCCGCGAGGCAGAGCGCCGCGAGGCGGAGCGCCGCGAGGCGGAGCGCGCCGCGACGCCGTAGGCGCGGCGCCCGCGTCGCGTCCGCCACGCCGTCCCCCGGCCCGGTTTCCGGGCTCGCCGGATCGGAAACGCCAGCCCACGCGGGTCGCGCGTGAAGCCTGCCTATTGCAACAACTTGAGAACACGAGCTCCGCCGATCCTGCTACCGTCGTGCCTGTATGGCCGGCCCAATGACCGGCGAAAAGCAGTGCAAGCTCTCGCAGGTCGGAAGCTCTCGTAGCATCCTCCGCGCAGTAGCACGCACGAATCGTGGAGGAATGGCACATGCCGACCGGCACAGTTAAGTGGTTCAGCGACGACAAGGGCTTTGGCTTCATCACTCCGGATGACGGGGACAAGGATCTCTTCGTCCACCACACCGGCATCAACGGGGAGGGCTACCGCTCCTTGCAGGAGGGCTCGAAAGTGACCTACGAGGCCGAGGAAGGCGACAAGGGCCCGAAGGCGGTCAACGTATCGGCGATCTGATCGCGACCGGCCACTAACCTTTGGGGGACCCGTACCGCGGGTCCCCTTTTTTATGTCCAGCGATGCGAGCACACTGCCTCTACGGGATCCGCTGCTGGGCGAGCCTCAGAACACTCCGCGGCGACGGCTGATCCCGCTGGAGCGCCGCTCGGCGCGCGAGCGCGGTACGGATCGGGCACACGACAGAGAGCGCCGCGGGGCGGCGATCGCGGTGGGCGCGATCGCGACGATCCTGGTGTGCAGCGCGGTGATCGTGCTGGGCGCCGCCGATCGGCCGAGCTTCCTGTCGGCGCCGAGCCACGCGGGCTTCTTCCCGCACTGGCTCGCGGGACCGCTGGGTGGCCTGTGGCCCGGGTTCACGCGCAGCGCGGCGGTCCAGAAGTCGCTGTTCACGGGGGGGCTGGTCGTGATGTACGTGGCCTACCTCCTGTGCCTGCGCCACGTATCGCGGTTGCGCGCGCGGTGGGTGATCGCGGCGGTGGTCGCCGCGCACGCGATCGTCCTGCTGTCGCCGCCGCTGTCGCTGACGGACATCTTCAACTACATCAACTACGGGCGGATGGGGCTACTGGACCATCTGAACCCCTACACGACGATCCCCGCGCTCGAGCCGCACACGAACGCGAGCTTCGACCTGAGCAACTGGCACAACCTGCTGAGCCCGTACGGCCCGACGTTCACGCTGATCACATACGCGCTCGTGCCGCTCGGGATCGCGGGCTCGCTGTGGACCATGAAAGTCCTGATGGCCGCGGCGAGCCTCGCGACGCTGGCGGTCGTGTGGAAGTGCGCGCGCCTGCTGGATCGCGACCCGGTGCACGCGATCGTGCTGGTGGGGCTCAACCCGGTCGTGCTGATGTGGGGCCTCGGCGGGGTGCACAACGACTTCCTGACGGTGCTGTGCGTGATGATCGGCTTCTATCTGCTGCTGCGCGGCGGCATCGAGGGGGTGATGCCGGTCTCGCCGCGCGAGCGGATCTCGCTGGCGGCGCTGGGGCGGCCAGCTGGGGTGGACGTGGCGGCGGGCGCGGCGTTCGTCGTCGCGACGTCGCTGAAGGCGTCGGCGGGCATCATGATCCCGGTCGTGTTGGCGGGCCTGCTGCGCGCGCCGCGGCGGCTCGCGGGGGTGATCGCGGGGATGCTCGGCGCCGCGGTCGTGCTGGGCGCGTGCAGCGTGCTCGCGTTCGGCCCGCACCTGCCGAACCTCGGCACGCAGGGGCGGCTGGTGATCGCGGTGAGCCTCCCGAACCTGTTGGGCCTGATCCTGGGTCAGGGCGGCGAGACGGACACGATGCGCGCGATCCTCAGCTGCCTGCTGATCGCCTCCCTGCTCGCGAGCTGCCTGCTGGCGTGGCGCTGGCACGACACGCTGACCGCCTCGGGCTGGGCGACGGTGGCGCTGTTGGTGACGCTCGCGTGGGTGCTGCCGTGGTACATCCTGTGGGTGTTGCCGCTGACGGCCCTCTCGGCGTCGCGCAAGCTGCGCGTGACGACGATGGCGCTGAGCGCCTACCTGATCCTCACGTGGATGCCGCTGGCGACCGCGATGGACAGCGCGCTGGGCTTTCACCCGTCGAAGACGCCCATCGGCGAACTGCACCAGCGCTACGTCAAAGACCTCCTGAACTGAGTGGGCCGTGCCGCTCGGCACGGGCGGGCCGCCCGAGCGGCGACCGCGCCCACAGACCGCGTGGCGTTCAGGAGCCGACGGGTTTGACGCCGGCGGCGCCGGGCGGTCCCACCACGCGCTGTTCGCCCTCGGGAGCGCGTCCGTCGCGGCCGACATAGCCGTCCTTGCCGCCGGCGCAGAGATAGATGGCGTCGCTGTCGCCGACGTTGCGGATCTTGCGCAGGGTGGGCGCGTCGACGCGCGCGAACGAGCCCTCGCCCAGGCGCTGGGTGGTGCCGTCGCCGAACTCCATCTCGATCGTGCCGCGGTGCACGAAGTAGAGCTCCTCCTGCTCGTCGTGCCAGTGAAAGCCGCTCTCGATGCCGGGGGGCATGACGATCGCGTTGACGCCGAACGCCGTGACGCCGAGCCCCTTGCGGACCTTGCGAAAGCCGGGTCCCTGGCCGAGGTCGTCGAGGTTGCCGACGGCGTAGCCCTCGCCGAACTCGACGTTTGGATACTGCGCTGCGGATGCCTCCATCGTTGGTCCCTTCGGGTGGGCGTGGTCGGTGGTCGGGTTGGTCGTTGCTCAGTGCTCGGCGACGCGGCCGTCGGCGGGGACGAGCGGACGTTCTTCGGCGGCCCACTGCACGAGGCCGCCGCGCATCGAGTGCGCGCGCATGCCCGCCGCGCGGAACGCCTGCGCGGCCATCCCCGAGCGCGAGCCGACGCGGCAGTAGAAGACGATCGGCGCATCCTGGGCGAGCTCGTCGGCGCGCGCGGTGAGCGCGACGAGCTCGATGTGGCGGCTGCCCTCGATGTGACCGGCTTCGCGCTCGTACGGTTCGCGGACGTCGACGAGCTGCAGGTCGGGTCGCTGCGCGCGCCACGCGTCGACCTCGGCGGGGTCGACCTCGAGCGCGGTGGGCTCGGGCTCGCTCATGACCGCAGCGTAGCGTCGCGGCGGCCGAGCCGGGCCCCTCGCTCATCACAAGAGGGTGGCGCAGGCCGCGATAGCGGCCGAGCCGGGCCCCTCGCTCATCATCTAGGATCCCGAACAATGCAGATTACGAGCGACGTCTACACGATTCCCCAGGAGCACCTCGACTTCTGCGCGACGATCCGTCAGATCGCGCGCGAGCAGATCGCGCCGCGCTCGGCGGAGATCGACGAGCGCGCGGAATACCCGTGGGACATCCGCAAGCTGCTGGGCGAGCAGGACATCCTCGGCCTGCCCTTCCCGACGGAGTACGGGGGAACGGGAACGGGCACGCTGATGCTGAACATGGCGGTGGAGGAGATCGCGAAGGTCGACGCCGCGGTCGCGCTGATCCTGATGGTCCAGGAGTTGGGGACACTTCCGATCCAGCTGTTCGGCTCCGACGAGCTCAAGGAGCGCTTCCTGCCGAAGTGCGCGTCTGGCGAGTGGTCGCCGGCGTTCGCGCTGTCCGAGCCCGAGGCGGGCTCGGATCCGGCCGGGATGAAAACCGTTGCGGTCAAGGACGGCGAGGAGTGGGTGATCAACGGGACCAAGAACTGGATCACGAACCTCGGCGTCGCGGACTTCTACATCTGCTTCGCGGTGACCGATCGCGAGACGCGGCGGATCACGGCGTTCGTGGTCGAGTCCGACCGGCCGGGCTTCAGCGTGGGGAAGCTCGAGCACAAGCTCGGGATCCGCGCCTCGCCGACGGGCCAGCCGATCTTCGAGGAGGTGCGGGTGCCGCAGGAGAACGTGATCGGAGAGGTCGGGCGCGGGCTGTCGGTGGCGTTGGGGACGCTCGAGCGCACGCGCCTCGGGGCGGCGGCGCAGGCGGTGGGGATCGCGCAGGGCGCGACCGACTACGCGGTTGGCTACGCGCAGGAGCGCCAGCAGTTCGGCAAGCCGATCATCGACTTCCAGGGAATCCAGTTCAAGCTGGCCGATATGGAAACACGGACGGCCGCCGCGCGGGAGCTCCTGTACAAGGCGTGCGCGATGGCCGATCGCATGGATCCGCTGCGCGCGAAGTACTCCTCGATGGCGAAGGTGTTCTGCTCGGACGCGGCGATGGCGGTGACGATCGACGCGGTGCAGGTGCTCGGCGGCTACGGTTATGTGAAGGAGTATCCGGTCGAGCGAATGATGCGGGACGCGAAGATCACCCAGATCTATGAGGGCACCAACGAGATACAGCGCCTTGTCATCGCGCGCACCCTCAAACAGCAGCGAAGCGGGTAGCTGAGGGCGAGGTCGGCATGCGCTCCTCCGGTTCGCAGGGCGCCTTCGGCCAACTCAGGAAGATCGGGTTGGCGGCGCTGGTCGCGCTCGCGCTGGGACTGCTGGTGATCGTGATCGGCGAGGGGTTCAGCTCAGACGGCGCGGTGCGCCTGGTCGAGGATCTCGTGCTGGGAATCGCGGCGGTGGCGATCGTCACGGCGGGGGCGGCGTCGGTCGCGGTGCGCCTGGCGGGCTGGCGCAACCCGGAGTCGGAGGAGGAGTTCGAAGAGATCGTGCGCCGCGCGGAGGAGCTCGCGAGGGACGGTCTCGCGGCGGACCCGCTGGAAGCGCAGTTCATGGAGCTGGACCCGCTCGACGACGACGACTTCGAAGAGCTGGTGCGCGACGCGCTGGACGACCTGCCGGACCTGCTGCGCAACGCGCTGCGCCACGTGGCGGTCGTGATCTCCGACAAGGGCCGCCGCGCGGGCGCCTACGGGCTCTACCAGGGCGACGGCGCGACGCGCGACCACTACCACGACCGGATCGTGATCTTCCGCGACACGCTGCGGCGGGACTTCGGGCACGACCCGGAGTTACTGCGCGAGCAGGTCGTGCGGACGGTGCGCCACGAGCTCGCGCATCACGTGGGGTTCGACGAGCTGGGGGTATCGCGGCTTGACCTCTAGAGGGGGTCGGTGAGGGTTTTCGATTACGGATTCTTTACACTGCAAAATAATTCCATGGTGTAAAGAAACGGGAAGAGAGAACTACAATCCATCCCCTCCTCCGATCCGTCCCGCGCGCCTGCCCCGTGGCCCCGCGCGCGTTGTCATAAGATGCACGCCGCGAGGGGGAGGATGGGCGGCCCGCGCCATGCCGGCCGCCCGCTGCCGCGCGAGGGCACAAACGAAATAAGGAGACCTTGAATGCCTGACGCCGTAATCGTGGACGCCGTGCGCACGCCCATCGGGCGGGCGGTGAAGGGGTCACTGAAATCGGTTCGCGCGGACGACCTGGCGGCGGTCCCGCTGCGGGCGCTGCTGGAGCGCAACCCGCAACTGGACTCGAAGTCGATCGTGGACGTGATGATGGGCTGCGGCTTCGCGGAGGGCGAGTCGGGCTACAACATCGGGCGCAACGCGTCGCTGCTCGCCGGCATCGACTTCCACGTGCCGGGGACGACCGTGAACCGCTTCTGCGCGTCCTCGCTGCAGACGACCCGCATGGCCTTCCATGCGATCAAGGCGGGCGAGGGCGACACCTACATCGCCTGCGGCGTCGAGGCCGTCTCGCGCGCCACCAAAGGCGGCGAGTTCGAGTTCCATCCGCAGCTGGACGGCTCGGAGGGCTCGCTGTACAACGTCTACATCCCGATGGGCCTCACCGCGGAGAACGTCGCCGTCGAAAAGAAGGTCAGCCGCGAGGCGCAGGACGAGTGGGCCGTGATCTCCCAGAGCCGTGCCGTCGCCGCCCAGGAGTCGGGCCATTTCGACGTCGAGATCGTCCCGGTCACGGCGCCCGCGCACAAGGACCGCGACCGCGAAGGCAACGAGATCGACGTCCCCGAGCAGGTCGTCACCAAGGACGACGGCCCGCGCGCGGGGACGACGCTGGAGAAGCTCGCCCAGCTGAAGCCCGCTTTCCGCCCCGACGGGACCGTGACGGCCGGCAACGCGTGCCCGCTCAACGACGGCGCCGCCGCGCTGCTGATCACCTCCGAGGAGCGCGCCCAGGAGCTCGGCCTGAAGCCGAAAGTGAAGATCCTCGCCTCGACCGTCGTCGCGATCCGCCCGGAGGTCATGGGTCTCGGCCCGATCCCCGCGATTCAGCAGCTGCTGAAGAACACCGGCATGTCGATGAGCGACATCGACGTCGTCGAGATCAACGAGGCGTTCGCCGCGCAGATCGTCCCCTGCAAGGAGGAGCTCGGGATCGACGACGACAAGCTCAACCCGTTCGGCGGCGCGATCGCGCTGGGTCACCCGTTCGGGATGACGGGCGCGCGGATCATGACGACGCTGATCAACGACCTGCAGACGCTCGACGGGACCTACGGGATCGAGTCGATGTGCGTCGCCGGTGGGATGGGGATGGCGATGCTGGTGGAGCGCGTCGGCTAGAGGCTGCCCTCGGCCGCGGCGCGCGCCCTCATCGGGCGGCGTCGCGGCCGTTTTTTTTTGAATGAGCCGCCCGGGGGCGGCTTGGGAGGGGTTCGCGTGGCCTGCCCGGTCTGTCAGCCCTGATCGTCGAGGCCGGGGATCGGTCGATGGGGAGGGCCGTGGGTCTCTCCAGGCCGAGGAGGTCGGCACGATCTCGGGGACCGACCGGCGAGCCGCCGGAACCAGTGGAAGACGCATTCGCACCCCGTAAGTCGAGGTGCGAATGGCCTTCACGACGACTCTCTCAGCGGATCATAAGAAGCTCCAAGATTGGCCGCTCGCCAGCCTGAAGTCGGCGGAGAGCCCGGATAGGATGCATTCGCTCGATCCCAGTTTCAGGGCACCTTTTAATGTCACCCATAATCCTACGTGGACGTCCCATGGGTGTTTACCGCCGTGCAGTAAGAGGTGAAATGTGCCTGTGACGGGTTGGACGCCTTTGAATGCGCAGGCGCTACCTTCAAAGGCGAGCACGATGAACGTTTTACTAGGTAACGGTAAGCTTAAGACAAGGGCATCTAACACCCCCTCTAAATGCACCGGCCCGTGGAACGCTAACGTTAAAATCGTTTCGGACGCCAGTGAGCAGTTACCACTCGCTGTTTTACATTCTTTGAAAGTTAGATCTTTGGCCCGAAGTTCATTGGGTGCGACGAGTTCCCCGCCATTGATGTTGATTTCTTTTCCGAGGCATTCTACTGTCGTCCCCGAGCCAACGACTTCCAGCGCTGTGCGTGCTAACACCGAAGTGTTGGATAAGAGCGCTGCGGTCCCAACGAGTTTGGTGCCATTGACGTCCCATTCTCCCGCCGATGCGGAAGTCGTGGCTAGTCCGCTGAGTGCAAAAGCGGTACAATATGCTGCGACTGCCAGCTTCGCCCTGGACATAGTTCCCTCCTTTTGCGTGATAGCAATACTGGGGGTAGGGTCTAGACAGTGGGGATTGGTGCTTTGCGGGGGTCCCGAGTTCTTATTCGATGATCCGGCCACTGTCAAACGAACGCGTGGGGCGCTATGGATGCGGGTGCGGTGCCTGGCTGAGCCCATGGCGATATCGTTTCTTACTCAGACGACCAAAGGGAACCGCTGCGTGCCGCTGACCCACCTCCAGAATGCTGGAGAGAGCTCGCCTCACGAATGATTCCCCTGCCACCTTCTATTCGCATCGCGGGCATCCAAAATCGGACACTCCCGAGAGTTGCCCTCAGCGTGGTGGCATCCGCAGCGCGCCGTCCAACCGGATGACCTCGCCGTTGAGCATCCGGTTCTCGACGATGTGGCAGGCGAGCTGGGCGTACTCCTCGGGCCTGCCGAGCCGCGGGGGATAGGGGACGCCGGCGCCGAGCTTCTGGCGCGCCTCCTCGGGGAGCGCGGCGAGCAGTGGCGTGTCGAACAGGCCCGGCGCGATCGTGCACACGCGGATCCCGTACTGCGCGAGGTCGCGCGCGGCGGGAAGTGTGAGGCCGACGACGCCGCCCTTGGAAGCCGAGTAGGCGATCTGGCCGATCTGCCCGTCGTAGGCGGCGATCGAGGCTGTGTTCACGCACACCCCGCGCTCGCCGTCCTCGCCGAGCGCGTCGGCCTCGATCATCGCGCTGGCGGCGAACCGCAGCACGTTGAAGGTCCCGATCAGGTTGATCTGGATGATCGTCTCGAAGGGCAGCAGCGGGTGCGGACCCTTGGAGCCGGAGACCTTCTGCGCCCAGCCGGTGCCGGCGCAGCAGATTGCGATGCGCAGCCCGCCCTCGCGCGCCGCGGCGGCCTGCACGGCGGCCTGCACGTGGTCCTCCTCGCGCACGTCGCAGGCGACGAACTCGGCGCCGAGCTCCGCGGCGAGCGCCTCGCCCTTCTCGGCGTTGACGTCGGCGATCGTGACGAGCGCGCCGCGCGCGTGCAGGGCGCGCACGCTTGCAGCGCCCAGGCCGGAGGCGCCGCCGACGACGATCGCTGAGCTGCCTTCGATTTGCACGGCGGGAAGCCTATCCCACGGAGCGCGTGGCGGCGATGCAGCGTTCTGTCTGCGTGCCCGGGTGGCGGGTCGCCGTTGCCGACTTCTTCGCGTGAGGCGCGTGGTACCGCGCCGCGCTCACCCCGCCGGCCGCGACAGCGTCAACGCGAACAGGTCCTCGGGGTCGGTGAACCAGCGCACGATCTCCATGCCCGCCGCGTCGAGATCCCCCTCCAGGCGCTCGGGGGTGAACTTCGCGCTGATCTCGGTGCGCATCTCCTCGCCCTCGTCGAAGTGCACGGGCAGCTCCAGCGCCTGGACGTTCACGGTGTGGTCGCGGCGCGCGCGCAGGCGCATCTCGATCCACTCGTGGCGGTCGTCGAAGAGCGCGACGTGGTCGAAGTCGGCGGGGTCGAAGTCGGCGTCGAGCTCGCGGTTGAGGACGTGCAGCACGTTGCGGTTGAACTCCGCCGTCACGCCCTCCGGGTCGTCGTAGGCGGCCTCCAGGACCGCGCTGTCCTTGACGAGGTCGGTGCCCATCAGCAGATGGTCGCCGGGGCCCAGCAGCGCGCCGATCTGGCGCAGGAAGCGCCGGCGGCTGCCGGGGGGGAAGTTCCCGATCGTGCCGCCCAGGAACGCCACCAGGCGGGAGCCCTCGGCGTCAGGAACCCGATCGAGGTGGCGCTCGAAGTCGCCGATCACACCGTGCACGTGCAGGCCCGGGTACTCAGCCGTGAGCTCCCGCGCGCACTCCCGCACCATGCTCTCGGTGACGTCGACCGGGATGTATCGCGCGAGCGATCCGGCGTCGTGCAGCGCGTCGAGCAGCACGCGCGTCTTGGCGGCGGTCCCCGAGCCGAGCTCGACGAGCTCGACGGCCTCGGTCAACGCGGCGATCTCGACGGCCGACTCGTCGAGGATCGCGCGCTCGGTGCGCGTCGGGTAGTAGACCGGGAGCTCGCAGATGCGGTCGAACAGCTCGGCGCCGCGCGCGTCGTAGAAGTGCTTGGGGGGGAGTTCCTTGAAGGGCTGCGTGAGCCCGTCGAGGACGTCCTCGGCGAGCGTGCGCTGCTCGGAGCCGCCCAGGTGCGAGTCGATCTGGATCGTCGCCGTCGCGCAGTCGGGGTCGCGTACGGGCTCCATCAGGGCACCTCCGGGTAGTTGTGGCCGCCGTCTTGCTCCATCAGTGGCACCTCCAGGAAGTCGTGGCCGGTGCGCCGCATCAGTCGGCGTCCCGTGCGAGTCGTACGCCGGCGAAGATCTGGCGGCGCTGCGGGTAGTCCCAGTTGCGGAAGGTCTTCCCAGCCACGCGCGGGCTGCTCGCCCACGACCCGCCGCGCAGCACGCGGTAGTCCTCGCCGAAGAACACTTCGGAGTACTCGCGGTAGGGATGCGCGACGAACCCCGGATAGCCCCCGAAGAAGCTGCTCGTCCACTCCCAGACCTGACCGGTTGCCTCCAGCGCCTCGCCGTCCTCGCCGGCGGCGCGCTCCCACTCGGCCTCGCTCGGCAGGCGCGCCGCGTGCGCGCGCGCGAAGGCGTCGGCCTCGAACCAGCTCACATGGCACACCGGGGCGCGCGGGTCGCTCGTGGCGATCGTCGGGTGGGGGGCGATCGCTTCGCGTTCTTTCCACGCCCAGCCCTCCGCGTTCCACCACTCGCGACGCTCGTAGCCGCCCTCGGCGAGGAAGCGCAGCCAGCTTGCGTTGGTGGCAGGCCGTCGCGCAATCCGAAAGGCGTCGGTCTCGACGGTGTGGCGGGGACGCTCGTTGTCGTACGCGAACCCCTCCGCCGACGCCCCCATCTCGAAGGCGCCGGCCGGGACCTCGACCCACTCGGATGGGTCCCCGTCCCGCGCGCCGCTCTCCAATGGCGCCAGGCGCGGCTCGCCCGCGGGCAGGATGCCTGCGATCGTCATCGCCTGGCGCATCGTCTCGGTGTGCTGCAGCTCGTGGCGCAGGACCAGCTCGCAGAGGACGCCGTCGCCGACGCCGCCCGACTCCAGCGCCGCCGCAATCCGGGCGCGGACGTCGGCCAGATAGCTCCGCGCCGCGGGGGCATCGAGCAGCTCGAGCTCGCCGCGCACCGCGCGCGGGGTCTCGAACGCGTCGTAGAGCTCCGCGAGCTCCGGGTGCAGCAGCGGTAGGCCGGCGTGGCGGTGCGCGAGCCACAGATCCTCGTACGCGGCGATGTGCGCGAGGTCCCACGCCAGCGGGCTCATCAGCGGCGTGTAGGTGCGCTCCAGCTGGGAGTCGTCGAGGTGCGCGACGAGGGCGAGCGTCGCCGCTCGAATCTCATCCAGCTCGCGAAGCGTCGCGATGGATCGGGGCGCTGCGGTCTCTTGCGGGGCAGAGAGGGCCATGGCTCCGGCAGTCACTCAATGTACGACGTTTGCGCCATCGTGGCTCATTATTCCGATGGTAGGGATTGCCCGCGAGGGGCGTCACCCTGCCGTTGCTTGCGCACCGCCGCCTCCCGTCCGTCCGCGACCGCCGTCAGGAGCGTCATCGCAGTCCGCGTCTCACGGCGCGAGCTTGGCCGCCGTCGTCAGCGCCGGCGTGTACGTCGGGTCGCGCAGCAGCGCCTGGCGTATTCCCTCGCCGAGGATGCCGGACTCGCCGCGCGAGGCCCCCAGGATCGTCCATTCCCGCTCCCTACCCCGGCCGTCGCGACTGTACGCGTGCAGCCCCCCCGGCCCGCGGTCGAGGCGCAGCGTGCGGCCCGCCGCGGTCTGCAGCTCCAGGCCCGCCAGGCCGCGCACCTGCTGCTCCGGGGTGGGCTGCAGCCGCAGCGCCACATCCTGGCGCCGCGCGTGTGCCCTACCCGTCAGCGCGTCGCCGTGGCCAAGCAGCGGCCCCACCTCCCAGCCCAGGCGCGACGCCAGCCAGCCCACGAGCAGCATCGCCGCGATCCCCGACTCCGGGTGATGGCGGACCTCGATCTTCGACAGGGTGCGCAGCTCGACTCGCCGCGCCGGCGGGTCGAACGTCGTCGCGATCCGCTCGCGCCACGGCGTCGAGCGCAGCCACGCGAGGTCCACCACGTACGCCTGCTTGGACAGCGCGCACGCGCGCTCGACCGCGTCGCCGACGTCGGGTTCGTCGACCGAGTCGAGCAGCACCGCCTGCGCGAGCCCCAGCAGCTCCTCCACGACGTCGTGGTGGCCGTGCGGCGACCACAGCAGCGTCGGCAGGTCCGTCACGACGAGCGGGTCGGCGATCGTCACGAGATCGTCCAGGTGGCGGTCGCCGAGCTCCACCACGACCGTCTCGCGCAGCAGGCTCAGCTCGCCCGGTCGCGGATCGCCTTCGGCGGCCACGCTCACGCGCGCGTCCAGGCGCTCGCGGCGGGGCTCGTAGGACAGCACGATCAGGCGCGAGGCGTGGTAGCGCCCGACGCCGCGCAGGCGGTTGGCGATCTCCCCGCTCCACTCGCGGTCCACGAACGCGATCATGTTCAGCGCGCGCGCCGGCGCGAACCCTCCGTTTTCGGCGTGGCGCTCGGCCAGCAGATCGCGCAGCGCCGCTTCGATGCGATCCGGCGTCGTGCCCTGCTCGCTCCACAGCGTGTCGCTGACGGCTCCCATCAGATCGCGCGCCAGCTGTGGCCCGGGCAGAGGATCCTCGTCGCCTCCACCGGACCCTGCGAGCCCGCTTCGTATTGCGACAGCGGCCCCGGCGTCTGCTCCCACGCTTTGACGATCGGGTCGCAGATCTGCCACTGCGCCTCGACCTCGTCGTTGCGCGTGAACAGCGTCGGGTCGCCGCGCATCGCGTCCATGATCAGGCGCTCGTACGCCTCCGGGGATTGCGAGAGGAAGGAGGTCCCGTACAGGAACTCCATGTTCACCGGCCGGATGATCATCCGCGTCCCGGGGATCTTCGCCCCCAGCTGCAGCGAGACCCCCTCGTTGGGCTGCACCGTGAGGATCAGCTGGTTGGGCCGGATCCCCAGCGAGCCCGCCTGGTCGAACGCGAGGTGCGGGACCGGCTTCAGCGTGATCGCGATCTCGGTGATCTTGCGCGCCAGGCGCTTGCCCGCGCGCAGGTAGAACGGCACGCCAGCCCACCGCCAGTTGTCAACTTCCAAACGCAGGGCCGCAAACGTCTCGGTGTTGGAGCTCTCCCTCACCCCCTCCTCCTCCAAATATCCATTCACATCCTCCCCGCCGGCGTGCCCCGCGGAGTACTGGGCCCGCACCGCCATCGGGGAGATCTCCTCGCCCTTCGGCGCGTGGATCGCGTGCAGGATCTTGACCTTCTCGTTGCGCACCTCCTCGGAGGTGAAGCTCACCGGAGGCTCCATCGCGACGTGACACAGCAGCTGCAGCATGTGGTTCTGGATCAGGTCGCGCAGCGCACCCGCCTGGTCGTAGTAGCCCGCGCGCGAGCCGATCCCGATGTCCTCGGCCGCCGTGATCTGCACGTGCTCGATGTAGTTGCGGTTCCACAGCGGCTCGAACATGCCGTTCGCGAAGCGGAACGCGAGCATGTTCTGCACGGTCTCCTTGCCCAGGTAGTGGTCGATGCGGAACACCTGCTGCTCCTCGAACACCGACAGCACGATCCGGTTGAGCTCCTGCGCCTCCGTCAGGGATGTCCCGAATGGCTTCTCGACGATCACGCGCACCTGCGCGTCCTCGCGGTGCGCGAGCTCGCGGCGGCCGAGCGCTTCGACGATCACCGGAAAGAAGCTCGGCGCCGTCGAGAGGTAGAACGCACGGTTCAGCTGTTCGCCCGCCTGCTCCTCGAAGCCGTCGAGCACCTCCGCGAGCGACTCGTACACCGAGTCGTCGTCGAACGTGCCCGGCACGTACTTCACGTTCTCCAGCAGGCCCGCCAGCACGTCCGCGTCGGGCGTGCGCCGCGAGAAGCTGCGGATCGCTTCCTCGCACTCCGCGCGGTAGTCCTCGTGCGCCTTCTCTTTGCGCGAGACGCCCACGAGGAAGAAGCGCTCGGGCAGCGCGCCCTCGTGCGCGAGGTTGTAGAGCGCCGGCAGCAGCTTGCGCCGCGCCAGGTCCCCCGTGGCGCCGAAGATCACGAGCGACGTCGGGGCGACCGGCAGTCGCTCGAGCCCCTCCACGAGCGGGTTCTCGGGCTCCTGCGCGAGCGCGCTCGCCCCGTCGCTCATCGGCCCGCGCTGCCGCGGCGCGTGCTCCCGCGCGCGCCGCCACCGTCGCCCGTCGCCTGCGTCCCCTCTCCCGGCGCCGGACCTGCCTGTGGGCCAGCCGAGCTCGTCTCGCCATCCGCGTCGCGCACGGCGTGCCCGCCGAACTGGTTGCGCAGCGCGGCCAGCACGCGGTGGCTGTAGTCGCCGTTGCCGCGCGAGTAGAACCGCGAGTACAGCGAGGCCGTCATCACCGGTGTCGGCACGTCGAGGTCCGTCGCCTCCGCGATCGTCCAGCGGCCCTCGCCCGAGTCCTCGGTGTAGCCGCTGAGGGTGTGCAGGTCGTCGCCGTCCGCTTCGAACGCCCGCGCCGCCAGTTCGCACAGCCACGAGCGCACCACCGAGCCCTGGCCCCACAGGTGCGCGATCTTCGCGTTGTCGAGCTCGTACTCGCACTTGTCGAACAGGTCGAAGCCCTCCGCGTACGCCTGCATCAGCCCGTACTCGATCCCGTTGTGCACCATCTTCACGTAGTGCCCCGCGCCCGGCGGGCCGAAGTGCAGCCAGCCGCGCTCCCCGATCGCCGCCCGCGCGTTCTCGGCGGTCTCGGGGGCGAGCACGTCGAGGATCGGTGCCAGCCGCCCCACCGCCTTGTTCGGCCCGCCGACCATCATGCAGTAGCCCACGTCGAGGCCCCACACCCCGCCGGAGGTGCCCACGTCGACGTAGTGGATGCCTAGTTTTTTCAGCGTCGCCGCGCGGCGCTTGTCGTCGGTCCACCTCGTGTTGCCCCCGTCGACGATCGTGTCGTCGCGGTCCAGCGTCCGCGAGAGCCGGTCGATCGTGCGCTGCGTGATGTCGCCCGCCGGCAGCATCAGCCACACCAGCCGCGGCCGCCGCAGCTCGCGGATGAGGTCCGAGAGCGTGTTCGCGCCGACCGCGCCGGTGGCCGCCGCGCGCTTGACCGCTTCGCGGTTGGAGTCGTAAGCGACCACCTCGTGCTCGGAGTCGCGACAGATGCGGTGCACCATGTTGGCGCCCATCTTGCCCAGCCCGACGAACCCGATCTGTGTCACAGCTCCTCCTCTGGTGTAGGTTTCGCGCGCATGGCCCCGACAAAGGTACCCGCTTGAGTCCCGACCCCTCCCACCAGCGCCCCGACCGCAACCTCGCCCTGGAGCTCGTGCGCGTCACCGAGGCCGCCGCGCTCGCCGCCGCCCGACTCGTCGGCAAAGGCGACAAGGAGGCCGCCGACCAGGCCGCCGTCGACGGCATGCGCTACGCGCTGCACTCGATCCAGATGGACGGCCTCGTCGTGATCGGCGAGGGCGAGAAGGACGAGGCGCCGATGCTCTACAACGGCGAGCACATCGGCGACGGCACCCCGCCCGAGGTCGACATCGCCGTCGATCCGCTGGAGGGGACCACGCTCGCCGCGCACGGCATGCCCAGCGCGCTCGCCGTGATCGCGCTCTCCGAGCGCGGCACCATGTTCGATCCCGGTCCCTGCGTCTACATGGAGAAGATGGCCGGCTCGCCCGAGGTCGCCGACCTGCTCGACCTCGACCGCCCGCTGCCCGAGACGCTCGCGCTGATCGCCAAGCGCAAGAGCTGCGACATCGGCGACGTCATGGTCGTCGTGCTCGACCGCCCCCGCCACGAGCAGGGCGTCAAGACGATCCGCGAGGCCGGCGCGCGCGTGCGCCTGATCGCCCACGGCGACGTGTCCGCCGCGCTGCTCGCCGTCACCGAGCGCTCGCCCGTCGATCTGCTGTGGGGGATCGGGGGGACGCCCGAGGGCGTCATCTCCGCGGCCGCGATCAAGTGCCTCGGCGGGCAACTGCTGGGACGGCTGTGGCCGCGCGACGAGGTCGAGCGGCAGGCCTCGCTCGACGCCGGCTACGACCTGACGCGCGTCCTGGACCGCGACGACCTCGTCGCCGGCGACGACGTCTTCTTCTCTGCCACCGGCGTCACCGACGGCGACGTCCTGCAGGGCGTGCGCTATCCCAGCGCCGGGGGGGCCACGACCGAATCGCTCGTCATGCGCACGCGCTCCGGGACGGTGCGGCGGGTCACCGCGCGCCACGATCGCGCGAAGCTGCGCGCGATCTACGGCGACACGCGCTTCGGGTAGGCGCGCTATCGCCGAACCGCCGGGGTCGCTTGGGGCTCTGCGAAGCGCCCGACCAGCGAGGGCGCGAGGTCCAGGCGCGCCAGCGAGCGCAGGAAGCCGTGCGTGATGAGCACGTGGATGTGCGACTGGGTGACGTTGTACAGCCAGCGGCCGACCCCGGAGGCGATCGCCGGGTAGAAGTTCGCGACCTCGACCTCGACGTGCAGCGTCGCCAGCTGCCCGTCCGCGCTCGCCAGGCGGCGCACGTCGATCTGCAGGTGTCCGTCGCCGCGGCCCGCGCGCGCCACCAGCAGGCCGCGCTCGATGCGCCAGCGCACCAGCCCGTGGTCGTCCTCGAGCTCGTATTCGGGGGCGCGGAACGTCAGCAGCTTCAGCGGTTTGAAGAGCAGCACCACGGAGCGCTCGCGCTCGGTGTAGTAGACGCGTACGAGACCCAGCGTCACGCGCGTCAGGAAGCGCCAGTAGGTCCGCGCGAGGCGCTCCAGGGAGACCGGCGACCACAGCTCCGCCAGGCGCTCGGCGCTCAGCTGCAGGTCCGCGGTCTGCACCGAGCGCACCGCGCCCGTCTGCGCGTCCACGCTCGTCGCGTCGCGCAGGTTCGTGATCGACGCCTCGCGCATCCTCTACGCCAAGGCTAGCCCGGCGGCGGCCTGCGCGCGCGCGTGCCTCGCTGCGCCCGCGTGCTTCGCCGCGCCGAGCCTCACGCGCAGAGCCGCGCGGCGGGCGCCGTGCGCTCTCAGCCCGCGGCGGCGGCGCCGCCGGTCGTCGCCGCGGTCGCGGTCGGCGCGGAGGGCGCGCTCGCCGGTTCGCTGCCCGGCGCCGGTTCGCCGAGCGTCGGGGTGTTCGCGACGCTGCCCACGATCTGCGTCCTGATGCGCACCGTTTCGGTGATGTCCAGCGCGTGCGCCGCGCCCGCCGTCAGATCCCACATCGCGCCGATGTGTCCGTAGGGGCCACGGTCGAGCACCGGGACCGTGAGGCGGTGGCCGCGGTAGGCGACCTGCACGAGCGTTCCGCACGGAAGCGTCCGCGAGGCGACGCCGACGAGCGTCGGGCTCATCTTCTGCCCGCACGCGGTCGTGCTGCCGTAGAAGCCCGGGCCGAACCACGTCGCGATCGTCGGCTTGCGCGTCAGAGGGGTCGGCGCCGCGCCGCCGCTGGCCGTCGCACCGGTCGTGGTCGCGCCACCGGCGGATGGTGCGGGCGCGGCCGTGGTCGTCGCGGTCGTCGCGGCGGCCCCGCCGGTCGTGCTCGCCAGGGCGCTCTCCGCGGGCAGCACGAGCGCGGCGGGGATCGCCGCGATGGCTGCGCAGAGGGCGAGCGATCGAAGGTTGGCACGCACGGCGTGCTGGGCGAAAGCGGTACGCATCGTGAATCGGTTTCGCCTACGGGGTGAGCTGACGGGCTCGCGCCTACTGCCGGCGCTACGGTTCGAGCGAACCGATTCGCCCCAGTGCAGCGATTGCTCGCTCCACATTGGGTCCCCCGCCCCGCGCGATCATGAACCGCACGAGCTCGGCGTGCCGGGCAGTATACAGGTCCTCCGGACGGGGCCGACGCTGCCGAGCTCAGGCTCCGGGCAGCCGGCCGAGGACTTCCTTGAGCAGGCGCCCCCCGGCCGTCAGGCCGCCCTGGGCGAGCTCGCCGAGCAGATCCGCCACGGCCGCCGCGAGCTCGGGGCGGCTCGGCGGGTTCACCGTCGAGCCCGGCGCGATCTCCTCCTCGGTCTCAAACCCCTGCCGCGGGATCGGAGGATCTTCGGTGGCGCGTCGCGCGCCAGCGCGTGTGCGGGCACGCTTGCGCGCGGCGGCGGGGTCGGAACGCGTGTCGAGGGCGTCCGCGGCGCTCTCGCGTTGCGGCGCTCTCGTCGTGCGCTTGGGCGGCGCCGCGGGCTTGCTCGGCTTGGAGCGTTTGGTGGGCACCGAGTCCTTCGTGGCGCTGCTCCTCGCCGCGGCACGTCGCGCGCTGGGACGCTGCGGTCGTGTGCTGGGCAGGCTCGAGAGCACGCCGCGCTCGGGGGAGGCTCGTTTCGGTCGCTTTTCGTCGCCGGCGGGGGGCATTCGCGGGCATCATCGCGCATAACGAGGAACGACGACGAAGCGTTAGCATAGGGTCCACGTTGGTTGTAAAGTCGGGCGGGCTTCGGCCGCGGCCGGCTGTGCGGGGCCCGGTTGCGGCCGGCAGGGGTAGCCTGCGGACGAAAGCGAGGTCCCCTCCATCTAAGGAAACGGAAAGACGATCGATGTCAGTAGTGGAACTGCAGGAGCTCGATGAGATAAAGGGATTGCTGGCGAAGGGCCAGCAGGTGGGGGTGCTCACGTTCGCGGAGATATCCACCGCGACCTCCGAGCTGGATCTGGACGAGACCGACGTCGAGGAGCTGCACGGCTTCCTCGAGAAATCGGAGATCGAGCTCGTCGAGGACATCGACCCGGCGACGGCCGCCGCGCTGCAGGTGGAGCGCGCGCCCGACAAACGGGGTCGGCGCAAAGCGAAAGCCGCGCTGGACCTCAAGCCGGACATGACGACGGACTCGCTGCAGCTGTTCCTGAAGGACATCGGCAAGGTGCGCCTGCTGACCGCCCAGGAGGAGGTCGATCTCGCCAAGCGCATCGAGCGCGGCGATCTCGACGCCAAGCAGAAGATGGTCGAGTCGAACCTGCGCCTTGTCGTCTCGATCGCCAAGAACTACCGCAACCAGGGTCTGCCGTTCCTAGACCTCATCCAGGAGGGCACGCTCGGGCTGGTGCGCGCCGCGGAGAAGTTCGACTACCGCAAGGGCTTCAAGTTCTCCACCTACGCGACCTGGTGGATCCGCCAGGCGATCGCGCGCGCTCTCGCCGACAAGGCGCGCACGATCCGCATCCCGGTGCACGTGGTGGAGAAGCTCAACAAGATCGGACGCGCGGAGAGAAAGCTCGTCACCGAGCTCGGCCGCGAACCGACGGCCGAAGAGATCGCCGAGGTCACCGGGATCGACCCCGAAGAGGTCGACTCGATCAAGCGCTCCGCGCAGGCGCCGGTTTCGCTGGAGAAGCCGGTCGGCGACGAGGAGGAGTCCGAGTTCGGGCAGTTCATCGCCGACGAGCGCGCCGAGTCCCCCTACGAGCGCGCCGCGGAAATCCTCACCAAGGAGGCGCTGCGCGAGGCCCTGGAGAACCTCTCCTACCGCGAACGGCGCGTCCTGGAGCTCCGCTACGGGCTCGGCGGCGAGCACCCGCGCACGCTCGACGAGGTGGGCCGCACGTTCAACGTCACGCGCGAGCGCATCCGCCAGATCGAGAACCAGTCGCTGAAGAAGCTGCAGAGCCTCGCAGAGGCGCAGAAGCTGCGCGACGTCGCCTGACGGCGTCTCGAATCCCCTGGCGGCGTCTTCCCTCGCTCGCCTGTGCCCGAACGGGGTATGTGCTGAAGCACACTTCGCTCGGTGCGTCCTTGCCAAGGAAGCCGAGTCGCTCGTCATGAAGCGAGGATGGGACGAGCAACTTGTGCGGGAAAAGGCAACTATCTGATGCGTATGAGGGTTAGTATAAGCTGCGTAGGGTGGCTAGCGATGAAGATGGGCAGTACCGGCGGCGGCTTGTAGACCCGCTCCTGGACGAGTTGCTCGAGCAGTTGCCCGCGGTTCTTGTGGTCGGGCCGCGGACGGCGGGCAAGACGACTACCTTGGCGCGGCGCGCGAGCACAGTGGTAAGGCTCGACCGGCGGTTGCGCGCCGCGGCCTTCGAGGCCGACCCCGACGCGGCGCTCAGGGGACTTGCCGAGCCGGTATTGCTCGACGAGTGGCAGCGCGTGCCGGGCGTTCTAGGTGCGGTGAGACGTGCGGTCGAAGCGGACTCCCGCGCAAACCGCTTCTTTGTCACCGGCTCGGTAAGGGCCGAGCTCGAGCACGAAGTGTGGCCGGCCACCGGGCGACTCGTGCGGGTGGCGATGTATCCGATGACGGTCGGCGAGCAGCTCGGTAGGACGGGCCGTCCGTTCCTGGACAGGATCGCCGCCGGCGAGGAGCTGATTCCGCCGGCGGAGTGCCCGGACCTGCGTGGCTACGTGGAGCTTGCATTGCGCAGCGGGTTCCCCGACCCGGCCCTACGCCTGAGCGGGCTCGCTCGCACGACGTGGCTGGAGAGCTACGTCGAGGATCTACTCAGCCACGATGTCGAGCAGCTCGAGGAGGGCTCCCCCCGCCGCCGCGATCCGCAGCGCCTGCGGCGCTTTTTGGAGGCCTACGCACTCAACTCGGCTGGCATAGCCGAACAGAAGACGATTTACGAGGCGGCGCAGGTCAGCAAGGCGACGGCCAACGCCTACGAGAATCTGCTGGAAGGGCTGTTGATCGCCGAGCGCGTGCCTGCCTGGTCCTCGAATCGACTCAGGCGCCTCGTGCGTCGGTCCAAGCGCTACCTGATCGATGCCGCTCTGATCGCGACGACACTCGGGCTCGACGAACAGGGCGTGGTCGCCGACGGCGACCTCCTGGGGCGGGTGCTCGACACCTTCGTGGCCGCGCAGTTGCGGCCCGAGCTTGCGGTTTCGCGCTCGCGTCCGCGGCTCCATCACCTGAGAACCGAAGAGGGGCGCCACGAGATCGACCTGATCGCCGAGCTCGCGGGACGGCGGGTCGTGGGAATCGAGGTCAAGGCCAGCGCAGCCCCGAGCGCGCGCGAGGACGCCAAGCATCTCGTCTGGTTGGCGGAGCAGCTCGGCGAGCGCTTTCTGGTGGGCGTCGTGCTGCATACCGGCCCCCACGTCTACCGGCTCGCGGATAGGATCGTTGCCGCGCCGATTGCGACCCTGTGGAATTGAGCGTGCCGGCAGATCGTTCGACGCGGGTCCGCCGGTCATCGTCCACCGAGTGTCGGCGCGCTCAAGCCCGTCGCGCGCGGTGCCGATGGACGTGACATGTTCGACGTGCAGTCAGCGCTGCGTGAGCTGGTCGACCGCAAGGGCTCGGATCTGCATCTGAAGGTCGACGCGCCGCCGCTGTTCCGCGTGTACGGGGAGCTGGAGAAGGACGGGCACTCCGCGCCGCTGACCGCGGAGGACACCGAGCGCGCGCTGCACGACCTGCTGCACGACCCGGTCAAGCTGCACGAGTTCTCCGAGGAGCACGAGGTCGACTTCTCGTTCGAGATCGCCGGTGTGGCTCGCTTTCGCATCAACGCCTTCCGCCAGCGCGGCGTGATCTCGCTGGCGTGCCGCGCGATCCCGCACAAGATCAGCACGATCTCGGAACTCGCACTGCCGGAGGTGATCGGCGAGCTCGCCGAGGAGGAGCGCGGGATCGTGCTGCTCACGGGCACGACCGGCTCGGGCAAGTCGACGACGCTGGCGGCGATGATCGACCACATGAACGAGACGATGAGCAAGCACATCGTGACGATCGAGGACCCGATCGAGTTCGTCCACCAGGACAAGCGCTCGGTGATCAACCAGCGCGAGGTCGGAATGGACACGGCCTCCTTCAAGCGCGCCCTGCGGCGCGTGCTGCGTCAGGACCCCGACGTGATCCTCGTCGGCGAGATGCGCGACGAGGAGACCGTCCAGACCGCGCTGTCCGCTGCGGAGACGGGGCACCTGGTCCTCTCCACGATCCACACGGTGGACGCGATGGAGTCGATCAACCGCATGCTGGACTTCTTCCCACCCCACCAGCACGGCCAGGCGCGTTCGATGATCGCGGGGACCGTGAAGGGCGTCATCTCTCAGCGCCTCGTGCCCGGTGCCAACGGCGGGCGGGTCGCGGTGTGCGAGATCCTGCGCATGACGGGGCGCGCGCGCGACATGATCACCGATCCCTCCCAGACGGGGAAACTGATGGAGGTCGTGGAGTCCGGCGGCTACTACGGGATGCAGACCTTCGACCAGGCGCTTTTCGGTCATGTCAAGGCGGGCCGCGTCACGTTCGACGACGCGATGCGCGTCGCGTCGAGCCCGCACGACTTCAAGCTGCTCGTGCAGGCCGACGGGCGCAAGGGGACGACGATGGCGGACGTCGCCGCGGCGCAGGCCGCGAGGGAGGGGGCCGCGCCCGCGGCCCCGGTGCAGCCGCGGCCGGGCGAAGCTCAGACACCGCCGGCTGCATCTCCGCCACTTGGCGTTCGCTGAGACGGGCACCTTCGACTGCCGCTGACAGCCGAGTTCCTTCACTTCATTCGGTAAAGTAAGGGCGTGGCGATGGATGAGACGTGTCCGGTGTGCCGTACAGCGGAAGTCGTGTGCGGCAAGTGGACGCTGCTCTTGATCCGCGATCTCGCCGAGGGATATACCCGCTTTTGTGAGCTCGAGCGCTCGCTCGACGGCATCAGCCCGCGCACGCTCTCGCTGCGGCTGCGCGCGCTGGAGGAGGAGGGGATCGTCGAGCGCCAGACCTTCCCCGAGGTGCCCCCGCGCGTGGAGTACGCGCTGACCGAGAAGGGGCGCGCGCTGCTGCCGATCGTCGAGGACATGCGCGCCTACGGCCGGCGGTGGCTGGCGGGGGAGTGCGGGGATCGAGTGACGGTCGCCCTGCAAGAGGGCGCGGCGGCGGTCGCGTAGACGTCGCTGCAACAGGCGCTGCGCGGCGCAGGAACGTCGGGGATGCCGGCGAAGCGTCTGTACATGCGATCGCGCCAGCTCGAAATCGCCCTCGCGGTCTTCGCCAAGGAGGTCGCCTCGCGCCTGCGAGCCGAGCTCGACGAGGGCGTGGAGGTCCCGTTTGACCTGACCGCGCGCGGTGCGCGCGGCAGCGGGCCGCAGCTGTACTGCTACCGACCCCAGACCGAGGCGTTCATCCGCGAGCGCTGGGCTACGCTGCGACGCCTGCCGAGCCACGGAACCGCGGTCGCGTTGTTGGAGAGCTTCGACGGACTCGATCGCTACCTGCTCGCACGCGAATCGCCGGCCGGTCGCGCTCGCCGCGAGCGCAGGCGTGCGGGGGGCCCGCTCGCGGACGGTGCGCTGCGTGCGCTGATCGAGGACGTGTTCTCAGAACAGAGCAGCTTCGAGGTTTCCGAGGAGCGCCTGCGCGGAGCGCTGGAGCGCCTCGATCGCGCGGCGCGTTCGAGTCCTTCGGAGATCACGCTGCTGGCTTCTTTGCACGGATTGGCGATCGCTTCGGAGGAGCTCACGCTCGCGCCGGGGCTCGCGATCGTGGCGCCCGAAACGCTGCGCGGGGTGCCTGAGGAGGCGCTCGCGCCGGCACTGGAGGACGCCGCGGTCGAGCCAGCGCGTCTGCTGGTCGCGTTCACGACCGAGGAGGCCGACGTGCTTGGCGCGCTCGCCCGCGGAAGAGCGGTGCTGGGGGAGCTGTTGCGCGCGCTGCGGCTGTTCGGCGATGGTCGCATCGCGCTCGGCCGGCTCGCGTGGGTGGGCCTCGCCGACGGCGGCTGGAGCGCGCGGGCGCTGCCCTGGGGCGGGCGACCCCACGGGATGCTCGTCGTGAGCGCCGCGCAGGAGGACGAGTTGCGCGCCTTCTGCAGCCTCGTCTCGCGCCGCACCCCCCGCGAAGGCGAGCTCGCATGGGCGCTGGAGCGCTTCGAGATGGGCTGTGAACGCGGCGAGGAGTACGAGGCACTCAGCGACTACCTGCTCGCGCTGCGCGCACTGCTCGAACCGGAGGCGCGCGACGGCGGCGACGGTGTCCTGCTGGCGGAGCGGCTGGCCGCACTGTGCGCCACGCCGCCCGAGCGCGGGGCGCTGGCGCGGCGGGTCGCCGAGGCGCTTGCGCTGGAGCGCGCTGTGGTCGAGGGCACCGCGGTCGCGCGCGCCGGAGGGGAGACGCTCGTGCGCGAGCTCGCGGGACACCTGCGGGCCCTGCTGCGCGATGTCATCTGCGGCCATCTCGACACGGATCTCGTGGACCTCGCCGAGGACTTGATAGAGCGCGAGCGGGCCGCCGAGGGGCGGTTGGAGCGCGAGCGGACTGCGGAACGCCTGATCGAGCGCGAGCGCTCAGCGCAGGAGATGCTCGGCGACGACGCTCAGACCGGCGAGATCGCAAATATCTTGATCTAGGTGCGGCACGCGCGTCGGCTCGGGGCCGCCGAGTGCGCTGGCGAGCAACACGATGCTGCGGCGGTCGCGCTGGGCCAGGACGTCGAAATCGGCGAGGTTGGACGCGACGCGCGCGGCGAGCTGCTCGCCGAGCTGCGCGCTGAGGAGCGCTCGCACCTCCTGCGGAGTGTGGCCGTGCAGATCGTCGCTGTGCACGCGGTTGACGATCGTGCCCACGCGCTGCATGCCCTCGCGGTCGAGCTGCTCGGCGAAGAAGATCGTCTCGCGCACCTGCTCGGGCTCGGGGGAGGTGACCAGCACGAACGCCGTCGCGGGATCGCGCAGCAGGGCCTCCACCGCGTGGGCGCGCTCGCTGAAGCCGTCGATCATCGACGCCAGCGAGCCGAAGAAGCCGGAGAGATCGCCGAGCAGGTCGACGCCGGTGAAGCGCGAGAACATCGAGAGCACGAGACCCGTTCCGCGTCCCACCACGCGCGCGGCGATGCCACTCGGGACGAGGAACATCTTCAGCGCACGGCCCTCCAGGAAGCGCGCCATACGGGTTGGGGCATCGAGGAAGTCGAGCGCGTTGCGCGAGGGGGGCGTGTCGAGCACCACCATGTCGAAGTTGCCTTCGCGGTGCAGATCGTAGAGCTTGGCGATCGCGCTGAACTCCTGGGTCCCGGCGACGGTCGTGGAGACCTCCTGGTAGACGCGGTTGGAGAGCGCCTCATCGCGCGCGCGCTCGTTGGGCGCGAGCCGTTCGATGAGCGCGTCGAAGGTGACCTTCGCGTCGAGCATCATCGCCCACAGCTCGCCCGGGGGCTCGACGCCGTGCGTCGCGAGCAGCTGCGGGTCGATCCGGTGCGGCTCGTTGCCGAGTCCCTCGACGCCCAGCGCTACCGCGAGTCGCTTGGCCGGATCGATCGTGACGACCGCGACGCGCAGACCGCGCTGCGCCATGCCGAGTGCGAGCGCGGCTGCAGCTGTCGTCTTACCCACGCCGCCGGGACCGGCCAGCACGCACACCTCACTCCCGACCAGTCGCTCGGCCAGCGAGTCGCGATCGGGCGCGGGGGACCCCCCGGCCGGCGGTACTCGACCGGCCGCTTGCCCACGATCGCTCGCCACAAGGGGATCGTAGTCGTGCAGGAATCCCCACCCGGCCTGCGAATACCCACGATGACGACGTCTTTTCCATCCTCGTCCCCGTAATCGAGCATCGGAGCCTCCCGTGCAAGGAAGGGCCAAGGTCATCGCATTCGCCAACCAGAAGGGTGGCGTGGCCAAGACAACGACGACGCTGAACCTCGCCGCGGCGTTCGCGGAGGAGGGCCATCGGGTGCTGTGCGTGGACATGGACCCGCAGGGCAACCTCACCATGTCGCAAGGCATCGATCCGGACACGCTCTCCCAATCGATGTACGACGTGCTCGTGCACAAGCTCTCGATCCGCGAGGTCGTGCGCCGGCGGGAGGTCGACGTGGCGTGCGCCTCGATCGACCTCGCGGGCGCGGAGATCGCGATGTCGACGATGATCGGCCGCGAGCGCTCGCTGCAGAAGGCGTTCGAGCCGATCCGCGAGGACTACGACTTCATCTGCATCGACACCCCGCCCAGCCTGGGCCTGCTGACGATCAACGCGCTGACGGCCGCTGACAAGGTGATCGTCCCCGTGCAGTGCGAGTATTTGTCGATGCGGGGCTTGATCCAGCTCCAGAATACCCTGGCGATGATCCGCGAGAACCTCAATCCCGAAGTCGACATCGAGGGTATCCTGCCGACATTGGTCGACTCGCGCACGATCCACGCGAAGGAGGCGATCGAGATCCTCGAGGAGAACTTCGGCGACCGCGTGTTCGCGTCGCGCATCCGCAAGACGGTGCGCTTCGCCGAGGCTCCCGTGAAGGGGATGTCCGTGCTGCGCTACGAGCCCGACGGCGTCGCCGCGCAGTCCTACCGTCAGCTCGCGCAGGAGGTGCTCGCGCATGGCTCAAAATAAGCGCGCCTCGATGCGCGAAGGGCCGCTCGCGGCCCTGTTCCGCAAGACCGAAGAGGACGGGCTGATCGCTGAGGGGGAGGACGCCGCGGGAGAGGCCGAGTCCCCGAAGGAGACGTCGGAGTCGGCAGCGGTGGCATCGACGCCCGCGGACCCCGAGAGCGCGGACCCCGAGAGCGCGGAGCCCAAGCGGGCGGCGGAGCCCAAGCGGGCGGGATCGACACCCGCCGAGCCCCAGGTGGCGGAGCCTCAGGTCGCGGAGCCCGAGGCGGAGGCACCCGAGCAGGAGCAGCTCGAAACCGCCGTGGGGGTCGACGAGGAGGAGGCACCCTCGGTGCCGAGCCCGCGGGAGCGGCTGCGCAACGTCTTCTCCGCGGAGATCCCGGCGAACATGATGGAGCGCCCCGCGGCGCAGACGGCAGCCGGCTCGGCGGCGGCCGCCGCCGAGGAGGCGCCTGCGCGCGGCACGGCGGCCGGGCCGGAGTCGGCCGCCGCGGAGCCACCCGCCTACGACGTGTACGCGAGGGAGGAGCCGCGTCCGCTCGGCGCGGGATCCCAGCCGGTGATCCATCCGGTGATCCGCGTCGTAGGCGTCGGCGGCGCCGGTGTGAACGCCGTGAACCGCATGGTCGAGGCGGAGGTCGCGGGCGTCGAGTTCCTGGCGATCAACACCGATCTGCAGTCGTTGCAGCAATCGACGGCGGACATCACGCTGCACATCGGCGCCGAGCTCACGCGCGGCCTGGGTTCGGGCTCGGACACGAGCCTTGGGCGGCAGGCGGCGATGGACGACTACGACCGCGCGAAGGCGCTGCTGAAGGGCTCGGACATGATCTTCATCACGGCCGGCGCGGGCGGTGGGACCGGCACCGGCGCGGCGCCGATCGTCGCGCGCATCGCGCGCGAAATTGGGGCGCTGACGGTCGCGATCGTCACGAAGCCCTTCGGCTTCGAGGGGTCGCGGCGTGCCGAGCAGGCCGACGAGGGCGTGCGCGCGCTGGCGGAGGAGGTGGACACGCTGATCGTCGTGCCCAATAACCGCCTGCTGAGCGTGCTCGACAAGCAGACCTCGATGGTCGACGCGTTCCGCGTCGCCGACGACGTGCTGCGCCAGGGCGTGCAGGGAATCTCCGACCTCGTCACCCTCCCCGGCCTGATCAACCTCGATTTCGCCGATGTGCGGACGATCATGAGCGGCGCCGGCAACGCGCTGCTGGGGATCGGGATGGGCGCCGGCGGCGAGCACCGCTCGACGGAGGCCGCGATGCAGGCGGTCTCCTCGCCGCTGCTGGAAACCTCGATGGAGGGCGCGCGCTCGATCCTGCTGTCGATCACCGGCGGACGCGACCTGTCGCTGTGGGAGGTCAACGAGGCCGCGAAGGCGGTTTCCGAGGCGGCGCACCCCGACGCGAACATCATCTTCGGCGCGATGGTCGACGAGAAGCTCGAGGACCAGGTTTGGGTCACGGTCGTCGCTACGGGCTACGAGCAGGAACGCTCCCGCGGCAGCGGCTCGGGACGCGGGCGCCTGGAGGAGCCCGCCGGCGAACCGCGCGTCGCGCGCGGCAGGCCGGCGCGCGAGCGTAGCGGCGGGCTCGCGACGAGCGAGCTCGACGTGCCCGAGTTCATGCCGCGCTGAGCGGATCGCTCGCACTCCCCATACCCTTGCAGCATGAGCGCGAGCCAGCGAGGCGTCGTCGCAGCCGGGCATCCCGCCACCGCTGAGGCCGGCGCGCGAGTCCTGCGCGAGGGCGGCAACGCGGTCGACGCTGCCGTCGGTGCGATGCTCGCGTCGTTCGCGGCCGAGCCACTGCTGACGGGCCTCGGCGCCGGCGGCTACCTGATGGTCGCGGGAGAGGGCTGGGAGCCGACGCTGTTGGACTTCTTCGTGGAGGCGCCAGCTCGGGCAGAGGACGGTACGGCGGCGGACCTGGAGGCGATCGACGTGTCCTTCGGGGACGCGGCCCAGGTGTTCCACATCGGACCGGCCTCGTGCGGCATCTACGGCGTGCCGGCTGGCGTGTGCGAGGCGATTGCGCGCTGGGGCACGGTGTCGCTGGAGGAGCTCGCGGCGCCGGCGGCGCGGCTGGCGAGGACGGGTGTGGCGCTGAACCACGGACAGGCGTATGTCGCGGAGATCCTCGCCGAGCTGTTGCTCTCGACGGAGGAGTGCGCGGCGCTGTGGGCGCCGGCGGGACATGTGCTGCGGGAGGGGGAGGTGATACGCAACGAGGAGCTCGGCGACGCGCTCGAACGGCTCGGGCGTGAGGGCGCGGCGCCGTTCTATCGGGGGGACATCGCGGCTGCTGTCAGCAATTGGCTGGGCCAACGCGGTGGCTCGGTGACACGCGAGGCGCTCGACGGTTACCGGGCCGTGGCGCGGGAGCCGGTGCGGATGAGCTACCGCGATCGCACGATCCTGACCAACCCGCCGCCGTCGGCGGGCGGAACGCTGCTGGCGTACACACTCGGGCTGCTCGACGCCCGCGCGGGCTCGCCGGGGGTGGTCGAGATCGTGGCGGCGATGGAAGCGGCGCAGGCCGAGCGCACGGCGGAGTTCCTGGAGGGCCTCGCACAGGAGGGCTTCCTGGAGCTGTTCCTGGGCGAGCGGCTCGGGCCCAGCCACCTGGGCTCGACGACGCACATCTCGGTGCTCGACGGCGACGGTCGGGCGTGCAGCGTGACGTGCACCAACGGCGAGGGCTCCGGCGTGGTGGTGCCGGGGACGGGTATCCACGTGAACAACATCATGGGCGAGCAGGACCTGAATCCGCACGGCTTTCACCTGCACCCCGCGGGGCGCAGGATGCCGAGCATGATGGCTCCGTCGGTGGTGACCCGCGGCGGGGAGGTCGAGCTGGTGCTGGGCAGCGCGGGCTCCAACCGCATCCGCTCGGCGCTGCTGCAGACGATCGTGGGGGTCGTCGATCACGACCTCGACGTCGCGCAAGCGGTGGGCGCGCCGCGCGCGCATTTCGAGGACGGGGTCGTCTATGCGGAGCCCGGCATCGACGTGGCCGCGCTACGGCGCAGCGGCTGCGAGGTCGTGGACTTCCACTCGCTCAACCTGTTCTTCGGGGGTGTGCAGGCGGTGCAATCGCGTGGGGGTGTGCTGAGTGGCGCGGGTGACCCGCGGCGCGGCGGTGTGGCGGTGGCCGCGTGAGGTGCCGGCGTGGGCGGCACTCGTTCGTTCGCGGCGCGCTCGCCGCGAGTGCGATCGCGGTCGCCGGTTGCGCAGGCGGGTGCGGCGAGAGCGTGGAACTGCCCGACCTCTTCCTGATCCAGCGAACGGGTGGCGCGGGCAAGCTCACGCTGCTCGTCAACGAAGGCGGGGCGGTGCGCTGCGACGGCGGTCCCGTACGTCAACTCAGCGACTCCCAGCTGGTGCTCGCGCGGGGGGTGCAGGAAGAACTGCTGACGCCGTCCTCCAAGCACCTCACGCTGCCGCCGCGGCCGGGCTCCGTGTTCAGCTATGCGGTGCGCGACGAAAAGGGCACGGTGCGCTTCGCCGACAACTCGGCGCGCCAGCCCTCGGCGATGCATCAGCTCCAGGCGTTCGTGCTGGAAGTCGCGCAGAAGGTGTGCGGGCTGGCGGGGTAGGGGCAACACACCGAGGAGACGCCGCCGGCGTGCACGTGTCTTTCGTTTGGGCGATGTGCTCGACACGAATGCGGTGCCGCTCTCGCCACAGGAAGAGGCGGAAGTGCTCGACAGGGTGGCCTGCCGCATGCCGGACGCCGAATGTCCGGGAGAGCGGCGGGGCGCAGGCTCAGCGTGAGAGCTGCAGCCCGGGCCGCGCGCCGATCAGGGCGTGGAACACGCGTGGCGAGACGTAGACCTCGACCAGCGCGGCCGCGACCAGGACGGGCACTGCGATCGCGACGGTGACGAGCGTGGCGGCGAGCAGCTGGTCCCAGTCGCCGCGGCGGCTCGCGATGATCCACGCGGCCAGCGGCAGGAACAGGGCGATGAGCTCCGGCGCGGCGTGTGGCAGGACGGTGAGCAACAGCAGCGCCGGCGCGACGCCGAGCTGGCGCGCGAAGGCGGCGAGCCGGTCGCCCAGCAGGTAGGCCTGAGCCGAGAGCGAGAAGGCCGTCGCGCAGGCCACGAACGCGATCGCGATTCGGCCGCCGCGCTCGTGAACCCAGCGCGAGAAGCCGCTGTGCGAGCCGGCCTGCAGCGGCAGTGAGCTGCCCGCGATGAAGCCCGCGACGCACGCCATCGCGTGGAGAGCCAGGACCAGCAGATTGCGTCCCAACACACCGAACGTGTCGGTGATCGTTCCGGACGCGAACGGCGGATCGGCGGGAGGCGATTCGGGCGCCGCGCCGGACAGCACGGAGATCGCGAGCACCGCGACGAGCAGGCCCAGCGCAGCGCAGGCCGAGCCGGCTCCCCAGCGGAGCAGGATGCGCCAACGCGCGCTACGCCATTGCGCAAGCGCGATGCGGGTCCGGCGCACGCCGTGGGTGAAGGCGTAGGCGGAGGCGTCCACGCTCCCGTGATCGGCATCCCCGCCGGAGCACGTGAGCGGCCGCCATGAGGCCTGTCCGTACGGGGCTGGCGGCTAGCGCGCGACCTTCAAAGAAGTCAGCGACTCGCGGGCGGCGCCTGCTATCCGAACCGCACCTTGCCGTTCGAGCGCGCCCGCGTCTGCGCGCGCTCCACGAGCTCCATGCGCTTCAGTGCGGCGCGAAACAGCATCGTGAGGAGATGCAGGCGCGCGGTCTCGGATCGCAGCTCGAGCAGCTCCTGCTTGGCGTCGGCGCCGAACTCGACGGTGGCGGCCATGCGGTAGGCGTCGAGCTCGGCGAGCTCCTCGGCGGACAGCGTCTTGTCGGTGGCCTGCTCGACGAGCTCGGCGTAGAGCTCGCGGGTGGTGCGCGCGACGTCGGGATCGGTGTCGGGGTCGTGCTCGTCGAGGAACTCGACGACGCCGGCGGGGTAGGGCAGGTGCTCCTGGCGCTCGAGCAGCCGAAACGGGCGGGTGCCGCGCGCGAGGATGTCCATGCACCCGTCGTCGGTGCGCTCCAGCACACGGTCGATCGCGCATGCACATCCGATTCCCTTGAGCTCGTCGTCGGCCATCCAGACGATGCCGAATTCCTGCTGCTCGTGCAGGCAGCGCTCGATCATCGTGCGGTAGCGGTCCTCGAAGATGTGCAGCGGGACGCTCTCGGTCGGCAGCGCGACGATGTCGAGCGGAAACAGCGGGAACCCTTCGAGCGACCGGTCGGACATGACGAACATTCTATGGCGCGGTCTCGCGCCGGAGATGCCGTCAGGTGCTCGTCAGCCGGCCCTGCGGGCTGAGATCATGAGGTTGTAGAAGATCGCGGGCGGCAGCCGCGACTCGAGCAGCCGACGGTCGAGCTGTTGCAGCGCGAGGTACCCGCGATAGGCGTACTGGCGCCACGCCCAGGGGACGTCGGCGGGGTCGGCGGTGGCCTCGAGCGTGCGGTTGGTCCAGCCGAACCAGTTGGCGAGCAGCTCCTCGCCGATGACGCGCACGTCGCGCAGGCCGGCGTCCTGGGCGAGCTCGCGCAGTTCGCCGGGGGCGAAGGCGTGCACGTCGACGACGCTCTCGAGCACCGCGTCGGGAGCGCCGCCCTCGGCGGGAGGGGCGGGCCGCGCGCGCAGGACGCGACGCCACAGCGGGGCGACGGCGCCGGCGAAGCGCTTGGGGACGCGCGCGAGGCGATCCCCGTAGCGGGAGGGCTCGCCGGCGAACAGGAGCGTGCCGCCGGGCGCGAGGACGCGGGCGAACTCCTCGAAGGCGCGCGCAAGATCGGGGATGTGGTGGAGGACGGCGTGGCCGAGCACGAGGTCGAAGCTTTCGTCCTCGAACGGGAGGCGCTCGGCGTCGGCGCTGACGGTTTCGACCTCCAGGCCGAGGCGCTCCGCGTTGGCGCTCAGCGTGGCGAGCATGCCGGGCGAGATGTCGGTGCAGGTGGCGCGCTCGATCAGGCCGGCGCGCATGAGGTTGAGCGTGAAGTAGCCGGTGCCGGAGCCGATCTCCAACGAGCGCGCGTAGCGCGGCGGCTTGGCGCCGAGCGCCTTGCTGACCTTGGCGCCGACCTGCTCGATTCCGATGTCGCCGAAGTCGATGCCCCACTTCGCGTCGTAATGATCGGCGGCGACGTCGTGGTAGCGGGTGTTGACGTCGCGGATTTCCTCGGCGGTGAGAGGGGGCGGCATGGGGGCGCACCTTATATGGACCGCGTGGGCAACGCGAGGCCGACGGCTCGTATACTCGCGCCGGTGTCGGCCCCCGTGTACCTGCAGCGCGACCAGCCCGCGGGGGTGCCGCCGTTGGAGCTCACGGGGGAGCGCACGCTACCGGATGTGCCACAGGAGAACTACTGGTTCCGCCGTCATCTGGTCGTGTACGAATGGATCGCGGCGCGCGTGGGGGGGCTGCGCGTGATCGACATGGCGTGCGGTGAGGGCTACGGATCTGACGTGCTGGCGGGGAGTGCGGCGAGCGTGGTGGGCGTGGATGCGAACCCCGAGGCGCACGAGCACGCGCGGGCGCGCTACAGGCGGCCCAACCTGCGCTTCGAGCGGGACCTGATCGAAACGTTCGCGCAGCCGGCCGACGCGGTGGTGTTCCTGCAGACGATCGAGCACCTGCAGGACCCGGGTGCGGCGCTGGAGCACTTCCGCGGCCTCGTCGAGGGGCGCGCCGGCGAGGGCGGCGAGCGCGCCGAGGGCGGCGCCGACCGAGCGGGCGGGGCGGCGGGCGGCGTGGTCTACCTATCGACGCCGAACGTCCTGACGCTTGCCCCGAAGGGGGCGCCGCGTTCGGACAATCCCTGGCACGTGCACGAGTACCGCGCGGCGGAGTTCGAGGAGTTGTGCCGCGCGCACTTCTCCTCGGTGGCGCTGTTCGGCCTGTTCCATGCGCGCAAGCTGCGCGCGCACGAGCTCGCGCTGTGCCTGGGCTGGGATGCGGTGCACGCGCGCCTGGGGCTGACGGGGCGCTTCTACGACTGGTTCACGCCGGCGATCGCGACGGCGGACTTCGCGCTGCGGCCGCGCGGGCAGGCGGACCTGGACCGGGCGCTGGACTTCCTCGCGGTCTGTCGCCCGTGAGCGGGGCGCGGCCGCCGCGCGCACGGGCTCACGCTGCGCCTGCGCCCGCGCGCTCGCGGGGCGCCCTGGCGATCGTGCTGCACACGCACATGCCTTACGTGGAGGGCTTCGGGACGTGGCCGTTCGGCGAGGAGTGGCTGTGGGAGGCGATGGCGGGCTGTTATCTGCCGCTGATGGACCTGTTGGAGCGGGGAGCGCCGTTGACGCTGTCGCTGACGCCGGTGCTGTGCGACCAGTTGGAGGCGGCGGGGATCGCGGAGCGCTTCGAGCGGTTCGCGGGGGAGGTGCGGCGCGATACCCACGCGGAGGACGCGCGCGGCTTGCGTGCCGGCGGTCACGAGGGGTTGGCGCGTGAGCTGGAGTGCTCGTTCGAGGACTACGAGCGCGCGCTCGACGGTCTGCGCCGGCGCGGCGGGGATCTGCTGGCGGCGCTGGCGCCGTACGCGCAATGGACCTCGGCGGCGACGCACGCGGTGCTGCCGTTGCTGGCGAGCGAGGCGGCGCTGCGGCTGCAGGTGGAGGCGGGCGTGGAGTCGCACCGCGCGCGCTTTCCGCATGAGTGGCGGGGAGGCTTCTGGCTTCCGGAGTGCGCGTACGCGCCGCATCTGGAGCCCGCGCTGGCCGATGGGGGCGTGCACGCGACATGCGTGGAGCTGACCAGCCGCTTCGGTCTGGGCGCGCGCGAGCACCTGCGCCCGTTGGTGGGCGAGGCGGGCGTGGTGCTGGTGCCGATCGACCGCGCGACGATCGCGCTGGTGTGGAGCGACGGGGGCTACCCCGCGGACGGGGGCTACCGCGACTATCACCGCCACACGATCCACCACCACAACCCGTGGGCCACCGACGGCGGCGCCTACGATCGGGAGCGTGCGGGGGCGCTCGTGCGGGAGCACGCGGCGGACTTCGTGGCGCGCACGCGCGCGAGGCTGGACCGCGATGGACGGGGGCTGCCGGGGGGCGGGCTGGTGGTGTGTGCGCTGGACACCGAGCTGCTGGGACATTGGTGGTACGAGGGGCTCGACTGGCTGGAGGCGGTCGTGGAGGAGTGCGCGCGGCAGGAGCTGGAGCTGGTGCGCCTGGACGACGCGTTGGAACGGATCGAGCCGGCGCGGGTAGAGGAGGTGCCGGGAGCGAGCACGTGGGGCGCGGGCGGAGATCTCTCGACGTGGTCGGGCCCCGCGGTGGCGGAGATCGCGTTCGCGACGCGCGCGGCGGAGCTGGAGGTGTTGCGCGCAGCCGATCGCGTGGGTGAGGCGGCGGTGCGGGAGTTGCTGGCGCTGCAGGCGAGCGACTGGGCGTTCATGGTTTCGCGGGGTCTCGCGGTGCCGTACGCGCGGGAGCGCTTCGAGCATCACAAAGCGGCGCTCGCGCGGGCGCTCGCGGCGGGACCGAAGGCCGACGTGGCGGCTCTGCGCAATCTCGCGTCGCACGCCGATCGCGCGGTGCTGCTGGCACCTTAACCGCGAGTTATTCCACCGCTTGAGGGAGTTAAATGCTCTGCGTAGCTCTGTCGCTCGTGCGCGCCGAGCCGGTCTGCCGTACGACGTCGATCGACTGCGGCGCTTCGAGTTGTTGCGAGCGGAGCTGGCGGGGCGGGATTTCGCGCAGCGCGCCGACGCGCCCGACCCTGAGCGTCTGTTCGCGTTCTACGAGGCCTATTTCTCGAACTGGATCGAGGGAACGGTGTTCGAGATCGAGGAGGCGGAGGAGATCATCTTCGAGGGTCATGTTCCGGGGCAGCGTGCGGCGGACGCGCACGATGTGTCGGGTACCTGAGCGCGCTGCGCGCGCTCAGCCAGAGCGATAATCCGACGCCGCTGTGGCGGATGCTCGACCGGGCGCAGCGCTGGGCGGCGCGCATGACATGGACCGGCCGCGAGCGCGCGCTGGAGTTGTTGCGCGCTACCAATGCGCTGGTCACGCCCGAGGAGGGGCAGGCGCGCAATGTGCATCTGCTCGACCCGCCCTGAGCGGCTTGCGCAACCTCGCGCGGCACGCCGACCCCGCGGTGCTGCGCGCGCCCTGACCGCGGGGCGTCCTCGTTTCACTCCCAGCGCATCGCGCGGGGCTCCCGGCGCATGCGGATGATGCGTGCGGGGACGCCGACGACGACGGCGTTGGCGGGTACGTCGCGGGTGACGACGGCGCTGGTGCCGACGACGCTGTTGTCGCCGACGGTGACGCCGCGGAGCAGGCAGGCGCCGTAGCCGATCCAGACGTTGTGCCCGACGTGGACGTCGCGCTTGTAGATGCCCTGGAGGCGGATCGGGCGCTCGACCTCGACGACGCCGTGGTCGAAGTCGATCAGCATGACGCGGTCGGCGACGATGCACTCGCGGCCGACCGAGACGTGCTGGTAGGCGGAGATCGTGCACTCCTGCCCCATGACGGTCTTCGCGCCGATGCTGACTTCGCCCTCGTGGACGCGGATCTTGGTGCCGTGTCCGACCCACGCCCAGCGGCCGATGTGCAGCCGCGCGCCCCGTCCGATCTCCAGCTGCACTTTGGGGCAGATGAAGCAGAGCCCTTCGGTGCGCAGGCGTCCGCGGTGGCGCAGCTTGAGGAGCGCGAGACGTGCGAGCATGCGCGCGTAGGCCGGCGAGAGCATGCGGTTGGCTCGCATGAAGCGCAGCAGCTTCAGGGGTCCTCCGCCCAGGGGCGCGGGTGCGGTGCGCAGGTCGATTGGGTGCGCGGGGGCTGAGGAGGGGGAGGGAGGGGGGGAGGGGTCGGCTGGCTGCGGATCGGTCGGTAGGTCGGCGAGGAGATCGCGCGGGGGCATGGTGAGCGAATCGTATTGGCCGGCAATGACCGCAGGTGCCCACCCCTGCCTGCGATGATTGCGCGCGCGATGAGCGAGTCCGAGACACTGGCGCAGCGGCTGCTGGCGGGCGACCGACGGGCGCTGGCGCGCGCGATCTCGCTGGTGGAGGACGACCGTCCGGAGGGGTGGGCGTTGGTGAGGGAGATCTATCCCCACACGGGCGACGCGGCCGTCGTCGGCTTCACGGGCCCGCCGGGCGTGGGGAAGTCGACGTTGATCGGGGCGCTCACGCGTGTGCGGCGCGAGGCGGGGCGCACGGTTGGGGTGCTGTCGATCGACCCTTCCTCGCCGTTCACGCATGGCGCGCTGCTCGGCGATCGAATTCGTCTGAGTGAACACTTTCTGGACTCCGGGGTGTTCATCCGCTCGATGGCCAACCGCGGCGCCCTCGGCGGCCTGTCGGAGGCGGCGCTTCAGGCGGCATTGCTGCTGGACGCGGCGGGCCGCCAGGACGTGTTCGTGGAGACCGTCGGCGTGGGCCAGGCGGAGGTCGACATCATCGACCACGCGGACACGATCGTGCTCGTGCTGATGCCGGGATCCGGGGACTCGATCCAGGCGCTCAAGGCCGGCGTGATGGAGATCCCGGATGTGATCGTGATCAACAAGGCCGACCATCCGCTGACGGACACGATGGTGCGCGAGATCCGCGGGGTGCTCTCGCTGGCGAACCTCGACCACGCCGGCGAGGGCGGGCGCGGCTGGCGGGTGCCGATCGTCAAGACGGAGGCCGAGCGCGGGCGCGGGGTCGCGGAGCTGGCGGAGCGCCTCGACGAGCACCGTGCGCAGATCCTCGCCGAGGGGCGTCTGCAGGAGCGCCGCGCGCGCAACCTGCGCAACGAGGTGCTCGCGCTCGCCGCTGCGCGCATGCGTCGCAGGCTGGAGGAGGAGCTCCACGAAGACGCTGCTTTTCAGGAGTTGCTCGACGAGGTCGTGGCTCGCAGGCTCGACCCCGCGAGCGCCGCGACGGCGCTGCTCGAACGCACCGGCGCCGCGCGCTGAGCATGCCTCTGCCGGCGGCCCGGCGCGCGGCGCGCGGGGGTCACGCAGCGTGTGTTCGGCGGTCTGCAAGAAACGCGCTGAAGCGAATTCTTCGGCAGATTGGGTTAGGTGTTTCCGTTATTTGGGCACAATGGGCGCGGTGCGCTAAAACGGTTTACCGTGAGATCCAATAATCCGCTATGGCCAAGCCTTTAGACCCGGAGCATCCCGGCAGGTTCTCATCCTCGCTGTGCGCGGGCCTGGCGATGTTGACGTGCTTCACCCCCGAGCATCCGGTGCGGGGCATCGCCGATATGGCGGACGCGCTGCACCTGGGGCGCTCCACGACGCACCGCTATGCGACGACGCTCGTCACGCTCGGCTACCTCGAGCAGGGGCCCTCGCGCAAGTACCGTCTGTCCTCGCGCGTCTCGGACTTCGGGCTCTCGTTGCTCGATTCGATGGTCGTGCGGCGCCTCGCGCGCGAGCATCTGCGCGAGCTGCGCGCACAGACGGGGCGCACCGTGGGGCTCGTGATCCTCGACGACGACGAGGTCTCATATGTCGATCGCTGGCAGGGCGCGCGGCGCGGGCAGTACGCCGTCGACCTCGGTGTCGGGCTGGGCTCGCGGCTGCCGGTGCACGGCTCGGCGGCCGGGAAGGCGCTGCTGGCGGCGCTGCCGGGCTCCGAGCAGCGCGAGCTGCTCGGGAGGCTGGAGCTGTCGCGGCGGACACCCAAGACGATCGTCAAGAAAGCTGCTCTGCGCACCGAGCTCGAGGAGACCGCGGTGGAGGGACTGGCGGTCGAGGACGAGGAGCTGCTGGCCGGTCGCCGCGCACTGGCGGCGGCGGTGCTCGACAGGCAGGGCGAGCCGCTCGCGGCGGTCGAGCTCGCGGTTCCCGCCGACGCCTACACGCGCGCGGAGCTCGTCGGGCAGCTCGGCCCGAAGGTGCGCGCGACCGCCGGGCGCATCACGACGGCGTTGAGCTAAGCGCCGAGCGCGCGAGCGATCACCATCTGCTGCACCTCGTCGGTGCCCTCGCCGATCGTGAGGATCTTGGCGTCGCGGTAGAAGCGGCACACGGGGTACTCCTCGATGAAGCCGTAGCCTCCGTGTATCTGCACGGCCTCCTCGGCGCAGCGCACCGCGAGGCGACCGGTCTTGAGCTTCGCCTGGGCGGCGGTGAGCGTGAAGTTGCGCCCCGCGTCCTTCTCGCACGCGGCGCTGTAGACGAGTAGGCGCGCGGCGGCGATCTCGGTCGACATGTCCGCGAGCTTGCCCTGGATCGCCTGGAACTTCGAGATCGGCTTACCGAACGCCCTGCGCTCGCGCGCGTATTTGAGCGCCTCGTCGAGCGCGCCCTGCGCCAGGCCGAGTCCCATCGCGGCGACCCCGATGCGTCCGATGTCGAGCACGTGCAGGAACTGCTTGAACCCGGCGCCGCGCGGGCCCAGCAGATTGCCCTCCGGAACGCGACACTCGCTGAACGTGAGTGGGCGCGTGTCCGACGCGTTCCAGCCCATCTTCCGGTAGGGCGCGCCCTGTTCGTAGCCGGCGGTGCCGTTGGTCACGAGGATGTTGGATATCTCGCGAGTGTCGCCCTCGCCGCCGGTGACCGCGGTGATGCACACGACGCCGGAGATGTCGGTGCCGGCGTTGGTGATGAACTGCTTGGCGCCGTCGATCACCCATTCGCCGTCCTGCAACCGCGCGCGTGTACGGGTGTTGCCGGCATCGGAGCCCGCCTCGGGCTCGGTCAGACCGAACGCGCCGAGCTTGTCGCCCGAGCACAGCTGGGGCAGCCACTCGCGCTTCTGCTCCTCGGAGCCGAACAGGTAGATCGGCTGGGTCCCGAGCGAGGTGTGCGCGCACAGCGTGATCGCGACCGAGGAGTCCACGCGCGTGAGCTCCTCCACCGCGAGCACATATGCCAGCGTGTCGCCGCCCCCGCCGCCGTACTCCTGCGGGAACGGGATCCCCATCAGCCCCAGCGCACCGAGCTTGGCGACGATCTCGTAGGGGAACGACTTCGTGCGGTCGAGCTCCTCGGCGAGCGGCGCGACCTCGGCGGTCGCGAACTCGCGCACCGTGCGGCGGATCAGCTCGTGGTCGGGGGAGAGGTCGAAGTTCATCGGGCGTACGAGCGTGCGAGCTCCACCAGTAGCCGCACGCCGTAACCCGAGGCGCTCTTGGGCGCGTACGCGCGGCCGAGATCCCACGCGGAGCCCGCGATGTCCAGGTGCGCCCACGGGGTTTCCGCGACGAAGCTCGAGAGGAAGGCGGCGCCCACGATCGTGCCCGCCTTGCGCTCCTCGGGCGCGTTGTTGAGGTCGCCGTAGCGGCCCTCGATCAGCTTGTCGTACTCCTCGTGGAGCGGGAGGCGCCACACGATCTCTCCGCTGCGCGTGCCCGCCGCCGTGACGCGCTCGGCGAGCTCGTCGTCGTTGGACAGCAGGCCGGCGTGCGTGGAGCCCAGGGCGGTGATCACCGCGCCGGTGAGGGTCGCCAGGTCGACGATCTGCTGCGCTCCCATCGAGACCGCATGGTGCAGGCAGTCGGCGAGCACGAGGCGGCCCTCGGCGTCGGTGTTGTTGACCTCGATCGTCTTGCCCGCGGCCGCCGTGACGATGTCGCCCGGCTTCACCGCGCGACCGCTCGGCAGGTTCTCGGTCGCGCCGACCACGCCGACGAGCTTCACCGGCAGTCGCAGGCGAGCGATCGCGCCGATCGCCTCGATCACGGCCGCGCCGCCGGACATGTCGAACTTCATCTCCGACATCTTCGCCCCCGGCTTCAGCGAGATGCCGCCACTGTCGAACGTGACGGCCTTGCCGACGAAGCCGAGCAGCGGACCGCGCGCCTCGGCGTGCCCATAGCGCAGCACGATCAGCGCGGGCTCCTCCTCGGAGCCCTGCGCGACCGCCGCGAAGGCGCCCATCCCGCGCGCGACGATCCCCTCGCGGCCCTCGACTTCGACGCTCAGGCCCTCGATCTGCTCCGCCAATGCCTGGGCGTGCGCGGCGAGCGCACTCGGCGTGAGGTCATTGGCGGGACGGTTCTGCAGATCGCGCGCCGCGTTGACGGCCTCGCCGACGACGGCGGCCTCCGCCACCGCGCGCTCGGCGTCGTCGGCGGAGGTGCCCGTCGCGACGATCAGCTCCTGGAGGTGCTTCGGCGCGGAGTCCTCGGAGTCGGCCGGCGTGGACTTGTGGCGCGTGAAGCGGTAGTCCGCCAGCGCGGTGCCCTCCACCAGCGCCGCGCAGATCGCCGCGTCGCCCGCGACCGGCGCCTGCCAGCAGAGCGTGCGCGTGCCCAGCTCGAGGGCGCGCGCGTGTGCCTGCGCCGCGACCACCCGCGCGCGCTCCGCCGTGAAGTCGGCGCGCTTGCCGCACCCGACGAGCAGCCAGCGCCGCCCGTCGGCGTGCGCGAGCGCGAGCGCCCCGGAGGAGCCGCGCGCCTCGCCTGCGGACACGAGCGCCGCCGCCTCGCCCGGCAGCTCGCCGGTTTCGCCCTCGAACAGCCCGATCGCAACTGTGTCCGCTCCGCTCGCCGCCGCCGGATCTTGGGTCGCTGAGACGCGCATGTTGGGGCGCACCTTATCCGTCCCGGCCGAGGGCCGGGGTCGGGCTTCCAATAAACTAGCCCCCGTTCGCTCAGCCCCAAATCCGAAAGAGGTTGCAATCGATGCCCAAGACCGTGATCCTCGGCGCCGCGCGCACCCCCATCGGCAAGATGGGCGGCGGACTGTCAACGCTGGACGCGACCGAGCTCGGTGCGCGTGCGATCGAGGCCGCCCTCGAGCGCGCCGCAGTCGAGCCCGGGCAGGTGGAGCACGTCGTCATGGGTCAGGTCCTGCAGGCCGGCCAGGGGCAGATTCCCTCGCGCCAGGCGCAGATCAAAGCAGGCATCCCCAAGGAGGTCTCCTCGGAGACGATCAACAAGGTCTGCGCGTCGGGGCTGCGCGCGTCGGTGATCCTCGACCAGGCGATCCGCGCCGGTGACCTCGAGGTCGGCGTCGGCGGCGGCATGGAGTCGATGTCCAAGGCTCCCTACCTGCTGCCGGGCGCGCGCTTCGGCTTCCGCATGGGCGACGTGAAGGCGCTCGACGCGATGGTCCACGACGGCCTCACCAACCCGTTCTCCGGCAAGCAGATGTTCGTTGAGGCGACCGAGGTTGGGGAGGAGCTCGAGATCACGCGCGCCGACCTCGACCGCTGGGCGCTGCGTTCGCACGAGCTCGCGCTGAAGGCGACCGACGAGGGCCGCCTGCCCGAGGAGATCGTCTCCGTAACCGTCAAGGGCAAGAAGGGAGACACGGTAGTCGAGGTCGACGAGGGTCCTCGCCGCGACACCTCGCTGGAGAGGCTCGCCGCGCTGCCGGGTCTCGTGGGCAAGGAGGGCTCGCACACCGCGGGCAACTCGCCGGGCGTCAACGACGGCGGCGGCGCGCTGGTGCTGTCCTCCGACGAGTGGGCGGCCAAGAACGGCAAGGAGGCGCTCGCGGAGATCGTCGCGCACGCGCAGAGCGCGACCGACTTCGCCTACCTCGCCAAGACGCCCGCGAGCGCCGCGATCAAGGCGCTGGAGAAGGCCGGCCTGCAGCCCGGCGACATCGACGTGTGGGAGATCAACGAGGCGTTCGCGTCGGTGACGCTCAACTCGATCCGCATGCTCGGCATCGACGAGGACCGCGTCAACGTCAACGGCGGCGCCGTCGCGCTCGGCCACCCGATCGGGGCCTCCGGCGCGCGCATCCTCGGCAGCCTCGTACACGAGCTGCGCCGCCGCGGCGGCGGCCTCGGCTGTGCGGCGATCTGCTCCGGCGGCGGCCAGGGCGACGCGCTGATCCTGCGCGTCTGAGCGACTGCGTGCCACCGCGCGGCGCCGCGTTCTTCGACCTCGACCGCACGCTGATGGCGGGGTCGTCGGGCGTCTTCTTTGCGCGTGCCGCGTTCGAGGCGGGGATGATCACGCGCGCGCGATTGGCGCACGACCTGTGGGAAAACCTGCGCTTCCGGCTGCGCGGCTCGACCGACAACTGGGCCGACAGAGTGCGGGTGCGCGTCGGGGAGATGCTCGCGGGGGTCCCCGTGCGCGACCTGCAACGCATGTCCCCGCGCGTGCTCGCGGGGGTGCTCCCGCGTCTGTATCCGCAGATGCTCGAGCGCGCCTACCGCCACCAGGATGCCGGGCGGCCCGTCTTCATCGTTACGGCCGCCTCGCAGGAGATGGCGGACCTGCTCGCCTACGTGCTCGCCTTCGACGGCGGCGTGGGCTCGCGTCTGGAGGTCGTCGACGGTCGCTACACCGGGCGCGCCGCCGGCCCCTTCAACTACCGGGACGGCAAGGTTCTCTCGATGCGAGAGCTAGCGGAGCGCGAGGGGATCGACCTCGCGGCCTCCTACGCCTACTCCGACTCGGAGTCCGACCTGCCGATGCTGCGCGCCGTCGGGCACCCGGTCGTCGTCAACCCCGATCCCGAGCTCGCTCGGATCGCGCTGAGCGAGGGCTGGGAGGTACTGCGACTGGATCGCCTGGGCAGGCGGCTGAAGGTGCTCGTCGCGCTCAGCGCCGCCGCGACGCTCGGCGGGCTGGGACGGGCCGTGCGCGGACGTGTCGGCGAACGGCCCGCCCCGCGGGCATAATCTCCGGCAATGCCTTCGCCCTCCATCTCCACACCCGCCCACGGCGGCAAGATCCGCGTCGTCGTCGCCAAGCCCGGGCTCGACGGGCACGACCGCGGGGCGAAGATCATCGCGCGCGCGTTGCGCGACGCTGGCATGGAGGTCATCTACACCGGCCTCCACCAAACCCCCGAGCAGATCGTCGAGACGGTGATCCAGGAGGACGCCGACGCCGTCGGGCTCTCGATCCTCTCCGGTGCGCACATGACGCTGGTCCCGCGCGTCGTCGAGCTGCTGCGGGCGCAGGGCATCGAGGACGTGCTCGTCACCGTCGGGGGGACGATTCCCGCCGACGACATCCCCGAGCTCAAGCGGCTCGGCGTCGCCGAGGTCTTCACGCCGGGCGCCTCCACGCAGTCGATCGTCGACTTCATCCGCAGCGGCGCCGCCGCGCGCGCCTAGGGGCGCCGCCCGCGGCTGATTGACTCGTCAGTCAACCGCCGATTCAGCTACGATTCGCTCGTCCAATCCTCCAAGGAGATTGCCTGAATGAAGATATGCGTCCTGGTCAAGGAGGTTCCTGACGCCGCCGTCGAGAAGCGCATCGACACCTCGACGGGGCGCATGGACCGCAGCGGGGAGAAGAACCTAAACCCCTACGACACCCACGCCATCGAGGCCGCCATGCAGATCAAGGAGGGCGGCGTCGTGCCGGTCGAGGAGATCGTCGCCGTCACGATGGGTCCCGACAGCGCCGTGCGCGCGCTGCACAAGGCTGTCTCGCTCGGCGCCGACCGCTCCGTGCACCTCAGCGATCCCGCCGTCGCCGGCTCCGACGTCGCCGCCACCGGCTACGCGCTCGCCAAGACCCTGGAGCGCGAGAGCCCCGACCTGGTGCTGCTCGGCCAGCAGTCCGACGACGGCGAGTGCTACACGATCGGCGCCGTCGTCGCCGAGCACCTCGGGATGCCCTCGCTGACGCAGGTCATCAAGATGGACGTCGCGAGCGATGGGCTGCGCTGCGAGCGCCAGGCCGAGTACGGGTACGACACCGTCCAGGTCCAGATGCCCGCGGTGATCTCCGTGGGGGACGCCATCAACGAGCCCCGCTACCCCTCGCTGAAGGCGATCATGGGCGCCAAGAAGAAGCCTCTGGACGCCGTCACCGCCGGCGACGTCGGCATCGACGCCTCCAAAGTCGGCGGCGAGAGCTCCGCCGCGCAGTGGACGGCCGCCAAGGCGCCGCCCGCGAAGGCCGCCGGGGAGATCATCGAGGACGAGGACACCGCCGAGACGGTCGAAAAGATCGTCGCCTGGCTCGACCAGCGCAAGCTGATATGAGGGTGGCGCAGGCGGCCGAAGGCCGGCGAGCCGGGCCCATCAACTTTTCAATCTAAAAGGGGATCGATCGACATGGCAAACATCCTCGTTTACGCGCTGCACTACGACGGCGCGATCAACAAGAACTCACTCGGCGCCGTCTCCGAGGGCGCCAAGCTCGCCGCGGAGCTCGGCGGCGAGGCCCACGCGATCCTGCTCGGGCAGAACGTCCCGCAGGATCTCGCGGCGTCGCTCGGCAAATACGGCGCCAAGAAGGTGCTCGTCGCCGAGGGCCCCGAGGGGCTCGCGCAGCCGCTCGTCGACGCGATGGCGAAGGCGATCGCCGACGGCGGCTACAAGTACGCGCTGTTCGGCGGCGGCCTGCTCGGCTTCGAGATTGGCGCGGGCCTCGCGGCGCGCCTGGGTGCGGGCGTCGCGATGGAGGTCACCGGCGTGCGCGCCGAGGGTGGCGAGCTCGTCGCCGAACGCCCGATCCTCGGCGACTCGGCGATCTCCGAGATCAAGTACCGCTCGCCCGTGGGCATCATCATCGGGCGCCTCAACGCGTTCGAGATCAACGAGAGCGGTGCGGGCGACGCGCCGGTCGAGCAGCTCGCCTTCGAGCTCTCGCCGCACGCGAGCAAGGCCACGATGGTCACCCGGGGCGAACAGCGCGGCGCGGACGTCGACATCGAGGGCGCCAGCATCCTCGTCGCCGGCGGCCGCGGCCTGGGCAAGGCCGAGGGCTTCCAGCTCTGCGAAGACCTCGCCGCCGCCTTCGGCAACAACGCCGCGGTCGCCGCGACGCGCGCGGTGGTGGACGCCGGCTGGTACCCCTACGCCGCGCAGATCGGGCAGACCGGCAAGACCGTCGCGCCCAAGCTGTATCTGGCCGCGGGCATCTCAGGTGCGATCCAGCACAAGGTCGGGATGCAGTCCTCGGAGAACATCGTCGCGATCAACAAGGATTCCAACGCGCCGATCTTTGAATTCTCCGACCTGGGCATCGTGGGCGACCTCAACAAGATCCTGCCCAAGCTCACCGAGGCCGTGAAAGCCAAGAAGGGGAGTTAGGCCGGGTCGGCCTGTCGGGAGCGAGTGGACCTGCGCGAAACGCGATAAGGAGACGAAGCGATGTCATCTCACAACGGCTCCAGCAACGGGAAGGTCGCACCCGCGGCCTTCCCGCCACCGGTGGACTCGCAGAAGGAGTTCGTCAAGCGCGGCCTCGACGCCGAGGACGAGCTGATCGAGGTTGGCGTGGCGATCGTCGGCGGCGGGACCGCCGGCCTGGCCTGTGCCAACCGGCTGCTGCAGTTGCTGGGCGACGACCCGGAGATGATGGAGCGCCTCGGCGAAGTGCCGGTCGCGGTGGTCGAGAAGGCGAAGACGTGCGGCGGGCACAACCTCTCCGGCGCGGTGATGCGCCCGGAGCCGCTGCAGGAGCTGTTTCCAGACATGACCCGCGAGCAGTGGCGCGAGGCCGGTTTTGCGTTCGGGGAGGTCGAGAAGGAGTCGGTGTACATGCTGACCGGCCCGAAGACGAAGCTCCCGGTACCGATCCTGGCGGTGCCGAACTTCAAGAACCACGGCAACGAGGTCGTTTCGGTTTCGGCGCTGGCGCGCTACCAGCAGCAGCAGGCCGAAGAGGGCGGCGCGTACATCCTCACCGAGACCGCCGCGACCCAGCTGATCGTGGACGACGGCAGGGTCGTCGGCGTGCGCTCAGGCGACAAGGGCCGCGGCAAGGAGGGTGAGCCGCTGGGCAACTTCGAGCCCGGCACCGACATCAAGGCGCAGGCCACGGTGCTCGCGGAGGGCTGCTGGGGCCACCTCACGGGCGCCGCGATCAAGGAGTTCGACCTCGCCGAGGGCCGCGAGCCCCAGGTCTGGGAGCTCGGGGTGAAGGAGGTCTGGAAGGTAAACAAGCCGCTGGATCGCGTGATCCACACGTTCGTGCAGCCGTGGCCGCTGAAGGTCTCCTCCAAGTACGGACAGCTCGGCGGCACGTGGATCTACCCGATGAAGAACGCCAAGGGCGAGGATCTCGTCTCGATCGGCTTCGTCGTCGACCTCAACTACCGCGACGCGACGACCTCCGCGCACGACCTGCTGCAGACGTTCAAGCTGCACCCGCTCGTCAAGGGCATCCTCGAGGGCGGCGAGCGAATCGCGTGGGGCGCGAAGGCGCTGCCCGGCGGCGGCTACTGGTCGATGCCGAAGCTCTCGATGCCCGGCGCGGTGCTCGTGGGCGACGCCGCCGGGATGGTGGACACGGCGGCGCTGAAGGGCGTGCACCACTGCATCCGCTCGGGGATGCTCGCCGCGGAGTCGATCTACGCGGCGCTGAAGCGCGGCAGCAGCGACCTGTCCGACTACGAGCAGGCGGTCGAGCAGTCCTCGATCGGGACCGAGCTCTACCAGGTGCGCAACACGCGCCAGGCGTTCCAGAAAGGCTTCCTCGTGGGCAGCGCGCTCGCGGGCCCCTCGATCATGTCCAAGGGGAAGGTTCCCCCGGGTCGGCAGGAGTGGCACCGCGACGACGCCGAGCCGATGTTCGTGGGCGACACCAAGGAGCGCTACCCGAAGCCCGACGGCAAGTACACCTTCGACAAGCTCTCCTCGGTGTTCATCACCGGCAACGCGACGCGCGACGACGCGCCCAACCACATCCGCGTGCAGAAGCACGTCCCGCGCGAGATCGCGGAAACGTGGCGCTGGATGTGCCCGGCCGGCGTGTACGAGATTCCGGAGGACGCTCCCGAGAAGGGTCCGGTGGACGTGATCGTGAACTACACCAACTGCGTGCAGTGCGGGGCGATCACCGCCAAGGGCGGGCGCCTCACCACCCCTGAGGGTGGCGACGGCCCTCTTTACCAGATCACCTGAAGAACACCGCTGAAGCGCGCAACCAGCGGGCTGGCGCGGTGTTAGTGGGAGGCATGGTAAACGTGGCCTCAACGAGCGCGCGCTCACTGATCGAGCGTGTTGTCTGCGTCGTCTGTCTGCTCGCCGCCGCTGCGGGGCCGTTGTACGCGGCGACGTCCGCGCGCGCCGCCAGCGGCAAGGGGGCGAGCGGCAGCCCCAGCGGCCCCGGCGCCCCGACCGGGCAGCCCGGTGGCTCCTCGACGCCGTCGCTCGCGAGCGCGACGCTCGAACAGTGCGTGACGGCGGTTGACTCGGCGTCGCGTTCGGCCACCTTCAACGGGCAGATGAGCACCGTCCCGGGGGCGCGTCGCATGGCGATGCAGATCGCCGTGCAGGAGGAGGCGTCCGGCGACTCGGCTTTCCACACGCTCGCCGCCGCCGGGTCGAGTGGATGGCGGCGCTCGGAAGCGGGGGTGAAGATCTACAAGTACGTGCGCCAGGTCACCGACCTGCCCGCGCCCGGCGCCTTTCGCGCGATCGTGCAGTTTCGGTGGATCGGCGAAAGCGGTCGCGTGATCAAGCGCACCGTGCGTCGCACGCCCGTCTGCGTGCAGCCCGACGAGCGCGCCAAGCTCGTCGTGGACCGGGTCGTCGCGGCGGTCGTACCCGGTGCGCCGGGGCGCACCGTCTATCGCGTGGTGGTGCGCAACGAAGGACGTAGCGCGGCGGGCGCGTTCGGAGTGGTGCTGAGCGTCGGCGGCTCTGCGCAGCCGCCGCTGTCGGTCGCCTCCCTGGACCCCGGCACGCGCGCGGTGCTCGAAGCGCAGGGCCCCACGTGTACCGCGGGCAGCCAGGTCGAAGTGACGCTCGACCCCACCCGTCGGGTGCCCGAGGCCGCCGGCGGGGGGCAGTCGGACACACTGCCGTGCCCGCTCCCGCCGGGCAATTGAGCGAAGCTCCCGCGCGGCGCCGGACCCGGCGGTGCGCTGTCGCTAGAATGCTCCTCTCATGAAGGCTTCGATCCACCCAGAGTACGTAGAGGCGCACGTGCGCTGCACCTGCGGCAACGAGTTCACCACGCGCTCCACGCGCGACGAGATCCACGTCGAGGTGTGCTCCAACTGTCACCCCTTCTACACCGGCCGCCAGAAGCTCGTCGACACGGGCGGCCGCGTCGAGCGCTTCCAGCGCCGCATGGCCAAGGGCCGCCTGCGTCAGGCGCAGGCCGGCGCGAGCCAGCCAGCCGGCGCCCAGACCGCCACGGGGGCGGTAGTGGGCGGCGACACGCAGAGCCAGACCGCGCCGGAGTAGCGGATGGCGGCGCCAGCCGTGGTCCGGGATGCCGAGGCCGCGCCTGCCGGGATGCGCGACGGCGAGCTGGTGGCGCAGCGCGACGCGCCGCTCGGCGGGCAGGCGGTGCTGGAGGGCGTGATGATGCGGGGGGTCTCCAACTGGGCGGTGGCCGTGCGCAAGCCGGTATTGGATTCCGCGCCCTCGCCCGACCTCGCGCCCGCGTCGGCCCTCGCGCCCGTGCCCGACCTTGCGCCCGAGTCCGACCACGACCCGGCGCCCGACCCCGCGCTGGGGGAGATCGAGGTGAGCTGCTTTCCCATCAGCTCGCCGATGCGCCGCCACCGTGTGCTGCGGCTGCCGATCGTGCGCGGCGTGGTCGCCCTGGGGGAGTCGCTGGCGATCGGGTTCCGCGCGCTGGGCGTCTCGGCCAACGCGCAGCTCCCGCCGGGCGAGGCCGAGGAGGAGCCGCAGGAGATCTCGAGCGCGGTGTGGTTCGGGACGGTGGTGGTGGCGCTGGTGTTCGCGATCGGGCTGTTCTTCCTGATCCCGGTGGGCCTGACGAGCCTGATCAAGGGCCAGCTGCACTCCTCGGTGCTGTTCTGGGTGATCGAGGGACTGATCCGGACGGGGATCTTCCTGGGCTACATGCTGCTGCTCTCGCGGATGCGCGACCTGCGGCGCGTGTTCGAGTACCACGGCGCGGAGCACAAGACGATCTCGTGCTTCGAGGCCGAGCTGGAGCTGACGCCGCAGAACGCGCAGCGCTTCTCGCGGCTGCATCCGCGCTGCGGGACGAGCTTCCTGTTGCTGGTGATGATCGTGGCGATCTTCGTGTTCGCGCCGATCGGGCTGCCGGCGTGGTATTGGCTGCTGGCGACGCGCATCCTCGGGGTGCCGGTGATCGCGGGGATCTCCTTCGAGCTGATCAAGTTCGCGGGGCGCAACCGCAACCGCGGGTGGGTGCGCGCGCTGATGTGGCCGGGGCTCAAGCTGCAGCTGCTGACGACGCGCGAGCCCGACCTGCACCAGCTCGCGGTCGCGATCGCGGCGCTGAAGGCGGTGCTCGCACACGAGAAGCCCGGCGAGCTCACCGCCGCGGATCTCGTGGGCGTCGAGGTCGTGGCGTAGGGAGTAGCGCCGCGCGGTCGGCCGACGCGACCGCGACAACCCAAGCGGACCCTAAACTCGTGTGCGCATGATCGAAGACCTCGTGGAGCAGATCGAGACGCGCTTCGCCGAGCTGGGCGAGCAGATGACCGACCCGGCGGTGATCGGCGACCGCGCGCGCTACGCGGAGGTGGGCCGCGCGTACCGCCAGCTGGAGCCCGCGGCGAAGCTCGCCGCGCAGTGGCGCCATGCGCAGGACGACGCGGCGGGCGCGGAGGAACTGCTCGCGGAGGGCGGGGGTGGAGAGGAGGCCGAGCTGCGCGAGATGCTCTCCTTATCGCGCGGGCGGATCGAGCAGGTGGAGGAGGAGATCCGCCTTGCGATGGTGGAGCACGACCCCAACGACGAGAAGAACGTGATCGTCGAAATCCAGGGCGGCGCGGGCGGCGACGAGGCGGGGATCTGGGCGGGGGACCTCTACCGGATGCTGACGCGCTACGCCGAACGCCGCGGCCTGACGGCTGAGTCGCTGGAGTCGGGCGAGGGCAAGTACACGTTCGCGGTGAAGGGCGACGGGGCGTATTCGATCTTCAAGTTCGAGGGCGGGACGCACCGCGTGCAGCGGATCCCGCAGACGGAGTCCCAGGGCCGGATCCACACCTCGACGGCGACGGTGGCGGTGCTGCCGGAAGCGGAGGACGTGGAGGTGGAGATCGACCCGAACGACCTGCAGATCGACGTGTACCGCTCGACGGGCCCGGGCGGGCAGTCGGTGAACACGACGGACTCGGCGGTGCGTATCACGCACAGGCCCTCCGGCGTGGTGGTGGCGATGCAGGACGAGAAGTCGCAACTGCAGAACCGGGAAAAGGCGCTGCGGGTGCTGCGCGCGCGGCTGTACGAGCGGGCGCTCGCCGAACAGCACGCGGAGCTCGCGGCGGATCGCCGCGCGCAGGTCGGGACGGGCGACCGCGCGGAGAAGATCCGCACGTACAACTACGGCGAGCGGCGCGTCACCGACCATCGGATCAAGCTCACGACGCACAACCTCGACCAGGTGCTCGAAGGGGAGCTGGAGGAGTTCACGGAGGCCCTGCAGAACGACGAGAAGCGGAGGCGGCTGGAGGCGCAGGCGGCGGCGTGAAGGAGCGGCCAGGCCAGGCCGGACGCCTGAGGGCACAGCGATCGGGCGACGACTCTGTTTGCATATTGACAAGCGTAAGCGAGTGGTGTACGGTTGCCATTGCCTGTGTCATCTCGTGAATGACCAGGCGAAAATAGGTCGGTTTGGGATCGGTGCGCCTTGGGTTGACTGCAAGCGCTAACAGGGTGGATTTGGAGAGGGCCGTCGGGTGGCAACAATGAGGGAGAAGTCTTAGCGTGGGTTCAGCGGTGAGCAACACGACGGGCATGCCTGCGGTGCGCAGGGCGGCTCTTGCTAGATGCGTCAGCTTGACGCTGCCGCATCTCTCTCTCTCTCTCTCTCTCTTGCGCTAGCGGAATAGGCGCAGGGAGCCGCCGGCCCTTCTTCTGCGGGGATCCGCTCCGCGGGGGGGAGGAGTGATGCCGGCGCGCCGGCGCGAGCGTTCTCCGGCTGTGCGCTCCACGGCGGTCGCTCGCCGAGCGGCGGCGGACCCAAGGGTCCTGGAGATTCAGCGGGCACGGCTAATCGCCGCCGCTGTGAGCGTGATCGACGAGCTCGGCTACGCGCATACCACGGTCGCGCAGATCACTACCCGCGCCCGCGTCTCGCGGCGCACGTTCTACGAGCTTTTCACCAACCGCGAAGAGTGCTTGACCGCAGTGCTCGACCAGGCCGTAGGCACGCTCACGGTCGAGGTCGCCGCCCAGGACGCCGCCGACCTGCCGTGGCTGGAGCGCATCCGTGGCGGGCTCCACACGATTCTCGTGTTCTTCGATCGCGAGCCCGCGCTCGCCCGTGTCTGCGTGGTGCAGGCGCTGCGCGGTGGCCCGCGTACCCTGGAGCGTCGCGAGCGGATCCTCGCGACGCTTGCCGGGACGCTGGACGCGGGGAGCCGCGACGGCGCTCGCGGCAGCGCCGCGCGCGGCAGCGTACTCACGCCGCTGACCGCCGAGGGTCTCGTCGGCGCGGCGGTTGCGGTGGTGCACGCACGGCTGCTGCGCCGCGAACCCGAGCCGCTCCGCGGTCTGTTGGGCGAGTTGATGGCGATGATCGCGCTCCCCTACCGTGGTCCCGCCGCTGCACGCCGCGAGCATGTGCGTCCGATCGAGATCGTCCCAGCGGCGGCCGACCCGGATCAGACGATCGGCGGGCGCTACGCAAGCGACCCCCTGCGGGATGTGCCGATGCGCCTGACCTTCCGAACCGCGAGGGTTCTGGAAGGCGTCGCGGAGCGACCGGGCGCGAGCAACCGCGCGCTCGCCGACTATGCCGGAGTCAGCGACCCAGGGCAGATCTCAAAGCTGCTCGCGCGCCTGGAGCGCGTCGGGTTGCTGACCAACATGGGCTCCGGACACGCCAAAGGCGAGCCGAACGCCTGGACGCTCACACCGAAAGGCACGCAGGTCGCGCAGAGCATACGAATGCATGCGCCCTACGCCAGGAGCGCCGCATGAGCTCGGCTTTCACCACTTCTCTTCGCGCCCCCGCGCGGGACCGTCGAACACGCGGGGACGCGCTCCCCTCAAATCCCCGAGGAGGGAACGCCACGATGAACGCACGCAGATCAACACCGATCCTCTCGATCTTGCTGTGCGCATGTGTCGCTGCGGTAGGGCTGCTCGTGGGCTCCGGTGCTGCCGCCTCGGCGGCGGTGACGCACGAATACCTCTCGCACATAACGGGGGTCCCCGCGGGCGCCGGTGTGCCGCTGCCGGGGCCCTTCAAGGAACTCAGCTACATGTCGATTGACGGCGGAAAGCTGTATGTGGCTGAAAAACTCCCCGGAGGGGCGACTGCCGGCAGCACGCAGAGGATCGACGTATTCAACTCCGCAACCGGTGCATTCGCCTCGCAGTTTCCGGAACAGCCATCCCTCGAATACCCGTACGGGCTCGCGGCTGGACATTCGACGGGCGAAGAGCAAGTCTATGTCAGAGGATCCTATGAAGGAACGCGCGCCGTCAACGTCTTCAGCGGCGAAGGCCAGCTGATCGGGCACTGGAACGGATCGGATACGCCGAGCGGGTCTTTCGGCGAAGTCCGCAGCGTCGCCATCGACAGCTCCGCCAGTCCCACCGACTGGGCGGCCGGACACGTCTACACCGCCGATCTGTCCGAGCGGGTCGTCAACGTCTTCAAGCCGCTGGCCGGCGGTGGCGAGGAATACGTGACCCAGTTCCAACCGGAAGCGCCTTTTGAAACACCGGTAATCGTTGCCGTCGAGCCCAGCGGCGACCTGCTGGTCGTGGCCGAGGGGGAATCCGTTGACGAGGTGCTCGACGTCTACGAACCGACCGTGTTCGGCAAGTACACGTTGATTCGCCAGTTGACCGGTTCGCCCGGCGGAGCCTTCCAAAAAATCGAATCCCTTGCGACGGACGGCGGCGACGGCGAAATCTACGTCGGCTCAGGGCCGGCCGTCTACCAGTTCAACGAAGCCGGCCAGTACCTGGGCAGATTGGCTGGCACGCCGAAGGGTCCTTTCCAAGACGTGCGCTCCCTGGCGGTGGACCCCGCCGCTCCGCACGACGTCTACGTCGGCGACCGCCGCGAACGCGAACCCCCCGTGATCGACGTGTTCGGCCCGAATCTCGTGATCCCCGACGTGACGAGCACGCCCGCCAGCGAAGTTCGAGCAGCGGGCGAAGGCACGATCGACGCGACGTTGAACGGAGTCCTCAACACCGACGGGGCGGGCGAAGCCTCGTGCCGGTTCGCCTGGGGGATCACCAGGGAACTCGGGCAGACCGCTACGTGTGAACCGGAAAAGATCGCAACCGGAGAAGCTCCCGTGCACGCGACGCTCCACGGCGCCGGCGTTCTGGCCCCGGACACCACCTACTACTACCGGCTCCAGGCGACCAACGAAAACGGGACGAATCCAGGCGAACCTCAAGAAGACCAGGAATTCACCACGCCGGGGCCGGGGTTGCGCGGCGAGGCGGTTTCCGCGGTCAGGGCCGAATCGGTCACCTTCGACGCCCGCATAAGCCCTCACGGACGCCCGACGAGCTACTACTTCCAGTACGGCCCGAGCAGCAGCTACGGGACCAACGTTCCGGCCCTGGGCGCAGCCACGCCGCATGGCCCATCGATCGGCGCCGGCGAAAGCGTCATCGAAGTTTCCCAACACCTACAGGGCCTGACACCTGCCAGCGCGTATCACTACCGCGTCGTGACTGTCACCGAACTCGCCCCCGGCCAGCTCGAATCCTTCTACGGCCCCGATCGGACATTCGTGACTCAGCGGATCGGCACTCCGCCGTCGCTGCCGGACGGGCGACGCTGGGAAATGGTCTCCCCGCCGCAGAAAGCAGGGGCGATGCTCGGCTGGATCTATACCGGTGCGGTGCAGGCGTCCGCCGACGGGAGCGCATTCACCGACTGGACATCGTATGAGCCCACCGAAGACAGGGCCGAAGGCGCCTACGGTTTCGTCGTGTCGGAGATGTTCGGCCGCGGTGCCGATGGTTGGGTTTCCAAGACAATCGTGCCGCGACACGCGGGTGCTACGTCTGTGCCCGTCGGTGCGGGCGGCGAATACCGCGCCTTCTCGGAAGACCTCTCCAAGGGCGTGCTGCAACCATTTGGAACCTTCACGCCGCTGGCTCCGCAAGCAAGCGAATCGACCCCCTACCTACGGAGCGATTTTACAAACGGCGATCCCGGCGAACCGTGCGCCGCGAATTGCTATCAACCGCTCGTGAACTCGGCGAACGTGCCTGCCGGCGTGCGCTTCGGTGGAGAAACCGGAGGGAAATGCACGAGCCTCTTTTGCGGCCCGAGCTTCATCGGTGGCACGCCGGATTTGCGCCATCTGGTGCTGGGATCCAGTGCCGATCTGAGCACGACCTCACTGGAAGGAAACACCGGATTGTACGAGTGGAGCGAAGGTCATCTACAGCTGGTCAATGTCCTGCCGCCAGGCGAAACCAACGGAGTGGGCGGGGCCGTGGGTGGCGATGCTCGTCTCGGCGGCGGAGAGACCGATACCAGGCACGCGATCTCAAACGACGGCTCGCGCGTCATCTGGATGGGCAGCTTGGAAGGCGGGGCGCACCCGCATCTCTATCTCCGCGATACCGTCAATGGAACGACGATCAGGCTGGACACCTTTGAAGAAGGTGTCGAAAAGGGTCCCGAATACAACTATATCCTCGAATATTTGACGGCCAGTGAAGACGGTACGCGGATCTTCTTCCGGGACGGCGAACGCCTGACTGCGGATGCGACGGCCGAGGAACAGGCGCCGGACGTCTACGAATACGACCTGAACGCACCCCAGGGACGCCGCGTGACCGACCTCAGCGTTGCGACCAGGCCCCAGGAACCCGCGGATGTAACGCAGGTGCTGGGGGCCAGCGGTGACGGCTCGTATGTCTACTTCGCCGCGCCCGCAGTGCTCGCGCCCGGCGCCACGCCGGGAAGCTGCGGCGCTACATCGTCCTCGAGCGAATCCCCCTGCAATCTCTATCTGCGCCACGGCGGCAAGACCACCTTCATCGCCGCACTCTCCCAGGACGATCACAGCGATTGGGCCGGGCTCGGGGGCCTGACCGCCCGCGTTTCGCCCGACGGAAACTGGCTTGCCTTCATGTCTAACCGGAGCCTGACCGGATACGACACGACGGATGCCATCAGCAAGCAGCCCGACGAGGAGGTCTACCTCTATGAAGCGGCACACGACAAGCTCATCTGTGCCTCCTGCGACCCCACGGGAGCACGGCCGGTCGGCGCCGAATTCGGCTCTGAAATAGCGCTTGTCGCGGCATCTGGTGTCTTCTCCAAGGGCCTCTGGGTCGCGGCGAATCTGCCTCCCTGGACGGCCTTCTCATCCGCTGCCAGCTATCAATCGCGCTACCTCTCCAACAGCGGTCGACTCTTCTTCGACAGCCACGACGCGCTCGTGCCGCAGGATGTCAACGGCACACAGGACGTCTACGAGTACGAGCCCGCGGCGGTCGGCGACTGCGAAAGCTCGAATATCACCTATAGCGAACGTCTCGGCGGCTGTGTGGCGCTCGTGTCGTCGGGAACCTCCGCCGAAGAATCTACATTCCTGGACGCGAGCGAAACGGGCGGCGACGTGTTCTTCCTGACCTCGGCAAGACTCGTGCCTGCCGACTTCGACGACCAAAACGACGTCTACGACGCGCGCGAATGCGGCGCGGCCAGTAGCTGCAGCGCGCTCGCCGCGGCAGCGCCGCCGCCGTGCGACACGGGCGAGTCGTGTAAACCCGGGCAGGCGGCGCAGCCGACGTTGTTCGGGGCGCCCCCCAGCGAGACCTTCTCCGGCACCGGCAACCACAAGCCGTCATCGGGCGCGCCCCGCGCGAGGTCGCTGACGCGCAAGCAGAAGCTCGCACGCGCTTTGAGTGTTTGCCGACACAAGTACAAGCGCAAGCGACGGCTGGCGTGCGAACGCAGGGCGGGACACCTGTATGGCGGTGGGAAGCGGTACGGGAAAGCGAGTGCCTCGATACGAGCTCTGTCTCGCCGGGCGGGATTGCGAAAGGAGCTGGGAATATGAGCAGGCATCGACTCGCCGCCCTCGGCCGCTTTGGCGGTCTGCTCGCGGCCGTCGCGTTGGCGCTTGGATTTATCGGCAGCGGTTCGGCGTTTGCGTCCGAATTGGAACCGTGGTGGCATCTCGTCCCTGCAGCCGCGCCGGCTGTCCTACAACCCGGTCAGGCTCAAGACGAGGTGTGGGAACTCACGGTCAGCGCGACCAGCGGCTCGTTCGCGCTCCTGGAAGAAAAGAAGTTTGCGGTCGAATTCTTTCCGTGGGACGCAACCGACCAGGAAGTCAAGGAAGGACTGGAACGGCTCTACGCGTCCTCCGGGTCCGGCACCGTCGAAGTGACGGGCGGTCCGGGCGACGAAGCCGGCACGAAACCCTACCGGATCAAGTTTGTGGGCCCACTTGCCAGTCAGCCCGTCGCGCCGCTCAACGCCTCGTTCTCGGGCTCGTTCCTCGGCTGCCAAGGCGCGGCGGGGACGGCCTGCCGCCGGGAAGCGACGATTGTCGAGAAGACCGTCGGGCGCAGCGATGGCCAGATACTCCTCACGGCCGCCAATCTCGGAGACGCGGACCTGAGCGGCTCCGAAACGCCGATAGAGATCGCCGACAAGCTGCCGCCGGGGCTCGACCCGGTCAGCATCGAAGGAGAGGTTGGGGGTGTGAAAACGCCAATGGAATGCTCGGTGGGGTCTGTCAGCTGCACCTTCGGCGGTGTCATCCCGCCGTATGAGGAAGCGCGGGTGACCGTCGACGTGGACGTTCGCCCCGGAGCCGCCACGGGCGAAAACGAAATGACTGCAACGGGTGGCAATGCGACGGCCGCGAAAGCGGCGCGGCCGGTCGCCATCGGCAATTCGCCGACTCCGTTCGGTGTCGAAAACTATGAATTGTCTCCCGAAGACCTGGGCGGCGCGGCCGACACCCAGGCTGGGTCACACCCATTTCAGTTGACAACGGTCCTCAATCTCGATCGTCGGTCGTCACTTCACGCTGCCGATCAGGCCAAGGACCTGGAGTTCAAGTTGCCGGCCGGCCTGATCGGCAATCCAACGCCACTGCCGCGATGCTCGCTGCCACATTTTCTACTCGGCTTCCTCACCAACACATGCCCCAACGACACCGCGATCGGCGCGGTGAATGTGAGGTTCTCATACTCTGCGGTGGGCGGCTTCGAGGAAGAAAGCTGGACCGTGCCGCTGTTCAATCTGGTGCCATCTGTCGGTGAGCCCGCGCGCTTTGGCTTCATGGCGCTCGGCAACCCGGTGCTGCTAGATACATCCGTGCGTACGGGAGGCGACTACGGCGTGACTGTGAGTGTGAAGAACATCACCCAGGCGGTGGAATTCATGAACAGTCGCGTGACGTTCTGGGGTGTCCCCGGCGATCGGCGCCATGACGGCGCACGCGGCTGGAGTTGCGTTGCCGACGAAGGCTATCGGAGCCTTCCTCAAGTAGCTCCCTGCGTACCCACCAATCAGCCGACGCCGCCGTCGTTCCTGGAGCTTCCAACGTCGTGCACCGGTCCGATGCAGACGACCGTCGAAGCCGAATCGTGGCAGGACCAGGGCGTCTTCTCATCCTACGCCCCAAGCGTGCCCCTGCCGGCGCTGGACGGCTGCAATGCGCTGCCCTTCAGTCCCTCGATCGTCGCCGCGCCGGATAGCGAAGCGGCCAATACGCCGACGGGCTTGACCGTCGGGATCCACCTTCCCCAGGAAGTCAGCCTCGACGCGGGTGGCCTGGGAGAGTCCGATGTGAAGAACACCACGGTCACGCTGCCCGCCGGGGTGGCGCTGAGCCCCGCCGCCGCCGACGGTCTGCAGGCCTGCTCGGAAGCCGGTATAGCGCTGCCGGTCGATAGTGCTCCGACGTGCCCGGATGCGTCCAAGGTCGGGACCGTCGAAATCAAGACGCCGCTCCTGCCAAACCCGCTGACCGGCGCTGTCTATCTGGCTCAGCAGAGCGCGAATCCCTTCGGTTCGCTGATCGCCCTCTACGTCGTTGCGCAGGATCCGGTGTCGGGAACGCTGATCAAGCTCGCCGGGGAAGTGGTGCCCGACGAACGCACGGGCCAACTGGTGTCGAGCTTCAAGAACACACCGCAGCTCCCGTTCGAAGACTTCGAGATCCATTTCTTCGGTGGCGCGCGAGCACCGCTGACGACGCCGCCGACCTGCGGGTCTTACACGACGAGCGCCGCGATCGAAGGCTGGTCGGGCAATCCCCCGACCACGACGAGCTCCAGGTTCAACGTGGCCACGGGCCAGAACGGGTCACCCTGCGCCGATCCGCTGCCATTCAGTCCCGAACTGGCGGCGGGCAGCTCGAACATCGAGGCCGGGGCCTTCACGCCGTTCACGATGACAATGTCGAGACCCGACGGCGATCAGAACCTTGCCGCGATCGAACTGAAGATGCCTCCCGGTCTGCTCGGCACGCTCTCGAATGTGAAGCTGTGCGGAGAACCGGCCGCCAGTCAGGGTCTGTGCGGCGCCGAAAGCCTGATCGGGGAAACCACGATCAGCGTCGGACTCGGCGGCGACCCCTACACCGTGACCGGTGGCAAGGTGTACATCACCGAAGGGTACGGAGGCGCGCCCTACGGCCTCTCGATCGTCAACCCCGCCAAGGCGGGGCCGTTCGACCTCGGCAAAGGCGCCTGTGACTGCGTGGTCGTCAGGGCCAAGATCGAAGTGGACCCGATCACCGCAGCGCTGACGGTCACGACCGACACGAGCGGTCCCTACAAGATCCCCGAGATGCTCGACGGCATTCCGCTCGAGATCAAGCACATAAACGTGACGATCAATCGTCAAGGCGGCTTCACGTTCAATCCGACCAATTGCGAACCGATGCAGATCGCGGGTGCCTTGACGAGCAGCCAGGACGTCAGCAGCGCGCTGCACGTCTCATTCCAGGCGACCAACTGCGCGACGCTTGCGTTCAAACCGCGTTTTACGGCATCCACCAACGGCAAGACCAGCCGAGCGGGCGGCGCCAGCCTGGACGTCAAGCTCACCTATCCAAACGCGCCATGGGGCTCTCAGGCGAATGTGCGCTCCGTCAAGGTGAGCCTCCCCAAGGTGCTGCCCTCGCGCTTGAGCACGCTGCAGCACGCCTGTCTGGAGAGCACATTCGAACGCAATCCGGCGGCCTGCCCGGCGGCGTCGCAGGTCGGCAGCGCGGTCGCGCACACGCCGATCATCCCCGTTGCGCTGGCGGGGCCGGCCTACTTCGTGAGCTACGGGAACGCGAAGTTCCCGGAACTTGTCATCGTGTTGTCCGGCTACGGCGTGAGCGTGCAACTGCACGGCGAAACGTTCATCAGCAAGGCCGGCATCACGAGCAGCACGTTCAAGACCGTCCCGGACGTGCCGATCGGCAGCTTTGAATTGAAACTGCCGCAAGGGTCCAACAGCGCGCTGGCGGCCAACGGCAAGCTCTGCGGCAGGACCGTCAGGATGCCGACCGTGTTCGTCGCCCAAAACGGCCTCGAGATGCGCCAGGCGACCCCGATCGCGGTCACCCACTGCTCCAAGCGGAGGGCAACTGGTAGGCACCGTGGCGGCAAACACACGAAGCGGCGCAAGGCGTAGAGCAGATCGCGGTGAACACAGGCACACACTCACGGCTACGCAGGACGCCGAGCGAGTCGGGGACCGGCCCGTACTACCAAACGTTTGGAATTGCGACACACAGAACAGCATCCGAGGCTTGCTGACGCCGTGGTCGGCGCCGGAATCCGGCCCGCCTGCCACACCGTTCGCTTCGTTCCAGATCACCTCCGGTCCCGGCGGCGCGCGGTGCGCGGTGCGCGGTGCGCGCCGCAGGGGTTCGCCGGAAGCGAGGATGATGTAATCATTACATCACCATGTATCGCATGCAGATCGGCTTGACAGATGCTCAATACGAGCGCCTGCGGAGCGAGTCCGCCAGCAGCGGGCACTCGCTCGCGGAGCTGATTCGCCACGCACTCGACGAGTGCCATGAAACGGTGTCCAAAGCGGATCGCCTGGCGCTGCTGGACAGCGCCTTCGGCGCGCGGATCGGCCGTTGCGAGGACGGCGCTGAGTTCGTCGAGCGCGTCCGCACGGGTACCGCTCGCAGGGTAAGCGCGAACACTTGAGTGCGCTCGGGGCGCCGTGGTAGCCGACTCGGATCTCCGGGTGGGCACTGGGTGGGCGGGAACTCCCATACGCGAGGCGCTGCAGAGCGCGACCATCGCGATCGGCGCCGCGGGCTGCGAAACCCCGCGCCTGGACGCGGAAGTGCTGCTGGCGCACGTGCTGGGCGTGGACCGCGTGCGCCTGCTGAGCGACCGCGACCTGAGCGTCGCGGGGCCGGCGGTGCGGGCCTTCCAGGACGCGGTGCGGCGGCGGGCGTTCGAGCGCGAGCCGGTCGCCTACATCACGGGCCGCCGCGGCTTTCGCGCGCTGGAGCTAGGAGTGGACCGGCGCGCGCTGATCCCGCGCCCGGAGACGGAGCTGCTGGTGGAGGTCGGCCTGACGCTGCCCGCGGGCGCGCGGGTGCTGGACGTGGGCACCGGCACCGGCGCGGTCGCGCTGGCGCTGGCGCATGAGCGCCCGGACCTGGAGGTGAGCGCGAGCGACGTGGACGCGGACGCGCTCGCGCTGGCGCGCGCCAACGGAGAGCGCCTGGGCCTGCCGGTGCGCTGGCTGCGGGCCGACCTGCTGGACGGGATCGAGGATGGGCTCGACGCGGTGCTCTGCAACCCGCCCTACGTCGCGGAGTCCGAGCGCGCGGCGCTGGCGCCGGAGATCGTGCGCCACGAGCCCGCGCGCGCGTTGTTCGCGGGCGCGGACGGCCTGGACGCGATCCGCGCGCTGCTCGCGCAGGTGGCGGCGCCGCGGTGGCGGGCGGTGCGCACGGTGGCGCTGGAGGTCGGAGCGGGGCAGGCGGGCGCGGTGGCGGAGCTGATGCGAAGCGCGGGCCTCTCCGATGTCCGAGCCGAGCGCGACCTCGCGGGGATCGAGCGCGTGGTCGTGGGCAAGCGGGTGTGATGAGGGGGGGAGAGGGGGAGGGGGAAGGGATGTCGGCTCCCGAGCCGCGCGCGCTGTCCCGCGGCGCGCAGCTGGATCCGGGGGCGGCGGAGCGCTTTTCGGAGTGCATCCGCGCGGGCGGCGTGGCGGTGTTCCCGGCGGACACGGTGTACGGGCTGGCGTGCGACCCCTGCAACGCGGAGGCTGTGCGGCGGCTGTACGAGCTCAAGGGGCGCCCGCCGGCGCAGCCGGCGGCGGTGATGTTCTTCGCGCTCGCGCCCGCGCTGGCGGCGCTGCCGGAGCTCGAACCGCGCACACGTCATGCGCTGATGCGGCTGCTGCCGGGGCCGTTGACGGTGCTGCTGCCGAACCCCGCCGACCGCTTCCCGCTCGCGTGCCGGCCGGCGGAGGGGCTCGCCGACGGTGGCGTGCTCACCGGTGGCGACGCACCCGGTGGCGGGGCGCCTGGTGGCGGGGCGCCTGGTGGCGGGGCGTCTGGTGGCGGGGCGTCTGGTGGCGGGGCGTCTGGTGGCGGGGCGTCTGGTGGCGGGGCGTCTGGTGGCGGGGCGTCTGGTGGCGGGGCGTCTGGTGGCGGGGCGTCTGGTGGCGGGGCGTCTGGTGGCGGGGCGTCTGGTGGCGGGGCGTCTGGTGGCGACGCGCCCGGCGGCGAGGCGGTCGTCGCCGGCAAGGCGTCATTGGCCGAGGATGCCGCGCTGGGCCTGCGCGTGCCCCTGCTGGCACCGGCGATCGCCGTGCTGGGCGCGGTGGCCGAGCCGGTGCTGCAGTCGAGCGCCAACCTCTCAGGCGGATCGGAGGCGAGGCGTCTATCGGAGGTGGCACCGGCGATCCGCGAGGGCGCCGATCTCGTCCTCGACGGTGGCGAGCTTCCGGGCGTGGCGTCGACGGTGCTCGATCTGCGCGATTACGAGCGCGGCGGCGACTGGACTGTGGTGCGCAGCGGGCCGCTCGGGCCGGACGAGCTGCGACGGCGGCTCGGCTGAGCGCGGGGGCGGGGCACGGACGTCCCGCCGGGGAGCGCCGGGGACGCTGACCGACCCGCGCGGATGCGCACCAAAGCACCACACCGCACGCTCCCCCGGCGCTCGCACCCCCGGGACTGCTAGCCTCACGGGAGGTCCCCGCGACTGGCGCGATCGGGTGGAGCACCACCGGGAAGCGAGCGGACCCACAGCAGCCGCGCGCCTGGGCATTCCGCAAGCAGACACCCGTCGAGGAGCGCCCGTGTCCGAGTCGAGCACCGCCACCGCCGAACCCCAGTCGAGCACCTCCGAGCAGCTGCCCCCCGACTACTTCAACCGCCCGCTCGCCGAGGTCGACCCCGAGGTCGCCGAAGCGCTCCAGGGCGAGCTGGGGCGCCAGCGCGACACGCTGGAGATGATCGCCTCCGAGAACTTCGTCCCGCGCGCGGTCCTCGAATGCCAGGGCTCGGTGCTCACCAACAAGTACGCCGAGGGCTACCCCGGTCGACGCTATTACGGCGGCTGCGAGTGGGTCGACGTCTCCGAGCAGCTCGCCATCGACCGCGCCAAGGCGCTGTTCGGTGCCGAACACGCCAACGTCCAGCCGCACTCCGGCGCTCAGGCCAACACCGCCGTCTACCACGCCCTCCTGCAGCCCGGCGACACGATCATGGGGCTCTCGCTCGCCCACGGCGGGCACCTCACGCACGGGATGAAGATCAACGTCTCCGGGCGCCTCTACGACATCGCCCCCTACGAGGTCGATCGCGAGAGCAGCCGCATCGACATGGACGAGGTCGCGCGCATCGCCCGCGAGCGCCGTCCCAAGCTGTTGCTCGCCGGCTGGTCCGCATACCCGCGCCAGCTCGACTTCGCGCGCTTCCGCGCGATCGCCGACGAGGTCGGGGCGCTGCTGATGGTCGACATGGCCCACTTCGCGGGGCTCGTCGCCGCCGGGCTGCACCCCAACCCGGTCGAGCACGCCGACGTCGTCACGACGACGACGCACAAGACGATCGGCGGGCCGCGCGCCGGGCTCATCCTCTGCCGCGAGGAGCACGCGAAGAAGATCGACTCCGCCGTCTTCCCCGGCCAGCAGGGCGGGCCGCTGGAGCACGTGATCGCCGCCAAGGCCGTCGCGCTGCGCATCGCCAAAAGCGAGCTCTTCCGCGAGCGCCAGCGACGCACCGTCGAGGGCGCCAAGGCGCTCGCCGAGGAGCTGCTGCGCGCCGACGGCGTCAAGGTGCTGACCGGCGGCACCGACGTCCACCTCGTGCTCGCCGACCTCCGCGAGCTGACGCCCGAGCTCAGCGGCAAGGACGCCGAGGATCGCCTGCACGGGATCGGGATCACCGTCAACCGCAACGCCGTCCCCTTCGACCCGCGGCCGCCGATGCAGGCGTCGGGGCTGCGCATCGGGACGCCCGCGCTCGCGACCCGCGGGCTGCAGCTCGAGGACTTCCACGAGGTCGGCCAGATCATCGCGACCGCGCTCGGGTCCGAGCTCGAGCAGCGCGCCGAGGAGCTCGCCGCGCGCGTGCAGGCGATCGTCGCGCGCTATCCGCTGTACGAGGGGCTGGGGGCGGGCGTCGTCGCATGAGTCAGTCCCGCACGCGGGCGGAGCTGCGCAACCCCATCCCAATCACATAATTACATCGTAACCTTCGTGCTACATTAGGCCCGTGGCCGCGAAGTCAGCCCCGTTCAGCATGCGCCTCTCCCAGCGGATGGAGACGCTCGTCGAGCACGAGGCCCGGCGCACCGGGCGCAGCAAGGGCGCCATCGTCGAGGCGCTCGCCGAGGAGGCGCTGCGCATGCGGCTCTTTCCCGGCATCGCCTTCCGCGGCGCCGACTGGGAACGGCGCGCGTGGGTGATCGGCACCGCGCTCGACGTCTGGCAGATCGTCAACGCCCACCGGGATATCGGCTCCGTCGAGCGCATGGCCGCCGACGGGGCCGCCAGCGAGCGCCAGATCGCGCTCGCGCTCGCCTACCACGAGCGCTTCCCCGAGCAGATCGACGCCGCGATCGCCGAAAACCGCCGCCCGCTCGCCGCGCTCGAAGAGGAGTTCCCCTCGATCGCCGTCAGCCGCGTCGAGGTCTGAGCGCGTAGCTGTTCGCCGGGTGCGCCCAGGTCGCTCGTGAAGCTCTTCCTCGACGCGCACATCTCCGGCCGGCGTGTCGCGAGCGCGTTGCGCCGCGCCGGCCACGACGTGCGCGCCGCCGACGAGGAGCGCGAGCTCGACGGGCTCGGCGACGAGGAGCTGCTCGCGCTCGCCACCGCCGAAGGACGCGTCCTCGTGACCTTCGATGTCAAGGACTGCCCCGTGATCGCGCGCCGCTGGGCCGAGGCCGGCCGCCCGCACGCCGGCTGCGCGATCGTCGTCGGCATCGACCACGGCGAGTTCGGCACGATCGTCGCCGTGCTCGAACGCGCGCTGCAGGGGCGCCCCGAGCAGGGTGAGTGGCGTGATCTCACCCTGTTTTTGGCGCGCGGTGGCGGTTAGCAGGGCTCGCCGCCGCGCGCGCGACGCCCCTCCGCCTGCGATCCTGTCACCGCGCCGATGCACCCGACCGAGCTAGACGCGCTGTATGCCTTCCTCGCGGCCGCGGTCCTCACCGCGCTGCTCACGCCGCTCACGATGCGACTCGCGCACGCCGTCGGAGCGGTGGACGAGCCGCGCGAGCGCGGGCTCGCCGATCGGCCCACACCGCTGCTCGGCGGCCTCGCGATCTTCGCCGGCGCGCTCGTCGCGGGGCTGCTGTGGCTTCCCGACGAACGCGCCTGGCACGGCGTCCTGATCGCCGCCGCCGTGATCACGCTCGTCGGCGCGCTCGACGACCGCTTCGACCTGCCGCCGTTCGCGAAGCTCGCCGGGCAGGTGCTCGCGGCGTTGATCGTCGTGCACTACGGCGTCGAAGTCGAACGCATCCGCCTGCCGTTCATCGGGCTGCTCAGCTTCCCCAACGCCGGCGGCGCGATCACCGTCGTCGGGCTCGTCGCGATCATGAACGTCGTCAACTTCTCCGATGGCATCGACGGGCTCGCCGCGGGGGTCTGCGCGATCATCGCCGCCGCGCTCGCCGTGATCGCGTTCAGCCTCGAACGCTGGGCGCCAGGCGTGCTCGCGGCGTTGATCGCCGGCGCCTCGCTGGGCTTCCTCGTGCACAACTTCCCGCCCGCCCGCAGCTTCATGGGCGACTGCGGCGCTAACCTGCTCGGCCTGCTCATGGGCTGCCTCGCCGTCGAGGGGGCCGTGAAGACAGAAGTCGTGCTCTCCTTCGTCCTGCCCCTGATCCTGCTCGCGGTGCCATTCCTCGACACAACTTTCGTCGTGCTCAAGCGTTTGAAGTACCGGCGCCCGATCTACGCGTCAGACAGCGAGCACTTCCACCACCGCATGGCGCGAATCGGCTTCTCACGGCGGCGCACGATCGCCTATCTCTACGCATGGACCCTGATGTTGGCGGGTCTGGCGCTCTCGCTGCGCTTCGTCCCCTACAGCGACCACAAGGGCCACTACTACCTCGGCTGGACGCTCGTCGTCGCCGCGATCGGGCTCGTGGCGGCGGCCGCGAGCGTGTACCTCGTGTACGTGCTCGAGATCCTCAAGTTCCGCCGCATCGACGCGATCCGGCTGCGGCGGCTGCGACCCCACGCGACCCCGGTGGAGATCGAGCAGGACGTCACCAGCGATCTCGAGACCGGCGAATTCCAGACGATCCGGTGAGGCATCTCGCACGAACATCCCGGCGCGCCGCGCCCGGCGGTCGCCGCACGCCGACCGACGGTCGCCATCGCACGCCGAGGCACGGCCGACGCGGGGTTGCGGGCCATCTGCTCCTACCTCTGCTGCTGTTCGCGCTGGCGCTCCCGACGTCGGCCGCGGCGCTCGTCGTAGGGATCGGCGACCAGCGCTCGGAAATGTTCCACGACCCCCGCTTCGGAGCGCTCGGCATCCGCTACTCGCGTCTCAGCATCGGCTGGAACGCGCTGCAGAGCCGCTCCCAGGCGCACGCGCTGAGCGCCTGGCTCGCAGCTGCCCACGCCGACCACGTGCATCCACTGATCGCCTTCGAACAGTCCCACATCCGCGGTCAGCGCAGGCACCTGCCGACCGCCGCCCAGCTCGGGCACCAGTTCCGCATCCTGCGCGCCCGCTACCCCTGGGTCACCGAATTCGCGACCTGGAACGAGGCCAACTACTGCGGGCAGCCCACCTGCCACCGGCCCGCCCTCGTCGCCTCCTACTACCGCGAACTGCGCCGCATCTGCTCCCACTGCGCCGTGCTCGGGGCCGAACTGCTCGACGAACGCGACATGGTCCCCTGGGTCGGCGCCTTCAAGCACGCGCTGCACGGCGAAGCGTCGATCTGGGGCCTGCACAACTACATCGGCGCCAACCGTCTGCAGAGCGCCTCCACGCGCGCGCTGCTCCGAGCCACGCAGGGACAGGTCTGGTTCACCGAGATCGCCGGCCTCGTCGCCCGCCACAACCACAGCGGCCACGACTTCCCCGAATCCGCGGCCCATGCCGCCCAGGTCACGCAGTTCGTGTTCACACGCCTCGCCCGCCTCAGCGCGCGCATCAAGCGGCTCTATCTCTACCAGTGGCAGGCCGGCGCGCGCCGCCGCGAGCCGTGGGATTCCGCGCTGCTCGGCGCGAAGGGCGCTCCGCGACCAGCGTTCTGGGTGCTCGTGCGCGAGCTCCACGCGCTCGGACAGCTCCCCGCCACGCCCGAAGCCAACGCCCTCCTGGAAGCCGCCGGCAAAGCCAAGTCCTGACCGCCGCGAACGGTCCAAGCGGGCATGTTCGGGTGGGTCGCGGCCCTGTCGCGCGCGTTAACGTCAGGTTGCGCAGGGCTCCCCGCCGCGCAAACGTCCCGTCCACCCAATACCCTATGCGGGCGTGCGCCGTGGCGGGTGTCGTTTGCTCGAAGGTCGCGATGCGCGCAGCAGCCCCACTGTCCCGCCCCGCGGGCGAGCCCTGAGGCGATATGCGACGCAGCCACCGCACACCGACACCCCCCGGCGAGCGCCGGGCGCCCAGCGAGGATCGGCCGCCCAGCGAGGATCTCGACCCCGACCGACACCGCGTCCTGATCCTTTCGGCCGACGTCGGCGAGGGTCATGCCGCCGCGGCTCGCGCGCTGGCCCAGCAGATCGACGCCTCCGAGCAGGACGCCGAGGTCGTCGTGATCGACGGGCTCGCCGCGATGGGGCGCATCCTGAGGCAGGTAGTCCAGGACGGATACCGCGTCCAGTTGCGCTTCATCCCCTGGAGCTACTCGGTCGTGTACTGGCTGCTCGAGCACGTCGCGCCCGTGCGCTGGCTCACCCGCTGGCAGCTGCGGCTGTTCGGGGCGCGCCTGCTGGCGCGGCGGATCGCCGAATACGACCCCGACGTCATCGTCTCCACCTACCCCGCCGTCACCGTCGTGCTCGCCCACCTGCGGCGCACCGGCGTCGTGCGCTGTCCGACCGTCGCCACGATCACCGACCTCACCGGACTCTTCTTCTGGGCGCAGCCCGGGATCGACACGCACCTCGTGATGTACGGCGAGTCGGTGCCCTCCGTCGAGCGCATCGCCGGACAGGGCAGCGCGTGCCTGGTGCGGCCGCTGATCTCCGCCGAGTTCCTGGAGCCTCGCTGCCCGCTGCAGGCACGCCGCGCTCTGGGTCTACCCGAGGAGGGCCGTCTGGTCGTCGTCTCCGGCGGGGGCTGGGGGGTCGGCGACGTCGAAGGTGCCGTGCACGAGCTCAGCCGCGTCCCGGAGATCGGCGCGATCGTGTGCCTGGCCGGTTACAACGAGCAGCTCCACGAGCGGCTGAGCTCCACATTCGCCGCGGAACCGCGCGTACACATCTATGGCTTCACCGATCAGATGCCCCAGCTGTTGGCCGCGGCCGATGCGCTCGTGCACTCCACCGGGGGTGTGACGTGCCTGGAGGCCAAGGCCACCGGTACGCCCGTGGTCTCCTACGGACTGCCCGTCGGGCACGCCCGCCTGAACACGCGCGCGATGGCCGACCTGGAGTTGCTGCGGCTCGCCAACGACACCGATGAGCTCTGCGCGCACGTACGCGCCAGCTTCGCCGAGGAGTCTCCGCGGAGACGCGTGGCAGCGATGCCGCACGGCGTCGACCTACCAGCGCAAGCCGAGGGGAGCGGCGCGCCGCACTCCGCCGCCGGCGTGCTCGCGCTGGCCGATGCACACTCGCAGGACGTCGATGCTCACTCTGGGCCGGAGGTCGAGCACCCCCATGCGGTCGACATCGTGCTGCGTGCTCCCCGCCGCGTGCGCGCGATCCCGGCCTGGCGTTTGAAGCTGACGGCGATCGCCGTGCAGCTGCTGCTGCTGCTGGGGGTCGGAGGGTGGACGATGTCCACCGACGAGGTCGGCGCGCTCGCCTCGATGATCCTGCACGTCCACCCACTGGTCCACGTCCACACCGATCAGCGCGACATCGCGCTTGTCGTGCGCGCGCCGGCCGGGGAGGTCGCGCCGCTCGCTCGCGCGCTCGCAGCGCAGGGGATCCACGCGTCCTTTGCCGACGGCGGCGCCGACGGGCACCCCACGATCCTCGCCCTGCGCGCGCTGGGAGACGAACTGCTCCCCGAAGTTCCCCCCGGGACGAGCGTGCTGCACTGGATCCGCACGCGCGGAGCGCTGCGCTCCCAGGCGCACGCATTGGGGCTCGGACACGGCTTCTACTTCCTCGAACCCAGCGGAGGTCTATCGGTCGGCGAGATGCTGCTGGCGCGCACCGCCGGTGCGACGCCCGTGCGCGGAGCAGCACGTCTGCGCGCGCGGGGCGCGTCCGTTCAGCGCCGTACGCGTGCCGGCGACGTCGTCGTCGTAGGCGCCGACGGCTCGCTCGCATCGATGCGGGGCATCGAACGGCTCGTCTCCGAGCTGCGCGGGAGGGGGCTGGCGGTGGAGTCGCTGAGCTCACTCACGCGCTCCGCCGCCGCAGGCTCGCTCGCCGGCTCCACCAGCTGAGGCCGAGCGTCGTCCCGGACCCGCTCCGGCTCGCTATCCAGCTCGCCGGGCTCACCCCCGGCGCTTCCCGGGGCCCCGACGTCGTCGCGGGCTTCCATCAGCGCCAGCAGCAGCGGCGAGCGCGCGAGCACGACCGCGCCCACGATCAGCACCGCCAGCGAGCTCGCCAGCAGCGCACCGCTGAGCGGCGTTTCGGTGAAGTGCTCGCCGAACAGCACCGGAGCCAGCGCGACCGGGATCGCGGTCTGCGTCACGAACACCACCGGCGCCACCTGGATCGCCGGGCGCGACTGCAGCGCGCTCATCTCGCTCAGCGCGCCCACCGCGGATGCCACCGCGGTCGACAGGCCCCACGCGATCGCGATCGCGATCAACCCGTATTCCAGGTTGTCCGAGGCGAGCTTCGTCGCCACGCCGCTCCACCCGAAGGCGACCCCCGCGCCGACGATCGTCAGCGCCGCCGGCGGCCGGTGGGAGGTGCGCAACATGATGTACGGCAGCAGACTCGCGAAGCCCAGGATCCCCAGCACGATCCCGATCGCGTCGTCCGGGGCCTGCGCGTTGGTGTGCGGCGGGGCGCACAGCGCCGCGCCCACCACCCCCAGCACGATCGCGCAGACCGCGAGGTGCTCGCGCCGGCCCGCGCGCTCGCCGAGCATGCGCTCGCCGACCAGCAGCAGCACCAGCAGCCCGCCAGCCATCGCCGGCTGCACCACGACCAGCGGCGCCAGCGACAGCGCGAGCAGTTGCAGCGGCCAGCCCAGCATCGACAGGCCCGTGCCCAGCAGCCAGCGCCCCCGTTTGACCAGGTCGCGCGCGAGGCCCAGGCGCAGGTAATGGTGGTGCTCGGTCTCGCGCGCGTCCAGCGCCTGCAGCGCGACCCCTAGGCTGTAGAGCGCCGACGCGCCCACCGCGGCCGCAATTCCCAGGATCAGTTCACCCATGCTCGCCCCCGATGATCGCATTACCGACCCCGCTCCGTGGGCGCGGGAGCACACGCGGGCGGGCGGGGGGCGGCCGTCAGAGGTGGCCCAGCCGCTCCGGGGCCCCCGGCACGCGCGCGCCGTTCGCGTCGGCGAGCTCGCCGCGCTCGCGTTCGGCATCCACGCGCTGCCCGCGCTCTCCTTCCACCTGCCGCCGCTGCGCCGCGCGCTCGGCGTCGAGGACCGCGCCGCCTGCGGGCACGGCTACGCGCTCACATTCGACGACGGGCCCCACCCGCAGGGGACCCCGGCGGTGCTCGAGATCCTCGCCGCCGCGCGCGTGCGCGCGACCTTCTTCCTCGTCGGCGAGCAGGTCCGGCGCAATCCCGCGCTCGTCGGCGAGATCCTCGCCGCCGGCCACGACGTCGGGGTGCATTGCGACCGCCACCGCAACCTGCTGCGGCTCGCGCCCTGGCAGGTGCGCGAGGATCTCGCCCGCGCGCAGGAGGAGATCGAGCGCCGCAGCGGGCGCGCCAACGCGCTCTACCGGCCGCCGTACGGGATCCTCAACGCCGCCGCGCTCGCCCACGCGCGCCGGCACGGCTGGCGTACGCTGCTCTGGAGTCACTGGGGCCGCGACTGGGAGGCGCGCGCGACCGCCGAGTCGATCGCCTCGCTGGTCACCGGGGGCGTCCGCGAGGGCTCCGTGCTGCTGTTGCACGACGCCGACGACTACGGCGCGCCCAGCTCCTGGCGTCGCACCGTCGCCGCGCTGCCGCGCGTGCTCGACACGCTGCACGAGCGCGGGCTGCGCGCCGTGGCCGTATAGCCACCTTCTAGGATTGCGCGAATGTCCTCCGGGGCCCAGACCCAGGCCGCGCGACGCGAGTGGGCGCTGCCGGCGCCCGTCGTGCGTCCGCGCTGGTGGCTCGACGCGCTCGTGATCGCCTGGCTGTGCTTCCTCTACGACATCGTCGCCAACTTCGCGCCGTTGCGCCTCCACGCGGCGATCGACCACGGACGCGGCCTGCTGGGAGTCGAGCGCCTTCTGCGCATCGACCCCGAGCTCGCCCTCAACCGCTGGCTGACGGCCCACCACGTGCTCGCCTCGGTGCTCTCCTACTACTACGACAACGCCCACTTCGTCGTCACGCTCGGGCTGCTCGGCTGGCTGTGGTGGCGGCGCGTCGAGGACTACCGGCCGCTGCGCGACATGCTCGTGCTCATCAACCTCATCGGGCTCGCCGTCTTCTGGCTCTACCCCGTCGCGCCGCCGCGGATGCTGGCCGGCTTCGAGGACGTCGTCGCCGCCAGTCACACGCTGGGCTCCTGGCACACCGGCTCGCTCGCCTCGGCGGCCAACCAGCTCGCCGCGATGCCCTCGCTGCACATGGCGTGGGCTGCTTGGTGTGGGGTGGTGCTCTGGCGGATCGCGCCGCGCGCGCGTGTGGGGCGGACGCTCGCGTTGCTCTACCCGTGCCTGACCGCGCTTGCCGTGATGGCGACCGGCAACCACTACCTGCTGGACGTCCTCGCCGGGGTCGCCACCGCCGCGCTCGCCGCGTTGCTCGCCGCAGGCATCGAGCGCCGTCGAAGCAGCGCCAAGCCATGGCTCGCGGCGCATGTCACAAAGTTGTTACGAAGTCCCTGATCCTGGTACACTCCGGCACGGCTGCTGCAGACGGTCTGAGGAGGCCCGAGGAAGTCCGCCGCTCGAACGCGCGCGGGCTTTCGCGTCTGTAGGCTGCCCGCATCCATGCCATACGCCAATGTCCCCATCAACTCGTCGTGCCCGCTCCCGTGCCCGGGACGGGGGTTTCGAGATGCCTGAGATGCCCGTTCTGAGATACCTCGACGTGTGCCTCGTGCTCGCGACCGCGCCATTCGTGATCGCGGCGGGCATGCCGCTCGTGGGCTATCTGCTGGGTGCCACCGCGTGGCTGCTCACCCGGCTCGGAGCCGCCGCGCTGCAGGTGCGCGCGCTGCGGCTCGGCGACCCTCGCACCCGCGCCGGCCTGCAGGTCGGGGTGATGCTGGGGCGCGTCTGGATCATCGCCCTCGCCGTGCTGCTCGCGCGCTACGTCGGCGGTCGCGACGATGGCATCATGGCCGCCGCGCTCGTGCTCGCCGCGTTCACCGTGTACTTCGCGCTGGCGCTCGTCTACCACGATCCGACCGGCCTGCACCGCAACGCGAGGGCTTCCTCATGAGTGCCCCAGTCGTGGCGGCCCAGCCCGGAGGGGCGCCCGTGAAGGGCGGCTGGTCGACCAAGCGCAAGCTGCTGCTGCTGGGAGCGATCTGGATCGGCGGCATGATCCTGATCGTCGCGCTCACCGGCGCGCACGGCACGCGCAACGAAGCCTTCAAACCCCAGAACGAGTTCAAACTCGAGGACTGGGTTTCGATCCACATCGGCGGCGTCAACTTCTCGATCACGAAGGCCGTCATGTACCTCGCGATCGCCGCCGCGCTGACGAGCGCCACGATGATCTACATCGCGCGCCGCATGCAGGACCGGCCCAACCGCGTGCAGACCGCGGTCGAGACGCTCTACCAGTTGATGCGCGACAACATCGCCGGGGGCAACATGAACAGCAAGATGACCGCGCGCTGGTTCCCGTTCGTGGGCGCGCTGTTCCTGTTCATCCTCTTCTCCAACCTGATCGGCTACATCCCGCTGCCCACGAGCACCGACCGCACGGTCGACATCGCCGGCTTCCACCTTCCGGCGTTCTCGCTGTACGCGGCGACCGCGAACCTCTCGATCCCGCTGGTGCTCGCGCTGGTCGTGTTTGTCTCCTACACCGTCGAAGGGGTGCGCGCAAAGGGCCCGATCGGTTATCTGAAAGGCCTCATCCCCGGTGGCGTGACGGGCTGGATGGTGGGTCCGATCTTCGTGCTCGAGGTGATCTCGAACCTGATGCGGCTGATGTCGCTGTCGATCCGCCTGTTCGCGAACATCCTCGCCGGCCATCTGATCATCCTGTTCATGGCCGGCGCGCTGGCCGTGATCCTGGGAGTGGCCTGGCTCGGCTGGCTCACGCTCCCGTTCGGCATCCTCCTGTTCGCCTTCGAGGTCGGCCTCGTCGCCGCGCTGCAGGCGTTCATCTTCGCCACGCTCACCGCTATCTACCTCGGCGGCGCCGTCGCCGACAACCACTAAAGGAGTCACGAACCGTGCACCTAGCACTCATCACCGTTCTCGCGGCGACCGAAGAAGTCGCCAAGGCCGGCAAGTCGATCGGCCTCGGCGTGGGCGGCGGCCTCGGCGCCGTGGGCGCCGGCGTCGGCATCGGCATCATCTTCGGGAAGGTCATCGAGGCGGTCACCCGCCAGCCGGAGATGCGCGACGAGATCACCCAGATCCAGTGGCTCGGCTTCGCGCTCACCGAGGCCTGCTTCTTCTACGGGCTCGTGGCCGGTCTGCTGGCCGCGTTCATCGTCTAGCGCGATGGGAGCCGTCTTCTCAGCGGGTGTGGGCTCCGTCCTCGCGTCCTCCAGCGGCAGCTTCCTGATCAAGCCCGCCGTGGGCCTGATGGTGTGGACGCTGCTCGTGTTCGGCATCACGATGGTGCTGCTCGGGCGCCTCGCGTTCCCGCGCATCGGCGCCGCGCTGGACCGTCGCCAGAAAGCGATCGAAGAATCGATCGACACCGCGCAGCACACGCGCGAAGAGGCCGACCGGATACTCGCCGAATACCGCGAGCGCCTGACCGAGGCGCGCGCGCAGGCCGACGAGATCGTCCAGCACGCTCGCGCGACCGCCGAGGGGCACGAGCGCGAGGGGCGCGAGAGCGCGCGCCAGCTCGCCGCCGAGGCCGCCCAGCGCGCGCAGCGCGACATCGAGGCCGCCACGCAGCGCGCGCTGCAGGAGCTGCGCCGCGAGCTCGCCGACCTGACGGTGATGGCGACCGAGAAGGTCACCCGCAAGGCGCTCAGCAGCGAGGACCAGAAGCGGCTCGTGCAGGAGGCTCTCGGCGAACTCGACTTCTCCGGTCTCTCGGGGAGCGCGAGCCAGAATTAATCATGGAGGAGCTCGCACGCGTATACGCCCGCTCGCTGTTCGAGGTAGCACGCGAGAAGGGCATAGTGGAGGCGTTGCGCGAGCAACTCGCGCAGTTCGCCGACGCGCTGGAGCAGAACCGCGACCTGCGGATCTTCTTCTTCTCCCCCTACTTCTCCAGCGCCGAGAAGCAGGAGGCGCTCGGACGCCTGCTGAGCGGCGCCGACGAGCACTTCGTGAACTTCCTCGCGTTGCTCATCGAAAACCACCGCATGCCCGTCATCTTTCGAGTGCGGCGCGAGTACGAGCGGCGGTGGGAGGAGGAGAACCGGGTGCTGCCCGTCGAGATCACGAGCGCCGTGGAGCTCGACGACAAGACCACCGCGAGCGTCGGGGAGCGCATCGGCGCGAGCACCGGCCGCAGGGTCGCGCTCGCCACGCGCGTCGACCCCGACATCCTTGGAGGCATCGTCGTGAGGGTCGGCAACTCGATCCTCGACGCCTCCATCCGCAACCGACTCGAGCTGCTGCGCAGGCAGGTGGCACAAGGGGTCTGAGCCCCGCGACCCGTAACCAAAAAGGAGCCAAGAGGGTGGCGCAGCCGGCTGAAAGCCGGCGAGCCGGGCCCCTCTTCACCACTTAGGAGAACCGCCATGCAGATCAACCCCGACGAGATCACCAGCATCCTCAAGAGCCGCATCGAGGGGCTC